>NZ_CP127160.1:3125000-3397631 GCF_030263915.1 Enterococcus sp. FZMF | reverse complement strand
AATTGTCCTCCTATAACTAAGAATAGATATAACTAAAATAGCACGGATTGAAAAAGTTTTCCACAGATTACGATAAAAAAGGTTAGAAAAAAATACTTTTCCACAAAACGGGATAAAAGAAAAATGGAAATGCACATGTTCGAAATCCGACTATCCACAGGTAGAAAAAGAATGTGCATAACTGTAAAACAATCTCCTTTATCCACAGATCGATGTGAAGATCACACCTTGACAACACTAGGTTTCGGGGTAGTTATCAACAGTTAAAAAAGTGATTGTGGAAAACTTTTCTACAGGCTGTTTGTTTGTGGAAAAAGCCAAAATAACTCTGGGGAAAAAGTTATCCACAAAAATTGGCTATAAACAGCAAACCCACACAAATCAAAGGGATTGTGGATAAAGAATGCCTGATTTTGAGCAAACTTCTTATTGACAAACTAGTACTTGACTCGTTATACTATCAAAGTATGTCTGTGCGCATAAGCATTATCCTGATGGAGGTGGAAATAAATGAAAAGAACGTATCAACCAAATAAACGTAAACGTCAAAAAGTTCACGGATTCCGTAAACGTATGAGTACAAAAAATGGACGTCGTGTTTTAGCTAGCCGTCGTCGTAAAGGCAGAAAGGTTATTTCTGCGTAAGCCACTGAATGCCAGTGGTTTTTTTTTATGCCGTTTTTGCGGAATATAGTGTCTGACTTTTGGCAAATATGGTATTATTGACAGGTGAGTGGTTACGGATTCAATCCGTTTCGCGAAGCTTAATTGAAAGAAGTGAAGGAACCGAAGATGAGAAAATCCTATCGAGTAAAAACAGAGCAAGATTTTCAAAAAGTTTTTCAGGCAGGAAATTCTTTTGCAAATCGGAAGTTCGTGGTGTATGTCTTACCTAAAGAGCAATCACATTTTCGAGTTGGTTTATCTGTAGGGAAAAAAGTCGGTAATGCAGTGAAGCGAAATGAGATCAAGCGCAAGATCCGTGCAAGTTTAACGGAAATGAAGCCGCGAATCGAACCAGCGGTCGATTTCATCGTGATCGCCCGTCCAAGTATCGCCACTTGTTCCTCAAAGGAAATCTACTCGAATTTAGAGCATGTCTTAAAACTTGCCAAAATTATTCATTAATGGAAAGGAATTAGTTACGTGAAAAAAGGGAAACGCGTCTTACTATTTTTGGGAGTCCTCTCATTAGTAGTTGTCTTATCTGCCTGCGGTGCAACAGGTGAAGTAAATGCACAAAGTACTGGTCTATGGGACCGTTACATCGTTTATTATTTTGCAGAGGCGATCAAAGCCCTCTCCTTCGGCAATGCCGGGATCGGGATCATCCTCTTTACATTGATCATTCGGGTCATTTTGATGCCGTTGATGCACTTTCAAACCAAAAGCATGCGCAAAACGCAAGAATTACAACCGAAGTTAAAAGCGCTGCAACAGCAATATGCGTCAAAAGATACGGAAACACAAAGCAAGTTAAAAGAAGAAACACAACGCTTGTATGCGGAAAACAATGTCAATCCCTATGCCGGCTGTCTACCATTATTGGTACAAATGCCGATTTTGATGGCCTTGTGGCAATCGATCTCACGGGTTCCTGCTCTGCAAGAAGGAAAATTCTTATGGCTGCAGCTGGGTGATCGTGACCCATACTTCATCTTGCCGATTTTAGCGGCGCTCTTTACTTTTGCAAGTACCTACTTATCAAGTATGAGCCAAGTGGAATCAAATGCGAGTCTGAAAATCATGAATTTCGCTATGCCAATGATGATCTTACTGATGGGGATCAACATTGCCAGCGGTCTTTCCTTGTACTGGGTCGTTTCCAATGCATTCCAAGTTGTGCAAACAATGATCTTAAATAACCCATTCAAGATTCGCCAAGAAAGAGAAGAAGCTGCCCGCAAAGAACGCGAGCGTGAACGTGCGCTGAAAAAAGCAATGAGTCCTAA
The DNA here is from genome assembly GCF_030263915.1 of Enterococcus sp. FZMF. Taxonomy (NCBI): domain Bacteria; kingdom Bacillati; phylum Bacillota; class Bacilli; order Lactobacillales; family Enterococcaceae; genus Enterococcus; species Enterococcus sp. FZMF. Next base: position 3,395,679 of record NZ_CP127160.1, on the reverse strand, counting down.
AAAGAAACGGAAAAAATAAGAGGAGGTTGCACTGCAATGCCGATTTATGAAAATCTGACAGTAGATGAAGCAATTCAAGAGGGATTGCAAGTCCTTGGTATCACCAAAGATCAAGCAATAATCGAAGTCCTGGATGAAGGAAAAAAAGGCTTCTTGGGTCTAGGAAAAAAACAAGCACGGGTCTCCATTGAAAAACGAATCGTTGAAGAACCGGCACCCGTTGAAGAAGTACCAGCAAAACCGCTGGTAGAACCAGATCCTGTGACGACAGAGGATGCAAGCAGTGTGATGGAAGCAGCAGCGAGCGAACCTGTTTTGCTGACGGATCTTTCAGATGAGGAAGCGCTGGCTCAGCTGGGACTCTATCTGACAAATATTTCAAAAGCATTGAATGCACCCGCCTTAGTAAAAACCGCTCGTCAAGACGGCGTGATCGTCTTTCATTTAGAAACGCAAAAACAAGGCATTTTGATTGGGAAGCACGGCAAAACCTTGAATGCACTGCAATATTTGGCGCAAGTGTATATTCACCGCATCGCGAAAAACAAATTGTCGATTGTAGTGAATGTCGGAGATTACCGTGAAAAACGTCAAGCGATCTTAGAACGTTTGGCTAGCCGTACTGCTGAAAAAGTCAAACGTACAGGCCGCCCAGTCTTTTTAGAACCGATGCCGGCGTTTGAAAGAAAGCAGATCCATTCAGTTTTGAGTAAAGATGCGTATGTTCACACTCATTCTGAAGGGGATGAACCGTATCGCTACTTAGTAGTGGAACCTGCGGACAAACGAATTTAATGAAAAAGGGAAAGGCGGTCTGACAAGCCTTTCCCTTTTTTGATGGGAAAAAGCGATTGACAACAAATTTAAAACCAAGTATCCTTGACTAGAAATCATTCTTATCAAAGTCAACATACGTTACGTAGGTCAGCCTTTGGTATCAAAAAAGAGTCCGTATGCCGCGGACTCTTTTTTGTATTTTTCTTTGATGATAGAGGCAATTAGCCGCCGATGGTTGATTGAGTAAATTGAACCACTGTACCATAGGCAAAGATCTCAAGGTAGGTTTTGTCGCCTTCGACGATGCGGTCATGTTCGAAATGACAGTTGATCACTGCATTCGCTCCGTAGCTGTGGGCGGTTTCTTTTAAGCGATAGGTCACATCTGCCAACAGATCGTTCAAATTCACAGATGTATCAAATAGATCTACTTCGATTTTGTCTGCCGCAAAGACGATATCCCGCACGACGTAAGGCCGATTCACGTTTCCTGTCGATAAAATGATTTCTTTAATGCGAGCAGCGCTGTTTGATGATTTGATGGTTTCCATAATAGATCCCTCTTTTCTTATTCTTTGCTTTTATTTTAAAGGTTTTTGCGGACAGATGCAAAATTTAAAAGTTTTTGAAGGAAGCTTGCGACTCACGCAAAAATGTGCTAATCTATTTCCAGAATTTAATTGACAAGCAGTCAAAGTGCTAAGTCTACTCGTTTTTATTGATTTTCAATCAATTTGACGGGTGGAGTGGGCACTTTTTTTATGTGAAAAAATAGGAGGAGCAAGCAACATGGCGAATATAACGCAAGAATTTGATACGATTGCCGCGATTTCCACCCCGCCAGGCGAAGGGGCCATCAGTATTGTGCGATTAAGCGGGGAAGAAGCGATCGCAATTGCGGATCGGATTTTTCAAGCAGGCACTAAAACCCTCGCCCAAGTCCCTAGTCATACGATCCATTATGGTCATATCGTGGACCCAGAAGAAAACCGTTTGATGGATGAAGTGATGCTATCAGTGATGAAAAAGCCACGGACCTTTACCCGAGAAGATGTCGTCGAGATCAACTGCCACGGCGGGATCGTTGTCGTCAATCAACTCTTGCAGCTGGTTTTACGACAAGGCGCACGGTTGGCTGAGCCGGGAGAATTCACCAAGCGGGCCTTTTTAAACGGACGGGTTGACCTTTCTCAAGCCGAGGCGGTGATGGACCTGATTCGTGCCAAGACCGATAAGGCGATGAATCTCGCAGTCAATCAGCTGGATGGCAATCTTTCCCACTTGATTCGGACCTTACGCCAAGAGATCTTAGAGACGCTGGCGCAAGTTGAAGTGAATATCGATTACCCTGAATACGATGATGTGGAAGAATTGACGACCCGCTTATTGCTAGAAAAAGCCACGATGGTCAAAGGGCAGATCCAAGCCTTATTAGCGACTGCCCAACAAGGAAAAATTTTGCGAGAAGGTTTGAGTACCGCGATCATCGGTCGGCCGAATGTCGGTAAATCCAGCTTATTGAACCATTTATTAAGGGAAGAAAAAGCCATCGTGACAGACATTGCTGGTACGACTCGAGATGTCATTGAAGAGTATGTCAATGTTCGCGGGGTACCGTTGAAACTGATCGATACGGCTGGTATCCGCGAAACAGAAGATGTCGTTGAGAAAATCGGGGTCGAACGCAGCCGCAAAGCACTGGCAGAAGCGGAGTTGATTTTGCTGGTTCTCAACCAAAGCGAAGGATTGACCCAGGAAGACAAACAATTGCTGGAGCTGACTGCTGGCAGCCGTCGGATCATCTTATTGAATAAGACCGACCTTGAGCCAAAATTAGCACCCGCTAAGCTAGCACAGTACGCAGCAGATGAACCGATTTTTTCTGTCTCTGTGTTGACGAGTGAAGGCTTGGATCAACTGGAACAAGCCATTGCCGATCTATTTTTTGGGGGCAAGACCACTGATAAGGATGCTTCCTATCTTTCTAACACTCGCCACATTGCCTTATTAGAAAATGCCGTTCAGTCGTTGTCTGAGGTCATCCAAGGGATCGAAGCAGGAATGCCTGTCGACTTGGTTCAAATCGATATGACACGCTGCTGGGACTATCTAGGAGAAGTTGTCGGCGACAGTGTCCAAGATGAGTTGATCACCCAATTGTTCAGTCAGTTTTGTTTAGGAAAATAAAGAATGCGCCACTGGCGCAAAAAGGAGAACACCATGCAAGAATATCAAGCAGAAAGTTATGACGTGATCGTTGTTGGTGCCGGCCATGCCGGATCAGAAGCTGCCTTGGCAGCCAGCCGAATGGGAGCAAAAACCCTCTTGCTGACCATCAACTTAGACATGGTCGCATTCATGCCTTGTAATCCCTCCGTCGGCGGACCAGCAAAAGGCGTCGTGGTGCGCGAAATCGATGCTTTAGGCGGAGAAATGGGCAAAAATATCGACAAAACCTACATCCAAATGCGGATGCTCAATACAGGAAAAGGTCCCGCTGTGCGGGCCTTGCGGGCGCAAGCCGATAAACATGCCTATGCGGCTGAAATGAAACGAACGATCGAAAAAGAAGCCAATCTGACACTGCGCCAAGGAATCGTTGAAAAGCTGATCGTTGAAGAAGGCGAATGCCGTGGCGTCGTGACCTCTACAGGCGCTCGTTACCAAGCCCAAGCTGTAGTGATCACTGCGGGAACAGCGTTGCGAGGAGAGATCATCATTGGAGAGTTGAAGTATTCTTCTGGACCAAACAACTCCCAGCCATCGATTGGACTAGCCGATCATTTGAAAGAGCTTGGCCTAGAGATCGCTCGTTTTAAAACGGGTACACCACCGCGGGTGAAATCCAGCACCATCAACTATGAGGTAACGGAGATCCAGCCTGGCGATGAACAACCGAATCACTTTAGTTACAGCACACCCGATGAAGCCTACAATCAAAACCAAGAACCTTGCTGGTTGACCTATACGAACGAAGGGACGCACCAAATCATCAACCAGAATTTACACCGGGCGCCGATGTTTACAGGGATCGTCGAAGGAGTAGGCGCCCGTTATTGCCCATCTATCGAAGACAAAATCGTGCGTTTTGCAGACAAATCTCGTCACCAACTGTTCTTGGAACCAGAAGGGTTGAACACCGAAGAAGTGTATGTTCAAGGGTTTTCTACTTCTATGCCAGAAGATGTCCAAGTTCAAATGCTGCATTCCATCGCAGGTTTAGAAAAAGCGGAAATGATGCGGACGGGCTACGCCATTGAATATGATGTCGTGGTGCCTCATCAATTGCGTCCAACATTAGAAACCAAAGTCATCGAAAACCTCTTTACGGCAGGACAAACCAACGGAACCAGCGGCTATGAAGAAGCGGCCGGTCAAGGCTTGATCGCAGGCATCAATGCTGCTTTGAAAATTCAAGGCAAAGAACCCTTCATTATGAAACGCAGCGACGGTTATATCGGTGTGATGATCGATGATTTGGTGACCAAAGGAACCAATGAACCTTACCGCTTATTGACCTCTCGTGCCGAATACCGCTTATTGCTGCGTCATGATAATGCGGATCTGCGTTTGACCGAAGTGGGACATCAAATCGGGCTCGTCCCAGAAGCACAATACGAAGCGTATGTAGCGAAAAAAGAAGCTGTTGAAGCAGAAATTAAACGTTTATCTAAGATCCGCATCAAACCAATGCCAGAAGTACAAGCGTATTTGACTGCTAAAGGGACGGCTACCTTGAAAGATGGCGTTTTAGCAAATGAATTCTTGCGTCGGCCTGAAGTGACGTATGCCGAAATGCTACAATTTATCGAAGCCAATGAAGCATTGAAGCCAAAAGAGATCGAACAAGTCGAGATCCAAATCAAATACGAAGGCTATATCAAAAAAGCTCTCGAAAAAGTGGAGAAACTCAAACGGATGGAAGCCAAACGCATTCCTGAAAACATCGACTATGCCGCTATCAATGGCTTGGCAACAGAAGCCAAACAAAAACTGCAAAAAATCCAACCCGAAACCATCGCCCAAGCGAGCCGTATCAGCGGAGTAAACCCAGCTGATATCAGTATTTTGATGGTGTATATCGAGCAAGGGAAGATTGCCAAGGTTAACTAAAGACGGTTAATATTCTTTGAAAAACCAATTTATAAATGGTAAATAGAGTGTCAAAAGCCCGCTGCGAAAACAATTCGCAGCGGGCTTTTTGTCTTAATAATTGAGTTATTCCACTTTTTCAATCGTAGTGGTTCCCCAATTCATGATGTTGCTGAGATGGACATAGCCATCGTACAAATTCAAGAAAATCGAGAAGGCACAGACGATATAGATCAATACATAAAAATTATTGGCTTTTTTGTTACGCCATAAAACAAAGCCATCTAAGATCAGTCCTAAAGGAAAAAGAAAGGAGCCGATTCCAGCTAACAGTAGCAAGAGCAGACTTTCATCTTTATCTGCTGCCATCGTTCTTTGGAGTAACGACAATTTTTCTTTCTTGTCGTTGATTTCTTGATTGTTGGTTTCGATCCGCTCTTTTAAGGCTTCGTTCTCACGTAAAAGCTCATCGATCGAGACTTGGTAGAGATCGCTCAACAAAATCAAATTCTCAATATCTGGATAGCCGCGCCCATTTTCCCATTTTGAAATCGACTGGCGTGAAATCTGTAATTTTTCTGCGACTGCTGTTTGCGACAATCCTGAAGACTCGCGACAGCTTTTTAATTGTTCTGCTAAAGCCAATGTATGCTCCTATCTGCTATTTAACAACTAGCTTCCCATTTGAGATCGTGGTTACGACACTCCCATTGGTAGTGATTATACCTGCTTTTTGCTTAAACGTACAGGTGGCTTTGGTGGACGTGTGAGTTAATGAACTAGAAGTGATACTTCCTCTGTGAGCAACTAAACTTAAATTCGAAGTGCCTGTAAATTGATTGCGGCTATTGACCGTTACATTATAACTAGCGGTCCAATTACCTGCGGATGTTTTTGACACACGATACGTTCCCGCTGCCAGATTTGCTCGGAATGACGGCAATTTTTCAATGGTCAAAATCACCTCGTTGCCTTCTTCATCTACCGTGATCAGCTGCTCATAGGGACTATCTGATGCTAAGTCATAAACGAGTTCAGGTTCTTCCACTGTCTGGGCGGCAGCTGGGAGAGCAAAGAGGAAACAAATAAAAATAAACGGCACAAAAAATAATTTTTTCACAAACACCACTCCTTGTACTTTTAATAATTCAAGTATACAAGGTTTATTTAGTTAAAGAAAGCACAAGCTAGTTTACATAGGTAACGGATGGTTCACAATTGTTGCTAGATCAGCATTTCATAGGATTATTTTTTAGGATGTCGAGAAATTTTAAAAGTGATGGTTCATTCAAAAGGTCTTCGTTTTTTAGGTTTCTGACAACGAACCACTGCTTTTTAAAAGAAACGTCAAAGAAGCGGTTGCTTTAGTTTTAATCAAACCTAGCTGTGAAAGGAAACAAAAAAGCGAAAGAGTAGGCAACGTTTTGCGCAACTAAAACGACAAAGGTAAGACCTCCTTCTGCTTTTTTGCAGCCAATTTTATTCTCTCAAATCAATATCCTTTTGATGGTCGCCGTCTTTTTTATAAACGTTCACCACGGATTCTTTGTTTTCGGCGATTTCTTTGGCACGGGCGATGGCATCTGCCTTCTTGTCGAAATGATCACTGACACGTTTCGCCCCTTTGGAACGGACTTGCCATTGGTCGTCTTCATACACAACTTCTACATCCGCATCCATTAATTTTTCCGCATTCTTATTGGTTTGATGGGCGTCGTCTTTTTGCGGATTTTTCTCTTTCTGAAAAGCTTTTTTCTCCTCTTCATCTGCATTGTCATACCATTTTTCTGCTTGACTCGTGGCGATCGGGATCGCCCGATCATCAGAATAGCCATCGGCTAGCAGGGCATTGGCGATATCGATCGCTTTTTTACGAACTAAGGGGTCTAGATTCTTCATTGACGCAGGATAATCACGGATATTCCAAGGCATTCTTTGTTTCCTCCTTTTTCTTGATCCAAGGTCATTTTCTTAGGGGTTCCCTTTTACAGGTACTACCAGTTGCTACTTATTAGTTTACCCCCTTCTAAAAAAAAGGGAAATTATTTGATTTCTGGTCAAAAATGGGGGCACTTTCTTTTTTCATTTTCTAATAAACGATGATTTATTTTTGTTAACAAAGCGTTATATTTCCCAAAAAAAAATGAATGGTTTAGAATTTTATTATAGAGAAAAGGAGGACGTAAGAATGAGTGAACCTATTTTGACTGATCCACGGGAACTTTATCACACGGGTAAATACAGCAAACAGGAACAAGATACGCCTGCTTTACAAGAAGAAATGCGACCAAAACCTGATTGTGGTGAAGAATCTTATGAGGGAAGTCAGCAGTTAGAAAACCGGCGTGTACTGATCACCGGTGGGGATTCTGGGATCGGACGAGCAGCAGCGATTGCCTTTGCCCGTGAAGGAGCAGACATTGCCCTACACTTTTTCCCAGGAGAAGAAGAAGATGCCGAAGAAGTTGCAGGGTACATCAAAGAAGCTGGGCGCAAAGTGATCTTGCTACCCTATGACCTGCGAGACGAAGCGGCACCACAAGAGATCGTTGACAAAGCGGTGGCAGCATTAGGTGGGTTAGATACATTAGTATTGAACGCAGCACAGCAAATCACGCGGCCATCGATTGCAGAATTACCGATTGAACAAGTGAAAGATACCTTTATGGTAAACATTATCTCCATGTTTGCATTAGTCAAAGCTGCTGAGCCGCACTTACCGGCTGGAGGAGCGATCGTGACAACGACTTCTGTCCAAGCCTTTAGTCCAAGTGCCCATTTAATGGATTATGCGGCAACCAAATCGGCGATCGCCAGTTTTACAGTCAGCTTGGCGAAACAATTTGCTGAAAAAGGAATTCGCGTCAATGGGGTAGCCCCAGGACCGATCTGGACACCATTACAGTTAGATCATGGTCAACCGCAAGACCAGCTGCCTGAATTTGGTCAGCAAGCGTTACTTGAGCGGGCAGGACAACCAGCTGAGCTAGCACCCGTCTATGTCTTTTTAGCTTCGAATAAAGCTAGCTATGTGACAGCACAGATTTATGGTGTTACCGGCGGAGAAGCCATCAACTTGTAAGCTTATCGAAAATTGGAGAAAAAGGAGGAGGTGTCCTATGAGTAAAGGGTGGAAAATCGTATCAATCATCGTTTCGTTGATCTTTATCACTGTCTTATTACCAATCGTATTAATGAGTAATCCTTATATGCAGCTGCCATTTGGTTTGGACAGCAGAGGCAATGTCGTCACGTATTTCTTTGACAACTTGTTTATGCGTCAATATATGTTTTGGGTAGCTGTTGTCTTGATCGCCTTATTCTTGATCGTGATCTTAGTCGTGCTTTTTTATCCAAAAACCAAAACGACCTTTGTTTTGAAAGAGGATAAGGGCGCATTGACGATCGATAAGAAAGCAATCGAAGGACTTGTACGTACGAAAGTAAATGAAAAAGAATTTGTTGAAGGACCAAAAGTTCATGTCAAGGCGACCAAAAATCGAATTTTGATTAAAATCAAAGGACGCTTGAAACGGACGTCTGCCTTAGTCGGCAAAACCGAAAACTTAATGGCGGAAATCCAACAAGATGTCCAACGAGTGCTTGGTTCAAGTGAGAAAGTCAAAGTCGAAGTCAACTACGCGAATTTTGAACAAAATGAGACTCCGGAAAACCCGCGAGTAGAATAGGAGGGCTATGATGAACGAACTACAACAATACAAAATCCCATTGATTTTTGGAGCAATCGGCCTTGTTCTGGCTGTGTTGTTTGTAACGATCGGTTTTTTCAAAACATTGCTGATTTTACTCCTAACAGGTTTGGGTTTTGCGTTAGGATTGTATCTCCAACGTACCGGTATCATCGACGAATTTTTTAACCAACAATAACGCATTTTAATAGGAGGAATTTTTAATGAATAACGATAAAAACGAATTAAACAATGATAAAAAAGTCAGCGCACATCCAGATCCAGTGGTTCCTAACACCAATCATCAAGCAAATGAAAATGCGATTCCGATGACTGAAGCACCAGATCCAGTGGTACCAAATGCTGAAAAAGCAGTAGCAGGACAACAAAACGGACCAAAACCAGGGGATCATCCAGCACCAGGAAATCCAAATCCAGCAGGACATCATCCAGCACCGCCAAAACCTGGTCACAACGATTTTGAAGGACCAACTGGCGACGCACCTGTTCATGGTTCATTGACCTATGATGACAAAGTGATCCAAAAAATCATCGGGATCGCATTAGAACACGTGGATGGTCTGTTGACGGTCGATGGTGGTTTCTTCTCTAACATTGCGGAAAAATTAGTCAATACAGACAATGTGACTGCGGGTATCAATACCGAAGTAGGGAAAAAACAAGTAGCCGTTGATTTAGATATCGTGGTTGAATACGACCGCAACATCCCAGAAATCGCTGACCAAGTCAAAGAAGTCATCCAAAAAGAAGTAACAACAATGACCCAATTAGAAGTCATCGAAGTCAACATCAATGTTGTAGATGTAAAAACGATCGCTGAATACGAAGAGGAACAAGAAACGGTTCAAGACAAAGTATCGTCAGCTGCATCTAAAACCGGCGACTTTGCTTCACGTCAAACTAACAAAGCCAAACATGCGGCTTCCCGCGCGTCTGATCGTATCGAAGAATACAACGAGCCTCGGGTGAAATAAAAAAGTTTCATATGAAACAAAAACAAGCATTGATCCTGTGATCAATGCTTGTTTCTTTGAGAAAAAAGCTGACCAGAAGGGTTGGCAGCCTCGCTGGTCAAGGAAAAATGAAAAAAGTTTTTTGGATTGAAATGAGTATAATTCCTCTGCCTTAAACCAACCTTAAAGCCCCAGTTAAAAAATGGTAAATTCTCCTAGAAAGCAATGTCTGGCTATTGCATCACATTGCTTTTTGCGTTAAAGTAGGAACTAGTCTGTGAAACATTTTTCTGTTTCACAAAATAGAAAGGATTCGTTATGCTACCTGAAGAATTTCATGAAGAATTACGCAAAAACGGGATCGTTTTAACCGAAGAACAAATGGAAAAATTCGCTGTCTATTTCGAGCGTTTAGTCGAATGGAATCAGAAGATGAATCTAACCGCAATCACGGAAAAATCAGAAGTGTATTTGAAGCATTTCTACGATTCTGTTTCCTTAGCTTTTGAAACCGCCTTTGACCCGCAAAGTCATTTGTGTGATGTCGGTTCAGGTGCTGGCTTTCCAAGTATTCCACTAAAAATCGTGTTTCCTGAATTAGAAGTGACGATCGTCGACTCTTTAAATAAGCGCATCACCTTTTTACAAACCCTTGTGACGGATCTACAATTGGAAAATGTCCACTTGTACCATGACCGTGCAGAAACATTTGGTCAAAACCCGCAATTTCGTGGGCAATTCGATTATGTGACTGCTCGTGCGGTTGCCCGTTTGAATGTGTTAACGGAACTCTGTGTGCCATTGGTGAAAAAAGCAGGCTATTTTTATGCGCTCAAAGCTGCCAAAAGCGAGGAAGAACTGGTTGAAGCCAAACCAGCCATCTCACTCTTAGGCGGCAAATTTATTGAAGAAAAAAGCTTTACCTTACCGGTCAGCGGCGATGAACGCCATCTTTTGATCATTCAAAAGAAAAAAGAAACGCCAAAGAAATACCCCCGCAAACCGGGAATGCCAGCGAAACAACCAATCAAATAGGAGGAAAATCAATGGCCCGTATTATTTCTGTTGCAAACCAAAAAGGCGGCGTAGGCAAAACCACCACAACGGTGAACCTAGGTGCGTCCTTAGCATTTGTCGGCAAAAAAGTGTTACTCGTAGATATTGATGCCCAAGGCAACGCCACAAGCGGTGTCGGCATTCGCAAACCAGATGTGGAACAAGACATCTATGATGTATTAGTCAATGAAACACCGATCGTTGAAGCGATTTTACCTAGCAGTCGGGAAAACTTGGATATCGTTCCAGCGACGATCCAATTAGCTGGTGCGGAAATTGAATTGACCTCCATGATGGCACGGGAATCTCGATTGAAATCGGCTTTGAATGAAATCAAAGAACAATACGATTATATCTTTATCGATTGCCCGCCATCTTTAGGTCATTTGACGATCAATGCCTTTACCGCCAGTGATTCGATTTTGATCCCAGTCCAATGTGAGTACTATGCATTAGAAGGGCTGAGCCAACTATTGAATACCGTGCGTTTAGTACAAAAACATTTTAACCCTGAGTTAGAGATCGAAGGGGTCTTACTGACGATGTATGATGCCCGTACGAACTTAGGCGCGGAAGTCGTGGAAGAAGTCCGCCGCTATTTCCAAGAAAAAGTATATGAAACCATTATTCCGCGGAATATCCGGTTGTCTGAAGCACCTAGTCATGGATTGTCGATCATTGATTATGATCCACGCTCAAAAGGAGCCGAAGTCTATCAGACGTTAGCAAAGGAAGTGTTAGCCCGTGAAGAATAAAGGGAAAGGATTAGGGCGTGGAATCGATGCGTTGTTTCAAGACCTGCAAGGGTTAGAAGAAGTCGATATCAAGACAGAAAAAGTCGTTGAACTGCCTTTAAACGAATTAAGACCCAACCCTTATCAACCGCGAAAAACCTTTGATGAGCTTTCATTACAAGAACTGGCCAATTCGATCCAGCATTCAGGGGTCTTTCAACCGATCATCGTGCGGCAATCATCCGTCAAAGGCTATGAGATCATTGCGGGTGAACGCCGGTTTCGAGCGTCCAAACTAGCTGGCAAGGAAACGATCCCAGCCATCATCCGCAATTTTGATGAAGAAGCGATGATGCAAGTCGCCGTTTTAGAAAACTTGCAGCGGGAAGATTTGAATCCTTTAGAAGAAGCAGAAGCTTATGACATGCTGATGAAAAACTTGAAATTGACCCAAGCACAAGTCGCTGAACGCTTAGGGAAAAGCCGCCCGTATATCGCCAATTATTTGCGGTTGCTGTCCTTGCCGAAACTCGTCAAAGAAATGGTTCAAGATGACCGTTTGTCTATGGGACAAGCCCGGACATTATTAGGTTTGAAAAATAAAGAACAGATCTTAAAATTAGCCAATCGTTGTGTCAAAGAAAATCTGACAGTCCGCCAATTAGAACAAATGGTCGCTGAGATGAACGACACGAAAAACGAAAAGAAAAAAGTTCCGCGTCTGATTCGAGAAAAACCGTACTATTTACGAGAAAGCGAAGAACGGTTGATGGATAAATTTGGCACGAATGTCGAGATCCGCGAAAAAGAAGGCAAAGGAAAAATCGAGATCGAATACCTGTCACAAAAAGATTTAACCCGTATTTTAGATTTATTGAACATTCAATTTGATGAAGCTTGAGGTGATAAAGATGTATGATCTTGGGGATATTGTCGAAATGAAAAAACCGCATGCCTGCAAAGCCAATCGTTGGGAAATCATCCGCATGGGGGCAGACATCAAAATAAAGTGTACGAATTGCGGCCACATCGTCATGATGACGCGCCGAGAATTTGATAAAAAGATGAAGAAAATCCTAGAAAAAAAAGAGAAAGAGTGAAGTGAAGCATGGCGTTAACTGCCGGAATCGTTGGATTGCCAAATGTGGGCAAATCTACTTTATTTAATGCAATAACCAAAGCAGGAGCAGAAGCCGCAAACTATCCGTTTGCGACGATCGATCCGAATGTAGGAATGGTGGAAGTGCCAGATTGGCGCTTACAGCGTTTAACAGAATTAGTCCGTCCGAAAAAGACAGTCCCAACCACCTTTGAATTTACGGATATTGCTGGAATCGTCCGCGGTGCCAGCAAAGGGGAAGGATTAGGGAACCAATTTTTGAGCCATATCCGCCAAGTGGATGCGATCTGTCATGTCGTTCGTTGTTTCGACGACGACAACATCACCCACGTGGAAGGCCGCGTGGACCCATTAGCTGATATCGACACCATCAACTTGGAGTTGGTTTTAGCGGATTTAGAATCCGTCAACAAGCGCTATACTCGGGTCGCAAAAATTGCCAAAACCAAAGACAAAGATGCGGTTGCGGAATTGGCCGTTCTTGATAAAATCAAACCGGTCCTAGAAGAAGGGATCTCAGCTCGTTCGATCGAATTTACAGATGAAGAACAGCGCATCGTCAAAAGTTTGTTTTTACTAACGACCAAACCAGTTTTATACGTTGCCAACGTAGCAGAAGAAGACGTGGCGGACTATGAAACCAATGACTATGTCAACAAAGTGAAAGAATTTGCAGCAAGCGAAAATGCGGAAGTGATCGTCATCAGTGCTCGTGCTGAAGAAGAGATCGCTGAGCTGGAAGAAGAAGACAAAGCAGAGTTTTTAGAAGCATTAGGAATTGAAGAATCAGGGTTGGATCAATTGATTCGTGCTGCCTATGATTTACTAGGTCTAGCAACGTACTTTACCGCTGGTGAACAAGAAGTGCGTGCGTGGACGTTCCGTAAAGGCATCAAAGCACCGCAAGCAGCGGGGATCATCCATACGGACTTTGAGCGCGGCTTTATTCGTGCGGAAACTGTTTCCTTTGAAGATCTGAACCAATACGGCACGATGCAAGCGGCCAAAGAAGCCGGTCGGGTACGTTTGGAAGGAAAAGATTATGTCGTGCAAGATGGCGACGTGATGTTGTTCCGTTTTAACGTATAAAGGGCTTTCTTCCCAGTGAATTTGTGGTAAAATGTCCATTGTGAAGAAAACGCAGAAGGGAGAATCAATTCATGGAACCAGAAACTCTGCGAAATTATGTTTCCGAAAATCGTGAATTAGAACAACAATTAACAAAACGAAACCAACAATATATATTTGATTTAAAAAAATCGCTAGAGGCAGCCAACCTTTCTGAAGAAGAAAAAACGATTGCCTTGCATGAGATGCTGCCGGTCTTAGTCAAAGAACAAAAAGGCGGCAAAACGGCCCGCCAATTATTTGGTACAGTGTCTGAACGTACCGAAGCCATCATCAACAAACCCGTTGAGCAAAAAGAATCCGGCCCCTTCTTGATGTGGTTGGATAACACCTTGCTGATTTTAGGGATCTTTGGCTTGATGTTAGGGGTTATGGGGATCTTTACTAGAGGACAAGCACAACCTTATGGCTTATTGACCCTCTTCTTGATGGCGATGCTTGCTGGTTGGGTCTTCTACTTGATGTACAAATACATGTATCAATATGAACGCCCAGGTGCCGATAAGAGCAAACGGCCGAAGATGTGGAAGATCATTTTGATTTTAGTCGCAGCCTTCATGCTATGGATCGTTGTGATCTCGCTTTCTGCGATGATCCAACCACCATTGAATCCACAAGTGGACCCTGTGATCGAAGCCTTGATCGGGGCAGTGGCATTAGCAGCGAAGTACTACTTGAAACGCAAATACAATATCATCAGCAGTCTGTCTGTTCCTAGAGGCTGATGGCTACACGTTGATCGTGCGCCTTCTTTTGTTAAAAAAGACCGCACGATCAGCGTGTTTTTTTTTAGAAAAAATGGCGAATTATGAGATTTGACCAAAGGTTTGAAGAGGATTATTAAGAAAGCTTTCCGAATGGTTGACTTATGAAAAAATCTTTGCTATTTTTTTTAAAATACCTAAAAACTTTAAGGAGTGGTTACAAAAATGTCCAACTGGGAAACCAAATTTGTAAAAAAAGGGTTAACGTTTGATGATGTCTTATTGATTCCGGCAGAAAGTCACGTCTTGCCAAATGACGTGGATATGAAAGTGCAGCTTGCCCCGAATATTACACTAAATATTCCAATCATAAGTGCCAGTATGGATACCGTAACTGATAGTAAAATGGCGATCTCAATGGCGCGTCAAGGCGGACTTGGCGTGATTCACAAAAACATGAGTATCGCAGCGCAAGCAGATGAAGTGCGCAAAGTAAAACGTTCTGAAAGCGGCGTGATCATCGATCCGTTTTTCTTAACACCAAGCCACTTAGTTGCTGATGCAGAACATTTGATGAGCAAGTACCGCATCAGCGGGGTACCGATCGTAGAAACGATGGAAAACCGCAAATTAGTCGGTATCATCACGAACCGCGACATGCGTTTTGTCACGGATTATACGATGCCGATCAATGATGTGATGACCAAAGACCAATTGATCACAGCACCTGTCGGTACGTCGTTGAAAGACGCTGAAAAAATCTTACAACAACACAAGATCGAAAAATTACCGATCGTTGATGAAGCAGGGATCTTAAGCGGTTTGATCACTATCAAAGATATTGAAAAAGTGATCGAATTCCCGAATGCAGCCAAAGACACGCATGGACGCCTATTAGTGGCAGCGGCAGTCGGCGTTACCAGCGATACCTTTGAGCGAGCACAAGCATTATTGGATGCAGGCGTGGACGCGATCGTTATTGATACTGCCCACGGACACAGTGCGGGTGTTTTACGCAAAATCTCTGAAATTCGTGCGCATTTCCCAGAAGCGACATTGATTGCGGGAAATGTTGCCACTGCAGAAGGCACGAAAGCATTGTATGATGCTGGTGTCGATGTCGTAAAAGTCGGGATTGGTCCAGGTTCGATCTGTACTACTCGGGTGGTAGCCGGTGTCGGAGTTCCTCAATTGACCGCGATCTATGATGCAGCCTCTGTGGCACGTCAATACGGCAAAGCAATCATTGCCGATGGTGGGATCAAATACTCTGGGGATATCGTCAAAGCTTTAGCAGCTGGCGGACATGCCGTAATGCTAGGCAGCATGTTGGCAGGAACCGATGAATCACCAGGTGAATTTGAAATCTACCAAGGCCGTCGCTTCAAAACGTACCGCGGAATGGGTTCACTGGGGGCAATGGAAAAAGGCTCCAGCGACCGTTACTTCCAAGGTGGCGTAAACGAAGCCAACAAATTGGTTCCAGAAGGCATCGAAGGGCGTGTCGCTTATAAAGGCAGCGTTTCTGATATCATCTTCCAAATGATCGGCGGCTTGAAATCAGGGATGGGTTATGTCGGTGCTGGCAATCTACAGCAATTACGTGATGAAGCACAATTCATCCAAATGAGCGGCAACGGACTAAAAGAATCACATCCCCACGATGTTCAAATCACGAAAGAAGCACCAAACTACTCTGTAAAATCATAAAATGTTTCACGTGAAAACCAACGCCCCCTCTGTTCAAAAGTGGACAGGGGGGATTATTTGTTCAAAAAAGAACGTCACTCTCAGCTATCTAGGCAAGAGTGGCGTTCTTTTCTTTAAAATCGCTGCTTGATGATCAGCAAATCGCTTTAGCAGCAGCTTATTCGTTTGATTTCAACGCATCGATCATGTTGACATGAGTCAGTTTCACATGGGTGACGTACATCACGATGATCGTAAAGAGAATCGTCATGCCGCCGGCTAAAGCATAGGCCGGCCAATTGATCACTAATGGAAAGACCATGTTTTCCATCGAAGCTTGGATCAAAATAAAGTCAGTCAAGAAGTAACCTACCACGTAGCCAGCGAGAATCCCAAATAACGTAAAGACGATATTTTCCCGTACGATGTACATGGTGACTTCTTTATTGTAAAACCCTAATACTTTAATAGTAGAAAGCTCGCGAATCCGCTCGGAAACATTGATGTTGGTCAAGTTATACAAGACGACAAAGGCTAATGCCCCTGATAGTACAACTAAGATCAAGACAATGGAGTTCAAGTTGCCCATCGAATCATCCTGCATTTTGATCTGAGTGGAAAGGAACGTCGTGTTTTTGACTTTGTCGGTAGCTAACAAGGCTGTTGATAAAGCTTCCTCTTGTTTTTTCGTCATCGTCTTGCTTTTGACTAAGAACGCATTCGGTTCAAAGGCACTGTCGGTGATTTCTTCGTAAAGAGTCGGTGACAGATACAGAGAATTGCCTAAATAGTTTTCTGCGATGCCGCTGATAGGTACTTCAAAAGCTTCTTGATCGCTAGTATAGAAGGTCAATGTATCCCCAACCTGCAGATCATACAATTCTGCGTATTTCATAGTCAGTACGGCGCCTTCTGTTAATGGCAGCTTCTGCCCTTCCGTCGTTTTCAAATGGACATAGTCGGTAAAAGCTTCTTGATCTGCCGGAACCATCAAGGTCAAACTTTGTTTTCCTTGGTTAGCTGGTCGAATCTCGATCGTTTCATTGTAGACTAGCATCGAATGGGTCACAAGAGGATCGTCTGTTAAAACCGTTTCAGCGGCAGCAACGGTTTCTTCCTTCGCATCATTTAAGGTCACGACGGCTTGATAATCCGTAATGGGCCCAAATTGTTTCGCAGTCACAGCACTTAAGGAATCTTTCAACCCAACGCCTGCCACCATCAGTCCCGTACAGCCGGCGATGCCAATGATTGCCATGATCATTCGCGATTTGTAGCGGAAGATGTTACGGAAGCTGACTTTTTGATTGAAGCTTAAACGTGACCATAAGGGTGTAATGGCCTCTAATAAAATCCGTTTCCCAGGTTTTGGCGCCCGAACTTGCAGTAGCTGGGCAGGTTTTTCCCGCAATTCTTTGATCAAAACAAAGAGGCAAGCACCGAGCGTCGCCAGTAAAAAGGCGATCGCGGCCAAAATAATTGGCGACCAGACATAATAGACGCGAATCCCGTCTAAAAGATACCGTTCGCTGGATAGAAAATAAATCAAACGCGGCAACAGTTCCGTCCCTAATACGGCACCACTGATAATGCCAATGGCCGAAGACAGGAGGGCATAAATCAAATATTTAAGGGAGATCTCGACTTTGCCATAGCCCATCGCTTTTAAGGTACCGATCTCTTTGCGGTTTTCTTCTACCATCCGCGTCAGTGTCGTAAAGGTGATCAACGCAGCGATAAAGAAGAAGAAGACAGGAAACACATTGGCGATCGCTGCGATGCGATCAGACAGCCCGCCATACTCTTGGAAACCGGGGTTGTCTTTGCGTTGGTTGTAAAGATACGTAGGTTCTGCCAAGTCTTCGATCTCTGTACGTTTTTCTGCCAGTGTTTGTTGGGCATCGGTTAGTTCTTGTTGCTGTTCATCTAATTGGGTTTGCTGCTGAGCCAATTCTTCTTCCCCAGCGGTCAATTGGCCTTCGAGGGCTGCTTGTTGTACGGGCGGCAGCTGTGCCAGGGCGGCTTGCTGTTGTTCTAGTTCCGCTTTGGCCTGATCCAGTTGGGCTTGTCCATCAGCTAACTGTTTTTGTCCATCGCGGACTTCTTTTTCTGCAGGCGCTAATTCATCAAAAGCATCTTGCTGAATTTCTGCTAAGCGTTCTTTAGGGCGATCCGCAAACAGTTCCTCAATCGTTTCTTGATGGGCTGCCATCTTGTCGGTATACGCATCGGAGTATGTTTCAAGGCCTGCGACATCATCAAAGGCGAGATAAAGGATCGATTTGACCTCCATCTTGAACTGTTCTTCCGGTACATAAGCAAAATACGTCACGACACCGCTGCCGACATTCGCATAGCCACGTTCGGCAGCACTGATATAAATGGGAGAGGTGGCGAACCCAACGACCATATAGTCTTTGTCCGACAGATTATCGGCATCATCGATCGTAAAAGTATCCCCTATTTGCCAGCCATAATTTTTTGCTTCGGTGTCCAGCACGATTTCATCGGCTTTTTCTGGCAGTCGGCCGTCCTTCACCAGTAGCTGGTTGAGTTCCTGTGAGGGATCATAAGAGGTCACTTGCACGACTTCATCTGAATTGGCAGCGTAATAAAATTGATAGGCGGCTTCTGTGTGCGCACCGCTTTTTTCCGCCGCATCAATGTCGTCCTCCGTCAATCCCAGCGTGGAAGTGACTTGCAGATCTGCTAAATGCTGACCGTTGACATATTCACTCGCGGAATGGTTCAGGATCGGTCCCGTCGCTTTGACACCGACAAAGAGAAACGTTCCTAAAAAAATGATCAAGGTGATTGCGATAAAGCGACCTTTTGATTGGCGAATCTCCCGCAAACTTGCTTTAAGATAAGTTTTATTTTTCATCAGATCCTCCTACCAAACGATTTCATCGATCGAGATTGGATGAGGATTCTCTTCAATGGAACGGACAGTGGCATCGTTGATATGGATCACCCGATCGGCAATCGGGGCAATGGCGCTGTTATGGGTAATGATCAACACCGTATTGCCGTTTTTCCGACTGGCGTTTTGCAAAAGCTTCAACACTTGTTTGCCTGTTTCAAAATCCAGCGCACCGGTTGGTTCATCGCATAATAGCAGTTTCGGGTTTTTGGCTAACGCCCGAGCGATCGATACCCGCTGCTGTTCCCCACCAGAGAGCTGCGAAGGAAAGTTGTTTTTACGGTTTTCTAACCCGACTTGTGCTAAGACTTCATCAGGATCGAGTGCATTCGGTGAGACTTCTGTTGCCAATTCAATGTTTTCTTTCGCTGTCAGGTTCGGCACCAAATTATAAAATTGGAAGACGAACCCGACGTCTTTGCGGCGGTATTCCGTCAGCTGTTTGTCGTTAAACTTCGCGATATCGACATTGTCGATAATGATTTGTCCTTCATCTGGCGAATCCATCCCGCCTAAAATATTCAAAACGGTCGATTTTCCTGCACCACTGGGGCCAAGGATCACCACTAATTCGCCTTCTTCAATGGCAAAGGAAAGATCGTTGTTGGCAGTGATGGTGGTTTCGCCCATCTGATAGCGTTTATATTCATTCTTTACTTCAACATAACTCATTAATAAAGCCTCCATTTTTTAAACACGTGTTGATTTAATCACATGGTGTTAGTATACTAAGAAAGAAAAGTAAGAGCAATCCTCAATGCTTACCTATTTGTCATTAAATAGACAAATATTGATCAAATGTACAGAGAAAAGGGGAAACGATATGGTGGGGACTGTGGGGAATCGTCGAACGATCTACTCGAAAAAAGTGATCCGACGCGCCTTTCAGGAGTTATTGTTGGAAAAAGAGTACCGCAAAATCACGATCAAAGAGATTGCGGAACGAGCCGATATCAACCGAGGAACATTTTATAAATATTATAAGGATACGGCCGCGTTGTTGGAGGAAATCGAAGGGGAGCTTGTTGAGCAGATCGCATCGAACTTGCAGCAGGAAAATTTGTCATTGGATCTTTGGTTGGAAAAGCTGTTGACGATTTTGTATGAGAATCCTAGTACGACCCATTTGATTTTGTTGAACAACAGCCATTTGCTGAATCTTTTATTGTCAGAGATCAAACCGGAGACCTTGAAACGGTTTGCCCAATACTTTCAAGATGCTTCCGAGGAAGAATTGGAACTGTGTCTTAGCTTTTTTGTCTGCGGGTCTATCGGGTTGATCGAACGCTGGCTCAAAGATTTCTCAACGATGTCGCCAAAAGCTGTCGCTGAACTGTTGATCCAAATTTTTGTGACTAATGTATATGAGGATAAGAAGGGCTAAAAAAAGAGGGAACGATCCAATAACCAAAAAGGAACGCAGCAAGAGACAATTTGCTGCGTTCCTTTTTTTATTTAGTCAACGAGGCGCTCGTCGTTCATCCCAAAGTATTGATGCAATGGTTTTTGCCGTGCTTCTAATAATTGATCGACAGTCACGAATTCGTAGCCTTCGTTTTTGAGCAATTTAATGACTCCCGGTACGGCTTTCACAGATTTCGGGTGAATATCATGGATCAAGATCATGGCACCATTAAAGACATTTTGTTGCACCAAGGCATTGATCTTCTTCGGATCCTTCAATTTCCAGTCTTGAGAATCGATGTCCCATTGAATGATCGGCATGCCAATGGTTTCTGCGCTTTGTTTGTCGATAGCGCCATAAGGGGGCCGTAAATTTCTAGGTAGTAAACCCGTCGCATTATAAATGGCTTTGTTGGTTTTTGTGACTTCTGCCTGCAAATCTTCCGCTGAAAGAGTATTCAGCTGTGGATGAGAGTAAGAATGACTGGCGATCTCGTGTCCAGCTTCTTGGACTTTTTTAGCAGCTTGCGGATATTGCTCTACCATTTGTCCCAGCATAAAGAAGGTCGCTTTAACGTCATTTTCTTGTAAGATGTTCAACAGATCCATGGTGGAGGTACTGTTGGGTCCATCATCAAAGGTCAATGCCACGTATTTTTTATTGGGGTCTAAACTTGGCAAGGCATTGTTGAGTTGGTCAGCAGCCACGAGATCAGGATCAATGAATGGGGCGATCTCGCTGTAAGACAGGGTGATTTCCGTCGCTCCCGTCTGATTTTTTGGCAATTCGATGGTCAGCTTCTCTGGATCGTAAGTAAATTTCGAATCGAAGGTGATCCGCTCCATGGCCAAGACGGCGTCGATGATTTTGGCGGGTTCTTTGGCTTGATCCAGCAGTTTCTGCTGAATGACTTGTTGAATACCTAATAAGCTGCCTTCATCAGGAACCAGTTCTTTCAAAGACAATTCGGTTTGCGTCTTCTCTGATACGAAGATCGGTGCATCCGTTAGACTGTCCGCATCTTCAAAACGTCCGGTTTCTCGATTCCACACATAACTGTCGGCTTTCAATGAATAAGTAGACACCTTTGAAGCCGCTGCTTGTGCTTGGATGCGGGCAACGGTGACGACTTCTTTATTCGTTTGTTTTTTACGCAAGTGATCAGCGGCTTGTGTCAACCGTTCTTTGATATCTTTGATGGGAAATGTATCAAGGTCTTGCGGGCGGTAGATCAATTCTTTGGTTGCGCCTTTGGAGAGCACTTCAGGCGTTGTTTTTAACCCATTTTGACTTTGTTCTGCTTGGATTGATGCCAGTAATTTCTCCGCAGCCGCCTCATATTTTTCTTGGGCTGCGACTTCTTGCTGGTGTAACGTGTAAAGGACTGAGCCAGCCGTCGCGATCAAAACGATTAATAATAAGGCGAATAAGGAAAAAATTGCTTTTCGATACGGCTTCTTTCTCGAGGCTGGTCCTTTCGGTCTTTCTTCAGCTGACGCTGTTCGTTTTTGATTATTGTTTGGTTTCTTGTGCAAGTCACTCCGACGGGCATAGGTCTTTCGCTCGGGCATTGGTGAAGCTCCCTTCATTCCATCCTAAATTATGCCCACGTTACCATAAGTCACAGGTACTTTCAACGATCATGCCCGGTTTCTGATAGAGACTTAAAAAGATGAAGGGATTTTTCTAATTATTCATTTAAAAATTACAGCCTTGTTGCGTTGTTTCTCTTGCAAGAAATGATCAAGGGCGTTAGGGGGTCTTTTGCAACCACTATCTATTAGGTGAACTAGAAAACCCCTTCGTAACAGATCACGTGGAGTGACTGTTACGAAGGGGGTGCAATTAAGGGTACTAAGGCTTAGGCTTTTTCGATTTTTGTCAGTCCGCCCATGTAAGGAACCAGAACTTCTGGTACCGTTACACTGCCGTCTTCGTTTTGATAATTTTCAAGCACTGCGGCTACCGTCCGACCGACAGCCAGACCAGAACCATTTAGTGTATGCATGTAGTGAATCTTGCCCTCTTGATCGCGGTAACGGATCATGGCACGGCGTGCTTGGAAATCTTCACAGTTTGAGCAAGAGCTGATCTCACGATACATTTCCTGAGCAGGGATCCATACCTCTAAATCATAGGTCTTCGCCGCAGAAAAGCCCATATCTCCTGTACACAAGCTAAGCACTCGGTAAGGTAAGTTGAGTTTTTGCAAAATATCTTCGGCATTAGCCGTCATCTTTTCTAATTCTTCATAAGAATGGTCAGCATCACTGAATTTCACCATTTCAACTTTATTGAATTGGTGCAGACGAATCAAGCCGCGGGTATCACGACCAGCGCTGCCAGCTTCTGAACGAAATGATGGGCTCAAGGCAGTGAAGTAGGCAGGGAGCTGTTCTTGTTCTAAGATCTCCCCTTGATAGTAATTGGTCAAAGGTACTTCAGCAGTTGGAATCAAAGTCAAATCCGTGTCTGCCAATTGGAAAACATCTTCTTTGAACTTTGGAAATTGCCCCGTGCCAAACATTGCTTGGCTATTGACGATATAAGGGGTGATCATCTCGGTATAGCCATGCTCATAGACATGCTGATCCAGCATGAAGTTGTATAAGGCACGTTCCAAACGAGCACCTAAGCCTTTGTAGTAAACAAAGCGGCTGCCAGAAACTTTGGCACCCCGCTCAAAGTCGAGGATCCCCAACTCTTCTGCGATCTCCCAATGGGGTTTTGGTTCAAAGGCAAAGGCTTTTGGTTCTGCCCAGCGGCGGATTTCTACATTGTCGTCTTCATCCTTGCCCACTGGAACAGAATCATTTGGCAAATTCGGCAATGTTGTGGCGATCTCTTTGATGTCTTCATCAATTTGAGCGATCTCTTCATCCAATTGCTTGATTTGGTTGCCGACTTCTTTCATTTGGGCAATTTTATCAGCCGCGTCTTCTTTTGCCCGTTTCAAGGCAGCGATCTCACTAGAAACATCGTTGCGCAATTTCTTGCGTTCTTCCGTTTGGACTAAGAGTTCTCTGCGACGTTCGTCAAGCGTTAAAAAGCGGTCCAATACTTCTTTTTGCACGCCTCGTGTTGCGAGTTTGCTTTGTACTTCAGCAAAATTTTGGCGAATCATTTTTACATCTAACATAGTGATACATCCTCCTTTGATTTTTCCATAGAAAAAAGGCCATTCCGATCCCGTGTTGCTTGGGACGAAATGACCATTCGCGGTGCCACCCAAGTTCAGCTTGCGCTGCCCTTGCTGCTCGTATCGTGAGCCAACGATTTTTCTTTCGAAAAATACACGTTAAAGAACTGGATTCTATTTTTTCCAACACTGATTTTCACCAACCATCAGCTCTCTTTACTAGATGAAAAAAATATACTAGGTTCTGTGCCTTGATTATTTTCTTTAGCATACCCAAAAAATGTTGGGGCGTCAACCATAGGTTTGTGTGTTGGACAAATTGTTGCGCTTCAACGGGAGATGAATAATAAAGGACGTCCATTCTGGCGTTGATTTGGCATAGATATAGCCGCCATGTAAGGCGACGATGCTTTGAGCGATCGCTAGACCTAAGCCAGTTCCTCCTGTTTCTTGAGAGCGGGATTCTTCCACTCGGTAGAAACGGTCGAATAGAGAATCAAGGGCTTGCTTAGGGATCATCTGCCCATTGTTTTTGACGGTTAAGATCGCTTCGGTTCCGACTTTCTCGACCTCCATGCGGATCTTATCGGCGCCTTTGCCGTATTTCAAGGCATTTGACAGCAGGTTGTTGAAAACTCGTACCAGTTTTTCGGTATCGCCATCCATTTCGATATGCTCTGGACGGGTGTAGGTTTCGATCTTGATGCCTTTTCGGCTAGCTTCTAATTCAAAGTCCGCCGCCAATTGTTCAACCAGCTGGGCCATATCAAATTCCATCACATTAATGGGCACGCTAGGCTGACGCACTTTCGTGTATTCAAACAAATCATCGACGAGGGATTTCATTTGTTTGGCTTTGACATACGCCGTATGAGTATATTTCAGCAATTCTTCTTCCGAATGGTATTGTCGATCTTCAATTAGACCTAAGTAGCCGATGATCGAAGTCAATGGTGTCCGAATGTCATGACTGACATTGGTGATCAGCTCATCTTTGGATTGCTCGATCCGCCGTTCATCTTCGATCGCCGCCACCGTACTGTCGACTAAGCCATTGATATTAGAAACGATCCGACTTAAATCGCCCCGTAACTCGAAGGGGATGCGATGATCGTAGTTGCCTTCTGCGATAAAGTGCAGCTCGCTGATAATGTGACGTAGCTGCATTTGATGGTAACGTCGAATCAAACGCCAATATAAGACGATCACATCTAATAGGAAGAACATCGGTAGAATGAAGTTGCGACCACTGCGGAAGATATCTGTGTTGAAGGCAGCCGTGAACGCATTCTTTGATTCATAGATCGCTTCGACTAAAACCGGTGAGTTTTCTCGTATTGAGGTCAAGATGACCAAAATAGCGACATTTAATAGAAGTAAAAGAACAATCGTTACAATTCCTTCAGCAAATAACTCACTGATTTCCTTTGAGGTCAACGTGATCCGTTTCTTTTTTTCGATTGGTGTGTTGCGCTTTTTTTCAGTTGGTTTACTTCGCATCTATTTTGTAGCCGACCCCCCATACTGTTTGGATGACTTTTTCACCATCCGTGGCTTCTTCGATCTTATCTCGCAAGTGACTGACATGGACCATCACTGTTTTGGCAGAAACGACACTTTCTTGTTTCCAAACTCGTTCAAAAATCTCATCGGCGCTAAAGACACGGTTGGGATGCGATGCCAATAAGTAGAGGATGCCAAATTCTAATGCGGTCAATTGGATCTCATTGCCATCCACCGTTTTTACTTCATGAGAATCGCGGTTGATGATAAGGGAGCTTACTTCCAGAATCTCTGGTTGATTTGAAGCAGCCTGCATCTTGGTTCTTCTCAATAACGATTTTACCCGTGCCATGACTTCTAATGGATTGAAAGGTTTGGTGACATAATCATCAGCACCGGCGACCAATCCACGAATCTTATCCATATCGGTTGTTTTAGCGGTCAACATAATAATGGGGATTTGGGATTCTTTTCTCAATTCTTTGACGACTTGCATGCCGTCCATTTCAGGCATCATGATATCTAAGATCAATAGCTCGATATCAGAAGTGGTGCGAATCTTGGTCAGTGCTTCTTTTCCATCGTATGCTTTGACTGATTCATAGCCTTCATTGTGTAAGTAAATGCTTAATAGTTCTACGATCTCTTTGTCATCATCTGCTACAAGTATTTTCATACTGGGTCCTCCTAGGAACAATATTCTTTTCTCCATTTTAGCAAATATTCCACAAAATAGATAAAATCATACTTAAATTTATAAGAATGATAGGAATTAAGAAAACACAAAAAGGAAAAAGACGAACGATAGGCTAATAATAACGGAAAAAGTCCTTAAAAAAGGCGGAAATCACGGACTAAAAATCACGAATCATCTTTGGAAACGGAGTAACTAGAAACGTTGGTCTATCAATCATTTTATGGTTGACGAATAGCATAAGTCTTGGTATATTATTACATGTGCCAAATGACTAAATGAATTCCTAAAAAGAATTGAAAAAAGTAGTTGACGCACAGCTCGACAGATGATATTATAACGAAGTCGCAATTTTAAAACAGTTAATTGATGTTGATACATCAACAAAATTAATTAAAAAAGTTGTTGACAAATAACAAATCATTTGTTATTCTAATTAAGTCGCTGAGATAGCCGCTACGAAGTTGAAAAACAACGAGCGAAAAAAAACTTTTAAAAAAGAGTTGACAATCAAACGTCGCTCTGATATGATATAAAAGTTGCTAACACAGCACGGTAGACCTTTGAAAACTGAACAAAGCAAGCAAACGAACCAATGTGTAGGACGTTTCAATTTATTGAAACAAATACATGCAAGCAATAGCTAGCAAAGTTAATTTTTATGAGCTTAATGACCGTATGGTCATTCAAACAAATCATTATGAGAGTTTGATCCTGGCTCAGGACGAACGCTGGCGGCGTGCCTAATACATGCAAGTCGAACGCTTTTTCTTTCACCGGAGCTTGCTCCACCGAAAGAAAAAGAGTGGCGAACGGGTGAGTAACACGTGGGTAACCTGCCCATCAGAAGGGGATAACACTTGGAAACAGGTGCTAATACCGTATAACACTATTTTCCGCATGGAAGAAAGTTGAAAGGCGCTTTTGCGTCACTGATGGATGGACCCGCGGTGCATTAGCTAGTTGGTGAGGTAACGGCTCACCAAGGCAACGATGCATAGCCGACCTGAGAGGGTGATCGGCCACACTGGGACTGAGACACGGCCCAGACTCCTACGGGAGGCAGCAGTAGGGAATCTTCGGCAATGGACGAAAGTCTGACCGAGCAACGCCGCGTGAGTGAAGAAGGTTTTCGGATCGTAAAACTCTGTTGTTAGAGAAGAACAAGGATGAGAGTAAAATGTTCATCCCTTGACGGTATCTAACCAGAAAGCCACGGCTAACTACGTGCCAGCAGCCGCGGTAATACGTAGGTGGCAAGCGTTGTCCGGATTTATTGGGCGTAAAGCGAGCGCAGGCGGTTTCTTAAGTCTGATGTGAAAGCCCCCGGCTCAACCGGGGAGGGTCATTGGAAACTGGGAGACTTGAGTGCAGAAGAGGAGAGTGGAATTCCATGTGTAGCGGTGAAATGCGTAGATATATGGAGGAACACCAGTGGCGAAGGCGGCTCTCTGGTCTGTAACTGACGCTGAGGCTCGAAAGCGTGGGGAGCGAACAGGATTAGATACCCTGGTAGTCCACGCCGTAAACGATGAGTGCTAAGTGTTGGAGGGTTTCCGCCCTTCAGTGCTGCAGCAAACGCATTAAGCACTCCGCCTGGGGAGTACGACCGCAAGGTTGAAACTCAAAGGAATTGACGGGGGCCCGCACAAGCGGTGGAGCATGTGGTTTAATTCGAAGCAACGCGAAGAACCTTACCAGGTCTTGACATCCTTTGACCACTCTAGAGATAGAGCTTCCCCTTCGGGGGCAAAGTGACAGGTGGTGCATGGTTGTCGTCAGCTCGTGTCGTGAGATGTTGGGTTAAGTCCCGCAACGAGCGCAACCCTTATTGTTAGTTGCCATCATTTAGTTGGGCACTCTAGCGAGACTGCCGGTGACAAACCGGAGGAAGGTGGGGATGACGTCAAATCATCATGCCCCTTATGACCTGGGCTACACACGTGCTACAATGGGAAGTACAACGAGTTGCGAAGTCGCGAGGCTAAGCTAATCTCTTAAAGCTTCTCTCAGTTCGGATTGTAGGCTGCAACTCGCCTACATGAAGCCGGAATCGCTAGTAATCGCGGATCAGCACGCCGCGGTGAATACGTTCCCGGGCCTTGTACACACCGCCCGTCACACCACGAGAGTTTGTAACACCCGAAGTCGGTGAGGTAACCTTTTTGGAGCCAGCCGCCTAAGGTGGGATAGATGATTGGGGTGAAGTCGTAACAAGGTAGCCGTATCGGAAGGTGCGGCTGGATCACCTCCTTTCTAAGGAATATTTCGGAAGACTACACATCGTTTGCCTTTGTTCAGTTTTGAGAGGTTTACTCTCAAACAAAATTTGTTCATTGAAAACTGGATATCGAAGAAATAATCAAAACAAGTAACACACACCGAGTTGAAATGTTAAAAGAGTTTTTTAATAAGTTCAACGCTTATTTTCTTGAGCAACCTTCTATCGCTAGAAGAAGTACTCAAAACCGACCGTAAGGTCAAAGGTTAAGTGAATAAGGGCGCACGGTGGATGCCTTGGCACTAGGAGCCGATGAAGGACGGGACTAACACCGATATGCTTTGGGGAGCTGTAAGTAAGCTATGATCCAGAGATTTCCGAATGGGGGAACCCAGCATCTTTTATAGGATGTTACGTCTGCGTGAATACATAGCGCAGTCGAGGTAGACGCAGAGAACTGAAACATCTAAGTACCTGCAGGAAGAGAAAGAAAATTCGATTCCCTGAGTAGCGGCGAGCGAAACGGGAAAAGCCCAAACCAACAAGCTTGCTTGTTGGGGTTGTAGGACTCCGATATGGTAGTCTATTCAGATAGTCGAAATACTTGGAAAAGTATGTCAAAGAGGGTAAAAACCCCGTAGGCGAAATTTGGATAACACCTAGGAGGATCCTGAGTACGGCGGAACACGAGGAATTCCGTCGGAATCCGGGAGGACCATCTCCCAAGGCTAAATACTCCCTAGTGACCGATAGTGAACCAGTACCGTGAGGGAAAGGTGAAAAGCACCCCGGAAGGGGAGTGAAATAGATCCTGAAACCGTGTGCCTACAACAAGTTAGAGCCCGTTAATGGGTGATAGCGTGCCTTTTGTAGAATGAACCGGCGAGTTACGATAGCATGCGAGGTTAAGTTGAAGAGACGGAGCCGTAGCGAAAGCGAGTCTGAATAGGGCGAATGAGTATGTTGTCGTAGACCCGAAACCATGTGATCTACCCATGTCCAGGTTGAAGGTGCGGTAAAACGCACTGGAGGACCGAACCCACGTACGTTGAAAAGTGCGGGGATGAGGTGTGGGTAGCGGAGAAATTCCAAACGAACTTGGAGATAGCTGGTTCTCTCCGAAATAGCTTTAGGGCTAGCCTCGGAATTGAGAATGATGGAGGTAGAGCACTGTTTGGACTAGGGGCCCATCTCGGGTTACCGAATTCAGATAAACTCCGAATGCCATTCATTCATATCCGGGAGTCAGACTGTGAGTGATAAGATCCATAGTCGAAAGGGAAACAGCCCAGACCACCAGCTAAGGTCCCCAAATAACTATTAAGTGGAAAAGGATGTGGGGTTGCACAGACAACTAGGATGTTGGCTTAGAAGCAGCCACCATTTAAAGAGTGCGTAATAGCTCACTAGTCGAGTGACCCTGCGCCGAAAATGTACCGGGGCTAAATAGTTTACCGAAGCTGTGGAGTGCACCATGAGGTGCATTGGTAGGAGAGCGTTCTAAGGGCGTTGAAGGCAGATCGTGAGGACTGCTGGAGCGCTTAGAAGTGAGAATGCCGGTATGAGTAGCGAAAGACAGGTGAGAATCCTGTCCACCGAATGACTAAGGTTTCCTGGGGAAGGCTCGTCCGCCCAGGGTTAGTCGGGACCTAAGCCGAGGCCGACAGGCGTAGGCGATGGACAACAGGTTGATATTCCTGTACCCGTTGTTTTTGTTTGAGCAATGGAGGGACGCAGGAGGCTAAGAAGTGCAGACTGATGGATATGTCTGTTCAAGCAGTAAGTCTTGGTAGGAGTCAAATGCTTCTACCTATACGGACAAGCTGTGATGAGGAGGGAAATAATAGTACCGAAGCTTCTGATGTCACACTGCCAAGAAAAGCTTCTAGTGAGAAAACAACGGCCCGTACCGCAAACCGACACAGGTAGTCGAGGAGAGAATCCTAAGGTGAGCGAGAGAACTCTCGTTAAGGAACTCGGCAAAATGACCCCGTAACTTCGGGAGAAGGGGTGCTGCTCTAACGAGCAGCCGCAGTGAATAGGCCCAAGCGACTGTTTATCAAAAACACAGGTCTCTGCAAAATCGAAAGATGACGTATAGGGGCTGACGCCTGCCCGGTGCTGGAAGGTTAAGAGGAGTGCTTAGCGTAAGCGAAGGTACGAATTGAAGCCCCAGTAAACGGCGGCCGTAACTATAACGGTCCTAAGGTAGCGAAATTCCTTGTCGGGTAAGTTCCGACCCGCACGAAAGGCGTAACGATTTGGGCACTGTCTCAACGAGAGACTCGGTGAAATTTTAGTACCTGTGAAGATGCAGGTTACCCGCGACAGGACGGAAAGACCCCATGGAGCTTTACTGTAGTTTGATATTGAGTGTCTGTACCGCATGTACAGGATAGGTAGGAGCCGTAGAGATCGGGACGCCAGTTTCGATGGAGGCAATGGTGGGATACTACCCTTGCGTTATGGCCACTCTAACCCGCAGCCCTTATCGGGCTGGGAGACAGTGTCAGATGGGCAGTTTGACTGGGGCGGTCGCCTCCTAAAAGGTAACGGAGGCGCCCAAAGGTTCCCTCAGAATGGTTGGAAATCATTCGAAGAGTGTAAAGGCAGAAGGGAGCTTGACTGCGAGAGCTACAACTCGAGCAGGGACGAAAGTCGGGCTTAGTGATCCGGTGGTTCCGCATGGAAGGGCCATCGCTCAACGGATAAAAGCTACCCTGGGGATAACAGGCTTATCTCCCCCAAGAGTCCACATCGACGGGGAGGTTTGGCACCTCGATGTCGGCTCGTCGCATCCTGGGGCTGTAGTCGGTCCCAAGGGTTGGGCTGTTCGCCCATTAAAGCGGCACGCGAGCTGGGTTCAGAACGTCGTGAGACAGTTCGGTCCCTATCCGTCGCGGGCGTTGGAAATTTGAGAGGAGCTGTCCTTAGTACGAGAGGACCGGGATGGACTTACCGCTGGTGTACCAGTTGTCTCGCCAGAGGCATCGCTGGGTAGCTATGTAGGGAAGGGATAAACGCTGAAAGCATCTAAGTGTGAAGCCCACCTCAAGATGAGATTTCCCATTTCTTTAAGAAAGTAAGATCCCTGAGAGATGATCAGGTAGATAGGTCAGAAGTGGAAGGCCAGTGATGGTTGGAGCGGACTGATACTAATCGATCGAGGACTTAACCAAAAAGAAAAAACATGTAAACTCGTAGAGTTTTGATTCTTCGATCCAGTTTTGAGTGAGCAACACTTACTCAATTGAATAGTGTGGTGGCGATAGCAAGAAGGATACACCTGTAACCATGCCGAACACAGAAGTTAAGCTTCTTAGCGCCGATTGTAGTGAAGGGTTTCCCTTTGTGAGAGTAGGACGTCGCCACGCGTTTTTTTTACCTTATGGGGGTTTAGCTCAGCTGGGAGAGCATCTGCCTTACAAGCAGAGGGTCAGCGGTTCGATCCCGTTAACCCCCATATGAGTCGTTAGCTCAGTTGGTAGAGCATCTGACTTTTAATCAGAGGGTCACAGGTTCGAGCCCTGTACGACTCATAGTAATAACCTATGCGGGTGTGGCGGAATTGGCAGACGCACTAGATTTAGGATCTAGCGCCTTCGGGCGTGGGGGTTCAAGTCCCTTCACCCGCACTTCATTGCCGGCTTAGCTCAGTTGGTAGAGCATCTGATTTGTAATCAGAGGGTCGAGGGTTCAAGTCCTTTAGCCGGCATCAGGAATATGCGGAAATAGCTCAGTGGTAGAGCACCACCTTGCCAAGGTGGGGGTCGCGGGTTCGAACCCCGTTTTCCGCTTTGCCTTAGCAATTTTCAGCCGGGGTGGCGGAACTGGCAGACGCACAGGACTTAAAATCCTGCGGTGAGTGATCACCGTACCGGTTCGATTCCGGTCCTCGGCATTTCATAATATGCGCCCATAGCTCAATTGGATAGAGTGTTTGACTACGGATCAAAAGGTTAGGGGTTCGACTCCTCTTGGGCGCGTAGTCTTTTTATTTGTTTCATTTTTATTATCGGGAAGTAGCTCAGCTTGGTAGAGCACTTGGTTTGGGACCAAGGGGTCGCAGGTTCGAATCCTGTCTTCCCGATTTTTTGATGCCTGAAGCATTCGCTTCAGGCTTTTTTTGTGTTTTCAGCCAGTGAGAAGACCTGAAAATATGATACAATAGTAAAAAACGAGGAGGAAATTGTTTGAAGGGAAAAATCATCAAAGCGCTAAGCGGATTTTATTATGTGGCATCAGAAGATGAAATCTTTCAAACCCGCGCTCGAGGAAATTTTCGGAATCGAAAAATCACTCCTTTGGTGGGGGATGAAGTGATCTTTGAAAGCAGCAATCAAACAGACGGTTATCTTTTAGAGATCTTGCCGCGAAAAAATGAGCTGGTTCGACCGCCAGTCGCAAATGTGGATCAAGGGGTGGTCGTGACAAGTCTAGTTGAGCCGAACTTCTCCTATAACCTATTGGATCGCTTTTTAGTGACGTTAGAGTATGAGGGGATCGAACCGATCATCTTTTTGACAAAAGCGGATCTTGTGAAAGATCTTGCCGCAATGAAAGCAATTGAGGAGACCTATCAAGCAATTGGCTACCACGTGATCACGTCAAAAGCAGAAGGCGAAGATCTATTGGAACTTCAACGGTACTTTCCTGAGCGGATCACCGTCTTTATGGGGCAATCCGGTGCTGGAAAGTCGACATTGCTGAATCGGATCGTCCCAGAATTGGCATTGGAAACAGGAGTGATCTCAGAATCTCTCGGGCGGGGGAAACATACGACCCGTCATGTGGAGCTCTTGCCGATTTGTGATGGATTGGTTGCCGATACACCAGGATTTAGTTCGATCGACTTTTTGGAAATCGAAGCGGTGGAGTTACCCAAACTATTTCCTGACTTTTTAGCGGTAGCTGCCAACTGTCGTTTTAGGGAATGTATGCACCTTAATGAACCTGATTGTGCAGTTAAGCAGGGGGTTGCAGCAAATGAGATTGCCGAGACTCGTTATAAGAATTACGTGCAATTTTTAGAAGAGATTGAAAACCGACGTCCGGTTTATAAAAAGAAGAAAAAGTGAGGGAAAAGCATGATAAAACTAGCACCATCTATTTTAAGTGCCGATTTTGCAAATCTTCAAAGAGACATTGAGCTGGTAGAGCGCCATGGCGCAGATTATATTCACGTAGACGTGATGGACGGTCATTTCGTCCCTAATATTACCTTAGGCCCAAACATCGTTAAAGCGATTCGCCCAGTTACCAAACTGCCGTTGGATGTTCACTTAATGATCACCGAACCAGAAAAGTATATCCATGCCTTCGCAGAAGCTGGGGCAGATATCATTGGGATCCACGCGGAAGCAACACCTCATATCCATCGTGCGATCCAAATGATTGTGGCAGAAAATGTCAAAGCAGAAATCGTCATCAACCCAGGCACACCAGTATCAGCCATTGAACATGTTTTATCCATGTGTGATCAAGTGTTAGTCATGACGGTCAATCCAGGGTTTGGTGGGCAATCCTTTATTGAAGAATCACTAGAAAAAATTGCGGTACTGGCTGCTTTAAAAGAAGAAAAAGGCTACCATTATGATATCGAGGTAGATGGCGGGATCGTTCCTGAAAAAGCCAAACGTTGCCTGGAAGCAGGTGCAAATGTCTTCGTAGCAGGAAGCTATATTTACGATGCCGATGAACCTGCAGCACAAATCAGAGCCTTGAAAGAAGCTTTGCAATAAATGAAGATTTTGTTAGCAGCAGGGGGGCGCCCTGAAAATTGGCCACCGCTGATGACGTATGACAAATACATTGGGATTGATCGTGGGGCATTGTTTTTGCTTCAGCACCAACGGCCAGTCGATCTAGCGATTGGTGATTTCGACTCTTTGACCGCAGGCGAACTGCAAGCAGTCAAACAACAAGTCAACACAGTGATCCAAGCGCCTGCTGAAAAAGATGATACAGATACCCAATTGGCATTGGTGGAGACGTTGCGTCGCTATCCAGAAGCGCAAATCGACTTGATTGGTGCAACAGGAGGACGTCTCGACCATCTTTTAGCCAATCTATGGCTGCCTTTAGAAGATCGGTTTCGTCCATTTGCCCCAAATCTGCGTTTTTTAGATCGTCAAAATGTCGTTCAGTTCTTTTTACCAGGCACCTATCAATTGGAAAAAGAACCCGAGATGCAGTATTTGGCGTACTGCTGTTTGACGCCGGTAACAGATTTGACGTTGACAGGTAGCAAGTATTTATTAGAAAACGTCCAAGTGCCGTACCCAACTTCTTATGCCAGCAATGAATTTCTGAAACAAACAGCAGGTTTTTCCTTTAGCAGCGGGATGATAGCAGTCATTCAAAGTTGTGATTAAGAGACGGAACGTCTCTTTTTTTTGTTGAAAATTTCAGAAACTTAATTACAAAAAAAACATTAAGACGGTCAACTTAGCTTTTGTTTGCAGGGTATTAATGGTAAAATTGGAACTACAGTTTGGAATTATTTGAGGTGTCTTTGTGAAAAAGTTTAATCCTAATAAAAATATTATCATCACATTGATTATTGTGATTTTAGTTGTCACCGTATTAAGCGTGACGATCGCCCGCAGAGCTGCGGGAAACTCCACCAATGTTGTGCAATCAACGGTCAATGACTCCGTTGGCTTTATCGATAAAGTGATTACAGCGCCTTTTCGTTGGATCGAAAATGGGGCGAATTCAGTCAAAAACTTGTTTGTGACGTATGAAGAAAATGAACGTTTAAAAGAGAAATTGGACAGTTTTGATGAATTGGAACAAGCGAAGGACAATGCGCAAAGAGAAATCGATGCCTTGAAAGAAGAGCTAGAGCTGAATGCGACCTTGACGAATTATGAACGGATCTCCGCCAATGTCATCAATCGGTCACCTGATACTTGGCAAGATATGCTGATCGTGGATCGAGGCTCAAGAGACGGCGTTGAGGTCAACATGGCGGTCATGTCGCAAAAAGGCTTGATTGGTCGTGTAATAGAAGTCAATGCGGCTTCTTCTAAAATTGAACTTTTGACTTCTGAAAACCAGAATTCTAACCACTATCCGGTTCGGATCAGCGGCGAAGATGGGTCAAACTTTGGGATTCTAAGTAGTTACGATCAAAAAGAACGTTCCTTGGTCATTACCCAGTTGACAGGGGACAATGAGCTGAAGGAAGGCGATGTCGTGCAGACCTCTGGATTAGGAGGAAACTCGCCTGCCGACTTAGCGATCGGAACAGTGATCCGTACCACCAAAGATGAGTTTGGTCTTGATACCCAAGTATTTGTAAAACCGTATGCCCAAATGTATGATATTCAAGCAGTAACGATTATCAAACGCTTGGCAGGTGAGGAATAGCCATGAAAAAGCATGACTACATCAAATACCTGGCAGCGGGCGTCTTCTTTTTGATGATGCTGGCAGATGGACAACTGACGCGTTTTTTAGAAAAATGGACCCAAGACAATTATATCGCCAGTGCGCATCTTTTATTGATCGCCCTTTTATGTGGCGCGAAGTATTTGCCGAAAAACTTTTTGATCACCACGGCGCTTGTGATCGGTTGCCTTTATGACGTGTATTATGTCGGTGTGATCGGCATCTACACGGTGGCGTTTCCCTTGATCGTATGGATCATGTATATTTTGCAAAATACGCTTTATCAAAATGTATTTACCATGTTTTTCGGAATGATCATCTTTGTTACAAGCTTAGAAGTTGTGACGTTGGGCGTCCAGTTGCTATTTAAGATCGCCTCAGTTAGCACGTCATTCTTTGTTTCCCGCTTTCTAGCACCAACGCTTTTATTGAACATCATTTTGTTTATCCTTTTAGTCGTTCCATTCATGAAGCTATTCAAAGACGAATAGCTTCATTTTTTTTGCGTTTGACTGTATAAAAATAACAGCGATTGAAATGTTTTTGTAATATTCCTTTTATCTCTCTGACATACGGCTGTGTTACAATCACACTATCGTGAAGGACTTTAGGTATTCTTAAGCATTTATACATAAAAAAACCATATTAGGGGAAGCAACAGCCGGAGGAATGAAGAGTGAAAAAGCGAATTTTATCTTTATTGTTAGTAAGTTCAATTGTTCTTACTTCTGCAGCAGCACCGACACTTGTCTTTGCATCAGATTTTGACAATAAAATTGAAGAAAAAAATAAAGAGATCTCTGACTTGCAAAACCAGCAAGCGAGCATCCAGTCACAAGTAGCAGCACTTGAAAGCGACGTGGCTGCAATCAATGAAAAAGCCCAAACTTTGTTGCAACAACAAGGTGATTTGCGTGCGGATTCTGAGAAGTTGAAGCAAGAAATTGCTGATTTGAAAGTCAGAATCGAAAAGCGTGAAGAAGCGATCCAAAAACAAGCCCGTGACGTTCAAGTCAATGGTCAAAGTACGAACTTTATTGATGCAGTATTAGAAGCTGACTCTTTAACAGATGCTATTGGCCGTGTGCAAGCAATGACGACGATCGTCAATGCTAACAAAGATCTTGTGGATCAACAAAAGGCAGACCAAGAAGCAGTTGAAGCGAAGAAAGCAGAAAACGACGATAAATTGGCAGAAATCGCAGCGAACCAATTTGAGCTAGAAACACAATTAGGGGATCTACAAGCCAAACAAGCCGATTTAAATGTTTTACAAGCGGAATTGGCTGTTCAACAAGCATCTAAAGAAGATGAAAAAGCTGATTTAGAAAAACAAAAAGAAGAATACGAAGCAGAACAAGCACGCATCGCTGCAGAAGAAGCGGCGGCAGCCGCTCGTGAACAAGCAGCACAAGAAGCAGCGGCTCAAGAAGCGGCAGCAGCTGAAGCAGCTACTCAGGAAGCAGCATCAAGCGAGTCTTCAACGTCGAATTCAACGACATCAAACTCAACAACAAATTCTAGTACGACGACTGATACTACGCAAGGCAGTTCATCACAAGGTGGCGGTTCAACAAATACGACACCATCGACTCCTGCCAACAATAGCAATAACAACCAAGGATCGAACAATAGCGGCAATGGTGCAAGCAATACTCCTGCACCCGCACAAACGGTCAACGGTTCAGCAATCGTAGCAGAAGCAATGAAATACATTGGTACTCCTTATGTATGGGGTGGTACGACACCAGACGGCTTTGACTGTTCTGGCTTTACACAATATGTATTTGCTAAAGTTGGGATCTCATTACCACGGGTAACTTACGCACAAGAATTTTCTGGTACGGTGATCTCGATCAATGAAGCAAAAGCTGGTGACTTGTTATTCTGGGGTAGCCGCGGAAGCACACACCACGTGGCGATCGCTATGGGTAACGGACAATACGTTCATGCACCAACACCAGGTCAAAATGTTTCTGTTAGCAGTTACTCTTATTACTCACCAGATTTCGCGGTACGCGTAAACTAAATCAATTGAAGCTATTTCAAAAGCTGGCGTTTGACGTCAGCTTTTTTTGATTTCTGTTTTAAAAAACGTATGCTTTTTTTGTTTTCAGTCTTGCCAGAACATCTTATAATAGAGAAGAGAAAGGAAGCGGATAAAATGAACAAGACCTCGTCTTCCAGAGAAAAAATGATAACGGTTAAGTTTTATACGAATTATCTTTCTCGCATGATGATGCCGAATTTAAGTATTTTTATTGCGTGGATGCTGATTTCATTCCTGCTGCCTTTTTTCTCAGTCGATCAACAAGTGATCCAGCAAATGGAACAAGGAGTCTTGACTGTGCTGCTGCCCCTCATGATCGCCTATACAGGTGGGCAGATGTTGGCGCCTGAACGAGGTGGGGTCGTAGGAGCAGTGGCGGTCTTAGGGGCTATTCTCGCAACGGATATTCCCCAGGTCTTTGGGGCGATGCTGCTGGGACCGCTAGCGGGCTGGCTATTGTACCGCAGTGATTCGATCGTGAGCAAAGTCAAAAGTGGCTATGAGATGCTGGTGCGCAATTTTATTGCAGGTGCGTTTGGCGGACTCCTCTTTTTAGGCAGTTACTTCCTATTGGCGCCGCTTTTTAATTGGTTCAGTCTCGGCAGCTATCAGCTCGTTGATTATTTTGTTCAGCAAAACGTCTTGCCCTTTATTCATATCATTGTAGAACCATTGAAGGTTTTGTTCTTTAATAATATTGTCAACCATGGTCTATTTACACCGCTAGGGATCGAAGCAGCGGCACTCAATGGTCAGTCGGTTTTATTTTTGATCGAGGCCAACCCCGGTCCAGGATTAGGGGTCTTAGCGGCGTATCTTTTTTTTGGTTCAAAGCGAAACCGAACGAATGCCGCAGCATCCGTTTTTGTGCAGGCTATTGGTGGGATTCATGAAGTGTATTTCCCGTTTGTTCTGCTCGATCCTTGGGTGTTGCTCGGTCCGATCATTGGTGGTTTCAGTGGCACGCTGATCTTCCAATTTTTAGGGGTAGGCTTAAGAGCGCCTGCGTCTCCGGGCTCGATCTTAGCGATTTTACTCAATACACCGCCGTCTATGATCCTAGGTGTCTTAGCTGGGATTATCGTCAGTACGGTCGTATCGTTTGCGATCGCTAGTGTGCTGTTAAAACGGAAGTCCAATACAGAAAATGAGGAGCGTAAGATGCCGAAAATGAAGAAAGTCACGGAGATCGTCGTGGCCTGTGACGCAGGGATGGGGTCCAGTGCGATTGGTGCCAGCATACTAAAAAAACAGTTACAAGAAGCCCAGCTAACGTTTCCTGTCCGCTATCAATCGATTTATCGTGTGATCGATGATCCCGCGCTTTTGGTGATCACCCAACGGGAATTAGCAGCTATTGCCCAAAAGCAGACACCACACGCACAGCATTATGTGTTAGATAATTTTTTGGCGGCTGATGAGTATGCCCCGCTGATCCTAGAATTACAAAGAAGAGAACAGGATCCGCAAAAATCGCTGCAAACCGAGGCAGCAAGTTCGTTAGGATTTTCAACGATCATCTTTTTGTATACTGGAAAAAAACGCGGTTCACAAACGATGGCAGTGGAGATACTAAGCAAAATGGCCCGCCAACAAGCGCTGTCTTTGACCATCAAAAAAATGGCGTATGAAGGACAAGCTCTTGACCCTACGGCAGTCTATATCCTCCCGAAAGAACTTGCAGAAAAGTGCCCGATCCCAGATGTTCCTTTGCTGGTGGTGGATGATTTATTGACGACAGATGCGTATCGTCAGTTACTGACAGAAGGAGTCGACTATGTTTTTGACCAATCGTGAAACACTTTTATTAACGGAATTGATGAACAGTACCGGTCCAGTTTCTTTAGATCGCATGATGCAAGTCTTAAAAGTCAGTAAACGAACGGTGTACCGTGAACTGGCTAATTTAGAAAAATCGCTGGAAACAGTAGGAGCTACCTTAGAGAAGGTCGGTCGTGGTCATTTCCAAATTTTTGCATCAGAAACGAGCATTCGCCAATTGCAAGAAGCCATTATGGCAGATACCGATCAAGAATTCGCGGCTAGTGAGCGACAACATCGTATTTTGCTGCAACTGACTACCGCCACGAAGCCTGTATCTAGTCATTTCTTCTTGGATCGCTACCAAATCAGCAATACGACGTTTTTTTCAGATATTAAACAGCTAGAAGAAAGTCTCGCACGGCTGCCGTTAAGGATCGTGCGCAATCAAGGGTATGAGATCGAAGGCTCCGAAAAATATCGGCGGTTGATCACAGCCAATACACTAGTGATGGAGATCAATGAGTACCAATTTTTCCATTTGCTGGAAACCGATGATGAAGCCCCGTTTATTTTTCAATTTCTGTCCCGTGACCATCTATTGCTAGCCCAGCGGCTGATTCGAGAAACCATCGAGCCGCAGTTCAAGGAACTTAGTGACCGCAAATTGGCGTTTATCGTCTTGATGCTGGCGCTAGCCATGGATCGGGTAGCTTTGGGCTACACTGTGGAAGAAGAGACGTACCCGAGTCAGATCAACAAAGACTTGCTGAAGGTGGCGAAAAAGATTTTTGCTCAGATCGCCGAAAAGACGAAACTGCTTTATTCCATCAACGAAATCGTCTTTTTTGCCGTGTTACTAGGTGATTTTGCTAATTCCTTTGATCGTGATTTTTTTGATGACAATTTTGATACTGACTTGGCTTATCGTGTGAAACGCTTGATCGAATTGGTCAGTGAGCAAACGGAAGTGGCGTTTTATGAAGACACGAACTTGTATAAAATGCTGCTGACCCATATCTCAGGAGTGATGACGCGGGCGATTTTAGAAGAAGATCATTTGAACAACCCTATCCTAGAAAAAATCATGAACCAGTATGTCGAGATCGCCAGCGGGATTCGCAATCATCTGCCGCAGGTCTTTTCGCAGCAGCAGTTCTCGGAAGAAGAAATCGCCTATATGGTCCTGCATTTTGCCAATTCGTTGGAAAAAAATCCGAAAGTGTTAGAAGTCAATATTGCAGGGATCTCTCCTAGCGGATTAGCCTCCATCAGTTTATTAGAGATGCAGCTGCGGAAACATTTTCCCTTTATCAATCAAATCACCTTCTTTCGAGTGGGAGATGTCAAACGGGAAAATATCGAGGAGACCTATGACTTGGTGATCTCGACTTCCTTGCTGCCAGGGTATCAAGGAGAGTACAAACTCGTTTCACCGATCCTGCTAGAAGAAGATATTCAAGAGTTGAAGAAGGCCTTCCAAGCCATTAGTCAGAAAAAACGTTCCGCAAAAAAAGCACCCTCTGCTTTGGTCAAAGAGGAATCCTATGAAGCGGTCTTGGCTTTTATCGAAGCCATTAACCAGCTATTGGCGCTGTTTCAAGTGCAAGCCATTGATAACCCAGCAGACTTGGAAGAAACGTTGCAGCTGGTGCTGACGTCTTTTGATGAACATGTTGTTTTGGATCGTGAGAAAGTCGTTGATCGTCTCTTACGGCGCTACTTCCAAGCGCCAGTGGGCATTCCTGACACTCACTTTGCCTTGTTTCACGCGGCGAGCTCGGCGATCCTGCAACCAGTTTTTCGTATTTTCGACTTGAAACAACCTTTGCCTCTTTTAGCGATGGATAAAAAAGAAATCGCTGTTACCCGTTTATTAGTCATGCTTGCGCCGTATCCTATCAATGAAACAAGCTCTCAGATGTTAGGAAAAATCAGTGGTTCGATCATTATGAATGATCTAAATACGGAGATTTTTAATTCGGGCAATGATTCGATTATTTATCAGTTGCTCTCTTCGCTCTTGATTGAAGAAGTAAAACAATAGGAGGGATCAGCGATGTATATTCCACAGGAGCGGATTTTGTTGGATCAACACTTTACCGATGCCACAGAGGCTCTGACAAAAATTGGCGAGTACTTAGTCAACCAGGAGATCGTTTCCTTGCCCTATGTCAAAAGCCTTTTGCGTCGCCATCAAAAAACAGGTGTTTACATCGGTAACTTTGTGGCATTGCCCCATGCGGAAGAAGAAGCCCAGCAATGGATCAAGGAAGAAGGACTCTTTTTGATCCAAGTGCCTGATGGCGTCGACTTCGGCACGAAGGAGCAGCCTAAAATCGCTACGATCCTTTTCGTAGTCGTCCTAAAAGAGCAGCAATTAGCTGTTTTGCAAGAAATCGCCTTTTTTTGTTCTGATATGCAAAATGTTCGGGTGCTTAGTGATGCCGAATCGGTTGAAGAGATCCAACAGATTTTGCTGGCAGAAGAATAAACGATCAGCAGCAGACTGGCTTGCAACAAGAGCAGCGAACGAAATAAATGAATGAGCTGCCTCCGTGTACTTGCTCTTTCTACCTTGTGTAGAAGGAGTGAGTACACGTTTTTTTTTGCGTTTTGGCAAAATCCAAAAAAATGCTCCACGTGAAACATAATAAAAATAAGCGAGT
Organism: Enterococcus sp. FZMF; assembly: GCF_030263915.1. Lineage (NCBI taxonomy): Bacteria > Bacillati > Bacillota > Bacilli > Lactobacillales > Enterococcaceae > Enterococcus > Enterococcus sp. FZMF. Next base: position 3,353,956 of record NZ_CP127160.1, on the reverse strand, counting down.
GCAGGGGCTGCTCGCCTTTTTTTTGTTCTATCCGTTTGGCTACAAGTTTTGGCACAGTTTTTTGTGCCAAAGTACGACTTTCGAGCTTTTTGGGAAGCGCCTACAATAAGGTTGTAAGCAGACGAGAGGAGAGAAAAAAATGGAACAGACACAAAAAGCAGCCAAATCATCAGTCAAAGCAAAAGTTCAAAAATTAGGCAGTACGTTGTCGAGTATGGTGATGCCGAATATCGGCGCATTGATTGCATGGGGTGTATTAACGGCATTATTTATTCCAGATGGGTATTTACCAAATGAAGCCTTTGCAACGATGGTCGGTCCAATGCTAACGTATTTGATCCCAATCTTGATCGGGTATACTGGCGGGAAAGTGATTGCTGGTGACCGCGGAGCCGTGGTTGGGGCGATCGCAACGATGGGGGTCATCGTCGGAACGGATATCCCAATGCTATTGGGTGCGATGATCATGGGTCCTTTAGGCGGTTGGGTCATCAAGAAATTTGACGAGATCTTCCAAGACAAAGTTCGCGCTGGCTTTGAAATGTTGGTCAACAACTTTTCATCAGGTTTGATCGGTTTTGCCTTAGCATTACTGGGCTTTGTAGCAATCGGGCCAGTTGTGAACACCTTGACAGAAGCAATGGCAGCAGGGGTCGAAGTGATCGTCAATGCCCACTTGATTCCATTAGCCAATATCTTTATTGAACCAGCAAAAATCTTATTCTTAAACAATGCTATCAACCATGGAATTTTGACGCCACTTGGTACTGAGCAAGTCAGCGAATTTGGGAAATCGATCCTTTACTTATTAGAAGCCAATCCTGGACCTGGTTTAGGAGTCTTGCTAGCCTTCACTTTCTTCGGAAAAGGAGCAGCGAAATCTTCGGCACCTGGAGCGATCATCATTCACTTTATCGGTGGGATCCATGAGATCTACTTCCCATACGTCATGATGAAACCATTGATGTTCTTAGCCGTGATTGCCGGCGGTGTATCAGGAAGCTTTACCTTCCAATTGCTAGGTGCAGGCTTACGGGCACCTGCTTCACCAGGTTCGATCATTGCGATCTTAGCAATGACGCCATTCAACTCGGTGATGAGTGTCGTTTCTGTCTTAGCGGGAATTGCCGTAGGAGCAGGCGTATCCTTTATCGTCGCTGCCGCGATCTTGAAAGCGGATGCGAAGGATACGGTGGATAATTTTGAAGAAAAAGTACAACAAACGCAAGCAGCAAAACTCAGCTCAAAAGGCTTGGCGGCTCAACCAATGACTGGCATCAATCGTATCATCTTCGCATGTGATGCAGGCATGGGCTCCAGTGCTATGGGGGCATCGATCTTACGGAAAAAAGTCAAAGAAGCGGGTCTTCCACAAAATGTTTCTAATTCCGCCATCAACAATTTGACGGACGATGCCAATACGCTGATCGTCACTCAAGAAGAATTGCAAGAACGTGCCAAACAAAAAGCGCCAAATGCGACCTTTGTCGCGGTTGAAAATTTCCTGAACTCTCCACGGTACGATGAAATCGTAGCCACATTGTCAGGGACTAAGACAGCGGGGGAGACAGCAAAAAAGTCTGAAGCAGGCAACCAGATAGATGTTCCTTCCGCCAATGACCTTAAGCAAGTCAGTGAAATCATTTTGGCCCACGATGATCGCAAAGGTTCGGCAACGATGGCTCAGAAAGTTTTCCAAGATCTTTTAGCCAAAGAAGCTCTGACGATGCCAATCAGAAAAAGCCATATCAATGATCTCCATGCCAACGCCTCTTCACTGGTGATCACAAAAGAAGCCCTAACACCGCAAGCGCAAACGTCAGCGCCAGAAGCGATCCACCTATCTGTCAATAATTTGATGGGAACGACGAACTATCAACGGATCGTGGCATCGATCAAAGCAGCGAATTAAGAAAGGATGAGCCGAATGCAAGTATTAGAAAAAGACATGATTGAATTGAACAAACAATTTGCGACCAAAGAAGAAGCCATTCGTTACTGCGGCGAAAAATTGCTGGCGGCAGGTTGTGTGGAAAAAGAATACGTCGATGCCATGCTTGAGCGTGACGAGATGCTCTCAGTCTATATGGGGAACTTTATTGCGATTCCTCACGGCACGGATGAAGCCAAAAAATACGTCAAAAAATCAGGTATCTGTATCGTGCAAGTACCGGATGGCGTGAATTTCGGTACCGCGGACGAAGAAAAAATCGTCACCGTCCTTTTCGGCATTGCGGGCAAAGGGGAGGATCACCTGCAATTGGTCCAACAAATCGCCCTCTTTTGCAGCGATATCGATAACGTTGTCGAATTGGCGGATGCCTTAGATAAAGAAGAAATCGCCCAAAGTTTGACCGTAGCATAAGGATTTAAGGAGGAGACAAGACATGAAGGCAGTTCACTTTGGTGCAGGTAATATTGGTCGTGGCTTTATCGGCGAGATATTGGCTGCCAACAACTTTGAAATCACATTTATTGATGTCAATGAAACGATCATTGACGCCTTAAAAGCAAGACAAGGGTATACCATCGAATTAGCCGATGAGACCCAAGAACAGATCCACATCGAGCATGTGACGGGATTGAACAATGCCAAAGAACCAGAAGCGGTGATCCAAGCGATTGCCGAGGCAGACATCCTTACGACCGCCATTGGTCCCAACATTTTGCCGCATATCGCTGAGCTGATCGCCAAAGGCTTAGAAGCACGTCAGCAATACCCAGACAAGCCAGCCATTGATGTGATCGCCTGTGAGAACATGATCGGCGGATCGACCTTTTTAAAAAGCGAAGTGCAAAAATACGTTGCTGATTGGTCCGCGTTAGAAGCGACGGTTGGTTTTCCAGATGCAGCGGTGGACCGCATCGTACCGCTGCAACACCATGAAGATCCCTTATTCGTTCAAGTAGAACCTTTTTGCGAATGGGTGATCCAAGAGTCAGGGATGAAATCCTCGATCCATCTGCAAGGGGTCCATTATGTGGCGGACCTGGAACCGTACATTGAACGGAAATTATTCAGTGTCAATACGGGTCATGCTACGGTAGCGTACACAGGCGCCCTCCAAGGCTATCAGACGATCGATGAAGCGATGCAGGACCATTTAGTGGTGATCCAATTAAAATCCGTTCTCGAAGAAACTGGGCGGCTTTTAATTGAGAAGTGGGCTTTTGATCCTGAAGAACATGAACGGTATATCGAAAAAATCATCCAACGCTTTAAAAACAAACACATTTCCGATGCTATCACACGGGTGGCACGGACACCTGTCCGCAAATTAGGAACTGAAGAACGCTTTATCCGACCAGTCCTTGAGTTAGAAAAACGCAACATGCAGCCAGATCATCTCTATGAAACGATCGGCATGATCTTCAACTACAAAGACCCTGAAGATGAGCAAAGCCAACAATTGCAAGCACTTTTGGATGAAAAATCACTACCGGAAGTCATTGCAGAAATCACTGGCTTACAAGATGAAGACATGATTGAAACGATCCGACAAAACATTGAAAAATATGCGTATGTTGCCGCATAAAAACGAGTAACACACAGAACAAGCAGATAAATTGCCGCATCCGTAAAAGCTAGCCCAACAAGCGAGCTTTTGCGGATGTGGCAATTTCTTTCAACGCTTGTTCTGTGTTTTTTTGCTCACCGATTGACCTTTGCTGCTAACTTGACGATAATAAGAAAAGAAATGAGGGAGAGCGATGGAACGATGGTTTGAAGAAGCCCAGCTTCAAGTAATTGAGTTGCCGATCGAATGGCAGGAAAACCGCCCCGTCTATCGGGCCTTTATCCGTGAATTGCCGACGATCCAAGCAGAAGGAACTTCGCGGCAAGCTGTTTATCGGCAGTTGGCAGAAGCCTACGCGGCTTACCTTGCCCAACTTCGAGAGGCCAATGAGGCACAGGAAGAAATGACGTCTTCCTTATTATCGACGGAAGAGTTATTGCGCTATTACGATGGCGAGACTTTCGATGGTTTTGAGTTGCCCTCTGACGAGTAACGGGAAACGAGCTATTCACTGAAAACTGAAAAGCTACGCAAGAAAAAACCGCTCAGCTGCAGCTCGATCGATACGAAGGATCGAACGCTGCAATTGGCGGCTTTTTTTCTCTAAGAAACCAAGTCTTATTCGTGGTTAGTTCAATGCCTCGGTAATGGCTTGATTGAAGGCATCTAAGTCATCTGGGTTTCGGCTGGTGATCAACCGATAGGTTTCGTCGATCACGACAGGCTCATCTTTGACGGTGGCACCTGCGTAGGCTAAATCTGGTCGCACAGAATCATAAGCCGTCAAGGTCAAATCTTTTGTCAGTCCTGTTTGGATAAACAGTTGTGGGCCGTGGCAAATGGCAAAGACGGGACGATCAGATGTCAAAAAGTCTTTCGTCAATGACACATAGCGCTCATCGGTCCGTAATTGGTCAGGGGAGAAACCGCCTGGGATCAACAAAGCATCAAAACTTGCAGGATCGATCGTATCAATGGCCGCATCGACGGTAAATGTTCCACCTTGTTTGCCTTCGACGGTCTCGGCGCCTTCATTACTAATAACGACTACTTCATGTCCAGCCGCTTCCAGTGCTTCTTTTGGTGACGTCAACTCAACATCTTCAACTAGATCAGTGACAATAACAGCAACTTTACTCATTCGATCTCCTCCTTATTACTTGATGAACAATTTGTTCACCTGCTATTATTTATGCTAACGAAGATTTTCGCTGTTGACAAATCATCTGTTTGTCCGCAGCTTGAAAAAGAAAGAAGGCAACGCCATGGCAACGATCCAACTATTTATCTCTGATACCCCCCTTTGCTTTGAAAAAGCGGAATTCATTTTTATGGAAGAAAGATTTGTCATCGAGAAACAGCAATTATTTGAAAAAGTTGATGCGGTGATGCATCAGGAGGTATCCTCGGCCTTGGTTTCATTGGTAGAAAAAGCCCTTTTGACGCTAGAAGCGATCGGGGAAGAAGAGGATTATTTCGACCTGCTTTATTTGACCTATGAGAATACCTGCCATTCCCTCAGCGGACAGCAATTACTCGCGCAGCCGTTTCCAGCTGTAGAAGCAGCCTTGCAGCCAGTCTTTGATGAGTTGGCAGAACCGATCGTAGAAAAGTTTTATGAGGAGCTGACCAATCAGCTAGAAGAAGTTGCTGATGATGAACTGTTTAGTTCTTATTATCTGGATGAGGAAGAAGCGGTGATCCAAATCGATGCCCCGATCCAACATGAAGAAGTGATCGCCTTGCCCGCCCTTTTACGGGATTACCATGGCACGTTGCGATTGACCTTTGAAAAGTTTTATGAATACCTTGTGTAGCGGCGGCAACTACCGTCGTTGTTTTTTTTGTGAAAACAGTTACATGTTTAGATTTTTTTAAATCCTGCGGCAGAAGCCTCTGGAATCTTGACCCTTTTGTTAGAAACGATTATAAAGGTAAGAAGAGGCTGAAGGAACCGAGGCTGCCAATGGGCAACATCGGGTAAGAAAAGGATGAGAATCATGCGAAAAGTCCCGCCTATTTTAAAACCAATTGCACTTTTAACGATATCAACGATCATTGCCACTGCCACCGGCGTGGTGAATTCAGGCAGCTACCGCCAACCAAGTCGTGTGACGGAAACGACAGAGACGACAGAAACGACCGAACAAGTACCAAGTGAAAGCACACCCTCTTCGATGACTGAAGACAGTCAAAATCAGACACCTGCTAGCACGGACTCACAACCGACGAACGATGACCAGCAGACAACACCGTCATCCAGCAGTGAACCAGCAACACCAGCAACGACTCCGTCTTCTTCGGTGCCTGCAGAAACGACGCCATCAAGCGATGCCAATGTTTCACCAGCACCATCGGAAAACAATCAGGAAACACCTTCTTCAAGTGAAGAGACCACGCCAGATCCACAAGGGATCATGGATGAGAATCAAGGAAATGAGTAGGTGAGAAAATGACGCTTATTTTAGATTTAATCAACGGCATCCATAAATTTTTGGGCTATCTCGATATCAGTCCTAAATACTTGAACCGTGCCTATACCATCCTCAGTATCATTCCAACGGCGTATATTTTGCGGATCGTCTACGGGATGTTTGCGAACCAAAACTATTTTCAAGCGATCCTTTATACGGTCGGCTTTTTGGTCTTAGTCTACTTCTGGGTACTGAATATCTTCTATTATTTCTTAAACAAAAATATGAAGTTCGATGTCACTCAGGCCTTTGTCAAAGTTTTACCAGACGAAGTCTTCAATATTGAAGGAGAAACCATCAGCACCACCGACATTGATCGTTTGACGACTGAAAAAGCGGTGATCCATTTTGAAGAAGACTATCAGCTGGTATTGGCGAATCATTTGCAGACCTTGATCGCTCAAGAAGAATTGGCGATCAAACCGTCATCCAACGGCTTTACGATCCCGAAAAACACCTTGTATCCTTACTATTTTGTCAAACAGCAAGGGGAAAATGAGTACGCATTGCAGATCGGTACTAGCTACACGGAGATGACGAAAGTCGGCACGATCCAATGGACAGGCAAACAGCCCTTAGAGCCAGTGGGCTTATTTATCACTGGCGGTGATTTTGTCAAAAATGATGTAAAATACCATGAACCATACAGTTTGAAATTGTACGTCAAAAAAGAGATTTCTGAAGAAGAACCACAGACCTCAAGACAGGCGTATCGACGACAAGCACGCAAATAGGAAAAGGCAGTCCCCAAGAGCGTTCTCTGAAGGGACTGCCTTTTTGGTATCTCGGTTATTCGATCGGGATATTTTTTGCGGGTGCGTCTTTGTAGCTGGCTTTTGGTAACGTCAGGGTCAAAACGCCGTCTTCAAACACTGCTTTAATGGACTCGTCATCAATGTCTGTGATGGTGAAGGTCCGTTGATAGGCACTGCTAGAGCGTTCTTTGCGCAAATAATGTCCGAAATCCTCCTCGGTTTCCGTGGTCTCTGTTTGAGCCGCTGAAATCGTCAGCGTGTTGTTGACGTAACTGACGCGGATGTTTTCTTTCTTGATGCCGGGTAAATCTGCTTGAACGAGATACTTGTCTTCGTACTCTTTAATGTCCGTATTCATTTGCCGTTCTTGCCAAAAACTGTTCATTAATTTGCCTAATAGTTCTTCGCCGCCTGCGAAATCTCTTGGAATCAAATTTGCCATGTGGTTCCCCCGCTTTCTTTTATCTATTGAGTTGGTACTTCTATTTTACGAGGAACCAAGCTAAAGGGCAACCAAAATGGCAACAATCATAAAAACAAGAGAAATCACTCAACTATCTTATAAGAATCTGCTATGATAGAACTAAATAACTATCAGATGATTGGATGAATGAAGATGGAGATTATTGAAAAAGCGCCAGCTAAGATCAACCTCGGTCTCGATGTGTTAGAGAAAAGAACAGACGGCTACCATGAGTTGGAAATGGTGATGTCTAGTGTTGATCTAGCCGACCGTCTGATAATGGAAGAGATAGCAGAAGATAAGATCATTATAGAAACCAACAAAGCCTTTTTGCCGATCGACAAACGCAATAATGTCTATCAAGCCGCCAGTATCTTAAAAAAACGCTACGGCATAAAAAAAGGCATCCGTATCCGCATCACCAAGAATATCCCGGTGGCAGCTGGGTTAGGTGGGGGCAGTACGGATTGTGCGGCAGCGCTGCGGGGGATGGTTCGCCTGTGGCATTTAGACCTTTCCATGGCAGAGCTGATCGATATTGGTATGGAAGTCGGCACCGATGTTCCCTATTGTCTTTATGGGACCACTTCCCATATTGCAGGAAAAGGGGAGCTGGTGACGCCGCTGCGGCCGATGCCGCAATGTTGGGTCATCTTGGTTAAACCTCGTTTGAGTGTTTCAACGGGGAAAATCTTTCAAGAAGTCGAGCTAGACCAACTGCACCATCCAGATATCGCAGCATTGTCGGCCGCCGTCTTAGCCGAAGATTATCCAGCAATGATCGCTGCCATGGGCAATAGCCTAGAAGCCATCACGATCCCGAAGTATCCGATCGTCCAACAGATCAAAGATCGCATGATGAAATACGGCGCAGACGTTGCCTTGATGACCGGCAGCGGACCGACTGTCTTTGCTCTTTGTCAAAAATATTCGCGGGCACAGCGGGTCTATAATGCCTTAAAAGGATTCTGCGATGAGGTTTATCTTGTACGTACATTGAAATGAATGAGTCAAGGACACAGGCTGAATTCGCCTGTGTTTTTTTGTATGCCTTCTATTTCAATGGTAAAGAAAAAGGCAGCTGAAGTGGGGAAGGAAGCATCTAGAAGCTGCCCTACACAAAAGTCCCCGACGAAAATAAGGCGTCGGGGTCTGATTCTTTACGTAAAGCAAAGGCTATTCTTTTTGGTGCTGCTTCTTTGCGGATTTTTTCTTTTTGTCTTCTTCATACAATGGTTTGTCGATCGTTTTGCGGATTTCTTCGGTTTGCTGCGATGCAGGATCTTCTGGTAAGACGATTCGAGTCAACAAGTCGCTGTTGTTTACAGTTGGCGGCACAGTTACAAATTCGTTCATCTTCGTTTCCTCCAAGTGCTTTTAGGTTATTATCCTACATACTCTCTAATTTTTCAAGCTGGTACAGCAGGGGCGCATGGCGAATGGCGTAAAATATGGCTAAGTTCCTGAGAGAAGAATCCGCTTCAAATGAACGTTTTCTCCTATGTTTTCCGATTTATCTCGAAATAAAAGTTTTAAATCGTAAAACGTACGATTTGTCTTGACGAACCGGAAATCATTTGATAGAGTAACTTTTGCTAACAAAACGGAGTTGTTCCGTTTTAAAATAAAAAGAAGAGCCAGCAAATGGAAGGGGAAATCCCGATGAAAAAAATCTTACTTACTACAGCACTCCTTTTAGGGGGCGTGCTTCTTGGCGCTTGTGGGCAGCAAGAAGCGACAAGCCAATCGAGTGACACAGAGAAGCTGTCGATCGTCACGACGTTTTATCCAATGTACGAATTTACGAAAGAAGTCGTAGGCGACGCAGCAGAGGTCTCCTTGTTGATCCCTGCAGGAACCGAACCCCATGACTATGAGCCAAGTGCCAAAGATATGACCAAAATCATGGATGCAGATGCCTTTGTCTACAATAGTCCTGAGCTAGAAACTTGGGTCGCTAGTTTGACGGATTCCGTCGATCCTGAGCAAACAGCCGTGATCGAAGCGGCCAAAAACATTCAGTTGGTGGAAGGCACAGAGGAGGAAGATCATGACGCGCATGATCACGAAAGCGGAGACAGCCATGAAGGCCATGATCATACGTACGATCCTCATGTTTGGACCGACCCAGTCTTAGCGATCCAAGAAGTAGAAACGATCCGCGATGACTTGATTGCGAAGTTTCCTGAGCAAAAGGCAACTTTCACGGAAAATGCAGCTGCCTATATCGAAAAGCTTTCTGCTTTAGATGAAGCCTACCAAGCGGCGTTAAAGGATGCGACCCAACGAACCTTCGTTACGCAGCACGCAGCCTTTGGCTATTTGGCACGGCAGTATGATTTAGTCGAAGAATCGATTTCGGGCATTTCACTCGATCAAGAACCAACGCCAAGTCGGTTGGCTGAGCTGAAAGAATATGTAGAAGAAAAACAAGTCAAAGTTATCTATTTTGAAGAAAACGCGTCATCGAAGGTGGCTGAGACCTTAGCGTCTGAAACAGGAGTGGAGCTGGCGGTCTTGAATCCATTAGAAAGCTTGACGCAAGAGCAGATGGATAACGGCGAAACATACCTGTCTGTAATGGAAGACAATTTGGCAGCATTACAAAAAAGTATTCACTAAGGAGGCGCCTGCGTGCGTTATATCGATGTAAAAGATTTGACCTTTTATTATGATGATGAGCCCGTCTTGGAAGACATTTCCTACTTTGTCGAAGACGGCGAATTCGTGATTTTGACTGGCGAAAATGGGGCGGCAAAATCTACTTTGATCAAAGCAACCCTTGGTTTGTTGAAACCTTCTAAAGGAGCAGTCACCTTGGCGACCAAAAATGCTGCTGGTGAAAAATTAAGCATCGGCTACATTCCTCAGCAGATTGCTTCCTTTAACGTCGGGTTCCCCAGCACCGTTTTGGAATTGGTCCAATCGGGCCGCTACCCAAGAGATCGCTGGTTCAAGCGCTTGACGAAACGAGACCATGAACATGTCCGCCGTGCATTAGATGCCGTCGGGATGTGGGACGTGCGTCATAAACGGATCGGCGAGTTGTCCGGTGGCCAAAAGCAGCGGATTAGCTTGGCACGGGTCTTTGCCACGGACCCTGATTTATTTATTTTAGATGAACCGACTACGGGGATGGATGAACAATCCCGCAATCTGTTTTATGAACTGCTACGGCACAATGCTCATGACCACGGCAAGTCGATTTTGATGATCACCCATGATCACGAAGATATCAAAGAATACGCGGACCGTCAGATCCGTTTAGTGCGGAAGGAGGATTCACCATGGCGTTGCTTTCATATGAATTCATGAGAAGAGCTTTTCTTGCGGCGATTTTTATTGCTGGTATCGCACCGATGCTGGGGGTCTTTCTAGTGATTCGGCGACAGTCATTGATGGCTGATACGCTGTCCCATGTCTCTTTAGCAGGGGTGGCACTGGGCTTCTTTCTAAATCTAAATCCGAGTTTGACGACGCTATTGATCGTAGTCATTGCCGCAATCATTTTGGAATACTTGCGAACACTGTACCGCAGTTATTCAGAGATCTCGATCGCCATTTTGATGTCTGGCGGCTTAGCGTTAGCCCTCGTCTTGATGAACCTTAGCGGGGGGAACTCCGCAACGAGTATCCAATCGTATTTGTTTGGGTCGATCGTTACGATCACACAAGAACAAGTCTGGATCTTAGGCTTTTTGTTTTTAGTCGTTTTTGCTTTATTCTTCTTATTCAAACGGCCCATGTACATTTTGACCTTTGATGAAGATACCGCTCATGTTGATGGCTTGCCTGTGCGAGTGATGTCGATGCTCTTTAATGTCTTGACGGGGGTGGCAATCGCCATGATGATCCCGATTGCGGGTGCATTGTTGATCTCTGCGATCATGGTTTTACCAGCTGCCATCAGTATGCGTTTAGGCAAGAGCTTCAATGCCGTGATTTTGATCAGTGTCGTGATCGGCATGATTGGGATGATGTCTGGTTTGACCAGTTCCTTTTATTTGGACACACCACCGGGAGCGACGATCACGCTGGTTTTTATCGCTCTTTTCTTAGTGATCAATTTGATCAAACGCATCGTGATCCTCGTCCAACGAAAACAACGCCTAAAATAAAGGGCTTTATGAAAAAGAAACGAAGAATTTTCGTTTCTTTTTTTTAAACTCTAATCAAAACCGAACAATATAAGCAATATTTTAGATAATGCTCGCATTTATCCCGAAAAAGCCTTATAATAAGGCGAATAAACTAAAGGAGTTGTCCGGTGTGAAAATACGTCGAAGTGAACGACTGATCGATATGACACATTACTTGTTGAATCATCCCCATGAATTGATTTCATTGTCCTTCTTTTCTAAACGATATGCCTCTGCAAAATCATCGATTAGCGAAGATTTATCTATTATCAAAAAGACCTTTAAAGAACGAGGAACAGGCATTCTTGATACCGTGCCAGGCGCTGCTGGCGGTGTTTTTTTTGTGCCTGAAATTTCTGAAGAAGAAGCGTATGCGTACGTCGAAGGGCTGGCAGAACGCTTGTCTGAGCAAGACCGTTTGTTGCCTGGCGGCTATGTTTATCTATCTGACTTATTAGGCGAACCGGAATTGCTGCGCCAAGTCGGCCGCATCATCGCTTCCAAATATTTAGGCGAACAAATCGATGCGGTGATGACCGTTGCTACTAAAGGAGTGCCGATCGCTCAAGCAGTCTCTTACTACTTGAATGTTCCCTTCGTGATCGTGCGTCGTGATTCCAAGATCACTGAAGGCTCGACCGTGAGTGTCAATTATGTCTCTGGTTCTTCAGAGCGCATCGAAAAAATGGAATTATCCAAGCGCAGCTTAAAGCGCGGCTCTAGAGTATTGGTGGTCGATGACTTTATGAAAGGCGGCGGCACGGTCAATGGGATGAAGAGCTTGATTGAAGAATTTGAAGCCGAATTAGTCGGTATTACGGTTTTTGCCGAAACGAAATTCAAAGGCAAGCGGGCCATCAGCGATTACAGTTCTCTGCTGTATGTTGAAGATGTCGATACCCAGACCAAAACGATCTCGGTAGTACCGGGAAATTACTTTGAGAAAAAAGCCTGATTTTTGTGGCTCTTAGACTGGCGCAAGCAGCTGTTTTTTAAACGGCGGCCGCCAGTCTTTTTTTGATTGGTCTAGGTGGGGATTCCTTAAATCGTTGAAATTTACAAGTACTTGGGCTAAACTGTTTATAGGAAATTCAATGAACAAAAATCGTTCAGATTGATAGGAGTGGAATACGTGGACGCACGTTTTGCAATAATTTTAGCGGCTGGAAAAGGCACGCGCATGAAATCGAAGTTATATAAAGTGTTACATCCTGTTTGTGGCAAACCAATGGTGGAGCACATCATGAATCGAGTGGTGGAAACCAATCCTGAAGAGATCGTGACGATCGTCGGTCACGGGGCAGAAATGGTCAAAGAGCAACTGGGGGATCGCACCAACTATGCCTTACAAGCCGAACAATTGGGTACGGGCCATGCCGTCGTTCAAGCCGAATCGTTTTTAAAAGGCAAAAAAGGGACGACCTTAGTGATCAGTGGGGATACACCGTTATTGACGACGGAAACCTTGAATAACTTGTTCGATTACCACCAAGGGAAAAATGCGTCGGCGACGATCTTAACGGCGCAAGCGGCAGACCCAACAGGCTATGGCCGAATCGTGCGGGATCGTGTCGGTATCGTGGAGAAAATCGTTGAGCAAAAAGATGCGTCGATCGAAGAAGCGCTGATCCAAGAAATCAATACAGGGACGTATTGCTTCGACAATGAATTGTTATTTGACGCCTTGGCAAAATTAGATACGGACAATGCCCAAGGGGAGTACTACTTGACTGATATCATCGAGATCTTAAAGGAAGACGGCAAAATCATCGCTGCTTATCAAACCGAAGATTTTCATGAATCATTAGGAGTCAATGACCGCATCGCCTTAGCCGAAGCCAATCGCTTGATGCGTCAGCGGATCAATCGTCAGCACATGCAAAATGGCGTGACCTTGATCGATCCGGCGACGACTTATATCGACGAAGGTGTTGTGATCGGCTCAGATACCCTGATCGAAGCCGGTGTCACCATCAAAGGGAAGACGACGATCGGAGAAGACTGTGTCATTACGGCAGCTTCTGAAATAGAAGACAGCAAGATCGGCAACCAAGTGACGATCAAGGCATCGACGATCGAGGAGAGCATCATTCATGATGGCGCCGATGTCGGTCCCAATGCCCATCTTCGTCCCCATGCGGAAATTTTGGCCCATGCCCATATCGGGAACTTTGTGGAGGTCAAAAATGCGACGATTGGTGAAGGCACCAAAGTCGGACACTTGTCTTATGTTGGCGATGCGACCTTAGGCAAAAACATCAATGTCGGTTGCGGCGTAGTCTTTGTTAATTATGACGGCAAGAGCAAATTCAAAACGACTGTCGGCGACAATTGCTTTATCGGCTCTGGCTCCAATCTAGTTGCGCCATTGACCATCGAAGAGGAAACGATGATCGCTGCTGGCTCAACGATCACCAAAGATATTCCTAAACACAGTATGGCGATTGCCCGCGCCCGTCAGGAAAATAAAGCGGATTACGCGAAAAAGTTGCCTTATCTAAATTAGAAATAGCGAAATGACTTGATTTCTTAAGGAAAAATGACTACTATTTATTAGGAAGAAGATTCTAGTAAAAGGAGTCATTTTTTTCTAGATGAACGCAAAGAAAGTGGAGGTTCTCATGTCAAATCATTATTTTGATCCAAGATTGAAGATTTTTTCTCTGAACTCAAATCGTCCTTTGGCGGAAAAAATCGCAGCTGCAGTAGGTGTTGAATTAGGTAAGTGTTCAGTCAAACAATTTAGCGATGGTGAAATCCAAGTGAATATTGAAGAAAGTATTCGTGGTGCCCACGTCTACGTGATTCAATCAACCAGCAGCCCTGTAAACGATAACTTAATGGAATTGCTGATCATGATCGATGCTTTGAAGCGCGCCAGTGCGAAGACGATCAATGTAGTAATGCCTTATTATGGTTATGCAAGACAAGACCGCAAAGCGCGATCAAGAGAACCAATCACCGCAAAACTTGTAGCAAACATGATCGAAAAAGCCGGTGCGAACCGCATGGTTACACTGGATTTGCATGCCTCACAGATTCAAGGGTTCTTTGATATCCCAGTTGACCACTTGATGGGTGCACCATTGATCGCCAACTACTTCTTGGAAAGAGGCATTCAAGGCGATGACGTCGTCGTCGTTTCACCAGACCACGGGGGCGTGACTCGTGCCCGTAAATTAGCTGAGTTTCTTAAGTCACCAATCGCGATCATCGACAAACGTCGTCCGAAAGCCAACGTAGCAGAAGTCATGAATATCATTGGTCATGTTGAAGGCAAAACTTGTGTCTTGATCGACGATATGATCGATACTGCTGGTACCATCACATTGGCTGCGAATGCGTTGAAACAAGCAGGTGCTAAAAGTGTGTACGCCTCATGTACCCACCCTGTCTTGTCAGGACCTGCCTTGGAACGGATCGAAGATTCTGCCATTGAGCATCTAGTTGTGACAGATTCGATTCACTTGCCAGAAGACCGCAAGTCGAAAAAAATCGATGAGATCAGTGTCGGTGCCTTGATGGGCGAAGCGATCAAACGAATCCATGAGAACAAACCAGTCAGTCCACTGTTTGAATCAAAATTATCAATTTAATCGTGTCTCATATGCATGAGAACAACAGCCAATGGTCGGTCTTTAGCCGCTCATTGGCTGTTTTTTTCTGAGGAGTTTCAGGATGTTTTTAGAAAAAACGATCGCAGTCATGTTTCTTTTCACCAATTTATGGTATTCTTGAAAGTGACTTGCGAAATGCAAGCAAAAAATAAAATAGAATCTAATCACAAAGGGGAGTCTGCAAAGGCTGAGAATGAGAGTACTCTAAACCCTTCGTACCTGTTTCGATCATGCGAACGTAGGAATTGTGACGAGTTGAAGTGTCCAACACTTCTCCTTTGTGAATTGTGATGATTCTAAAGGAGGAGTTTTTTTTGAAACGAAAAATGTCGCTGCAGGTGTGGACGGAAGGAACGATGATCGCTGCAATTGGGGTCGTCTTGTCGTATATCCCGATCCAGACAGCCAATTCCAGTATCGACTTGTCTCTAGGTCTCGTGCCCTTGGTCTTGTATTCGTATCGTCGCGGAGTGCTGCCGGGAATGACAGCTGGATTTATGTGGGGCTTGCTGAATATTTTGATTGGTAGCGCCATGCGTAACTTTATCACCGTTCCACAGATCATCTTTGAATACCCCTTTGCCTTTGCTTTTGGCGGGATGGGCGGCTTGTTTGCTAATAAAATCCAGCAAGCGATCCGTCAAAACAGCAAAACCGTTACGTGGTATGTCGTCTTAGGGGGCATCGTGGCGGTGATCAGCCGTTGGTTTTGGCATTATTGGGCTGGGGTCTTTGTCTGGGGAATGTACGCACCGCCAGGACAAAGTCCGTATCTGTATTCCTTGATCTTTAATGGATCATCGGTCATTATCAATATCGTTTATGTAGGGGTCGTCCTAGGTCTCTTAGTCAAGGCAGCCCCGAAATTATTTGTCCCGAAAGCTTAGTTTTAGAAATGGAACCATCAAAAAATGTCTTGATGCTCTTTGAGAAAGAGAAGCATCAAGACATTTTTTTGTCGATAAAGCCAAACGCTAGATCTTCTTGGTCGATTTCCAACGACCAGCTTTTTTTGCTGGCTGAATAGCGTAAAACAGCGATTTGATCCAGCTCTTTTTGATTGACCAGCGTGTTTTTTAAGCCAGCATCTTCTGACAGATAGATCGGGATCGTATAGGTTCTGTCGATCAATTGTTCTTGTGTCAGACAAAAGACGATGCCTTCTTGCATGATTCCCCGCAATTCTTTCAGCAAATTAAAATCGAGCTTTTCCACCGGCGTTGCTTTTTTAAAAAAAGAGAGGCGATCATTGATTTTTTCTAAGACGATGCGGGTGATCCGATCCGCCAAAATCCGATAATATTCATCTAAATAGCGATAATAAACGCGGGAACGTGCATCTTTTAAGTCAAAGAAAACAAAGTTATTTTGCAGTTTGTAAAAGAAAGGGGAGTGGAGGTGTGTCTTCATGTGGCCAAAATATAACAACTCGGAGATCTCTAAAGGCGTCAATTCTTTGACCATCTCGTAATCATTAAAATCGATCCACTTCATTTCTTCGGCAACACGACCTTTGTTGATCTGCTGAAAAAACAGTTGGACGTCTTCCATTCCGCGTATCACTTTTAAGCCTGTATGACCGTCGAATTCGCCGAAATCACTGGAAGGATCAAGCAAGAGCAAATTCTTGGGCTGATGGACGATGCTCTTGTTAAAATCTTGGGGGGCAAGCCCGCGGGTCAAGACGGCATTGCTGGTTGTATCAATATGTACGTAAATCGTGTTAGACATGCCGATCGATCCCTCCTATATACTAAGTTCATTCTACAACAAAGCGCTGAAAATTGCTTGTATCTTTTCGTTTAAAGTTATATTACAAAATAACAGAAAAAACAATTTTTAAGTTCCCTTTTTCGACAAAAAAAGGCAAATCTTGTCTTTTCGTAAAAAAACTGGCCAAAATTGGCGTCTTTATGAGGATTTTGGTATGATAAAAGAAGAAACTAATGGAGACGAAAACCTATGAGAAAAAAGAAACGCAGACTTTCGAATTGGCTGAGCAATCTCTTTTTGCTTTTGCTGTTATTGATTGGTTTAGCATTGATTTTTAATAATCAAATCAAAAATTATTTTATTAAACAAACAGGTGAAGCATACGCAGTCGGCACCATTGATCGCAGTGATGTGGAAAAAAATATGGAAGCGGAAGCGACCTTTGATTTTGATGCCGTGGAGCCGGCGAGTTCAGAAGCAGTCTTACGGGCGCAGCTGAGCAACAAAGCCTTGCCAGTGATCGGCGGCGTGGTGGTTCCTAGTGTGGGGATCAATCTGCCGATTTTTAAAGGCTTGGCCAACGAGGCCTTGCTGTATGGTGCTGGTACGTTAAGTCCCACCCAAAAAATGGGGGAAGGCAATTACGCACTAGCCAGCCATCGCGCTCAATCGCCAGAGCTTTTGTTTACGCCATTGGATGATGTCGCCATCGGAGCGGCTATCTATGTGACCGATCTGGAAAATATTTACACGTATACCGCGACTTCTTCTGTGCGGGTCGACCCGACCGATGTCTATTTGCTTGACGAAGTGGAAGGCCGTAAAATGATCACGCTGATCACCTGTGGCGAAATGGGCGGTGTCACCCGTCGTGTGATCCAAGGTGATCTGGAATCTGTAACGCCTGTCGACGAAGCAACGGATGAGATGCTGGCGGCATTCAACATGGCACAACGAACATTTTAATCAAAAGAATAGCTCGAGTGGTACGGCAGCTGGCGTGTCATTCGTCTATTCTTTTTTGCTTGAGGAGGCGTCTTGATGAAAGTGAAAAAACTGACTTCGATCGATTTTCTTGCACAAAGGGCAGGATTTCAAGAAAGCCGACTCGTCTTTTCCTTTTTTGAGTCGCATTCAAAAGCGCGACGAGCCTTTCTAGCCGATATAGCGCAGCAGGGCTGGCAGATCGAGAGCCGTTACGGACGTTTTTACCTTGCTGGGCAGTTTGATTTTGACCAAAAGACACTGACTATCACCAATCTGCTGGTGGAAGCAGCCGCCGATTTTACTTGGAAACAACTGCTAGCCGTGACAGAAAGCTTTGCCCGCAGTCGTTTTGTAGCAGCTGTCTCGTGGCAACTTCCTCATCGAACCCCCTTGGCTGAGTGGTTTATCCAGCAAGGGTATCAGGTGATCCCTCAAGGGTATCAAAGAGCGCTAGCTTATCAGACGGCGCTGGTTTTAGGCGGTGGCGGTGCTCACGGGGCGTATCAAATCGGTGTTTGGCAAGCGCTGCAAGAACGGGGCATCACCTTTGAATGGATCACGGGAACTTCCGTCGGTGCCTTGAATGGCGCCTTGATTTTAATGAACGATGTGGAAGCGGCCGTCGATTTATGGGCAAATATCTCTAACGAGCAAGTATTGCACTATCCGCTTGCTTCGGTACGTGCCCAAACACTGCGAGATTTGATGAATCAAGCCAATTCGCTGGTCCGCGAAGCGGTCAAAAGCAACGGTGCCAGTACCGAACCCTTGGCAAAGCTTTTGCAAAAGACCTTTGATCAAGAAAAATTCAGCCAAACTGCTTGTCGTTTGCTGATCTGTACGACTCGTCTGCCCGATTTCAAGGAGACGGTTTATGCCTTTGATCCATCCGCAGTAGAGGAAAATCTGCATTGGTTGTTGGCATCCGCTTCATTTTATCCAGCGATGCAGGCGCAAAAAATTAATGACGCTTATTACATCGATGGCGGCTATCGCAACAACCTGCCCATCGATGTCGCTGTCCAGCAAGGGGCAACGGAATGTATCACCGTGGATGTCCAAGGACCTGGCATCAATAAAAGGACGGTTGTGACGGAAGAAACTGCGCAGCTTTCGTTGGGGTCTCCTTGGTCCTTAGGCAGCTTTTTGGTTTTTGATGCCCAGCGTTCGCTGGATAATATGACCTTAGGCTATTTGGAAACCTTGAAAGTGTTCGGCAAATACCAAGGCCATTGGTATACCTTTGAAAAGACGGTTGATTTTCAGCCGTTATGGCGGGGCTTTTTGAAAGAGCTGCGCCAGACAGACCCGCTGCTTTATCAGGAACTAAAGAAAAAAGAATTTTGGAAAAAAATGCGTAAATTCTATCAACAGGATGTGCCATTTGAGCAGTGGGGGCGTATACTGATAGAGTGTACCGCGAAAGTATTGTATCTAGCGCCTACAGTGATTTATGAGCAGGAAACGATGCTAACGGCTTTAGCTGAAAAAATTGCGCTAAAGGCAGTGGAAGAAGCCGATGCCTGGTCGATCACCGAGTGGCTGAGCTATTATCGCGACCGTTTTTTTGTCTTGTCCGAGCAAAACCGCTTTTTCTTTTTTTATCGGACGCAGCAATTGAATCTGCCCGTCCTTCAGCAGATTCGTCGGCGTTACCCGCTGACTGCTTTAATGGCAGCGTATAGTCACTATCTTTTGAAAGGAGCAGAAAATGGATAAATTTTCGTATGAAATCGTTGAAGAGATCGCCGTGCTTTCGGAAAATCAAAGAGGCTGGCGCAAAGAATTGAATTTGGTGAGCTGGAATGGGCGTCCGCCAAAATTTGATCTGAGAGATTGGGGCCCAGAGCACGAGAAGATGGGCAAAGGCGTGACCTTATCCAATGAAGAATTCGCAGAACTTAAAAAAGCCCTGCTTTCCATGTAAGAAAGCAAAACGGTGAGGAGTGATCAAATGAAAAGTATGACTGGTTTTGGCAAAGGCAGTGCAGAAACGCCAGATGTGCAGATCGAAATTGAGATCAAAAGTGTCAATCAGCGCTTTTTGGACCTGCAGCTGCGAATGCCCAAACAATTGAATCCTCTTGAAGGTGCTTTACGGCAGTCGATCAAGCAGACCCTCCAGCGAGGACGAATCGAATTGTATGTGACGTTAAAAGAAAAAACCACAAATACGAAACAGATCGAGATCCAATGGGACTTGCTGGAACGTTTCATGCAGGAGATCGATACCGAAGCCAAAGACCGTTTTGACCTAGCAGAGCTGCCCAAAGCAGCATTGCTGGAACAATTCCTGCTCCATGAGGCCTTTCTAACGATCTCTGATCAAGAGCCAGAAGAAAGCACCTTGGCCGATGGCGTGATGGAAGCATTAGATCAAGCGCTGGCAGCGATCGATCAAAGCCGCTGGGTGGAAGGGCAAGGTATTTTGCAGATCTTGCAAGAAAACCAGCGACAGCTGCAGGAAAAGCTGACAGAACTCAAACAATTCGTGGGCCTCTATGAGGCGGACTACCAAGAGCGCTTTGAAAAGAAACTGACTGCTTATTTAGGGGAAGAAGTCGATCGCGATCGTTTACTGACAGAGTTGGCGATTTTATTAGAACGCGGCGATATCCACGAAGAACTGGATCGTTTAAGTATCCATTTAACGACGATGACGGAGCTGCTGGCAGCTGAGACACCGATAGGTCGAGAGCTGGATTTCTTGATCCAAGAGATGAACCGAGAAGTCAATACGATTGGCTCAAAATCAA
Organism: Enterococcus sp. FZMF; assembly: GCF_030263915.1. NCBI lineage: Bacteria > Bacillati > Bacillota > Bacilli > Lactobacillales > Enterococcaceae > Enterococcus > Enterococcus sp. FZMF. The sequence continues at coordinate 3,333,534 of NZ_CP127160.1, read as the reverse complement.
GTCCGATCCAAATCAAAAACAGTGTCGTCCAAATGAAGACGATCATTGAAAAAATCAGAGAACAAGTTCAAAACATCGAGTAGGAGGAATGAACCAATGAAATATTACGATATCACCTTTCACGAACTAAGCGGAAAAAATGTCATCAAGCGCAGTATTCCTTCTGACAAAGAGAATTTCTCTGCGTGGGAAGATGCTTGCGTAGCCATCGAGCCAGATTTTCTCCATCTATTAGTTGATGGCGTAGCTGTTTCTTTAAATCGTCGGTACATCGTACGTATCGATTGCCAAGAAGTGACGGATCCTACTGAAAAAGCGATCACCGCTAAAGACGAATTGGCAGGGGTCATCAATACCTTAAGCAACATGGGCTTTTAAGAAAGCGGCCGAAGTGTAGACTAGCAATTTCATGAAATTCCCATTATAATAAAGTAGTTCTTGAAAGTTGCTGAAAAAAAGTGCAAAATAGACGTTAAGCAAATGTCAGTGAAAGGACGTCATTATGTCAGAGCGAGGATTACTTATAGTTTTATCAGGACCTTCCGGAGTAGGGAAAGGGACCGTGCGCAAAGCAATTTTTGAGAGTGACGACAACGATTTTCAATATTCCGTTTCAATGACCACTCGTCAAAAACGCGAGGGGGAAGTGGAAGGGGTCGATTACTATTTCCGCACGCGTGAAGAATTTGAAGCCTTGATCGAAGCCGGTGAAATGCTGGAATACGCCGAATATGTCGGCAATTATTATGGAACCCCATTATCTTATGTCCAACAGACACTGGATCAAGGAAAAGATGTGTTTTTAGAGATCGAAGTGCAAGGGGCAAAACAAGTAAAAGACAAAGTTCCCGATGGTGTGTTTATTTTTCTGACGCCACCTGATCTGGCAGAATTACGCTCTCGTATTACAGGAAGAGGAACCGACTCTGCCGAAGTGATCGATGAACGGATGCGTGTCGCCCGTGAAGAAATCGAAATGATGGCTTTGTATGATTATGCCGTTGTCAATGATGAAGTACCTAAGGCAGTCCAACGAATTCGCGAAATTATTTCGAGTGAACATTTTCGCGTTGACCGAGTGATCGGAACCTATATCAAAATGTTAGAGGAGCTGTAAGAAATATGATGTTAAAACCTTCAATCGATTCTTTGTTGGATCGTGTCAATTCAAAATATTCATTAGTGATCTTAGCAAGCAAACGGGCGCATGAACTTGATGCCGGTGCGCAAGCAACACTAGAAAACTTTGATTCAGTGAAAAGCGTGGGTCAAGCACTTGAAGAAATCGAAGCGGAATTAGTCGTTAATGATCCGCATCCAGAAATCAAGCGTGCCCGCTTGAAAATGGAACAAGAAGAGCGCAAAGCGCAAAAAGACCAAGAACAAAAAGAATTAGAAGCGCGTATCCGCGACGAACAAAAGCTATAGACAAAAGCAAGCTAGAGCACGCCTGTGTTCTGGCTTTTTCTTTTGAATGATGATGGTTAAATTTTTGTAAGGGGTACAGACAAACCCCCACCCATTTAGTAAAATAGAACCTAAAAGGAGGAGAAGAAATGGCGTACATAGCAGAAGTGATCGTGGATGTTCCCACGATGCAGACCGATCAGCCTTTTACCTATCTGATCCCATCAGAATTACAAGCCGCCATTGAGACAGGGATGCGGGTCGAAGTGCCATTTGGCAAGGGCGACCGCCATATCCAAGGGTTCGTCGTCGGCCTTTCAGAAGTTGCCGAACCGCAGCAGACCTTAAAACCAATCGTTCGTTTGTTGGATTTGTCGCCTGTCGTCAATGAAGAACTTCTCCAATTAGCCGACTACATGAAGGAAACGACCTTTGCCTTTAAGATCACTTGCTTGCAGACGATGCTGCCTAGTGTGATGAAAGCCGAGTACCAAAAGCAGATCGTTTTGCTGGAAGGAAATCATCCCATCAAAGAATATTTTCCCGAAAACGGCATCCTCAGCTGGCAAGACGCCGAAAGTGCAGGGCTGTTGCCGCAGTTGAAGCCTTTGCGGGAAGCCGCAGTAGTTGAATTGCAGTATCTCGTGAAAAATAAAAACAAAGCGAAAATGACCCGTTACATTGAACGCAAGATCGATCCAGCAGAAATCCCCGCCGTCCAGCAACAGCTGCGCAAAGGAGCCAAACGCAAGCTGGAAATCTTACAGATTTTGACAGAGGAAGCCCGCTTGCCGGTTTCCTTTTTTACCGAACAAGGGATTTCCACCGCGGCTTTGAACCAAGCGCAAGAAGCTGGTTGGCTGACCTTTACGGAAGTTGAAGCCTACCGTGATCCTTACAAAGACCGTCAATTTCAAAAAACGGTCCCGCTTGAATTAAATGAAGAACAGGCAGCTGCAGTAGCGCAAATCACTGCTTGTGCGGATAACCAAGAGGCACAGACTTTTTTACTGGAAGGGATCACCGGCAGTGGAAAAACAGAAGTCTACCTGCAAGCGATCGCCCAATTGCTGAAACAAGGCAAAACCGCGATCATGCTCGTGCCAGAGATCGCGTTGACTCCGCAAATGGTCGAACGCTTTAAAAGCCGTCTCGGCGACGCAGTGGCTGTTTTACACAGCGGCTTGTCCCAAGGTGAAAAATACGATGAATGGCGTAAGATCGAACGTGGGGAGGCGCAGGTGGTGGTTGGCGCCCGCTCGGCGATTTTTGCTCCGTTGAAAAACATCGGGGTCATCATCGTCGATGAGGAGCACGAAGCCTCCTACAAGCAAGATGAAGCCCCTCGTTACCATGCGAGAGATTTAGCGATTTGGCGCAGCCAGTACCATCACTGTCCAGTGGTGTTAGGCAGTGCGACGCCGTCATTGGAATCTCGTGCTCGGGCGCAAAAAGAAGTCTACCGCTTATTGAAATTGAATCAGCGGGCAAAAACCAGTGCGCAATTACCGCAGATCGAAGTCGTGGATATGCGTACCGAATTTGCCAACAAAAAGTATCAAACCTTTTCTCGTCCGTTACAGGAAAAAATCACAGACCGCTTGGCCCGCAAAGAACAGATCGTCTTGCTGCTGAATCGGCGCGGCTACTCTTCCTTCGTGATGTGCCGCGATTGTGGGTATGTTTTGCCTTGCCCAAATTGCGACATCTCCTTGACGCTGCATATGGATACCAAAACGATGCGCTGTCATTATTGCGGACATGAAGAACACATCCCCCATCGTTGCCCCAACTGCAATGCAGACAAGATTCGGTATTACGGAACGGGCACGCAAAAAGTGGAAGAAGAGTTGAAAGAACTGTTTCCTGAAGCGCGGGTCTTACGGATGGATGTCGATACCACCCGCAAAAAAGGCGCCCATGAAAAAATCTTGACCTTGTTTGGGGAGAAAAAAGCGGATATTTTGTTAGGGACTCAAATGATCGCCAAAGGCTTGGATTTCCCTGATATCACACTGGTAGGGGTCTTGAATGCCGATACCGCTTTGAATTTGCCAGATTTTCGTTCAAGTGAACGGACGTTCCAGCTGTTGACTCAGGTCAGTGGTCGAGCAGGTCGGGCGGAAAAAACCGGCGAAGTGGTGATCCAAACATTCAACCCTGAGCACTACGCCATCCAATTGGCGCAGTCGCAAGATTACGAAGATTTCTATCAAAAAGAGATGTGGATGCGGCACCAAAGCGGCTATCCACCGTATTATTTCACCGTCAAAATCACCTGCAGTCATCCCGAAGAGCAAGTCGCAGCTCAGAAGATGTTTGCGATCGCGCGGGATCTGCAGCAGGAGCTGTCACCGCAGAGTATTTTGTTGGGGCCGGCACCCAGTGCGATTTTGCGGGTGAAAAACCGTTATTACTACCAATTGATCATTAAATACAAAAATGAACCGCAGCTACCTGCTTTGTTGACCCGTCTGTTGGATCAAAGTCAAATCGATCAGCGCAAAGGATTGTACGTGTCGATTGACCAAGAGCCGTTGAATTTTATTTAGAGGAGAAAATATGCGTTATCCTATTATTATCACCCCCGATGAACGTCTTCGTCGGCAAGCAAAACCCGTCAAAGTAATTACCGATGAGCTCGTTCAGCTACTAGACGACCTTTATGAAACGATGGTCGCTCACGACGGGATCGGTATTGCCGCACCACAAGTCGGCAAAAACCTGCAAGTGGCGATCGTGGAAGTCGAAGAAGACGACCGCTTTGAAATGATCAACCCTGAGATCATCGCTTCTTCTGGTGAATCCCTTGATGTGGAAGGCTGCTTGAGTATTCCCCACACCTTTGGGACCGTCAAACGAGCAGACGAGATCACTGTCCGCTATTTCGACCGAGAAGGAGAGGAAATGGAAGTGGAAGCATTCGGCTACTTGGCGCGTGCGATGCAGCATGAGATCGATCATTTAAATGGCGTGCTGTTTGTCGACAAGCTCGTCGAACGCATTCCTGAAGAAGACTTAGAAAAGTATATGGAGGAACATGAAAATGACTAAAATCGTCTTTATGGGTACCCCGGCGTTTTCCGTCCCAATTTTAGAAGGCTTGCTTGAAGCTGGCTATGAAGTGGCAGCAGTCGTGACCCAGCCGGATCGTCCCGTCGGTCGCAAAAAAACCATCACTCCGACCCCCGTTAAAGAAGCGGCGATGAAGCATGGCTTGTTGGTTTTACAACCAGAAAAAATCAGTGGGTCACCAGAAATGGAGCAGATTCAAGCTTTAGCACCTGACCTGCTGATCACGGCAGCTTTCGGCCAATTTTTACCTAGTGCGTTACTAGAAGTACCAAAGCATGGCGCTATCAACGTTCATGCGTCCCTACTGCCGAAATACCGTGGCGGAGCACCTGTGCATTATGCCATTATGGAAGGGGAGCAAGAAACGGGTGTAACCATCATGGAAATGATCAAAAAAATGGATGCTGGCGGTATTTTTGCTCAAGCTCGTTTGCCGATCACGGCCCAAGATGATGTGGGGACGATGTTTGATAAGTTGAGCCTATTAGGCAAAGACTTGCTGCTGGAAACTGTGCCGAAAATCTTGTCGGGAGAGCTGCAGCCTGTCCCGCAAGAAGAAGCAAAAGTCACCTTTTCACCAAATATCAGCCGTGAACAAGAAGCCATCGACTGGCAGAAAACGGCGGTGCAAATCGATGCCCAAGTCCGAGGCATGCGACCATGGCCGATCGCCTTTACGACACAAAATGGCAACCGCTGGAAACTTTGGCAAGTAACACCGCTGGAGCAAACGACGACAGCCCAGCCAGGAACGATCATTGAACGGACGAAAAAGACGTTGCTGATCGCTTGTGGGGAAGGCACGGTATTGGCTATCGATGAATTGCAGCCAGCTGGAAAAGGCAGACAAGACATTGCTGCATTCTTAAACGGCAGTGGACAACAGATTCAAAAAGGGGATCAGGTAGGTACCTATGAAGCGTAATCTTGGAGACATACAATATACAGTGCGTTTTGTGGCACTAGAAGCGTTGTTGCGAATCGAAAAAGGCGGCGCTTATTCCAATCTACTGCTGCGGGAATTGATGAATCAAGCGCGTTTAAATGACAAAGACGGTCGCTTATTGACTGAATTGGTGTACGGCACCATCAGTCGTCAGCTTTTATTGGATTATTATTTGGATCGGTTTATTAAAAATGCCCGCAAAGTTGACCCGTGGGTCAAAACGCTGCTGCGGCTTTCCTTGTATCAGATGCTGTATCTCGATAAAGTACCCGCCCATGCCATCATTCATGAAGCCGTGGATATTGCGAAAGCCAAAGGCAATCCGGGAACTGGAAAATTCGTCAATGGCGTCCTGCGCACGATCCAACGACAAGGAGTGCCAGACTTGGCATTGATCAAAGACCCAATGGAACGTTTAGCAACGGAAATCAGTTTGCCCCTGTGGCTAACGAAGAAACTAGTCAAACAAATTGGGATCGAAGAAACCAGTGAGCTGGGCTATGCCCTATTTGAACCCAATCATGCCAGTGGTCGTATCGATCTGCAGCGCATCTCGCAAGCAGCAGCGATCGAACGGCTGCAAGAAGAAGGCATCGACGCACGACCAAGTGAGCTTTCCCCCTATGGGGTTGTGGCTGACAAAGGCTTTATGGCGGGCTCGTCCCTTTACAAAGAAGGTTTACTGACGATCCAAGATGAAAGTTCGATGCTGGTTGCCCCCGTTTTACAAGTAGCCCGAGACCATCAAGTACTGGATGCCTGCGCAGCACCAGGAGGCAAAACGACCCATATCGCTGCCTTCTTGTCTGCCGCAGAGGGCGGCAAAGTGACAGCACTGGATATCCATGCCCATAAGGTTAAGCTGATTCAGCAAAATGCCCAACGTTTAGGCGTCGAAGCAGTTGTGGAGACCCGCGTGATGGATGCGCGGGAGACGGCTCAAACCTTTGCACCCGAACAATTTGATCGCATCTTAGTGGATGCCCCTTGTTCTGGATTAGGGTTGATGCGCCGTAAGCCGGACATCAAATACAGCAAGACGGAAGCCGATTTCCAACGCTTGCCGCAGATTCAGCGAGAGATTTTGGAAAGTGCCGCCCCAACCTTGAAAAAATCGGGTATAATGGTCTACAGCACATGCACGATTCTAGAGGAAGAAAATCAACAAGTCGTGGCAGCGTTTCTCGCTGACCATCCTGAATTTGAGCAAATGCCTCTTGCGGTAGGACCGCTGGCAGCCGAAGCGGTTCAAGAGGATATGTTGACGATCTATCCGCAAGATTTTATGACAGATGGCTTTTTTATCAGTTGTCTACGCAAAAAGTAACGAGGTGAAAGAAATTGGAGATTCGTTTTCAAACAGATGTCGGCAAACGTCGCAACACAAACCAAGATTTTGCAGCAACCTATGTAAATAAAGCCAATGTGACATTGGCCTTGCTTGCCGATGGCATGGGGGGCCACCGGGCCGGAGATGTCGCTAGCCGTCAAGCAGTCAGTGAGATCGGCACCGCTTGGGAACAGACAGAGCTGACAGACAGTGAAAAAACTGCCCAATGGCTGATCCAAAAAATCCAAGCGGAAAGCCAAGTGATTTTCCAAAAAGGACAAGAACAAGAAGAACTTAGCGGCATGGGCACCACGATCATTGCTGTGGCCTTATTAGGCGACCAGTTTACGATCGCCAATGTCGGGGACAGCCGTGCCTATCTTTTACGCAATCAAGTGCTGACTCAAATCACAGAGGACCATTCACTGGTCAATGAATTGGTGAAGTCGGGACAAATCACGGCAGAAATGGCCTTGAATCATCCTCGCAAAAACGTTTTGACCCGCTCGATCGGTATGCCAAGCGAAGTCGAAGTCGATGTGGCGATCCACTTTATTGCAGACGGGGATTATTTGCTGCTGTGTTCAGATGGATTGACCAACATGGTCTCAGATGAAGAGATCACAGCAACGATCCAAGAAAACCCTGTGCTGGAAGAAGCAGTGCAATCATTGATCGATCAAGCCAACGAACGCGGTGGTGTCGACAATATCACGGTATTATTGATTAAAGTTGGAGGAGAGCGCCCATGATCGAAATTGGGAAGAAGATAAACGGCCGATACAAAATCATCGGCAATATCGGCAGCGGCGGAATGGCAAATGTGTTTTTGGCGCATGACTTGATCTTAGACCGTGAAGTGGCAATCAAAGTGCTTCGTTTTGACTTCCAAAACGACCAAAGTGCGATTCGGCGCTTTCAACGAGAAGCCTTGGCGGCGACTGAGCTGGTTCATCCAAACATCGTAACCGTTTATGATGTCGGCGAAGAAGACGGCATGCAGTTTTTGGTGATGGAATATGTCAAAGGGATGGATCTCAAGCGCTATATCCAAACGCACTATCCCGTACCTTATTTGCAGATCGTTGATATCATCCAACAAATTTTATCAGCGGTGGCATTGGCCCATCAGCACCGCATCATTCACCGGGACCTAAAGCCCCAGAATGTGCTGATCAATGAAGACGGCGTGGTGAAAATCACCGATTTTGGGATCGCGATCGCCTTATCAGAAACATCGATCACCCAAACCAACTCGATGCTAGGCTCGGTGCATTATCTTTCACCAGAACAAGCACGAGGCAGTATGGCGACCAATCAATCAGATATTTATGCGATTGGGATTATCCTCTATGAAATTTTAACGGGCAAAGTACCCTTTGATGGCGAATCAGCCGTAACGATCGCCTTGAAACATTTCCAAGATGAGATCCCTTCGATTCGGATCTATGACAAAAATGTTCCGCAATCGCTGGAAAACGTCGTATTGAAGGCGACCGCCAAAGAACCGGCGGATCGGTACAAAACTGCCGATGAAATGCGAGCGGACCTTGATACCGTGTTGTCTCCTGACCGACTCAATGAACCGAGATGGGAACCTCATGCCCTGATGGATGAAACGAGAGTGCTGACTCCTGTGGAAGCAGCCCAAGTCGAAACGCCGCCAGTAGAAGAACCCGTAGAAGATAAGGTTGCGGATCAAGCTGAAGAACCAGCGCAGCCGAAAAAGAAAAAACGCAAACGGTGGCTGCTGCTGCCCATCATTATGGTGATCGCACTGCTAGGCATAGGCAGTTACTTCCTATTCGGCGGTGGTCGGGGAGATGTGGCAATTCCTGAAGTCAGTGGCCAGACAGAAGCAGCTGCCCGTGCCGAGCTGGAAGCTGCTGGTTTGCAAGTGGCAGACGAGGTAGAAGAAATTGAAGACGATGAAGTCGAAGCAGGCAATGTCGTCAAGACCGATCCGCCAGAAGGCAATGAAGTCAAAAAGAATTCCGTCGTGACTCTTTATATCAGCAGCGGAACCAAGAAAATCACTCTTGATGACTATGAAGGTCGCTCCTTTGATGATGTCAAAAAAGAGTTGATCGATTTGGGCTTTGATGAAGACAGAATCAAAGAAGAGCTAGAGTCGTCAGATGATGTCGATGAAGGGGATATTATCAGTCAATCACCAGCAGCAGGGCGGGAAGTTTCCCCAGCAGAAGACGAAATCACCTTTAAGGTCAGCTCCGGACCAGATAGCTTCGCAATGGACAACTATTATGGCATGACAGAGGCAGATGCACGAGCAGCATTAACTTCTCGCGGTGTCGACCGATCACAGATCGAAGTAAACTATCAATCCAGCAGTCAACCATCAGGCACGATCATCGCTCAAGCACCAGCAACAGGTGAAACAGTGGTGACTTCACAAACGACCATCACTTTGACGGTCAGCAGTGGGCAGGAAATGGTCAATGTACCGAGAATCGTTGGCAAAAGCCAAGCCGATGCAGAAGCAGACTTGAATGAAGCAGGATTAGACTCAACTTTTGAGGAAGAGGACGGCTATAATGATTCGGTGCCAGCTGGACATGTTGTCCGTGTCTCTCCAGGTGCTGGAACCTCCGTCGAAGTTGGCTCTACTGTAACGGTCACAATCTCTAGAGGACCTGAACCAGATGATTCGTCCTCATCGACGCCAAGCAGTAGTTCAGATGACTCCTCTGATTCAACGGCTACGAGCGAAAGCAGTTCCGAAAGTGATTAGAAACTAGCTAAAACCCAATATTTTAACCAAGCAGCCTTCGGGGACCAAAGAATTTTCTTTTTGTTCCCCGATGAGTTGCTTGTTTCTTTTTGTAGCTAAAAAAGCTGAAGTGAGGGATAAGTGTCTTTAAAATTTCCTTTAGACCTTCCTTTTGTGCAAGCGTACATCTTTCCAAGGATTCAAAAATTGGGTATAATGAAGGTCAGAATTAGTCAAGGGAGGGAATGAATTGAGTCATCACAACACTTCCGATTTGATTGAAGCATATTTGAAGAAAATTCTTGAAGACAGTGAAACCATTGAGATTCGTCGCGCAGAAATGGCAAATTTGTTCAACTGCGTGCCCTCACAAATAAATTACGTGATCAATACCCGCTTTACCGTTCAAAGAGGCTATGCGGTTGAAAGTAAACGCGGCGGGGGCGGCTATATTCGGATCGAGAAAGTCAAAATTACTGACAGCCACCACTATTTAAAAGAAATGAATCAACTATTCGATGAAACCATCTCGGAAAAAGATGCGTATGCAATAATCCAGAAACTTTATGAGGAAGGAATCCTGTCCAAGCGAGAAGGCAATTTATTGTTGACCGTCATCGCGAAATCAGTTCTAGGACGTTCTCCTTATGAAAATAGAACACGAGCTGATTTGCTCCATGCAATTCTAGAACGATTAAGTTACGAAGACAGGAAGTGAAAGAGATGGATGAATTATTCACCCAACGCGCGAAAGCCGTTTTGGCTATCGCCCAAGAAGAAGCAAAATACTTTAAGCACCAAGCGGTAGGTTCTGAACATATTCTATTGGCACTGGTCATTGAACAAAACGGGATCGCTGGCAAAACGTTACGGGAAATGAATATCACAGAAAACGATATTCGTGAAGAAATCGAACATTTAACAGGGTACGGCACCGTTCGTCAATACCCAGAAAACGCCTATCTCGCGTATTCACCACGAGCAAAACATACATTTGCTTATGCAGGGGATGAAGCCAAGCGTTTAGGGGCACCACAGATCGGTACCGAACATCTATTATTAGGCTTATTAAGAGACGAAGACATTTTGGCTTCACGAATCATGCTGAATCTCGGCTTGAGTCTCGCGAAAATGCGTCAGCTTTTGAAGAAAAAAATGGGCTTCAATGAAAGCAAAACCAACGGAAGTGCTGGTCGTCGTCGTCCAGCCCAAGCCAAAGCGCAGCAAGGAACACCGACCTTGGATTCCTTAGCCCGTGATTTGACCAAATTAGCCCGTGAAAAACGGCTAGATCCTGTTGTCGGTCGTGCCAAAGAAGTCAAACGGCTGATCCAGATCCTTAGCCGTCGGACCAAAAACAACCCTGTTCTCGTTGGGGAACCTGGTGTTGGGAAAACCGCGATCGCCGAAGGCTTAGCCCAAAAAATCATCAATGGGGAAGTCCCAGAAGACATGCAAAACAAACGTTTGATGATGCTGGACATGGGGGCTTTAGTTGCTGGAACGAAATACCGTGGAGAATTTGAGGACCGAATGAAAAAAATCATCGATGAGATCTATCAAGACGGTCAAATCATCTTATTCATTGATGAATTGCATACACTGATTGGGGCCGGCGGAGCCGAAGGGGCGATTGATGCCTCGAATATTCTGAAACCAGCCTTAGCCCGTGGAGAATTGCAAACCATCGGTGCCACGACATTAGATGAGTATCAAAAATACATTGAAAAAGATTCTGCGTTAGAACGCCGTTTTGCCCGAGTGCAAGTCGACGAACCAACACCAGAAGAAGCGGAAGAAATTTTGCGGGGCTTGCGTCCTCGTTATGAAGAACATCATGGGGTGGAAATTTCTGATGATGCGTTACACGCCGCTGTGCAATTGTCCGTACGTTACATCAATTCGCGCCAATTACCAGATAAAGCCATCGATTTGATGGATGAATCAGCAGCCAAAGTGCGTCTAGACAAAACCGATGAAAGTTCGGAATTGGCAGATCTACAAAACGAGATCGCTAACTTGATCGAAGAAAAAGAAGCAGCCATTCGCCAGCAAGATTTTGAAGCAGCAGCTCGTCTGCGAATCAAGGAAAAGAAATTGACCCAACAATTGACGGAAGTGGCGTTTATGGAAGTCAAAGAAGCGTCAGGCTATGCAGATAGTGTTACTGCAGAAGATGTTGCTACGGTCGTTTCCCAATGGACTGGTGTACCTTTGCAACAGATGGAGAAAAAAGAAAGCGAACGCTTGTTGGATCTTGAAAAGATCTTGCATCAACGGGTAGTTGGCCAAGAAGAAGCGGTCAAAGCAGTCGCTCGTTCGATCCGCCGCGCCCGCAGTGGGTTGAAAGACCCCAACCGCCCAATTGGTTCCTTCATGTTCTTAGGCCCGACCGGTGTCGGGAAAACCGAGCTTGCTAAAGCCTTAGCAGAAGCGATGTTTGGCAGTGAAGATGCCTTGGTTCGTGTCGATATGTCCGAATTTATGGAAAAATACAGCACGAGCCGTTTGATCGGTTCACCGCCAGGCTATGTCGGCTATGACGAAGGTGGGCAATTGACGGAAAAAATCCGTTCAAAACCTTACTCCGTCATCTTATTGGACGAGGTGGAAAAAGCCCATCCCGATGTCTTCAATATCCTCTTGCAAGTGCTGGATGATGGACATTTGACGGATGCCAAAGGTCGGAAGGTCGATTTCCGCAACACGATTTTGATCATGACTTCTAATATCGGTGCCCAACAAATCCGCGAAGAAAAAAGCGTTGGATTCAATGTCACTGATTTAACGAAAGATCACCAAGCGATGCAAAAACGGATCTTAGAAGAGCTGAAAAAAGCCTTCCGTCCAGAGTTCTTGAACCGTGTGGATGAAACAGTGGTCTTCCAATCCTTAGGTGAAGGGGAGATCCACGAAATCGTGAAGATTATGAGCAAAGCGATCATCAAACGGTTAAGCAACCAAGACATCCAATTGAAGATCACACCATCTGCCATCGATGTGATCGGTAAAGCTGGTTTTGATCCAGAATATGGGGCACGGCCGATTCGTCGAGCATTGCAAAAAGAAGTCGAAGACCGTTTAAGTGAAGCACTCCTATCAGGACAAATTCATTTAGGTGACAAAGTGACGATTGGTGCTTCCAAAGGATCGATCACCCTCAATGTCAAAGAGGGACAAGCACGTGTCTTGCAACAAGTTTAAGTCGAGCCAATAACGGCAGCGGCGTTTCTATGGTCGAGCAATCGGCATCCATAGAAACGTCGCTTTTTTGTCTTGCTATGTCTAGTAGTGATCAAGTGATCTCTGTTAATTATGATTGATGATTCACAAAAAAATATCCTTATAAATAGCTTTATGACAACGGTTGATTAACGGAAAAAGTGATATTCGTGAAAAAAAGAGTAACGATACCTCTTGGAAAGAATCCTGCTGTGTGATACTATGAATGAGTTGAAAAAAGGAGGAGTATTATGGTTGAGATTATCGCCACGGTGGAATCGATCGAGCAAGCACAGCAGCTCATCCCTTATGTTGATACATTGTTTTTTGGAGAAGAGACATTCGGGCTGCGCCTACCGGCCTCTTTTTCTCGTGAAGAGCAAATCAGACTGATCGACATGGCCCACGAAGCTGGAAAGAAAGTGACGATCGCAGTCAATGGCATCATGCATCCAGAAAAAATGAAGCTGATTCCAGAATACCTAGCATTTCTGAAGACCAATCAAGCCGATCAAATCGCTCTCGGAGATCCTGGGATCATTTATCGCATGAAGCAAAATCCAGAATGTGCCTTGCCATTTATCTATGCAGGGGAAACCTTAGTAACGAGCGCTCGTCAAATCAATTTTTGGGGACAAAAAGGAGCAAAGGCAGCCGTTTTAGCGCGAGAAGTTCCTTTCAAAGAAATGAAAATCATGGCACCACAACTAAATATTCCTGTGGAAGTATTGGTTTATGGTGCGACCTGCATTCACCAATCGAAGCGTCCGCTTTTACAAAATTATTATAACTATACCCAACAATCGGAAGAAAAGAACCACGACCGTGGGTTGTTTTTATCTGAACCGAAAAAAGAAGAAACCCACTATTCCATTTATGAAGATAGCCACGGCACGCACATTTTTGCCAATAACGACATCAATCTGCTGCTGCAACTGGCGGAATTAGCCGCAACAGGCTTTCAAACTTGGAAGCTGGACGGAATCTATACACGAGGGGCTGCCTTTGTGGCAATTGCTAAGCTGTTTGCCCAAGCCAAGACCCTTGTAGAAAGTGGGAAGTGGCAAGCAGAGCAAGCAGCTGTGCTCAGTGAACAAGTTGCCCAACTTCATCCAGCAGAACGTGGGTTAGACACTGGATTTTATGCCATCGATCCTGACGATATCAAGTAAGGAGCAAGAACAAATGACCGTTAAACAAGCATTGAAACGACCAGAAGTGTTAGCACCAGCTGGTACGTTAGAAAAATTGAAAACAGCGATCCACTATGGCGCTGACGCTGTCTATATCGGCGGCAATGCCTATGGTCTACGGAGTCGCGCGGGAAACTTTACCTATGAAGAAATGGCGGAAGGGGTGGCTTTTGCCAAAGCCCACAACGCAAAAGTCTATGTAGCAGCCAACATGGTGACCCACGAGGGCAATCAAGAAGGTGCAGGGGAATTCTTTCGGGAATTGCGAGATGTCGGTATTTCGGCAGTGATCGTTTCTGATCCCGCTTTGATCCAGATCTGCGCAACAGAAGCGCCAGGTCTACCGATCCATTTGTCCACCCAAGCCAGTGCCACGAACTATGAAACTTTGGAATTTTGGCGGGAAGAAGGCCTAGAACGGGTCGTTCTCGCCCGAGAAGTGTCCATGGAGGAAGTCGCTGAGATCCGCAAAAATACTAGCGTGGAGATCGAAGCCTTTATTCATGGCGCCATGTGTATTTCTTATTCTGGCCGTTGTACTTTGTCCAATCATATGTCGATGCGAGACGCCAATCGCGGCGGCTGTTCGCAATCTTGCCGCTGGAAATATGATCTGTTTGACATGCCCTTTGCAACGGAACGAAACAGTTTGACTAAAAACGGGACAGTGGAAGAAGAGTTTTCCATGAGTGCTGTGGATATGTCGATGATCGAACATATCCCTGATTTGATTGAAAACGGCGTGGATAGTTTCAAAATCGAAGGCCGCATGAAATCGATCCACTATGTTTCAACCGTGGCGAACGTTTATAAAGCAGCCGTGGATAGTTACATGGCCGATCCAGAGAACTATGTCTGCAAACAAGAATGGATCGATGAACTGTGGAAAGTTGCGCAGCGAGAGCTTGCCTCAGGCTTTTACTACGATACCCCAAGTGAAAATGAGCAGTTGTTTGGTCCGCGTCGGAAAATTCCGCAATACAAATTTATTGGGGAAGTCATGGCGTATGATCCGGCAACGAAAACAGCTACGATTCGGCAACGGAACCACTTTTCCGTTGGCGATGAAATCGAATTTTACGGTCCCGGATTCCATCACTTTCACCAAACCGTCGAAGTCATGTATAATGAAGACGGTGAATCCATCGATCGTGCACCAAATCCTATGATGCTGTTGACGATGCCGGTCAAAGAACCGGTGGAAGTCGGAGACATGATTCGGAAGAAAAAATAAGGTCGAGAGTTTCTCTCGGCTTTTTTTGTTGAATCAATCCAGCCAAAAAGGATCGATGAGAACATAGACAATTTTAAGGAGGAAACAACAAATATGGAAACATACGACTACATAGTAATTGGTGGCGGCAGTGGCGGAATCGCCTCAGCCAATCGGGCAGGGATGCACGGCGCCAAAGTATTATTGATCGAAGGCAATGAATTAGGCGGCACCTGTGTCAATGTCGGTTGTGTACCGAAAAAAGTCATGTGGCAAGCTAGTGAGATGTTAGAAATGATCAAGCGGGACGCAACTAGCTACGGCATTTATCCACATGTGGATAAATTTAATTTTACTGAGCTTGTGGATAACCGTGAAAAATACATTGATTTTTTACACACAGCCTATCAAAAAGGCTTAGACAGTAACAATGTAGAAGTTATCCACGGTTATGCACAGTTTGTGGATAACCACACGGTTACCGTCAATGGGGAAAACTACCATGCAGCAAACATTTTGATTGCCACCGGTGGAAAACCTAGCGCGATGAATATTCCCGGCGGTGAGTACGCCATTGACTCGAATGGTTTTTTTGCGTTGCGAGAAGCACCAAAGCGTATGGTCGTCTTAGGGGCAGGCTACATCGCAGCCGAAATCAGCGGTGTCAGCCAACAGCTGGGCAGCCAAGTGGCTTGGGCGTACCGCAAAGAGCGGCCATTACGAACCTTTGACAGGATGCTTGCGGATAATCTCGTGGAGATGTACCAAGAATCAGGAATCGAAACTTATGCAGGCTACGTGGCCTCTCGTATCATTAAAGAAGGTGACGAGTATATCGTTCACTTTGAAAATGGCGAAACCTTGACCGGCGATTGCGTCCTTTTTGCTGGTGGTCGTGTGCCGAATACGGACAAGTTAGGTCTGGAAAACACCGATGTCCAATTGGATGAAAAAGGGTTTATTATTGTGGACAAACATCAAAATACCACAGCTGACTCGATTTTTGCGGTGGGCGATGTCATCGGAAAATTGGATTTAACCCCGGTTGCGATCGCCGCCGGTCGTCGCTTGTCTGAACGCTTGTTCAACGGTCAAAGCGATGCGTACTTGGATTATCACTTAGTACCGACGGTCATCTTTACTCATCCACCGATTGCCACGATTGGTTTATCCGAAGAAGCAGCCTTGGCAAAATACGGCCAAGAGCAGATAAAGGTGTATCGCTCGCGCTTTACACCGATGTACTTTGCTTTAAATGAGTATCGCCAAAAATGTGAGATGAAATTGGTGTGCTTAGGAAAAGAAGAAAAAATCATCGGTCTGCACGGCATCGGGATCGGTGTCGATGAAATGCTGCAAGGCTTCGCTGTAGCCATCAAAATGGGTGCTACAAAAGCAGACTTTGATCAAACCGTTGCCATTCATCCGACGGGGTCAGAAGAATTTGTGACGATGCGTTAACTAGTAAATAGAAGAAAAAACGAGCAGGGAAAAACGAATGGATCGTTCTTCCCTGCTCGTTTTTATGAAAGGAAGGGGCTGTATTGTTCAGCCGCTTATCTTGAAGCACCTAGGTTCTTTATTTTTCGACATCGTAAGCGATGTAGTGCGTGTTTAAAAGCTGTGCGACATGGATATTTTCTGAAGTACTGCCGCCTCCATGGGACCCGCAACCTAGAGTCAAGGAAGGATTTAAGTTCGTGGTGCCTCCAATGGCTCCTAAAGCTGCTTGGGTATTGACTAAGATTCGGGTAGAAGGGATCGCCAGCCCAAATTCACGAACAAAGGTATCGTCTTTGGTATGAACGACAGCGGTGTGTCCAGCACCTTGGATCTTTAGCAACTCTTGGCAAAAACGAATGCCTTCCTCGGCATCAGCCACGGTATAAAACGCGAGGATCGGCGAAAGTTTCTCCCGCGCATAGGGATTGTCTTTAGCGATGACCGTCTGTTCCGAAACGAGGATTTTCGTATCACTTGGGACTGATAGACCGCTCATTTCGGCAATTTTAACTGCTGGCTGACCGATGATCCGGGGATTCAGACCGCCCTCAGCCGTGGTGATAAAATCAGCCAGCCTTTCAGACTCTTCTTGATTCAAAAAGTAGCCGTGATTTGCTTTCAATTCAGAGATCACTGTATCTTTGATCGATTGCTCAACGACTAATGCCTGTTCAGAGGCGCAGATCGTCCCATAATCGAAGGTTTTGCTACGGATGATCTGATCAACGGCTTTCGCGATGTCTGCAGATTTTTCTAGCAGTGCAGGGGTATTACCAGGGCCGACACCGATTGCTGGATTGCCCGAAGAATATGCGATTCGAACCATCGCTTTACCACCAGTAGCCAAGATTAGATCGGTATCGGGATGTGCCATCAATTTTTGGGTATCCTCAATTGTCGGTTCTTCTAGTAATTGAACCAAATCGATCGGCAATCCGCATGCTTGCAGCACCTCTTTAAAGAGGGACACGGTCTCCTTGATTGCCTGCAGCGCTCGGGGGTGAGGGGACAAGATGATTGCATTTTTCGTTTTCAATGCCAAAAGTACTTTGAAAATCGTGGTGGATGTAGGATTGGTGGAGGGGATCAAAGCAACTAAGACCCCCAATGGCGCAACGATTTTTAGCATCTTTTTCTCAGGAATTTCTTCTACGATTCCAACCGTCGGCATATCTTTGATACTGTTATATAATATTTCACTGGCAAATAAATTTTTGATGTTTTTATCTTCTGCGTTTCCAAAGCCGGTTTCTTTCTGTGCCAATTTTGCTAAGTGCATCGAGTGGCTGGTCAGTTTCTCTGCAGCTTTTCCCACCACGTAATCAACTGTTTCTTGCGAGGCAGTACGATAAAGTTCTTGGGCGTCTGACGCTTGTTTCATTAAGGAATCAACCAGTGTTAAAGGACTGTGCATCTTTGTCTTTGTCATCATATCAATCATCCTCCTTGTTTTTTATACTTTCATTATATGCGAAAGTAAGCGTTTTCTTCAGGAGGGTTCTATGCTGTTTCAGGACAATTTTATCCAAGATTGTTATATTTTTAACATGTGTTGTTATTGTTCATAAAAAGCAATAAACTTAATAATAAATGATTAAATATGGTATAATTTGAAAAAGAGAACACGGAAAGGAGCTGCTTTCATGTGCTACATTTTAGTTTCCACCCCAGATGAAAAGGAACGAAATCAGATAAAACAAGTGGTCAGAAAAGATTTTTTTAACGCCACGCTCTTGCAAGATGCTTGGACAATGGCTGAAACGGTAGCGATCGCTGGGAAAGTACACGTTGATATCCTCATCTTGTCAATCTCTAATGAGGCCGAAGATCCTTTTTATTGGACAGCCGAAGTCATGAAAAAACAGCCGAATATCAAACTGATTTTGATTGATGAGACGAAGAACTTCGACAATCTTCATCGCTCACTGCGCTGCGGAGCTATCGATTACTTAGTGCGGCCTTTAAGCAAGCAAGAGCTTCAGCACAGTATCCACCGTAGTATTCTCTCGTTGAATCAAATTTCCCTATTGCACTATTCCACGTCAGCGATCACTGATAATATTGCTGAACAAGTCAATCAGATCATTGAATACATCCATCTCAACTATCAAGAGCCGATCACCTTAGATGTCCTTGCTGCTTTCAGCCACATGCATCGCAACTATATCAGCCGGATTTTTAAAGAAGCCACTGGGATGACTTTTACTAAATATTTGACGTTTTATCGAATAGAACAAAGCAAAAAGCTGCTGGTTACTACGGAGGATTCCATTGCTGCCATCGCTGAACAAGTGGGGTATGATGATGCGGGTTATTACGCCCGGATCTTCAAACGTGAAACCAGCTATACACCGAACCAATACCGCAAAACCTTTACCTCTTCCTATGTTGCTGCAGATTTAGTGTTTGCCCAAAGAGAAATGAGTTCATGAGGGATTCCCTTGCTCAACTAAAAAAGCATGATCGCTTTTGGCAGCGACCATGCTTTTTTGGTGTTCGTTCATTAGATCAATTGCTTCGCCCAAGGATCTGAGCAGTGATCTGGTAAAGATACGTTTTGGTTTCGTCTTTGGTTTCAGGCAATTTCTGGATCGCCTGCAAAGCTTTTTTCGTATAGTCGGCTGCGAGTTTCTTGGCTTCCTCGATCCCAGCACTTTCTTGGACGATCCGATAGACTTCGTGGGTGTCGGTGTCCGTCATAGCGTCTTGTTTTTCCAGCAATGGGAGCAGCTGTTGGCGGTCACTTTTCAGTGCCAATAACAGCGGCAGGGAATAGACGCCTTGCCGAACATCTTCCAATACTGGTTTTCCTAAAGCAGCCGCATCTTGGCTGTAATCTAAGACGTCATCCATGATTTGAAAGGCAAGGCCAATGGCTTCACCGATCTCACGGGCTTGATTGGCAAAGCGCAAGGAGGTGCCGCTTTCGTAAGCCCCGATGAAGCAGCTTAAAGCAAACAACTCAGCGGTTTTGCCGCGAATGTTTTCTAAGTAATCCTCGACAGTGACGGACAAATCGTATCGTTTGCTCATTTGTCCTAATTCGCCGGCCAGGATTTTTTCCATACTACGGGAATTCATCTGCAAGCTTTTCATGGAGCTGGCATAATCCGCCATCAATTTAAAGCAGCAGACAAAGAGGTAATCACCAGCATAGACAGCGACATCGTTGCCAAATTCGGAACGAATGGTCGGCAGCTTGCGGCGGGTGTCCGCATGATCGACGATATCGTCGTGGATCAACGAGGCAGTGTGGAGCATTTCGATCGAGGCCGCCAATGCGACGGCTTTTTCTCGATCTTTGTCGCTGCCATAAGCAGAAAAGAGCAGCTGATAAGCAGGACGCAGCAGTTTCCCACCTGAATGGATCATGGACAGGATCGCTTGTTCGACCTCTTTGTTTTTTAGTTTTAATGATTTTTCCATCAATTGCAAGGAGGCAGATAAGTCAGCTTGCAGTGCTGGATACTCTTGCCACATGGAATGAAGTTTCATAATTAACTCCTTTATTCTGAATCCGAGCGCCATTTGACTTTGGTCTGGCGTTCATAATCAATTTGAAAACGGCGCAGTGTTTCGACACGGCGCAGCAAGTAGTTGGCGGCGATCCCGATAGCGATCCCGGACAAGATCCCAAAGAAAGACAGGACCGGCAAGTAGAGCATCACGCTC
Source organism: Enterococcus sp. FZMF (assembly GCF_030263915.1). NCBI lineage: Bacteria > Bacillati > Bacillota > Bacilli > Lactobacillales > Enterococcaceae > Enterococcus > Enterococcus sp. FZMF. The sequence goes on along the minus strand of NZ_CP127160.1, from coordinate 3,313,242 downwards.
CAGGATTGAGCGATCCATGAGGCAGTGATCAACTGTCCGACGTTGTGTAAGAACCCGCCGGCCGCACTAATGCCGATGATACTGACACGCTTAGGCCCCAACTGTTTCACCAAAGACATCCCAAAGTAGCTCAGTAAGGAACCGCTCATACTATATAAGAAGGTCGAAACCGTTCCTCCTAGTAACGTCGTTAAGATCAGTCTTAGCCAAATCAAGAGAAAGCTGTCTTTTTTTGGCATGGTGAACAAAGCAATAATGGTAATTAAATTTGCCAAACCTAGTTTCGCACCAGGCGCAAAGGCAAATGGATAAGGGATCATATTTTCAACTAAACCAATCACGACCCCTTGGGCGACCAGCAGTGAGATGAAAATTATTCGTTGTAATCGACTCATAAGCAAACGATCAATAGATTAGATCGTCGGTCTCACTCCCATCTGCGTCTTGGATTTCGATCACCAATTTATGAGGCAGACAGACGATGGTTTCCCCATTTTTACTGGCCCAGCCACGGCGGACACAAATCTGGTCGCCGCAATCGGCTTCCTTGATTCGGATCCGATCCCCTTCGATCTCCAGTAAATTGGTATCGCCATCTTCATCTTCATAAAGATAGGTGTACGTTTTTTGACCTTCAACTAAGTCAAAACGCTTGATTTCTGTCCCATCGACCCGCAAGACGGCTTCTTTGTCCGCTGTTTGCGTCTGGCCAAAAATAAAAATCGGTAAAAAAGAGCTGAGGATCAAAACAAGTATGATGACGCCATCCCATGGTTTTAAATGGGCATCGCGGATAAATTCTTTTAATTTCATCAAAAAAGACTCCTGTTCTTTCATGTGATGTGTCTCATTCTAGCATAAGAAGACAAGATTCTACTAGCTGAATCCTCAATAATCCACCGATTTCTGTGCAAGGACGATCAAGAAAAAGTTCTGTACTTGGAAAGAGACCAAGACACTGATTGAAAATCAGAATGTCTTAGTCTCATGAAGTCGTACAGGTATTCTATTTTGCTGGCTTATTTATTGCCATATAAGGAGCGAGGGGTACCGTACCACCATTTTCCAAGGGTACGTTGCAACCATGGGATTACCCAACGGTCTAAACCGACTGCGCGTCCTGAACCGTTCATCAAGGCAAATGCAACTGGAATGAACCAGATGTTTACCCAGTAGAACATACCAGACATACAGAAAGTCAACACTAAAACGATAGTCGTTGCGTTCACTAACCAAGTGAAAAGACCAGCCATCAATGCAAGAGCTAAAGCAATTTCAAAGAAGACCATGAATTTTTGGAAGAACATGGCAACGTCGTTGTTTGGCATGATAAATTGCATAACTTTTGTGAACCAGTCAGGTGATTTTTCAATCACGATCATTGGTTGCTCACCGTAGGCATAGCTCAAACCGAAGTGTGCGGCTTGTGTCGCTGCATCGGCTGCTTCACCGGCACCACTAGCGGCACTTGCTGCATCGGCTGCTTCACTAGCACCACTTGCTGCATCAGCGACTGTTTGGTATTCCCAAGTCCAAGGGAAAACGCTGTTGCCTTGGAACCAAGAACCTTCACCGAACCATGTACCAGGTTTGAAGACTTCCCCGTTCGTGCCCAAAATTTTCTTGAAGGCTTCAACGAACCAGACAAGACCATAGAAAATACGAAGCGGAACACTCCACAAGACGTTTCCGTAACGAGACGTGTGACCACGGGCGACTGTCCGGTCATCTTTGATGTGGAAGATTTCATGCATCAAGTATTGGAACATGTAGTAACCAGAACGAATATCAAAGAAGTATTTCAAGTTAACGATATGTTTCATAATGATCGCTAAGAAACCGCTCAGGTGAATCTTATTGAATAAGTTCGCCACGCCCCATTTGGCACCGATGGAAACCATAAATCCTTGGTAGTTTCCTTTGAATTTATGTTTTTCGCCGCCTTTGATGGCTGAAACGATATTCGTTGCTGCAGTGTGCCCAGTTTGTTCAGCTGCTTGCACGATTTGTGGTGTTGGTGTGTTCGGGAATTCTTCGAAGTAAACCAAGTCACCAATAATATAGATGTTTTTGTCTTCGTAGCCTTTTGCTTCCATGTACTCATTGGCAACGAGACGGAAACCACGCGCGGTTTCTAAACCGAAATCTGCAGCATCACTAGTTCCTTTGACGCCGGCAGTCCAGATCAATGTGTGGGTTGGGATCGTTGAACCATCTTTTAGTTTGATGTGGTCAGGTGCCACTTCAACGATTGGTGCATTCAAGACAAGATCAACATTGTTTTTCTTCAAGTAACGTTCTGCTTTGGCTGCATCGTTACGATCAAGCATGTTTAAGATCGTTGGCATTGCTTCAACGACTTTCAAGCTGATTTCACTTGGGTCCAATTTATAATCGGAAGCTAAACGATCTTTCCAATCGATCAGTTCACCGATCATTTCGATCCCAGTAAATCCAGAACCACAAACGACAAACGTCAACATTGCTTTACGTAATGCTGCATCTGGTTCGATCGCTGCTTTTGCGACAGTTTTTTCAATGTGTTCGCGAATGCGGACAGCATCGTCAAATGACCATAAAGTAAAGCCATTTTCTTTGACACCAGGTGTACCGAAGTCATTCGGTTCGCCACCCATCCCTAAAATCAAGTAGTCAAATGAATAGCTGCCTAATTTTGTTTGGACGGTTTTATTTTCTTTATCGATCCCAGTTACTGTATCGGTTACTAAACGAACATTTTTCTTGCGTGAGAACAGGCGTTGCAAATCATATTGAATTGCGGTAGGTTCTACACGTCCTCCAGCGACTTCATGCAGTTCAGTCATCATCGTATGATAAGAGTGACGGTCGATCAATGTTATCTCAACATCATTGTCTTTTTTCAATTTCTTTGCCATGTACTTCGTAGCAGAAACGCCTGCATAACCGGCACCGACAACGACAATGTTTTTCTTTGCCATTGCAAATCTCTCCTTAATAAAAATAATCTATGATAATAATTACACAATCGTTCCTATTATATAGACAAATGGTTCATTTGTCTAACGATCCTGATGAAAAAAACGCATATTTCCTGAAATTCGTGAAAACTTGCGAAAATCAAAAAATAAGTCATTTTTTATTGAAAAAGCGGAAAGGAAGCGGTTGACATCTCGTAAATTTACTTTACAATGTTAGATGTATCACAAACTTTTTTGTGGGGAAAATAAACAAGTAAAAGGTGGATAATTATGAAAGCAAAGAAATTGATTGTAGGTATGGCGGTATTTTCATTCGCAGCAATATTGTTAGGGGGATGCGGAGCAGACGACAATAATACAGGTTCTTCGTCAACTAGAGAAAGTACATCACAAACTTCTGCAAGCGATTCTGCAACTACAGAAAGCTCAGAAGCAACCGTCGTTGCAGGCGAGCCAATGCAAGATGGTACGTATCGTTTAGAAGAAAAGAACTATAAAAACGACTACCGTGTCACATTTGAGATCACAGTCAAAGACGGCAAAATCGTTGAATCAAAATATGACAACGTCAATGCGGATGGCGAATCAAAAACAGAAAACACTGAATACAATGAAACAATGAAAGAAAAAGCAGGCATCAGCCCAGAAGAATTTATTCCTAAATTCAATGAAGAGTTAGTTGCCGCACAAAGCCCTTCTTCAATCGAAGTAGTTTCTGGCGCGACTCATTCCTTTGATTCCTTCCAAAACTATGCACAACAATTGATTCAAGCGGCGCAAGCAGGCAACACGGAAACCATTGAAATCGACAATGGTGCAGACTTGAAAGACGGAACCTATACATTAGAAGAAAAGAACTACTCAAACGGTTACCGTGTAGTCTTCTCAATGACTGTAGCTGACGGCAAAATCTCTGAATCAAACTATGACTACCTAAACGAAGCAGGCGAGTCGAAAAAAGATGATGCATCATACAACGAAAACATGGAAGCAAAATCTGGTACAAGTCCAGAAGAGTTCATTCCAAACTTCAATGAAGCCTTTGTTTCTGCAGTCAATGCCGAAGACGGCTCTGTGGCAGACATGGATGTTGTTTCAGGGGCAACCCACAGCTTCCACAGCTTTGTTATCTATGCACAACAATTGTTGAATGCCGCTGAAAAAGGCGACCAAACAACAATCGAAGTGGATAACTTCGTTACTGAATAATCACAACTTCTTTCCATTAAGAGGACAGCATTCGTTTTGAGTGCTGTCTTTTTTTCGTGGGCAACAAGGTCACAAAAGCAAGTTCGTGCAAAAGGAAGCAATCTGGTGGGAAGGTTTTTTTAAAAAAGAACTGTTTTTTACAAAGAAGAAAAGGTTCGATTAAGGATTCCTAAAATACGTTGAGGAATCACGGAATGCCCCTTTTCATTCTGCCAAAAAAAGGCTATTATATGAAGGTTGAAGACAATAGAAAAGAGGAAAATCATGAAAAAGAAAGTAACGTTTTTTCTGATGTTTGTTTTTTTAGGCACAATGTTGGCAGCCTGTGGCAGTGATCAGGAAGCAATGACGCTGCGAGAAGAACCATATTTTCAAGAAGAATTTTTATTAGGCACGTATACTCGGATTCGCATTTATGATGAAGGCAAAGAGGACGCTATGAAGCCTGCCTTTGACCGCATCAGAGAGTTAGGCGATAAAATCACCATCAACCAAGCAGGGTCAGAGATCGATGAAATCAATGCGCAAGCTGGCATCAAGCCAGTGAAGGTCTCAGATGATATCTATTATTTGTTGAAAGAAGCCTATGATTATAGTGTGAAATCAGAAGGCGGCTTTAATATGGCCATCGGTGCGATCACCCAATTGTGGCGAATCGGCTTTGATGATGCCCGCAAGCCAGAACAATCTGAGATCGATGAAGCGTTGAAACATATCAATTATGAACAAGTCGAGTTTAACGACGAAGACCACACGGTGTATTTAAAAGACAAGGACATGATCCTTGACCTTGGGGCGATCGCCAAAGGCTACATCACGGATGAAGTCGTCAAAGTGCTGAAGGACAATGGCGTGACTTCCGCGATCGTCGATTTGGGCGGGAATGTCTATGTGTTAGGTCATAGCAACCGCGGTGCAGATGAGCCATGGAATGTCGGAATCCAAGATCCAAACAAATCTCGCGGCTCGATTATCGGCAGTATCAAAGAAACCAATAAAACAGTAGTTACTTCAGGGATCTACGAACGCTACTTAGAAGTAGACGGCAAAACGTATCACCATATTTTTGATTCTGAGACTGGCTATCCTTACGATAGCGATGTAGCAAGTGTGACTGTGATCACTGACAAATCCATCGATGGTGACGGGTTGACTACGGTGGCGTTTGATAAAGGAGTCAAAGAAGGCTTGGCTTATATCGAACAGCATACCGAAAAGGGAACCGATGCGATCTTTATCACAAAAGAAGATAAAGTGTACGTAACAGACGGCATCAAAGATACCTTTGAGCTTTCAGAGGAATCAGGCTACACGATGGGTGATCGTGCTGATTTAGAATAGGAGGAGTGAAAGATGTCTCTTTCAGTGTTTTTAGAAGTGGTGGAGATCCGCACCAAGGTGGCGAGTGTCTTCCCCTTCATTATGGGTGTGTTGTTCTCGTTGGTGTATTTTCATGAATTTCATCCGTTGAATACTGTGATTTTTTTTCTGGGGATGCTGCTGTTTGATTTGACGACGACGTCCATCAACAATTATATGGATTTCAAAAAAGCCAAATCAGAGACCTACAAATACCAGCACAATGTGATCGGGCGCGAAAACATCTCAGAAGCTACTGTCCGCAATCTGATTTTTGCGATGCTGGCAGGAACCTTACTGATCGGTCTTTACTTGACCTTTGTTACCGGCTGGCTGCTGCTAGTGATGGGGCTGGTGGTTTGTTTTATCGGGGTCTTTTATACCTTTGGCCCCATTCCGTTATCGCGGATGCCTTTAGGCGAGGTATTCAGCGGTGTAACGATGGGATTAGGGATTTTTGCCATCACGATCTATATCAATACCATTGATCAAAAAGTGTTTTATCTGGCACTGGATTTTGCGAACGGAACCTTTGGCTTAGTGGGGAATCTCTGGGCTGTGTGTGCCATCGTGTTGGCATCCTTGCCATTGATTTTCACGATTGCTGACATCATGTTAGCCAATAACTTACGGGATCTGGAAGCTGATATCGAAAACCATCGCTACACGCTGGTGTACTACATCGGTCGCGAAGCAGGTATCCGTCTGTTTCAAGGCATGATGTTGGCGTCTTATGCCGCTATTTTATTGGGCCTCTTGTTTGGACTCTTTCAATGGCCGATTTTGCTCGTGTTTCTGACACTACCGAAAATCCGCCAAAACTTGAAGGAGCATCAAGCCAGCCTGCCGCACCCACGTAGCTTCGGCTATTCGATTAAGAACATGATTTTATTCAACAGCAGCTATGCCTTGGGCTTGCTTTTGTGCCTGCTGTGGCAATTGCTGTAAAAGAAAAGATCAACCCGCTCTTGAAAGAGCAGGTCGATCTTTTTTATGTGGGGAATGAAAGAACGCATGAAAACTGTAGAAAAGACATGATAAAAGAACGAGCATCCTACTTAGTATGAAAAGATGAGGCTCGCTTTCTTTGCGATCCTGATTGCAACAGTAAAGTTTTGGTGACAGTAGCTAAACCCGATAGAAAGGGGAGCTGCCTAGGTTGTTCTTTTGTATGACCCCTCGGAATAAGCAGATCTGTTTATGGAGCATTTATGCTTGACTAATTCCTTGCGAAAGCAGCGAATCAGCAAGCGGATTTGCGACTTTTCTCAGCATCAATACCGTTCCAAACTGATTTCTCCAGAAGAAAGCACCTTGCGATCCGTTGCTGTTTCCACCACTAATTCACCGGTGTTAGTAATGTCTTTGGCGATTCCTTCATAGGTCACACCTTGTTGTGTAAACTGAACGGTGCGGCCCAAAACGAAGGATTTCTGCCGATAGCGGGCCATGTAATCCATGTCAGGCAGCTTTGCCAATAATTGGAAGAACCGACGCCAAATTTCTTGGATCAAGGTTGCCCGAGAAAAGGTTGGATACTCTTCACCAGGAAAGAGTGAGGTCGCTTTTTCCCGAATCTCTGCTGGAAACTGCTGTTGCGGAATAGAAAAACTGATGCCGATACCGATCACAACCGAGGTAATGCGGCCTGTTTCAAAGTCACTGGTTGCTTCAGACAAAATACCGCAGAGTTTTTTTCCATCTAAGTACAGATCGTTGACCCACTTAATGGCCGTTTCCTTCATTAGAAGGGCATCGATGGCTTCTGCGACTGCCACCGCAGCCAAAACGGTATATTGCGGCAATTCTTGAAACGCTTGGTTGGGTTTTAAGAGCAAGCTCATGTAGATCCCTTGTTTTTTCGGTGAGAAAAACGGTCGTTCGAAGCGGCCATGGCCGCCTGTTTGCGTTTCGGTCAAAAAAAGGGCGGGGGTTGCCAGTCTACTGTCCAAAGCGGCGATTTTGGCTTCTTTCATAGTAGACTCAACAGCATCCTTGATTTGAATCGTGGGAATCATCGGCAAGGCGGCTGCAAGTGCTGCTTGATCGTAGCGGTCAGCGGAGACAAAGCGATAGCCGTTGGCCAAGTGTTCGAAATGATAGCCTTCTTTTTCAAGTTCTTTAATGGCTTTCCAGACTGCTGTACGAGAGATCGACAAGGCTTGGGCTAGTTTTTCTCCGGACAGTACAGTATCTTCTTTTTGTAATAAGGTCAGTATTTTTTCTTTTGTCGTCATAAGGATATCCTTCCTAATGTTTCACGTGTAACGTTTTCGTTAGCATAGCAAGAAATCGGCAAAAAGCAAAGTAGTTTCTTACGAAAAACAGTCCGCACTCGGTTCGTTTTTTCTTTAGAAAATCTTAGGAAATGGGTGCGTCAGAAAAGCATTGTAACTTCCAATGAAAGCTTGACAGAAAAGTGCTTCGTCTGTATAATAAGGAGTTGCAAAAACTATCTGAACGAAAAAAGCAGAAACGAAATATTGTCCGTTTCGGCTTAGGAATAAGGAAACAAAAGTAGAAAATGCCCAATGCATCCGTTCTATTTTTGGTTTTTTTTTGCCTAAAAGCCGCAAAAAATGCTTTCTGTAACCTATATTTAATATTTGTTACAGTTTTGTAAATAATCGGATAGCCTTTTTGAAAGACTTTATGAAGAGGTGAAGAGCTTGGCTGGACACGTAGTAAAATACGGAAAGCATCGCGAACGTAGAAGTTTCGCACGGATCAGTGAAGTATTAGAATTACCGAATTTGATTGAAATTCAAACCGACTCTTACCAATGGTTCCTAGATGAGGGCCTAAGAGAAATGTTTGAAGATATTTTGCCAATCGAAGGATTCAACGGTAACTTGTCCCTAGAATTTGTGGATTATGAATTGAAAGAACCAAAGTATACAGTAGAAGAAGCCCGTGCCCATGATGCAAACTATTCGGCACCATTACATGTTACTTTGCGTTTGACGAACCGTGAAACTGGGGAAATCAAATCCCAAGAAGTATTCTTTGGTGATTTCCCATTAATGACTGAACAAGGAACCTTTATCATCAACGGGGCAGAACGGGTTATCGTTTCTCAGTTGGTCCGCTCTCCAGGTGTATATTTCCATGGCAAAGTCGATAAAAACGGCAAAGAAGGCTTTGGTTCAACTGTTATCCCTAACCGCGGTGCGTGGTTAGAAATGGAAACTGATGCCAAAGATATCTCTTACGTACGGATTGACCGTACCCGTAAAATTCCTTTGACGGTCTTAGTCCGTGCCCTAGGGTTTGGTTCTGATGACACGATCTTTGAAATTTTCGGCGACAGTGAATCATTGCGCAACACGATCGAAAAAGACTTGCATAAAAACGCAAGCGATTCTCGTACCGAAGAAGGATTGAAAGATGTTTACGAACGTCTTCGTCCAGGCGAGCCAAAAACAGCAGACAGCTCACGCAGCTTGCTGAACGCACGTTTCTTCGATCCAAAACGTTACGACTTAGCAAATGTTGGTCGTTACAAAGTAAACAAAAAATTAGACTTGAAAACACGTCTATTGAACTTGACCTTAGCAGAAACCTTGGTTGACCCTGAAACAGGCGAAATCATTGTTGAAAAAGGCACTGTTTTGACTCACCAAGTCATGGAAACACTAGGCGCATTTATCGATAATGGCCTAAACAGTGTAACGTACTACCCATCAGAAGATGGGGTCGTGACCGAACCAATGACAGTCCAAGTCATCAAAGTCTTTTCACCAAAAGATCCAGAACAAGAAGTCAACGTGATCGGTAATGGCTATCCAGATACTGCTACACGTACGGTTCGTCCAGCAGACATCATTGCTTCAATGAGCTACTTCTTCAACTTGATGGAAGGCATCGGCAATGTCGATGACATCGACCACTTAGGAAACCGTCGGATTCGTTCTGTTGGTGAATTATTGCAAAACCAATTCCGGATCGGGCTTGCTCGGATGGAACGTGTCGTGCGTGAACGGATGTCGATCCAAGACACCGAAACCTTGACACCGCAACAATTGATCAATATTCGTCCGGTTGTCGCAAGTATCAAAGAATTCTTTGGTTCTTCTCAGTTGTCACAGTTCATGGACCAAACAAACCCACTGGGTGAGTTGACCCATAAACGTCGTCTATCTGCCTTAGGACCTGGTGGTTTGACCCGTGACCGTGCCGGCTATGAAGTCCGAGACGTTCACTATTCCCACTATGGCCGTATGTGTCCGATCGAAACGCCTGAGGGACCAAACATCGGGTTGATCAACAGCTTGGCCTCTTATGCCAAAGTCAACAAGTATGGCTTCATTGAAACACCATACCGTCGAGTTGACCGCGAAACAGGCCGTGTTACTGACAAGATCGATTACTTGACTGCCGATACCGAAGACCACTACGTTGTGGCCCAAGCAAACAGCTTGTTAAATGAAGACGGCTCTTTCGTAAACGACGTTGTTATGGCGCGTGCTACTTCTGAAAACTTGGAAGTTTCGATCGATAAAGTCGACTACATGGACGTATCACCAAAACAAGTAGTCGCAGTCGCAACCGCATGTATTCCTTTCTTGGAAAACGATGACTCCAACCGTGCCTTGATGGGTGCCAACATGCAGCGGCAAGCTGTACCATTGATCAATCCGAAAGCACCTTGGGTTGGTACTGGTATGGAATACAAATCAGCACATGACTCAGGAGCTGCTTTGTTATGTAAACATGATGGGATCGTAGAATACGTGGATGCAGCCGAAGTGCGCGTTCGTCGTGACAATGGCGCATTGGACGTTTATTCTGTTACCAAATTCCGTCGTTCAAACTCAGGAACCAGCTACAACCAACGTCCATTAGTAGCACTTGGTGAAAAAGTCGAAAAAGGCGACATCTTAGCAGATGGCCCATCTATGGAACAAGGCGAAATGGCACTAGGACAAAACGTCTTAGTCGCATTCATGACTTGGGAAGGGTACAACTATGAAGATGCCATCATCATGAGCCGTCGTTTGGTGAAAGATGATGTTTACACTTCTGTCCATATTGAAGAATATGAATCAGAAGCCCGCGACACAAAATTAGGACCTGAAGAAATCACTCGCGAAATCCCGAACGTAGGGGAAGACGCATTGAAAGACCTAGACGAAATGGGGATTATCCGCATTGGTGCGGAAGTCAAAGATGGCGATTTGCTTGTTGGGAAAGTCACGCCAAAAGGGGTAACGGAACTTTCAGCAGAAGAGCGTTTATTGCACGCAATCTTTGGTGAAAAAGCCCGCGAAGTGCGTGACACTTCTCTACGTGTGCCTCACGGCGGCGGAGGAATCGTCCACGATGTCAAAATCTTTACCCGCGAAGCTGGCGATGAATTGTCACCAGGTGTGAACATGCTGGTTCGCGTTTATATCGTTCAAAAACGGAAAATCCATGAAGGGGATAAAATGGCCGGACGTCACGGAAACAAAGGGGTCGTTTCTCGCATTATGCCAGAAGAAGACATGCCTTTCTTACCAGATGGCACACCAGTCGATATCATGCTGAACCCATTAGGGGTACCTTCTCGGATGAACATTGGACAAGTATTAGAGTTACACTTAGGAATGGCTGCGCGTCAACTAGGCATTCACGTGGCAACACCAGTCTTTGATGGTGCCAGCGATGAAGATGTTTGGGCAACCGTTGCTGAAGCAGGAATGGCCAGCGATGCCAAAACAGTGCTTTACGACGGACGTACCGGCGAACCATTTGATGGCCGCATCTCCGTTGGTGTCATGTACATGATCAAATTGGCCCACATGGTCGATGATAAATTGCATGCCCGTTCCATTGGACCTTACTCATTGGTTACTCAACAACCATTGGGAGGAAAAGCCCAATTTGGTGGACAACGTTTCGGAGAGATGGAAGTTTGGGCACTGGAAGCATACGGTGCTGCTTACACCTTGCAAGAAATCTTGACCTACAAATCAGATGACGTGGTTGGTCGTGTGAAAACATACGAAGCGATCGTCAAAGGGGAACCAATTCCAAAACCAGGTGTACCAGAATCATTCCGCGTATTAGTAAAAGAATTGCAATCACTGGGTCTAGACATGCGTGTCCTAGATATCGATGATGCAGAGATCGAACTACGTGATATGGATGATGACGATGATGATTTGATCACCGTTGATGCCTTAACAAAATTTGCGGAGCAACAAACAGCCCGCGAATTAGAACAAAAAGCACAAACAGAAGCTAAAAATGCCGCCGACGCGTTGAACCAACAAATCGAGACAGCAGAAGATCGCTTGCAATAATAGACGGCCCTCGCTATTTCCGCCACTAGCGGAAATAGCCCCCGTTCTATCGGATATGTCCATGAAATGAAATGGAGGGAACCTTTTTTGATCGATGTAAATAAATTCGAAAGTATGCAAATCGGTTTGGCTTCTCCTGAAAAAATCAGAAGCTGGTCTTATGGTGAAGTAAAAAAGCCAGAAACCATTAACTACCGTACGTTAAAACCTGAACGCGAAGGGTTGTTTGACGAGCGTATTTTCGGTCCAACCAAAGACTGGGAATGTGCTTGCGGCAAATACAAACGGATCCGCTATAAAGGCATCGTTTGTGACCGTTGCGGCGTGGAAGTAACACGTTCAAAAGTGCGTCGTGAACGCATGGGACACATTGAATTAGCAGCACCAGTATCACACATTTGGTACTTCAAAGGCATTCCTTCACGGATGGGTCTTGTTTTAGACATGAGCCCACGTGCATTGGAAGAAATCATCTACTTTGCTTCTTACGTAGTGATTGAACCAGGAAACACCAGCCTTGAGAAAAAACAACTATTGACTGAACGGGAATACCGTGAAAAACGTGACCAATACGGTCAAGAATTTTCAGCAGCGATGGGTGCCGAAGCCATCAAACAATTATTAGATGGCGTTGATCTTGAAGGCGAAGTTGCTGAATTGAAAGAAGAATTGAAAAACGCAACTGGTCAAAAACGGACGCGTGCGATCCGCCGTTTGGATATCTTAGAAGCATTCCGTGCTTCAGGAAACAAACCAAGCTGGATGGTCATGGACGTTATCCCAGTTATCCCGCCTGATTTGCGCCCAATGGTGCAATTAGAAGGTGGACGTTTTGCCACAAGTGACTTGAACGACTTGTATCGTCGTGTAATCAACCGTAACAACCGTTTGAAACGCTTGTTAGACTTGAATGCACCAAACATCATCGTTCAAAATGAAAAACGGATGCTGCAAGAAGCAGTCGATGCCTTGATCGATAACGGTCGTCGCGGCCGTCCAGTCGCAGGGCCAGGGAACCGCCCATTGAAATCTCTTTCTCACATGTTGAAAGGGAAACAAGGTCGTTTCCGTCAAAACTTGCTAGGAAAACGGGTCGACTACTCAGGTCGTTCAGTTATCGTCGTTGGTCCATTCCTTAAAATGTATCAATGTGGTCTGCCAAAAGAAATGGCGATCGAATTGTTCAAACCATTCGTGATGCGGGAGCTTGTTTCTCGTGAAATCGCGTCAAACATCAAAAATGCCAAACGCAAAATCGAACGTCAAGAAGACGAAGTTTGGGATGTTTTAGAAGATGTCATCAAAGAACATCCAGTGCTATTGAACCGGGCACCTACGCTTCACAGATTAGGTATCCAAGCATTTGAACCAGTCTTAGTTGAAGGCCGTGCCATTCGTTTGCACCCACTTGTTTGTGAAGCCTACAATGCCGATTTCGATGGAGACCAAATGGCCGTTCACGTACCATTGAACGAAGAAGCGCAAGCAGAAGCACGTATGCTGATGTTAGCAGCCCAAAACATTTTGAATCCAAAAGACGGAAAACCAGTTGTAACACCATCTCAGGATATGGTCCTAGGGAACTACTACTTGACGATGGAAGAAGAAGGCCGTGAAGGGGAAGGCATGATCTTCCGTGACATGGACGAAGCAGTTACGGCATGGCGCAATGGCTACGTGCATTTACACACACGGATCGCCATCAATCCAAACACTTTAGGGGACAAACCATTCACGTCTGAACAAAAACAACGTTTGATGGTAACAACGGTAGGTAAAGTGATCTTCAACTCGATCATGCCGCCAGAATTCCCATTCTTGAACGAACCGACTGACTACAACTTGACGGTTCAAACACCAGACAAGTACTTTATTGAAGCTGGTACAGATGTGCCTGCTTTCATCAAAGAACAAGAGCTTGTTGGCCCATTCAAGAAGAAAAACTTAGGAAACATCATTTCAGAAGTCTTCAAACGTTTCCGCATCACTGAAACGTCACGCATGCTTGACCGCATGAAAGACTTAGGATACAGCCATTCAACAATGGCAGGTATCACCGTTGGTATCGCTGATATCATGAACTTGCACGAAAAACATGACATCATCGACAATGCCCACAAACAAGTAGAAACGATCACGAAACAATTCCGTCGTGGTTTGATTACCGATGACGAGCGTTATGAACGAGTTATTGGTGTTTGGAATGCAGCCAAAGATGAAATTCAGTTAAAACTGATGGAATCATTGGAAGCGAAAAACCCAATCTTCATGATGTCTGATTCCGGTGCCCGTGGTAACATCTCCAACTTTACTCAGCTTGCTGGGATGCGTGGATTGATGGCCGCGCCTAACGGACGAATCATGGAATTGCCGATCATCTCAAACTTCCGTGAAGGTCTATCTGTCTTGGAAATGTTTATCTCGACCCATGGTGCCCGTAAAGGGATGACCGATACCGCCTTGAAAACAGCCGATTCCGGTTACTTGACACGTCGTTTAGTTGACGTTGCCCAAGATGTCATCATCCGTGAAGACGATTGTGGTACTGACCGTGGTTTAGACATTCAAGCAATTCGCGAAGGAAACGAAATCATCGAATCCTTAGAAGAACGTTTGATTGGACGTTACACACGTAAATCAGTGATCCATCCTGAAACTGGCGAAGTCCTTCTAGGGGTCAATGAATTGATCACTGAAGATTTAGCTAAAGCCATCGTGGACGCTGGCATCGAAACAGTATCCATTCGCTCTGTCTTTACATGTAACACCAAACATGGTGTATGTAAACATTGTTATGGCCGCAACTTAGCCACTGGTTCTGAAGTTGAAGTTGGGGAAGCAGTCGGTACCATCGCTGCCCAATCAATCGGTGAACCTGGTACTCAGTTGACCATGCGTACCTTCCATACCGGCGGGGTTGCCGGAGACGATATCACGCAAGGTCTCCCTCGTGTCCAAGAAATCTTTGAAGCTCGTAATCCGAAAGGACAAGCGGTCATTACCGAAGTTACCGGAGAAGTCATCGATATCTCAGAAGACCCTTCAACTCGGACCAAAGAAGTGACCATCAAAGGGGAAACCGATACGCGTACGTATACCGTTCCTTATACTGCCCGGATGAAAGTAGCAGAAGGCGACTTTATCCATCGTGGTGCGCCATTGACGGAAGGATCGATCGATCCAAAACAACTGTTACAAGTTCGCGATGTCTTGTCTGTTGAAAACTACCTATTACGGGAAGTTCAACGCGTTTACCGTATGCAAGGGGTAGAAATCGGCGACAAACATATCGAAGTAATGGTTCGTCAAATGCTGCGTAAAGTCCGCGTCATGGATCCAGGTGATTCAGGCATCTTGCCAGGAACATTGTTGGATATCGCCGACTTTAAAGACCGCAACTACGACACATTGGTAGCCGGCGGCGTTCCTGCAACTAGCCGTCCAGTCCTATTAGGGATCACGAAAGCATCCTTGGAAACCAACAGCTTCTTGTCTGCTGCGTCCTTCCAAGAAACCACTCGTGTGTTGACCGATGCAGCGATCCGCGGCAAGAAAGATCCACTTCTTGGATTGAAAGAAAATGTAATCATCGGTAAGATCATCCCAGCTGGTACTGGTATGCCTCGTTACCGTGAAATGGAACCAAAAGAAGTAACAGTTGCCAGCGAAAATGTCTACAGCATCTCAGACATCGAAGCACAAATGGCTGCTGAAGACGCATTGAACAGCCAAAACTAATCAATGCCCAGCACCTGATTGACTCAGTGTGACGGAAAAGCTTGTCATTCTTCGGAATGGCAAGCTTTTTTTGTTTAGCAAAAGAAAATGTTACGAAAAAGAATGCGTCCTTCTTTCATCCTAGAAAAAGGGCATTTGGAACAATAAATGAAAGCGTTATTTTTGAAATGTCCAAATCAGTGGACATCGATTAAGAAATACTCGAGCCAAAGAGGGCTATAGTAAAGATACGGAGGGAGACAGTATGAAGCTGAGCAAGAGAGAAACACGTTTGATTGAGCAGTTTATGACACAAGGAATGAATTTGACCGCTAATGAACTAGCCACAGCTGCTAAGGTTTCAACAAAAACCATTTATCGGACGATCAAACGGATCAATGAGGCTGCTGGTTCAGAAATCATTCGGTCTGAAATCGGCAAAGGATTTTGTTTGGATTATGAAGCGTATCTCAAAGGCACGATTGAAAATCAAGAAACGGATCAAAATGATGAGCCGCTTGAGCGGCGTCACGCGATTGCACTGCATTTATTGTTTAAATCACCAAAGCGATTAATGATCAAAGAGCTGTTCGCCCCTTACTATTTGAGTGAAGCAGTGATAAGTAGTGATATCAATCGTCTTTCGGAATATTTTCAGTACTTTGAACTCCAGTTGATCCGATCCGATAAGAGAATTGCAGTGATTGGTACCGAAAAAAATATCCGTCGCTGTGTCAACGATCTCTTTACGAAGACCCATGTGTGGAATGAAGAAATGGTTACGCAAAAATATCCCATCAATGCCTTTGATATCAACTTTATTACCTCAATTCTTGAATTTATTGAGCGAAAACTTGCAAACAGTATTGCGTATCCTTACAATATGAATATTTTCTCGCATCTGTATATTCTGATTTTACGAATGAGAGAAGGAGAAATTGACCGCGAAGAAATTATTGAGGGCTTAGATGAGGAAGAACAGCATTTGATTGAACAGCACCAAGAGTTTTATCAAATTGCCCAACAAGTGATTGAAAAAATCAATGCCTATCTCGTGACGGAGCTGCCAGAAAGTGAGGTATTTTATCTCTACCAGTATCTAGTGTCTTCCAGAGTGGAAAACAAACCCTTGGCAATGACCAATCTGACAAAAGAAGCCAGCGAAATCACGGAGTTTTTTACTAAGCAGATGGAAAAAGCACTGGGTATTCAATTGAACCAGCAAACAGACAAGACCGATCTACTTTGCCATATTCAGCCGATGCTCTATCGGCTAAAGAATAAAATTATCGTGAAAAATGGCCTGTTAAGTGACATCCAACTGGAGTACCCAAGGATTTTTGAGCAAGTGGCACAAGTCAGTAAGGAAGTGGAGCAAACCTATGGAACGAATCCCATATCGGAAGACGAGATTGGTTTCTTGGTGCTGTATTTTGTGAAATTTAAAGTCATTCGTCGGCGCAGACAGCGAGTCTTAATCATGTGTAGCAGCGGCGTAGGGACCTCTGAGCTGCTGAAAGTCAAAGTCCAACGGGCATTTCCTGAACTGGATATCGTGGATGTGCTTTCCGCTCGTATGTACCGAAAGCATGCGCAAGACTACCAGAATATCGATTTGATCTTAACCACCATTAATTTGCCAGTAGAAACGCAGGTGCCGACGATTTTAGTCAATTCGGTATTTACCAAACAGGATGAAAAGCGAGTCAAACAACTATTAGGAGAGATGTAAAGATGAAAAACGAAAGCCAAACGATCCAAACGTTCAGCATCGCAGATGTAATCAATCCCAATCTTATCAAGATGGAAATGGAAGCGAATTCAAAAGAAGAAGCGATCACTGAACTGTCTGAACTTTTATATGAAAACCAAATAATTACCGATTTAGCAGGGTTCACCCAAGATGTCTTTGCCCGAGAAACGGAAGGAATGACCGGTATCGGACATGGCTTAGCAATCCCACATGGAAAGTCAGACAGTGTGAAAAAGACTTCCTTAGTGATCGGAAAAACCAAGCGTCCGCTTGAATGGGAGTCCATCGATGAAGCGCCCGTTCAAGTAATCATCTTGTTTGCAGTCAAAAATACCGATGCCAATACGATGCATATCAAGCTGCTGCAAAAAGTAGCGATGCTACTAGCGGATGAATCGTTTATTGATCGTCTCGTTGCGTCAGGGACAAAGGATCAAATGATGGCCTTGCTTGCTAAAGATCCTATGGCAGAAAACTAAGAAAGGGGGAGAAGAGATGAAAATCGTTGGTGTAGCTGCTTGTACTTCAGGCATCGCTCATACGTATATCGCTAAGCAAAAAATCGAAACAGCTGCGAAAGAACTTGGTCATGAAGTCCATATCGAAACCCAAGGAACCATCGGAACAGAAAGTGAATTGACGGAAGCAGCTATTCAAGCAGCCGATGTTGTCATTATTGCGGCAGATATCAAAATCGGCGGCAGAGACCGTTTTGAAGGCAAGCGAATAGTAGAAATTCCCACTAGTATGGTGATCAAAGCGCCTAAGCGTTTGCTTGAAACAATTGAAGAAAAATTAAATCAGGGATGAATCAACGAATGTTTTAACGACTTAAATTCAAAGGGGGATGAAACAAATGATGAAACAGCTGCAGTTGAAAAAACATGCCTTAACCGCCATCTCGTATATGCTACCTGTCGTTGTAACAGCTGGGCTTTTAATCGCTATCGGAAATCTTGCCAACGGCACGGTCATTGAAAATTACGATGCTGCCTATACGATCCCGGATGCACTGGTCTCGCTGGGGGTTTTAGGGATGGGACTGCTGGCGCCGGTGATTGCTGCCGCGATCGCCTATTCCATTGCCGATCGTCCAGGAATCGCTCCTGGTCTTTTTATGGGACTGATTGCCAATGCGATTGGTGCAGGCTTTTTAGGGGGAATGTTAGGAGGCTATCTCGCAGGTTATCTGGTCTTATTCTTAGTAAAAAACCTTAAAGTACCACGTTGGGCACAAGGTCTGATGCCAATGATGATCGTACCGGTCTTGTCGACACTGATCGTTGGTGCTTTGATGTTCTTCGTCATCGGTGTACCGATCGTGTGGGCTACTGAGGCGTTGACTACCTTCTTAACGAATCTGCAAGGCTCGGGAAATTTCTTATTTGGCGCGATTGTCGGTGGTATGGCTGCCTTTGATTTTGGCGGCCCCGTCAACAAAGTCGCCTCGCTATTTGCTGATGGGCTATTACTGGAAGGCATTCAAGAACCCGAAGCCGTGAAAATTTTAGCTTCAATGGTGCCGCCATTCGGTGTTACGATCTCTTGGGTCCTCTCTCGTCTCTTACGCCGACCCAAATATTCTACGGAAGAAGAAGACAACATCAAGATCGCTTTTCCAATGGGGCTTTGCATGATCACAGAAGGGGTGATCCCGATCGCTGCCGTTGATCCGTTTCGCGTCATTTTTTCTTGTACGGTCGGAGCAGCCGTTGGTGGTGGTCTAAGTATGATTTGGGGTGTCGGTTCACCAGTACCATCTGGAGGGGTCTTCATCATTCCTGCCATGACGGATCCACTGAAATTTACCATTGCGCTACTGATTGGTTCTGCCATTACCGGTTTTTTGTTGTTTGCATTGAAAAAGGCACCCGTTGAAACGCCGATCGTCGAAGAGGAAGAAGACGTTGATTTTTCGTCGATTGAAATTTCTTAAGAGAAGGAGCGAAGAAAATGTATGTATCAATGAAAGAGATGCTGCAAAAAGCCAATCGAGAAAACTATGCGGTTATGGCGATCAATTGTTTTAACTTAGAAACCGCTAAAGCTGTAATCGATGCCGCGGCAGAATCACATGCACCCATTATAGTTGACTTGCTCCAAGACCATTTAAAGACCCATCTGGATCATCGTTACTTAACCCAGCCGATCATTCGAATGGCGGAAAATGTCAATGTGGAGGTTGCCATCAATCTGGATCACGGACAGGATATTGCCTTCGTTAAACAATGTCTCCACGAAGGGTTCTCAAGCGTTATGATGGATGCCTCTATGCATCCTTTAGAAAAAAACATCGCCATCACCAAAGAGATCGTGCAATTTGCGCAAGCCTATAATGCCAGTGTCGAAGCAGAAGTTGGAGACATGGGAGCAGTAGCTGGGGATCAGTATACCAGCGATGGGATGTATACCGATCCAGAGGAAGCCATCCATTTTATTCGAGCAACCGGGGTCGACTGTCTCGCTCTTTCTTACGGCTCCAGTCATGGGGATTATCCAGAAGGGTACCGCCCGGCATTTCGCTTTGATATCGTTCAAACCATCAAAGAAGCCACTGACCTGCCGCTGGTTTTGCATGGTGGCTCGGGAGCCGGCAGAGAAAATATCTTGCGTTCCGTGGCACTAGGAATCAATAAAATCAATGTAGGGGCTGATTTTATGAAAGCCCAAAGAAATGCCCTGAATCAACAGCTGGATGCTTATCCCGAGAGCGATTATCCGACCCTGATCCACCAAACCATCGAAGCAGGAAAAGCAGTCGTCAAAGAGTATATCGAATTATCTGGATCAAAAAACAAATCACTTTAAAAAAGAATGGAGCACACTTATATGTTGATCAATATGAAACAATTACTGACCGTTGCCAAAGAAAATCAATTTGCTGTTGGTGCCTTTAATGTCGCAGACAGCAACTTCTTACGCGTCGTTATCGAAGCAGCGGAAGAAAACGATGCACCAGCCATCATTGCGGTCCACCCAACAGAATTGGCCTTTACAAAGGATGAATTTTTCCACTATGCGGTTTCCAGAGCGAAAAACAGTTCTGTGCCAATCGTGATCCATATGGATCATGGCGACAGTCTGGCGAGTATTATGCGAGCGATCCATTGCGGGTTCAGCTCAGTGATGATCGATGGGTCGTTGCTGCCTTTTGAAGAAAACATTGCTCTGACAAAACAGATTACCGAGATTTGCCATCCGATTGGGGTATCTGTCGAAGGCGAGCTGGGAACGATCGGCAATACGGGAACCTCCGTGGAAGGGGGCGTCTCCGAAGTGATTTATACTCGTCCAGAAGATGCACAAGAATTCATTGAGAAGACAGGCATTGATACACTAGCAGTTGCGATTGGAACTGCCCATGGTATTTATCCAAAAGATATCAAACCGGAATTAAAAATGGATGTCTTGCAAGAAATCAAAGATCGTGTCGATATCCCATTGGTGTTGCATGGCGGATCGGCCAATCCCGATGAAGAAATCGCTCAGGCCGTGGCAATCGGTATCCAAAAAGTAAATATCTCCTCTGACTATAAATACGCCTTTTATAAAAAATGCCGCCAAATCTTAGCAGAAACGGAATTGTGGGATCCAAATGCCATTTACCCAGAATGTATTGAGGCAGCCAAAGCAGTGGTTACGCAAAAAATGACCCTCTTCAATGCAATTGGGAAAGCAGCTCTGTATCGCCAGCAAAACGTCCAGCCATGGCGTAGTGAACAAAATTAAATAGTAAATAAACAACAAAAAACACCCTCAAAAATCGCTAAATTGCGGCTTTTCGAGGGTGTTTTTTGTTATTGCGCATTCTTTTCTTGTAGCTTACGAATCCCTTTTTCCTGAATCTGCTGCGCAATAAAAGCCAAGTCATTTGAAGTCAGATTGATATCCGCATAATGAAACAGATTTTTTCTACTGGAAGGTGTTAGATTGCCGATGATCAGATCATAGGTCTCATCCAGCATAGTCAGAGAAAACGAATCGAGGGGATTTAAGATCGTGATCGTTAGCTGATAGGGAATAAACTGTTGAATTTTCGTCTGGATAAATTCCGTATGGTAACTATTCGTATCATAAAACAAGGCTAAGCGAAAGCCAGCATTGGCGTCGATGATTTCTTTGGCAAAATTGGGAAAAGAAGTATGAAAAATATAAATCAGGTAATTGATCGTACTTGGTCGAATGATCGGTAAACTCGAATGGGTCAAAAGCTGAACGATGTCTTGGTTAACTGCTTGCTGAACAAAATCACAATTAGCAACAAAGCGGGCGAAGCGATCATCCAAAATGCAGTAAGGAACCTGCAGATTGATCCCAAGAAAATAGGAAAAGACGACGGCATCCAGCTTTTCTTCAAAATTGCTTTCACGGTAGTTGTATTTTCGAAACAATTGCTTCGTCAAATGATAAAATTCTTGTTTGGTTTTGCGAAAGACAGCGGGGTCTTGCCCAATGTGCGTCGTGACATAGCCAACCATTTTTTCTACATAGGCACGGGTGTAGCCAGTAAATTCACTCAAGTCGATTTTTTCTAAAAAATACTCGATATGATCCGCATTGGTTTCAGAGGCAGCAAAACGGTCACGCTTCGTATTGATATAGATGACAAAAGCGATCTTTTTGATATCGGAAAAATAGAGATTTAAGGGCGTCGCTGCTGCCATAATATGGGCGATTTTCAAAAATTCCTGTTCTTGATTGATGTTGGCGTCGATAAATTCATATTGGTATTTCTCCAAGAAGAAAATCAGAAAAAATTGGCGAATATTCTTTTCATTGCCTTTTAACTGGATAGGTTTGGTTGCGATAAAGAAATCAAAAGGAGCCAGAATCAAGTTGATCCTCTTGATTAAACGAATAATCGATGATTTGCTTAAATTTAATTCCAGCGCCAGCATATCATAACTGGTAAAACTGGAAGAAAACAATAATTCCAGTAATTGAAACGCAGAAGAACGGTTCAAAAAGTGGCTGTAAATGTCCAAACGAGTAGCAAAGGGATGTAAGTGCAAGCGAACCGCTGAAAAATCATCAAATTGTAAGTCCAGAAACGAAAATTCATTGTCAATTTCTGCGATATAGGTTTTTGCTGAGGACATGGAGATAGAAAATTTCAGTGCTAAATCGTGAAGACTGGTCCCTTGATCGTCCAATAAATACTCAATCAGCTGTAGTTTCTTTTGTGAAGTGGATGATAACAATTTCCGTAACATATTTTCCTCCAAGCCTCCTTTTGACTAAATAGTATCACGTTTTTACATGTATTCAAAAAAATTACCTATTGAATTTTTTTTGAATACATCACCACGTGATAATTTGGGAAAATAGAAGTGTGGGATAGTAGTAACACGTTTGATGCAAGTAGCAAAGACCTAAATCGTAGAATCATGGGGAGGGGGAAAAAAGCAGTTGTTTGTTGGGATATCTTGCTCACTGTTGAACAATTTTATTCGTGGAGCACTTCCGAAATCAATTGAATAAAAAAACTTTATACAAAAGGAATGAATAATCATGAAAAAGCCATTTTCTATCTATATATGTTTGCTGGTGTTGCTTGGTTCAATTGTTTGTGAACCAACGATCATATTGGCGGAAGCACTTAACGCAACCGATAGCACGCAACGGACGACAGAAACGCTAGCAAGTAGCGAAGCAGAGAGCGAAACGATCGATTCAGAAAAAGCACCGACGGACTCATCTGGGACAGAGGAAACACAACCTACGACTACTCAATCTACAGAAGCACCAACTACCGTCTCTAGCGAGAGTCAAGAAACCCAAGCATCTTCGACATTGAATCAAAACAGTATTCAACCGCGAGCACCAGATGCTGAGACGGAAACGGAAGCTTCGGCTACCGCGGAGAATCTTAGTGCCAACCTAAATGAACGGGGCGTGCAGCTATTTGATAATGTTCGGATCACTGACTTAGAGGATCAACCCTTCACTGCCGAAAATCCACCGATGTATAACGGCAACATCAAAATCCATTTTGACTGGTCGTTAGCAGACACGGAAGAAATTCGCGCAGGCGATTATTATACGTATCAATTGCCAGACTATTTTGCCATTCATAATACCGTTAGCGGCGAATTGACTCGTTCTGGCGGACAATCGATCGGAACCTTTACCTTGGATCATGATGGTACATTGACTGTCACGTTTAATGAGGCCGCACAGACATTATCCAATCGTTCGGGGACCATTGATCTGATCACGGAATTAAGTGTGAGTACTGTTACTGAAGAAGTGACGATTCATACTGGGATCTACGATGAAGATGGTCTTGAGATCATCATTACATTGCCGATTTATGAAGTCGATATCATTAAGACTGGTAATGTGACTTCCAGCGGTTCAGTGGTCTGGGAAATTATTTTTAACCAAACCAGTCGTGAATTGCACGATGTGGTGATCACCGATAAGATGCCCCAAGGCTTATCTTATAGTACCTCGACGGGCTACTTGTACGATGAAGCTACCGAAGAGTGGGTTCGAACCGATGGCTTATATACCTTTAACAGCGTCAACAACACGTTTACCTTCAATCAAACCGTCAATCAACCGGTCCGCATCGTCATCAACAGTGCAGTCACCGATCCAACGGCTTCTTCTTTCAAAAACACGGCAACAATCAACGGTAGCGATTTTACCGAAAAAACCGCAGAAGCAACGGTGACCTATGATGAACAATCAGAATACAAACGGTTCAAAGGGTATGATCAAGAAACGAAACGTGCGTCATGGGAAATTTCCGTCACATTGGACAAAGACCAAGCCAAAGTTTTGGATCAGACCTATTCAGGAACGGATCCTGAAAAAGCCCTGCACTTTTTTGTGCCAGAGACTTTGGTGATCACGGACAAAGATGGTAACTCGATTCCAGCAGAAGATTGGTCCTTTGATGGGACGTACCAGCTGGACAAAGAGGGGGAAATCGTACGCTTTGGTATTACGTTTGCCAAAGCCGGTTACTACAAGATTCAATACGATACCCAGCTGTATGAATCGGTTTTAGCCGATACCCGTATTTACAACTACGCTTCGGTCCGCGACAATCAAAATACCTCGTTGACGGGCAGTGGGATCGTGACGCCAACCAAAACGATCGGTGTCGTGAAAACAGCTGGCACCAAAGATTATGAGACAAAGACTGTCGCATGGAAGATTGATGCCAATACGAATCAGCAAACAGTTAGCGACCTGATCATCGAAGACCGCTATCAATTGATTTCTGGCGCAAACAGCAGCGCACTGGCCTTGTTGGCGGATACGCTGGTAGTGACGGCGAGCGGCGTGACCGAGCCTTTGGTTCTTGATACCGACTATACGCTGGAGCTGATCAAAGAAACGAAAACACTGACGGATGGCACAACGAAGGAACTTGAGACGGGTTTTCGCATCAAGTTGCAAGGGGCGTACCAAACGACTTCGGCAATGATCACTGTTAATTTCAAAACTAGCTTTGATATCGTGCAACAGGGTACGTTACCGGGCAGCTCTACCGGACGTTTTAGTAATGCAGCGTTTGTCCATTATAAAGACGAAGCTGGCAATACGTTCACGGAAGCTTCTGAAACCAATACATGGATGGACACCAGTTGGTTAAAAAATGCCTTGAAATACGGCCTATTTATTGGTGAAGGGGAAGATGTCGCTAAAGCGATTACCGCCGTATTAGGTCGGAATCTAGGAACTATTTTTGATGAGCAGACCGCTTCGAGCGATCAAGTCTATTGGATGGGGCTATTCAATACGTACAAAGAAAAAATCAACAAAGATGCAGTCATCACTGACCAGCTGCAAGAAGGCCAAACCTTGAAAGACTTGGCGCTTTACACGGTCACAGTAACTGGGTATACGACGCAAGTCAGAGCGCTGAAAGAACAATTGGTGGAGAACGAGGATTACATCTACACCTATGATCCTGATACGAAGAAAGTTATGATCACCTTGCTGAAAGAAACGTCTGAAACACTGGCGGTCTTCTTGGCAACCGAAGCAGCTGAAGAGGTATTTACCTACAAAAATACCATCACATTGACGGACAATGACACAACCTTGACTGCCGATGGCCAAGTCGACAAGTCCGCAAAAACGGACTGGTTGATGAAAAACGGCAGCCAGAATGCCGACAACAATCGGTTGATCGATTGGGAAATCATGATCAACGCTGACAGTCGTAAAATCCACAATGCGGTAGTGACCGATACCATCAACTACAATCAGCACACCTTTTTACGCGATGCCAACGATGCCGTGATCGTAGAGGTGTATGAAGCGGTCTTAAACAATGGCACTTGGGAAAAAGGAGAAAAAGTCACCTTCACCAACGAGGACAATCCGAAAATCACCTCGGATGTGGTAGCAGGGACGCAATCGTTAGTGATCGCTTTTGAAGAAATGATTGATAAACCGTACTTTATCGTTTATCAAACACAGCTTGATCCTGGGATTTTGAACAATGAACGGGTGGCCAATAGTGTCAATTTAACGGGTAGTGAGATCGAGATTCACACAGTGACCAAAGAAATCACCATCAAATCGACAGACGGCAGCGGAACCTCTTCTGGGACGAATGGCTCCTTGACGATCGTGAAATACGATGCCGATGGCACCAAAGAACGAGGGATCGATGAAGAAGCGGTTTTCCAATTAAGCCGCAAAAATGCGCAAAATACCTATGAAGTCATCTTGTCGAATCTGGTGGTCAAAAACAATCAAATCATGGAAAACGGCAACGCCATTGATCGGATCGACAATCTGCGTTACGGCGATTATATGATCCAAGAAATCACCGCACCAGAAGGATACGAACGAGATGCGACTCAGTACACCTTCACTATCTCTGATAAAGAAGTCAATTATGTCTTTGAGCTAGCCAACAAGCGAGAAATCAAAGAAACGACCCATACTTTGAATGTCCAGAAGCTGCTTCATGGACGCGAGCTGAAAGACGGCGAATTTACTTTCTACCTGGTGGATGAAGCTGGCTCTGTGATTCTAACCCAAACCAATGACGGTAACGGACAAGTCACCTTTGACGACATCACTTACAATGAGCCTGGCGATTACCATTACACGATTCGGGAAAAAGCCGGCGATGATCCAACCATCACCTATACTGACAAAGAACTAAAGGTAACTGTGACGGTGACAGAAGAAGACAGTCAGTTGATTGCGACAGCAGTCTATGAAGGCAATCAAGTCTTTGAAAATGACTATACACCAAAAGCTGGCAGTGTCGTTTTGAATGCTGAGAAAATTTTGACGGGTCGAAGCTTGCAGGCAGAAGAATTTGACTTTGAACTAGTTGATGAAGCAGGAACTGTGCTTCAGACAAAAGCCAATGATGCCACTGGCAAGATCTACTTTGACGCTCTTCCTTACGATAAAGCAGGTGAATACCGCTACACCATCCGTGAGAAAGCAGGAACTGACGGTACCATCACCTACGATGCAAAAGAACTTGCGGTAGTTGTGACCGTCACGGATGAAGATGGGCAGTTGACTGCAGTAGCGGAATATGAAGGCAATCAAGTCTTCGAAAACAGCTATCAACCAAAAGCTGGTAGTGTCGTACTAAGTGCCGAGAAAGTCTTAACTGGTCGTACCTTACAAGCAAATGAATTCGATTTTGAACTAGTCGATGAAGCAGGCAACGTACTTCAGACAAAAGCCAATGATGCCACGGGCAAGATCTACTTTGACGCGCTCCCTTACGAGGAAACAGGTGAGTATCACTACACTATCCGTGAGAAAGCAGGAATTGATGGCACGATTACGTACGATAGGAAAGAACTGGCGGTAGTTGTTACTGTAACGGATGAAGACGGACAGTTGACTGCAGTGGCGGAATACGAAGGTAACCAAGTCTTTGAAAACGACTATACGCCAAAAGCTGGCGGTGTGGTGCTGAATGCTGAGAAAGTGTTGACGGGTCGCGCGTTAGAAGCCAACGAGTTTGCCTTTGAACTAGTCGATGAAGCAGGCGATGTAGTACAGACGAAAACCAATGATGCAACTGGCCAAATCTATTTCGATGAATTGGCGTATGACAAAGTCGGCGAATACCGCTATACGATTCGAGAAAAAGCTGGTGCAGATAGTACCGTTACCTATGATACGAAAGAAATTGGCGTTGTTGTGAGAGTCACCGATGAAGACGGGCAACTGGTGGCAACAGCAACGTATGAGGGCAATCAAGTCTTTGAAAACGACTATACGCCACAAGCAGGCAGTGTCGTACTAAGTGCCGAGAAAGTCTTGACCGGCCGCACCTTACAAGCAGAAGAATTTGCCTTTGAACTAGTGGATGAAGCAGGGAACGTTCTTCAAACAAAAGCCAATGATGTCACTGGCAAGATCTACTTTGATGCTCTTGCATATGACGAAGCGGGCGAATACCATTACACCATCCGTGAGCAAGCTGGCAGCAATAGTACGATCACGTATGATGCAAAAGAACTTGCGGTAGTTGTGACCGTAACGGATGAAGCTGGACAGCTCACGGCAGTTGCCGAATACGAAGGCAACCAAGTCTTTGAAAACAGCTATCAACCACAAGCTGGCAGCGTCGTACTAAGTGCTGAGAAAGTATTGATGGGCCGTACCTTGCAAGCAAATGAATTCGATTTTGAACTGGTGGATGAAGACGGAACTGTTCTTCAAACAAAAGCCAACGATGCCACGGGCAAGATCTACTTTGACGCGCTCTCTTACGAGGAAATAGGTGAGTACCACTATACCATCCGTGAGAAAGCAGGAATTGATGGCACGATTACGTACGATAGAAAAGAACTGGCGGTAGTTGTCACTGTAACGGATGAAGACGGACAGCTCACGGCAGTTGCGGAATACGAAGGCAATCAAGTCTTTGAAAACAGCTATCAACCACGAGCTGGCAGTGTCGTGCTAAGTGCCGAGAAAGTATTGATGGGCCGTACCTTGCAAGCAAATGAATTCGATTTTGAACTGGTGGATGAAGACGGAACTGTTCTGCAAACAAAAGCCAATGACGCAACCGGACAAATCAGTTTCGATGCTCTTGCATATGACAAAGCAGGTGAGTATCACTACACCATCCGTGAGAAAGCAGGAATCGATGGCACGATTACGTACGATAGGAAAGAAATGGCGGTAGTTGTCACTGTAACGGATGAAGACGGACAGTTGACCGCAGTTGCCGAATACGAAGGCGATCAAGTCTTTGAAAACAGCTATCAACCACAAGCAGGCAGTGTCGTACTAAGTGCGAAGAAAGTCTTGACGGGTAGAGACTTGCAAGCCAACGAATTCGCATTTGAATTAGTGGATGAAGCTGGAAAGGTTCTGCAAACCCAACGCAATGACGCAAATGGAACGATTACCTTTGATGCATTGACGTATGACGATGCTGGGGAACATCGTTACACGATTCGTGAAAAAGCTGGCAACGACGCCACGATCATCTACGATGAAACCATCTATCAAGTAACGGTCACCGTCAAAGATCAAGCAGGAAAATTAGTGGCTGAAGCGGAGCAAACGGCAGAGATGGTATTCAACAACCATGTCAAAGAAGGCAAAACACCGAAGCCGGGAACTGACAACTTACCGAAAACCAATGACACTACGACCGCTGGTTGGGTCGTCTTGGGACTGTTGTTAGTAGTAATTGCAGTAGGCATCTACCTTGATCGCAAAAAACGGACGCCGTTATCATAGGCAGGGGAAGCAACAGAGCAGAAAGAGAAAGCGGGATGAGGCCAACTTGTCCCGCTTTTTCCTGTCCCGTTTTTCTTCACTTCAAAGAAAAAAACCGTCAAAAGTATGAAACGCTAGAAAGCGAACAATCAGCAAACCAAGACTCAAGAAGGGGACGAAGGGCAACTGCGCCAATCGTTTCTTCCAGATGCCCTGATAGCTAAAAAAAGCGAAGAGACCAAGACTGCTGGCTACTAGTAAGAGGGCCAAAAGGGTCGTTGGCACTAGCCAAATGCTCCAACCTGCCAGCACTAAGAGATCGCCGCCGCCCATTTTTTCCTGCCAGACAAAAAAGACCAGTGGAACCAGCAAGCCTAAAGATAGCCATTGAAAAGAAGCGCCGCTCCTAAGCTGTGCCAGCGCTAGCAGTAGGTGGGCGGGGTACAGCAGTTGCGGGTAGACGCTATAGTCTATCAAGTCGGTCAAGCTGAGTAAAAAGGCACTGGTCAGCCAGACAAAGGTCAGGAAGCTTTCGGAATCATGAAAGGCAAACCCGCAAAGTCCGCCATAGCACAAGCAGGCGAAAACCCAATAAAACGGGGGTGAAAGCCATCTTGTAGGAAGGAGAAGAAACCAATGGTTATCCGAAACTTTGTTCACTTTCTGGTAGTGAGAACGAGAATCACTTTTTGGTAGATTCCAAAACAGGGTTTGTAAGAGCAAAAGCCAAAAGAAGCCGAGTAAAGCGCCTAAAAAAAACACGAAAATCGTCATTTTTCGTACCCCCTCATAAAGAAATACGTAAGAGAGTGAGAAATTTTCTCAAATAGATGATTTTGTTGTACTTTTTAATTGTTTCGTATTATCCTTAAAATAGATAATTTAGAGGAGGAATCGTTATGAAATTTGAACAAACAAAAGAAGTATTAAACCAACTTGTTGCTGATTTAAGCCAAATGGCTATGGTCGTTCACCAAACACACTGGTACATGCGTGGACCTGGCTTTTTGACATTGCATCCAATGATGGACGAATTCATGGATGATCTAAATGAGCAATTGGATGAAGTTTCTGAACGCTTGATTACATTAGACGGTTCACC
Source organism: Enterococcus sp. FZMF (assembly GCF_030263915.1). NCBI lineage: Bacteria > Bacillati > Bacillota > Bacilli > Lactobacillales > Enterococcaceae > Enterococcus > Enterococcus sp. FZMF. The sequence goes on along the minus strand of NZ_CP127160.1, from coordinate 3,283,170 downwards.
ATATTCAACTTTGCGTGAAATGGCAGAACACACTCAAATCCCTGATGAAGTGGGTAACTGGGACCGCACGATTCCAGAACGCTTAGCTACATTGGTGGAAGGTTACCGTTATTTAGCGGACTTATACCAAAAAGGGATCGAAGTATCTGGTGAAGAAGGCGACGATCCAACCCAAGATATCTTCATCGGCTTCAAAACAGCCATCGAAAAACGTATTTGGATGATCCAAGCGCACTTAGGCGAAGCGCCATTGATCGATCCAGCGAAATCTCGCGTACGTCATTAATCCACAAAAAAACCAGCGAAGAATTTTCTTCGCTGGTTTTTTACTTGCCCGCCAATAATGCTTTGGCGGCTTCAATTTGCTGTGTCACTTGATCAAAACCGGTGCCGCCATAAGAATGACGATTTTTGACGGCGGTATAGGAGTCAAGTTTTTCAAAAATATCGCTGTCAATGGCAGGATGGATCGCTTGGTATTCTTCCAAGGAAACATCTTGCAGATAGATGCCTTTGCTCAAACACTCGCTGACAAGTTTGCCGACGATCTCATGGGCTTGTCTGAAAGGCACGCCTTTGCCAGCTAAGTAATCCGCTAATTCTGTTGCGTTGGAAAAATCCTTTTCAGTGGATTCTTGCATCCGTGCTTGATTGACCTTCATCGTTGCGATCATGCCTGTCATGATCTGCAAGCTTTTCGTGATGGTTTCGGCACTGTCAAACATGCCTTCCTTGTCTTCTTGGAAATCTTTGTTGTACGCCAGCGGCAAGCCCTTCATGACCGTCAAAAGGCCAAAGAGGTTCCCATAGACACGTCCTGTTTTTCCACGGATCAGCTCCGCCATGTCAGGGTTTTTCTTTTGAGGCATGATGGAACTGCCAGTGGAGAAGGTATCGGTCAGTTCCACGAATTGGTACTCGTGGCTGCACCAAAGAATCAGCTCTTCACAAAAACGAGACAGATGCATCATCAATAAAGAGGCGTTGCTTAAAAATTCCAAGATAAAATCACGATCGCTGACCGCATCTAGGCTGTTGTTGTAAATATTGCTGAACCCTAACTCTTGAGCGGTGAAGGCACGATCGATGGGGAAGGTAGTTCCTGCCAAAGCAGCACTGCCTAAAGGCATCACATCGATGCGGCTCAAACTCTCACTGAAACGCTCTTGGTCACGCGTCAGCATACTGTAATAGGCTAAGAGGTGATGGGCAAAAGAAATCGGCTGTGCATGCTGCAGATGGGTATAACCGGGCATGATGGTGTAGATGTTGGCTTCGGCTTGTAAAACCAGCGCTTCTCGCAATTCAGCGATCAAAGTGATCACGTCTTGCACGACTTCTTTCAAATACAAATGCATATCGGTCGCCACTTGGTCATTACGACTACGGGCAGTATGCAATTTGCCTGCCACTGGTCCAATCAATTCATGCAAGAATGTCTCGATGTTTAAATGGATGTCCTCATTTTCAATCGTGAAGGTCAATTCGCCAGCGGCTAATTGCTGCTGAATCGTGGTCAAGCCGCCAATGATCGCTTCGCCATCGGGTTGACTGATGATGCCCGTATGGACCAGCATTTTGACATGTGCCAAACTGCCAAGAATGTCTTGCTTTGCTAACTTTTGATCAAACGTGATGGAAGCCCCAAAAGCATCGATCCATGCTTCATTTTTCCCATCAAAACGTCCGCCCCATAATTTTGCCATATTCTCACCTCAAAAAAAGATTACGGCTGAAGCGGCAGCTTCAGCCGTGCATACTTAAATCAATGTTTCTGTTAGTTGCTGTTGTGCTTGGATCTCAGCGTGCACTTTGCTTGGCAGTCCCCATAATTTGATGAAGCCGATAGCCGCATGCTGATCAAAGGTATCTGCAGAAGTATACGTTGCTAAGTTTTCATCGTACAGGCTGTTTTCAGATTTCCGTCCTTCACAAATGACGTTGCCTTTGAACAATTTCAAACGCACGATCCCGTTGACGTAGACTTGCGTGCTTTTCAGGAAGGTAATCAAGGCTTCCGTTAATAGATTGAACCATAAGCCGTCATAGATGACTTGGGCTAATTGCTGCTCGATGATTGGTTTGAAATGCGCCAATTCCCGGACAAAGACCAAATCTTCCAATTCTTTATGAGCCGTCATCAAAGCGATCGCTCCTGGACATTCATAAACTTCCCGTGATTTGATCCCCACCAAACGATTTTCGATATGGTCGATCCGACCAATGCCATGCTCGCCAGCCATCCGGTTTAGTTTCATGATCAATTCTGCTAGATTCATCGTTTCGCCATCAATGGCGGTCGGTACCCCTTGATCAAAGGTGATCTCAACGATCGTCGGTACATCAGGGGTATCTTCTAATTCTTGCGTGATGGCGTAGGCCCCTTTTGGCGGCGTTGCCCAAGGATCTTCTAAGACGCCGCACTCACAGGCACGTCCCCATAAGTTTTGGTCGATGGAATACGGATTGTCCAAATCAGCGGGAATCGGCACTCCTTTTTCAGCCGCATAGGCAATCTCTTCTTCTCGGGACCATTTCCATTCCCGAACCGGTGCGATGACTTTCAAGTGAGGCGCTAAAGCAGCGATCGCCACTTCAAACCGAACTTGGTCGTTGCCTTTACCAGTACAGCCGTGGGCGACGGTCGTTGCGCCAGTCGCTAATGCCAACTCCACCAATTTCTTGGCAATCAATGGACGAGACAAAGCGGAAACAAGAGGATAAGAATTTTCATAAAAAGTATTGCCTTGTAAAGCGATCAAAGCAAAATCTTGGGCGAATTCTTCGCGGGCATCGATGGCATAAGATTCAATCGCGCCAACTGCCAAAGCTTTGTCTTTAATGGATTGGGTATCGCGACCTTCACCGATATCTAGGCAGCAAGCCACCACATCATATCCTTGGTCCGTTAACCATTTAATTGAAACGGAGGTATCTAATCCTCCAGAATAGGCCAATATTACTTTTTCTTTCATACTTATTAACTCCTTTTCCGCATGTTTTCAAGTGATTGAAGCTATCTTATCAGAATAAAAATAATAAATCAAGGGAAAAATTAAATATTTATACATAAAAATGGTGATTATCAGGTTTTTATACTATTATCGATGGTTAAGGAAAAGAAGTGGATGCTCACTTTGTTAATGAAAGTTTATACATGATATTCATAAAGTTATTCAGTTTTAGAAGCCTGCAACAACAAGTTTCGTTTTTCAGAGAAAATAGCAGAAAACGAATGGAGAAAATTTTCAAAAAGAGGCGGAATTACGTTGACATTAGGCTTTATAGAAGGTATTATGTTATATGGTATTGTTTGCCCCACAAGAGCCCCGGAAACTCAAGTGTATGTCAAACATTCGTGAAATTGAATTGGAGGAAAAAATTGTGCGTACAACATATATGGCCAAACCAGGCGAAGTAGAACGTAAATGGTACGTAGTAGATGCAACAGATGTTCCTATGGGTCGTCTTTCAGCAGTAGTAGCATCTGTCTTACGTGGTAAAAATAAACCAACATTCACACCTCATGTGGATACAGGCGATTTCGTAATCGTCATTAATGCAGAAAAAATCAAATTAACAGGTAACAAAGCAAGCGATAAAATTTATTACCGTCACTCAAACTTCCCAGGAGGATTGAAATCAGTCTCTGCTGGAGAATTACGTGCTAAAAATTCTCGTCGTTTGATCGAAACTTCTGTAAAAGGCATGCTTCCTAAAAACACTTTAGGCCGTAAACAAGGAATGAAACTTCATGTTTATGCTGGCGCTGAACACCCACATGCTGCACAACAACCAGAAGTATTGGACATCACAAACTTAATCTAATAGGAGGGAATTTCATTGGCACAAGCTCAATATATCGGCACTGGCCGTCGTAAAAATGCAGTAGCCCGCGTACGTTTAGTACCAGGTACTGGTAAAATTACTGTTAACAAAAAAGATGTTGAAGAATACATCCCACACGCAGACTTGCGTGAAGTAATCAACCAACCATTCGGCGTTACAGAAACTAAAGGTTCATACGATGTTTTTGTAAACGTAAATGGTGGTGGATACGCTGGACAATCAGGTGCAATCCGTCACGGTATCGCACGCGCATTGTTACAAGTTGATCCTGATTTCCGTTTAGCTCTTAAACGTGCTGGCTTACTTACTCGTGACGCACGTATGGTTGAACGTAAAAAACCAGGTTTGAAAAAGGCGAGAAAAGCAAGCCAATTTTCGAAACGTTAATATTGTTGACATATCAACGTTTTATAGACACTTTCCATCGTATGGAGGGTGTCTTTTTTGATTTTTAGAACACATTTTGGAACACATTTATTTAGTTTGCTCTTTATTTAGAACACTATTAAATGCTTCGTAAACTTTCAAATCTACAACATTGGGTGTATTTACATACATTTTTGTAGTAGATACATCCGAATGCGTCAAAGCCGCAGAGATTTGACTAATGTTTGCTCCACCTTGTTTGGCGAGTGTCGCAAAAGTATGACGTAATTTGTGTGGAGTCAAGTGTGCTAAATGTGGATGTCGTCTTCTAAGTGTGTTTATTCGATAATTCAAATAATCTGTATGGACGGGACAGTTTACTTCTCCAGTGGGTTTGCTATAAGTGAACAAATATTGTTCAGGTGTTTGTTGAATCTTTAATTTTTGAAGCTCTAACTTTTGAAGTTTCTTCCATTCACGAAGTAAAGAAATGACCAATTCGGATACTTGAATCAATGTATCTTTCTTTCCTTTGGTGTATTTTTGTTTTTGCTTTTTATTTAAAGAGAATTTTAGATGAACGGTGCTATTTCCAAAATCAATGTGTTGCCATTGTAAAGCATAAGTTTCACTTTTACGATCTCCTAAATATAGTGTAAGCATAAAAAGCGTGTAATCTTGAAAACTTAGCAATTGGTTACTAAGATCACTTTTAACAGCGCATAACCAATCAGACAATTCGTTTACGGTTAAAGCTTGTTTTCCTTCATGAACTCTTTTTTCTTCTAGAGCAATTTTTTTAGGAGAAGTGATACTTTGAATAACTTTTGTCGTTCGATTAAACTCAATGTAACCAAGTATTTCAGCTATATCAAATATAGAACGAACATAGCTTTTTAAAATTTTGATATTAGCGTAATCTCGCGATTTTTTAGTCAGTTCATCAGAGATAATTTCGGTATTTGCATTGAGATAATTCAGGGCATAGCTCCCAAACATTGGTAAGATATGCAAACGGAACAAATCTTTGGTATTACTAATAGTAATATCACTAGGTATTTGATTTCCTCGTCCAGTTTGTCCCAATTCATATCTAGGAAGCCACTTTAATTTGTAGAACTCTTTAAATTGGATAGTCCCTTTAATCTCTAAAACATTGGCATTTTCCTCTCTTAAGACTTGCATAATTTTCTTCTTCATATCATTTTCTGCTTTGGTAGCTAACGGTTTTGTGGGAAATGTTTTTTGGAATTTTTCAGATTTGATACCTGTTAATTCTTTAAATTTTTTAGGATATCGCAAATTTGTTTTGTATTTCCCATTAGATAATTTTGTAGGCATGTTACCTCATCTCCTTCATAAAAAATGAGGTAGTATATTTCGTTACTATCAGTATAAATGGTTCAATATGAAAGTTAAAGAGTTTTAAAAGTGTTCATAAATTCCTTAATGTCCTCTATATCAAATCGAATAATCCCGTTAATTCTAATCACAGGGAAATGATATTGCTTAATCCACTTATCTAAGGTGTTATTATCGATACCTAAAAAATCGCAAGTCTGTTTTTTATTTAGGTAAGTTTTTGATTTTATGAGTATGACCTCCTTTTTAAGTACTTTAAAATCTAAATAAATTTGTTCATTTTTGAATCGCTTTAGGAAAAGCACATAGGAATTTCACCTCTCCCCAGTTTACGGCGAGCCTTACGGAAGTATCATTATTTTCTGTCATTGTCATGGCGACTTGAGTTCCTAAATCAAGTGTAGTGTTAAATATTTTTCGCTGAATTTGGCCATGGCGTATTTACACTTAGCTCGAATGACAGGAAACGTGATTCAAAAATGGCTATTCGATTTTCAAGGAACGCTTGGCTTTTATGCCTTCATTAAATAAATAGCAACCAGCAATCATTTTGAAACCTAAAGTTCAAGAATGATTGCTGGTTACTTTTTTAGTCGTCAGTATATTTAATTAAATCAAAAGACTGAACCGCAATAATAAACTGAACTGCTAACTCTTGATAACAGTCCTCATTTATTTGATTAGTGTAGCGACGTGAGTATTTAATAATAGATGGTTCGAATTCTAGTAATAGCTCAAGCATCGCTTTCTGGTCACCATTTTGAGCCTGGCGAATTAAAGGAACAAGATTTTTAACCTCCATGTTCTCCCACCTTAAATTTAGCTTTTTTAAATGATGAATTTAAGGCGGAGGTGCGCGTATTTGCTTATAACTTATTAAGGGAAAAGAACTTTTCTCAATTTGAAATAAATAGCTCGCTTTTTTTTAGAGATTGCCTGACTACTACAATGAAGTTTTTGTCCGATATCAGCATCTGATTGCTTCTTCAAGTGCTTTTCTTTCAAAATAAATAGCTCTTCATCTGTTAATTGAAATAAACTTAAATGAAGTTGCTTGTTTAAAAATTGTTTCTCTAAAAGAATATCTGGTGTGGAAGAATGTGTTTGTTTTAATAGCAACTGTTCAGTAGTATCTTTTGAGTCAATCAATAATTGTGATTCACTAGAAAAAATACGTCCTTCTCTTTTATAAAAAGCATTTGCTTGGCGTTGTAGGGTAACTGTGACATAACGAATAAAGATGTAAGTAATCTCTGGTTCAGTTTTCATATCACATCCCCCTTTCTAAATTTGGCAACCGGTATTGCCAGTAACCACGACAAGGCTTTTCGATCGGCAAAGATCGTTCCTTTAGCATTTTCGGTAGGATATTCGCGGACAAATTCTGATAAGTGACGTGAAGTTCGTATTCAGTATTTAATTTTTCCAAAATCTGACTATTATTAAGTGGTACAGGATTTCCTTTAAGAATCGATAAAATATTTTTAGAAATGCGGTCAAATGAAACATAGTGGGAACTTTTGTTCTTACGATAAAAGGAATCTTGAGATTTAATTTTTTCCTTTTCAAGTAGAGGCAAAACTGTTGTTTCTGATTTTAATAAAGGAGTAGAAGGCATAGTATCTAAGAAGCCTAAACGTTCTTTCATCTCATAGTACTGTTTACTTAATTCCCTACGTTCAGCAATCAATTCCCTCATCAAATTGTAAATTCTCTTTTTTTCTTCTTGTATATCTAACATAAAAATCCCTCCTACAAAGTAAATAGGAGGGAAACGTGTTTTTGAAACTATATAGTTCAAAGAAATTAATTATAATTTTTATAAAATGTGTTCTCTATTTTGATTTGGTAGGCTTTATCGTTTCTTGCTGCAAAATAAAATCTACGATATTACCATCGTGGTCAACATCATTTTTCAAACTGTCTTTTCGAATTAAAAAATTATCGAACATGTAAATGTCCTCCCTTTTGTTATTTGCTATACTTATAATTTAAGCTATTTTGTAAGCGCGCTCCATTTCATTTTTACCCATTATTACTGCAATTTCACTCTTATTTTTTTATCCCAGATAAACGGTTTCTGAGAAAAGACAAAATTTAACTATTATATTTTGTCTCGTCCATCTAAAAACACTCTTTTTGCCACAACGTTTTGTTTTCTTTTTGTCATTGCCACAGTCAGTATCCCACAATGTCTTGTCCTAAATAATTCACCGTAATTGTTAAGGCGGTCATAGCCTTTTGATTCCCTGCCTCAAGCCAAGTAAAAATGTCAATGGCTGAAAATTGTTTTGATTCCCCTTCACTGACATCTGTCCTTAAAGTAACAAAGACCATATAGAATTTTCCTCTCGCAGTCTCTTCTATGAACAGAGTATAGGCTTTCTTAAACTTCTGTTTAATACTATTTCTAACAACTTTTAATATTAATTATAACTAGCCTAAGAGTGACCTATTGATAAAAATAAATGAAGATTTAAGACAAATGTAAAGGGTTTTAATGTTTAAACAAAACTAACTGATTCATAATTTATACTCTAAATCTTGTGCTTTTTTCTTTTATTTAATTACATCTTTTAGAAAAGGCTCTCTAAAATAGTTGTTTTGTGTAAAAAAAATATAGTTAAAGACTCTCAAAAAGACTAAATTTGAATATATAAACAAAGGAGGAAGTAGGAATATTCCATCTGCCCGTATTCGCTCAATGGTTCAGTGGAAATAATAATGACCAAATAGTAACTGGTCTTATTGTAGAGATTTGTTTTGATGTCAGAATTTAATTTTGGAGGGGTTCTATGAATCAAAAAGTATTAAATTCATTTCTTGATAATAGCAAGTTTAATGGATTTCATAAAGTATTGTTGGCGATTGGCTTTTTTGTCATCACATTCTCTGGGTATGAGTTGTCAGTTTTCGGCTCTATCGTACCAGTGGTTATTAAAGAATGGAATATCAGCACGACACAGGTTGGTTTTATTGGAAGTTCAGCTATGTTTGGGATGATGCTAGGGGCTATTTTACTAAGTTTTTTAGCAGATAAGTTTGGTGTAAAGAAATTATTGATTGTATCTATTTTTATCTTCAATTTTTTCATTGTATGTGCGACTTTTACTAATAGCGGGCTAATGTTCGGGATTTGCCGATTTATGGCTGGTGTTGGCAGTGGAGGAGCAACCCCAATTGTTATCTCCTTATTAACGGAGTATTCTCCAAAAGCAAACAAAGCCAAAATGGTTGCTTTTGCTATTTGTGGTAATCAAATTGGTGGAATCTTAGCTCCACTAGTGGCGATGAATGTTATGCCGCAATTTGGTTGGAAACCTGTGTTATGGTTCTCTATTTTACCTTTGTTACTAATCCCTGTATTCATTAAGGTGATACCTGAATCAGCACGCTATTTATCTCGAAGTAATCAAATAGATAAATTAAACGCGACACTAACGAAAATTGATCCTAATTATCAAGAAGTTTTGGAATCGAATGCAAACACTATTTCTGTTGATGCTGAGGATGAAAAAAACGCAGAAAAGGTTTCTTACCTAAAGCTTTTCAACAAGCAATATGCTCTAGGAACAGTCCTTATTACGTTAATTTATATTTGCGGGCTGCTTACTATTAATGGTGTAAATGTCTGGCTGCCGCAGGTAATGAACTCAAATGGCTATGCATTAGGCTCTAGTTTAACGTTTTCCGTAGTGTTAAATTTAGGTACGCTTTTAGGCACCGTTCTTTGGGCAATTATGGTAGATAAAGTTGGCTTTAGAGTGTTGATGCCGATCATTTATTCTGTTGGAGCAATTAGCTTGTTTGGTATGGGCATTAAGGCAAACCTATTGGTTCTTTACCTGTTTGTTGGTTTAATCGGTATGTTCGCATTTTCGGCACATTCATTAATGAATACATTTGCGTCTCAATATTATCCAGCCGAAATTCGTACTACAGGAGTAGGTTTTGCGAATGCAACAGGTCGAATCGGAGGCATGTTAGGACCGATTGTTGGTGGAATGTTGCTTACAGCGAATGTCTCAATCACTATGTGGTTTTTGGTTTTTGCGATACCAGGTCTTGTTGCCGCTATATCAATAACGCTAATTAATATTCAAACTAAGTATCTTAAACAAAAAGACAGTGTGATTGCAGAAAATACGATTGTGGAAGAATAAGGTCTTATAGCAATCAAGCAACTTTGCTTGGTTGCTTTTTATGTATATAAAGCAAGATATGACTATTAAATTTTGTTCTATACGGAATGAATGATTTGAAGAACAAAAATTAGGATAAATATTTCAATGGATATTGAATAAAACTTCCAATGCTTTAGCAATTTAGTGACATTAGAATAAGAATATGAAAGAAAAGAAAGAAGGGAAAATCATGAAACTAGGAATCGTCAGTGCGATTTTTGATCAAAGTAATTTTGAAGAGATGATCGATATCGTAGCAGAAAATGGTCTTGATTGCGTGGAAGTGGCTTGTTGGCCAGCAGGGAAAGCAGAAAGGCGATATGCGGGAGTATCTCATATCGACACGAAAAATTTAACTGAGGAAAAGGCGACAGAGATTTTAGCCTATTGCAAACAAAAGAAGGTAGAAATCTCTGCTTTAGCCTATTACCCTAATCCATTGGATGAGAATCTGGAAAAACGGCAGGAAGCGATCGGCCATTTGTACACCTTGATCGATGCGGCGAGCTTAATGAATATCAATTTAGTCACAACGTTTGTCGGGCGGATGCAAAGCAAATCGGTCTCTGAGAATTTGAAGGAAGCGGCTAAAGTTTGGAATCCAATTGTTAAATACGCTGAAGAGAAAAAAGTAAAAATCGCGATCGAAAATTGTCCGATGCTTTTTACTGAAGATGAATGGCCGGGAGGACAAAACATTATGACCTCGCCTAGTAATTGGCGTAAAGTGTTTGAAGTAATCGATAGTGACTACTTTGGGATTAATTACGATCCATCCCACTTTATTTGGCAGCAAATCGATTATATTCGTCCTTTGTATGAGTTCAAAGAGAAAATTTTCCATGTTCATTACAAGGATATCAAAGTATATGCCGATAAGTTAGCTGATGTTGGAGTGATGGCTACACCGTTAGAATACATGAGTCCGAAATTACCAGGTTTAGGTGATGTTGACTGGGGGCAATATGTGTCTGCTTTAACGGATATTGGTTATGAAGGGTACACGTGTATTGAAGTAGAAGATAAAGCTTTTGAGAAAACTTATGAGGATGTCAAAAAGTCTGTTACTTTAAGTACGAAGTATTTACGAAATTACATTATTTAGAGAATTTTAGCGAAGAGAACGAAGTATTCGTTCTCTTTTTTAGGAGGAAAAGCAATGATTAAACAAATGATTGGTATTGATATAGGTGGAACAACAATTAAGTTAGCTTTGATCGATGTTTATGGAGAGATCCATAAAAAATGGCAAATCCCAACTAATATCACTGAAAATGGCAGAAATATACCGACTGATATCGTTCGAAGTATTCAACAAACGATGCTTGAACAAAAGGATCAGCGAGCAGAAATTATTGGGATTGGTATCGGAGTTCCCGGACCGATTTCACCTGATGGGCAGATAGTCGTTCGTGCTGTGAATCTGGGTTGGGAAGACATGCCGTTAAAATCAGCGATTGAAAAGGAATTGGATATTCCAGTTGTACTTTTAAACGATGCGAATGCAGCAGCTCTCGGTGAGATGTGGAAGGGAGCTGCGAGAGGGAAATCCAATTTGGTTTTTGTTACTTTAGGGACGGGCGTCGGTGGAGGAATTATTCTAAATGGAAAAGTGATTAATGGCGTTCATTCTTCTGGAGGTGAAATCGGACATATCCCTGTTTATTCGCAAGAACAAAGAACCTGTGGATGTGGGAATATTAATTGCTTGGAGACCTTTGCTTCTGCAAACGGACTCGTAAAAACGATGGAAAATCTGTTGGAGGAGAATCAAAAGAAATTTTCAGCCATTGATATTTTTACCTGGCTTGAGGCAGGGGATCAAAAAGCTATGACCGCCTTAACAATTACAGTGAATTATTTAGGCCAAGCCATCGCTGGAATTATGAATACGGTTGATGCAGAGGAGGTGGTGATCGGCGGTGGGTTGTCTGGAGCCGGCGATGTGTTGTTAATTCCATTGAAAGAAAAAATTGATCAATTTATTTTTCCAGCGATTCGTGGAAACTACAATGTAAGCAAAGCACAACTCGGAAATGACGCGGGAATCTACGGAGCGGTCTATTCGTATCTGTCTAATAATGAGATACTGACTGTGGAAGAAACGTTACTACTATGACAAAAAGAAAACAAAAGATTGTGATAAAGAGAGTGTTCTTAGACGGACGAGACAAAATATAATAGTTAAATTTTGTCTTTTCTCAGAAACCGTTTATCTGGGATAAAAAAATAAGAGTGAAATTGCAGTAATAATGGGTAAAAATGAAATGGAGCGCGCTTACAAAATAGCTTAAATTATAAGTATAGCAAATAACAAAAGGGAGGACATTTACATGTTCGATAATTTTTTAATTCGAAAAGATAGTTTGAAAAATGATGTTGACCAGGATGGCAATGTGGTGGGCTTTCAATTTGCAGTAAGAAACGCTAACTACCGGGGAGTATTCTTGTCCCTTCACAATGGTTACTATATCAAAGTAGATGATACTGAATATCCAAGAGAATTGCAGACCTTTGAAGTAAATGGGAAAGAACCTCGTGACTTTGAAGAAATCAAGACAGCTGTTTGGGAGCATTGGGATTACGATGACGAGGGAATTGTCCATGTGAAAAAGTCAGGTGGATTAGCTCCTGGAAAACACACTTTAGCCTTCCAGCAATCTGTTCTGGCGGCATACGGATACATGCCAACAGACGAAGAATGGGTGAAAAATCCTCCAGTTCCGGGTTCTGGCGCAGGATCAGATAAGACACGCAATATCGTAAAATATGAATTGGAATTACAAGTATAGAAAGGAGCATTTAGTAATGGGAAAAATCAAACGCGGCGTTTCATTTTACAGTTACCAACAAACGCAATTTTTTAAAGAATTGGATTTAGAAGGACAGATCAAAGAAGTAGGAACGAATCTTTTTGGAGCGGATGGGATCGAGATTTTAGATGAGATGTCTCTAAGACAATACCCAAATCCGCCAGAGGAATTTTTCGATCAGTGGTTTGAATGGATGGATAAATACAAGACGACTCCTGTGACTATGGATGTTTTCCATGATGTTTTGCAATTTCGTGATCATGTGATGAGCTATTCAGAATCAGCAGAACGCTTGAAAAATGATATTCGCTTGGCGAAACGCTTAGGCTTCAAAAATGTTCGGACATTAGCAACCACACCAGTTGAAATCATGATCGAAGCCTTACCAGTCGCAGAAGAATGTGACATCAAATTAGGAAAAGAAATCCATGCACCAATCCCAATCAATGGTCAGTATGTCAATGAGATTGTGGAGTATGCTAAGAAATCTGGAACCAAGCACCTAGGACTCGTTCCTGACTGGGGCATCTTTGCTTTTCGCCCTTCTGAAGCAGCTTTGGAATGGTACATGCGTCAAGGAGCGAAACAAGAAAGCTGCGATTTAGTCGTTCAATTATGTATGGATAATCATTTAGGCAAGAGCAATGAATTAAATGAAATTGATCTTTCATTATATAGTGCAGGAAATGTCCAATCCTTGTTCCATCGTTATTTGAAGCAGGATGAAGCACCGGATGATTTATTGCCGGCTTTTAAAAAAATGCAGCAAATGATTCGTGACAATGTGCCAGATTATACAGATATCGATTTTGAAGTCATGTCACAAGCATTATTGCTTTCTAGAACGAAACCAGAAGACTTGGGAGCGATTATGCCTTACATCGTGAGCATCCACGGTAAATTCTACAATATGTCTGAAATTCCTGGGAAACCTGGTCAATACCAAGATATCGCTATCGATTACGAAGGACCGATCAAATTTTTGAAGGAAAATGGCTATGAGGGCTATATCAATTCAGAATATGAAGGCCAACGCTACTATCAAGATCGCACGGAGAAAGAGTTAAATAGTGAAATTGAACAAGTGAGAAGACATCAAGAAATGCTAAAACGGTTGATTGGTGAATAGGATGAATAAACAAGAAATCATTTATGTAGGAGCATGGGGTGCGGATATTCAAGGGGTGAATAACCCCGAAGCAGGTGATGGCGGGATCAAAGTTTACGATGCGGAAACACTTGAACAAGTGTGCAAAGTAACGTCCGATGTTAATGTCGGTAGTATGGCGGTTGCTAAAAATGGTCACTATATCTATGCCACGGATGAGCGCAAAGATCTAGGTGGTGTACATGGAAATGGCGGTGGTATCGCTGCTTATGCAGTTGATGGAGCTGGAAAACTTTCTTTCCTAAATGAAGTTTCTTCAGCCGGAGCCTATCCTTGCTACATTACAGTAGATAGTCAAAATAGATACGCTTTTGCGGCTAATCACGGCAATCATGAAGAAGTGATTACCCGCAGTGTGCGAACAGAACAAGGAACATATGTAGCCAAACGCTTCTTCGATGAAGGCAGCATCGCGATGTTTCCGATCAAAACAGATGGGAGTTTAGGGGAATGCTGCGAGCTTAAGGTTTTGGAAGGTTCTAGCGAATTGCCGCTATTCCAATGGACAAGTCATCCCCACAGTGTTTGTCTCGATCCAACCGAAAACTATCTACTTTGTGCAGATAAAGGCTGTGATCTGATCCATGTCTATAAGATCAATTATGAAGCAGGAACTTTGAAGGAAGTCTGGGCTCAAGAAACCGAAAAAGGATCAGGACCACGGCATATCGCGTTTCATCCAACCCAGCCGATTCTTTATTGTAACAGTGAGCAAAATCATACAGTCCATAGTTATTCTTTTGATCCACAAACAGGAGAGATGAACCATTTAGATCGCACAGTTACAGTATCAGACGACTATCAGCCAAAGGACGATCCAACTGATATCTTTGCTCTTAATCAAACAGCCGATCTGAAGGTACACAAATCTGGCAACTATTTGTATGTCTCAAATCGTGGCGATGATAGTATTGCAGCTTATCGCTTGAGCGGGAACGGAAAAATGGAATTGATCGAAATCGTTTCTTCAGGCGGAGCGATTCCTCGCAGCATTAATTTTGATTTAGCGGGTGATCATTTATATGTAGTGAATCAGCGTTCGGGAACGATCAATAAGTTTTTAGTCGGTGAAGCTAATGGAAAACTAACAAATACGGGCATAGAAATTCAAGTAAATAATCCAGTAAATATTCAATTTGGTTAAGACCATGTAACAGAGAGGAAGAGAAAAATGGAAAAACTAAAAATCGGCATTATTGGAACAGGAGGTATTTGTAACAACAAACACCTTCCATCCTTAGAAAAAGTAGCAGATAAGGCGGAAGTTGTGGCATTATGCGATATTGAAGAAGAAAAGGCATTGGCAACAGCCGAGCGTCATAATCTGAAGAATGTCAAAATATACACAGATTACAAGGAATTATTGAAGGATCCAAGTATAGATATCGTACATGTTTGTACACCAAACGTTTCTCATTGTGAGATCACAGTAGCAGCATTCGCTGCTGATAAGCATGTGTTATGTGAAAAACCAATGGCGGCAACCACGGAAGATGCGCGTAAAATGATGGAGGCTTGGAAAAAGAGCGACAAAAAATTTACTGTCGGTTACCAAAATCGTTTCCGTCACGATGTACAAGTCTTGAAAAAAGCCTGTCAAGCTGGCGATTTAGGAGATATTTACTACGGAGAAGCGAATGCAATTCGCCGTAAAGCAGTACCAACTTGGGGCGTCTTCCCGGACAAATCCAAACAAGGCGGCGGTCCATTGATTGACATTGGCACGCACGCGTTAGATATCACATTGTGGTGTATGGACAACTACGAAGTGGATAGCGTTAGCGGTCAAGTGTTCTATAAATTAGGGAACCTACCATCAGCAGCTGAAGGTAATACTTATGGCGCTTGGGATACTGAAACCTTTGAGGTAGAAGATTCAGCGATGGGTTTTATCAAATTCAAAAATGGTGCGTTAATCAACCTGCGGGCCTCGTGGGCATTGAACTATATGGATGCCAGAGAAGCGGCAACGACGCTTTGCGGAACTCTAGAAGGTGCTGAAATCAAATATGGCGGAAGTTATGAAAATGCGGAACTATGGTTCAACCATACTCGTCATGGGAAAATGAGTGAAGAAACCTTATCTGGTGAAGCCTTAGTGGACTATTTCGAAGGCGTTAATGAGCCGGCTGGAGTAGTTGAAGCGAAGCAATGGATCGATGCGATTTTGACAAACGGTGAACCATGTGTGAAACCAAACGAAGCCTTCAAAGTTACGCAAATTTTAGATGCGATTTATCAAGCTTCGGATGTAAACCAAACAATCAAATTAGAGATGGAATAAGCTGAACAAGACGGTCAGGTATTGGCCGTCTTTTTTGAAAAAGAAAGGACGGAAACATCATGAAATACAGATACGCAGTAGTGGGATACGGCTTTATTGGTCGCAGGCATGTGGCGACGTTAAAAAGTTTAGATAATGTAGATTGTGTAGCGGTTTGTGATACAAATCCACAGCGATTAGAAGAAGTGCGTAAGATTTATCCAGAAATCGAGATCTATAGAACAATTGACCAGCTTTTGGAAGAGTCAGATATTAATGGTGTGATCATCTCGGCAAACAATAATCAGCACAAAGAATTAGTCATCAAAGCTGCGCGGGCAGGAATGAATATTATTTGCGAGAAGCCTGCTGCGATGAGTGTAGCGGAATTCGATGAGATGATGGATGCCGTTGATCAAGCAGGCGTTACCTTAACGGTTCATCAGCAACGTCGCTTTGATAAGGATTTCCAAACCGTTAAGAAATGCTACGAAGAGGGCACTTTGGGCGATATCTATACGATCAAAAGTTCGTTATATGGGTATAACGGTAATATGCATGATTGGCATGTATATAAAGCAGAAGGTGGCGGAATGCTTTATGATTGGGGTGTTCACTTGATTGATCAGATTTTATACATGATTGAAAGCCCGTTAAAAGCAGTGTTTGCTGATGTCCGCAATGTAATCAATAAAGAAGTCGACGATTACTTTAATATCTTGTTGCGCTTTGAGAATGGTATCACGGCAGAAATTGAATTAGGGACCTATTATTTATCTGATCAAAAAGACTGGTTTGAGCGTCATTGGTATATGGGAGGCAATACAGGAAGCTTGTACGCCAATAAATTTGATCCAGAGGGCAAGATCGTTCGTACAACGAAACTACTGGAAAACGTCAATGAAGATCAAGATAAGTCAGCTAAGTCTTATGGACCAACGCGTTCATTTGGCGTACCAGAACCAGGATTGATTGTGACTGAGGACATTCCAAAGGTTGACAGTGAGCATATTGAATTTTTTGAAAACTACTTTGCTACTCTAGATGGCAAAGCAGAACTATTAGTTAAACCGCAAGAAGTTCGTAAAGTATTGGAAGTCATGGAGGCTTGCTGGAAATCTGCCGAAACATTCTCAAGTGTGGCATTTGAGCCATCTATAGAAGCAATGGTTTAGTTTTAAGGAGGAAAGAACATGCAAGAAAATGTAGTAAGTAATTTTATTGATAATAGCAAACTTGGAAAATTCCATATTACGTTAGTTGCTTTAGGGGTCTTTCTAATTGCTTTCACCGGTTATGGAGCAACAGCTTATGGCTCAATTATCACTTCAATCACGTCTGAATGGAACTTAAATGCGACAGTGTTAGGGTATATGGGCAGCCTATCTGAATTTGGCTCGATGTTTGGTGCAGTGATCTTAAGTATTATCAGCAATCGTTTAGGTGTGAAAAAGGTCTTGATCGGTTCAGTCTTGATATTCTGTGTCTTTACCTTTGGACAATCCGTGGTAAATACTCCAGTATTATTCGCGATTTTCCGATTTTTGGCTGGGGTTGGTTTTGGTGGGGTAATTCCGTTGGTCATCTCATTGCTGTCAGAGTATGCGCCAAAGAGCAGCAAAAGTAAATCCGTGGCAATCGCCTTGTGCGGGAATCAAATCGGCTCGATTATTGCTTCTTTATTAGCGATCGTTATTCTGCCGCGTTTGGGTTGGCGTCCGGTACTGTGGATGGCTTTCGTTCCTATCTTGTTCCTAGTTTTCATTATTAAACTTGTGCCAGAATCAGCTCAATATCTGGTAAAACATCAGGAAACAGAAAAGCTGAAAAAAGTATTAGAAAGAATTGATCAGAATTACACGAAGAAGGTTGACCTTGAACAGTTGAAAACAATGAATGCTGAGGGTACGCAAACAGAAAAAAAAGTATCGTACTTCGCACTTTTTAATAGCCGATTCATTCTCGTAACATTACTGGCTTGTGTCATTTATATTATGGGGTTACTTTTTATTAATGGTGTGATTGTTTGGTTGCCAGGTGTGATGGTTCAAAATGGCTTCTCCTTAGGCTCTAGTTTAGCATTCTCGATTTTCTTGAATGTGGGAACGATCGCGGGGACGATTGTCTGGGGTGCTGTGGCTGATCGTAAAGGATTTAAGGTACTCTTACCAGCTATTTATGGGATTGGAGCAGTTGTATTGATGCTGATGGGTGTAAAAACCAATATCATCATTTTATATCTTTTTGTATTCTTAATTGGTTTCTTTTTATTCTCAGCGCATAGCTTAGTTAACGCGTTTGTTTCCCAACATTATCCAGAAGAGCTACGTACTTCAGCGGTTGGCTTGGTGAATAGTGTTGGACGTCTAGGCGGAATCTTTGGACCGACATTAAGCGGGTTGTTGTTATCTGCTAACGCATCAATCAGTACATGGTTTATTACTTTTGGTACTACAGGATTGATTGCTGCTGCTTCCTTCGTGGTGATCAATTTGATTACCAAGACAAAGGAAGCGGAAAGGGATAAAGTTGATACCGTAAAAGGTTAACTAAAAAAAGCAGTTGGTAATTTATCAACTGCTTTTTTATCTAAGCAAACTTTTAGTGTCCTGGTTATCAAAATGAAAGCGGTTTGCTATAATGGAAAATAAATGTTAGGAGGGAAAATATGGAAAAAGATTACCTCTCTTCAGATGTATTAATGGATGTTGAATTTACGACCCAAGTAGAAACTAAAATTCATTATCACGAAAACTTTGAATTATTATATGTGTTAAATGGTGAATTATCAATGACAGTCGAGGGTGAAGAGTATCAGTTAAAGCAAAAAGATTTGATCATTGTTAATTACAACCGCAAGCACCGTTACATAGGATCCGATGATCTTTTTCTGGCTCGTTTTATTATTTCATACAGTAAGGTGAAAGAATTACTATCTAAAGATATGATTCTGTTTTTGTGTAATTCAACGTTAGAAAAAAGCGAATCCTATGATGAGATGAGAAAAATCATAGATCAGATTCTTAATCAGCAAATTGTGACAAATCAGAAAAATCAAATTTACAGATTGAGTTTGTATTATCAGCTACTTCATGTGATTTCTAAGAACTTTCTTCTGACCTCAGAAAATGTTCGTTATCAATCAGAGAAGAAAAATGATAGTCGAATGGAAGAAATTTTCCAATTCATTCGAACGAATTATCAGAAGAGCATTACTCTGCAGGAATTAGCTGATCATTTCTTTCTTTCAACGGCATATCTTTCAAAATATATTAAAAAGAAATGCAATGTCAGCTTTACGGATCTGGTCAATTCTGTGAGGTTAACACATTCAATGACTGATCTGCTTTATACGGACGCTTCAGTTATGAAAATCGCGATGGACAACGGATTTGCGAGTGTCGCGGCGTACAATAAAGTTTTTAAAGAAGCCTACGACATGACCCCTTCTTTGTTTCGGAAAAATGCCGTAACCACAGAAAAAAAAGAACGTCGCACGCAAGATGACGATCAAATGCGAGAGAGACTAAATAATTATCTGAATGAAAACCAGATCACCGATGATCAACAGGAAGAAAGTCATGATCGAAACATCTCATTTACGTTGGACTATCAAAAAGCCTACAAGCAGACTAGCTATTACAGTAAGCTGATCAATGCTGGGACAGCAATTGATTTAACCAAGTCAGACTTTCAGGAACAAGTCATTTACCTTAAAAATAAGCTTGGAGCTGAATATATACGTTTTTGGGATATCTATGACCCTAACCTTTATCTAGATATTCATGCGACAAAGGAAAATTTAAACTTTAGTAAACTGGATACAACGATAGATTTTCTCGTCAAGAATCAGCTAAAACCTTATATCGAACTGGGGTTCAAACCGATTCGGCTATTGAAAAATACGCAAGATGCATTAGTGGAGATTCCGAGAAATGAAGATTTCGATTCACCAGAAGAAATGCAGCGCTTTTTCAGAGAATTGCTTCGGCACTTTATTAAACGCTATGGTTCAGAAGAGGTACAAAAATGGTATTTTGAATACTGGAAAAAAGAAGACATTGCTTTTCTAGATTTACGCTATAATTATTCGCCTCAAACGGAAGAAGTGCATCGCAATTATTTTGTGACCTTTGACAGAATCGCTGGGACCCTGAGAAAAATTTTACCGGATATTAAGATTGGCGGTGGCGGATTTCCAGTACAGCATTATGGAAATAAAGGCTTTTGCGATTTATTGTCCTTATGGCAGGAATACGATGAGAAACCTAATTTCTTGACGATCACTTGTTATCCTTATCAATTAGAAAAGGAATTAGATAATTACTACGAAAAAAAATCAACGGACATTTTCTTTATCAAACATAATTTAGAGGTCGTCAAAGAAGCATTAGCACAAAGTGCATTTCCAGAGACGCCGATCCATGTTTCAGAGTATAGTCTGACACTTTCTAATCGAAATCCAGTCAATGATCATTGTGCGAAGGGGAGTTATTTGATTCAAAATATGATCTCAACAATCGGTGGCGCCGAGTTGTTTGGACATTGGCTAGGCACGGATATCTATGCGGATCTTCAGGATTCTCAGGGATTCCTTTTTGGAGGCTGTGGTTTACTTACGAAGACAGGAGTAGCGAAACCGGCTTTTTATGCACTTGAATTTCTAAATTCGCTATATGAAGATATCTATTACAAAGAAAAACATTGCATTGTTACAGGGAACACCAGAGGCTCTTTTCGCATTGCTTGTCACAACTATCGTAAATTAAATTTCAATTACTACCTGACAGATGAGAGTAAAATTCAACTAGAAAATTTGTCCAATTTCTTTGAAGACAATGAAGCCTTAACGTTGAATATCGATATTAACGGTGTCGAAAATGGCGGTTATATCATAAAATCACGTGTGGTAAACCGTGCACATGGTAGTGTTCAAGATGAATGGAGTCGCTTTGACTTAAAAGAATTGAGTATGAATGAACAGGACTATTTGCATCGCATCAGTACTCCACGGCTGTTAAACACAAAAGTAAAAGTTGAGAATAATCGCCTACAATTTTCGATTCATTTAAAGCCTCATGAAATCCGTTATTTGCATGTAACAATGGAATAATCCATAACCTGAAATATCTTTGATTCGTCTAGAGATATTTCAGGTCTTTTATTGGACAAAATCTGACAGTCATTTTTTTGCCTTTTCAAACACAAGGGCTTTTCTAAGAAAGAAATCAGCCTATTTCCCTTACTATTTTGCCCATAACTTCGGCGGAGTTGGCTAAGGACAAACGCTATTATTATCATTAAGAGAACATTGAAGGACCAATGTGTACGCGGATTACTTGATAAAGAAAGGACCTAGATTGAGATGAGTGAAAAAGAGCAAATTCATGGGATTACACAAGGAGAGATTGTTCCATTAAGCGAAGTGAAAGATCCGATCTTTTCAGAGGAGATGATGGGAAAAGGAGCGGCAATGAGACCAAATCTAGGAGAAGTTTATGCTCCTTTTGATGGGGTGGTTGTCAGCGTATTTCCGACGAAACATGCGATTACGTTGAAAAGTGATCAGGGTTGTGAGGTATTGATTCATGTAGGGATTGATACAGTCAATCTGAATGGAGAACTTTTGGAGCCGCTAGTTTCAGAAAATGACCGTGTAAAAACAGGGGATCTAATCATGCGTTTTGATTTAGTGAAAATAAAGGAGCGAGGATATGATCCCATTATTCCACTAGTGATCCTAAATACGCCAGATTATAAGATAATCGAGGTTAACGAATTGGAACAGGGAGATCGTGAGACACTTCTATTGGATATTGAGAAAGCCGAGATACCAATGGAAAAAAAGGAAATGAACTCAAAAGAATATGCTTTAGAACATGCCATCATTCGTACATTGGGAGGTAAAGACAATATCACTTCACTGGGGCATTGCGCTACCAGATTGAGGATTAACTTAAAGGATGAAGCAGCTGCAGACGAAAAAAAGCTTGAGAAAATTCCTGGTGTACTAGGTATAGTTAAATCCATGGGTGGATTGCAGATCGTCATCGGTAATGCCGTCAATCAAGTCTATGACAATATTCAAAAACTCTACAATATAGAAAGTTCGACAGAGGAAACCAAGGAAAAAGGATCAATTCCAAATCGGATTTTGAACGTATTATCCGATATTTTAAGTCCAGCAGTTCCATTGATTATGGCTAGTGGATTTATTTCCGCGATTTTGGTCATTATGACTCGATTGGGCATGGATCAGGAAAGCTCGACCTATGTAATTTTAGATAGCGCAGCCAATGTTGTTTTCTATTTCTTACCGATAATGCTAGCTTACACTGCTTCGAAACGTTTTAAATGCAATACGATCTATGCGCTATTTTTAGGCGGATTGTTTTTGCATCCAAGTATACTTGGATTTGCTCAAAAAGGCGGGACTATTGATTTATTTCACTTGCCTGTGACAGCTGTGGATTACTCTTCTAGTTTACTGCCGATCATTTTAAGCGTGTGGGTTCTGTCATACGTCGAAAAACTAGCTGACAAATATGTTCCGGATGCGGCCAAATATGTTTTTAAGCCCTTTGCAATCGTGGTGGTTATGTTACCGATCGCCTTGTGTATTACTGGTCCGGCAGGATTCTTATTGGGTGAAGGAATTGGAAGTATTCTAACTTTGATCTATAGTCATGCAAGCTGGTTAGCAATTCTATTAGTAGCTTCTTTTGCTCCACTTTTAGTCATGACAGGGATGCACATCGCCTTGACTCCGATAATTATTTTGACGAACTTTGAGAACTTAGGCTATGACAATATGCTGCTGATTGCTTTTATCGGGATGAACTTCTCACAATTCGCAGTGGCATTAGCAGTGATGTTCAAAACGAAGAAACGTAATTTGAAACAGCTTGCGGCTAGCTGTGCGATTACGGCATTTTTAAGCGGTATTACAGAACCCACTCTTTATGGAATCAGTGTGAAACTGAAAAAGCCTTTTTATGCGACCTTTATTGGTTGCATCGCAAACGGGATCTTTTGTGCCATCGCCAATGTTAAAATCTTTTCATTTGCACCACCATCATTTTTTACGTTACCAATCTTTATGAATCCTGATGGATCAAATACGAACTTTATGCTGGCATTATGCACGATTGGAATTACTATTGTAGTGACTTTTGTGGCAACTTGGGTATTAGGGTTCGATGATTCGATTTTTGAGACAGAGAGTTGAGGGGGGAGAGACATGGAGAAAAAGTTATTAGTTTTTGATCTTGATGGAACTCTGCTAACAAGTAAAAATCAGCTACTTCAAAGCACGGTGTTAGCATTTAAGTACTTGCAGAGAAAACACATGGTAATGTTGGCGACAGGACGAAGTCGTTTTCTCATCCAACATATTTTAGATGAGTTAACTATAAAAGATTATATTGTTTGTAACGGTTCTGCTGCTTTTCTTAACGATAAGCAAGTGTTTAAAAGAACACTTGAAAAAAATAAATTAAAGACTCTGCTCAACTATTTTGAAAAACAAAAAATTGATGTTGCATTAACTGGGCTAGATCATTTTTGTCGCATATCCTCGTTTCAAGTATCTCAAATGGAACAAGCAATGCGCTCTATCGGTGGTGAAGTCCCCAACTACTTACCAGATTTCCACTTGAAAAATGATATTTATCAGGGATTGGCATTTTATGATCCGCAACTTGATGAGAGAATACAGAGTGGATTTTCGGATTTTCGTTTTGTTCGCTGGCATCCTTCATTCGTTGATATCGTCCCTAATCAAGGATCAAAGGCGGCAACAATGTTGACTATTGCACAAAACGTAGGGATAAAAACTGAAAACATTATTGCCTTTGGTGATGAAACAAATGATATAGAGATGTTAACAGCAGCTGGAACTGGGATAGCCATGGGAAATGCTAATGATTCTGTAAAA
Source organism: Enterococcus sp. FZMF (assembly GCF_030263915.1). Taxonomy (NCBI): domain Bacteria; kingdom Bacillati; phylum Bacillota; class Bacilli; order Lactobacillales; family Enterococcaceae; genus Enterococcus; species Enterococcus sp. FZMF. The sequence goes on along the minus strand of NZ_CP127160.1, from coordinate 3,259,229 downwards.
GCAATCGCTGATTTTGTGACTAAAACGAATGATGATGATGGTATCGTGTATGCGTTAGAAAAGTTCAACCTATTATAAAGTGATGGTGGAGAATACTATGTTTTCCACCATTTTATGCCATAAAGTAATCAGTAAGTCTTGTTCTTATTTGTACATTAATCTGAATTTTAAAGTGAGTTGAGTAAAATGTATAGAAAGAATGATCGCGATAAAGACAGCATTTGAATGAGATGTCGTATGACTAAACTATAGCAAGGCCTGAGTATATCAAATGAAATAACGATTGTTTTTAGTCGCTTTTAAGCAGGAGGAAAAAAAGTGAGATATCTAGTAGTTTGTATTAATAAGGATAAAACAAAGGGAGAAAAAAGTTTTAAATCTTTTCGTGAAGCACTGTGCTTTGCGACCAATTACAAAAAAATAAAATCCAGCAAAATTTACAAAGAAGGTTGCTTGATTCAAAAATTTACCTATTAGTAATTTTAATGTCAAACACTTTATTCTGTATAAACTAGGGAATTACGAATAGTTGGGAAATTATATATAGTATTTTTTTCGATTTATTTCTATAATTTCCAATCACCGATTAAGATGTTTGGGCCATTTTTGCCTAAAAAAAGAACAAGCAATATTTGATACACAAGAAAATCGCTACGTCATGAGGGGAGTGAACTAACGAGTACCAAAAGAAAAGCAATTGAGTTACTAGAAGTTAATAGATAAGTAGCTTCGACTGGATTACCCGCAGATAGCCAAGGCAAATGTATATTTTTGTTACAAGCATGGAGATTAGGTATAATTACAAGAATTCACTAAGTAAACTTTCAAATTAGCAAAACTGAGAAAGGAGAGGGAGTTATCATATATATGTCTCCTTGAGCAGAAGAAATATATATATCATTCCCTCAAAAGTTAGCGAACCACTTCAGATAATCAATTTAGATACTTTGAATATAATGAAAGACGGAACAGTAAATTTTAAAATTGATAATAAAAAATTCGAAATCAGCACTGAATGAAATTAGTGACGATTATTTTTGTTAAATTTATTGAGTATTAAAAGATATAAGCATTGAAAAACTTTAAGCAGTTGGTTGTAAATATTTTTAGGATTAGCTTAAGGAAGTATTTTTATGGAGAGGTTACATATCATGCTGTGTTTCTAATTTTTATAGACCCCTGCTTCCGCTTTTTATCCAATATCAGGTGACTGGAACGTAATTTTTAAGATTCTGTCCCAGTCATTTTCTATTATTTAATGGATAATTTTCCAATTCTCCTGCTTTTCAAGTGTTAATTCGTATTGAGCAAGTTGTGAGACCTTAGCTTCTTGATCTAAGTATTTCACAGTTACACATACAAAAATATGTTTATCTTTTTTAGAGTAAATCGGACTAACTAGTTCCGCAAAGACATAGTTCTTCTGAATCACTGGTAACGCGTCATTGTTGACATAATAAGCTAGTTCTTTTTTTGTTGCAGTTGGGTACAACTTAAAAAATGTTTCAAGAAAACTAGTGATCTCAGTGGTTAAATTAGCATCTACCGTGCCGTCATTTTCAAGCGGCTTTGGCTGATAGGTTGATTTCTTAGGCTGGCTGTCCATTGTCGGATTCTTTGTAATTACTAGATTCCCATATTTATCCATACGAACTTGCACGCTATAAGTAGAGGTGATAGTAGCTTTTTTCTTGTTCTCGGTTATCTGTTGGTCTACTGAAAAGAGTACGTCATACTCATTATCCTCAGATTGTGTGACACTCCAAATCTGTACACGCTGAACCATGGCGCTAGTCGGAATATCGGAACGTACCGTTTCCAGATTGAGTTGTTGTAGCTCTTCGGTAAGGTAGTTCTTTAATTGCTCATTTCTACGATCAATGGCGGCTTGGCCTTGTTGCCACGTATAATAATCCGTCGCGAAAGCCGTCACAAAGCTTTCAATTCTGTTCGTATCCACTATCTTTGTTTCAATGACTTCTTTTTCATGAATAGTGTGCCGATCGATGGCTGTAAAATTCTTATAAATTCCGAAACTGACACTGCCAATCAATACAAACCATAAAACAAGTGTCAGCTTTTTATGTGTGCCTACGTTAATTGTAGGTCTTTTCTTTTGTTTCTTAGGTTTCGGTTGCTTTTTCGTTCGTTCAATTTTTATTTTCATTTCATCAAATCCTCTCTTAATTAGGAATAACCCGACCTGCTCCAATCAAATGGGCTTGCCAATAGCTATCTGTCAAATCGGCATAGCCAATTGGATTACCAGCATTGTACATCTGATTATTTCCCACATAGATCCCTACGTGAGTAACATACTCTCCAGCATCATAAGTCGAATGAAAAAAGACCAAGTCACCAGCTTTTGCTTCGGATAAAGGGAGATGAGTGGTTGCGTCATATTGGGCTTGAGCTGTGCGTGGCAGTTGAATACCAGCTTTAGCGTAACACCAGTGCACCAAGCCAGAACAATCGAAACTAGTACTTGGGGAAGAGCCGCCAAAGACATAAGGGAAGCCTTCATATTTTAGTGCTTCGTCCATAATGACTTGTACAGTCTCATTGTCAAAATGCGCAGGAGTCAAATATTGCTTAACCAATAAGACATAGAACTGATTGCCATATGCATAGCGCCAACCGCCATTAATTGGAATGGCGATCGGATTGGTATAAGTCGCCTTCTTACCATTAGCTTTTTCATTTGAAAAATGTTCAGCTAATTCATAAGTGTATTTTTTGCTATGCGCTGCTACATAAGGCAAGAAGCCACCACCGTAGTTATAGCTTTGAATCACTGAATCAGAATCACAGCCAAGTTTGTCAGCAGTAGCTAACAGCTCGCTAAAATATTTACAGCCTTGTTTAATAGATGCCTCCGTATTTAGGCTGTTTGGTGGTAATCCTAGCGATTCCGAACTTTGCATCACATCCATCGCAGTACCGCCCGATTCCACCTGCATGATGGCTAAAATGGTAGTCACGTATTCTTCGATTCCAAATTCTTTACAGTACTTTTCCACTAAAGCTTTGTGCTTTATTACTTCGGGAGAAACATTTAAACTACCACTTACAGCTGTTTGATCAGTAGTACTATCCTCGGAATCTGCTGTAATCACCACAAAGAACAATAACAAGCTAAAGAACAACGAGCAGACAACACACACAATAGCTATATAACGGCTTTTCATGGCTTCGTCCTCGGTTTACGCTTTTGTGTCTTTCTCTTTTTCTTCACGGATTGTTTCGTAGTTTCTGTTTGTTGCTTTTGTGAAGAGAGGCGTTGTGTGTTGCTTGTTTGAGCAGTATTTTTGGGTACCGTGTTTGTTCTTTGTATGTTTGTTTCTGCCGGTGTTGGCGTCTTGTTTGTTGTAGTTGCTGGTCTTTTTGCTTTTGATTCCAGTGGTTCCGACGTATTTTTTGCTGTTGTTGCAGGTCTTTGCGATTTAGGTTCTGGTAGTGCTAATCGTTTTTCGGATTCCGGTAAAGTAACCATTTTCTTAGGGGCTACAGGGTTAGTAACAGGTTTAAGATTTTCGGTAACTTTTGCTGGTTTGTTTGAAACATTATCCTGCCTTAGTCCAGACGAGGGGGAAAGTTTGGCTGTCATTGGTCGCTTGTGTACTGGATTTATGGGTTGTTCTTTTGGTTTCGTGTTAGCTGGGGTTTCTGACTTTCGCATTGGTTGTTTAGCTTTTTCCATTTCCAACCGCCGTTGGGCAATCGTCATTTGACGCTGGTGTCGTTGTTGTTCACGCTCGGTTTGCTTTTGGGTTCTGGTGTCATTTAGGGTTGATGAAAAATCAGCTGCGTTACGCACTAACTCACGCTGTCCTTTATACAAAGCATATTTTGCATTAGTCGGTGTGTCTTTAATTGAATCTTTTAATTCTATGGCTTTGTTTAATGCTCGATTTTTAGTATCTAGTACATTGCCGACTGCTGCTCCTGCTTTTGCCCCAAGGTTGTTCGGTTGATTATCGGTATGAGTCGGTTGAGTCGTTGGATTCCGTCTACTTTGATTCCCACGTTCATGGGTGGCTGAATTACTTTTCGGTTGGACACCGTTGCTCGTAGCTTTCGATGTGGTTTGGTTGGTAGTTCCACGCACGACTTGTCGCATTGTGCGTTGAAGTCGGCGGCTTTGGTGAGTCATAAACATACGTGGGCGTCTTAATAATTGTCGCCCCATACTTTGAGACTCATTACTTTGTAAGGCGAATAAATTCATAATATCGCCCAGCTTAAAGTAAATGCCTGCAAAAGTAACAACCTGTAGAAACATGGTCATAAAGAAAGGCGCGGAGCCAGCTAATGAGTAGAGCATAGAAGAAATACTAAATGCTACCGTGATTACTAATGTTAGACCAGCACGAGTCATGATCACATTAAATAATTTTGTAATGGCACGTTTGCCCATCCCGTCAAAACTAGGGATCATACTTAATAGAAAACTAATCGGTAGGAACATGGCAAAAATGATAAAGAGCACTTGGGAAAAGATCATCATGCCAGTTAACAAGAAAACAAAAATTGAAATACCGATATTAAACACAACTAAAAAGAAAACCGTGCCTAACCGGTTGATAACTTTGGCAATTGATAAATTGGCATTGTCTTGGTTTTCAATTTCATCAATGGCTACCGTTTCACGGTCTTTGCCATTATTTGTGTTAGGACTGACAGCTAAAAGCTTTTCTTCTCTGGCTTTCTCCACATCCGTTGACCCATACTGTAAAAGTAGCCATGGCTGTTTGACTTGGATCGCAAACAAACTATCCCGAATCATGTCCACACTATCTTTCCCTTGACTACTGCTATTCGGTAAAACGATTTTTGTACCAACTTCAAGGCTGGCAGTGCTGATATCCTTAGAAAAATCATTGATCTTTTCAATATAACTAGGTGCATAAGCAATAAAGGAGGAGGATAAAAGAAAGACCACCAAGAAATTCATCATGGCTTGAATAGCTTTGGTGGTTTCACGTTTGATTAAGCCAATATAAGTGACATAGATTCCTAGAATTAAGATAAAGATCAGCAGGAAACCAACATAGAAACCAGAGCTGGAAAAGCCATTGGGGGTGATCCCAGCAAGAGTCTGCATGTTCTTTCCAATCGCATTTGCGGTATCACTGATAAAATCTAACTGGTAGGCTTCTTGGATTAAGTAACCAGTGGCGTTGGATAAATACAAAGAGATTGTCCAAATAAAATTCGTTATGGCGTATAAACCATACATGACTGATTTTCCCAGTCCATCTGACCAATTCCACGGTAACCAGCCCCAAGAATTGTCAACGTAAAAATCAAGCTGATAGTTATCCAGTCCATATTTGGAATACTCATTGGCGGTGTTGATCGTATCATCCACTAAGCCAGCTGCATGGGCTGCTGTTCCAATACTGACAAGGATAAAAACAACTATTGCAACTCCAATCACTGTTATAGTAGAGTAACGAACCACTTTTTCATGACGCTTCATTAGTCCACCTCTTTTCGGATCGGTGGGCGTGTATCAAAGGCGTGTAAGAGTTCTTCAAAAATCGGGTGGAATTGGATCACACCAACCCGACCATAAATATCGGACATCAAGCATTGCCCATTTTCTAGATCACGTAGGCGCTTCTGATTCGTTTCATCTTCGGAATCAACGCCGAAAAATTTCAATGTTTTCTTGATTTCCACCAAATCAGTTGAACGAAAAGCGAACTTCAACCCAATATTATTTTTCATTTTTTCGTTTAGTAAGTCTCCGGCATTTTGGGTAACAAAATAGACCCCAGCATTCATCGCTCGTCCAGCACGGACTAGCTTCATAGAAAGGGTCTTTCCTTGGGCAACTTGTAAGAAGCTCCACGCTTCGTCAAGGTCAACTATTTTAAAAATAGAACGGTCACTATGAATAAAATCAAGGGCAAAGGTACTAATCACAATCAACATGGCAACACTTAACAATTCCATCGTCGTATATTCTTCAAAACCAGTGTCTGAATCTGGTAAAACCAAATCAGCTACTTGAATAATATTCAACTGTTTTTCCAGACTGATTGATTGTTTCACGGTACCATCACTAAACAACAATTGCGCAAAATCATAATCGACAAAGCTTTCGATATGATCAGCGATATTTTGACTAATCGGTGTATTTTCCTCACGCAATTTATCAATTACTAGTAATAAACCACGTTGCTTACTTTGCGTTACTGCTCGAATCGCTTTTCGTAAAACAGGGAACTTCTCACTGTCACGACTGGAGATTCCTGTTAAAAAAGTGAGGATGTCGATCGCTAAACTTTCGGCATCTTTCTTGCGTTTTAAAATGACATAGGGATCAAGTAACCCTTTACTTTTTTCTTTGCTTGTTAAATTGACGATATTAATTTCATGGGCAATTTCCGGTAAAGTGTCTTTCCAATTGCCGCGTTCGGCTTTCGGATCAACGATCACGGCTTGACCACCAAAGAGCACAGCGTAGTAAACCAGCATGTTATTAGAGAATGACTTTCCTCCACCAAGAGAGCCAAGAAAAGCCGCCGCAAGGGCATTCGTCACGGAACCTTTCACGCCTTGACTGGCAAGGTGTGGTTTTAGATACACATTGTGCCCAGTATCGAGATTATAGCCGACATAAATCCCTTCATTTTCCCCAAGCATTTGTGTCGCTCCAAAACCAAGTCCAGCCAAAAAATCCGAAGTGACATACTGAATATAATCATTTATATAGCGTTTAGAAGCAGGGATAAATTCCCCATGTAAGCCCAGCATATCGCCAAACGGGCGAACCAATTTAATACTCAAATCGTCGTAAAAGTCTTTGACTTCATCACAACGGCGTTGCAATTCATCCAGGTCTTTCGCAGTCACACGTACCACATAACTCAATTTATACATAGCTTCTTTGCTTTGATCTAAGGTTGCTTCTAGTTCATTGACTGATTCCAAGGCATCTACTACATTGGTGCTGGTTTCATTGTCACTTTCCCATGCGTGGCTATCTAAATCCTTTAGCTCCTTTTTCTTGTTGCGAACCGTCGATAAAGCCTTTTTATTTGCCACAATTTCTACATTCATGCTGGTATCAATCGGAAAGGTAAATTGTTGTTGCTGGTAATAAAAGATTTCACTACTGGGAAAATCCAACTCACCAACAATTGAATTGATGGTAAAGTAAGCAGCATAGGTAACGCTGTCCTCATGTTCCAGCTTCAAGTAGCGCTGTTTTTCTTCAATGAGACAGCGAGTTGGTTTCAATAGATCGTATTTCTTTACGAGCACTTCTTTATCCCGATATCGTTTAGGCAAATGATAATCATACTCTTCAAAAGGGGTACCTTGATTGCCATAAAGATGTTCAATGAGATAGCCAAAATCATTTTTGTCTAAGGCACGTGCTTTAAAGCGACGAGAAATTTTACTTGCCAAAAGCTTTTCCATTTTCGCAAAACGATCAATCTCGGCTTTGGGCATCGAAACAAAATCGCCCATTAATTTGTGATTAACACCATTTAAGAAGTCTAAAAAAGTAGTTTTTATACTAGACTGTACAGTTTTAAGGGAAAGCTCTTGTTCCGTCAAAAGTAGTTTAAAGCCAATAAAAAAGCGATAGTTTACTTGATTGTCACCAATCATAGAAACTAACGCTTCGGTTTGTTCGTCTATTTTATTATGGGCGACCTCTTTTAGGCGTCCAGTGACTTCGGCTTTTGACCGTTCTTGTGTGGCTCGGATACTGGCTTCTGTTGCTAGTTGTAAAGCATGGATTTTGCCATCTCGATTCTGGGCGATTAACTGACGAAAGTTATCATGTACTTGGTATTTCTCATCCGGACTTAAAAAGCTGTAATTATAAGGAATCAGCTCATAGTAAGCAAAACATTCGCCGTCATGATTGAACACTAAATTGTCTTCAATATATTTAATTGGATACGCCATAATACATTTCACTCCTAACGATCGTAATGGCTTCATCGAGTTTTTGTTTTTGTAGTTTCACTGTTTTTCCAGCATAAGTGACCTTGGCACGAAGCCAATAACTGAGGATTGCTTTTAAGAAACCATAAGGCTTTTTCCCATCAAATGTTTTTTGGCTCATAAACCATGTCAGTGCCGCTGGGATTCCTAAGTATTTCAGTAACGCTCCATCAATCAAGGAAAGAGGCGGCAGATTCCCAAAGAGTATCACCACCAGTAATGACACCACAAACCATGTCATTTGAGTAAAGGTAATGGGGAAGGGGAGTTGTAAATCATTAATGGCATAGAGAACTTTTTCTACTGACCAAATACTTGTATAACTTCTGATTTTTTTCAAAATATCACGTCCTTTCTACTTCAGTGCATAGAAAAAGAGCAGACCTTCTTAGAGGAATGCTCTTAATAGTAGTTACTTGTCAATTTGTTAATTGCTTAAAAAGAATGTTTCTTAGCAAATCATCAAGCAAGCAACAAGTATATAGTAATATCCAATTCAATCTACTATATTCTGAGTAATCAAAAGAATAGTGCTTCATATATTTTTGAGCAAATTCTTCTGCTTTATTGTTGAAACCTTTGAAATCTCCGTGTCCAATTTTATTTCTCATTTGTCTTAAGATTTTTGCGACATTTGTTGATTCATTGCCATATTTTTTATTTAAATAAGGGACTAAAAGATTATCAACTTCACTAGTTCTTTGATATGGCTCTAATAAAGTTAATTCTAATAGAGAATATGTTTTAAAAAAGTGATTTTGATTATAATCGTTATCTTTATATATACTGTTTAGAATATAGTCAAATTTATAGTAATCAGATTCTGAATTTATATAATTATCTATTTTTTTACCAGTACTTACCAATTTAGCAATAGATTCAGATTGAGTTTTAAGATGGTTAAAACCTGTATTTATTTTAAAGCCTAGTTTAAAGAGGATGATTGATTGATGGAGATGGTCATTATTACTTGAATAGACAGTATCTATATGTATTTCATTTGGAAAATCATGGTGAATAAAATTAATAAAATTAATAACTTTTTCTGCATAATCTTCTTCACAAAATCTTCCGTCGAAACAATTTGATGACCAATCAAAAAAGGGCATGTCACTATATTCATAATCAAAATATAGATGAATCATGTTATCTACCAAACATTGGATACAATTTTCAATCGAGTCTATATTATTTTTAGTATAGCCTTTTATATTTTCCTTAACAATTTTTTGAAAATAGGATAAGGAGTAATCAGATTTAAGAGTCTTACCATATCTTTTTTCATCTTCTAGTATATTGAACTTTTGTTGTCGGACTTCTTTTAGTACATCTTCAATGATTTCTTCTTTCCAATCATCAGGGATATTTGAAATATAAATTTTCAGCTTGTCAGAAATCAAAGTTTTAGGAATTTTTCCATATACATTAATTATTACCAACCTAACACCTCCTGTAACAGCAGCTACAGTTATTATACCGTATAAGGATATAAATTAGGAAATGTATTCAAATATCCCATGAGAAGTAACAAGATAATTCCCTTCAAGTTCCATGTCTCGTCCAAGCGCTTGATAATCAATATAGTTTTGTAGGGTTGCTGGTACTTCTCCAAGTACGCCTGTTTCTTCAATGTAATAAGCAGCCATATCTTCCATAGAATCACAATCGGTATAACAAATAATATCGTCGGTATGTTCCAACAATTCATCTAAAGAATTGAACCATATACCTTGAATTTCACTTAATTCATCATAGATTGGTGTGCCTTCTATTTTTTCGATCATTTCACATAGCCGGTTAATTTCACTGATTGGTGTATACTCGCCAATCTCAAAGGGGAGTTCATAATCATGAATGGCGTACTCTTCATATTCTTCATTTAAGCCGATTCGTTCTGCCATGTCTTCATAATCAATAGGTGGTGTGAACCAATCACCAACTAGTTCTCCTTCGCTATATTTGCCAAGATTGGCAACGTAGACTTGCATTTTAAGTTTTCACTTCTTTCTTCATTAAAAATAAAAAGACAACAAGAGTATTAAATTAACTTGTTGTCAAATATTATTTGGTATTTCTATAAGCTGTGGCATTTCTGAGTTTGTCCTAAAAATACTTGTTTCTCTTGTTGATGTATAAAAAGAATACTTCTGCGAATATTTTCTTCCTTGGATATCAAAGAAAATAATTTCGAATTCTCATCTCAAATCTGAGGTAGGGTTTACAGTTTCAGAATTTTCATCTACAGCACTTAGATATAAGCAAAACTCTGTTTGATCTTCCACAGGTAAAACATCCGTATCGATAGGTTCACGAACACCTAGAACATCACAATGATCATCAAAAACTTGCTGCAATGCAACTGCAATGTGATGGATATTTTTTGGTTTACTATCATCATTCAAATAGTTTAGATAAACAGAAAAGGCTGTTCCAGCTCCTTTATTGATGATTTCAAAAGGAATCGAATATAGATTCGGGTTATCTATCTTTATCATCTCAGCATTAAATCGATGTTTCTTGTGTTTTGGAACGAGAGACAGATAAGGTAAATGCTTTAAACGCTCATTTTCTTCGTTAATAGCTAGTTGTTCCTGATACTTTTTTTCCGAGAGTTCCAAGTTTTCTCTATGGTTTCTTTGTTGTTTTTCCAATGCTTCCTTACTTCTCTTATTTGAATGATAAATCGTAATGTAGCAAACCAGCAAAGAAATGACAGGGGATATAATAAGTGATGGCAGTATTTCCATAAAAACTCCTTTTCTCATTTTATAAAATCGTATCAAATTTCTTTTGTTTGTTCAATATTTATTATGCCCCAATGATCCGATTGAATAAGTTAAGTAATACGTCTTTCACACCACCAGCATTAAAGACCAAACCGACCGCAATCAGTGCGATAATCACAAACCCAATGAGTTTAGAAAACTCACGTTTAAAACCTAAGTACAAGCCAATCACTACTATTGCTAGTAATACAAGCGATTGGGCATTACTTAAAAACCAGTTATACAAATTTTGTCCAAAATTCATTCTTTATTCCTCCGTTTCAGTTGTTTTTCGATTGTTTAAATATCGTTCACGATTACTTAAATACTGCTTCACACGTCTTAACAATTGTGGGGCTGTCAGCTTTTCGCCATATACAGTAATCTTGTTTGAACCATGAGGGTAAAAGGTTTGTTTGTAAAAATCATAGCGATAGAGCGATTCATTTTCTGCATGACTTCCTTCAATGATCAACATGGTATACGCTCCGGTATTCTGACTATAGACAATCATTTCTATCCCACAAAGAAAGCCGAGAGTGGCAAGTTCTTCCGTTAAACGGCTACTCATAGAATCACGTCTTCACGGGTTAAATACTGTTGTTCGATCAGTTTTTCATGTTTTTCGGTTAGCTTGGCTTCATGAATCAATTCAGATAAAACGGCTGTTTGATTTAATTGGTCGATTGTGTCAATCATTTTCAACGTTGGGGCGACTTGGTGACGTAGCCAGTTTAGCGTACGCTCAAACGTGTAAGGTTCTGGTTCAGTTGTTAAACGCAGGGCACCACGATTTTCACCGATAAAAAATGCCCATTGTTGGTTCAGTGACCAAGCGCTGCGTCGTTTATTTTCATCCTTATCGACAAAACGAATGTAGCGATTGATAATTTCAAAAGCAGTTTTTTCGACATCTTGATGGGTCAATAAATCAATGACCGCATGAATTGCTCGTTCATTTTTCAAGCGAATCTCAAAACGATTCTTAACCTCTGCCTTTTCTAAGGGAATATTATTCTTGGCGTATTGCTCATAGTCCTTTTCATAAATGCAGAAGTAGACTTCTGATTTTAATGAGCCTACATAAAGCGTATTGCCCATGTCCGTCTTTTCGTCACGGTGGACTAACTCACCACTACGATAGTATTTAAAACTGCGAAAAAGTGAAATACATTCTTCGCTTTGACACTTTTGGGCTAGTGCTGGAATATTTAACAGTCCCGTCTTATCATTAATCGCAAGGTCTAATCGTTTAAAAACACCTTGGGCATTCAAACAGTCTTTAAAGAAATCAAACCAGCTTCGGTGTTGTGCTAATAGAAAATTTTCATATTGGCGACAGCCTTTGCCTTTGAGTTCTAGTAACACTCCTTTGGTTGGATCATGCGAAGCCATCACTGTAATGTCGCCAAAACGGTACTGTTCAGTATAAGAGTAGTAGGCAAAATCTTCATGAAGCATATAATCCATGTTCAGGTGAAGAATCGTTTCTAACACTTGTGCCACTTCAACCGTTGGAAAACGAATCCGTACATAGTCAAAGAGTAGTTCCAGTGGGGCATCTGGATTCAATCGCTCCAATGTATCAAACAAGGAAGAGCGGATTTGTTCCGTCGGAACTGCTTTGCCATTTTCAATTGCAGAAAGGTAAGGACGCGTAATGCCAGCTGCTAGTGCTAGTTTGTTTTGTGAAAGTCCATAAGCTAGTCGCTTGTCTTTTAGTTCTTTTATCCATCCAAGGGTGTTTGTCATGCACATTCCTCCAATCAAAAAAGTAGATGTAAACTATTAATGGTTAGTTGACATCTGCTTCAATCGTTGAAAACGCCTGTTGTACAAGCGTTTTCAGTATAAAATTGTTGGTTTTTAGTTGTTTTTGTGCCCCCCTGTTAGATATCGGAGGCTAAAAGATTGGCGTGGCTGGCGCCACACCAATCAATGCTAGTCTGAACCTGTGGCTTGCACTTCGTCCGCCACTGGCTCAGCCTGCATTTTGGAAGTTAATCGAGCAATTCTTTCTAGGAAATCATGCTCTTTAGGAACAAGTGGGGTATAAAACTCGCTAATTACACTCGTGCCTACATCTACATAGCCACGCCCTTTAATTGGTTTTAAAAAGAATTGTTTTTGGGTGTCTGATCCAAACATCATGCTATAGCCCAACTCTGACATACGTCCAAGCGCTACTCGAAAATTAAACTGATCGCGAATGCCATCCGCTAAATATTTTGCGTCTGGACGTTGACACGCCAAAATAAGGAAGAAACCAGCTTGTCGACCTAACATCACGATTTGTTTTAATTTACTCATGACTTCAAGGCTTTCACGACCGAGCATATCCATAAAAGCAACATACTCATCAAAAATGAGGAAATTTGCGGGCAGATCAAGAGCAGCATAATTTTGCCCAGTTTGATAATTCGGGTGCTGTTTCATTTCATCACTACGAGCCATCATTTCTCCATAAAAGTGATTGATACAAGCTAACATAGCGTCTTTTCGATAATAAACATTGGACATAACTGTTGCTAGATCAGCTAAGTCGGCATTTTTTGGGTCCAGCACATACAGCTTCGCATTGGACTGTAACAAAGCTTCAATAATCGTCAGAATAAAATAAGACTTTCCACTGCCGGTGCCACCAGCAATTAGCATATGTGGCAAGGAATCGTATGCCCAGTAGACGGATTCCATTAGCTTTAAGCGCCCATCGGTAGCCGCTACTTCATCAATATTAATGCGGTTGCCAATGGTATCGTAGAGCAGGGTATACTCCACATAAGACTCTTTTAAGACCTTATCCACTAGCTCACAGTACAGACCTGTTTCCAGTTTGTCTTCTAAGCGCAATAGTTGGTTTTGATATTTTCCCATGGTGATTTCCACATTGATATGGATTAAGCCATTTTTGAGCGTGTAATACATCTTAGGAAAGTGGGTGATTCGCTCTTTACTTTTAGAGCTGGGAAGGTCTTTAAAGAACCCTTCATTTTGAACTTGTTCAGCTTCATACCAGCCATTTTGTAGGATCATACGAGCCAACTTTTGGCGGTGTTGCAGCTGTTTAATAGCATCAATCCGATAGCGATAGAATAAACCACCAATAAGTAGGTATATAAAAAGGGCAGTTAGGAGACTGCCCAAAAAGTAGGATGTTTGAAGTTGAGAGACAACTGTTGTCAAGGTGACAGTTCCCCAATTTGTCTGCATGATAGCACGCAAATGAAAAGGTAGTATCACTAGTAGCGCAATTATTACAAAAGCACCAATAATAGTGTGATAAAGCAAGTTTTTATTGCTAGCTCGAATGCGTTTGCCTTTGTATTTAAAGATAAAAATGCCTCCTTTCCTCCATAGAGTCAATGATGATTATTCATCACAGCCTGCATAGCGAATCGTTAACATCATGTCCTCATCTTCAACATTAAATTTAAACGCAACTGCTTGATTAGCAAGAGTCTTTTCAGCGTCAACTGTTGGATAAGTGAATAGCTGACTGCCTTCTTCGACTGCTTCTTTCCACTTTTCACTGATTTCTTCATAGATATCGTCCACATAAAAGTGAAATTCAGGTTTCACCAAACGTTCGATATCGTTCTCAAATTCATCTCTTCCCAGAATCGAGATCACTAAATAAGTTTTGCTCATAACTGTTTTACTCCTTTATGCTTCTTCTTGATAACCAAGATAGATGATCATCAATTCTTCTAATGATTCTGTACCAATAGCGAAATTGAAGCTTATTGACATTGGCGTTTTACTATAGGCTTCACTAATAACCAAACTGACAATTTCTCCCCTTTTTTCAAAACTATGTTCAATTAATTCCATGATCAAATATTCAGGATTTAGTGTGGCTTCAGAGGATAGTGTCTTTTCAATATCTTTGAAAAAATCATCTAACCCGATAATTGACCCCATAGCGAGTTGATTGCCTTTAAAACTCATAAATAAGTCTCCTTTCTCTTGAATTATTTAGTGGGTTGCTTCTCAGTGAGTACCTTTTTTTGTTTTAAAAGAATATCCTCTGCTTTAATGTACCAATCCACATCTGCGCCCATATAAGTAGCAGTAGCGACTGTATCGGCAACGGGGTTGATCAATTCTACTTCGGCATTGTAATCAAAATTCTTTTCGCCAGCAGAAGCGGGGATACTGACTTGAATCATGCGTCCTTGATTTTTCGACTTTAAATCGTAGGTGCGTTCTTTGACTTGTTCGGTCACATTGCCTTCTTCATCCACAATTTTCACCTCACGTCGTAAGGCGGAAAATTTCAATGTACCAAATGTTTTTTCTTTTTCAATAACAATTCCTTCTGCTAATCTCATAATGATTCACTTGTCCTTTCTAGGCTTTTACCATATTGTCAGCGGTTAAAATGTAATTGGTGAAACCACGGTTATTGATTTTGTAGCCTTCGGCAGTAATCTTAGGGTTAACTAAGCGTACTTTTTCTTCTGCTTCAAAGTATTTTTCACCAGCTTCGGCAGGTAAAACGACGACAATATCGTCCGCTCGTTGGATCGTAGAGTATAAGTTGTAACTACGTGAGAGAATGGTAGGTTTGCCGTTGATTCGACGCTGTTCCACTTTATCCTCACCAGCGTATTCTAAGATTCCAAAGGTTTTTTCTATATTGGGGATCACATATTTTAATTCCATTGTCTTTTTCCTTATTTCTTTCTTTAATCACAGAGTCATTTTCAAACATGCCTTGTCAGTGGGGGAACGAACAGGGGACATAAGCGTTCTCCTTTCCATAAAAAAAGTGATCCTTCCATATAAGAAAAGATCACGATAGCAGGGATAGAATGGGGAAAGTAAATAGGCATCTAATTAGTTGTTTTACCTTTTTTCTTGCGAGCGTAGAATAATCCTAATGCACTTGTGACAGCTACAAAGCCCATAATTAATAAGTTTTTGTTCATAGTAGTACCGGTGTTAGGGAAACGATCGGTTCTTTTAGGCGTTTCAAGTTTTTGATTCGTCATCTCACATTTCACCACCTTTCCATCTTCTTTGATTTCAAATTTCAGAGGAGTTTCATCCAAGCGATAACCGTCTGGTGCGTCAAATTCTTGGAAGTAATAGGTGCCAATAGGGAGCTGTTCAAACGTAAATACACCTTTCTCATTGGTACGCCCCTCAACGATGACTTCTTTTTTGTCATTTAAGATCCGGATACCAGTATTTGATAATACCTCTCCTGTGGAAACATCTTTTTTGGTTAATTCAGCTGTTCCTTTTTTCAAGTAGTTGATAAGTTCAAAGAGAAGGGGTTCTTCGATTTCCTCTGATAGTGCAGGTGATTCACCTAATAATTGATTGTCTTTGTCATAGGCTTTGATCCCATCTTTGGTTGATTCAATACGAATTACATCTTTAGACAAAATAAGCTTGTCAGAAAAGGGCGCTTTTTCTTTTAAATAGAATGTGCCTACTGGGATAGTTTCAAATATGCCTAAGCCATCTTTATCAATTGTGACTTCCTGCATAACTTCACCGTCTTTGGTTTCAAGGGTGAAGCTGGCATCAGTCCCTAGCGTGTTGTAAGTAAAGGACAGTCCATGTTCTTTAGCAAAATTGGCTTGTTCATTGACTTTCTTCATAGTGAACTCATTTGGCTTGATGGTAACGGTCTTTTTTCACCTTTATTCACATACCCATTGGGAGCAGTTACTTCACTAACGGTGACTGTTGTTCCTTCTGGAATGTCTTTAATCGTAGCTACTCCGTTTGAATCGGTCACCACTTCTTTTGATGTACCACTATATTCAAATTTCAATTTTGCATTCGCTAAAGGGTTGCCAGTTTCTTCATCAATTTTTGCTGCTTGAAGATTTCCTAGCTTAATCACATTCACTTTCACGCTGGCTTGTTTAGCACTATCTAAGTGAAATTCCACCATGGATTGTTCGTTTGGCTTGCGGTAGACAATGGACGTACCAATTTTATTTTGCGGAACTTTGCGATAGGTAATACTACCATTGTTAGAATCTTTACTTGGAGTGATCACTAAACTATTAGTATTTTGTTTTAAGGTTGCATTGGCGCTGCTTGATTCTAAGCTCATATCCGATAACACATTGTTTGAATCGGTTAACATAACAGAATCCCCGACTTTGACGGTGACTATTTGTCCATTCCAAGAGGGGAGGGTATCGTGCCGATTAACAAGCGCCATGATTTCAGCTTTGCGTTGGTCATAGTTGGGAATTGTTGTACTTTGACGATGATCTCCTAATTCTTCCCAAATCATAGCTTGAGTTACGGCATAGTAGTAGTGATTTTGATTAGTTATTGTATATCAGTAATAAGCAATTTTTGACAGCTTATCTTTTTTTGTGCTGATATAGGATTCAGATGTATAGCCTTCGCCGCCATTTGCTACGATGCCAGATTCAATATAGAAGACTTTTTTGCCATCCATTTTTAGCACATAAATGTTATGAGTCATGGAATAACCTGTGTTAGGGCTAATCCCCGTATAATAATAATTTGTCGGCTCATCTAAACTTAGTGAACTGGCAAAAGTAGGGATGGAAGAAGTAAAAAGGGTGCTGATAATAGTCACGCAGACCATCAGCACCCTTAAAGTTCTATTTATTAGATGTTTCATGATGTTTTCCTTTCATTATAAGTAATTTAGAGTAAAAAAGACGTTCAATTTTATGAACGCCAGTGATATTTTAATTATTCCCAAATATCAGTAAGTTGAATAGTGTCACTTTTTGGTCGAAGTGTATTATCTTCAATAAAATCAATTGATACAGGGATTGACATAGTTATAGCTGTTCCAGATATTATGCATACACCTTGGGAAAGTATCGGTAACATAGACTTTGAAATCTTGTCCAATGTAGAAATAGAATTGTCAATTATCTGTAAGTCTTTTTCGTTTACAAGTTTATGAAGAAAAAAATTATGAACTTGAGAAAGAATAGTTGGAGATATATCAGCCGGTCGTTGACTAGAAATTGTTAGAAAGAATGAAAATTTCCGACCTTCTTTAATTATTTCTTCAAATAATTCTAAGCGGTAATCTTTCCAACCTTCTTGTTCTCTTACTGATTGACTAGAAAGTATATTATGTGCTTCATCCACTATTAGATGAAAGCTTTTATTATTAATAACATTGGCTTTTTTATGCTTATCAAAGTACATTTTAGTGATTAGCAAAGATACTATTTTCTTTGCTTCTTGATTCAATGATTTTAAGGAAACAATTTGTAAGAATGGCTGGGATGGTAATTCATCTACAAGCTTTATATAATTTTTAATACTCCTGAGTCTCGTATCTATTCTTTTTATAAGCGGTTCGATATGTTCCGGGACTATGCTTCCGTACAATAATTCAGTAACTAATTGAAGTTTGCATCTAATTTTAAATTCATCTATTAGATCAAGTTCTGATGCTTCTATATAGGCTCTTATATCAGTCAGTCTAAGACTTTTTATACGATAAGAATCCATCGTTCCATTGAAATATATTTGGGGATTTTCCAGATAGAAACAACCGTTTTTAGAATGAACCTGAATTTTTCTCAATATTTCGGTATGACACGTGATATCGGAAAAGGACTCTTCTAATATATTAAGTAGTCTATTGAAAATATCTTTGTTCGGCTCACTATTTAATATGGTCGTTAATTGGGAAACGATCCAATTAGCTAAAGATATACTTCCTGTTCCATATCTATGAATGCTTTTTATCACTCTGCTCAAAAAAGGTTTCTGCGTTTGTTGAGTTGCTTGAAAAAGAATAGATAGAATCTCTTCATTTAAGAAATGATTTTTTTGAATCGGAAATTTTTGACCAGTAGTAGAGTTTGACGAATCCAAATTATGAGTTAACTTGTTTATTCCATCATTTGAAAGTCCAAATGAGAGAGGTTGGGTATATTCGTCATTAAAGTCTAAAATTAAGAATTTACTGTTTTCTTTCATCTTTGGTAAATTATTTAAATTAAACAATTCATAATATAACTTGTGTAGCGTATTCGACTTTCCGCTACCAGTATTTCCGAAGATTCCAATATGAGAAGCAAAAAACAAATTGACTGGTAAATTGATAGTGTTTTGTTCAATGAGACTTTTTCCAATTGAAACGAGATGTCTTTCATTTTCCGAATAATTGTTAATATAAATTAAATTTATGTCATTCTCATTGGGAATGATACAAGGGTTGCCTATCATTGGTAAGTAGGAAGAACCATTGTGAAAAACATTATTTTTTATATAACCTACAATTTGAACTTCCAAAATTCTTTTTATTGATTTTTTAGAAAACCTATTATCAAAACTTATGTTATATTTATTTATATTTGAAGTATCCCATATTGTTTCAGAGTTGATTCTCGCCACTATTCTTATGAAACCTTGTTTTATTATCATGAAGCTATTTACGCTTATGTTTTTTACGATTTCACCATTACTGATAAAACTTGAATGATTAGTATTATCGTAAGTAGCAATTTTATTGTTAAATCCATTGGCTTCAATAACTATTCCAATTTCTAAATCACTCAAGAAAATCATCTCCTTCATCTGCTAAAACGGAGAAATGTTTTTCATTGAAAGTATTAGTAATATCAGCTTCAAGCAGTTGATTAAGGGAAGAAAAATTTAAGGTGGCCATTGTGCTTCCATCTTCCTTTTTAATAAAAGAAACCTCTTTACTATATATAGTAATTTGTTCCTCATCAACTATGATATTGTTTGCGGCTAAATCTTCATCCCCAGATTCTTGTTTATATGTTTCAATGTCTATCTCTTTTAGGATAAAATCACTTGGCAAAACAAATTTGATGTTATTAGGGATTGTATTTGGGGTGAAATTAAAATTTGAAATAATCTCATTCTTATTTTTATCAGCAAAACAAAAAATAATAACTAGTAAATTCGGATTATTTAGCGATCGTTGAACTATTTCTGTAATGTGTTCGTCATAGAAAGAAAATCCAAAAACAATCAATGTGGTTTGTTCTTTTTCTAGTTCATAACTTAACAATCTTAGTAAGCTAAAATAATATTCATTTACCAATGTTGATTCAAATTTCTTTTTGGTCGGATAGACAATCTGCATTTCTGCAAGTTTATTTTCTATCTCACTTAGTTCGTTAGAGAAATGATCGCCTATCAAGTTAATGTCATCTTTGATATATTCAGAACTCTCTTCATTTATCAATTCAACTAGATCATCAATGGAGGTAAACCAATTTTTTAAATCTTCTTCCTCGGTTATAAACACCTCTATATCATCAAATAACGAATCAATTAGTGAATTTAACTCATGAATAGTATTAGGCGAAGAGTTTACTTGAATTCTTTTCTTATTGTCTCTTGAATAATGTGTCTGCCAATTAACTGACCCATGGCATTTAATTAGATTAATCGTTGGCATCTCATTTGAATAGTTATCAAATATACCTGAATACAATAACGTTTTGTTAAAATTATCAGTTTGTAATATTTTTTTTGTATATCCATTAGTTCCATCATTAAAATGAACTCTAGGATTATCCTCCAAAATGTCATCAATTGCAGCTTCTATAAAAAGATCATAGTTTGTAGTTATGATGTTAGTTCGTTTAGGAGATACACGACTATTCCTTACTTTCATATATTCAAGAATGTTGTGAATAAATCTCTTATATTGCAATAAAATTGAATACATTATCTTTTCGTCTTTACCATCATCTACTAAACAATCTTGTAAATAATCCACTAAATATATGTTATTAGCGATAGAGGTATCATAAAATAATGCTTTGATTAGTTGCTTCCCACTTTCATTAATACTACTATTTGTCAGGACATTTTCTAAGTTTCCCAATGATGAGAAAAAGGGTGTCGATGCACCAGCTCCTATCAAAAATGATATGTTTTTCTCCATAAGAACAGTTGATAAAAGCTCATTAATTTTTTGATTCATGCACTACCCCTCCACCATTTTCATGTATATTCATTATCTAATAGATTCAGATAACATACAATAACATAATGATAGGTAAAGGACAGTTTATCAATTTTTCTTTATTTAATGTGTTCAGTCTATCTCACAGTTTCTTCCTAGAGCTATCCAAAATATATCTACTACTTATAGCTGAAACAGTTCATAACTAAGTACTTTAATCAAGATTAATAGAACTTGTAGGATTTTTAATTTTTTTGAATACTTTCATATTTTTGATTGGCATTTTTCTTGTCAAAAAACAGGGTCTTTTTTTTGAATAATAGTAAGTTGCTTTTCTTTTATAAAGTTGATATTATTACTTCCAATGTACTGCAGGGAATTGAAATAGATTTTTATTCCTATGGGAATTAGTCTCTTAAAATGTTTGAAGAGCCATAATGTTAACGAAATATACTACCTCTTTTAGAACACATTTTCAGAACACATAAGGGTAAAATCTAATCAAATTCATTAAAAACTAAATCTATAGAAACACTGCCAAATCAAGCTATTTCACACTTATTCAATAATAAGAAGGGAAAACCAGGTCTTAAAAAAGCTCGTAAAGCTTCACAGTTTTCAAAACGTTAATATATCTTATATCAACATTTCAAGACATTTTCCATTTATTTGGAAAGTGTCTTTTTTTGTGTTTTGGGACGTTAGTTGGGACTAAGAATATACTAATCATAAAAATAAGCTTGTATTTTATGAAATCAAGAGGCATTATTTATTTAGTGGTAGTGCTACAACCACATTCGAAAGGAGGTTAGTTTATGAGTTTAGAATTAATAGAAAATTGGTTAAATTATTGTGAAGCAGAAAAAATCGAACCATGGCGTTATGACTTCAAAACTGAAAACCTAGTAAAAGGAGTTCAAAATCCCAATCCAATATTAAGAATATTTGAATGGTACATCAATTATGATAAAAAATATCAAGAAGGTGAAATCGAGAATACTGAACTTGCTAAAGAAATATATTGTAATTTGTGGAATATTGATAGGGAAATTCTTTTTTTAAAGCGACCGTTTGTAGATATAGATGTAATGAATTCATTTTGGACGATATATCAAAGATCTATTAAAGTAGATAAAAATCAAGACTTTTATAAGTGGAAGAAGAATAGAGAAATAAATAAAGAAACATTTAAATTTTTAATGAATAACTATGATAATTATAAAGAAACAAATGATAAATTTGAGGAATATGCTTCATTAACACATACAATTGGAAATTTTACAATTGAACCAAGAGGATTTAATATGGGACGTAAGAATTCAGACTATTGGGATTTAGGAATGATACTTCTTCAAAGTTTTTTTAATTGCTTGGATGGAGAAGAAAATTGGAAAAATTTTGTTGAAAAATACTTTTTGCATTCATATGTAAATAATTCAGAAGAGTATGTAGTTACAGAATTTTGGAATAGAAATGGTGTTAATCCTCGTAATAATGAAGATATAAAAAGCTTCATATCAAAAGCTAATTGGTGTATTGAAGAGCGTGGAAAATTAATGATAAAAAAACTTTGTGAAGATAGCAATTTAACACATTATAAATTTTATGATTTATATTTAAAAAATTTTAAAAAAAAATTCTCAGATGATCAATAGCAATGTATAAGGAGATTTGAATATGGCTAGAATTAATAAAACAGTAAGATTAGCACATGAAACGAAACTATGTATTGATGAACTAGTAAGTATTAAAGAATTGGAATTAAGAGAGGAATTAAGCAATGGACTGATTTTGAAACTAGAGGAGAGTTTGTTTAACACAAATGAAGAAATTCTGAATGGAGTTTCTTGTAATGTTGTTTTAAAAGTAACGAGCGGTAGTGTAATTGAACAAGCATATAGAAATACCGTAAAGTACACTAAAACAGATTGGGAAAAGATGAGAACTAGAATGGAGTCTGAATTATCACAGGTAGATTATAGTAAAGAATCATCTGTTACTCCCAAGTTATATATGAATGAAGAAGTATTGAATGGACTTAAACTTTACCAAGATGAATGGAGATATAATGAACCAGGAAAAAGACTAATAAGGTTAAGTTACGTTATTAAATTAGTAGTATTTGCTGAGTATTTTAATCAAAAGTATATTTAGATGAATTTTGTCTAGATATTTTTTTTATTCATATTGTTTGCATGTGCTACCACTGAGATTAGAGGTTTGCTCCATCAGGAATTGCCGATAGTTATTCTGAATTTACTAAAGAAAATTATGATGAATCTATGAAAAATAATATTCAAATTAGATTCAGTGGATATATGCAATGAATTTCACTATATTTGGTGATGTTCATAGAATTGGTTGGGATCCAACGAATGAAAATATTATAAAAACAGTTGATAATAAAACATATCAAATTCTGTTTGATTCTTCTTCGAGTAGTTATGACTCATTAGAAGAAAGAAGTAAACTTTGGTCGGCATTTGAGAGAAGATACTAAGAAATAAAATATATAAATTTGAAACATCTTTCAACAATTTGCAAGGTGTTTTTTTGTTATTTAGTTAAATAGGTATTGTTCTGAAATTTTGATATACTATAAAAGAGAGTTAAATCAGTTCATAATCATATAGACGGAGAATACGAAAAAATAATGGAAAGTACATATTAAAAGAAACAAGAAGTTATAAAATCGAGAGTGTAAAATATTTTGTGTAAATGAATAAAACCATACAAAAAAGGAAGTCCCTTCTGTAGAATAAAGTTAACGACAACCAATTCACAGAAAAGAGGACTTCCCTATGAATGATTTTACTACAGAAATTGTACAAACTCTAGTCACTAAAGGCGATTTAAATGAATTATTCCGGTCACACTTAGAAAGAGCGATAAACACTCTCCTACGGACAGAATTAACGGCTTTCTTGGATTATGAAAAATATGACCCCACTGGTTTTAATTCCGGTAATTCGAGGAACGGTTCTTATTTTCGATCAATCAAAACCGAATATGGTGAACTAACCTTGGAGATACCTAGAGATCGAAATGGTGAGTTTAAACAACAAACTTTACCAGCCTACAAAAGAACAAACGACACATTGGAAACAACCATTATCCATTTGTTCAAAAAAGGCGTTACGATGTCTGAAATCGCTGATTTAATCGAAAAAATGTATGGACATCATTATACTCCACAAACCATGTCAAACATGACTAAAGTGTTGACTGAAGAAGTAAACGCATTTAAAGCCAGAGCCTTAAATGATAAGTATGTCTCTATTTTTATGGACGCTACTTATATTCCACTAAAACGTCAAACCGTGTCAAAAGAAGCCATTTACATTGCCATTGGAATACGAGAAGATGGTACTAAAGAAGTACTAGGTTATGCGATTGCCCCGACTGAGTCAACACACGTTTGGAATGAGCTACTACAAGATATTAGCTCCAGAGGCGTTCAAGATGTCTTGCTCTTTATTACGGATGGCTTAAAAGGTATGAAAGATACCATTCATAAAATTTATCCGAAAGCAAAATACCAACACTGTTGTATCCATGTATCTCGTAATATTGCTCATAAAGTACGTGTCAAAGACCGAAAAGAAATCTGTGATGACTTTAAGACTGTTTATCAAGCCAATTCAAAGGAAGAAGCGAGTACCTTCTTGTCCTGTATGGTTGAGAAGTGGCAGAAAACTTATCCTAAAGTGACGCAGTCGCTCATAGAAAACCAAGATTTATTGACTTTCTATGAGTTTCCGCCTAGTATTCGCAGAACCATTTACTCAACCAATCTGATCGAGTCATTCAATAAGCAAATCAAGAAATACAGCCGCAGAAAAGAGCAGTTCCAAAATGAAGAATCATTAGAACGTTTCCTAGTATCCATCTTTGATACATACAATCAAAAATTTCTAAGCAGAAGCCATAAAGGTTTCCAGCGAGTAACCGATACATTAGCTTCAATGTTTAATAAGTGACAGATTATTTTGCAGAAGGACGATTTATTTACACAAAAATATTGACGCTCTCTATAGGTTACGCACTTCTAATATACACATTATAAATCATAGCATTTAGCAAATAATTTTATGTAATAACCTTAGTTAGGTTTTTTCTAATAAATTAAAATGTGTAGTTTAATGCTAAGATGCCGTTTGTTAAATCGAAACGAGGAGAAAAAAATGAAAAATAAATATATGCACCTTTTTTTAGTTGGATTATTGTTTGGGTCAATTGTAATGAATCCAGTACAAGCATTGACAGATACGCTCGGAACGGAACCTGATCAAGAACGAGAAGGCAGCAATCTTTTATCGGAATCTTTGAACAGCTATGAAAAAAGTGAAAATCAGGAACCGGCGCCTGATAACAAAGATGTATTTTCTGAAAGTGAAGCTAAGGAAAACCTTTTAGAGAATGAAACGTTAAGCAGTCTAGAAGATGATGCTACTAGTAATGAGGAGCAATCGGATAACAGTAAAGAACTATCTGAAAGCCAGTCATCTGGATCCGATACGAGTGAAAGTGTGACAGATAATGCTGACCAGAATCAAATACATAAAAAAGACTCGAAGATGCTTATGACTCCAATGGAAGCTTCAGAGATGTTCACTTACGACTTAACAGTTGAATATGATCCTCTTAAGGTTCAACCATTGGTAATCGACTTACCCATTCCTGAAAAATATATAGAGGATGAACTATATTTTCGTCTTCTGTTAGGTGGGGATGACGGAAATTTTTACGAGTACAAATCGGATCAGCAATATTTCATGACAGGTTCATCACATAGCAATCCAGTAATAGGAGTGAACACTTTACAAATGTCATGGAGTAATTTTACTCAAGGTTGGAGCCCAGATGATTTTGAATATTTTGGGTTTACTGTGGTTATTCCTTACAAAGATGCTAACGGGAATGACCTATTTACAGCTGCATACAATATCCGTTTTACAAACAGCCACTTAACTATTAAGTATGTAGATGAATCAGGTAATGAAATCTACCCTTCACGTCGAATTGATGATAGTACAAATCAGCCCTATGACGTTTCAACTAGTGACTACATTCCAGAAATTCCTGGATATGAGCTAGATACAAGTAAGTTGCCTTCTTATGCTATTGGAGTATTTCAACGTGGTGAATTTACTGTTACCTATGTTTATCAGAAAGCGCAAATTGATTATACCGATATTTCGATTAAAGATAGTACTATTCATACACAGGACACATGGTCACCGATTGATAACTTTATCGAGGCTTCATCAAAAGAAGGGAAACAGCTAAATTATGAGGAGTTTTTGGCAAACGGCGGGATTGTTTCTGGTACAGTAGACACACAGACAGCGGGTACTTATACGGTTAGTTATACTCTCAATAATCTAACCAAGAATGCGACAATAGTTGTTAAGCCTAGGCTGACCGCCATAAATGTCTCTGATTCAACGATCTATGTGGGGGATAGCTGGGAAGCAGAAGATAATTTTGATAGTGCGTTAGATAAAGATGGCAATGATGTTGATTTTTCAGCTTTAACTGTCGATGCCAGTAAAGCCGACACGAGTAAGGTAGGCAGCTTTGAAGTCACCTATACGTACGATGGTGTAATGAGTACAGCGATTGTTACGGTTAAAGAAAAAATGACCGCCGTCAATGTCCATGATTCTACGATTTATGTGGGAGACAATTGGGAAGCAGAATATAATTTCGATAGTGCGTTAGATAAAGATGGTAATGATGTTGATTTTTCAGCTTTAACTGTCGATGCCAGTAAAGCCGACACGAGTAAATCAGGCAGCTTTGAAGTCACCTATACGTACGATGGTGTAACGAGTACAGCGATTGTTACAGTCAAAGAAAAAATGACCGCCGTTAAGGTCCATGATTCTACGATTTATGTGGGAGATGATTGGGAAGCAGAGGATAACTTTGACAGTGCGTTAGACAAAGATGGCAATGATGTTGATTTTTCAGCCCTAACGGTCGATGCCAGTAAAGCCGACACGAGTAAATCAGGCAGCTTTGAAGTCACCTATACGTACGATGGTGTAATGAGTACAGCGATTGTTACGGTTAAAGAAAAAATGACCGCCGTCAATGTCCATGACTCAACGATCTACGTGGGGGATAATTGGGAAGCAGAAGATAATTTCGATAGTGCGTTAGACAAAGATGGCAACGACGTTGCACTTTCAGATCTGACAGTCGATGTTAGTAAAGCCAACACGAGCAAAGCAGGGAGCTTTGACGTCACGTATACGTATGATGGTGTAACGAGTACAGCGACTATCACGGTCAAAGAAAAAATGACAGCCGTCAACGTCCATGATTCTACGATCTACGTGGGGGATAACTGGGAAGCGAAAGATAATTTCGATAGCGCGTTAGATAAAGATGCTAATCCGGTAGATTTCCAAGATCTTGCAGTTGATGCCAGTGAAGCCGACACGAGTAAATCAGGCAGCTTTGAAGTTACCTATACGTATGATGGTGTAACCAGTACAGCGATCATTACGGTCAAAGAAAAAAGGACCGCCGTCAATGTCCACGATTCCACGATTTATGTGGGGGATCCATGGCAAGCAGAGGGTAACTTCGACGGTGCTTTGGATAAAGATGGTAATTCAGTAGATTTCCAAGATCTTGTAGTCAATGATAGTGAAGCCGACACGAGTAAAGCAGGGAGCTTTGAAGTCACGTATACGTACGATGGTGTAACGAGTACAGCGATTGTTACGGTTAAAGATAAAATGACCGCCGTTAATGTTCATGACTCAACGATCTACGTGGGGGATAACTGGCAAGCAGAAGATAACTTCGATAGTGCGTTAGATAAAAATGGTAATTCAATAGATTTCCAAGATTTGACGGTTGATGCCAGTCAATCAGATACAAATAAAGCAGGCAGTTTTAAAGTCACGTATACGTACGACGGTATAACCAGTACAGCGATCGTTACGGTCACAGAAAAAATGACCGCCGTCAATGTCCATGATTCTACGATTTATGTGGGAGATAATTGGGAAGCAGAGAATAACTTCGACGGTGCTTTGGATAAAGATGGCAACGATGTTGACTTTTCAGCCCTGATGGTGGATGACAGTAAGGCAGATACGAGTAAAGCAGGTACCTTTGAAGTCGCGTATACGTATGATGGTGTAACGAGTACAGCGATTGTCACAGTTAAAGAAAAAATGACCGCCGTCAATGTCCATGATTCTACGATTTACGTAGGAGATAACTGGGAAGCAGAAGATAATTTTGATAGTGCGTTGGATAAAGATGGTAATCCGATAGATTTCCAAGAACTGACGGTCGATGCTAGTAAAGCAGACACGAGTAAAGCAGGCAGCTTTGAAGTCACGTATACGTACGATGGTATAACGAGTACAGCGATTGTCACAGTTAAAGAGAAAATGACAGATGTCAATGTCCATGATTCTACGATCTATGTGGGAGATAAATGGACGGCAAAAGAAAATTTTGACAATGCATTAGACAAAACAAGAAAGAAAGTCGTGTACGAAGACTTGACAGTAGACGCCAGTCAAGTTGATACGAGCAAAGCAGGTAGCTATGAAGTATCGTATAGTTATGATGGAATTACGGTAACGGCTACAGTCACAGTAAAAGAAAAACCTAGCCAAGAAAAACCTGAAGATGATTCAACGCATACGACACCAGAACAAAAGAAAGAGAATCGGAAAAAAATAACTTCTGATAGTAAGAAACAGGTAACACTTCCTAAAACAAATGAAACTAAATCAGTAGTT
Source organism: Enterococcus sp. FZMF (assembly GCF_030263915.1). Lineage (NCBI taxonomy): Bacteria > Bacillati > Bacillota > Bacilli > Lactobacillales > Enterococcaceae > Enterococcus > Enterococcus sp. FZMF. The sequence goes on along the minus strand of NZ_CP127160.1, from coordinate 3,230,799 downwards.
GAATTAGTAGCAGGTGTCATAATTGTGCTTCTAACAGGTGTAATTTTCTTTTGGAAAAAAAGAAAAGCGAATAAAGTGTAATGTCTAAAAAATAAAGTATTCGGAATTTATTTCCGGGTACTTTATTTTATTTGAAAAAGACTTCAGCCAAGCTTCTCTTTCTTGCTAGGGGAGAGATAGAAACCCTCACAGAAGCCATGTAAATTTATTTCATAGAGGATCATATCTTCTTACATGGAGGATGTTAGGAAGGTACTGACACCATTCTCATCAAAGAGAGGGACACCTTTCAATAACTAATTATATTAAGTAGGAATTTTCGGTAGTAAGGTTAGCGTACTTGATAAAATCATGCCTCCCTAAAATCAACCTTTGATCAACTCTACCAGCACATCAGCGGTTTCCTGTGGGTGGCTGATTGGAAAATGATGACCCAATGGCAGATCGACTATTTTAGTCGTTTCTCTTGGCGGTAAATAGCTTTTATCCTCAGTTCCCCATATGATCGGAATTGAAGGGTCATTTCTTTTAACAACCGATTTAGTTGAAGTGTTGTGTTGACTATCCGTGAAGAACGAACACTCTTCTTCACTCTTTTTAAATATTCACTAGAAGAGGCTGCTTCGTCTATCAGCAGTTTTTTTTGTGAAATAGGCGAGTAATTGTCGTTCAGATGCATGTCTTAAAGCTAATTTACTGAGCCATGTTGCAGGGACCGAATCGGTTTTGTGAATAGGTGGTTGTAAAAGAATCAGTTGATCGTTCTCTGAAAAGAAGCGCTGTTCAGCGGCTGTTTCGATCACTTTGTTTTTATTTGAACGTTTAGAATTTGCCATAATAGAACTACATAGTACTAATTGAGTCTTGTCAATTTTTTGTTGACCGATTGATTCATTTTCTTTTTATTGTTTTAAAATTAATGTTAAAAAATAATTTAAGGTTCTTTTTTAATGGTTGGTATGTATAATAAGAACATACAGTAAGAAAATGTATGCTGAAAAGAGGACTCTTATGAAAAAATTTGCAATTAGCTGTTTTTGGATCAGCCTTTTTATGACGATCGTTGGCTTTTTTTTACAGACGATTTTGATCCCTATTCAAGATTTTGACACAATCAGCAAAGAAGAACTTAAGAATATCCAACTTGACCTCGCTATTAATTATCCATTAGGAACTGGTATGCTCTATGTCGGGCTTCCTTTGTTAGTATGCTCGAGTGGTTATTTGATTTATTGTTATTTTAGAGATAGGAAGAACTGAAAGAAGAGTAAGAATATCTGGAGTATAAAGCTTTCGTTCATTAGGAGGGATAAGTTGAAAAGAGGGTTATTTTTATTGTTTTATGTCCTATGGAAGGGGCTAGCAATACGTGGCATTCCTTCTTCTTATGCAAGATATTTGATGAGTTATAATCATATTGGGATAAAATTACTATTCATTTTATTCGGTACTATACTCTTTCGTAATTATTTAGTAGAGAGTTATCAAAAGATAAATAAAATTGCGCTAATAAAAATCGGTCTCATCGTACCTACTAGTATTATCCTTACCATCGGTTTAATTAATATTCTTTTATTTCGTGATCTCAATGCGTTGATTTTTGTTTATCCCTCAGATCAACGAACCCTTCCCTTTGTATTTGATGCCCTTTTGCTAGCACCTGTTTTTGAGGAAATGCTTTATCGATATTCACTGATTTATGTTGGAGAAAAACGATGGTTGAGAATCATCACTGCTGCCGGAAGTCTCTTGCTTTTTACTCAGAGTCATATTGAAAATGTGAACGGGAATCTTTTTGCTCTTTTTCCTTACTTTGTCATAGGGTTTTATTTGACGATCACCTATTTACGTAGGGGAAATATTTGGGAATCCATTTTTGCACATAGCTTCTATAATTTCGTTGTGATGTTAGCAGCCATCTTGATCTAAAAATTACTGTGCAGTGGCTGTCTATAAGCGTAAAGGAATTGAGGATAGCTTGGCTGTACGCTTAGAAGCTCTAAAATTAGGTTGATTGAAGCCGATTTGAGAGTTCAGATAAGCGTTACGGGCTTGCTATTTTTTGCAGTCGTTATATACTGATGTCTATACTTCATGTTTTCGTATGTCGTCATCATTTCGGTAGTATTGCTGATATGAAAGACCGCAGCAAAAGTGAGCGAATAGGAGGAAGTAGTGATGCAGCAAACAGAAGAAACTGAATTATTTGTAGAATGTCCAGTGGCTAGCGTCCAGAAGGTCGTACGCGGCAAGTGGTCCATGGTCATCTTGTCCTTTTTACGGCACAAAACGCTTCGTTTCGGTGCGCTTAGTCGTAAAATGCCCATGGTGACCCAAGCAAATTTGACAAAGGAATTGCGCATGCTTGAAAGCTATGGCCTCATTCATCGTGAAGTCTATCCGCAAGTGCCGCCAAAAGTTGAATACTCACTGACCGAAATGGGGCATAAATTCATGCCAGTTTTGGATGCCTTAGAAACATTTGCTTCTACCTATGAGTCAGAAAACGAAAAAGTAGTCAATCCTTGAAGCGTTCAAGGATTTTTTTTGTACCTGAAATCCGTATGATTACACAAATCTATTGAAAACGATAGTACCTATCAAAAAATATGGTACTTTTTATTATTGAGGTAACAGGTCATAATGAAATCATCTTAAGAAAGAAGGTTTTTTTTATGAAAAAAATGATATTGAATCAATATGGCTCTGTAGATGTGATGCAAATGGTTGAAACTGCTATCCCTGAGCCAGCTGCTAAACAATTGGTGATCAAAACCGCAGCGATCGGCGTGAATGATCCTGATATTGTTATTCGTGCGAATGGACCATTTCCAACGATGCCAAAAGAATTGAAACCTGTGCTTCCACACTCTTTGGGACAAGACTTTTCTGGTATCGTAACAGCTGTCGGAGATGATGTGACCCGCTTTTCAGTAGGTGATCATGTGGTTGGGATGGCGTTTATGAGTACATATTCTGAATACATTTTGTTAGACGAGTCAGCAGTTGTTGCTGCTGTACCGAAGGAGCTGGGCTTGGTGCCGCTAGGAGGATTTTTCCTTGGCGTAGCCACAGCTTATGGTGCAACCATTCGTGATGGTCAAGCAAAAGCTGGACAAAAAGTACTGATCCATGGCGGTGCTGGCGGTGTCGGGTCTAAAGCTGTTCAGCTGGCAAAACATGCCGAGGCGTATGTCATAGCAACAGGCAGCGCTGAACAAGCTGACTATATGAAGGAGTTAGGGGCAGATCAAACGATCGATTATCAGACAGAAGATTTCACAAAATTGGTTTCTGATGTCGATTTAGTGGTCAACTTGACTGGTCCTAAAACATTGGAGAACAGTTATCAAGTAATCAAAAAAGGTGGACGCGTCACTTCTGTTAATGCGCCAATCAACCAAGAAGAAACGGAGCGTAGAGGAATTACTGGTATGTATTCTATGGGGTTCATGACTGTTGAAGAGCTGGAAAAAGTCATTGATCTTTATGCGCAAAGAAAACTTGATGTCCTTGTAGACAAGACATATCCCTTTGAATTAGAAGCAATCAAGCAAGCTCACCTTGATTTCGAAGCAGGCGGAAATACTGGCAAAAAGATTATTGTCTTTGATAAATAGGGAGTAGTAAATAGAAATCGTACAATAGAGATTTTAAGAGCGAGCGTAACAGAACGCTGTCCGTTGTTTAGCTACAAGCACAGTGCTCCAGAGAAATGAGTTTAATCGATGGATTCTTCAGTTACTTGATCAAGGCAGAATTTCCAAAAATTTTGTAAGAATTACCATGAAAAGAGACAAGATACAACTCAGTAAGAACCAATACAAGTCCGCTTCCTTTCGAAACGGAAGCGGACTTGTATTGGTTTCCTTCAATAAAAACCCTATTAGTTTTCAGTATCTAACATCCGATTCATAAACCATTCCACTTGTTGGGGGGCATCGTGGTCAAAGAATGCGGACTCTTTTTTATCTAAAGCGGCTATTTTTTCAATGTCTTCCTGGGAAAGCTCAAAGTCAAAAATAGCAATGTTTTCAACCATCCGTTCTGGACGAACTGTTTTTGCTAAAGCGACGATCCTTCTTTGCATCAACCAGCGAAGCACAACTTGACCAACCGTTTTGCCATATTGCTTGCCAATTTCTGCTAATGTCGGATTGGTAAATAGGTCATGGCGTCCTTCTGCAAAAGGTGCCCAAGCTTCCACTTGGACGTCATATTTTTCATGCCATTCCTGATCTTCCACTCGTTGATTCCAAGGGTTCACTTCGATTTGATTGATTTGAGGTTTCACCTCATTCAAGCCGACAAACTCGATCATCTTAGCTGATTTGAAATTTGAAACGCCAATTGCACGTAATTTCCCTGTTTTTTGAGCAGCAACCATTGAGCGCCAAGCACCATAAATATCTCCATATGGTTGGTGAATAAGGTAGAGATCAAGATAAGTCAATCCCATTGTTTCAAGCGAATGCTCAATCGTTTCTTTAGCTTTATCTTCGGAAGCTTGTAGAATAAATAATTTAGAGGTAACAAAAAGTTGTTCTCGAGTGACTAGACCTTCACTGATGGCACGCTTGATTCCCTCGCCGGTTTCTTTTTCATTTCCATAAATAGAAGCAGTGTCGATCAGGCGATACCCAGCTTTGATTGCTTGGTAAACAGCTTCAGCTGTTTCTTCCAAAGGAATTTGATAAACGCCAAATCCTAGTTGCGGCATGGTGACACCATTATTGAGTATGATTGTTTGCATAGTGTTTCCTCCTCTAATTTTCATTACATGTTCTATCCTAAACCTTGGAGTTAGGTCTATAGCAAGTAAAAGATGTTACTTTTTTCGTTCCCATAATTTTTCCACTTTATCAGGAGTCATATTTCCTGCTTTGAATTTTGCGATATGCTCATCATACGTTTCTATCTTATAAATAAGCAGGTCTCGTACTTCCTGCATTTCTGCTAACTTTTTCTCTAATTCTTCGAGTTGATCGGCTAAAATCTGTTTCTGAGCTTTTTCGACATTTTGACTTTCACGTACTTGTGCCAATTGAGCAAATTCAATTAGCGATTCGATGGACAATCCTGCATTTCGTAAATGTTTTGCTAGATAGATCCAGTTTAGATCATTTGTTGTGTACACCCGATAGCCACTCTCATTGCGTTGAACAGGTGGGATCACACCGACTCGTTCATAATAGCGCAATGTGTCTACGCTCAAATCAAACATTTCCGCTGCTTTTTTTATATTCATCGTTGGTTCTCCTTATCTTTTTCTATAAGTAATCATAAACCCTGAAGTGGACTCTAAGGCAAGTGGTTTAAACTCGTTTATTTAAAAGAATATATTTTGTTCGTTATGGCGACTGGGAAGAAAAAGCTACAAGCATTTTTATTTCAACAGAATGATTTGAGCAATCATCAGTATTGAAAGCTCCTTTCTTAGTGTTTTTCAAAGCAAGTCATACTCTCTTAGAAATTATTGTTTCATTATCTATATGAGCAAGGCATTTTTCATCCATAGATTTTAAATAAATCCATCTCATGTTATGATGATGATGAAAATTCTTAACTTGGATCAAGGAAACAATCGGTTCTTGTTATGAAAAACGAAAAAAAGCTGATGAGAGTGTGACTATCCATGAATATAAAAGAAGTAAATAATATGAATCAAAAGTTAGAGCAACAAATCATTGAAGTTTGGGAGAGTTCTGTTAAGGCGACGCACACCTTTTTGTCAGAGTCTGAAATCCAAGCCATTAAGCAATACATTCCAGAGGCATTGCATCATGTGCCGCATTTGATTGTCGTAGAAAGTGAGCATGGAGAGCCAGCTGGTTTCATGGGGATCTCGGATCGAAATCTTGAAATGCTGTTTATAGCAAATGAACAAAGAGGCAAGGGCCTAGGAAAGAAACTCTTGGCATACGGGATGGAAAACTATGCTGTAAATGAACTGGGAGTAAATGAACAAAATCCTCAGGCGAAAGGATTTTATGAGCATATGGGATTTGAGGTATACAGAAGAAGCGAGTTGGACGAACAAGGAAATCCTTATCCGATTCTTTATATGAAGAAAGTTGCTAAAAAGTAGCTGTTTTTTTTATTCTTTGTTTTTGAGGATGGCTTGGCTGAATGCCTAGAAGATCTAAAATTAGGTTGATTGAAGACGATTTTAGAAACAAGATAAGCGTCACAAGCTTTTTATTTTCAGCAGTCGTTATATACGACTGTCTATCATTCATCATTTTATAGGTCGTCATCATTTAGATTACGCTGGTAATGTGAAAGGCTGCTACCCAATCAAGTCAGCTTCATTTGCAATGCCTCCAAAAAACTTTCCAATTTGAATAAAAAGCTCACCCCAAGCAGCCCCCGAAAAATAGTTTCGGGGGCTGCTTGGGGTTTGGGGGGCTTAGCTTGCTAAGCAATGATCGATCACTAAAAAATGATCAAAACAGAAGAGGCAATTTTTTGTTTTCAATCAAAAAAGTTTGATCGTTTTATCAAGCAGAGGATGGCACAAGTAAGTGGAAAGTAGGTAGTGGCTATTTTTTGTGTTCAGGATGGGGAAGTAGATTTGTTTAGGATACACGTGAGGATAAACGTTTGAGGATCATTTGTTTTTGACTTACCTATGTGCCATCACTGCGAAAACCCTGTGGATGAAGGCGTCGTGTACGACACCAAATACTCGGATGAGAACTAAGGACGGTTGATTGCCCGTGCCTGACACGCTTTTTCTAACCGCAAAGTCGTAAGGGCTGAAGAGCTGCAACGCTGAGTAAGTTGGCTGCCCCGTGCGGTTTTTGGTGTTTTTTGAACCCTACAAGCTGCTATTGCTGCGCGTCTATTCGTCGCAAGCTTGGAAGGCTTTCTCAGAAAGTGACCGTCAGCTGTCAGCACGTTGTCTTTTGCATCAGGAAGCATCAGCGTTCCAACAAACCTTTGTGACCCAGAAGGCACCCACTCATTTTTGGCAACTTTTATCCGAGAGATCGTTGCGCTAGAAGTAGGTCCGTCCGTACTTTCCAGACAAAAGGCAGCTGAAAGTGGGCTGATACCCAACAAAAAGGTGGTTATGACGAACACAAGCGCTCTCAAAAAACTCAGTCCTTTCTTTTCAATGGTCATTGTTCTTATCTGCACTTCATGATAGCACCGAAACGCGAAGTAATTTTCGCGTTTTTTTGTTTTTAAAATAAAAAATTAGATATTCGCTTTTTTTAGATAAATGGTATACCTGAGATGGAATAAAAATAATAAAAGAAAGGACAGGATTTACAATGAAAAAAACATCATTAGTTGCAGGTTTCGTTTTAGGTGTAGGTGTTTTGTTCACTCTAGGTGCGTGCTCAACAGTGGAAGAGTCAGGGGAAGTGGTCTCTGGGTCAAGAACCGAAACGTTGATCAGTGATTCTTCAGATGAGGTGATCGTGGGAAGTGAAAAATTGAGTGATGACGGGTATTTTGAAGAAATCGTTACCAAGGGGATCGATCCGAAAGTCAAAGATGTTGTTTGGTATGAAACGAATTATGAAAATGCTGGTTGGGATCACATTCGCTTTTTAGTGAACCATGTAAAAATCGTGAATGTAGAAGCGTTCAAACACAAAGACAAAGAATACAAAACATTGCTTTCACTGAAATATCAATTGTTTAATGAAGATTCGAAAGACAAAAAAATCAAACCTGACAAAGCATATTTGGTGTTGAATGATGGCAAGAAAATTGAAGCGGAAGTATTTGTGGACTATTTAGATGATGAAATTTTGACCCATGACAAACACAAAGATGGCTTTATTCACTTTAAAGTAGCACAAGAACAAAGTTTGCCAGCGATCAAAGCAATCGAAATCGAATTTAAAGCAGATGGCGATCTGACACATACGTACCATATTGATCTTTCTTCCGCTGCTGAAAAATAGTATCTAACGATAGGAGGTTGAAAAAATGGATACTAGCAAGAAAAAACTATCATTGTTGAGTTTTTTTGCGATAACTGCTTCAATGGTGATGACGGTATATGAGTATCCAACCTTTGCGACATCGAAGATGAATCTAGTTTTTTATTTACTCGTCGGCGGTTTCCTCTGGTTTATCCCTGTGGCCCTTTGCTCTGCGGAGATGGCTACTGTAAAAGGATGGGAAAAAGGGGGACTCTATACCTGGGTCTCAAAAACATTAGGGAGAAAATGGGGCTTTGCTGCCATTTTCTTCCAATGGTTCCAAATCACGGTAGGCTTTATTACGATGATTTACTTTATTGTCGGGGCGCTTTCCTATGCCCTAAATTGGCCGGCTCTTAATACCAATGTTTGGCTGAAGCTGATTGCCACTTTAGTGATCTTTTGGTTGATTACGATCTCACAATTTGGCGGAACAAAAAATACCGCGAAGATTGCCAAAGTAGGGTTCTTTGTGGGGATCGTCGCAACTGGGATCATACTTTTTATCCTAGGAATTGTCTACATTGCTCAAGGAAATCCCATCAAAGTTTCCTTTGGATCAGGCGCTTGGATTCCTGATTTTACGAAAATCAATACGCTGGTCGTTTTTGTTTCCTTTATTTTGGCCTATGCAGGGGTTGAATCTTCTGCCAGTCACGTAAAAGACATGGATAATCCTGGAAAGAATTACCCGAAAGCCATTTTGATTTTAGTCGTAGCGACGATCCTTTTGGATACGCTCGGCGGGGCAACGGTGGCTGCTACGATTCCCCAAAATCAATTGTCTCTTGATACTGGTGTGATTCAAGCCTATTCTTATTTGATCCATCATTTTGGCGGTGGGGAATGGCTGGTTCGTTTGATTGCCGTGGTCATCTGTTTAGGTGTCATTGCAGAAATTGCCGCTTGGGTGGTCGGCCCATCAACGGCGATGCTTGAAGCAGCTGAAAATGGCTTGCTGCCAAAACAAATGGCAAAAGTCAATCAACACAATGTCCCAATCAATATCGTTTTGGTGCAAGGCATCATTGTTTCTATTTGGGCGGTTGTCTTGACATTAGGCGGCGGGGGCGCCAATCTATCCTTCTTCGTTGCGATGGCTTTGACGGTCTGCATCTATCTGGTTGCTTATGTCCTCTTGTTTCTTTCGTATATTAAGTTAGTCAAAGAAAAAGACGACTTAACAAGAACGTATCATATTCCTGGTGGGAAAAATGTGAAAATCGGTGTTGCGATGGTTGGTTTGCTTGTTTCTATTTTTTCTTTCTTTATTTCCTTCTTTCCACCGAGCGATATCGGATCGGGAAAAGGCGGAACCTATTTAGCCATCTTGATCATCAGCTGGCTGATAATTGTCGTGATACCGTTTGTCATCTATAAATACGTAGGTGAAAAAGCAAGCGATAAAAAATAAAAAGCACAACCTATGAGGAGGAGAGCTGCATGTTATTTAGTAAAAAAAATCGAAAAGAAGCCCAATATTTGGAACCTATCTATGGGAATGAGGCAATGGATCGGGCGATCCCTATGTACAAATTGCCAAAAGAGTCCTTGGTACCGCGGGATGCCTATGAATTAGTCAAAGATCAATTGATCGATGAAGGGGTCTCCAGACAAAATTTGGCGACGTTTTGTCAAACCTACATGGAACCAGAAGCAGTCAAAATCATGAGTGAAACCCTTGATAAAAACGCCATCGATAAAACCGAGTACCCACGGACAGCAGAAATTGAAAACCGCTGTGTCAACATGATCGCTGATTTATGGCATGCACCAGAAGCGTCTGATTTTATCGGTACATCAACGGTAGGCTCAAGTGAAGCGTGTATGCTAGGTGGATTGGCCTTGAAATTTGCTTGGCGCAATCGGGCAAAAAAACTTGGTTTAGATATCAATAAACGAAAACCAAACTTAGTGATTTCTTCTGCCTATCAAGTCGTTTGGGAAAAATTCTGTGTCTACTGGGACATTGAAATGCGGACGATCCCTATCGATGAAGAACATGGCAGCATCAATGTCGAAAAGGTCACAGACTATTTAGATGAATATACGATCGGGGTCGTCGGTATCTTAGGGATCACTTACACTGGACGATACGATGACATCAAAGCACTAGATAAGAAATTAGAGGAATACAACAAACACACCGACTACAAAGTCTACATCCACGTGGATGCGGCTAGTGGTGGATTGTACACACCGTTTATGGAACCAGAGCTTGAATGGGATTTCCGTTTGAAAAACGTTCGTTCCATCAGTACGTCTGGACATAAATATGGGTTAGTCTATCCTGGTATCGGTTGGGTGCTTTGGAAAGAAAAAGATTTCCTTCCAGAAGAATTGGTCTTCAAAGTAAGTTATCTTGGCGGTGAAATGCCAACGATGGCCATCAACTTTTCAAGAAGTGCCAGCCAAATCATCGGACAATATTACACCTTTATCCGCAATGGGTTTGAAGGCTACCGCTTGATCCACAAAAAGACCAGCGATGTTGCCCAATATTTAGCAAAAGAGATTGAAAACATGGGCTACTTCGATATTTATAATGATGGGTCACGGTTGCCGATCGTCTGCTACAAATTAAAAGAAGATGCCGACATTTCTTGGAATCTGTATGATTTGACGGATGAATTTGCCATGAAAGGCTGGCAAGTCCCTACCTATCCATTACCTGATAATCTATCACATATCAATATCCAACGCTTTGTCTGTCGGGCAGATTTAAGTATGCAAATGGCAATGGATCTGGTGCAAGACATGAAAGAAGGAATCGAGCGCTTGAACAAGCGACCAAGCCGTCATGTTTCATCTGATCAAACCTATGGCTTTTCACATTAAGAAACGGTATCGCTAGAAACCCGTTCATTGCTTTTTTCAATGAATAAAAAGACCCTTTATGAAACGTTTTTTGCAAGACTGAATGAACAATGGTTTATAGAAAAATCAAAGGCGGTTGCATCGACTGCCTTTGATTTTTTTGTTTATACGAACGGGTAAGCACTTGATAGGGTCATTTTTTAAGAGAAAGTAAAAAAAATGGCGCTTGATAATGTCATTTATTGACATTTCTAGCTTGTGATAGTATTAATTATTATGGTCTAAATATATTTTTTTAGAGAAGCATGTTTTACATAAACAAAAAGAAAATCCGAGAATATTGTCGCGAGAAAATTCTGAGGAAAGTTCGTCTGGCAGGGCGCATTTTTGTTCGTTCGTTTTGGTTTATTTGGGGAGTAAGTGAAGGAAAAGTATGTGTAGAAAGGGCATGTTTTTACTACATTTGTTTGTTTCATAGGGAATGTACTGCTATCTTTTTCTGTAAATTGGTTGTAACTATTCGAAAAGAATAAGGATTTACACAGGAGGAAAAACAGTCATGTATAAAGAAGACTTACTGGATAAAGACTTGAAATTGGAGTATATCTTGCTCAAATTCTTGTATTTATCGACGGGTCATATCAAAAAAAGTGATGCGTGTCGGGAATTAGAGATTACGATGCCAACCTTGACGAAACTATCAGAAAATCTTCAGCAACAACTAAAAAATGAGAAGGTCTCTTTTGCAATCAACCGTTATACCCTTGATCTGCAAGTAAACGACAGCGTCTCATTGGATGATTTGACCGACACGTTATTGAAAAAATCTGTAAAATATCAAATCATCCATTATTTGTTTCAACATGCAGGCTATGATGCTTTTGTATTAGCCGATGAATTAAAAATAAGCGTCGGGACACTGAATCGTGTGATTGCAGAGTGCAATCAGCTGCTGCAGCATTTTGAATTAAAGATAAAGAACAAAAAGCTAGCGGGAACGATGACTCAACGCATTTATTTTTACTATAATTTTTTAAAAATGGGGGAAACAGCGATCGATTCTGTTTTGATCGATGAGCTGGTGGCGGAGCTAGCGAAAAAAATAACCCTCTCGATTGCGCAACAAAAGCAGTTGAAGATCTGGCTATTTGTGATCATGAAAAAAGTCACGCCACACACAACCTTGGGAAGCTTAAGTCCGGAGGAACAAATCAAAATCAATCGCTGCCAAGAAATGCCGATTTGTCGCTTTATTCGAGAAGCCTATGTGTCGAAAAAAAGCATCTGTTCAGTAGACGAAGCCAAGATCGTCCCCTTCTTTATCTGTCTTTTTCTCGTTACGGTAGGAGGAATTCCTTACGAGGAGCTTCGCTTAGGGTTGTATACCAATAAAAATCCTGTTTTTGAGATTACCGATGAAGTCATGGCAGCGATCCAGTCCATTTATTGTCTTGAAGCCTCGCATACGACGATCGATATTAAAGCCAGTGTCTTCTCCTTGATCGCACAAGTCTATTACTTTCATGGGGTAAATTACTCCATTGACCGAGTCACCTTGAATTATTATCACAAGCTGTTTCACAATTCCTTGCGAGATCAAGTGATTACAGACATCCTACAACACATTATTGCACCAACCAACTTGTTTACGCCCACGAAACTCAACTACCTCAAGAAACGTCTGGTCTTTTTAATCTATCTGTTATCACCGAAAGAGGAATATCGGGTACGGATCGGGGTCTTAAATATGGGCTCCAGTCTTTTGGCAGATGCTTCCATTTACTTGTTAAAAAATGAACTAAAAGGGAAACAAAATGTAACTATTTCTCCTTATAACAATGAGGAAGAATACGATTTGCTGATTTCAAACGCCCGTGTCCCTCAACTTGGCAACAATTATGGTCAATTTTATCAAGTGACTGCCATCGGTGCCGATTTAGATGTCAATCAGGTTTCTGCGATCGTCGATCAAATTGCTTATTCTAAGTATCATTCGTTTGTGGTGTGAGCCATTACTTGTTAGTTAAAAAGCAGTGAGTCAACGGATAGTTGATTCGCTGCTTTTTCAATTATCTGCGAAGGAGGGAAAGGAAAAGGAGCTTGAATTGCTCTTATCATTGATGACAGAATAAGAATAGGGATTAGTCAAGCAGCTTTCTGTTAGATAAATGTGCCCAGTATCCTTGTATAACGTATCGCAACAGAGCAGAAGACATCAAGCGTGAAAATAATAGAAGGGATTCAAAATGCTGATTTTGGAAGGGGGTAAAAAAAGACCCACGTAATGATGTGAATCTGCAATCGTTAATTGGCTCTATCAATATCGACAAACCGACTAGCTATATTTTTCCAAAAACGGAAGTATGCTAAAATAGAATTCAACTAATAGTTTAGTTCTGATTTCCTCTATTCCGCACTCTGTTCATTGAAAAGATAATCTCAAGGGAGTTGTTTTAATGGTAGAGAGAAGAGAAAATCAAAGAATTAAGGCAATCTAAAAGATGCCTCAAAAAGCTTAACAGAAATTCTGAGCGATAATTTTTTTAGCAACTAATGAAAGCGTTTAAATAAGCGCTGAGATAGAACTCAACCAATAGTTTAGTCCCCATTCCCTCTATTCAACGATCCGTTCATTGAAAAGATAATCTGAAGGGAGTTATATTAATGTTAGATTTAGGAAAAAATATCAAAGAATTAAGACAATCTAAAAAGATGACTCAAAAAAGCCTAGCAAAAATATTGAACGTTACGCCACAAGCTGTATCTAAGTGGGAAAGAAACGAGAGCAATCCAGACATTCAGACGCTTATATCTTTGAGTAACTACTTCAATGTTTCTGTAGACGAGATTTTAGGAAGGAAAAAACCTACTTTTTTTGAGACTCTTTTTTCTAAAAAGAAAGGATACCAGCAAATGGAAAAAACAGGAGATTTCATTAAACCAAAAGATTCAGTAGAAGAAAAGAAATGGAAAAAAGTTGTTATATTCGATATCGTTTTCAGCTTCATTGCAGACCAAGGACTTTTACAAACGCAAGCTTTAAGTAGGAAACTGGAGATGCTTATGCAGAAAAGAGGAGAAAAAGTTTTCATTGAGACTTATAATTCGAATCAGGTAAATCAATATGGCGGTGAAGCCGATCTTATTTTGCTGACTCCAACTTTCGGATATGCGAAAAACGAAATTGAACAGAATTTTCCTACAACACCAGTCATAGCTATTTCAAAAAAAGATTACGGGATGCTTAATGTTGAAAAATTGTACCAAGAGATAGAAAATGCATTCGATCGATAGCAGTTCTCAAAAGATTTGCTATTTTTGTTTTACGTTTCCCTTTGGGCCTTTGGTTGGTTCAGCAACCTTATCCGCTATTTCGTTTGATTGAGTTTCTGTTCGTAGACTCAAAGTTGTGCGGCACCACTTCCTGCACATTGTCATTACTGTATTCGGCTTGTGGTTCACTGCACTTGCCAGTAACTATCTGTGAGTGGATTTGCACCATCTAGAGAAGTGCCATCCATGTCCAGTAGACTCAAAAAAGATGAAAATCACTAACAAAAAATCTGAGCCAGAATGTGGTTTATTCTGTCCCAGATTTGATGTTGTGCAACTCATTAGTCCTTATTAACGAAGAGCTCATTAGTTTTGATTTTCTAATTTCTCTAGAACCTTTTTGGGAATTGCGTCTTTTTCAACGCCATTCGGGCCGTTTATTGTACGCTTTTCACTGATCACCGCTTTTACATAAGAATTTGGTGTTAAGGGTTTTGCGTTATCTTATGATAATGAAACCTCAAGGGTTTGGGTGCTGCCATCTTCTTTTACAAAGTTTAATGTGTAATCGTAAGAATACCAAGGAGACTGGTCGCCGATGCCGCTCTTACTTTCGTGTTGGACTTTAGGCGGAATCTCAGACGGGACATACGCGTAAGCTGTTTGTCCTGAGTAGGTGGATTGATAATATTCATATCCTTTGTATCCAACGAATCCTAAAAGTACGACTAAGATGAATCCGATTATTTTTTTCATATAAACCATCCTTATCCTCAAATATGGAGCTATTATAACAGAATGGTTCTATAGATGACCTTTCATCAGACGAACAGTTTTGCAAGGAGAAACGTTGCTATCCAGTCGTGAAAAAGCAGGGAACGCCGCTAGTAAAGGGTTCGATCTATAAATCCTCAGGGGATTGGTGCTTAGAGCGACTAGAAATAAGAGGGGAAGTAGACGACAAGATCTTAATTAAAAAACACAGCATGGAAAATGCTTCTTTATGTATGCCCAGCAGCAGACAGCTTGATGAGACGTGCCGTTTGTTTTTTCACTATAGACAGGCGAAAGAGGGCGCACCAGTTTCATAAAAAACCAGCAAAGACGCTCCGTAAGAGACAGTCTTTGCTGGTTTTTTTACCGAAAATGCTTGAGAGCAGTCCATGGCAGCTTTTTATGGTTCGATTTTACTATACAAATCGAGGGCTCTTTTTCTGGCTTCGTTGTGGTCAACTATAGGCAACGGATAGTCGGTGCCTAAAACTACCTTTAGGTCGGCTTGTTCTTCGTCAGTCATCAAGTAGGGTTCATGGATGAATTTTAGCGGCAACTGGGCGAGTTCGGGAACAAATTGTTTGATAAACGTCCCATCCTTGTCGAATTTTTTCCCTTGTGTAATGGGGTTGAAAATTCGAAAGTAAGGAACCGCATCGGTGCCAGTCGAAGCTGCCCACTGCCAGCCGCCGATATTGCTGGCAGCGTCGTAGTCGATCAATTGTCGAGCAAAATAGGCTTCTCCTTGCCGCCAATCGATCAGTAAATCTTTGGTTAGAAAGGAAGCGACGATCATCCGTAGACGGTTATGCATCCAACCGGTTTGATTCAGCTGCCGCATCGCGGCATCAATGATCGGATAGCCGGTTTGCCCTGCTTGCCATTTGGTTAGCTCCTCTTCATTTTTTCGCCAATCCATGTTTCGATATTTCTCAATGAGTTCATAGTTTTTTTGTTCAGGATGGCTGAAGTAGATCATATGATAAAAATCTCGCCAAGCCAGTTCTTTTAAAAAGGTCGCTTTGCCAGTGCTTGATGGCATTCCTTGGCAAGCGGCCCAAACCTTCCGAATGGAGATTTGTCCAAAAGACAAGAAAGGGGACAGGCGGCTGGTTCCTTTGATCGAAGGGATATCACGGTCTTTTTCATAGGTGGCCAAACGCTTTTGCACAAATGCTTGCAATTGCTTGTGCGCATAGTCTTCCCCAACGATCGTTGAAAAATCGGTCTTTCTATTTTCTAGCAGCTTAGCAAGCAGCGCTTTCCCTGCTTTGAAGTGAGGGGCATCATCAAAATGAACGGCTTTTTCAAAATCGAGAGCCTGCTTTTGATACACCGGTTTGGGCAATTGAATCCATTTCTTATAGTAGGGGGTAAATTTTTTGTAGTACGTCCCATCCTCTTTGGTGACTTCTGTTGGTTGATGCAGATGATGATCTTCAAAAGAATGGACAGTGATGCCTTTTTTCTCGACCAATTCTTTTATGTAGAGATCACGTTTACGACCAAATCCACGGTTATCAAAGTTGAAGTAAAGCTGGCTCCATTTTGGATAGCAAGCGAGCAACTGATCAAAGGCTTCTGTCAAAGTCCCTGTCAATAGGTGGATCGTCAGATTTTGCTTTTTGGCAGCCTCGATAAAGTGAGCAACTGCGCTAAAAAAGTAATCATGGCTTGGCGCCTTGGGGAGAAACTGCTTGTCATTGAGATGAAATACACACAACAAATGGTCGTTTTCTTGAAGAGACGCAAGCGCCTCAGTCAGTGCCGTGTTGTCCTCTAAGCGTAGATCCTTTCTAAACCACATCACATGAATTGCCATACAAACCTCCCTGATAGTATAACCGTGCAAAAAACGATCGGATTTCGTTTATAGTAATGGAAAGATGGGATTTATTCAAATTTGGCGATTGCGTCAGCTAACCAGAAATCTTGGCAAGCGTCCGTGATTATAGAAAGCATATGGAACAAGAAGATGCGTCGCTTTTCAATAGCCGATCTTGTAAACAAAAAAAATCGAACACAGAACAAGAGTCTGCGTTCGATTCTAGCAATCAACAAAATTATTTCATTTTCCGTTCATCTGGCACGATGTCTGCTTTTAACAACCAGATGTGGAAGAACCATTCTGCCACACTGATCAATACTGCTGGGATCAATACTAGCATCCAGATGTCATTTGTATAGTCCATATAAGTCAGATACAGCCATAGGATAAGGGCTGCTGCGCCGGCATCTGCAACCGTTGCCGCAATGTTACCGATCTTGCGCAAAATGACCAAGTCGCCTAGCACATAGATCATCACCACAATGATCACACCGACGATCGTCGAGTCCATAAAACTGACATCGTAAATCCCTGACAACACAATCCACAAAATCGCCCAAATCATTAGTGCTTTGACAACCAACGCTTTTAGATGTTTCATTTCATACACTCCTTTTTATTATTTATTCCAAAAGCAAGAAGATCATCTTAGTGATAACCTTCTATTTCAAGGCTATCATCTGACATTTTTTGCGTCAAAAAAAAGGATTGGTTTGGTTTTTTATTCAAAAGCACTAGCAAGAGGCACATGTTGCGAGCAGATTCGCTTTCTCCATTCATTTACTTGAGAAGCGATCTTGTTACATGGTTCGATTGTTGGTTATCAGTTGGTATTTGTTTTAATATATCTTGTAAGATTAGTTAGTAGTATTGCTAATATTATTCTTAAAAAAAGCAGGTAATCGCCTATTAGATAGTTTCTAGCAGGATAAAAAAATTCGACTCTTTTCATCAATATCAGAAACAATTTTTAATTGAAATTCGCTTAGTTTACTAGGGCTTCTTCTGCTTGATCTGGTTCTAGTACAACTTCCTTTCCTATTTCGGAAGCAGCAGCTTCTTCCTCAGGATCTTCAATTCCTAAGAATAGTTGAATAATAAATGATGCGGAAAAAGCAATGATACAACCGATGATTGCATAGATAAAATTCGAAAATCCATCCGCGCCAATATAGCTTGGAAGTGATACGAGACTTGGCGCAACTTGGGCATAGCGTCCAACATTCATAACTCCTATAAACAGACCACCCAATCCACCTCCGACCATTGCTGAAATCAATGGTTTTTTAAACCTTAAGCTAATGCCGTATAGGACAGGTTCAGTTATTCCTAAGAGAGCAGAAATACCTGAGGAAATCGCAAGTTGCCTAACTGAACTATTTTTTGTTTTGACAGCTACTGCAAAAGCGGCGGCACCTTGAGAAACATTCGAAATCAACATTCCCGGTCCAACGACTGTATCGATCCCTATCGTGGCAAGAGAATTGATGCCCAATGAAATCAATACATAATGCATACCAGTCATCACTAAAAGAGGATTCAAAATACCAACCACAGTTGGTGCCAGCCAACTTACATGTTCATTCAGAAAAGTTACCATATCTCCTAATCCTGAGCCAATCAGAGCACCTAATGGTCCTAGTAAGACTAAAGTTACTGGCGCAACAATAGCTAGAGTTAGAAGAGGTACCATAATGAGTTTGATGGATTTATGAACAATTTTATCTATAAAAGGTTCAACATAAGACATAAACCAAACTGCAAGAATGATTGGTACAACGGATGAACTATAAGTGGCAACTGTGACTGGAAAAGCAAGAAACCTTACGGCATTTCCCGTCTCTATACTGTTATTCAACAGGCCTATGAAAGTGGGATGAACAAGTGCTCCTGCTATAGCCATAGCAATGTAAGGATTGACGGAAAATGTTTTAGCAGCTGAATTTGCTAATAAAAGTGGTAAGAAGTAAAAAGCAGCATCACTTATCATCTCTAGAAGAATATAGGTTTCTGATTCTGTTGACAAGACTCCTAATAAAGAGATGATTGCAAGCAGGGCTTTTAACATCCCGGCACCAGCAATGGCAGGGACGATTGGCATAAAAATTCCTGTGATCATATCGATGATTTTAGTTAATACACCATTTTTCTTTTTCGCTGTGGATTCCATACTAACCCCCGTTAAACAGTTATAGTTTCTTTTATTAAATCTGTTGGTGAACTGCTGTTTCCTAGATAGACTTCGTAAGGAATTTCTTCTAGCTCCCATTGTTCAGAATCAGGATTGTACCATTTCAATTTTTCGATAGGACATTTAATCGTAATATTCTTTTTTTCTCCAGGAAGTAGATGCACTTTCTTGAACCCGCGTAATACTTTGATGGGACGATCGATTTGCGAGTGACTAAATCCTACATATAATTGAACAACTTCTGCTCCAGGTAGTTTCCCTGTGTTTTCAACTGTACATTTTGCTGTCAAAAGCTTTTTATCTATTGTAAAATCATGGTTTGAAATATCAAAATTGGTATAAGAAAGCCCATAACCAAAAGGAATCGAAGGCACTTTTCCTTCCTTTTCCAACTTCGCATATCCATGGTAATACTCATAGGTGATTTGATCTGCATTCCAATCAATCTGTGGCAGATCTTTCTCTTTGTAAGGGGTTACAAATGGGAGTTTTCCACTCGGATTGGCTTCTCCAAAGAGGATTTTTGCCAGCGCTGTGCCACCTTCCATTCCTGAGTAGTAGGTAAAGAGAATCGCAGATACTGCATTTTTCCATTTTTCAATCATAATTGTATTACCACCAACTAAAGCAACAACTGAATTATTGTTTTCTGGGCCAACTTGGTTTATTAGTAAAATATCTTCAGAATGGAGTTCTAATGATTCTTTTCGATCACCGCCTTTAGCGTCAAAAATCGCACCAGCAGGAACCTCTCTGTTTTCTGCTTCACCAGTATATTCACCTTCATCATCATAATTATATCCAACAACAAAAATCGCTGCGTCCGCTTCTCTGGCAATCGTTTTTGCTAATTCAATATCTGATCCTTCGTTATAAATAACCTGAATGTGTGGAGAGTATTTTTTTAATCCTTCTAAATAACTGATAACATAGGGAGGGTAAACTCGACTAGAACCACGATCGCCTGTATTTTCTTCAGTCGCTAATTTTCCAAAAATAGCAACTTTTTTAATATTTGCGTTTAAAGGAAGACAGTTGTTTTCATTTTTTATCAAAGTAATCGATTGTTCTGCAGCATCTAAAGCTAGACGTATATGTTTTTTGTAATCAATGGTTTCTTTGGAATCATCGTTTTTCCTAGCTTCTTCAAAGACGAGTAGGGTACGAATAATTCTTAATGCAGCATCGTCAATTGTTTCTACAGGTACTAATCCATCTTCGACAGCTTTTTCTAATTTTTCTCCGTAATGATTTGTTACATGCATTTCAATATCTAATCCTGCCAATGCTGCTTTTACAGTGTCTCTCGTTCCGTTAACGAAATCACTAATGACAAAGCCGTCGAAATTCCATTCATTTTTTAGTACATCTCGAACTAAATAAGTACTATTGCCAGTATGTTCGCCAAAATATTTATTATAAGAAGTCATTACCGAAGCTGCACCAGAATCAATAACATCTTTAAAATGCGATAAATAAATTTCTCGTTCTGTTCTTTTGCTAGCATGAACATCGACTTTAAAACGAGCATTTTCCATACTGTTAAATGCATAATGCTTGACGCAAGCAACCACACTTTCAGATTGAACACCTTCTGAAAGGGCAGATCCCATCGCACCGAGAAGGAATGAATCTTCTCCGTAGACTTCTTGACTGCGCCCCCAACCGGGATTATAAGGTAAATTAATACAAACGCCGCCAAAAAAATTCCCGCCACTATCTTTGATTTCTTTCGCAATCGCTATTCCAATTTGCTTTTCTAACTCAGTGTCGAAGGAAGCGCCCCTTGCCATAGAAACTGGAAAACAAGTTGTTTTGTCTCTGCCGGTTACTGCACCGCGAGGACCGTCTACAAATTTCATGGAGGGAACATTCAATCGTTCATTTCCACCGGCCTCATAAGGAAATTCGTTGTAATGCTGCCCATTTGCCATATCCCTTCTTACATCTGCTAAAACCATATTGCCGCTCATCAAGTGCACTTTTTCTTTTAGGGTCATTTGCTTCAAAATCTTCTCAGCTGCTTCCGTATATTGGAGCCGATTTTTTCTCATATTCATATCAATTTTCATCTGATCTCCTTCCTTGTTACATTTTATCTGTTAATGATACCGTTTCCATCATTAAGTTAGTTTTGCGTACTAACTTAATAGGTGAAATATAAATCATAAAATATAAAAAGTCAATGGAAATTTTAGTTATTATTATTAAATAAATAGATATAATTTGGAATATTGAAGAAAAAAGAGCACGACCCAATAGAGTCGTGCTCTTAATCATTTTCTCCTAACAGCTCGAAAATAATTGATCCCGGTTCCTGCAAATACTACGAAACTAGCCAATAGAAACAAGAATCCTACGGGAATCAGATAGAAATTTTCATGTAAAATGCCGGTTTGATCGATGTATTCTACGGCGCTTGCTTTGATGAAGAAGCAGGCAAAGCCGAATAGTAGTAAAAATGTTCCGATCAAGGTCGTGATCAAATTGAGTTTGGCGCGTCGGGTCTCGCTGCCGTCTTTGATTAGTTTTTCAGTGATCTTGTTCACTTGAGTTCCTCCTAAAATCAATTCATCAAGCGAGAGTTCAAAAATCGTGGCGATGGCAATCAGCATTTCTAAATCTGGTAGATTACGATTGTTTTCCCAGTTCGAAACGGCTTGTCTTGTCACGTGTAGTTGAGTGGCAAATTGTTCTTGGGTCAAGTTATTTCTCGTACGTACTTCTTTGATTTTTTCGCCAAATTCCATCTTTTCTTCCTTTCGCTGATGTGACTTAAGCATAGTCGAAACCCTCGTTGGTTCCAAGAAAGCAGGGCTTGCTGCTTGGTAAATCAAGGGAAAGTGGTGCTTGCGTCGCTTTTTTGTCCGCTCTTGGTTAGGGCGGGAGCCAATCATCTTTAATAATCAAAGCGATCAGCTGCTAAGTAAACGAATTGATGTGTGTTATTTTTACAATGTATCTTTTCTTTTATTATAGCATTGTGATCGAGGGGAGGGAAATGTGTGATACGGGTCTTTCGCTACTTGATTGGTAGATGTCTAACAGCTGTCGAGAGTATCGAGCGGGGAGCAGCGCAACAGCAAGGTTCTTTTCTTAAAGAAAATCACTTAGTTGACAAATCGCAAAACATCTTGTTTAATATACCCCAAGGGGTATACGAAAGGAGCAAGAAATGTTTTCACTATTTAAGCGCATACCAAGTATGTCAACAGCAGATTTACAAAAAGAAGGAGCCAAAGAATGGACGGTTCTGGATGTACGCACGCCAGCGGAGTACCGCAGCGGGCACATTGCCTATGCGAAAAATGTACCGTTAAATAAGGTTGCTGGATTTACTCAAAAAGGCGACAAGAAACTGGCAGTCATTTGCCAATCGGGGATGCGGAGCAAACAAGCAGCCAAAATCCTAAGTAAAAAAGGTTTTGATGTGGTCAACGTTCGTGGCGGCATGAATCAATGGCGCGGAACAACCAAAGGAGGAAAGTAATGATGGAAAAAATAGTTATTGTCGGTGGGGTAGCAGGGGGAATGTCGGCAGCCACGCGCTTACGTCGGCTTAAAGAAGCAGCGGAGATCATTGTTTTTGAAAAAGGCCCTTTTGTCTCTTTTGCGAATTGTGGGCTGCCGTATGCCATTTCTGGTGAGATCAAAGAGCGAGACGCCCTATTGGTCCAAACACCTGAAGCACTAAAAAAACGGTTCAACTTAGATGTGCGACCTTTTCATGAAGTACTGGCGATCCAGCCAGAGGAGAAAACGGTGACGGTCAAACATGGCGAACACGTCTTCACGGAATCTTATGATGCGTTGATTTTATCGCCGGGGGCAAAACCGCTAGTACCAGCGATCAAAGGGCTAGAAGAAGCAACCAACGCCTTTTCTTTGCGCAATGTTCCTGACTTAGACCAAATCATGGCGCATCTTGAAGACAAAAAGCCTCAAAAAGCGACGATCATTGGCGCTGGGTTTATTGGGTTAGAAGTCGCTGAAAATTTACATAAAAAAGGCCTCGAAGTAACGATCGTAGAAAAAGCACCCCACGTATTGCCACCTTTGGACGAAGAAATGGCTGCGTATATCAAAAATGAATTGATCAAGCAAGGGGTCAAAGTTTTGACCTCGCAGTCAGCGACCGCTTTTGAAAAAGCAGGGCAAGAAATCGTTCTGGAAGATGGCACGGTCCTGGCCTCAGATGTCACGATTCTTTCGGTTGGTGTCCAACCAGAAACGGATTTGGCGAAACGTGCTGGTATCCAATTAGGACACCGGGGGGGTATCCTGGTAGATGAGCAATACCAAACCAGCAAGAAAGATATTTACGCGGTGGGTGATGCCATCGTTGTGAAACAACAAATCACCAACGAAGACACGTTGATCTCCCTGGCGTCACCAGCCAATCGCCAAGGTCGGCAAGTTGCTGATGTGTTGGGTGGACTGGCTCGCAAAAACAAAGGCAGTATTGGGACTGCGATCGTGCGCGTATTTGATCTTGCCGCAGCTTCCACAGGGTTGAGTGAGCGCAGCGCCAAACTGGCAGGGCTAAATCCCCAGGTGGTTCATCTGTCAGGCAAAGACCATGCAGGGTATTATCCTGATGCGACGGATATTTATTTGAAACTGATTTTTGATGCGGATACTGGAAAAATCTATGGTGCGCAAGGCATCGGTGCCAAAGGGGTCGATAAACGAATCGATATATTGGCAACAGCGATCAAAGGCGGTTTAACCATCTTTGACTTGCCTGAACTGGAATTCACCTATGCACCGCCTTTTGGCTCAGCCAAAGATCCAGTGAATATGCTTGGCTATGCAGCGATCAATCTGGCGGAAGGAATCAGTGAGAATATTCAGTGGCACGAATTGACGGATGCCTTAGAAAACGGTAAGCAGTTGTTGGATGTTCGTTCAGAGATGGAATTAGCCAATAATGGGCGTTTTCAACAGGCGCTCCACATTCCGTTAGATGAATTGAGGGATCGGTTGTCTGAATTGGATCCAAGCGTCTCGTATGTCGTTACGTGTCATAGCGGATTGAGAAGCTACATTGCCGAACGCATCTTAAAACAAGCGGGCATCAATTGTCAAAACCTCGATGGTGCCTTTTCGTTGTATAATACTATTAAGCCGGAGATGATTATTCATGATTAAAGCAATATCTATGGAGGAATTTGCCCAAAAAGAAAAACGTGAACCACTTGAGATCCTTGATGTCAGAGAAGTCGATGAGTTTGCACAAGGACACATCAAAACAGCACAAAACCTACCGTTGAGCGAACTGACAGAACAAATCAGCGACTTAGAGAAGGATAAAAACTACTATGTCATCTGTCATTCAGGGGCTCGTTCGCAAATGGCATCTGAATTTTTGAGCCAGCAAGGGTTTCAAGTGACCAATGTCCTCGGCGGCATGTCAGCATGGAGAGGAGAAATCAAACGATGACCGCATGCAACAAAGATATCTTGAATCGGTTAAAACGAACCGAAGGGCAGTTGCGGGGGATTCAAAAAATGATCGAAGACGAGAAAGAATGCGTCGATGTCATCACGCAATTGTCCGCCGTCAGTTCCAGTGTTAACCGTATTATGGGGATCATTGTCGCTGAAAATTTGAAAAATTGTTTGGAAAATCCAGACAGCGACACGGAAACCCAAAAGCAGAAAATCGATCAAGCCGTTCAGCTGATCGTGAAGAAATAACGGGATTTTTGAAAGGTTTGTCGCGTTTTTTATCATCCCATGGAAAAGGTTCAGAAGAGCAGCATGTTCTTCTGAACCTTTTTACTCTTCATCAGCGATTGCTTGTCGACGCCAATAGAGGAAATAAGCGGAGATTGTCGGTATGTTTTGTTTTTTAATTATGAAGGAATATACACCGAGAAGGCTGTATGGTTAAATGGAGGGAGAAACGTCAAAACGCCTGATGGGTCGTTGCGTATTTATAGCGACCAACGATCGCTTTTCTTGTGATTAAAATCACAATAAGCGAGTGGGTGTTGCGCAGTTATGGCGAATGAGAGAGGAGAGTTTCTTGAACAAAAAAATACAGTCTTTTACATTGCCCTTGATTGCTTCCAATTTGTTTCAAATCATTATTGCGCAAGTTTCATTAGCGATTATTTCAAGAAGATCCACGGAAGCGCTGGCGGCGATCGCACTGATCGACGGATTTCTCTACGCTTTTGCGGGTATTTTAGGTGCGATTGGCCTGGCTTTTAATATTTATGGCGCAAAGGCAGTCGGGCAAAGAGAAAAGACGCAGTTAAATGATTATCTGTCGTCGGTTCTTTTTCTAGTAGTCGCGATCGGCGTGAGCTTTTTCTTGATTTTCCTGCTTTTTGGACGCGGCATTTTGCAGGTTATTTACGGATTTAGTGGGGAGCTGCTAAGGACCGCAACATTGTATCTTGCAATCATGTCTCCCTATATTTTACTTACGTTAGTCACGTTTGTTTTTACTAGCCTTTTAAAAATTGAAAAGAAAACGAACTACATCCTCGGTGTTTCCATTATTAGTGCGTTGGTACAGGTGTTGCTTAGCTATCTATTGATCAACGGCAATCTCGGTTTTCCCGCAATGGGGGTCTTAGGCAGTGGCATCGCAAATATGCTTGCGACTTTGTGCTTGCTGGGGATTTATGGGGTTCTTTTACGAGAAAGTCTAGCCAGGGGGCTGAAACAAAGACCACGAAAACGCACCTTTTTATTGAAAAAAGCGGTCCCTTTAATGATTCAGGAATGCTTTGAGGGTTTAGTCTTTATTATTGCTTTTGAAGCTTTCGTCTCACGATTGGGTGTCAGTACGCTGGCAGCCTATGCGATCGGCAGCCAAGGATTGATGATCGCACGGTTGCCTGCTTTGATGTATGGCAACGCAGTGACCGTCTTTGCTAGTGAGGCGAATGGACAGAAAAACCGTCAGAAGATTTTAGCAGTGGGGAAAAGTGCCTTCGTTTCTTCTTTTGTGGCTTATGTCGGAATCGCCAGTCTGATCTGGCTCTTTCGTCCTGCTTTTTTTCAGTTGTTTACTACAGATGTCGCTGTTTTAGACTTGTTGCCAGCTATTCTACCAATCATGCTGGGGATAATGCTCGTCAGTCCGTTATATGAAATCACAAAATACCTATTACAAAGCTTGGAGTGCAGTCGCACGGTTTGTGTGTTGACAGGATGCGTCAACAGTCTGGTTTTAGTGGGAATCATGGGCTTTTGGCGTAGTGGGCAGCTGAACTTTTTCTTCCTCTACTGCCTATACGGCATGAATTTCCTGATTCTCGGTAGTTTCTTTGCAGGGCTGTTTTATTGGACGATCAAGCAGCGTGATCCTCAGGGCAAAGGATGCCTTTGAGGGTTAAAAAAGCGAAGGTGCTGCTGAGCCTTCGCTTTTTCGTCGCCTACAATTGGACAGGGGGATTAATTGTGGCTGACTTCTTCGTAAAAAATGGCGTTGCGTTCTGCAATCAGTTGGGTTTCCCTTCGCTCTAATTCAAGAAAGGTTTCATCTGCCAGCAATTCGGCAGCAGAGTAGCCGGCAGCCAAGAAATTTTCGGCATAGGTCAATTTTTGATTCGTAATGTTTCTTCGTTGCTCGGCAATGACGAGTAGCTGTTTTACATTCATATACACACTCCATTCTTTTATAAAAAGCAAGTACTAAAAAGAGGACAGCTAAGGCAGTACTTGCAAGTCAACGGTGAAGGTAGGGCTGCGGCGCTTGCTCGGCTATTCATCGCTCATGAGGAGAACGTCCGGTTTGTTTCTGATCAAACGGGTTTATACGGAAGCTTTGTACTAAGTATAAAAAAATTTCCACCGTAGCAACAGAACCTAGTCGTTTACATAAAGCAACCATTGGTTTACATCCCTCGGACAATTGGGTGTTACAAGAAAATCAAGTAATTTTTCCAAGAAAACGGTGGGATTTGACGACAAAAAAACCTGCGACCAGCTTGAAGCGGTCGCAGGTTTCTTAGATTAGTAGAAATAACTTAAACGGTTTGTTTTGCTGGGCGCAGCAATACTTCGCTGATCGCCACATGTTTGGGCTGTTGAATGGCATAAACCACTGCATTTGCTACATCTTCTGGCGTTAGGCTGTTGCCTTCTACGCGAGAGGTTTCTTTCAAGGCTGCTTCTAGT
This sequence comes from Enterococcus sp. FZMF, assembly GCF_030263915.1. Taxonomy (NCBI): domain Bacteria; kingdom Bacillati; phylum Bacillota; class Bacilli; order Lactobacillales; family Enterococcaceae; genus Enterococcus; species Enterococcus sp. FZMF. The sequence goes on along the minus strand of NZ_CP127160.1, from coordinate 3,203,834 downwards.
TGAGCATTGCCGACGGTTTCAAACAATTCCGTGGAGACCATTCCTGGAGAGACGATGGTAGAGCGAATGCCATGTTCACGTTCTTCTTGGCGCAAGCCTTCCATGATTGCACGAACGGCAAACTTTGTCCCGTTGTACACGGCAGAACCTGGGTAAATGACATGTCCGGCAACTGAGTCAGTGGCGATGATCAAACCGTCTTGCTGTTTTTGCATGATGGGCAACACAGCGCCGATCCCGTTCAATACCCCCATGATATTGATATCCAGCATTTTTTGCCAGCTGTCATAGTTCAACTCTGCCAAGTTTCCTTGAGGCATGATGCCAGCATTATTGAAAAGGACATCAATCCGACCAAAGGAGGTCATGGCTAAATCAATGACTTGTTGGACTTGTTTGCGATTGGTGACATCAGCTGTTTGATACAAGACATTTTCTCCTAATTTTTCAGCCAGTGCTTTGATGCGCTCTTCACGGCGGGCAGCGATCACTACTTTTGCCCCTTGCTCGGCTAGTTTAACGGCGGTTGCTTCCCCAATTCCTGAAGATGCTCCCATAATTACGATAACTTTTTCTTTGATTTCTGTCATTTGTATTTCCTCCAATTTTCGTTTTCCTTGATAAGGTCGAGTATTTGTAAGTATCGGTCGTTCTAGCAAATCAAACGATCGTATAACCACCATCAACTGCGATTGATTGACCAATCACATAGCTAGCTGCTGGACTGCATAGCCATAAAACGGCATCCGCAACCTCATCATCTCGACCTAGACGTCCGATCGGTGCGGATTGAGCCGCTTTTTCTTTCGAGAGATCACCAGAATCGATCATAGACTGAACCATTGGTGTTTCTATCGTTCCTGGGCAGACTGCGTTGATTTGGATTCCTCTTGGTGCATACTCGATGGCAGCGCTCTTTGTGAGACCTAAGACACCATGTTTCGCCGCGTGATAGGCAGCTCTTCCTGGATTGCCTACCAATCCACCAAGGGAGGAGCAATTTACGATCGCGCCGCTGCCTTGTTTGCGCATTTGCTGTAATTCGTATTTCATACAAAGCCAAACGCCTTTCAAGTTGATTGCCATGATTCGATCGTATTCTGCAGCAGCCAAATCTGCAGTATCTGTCATAGGACTATTTACTCCTGCGTTATTGTAAGCCGCATCTAAAGTGCCAAAAATAGCAACTGTTTGGTCCATCATTGCTTTTACTTGTGTTTCGTCACTTACGTCGCACACAATAGGGAGCACGCGATGCCCTTCTGCCTGCAGTGCTTTCGCCGCTTTGGTAAGTGCCTCTTTGTCGACATCGGCCATTGCAACAGCCGCACCTGCTTTAGCAAAAGCTTTCGCAGCGGCTAATCCCATCCCAACAGCCGCTCCTGTTACTAAAGCTGTTTTTCCTTCAAATGAATGATTCATTGTTTCCCTCCTTTTTTCGCGCATCGATTAAAAGGTGTTTTAATGCTTGGTCATTTTCAAAATGATTAGAAACCGTTTCTAGATGACCATTGACACCTCCACTGACGCGATGTATTTTAATTGTAGAACTTGAAGTTAGGTTTAGGTCAAGCAATAAACAAAATTTTTTTAGGAGCGATGCAAGTGAGTTACTCGATTGGCGAAGTATCACAAACGACCAATATCCCCATCTCGACTCTGCGTTATTACGATCGAGAAGGGATGTTTCCGAAGCTGGCCCGCAGTAATGGCGGCATTCGGGTGTTTTCAGAAAAAGAAGTAGCGACGATCAAAGTGATCGATTGTTTGAAGAATACTGGCATGCCTATCAAAGACATCAAGAATTTCTTGGATTGGGGCGAGGAAGGCGATGCGTCTTTGCAGAAACGGCAGCAGCTGTTTCATGAACGTCTGGAAGAAGTCACAAAGCAAATGGCAGCCTTGCAAGAAACCATGAATACGATCAAATACAAATGCTGGTACTACGATACAGCGATGGCAGCAGGAACCGAAGCGGTGGTAAAAGAGTTGCCGCTAGAAGAAATACCCGAAGAAGTCCGAGCATACAAACTGTAAGTCCATCGAAAAACCACCTGCTGTTTTTGCAGGTGGTTTTTCGATTCTACTGGTTTTTCTGGGAAAATCAACCTTGCCAGTTGCCGTTTTCTAACGGCAGTTCGTCAGTTCCATGAAAATTGGGTTTCGTTCGTCGGCAGTGTTACTCAATAACCCCTACAGGAATCAAATAGCGGGGTTCATTTTCCGTTGGCAGCTGCAGCAGCTCTGTGAGTTCATGATCAGTGAAGGCGCCGATCGGCACAGCGCCTAAGCCTAACGCTTGGGCTTGTAAAAGGACATTTTGGGCGGAATGACCGACTTCGATATAGGCATAGCGTTCGATTCCTCGGTCCCCATAGCGCTCGATCAGTCGTTCATAAACCACTGTATAAAGCAATGTGGCAGGTGCCCGTTGGATCGCTTGCTGGTCCAACGAACCTTCCGCCAGTGCGGTCCGAAAATCGCCGGCAAGAACTTTTGCTAAGGTATGCTGCTCTGGTTGATACAGATAAAGCCCTGGCTCAAGCCCCGTTACCTGTGTGACCACAACATAGAGGTCTAAGGGATACAAGGCACCAGCCGAAGGCGCTGTCCGGCGACCATCTTCTGTAGTGACACCGGCAGCGGCCCATAAAAGCTGTGCCAGCTGTTCTTGTGTTAGCTCAGTGTCTAGAAAATCCCGTTGCGAGCGCCGCTCGAAGAGAGCTTCCGCCACACTGGTTTCCCCGTCTAAGATTGGTTGCGGCAATGGAAAGGTTTCATAGGAAACTGCTGGTTCAGAAGAAGTGGCGGTGTTGGTAGTCGGTTGTTCTTCAATTGGTGCCGTATCCGCACTGCAGCCAGTGAGGAGTAAGCCCAACACCAAAAGAGCGCCTAAATGAACAAAGCGAAATCGTTTGTAACGGGTCATGAGGGTTCCTCCTTTTCTAAGGACTTCGTGTTATTTATAAGTATAACAAGGATTGCTTTTTCATGCGCTTTTATTCACAAATGGGTGAGCAGTGACAAGCGTATCAGCTCAATCAGGTCATAGGAAAAGCAGACTTTTTAATATTTTCTAAAGGCTTAAAAAGTATTTGCCATCGAGACATCATCAAGATTTTGTTCTGGCTCTTTCAATCAATGATCATTGGAAAAGGATGCAGCAAATGCCAGAGTGTTATCTAAAGGAAGAGAATCATCAGAAGATGGAGAACTGCCCTTTAAGGAGCTTTCTGGAATCAATAAAGCCCCTTTGTCTCTTGCGACAAAGGGGGCGGGGCTAACTATTCATTTCTGCGACTTCTTCCTCCATATCAAATTCCAACTGTTTGGCAGCATTGAGCTGGTCGCTATAGTAGCTGGCAAGCTCTTCAGCAGATTGCGGTGTTAGATTGTTGAAGGCAAAAGTCACATAGGTGCTATGATCCTCCAGACAGATCGAATTGATGGTGAAGCGGTGTTTATCATCGTAAAAGGTATAACTTTCACCTGGTACGAATAGTTGCTCGGGATGAGTACGGATACGGAAGCCGTTGAAACTCATTTGATACATTTCGAACGTCTTCGCATCATAAGAAAGCTGACGATTGATGGCGATACTCAAGGCTTCACTATCACTTTCGATAAAACGGTTTTTCCCGATCAGAATGGCATAAAACAAGCCATAGAGGTTATAGAGCGACCAAATCAAGGTCACGATATAGCCGAATTCATAGCCTTCTCCTCGGTACAAACGATACCCAGCCACCAGACAGGCAAAGGAAATCCAAGTAAAGAGGATGATGTGGGGCAAGACGGTTCGCCAATCAAAGGCGTTGCTGCCGACGATCTCTTTTTTGGTCACGTTGAATTTTTTCTGTGATTTCATAAATTCTTTGATCAATGCCCCAGTGTGGATAGGAGCGACAAAGCAATCATAGATGTGGGAGCTTGTCAGGTTCCTGATCTTAGGGACATACAGCCGAAACGACAGGGAAATCATAATGAAAGGCGGTAAAAAGAACAGCAACAATTGGTGATTGTTGCTTCTGACGATAAAGATATCAAAAACCATGAATAAGGTTGGTGCCAATAAAAAGATGATTTTTTGGAAAGAGGTAAACCAATACAAATAGGAGTTGTAATAACAAAGTTTTTGCATGAACGACAATCCTTTTAAGCGGCGTGGTTTGAAGTGGTCAAAAATTTGTTTCGTTCCTTGCGCCCACCGAGTCCGTTGAGAGGTCAGCTCTTTGGCAGTGTAAGGAGTGATCCCCAAGGCATAGGCTTTATTGATAAAAATCGTTTCATAGCCGGCGTCTTGTAAAAGCATCCCGGTCGCCATATCTTCGGTGATACTGCTGGTAGGAACGCCGCCGATCTCTTCAAGGGCACTGCGACGAATGATGGCATTGGTACCGATATGGATCAAAGCATTCTCACGAGAAAGTGCGGGTTCTAGAAAGCGCATGAATAATTCCTGTTCGTTGTACATGGATTTGCGCAGTAATTGAAAGGGATCTTTGTTATAAAATGTTTGTGGATATTGCACCAATGCGACTTTAGGATTGCGGAAATAGTCGACAGCTTCAAAAATAATGTTCTTTTTGACGATAAAGTCAGCATCCAGAAGCAAAATCAAGTCACTGCTGGTTTGGGACAAGGCATAGTTGATATTCCCAGCTTTAGCATTGGCATTTCCTTCGCGGGTCAAATAGCCGAGGTTCATTCGCTCGGCCATTTCTTTTAGTTCCTCTCGATGGCCATCATCGCAGATATAGATTTTTTTGTTGGGGTATTTCAAGGCTTTGACAGCCAGTGCGGTGGCGATCACCAGCTTGATGTCTTCATTGTAAGTACAAATAAAAGCGGCGACACTTGGCAAGAATTCTTCTGCTTCATCCCCCTCGTAGCGGTATTCTTTTGAGAGCTTATTGGAAAAAAGGTAAACAAAAAAGCCATAGACAAACAAACCAATGACTTCCGCAATATAGAGAATGATCCCAAATACTAGTGAAGCAGAACTATCCATAGGGATCGTGAAAAACAAACGCCAAACCAAGTAAATAAGCAGAAAAGCAATCGTGATCTTCGAAAACAACTGTTTGATGCGATTATTTTTCTTTGCCAGAAAATACAACAAGAAAATGACCAAAAACAACCCAGATAAATAAACCAATTCCAAACCGATCTCCTCCTTTGTTATACTAAAATAGTAATAAGTTTTTAAAAATAAATCAAAGCAAACGATTGCATGTTTTTTAACATGTAAGAAAGAAGAAGGAGGACAAGTACGAAGAAGCGAAAAAAGGACATACAAAAACCCTCCAACAACGAATTGCTGGAGGGTTTCATTTAATTGGCAGCTGCCAATGCTGCTTGGTTTTGTTTGGCATGATAGGCTTCCACGTCTAGGATTGCCTGTTTAAACATTTCTCGCGTGATCTCATAAGGCACGTGGACGATGTCATTGGTGGTCATTGCTTTGTCTAAGATTGCCTCAAGATCGCTGGTGTCGTTAAGGCCCATATCCGCTAGGCAAACCGGCAGTTTGTTTTCCTTCATAAAGGCGTAGATGCGCTGGAAGAGGGCATCTTGCTGATCGAGCTGCAACAAGGCCAAAACGCCGTAACTAACGGATGCGCCGTGTAAATAGTCTTCCATTTTTTCCAAAACGGTCGTTCCGTAGTAAAAGGAATGGGCAAGGGCGGAGTTGTAATCATTGATGACTAAGACGGAAACTAAGCCGGTGGTCACGATGATATCCAAGACGACTTGCTCAATGGCATAAGACGGCTGATTGGCGGCACTGTCTTTCAAAGCTTGTGTGCCGTATTGCAATAAGCGTTCCGTACACATTTTGCCGATTTGGATGCCTAACCCATCGGTGTAATCTAGCTGATCGCCCCGCGCTGAAAATGTCGATTCGATCTCTTTAGAGAGGGCATCGCCGATTCCTGCCCATAAGTACTTGTCGGGGGCTTGGGCGATGATCTCACTGTCGATAAAGGCATGGGTCGGCGGTTGCGAAGGGAAAAACAACCCTTGCATCTCGCCGTTTTCTTTATAGATGACACAAACCGCGGTGACTGGTGAGCAGTTGGAGCCGATCGTTGGGAAGGTGAAGACTGGTTTGCCAGCTTTTTCCCCAACCACTTTGACGGTATCGCAGACGCGGCCGCCACCAACGGCGAATAGAACATCGGCGGCTTGGACACTTGGAGTAGCTAACAGCTGATCGACGTTTTCATAGGTCGAGTTGCCGCCGTACCACAAGGTATCCGTCACTTGGACTGCTGACGTTAACGCGGCTTTGATCTTGTCTTCGGCTTTTTCAAGGGCGGTTTTTCCGCCGATGATCACGGCATTGGTGCCGTATGGTTTTACGATGTCATTTACTTTTTCGTAGGCGTCCGCCCCGATTGTGTAGTTTGGCAAAAAGATACTTTGACTCATACTTTTCTCCTTCTTTCTTGGCCACGAGATTGGCTAAAATTGGTCCGGTAATTTGATGGATCACCATGCCGACTGCGGCAGGGGTAACGGCTGCAGCAATGGCGGCAAAGTGGGCATTGGCTAACGAGATCGCTAGGCCAGTATTTTTCATTCCTAATTGAAACATGATAGATTTGGCTTGGGTAGCACTGACGCCCATCACACGGCTCAGACCATAGCCTGCGCCGTAGCCGATCAAGTTATGGAGCAAGACTAAGAAAATCACGATCAAGCCAGATTGGACGATGACGGCGCCGTTGCGAGCGACAGTTCCTGCAACGATCAATAAGATACTGACGGAAGAAATCAACACAAATGATTGCAGAAATCGCTCGATGTGCTTGGCAATGAGTTTGTGGACGATCACCCCTAAAATGATCGGCAAAAGCACCATCTGCAAGACAGACAAGAGCATTTCCCAGAAGGAGATCTCGGTGTACTGACCAGCCAAGACATAAACCAAAAAGGGTGTAACGACGGTCGCTAACAAGGTCGATACCGTGGTCATGGAAACGGTGAGGGCGACATCGCCTTTGCCGATGAAGGTCATGACATTGCTGGCGGTTCCGCCAGAAACGCAGCCTAGTAAGACAAAACCGATGATCAAACCGGAAGAAAGACCAAACAGCTGCGCTAAGCCGTAAGCCACCAAAGGGCTGATGGTGAACTGGAAAAGCACCCCTAAGATGAATGCTTTGGGCTGTAAGACGACCATTTTAAACGCAGCAACGTTTAGAGTCATCCCCATACAAAACATGATGATGCTCAAAAGAATCGTTGTACGAGGCGGAATCCATAAGAAGGGTTGCGGGAAAAAATAAGAGACGATCATCAATAAAATCATGATGTAGATCAAATACTTGTTTACAAAAGCAGCGATCGTGTTGACGGTTTTCATAATAAAAAATCATCCTTCCTTTTTTCTGCTTGACCAATCAAGTGTCCAAACAGAAGGGGTCTTTAGAATAAGTGCAGTGCATAACCGCGGGGAATCGGCAGCAGTTGGTCAACGAGCGTTTTGGATCTATCTGACATCAAGGTGTCAGCTTGCAAAAGGCCGCTTTCTTGAAAATGGGTATAAAAAAACACTCCATCTCAAGAAGCTGTTCTTCTTTTTGGATGCAATGTGAATAGGGACTCTTTGAATGTATAAAATCAAACAGTCCCGACTATAATAATAAAATAATTCGTTTGCTACCATTGGTGCGGGTCATATGCGCCACCGTCCTTTTCTTTATTTTGAATTTTCTAAATATTTAAATTATTTCTACCTAGTCTACAAAAGAGTCAACGCTTTGTCAATCGTTTGAGAAAATTTTTTTCATTTTTTTGGGTGTTTTTTAAAAAAACATGGGTTTCTATGGGGAAAAACAGCAAGAATTGGTTTGTGCTGTGCTTTTTTTCCCTTCGTTTAGAAACAGAATAGTTGTTGGATCTTGGTTTTTGTCCTACGATGATACTAGCAAGAGTTGGAAAAAGAAACGAGAGGAGCAAAGAAAATGAAAATTTTTGTCGTTGGTGCTACTGGACGAGTAGGCCAAAAATTGATCACCTTTCTAGAAAAACAAGGACACATCGTTTATGCTGGTGCGCGCAGCAGTGAGAAAATCACAGAAACGGAGACGATCAAGCCCGTGTTCTTTGATTTACACACGGAACCGGAAGAGATGGCGGCGAAATTCGCAGATGCGGAAGCGGTATACTTTGTGGCGGGTTCCCGAGGCAAAGACTTGCTGCAATCTGATCTGTATGGTGCGGTCAAAGTGATGCAAGCCGCTGAAGCAAAAGGAATTAAGCGCTACATCCACCTTAGCTCAGCCTATGCCTTAGAACCTGAACAGTGGCAAAGGGAAGGCATGGCGTCATTGATGGATTACACGATCGCCAAATTTTTCTCTGATCGCTGGCTGATCGACAACACCGCACTAGACTATACGATTTTGCAGCCGGGTGCGTTGAAAGAAACACCAGGTTCTAGTTTGATCGAGATCAGTGAAACGACCTCTGGTGCGATCCCCATCGAGGATGTCGCCGTCTTGTTAGGTGAAATGCTGGAACGTCCAGCAACTTATCAAAAAGTCATCAAAGTCCAAGCTGGGGAAACCCCCATCAGCGAGGCACTGGATCAGCTTTAAGGCGAGCCTTTGGGCTTGAAGAGAATGTACTGAAGGAGCTGTACGGCAATGAATCGTTGGCGTGCGGCTTTTTTTTTTTGAAGAAGCCAGCCACTTTTCATTTTTGAAAGCGGTGACTCTTGACTTTGGAAAAATAGTTTGTTACGCTTATTGCTAACTTTAGAGGGGGTGGTAAACGAATGTCAAGCGACTCGAGTGACGGTGAGCAGAAACACTATTTTGACTTGCCTTACTTTTTAATTGAATAGGAGACAAACAACAGCGCGTTATTTAGGAGCAGTTTCTAAATAAGGGGCTTATTTGTGTTATCCATCAATGAAAAAGAAAAGGAAGAAGAAAAAAATGAATAAAAAAGAGTTTCAGTTATCAGTGTCAGAAACAATCGAACAGTATCAGGTGCCCTCTATCGATCAAGGGTTGACTGAGGCGCAAGTAACCGAGCGGTTAGAAACCTACGGATTGAATCAATTAGCGGTCAAAAAAACCGCCAAGTGGCGGTTGCTGCTGCGACAATTCCATAACACGATCATCTACATTTTGATTTTCTCCGCCATCTTAACGCTGCTGATGGGGCATTTCTCTGATGCCGTGATCATTGGTATCGTCGTGCTGGTCAATGCGTTGATCGGTTATTACCAAGAAGCGAATGCTTCCGATGCGTTAGAACGGATCAAAGAGATGCTATCAGCAGAAGCCACGGTCTATCGGAATGGGATTCGTCAAGATATTCCAGCTGCCGAAGTCGTTCCAGGGGATGTCGTATTCCTAGAAGCTGGTGACAATGTGCCCGCAGATCTGCGAATCATCGAAGCCGACAACTTGCGTATCCAAGAATCCGCCTTGACTGGTGAAGCCGATTCGGTGGAAAAAATAACAGATGCCTTAATGGATGAAGCAACGCCATTAGCGGAACAACGGAATTTGGCGTTTGCTTCGACTTCCGTGACGTCAGGAAGCGGGAAAGGGATCGTGATCGCTACTGGCGTCACGACTGAGATCGGGAAAATCTCAGCTGAAGTCAATCAAACGGAAGAACGAAAAACGCCGTTGATGAAAGAGATCGATGGACTGGGGAAAGGCATCACCTATGTGATCATGGGCGTGGCGGTCTTGCTATTTGTCGTCAGTTTGTTCCAGCAAACCTATGCGATCTCTGTCTTATCCTTAGCTGTTGTCACCATGATCGTCGGCTCGATCCCAGAAGGATTGCCAGCAACGACCTCGGTGGTTTTGGCGATGGGTGTCAGCGACATGGCAAAAAACAAGCACACCATCATAAAAACGCTGCCAGCGGTTGAAACGTTAGGCTCAGTGGATGTGATCGCGACGGATAAAACAGGTACCCTGACCAAAAACGAAATGACGGTCAAAGACATCGTATTGGCTGAGCAGGAATATGAAGTGACGGGTGACGGCTATGCGCCGGTGGGAGAAAATCGTCCAAAGCAGGAGGAGGTCCACGCGCAAGACACCTTGCAGTTGTTTTTGGAAGCTGGTTACGAAGCCAACGATACGGTACTGGTCCCAGAAGGAAATCACTGGACAATCAATGGGGAACCAACAGACGGCTCCTTTTTGACGCTGTATCATAAGCAATTTGCCTATCCGCAAGCACCTGCTTACCAAGAGCTGGATATGTTGCCCTTTGATTCGGACAACCGCTACATGGCGAAACTAGTGGCAAACCCTGCGGGGGAACGCTTGCTATTTGTTAAAGGCTCCCCAGATAAATTGTTTGAAATGGTGCAAAAACAAGCGGCGCCTTTTGATGAAGCCTATTGGACAGGCCATGTCCGCCGCTTGTCGACAGAAGGCAAACGAGTGGTAGCAGTGGGCTATCAGAAAGTTTCGATCGATCACATTGATGAAACGATTTTTGAGCAAGGGCTGCAATTACTAGGGATCGCTGGGATCATCGATCCGCCGCGAGAAGAAGTGATTGCCTCCCTCGAAGGAAATGAACCAAGCCGGTGTTCAAGTGAAAATGATCACTGGCGATCACCCTCTGACCGCCAAAGCGATTGGGGAAAAGCTTGGCTTAGCGGATGAGATTCACGTCGTGACTGGTGCCGAGTTGGATCAGATGAGTGAAGCCGAATTTCAAGATGCTGCCTTGACGAATCAAGTCTTTGCACGAACCACGCCGAAAAACAAATTGGACATTATCAAAGCGCTACAAGCCAAAGGCAAAGTCACGGCGATGACAGGGGACGGTGTCAACGATGCCCCTGCGTTGAAGCGGGCGGATATCGGTGTAGCGATGGGGATCAGCGGCACGGATGTAGCCAAAGATTCTGCTGATATGATCTTGACCGATGACAATTTCGGTACCATGTCCTTAGCGATTCGCGAAGGACGCAGGATCTATGACAACATCAAAAAGAGCATTCTGTTTCTGTTGCCGACATCTTTTGCCGAAGGGCTGATCATTGCCTTTACGATCATGATGCAAAAAGAATTGCCGTTGCAGGCGACGCAACTGCTGTGGATCAACATGGTTTCTGCTATTACGATCCAGTTTGCGTTTATCTTTGAACCAGCAGAGTCTGGGATCATGAGCCGCAAACCGCGAAAGACAGGCAATAAATTGTTGAATCGCCATGATATTTGGCAGATGGCGTATGTGTCGATCTTGATGGCAGTCATCAGTTTGATCGCCCATGACTGGCTCTTGCTGCAAGGCGTCAGCGAAGCCGTTGCTAGTACCATGATGGTCAATATCGTGGTCTTAAGTAAGATTTTCTATTTATTCAACATCCGTACCAGTGCACCAGCGTTTTCTAAAGCTTCCTTCACCAATCCAAAAGCGTTCGTGATCATTGGTGTGATGCTGGTTCTGCAACTGTTATTGACCTATGTTCCATTTATGCAAAGCGCCTTTCATACGGAGGACATGTCCTTGATCGGCTGGGTCATCTCAGCAGCTTCTGGGATGGTCGTCTTACTCGTGACGGAGTTCGATAAATGGCTTCGTTCGAGAAAAAATATTTAACCTAGGTTTTCTCGTGTTTTTTTACAGGCAAAATCGCCTTGCTGCAGCTTAGGAAAATGGCGGAACGACAAGGGATTTCTGCTGTCGCTGCTTTGGGGTTGCCAAAAGAAAAAGCCAAGAGGAATTCCTATCGGCTCGTGATCAGGCCTATTGACAAACAAAAATGGTCGGGCTAAAATGCACATGAATTGAATAGTATTCTTCGGGGCAGGGTGTAATTCCCGACCGACGGTGACAAGCGCAATGCTTGAAGTCCGTGACCCGCATAGCTATGCGGTGGAGCCAGTGTGAATCTGGCACCGACAGTGAAAGTCTGGATGGGAGAAGAAAAACCACAAAATTTCAAGGGGCGCAGTGCGTCTAAAATTGATTTTTTGCCGGTCTTGTTTGTCTATGCCTCGTGAGATTCTCACGAGGCATTTTTTTATTGAAAGGAGGAAGGAAGATGCATAACGAATACATGCGTTTGGCGATCGCAGAAGCCAAAAAAGGGCGTTACCAAACCTTTACCAATCCGCTAGTGGGCGCTGTGATCGTCAAAGAGCAACGGGTCATTGCTAAAGGGGCTCATTTAGTCTATGGGCAGCCCCATGCGGAACGAAACGCCATCGAACAATGCCATTCCTCCGAAGACCTAATCAATTCGACTTTATACGTGACGTTAGAACCTTGCAACCATCAAGGAAAACAGCCGCCTTGCACCCAGCTGATCATCGACAGCGGCATCAAAAAGGTAGTCATCGGCCAGTTAGACCCTAACCCGATCGTGGCTGGACAAGGCAAGCGCTTTTTAGAAGAACAGGGCATCGACGTGTTGGTGGGCATCGAAGAAACAGCGGTGCGCCGGTTGAATCCACACTATAATTTTTACCATCAGCATCAGCGACCTTACGTGGCGTTGAAGCAAGCGATCACTTTAGATGGTCGAATCGCTCATGATGCGTTGACCCGCAGTGCGATCACTGGTTCAGCGGTTTGGCAAAACGTCCATCAAGAACGTGGGGACTATCAAGGAATCTTAGTGGGCAGTCAGACGGTGTTGACGGATGATCCCACGTTATTGACCACGGTTGAAACCAGCTTTCCGCCGATTCGCATCGTGTTAGACCGTCGGGGGCGAACGCTGTCGCAACCCCATTTGGCACTGTTTGTCGATGATTCGGCACCTGTGTGGATTTTTACGCAGCAGACAACTGTCAGTGATTTGCCAGCTCATGTGTCAGTGATCCAGCTGGAAGAGTTGACAATTGTTTCATTGCTGAAAGAGCTTGCCGCACGACAGGTCCAATCGCTTTACGTAGAAGGAGGCGCTGCGATCCATGATGCCTTTTTAGCCAGCGGACTGTGGCAAGAAAGCATTACCTATGTGGCGCCAAAGTTTCTTGGGGGCAATAGTCTCGCAAGTTTTACCAGTGAGCGTACCCCGAAACAGCTGCAGCAGCTAACAGAGGTGACGGTGACTGCAGTTGGGGAAGATGTTTGCATCCGAGGAAGGAGACCAGAGGAATGTTCACAGGATTGATTCAGGAAAAAGGCCGCATCAAAGAGATCCGCAAGCAAAGCCGCACGATCCAGCTAACTTGCAGTGCGTCCGAAGGATTACTGGCGGATTACCAGATCGGAGACAGTATGGCGATCAACGGGACGTGTTTGACGGCGATCGCCAAACAAGCGACGACGTTTACGGTGGATATCATGCCAGAAACCTTTCAACGAACGACCTTTAAACAACTCTCGGTAGGTGCCGAAGTCAATTTGGAGCGAGCGATGGCGGCAACGCAGCGTTTTGAAGGCCACTTTGTCGCTGGCCACATTGATGTAACGACCCGTTTGATCCAGAAAAAGCAGTTGGAAAATGCCTTGATCTTGACGTTTGCTTATCCTGTCAGTGTGCAAGGGGAAATCATTCCGCAAGGGTCGATTGCGATCAATGGCGTCAGTTTGACGGTTACCCAGACGACGGCACAGGCATTTTCCGTTAGCTTGATCCCCCATTCCAAAGACCAGACGACGCTGGGGCAGTTGAAACAAGGGGAGTGGGTCAATATCGAGACGGATATGATCGGGAAATATGTCAAATACCAACGAAAATGAAAGAAGGCAGACGATGCATAAAGTAGAACAAGCAGTGGAATGGTTAAAAAAAGGCGGCTTAGTGATTGTCGCCGATGATGAAAATCGGGAATCAGAAGGAGATTTGATTGGGATCGCTGAATACGCAACGCCAGAAGCCGTCAATTTTATGGCGACTTATGGCCGCGGCTTGATCTGTGCACCCATCTCACAAGCGATCGCTGAAAAGCTGGCATTGCCTGAGATGACCGCCAATAATACGGATGCCTTTGGCACCGCGTTTACCATCAGTGTCGATCACGTGACGACGAGTACGGGAATTTCTGCGAAAGACCGGGCAGTGACGATTGAAAAGTTGGCTGATCCTGCGTCACAAGCTGCGGATTTTTATCGCCCTGGTCATATCTTCCCTTTGACCGCTCAACCTGGCGGCGTGTTGGAACGCAGAGGACATACAGAAGCGGCTGTGGATTTAGCAAAGCTTGCTGGCAGCGTGGAAGTAGCCTACATTTGTGAGATTTTAAATGAAGATGGCACGATGGCTCGGGTCCCAGAATTGAAAAAATTAGCAGAAAAATGGCAGCTGCCGTTTTTGACCATTGATGAGTTGGCGGAATATCTACGAGGAACCACGCCTATCACGGTGGATCTGCCAACGGCTTATGGGGCGTTCCAATTGACCTTATTTGAAGATGAGTTCGGCAATGAACACCTTTTACTAGCCAAAGGCGAGATTCAACATACTACCGAGCCGCTGTTACTACGGATCCATTCAGAGTGTTTAACAGGCGACGTCTTCGGCTCTCATCGCTGTGATTGCGGCGAACAGCTACAAGAAGCGATGCGGCAGATCGAAGCAAAAGGCCGCGGTGCGATTTTGTATCTACGCCAAGAAGGCCGCGGTATTGGCTTGCGGAACAAGCTCCGTGCCTATCAGCTGCAGGAACAAGGCATGGATACTTATGAAGCAAATATTGCATTAGGGTTTGCAGCAGATGCCCGTCATTACACGTTTGCCGCCGATGTTTTACGTTCCTTAGAAGTGCAGGAGATTCAACTGATGACCAACAACCCTGACAAAGTGAAGGAATTAGAAAACTTAGGGATCAAGGTCGCAGAACGAGTACCGCTGGAGATGCCTGCGCATAAAGAAAACAGCAGCTATTTGAAAACGAAGAAAGAAAAGTTTCACCATTACCTATCTATTTAATCAACCAAAGGAGAATGAGCGATGACAGTATTTGAAGGAACGTTTCAGGGAGAGGCAGTCAAAGTAGGGATCGTAGTCTCACGATTCAACGAGTTTATCACTTCCAAGTTAGTGGAAGGCGCCAAAGACAATTTGTTGCGTCATGGAGTCAAAGCAGAAAACATCGACGTGTATTGGGTACCAGGTGCATATGAAATTCCGTATATTATCAAACAAATCGTTGACCACAAACAATACGATGGGATCGTGACATTAGGTGCCTTGATTCGCGGAGCAACGACCCACTATGAATTGATCTCAAATGAAGTGGCGAAAGGCGTAGCCCAAATTGGTCTGAATGCCGACATTCCGATCATGTTTGGTGTGTTGACGACTGAAACGATCGAACAAGCCATTGAACGGGCGGGAACCAAAGCTGGCAACAAAGGCAGCGAAGCCGCTCAAGGTCTTTTGGAGATGATTTCGTTGAATCAGCAAATCCTTGGCAACGTATAGGTTTCACGTTCGAACAAAGGGAAGCTAGCAAGAACAAGCCTGCCTGAGCATAGGCATCAGACTGGAGACAGACTTCGTACAAAATGAAGTCTGTCTTTTTTTCATCATTAAAAAAACACTGGATTATTATGCCAAAGGATTCGCTTCTTCACGGGTACCGTGTTTTCGATCGGTCAATGAAGAGGAAAACGCCCAATCAATCACGAACATTAGAATAACTCTTATTTAAGGAAATTTTCAGAAAATTATTTACATTTCACAAAAGGTTCCTTATAATGACTCTATTCATTGAGAGTGATTCTCATTTGCAAATAGATGTCAAAGCAGCACATGGCTTTGGCGCTTTTCATGAGAAGAACTGTTATAAGCGAAAAAACGCACAGATGCTTCTTTTATGATGGCGGCGAGGCAACAGTCAAGGTTGTTTTTGCTGTGAAATCAGGAGGGAGTCGTGCTGAATAAAGGAGAATCACATGTCGGTAGGGTTGATTAAATCAAATCGTTGGATGGTTTCGACAATCATTTGCTGTGTTTTAGTTGTCGCCATTCTCTTATCTGCAGGAGTTGCTTTGGCAAACGGTCAAGCCAATATCACCCTTGGCGAAGTTTACCAAATTCTCTTCTATAAAATCAGCCATGGATTGGTTGGTGATCTTTCAGGCATTTCAGACGCAAACATCAATATCGTCTGGTTTGTTCGGGCACCGCGGGTCTTGCTGTCTATTTTTGTAGGCATGGGGTTAGCGATCAGCGGGGCAGTGATGCAGGCAGTGGTCCAAAATCCGCTGGCAGATCCCTATATCTTAGGAATCTCTTCTGGCGCATCCTTAGGGGCGACCTTCGCCATCTTAGTCGGTTTTGGCGGCTCGGCGCTAGTCTTGCAACTGGGCTTATCGTTTGGTGCCTTTGCAGGAGCGGGGATTGCGACCATTTTGGTGTTGCTGCTTGCCAGTATCGGTGGGAAAATGACTTCCACAAAACTTGTGCTGTCGGGGACGATCGTCAGTGCCTTATGCAGCTCTGTTTCAAACTTGATCATCTATCTGGCTAGCAATGCAGAAGGGATGAAGACTGTGGCGTTTTGGTCGATGGGCAGCTTAGCCTCGGCTTCTTGGAACAAATTAGGCTTTATCGTGGTTCTGGTTTCTTTGATCACGCTGTTCTTCCTGACGCAATACCGTGTTTTGAATACGCTTTTGCTGGGAGATGAAGTTGCTTCCACCTTAGGGGTCAAGCTGACTTTCTATCGTCGTTTTTACATGCTGCTAGCAGCGCTATTAACCAGTATCATCGTTGCGAATTCTGGTATGATCGGCTTTGTCGGCTTGATCATTCCTCATATCGTACGTGGAGTCAGCGGGTCGGATCATCGCCTGTTGATGCCTTTGACCGCTTTGACAGGCGCGTTGTTTTTGATTTGGGCGGATGTGATCGCCCGCTCGACCCTGCAAGGAGTCGAACTGCCGATCGGGATCATTACAGCGCTGATCGGTGCACCGATCTTTATCTATATCATTGTCAAACGGCAATACAACTTTGGGGGGTGACGGAATGAAATTAGCAGTTGAAAAGCTCAATCTGACGATCGGGGATCAGCAGATACTAAAAGACATCTCCGTCCAAACCGCACAGGGGCAATTTGTCGGCTTGATTGGGTCCAACGGCAGCGGCAAATCTACATTGTTAAAAGCTATCTACAAAACGTTGAAACCTGACAGCGGCGACATTTATTTGGGTGAGATGAATATTTTGAAAAGTTCCGAAAAAAAAGTCGCCCAGCAAGTCAGCGTCGTCAGTCAGTTCAATGAGTTGAGCTTTGATTTAACAGTAGAACAGATGGTGCTTTTAGGCCGCACACCCCACAAGGGTTTGTTGGAACAAGACACCAAAGCCGATCATGAGCTGGTCACTGAAGCCTTAGCCAAAACAGGGTTAAGTGCCTACAGAAAACGCAGCTACCTCTCATTATCAGGAGGCGAAAAACAGCGGGTCGTCCTTGCTCGTGCCATCACCCAAGAACCGAAATTTATGATTCTCGATGAGCCGACCAATCATTTGGATATCCGTTACCAGCTGGAAATCTTAGAAACCGTCAAGCATCTGAAGATTGGCTTGTTGGCGGCGCTGCACAATTTGGAACAAGCAGCTAACTATTGCGACATCATCTATGCCTTAAAAGATGGTCGGGTCGTAGGGTATGGCGAACCAGAAACGTTGCTGACAGAAGAACTGATCGAAGAAATCTATGGCGTGAAATGCAGTATTTACCATCATCCGATCACAGGCGGATTAGGGTTTCATTATTATTTTGAAAAGGAGCAAACAGATGAATAAATGGGGAAAAATGATTGGGATAGGATTGGCAGTCTTTACATTAAGCGCTTGCGGCAATACGAAGGATGAAGGAACTTCGGCTTCTTCCTCACAGGCAGAAAGTACGTATCCCTTAACCATCAGCAACTACACCAAAGCAGAAGGCGGTACGCAGTGGACTGCCAAGGACCAAACCTTTAATGAGGCACCGAAAAAAGTCGTAGCCAACACACGACCAGCAGCGGAATTGCTGCTGCATCTCGGCCTCAAGGATCAGATTGCGGGTGTCGGTGCAACCTTTGGTGCCGCCGATGAGGAAGTTGCTGCCGATTACGCAGAACTAAACGACCTGGGCAGCGACTATATCAGTAAAGAAACGGCGCTCAGTGTGGATCCGGATTTGATTTTTGGCCGCGGGGGACTTTTCGATAATCAAGATTGGGGCGTCGGCACCGTTGATTCCTTGAACGAGATGGGCATTCCGACTTACGTCCAAGAAACCTCTGTCACTGGTGCAACATTTGATTCCGTTTATCAAGACATTGAAAACCTTGGTAAGCTCTTCAATGTCCCTGAGTCAGCCGCTGCTTTTGAAAAAGAATTAAAGGATCGCCAGAGTGCCTTGGAAGAAAAAGTAGCAGACAAAGAAGAGCAAACCTTTGCCCATCTCTTTATGTCTGATCCAAGTGTGGTCAGTGTCTATGCCGCTCAAGATGAGTCTTTTTTCAACAGCAACTTTGACATGATCAAACTGAACAATGTGTTTCAAGACTATTCAGGAGAAGTCAGTGTCGAAACCTTGATCGAAACGGATCCCGATGTCTTGATCGTCGGCGACTGGTCAACAATCGAAGGCAGTGTTTCTGGTCAAGAAATCATTGAAGGCTTGTACAAAAATGACAAACTCTCCAGCATGAAAGCCATCAAAAACAAACAAGTCTACAGCATGGACTACAATTATCTCTTTGGATATGGCTACCAAGCCTTGACTGGATTGGAAGAACTGGTAGAGCAAATGGCACAATAAACACCTCCTGTTGCATAAAAAGGAGAACCAACTTTTTATATAATAGAAGAAAACCAACGTTTCACTGGCCGATCGACCACAGAAACGTTGGTTTTCTGTATTTAAGAAAAGCAACCTTTGCCGCTGCCCGTTCCGCAACAAGTAGCCCGTTAGCTGTTTTTTTCTGTCATATGGTTCATTTGATAGCGAGACAATAGCTTCTCTTTGTGTTTTTGCATGATCGTTTCTAGAGAAATATCGTATTTATCGGCGAGAATAAATAAGTTATCCAGTACATCGCCCAATTCTTCCGTCAGGTTTGCCAGTTTTTCTTCTGGCAAGCCTTCTTGTTCATCGGGACGGTCACGACCGATCTCCAATGTTCGAATGGCACGGCTCACTTCCCCGACTTCTTCTGCTAAAAAATTCGCCCGAATAAACGGATCGTACTGATACCAGTTGCGGGCTTTGTAGAAGTCACTGATAAATCGTTGATACTCCTCAATGTTCATAAATTTTTTTCCATCCTTTCGCAGAACCTTTATCAGAATCATGATATACTATTTCAAAATGATTGAGAAGGATGTTGGAGAGTTTTATGAAAATTGCAGTCTATTGTGGTGCCAGTGTCGGTAATGAACCTAGTTTTGCAACAGCCGCCCAAGAATTGGGGCAGTGGATCGCCTCACGGCAAAATACACTGGTTTATGGCGGCGGAAAAGCAGGCTTGATGGGCGTATTGGCAGATGCTGTCTTAGAAAATGGCGGTCAGGTGATCGGGGTGATCCCAACCTTTTTAAAAGATCGGGAACTAGCACATCCTGGGTTGACCGAACTCCATGTCGTCGAGACGATGTCAGAAAGAAAACGAAAAATGTTCGAATTATCTCAGGCCTTTGTCGCACTGCCAGGCGGTCCTGGTACGCTGGAAGAAATCACGGAGATGATCTCGTGGTCAAGAATCGGTCAAAACCCGAATCCGTGTGCTTTTTATGATGTGAACAACTTTTACCTCGCAACGAGAGCTTTGTATGACAATATGGTGGAAAATGAATTCTTAACACAAGCCGATCGCGAAAAAATCGGCTTTGCACAAACAACCCAGGAGCTTGAAGCTTTTATTCAAGAATACGAACCGCCAGTTATTCGGCAATATTAATAAGCAATCGGTTAAATCCTATCATAGTTCTCTAGTTTAATGAATGAGGAGGAGAGAAGTAATGCTAGAATGACAAGATTATTTTGAATCCCATATTTTGGAAAGAGGAAAAGAGTATTATTTAAGCGGTTGTGTGGCGCGACTGAGAGCGGATGATCAGCTTATTCTGGCCGAAGTATTCGGCACAGAGCTTTATGAAGTAGAAATTGCGCTAAAACAGGGCAAGGTCGTGGAGGAATTTTGTAATTGTCCTCACTTTGCGGCTGGTTTTAATTGCAAACATCTTGCGGCTGTTTTATTCGCCTATACGAGAGCGAAAGAAAAGAATAAGCCGCTGACTCCCCCAAAACGTAAAGGACGCCGTGAGGTCTATCAGAAGCTGGTGGATCAGCTGGATGAAGCAGATATGCGGCAGATTTTACTCAGTTTGATGGTTGACGATACTTCTGTAGCCCTTTTTGTGAAGAACGTTGTATCGGATAGCGAAGATGATTTCGCTGAGGAGGAAGAAGTAGAAGCTTGGGATGACTGGGATGAAGAAGAGGAAGATTGGGAAGAAGAATGGGAGGATGACTGGGAGGCTTAAAAGAAATTTCGTACTAGGTCTTATACGCGTATCTTGCTCTTTTGCTTCTTTGACGCATTCTTAGTATAATGGGGTTTGTTTTGCAAGTGGGGTCATAAAAGAAGATCCTTGGACAAAGAAATGGAGCGTAAATCATGACAACAAATTTTTGGGCTGAATTGCCGAAGCCTTTTTTTATCCTAGCACCAATGGAAGATGTCACCGATGTCGTTTTTCGGCATGTCGTTCAAGCTGCCGGCGCACCAGATGTTTTCTTTACGGAATTTACCAACTCCGATAGTTACTGCCATCCAGAAGGACGCGACAGTGTGCGGGGACGTTTAGTCTTCACCGAAGATGAGCAACCGATGGTGGCCCACATTTGGGGCGATAAGCCAGAGTATTTCCGTGAGATGAGTATCGGCTTAGCGGAGATGGGCTTTAAAGGGATCGACTTAAATATGGGCTGCCCAGTGCCGAACGTTGCTGGACGAGGCAAAGGCAGCGGCTTGATCTTGCGACCAGAAGTTGCTGCTGAGCTGATCCAAGCAGCCAAAGATGGCGGTCTGCCGGTCAGTGTCAAGACTCGTCTGGGCTATACCGAACTAGGAGAAATGGAAGCTTGGTTGACCCATGTCCTGCAACAGGATATCGCCAACCTTTCGATCCATTTGCGAACCCGCAAAGAAATGAGCAAGGTCGATGCCCATTGGGAATTGATTCCTGAAGTGGTTGCCTTGCGGGATAGAATCGCCCCACAAACGAAGCTGACAATCAACGGCGATATCCCTGATCGTACCAAAGGTTTAGAGCTAGCAGAAAAATATGGCGTAGACGGAATCATGATCGGTCGGGGTATTTTCAAGAATCCCTATGCCTTTGAAAAAGAACCGAAAGAGCATACCTCAGAAGAGCTATTAGGCTTGTTGCAGCTGCAATTAGACTTGCAGGACCATTACGCCAAAATGGTGCCGCGCTCGATCGCAGGATTGCATCGTTTCTTTAAAATCTATGTCAAAGGCTTCCCTGGAGCCAGTGATTTGCGGGCAAAATTGATGAATACGAAATCAACGGATGAAGTTCGGCAACTGCTGGCAGAGTTTGCTGAGAAAAAGAACCACGAGGAAAGTATTGAAGCGTAAGTTTCAATGCTTTTTTGTTTTTGGTTGCTGTACCCGCTCGCATTGTCAATCCTTTCTTGACAATAGATAGGTACCTATGTAAAATGGAGAGCGGACTTTTAACTAGGTACCTATCTAAATAGTGAAGAGGCGAAAGGAGCTGAAGGTCGATGGTTTCCGAACAAGAAATCGTGGAACGATTGTTTGAAGTGTATAAATTAAATCGGCGGTATGCGGAACAAAAATATGGGCGTTTTATGCCAGGTCGGGGACAGTTCAATTGCCTACTGGTATTGGACGAAAAAGGCACGTTGACCCAAAAAGATCTCGCCGCGTATTTAGCGATTCGCTCGACATCCACTGGCGAACTACTAAAAAAACTGGCTGAAAAAGGGCTGATCCAAAAAGAAGTCGATCCGAAAGATAAACGCAGCCATCTGATTTCGCTGACGGAAGCAGGCAAGGAAGAGGCACAGCGAATGAAAGAAAAACGCAGCAAGGCGCACCAAGAAATGCTGACCTATTTGACGGCAGAAGAAAAACAAGCCTTTGGTCAAGCCTTAGCAAAAATCGAACAGTTTTATCTTGAGAAGGAGGCGGACGTTGATTGAGTGAAACAGTCCAACGAACGGAACGTCAGCGGACGCTGATTTTTATTAATTTAATGATTACATGTATTGCCGTATCCATGTTGGCGACCGCCTTGACGACGGCTTTACCCGCCATCGTCACTGACCTGCAGATTTCCGTCACTACGGGACAATGGCTGACTAGCGGTTATTCCTTGGCGATGGCGATCGTTATGCCCTTGACGGCATATCTTATGAATCGTGTGCCAACCAAAAAGCTGTATCTCGCTGCCTTAGGAATTGCGTTGGTGGGCTTGCTGCTTTGTGCTGCAGCTCCCAATTTTCTAGTCATGATGCTTGCTCGTATTTTGCAGGCCGTAGGCAATGGAATCTTGACCGCAATGGCGCAAGTGATCCTCTTATCGATCTATCCGATCAATCGTATTGGTGTCGTGATGGGCTGGTATGGACTATCGATCACCGCGGCACCCGTGATCGCACCGACTCTTGCTGGGGTGATCGTGGACCGCTTGAACTGGCATGCGATTTTTTATATCGTTGCCGTGATTGTTTTGATTTCACTGATTTGGGCCATAAAGGTTTTTGATGATGTGTTGCCAGTAAGCAACAGCAAATTTGATCAGACCTCTTTTGTTTTGAGTGCCTTCGCCTTTGGTGGGATTACTTTAGGCTTTGGCAATATCGGCAGCTATGGCTTTTTCAGCTTACCCGTTTTAGGAACCTTAGGGCTCGGTTTGGTAGCAGGGATCTTCTTTGTCTTCCGTCAGTTAAGAGCGGAAACTCCATTTTTGGATCTGCGGGTCTTAAAAACAAAAGAGTATGCCATCAGTGTCTTTGGCAGTATCATGCTTTACTTGGTCTTGATGGGTTCGGCGATGCTGATGCCGCTTTACGTGCAGTCGATTTTAGGCAAATCAGCGACGATCTCGGGATTAGTCGTTTTGCCAGGTTCTCTGGTCTCGGCTTTTTTAAGTCCCGTGGCTGGGCGAATCTATGACAAAGTCGGCATCCGTTTGTTGACGCTTTTTGGCGGCGGCTCACTGGTCTTGAGCAACATCGGCATGTATTTTATCCATATGCACACGGGTATTTGGGTAGCAGTGGTTTTGAACATGCTGCGCTGTGCCGCCACAGGTTGTTTGTTGATGCCCTTCGTGACATGGGGAAATAAAAATATTCCGCCGCAGCTGACGGCGCATGGAACAGCGTTATTGACTTCTTTGCGAACGGTGGCAGGCGCCATCGGGACAGCATTATTTGTCGGGATCATGAATAGTGTGGCGCAAAAAAGCACGACCTTAACAGGAACAAGTGCACTGCTTCATGGGATGAATGTTTCTTTCTTATTGATGACGATCGCTTCTGGACTGCTGTTTGCAACGGGGCTATTCTTGATTCGTGATCAGAAGCCAGAAGCCGTTTGGCTAGAAGGGGCAGAAGAACCACTGGAATAAAGAGGGGCACCTTTCTTTGAAGGGTGCTTTTCTTGATTTATTTCATGAAACTCTATGAAAAACCAAAAAATTCGATATAATAAGATAACTTATGGTTTAGGAGGAGTATTTTTTTTCATTAAAGGCTTGCTTTAATGGAAAAAAATCAGGGAGAAAATGAAGAATAAAGGCGTTTATTTTGGGTTGTCTGCCTATGTCTTGTGGGGCTTGGTCACACTATATTGGAAAATAATCGTTGGGGTTTCGCCATTAGCAACGATGTGCTACCGAATCGTGTGGTCCTTTGTTTTTATGGTGTTGTTTATCGTGCTTTCTGGGAAGAAAACGCAATTTTTACAAGAAGCGCGTCTGCTGTGGAAGAACAAAGCATTTGCTGGACTGATCGTTTTAGCTTCTGTGCTGATCTCCATCAACTGGTTCACCTTTATCTTCGCGGTGAGTGCGGGCCACGTGATGCAAGCCAGCTTAGGCTATTACATCAATCCGCTAGTCAATGTCTTGTTAGCGACCGTTTTTTTGAAGGAACGCCTTAGTCGTACTGGCATGCTGGCGTGTCTGCTGGCAAGTATCGGGGTGATCTTATTATCGATCCAAACAGGAACGATTCCTTATGCCTCACTGATCATGGCCTTTTCCTTTAGTACGTATGGCTTGATCAAAAAAAGAATCCCCATTAGTTCGGTTACTGGGTTAACGATCGAAACGATGGTGATTTTCCCCTTTGCCCTCGTGTATATTTTAGGATTTTCAACCGTCGGCTTTATGAATTATCCCTTGCAAACCAATCTCTTATTGATGGGTGCTGGGATCGTGACGGCTATTCCGCTGCTGCTGTTTGCGGAAGCCGCGAAAAATGTTTCTTACATTACGCTTGGGTTTATTCAATACGTCAACCCGACGATCATGCTTTTGTTAGCCATCTTTTTGTTTCACGAAACCTATTCACTGGCCCAATTTTCCGCCTTTGCGTTTATTTGGCTGGGGATCGCTGTCTTCACCTATGGTACGTTAGGAACGGCGATGAAAGAGCGGCGCATGGGACAGCAAAGAAAGCAACTCTGATAGATCAGGAATGGCTGCAGCTGGGCCGTTCCTTTTTTTATTAAAAAACAAAACATTTTAGGTAGTGAAGGATGTTGCAAGGAGAACGCTTCAATGGTATAACAAAGGAAAAACCCGTTGTAGAAATTCTGCTTGAAAAGGGTTGCATCTGCCACAGGGGTGTGTTATTATTCTTTCAGTTACAAGGATTGTTACTGTTCGGCAGGCAAAACCAGAATTGACCGCAGCGCGCTAACGGGGAGATTCTAGGTTTTTTTATTTTGGAGTGAGGGAAAACGATGGTTATTGGAAAAATTTTAAATAATAATGTCGTCATCTCGACCAATGATGCCGGTCAGGAAGTGATCTATATGGGCCGCGGCATTGCGTTTAAGAAAAAAGTCGGCGATCCAGTGGATGAAGCCTTTGTCGAAAAAGAATTTGTGTTAAAGGATACCTTTACTGCAAATCAGTTTCAGCAATTGTTTTCAGACATTCCTGTGGAAGAAGTCGAAGCCGTCAAGCAAGTGGTGGATGATGCGGAAGCATCCTTGGGGATCGAGCTGTCGCCAAATATTTATTTGACCCTGACCGACCATATCCATTATGCGCTGGTTCGGGCACGAGAAGGCATTGAGCTGCCGAATCCATTGTTGTTTGAGACCCGCAAATTTTATCCGAAAGAGTATGCGGTTGCAGCAGATGCCGTTGCTTATTTTGAAAAAGTCTTCGGGATTACATTGCCAGAATCGGAGATCGGCTTTATCGCCTTTCATATCGTCAATAGCGAACAAGCCAATGGCACGATGGAAACCACGATGCAAGCGGTAGAAATCGTACGTGACGTACTGGCGATCATCAGTCGCTTTTATGGACGAGTCTTTAACCCAGATTCCTTGAATTATCAACGGATCACCACGCATTTGCAGTATTTTGCGCAGCGTTATTTAAGCGATGAACTTTCGGGGGAAAAAGATGAATTTTTATTTGCCCTTGTGCAATCGAAGTACCCTAAAGCGTTTCAAACGGTCCAACGGATCAACGAGTACTTGATCAAAACCTACGACAAATCGATCGGTGAATCAGAAATGATCTACTTAACGATCCACATCGAACGTGTCGTCAATGATCAAACCAATTAACATTCAATCATTAACGGATTGTTACTGTCAGGCAGGCAATACCCAGATTGAAAAGACAACAGTCAGCGAGGAAAAAACTCGTTAGACGGTCGTTTTTTCAATCTGGGTTTTTTTATTAAAAAAAGGAGTGTTGAAAAAATGAGTTCAAATAAAGAAATTGCCGTTCGTGTCCTTGATGCGGTGGGCGGCAAAGAAAATGTCAACAGCGTGGTGCATTGTGCGACCCGCTTGCGTTTCAAATTAAAAGATGAGCACAAAGCGGATACGGCACGCTTGAATCAAGACGACGATGTGATCCAAGTCGTTCAAAGCGGCGGTCAATACCAAGTGGTGATCGGCAGTCATGTCAGCGACGTTTACCGTGAATTGAATGGAGTAGCGAACTTTGATGGCGAAGCAGACAGCAAAGGCGACAAAGGCAATTTGTTGAATCAACTGGTGGATATTATTTCGTCGATCTTTACGCCATTTTTAGGCGCAATGGCAGGTGCCGGGGTCTTAAAAGGATTCTTGACGCTGGCAGTCACCTTGAATTGGTTAGCGGCTGATTCTGGGGTCTACACCGTATTGTATGCGATTGCCGATGGGTTATTTACCTATTTACCAGTGATGTTGGCTTTTACTGCAGCGAAGAAGTTTCGTACCAATGAATTTCTAGCGGTTTCCTTAGCGATGGCGTTGGTTCATCCAGACATCACCGCTTTGGCTGGGCAAACGTTGAGTTTCTTAGGCCTTCCGGTCATTATTGGTGCGAGTGCTTATACGTCTTCCGTCATTCCGATTATATTAGCGGTCTTTTTACAAAGCTATGTGGAGCGTTTCTTTAAAAAAGTCATTCCTAGCTTCTTACAGATCATCTGTGTGCCTTTAGCGGTCTTCTTGATCATGGCGCCATTGACCTTTATTGTCGTCGGTCCAC
This sequence comes from Enterococcus sp. FZMF, assembly GCF_030263915.1. Lineage (NCBI taxonomy): Bacteria > Bacillati > Bacillota > Bacilli > Lactobacillales > Enterococcaceae > Enterococcus > Enterococcus sp. FZMF. Next base: position 3,177,145 of record NZ_CP127160.1, on the reverse strand, counting down.
TAGGAACGATTTTAGGAAACTTGTTAGGTAGTGCCTATGACAGCATTTACCACTTCAGCCCACTGATCGCTGGCGCTGTCATGGGTGGTTTATGGCAAGTCTTTGTGATGTTTGGCATGCACTGGGGCTTTGTACCGATCATCATGTTGAACCTCAGCCAAACTGGTGTCGATACCATGGTACCCATGCTATTGCCAGCTGTCCTTTCTCAAGGGGGTGCAGCGCTAGCAGTGTTCTTTATGACAAAAAATGTGAAATTGAAAGGCTTGGCCCTTTCTTCAACGATCACCTCAATTTTTGGGATCACAGAACCGACGGTGTATGGGGTGACCTTACCTTTGAAAAAACCATTCATCGCCGCGTGTATCAGTGGTGCCCTCGGTGGTGCCTTCATTGGCTTCAGCCAAGTCGAAAACTATACCTTTGGATTAGTCAGCTTACTAAGTCTGCCGTCCTTTATCCCACAAGATACGAAAGATCTAAGTGGTCTGATCGCAGCTTCGATCGGCACGGCTATCGCTTTTGGGGCAGCGTTTGTCTTGACCTTCTTCTTACGTTTTGAAGATCAGCCAGCAACTGATGCCAGTGCAGCACCAGCAAAAGAGCCAGCAGCACCCACAGAGAGTTCGTCTAAAGAACGAGTGATCCTCAGCAGTCCGTTAGAAGGCAAAGTGGTTCCCTTAGCAGAAGTCAAAGACCAAGTCTTTTCTTCTGGTGCATTAGGAAAAGGTATCGCTATCGAACCAACTGTCGGGGCTTTATATGCGCCAGCAGATGGCACCATCACGACGCTCTTTCCTACTGGCCATGCCGTTGGTTTGACCACCACGGATGGAGCCGAAGTCTTGATGCATATTGGTATGGATACTGTGGAACTAGACGGCAAAGGCTTTGAGGTCTTTGTTAAACAAGACGATCAAGTCAAACGCGGCGATTTGTTAGTGAAGTTTGATCTAGATACGATCAAAGCAGCTGGCTTATCCACGATCACACCGATCGTTGTGACGAACACCCCGCAATATTTAGATGTGATGGATATGAACCAAACCGATGTCTTGCAAGGAGAAGACTTCTTAGCCATCGTAAAATAAGCAAAAGAAACCCGATCCTCGACTGAATATCAGCAAGGATCGGTTTTTTTGTAAGAAAATAAGGCGCAGTTGCCCTTCTCGCTTGCCTGACATGGTAGAAAATGCTTGTCACAGCGCGAGTTAAGGGCAAGACCAACATCAGGAACGCCTACTCAGGGAAAACCCGAACATTCTTATGGTCTGCTCCTTACACATGGCTTAAATTTTCGGCAAGCGACTCTAAAGCGGGGAAATCGAGAATCGCATAGCCCTGTTTTTGTTTTTCGATCAGCTTGTCTTCCCGAAAGCTGGTAAAGGTTCGCAGCAGGTGGCGATAGCTGACATTCAAGATTGCGGCACAGGTGGTCAACTGAAAGGAAAAGTGTTGATTTTCTTGATGCGCAAGAATAAATTTGGCCAACCGTGTCTCTACAGGTTCCGTCAATGAATTCGCTAAGTTGATCCCCGAATTCAAGCGGGAACTGAGCAACTGACAGATGGTTTGCAAAAAGCGGACGTCTTGTTGCAAGGTGTTGCGGTAGCGATTCAAAGGGATGCAGACACAGACGCAAGCAGAAGCGGCTTTGACACTGCTTTTCGGCAGGAGTTCCCACAAAGAGGAAGCTTCTCCTAAAGGTGCAGCTGGCTTGGCGTAATCAATACAAATTGTTTGGGTATCCGAAGAGAAGGAATAGACCATCACGGTTCCATCTACGAGAAAATACAAGTATTCAGAAGGCGTACCTGTTCGAATCAGGTGCTCTTCTTTTTCAAAGGAATGCAAAGTGGCCATCGCTAACAAATCATTGTCCATATAAGATTGCAGATCGAAGGTGTCAATGTAATTACTGAGGCGTGCGGTATCATCGATTTTTTTCATGGAAATCAGCCACTCCTGAATGGTTTTCTTTAAGTATAGCTTAGTTCCCCTTTTGACTCAACACGAACGATAAATAAAATCTAATGTAAATTGTATGTAAAAATAAGGTAAAATAGGACATGTGTCACTTCGTTTTGACGGGATACTTGGTATGATTTGAATGTAAGAAAGCGTCAAACCATTAGGAGGAGAAAAAATGCCATTGAAACGAATTGTTAAAGGAATGTTAGGAATTGCGTTAGTTGCCGCATTGACCGGCTGTGGGAATGGGAGCAGCAGCAGCGACAGCAGTGCCACAGCCGAAAAAGAAAAGCTGGTGGTACAATTCGTACCGACCAATAATGACGGCTCGATGCAAGCCAAAGCAAAACCGTTTGCTGAGTATTTATCAAAAAAATTAGACCGTGAAGTAGAAGTAACGTTAGCAACGGATTATTCGACGATCGTAGAAGCGATGGCTTCTGGACAAGTTGATTTAGGGATCATGCCGCCAGCCGCTTATGTTCAAGCCAAAGACATGGATGCAGCTGAAGCGATTTTGACTTCTCAATTAGGTGCTTATGATCCAGAGACGGGTTTGCCATTAGAAGGGGAAAAAACCAATACCTTCAAAGGGGAAATCTTGGTCCGTGCGGATAGCGACATGACAGAATTGACGGACTTAAAAGGGAAAAAAATCGCCACATTGAGTCCAAACTCTGCCAGCGGCTATATTTACCCAGTTGCCGAGTTGAAAGATGCAGGAGTTGATCCAACGACGGATGCTACATTAACGACGGTGAATGATATTCCAAGTGAGATCACTGCAGTCTTGAATGGTCAGATGGACGCCGCCTTTGTGTTCCAAGGGGCACGAAATGTCTTTGCATCAAGCTTTCCAGACAACGATTTATTCAAAGACCTAAAAGTCCTTTACTTGACTGAAGGGGATATTCCAAATGACGCCATTGCCGTCCAACCATCAATGGATGCTGAACTAAAAGAGCAGATCAAAGAAGTGTTCTTGAACATGGCAGATGATGAAGAGGGTGCCGAAGCAATGAGCTTGTGGGGACACCAAGGGTATGAAGAAGCAGCAGATTCTGCTTACGATACCATTCGCGATTATACACAACGAGCAGCAGAGTAAAAAATCAGGGATTGCGGTAGAAGGATAACGGGACACGGAGATGTGCAGCGATTTACTAGGGGAATAGGTGGAATACGCAGTACCAGTGCATTTTTTAGTGAGATAGACCGTGACCGATTGGGGAAACTTTGCCGCGGTCCCTACATAATGGAGAAAACAGATGATAACTTTTGAGAATGTATCCAAAGTCTACCCAAATGGGGTCAAAGGATTACAGAACATAGATGTAACGATTGAGCAAGGTGAATTTGTGGCCATCATTGGCTTGAGCGGTGCTGGTAAGAGTACCTTTTTACGCTCAATCAATCGTTTAGTGCCAATCACTGAAGGAGATATCCGGGTAGACGGCAAATCAGTCACGAAAGCCAATAAAAAAGAATTGCGCTTGATTCGTCGACAAATCGGATTGATCTCGCAAAGCTTCAATTTGGTCAAACGCAGTACCGTTCAAAAAAATGTTTTGTCTGGGCGTTTGGGATATTACGGGACCTGGAAAAGTATTTTAGGGTTGTTTACGAAAGAAGACTACGAAAGAACGAAAGAAGCGCTAGCGACTGTCGGCTTGTCAGACAAACTGCAAACGAGAAGTGACCAGTTGAGTGGGGGGCAACAGCAGCGGGTATCCATCGCCCGTGCCTTGGTCCAACAAGCGCCGGTGATTTTAGCAGATGAACCTGTGGCATCACTAGATCCCATCACGACAGAGAAAGTGATGGAGGATCTGAAGAAGATCAATCAAGAAATGGGCAAAACGATTGTCATCAATCTGCATTCGATTCCCTTGGCTCGTCAGTATGCGACAAGGATCATTGCCTTAAAAGCAGGTGCGATCGTTTTTGACGGCAACGCAGCCGCTTTGACAGATCAGCGTTTAGAGCAAATCTATGGCAAAGCAATTTTTGAAGAAAAGGCAGGAGAAATCGATGAAACTGAAAGAAACAGTTCATTTTAATTGGTACAAACACCTGCTGCTGGTTCTTTTATTGCTGCTCTTTTTTCAAAGTAGTGCCTGGATCACAGGGGCTGATTTTGCACAAGTGTGGTCGAATCGCAGCCAGATGACGGCTTTCATGGCTCGCTTTTTGCACCCAGACTTTAGTTATCTACCGCAACTGATGATGCCCTTGATCAAGACATTGCAGATGTCCTTTTTAGGCACCGTTTTAGGAGTAGTCGCAGCGATACCGGTGAGTCTGTTGGCGACAACAGTCGTGACAGAAAGCCGTTGGGTCTCGGTGCCGATGCGTTTTCTCTTAGGGCTGGTGCGGACGATCCCCAATCTATTGTTGGCGGCATTGTTCGTAGCGATTTTTGGGATCGGTGAAGCCACTGGTGTTTTGACCATCGCGGTCTTTACCTTTGGTATGGTTTCACAGCTGATGTTCCAAGCGATCGAAACCATTGATTTTGCGCCGATCGAAGCAGCAGCGGCGGTAGGAGCGAATAAATTTCAAGTGACCGTTTGGGCGATCATTCCCCAAGTCATCAGCCAGTTTGCCAGCTATACTTTTTATGCCTTTGAAGTCAATGTTCGAGCTTCGACGGTGTTAGGGTATGTGGGTGCCGGCGGGATCGGGGTCATCTTGAACGCCTCATTGGCATTGTTGAATTATGAGCGGGTCTCAATCATTATCTTGACGATTTTGCTGACGGTAGCGATCGTTGATTTTCTCAGTGAGCGGGTAAGGAGGTCTTTCCTATGATGATCAGAGAAGTGAAGAAAACGACTTGGCTGTTATGGGGACTCTTTGCTGTTTTACTAGTTTTATCCGCTGCGACACTGGATTATTCTGGATTAAGCACCTTTTCCTTAGCGATGGGAAGAGATGTCTTGCAAGGGCTGAGTCAGCCAGACTGGACCTTCTTTTATGACGGCAGTGGGGAAGATCTGTGGAGCTTGTTGTTACTGACGATCGGGATCGCTTGTCTAGGAACGATGATCGCAACAGTCTGCGCGATTCCAGTGACCTTGCTGAGTGCCGCCAACCTATGGACCTCGACACCCTGGGTCGCAAAAATCGGCAAAATGATCTGCAATATCTTGCGGGCATTTCCCGAGCTGGTTTATGCGATTATTTTTGTCCGTGTGGTAGGTCCAGGACCTTTTGCTGGAGTTATGGCGATCGGTGTCCACCAGATCGGTATGCTGGGTAAATTGTTCACCGAAGAAATGGAAGCCATGGATGAGCGCTTGACGGAAGAGATGCAAGCCGTCGGTGCCAATTTTTGGCAGACGATGTTTTTCGTGCGGGTCCCTTACTTAGCACCCATCTATAGTTCCTTTGCACTGAATCATTTTGAAATTGCGGTCCGCAGTGCGGCAACGTTAGGGTTAGTCGGTGCTGGCGGGATCGGTGCATCATTGATTTTTGCTATTCAAACCAGAACCTGGAGCAAGGTAAGTATTATTTTGTTGGGCGTCGTTGTGACCGTCTTCTTATTAGACCAGTTGACTGGAATCATCAGAAAGAAATTGAGATAAACCTATGAATGTATTGCATATATCAGATATCCATTTTCGAGAAAGTTACCTGCCTTGTGAAGAAGGGTATCAAGGAATGCTGGCAGCCATGCAAAATCCCTTGATTCCTCTTGAAGAGTGTATCCAAGATGCCAAGGCGCGAGCAGCGATCGATTTGGTGGTGATCAGCGGCGATTTGACCGAAGATGGCGCGCCTGCCGATTATGCCTCTTTGAAGCAATATTTAGAAAAAGCCTTTGGCTCAGTGCCCATCGTAGTAACGCTGGGTAATCATGATATCAAACGGCATTTTCGCCAAGGCTGGCAAGGTAAGTCAGTAGAAACCGCCAGTGATACACCTTTTAATCAAGTCTATGAAACGGAGACATTGGCGATCGTGACTTTCGATAATTCCTGCTATGGCTATGCCGACGGTATCGTAGATGAGCGACAGTTTGAATGGCTGCAAGCCACGCTGGCGCAGCTCAAAGAGAAAAAGATCGTTTTTGTGACGCACCATCATTTGTTGCCCGACCAAGCAAGCACGCCGGCATGGGCCGGTGCCAATCGTTTGGTGGCATTATTGCAGCAGTATCAAATCTCTTGTATTCTCAGTGGACATACCCATCATGCGTTTACGGGAACGATCGCAGGGATTCCTTACTATACTGTGGCAAGTATGTCGTTTGTCGGGGAAGATGAAGGCGATGGGATGGTCCGTTTTGAAGAACGCTATGGATACAATTTGTATCGTTTTGAGGAAGGTGCATTGGTTCATCAATCCTCAGAAAACTATCGACCGAACCGTGTATTGATGCGGGTCAACATGCAAGGATAAAAAACAGACGTTCCGTCAACGCTGCCTTTAGCAGCAGGAAAGGAACGTCTGTTTTTGTGTGAAAAAGGCTTAGCCTTGATTGCCAAAGGTTTTGACAACTTCAATCGTGCCGTCGATATGAAAAAACAAGGTATAATTTTCTTCGGTTTTGATACCGTCAAAGCGGCGGGCATAATAGGTGACCGCGTCTTTGAAGGTTTGTGGGGGAACCCCTAAAAAATCAGCGCATGCCGCCAATGTTTTGCAGCCTTCTTCAAAACAAGCGATGATATCATAGGGCGTGACCACGATCGCAGAACCAATGTCGCGGGCTTTGCGTTCTTGTTTGCGCTTTTCGTTGGTATCTTGGGCGGTAATGTCGCCAGCACTGGTCAGATAATGACCGATTTCTTCACCGATGGTGCTCAAGAGGTCTTCTTGTGATTGGTCAGGGTTCAAGTAAATATGGTGATCGATGTACAATCCTTGCTGACCATCAGGCATATTTTTATCGAAAATAAAGTGCAAGTCTGGGTAGGCGGCCATCAGTTCTTCTACTTTATCCATTTCCATCATTCCTTTTGGGCGTGCCGCTGTTTTATAAATTCAATATAGCTGAGGATATCTTCCATCTGCTCATCGGTGACGTCATCATCAATATGGGCCGCAACGGTTTGAACTTTTGCAGAGGGCTGCGTAAAGCCTGCCGGGACTTGTCTGCCTAATAAAAAATCGGTGGATACTTGAAAAATCTCCGCGAGTTTGACGATGGTCTCGCCATCGGGTTCGTTACGATCATTTTCGAAATGAGAATACGCTGCGCGGGTGATTCCCAGCTGATCTGCGATCTGCTGTTGGGTTTGATTGGTTCGTAGTCTGAGTGTTCTTAGCCGTTCGCCAAGCATGAGTGATCGCCTCCTTTTTTGTAGTATAGCACGTTAGATATAATTTGTATCTATTTTTGTATTATTTGATATAAAAAATATCACATCAGTTGACGATACGAATTGTATCTTTTATACTGGAAACAGATGATATGAATCGTATCAAAAGAATGGGGGAGGATCATGGATACATCGATCGTAACAGTTGTCTTGCCGTCACTCATTACTGGTGTACTTACTTATTTGGCTACCCGAGTATCCAGCAAAGCGAATTTGGAACAAACGAATATCGAAAATGCCCAGAAGCTTTACCTAAAATATGAACAGATCAATCAAGAATTGACCCATAAAATCGATCAGTTAGAAGAAGAAGTCCAAAAGACCGCCAAAACTTACCAAGAAGAAGTCTTAGTTTATCAAGGAAAGCTTGCTACTGCCCAAAGCGAACGGGATTTTTTGCGGGCAGAAAATCAGGTGCTGAAAGAATTACAGCGAGTAAATCAAGTGTCTGGCACGCGTGAAGAGAAGCAACATTCAGCCGTTGGCTAATCGAAAAAAACTGCTTATCCGTCAATAAGCAGTTTTTTCGATTAGTTGATCATTTGTTCATTGACATAGGCAGCATAAAGCGGGTGGTTGTTGATCAATTGTGCATGGGTACCTTGACCGGTAATGGTGCCTTTTTCTATAAAGTAGATTTGGTCGGCATCCACGATGGTCGATAAGCGATGAGCGATCACTAATGTCGTACGTCCTTCCATCAGATGATCCAACGCCCGCTGGACTTTTTCTTCTGACTGAGAATCTAGGCTGGCAGTCGCTTCATCCAGCATCAGCAGCTTGGGATCCCGCAAGAATGCTCGAGCGATAGCGATCCGTTGTTTTTGCCCGCCAGATAGTTTGACGCCGCGTTCGCCGATTTGTGTTTCTAGTTTTTCGGGGAACTCTTGGACGAACTGATCGGCATAAGCCAATGCCAGTCCTTGCCACAATTCCTCCTCTGACAGCGTCCGGCCCAATCCGTATTGCAAGTTTTCCCGAATCGTACCAGCAAAGACCGCACTGTCTTGGGAAACATAGCCGATCTGTGCCCGCCAGTTTTGCAGATCAATGTCAGCTATCGGCTGATCTCCAATCAGCAAGCGCCCGCTGGTGGGCTCATAAAAGCGTTCCAGTAAAGCAAAAATCGTGGATTTTCCGCCGCCGCTTGGTCCTGCAAAAGCAATCACGGTGTTGGGTTTGGCTTCAAAAGAAATGTTTTGCAAAATCGGCCGTTTGGGATCGTAACTGAAATCGATTTGTTCTGCTCGTAAGACTGCGCCATCGATGGCGGCTTTGGGTGCTGCTTGAATTGGTTCTAGCGGCGTATCCAAAATTTCTTGGATCCGTTCCGTAGCACCCATCGCTTTTTGGACTTGTGAAAAGAACATCGCAAACGTCGTCACAGGCGCAATAATATTAAAGAGATACAGTAGAAAAGCGATCAATGCGCCGCTCGTCAAGGTGCCGGCTTGCACACGGATCGCGCCATAACCGAGGATTCCTACGAGTAAGCCCAGCATGGCCGTCGTCATGATTGGCTGCAAAATCGCACTGACTTTCGCATCCTTGACCCCGAGGGTAAAAATTGCCCCAATGTTGCGCCGACCGTTTTCTTGTTCACTGGCTTCTCCGTTGCTGGCTTTGATCAAACGGATCTCTGAGAGCTTTTCGCTGGCATCCGCATTGAAATCGGCGGTCGCTGCTTGCAACTGGCGTCCTAGTTTCGACATGATCTTGCCGATTGGCCACATGATCAAGGTGATCAAAGGCACCGCACTGAACATGATCGCAGCCATCTTCCAATCCATCAAAAACAAGATGATCATTGAACCGACCAATTGGATCAAGCCAGTGACAAAGCTGGGAAATTGCGAGGTGACTAGTTCTTTGATCACGGAAGTATCATTGACGAGTCGCGAACTGCTTTCCCCCGACTTGTGGTCATCAAAATAGCTGACTGGCAAATGCAGCAGATGTTTCCAAAGACGTTCCCGCAACGTTTTCACAGCACTTTCTCCCACATAGCGCAAGAGAAAGCCGCCTAAAGTCCCTACGCCTAATTGCAGCACAAAGGCTAGGATCAAAACGACCAGCATGGAGGTGCTGAACGTGGGGGTGCCGCTGGCATCGACCAGTGTTTTCGTCAGCTGCGGCACGACCAAACTGGCGGCACTTGTGATCAGGCTAAAGAGCATCCCTAAAAGAAACAAGCCTTTCTTAGGATTGACACTGACGATCAGGTGGATAAAGTCTTTCATTTTAAATTTGTTTTTGTTCACTGTTGGTGTCGTTGTTTCCATTCGTTTTCCTCCGCAGCAAGCAAGATGGCTCACCGCTTTTTCTTTTTAATTAGGTGCTATTAGAAATCCTGCCAATCCTCCTCGGCGGCTTCGTCTTTAGAAGCGGAAGTCGGTCTTGCTTTGCGGTCTTGTCCAAACCCGTAGGCATCAAAAAAGTTGCCTTTTACCCATGTGTACCGTGGATCATTCGCCTCGCTACTATCAAACGGCCCAAACGGCCCAAACGGCTCAAATGGTCGATTGCCAACCATGCCGCGATGACCAGGAAACGGCATTTGCCGCATGGCTTCCTTGATCTGTTTTTTCATTTGGCGCCGCTCATCAACGCCCATTTCTTGCCAAGTATCTTTCATTTGTTGCCTCATTTTTCGGCGCTCGTTATTCGACATTTCCTGCCAATTTCCGCCCCATTGCTTCATCATTTCTTCCCGAATCTCTTGCATGGCTTGCAAACGATCCATTGGGTCAATAAAGCGCTGTGCCTGCTGTTGGAAGTCCGTCTCCCACCCAGCGGCGATGTTTTCAAGCAGACGAGCAAATTCGGTTTGTTCCTCCTCTGAGAGCCCAGCAAAAAACGACTGACTGCTGGTGGCTTCTTTTTGTGCTAGTAATTTTTCCGCTTTTTTTCTTCCAGTTTCTGTCAGGTAGATTCGTTTGATCCGTTTGTCAGCAGCATCTTCTTTGCGCTGAATATCGCCACTATTTTCCATTTTCTTCAATAGTTCCGCTAGAGAGCTTGGCCGTAGGTCTAAGACTTCTGCAAGATAACTTTGCACCAAGCCGTCTTCTAAATTTAAAACGGCCAGGACACGTTGCTGTCCAGAAAGGCGCTGGTTGTTTTGACTCATAAAGGCATTGCTGGCTTCGCTGATAAAACGAAGCTGTTTCATTAAGTGGTCGGTCATTGTACTCATGGTGTACACTCCTTTTGATTTATCGTTCGGTACCTAACGATATCGATGAGTTGATTATAGTTCGGTACCGAACGAATGTCAATAAGAAGCAGTTGAGATTTTTTTCTAACAAAAAGTAAGCAGAATGATTGACTTACTAAAAGTAAGTTTGGTATGCTGAGTCCATCGTTAAAGAAACCACAACAAAAGGAGTACAAAAGAATGGTCTTTGGATTTGGGAAAAAAGAACAAATAATTGAAAAAGAAGTAATGAAAGAGGTCTATCGCACCCCGGAAAAGAAAAAAGCGCAAAAAATCGGGATCATCGTTGGCAGTACGAGAGAAGGCCGCGTGAGTCCGCAAGTAGCCAATTATGTTTTACAAACAGCACGCGCGCATAGCGACCGCTCGTTTGAAATCATTGATATCAAAGACTATGACTTGCCATTTATGGGTACAGGTGAAGTGAACCAAGCGTGGAACGAAAAAATCGCTGAGTTAGACGGCTACCTCTTCATCGTACAAGAATACAATCATGGCATATCAGCTTCCTTGAAAAATGCGTTGGACAGCGCTCGAGAGGAATGGTTCAACAAAGCAGCAGCGATCGTCAGCTATGGTTCGGCAGGAGGGATTCGTGCCGCTGAGCAAGTTCGCTTGATTTTGGCGGAACAAAAAGTAGCCACGGTGCGCACCAATCCTGCCTTCAACTTATTTACTGATTTTGAAAACTTTGCCACCTTTACCCCTGGCGAGCATATGACTGCAGGAATGAACGACATGTTGACGGAATTATTGGACTGGGCAGACACATTCGCCAATCGTTAAAAAAACAAACGAAAACAATCTTAGGAGGAACCTATCATGAAATTTGGTATTATTTTAGGCAGTACAAGAGAAGGACGCGTAAGTCCGCAAGTCGGAGCATATATTCAAGAAATTGCTAATCAACGGTCAGAGCATCAGTTTGAGATCGTTGATGTAAAGGCATTTGATCTACCGTTTATGGGAACAGCTGAGCCAAACATGGCGTGGAACAAAAAAATTTCTGAATTAGATGGCTATATCTTCATCGTGCAAGAATACAACCACGGTTTTGCAGCTTCCTTGAAAAATGCCGTAGATTCTGCTCGGGAAGAATGGTTTGATAAAGCTGCTGGGATCGTCAGCTACGGTTCTGGCGGTGGGATTCGGGCCGCTGAACAATTGCGCAACGTATTAGCTGAACAAAAAGTTGCCACCGTGCGGACCAACCCAGCCTTCAACTTATTTACTGATTTTGAAAGTTTCAGTACCTTCAAAACCGGTGCGCACATGGCTGCGGGTGTCAATGATATGCTAGATGAATTGTTGTTGTGGTCAAAAGCTTTTGCAACGATCCGCTGATCTGTTTTTAAGACACAATCATTTATAAGCGATCCTTTGCTGTTTCATCCATGGATGGAACAGCTTTTTTGGCGTCTGCCAAGCAAGGGTTCGATTGGCAAGGGTGTTTCACTGAAAGAAAGACCAAAAATCGGGTATACTAGAAGAACAGAAGCTGCGTGCAACAGCAATCGATTTTTTTCCAAAAACCTGCACGCAGCCAGTAACAGAGGAGTGAACAAGAGCATGAATCTACTTTTTGCGATTGATGATCGATTCAGTGAACAATTAAAAACAACGTTATATTCAATCAAACGTCATACGACAGCAGCATCCTTTGATGTCTATGTCTTACAAGAAAAAGAATTGAGCCATGCTGCAGAGCTGGAGGCTTTTTGTCAAAAGCTGGCGATGACCTATCATCCCATCATCATCGGTTCTGGCTCGATTTTTAAAACCGCGCCAGTCAGTGATCGCTACCCTGAGTCGATCTACTATCGATTATTGGCACAAAATTACTTGCCGCAGCAAGTGGAAAAAATCCTGTATCTGGATGCGGATATTTTGTGCATCAATGATTTGCGCCCCTTGTATGAGCTGACGTTAGGGGATTTTCTGTATGCCGCCGCCAGCCATTCTAAGCTGACAGAAGTAACAACAGTCATCAATAAAGTCCGTTTGCGCAATTATGAGTCGGAAGGCTACTATAATTCAGGTGTTTTGCTGATGAATGTGCACCAGCTGCGACAAGAGGTCAAAGAAGCAGAGATCGCAGCGTTCATTGAGAAAAATCATTTGAACCTCTTTTTGCCAGATCAAGACATTTTGAATGGGTTGTACGGCGATCGGGTGCTGGCGATCCCTGATCAGCTCTACAACTATGACGTACGAAAAAACCGTACCTATGAAACGATCAGTTTAGGGGAATGGAGTTTGGATTGGGTCATCGAGCATACTGTTTTGTTACATTTTTGCGGTAAAGAGAAGCCTTGGAAAAAAGGCTACCGCAGCCGCTACGGGGCGCTATACAAGTATGTGGAAAATGAACGACGGAAGTTTGAAGAAAAACAATCAAAGAGCGTATGATTAAAAAAGCTTTACTTGGACAAAAGACAAGTAAAGCTTTTTTTTCGATCATTTTTTGAAGGGAATTCTTGTAAAATCAAGTAGACGCATCTAGTTTGTTTCCGCATCGATAAGGAAACACCTTGTGTTCGAAAAGAAAGCGCTATCTATTATGATGACAGTATCAACCCATCGCAATGCTAAGTCAGTGAACAACTTTTTTATTCAGCGGAAGAATGGTCAGAACCACGCCATCATTTAGCAACTACTGAACATAGATAGTGAAATAGAGTGTCATCGTTAAGGAGGAAAACTATATGAAAAAAGCATTAATCATCTGTGCAGGCGGTATGTCTTCATCAGTCATTGCCAAAAAAACGACGGAATATTTTAAAGAGCGAGGAAAAGAAATTGAACTAGATGCAACGTCTGCCTCTCAAGGAGCAGCCACGATCGCCAAAGATGAATACGACTTATACTTAGTCAGCCCGCAAACCAAAATGTACTTTGCGAATCTTGAAAAAGCTGCCATCAAGTACCAACGACCCATCGTAAATATTCCGCCCCAAGCTTATGTGCCGATACCGATGGGCATTGAAAAATTAGCTGCTGTGGTGGAGCAAAATATACAATAGTCGTTCAAACAAAAAGCTTCATGAGAATAGGTTGATGAAAAAGGTTGATGAAAAATGTTGAGTAAAAAAGAGATCATCATGCTAAAAATGCTTTACCAAAATCGTAACACGTATACCAGTAGTAAACAGATCGCAAAGCAACTGGGGGTCTAGATCGGACTGCGCGCAAGTATGTTCAAGGGTTGGGGCTTATCTTGAAGAACCATAAGCTTGGTCAGATTTGTGCCAAGCAAGGGCAGGGCTATCGGCTGAACATCACCGACCAGCGTTCCTTTGATCGTTTTTATACAGAGAAAACCAACACCAGACCAACAGCTGCCGACCTTACGACGATCAATGAAGCCAATGACCGCCAATATTTTGTGTTAAATCAATTGTTATTTGGGCAAAAGCCTGTTTTTGTTGATGACTTGGCGTCGGATCTATGTGTTTCTCGTTCAACGATTTCCAACGACATCGTTGAAATCAAGCAATTGTTAAAGCCTTATACGATCGAGTTGAAACATCGAACCAGTCAGGGGATCTACGTTGCAGGATCTGAAAATAGTCTACGGCATTTCATCATGAATTACTTTTTCATGAATCGCCTGCAAGACAATCTGTATGCCTTCTCCATGTACAAACATCTATTAGAGGGGATAGCGATCGAGGAAATCGTGATCATCGTTTTGGATACATGCCGCAAGTATTTTTTGAAACTCTCTGATTTTATGATCTATACGATCGTCCTTCATATTGGTCTAGCAATAAAACGGCTGCAGGCGGGCTTTGAGATCCAGCTGCATCCGCAAGAGGCAAACTTAGCGCAGGAAGTGGAATACCAATCAGCTTTAGAGATCGTCGAGAAGATCCGCCAACAGATGGGCATCGTCTTGCCACCTGAAGAGGCTTTCTATATCGCCATTCATTTAAAAAACAAACTAGTTTCTGAAACCATTCGTGAACAGATCGATTTAGACGATAACGAAGTCAAACAACAGCTGCTAGTCGTTTTACAAAAGATCGATCAAGAAACGGGCTTTTGCTTAGCCGAAGATCCCTTATTGATAGATGGGCTGATGATGCATATCACCCCCTTATTGCAACGATTGAATAACGGTACGAGCATGGAAAATCCTTTGTTAGAGACCATCAAAAAAGATTACAGTGACTTTTTTCAGCTAACGATTCGGCATTTTTCTGATGTCCCCTTCTTTGCCCCCTATAAAGTGACCGAAGGAGAGCTCGCCTACTTGACGATCCATTTGACTGCTGCGATGGAACGCTTAGCGAATCAGCAAAAAGCACGGGTCTTAGTGATCTGTGCAACAGGAATCGGTAGTTCACAAATGTTAAAAAATCGTTTGGAACACGAACTTGGTTCAAAACTCGTGATTGAAGAGATGATCAGCTATTACGAAATCAGTGAACAAAAACTAGCAGGGATCGATTTGATCATTTCATCTATCAAAGTACCAGATGTGGTTCTAAATATCCCCATCGTCACAGTCAGTGTTTTTTTAGATAAAAAAGATATCCAAAAAATCAATCGCCAATTGAAACAGTATAAAACGAAAAAACAGTACCGTAGCGTTCTGAAACAGCGACCGAAGACCTTGTCTGACAAAGAGCGGGAACTGATTGAGACTAGCTTTCGCCCAGAACTTTTTCTTTGGCTCGCCGAAGAGACCGATAAAGAGGCTGTTTTGGACCAGCTGCTGACGAGGATCGAAAGCGTGGAAAAGCGCGCGGTGAAAGAAGCGCTAGGCAAGCAGCTTACTTTACGAGAAGCCTATAGCTCAGTAGCCTTTTCCGATCATTTGGCGGTGGCGCACCCTATTGAACCGATCACCAATGATGCTTATGCGGCCGTTGCTATACTAAAACAAGGCATAAAATGGGATGACGAGCATGACCAGATCCAGCTGATTTTCTTACTTTCCCCTGATCGATTGGGGCAAGTAGAATTGAACAAAATCAGCCAACTGTTAGTACCGATCATTGAAGATGAGTCATTTAAAGATGCACTCATAGCAAGTGGTGATTTTGAACATTTTATGGAATGCTTTATCGGGTATCACCTAGGAACACATTTATCGCACATGTAAGGGAGAAAGAACAATGAAATCAGAAAAACTACAAGAGACAGCCTTTCAAATTATTCTTAGCAGCGGAGATGCTCGGACGATCGTTCATGAAGCATTCCAAGAGATGCGTCAAGGAACTTTTGAAGCAGCACAAGCAAAACTGGATCAAGCAAACGAAGCACTAGTAGAGGCCCACAAAGCACAGACGGGCTTATTACAAGAATACGCCAGCGGCGAAAAAATCGACATGGAGATCATCATGGTCCATGCACAAGATCATCTAATGACAACGATGACTTTGCGAGAAGTGGCGATTGAAATGCTGGCGTTATACCAGCGAGAGCGATAGAAAGGAAGGGATCAAATGACCAATCGAGAACAGCAGAAAAAAATGGCAGAAAAAACGTTTCGGTTTCACCGCTTTTTATTTCTAAGGTATGTATTAGCAGTCTTTTTCTTTGCAAATCTTTATTGGTTCTTAGCAGCGATGGTCAGCAATGCCGTACTCTTGATCCTCCCGCTGGCACTGCTGATTTTGGCCATTTCGGCGATCGGGGAATACGTGCGTCTTTATGGCAGCTATTCAGAGCAAATAGCTGGAAAACTGCGCTGGACGCGCTTGTTTTATCTTTGTCAACTGACGATGAATCTCCTGTTAATCGCCATCTGCTGCTTCTCTCATCTGTTTTCATTCGTTTTTCCTTTTCTTGAAAATACGCCGATCAATCGAGGCATTCTTACACTCTGGCTTAGTGTGGGGCTAATGTTAGCTGCGTTATGTTTGCAGCGTGTCAATAAGATCCGTCGCAAAAAAGATACGTATTATGGATACATTAAAGAATACCAAAAACTCATTGAAGGGAAGTAGTTACATTATGGAACAATCAAATAGCAAGTTGTTCAGTCTCTTAGAAACGGCCGTCATGGGACCGTTAGGAAAAGTGGCACAGTTCAAAATCGTACGTGCCATCATGGCTGCTGGGATGGCTTCGATTCCTTTTACGATCGTTGACTCGATGTTTTTAGTTATCAATGTATTGCCGCAGACCTTTACCTTTTTAGAAGATTTCTTCAATAATACTTTTTTCAGAGTCAGTGATTTGTATATGCTGGCAAACAGCACGACAATGGGACTTTTGGCATTATATTTTTGTATCGTTCTCGGCTATGAATACACCAAGATCTATGCGGAAGAAGAAGAGTTGGATCTTGCGCCTATGAGTGGGGCGTTACTATCGATGTTTGCCTTTTTCATGTCGATCCCACAATTGATGATCGTGGATGGCAGCATGTCACGAATCACCGATCAAGAAAATGCCATCATCAATGGCTGGGCGATCGGTGGCGACGGGGTGGAGCGTTTAGGAACGACCGGGATATTTACCGGTATTATCATGGCGGTGTTGGCTGTTCAGTTGTACCGCTTGTGTGTAACGAAAAAATGGGTCATTAAAATGCCCGAAGAAGTACCATTGGGAGTCGCCCGTGCCTTTACAGCATTGATCCCTGCCTTTGTCGTCGCATTCACGGTCCTTATTATCAATGGGGCTTTGGTTGCAGCGGGAACGGATATTTTCCAAATCATTGCCGTGCCTTTTGGGTTTGTGACGAACTTGACTAATAGTTGGTTAGGGTTGATGGTGATTTACTTTTTAGTCAGTGCATTATGGTTAGTAGGGATTCATGGTGCAAATATCATTTTCTCTGTATTGACGCCAATCACCTTAGGTAATTTGACAGCCAATGCTGAGGGCGCCAATTTTGCATTAGCTGGTGAGTTTAACAATGCGTATGTGACCGTCGGAGGTTCAGGGGCAACGCTAGGTCTCGCTTTGTTCTTGGTTTATCTGGCAAAATCAAAACAATTGAGAGTGTTAGGAAAAGCTTCGATCATTCCAGCCTTATTCAATATTAACGAGCCGTTGATTTTCGGGATTCCTTTGATTTATAATCCTTTCTTAGCGATTCCCTTTTTCTTAGCACCGATGGCATCCGCATCGATTGCCTATTTTGCGATCGAATTGGAAATCATTCGACCGATGATCGCCCAAATGCCATGGCCTTCTCCAATCGGCATCGGCGCATTCATTGGAAGTGGAGGCGATTGGAAAGCCGCAGTTTGTGCGTTCTTATGTGCAGGCGTTGCCTTTTTGATCTACTTCCCATTCGCTCGTTCTTATGATGCAGGACTAGTCAAGCAAGAAGCCCAAGAAGGGGAGCAAGCAGCATAAATTGCAAGGAACAAGAAAGAAACGTCCACACGGGCGTTTCTTTTTTTAAGCGTTCTGTTCTGCTTTTTTTCGATTCGATGGTACGATGAAATGAGAGCGTCATGAAAAAAAGAAGGAGTGGAGAACATGAAATTTTTGATTTGGCTGGTCTGTGTGATCGGCATCGAAGCAACAGGAATCATCTCGAGTTTGTTTGCAGGAGACATCGCTGGAACGTATGCGCAAATGGAAAAACCCTTTTTAGCCCCTCCTGGTGGGATCATTGGGATCGTTTGGACGATTTTGTATGCCTTTATGGGAACAGCATTGTATCTGTTGATCGTAGCCAAAGTCAATCCAGCGCTTAAAAAGAATGCCTATATTTTCTTTGCGATCCAGCAAGTACTAAACTTCTTGTGGAGTATCGTTTTCTTTGGCTGGAATGCTTACTGGGCAGGAACGGTCATTATTGTCTTGTTAGTCCTATCAGTGATTATTTGTATGATCCTCTTTGCTCGCATCGACAAAAAAGCAATGTACTTGTTTATTCCTTATTTGATTTGGTGTCTGTACGCAGGCTACTTAACGATTGGCTTAACTTTATTGAATGCCTGATAGAAAAAAACCTCTTCCAAGCGTCGTGTTGGAAGAGGGTTTTTTCTTTTAGATATAGTCTTCAGTCAATTCCATAAAGCTGGCAACATCTTTTAGGACCATATCGATCCCTGCTTGCCAGAAGTCTGGTTTTGTTAAATCAACACCAAGGTGTTTTTGCGCCAGTTCTTCCGTCGTCATTGAAGCAGTATCTTGCAATAAAGCAATGTACTCTTCTTCAAAGCTAGACCCTTTTTCATTGGCATACGCATAGATCCCCATGCTAAAGAGGTAACCAAAGGTGTAAGGGAAGTTGTAGAATGGCACATCATCAATAAAGAAGTGCAATTTGGCTGCCCAGAAATGTGGATGATAAGTCGCTAACCCATCCGCATAGCTTTCTTTTTGCGCCGCTGTCATCATTTCCGTGATTTGCTCCGCTGAAACTAAGCCGTTTTGACGGGCTTGGTAGAAGCTGTTTTCAAAAATAAAGCGTGCATGGATGTTCATGAACATCGCGATCGCATTTTGCATTTTGGCATCCAATAGATTGATTTTTTCTTCCTTCGTTGTCGCTTCTTTGAGGGTTGCATCAGCAACGATCAATTCAGCAAAGGTACTTGCTGTTTCGGCAACGTTCATGGCATAGTTGCGGTTTAATTCTGGTAGCTCCCAAAGAACGCTGCTATGAAACGCGTGACCTAACTCATGGGCAAGCGTCGCTACTTCGTTGACTGAATTGCTGTAGGTCATGAAAATACGTGACTCTTTGGTTTCTGGCAAGCTGGTGCAATAGCCGCCAGGACGTTTGCCAGGACGATCTTCTGCTTCGATCCAGCTTTTTTCAAAAGCAACTTGGGCAAAGTCAGCCATTTTAGGACTGAACTTACGGAAGTTGGTCAAAATAAAGTCAGCTGCTTCATCAAAGGTGTAGGTTCTTTCTTCCATGTTCCCAAGGATGATCGGCGCATCTTGATCTTGCCATTCCATTTTTTCTTTGCCGAAAAGCTGGGCTTTGCGGGTCAAGAAATCAACGATCGGCTGTTTGTTCTTTTGGATCGTGCCCCACATAGCATCCAATGTCGCTTTTTGCAGACGATTGTATTCTAATGGTTCTTTCAAGTAATCAGTGACCCCGTGAAGCTTGAAGGTAGAAAGGCGGAAGCCGTCTAAATGGTTCAAGGTATCTGCAAAGAGGTCTTCTTTTTCTGCCCAAGTCTTTTCCCAAGTGTCAAATAAACGTGCACGAACTTCTGGATCTGGATCACCCATCATTTTATTGAAGGCTTGACCAGCGGACAAGTTGATCGTCGTGCCGTCTTCTTGAAGGAAAGGAATTTCGATCGAGGCAACGATCGTATCGTAATGTTGGCTCCAAGCATTTAAGCCATCTAAATTTAACGTGTTGATGATGGTTTCTTCTGCTTCAGATAACAATTCTTTGCCGTCGCGACGAATCTCGCTTAGACGAAAGGCGATTGGTGCTAAGTTTTCCACGGTAAGTAACGCAGTCCAATCATCCTCAGAAATTTCTGTCAATTTTTTCGAGAAGACGGTTTGTGCTGCTTGCAATGCTGGCAGTTTTGCGTAGAGGTCGCCTGTCAGGATTTTGGCTTTGCTGTCGTTGACATTCGCTGAAAGCAAGGCATTGATAAAACTGCCACATTGTGAAAATCCCTGATTGATTGTGCCAGAAAGTTCGATTAATTCCTCTAATTTTGGCGCATTGTCTGTAGCGTTTGGTGCCCAAGCGTCAACTTTTTCACGGTAAGTTTTGATTTCTTCTTCCAGCTGGCTCATGCGTTCTTTTAATTGAACAGAATCACTGCCTCCTGGAAAAATTGTTTCTAGATCCCAATTGATTGAATAGGTCATTCCTATCAAACCCCTTTCTTTTCCTACGATCTTATTAAGTATAGCATAGCCACATTTAGTCGCAACCATCGGATTTTTTTAATCGAAAAAGGAAAGCTGTTGGTTGAAAAAGTTCTTTTCTTTCGTAAGCTTTGCCTGCATTGGTCAGGGACGTCAAAATCAAAGAAAAGAATAAAATTGATCAAATTTTAATTCTCATCAAATTCTTATTTAAAAATTGCTGAATAAATATTACATAAAAAAAAATAACAACGAGTAAAAAAACGCTCGCAAGAAGATATTCACTCTTTATTGCATAATGACAAATTCTTTGCATAATGAAGGCGAAATACGTCGCTTGGTAAGCGCATACATTCTTGTACTATGTAGGCGTAATCAAAACAAAGGAGGATGTAAAGAAATGTCAAATGCTATTCATGTTTTTTCAGAAATCGGCCGCTTGAAGCAAGTCATGCTCCATCGCCCTGGTCGAGAATTAGAAAACCTCGTGCCCGATCATTTAAATCGCTTGTTATTTGATGATATTCCCTTTTTGGAACAAGCAAGGGCTGAACATGATCAATTTGCCGATGTATTGCGTAATAATAATGTGGAGGTGTTGTATTTAGAAGATTTAGCAGCAGAAGCGTTAACTAGTCAAGAAATCAAAGAGCAGTTTATCAAGGAATATTTAGAAGAAACAACGTTACAAAGCCCAGAAATCATTGCTGAAATTACCGATTATTTCTTATCTTTTGAAGATAACCGTCAATTCATCGATAAAACGATGGCAGGTTTAGCGAAAAATGAACTGAAATTGCCCCATAGTCAAAGCTTAGCTGGTGCTGTGGATGACCAGTATCCGTTTTTGATCGATCCAATGCCGAATTTGTATTTCACTCGCGATCCGTTTGCGACGATCGGTAACGGGGTTTCCTTGAATCGCATGTATTCAGAAACAAGACGTCGTGAAACGTTGTATGGCAAATACATTTTTGCTCATCATACAATGTTCCAACAACAGCCACCGCACTTGCTTTATGACCGTGATCAGCCAACACGAATTGAAGGTGGCGATGAATTGGTTCTGTCAAAACGAGTGTTAGCGATCGGGATCTCCCAACGAACAGATGCCACTTCCATTGAACAGTTGGCTCGTAATGTGTTCCACCATGAACCAAGTTTTGAGTACGTCTTAGCTTTTGATATTGGTCAAGAACGCAAATTCATGCATTTAGATACAGTATTTACAATGGTTGATTATGACAAATTTACGATTCATCCAGAAATTGAAGGCGAACTGACCGTTTATTCAATCTCACGTGACGGGGATGGCGTAACCATCAAAGAAGAAAAAGATACGTTAGAAAACATTTTGTGCCGCTACTTAGAATTAGATGCAGTGGAATTGATTCGCTGTGGGGGGAACGATTTGGTCGCTGCAGCTCGGGAACAATGGAATGACGGTTCCAATACCTTGACGATCGCACCTGGCGAAGTCGTGGTCTATGACCGTAACACGATCACCAATCAAAAATTAACTGAAGCCGGCATCAAATTGCATAAAATCTCCGGCAGTGAATTGGTTCGCGGCCGTGGCGGCCCTCGCTGCATGAGCATGCCATTTATCAGAGAAGATATTTAATCTAGAGGAGGAATTACTAATGAAACAAGTATTTAAAGGAAGAAGCTTCTTAGCAGAAAAAGATTTTACGAAAGCCGAGTTAGAATACCTTATTGATTTTTCCATCTATTTGAAACAGTTGAAAAAGCAAAATATTTCTCATCGCTATTTGGAAGGCAAGAACATCGCCCTCTTATTTGAAAAAACGTCGACTCGGACACGGGCGGCATTTACGACGGCTGCCATCGATCTTGGTGCCCATCCAGAATTTTTAGGTGCGAATGATATCCAGCTAGGCAAAAAAGAATCCGTTGAAGATACCGCCAGAGTTTTAGGCAGTATGTTTGATGGCATTGAGTTCCGCGGGTTCAGCCAACAAGTCGTTGAAGATTTAGCCAAATTCTCTGGCGTTCCTGTTTGGAATGGCTTGACCGATGAATGGCATCCAACCCAAATGATCGCTGACTTCATGACGATCAAAGAAAACTTCGGTACATTAGAAAACATTACGTTAGTCTATGTGGGCGATGGCCGAAACAATATGGCGAATAGTTTGTTAGTGACGGGGGCGATTTTAGGTGTCAATGTTCGCATCTGTGCACCAAAAGAACTTTTCCCAGCTGAAGAAGTGACAGACTATGCCAACAAATTTGCCAAAGAATCTGGCAGTCAGCTGATGGTAACAGACGATATTCAAAAAGGCGTCAAAGATGCCGATGTTCTGTATACCGATGTTTGGGTTTCAATGGGGGAAGAAGACCAGTTTGAAGAACGGGTGAAGCTGTTGAAAGATTACCAAATCAACCGCGAAATGGTAATGGCGACTGGAAAACAAGACGATGGCTTGATCGTGCTTCACTGCTTGCCAGCGTTCCATGATACGAATACGACGTATGGAAAAATGATCGAAGAAAAATTCGGCATTTCTGAAATGGAGATCACAGACGACATTTTCCGCAGTCAATGGGGCCGTCAATTTGAAGAGGCTGAAAACCGAATGCACTCGATCAAAGCAATCATGGCAGTAACCTTAGGCGATCTCTTTATTCCTAGAGTGTAAGAAGGAGCAGTGAGCAGATGAGTGAAAAGAAACCAACGATCGTTGTCGCCCTTGGCGGCAACGCTATCCTAGCAGATGATGCCAGTGCCAAAGGGCAAAAAGAACGGCTTAAACAGACCGTCGAGTATTTAATTCCCCTGATCCAAAAAGACGTTCATTTGATCATTACTCATGGGAATGGGCCTCAAGTGGGAAATTTGGTTTTGCAGCAACAAGCCAGTGATTCTAGCAAAAACCCAGCGATGCCTTTAGATACCTGTGTGGCAATGACGCAAGGCAGTATTGGCTATTGGTTACAAAATGAGCTGAGAATCCAGTTGAAAGAAGCCCAAATGGCTAAGCCGGTGGTGACAGTGGTGACGGAAATTACAGTCGATGCACAAGATCCAGCATTTGCCCATCCGACCAAACCGATCGGTCCTTTCTTAACGGAAACAGCTGCCAAAGAAGCCATGGCGGCAACAGATGCCATCTATCGTGAAGATGCTGGTCGTGGTTGGCGGAAAGTCGTTGCCAGTCCAGCGCCACAAGCGATTCAAGAAGTTGCCAGCATTAAGGCGCTGATTGAACAAAACACGATCATTATTTGCGCAGGCGGCGGGGGCATTCCCGTGTTAGATAATGGGCTGGGGGTTGAAGCCGTGATCGATAAAGATTTTGCTTCTGAAAAATTGGCTCGTTTAGTCGATGCGGATCAGCTGATCATTTTGACGGGCGTGGAAAAAATCGCTTTGAACTTTGGCAAGGAAAATGAGCAGTGGTTGGATCATGTGACCGCCGCTGAATTGGAAACCTATGTCGATGAAGGGCATTTTTCACCGGGAAGCATGTTACCGAAAGTACAAGCAGCTTTGAATTTTGTCAAAATGGGCACAGAGAAACGGGCAGTGATTACTTCCTTAGATAAGCTGGCAGAAATTGAAGACGCTGGTACACAGATCACCTGGAAATAAGCGAAGTAGCAAAGCAAGTCCAAAACATTGGAGTGAGAGAAATGATCGACTACCAAATAAAAGATCCATCAACAAGAGCGAATAGCTTTCAATGGCTGGAAGAAGAAAATCAACAGCGATTGAAGGAGCATATATACTGCCGTACGTACAAAAAAGGCCAAGTGCTTTTTTATGAAGGCGACGTAAGAGATCGGATATTCCATGTGATCGAAGGTCTCGTACGGATCGAAAAAACCGACGGAACTGATTCCTATTGTTATGTAGATTTTGTTGGGCCTGATCAGTTATTTCCTTTGATTGGCTTGTTTGAAAGAGACAACTATGATGTATCGGCATTCGCTGCAACAGACATTGTCGTGCAGTTTGCAGCGATGTCGCTGTTTGAACCGCTGGTTGTTTCATCTACAAGTCAGTTGCTGTGGCTGAATCAGCAAATGAGCCAGCAGTTGGAGAAGCAAAGACGCCGAGTGGAGTACTGTGTCACCTCTAGCGCGCAGACAAGAGTCATCAATACGATCGGTCTCTTGATGATCGAGCACGGACAGTCACAAGGAGAGCAGATTCGCATTCCTTTTCCAGTTTTTATCAATGATATTGCTAAATACAGTGGAACGACGCGAGAGACGGTCAGTCAAACCATCAAGGCGCTCGTGCATAAAAGAAAGATTTATTATCGTTACAAAGAACTCATTATTTATGACAAAGATTATTTTTCCCATGTTGCGAATTGACCACAGACAGACTAGCTGTTGGCAATTTGCACCTAAGATTGATTCAATAGAGGAGGAACGAAGATGAAAAAAAAGCAAAAAGAAAAAAAGTCGCTGACATCGTTCAGTATCTTATTTCTGATCATTATTG
This sequence comes from Enterococcus sp. FZMF, assembly GCF_030263915.1. NCBI lineage: Bacteria > Bacillati > Bacillota > Bacilli > Lactobacillales > Enterococcaceae > Enterococcus > Enterococcus sp. FZMF. Next base: position 3,152,382 of record NZ_CP127160.1, on the reverse strand, counting down.
CGTTGACGGTCGCTTCTTGGCTACTAGCCGGTCAGCCCTTTGCACCTTCATTACCAGCAGGCCAAGAAGAGATGGTCAGCCAAGTCGTCGGTGCTAAGTTTTCTGATTTCTTTATGGCGCCTTTTAACGGATTTCGTGATGCGATCGAGATCTGTGTGTTTATTCTTTGTTTGGGTGGCTTTTTGAATATTGTCACACGAACAGGCGCTTTAGAAGCTGGTATTCAGCATTTGGTCAAAAAACTCAAAGGCAACGAGTTGATTTTGATCCCGATTTTGATGGTGTTGTTTTCAATTGGTGGCTCAACTTATGGGATGGCGGAAGAAACGATTCCATTCTATTCCTTATTAGCAATCACAATGGTGGCATCGGGCTTTGATACGATCGTCGCAGCAGGAACCGTCATGTTGGGGGCGGGTGCCGGTGTGATCGGCTCCACCGTTAACCCTTTCGCTACTGGGGTGGCAATGGATGCCTTACGAAGCATCGATATTGCTCCGAATAATGGCACGATCCTAGTAGTTGGCGCATTGCTTTGGCTAGTCACGACCGCGTATTGTATCTTTGTGGTGATGTCTTATGCAAAAAAAGTTAAAGCCGACAAAGGCTCCACGATCTTATCGCTGCAAGAGCAAAAAGAAATGGAAGAGCATTTTGTCAAAGACACGAACGAAGCCTTGGCGTTTACGCAAAAGCATCGCCTGATTTTGACGATTTTTGGCTTATCCTTTGTGATCATGGTGGTTTCCTTGATTCCTTGGGGCGACTTTGATATCCATGTGTTTGACGGTTGGACCGCCTTTTTGACCGGGAATAGCTTCGGTGAATGGTATTTTGGTGATTTGGCTATGTGGTTCTTCTACGTCAGTATCATCATTGCATTGATTCAAGGATTCTCAGAAAAAGAAATCGTGACCAACTTTATCGATGGGGTCAAAGACATTTTATCCGTTGTCTTGATCATCGTTGTGGCACGGGGGGCTTCCTACATTATGCAAACGACGTACTTGGATCTGTTTATTTTGGATCGGGCTTCCCATCTTTTAGAAGGGTTATCACCTGTCCTGTTCGTAATTGGCGCCTATATTTTGTATCTGCTCTTATCGTTCTTGATTCCATCGACTTCAGGACTGGCATATGTATCGATCCCTATCATGGGTGCCTTGGCGCAAAGCATCGGACTCAATCCGAACGTCATGGTCATGATCTTTACTGCTGGTTGCGGATTAGTGAATTTGATCACACCAACTTCTGGCGTCGTGATGGGCGGATTGGAGCTGGCTCGGGTCAACTATTCTACTTGGACTCGCTTTATGCGCAAACCGTTACTGGTTATCGGAATTTCCAATCTTGCCATTTTAATCTTCTCGATGTTGTTCTTGTAAGCTGCGTTTCAAGAAGTGAACGAGACGGATCAACTATTCAGTAAGCGAGGCGACTTGAGAGGAGCGGATCAAGTAAATGAAAAAAAAAGAGCGACAAGCAATTATCAAAAAACTTTTTGTCCTACATCGGATTGAGTCTCAAGAAGAATTGATGAATTTATTAAAAAAAGAAAATGTTTCAGCTACCCAAGCCACGATTTCTAGAGACATGCGGGAAATGAACATTGCTAAAACGTATGCCAAAAATGGCCGACCGTATTATTCGATCTTTGAATCCAAAGAGCAGGATCTAGAAGACAGAATTGCGTTTTCGATGTATGAGTATCTAAAAAAGATTACGCAGATTGACTTTTTAGTTGTCGTTCATACGGCTGAAAATGGCGCCGATGTGATCGCCAATTATCTTGATGAAATGGAGCTGCCAGAAATTGTCGGCACCATTGCAGGGTTTGATATTTTATTGATCATCACGCCGTCACAAGAAGCGGCAGCAGAGGTCGTCGAGCGGTTGAATCATTATGTAGAAGGCTACGAGATGGGTTCATCATTATTTACTGGAGAAAAAAACGCAAAACAGCCCTGAGAATCGTTGAAGAAGCTGAACGTCACAAGCCCAAAGATCTCACAACCAAACGGGTGACGGCTTTTCATACCGATGGCTATTTTTAAAAAGAAAGAGTGCTTCTAAACTTGACGGAAGCACTCTTTTTGTGTGTGCAATGTCTCCACGGTTTGCTGGAAAAACAGTTGCATCACCAAATGAAAATGGTAAGATAGGAAAATGAGGAGTGAAAACTATGAAAAAATTACTGAAAGAACCGAATTTTTACTTTTGTATCGCAGTTGCGGTAATGGTCATCCTCTTTATCAGTTCTTCACAAACCTATGAGCAGCAATCACAAATCGGGTTGCTTTCACGTATCTTAAAAAATGAACCATTGAAAGATTGGTTGGAGACGATCTCTTTTTCCTATGCTGGTTCGGAGATCAGTATTGCGGAAAAAGGCTATTTCTCATTTGTGGAATTTTTCATTCGCAAAGGCGCGCATTTCTTTACCTATTTTGTCCTAGGTGGCAGTTTGTTCTTAACGCTTGTTTTTCGAAAACAGCCGTATTGGCTAGCCGCTTTTTTTGCTTGGTTGGCAGCCACCGGCTACGCTGGGATCGATGAATACCATCAAATGCTGACGGGAGGACGGACGCCGCTTTTTCAAGATGTCATGCTGGATTCAGCGGGAGCACTGACCGCCGTTCTTTTGGGGTGGTTGATTTGTCAGCTATCGAAAAAGTCACCTAAACGCCGCAAAACATAACGAGTTGTCGACGTTTTTTTAGCAGTAAGCTGTCAGAAAGTATAAAAACAAGAGGCGAAACCAATGGAAAAAAGTTTGAGCAGTGTCAAAAGCAAATCGGAGTTTGTCGTGCATGAAAGTTTACCGGTGGGGATTCTTCTTGCTATGGCGGGCGGTTTTTTAGATGCGTATACCTACTTGTTTCACGGGGAAGTGTTTGCAAGTATGCAGTCGGGGAATGTCATTTTGTTAGGGATCAATCTTTCAACGGGGCAGTTTGAACAAGCCTTTCGATATCTGCCACCAATCTTCATGTTTTTAGTGGGGATCGTAGTGACGAATTATCTGCAGCATCATTTTCCGACAGGGGGCTGGATCGTTTGGCAAAATGCCGCATTGATCTTTGAAGCAATCGGTATTTTGGTTCTGGGCTTTTTTGCTCGATCATTACCCAATGTCATGATCGATTCGGGGTTATCTTTTTTTGCAGCGATTCAATATGCCGCCTATCGTCGATTGGCAGGGATGCCCTATGCCACCACGATGACCACCGGCAACTTACGTTCACTGGCTGATTATTTGTACATGCGCTGGTTTAAGAAGGACCGATCAGTGACACCCAAGATCATTTCTATTTCCTTGATCATCGGCGGCTTCTTTTTTGGTGCAGTTTTAAGCAGCTTGCTAGGGATTTTCTTATTCCACCGCACCATCTGGGTGGTTTCAGGGATTTTAGCCTTGGTGTTGGGGATCACGATCCATCATCAAAATAAACAATAGAAAAAAGACATTCGCTGGAATGTCTTTTTTGTCTTACTTTTTGGTGCTTGTGCGTGAATCTTTGAGATACAGTGCCGTTTCTACGAGTAGCGCTGCTAGAAGATAGCTGCCAAAAACGGCTACTTGGTAAAAAGCCTCTGCGATCAGCTCGTTGTGATGCAATAAAACGACCCCGCCTAGAAAGAGCATCGCTAACAAGGAGAACCACTGCTGGGCAAAACGCCAATTGCTGACACTGGCTGTACTGCGCTTGGTGCGAAAGCCGAATACATAATTGGGTTCTTCTCGGTAAAAGCACCAGAAGACGATGAAAAAAATACCCGTAAAAATCAACAACAAAAGTCCAATATCGATCGAGATCACTACCTTTCACGTGCGATTTGTTGGATAAGTAAGTGAAGCCACTAAAGATAAGTACATACTTATTGTATCCGCTATGAACGCTTCTATGAAGGGGAACAATCGAAAAATACGTGCTTCTAGCAAAAAAACGGATGGCGATTTGCAGCGCCATCCGTTTTTTTATCCCCGTTGAAAAGGGCCTTTTGGTGCAATCAATTCAAGATTGGTGCCGTCTGGATCTGTAAAGTAGGCGACGCCTGTCCCAAAGCCGCTTTTCAAACCGTCTTGTGCTTCAAAAACGATGGGGGTGCCGTCAGGCTCAACGCCAATGGCTTTTAGACGAGCAACGGCTTCATCAATATTTTCGACTTCAAAACAAAGATGCATCGCGCTGATTTGCTCATTGGAATAGCTAGCTTTGTCGGATCTTGGTTCGACGTATTCTAAAAGATCGATGTTGAGATTGTCTAAATGAAGATTGGCATATTTGATCAGTGTATCTGCTAATCCTTGCGTTTGCGCCATGCGTTTGCCGCCGATCGTATCTTGATTGGCGATTTTCTTTCCCGTTAATGCTTCATAAAATTGGATGGAACGTTCGAGATTGCTGACGGTGATTCCCACGTGGTTGACCATTGAAAAGCCTGTGTTTGTCATTATACTTCCTCCTAAGGTTTTGTTTAGTATATCGTTTGGTTAATGAAAATCGAATGTGTCTGGATCTGGACCCACTCGTAAGTCTTCATTTAATGCGTTCAAGCGGGCTATGTCAGCTTCTGATAAATGGAAATCAAAAATCGCTGCATTGGCGATCATTCGCTCAGGGTGTGTCGATTTGACATTGACTAAGATCCCTTGTTGAATAGCCCAGCGTAAAAGCACTTGTGCCGCTGATTTTTGCTGTGCATCGGCGATCGCCAAGACGGTGTCATCTTTCAGCGGTTTGCCTTGCATCAATGGCGACCAAGCTTGGATCGCAATTGCTTTTTCGCCACAAAAAGCCCGCAGGTCTTGTTGCGTCAGTTTGGGGTGCAGCTCGATCTGATTGATAACAGGAACGACCTTAGCAATGGCCAATAATTGCTCCAGATGATGGATCTGGAAGTTGCTGACTCCGATCGCTTTGATTTTTCCTGCCGCATAGAGGTCTTCCAAGGCACGCCAGGACTCTTGAAATGCTTGATTTCCTGGCCAATGGATCAAGTACAAGTCGAGATACTCGAGGTTTAAGCGGGCCAGACTTTCATTGAAGGCGTGGATCGTTTCATCATAAGTTAAATGATCGTTCCAAAGTTTGGAAGTGACAAAGAGTTCTTCACGAGCCAACCCCGTTTCTTGTAAGCCTTGTTTGATTCCTGCCCCTGTTCCTGTTTCATTGCCGTAAATAGCCGCTGTATCAATCAGGCGATAGCCATTGATAATCGCTTGCTTAACGACCTCTGCTGTGTCAGCTTCAGGGATTTGAAAGACACCTAACCCCAACCCGGGGATTTCGCTGCCGTTGTTCAGGGTGACGGTATCTGATAATTTTTCGATCATAAAAACATCTCCTTTATTTTTTTTCTGGTATCATCATATAATGAGGTGGTAATACTGTATAGTACGTACTTTTTTGTTTGATACCCACCTTTTGGTAACCTTTGTGTGGTATCAGACGTAATGAGGTGAAAAAATGGCAGAAAAAATTTATAATATCGGTGTTGAAGCAACCATGGATGTCATCGGCGGGAAGTGGAAACCAATCATTCTTTGTAATTTGCGCCATGGGGCATTACGTCCCAGTGATTTACGGCGGAAGATTCCTGGCATCAGTCAAAAAATGTTGACCCAGCAATTGCGGGAATTAGAAGAGTCTGACATCGTTACTCGCAAGTCCTATAACCAAGTACCACCCAAAGTTGAGTATTCCTTGAGTGAATATGGAGAAACCTTAGGCGGCTTATTGGATACTCTTTGCCAGTGGGGAACGATGCACGTTGCTGCACTGCAAGACAAAGGAGAGCAAGTTACTTTGTTAGAACAAGAAGAAGCGATAGTCTAGCAAAGGGAAAGTGGCATGAGAAAAGGCGGCAGAAACCATTGGTTTCCGTCCGCCTTTTTAGGTTATGCTTGTTGGATCAATTCTAGAATGGCTTCAGTATTCATCCCGCTGTAATGATTGACGGGAAACGAAAGGCGCTTGATGCGTGGTGGGATGGCCTGCTTGATCATCGGATCTGTTAAAGAAAGCAAGGGATCGACCAAAACGAGTTTTTCTTGCGCAAAACGATAATTCGCCAGACGTTCTGGTGTCACAACAGTTACGCTGATTTGATCCTCGGACAGCAGTTGGATGTTGCGGGCGAAAATTTTGATCAGACTTCCAGCCAAAGTAGAACGATCAATAAAAACGACTTTTTCCAATATGATTCTCCTTGTTAATTAAATTGGTTAATTAAGTATATTAATTAAACCGTTCTTTGTAAATAGGAACATTTGGGAGACAACAAAAAAGCCGCAAAAGATTTTTCTTTTGCAGCTTTTGGTTCGTCTATAAAAAGGTTTGATTCTTTTTTGATTAAATCACGATCACGGGTGTCCCGACTTCGGCTTTGCTGTACAATTCTTTCATCACGCCTGGCGGAGTATTGATACAACCGTGAGAACCACGGGTTTTCCAAAGATCGCCACCGTATTCCGTCTGCCAATCAGAATCATGGATACCGACACCGGTCCAATCGATGGGCATCCAGTAATCAACAGGGGACGCATAATCTTCACCAGTCAAGGTTGCATCTTCTTCTTTGTTCCAGACATAGAAGACACCAGTTGGCGTTGGTGTAGCTGGTTTCCCAGAGATAATTTTTGTATTCAACACCAACTCGCCATCTTTGTAATACCACATGTGTTGGTTTTTTAGATCAACTTCGATATAGGTGTTGCCAAACAGCGGGCTGCCGGCATCGGTGCTTCCTTGAGCGATCGGTGTGCGGGTGAAGTCTTCGCCTGCTTTTAACGCCTCGATCAATGCTTCTGTTTCCGCATCGGTTTGGATCGTCCAGCTAAGAGTACCAGCTGGGACTGTCACTTCGCCTTGCTTGGTACTTTGGAAGGTCGAAGAATTGGTGCTAGTATTGTATTGTTCGCCGATCGATGTGACATAGCTTCGTACTTTGTCTTCGTCGATCGTTGTGTTGCCGTCTTTATAAGAGAGCCAATCCATGATCGTTTCTCTTGGGATTTGAAACGTATTTCCGTTGATCGTATAATTGCCGGTTACTTTGGCGATTTTATTCAACGAATCCATTTCTTTCGTTAAGTCTGGATCATCGGCGGTCACACTTGGTTTTGTGACATAATCAACGAGATTCAATTCCTTTTCGCCGCTGACGATGGCTTCTTGCAAGTCTGCCACTGCTTTGTCAACATCGATGGCATCGCCGTCAACTTCTGGTTTGATAGAAAAGCCGTCTTCGCCTTTTTCCAACGTGGCATCAGCCGATTTGGTACGATCTTCATTTAAGGTTTCGAGTTCTTTTTGGATCGTGTTGGTCTCGCTAGTCAAGGTGTCTTGGTCTACTGAGAGATTGTCTAGCTTCTTTTCTTCGGCAGCCGAAACGTAAGCCATTCCCCAGCTCCACTGATTTTGTTCATCTTTTAATGATTGCAGCTCATCGGTGAAATCCGTCTGCAAACCAAATTGAGCAAGGTTGACTGTTTTCCATTCGCTATCACCATCTTTGATGGTAAAGTCTTCTTGTGAATAGCGATCATGCAGCAGGTCGTTGGCCTCGGCAACGGTTTTGTTGCTGATGTCGATCCCATCGATTTCAGTCTTTGGTAGAAAACGGTTTGCATAATATGTACTTCGGTAGGTATAGCCGCCAGCGATCACGACGAGTAAAGCAGCCACAACGATCAGAACAATTTTCTTCGTATTATTCTTGGCGTCAGTATGTTTGTTTGAACGAGTCATTCAACTACTCCTTTTTTTCTAATGGCATAATAGATAATAACGCTTAAATCATACCATATTCCCACGGGAAAGCGAATATGGCAAATGAAACTTCCATGAAAAATAGAAAATTCTTAAACTATCTTTAGGCAAGCTGTAGAAACGCATTTCTTACGATAAAAAAACTGAACGAATCGGCAGCAAGCCATCTTGATCAAAGGGTTCTGAAAAAGAGTGAGCTGGAGGATTCGTTCAGTCGCATAATTGACTAACTAAAATTGACTATTTAACACGAGGGAAAAGAAATTATTGATTGTCTTCCGCATCTAATTTTGCAAAAGCTTCATCAAGAATATCTTTTAATTGTTTTGCCGAAGCGGCCATCCGGTCTTTTTCACCGTCTGTTAATGGGATCTCAATTACTTTTTGGATCCCTTGGGCATTGATGACTGCAGGCGCACCGATGTACAAGTCGTTTAAGCCGTATTCGCCGTTCATGTACACAGATAATGGGAGAACAGCATTTTCATCGTCTAAGATCGCACGAGTGATCCGTGCTAAGGCTACCGCGATCCCGTAGAAGGTCGCACCTTTTTTCTCGATGATGGTGTAGGCTGCATCACGAACACTGAAGAAAATGTTGACCATTGCTTCTTCATCGATGTCTGGGTTATTTTTGACCCATTCATAGATTTGTAGGCCAGCTACGTTGGCATGAGACCAAACAGGGAATTCTGAATCGCCGTGTTCCCCTAAAATATAGGCATGGACGTTACGGGCATCGACATCGACCAATTCAGCCAATGCTTGACGGAAACGGGCAGAGTCTAATGAGGTACCTGAACCGATAACGCGTTCTTTCGGGAAGCCTGAGAATTTCCAAGTAGAATAAGTCAAAATATCGACTGGGTTTGCTGCAACTAAGAAAATTCCGTTAAAGCCTGAATCAACGATTTGGGTAACTACTTCACGGTTGATTTTCAAGTTTTTATGAACTAAGTCTAAACGGGTTTCGCCTGGTTTTTGAGGCGCACCAGCAGTAATAACGACTAAATCAGCATCATGTGCATCTTCATAAGAAGCGGCATAGATTTTTTTAGGGGAAGTAAATGCCAAAGCATGGGACAAGTCAATTGCGTCGCCTTCTGTTTTTGCTGTATTTATATCAATGATTCCGACTTCTTGCGCAATGTTTTGGGTCACCAGCGCAAACGCGTAACTAGAACCAACCGCACCGTCTCCAACAAGAATTACCTTTTGGTGATCTTTTTTGTTCGTTTTTGCAGTCATCTGTGTATCATTCCTTCCGCATAATTGTTTTACTCGCTATCATCCTACCATTTTCAAGTATGTTTGTCATGTGATTTGCACAACAATATTACACAAAATATCGCTGTTTCAGTTGTAAATGCTTTCTTTGTTATTAGGTCAAAAAGAAGATATATCAAGGTTTTATTAAGATTCGTTAAGAAAGATAAAAACTGAGCAAGAGGGTGCCACCATAACAGTCCATTTCGTGTTATAATTACCTAAGCAAAAGAACTGGGCGCATTTGTGTGCCCAGTATTTTGTGTTTGGATAAGAAAACCGATAAAATAGATGAAGAATCAGCTTGAAACTAGAAATAATGGAGCGTAAATAAAAAATGAAAATGATTGTAGGCTTGGGAAATCCTGGCAAAAAATATGAAAAAACCAAACATAATGTTGGCTTTATGGTAGTGGATGCGTTGGCACAAAAGTACCAAGCAACCTTTAAAAAGTCGGCTTTTGAAGCAGAGGTGGCAGAGTTTTTCTTGAAGGGTGAAAAAATCCTTTTGGTCAAACCACAAACCTTCATGAATGAATCCGGTCGTGCGGTAGGCCCGTTGATGACCTATTTTGGCATCTACCAAGAAGAACTAGTGGTGGTCTATGATGACCTCGATTTAGCATTAGGGAAAATTCGTTTGCGCCAAAAAGGCAGTGCAGGTGGCCACAATGGGATCAAGAGTTTGATCGCTCATTTGGATTCAACAGTCTTTGACCGTATCAAAATCGGGATCGATCGTCCACGTCCAGGACAAACCGTGGTCAATCATGTCCTGAGTCCTTTTGCAAAAGACGATCTGCCCATCGTTTTACAAAGTATTAATAAAGCGGTCGAGGCAAGTAGTGATTACTTGACCAACGGCGACTTTCTTGCCACAATGAATCGATTTAACTAAGGAGGGCCGAGATGGATTTAATTGAATTAATAAATAAAGTGCCGACAGTGGTGGCTTGGCATACAGGTTTACGTGAACAGGCCCCCCGGCAATTGCTGACCGGTCTAGCTGGATCGGCAAAAACATTAGCGATCACTGGTGTGTATCAGGCATTTCAAAAACAAGTGATCGTCGTGACACCTAATCTCTATTATACAAATCAACTAGCCGAAGATCTGCGCAATGTGACGGAAGATGTCTACGTTTTTCCAGTGGATGAAGTGTTGTCAGCCGAAATGGCTTTTTCTTCACCAGAAGCCAGAGAAGAACGCGTGGCAGCGCTGAATGCTGTTTCTCAAGGGAAAACGGGGATCTATGTGTTGCCGGTGGCGGCTTTGCGAAAGTATTTGCCTGAAAAGAAAACCTGGTTAGCCAATCAATTTCAATGGCAGATCGGCGATGAGATCGATTTAGAGCGTTTGCCGCAACAATTGATTTTGATGGGCTACGAACGTCAGTCAATGATTGGCAAACCTGGCGAATTCAGTATTCGTGGGAGCATCCTCGATATTTATCCATTAAATGCCGAATATCCCGTACGGATCGAGTTATTCGATGTAGAAATCGACTCGATGCGTTCTTTCAACGTGGAAACGCAACGCTCAGTGGAAACGCTGCAGCAAGTGGCTATTTTACCCACTACTGAATTGGTTTTCTCAGCGGAAGATTTAGCTGCGGGGCAAAAGCAGCTGCAAGAATTATTGAACAAACGGTTGGCAGTCACCAAAGAAGTAACCGATCGCGCCTTTTTAGAAGATTATTTTGGCCAGTTGGCTTCTCAATGGCAAGCAGGGATTCCTGGTGAAAGTGCCCGTTATTACACGGATTTACTGTATCGTCAGCAAATGAGTGTCTTAGATTATTTTTCTGAAGATGCCTTTTTGATGATCGATGATTATGCTCGGATCATGGAGACCAATCGTGAGATCGAACGGGAAGAGGCGGAGTGGCATACCCAAAAATTAGCGGAGCTGCGGGTCTTTTCTGAACAGCAATTCGGGATCGATGTCCATCAGCTGCTGCAAAAAGAAACCTTTGTGACCAGCTTCTTTTCTTTATTCCAAAAAGGAATGGGGAACATTCGCTTCCAAGCGATCCATCAATTTCAATACCGGCCGATGCAGCAGTTTTTCAGCCAAATGGGTCTCTTGAAAGTTGAAATCGATCGCTGGGAGAAGCAGCAGCAGACGGTGATTTTTCTGGTCAGTGACCAAGAGCGGGCCAAGAAGTTAGAGCAAGATTTGCGAGATCATGATATCTATGCCGTGCAGACGCAACAAGACCGCCTGTTTACAGGACGCACCCAAATCGTGGTGGAACGTTTGCAAAGCGGCTTTGAAATGCCGCAAGACAAGCTAGTGGTGGTTACGGAAAAAGAAATTTTCCAAAAGATGAACAAAAAAAGAGCCCGCAGGCAAAATGTCACCAATGCGGAACGGCTCAAAAGCTACAATGAGTTAAAAGCGGGCGATTATGTCGTCCATGCGAATCATGGGATCGGGAAGTACATCGGCATGGAAACCTTAGAAGTCGATGGCGTCCACCAAGATTACATGACGATCTTGTACCAAAACGAAGACAAGCTCTTTATTCCAGTCACCCAATTGAATTTGATTCAAAAATATGTGGCTTCCGAATCGAAAACACCGAAAATCAATAAATTAGGTGGCAGCGAGTGGGCGAAGACCAAGCGCAAAGTGACGGCTAAAATTGAAGACATTGCAGATGATTTGATTTTATTGTATGCCAAACGCGAATCAGAAAAAGGCTATGCTTTTCAACCAGACGATGCCTATCAAAAAGAGTTTGAAGATGCCTTTCCGTATTCGGAAACCGATGATCAGCTGCGCAGTACGGCAGAGATCAAGCGGGATATGGAAAAAGAAAAGCCGATGGACCGCTTGTTAGTCGGGGATGTTGGTTTTGGGAAAACAGAAGTGGCGCTGCGGGCTGCTTTTAAAGCGATCAAAGAAAGCAAACAAGTGGCTTTCTTAGTACCGACAACGATCTTGGCGCAGCAGCACTATGAAACGATGGTCGATCGTTTTGAAGGATTCCCCGTCAATGTTGGGGTACTGAGTCGTTTTCGGACGAAAAAACAGCAGAATGAAACGATCGAGCAAGTGCGCAAAGGGCAAGTCGATATTTTGGTGGGGACCCACCGATTATTGTCAAAAGATGTCGAGTTTGCTGATTTGGGCTTGTTGGTGATCGATGAAGAACAACGGTTTGGGGTCAAACACAAAGAGCGCTTGAAACAACTGCGTTCGCAAGTCGATGTGTTGACGTTGACGGCAACGCCGATCCCACGAACATTGCATATGTCGATGCTGGGGGTACGGGACCTATCTGTGATCGAAACACCACCAGAAAATCGTTACCCGATCCAAACCTATGTGATGGAGATGAATCCAGGAGCGGTGCGAGAAGCGATCCAACGGGAGATGGCACGGGGAGGTCAAGTGTTTTATCTCTATAATCGTGTCGATACGATCGAGCGAAAAGTCGAAGAACTGCAGGCGTTAGTGCCAGACGCACGAATCGCGTATGCCCACGGGCAAATGACCGAGATTCAATTGGAAAATACCCTGTTTGACTTTATTGAAGGGCAATACGATGTGTTGGTGACAACGACGATCATTGAAACCGGTGTGGATATTCCCAATGCCAATACGTTGTTTGTGGAAAATGCCGATTACATGGGGCTTTCGACGTTGTATCAGCTGCGCGGCCGTGTCGGTCGAAGCAATCGGGTCGCCTATGCGTATTTCATGTATGAACAGCAAAAAGTGTTGAATGAAGTCAGTGAAAAACGCCTGCAAGCCATTAAGGACTTTACCGAGTTGGGGTCAGGTTTCAAAATCGCGATGCGAGATCTTTCGATTCGTGGAGCGGGAAATCTATTGGGGGCGCAGCAGCACGGCTTTATCGATGCAGTCGGGTTTGACATGTACTCGCAAATGCTGTCTGAAGCAGTCACTCGGAAACAAGGGAAAAATACCCAAACAGAAAAAACGACCGTCGAGATCGATCTGGGGATCGATGCCTACTTACCGACTTCGTATATTGAAGACGAACGGCAAAAAATCGAGATCTACAAACGAATTCGTGAGCTGGAATCCCAAGAAGCAGTTGATGAACTTCAAGATGATCTGTTAGACCGTTTCGGTGAATACCCTGTAGAAGTGGCACATCTCTTAACGGTGGGCGAGATCAAAATGAACGGCGATCGTGCCTTGTTAGAAACTATCCGCAAGCAGCAGCAGACGGTGTCGTTTACTTTGAGTAAAGTCGGCACGAAAAATTATTCGGTGGAGCAGCTGTTTGAAGCATTGAAAGCTACTAAATTAAAAGCCACGATGGGTGTCGATCATGAGCAAATGACCATCAAATTACAGATTCCGCCAGTGATGAAGGAAAGCACCTGGCTATTAGAAATCCAAGATTTTGTCAAAGCGTTACGGGAACAAAAATACGCCAGCCAAGGCTAGAAAGGAACCAGCGGGATGCCGAAATCACAATTGAAGCGTACGATGGAAGGGGCGTTTATTTTAACGATCGCTTCCTTTATCGCAAAAATCTTAAGTGCCGTTTATCGGGTCCCTTTTCAGAACCTGGTAGGGGACGAAGGGTTTTATGTGTATCAACAAGTCTATCCGATTTATGGATTGGCGATGACGTTAGCGTTGTCAGGGTTGCCACAGTTTATCTCCCGCATCGTCGCTGAAGAACCCGATCCTTTGAAAAGCAAGGAACGGCTGCAAGCGTTGACGCCTTTCGTACTTTGGTCTGCGATCGGTTTATGGGCGGTGACCTTTTTATTTGCCGGTCCGATTGCGCAAGTGATGGGGGACCACCAACTGGCGGGCTTGATTCGAGTCGTTTCTTTTACCTTCTTATTTGTCCCGCCTTTGACCTTTTATCGAGGAATGTTTCAAGGAAATTTGCAAATGGTGCCGACAGCAGTTTCCCAAGTCGTAGAGCAGCTGCTTAGAGTTGGTGTGATTTTAGGTGCTGCGGCAGCTTTCCAGCAATTGGGCTGGACGATTTATCAAACGGGGACTGTCGCCATGATGGGTGCCTTAGTCGGGGGGCTTGCGGCGTGGTGGATCTTAAGTTATTATAGCCGACAAATCAACGGCAAACGCCTATCACTATGGCATAAACCAGTCACCAGTACAGGAGAAAATCCCGCTGGTTTATCCGCCTCGTTGAAGAAACGGTTCTTCTTAGAAGGCGGTCTGTTGACGATTTATAGCGGCTATTTGATCTTGTTCCAGTTAGCGGATTCGTTTTTATTGACCAATGCGCTAGAAGCGGGGGGGATGACGGCGCAAGCAGCCCGAATTTCAAAAGGGATCTATGATCGCGGACAACCCCTCGTCCAACTAGGTCTTGTGGTGGCGATGGCGTTAAGCTCGACGTTTTTGCCAACGTTGACTAAGTATTTGACGGTAAAAAATCAGCAGCTGTTTGAAAAGTCGGCAAAAATGTATTTGCGCCTGACGATCGGGATTGCTTCGGCTTCCGCCGTGGGCTTAGCGATTTTGCTGCCTTATATCAACTTTGCCTTATTCAAAGACGGTTCTGGCAATGCGGCGCTGGTATTGTTTGTCTTTTCTATCGCTCTGATGGCGACGATCCAAGCCTATCAAAGCATTCAACAAAGTCGCAATACCTACACCTTCGGCTTGCTCGCTGCGGGGATCGGTCTTTTGATCAAATGTCTATCGATGTGGCCGCTGACTGCTTCTTATGGGACTGCAGGAGCGAGTATCAGTACATTGTTGGGGTTAGGCGCGACCTTATACTGTTTTGTGGTTTCCGAACAGCGTCGAGCAAAAAGCAGCATCAATCACTTTTGGCATGAAGGAAATTATGGAAAAAAACTATTTATTTGTTTAGGGATCATGGCAAGCGTGCTATTCTTATATTATAGCTTCGTTGCGATCTTATTGAACGGTCCTTTGACCCATCGATTACAGGCACTGCTTTTTTGCCTAGGCGGTGTCGGTCTGGGAGGCGCAGCCTTTATCGGGGCAGCGATCAAAATCAAATTGTTAACGATTCGCGAATGGCTGTTAGTTCCATTTGGAAAGAAACTATTAAGAAGAGGTGAAAAACATGAGATTAGATAAATTTCTTAAAATCTCCCGCATCATCAAGCGTCGCTCTGTGGCCAAAGAAGTGGCAGACAAGGGACGCATTCAGATCAACGGCAAATTAGCCAAGTCAAGCAGTGACGTCAAAGTAGGCGATACCATGCGCATTCAATTCGGGAATAAGGTCTTGGAAGTAAAAGTCAATGAATTGCATGAATCGACGAAAAAAGAAGACGCTGCAAAAATGTATGAGATCGTTTCAGAGGAAAGAATCTCAGAAAATGCTTGATTTTTACGGCATTTTCAGTTAGACAAGCTTTGCGGATGTTGGTATAATGTAAAAAACAAAGACAGCGACGGGAGCGAGTTCAGGTGGCAAAAGAATCAAATAAAAAAATAGAACTATTGCAGACCGATTATGCGAAAGAGCAATTTGCCAAGTTTGAAAAAGAGCGGCGGCAAGTCGTGTTTCGCCGACGTCGGCTGGTGGCGTTTTTCGTGGCGGCATTAGCGATATTTGCGATCGTAGGGATTCAGATGTTCAACGATCAAATGCGCCTGCAAAAGCTAAAGGAATATAAGGCGGAAACAGTCGCCGAACAAAAAGAGGCAGAACAAAAGGTGGCTTCACTGGAGCGAGACGTTGCCTTGCTGCAAGACGATGAGTATGTGGCAAAATTGGCCCGCAGCCGATTCTTCTACTCAAAAGATGGCGAAAAAATCTATCCAGTCTTGCCAGACGGGACGGATTCTCAAAACACCAATGAGCGTTCTTCGCAAAGCGGACAAGAATCATCATCCACAGAGTCACAAGATTAAGCAATGTCATACCTACTCAGCGCAGTAGTTTGAATTATTTTAAATGGGTAAAAATTAGGAGGAACATTTTTTATATGTCAATCGAAGTTGGAGCGAAACTAAAGGGCAAAGTGTCTGGTATTACAAATTTTGGTGCGTTCATTGATCTTGGTGAAGGGAAAACTGGTTTGGTGCATATCAGTGAAGTATCAAACGGATTCGTCAAAGACATTCACGACGTGTTGTCTGTTGGGGATGAAGTGACAGTACTTGTTACGGCAATCGGCAACGATGGAAAAATCGGCCTATCGATCCGCAAAGCAGAAGATAAACCGGAAGAAAAACGTGAATACCCGAAAAAAGAATTCAATCGACCAAATCCGAAAAAATCTTTTTCACGCAATCAAAATACGAATGTAAATAAACAAGACTTCGATTCATTGATGAGTTCTTTTCTAAAAGATAGTGATGATCGTCTTTCGTCATTACGTCGAAATACAGAAGGAAAACGCGGTGGCCGCGGCGGACGCCGTAACTAAACATGAATAGCAAGTTGGAAAAAGCTGGAACAAAACTGTTGGTTCGTTTTGTTTCAGCTTTCTTTCTTGTGGGATTACCAAATGAGAAGGAGGTCAAACGATGGTCATTCAAACCGTTCGAGGGCAACTCACTGCCATCGATCCTGAAAAAAAACGCCGCTTTTTGCTGGCGGTATCGACGGGCGTCGATTCGATGGTCTTGTTGCAGATCTTTTGTCAGTTGTTTCCTGAAATGCAAAAAGAGCCATGTTTTGGTGTGGCACATGTGAACCATCAATTGCGTCCAGCATCTGCCAAGGAAGCGGCTTTTTTACGGCAGTACTGCCAAGAATGCGGCATTCCTTTTTATGAACGGTGTTGGGAAAACCCGCCAGAAACCGGCGTAGAAGCTAGCGCTCGAAACTTTCGCTATACATTTTTTGCCGACGTCATGTCTCAAGAAGGCTATGATGTTTTGCTGACTGCTCACCACAGTGATGACCAAGTAGAAACGATGTTGATGAAGATGATGCGAGAAGGTCGCTTGCGATCGGCTGGCGGGATGAAACAGCAGCAGCCTTTTCACACAGGGATCTTGTTGCGTCCACTGCTTACTGTCAGCAAGGCAGCGATTTACGAGTATGCGCAAGCACAGCAGATTCCCTACTTTGAAGACGAAAGCAATCACGAATCGCTGTATTTGCGAAACCGACTACGCCAGCAAGTAGTGCCAGCCTTAAAAGCGGAAAATCTGCAGCTGCTGCCGCATTTTCAACAGCTTTCTGAAGAAGTACAGTTCGCCAATCAGCTGATCCAACAAGAGCAGCAGCAATGGTTGTCTGCGTTCGTTCAACAGCAAGCTGCTCGCTTAGTGATCGATCTGCAGCAGCTGCCGACGTTTTCGCCAGCGCAACGCTATTTTTTCTATGCGGGTTTTTTACAGCAAGCAGAGGCTTTTACGAAACAGCCCCTCAATCAAAAACAGCTGCCGCAGGTATTGCGTCTGCTAGATGAAAAGAAAGGGCAATGGCAATTGGCGTTGCACAAACAGTGGCAGCTGCGGCGCAGTTATGACCAATTGTTATTGGAACCTGTTACTGTTCCCCAAAAGCCTGCAGCGCCGTTGACAGAAGTTAGTCAGCGACTGGTTTTAGGGGAGGGGATCTATCTTTCTGAAAAGGAATGGATTGGGTATTTTCCGATAAATGAACAGCATATTCCCAAAAAAATCACAAATTGGTCAGAGTTTTCCCAAGATTTACCGCTAAACTATTCCTCTGAGCTGGTGGTGCGTAAGCGCCAGCCGGGAGACCGAATCCGCTTGGCGCGTGGTCTGACCAAAAAGATCAGTCGTTTTTTTATCGATTCAAAAATTCCTAATGAAGTGCGAGAAAAAAGTTGGGTCGTCACAAACCTTGAAAAAGAGGTGATTGCCTTACTACCTCATACATTTTCCTATTTGAGTATTGCGCCAGAAACTGATAAAATACACTACATACTTCTTTATAAATATCAGAAGTAAGAGTTGGAAGGAGAACTTTATGCTAGATAAAGATATTGAGAAAATTTTGATTTCCCGTGACGAAATCAAAAATCGTTGTGTGGAACTTGGTCAAGAATTAACGGCGGCTTATGCGGATAAAAATCCTCTAGTCGTAGGTGTGCTGAAAGGTGCCGTTCCTTTCATGGCAGACATCGTTCGTGAGATGGATTGTTACTTGGAGTTAGACTTCATGGATGTCTCAAGTTATGGCAATGCCATGATTTCATCTGGGGAAGTCAAGATCATCAAAGATTTAGATACAAATGTTGAGGGCCGTGATCTCTTGATCGTTGAAGACATCATTGACAGCGGTCGCACATTGGCTTATCTGGTGGATCTATTCAAATACCGTAAAGCGAAATCAGTGAAAATCGTAACGTTATTAGATAAGCCAGAAGGTCGTGTCGTTGAGATCGATGCAGATTATGTCGGCTTCGATGTGCCAAATGAGTTTGTTGTTGGATATGGACTGGACTATGCAGAGCAATATCGAAACTTACCTTACGTTGGCGTCTTAAAACCTAGTGTTTATCAGTCAAATTAGTGACTGTTCTAAATCAATTGTGATACAATTAAATGGTCAGGATTGATAAAACAAAATAGCCAGGGAGGTACGCATGAATAAGAAAAATAACGGTATGGTAAAAAATACCTTATATTATGTACTTGTCTTGTTGGCGATGGTCATGGTCGTATATTTCATTTTTGGAAATGGCAATCAGCAGACCCCAACGATCGAGTACTCCACGTTTACAGAGCAACTGAAAGACGGGAAGATCAAACAGTTTACTGTTCAACCCGCTAACGGTGTGTATCGAATCGTGGGTGAATACAATGAAGAACAAACCGTCAGCAATGACAACAGCTTGTCTGTTTTAGGTAATACACAGGCGAGTTCGACCCGCTTTTCAACGATCATTTTACCGAATGATTCCACACTAAGCGAAGTCACCAGTTTGGCCTCGGCAGAAGGGGTCAAAACCACGATCGAAGAAGAATCCAACAGCGGCATTTGGTTATCGCTTTTGGTTAGCTTCTTACCACTTGTGATCATCATTTTCTTCTTCTACATGATGATGAGCCAACAAGGTGGCGGCGGTGGCGGTGGCGGCCGTGTGATGAACTTTGGCAAATCAAAAGCCAAAGAAGCGGATAAAAAAGCCAACCGCGTGCGTTTTTCAGACGTAGCCGGTGCAGAAGAAGAAAAACAAGAGCTTGTCGAAGTCGTGGAATTCTTGAAAGATCCTCGACGCTTCGTTGAATTAGGTGCTCGTATCCCAGCAGGTGTCTTACTTGAGGGGCCTCCAGGAACCGGGAAAACGTTACTAGCCAAAGCCGTTGCTGGTGAAGCTGGCGTACCGTTTTACTCGATCTCTGGTTCAGATTTCGTTGAAATGTTTGTCGGTGTCGGTGCAAGCCGGGTGCGTGACTTATTTGAAACAGCGAAGAAAAATGCACCAGCCATCATCTTTATCGATGAAATCGATGCAGTCGGTCGCCAACGTGGTGCCGGTATGGGTGGCGGACATGATGAGCGGGAACAAACATTGAACCAGTTGTTGGTTGAAATGGATGGTTTTGATGGGAATGAAGGCGTGATCGTCATTGCCGCAACGAACCGTTCGGATGTTTTAGATCCAGCGTTGCTACGTCCAGGTCGTTTTGACCGTCAGATTTTGGTTGGTCGTCCAGACGTGAAAGGTCGTGAAGCGATCCTCCGTGTCCATGCCCGCAACAAACCTTTATCAGATGATGTTGATTTGAAAGTCGTTGCCCAACAAACACCAGGCTTTGCCGGTGCGGATCTGGAAAACGTCTTGAATGAAGCGGCATTAGTTGCTGCTCGTCGTAACAAGAAAAAAATCGATGCTTCAGATATCGATGAAGCAGAAGACCGCGTGATCGCTGGTCCAGCGAAGAAAGATCGGGTCATCAACAAACGCGAACGTGAAATGGTTGCTTACCATGAAGCAGGACATACCATTGTTGGGTTAGTCTTGAGTCGTGCCCGTGTGGTACACAAAGTAACGATCATTCCTCGGGGACGTGCGGGTGGTTACATGATCGCCTTGCCGAAAGAAGATCAATTCTTGATGACCAAAGAAGATATGTTTGAACAAATCGTTGGGTTGCTTGGTGGTCGTACGGCTGAAGAAATCATCTTCGGTGTACAATCAACGGGTGCTTCCAATGACTTTGAACAAGCAACTGCGCTTGCAAGAAGCATGGTGACAGAATATGGAATGAGTGACAAGTTAGGTCCAGTTCAATATGAAGGAAACCATCAAGTCTTTGTTGGTCGTGATTATGGTCAAACAAAAGCTTACTCTGAACAAGTTGCCTTTGAAATCGATCAAGAAGTTCGCAAGATTTTAATGGATGCTCATCAAAAAGCCCATGAAATCATTGAAGAACACCGTGCACAGCACAAATTGATCGCTGAAAAACTGCTTGAACATGAAACATTAGATGCCAAAGCAATCAAATCCTTGTTTGAAGAAGGCAAGATGCCTGAAGGAACCGAAAGCTCTGAGTATCCTAGTGAAAAAGCTCAAACGTTTGAAGAAGCGAAACGTGCGCTGGAAGAAAAAGATGCAGAGAAGCAAGCTGCAGAAAAACACAGCGAAGATGCACCATCAAACGATTTTGATCAACAATTGGAAGACGTTCGCCGCAATAGCGAAAGCCAACCGACTGATCAAGAAAACAAAGATGATAACGCCTAAAACAAGACGTATCAAGGCACCGAGGAAACTCGGTGCCTTTTTGTTTCTATTTAAGAAGACTTTCCTTAAATTCAAACACATTCAGTTGAAAAAAGCGGCGCTTCCTAGTATGATTCATTAATGAATAAAAAGGAGAATCAAGATGAAGGATTATTTAGTAAAAGCACTAGCATATGACGGCTTCGTCCGAGCATATGCAGTATCGGCAACAGAAACGATCGCCGAAGCACAACGACGCCATGAAACATGGAATACGGCATCCGCTGCTTTAGGGCGAGCGATGGTGGGAAGTTTGTTATTAGGCAGTACCTTAAAAGGGGAAGACAAATTGACCGTCAAAATTCAAGGAAATGGTCCTGCTGGGGCAATCGTCGTAGACAGCAATGGCCGTGGGGACGTAAAAGGATACATAAAAAATCCGCAGATCAGTCTGCCGTTGAACCCTCAAGGGAAATTGGACGTTCGGGGCGCAGTGGGTGACCAAGGGATCTTTACCGTGATCAAAGACTTAGGGCTAAAAGAACCCTTCTCTGGACAAACACCGATCGTCTCTGGGGAGCTTGGGGAAGACTTTACTTATTATTTAGCAGTGTCAGAACAGATTCCTTCTGCTGTTGGTCTGAGTGTATTAGTAGAAACCGATGATTCGATTCGGGCAGCCGGTGGCTTTATGCTGCAGATCATGCCTGGTGCCAGTGAAGAGATCATTGATGCCATCGAAAAACGTTTGGGAGAATTGCCTCGAGTATCAACCTTGATCGATGAAGGACAATCACCAGAGGAGATCTTAGCGACATTGTTGCCAGACACGACGATCGAAGTACTAGAAAAAATGCCCGTCCAGTTCCATTGTGATTGCACGAAAGAAAAATTTGCGACGGCGATCATTACCTTGGGGGCTGATGAGATCCAAGCGATGATCGATGAAGACCACGGGGCAGAGGCAGTCTGCTCGTTTTGTGGCAACAAGTATCATTTTGATGAAACGGAATTGGCGGCATTGAAGAAAGAGGCGGAAGCGTAAGTGAAAGATAGACAAACATGGCAGATCGGGTCGGTTGAGATTCCCAACCGCGTCGTCGTTGCGCCAATGGCAGGGATCACCAATTCTGCGTTTCGTGTGACAGTCAAAGAATTTGGCGCGGGTTTAGTCGTCTGTGAGATGATCAGTGATCGAGGGATTCAACTGCGGAACAAGAAGACCCTTGAGATGCTATTTATTGACGAGACCGAGCATCCTCTTAGTATTCAGATTTTTGGTGGGAATAAAGCATCTTTGGTAGAAGCAGCGCAATTTGTCGCAGAGAACACAACTGCCGATATCATTGATATCAACATGGGGTGTCCTGTAAACAAAATTATCAAAGCAGAAGCTGGTGCGAAGTGGCTTTTAGATCCCGACAAGGTTTATGAAATGGTCCATGCTGTTTCCAGTGCGATCGACAAGCCCGTTACCGTAAAAATGCGGATCGGCTGGGATGAGCAGCACGTCTTTGCGGTTGAAAATGCCCAAGCCGCAGAAGCAGCGGGTGCCGCAGCGATCGGTATGCATGGCAGAACCCGTGTACAGATGTATGAAGGATCGGCAGATTGGGACGTGTTGAAACAAGTGAAGCAAAGTATCACGATTCCCTTTATGGGCAACGGTGATGTCAAAACCCCTGAAGATGCCAAGCGAATGTTGGAAGAAGTCGGTGCAGATGCAGTGATGATCGGACGGGCAGCGTTAGGCAATCCATGGATGATCCACCGCACCAAGCAATACTTGGAGACAGGCGAGTTATTGCCAGAACCAACACCCCGAGAAAAAATTTCGACAGCGAAACTTCATTTAGAACGTTTGGCTGATCTAAAAGGGGAAAAAATCGCTTCGCGAGAATTTCGTCAACATGCTGCGTACTACTTAAAAGGTATTTCGCGGGCAGCCAAAGTTAAAGCGGCAATTAACCAAGCGGAAGATAAGCAGACGATTTTTGATTTATTAGATGCATTTGTGGAAAAGGTCGAAAAACAGCCGCTAGCAACTCTTAAGGAATAAGAAACAAATCAAGTCGATTCGAAAGTTCGGCTTGATTTTTTGCGTCATCATTGGCATTATAAGAAGGAAACCCAAGTTAAGAATGGAGGAAAACTCGTGACAGAGGAACGACAAACACAAGAAGAATTGAATGATCAAATGTTGGTTCGCCGTGAAAAGATGGAAAAACTACGGGAAGAAGGCATTGATCCTTTTGGCAAGCGATTCGAACGCACCCATAATTCTGCCGAGTTACATGAGTTATTTGATCAAAGAACCAAAGAAGAATTAGCCGAAATGAATCTTTCAGCAAGCATTGCAGGAAGAATCGTTACAAAACGTGGAAAAGGTAAGGCTGGTTTTGCGCATTTACAAGACCGCGAAGGCCGTATTCAAATATATGTACGTAAAGACCAAGTAGGGGATGAACCTTACGAAGTATTCAAACACGCAGACTTAGGTGATTTCTTCGGCGTATCTGGTGAAATCATGAAGACCGATACCGGTGAAGTGACCATCAAAGCCAAAGAAATCGTGATCTTATCAAAAGCATTGCGTCCATTGCCTGACAAATACCATGGCTTGACGAACGTAGAACAACGCTACCGTCAACGTTACTTGGATTTGATCAGTAATAAAGAAAGCTTTGATCGTTTCATGAAACGAAGCCAAATCATCAGCGAAATTCGTCGTTACCTTGACGGTCATGGGTATATCGAAGTCGAAACGCCAGTATTGCATAATCAAGCAGGTGGTGCAGCGGCTCGTCCCTTCATTACCCACCACAATGCCTTAGACATGGATCTGTATTTACGGATCGCTCTTGAGCTTCACTTAAAACGATTGATCGTGGGCGGCATGGAAAAAGTCTATGAGATCGGCCGCGTTTTCCGAAATGAAGGGATCGATACGACCCATAATCCTGAGTTTACAATGCTAGAAGCGTATACGGCATATACAGATTTCAAAGATGTGATGGATCTGACCGAAGGCATTATCCGTAATGCTGCTGAAAAAGTCTTGCATACAGCAACGATCCAATACGATGGACAAGAAGTCGATCTAGCTAGCGACTTTGCACGAATCCATATGGTCGATGCAATCAAAAATCAAACAGGTGTTGATTTCTGGCAACCAATGTCCGTTGAAGAAGCCCGCAGCTTAGCGAAAGAACATCATGTTGAAATCACTGATGCCATGACTGTTGGCCATATCATCAATGAATTCTTTGAGACATTTGTTGAAGAAACGTTACAGCAGCCAACCTTTGTCTTCGGTCATCCAGTGGAAGTTTCGCCATTAGCGAAAAAGAATCCAGAAGATGAACGCTTTACCGACCGCTTTGAATTATTTATCGTTGGTCGTGAATTTGCGAATGCCTTCACGGAACTAAATGATCCAATCGATCAAAGAGAACGTTTTGAAGGGCAAGAAAAAGAGCGCGAAGCAGGAAATGATGAAGCCCATGGGGTGGATGAAGATTTCTTAGAAGCACTTGAATACGGTATGCCGCCAACTGGTGGATTAGGGATCGGGATCGATCGCTTAGTGATGCTGTTGACAGATGCGCAATCGATTCGCGACGTTTTATTATTCCCAACAATGAGATAAAAAAACTCCGTCCACTCGCAAGAGATGGGCGGCTTTTTTTCTTGTCTGCTGGATCAGGGTGAAAAACAGCGAGGAATTAGAGGGGAAAACGCCACGAAAGTTGCCAGAAAACGGATTAAATGCGAACGATAAAAGCTGGATCCAATGCGATTAGACGGGTTTGTAAAAATTAAAAAAAGCCATAGAAAATGATTGACCACAAGGGATTTAGTTGGTATATTATTACATGTGCCAAATGACTAATTGAATTCCTAAAAAGAATTGAAAAAAGTAGTTGACGCACAGCTCGACAGATGATATTATAACGAAGTCGCAATTTTAAAACAGTTAATTGATGTTGATACATCAACAAAATTAATTAAAAAAAGTTGTTGACAAATAACGAATCATTTGTTATTCTAATTAAGTCGCTGAGACAGCCGCTACGAAGTTGAAAAACAACGAGCGAAAAAAACTTTTAAAAAAAGAGTTGACAATCAAATGTCGCTCTGATATGATATAAAAGTTGCTAACACAGCACGGTAGACCTTTGAAAACTGAACAAAGCAAGCAAACGAACCAATGTGTAGGACGTTTCAATTTATTGAAACAAATACATGCAAGCAATAGCTAGCAAAGTTAATTTTTATGAGCTTAATGACCGTATGGTCATTCAAACAAATCATTATGAGAGTTTGATCCTGGCTCAGGACGAACGCTGGCGGCGTGCCTAATACATGCAAGTCGAACGCTTTTTCTTTCACCGGAGCTTGCTCCACCGAAAGAAAAAGAGTGGCGAACGGGTGAGTAACACGTGGGTAACCTGCCCATCAGAAGGGGATAACACTTGGAAACAGGTGCTAATACCGTATAACACTATTTTCCGCATGGAAGAAAGTTGAAAGGCGCTTTTGCGTCACTGATGGATGGACCCGCGGTGCATTAGCTAGTTGGTGAGGTAACGGCTCACCAAGGCAACGATGCATAGCCGACCTGAGAGGGTGATCGGCCACACTGGGACTGAGACACGGCCCAGACTCCTACGGGAGGCAGCAGTAGGGAATCTTCGGCAATGGACGAAAGTCTGACCGAGCAACGCCGCGTGAGTGAAGAAGGTTTTCGGATCGTAAAACTCTGTTGTTAGAGAAGAACAAGGATGAGAGTAAAATGTTCATCCCTTGACGGTATCTAACCAGAAAGCCACGGCTAACTACGTGCCAGCAGCCGCGGTAATACGTAGGTGGCAAGCGTTGTCCGGATTTATTGGGCGTAAAGCGAGCGCAGGCGGTTTCTTAAGTCTGATGTGAAAGCCCCCGGCTCAACCGGGGAGGGTCATTGGAAACTGGGAGACTTGAGTGCAGAAGAGGAGAGTGGAATTCCATGTGTAGCGGTGAAATGCGTAGATATATGGAGGAACACCAGTGGCGAAGGCGGCTCTCTGGTCTGTAACTGACGCTGAGGCTCGAAAGCGTGGGGAGCGAACAGGATTAGATACCCTGGTAGTCCACGCCGTAAACGATGAGTGCTAAGTGTTGGAGGGTTTCCGCCCTTCAGTGCTGCAGCAAACGCATTAAGCACTCCGCCTGGGGAGTACGACCGCAAGGTTGAAACTCAAAGGAATTGACGGGGGCCCGCACAAGCGGTGGAGCATGTGGTTTAATTCGAAGCAACGCGAAGAACCTTACCAGGTCTTGACATCCTTTGACCACTCTAGAGATAGAGCTTCCCCTTCGGGGGCAAAGTGACAGGTGGTGCATGGTTGTCGTCAGCTCGTGTCGTGAGATGTTGGGTTAAGTCCCGCAACGAGCGCAACCCTTATTGTTAGTTGCCATCATTTAGTTGGGCACTCTAGCGAGACTGCCGGTGACAAACCGGAGGAAGGTGGGGATGACGTCAAATCATCATGCCCCTTATGACCTGGGCTACACACGTGCTACAATGGGAAGTACAACGAGTTGCGAAGTCGCGAGGCTAAGCTAATCTCTTAAAGCTTCTCTCAGTTCGGATTGTAGGCTGCAACTCGCCTACATGAAGCCGGAATCGCTAGTAATCGCGGATCAGCACGCCGCGGTGAATACGTTCCCGGGCCTTGTACACACCGCCCGTCACACCACGAGAGTTTGTAACACCCGAAGTCGGTGAGGTAACCTTTTTGGAGCCAGCCGCCTAAGGTGGGATAGATGATTGGGGTGAAGTCGTAACAAGGTAGCCGTATCGGAAGGTGCGGCTGGATCACCTCCTTTCTAAGGAATATTTCGGAAGACTACACATCGTTTGCCTTTGTTCAGTTTTGAGAGGTCTACTCTCAAGTAAATACCCGGGGCCTTAGCTCAGCTGGGAGAGCGCCTGCTTTGCACGCAGGAGGTCAGCGGTTCGATCCCGCTAGGCTCCATTAACGACAATGGTCGTTAAGCTTTGTTCATTGAAAACTGGATATCGAAGAAATAATCAAAACAAGTAACACACACCGAGTTGAAATGTTAAAAGAGTTTTTTAATAAGTTCAACGCTTATTTTCTTGAGCAACCTTCTATCGCTAGAAGAAGTACTCAAAACCGACCGTAAGGTCAAAGGTTAAGTGAATAAGGGCGCACGGTGGATGCCTTGGCACTAGGAGCCGATGAAGGACGGGACTAACACCGATATGCTTTGGGGAGCTGTAAGTAAGCTATGATCCAGAGATTTCCGAATGGGGGAACCCAGCATCTTTTATAGGATGTTACGTCTGCGTGAATACATAGCGCAGTCGAGGTAGACGCAGAGAACTGAAACATCTAAGTACCTGCAGGAAGAGAAAGAAAATTCGATTCCCTGAGTAGCGGCGAGCGAAACGGGAAAAGCCCAAACCAACAAGCTTGCTTGTTGGGGTTGTAGGACTCCGATATGGTAGTCTATTCAGATAGTCGAAATACTTGGAAAAGTATGTCAAAGAGGGTAAAAACCCCGTAGGCGAAATTTGGATAACACCTAGGAGGATCCTGAGTACGGCGGAACACGAGGAATTCCGTCGGAATCCGGGAGGACCATCTCCCAAGGCTAAATACTCCCTAGTGACCGATAGTGAACCAGTACCGTGAGGGAAAGGTGAAAAGCACCCCGGAAGGGGAGTGA
>NZ_CP127160.1:2372500-3122500 GCF_030263915.1 Enterococcus sp. FZMF | reverse complement strand
ACAGAAGTTAAGCTTCTTAGCGCCGATTGTAGTGAAGGGTTTCCCTTTGTGAGAGTAGGACGTCGCCACGCGTTTTTTTTACCTTATGGGGGTTTAGCTCAGCTGGGAGAGCATCTGCCTTACAAGCAGAGGGTCAGCGGTTCGATCCCGTTAACCCCCATATGAGTCGTTAGCTCAGTTGGTAGAGCATCTGACTTTTAATCAGAGGGTCACAGGTTCGAGCCCTGTACGACTCATAGTAATAACCTATGCGGGTGTGGCGGAATTGGCAGACGCACTAGATTTAGGATCTAGCGCCTTCGGGCGTGGGGGTTCAAGTCCCTTCACCCGCACTTCATTGCCGGCTTAGCTCAGTTGGTAGAGCATCTGATTTGTAATCAGAGGGTCGAGGGTTCAAGTCCTTTAGCCGGCATCAGGAATATGCGGAAATAGCTCAGTGGTAGAGCACCACCTTGCCAAGGTGGGGGTCGCGGGTTCGAACCCCGTTTTCCGCTTTGCCTTAGCAATTTTCAGCCGGGGTGGCGGAACTGGCAGACGCACAGGACTTAAAATCCTGCGGTGAGTGATCACCGTACCGGTTCGATTCCGGTCCTCGGCATTTCATAATATGCGCCCATAGCTCAATTGGATAGAGTGTTTGACTACGGATCAAAAGGTTAGGGGTTCGACTCCTCTTGGGCGCGCTTTTTAATAACGGGAAGTAGCTCAGCTTGGTAGAGCACTTGGTTTGGGACCAAGGGGTCGCAGGTTCGAATCCTGTCTTCCCGATAATTTTTCAAAAGGGGCCTTAGCTCAGCTGGGAGAGCGCCTGCTTTGCACGCAGGAGGTCAGCGGTTCGATCCCGCTAGGCTCCATATCATTTGAATAAATGATTCTTTTTTACGCGGTGTAGCTCAGCTGGCTAGAGCGTCCGGTTCATACCCGGGAGGTCGGGGGTTCGATCCCCTCCGCCGCGATTTTTAAGAGCCTGGACCTTTAGCTCAGTTGGTTAGAGCAGACGGCTCATAACCGTC
Organism: Enterococcus sp. FZMF; assembly: GCF_030263915.1. Classification (NCBI taxonomy): domain Bacteria; kingdom Bacillati; phylum Bacillota; class Bacilli; order Lactobacillales; family Enterococcaceae; genus Enterococcus; species Enterococcus sp. FZMF. The sequence goes on along the minus strand of NZ_CP127160.1, from coordinate 3,121,487 downwards.
CGGTCGTAGGTTCGAGTCCTACAAGGTCCATTGTGGCATTGTATCTGTTTTATTATGGAGGATTACCCAAGTCCGGCTGAAGGGAACGGTCTTGAAAACCGTCAGGCGGGTAAAACCGTGCAAGGGTTCGAATCCCTTATCCTCCTTAACTGTCTCTTTTGTTGCGAGCAAAAGAATCACAGTCTTTTAATTACTGTAAAGTAATTACTTATCGCGGGATGGAGCAGTCTGGTAGCTCGTCGGGCTCATAACCCGAAGGTCGTAGGTTCAAATCCTGCTCCCGCAATTGCTTTTGTTTTCAAAAGCGCAATAAAAGCTAAATATGGTTTGGTAGTTCAGTTGGTTAGAATGCCTGCCTGTCACGCAGGAGGTCGCGGGTTCGAGTCCCGTCCAGACCGCCATGCGGGTGTAGTTTAGTGGTAAAACCACAGCCTTCCAAGCTGTTGTCGCGAGTTCGATTCTCGTCACCCGCTTTAGCTTTTATTTTTTGGGGCCTATAGCTCAGCTGGTTAGAGCGCACGCCTGATAAGCGTGAGGTCGATGGTTCGAGTCCATTTAGGCCCATCAAAATGTAGTCATACATTTGGGGAAGTACTCAAGTGGCTGAAGAGGCGCCCCTGCTAAGGGTGTAGGTCGGGAAACCGGCGCGAGGGTTCAAATCCCTCCTTCTCCGTTTTTTATTGGTCCGTTGGTCAAGTGGTTAAGACACCGCCCTTTCACGGCGGTAACACGGGTTCGAATCCCGTACGGATCATTTTTTACTTTTGGAGGATTACCCAAGTCCGGCTGAAGGGAACGGTCTTGAAAACCGTCAGGCGGGTAAAACCGTGCAAGGGTTCGAATCCCTTATCCTCCTTAACTGTCTCTTTTGTTGCGAGCAAAAGAATCACAGTCCTTTAATTACTGTAAAGTAATTACTTATCGCGGGATGGAGCAGTCTGGTAGCTCGTCGGGCTCATAACCCGAAGGTCGTAGGTTCAAATCCTGCTCCCGCAATTGCTTTGTTTAACGGCAAAGCAGCAATACAAAGCTTCTGGTTTGGTAGTTCAGTTGGTTAGAATGCCTGCCTGTCACGCAGGAGGTCGCGGGTTCGAGTCCCGTCCAGACCGTTGTTTTTGGCTCGGTAGCTCAGTTGGTAGAGCAATGGATTGAAGCTCCATGTGTCGGCAGTTCGATTCTGTCCCGCGCCATAGGAATGCGGGTGTAGTTTAGTGGTAAAACTACAGCCTTCCAAGCTGTTGTCGCGAGTTCGATTCTCGTCACCCGCTTTGCATTTTTTATTTGGGGCCTATAGCTCAGCTGGTTAGAGCGCACGCCTGATAAGCGTGAGGTCGATGGTTCGAGTCCATTTAGGCCCATTACATTTTTAAACTGGTCCGTTGGTCAAGCGGTTAAGACACCGCCCTTTCACGGCGGTAACACGGGTTCGAATCCCGTACGGATCATGCAAACACTCTTGAGAGTGTTTTTTTATTGCCCAAAAATGATCTTTTTATCATTTTTTCAAGCATGAGCAGTCAAAATTTGTTATAATCAGTCCGTTGCAAGTTCCCGAAAGGATTCGCAGCTGCGAAGATGCCTTGTAACCGAAACATATATTAGGGGGAATACAAAAATGACAGAGAAACACTTATTTACATCAGAGTCCGTTTCAGAAGGACACCCAGACAAAGTAGCCGACCAAATCAGTGATGCCATCTTAGATGCGTTGCTTGCCGAAGACCCAATGGCACGGGTCGCTTGCGAAACGTCAGTTACTACGGGATTGGTTTTAGTCTTTGGAGAAATTTCTACTTCTGCTTATGTAGATATTCAAAAAGTCGTCCGAGAAACCATCAAAGAAATCGGCTATACACGAGCAAAATTCGGCTTTGACGGCGATACGGTTGCTGTTTTGGTAGCGATCGATGAGCAATCACCAGATATCGCTCAAGGCGTTGACGATGCTTTAGAAAGTCGTGGAGAAACGGATAAAGAAGATATCGGTGCCGGCGACCAAGGCTTGATGTTTGGTTTTGCCGTTGATGAAACACCTGAATTGATGCCTTTACCGATCGCGTTGAGCCATCGGCTGGTACGTCGCTTAGCAGAGTTGCGGAAAAACAACGAACTAAGCTACTTGCGTCCAGATGCAAAATCACAAGTAACCGTTGAATATGATGATAACGATCAACCACAAAGAGTGGACACCGTCGTTATTAGTACCCAGCATGATGATGCGGCTGATAATGAAATGATCCACCGTGATGTCATCGAAAAAGTGATCAAAGAAGTGATCCCTGCCGATCTTTTAGACGAGCAGACAAAATATTATATCAATCCTACTGGTCGTTTTGTGATCGGCGGTCCTCAAGGGGATGCCGGTTTGACTGGCAGAAAAATCATCGTTGATACTTATGGCGGCTATGCACGTCATGGCGGCGGTGCGTTTTCTGGAAAAGATGCAACCAAAGTTGACCGTTCAGCCAGCTATGCGGCTCGCTACATTGCCAAAAACATCGTAGCAGCAAAGCTAGCCAAAAAAGTGGAAGTACAATTAGCCTATGCGATCGGTGTGGCACAGCCCGTTTCGATCAGCATCAACACTTTTGGTACAGGAACCGTCAGCAACGAGCGCTTGATCCAAGCGGTACGGGAAAACTTTGATTTGCGACCAGCAGGAATTATTGAAATGTTAGATTTGCGCCGTCCGATTTATCGTCAGACTGCCGCTTACGGACATTTCGGTCGTACAGATATCGATTTGCCATGGGAACGCACCGACAAGGTGGCGGCACTTTTGGCAAGTGTGAAGGATTAAAAGAGGCGACCTCTATTGATGACTATCAATAGAGGTTCTTTTTTTTGGAGTAAAAGGAGGAGTTATATGCGAACCAATGTAAAATTAGTCACCATTGCGGTCTTTGTCGCAACGTTTATGACCGCAATCGAAGGAACGATCATTACGACAGCGATGCCTACCATCGTCAGTTCATTGAAAGGGATCGAGATCATGAACTGGGTCTTCTCGATCTATCTTTTGACCAGTGCGATGTTGACCCCGATCTACGGCAAGTTTGCCGATAATATCGGCCGCAAACCAGTCTTTTTATTTGGGACGTTGCTGTTTATTATCGGGTCGGCGTTTTGTGGGATGGCCAACACGATGTTGACGTTGATCATTGCCAGAGCGTTGCAAGGATTAGGCGCAGGTGCCATGATGCCCGTTGCCCTAACGATCATTGCGGACCTGTATCCCGTTGAAAAGCGGGCGAAAGTCTTAGGGCTCAATAGTACGGCTTGGGGGATCGCCAGTGTCGTTGGTCCCTTAGCCGGTGGCTTGATCGTAGATACGATCGGGTGGCATTGGATCTTTTTTATCAACGTACCCATTGGATTAGGGCTGATTGCCTTGATTTGGTTTTATTTTCATGAAGAAAAAAAGGCCTTTGCTGCAGTCAACATTGATTATGCAGGCAGTCTCTTGTTGATGTTGACGCTAGTAGGGCTCCTGCTAGGCTTCCAGTTGCTGGGAGATTATGGTGTGAGTCTGCCCGTCCTCAGTCTGTTCGTTTTTTCTGTCCTTATGTTCATCGGCTTCGTTCGGGTGGAGAAAAAAGCAGCAGATCCGATTATTGATCTGAAGCTGTTTCATTCAAAATTATTTGTGGTGGTCAATATCGTAGCAGCTTTGGCTAGCGGCTTCTTGATGGGGATCGATGTTTATATCCCAATGTGGATGCAAGGGGTCTTAGGCATGAGTGCGGGGATTGGCGGGCTTGTGTTGGCACCGTTATCGATTTTATGGATGATTGGTTCCTTCTTAGCCAGCCGTTGGTTGACACAGCACAGTGTCAGCTGGGTCTTGACGGTTAGCTTGTTGATCACGGCTACCGGTGCTTTGTGGCTGTTTTTGACACCGGCACAGACCTCATTCTGGTTGTTCTTGGTCATTTCTTCTATTACTGGCGTCGGGTTAGGGGCAACGATGGTGGTTTGTACGGTTACTGCCCAAACCAGTGTTGGCCCCACACAAGTCGGCGTGGCGACTTCTTTCAATACCCTGTTGCGAACGATCGGGCAAACCATCATGGTAGCGGTCTTCGGTATCGTTTTAAACACCAGTAATAGCGTAGGCTTAGCACAGGCACAAGTCAATGATAGCAGTGTCATGAATCAGCTAGTAGATCCAGCCGCTGCGCGCCAGCTGCCAACCGCATTACTAGGGCAATTACGGGCGATTCTTTATAGCGGTCTACACTGGGTTTTTGGGATCGGTGTTTTACTTATTGTGCTAGCGATTGGTTTGACCCGCACGATTTCGCGAGAATCTGGTACAATATAAAAAAAGGATCGCAGGTGATTGTATGGCTTTTTTACAAGCAAATATCTATTCAAATGTTCTTGAAATGGAGGTAATGATCGATGTGATCTTGCCTCAAAGTACCAAGAAAAAAATCGGCACGCAAAGCCAATCGACGGGCACAGATCTCCCGGTGCTTTATTTATTGCATGGGATGAACGGAAATCATAGTGTCTGGCAGCGACGGACGTCGATCGAGCGGTATGCCGCAGAGTATCAACTAGCGGTCATCATGCCGTCTACTGATCTGGGTTGGTATACCGATACGACCTATGAGATGAAGTATTGGACTTTTATCGCCGAAGAATTACCACAGATTTGTCATGAGCTGTTTCCTCAGCTGACGCAAAAACGAGAAAAAACTTTTGCGGCTGGGCTTTCGATGGGGGGCTATGGGGCAGTAAAACTCGGGCTGAGAAAGCCTGACCAGTTTGCGGCGGTAGCGTCTTTGTCTGGGGCATTAGCGCTGGCTGAAAGCATGGATTCCTTGCTGCAGCTGCGAAGCCAAGCTTATTGGGAAGGAATTTTTGGACCATTAGAGCAATTCAAAGGGTCAGAAAATGATTTGATCCATCTGATTGAGACCATCGATCCAAGCACAGCGCCGCGCTTTTTTATTAGCTGCGGAACCGAGGATCAGCTGTATCCGGCAAGTGAATATGCGGTGGATAAGCTGCAAAAACGCAAACTAGCCGTAACGTTTGAATCGGGAACTGGGGATCATGATTGGAATTTTTGGGATCAATGGATCCAACGAGTCCTGCAATGGCTTTTTAGTGAATAAAAAAACCATCAGTCGATCGACACCTTAACGTGCCGAGGACTGATGGTTTTTTCGTTCGATACAAAATAAGATCGGCGGTTGGTTGCGCTGATTGATAAATTGGTAGGAAAGGACATTGAATGCCTCTTGCGGCAGCTGCTGACAAAAGGAGTGTACTTCTTTCAGCTCTGCTTCGCCGCCAGCGTGTCCATAATAGCAGACGAGGATGATTCTACCTTTCGGGGCTAAACGTGTCAGTAAAGCTTCTAAAGCCGTTTTCGTTGTATCAGGCAGCGTGATGATCGCTTTGTCCCCTTTCGGCAAGTAGCCTAAATTGAAAATGGCGGCGTGAACCGGACCACTCACAACCTCTGCCAACGTCTCATGGCCTTGATGGATCAGCTGGACTTGCGCCAACAGCTCTTTTTCAGCCAACCGCTTTTTTGTAGCTTGCAGAGCTTGTTCTTGAATATCAAACGCAAACACCTGACCAGTCGGGCCAACTAAGGAAGCCAGTAATTCTGTGTCGAAGCCGTTGCCCATCGTGGCATCAACGGCGGTTTGTCCCGGCTGCAGAACTTCTTTTAAAAGGGTGTGGCTATAGCGCATGGCGGTCGGCAGCATTGACAGGCTCCTTTCGCACGTTGAATTTTCCTTGATAGGAGTTGCGGCGCAGCATTTCTTGATCGATCTCATTCAAGACTTCCCATTTTTTCAAACTCCACATTGGACCTACCAGAGAATCCCATGGTGCATCGCCTGTCAAGCGATGAATGATGATCTCTGGGGGGATCATTTCTAACTGATCGCAGATCAATGACACATAGGTATCGCGCCGCATCAATTGCAAACGTCCTTCATGATAATCCCGCAGCATCCGAGTATTGCGCATCAAATGCAGCAGGTGCAGTTTGATGCCTTGGATATCAGAATCTTGAATGGTGCGGCGGACATTTTCTTGCATCATCTCGATCGTCTCGCCTGGCAGGCCATTGATCAAATGGGTACAGACACGAATATTGTGTTTGCGCAGGCTGGCGACGCCGTCTAAGTAAGTTTGATAATCATGGGCGCGGTTGATGGCATTGCTCGTGGTTTCAAACGTCGTTTGCAGTCCTAATTCGACCCATAAATAAAAGCGTTGATTGAGCTCTGCTAGATAGTCAACGACATCTGCTGGTAAGCAGTCTGGTCGGGTCCCGATGGAGATTCCAACAACACCAGGTAGTGTCAACACTTGCTCGAAGCGCTCGCGGATCACTGCCACCGGTGCGTGGGTGTTCGTAAAGTTTTGAAAATAGACAATGTATTTGTCCACTTGCGGCCACTTTTTGTGCATCATGGCGATCTCTTTTTCAAACTGCTCTGGCAGTGGGGCTTCAGGAGCTACGATCATATCGCCAGAACCGGACACACTGCAAAATGTACAGCCGCCTTTGGCAACGGTGCCGTCACGATTGGGGCAGTCGAAGCCCGCATCGATGGGGACTTTAAAGATTTTTTCGCCAAATTCTTGCCGCAAAGCAAAGTTCCACGAATGGTATCGTTTGTTTTTATCTTCTGCATAAGGAAATGGATTCATTTTTTTACCTTCTTTTATAATTGTTTACGCGTGAAGCGCCAGACAAAGCGTTTTTGCAAGTAGTACGGATAGGTCAACAGCAGCCAAGACAGGCCGACACAAAAACCGCCTAACACATCACTGGGAAAATGCACACCAACATAAATACGGCTGATGCCGATGCAGCCAATCAAAAGGCCCAGCAAAAGGCGGATGCCCCATTGCCAAAAAGGCTGCTTGAAGAAAACTGGGACCAAGAAGAGCAAGGTTCCATAAAAAATCATACTGCCCGTCGAGTGTCCACTGGGGAAACTGAAACTTGATTCCGTGACTAAGTGTTCAAGAGTTGGGCGCTCCCGTAAAAAGACCAGTTTGATCAATGGATTAAAGAGCCCAGCAATCCCGATGGTACCAATACTGAGCCATAGAGCTTCAGCATAATACTTGTTGATCACTAAGACAGCTAAAACAGCGAGAAAGAGCAAGATGATCGTGGTAGGATTCGCAAATTTTGTGACCCATAGAAAAAACGGTGTCCAAAACGGGTAGCCGCTGCGGATGATGCGAGTCAAGGTTTCGTCAAAGGAGACCAACCAAGTAGGGTAAAATTTCACGACATAGCCGAGAAAAACGAACAGCAGTAAAAAGCAACTGCCCGCAAATTGAAAATAAAGTTTTTTATGCATGGATAAGCCTCGTTTCTAGAGAATTTCTGTCAATTATTGTCATTAAGTCAAAGAGACATCTAGAAGGTATTATAGCATTTATCACAAGTCGGAAAAAGCAGGGAACGAGCAAGGGGTTACTCGTCTGAGCAAGCGATACGTTTATCGGGAGCAGGCCAATTGCTTCATTGCAATAAATGTTCGTTTGATTACAAAGAGTTTACAGTTTCTGAAATCGGCTCAAATACCTTTTATAAATTCTTAAGAAATTGTATACTAAACCTACGTTCACTATAAGGAAAAAACGGAGGAATAACGGACATGAACACGAGTCAATCAAGAAAAGTACATCGTCAAGCAGACCAATCGGGCGATAAGTATCGAGTGATCAAAAAAAGTGCAGTTGTTTTAGGAACAACACTGACTGCTTGCTCTGTTGTAGCTCCATTGGTGTCATCGGTTCAAGCAGAAGCCGTAGAGACCTCGATCGCCCAAGTTTCTACTAGCAATTTTGCCGCGCCGAATACTTCCGCGTTTATTGCTGAAATCGCTACGTACGCCCAACCTGTGGCAAACGCCAACGATCTATATGCTTCTGTGATGATCGCGCAAGCCATTTTAGAAAGTGGTTGGGGCCGAAGCAGCTTATCAAAAGCACCGAATTACAATCTTTTCGGAATCAAAGGCAGCTATAACGGTCAAACCGTTTATATGAGTACCTTAGAATATTTGAACAACCAATGGTTGACTATGAATGAACCCTTTAAGCGTTACCCATCTTACACGCAATCATTTGAAGATAACGCACGTACTTTACGCTCAACTTCTTTACAAAGCGGTGTCGCGTATTATTCTGGCGCTTGGAAAAGCAATACGACTTCATATCTTGATGCAACCGCATGGCTAGCAGGCCGTTATGCGACTGCACCAAACTATGCCTCTTCACTGAATGCCGTGATCCAGCAATTTGGGTTAACGAAATATGACACGCCAGCTTCTGGCAATGCCGGTGGAGGCGCCACAGCCAGTGCTTCAACGAGTACGACGACCACGACATCAGCTGTCAGCACGAGCGGTAGTCAAACCTATACAGTCGCTTCGGGGGACTCAGTCTGGTCGATCGCCAACAAACATGGCATCTCCATGGATCAGCTGCGCAGTTTGAACAATATCAAAAACGATTTTGTTTATCCAGGACAAACCTTGAAAGTCAACGGCAGCGCCCAAAGTACTTCGGCAACTTCAACGGTATCGATCGTCAATCGCAATGCTTCAGCAACTACATCAGGCAATACCTACACCGTAGTTTCTGGCGATTCCGTTTGGTCGATCGCCAATAAGCATGGCATTTCGATGGATCAATTTCGCAGTTTGAACAACATCAAAAATGATTTTGTCTATCCAGGGCAAAAAGTTGTCGTTAGCGGTGGTTCGTCTACGAATACCAGCAGTACTACGACCGTCAGCACAGCATCAACGGCTAGCCAAAGCAGTGGCGGCACCTACACGGTGGCAGCTGGCGATTCAGTCTGGTCGATCGCTAACAAGCATGGCATCTCGATGGATCAGTTCCGCAGCTTGAACAATATTAAAAACGACTATGTTTATCCAGGTCAAAAGGTGGTTGTCAGCGGTAGTTCTACCCGTACAAGTACAACGACGAGCACGACCGTCAGCAGCCAAACCAGCAGCAGTGCTGCAGGCAACACCTATACGGTGGCTTCTGGTGATTCAGTCTGGTCAGTTGCCAATAAACACGGGATTTCGATGGACCAATTCCGCAGCTGGAACAACATCAAAAATGATTTTATCTATCCAGGACAAAAGGTGGTCGTCAAGCAAGGCGGCACGGCAGCTACTACCAGCACTTCAGCGACAAATGGTACGTACAAGGTCGCATCGGGGGATTCTGTTTGGGGGATCGCAGATAAGTTCGGCATCACGACGGATCAATTTATCCAATGGAACAATATTCAAAATAACTTTATTTATCCAGGACAAACAGTTAGGGTAAAATAGATTGCTATTCCTAATGATTTTTGTTAGGATAAGTGCAAAGAAACTTTCACGTTTGAGAAGGAATAGTAGAAGTACGGTGGGACTTTTAGAGAGTGCATGGTTGGTGGAAATGCACAGCACACCTTTCGAACTCGTCTTCGAGTGATATCTGACTGAACCTGATTTGGCTAGGCAGATACGGCGATGGCCGTTAAAACATCGAGGTCTGCTTTTTTGAGGAGCAGATAAACTTAGGTGGTACCACGTTGATAACGTCCTATAAAAATCATAGCGATTTTTATAGGACTTTTTTTAAGTTTTGCTGGTTGATTTGACGAGCAAAACACCAATTTTTTAGGAGGAGTCCATCGTGAATTACAATCACAAAGAAATCGAAAAAAAATGGCAAAAATATTGGGCAAAGAAAAATGAATTCAACACCCATGATGAGCCGGACAAACCAAAATTTTATGCGCTAGATATGTTCCCATATCCATCTGGACAAGGATTACATGTCGGACATCCAGAAGGCTATACAGCTACGGATATCTTGAGCCGCTTCAAACGCAGCCAAGGGTACAATGTACTGCACCCAATGGGCTGGGATGCCTTTGGTCTGCCTGCCGAACAATATGCACTAGACACTGGAAATGATCCAGCGGAATTCACGAAGAAAAATATTGAGACCTTCCGCCGTCAAATCAATGCGCTAGGATTCAGCTATGACTGGAATCGTGAAATCAATACGACAGATCCCGAGTACTACAAGTGGACGCAATGGATCTTTACCAAGCTTTATGAAAAAGGGTTAGCTTATGAAGCCGAAGTTCCAGTAAACTGGGTACCAGAGCTTGGGACCGTGATCGCCAATGAAGAAGTCATTGACGGAAAAAGCGAACGGGGCGGCTACGATGTGATCCGCAAACCGATGCGCCAATGGATGCTGAAAATCACAGCGTATGCTGATCGTTTGTTGGACGATTTAGAAGAAGTTGATTGGCCAGAAAGCATCAAAGAAATGCAACGCAATTGGATCGGACGTTCGGTCGGAGCCAACGTTACGTTTAAAGTGGCAGGGATGGAAAAAGACTTTACCGTCTTTACGACTCGCCCAGATACCTTGTTTGGTGCGACCTACGCCGTATTGGCACCAGAACATGAGCTAGTGGCCCAAATCACTACACCAGAACAAAAAGCAGCCATTGATGCCTATGTAGAAGAAGCGTCGAAAAAATCTGATTTGAACCGAACAGATTTGGCCAAAGAAAAAACTGGTGTCTTCACAGGTGCCTATGCCATCAATCCCGTGAATGGTAAAGAGATCCCGATTTGGATCGCCGATTATGTTTTGGCTTCTTATGGAACAGGTGCGATCATGGCGGTTCCTGCCCATGACGAACGTGACCACGAATTTGCCAAAACATTTGGCTTAGAGATCATTCCTGTATTGGCAGGGGGCAACGTAGAAGAATCTGCCTATACCGAAGATGGACTGCATATCAATTCAGACTTTTTGGATGGGCTAGACAAAGAGACAGCCATCGAAAAAATGGTCGCATGGTTGGAAGAAAACCACGTTGGGAAAAAAGAAGTCAGCTATCGTCTTCGCGATTGGTTGTTCTCTCGCCAACGGTATTGGGGAGAGCCAATCCCAATCATCCATTGGGAAGATGGGACGACTACGACGCTTCCTGAAGATCAGCTGCCGTTGCGTTTGCCAAAAACCGACAATATCAAACCAAGCGGTACTGGTGAATCGCCATTAGCCAATGTCACGGATTGGGTCAATGTCACCGACCCTGAAACTGGGAAAAAAGGACGTCGTGAAACCAATACGATGCCGCAATGGGCTGGAAGCTCATGGTATTTCTTGCGCTTTATTGATCCTCATAATAAGTCTGTTTTGGCAGACTACGACAAATTGAAACGCTGGATGCCAGTCGATATTTATATCGGTGGCGCAGAGCACGCTGTCTTGCACTTGCTTTATGCTCGCTTCTGGCATAAATTCTTGTATGATATCGGTGTCGTGCCAACGAAAGAACCATTTGAAAAATTGTTCAACCAAGGGATGATCCTTGGGGAAAACAATGAAAAAATGTCAAAATCCCGCGGCAACGTCGTCAATCCAGATGATGTCATCAATCAATACGGTGCGGATACTTTGCGTCTATATGAAATGTTTATGGGACCATTGGATGCATCGATCGCTTGGAATGAGAATGGCCTTGAAGGCAGTCGTAAATTCTTGGATCGCGTATGGCGCTTGATCGTCGATGAAAATGGCAAAATGCGTGACCGCATCACGACATTCAACGATGGCAAATTGTCGAAAGTTTACCATCAAACCGTTAAGAAAGTGACGGAAGATTTTGAGCAGCTGCACTTCAATACGGCGATTTCCCAATTGATGGTCTTTGTCAATGAAGCGTACAAAGCCGATGCCTTGCCTTACGAATATGTCGAAGGATTTGTGCAGCTATTGGCTCCGATCGCACCGCATATCGGGGAAGAGCTATGGTCGATCCTCGGGAATGACCATGGGATCTCTTATGTGCCATGGCCAACCTATGACGAAAGTGCCCTAGTGGAAGACGAGATCGAAGTCGTCTTTCAAGTCAACGGCAAAGTTCGCGCCAAAGCAATGGTGCCAGCGGATGCCGAAAAAGCAGTGCTTGAACAATTGGCGCAAGAAAACGAACTTGTCCAAGAACAGCTCCAAGGAAAAACGATCCGTAAAGTGATCGTCGTACCGAACAAATTGGTCAATATCGTTGCAAACTAAACGCTAAAAAATAGCTGCCTAGCAGATCGAGGGTCTGTTAGGCAGCTTTTTGGTGACGACAAAGAAAAAAAGTGTTACTGAGTGGTTCTCAGCAACACTTTTTTGTTATTTTTTGCGAATGATCCCATAGAACAAAGCGGCTGTTGCGACCAATGGAATCAAGATCACTAGTAGAAAGCCGTTTGGATATGTAGCGCGAGTGAAAATTTCTGATGAAGCATCACTTCCGCCAAATAGATGATTGGAAATCATGAACTGAGCCATCATAGCAACGATTGCGACAAAACCAATTGCAGTACCAGTACCGACGAAAATTTTTTTCTTTGCGTTGTTCATTACATTTGCCCCTTTTATAGTCTCTATGTATCATTATACAAAATTTGGATGCGTGTTCAATCTGATTTTGTCAAATAATTGATTCGTAATACACTTGAAATGTTTCTGACATATTTAAGCACCAGAAAAGTAAAAATTCCCCTGTAGACCGATCATATTATTCGCTGATCCTCACGGACTCTCGTATAATAAAGTAAGAGAAAAGAAAGAGGGGACTTACATGGAGTATCAATCATTTGAAGGCCAGTCGGCTTTTTTTGAAGATTATGCACGGATTGCCAAACCTGGCTATGAGGAAGAGGCAGTCACTGCCGATGTCTTGGAACAGTTGAATCAACAATTAACAGAAGAAGAGCTGTTTTACCGTTTAGCAGCCGAAGATGCCAAAGAAGGGCAAGTCTTTTTGTTTCCTTTCAGCAAACGAATGTTTACCGAAGACCTTGACGCCGCCATTTCAACAGAATTCCGTTATGATGGCGCACCCTATGTCTATGAGACTTACGAAGACGAACAACCTTAGTCACGCAGAAAAAAAACTTTCAGATGATCTGTTAAATCATCTGAAAGTTTTTTTGTTGAGGCAACTTGTTGCTATTGGTGTTTGGCTTGCTGCTGCGCTAAGGTCAAGTCACCGATGTAAGGGACTTTTTTTCCAGCGACTTTCAAGTATTGTTCGGCGCCTTTGCCCGCAATAATCACGATATCCTTACTGTCTGCTTCAGCAATCGCCGATTTGACGGCTTGAGCCCGATCCATCTCATGAATGATGGCAACTTCAGGATTGGTGATCGCAGCTGCAATTTCTTTTGCGATCGCATCTGCTTCTTCAAAATCAGGATCATCGCTGGTCAGGTAGACTTTGTCCGCATATTCTCCTAGCGCTCGTCCCATATCTGCTCGGCGAGATTGTGCTTTGCCGCCAGCACTGCCAGTGACAAAAAGCAGGCGGCCTTCTGGGCGCAATTGGCGGGCAAGTTCACTTAATGATTGGAAGCTAAGGTAATTGTGGGCATAGTCAACGATCATGACTGCGCCATTTTCTTTTTCTAAAACGATCATTCGTCCAGGGATGATCACTGTCGGCAGGACTTTCTGAGCGTCCTCACGAGAGGCACCCGCTAAGCAGGCAGCTAAAATCGCAGCTGCAGCGTTCTCATGGTTGAAAGAACCTAAGATCCCCAGTTGATATTCCCCAGAGACTTGCAAGACATCAGAAGCAGCTGACAGCGCAAAGCCTTTTAGATCTGTCCCTTCTTGGACGACATAATCGGCGTCTGAACGTCCGTAGGTGATATAAGGAACTTGATGGACTTCACAAGTTTCTCGCAGCAAGTGGTAGTGATCGCTTTGGCGATTCAAAATCATCTGTTTGCTGTTGCGGATCAGTTCCCGTTTGCAGTAAAGGTAATCGTCATAAGTTGGATGTTCCACTGGTCCAATGTGATCAGGCGAAATATTCAAGAACGCGCCAATATCAAAGGTAATACCGGCGACCCGTTTGGTTTTATAGGCTTGGGAAGAAACCTCCATCACAAGATGGGTCATGCCGTTTGCGACAGCCTCGGCCATCATCTTATAAAGATCCAGTGTTTCGGGGGTCGTCAACACTGCTTCATTAAAGGTTTTTCCATCGACTGAGTTTTCCTCAGATGAAAAGAATGCTACTTTTTGACCCGTCGATTCTGCTAAAATCGCCCGAGCAAAATAGGCGCAGCTGGTTTTGCCTTTTGTTCCCGTGATGCCGATGGTCACCAGCTGTTCTTGAGGATGGCCATAAAACGCTTGAGCGATCACTGCCATCGTTTCTCGAATGTCGGTGACGATGATTCCATAAGTTGCAAAGTTGTCATAGGGCGTTTCTGAAATGTAGCACTGAATCCCTTGGTCAATGGCGGCAGCCAGGTAGCTTTCTTTAAAAGAAGCCCCTTTACAGAAAAAAAGCGTCGCCGCATCGGCTGTTCGCGAGTCGTAGCTTAATGAGGTAAAGGCAAGATCAGTCATTTCTTGCGGCACGGTATAAACCCAATCAGTGGGGGTGATGATTTCTTTCAATAGGTTTTCCTGCAATAAGAGCTTGCGGATCTGTGGCACGGTAATGAGTTCCTTTTGCATCGTTGTTCTCCTTCATTCCTCTAAAGATTTCTCTTATTATAGCATAACTCCTAAAAACCGCCGTTTGGGAGGGAAAAGTTTTCTTTTTTTTCTCCTTATTTTGAAGAAACTTTAAGATGTTGCAAAAATAGATTGCGACCAACCCTTTTTCGAATTAAAATGGAAGGGATATGTTTGTAGAAAGTTGGAGATAATGGCGATGGATAAACACATGCGTTCAGTGTCAAAAGAATTAACTACACAAGAAAAAATGGCTCAAGGATCTGCTTGGATGACGATGGGAAATATCGGCTCACGTTTGCTTGGCGCTATTTACATTTTACCCTGGTATTATTGGATGGGCGCAAATGCGGATAAAGCAAATGCGTTGTTTGGAATGGGCTATAATGTTTACGCCTTATTTTTAATGATCTCCACTGCGGGGATCCCTTCAGCAATTGCCAAACAGATTTCTTTTTACAATTCTCGCCAAGAATACCGCACGAGTCAGAAGCTCTTTTTACGAGCGTTTCAATTGATGGCAGGCTTTGGCGTGGTGACCGCTGGAATCATGTATTTGGCAGCCCCGTGGTTGGCAACGGCTTCAGGCGGAGGCGCAGAATTGATTCCTGCGATGCGCTCATTGAGTATTGCTTTATTGGTTTTTCCTTGTATGAGTGTCATGCGAGGGTATTTCCAAGGAAACCAAGACATGAAACCTTTTGCGATCTCGCAAGTCGTTGAACAAATCGCTCGTGTCTGTTATATGCTTTTAGCGACCTTCATCATTATGCGGGTCATCGAAGGCGAATACACGGCAGCCGTGACGCAATCGACCTTTGCCGCCTTTATCGGTGTCTTAGCCAGCATTTTGGTATTAGGCTATTACTTCCAAAAGCAGCGGGTGCGGATGGATGTTTTAGTCGATATGAGCAAAGAAGAAACGGTGCTGCAAACCAAAGAATTGGTTTTAGCGACCATCAAAGAAGCGATCCCTTTTATTATCGTAGGCTCAGGGATCACGATTTTAAAATTGGTGGATCAGTACACCTTTGTTCGAATGATGAGCAGTTTTACCGAATTTTCAAATGATCAGCTCTTAGAACTAATGGCGATTTTCGGCAGCAACCCTGATAAGCTGACGATGGTGGTTATCGGATTAGCTACTTCCATGGCTTCAACGGGACTACCTTTGATCAGTGAAGCAGTCGCCAAAAAAGACAAAAAGAACTTAGCCAAATTGATCAGCAACAACTTGCAATTGTATTCCTTTGTAATGTTTCCAGCGACTTTTGGGATGATCGTACTGTCTTATCCTCTATACACCTTGTTTTATCGTCCAGATGCGTTAGGGGCGAGCGTCTTAGTCGCTGCCTGTCTTTCTGGTCTGGTCTTGGGCTTGTTTATGCTTAGTTCGAGTATGCTGCAAGGGATGTACCACAACAAAGAAGCGGTTGTTTTCTTCTTTGTAGGGTTACTGGTGAAAGTGATCTTGCAGTATCCAGCGATTCGTTTGTTCCAAGTCTACGGTCCATTGGTTTCTACCACGATTGCCTTAGGGATCGTCTGCTGGCTGAATATTCGCAAAATGATTCGCAAAGGCCATTTCAATGTAAACTTAACGTTGCGACGGACATTATTGATTGGCGCGATGACGATCATTATGGTGATCGCAGCGTTGATCGCTCGCCAACTCTTTGGGCTTGTCTTGAGCTCTGAAAGAAAAGTCCAAGCCTTTATCTTGAGCTTGCTAGTAGCAGGAGTCGGCGGCAGTGTATACATCTACATTGCGCTGAAATTGCGTTTAGCTGAAAAATTACTCGGCTCATCAATGGTTCGTTTACGCCAGAAATTACACATCAAATAAAACTAGAAGCAGCCGCTGAGCCTCCTTTGTGAGACCTTGGCGGCTGTTTTATATGAAAGGAAGCAACCGATGCGTTTAGACAAATTTTTAGCGGATATGGGCTATGGCTCCCGCAAAGAAGTGAAACAGTTGATCAAAAAAGGTCTCGTGACCGTCAATGGACAAGTCATCAAAAGTGACAAAGCACAAGTACAAGAAACACAAGATACCGTTTGTTTTGAGGGGGAACCCATCGCCTATCAAAGCCAGTTTTATTATTTGCTGAATAAACCCGCCGGCGTGATTTCGGCAACCGTCGATTCCTATGAAGAGACGGTCTTAGATTTGTTTTCTGAAGAAGCATTTCGCGAAGATCTGTTTCCAGTAGGACGGTTGGATAAAGACACCGAAGGCTTTTTGCTGATTACGAACGATGGCGGATTGGCGCATCAATTATTGTCGCCTAAAAAGCATGTGGAAAAAGAATATTATGCCCAAGTTGAGGGAATCATGACAGCGGAGGATCAAAAAATCTTTGCCAAAGGCATCAAATTAGACGGCGAGTGGACTTTGCCGGCTGAGCTGCAGATCCTCAACGTCGATGAAGACGAAATGCGCAGCGAGATCAAACTGATCCTCCATGAAGGCAAGTTTCATCAAGTCAAACGGATGGTCCATGCAGTAGGAAAAGAAGTCGTTTATTTGAAACGGATTCGCATGGGAGGCCTGTCCTTGCCAGATGATTTGGCATTAGGCGAGTATCGGGAATTAACGTCTGAGGAATTGGCGAAGCTGCAAGAGCGAGGATAAGGCGGTTGGCGAGCTAAAGAAATTCTTATAAAAGTTGTTATTCGGCTGCAATATTTGTAAAAAAAGCCCGTTTTATAGGTAATTTACATGAAAATTTGCAACAATAGACTTTAAACTGTTGGAAAAACCCTCTTTTTTTTCATGAATAAGCATGTTAAAGTAGCCAAGCTACTAAAAAAAGAAGGAGTTGCCTCATTGAAGAAAAAGATTTTTTTATTGCTCGCCCTTACGTTGCCGCTTTTCCAGCCAGCTGTCAGTTATGCTGCTGAAACGAAGAGCACCGAGGAACTGACAGTTTTGACTGCAGAACTTGCAACGTATGAAGAGGAAGTCACCACTAGCCAACAGAAAGTCACAGCGCTGGAAAGTCAATTAGCGGATTATCAGGAAGAATTAACCCAATTAGCACAAGAAAGCCAGGAAGTTCAAACGCAGATCGCTGCTCTGAATGACCAAAAAGCCCAGCATCAAGAAAGCCAAGCGCCAAGCAGCCTGGTAGTCGACGGACCACAAGCCACGATCCAACAACTACGCAAGTTTAGTGAACAACAAGCGGCTTTACGGGAAGTGAACCAACAATTGGCGGAAAAAGAAGCCCAACAGCAACGAATCACTTCGTACCAAACCTTGACGCAAGCCCAATTAGTACATAGTAAAGAACAACTAGCAACAGCAAAAGAAGAATTGCAGAGCCAACAAGAGCAGCTGCAGCAAACGCAAGCGCAAGTACAAGACTTGCAAGAAAAAGTGGACAAAGAAGCAAAAGCCGCTGAAGAAGCAAAACAAAAAGCCAAAGAAGCAGCAGAGAAAGCAGCAGCCAGTGAATTTTCACTGCCAATCACGGGCGCCGTGTCGATCTCCAGCGGGTTTGGCACTCGAGCTGACCCAACTGGTTTTTCTGGGACGCAGCATGACGGGATCGACTTCACAGGTCAAGCGGGGGAGAAGATCGTCGCCGCTCGGGATGGTCAGGTAGAAGATGCTGGTTATGGTCCAAGTACGGGGAATTACGTGATTTTGGCTCATGATAACGGCTTTTACTCGTATTATTTTCACTTAACAGCTGTCAGTGTCTCGAAGGGGGCAACCGTTGCAGTCGGCGACCAAGTAGGTACGATGGGGACGACTGGAAACTCGACAGGCGTCCATCTGCACTTTGGATTGAGTAAGACGTTGTGGTCGGATTTCGTTGATCCAGCAGCTTACTTACCGCTATAAGCCAAAGCACCGAGTAGAAACATTGAAAAAAACATCTGAAACCAAAAAGCATGACTGACAAGAGGGGTTCCTCAAGTCGTCATGCTTTTTTTGTTTACCACAAGCCCGGTTGAGCGATGATCACTAACTGTTCTTTGGTAAAGGGATGCTCCAGATGCAATTCATAGCCATGCAGTAGCAAACGCGGCGCTGGTTTGTTTTGATAAAGCGGGTCACCGACGACTGGATGACCGATACTGGCAAGGTGGACGCGAATTTGGTGGGTCCTCCCCGTATCTAACACACAATACACATCGGTCGTCTTTTGTTGGGTGTGGGCGATGGTTATATGGGTGACGGCTGACTGACCGTTGCGGGGGTCAATGATCCGCTTGCGACGATCGTGACGGTCACGACCGATTTTTTTGGCGATCGTTTGATCTTGCGTAAGTTTGCCCCAAACTGTGGCTTGATAGCGGCGGAAAATCTGTTTGTTTTCCAACATTCGACCCAAGATCGGCAACACCAAAGGATTTTTTGCGAATAAAACGACACCGCTGGTTTCTTTGTCTAGACGATGGACCACGTAAGGCTGCTGCTGTTTCGGCGCAAGGTAAGCAGCTGCATCATTCAATAGGGTATCTGCTTCTAATGGCTGATTGGGGTGCGTCTTGACCCCCGCAGGCTTGTTCAGCACCAATAAGTGCTCATCTTCAAAAAGTACGTCGACTTTGTCTGCTTGGCCTAACTGGATCGGCTGATAGCTGTAATCACTGTCTTCAATGATCAAAGTGATTTGATCGCCGCCACGAACTTCTTGATGAAACATCGCGGGCTGCTGATTGACGGTAACATTTTTCCGTGTGCGCAGAAAATGGCGCACTTTTCGTGGGACGAGCCACTCCCGTTCCAACAAATCGCGAAGCGGCATGGGCGGGTGATTTTCGGGTAAAGTCATGGTGTATTCCATAAAAACGTCCTTTCTTTGCTGTTCGCTATCGACTATTATAGCATCTTTAAGCTTTTCTTATAAAAAAAACAATAAAAAACAGAGCATTCAATGCTAGAATAATAAAGCATTCTTTTCGAATGAAATTACGTCTAGAGCCGTATAACAAAGAAAGTCATTTATGCTACACTTAACCAAAGGAGCGTGAAGTAATGGATTGGAAACACATCCTTCACAAAATAAAGACCGGTTGGCTGACCTTTTGGCGCTGGTTAAAACCGTATTTGCAGCAATTTCATCAATGGCGCAAGCGGGTTTGGAAAAAATACCACGTAAATAAAATTTTTATTTTACTTAGTTTAGTTGCTATCTTAATCATGAGCGGGTATTTGTTTTATATCGCCAAAAATACGAAAGTCAGTGAATTAGAGTCAGGTCTGAAAGAATCTACGGTGATTTTTGATGCCAATGGCGATGAAGCAGGGCAGTTGTACTCGCAAAAAGGCACGTACGTTTCTCTTGATGCCATTTCCAGTGATGTGGTCAACGCCTTGATCTCAACCGAAGACCGCAACTTCTATAATCACCACGGGTTTGATATCAAGGGGATCGCTCGGGCAGCCCTGCGCATGCTGGTCAACCGCAGTGCCGAAGGCGGTGGGGGAAGTACCATCACCCAGCAGCTTGCCAAAAATGCCTATCTGTCCTTGGATCAAACCTTTAGTCGAAAAGCCAAGGAGCTTTTCTTAGCGATCGAGATCGAGAAGAAATATTCCAAAGATGAGATTTTGGAAATGTATTTGAACAGTTCCTATTTCGGTAACGGGGTTTGGGGCATTCAAGATGCCTCGCTAAAATATTTCGGTGTCAATGCTTCTGAACTAAGCGTGGGAGAAGCTGCGACGTTGGTGGGGATGCTCAAAGGTCCTTCGATCTATAACCCGATCGACAATCTGGAAAACGCCACGAACCGTCGCGATACCGTCTTGAGTTTGATGGTGGATAACGGCAAGTTGGACCAGTCCGTTGCTGACCAAGAATCACAAGTTGCCTTAGCCAATTTACTGTATGATGGATTTGGCAATTCAGAATCTGGCTATAAGTATCCTTATTATTTCGATGCGGTCATCGATGAAGCCGAATCCTATGGGTTGGACGCCGATGATGTCATGAATCGCGGCTACAAGATCTATACAGCACTGGATCAAAACTACCAAGCGCAAATGGAAGCTGCCTATAAAAACGATGCCTTGTTCCCTGAAAATGCCGCTGATGGCACGATGGTGCAATCAGGCTCTGTCGCACTTGATCCGAATACCGGTGGGGTGCAAGCGGTGGTGGGTCGTCGTGGCGAGCACGTCTTTAGAGGCTTTAATTTTGCCACGCAAATGAAACGTTCACCAGGCTCCACGATCAAACCGATCAGCGTCTTCGCCCCTGCCCTAGAAGCTGGGTTTGAACCCGATAGTATCCTGAAAGACGAGCCCCTCGATTTTTATGATGCTCAAAACTTTGATGGGACCTATGCTGGCGAAGCAGTCATGTATCAAGCCCTCGCCCAAAGCCTGAATCTGCCAGCAGTTTGGCTGTTGCATGAGATCGGCTTAGATCGTGGGTACAGCAAAGCACAAGAGTTTGGACTTTCCTTGACCGAATCCGACAAATATTATGGCTTAGCATTAGGTGGTTTGGAAAAAGGGGAATCACCCATGACGATGGCAGCAGCGTATGGCGTTTTCGCAAATGGCGGGTATTACTACAAACCGCATTTGATCACCAAAATCGTTGATTCTACCGGTGCCGTGATCGTTGACAATACGTCTGTGCAAGGCAAACGGGTGATTTCTAAAGAGACCGCTGATAAAATGACGAGCATGATGCTAGGCACCTTTTCTAACGGGACGGGTGTTAGTGCCAGTCCGTACGGCTTTACGATCGCCGGCAAGACGGGTACGACAGAGACCAACTTTGATGCTTCTAAGGTCAATGACCAATGGATCGTCGGCTATACCCCTGATATGGTTCTTTCAACTTGGTTAGGATTTGAACATGTGAGTGAAGATCATTACTTAACGGGAACCAGTGGGCAAGTCGTTGGGAAAATATTCAAAGCAGAGGCCGAAAGCTTACTGCCTTATAGTCAAGGCACCCAATTCCAAGTTGCAGACGCTTATTGGACAGGTGGAAAATTGATGGCAGCCGATGAAGTACCAGATCCTGAGAGCAGTACGTCACAAAATGGCAATGATTGGCAGAAAACCATCGATGACTTTGCCGAAAGCGCCAAAGAAGGCATGAAGGAATTCGGCAGCAAGATCAAAGAAGGAACGAAAGAACTGTTTGGTGGCTTGTGGAATTCCATCAGCGGAAATTAAAGGAATTAGGCAACTGCTAGTCTAGAACCTGAGAAGAATGGTATACTAGAAAAAAAGAGGAGGCGTCAAAATGGCAAATATTTATGATACAGCAAACCAATTAGAACGTGAATTACGCGAGTCAGAACAGTTTCAAGATTTGAAAGGTTCTTTCGACCGCTTGAAAGCAAATGAAGAAGCGTATGCGTTATTCAAAGAGTTTCAAGAGTTGCAACAAAGCCTGCAACAAAAAATGATGGCTGGCGAAGAAATGACAGAAGAAGAAGCGCAAAAAGCCCAAGAATTATCGCAAAAAATTCAACAAGACGGCATTGTTTCTGACTTGATGCAAAAAGAGCAAGCCTTCAGCTTAGTAGCTAATGACTTGAACCGCATCATCATGGGTCCGGTAAGAGATCTATACGAAGCGTAATCGCCAACCAACAAAGACCAAAGAAGCAAGTGAATCTTCAGAGCAATCGGCTGCAACTGCAAGAGCCTTTTCCAAAGAAGTTTCAAAATCGCTTCTTTGGTTTTTTTTATGAAAAAGGCGAACAAATTTTCGTATTTTGCTGACGAAATGCCTGAGAAATGTTATGATAGAAGCATTAAGGAGGGAGAAAGAAATGCGATTTTTACATAGTGCAGACCTGCATATCGACCGGTCATTTGAAGGGGTTCATTTGTTATCTGAAAAAGTGAAGACCCAACTCCCTGCCATCAATCAAAAAATCATCCGTAATTTGGTGGATGTTGCCTTAGAAAAAGCGGTCGATTTTGTTTTGCTGGCTGGGGATACATTCCATCAAGCACGGCCGAGTCTAAAAGTGCAGCATGACTTTTTTGCCCAACTGCAACGACTAGGGGAAGCACAGATCCCTGTCTATATGATTTTCGGCAACCATGATTATTATGATCCGCAACGGTATTGGTTTGCTTTTCCAGAAAACGTCATTCTCTTTTCATCAGAAGAAGTTCAAACGGTTCAAGGAACAACGAAAAACGGTGAAACCTATGCAATCAGTGGATTTAGCTACCAACATGCTTGGATTACTGAAAATAAAGTAACAGAATTTCCCGCAAGAGCAGCGGTGGATTACCATATCGGGCTTTACCACGGGGATCAAGCCGGTGAACGGTATGCCCCCTTTTCAATCAGTGAAATGAAGCAAAAAGGCTATGATTATTGGGGCTTGGGGCACATCCATGTACCTAAGACGCTCTCAGAGCAGCCACCGATTCTCTATCCCGGTACACCTCAAGGAAAGACCAAGAAAGAACAGGCGACTGGGGTGATTTTGGCAGACTTATCACCGCAGGGACCAACGATCGAGCGCTTGGAGATCGCAGAGATCGCTTGGCAAAAGCAAGTGGTCTCCTTAGCGGATGTGACTGCCTCGAATGCCGTATTGCCAGCGATCATCGAGCGCTTAAAAAGTCCTCGTTCGCGCTTGCTGCATCTGGTGTTGACCGATGTGCAGCAGCTGCCGCCAGATTGGTTTCCAGCTGCGGAAAAAAATGAATGGCTGACCTACCTCAATGAACGGTTGGCACAAACAGAGCCGCTGCAAGTGATCTATGCCCTTGAAGTCGAGCAAGCCAATGAAGACAAGATCGCATTGGCGGTATCAGAAGATTATATGCTGCAGTTTTTAGCGATGTATGAGTCGCCAGAGATGTTTGCTGATCGATTGTCGGATCTATTGCAGCATCCACTGATCCAGCGGGGGATCACCCATGAATCATTTCAAGAAGAAGTCTTGCAGCAAGCCAAGCAATTGTTGAAAGACGACTTTCAATGGGAGGAGCAGTCATGAGAATTTTAAAAGCAGAGATTACCGGTTTTGGGAAATACCATGAACAAAGCTTTGCCTTTCATCCGCAAAATCAGCTGCTCTTTGGGCACAACGAGATCGGAAAATCGACGTTGTATCAATTTATTGCCGCCATCTTGTTTGGCTTTTCGAAAAAGACAGCCAAGAAAAAAGACTATACCCCCAAAAACGGTGCTGCTTACGGTGGCAAGTTATGGTTGGCGCTGGAACCCTTCGGCGAAGTGATCGTGGAACGCTATCGGCAAGTGGACCGTGGTCGTGCCAAAGTCCATGTCGCTGGCCAGACGGTCGATGAGCAATGGCTGGCACAACACCTGCAGCCCCTCAATCGAGCATTGTTCTTCGATGTCTTTACTTTTCAGCAAGAGCAATTGACCCAGATCGATAAGCTAGAAGAAAATGAGCTGCACCAAGCGTTGATTTCTCTAGGGATCAGCGGCAGTCAAAAAATGCTGCAGCAAGTGGCGCAATATGAAACCATCAATCAGCAGCAATACAAGCCACGAGGGCAAAAGCTGCCTTTGAATCAAGCGTTAAAACAATTAGAAAAACTGCAAAAAACGATTGCGGAAAAAGAAAGCGAAGAAAGCCGCATCCAACAGCAGTATCAGCAGATCGCCCAGCTGCAAGAACAGATCCAAGACTTGCGGCACCAGTATCAAGCATTGAATGACGCTTATCAGGAAAATCAGCAACAGCTGAGTCACTGGGGCCTTTATGAAGAGTGGCAGCAAATGGCACCAGCAGATACGCTAGCCGATCCTCAGCAAGTCCAAGCCATCAAACAGTTTTATCAGCAGTATCAGCAGCTGACGGAAGAAATTCGCAAAAAAGAAGCCGAATTAGATCAGTTGGAGCAAGGAAAAGAATCAGACAAGTATTTCTTTTACCTTGATCACGAGCATCAGATCAATCACTTGCTGCAGCAGCAAGTGACGATGGCGCGTTTGGCAGATCGTGAAGCAGCAGCCAATCAACAAGAAACTGTCGCCATCACAGAGTTGAATCGCTTGATTGAAAAGCGCCAGTGGAGCAGAGAATCGCCGCCGCTAGTAACGGCTTCGATCCATGAACAAACCACACGTTTACTGCAAGAACGTGTGCAGTTAGAAGAGCTCGAAAAGCGCATGAGGCATTTAGAAGAAAAAGCGCAACCTTTGCAAGCCACCGCGGCCCGCTTAGAACAGCAGCATCCTCAATTGATTGGCCGTAAGCCCGTTTCTCGCCCGCTATGGCCGCTAGGGATCGTCGGTGGGCTAGTCGCAGTGATCGGTACCTTTTTGCCGAGTCCGTGGCGCTGGCCTGCATTAGGTGCGGGGATCGCAGCGATCATCGGCAGTATTTTGCCGCTGATGAAAGCAGCACCAAACAAGCAGCAAGGCATCAAGCAAGAATGGCAGACAGTCCTCATGCAGTTGGATCTACTGGGCGAAGAGTTGGCACAGCTGGAAAATGAACAGCAGCAAAAGCACCAGCAGATCAGCCGTGCCCACCAAGCGTTGACACCCTTTTTTGGTGATTTGCCGGTGGAAAACTGGCAGTCGTATCTATTCGCCTATGATGAAGATGTTGCTAGCTATCAAGCCTACTCGCAGCAGCGCAAGCAAGCCTATCAAGAACGGCAAGCGGTCACGGAAGAATTGGCCCCCTTTGAGGAGCAATTCCGCCCGTATGCGGAGTGGCTGCCGCTGCAAAACAAAACCTTGTTAGAAAAAGCGGCGATGTTGCAGAAGTTTCATGAAGAGATGCAAACGATCAAGCTTTCGCGGTTGCAACAACCTAGCACGTTACTGGCCCAACAATTGACCCGTACCCGCAACGAACGCGACCAGTTGTTTGCCCAAGCCAGTGCGCTCTTGCAGCAGCAAGGGTTAGATCACCCTGCAGAAATCAGCCTCTGGTTGAAGCAATGGGAAGCAGCGCAGCGCACGCAGCAGCGAGCAGAAGAATTGGCGGGGATGTTAACACCGATCTATCCCAAACCAGTCACACAAGCAGAATTGCTGCAGCAAAAAGACCAGATCAAGCAGCAGCAAACACAGCTGCAGGCACAAATGCAGCAGTTGACGGAGCACAAACAACGCTTGGAACTAGAAGCAGCAGCCAGTCAAAAAAATGGCACCTTGAATCAGCTTTATCAAGAAGAAAGTGAGCTGAAGGCGGTCATTGAAGAACTCGCTGTGGCGTGGGGCAGTCGTCAGTTGGCGGCTTCAATTTTGACGGATGTCACGACTGAATTGTCAGAACAGCAATTGCCGCAGCTATTGTCAGCCGCTTCGACTTATTTTGAACAGCTTTCAAACGGACGTTATCAAAAGATTCTTCTGGAAAATGGTCTGTTAGTAGCGGCAAATGCCAGCGAGACCTTTTCGATCATTGACTTGTCCACAGGAACGAAGGATCAGTTGATCATGGCGTTACGTTTCGGTTATCTAGCGCTGCAAAAAAATCACCCGTTGTGCCCGATCATTATTGATGATGGTTGGTTGCATTATGACAGTGTTCGTAAGGAACGCTTCGCAGCACTATTAAAAGAGTTTGGACAAAGTTATCAAGTAATTTGTTTGTCTTCTGACCAAGAAATGGTAAGCTATTATCAGAAGTACCAGCAGCCTATCCAGGATCTGAGTAAAGGAAGTGAAAGATTTGGCTGATCGGCCAAATAAGCCCATGAAAAAAATTCGTGAATTAACTGTTGATGAAACGTTTCAACTTTTCTTACTGATCAAAAATGCCGATGTACGGATCGCGAAAAACGGCAAAAAGTTTATTGCCTTCACGTTTCAGGATACATCTGGCACGATCGATGGAAAGTTTTGGGATGCATCAGATGAAGAAATCGCCCGTTTTGAACCCGGGAAAGTGGTACTACTAGATGGGAAACGAGAAGTTTACCAAGGCAATCCGCAAGTCAAAATCATGCATTTGCGTTTAGCGAAGCCGGAAGAACCCCACGAACCAAGCCAATACATGGAAAAAGCGCCCTTGCGAAAAGAAGAGATGGAAGAAGAAATCAGTCAAACCTTGTTTGAGATCACAAATCCTCACTGGAATCGCATCGTCCGTTTCTTGTTGAACAAGTATAAAAAGGAATTCTTTGATTTTCCAGCTGCGAAGCGCAATCACCATGCCTTCGCCAGTGGATTGGCGTATCATACGACAACTATGCTGCGCTTAGGAAAAGCGATCGTCAAAGAATACCCTGAATTAAATGCGTCACTGCTGTATGCGGGCATTATTTTACATGATTTAGGAAAAGTGATCGAGTTGACAGGTCCCATGACGACAGAATATACCTTAGCGGGGAATCTAGTAGGGCATTTGGTCTTAGTGGATGAAGAAATCACGCAAGCCTGTATTGCTTTGAAATTTGATGACAAACAAGAAGACATCGTTGTTTTGCGGCATATGGTCTTAGCCCACCATGGCTTGTTAGAATATGGGTCACCTGTTCGGCCCCGCATAATGGAAGCGGAGATCCTCCATCAGATCGATAATTTGGATGCTTCCATGCAAATGATGCTGACCTCGATCCGCCTGACAGAACCTGGTCAATACACAGACCGAATTTTTGGCATGGACAATCGGAGTTTTTATGTACCGAAAGAAGTGTAGCAGTGATGTTGCAGCTTGATCGATCAAAGTGAATGATAGAAAGAACAAAAACCACGCTAGGCTTGCTTAGCGTGGTTTTTTTAGCTGCTGGAAAAAGCAGTTGAATCGTAGATAGAAATCTAATCGGCACAAAAAAAGAAGCACCGCTATGACGGCACTTCTTTGTTTGTTTATTCAGCAGAAGAATCTGTAGCACTTTCACTTGTTGCAGTAGAATCATCGGTTGCCTCAGTAGCAGAAGAATCTGCTGCTGAGCTGTCTGTTGCATCCGTTGCAGAAGAGTCAGCAGTTGAATCTTCTGTTTCGGCAGCTGTGATGTAATCAGAAAGCAAGTCTGCTAAGTCAGAGTCTTTCATCTTCACGTTGGCTGCTTGCAATTCTTGACCGATCGTTGCTGCCATAAAGGTTGAATCATTCAACAACGTGTTTTGAGCAATTTCAGTCAATTCATCTTTGTATTTATCCATATCGTTGCCTTTGTCTTGGTTTTTCACCATTTTCACGATATAGTATTCCGTCGTATAAGTCGACGTGTTGGTTGCAGAGATCACTTCAGAGATTTCACCATCTTTTAAATCAAAAGCGGCTGTTTTCACTTCGTTTGGCACAGCAGTTGACGTAGAATCGAATTTGATCGTTCCGCCATCTTCTTTTGTTGCTGCATCCGTTGATTTTTCTTTAGCGATTTCGCCAAAGTCAGCATCATCTTTTTTCGCTTCTTCTAAGACATCTTTGGCATCATCTTCACTTGCTACTTTGATGATTTGTGCTTCTACTTCTGGGTGGAAAGAATCCCAAGCAGTTTTCATTTCTTCATCAGTAATATCCATGTTGGCTTTTAAGCCTTCACGTAACGCAAGCTGTTCTTTCAATTCTGCACGGTAAGATTTTACCGTATAACCAGAAGCAGTCAAGGTTGATTCAAAGGAATCACTACCGCCGTATTGTTCAGCCACGTTGTTGAATTGTTCGTCGATCATTTCTTCAGTCACGTCATCGCCGTATTTTTCATTAAAGACTTTTAAGACGATCATTTGACGCAACGCTTGTTGGTTTTCTGAACTTGTTTTTGCTTTATCATAAAAATCTTGAACAGTGATTTTACCGCCCTTCATTGTTGCGATTTCCTCACTTGAGTTTCCACAAGCCGCTAATGCAAAAAGACTCATTGCACTGACTGCTACTAAAAGTAATTTTTTCTTCATTCGTTTAAGCACTCCTAATTCTAAAAAGATTCATAATAATCACTGCACCTACTATACCACTTCTAGAAATGGTTGGGAAGAAAACAGTGGATGTTTCAAACAAAATTCATAAAAACTACAAATTTTCGATTTGTTTGTCATCCGCTGCGCTTTGGGCTTGAATCGTCGTAATGTGTTGATTCAATTGCTCCATTTGGGTCTTGATCCGAGCAAGGCGCGGTTGGGCTTGGAATTTGAAGGCTTCCAAATCTTTCGTGAAAGACTCCGTAACAACAGGGATCGTTTCGTCGATCGTTTTGCGGGTCACCATTACGGCATCTTTTAGCTGTTTGACGCTGTCATTGAATTCTAAGGTCGCTTCTGTCGTGTCATCTAAATAGCGAATCAATTCTTCACGGGTTTCATTGCCGCTTTTCGGTGCAAAAAGCAAACCGCCTAAGCCGCCGGCGATGGACCCGAATAATAGTCCTTTAAGAAAATTGCCGATCATTTAGTCCACCTGCTTTCCAATTTTTTCGGCGATTGCCGCTAGTTCTTCCCCCGTGTAATTGTCTGCGTGATTGCCAAAATGGATCTTGAAATCATCGTCTTTGCTGTAACGAGGAATCAAATGGACATGGGAATGGAAGACCGATTGGTACGCCAATTCTTTATTGTTGTTGATGATATTTAAGCCTTCGATCTCAGGGAAGGCTTTTTCGATCGCCCGAGCAATCTTAGGGATGCGGGCAAAAACCGCTGCTGCCAACGTTTCATCGTACTCAAAAATATCCGTCACATGGGTTTTGGGAATCACCAATGTATGACCAGGGGTGACTTGGGAAATATCTAAAAAGGCATAAACTTGCTCATCCTCGTAGACTTTGTAGCTAGGGATCTCACGATTGTTGATTTTACAAAAAATACAATTTTCCATTGTAAAAAAACCTCCTTGATCTATTACCTCTACTTTACCATATTTTGCTTTTTTTCGTCTGGTTTCCTCTTTGAAAAAGTCGGAACAAGGCAACTGTTCCTTCAACAAAGGCGCTTTTTTAAAGAAATGCGAAAAGCGAGCGAGAAACGCTTGCATTTAGATTCCAACAACCCTAGACTTAATATCAGAAATCAATTGGAAAGAAGGAACCTATGAAACCGATCATCAAAGAAACCTTACAGAAAAAAACAACGACTTCAGCGAAGCTCCGCTACTTGGCTTATGCCTATAAAGAATGGTTGATTGCGATCACGCTTTTTGTGGTGTTCGCAGGTTCGATCACCTATTCGCTAACGCGCCCAAAAGAAGAAGTAGTCAATGCCGCCATCGTCACTGAAACAGCGATGGACCCTACGGTGCAGAGTGAATTGGAGACAGCCGTTGAGACCTGGGCGATCGACCAAGGGTATCAAAAAGAAGAGCTGAGGATCAGTCTGGTTTCCTATGCTGAACCTGCTGCTGTTCAAGCCTTTACCACCCGTCTTGCCGCCGGTGCGATCCAAATGGTCATTTTTCCAGCGAGTGATGCACAACTGTGGCAAGAACGCTTTGGCAGCCAAGAATTGCCGCAAGAAACCATTACAGTGGGAGAAAACGAATTTATCTTACAAGTCACGAATAAAGAAAAATAAGCAACGGTTTTGCTAGCGGATTGAAAAAAGAGCCTACGTTGACAGAAAGCCGTAATTAGGCGAATCGGAGGAAAAGAATGACTTTACAAGTAGCGAATGTGACAGGCGGTTATAACCAGCTGCCAGTCTTAAAAAATATTGATTTTACGATCGGCGATGGTGAGCTCGTTGGTCTGATTGGCTTGAATGGGGCAGGGAAGAGCACGACGATCAAAGAAATCATCGGGTTACTGCAACCTCACAGCGGGACGATCACGATCGACGGCTTGACCTTGAAGGAGAACCCAGAGCAATACCGCAAACAAATCGGGTATATTCCCGAAACCCCATCTTTATATGAAGAATTGACCTTAAGAGAGCACATTGAAGTGACAGCGATGGCCTATGATCTTCCGCAAGAAGAAGCCATGAAGCGAGCGGAGCGTTTATTAAAAACCTTTCGTTTAGAAAACAAACTCGATTGGTTCCCAGCAAACTTCTCAAAAGGGATGAAACAAAAAGTCATGGTGCTGTGTGCCTTTTTGATTGAGCCAAGCGTCTACATCATTGATGAACCTTTTCTAGGATTAGATCCTTTAGCGATCAATGCGTTATTGGAACTGATGAATGAGATGAAACAAACCGGGGCATCAATTTTGATGTCCACCCATATTTTAGCAACCGCAGAGAAGTATTGTGACAAATTCATCCTACTGCATAACGGTGAGATCCGCGCACAAGGGACATTGGCGCAGCTAAGAAGCCAATTTCAAGCACCAGAAGCCTCCCTTGATGATCTGTACCTCGCACTGACAAAGGAGAGTCAAGCATGAAGCAGTTTTTCTCGCAACGCTTACAGCGGCATCAAAAACAGATGACACGCTATTTGCGCTATGTCTTCAATGATCATTTTGCTTTGATCAGCACCTTCTTAGTGGGAGGTCTGGGGCTGTATTATTCAGAATTGCTAAAAACATTGCCGCGGCCGTTTCCATTAGGCGGCATCATCGTGGTCGCTGTTTGGCTCTTCGTTTTACCGCTGGGACGCTTAGCGACACTGACGAAACCGGCAGATTTGATTTTTCTGTTAGCCAAAGAAGGGCAAATGAGAAGTTACCTCAGTCAAGCCCTGCGTTATTCCCTCTGGCTGCCCTTTGGGGTCTTATTTTTAGCCGTAGGAGCAACGATGCCTTTAGTCGTTGTCACAGCAAACAGTACATTTGCTTCCTTTCCCTTCTTTTTAGGAATGATGTGGCTGTTAAAACTGGGGGATCTTTCACTGCAGCGGATTCGGTTGTATCAAGAAACACAGCAGCAAGTCAAACAGCAGCGAGGAATCTGGTTCGCCAGTGCGTTAGCTGCCACACTTGCCAGTATTTATGTAGCACCTTGGCTAGGGTTGGTGATCAGCATCCTCCAAGCAATCTGGTTCCTCTTTGGCGTGAAATCTAACCGTCAGCTCTTGGATTGGGACTATATGATCCAAGCCGAGCAATCGCGCTTATTACGGATCTATCGGTTTATCAACTTGTTTACAGATGTTCCCCAAATCACGACGGAAGCCAAACGGCGCAAATACCTCGACTGGTTGCTGGCAAAGATCAAACCAGCCCAAAGCAATACGTATCTTTATCTTTACTTGCGCCGAGTGATTCGTGGTGGGCAATACGGCGGTCTTTATGTCCGGTTATCCTTGATTGGTGGCTTCGTCTTATTCTTTGTCGATGAGCTTTGGATCAGTCTGCTGATCGGCTGCTTGTTTCTTTATCTGATCGGTTTCCAACTGATCCCTTTGATCAATGAATTTCAATACATGGTTTTGACCCATTTGTATCCCGGGCCAGAAAAACAAAAAGCCGCAGCAATCAAAAAAATTATCGGGTCACTTTTGCTTGTGACGACTGTTTTTTTCGGCGTGATCTGTTGCTTGCGCTTGCCCGTTGTTTGGCAAGGGGGCATCGCTTTTGTGGGCTTCTTCCTCTTTGCGGGTCTTTTTTTAGGCATCTACTTGCCAGGGCGATTAAAGAAAATGCACGCCTGATCCTCAGGAAACCTCTCTTACAAAAAGCGAACGCATATGCGCTTGACGGCGACCCTTTAGGAAGCTAGAATAAGAGGTACTGCGAAATAAGGAGAGAAGCTAGGATGGATATTCGCTTGGATCAAGATTGGCGTATGCGGCCGATCAAAGGCGACACCGGGAAAGCCTATATCGGGCTCAAGGACAACGACAAAGTCTTTATCAAACGAAATACGACCCCGATGCTTGCGGCACTCTCTAAAGAGGGCATTGCACCCAAACTCGTCTGGACGAAACGGACGGGAAATGGGGATACGCTCTCCGCACAAGAATGGCTGGATGGACGGGTCTTAGATCCCGATGAGATCGGCCAAAGAAATGACGTCATTGATGTGTTGTATCACTTGCATCATTCAAAAACGCTGGCACAGATGCTAAGCAAAATCGGCGGACAAGTCAGATCGCCTGAACAAATGCTGATGGATTATCAAGATCAGCTGCCTTCTGCGGTGGCTCAAAACCGTTTTATTCATTTGGTCACCGAGTATTTAAAAGCCAATATTCCAGCTTTTGACGAGCAAAAAGCCGCGGTCGTCCATGGCGATGTCAATTATCGAAATTGGCTGGTTTGTCAAAACTATTTGTATTTAGTCGATTGGGATTCCGTGATGTTTGCAGATCCAGCAATCGATATCGGGACTATTTTAGGTCACTATGTGCCGCTATCCAGCTGGTCCCATTGGCTGGTGCGCTACGGTATCCATAGCAGCAGCGAAGTGATCGAAAAAATTTATTGGTATGCATTGTTGAGTATGCTGCAAGAGGTCAAAAAATATTATCTGCGGGGCGATTACAAAGCCATGAATGCAGAGATTTTACAATTAAAACGAATTTATAGTGAATGAAGAGAAGATGGAGCGAGGCAATTTGGTTCCATCTTGTTTTTTCGGAAAGGAAGAAACATGAGAGTAAGAAAACGTGCAGGTGCAAAAGAGCTGATTGAAGCTCATCCACAATACGTCGTTGCAGAGCCTACCGAATGGAAAGGGCGTTGGCATGAACGCTTTGGCAATGATCATCCGCTACACATCGAGATCGGCATGGGAAAAGGTCAATTTATTACGGAAATGGCGAAAGCTCATCCCGAAATCAATTATATTGGGGTAGAGATGCAGATCAGTGTCGTTTCGATCGCATTGGATAAAATGATCGAGCAGGAGATCCCAAACTTGCAGCTGCTGCATGTGGATGGTTCGGCTTTGACCAACTATTTTGAAGACAATGAAGTAGACCAGATCTATTTGAATTTTTCTGATCCATGGCCTAAGAAGAAGCATGAGAAGCGCCGTTTGACTTCTAAAGCCTTTTTAGCGGTGGACGAGCAAATTTTACGACCTAATGGCGAAATCCATTTCAAAACGGACAACCAAGGATTGTTTGAGTATTCCTTAGCGAGCTTTTCTCAATATGGCATGATCATCAAACAAGTTTGGTTGGACCTGCATAACAGTACCTTTGAGAACAATATCATGACGGAATATGAAGAAAAATTCTCAAGCCGCGGGCAGCGAATCTATCGGGTGGAAGCCCAATTTGTGGCAAAAGACCCGCAGGAATAAAGAAGTGACGAAAGACGAAGCAAATTTGCTTCGTCTTTTTTTTCTATTCTCAAAAGGCTTGCGTATTTCTTTTTAGGAGGGATAAGTCGTGGATATTCAAGCATTCTCAGATGAGTTGATTCACTATGGCAGACAAGAACGCATGCAGGATCTGGCCATTTTGCCGAGCGGTACACAGATGGAGGTGATTTTCAGTAAAAGCTATCTCAGAAAGACCTATCAAGTACTGACCAGCGAAGAAGCCCAGCAGCTGATCACTCGCTTCAAATTTTTAGGAGGAATGGAGGTGGGAGAACGACGCAAAGCTCAGTTAGGAGCAGTCAGTTATCCGTTAGGCGATCAGCTGCAGCGGCTGCGCATCTCCACAGTCGGTGATTATCAAGGGCGTGAAAGTCTCGTGATGCGGTTTATTTACCCTTTGACTCAGGAGCATCTGCGCTATTTTTTTGCAGAAGACGTCCAACAGATCCAACAGGCAACCAAACAAAGAGGGCTGTATTTGTTTTCTGGCCCCACTGGCTCAGGGAAATCGACCCTCATGTATCAATTAGCTCGGGCAACCAAGGGGCAAATCATTACCATCGAAGATCCTGTGGAGATCGAGGAGCCGCGCTTTTTACAGCTGCAAACCAATTTGAAGATCGAACAAGACTATGATGAATTGATTCGCTTGTCCTTGCGGCATCGTCCAGACCTGCTTTTGATCGGCGAGATTCGTAACAAAGAAACGGCGCAAGCCGCTGTACGAGCCGCTCTGACAGGTCACCGAGTATTTGCCACGATCCATGCCCGAGGTGTAGCAGAAACCAAGACGCGGCTGCTGGAATTGCTCGGGACAGACGATCGTCTGGCACATGCGCTGCAAGGGATCATTTATCAGCGATTGCTGCCAGATGAAGCGAATGAACCTCATGGATTGCTGGCATATCACTTTTATGAGGGGCAAGTGGAAAAACAGTGGCAGCAGGTATTAAAACAAGTGAAAGAAAGTGGGTGGATCAGCGATGAAGTTTATGAAAAAGAAGCCCCAGCTACCACGCCGTGCAACTGAAGCCCTCTTAGTCACCTTCACGGTGTTATTGGAGAGTGGCTTTTCCCTACAAGAAAGCCTCCAAGTGCTGCTGCGCAGCCGCCAGTTTTCTGAACCTGTGATCGAACAGCTAATTGTCCATCTTGCCCACGGGCAAAGCTTTGCAGCAGCGGTAGCGCCGTTGTCGTTATCAGCTACTGAAAAAAGTCAGCTTCATTTAGCAGAAAGTCATGGGGATCTCACGGCGACCTTGCGGCGGATGGTCGACTACCACAAATTGGTCAACAAGCAAAAACAGCTGCTGTACAAAGTAGCTGCCTATCCGCTTTTGTTACTGGTCTTTTTAATAGCTGCACTTTTTGGGATGCACCGCTTTTTATTGCCCCAATTGCTAGCCTCTGGCATGATCGACGAAGGTCATTGGGGCATTCGCGCCATCACTTGGGCACCAGCAGTACTTATCCTCTTCTTGTTGTTAAGTGTGCTGCTTTTTGTGATCAGCCGCTGGGTGTTTGCCCGCCGCACTGCCTTGCAAAAAGCTGTGTTTTTCAGCCGCCTGCCATTGTTCGGAGCATTGTACACGAGTTATCACACGAGTTTTTTCGCATTGGAATGGGGCAAGTTGTTTCAGCAAGGGTTAGATATCCAACAGATCATCGAGTGTATGGAGCACACCAATAAAGCTACCTTGATCCAAGAATTAGCACGAGAACTGCGAGTGACCTTGACACTTGGGGGCGAACTCCCAGAAAAACTTCGTCATTTCTCGTTTCTCACACCCGAATTTTCTTTGATCGTCTTTCAAGGAGAAGTACGAGGAAAGTTAGGAGAAGAGCTTTTTTTATACAGTCAATTATTGATGGAACGCTTGTTTCAACGAATCGAAAAAGCCATTCACTGGGTTCAGCCTCTGATTTTTTTGTTGGTTGCTTTAATGATCGTTGGGATCTATGCCGCTATGTTTTTACCAATCTATGGAAATATCCAAGGAGTGATCGAATGATAGAAAAGAAAGTAGCATCTCCTCGCAAGCAGGGGATTTGGCGTGTCAAAAAAGGCTTTACATTGGTTGAAATGCTAGTCGTTTTATTAGTGATCAGTATTTTGGTTTTGTTGTTTGTCCCAAATCTTGCCAATCAAAGAGGAATCATTGATGAGAAAGGAAATGCGGCGATCGTGAAAGTAGTGGAAACCCAGATCGAACTCTTTCGTCTAAATGAAGATCGGGTGCCTTCGAAAGAAGAATTGATTGCAGAAGGGTATGTATCTGAGGAACAATATGCGATTTATGAGCAGAGAAAGTGAGAACAATGGCACTAGGGGATTTTCTGGGTTTACCTTGATGGAAAGTCTCTTGGTACTCTTGGTCAGTAGTCTCTTTCTCTTTTTCCCCGTCGTGGCTATCGAGTACTATCAACGATCTGCGGAAGTTTTCGGCTTTTGTGCTCGCTTAGAAAAAGGACTCTATACCTTGCAGCAATCGGCCATCATCGATAACACACAAACCCGAGCAATCTATCAAGCAGAGCCAACACCAACTGTTTCATTTTACGGCGCTGCAACTGAGCCAGTCACCAAGATCGACGTTCCTCCTCAACTAGCGATGCAGGCGTTTCCCGATATTCTTTTTAGTAGTCAATCCGGCAACAACAGCAGTCTGCGAAGGATCATTTTCTATTGGCAGGAGAAAAAGCAAACCATCAGCTATAAGTTTTTATTTGGGAGTGGCCGTTATGAAAAAATCGTTGAATAGTGGGTTCATCTTAGCAGAAAGCCTGATTGGCTTTGGGGTCTTGGCAACTTGTGTGTTACTGTTTTTAGCAATGCAGACCGCTTCACTGACGCAAAGTGCGGCATTGCAAGAAAAAGCCCAAATGCTGCGGGTGCTGTATGAAGAAGTCCAGAACCACTCCTTTGATG
The DNA here is from genome assembly GCF_030263915.1 of Enterococcus sp. FZMF. Classification (NCBI taxonomy): domain Bacteria; kingdom Bacillati; phylum Bacillota; class Bacilli; order Lactobacillales; family Enterococcaceae; genus Enterococcus; species Enterococcus sp. FZMF. The sequence continues at coordinate 3,084,959 of NZ_CP127160.1, read as the reverse complement.
CGTCAACCATTACCTACACGACGCAGCGTCAGGCAGTCTATCAAGTTCGCTTTTGGCAAGCAGCGCAGCATCAACAAGCACGCATCCAAAGCTGCGAGCAGCTCTGGGAGATCGTGTATGAAGAGTAAAGGCTTTACTTTGTTGGAGTGTCTGTTGTCTTTATGGGTATTGGCGATCTGCTTATTGCTGATCAGCGGGATCGTCAAGCACCTCGCACCCGTCAATCAGCAGATCATGGCTCGCAAAGATCAAGAATGGCATGTGTTTTTGTTTCAGCTGGAACGGGAATTAAGTACCTGTACCTATCTATCGGTCAGTGAGACCACACTGTATTTGCGAAGCAGTCAAAACAATTCGGTCACCATCGATCGCATCAATCGCGTGCTGCGAAAGCGGGACAACAATGGGTATCAACCACTATTGACAGAAGTAACGGATGTGTCTTTTGAGAAAATTGGCGCAGCGATCCGCTTTACCGTTTCCTTTGAGAATGGAGAGCAGAAAATTGGACAATGGAAAATTCACACACAAGAGGCGGCATAAAGGCGGTATTTTACTCACAGCATTGTTGTTTGTGCAGCTGTTGAGCTTGATGTTATTGCTAGTGTTAGAAAACAGCCGCACAACAGCCCTTTTTTATACAAAAACCATTGAAACCTATGAAGCCCGCATCATGAGTGAACTGTTTCATGCGGAATTCTTGCAAAACGAATTGGCAGATCAAGGGTCACGACTTTATAATGTAGGAAAGTTGACCTATGCACGGCAAGGACAACTCTTACAGATCGAGTGCCATGTCAAAAGCCGCCGCTTTACATTTACCTTTTTGTTACCCGAAGAAGAGCCTGAAATAGACACAGATGACCAAGAAGAATAGTACAGGAAAAGGATGGTTGTTTCGACCATCCTTTTTCATACAGAAATAGAAAAAGAATGTTTACAGCTTCACAAATTATTCTAAACGAAAGCGATTGATTATTTTGGATGAATCGGCTAAAATTAAACAGGTATATATGTTGTTATAGTTTTGAAAAGAGGTGCAAGATGTCCGCAGAAAAAATGGAAACGTCTTTTCATTTGACCGTTGAAGCGATCCAACTGCTTCAAAACGCATTGGAAACGTCTTTTTTTGATGCTTACGTAGAGACGATCGAAAATTTTGTTGATCAATACCAAGTTCGCGTGATCGATGGGGTACCAGATGAAGCAACTGTTGCTCGTTTAGAAACCATCTATCAAGAAATTCGAGCAATGGAACTATCGGCAGAAGAAAAACGCAAGCTTGCGCAGTTGGTTTTGTTGAAAGGCAGCCAAACGGAGCGCCTGCAGGCCAATCACCAACTGACACCAGATAGTCTTGGGTTTTTATTCGTCTATTTGATCGAGCAGTTGAGTAGTGCCGACCAACCAGTGAAACTTCTTGATTTATCGGTAGGCATGGGGAATCTCTTATTGACAGTCTTGCTGAATCTACAATTAGCGAAGCGTCCAGTAGAAGGAACCGGTGTGGATATTGACGAAACCTTGTTGGCGATCGCAGCTGCAACTGGCGAATGGACCAAAGCGCCCTTGCATTTGTTCCATCAAGATGGCTTGCAAGAGCTTTTGATCGAACCGATGGATCTGGCGATCAGCGATCTACCGGTGGGCTATTACCCACAAGATGACAAAGCCCGCAGCTTCATTACGGCGGCTCCAGAAGGGCACAGTTACGCCCATCATTTGTTGATGGAACAAGCGATGAACTATGTCAAAGCTGGCGGTTACGGTTTGTTCTTAGTACCAAGCAACTTCTTGGAAACGGAACAGAGTGAATTTTTGAAAAAATGGCTGAAAGAAAAGGTTTATTTGCAAGGAATGATTCAGCTTCCTGAAGAACTCTTTAAAAATGAACATTCACGTAAAAGTATTTTGCTTTTACAAAACCATGGAGGGACAAGCAAACAAGCAGACGAAGTCTTGCTGGTCAAGCTAGCCTCACTGAAAGAACCAAAGAACATCACAAAACTTTTTGAACAATTTGCGGCTTGGAAAGCAGCAAATCTGTAATATAATTCGGATAAGGAGATCATCATGTCAAAAACAATCGCAATCAATGCTGGAAGTTCAAGTTTAAAATGGCAATTATATCAAATGCCAGAGGAAACAGTTGTCGCTAAAGGAATCGTTGAACGAATCGGTTTGAAAGATTCTATCTTTACCATCAAATATGGGGAAGATCAAAAATTCGAACAAATCATCGACATCAACGATCACGAAGTAGCTGTAAAAATGTTATTGGATCAACTGATCGAATTAAACATTTTAGGTGCCTATGATGAAATCACTGGCGTCGGTCACCGCGTCGTTCACGGCGGAGAAGATTTCCCTGATTCAGTTGTGATCACAGACGAAGTGATGGAACGCATCCAAGCATTGGCTGAATTTGCGCCATTACACAACCCAGCAAACTTGATGGGGATCACTGCTTTCAAAAAAATCTTGCCAGAAATCATCAGTGTCGCTGTTTTTGATACTTCTTTCCATGCAACGATGCCAAAACACAATTACCTATACAGCTTGCCATTAGAGTACTATAACGAGTTCAAAGTACGTAAATACGGCTTCCACGGTACAAGCCACCGTTATGTTTCTGAGCGTGCAGCAGAAATGTTAGGTAAACCAATCGAAGAATTAAAAATCATCACTTGCCATCTAGGGAACGGTGCGTCGATCACTGCGGTTGACGGCGGAAAATCAGTAGATACATCAATGGGCTTCACGCCATTAGCTGGTGTAACGATGGGCACACGTTCAGGTGACATCGATCCTGCTGTTTTGCCTTACTTAATGGAAAAATTAGATTTGAATATCGATGAAATGGTGGATGTTTTAAACAAAAAATCTGGTTTATTAGGCTTAACTGGTATTTCCAGCGACATGCGCGATCTAGAAGCAAACTACGACAAAGAAGAAGTCAAAGTTGCTTATGACGTCTTTACTGACCGCATCCGTAAATACATTGGTGGCTATGTCACAACCATGAACGGTGTTGATGCGATCGTCTTTACTGCCGGTATCGGTGAAAATGATGCCCACGTCCGCAGCGAAGTTATCAAAGGCATGACTTGGTTTGGTTGCGAATTAGATGCCGATCAAAATGCAAAACGCGGCGAAGAATTAGTGATCTCAACTGAAGAGTCAAAAGTCAAAGTACTTTTGATCCCAACAGATGAAGAATTAATGATCGCTCGCGATGTGGAACGTTTACGCGGCTAAGCGAAAACATTCTTTAGAAATAGAAGCTGAAACACATGCAAGAGAAATGCTTGCATGTGTTTTTTTTGTAGGAAAGTCCGCAAAATGGGGCTAGAGAGAAAAATTGGTGAAGACCATTTTCTAATTTTTTAAACAGATAATTTAATAATTATACATATGAGAATTGGCTCATACTGCACCTAGGTGGAGGGCTTCTCATTTTGCTTTCATTTGAATTTAAATTTCCCTCCTTTTTTACAAGATGTTCTCAGGGAAATACCCTTGTAAAAGTTGCCAAATGGGAATAAACTGGCATTTGTGAATTTTCAGAAAAATTCCGCTATTTTATTTTCATTAATTTTTATAAGGGGCCATTACATATGGAAAAAGAAAAAACATTCTTAGGTCAGCCGCGAGGGCTGTCAACTTTATTCTTCACGGAAATGTGGGAACGATTCAGTTATTATGGTATGCGGGCGATTTTGGTGTACTTCATGTACGATGCAGTTGCCAACGGCGGCTTAGGGTTGCCAAAAGGAACGGCTGTGGCGATCATGTCGATTTACGGTTCCTTAGTGTATATGTCAAGTATTGTTGGCGGTTGGATCTCGGACCGTCTGTTAGGATCAAATAAATCCGTCTTTTATGGTGGGATCTTGATCATGTTAGGACACATCGTTTTGGCAACACCTTTAGGGATTCCAGCGTTGTTTGTGTCCATGATGCTGATCGTCATCGGAACCGGACTCTTGAAATCCAACGTGTCGGGTATGGTGGGGCATTTATACAGCAAAGACGATATCCGTCGGGATGCTGGTTTCTCGATTTTCTACATGGGGATCAATATTGGCGGCTTGTTAGCACCGATCATCGTCGGGATCTTAGGACAAGAGGTCAACTACCACTTAGGCTTTTCGATTGCTGCTATCGGGATGTTCATCGGTTTGGTGCAGTATTATGTGCAAGGAAAAACCACGTTGAAAAGTGTAGCGATCGCGCCAACGAATCCCTTATCGGCAGCCGAAAAGAAAACCTTCTTCCGAGCAGTCGTTCTGGTTCTTCTCGCATTGGCAGTGTTGTTTGGCGCAGCAGCTGCAACTGGCCATCTGACGGTGGATTTCTTCATCAACTTTATCAGTGTTCTAGGTATTTTCTTACCGATCTACTACTTTACCAAAATGCTCCGTTCGAAAGATGTCACACCAGATGAAAAGAAAAAAGTGTTGGCCTACATTCCGCTGTTTTTGTCAGCGATCGTCTTTTGGTCATTGGAAGAACAAGGCTCATCGATCTTGGCATTGTTTGCCGCTGACCGTACGCAATCAACGTTATTCGGCATCAATATTCCAGCAAGTTTGTATCAAACCTTAAATCCACTTTTTGTCGTCTTATTGACACCTGTCTTTGTCTGGTTGTGGACCAAACTAGGCTCTCGTCAGCCACGGACAGAAGTGAAGTTTGCCATCGGTTTAATCTTAGCCGGTTTGTCCTTTCTATTGCTAATGCTGCCAAGCCTCTTGTTTGGAGTAGAAGAACGGGTCAGCCCATTATGGTTGGTATTGAGCTTCTTCATCATGATTGCAGGGGAAATGTGTCTTTCACCGGTGGGCTTGTCGGTGACGACTAAACTTGCGCCGAAAGCCTTCGAAGCACAAACCTTGGCGATTTGGTTGTTAGCAGACGCTTCTTCACAAGCCATCAATGCGCAAATCGCTCGGTTCTACACACCGCAAACAGAAGGGATGTACTATGGCATCGTCGGCGGAGTAGCCGTTGTTGTCGGCATCATCTTGTATTTAGCTAGAAAACCGATCCGCAACTTGATCGGCAACATTCATTGATCAAAAAATAAAAACTTGATTTTCCGCGTATGCATGGATTGAACAACCCATGCATATGGTAGGAAAATCAAGTTTTTTTGTTGCGAATCAATCTCTTAGTCAATCAAGGGGCTCAGGGACTGGCGCGTGATCTGCTGCTGTGCAATGACCAGGGCTTCTTGGAAGTGCTGCTGTAAAAAGTAGCGGTCATGGCTGACCGCCAACAGGGTCCCTTGATAATCTTGCAGCATTTCTTCAATTTCTTCTCGGGCATAGCTGTCGAGGTGATTGGTTGGTTCATCCAAAATCAGGACGTTGATTTTTTCTAAGAAGAGTTTCAGTAACGCCACACGGATTTTTTCACCACCAGATAAATCTTTGATTCGTTTGGCCACATCACTTTGATAAAACCCACTTTTGGCCAATTGCCGACGAGCAGCCTCTTCGTTTCCTGTCAACGTCTGTACGTAGGCCAACAAGCGACTCTCAGGATCGGCAAACTGCAGCTGTTGGGGCAAATAGCCGATTTGTAAGCTGCTGCCGCGCTTGATAGTGCCGCCGCTAGGAAGCTCCTCACCGAGAAGTAATTTGAGTAAGGTTGATTTTCCGGTACCATTGTCGCCGATGATGGCTAGATGCTCCCCACGGTAGATTGCAAAACTACTGTCTTTGAATAGGAGCTGATCGGCATATTGCTGGTGCAAGTCGCGAACGATGAACACCTCTTTGCCTGATTTTCCGCCATTTGCCAAGCCTTGCAGCCGATTTTTCGGGGGCGCTGGCGGTTTGACCAGCGTAAGTTTCGCTAGGCGGCGTTCCAATTCTTTGGCTTTTTTGAAGAAGGATTCATTGTCTCCTTCATGGCCCCACTGACGAAACCGACGAATCATGACTTTTAGCCGCTGGACTTCTTTTTGCTGCAGTTCGTAATTTTTGGTCAGCTCCGCCAAGCGAGCTTCTTTCAAGACACGAAATCGGCTGTAATTTCCGGGACACTCAATCAAGGCGCCTTCTTCCAGTTCCCAGGTCTTGGTGGTGACTTGATCAAGAAAGTGCCGATCGTGCGAAACGACTAGGACCGCTTTTTTCGTATTCTGTAAATAATTTTCCAACCAGCGAATACTGGAAAGATCCAAGTGATTGGTTGGTTCATCCAGTAACAGCAGGTCAGCATCGGCAACTAACACTTTGGCTAAAGCGACTTTGACCCGTTCACCGCCGCTAAGCTCTGTTAAGCGTGCGTTCTGTCGATGGGGAATTCCTAAGCCTTGTAAGATCGCGGAAATTCGGTCTTCCAATCCATAGCCGCCCAGCTCTTCAAAGCGCTGCTGCAGCTCGCCATAACGGATCAGACACTTCTCTAAATCAGTATCGGGTTCTGCCATCAAGTCTTCGTAATGGCTCATTTGCTGTTTGAGTTCTTGAATGGTAGCAGCAGAATGGAGCAGGTAGTGGGTAACGGTTGCTTCAGAAACTGTCAACTCTTGCTCGACCGTCCCGATCCTCAAGCCTTTTTGGCGGCTGATAACGCCGCTATCGACGCCTTCACTGCCAGTCAAGATTTGTAAAAAGGTTGATTTGCCCGTTCCGTTAATGCCGACTAAGGCAATTTTTTCTCCAGCTTCGATTTGGCAGGCTAACTCCTCAAATAACGGATTCCCGCCGATGGTTTTTTTAATAGCAATTGCTTGTATGATCATGATCTCTCTCCTTGAGACCACTCAAAAAGGCCATGGATACCCATGGCCATTGTTATTTAAACTCAGATTTTCTTGAGAAAAATACCTTGAGATGGCCATTGATTTTACGTAAATGTAACTGTTTTGTACAGACTCGTCCCGTCAACAGCAACTGTAAAACCAATTGCATGGCTAAATGCGATATGGTATCGTTGGTAATTTTCATTACTTGTTATTTTAGTCATGCGCATCATGGTAGTTTTCCCTCCTTTGTGTCTTTGTCTTTTCAGTGTACCTGAAAGTATCAGAAAGTTCAACCAGTACTGGCGGTTTCTTAGCGTTCCTCGATGCGTAATTCTGTCAGGGAGCTTTCTTTCATCTGACCGATGACTAATGGAACGGTCTCATGAACCACATCACTGTATTCTAAGCCGAACCAGCGTTCAGGTGAAATGGTATGGCGTTTGATAAAAAGCTTCGTCTGCATGACTTGCTTCTGCCATTTGCTTAATGCAGTTGCATTCGACAGCTCTTCTTCGATCATCACGAATTGGAAATCGCCCACATTGCGTCCAGGCGTTAAAGAGTAGCGTTGCGGCTGTAGCGGCAAGCGACCATCTTTCATTAATTCTTGAATGATTTGGCGAATGTAGAGATTGACTTCTTGCGGCACCCGAAAGCCGAGATAAAGCTTTAGTTTAACGATAAAATCGGTATCTGCCATCGAAACTTCATATTTTTTCGTATAGGGTTCATCGGTGACTTCCACATTGACGAACCAATACACTTTGGCACGTTTTGGCCGTTTGTCTAAAATGGAATAGATGAACTGCTGACCGATCTGATCGTCTTGCAGCTTAGGAACCATGAAGACGACGTTCGTCTGAGATAACGGCAAAGAATCATCTTCCCGCAACTGTTTCAATTGAGGGATGTAGGTAGAAAGTGCAACTTCTTCGGCAGCATTTTCTTGAATACGATTGCCCCATTCCCAAATCAGCATCACGCCGATGATCACGCTGGCTAATAAGATGGCAACGTAACCGCCATGGAAAAATTTGGTCGCACTGGAGATAAAGAAAATCCCCTCGATCGCTGCAAAAAAGAGCGTGATGAACGGTGCCAAGAAACGGGTCTTCTTGTTTTGGTGCAAGTAGAAATACAGCAAAATAGTGGTCATCAACATCGTTACTGTAATGGCCAATCCATAAGCAGCTTCCATCCGAGTAGAGGTCTGGAAGAACAAGACTACGCCAGAACAGGCGATCCACAGCAAGGTGTTCAAGGCAGGAATGTACATTTGCCCGATAGACGCCCCCGGATAGATGATTTGCATCCGCGGCAATAGTTTCAACTTGATGGCTTCAGAAACCAAGGTAAAGGAGCCAGACAGCAGGGCTTGCGAAGCAATGATGGCAGCGAGGGTGGCAAAGCTGACGCCAAAGACTGTCCACCCTTGCGGCAATGCTTGGAAGAATGGATTCAAGTTTTCGATTTCTTGATAAGTCGGGTTTTGATAGACTTGCAGCAACCACGCCGCTTGACCAAAGTAATTCAGCATCAAGCAGATTTTGATATAGGGCCAGCTAGCATAAATGTTTTTCTTGCCCACGTGACCTAAGTCTGAGTAGAGGGCTTCCGCACCAGTCGTTGCCAAAAAGATATTGCCGAGAATAAAGAGACCGGCACTGTTATCGGGACTAAAGAGCAGATTGATTGCATAACGGGGATCAAGGGCGCGAATCACCGAAAGGTCACCAGCAAAGTTCATTACACCGACGATGCCTAAGAAGGTGAACCAGCCTAGCATGATCGGTCCGAAGGCTTTGCCGACAAACTCAGTCCCAAAGCGCTGCAGGGCAAAGAGGACCAATAAGATTGCTAAGGTGATGCCGACGATGATCGATTGGTCATTGCCGAAGCGATCAAAAAAGACTGGAATCCCCCGTAATCCTTCGATGGCAGTGGTCACCGTCACGGCTGGCGTCAACACGCCATCTGCTAGCAAGGCTGCGCCCCCGATGATTGCTGGAATAATCAAATAGCGGCTGTTTTTACGAACTAGGGTATAAAGGGAGAAAATCCCGCCTTCTCCATGATTATCCGCGTTTAATGCGATCAAGACGTACTTGATCGTCGTTAACAGCGTTAGCGTCCAAAAGACGAGCGAGACGCTGCCTAAGATAAAATCGGGTGTTAAGGTGCGTAGTCCGCCATTGTCCTCCACCAAGGCTTTCATTACGTAAAGCGGGCTCGTACCGATATCACCGTAGACCACCCCCATGGCGACTAAAAGTCCGCCGGCGGTCACTTTTTTCATTTTACTTGAACTCATTGACTGTTTTCCCTCCATTTTAAACTGCAAAAAGACCTAAGCGGCCCCTTGCCACTTAGGTCTTGCAAGAAACATCTTAAACCAGCGGATTCCCGCTTGCTGTTGATCTAAGATCATGGAACGGATCCATGTGCTACTCCCCTAAAGTGCTCTTATTATCTTTGTTTTTGCAGCTACTGTCAATTGATTTGTTAAAAATGGCAATAAACATTTTTCATTTCCTGCTTTTCAGCGTAAGATAACAATAGGTATGGAATAAGGAGGCAGGAAAATGATTGAGATCAAGAATCTGACGAAACAGTATGGACCAAAAAAAGCATTGTCTGATCTTTCCCTGACGATCCGTCAAGGGGAGATCTTTGGCTTTCTGGGACACAACGGAGCAGGGAAGTCGACCACGATCAAAAGCTTAGTGAGTATTTTGCAACCGACGAGTGGGGAAATCTATTTTGATGGCCAATCCCTCGTGGAACATCGCGAAGCGATAAAAAAACAAATTGCTTATGTGCCGGACACGCCAGATTTGTTTTTACAGCTAACGGCAGGGGAGTATTGGGACTTGATTGCCGCCGCGTATGAGGTGCCAGCAGCGGAAAAGGCCGAGCGTTTGCAAAAATTAGGGCGCTTGTTTGATATGCTGTCTCATGAAGAAGAGACCATCGCCAGCTTTTCCCATGGAATGCGGCAAAAAACGCTGCTGATTGGGGCATTGATCCCCGATCCTGACATTTGGATCTTGGATGAACCGTTACAAGGCTTAGATCCCCAAGCGGCGTATGATTTAAAAGAAATGATGAAACAGCATGCTGCCAAGGGCAAGACCGTGATTTTTTCCACCCACGTCTTGGACACCGCCCAGCAGTTGTGTGATCAATTGGCGATTTTGAAAAAAGGCGAGCTGCTGTACAATGGCTCAGTGGCAGATTTGCTGGCACAGCATCCGTCGCTTTCTTTGGAAACGATCTATCTGCAAATGACTGGGAGAAGTCAAGAAGAAGCGATTCTTGCAGAAGCGGAGGAAGCGTAGATGCGAAAACAACAATTTCTGACTCTGACCTCCGTTAATTTGCGGTATGCCAATCCCCAATTGACAGACAAAGCCCGCAAAAAAGGCAAGGCTGGTTCGACCTTGACCAGTTATTTGTTGTTTCAATATGCGCTTTCTGGGGTAGTGTTTCTGCTAGTCTATGGGTTGACGATGATCACATTGGATTTTAGTCAGATGCCAGGCTTTTTTACCGCTTATGTCGCTTTGTTCGGGATCTTAGGCTTTTCCCAAGGGATTTCGTCCATTTACAATGTCTTTTTCGAGAGTCAAGATCTGCCAGCGTATTTGCCGCTGCCCTTTCGACAGAGTGAAATTTTTCTGGCAAAGATCGTGGTGGTATTTCTCACCGTTGCGCCGTTTATTTTTCCTCTGTTGGTCTTATTTCTCCTGACAGGGATTCGGGCAAATGTCTTTTTCTTGCTGACGATCTTATGGGCGTTCTTGCTGTTCGGCTTGTTTTTAGTCTTGATCTTCAGCGTTTGCAGCTTGATCGTCTTCAGCCTGACCCGCACCAAGTTTTTCTTGAAGCATAAAAAATTGGTCACTAGTTTATTGCTAGGCGTGACGATGCTGGTTGTTGTGATCGGGGTCTTAATGATGAATCAGGTGAATACTTATGAGACAGACGTGGTAGATCGGGGAGCGATCAGCTTTTTATTACCCTTTTATTATGTGATGGTGGCACCGTTTCAAACGACTGGTTTGCTTAGCTTGCTAGGGATCATCGCCACAGCAGGCGTGTTGCTTTTTGCCCTCTATCGATTGATCTTGCCGAAGTTTTATGAGCAAGTGGCAGCCGCGGCGCCCAACCAAGGGAGTGTTCGTCGGAAGCATAAACCCAATCAAGGCTTGGGCCAGCTGTTGTTTAATTACAATTCGCAGTTGATCCGAGATCCGAATTTGATCATGCAAGTCTTTTCTTCTTCGTTGCTGATGCCCATCATTTTCTTAGTGTCCTTTGTGTTTACAGGAGCGATTCAGTTAAGTGAATTGGATGAGCGGTTTATCGGTGTCGTTTTTGTGGCGGGGATCGCCTTGGCAGCATTGATGGTCAACCCGACTTCTTTTATCAGTAATTTGATCTCACTGGATCAGGAGAATTTCTTGTTTGTCCGCTCCTTGCCGCTATCGATGAAGCGCTACTTGCGGGAAAAATTCCGCTTTGGGGTCGTTTTGCAGCTGAGCTTAACGGCAGTCATCGTGCTGGCAGCAGTCCTTCTATTCAGAATGCCGCTGATTTTGGCTGTCTCTTTTCTAATCGGGGCACTTTGGAGCAGTTTTCTTTTGTGCTTGAAATATTTTGCTCGTGATTATCGGCTGCTGCTTTTGGATTGGACCAACATCAGTCAATTGTTTACGAGAGGGGCGGGGAGTCTTGGGTTAGCCATTGGAACGATCGCAACGCTGTTTCTTTCCATCATTGTTATCATCCTTTACGGCTTTGCTGCGACTTCGGTTGATTTTTGGTTATTGAATGGTCCGGTTTTCTTTGTGATCCTCTTGACCAGCGTCCTTTGGATAGCCCATTATCACCATAGATTTTGGCGTCGTTTTTCCTAAGGGAAGCGACGCTTTGCTTTTTTTATTTAAGGATGGGTAAATTAACTATTTATTCAGAAAATTCAGAAAAACTATTTACAATCAAGCGGAAACATGGTTAGATAGGAGTACCTATTACTTTGCTTTCATTTTTTGCTGTACAAGTTTGGATAACCGACTTGTCAAAGAGCTGTGACCAAAGTCAAAAAGACCAATGAGACCTGAGCGCTCGTTGCCTCTTTTGCTTTTGTCACGGTTTTTTTTGTACAAAAAAAACCTGCCAAGCAGCGGCAGGTCGTCTCACTATTAAGCTTTCGTGTGGTCTTTTGCTGGGACTTTGTTTTCTAGGTCTGTCCGTACAACTAACACATCACAGCCGGCATGGCGAATGACATACTCAGAAACGGAACCGATAAAGATTCGTTCCACGGCATTTAAACCAGTGGCACCGATCATAATCAAATCGATGTCGTGATCTTCGGGCAATTGTTTGGCAATGATCGGTTTTGGCGAGCCGTATTCGATCATCGTTTTGACCGCAGTTACTTGATGCTTGCGGGCATAATCCTCATAGTCTTTCAAGGTTTGTTTGGCCATTTCGGTTGCTTGTTCAGCAAGCATGCCGTCAAAAGAAGAAACGGTTTGAAAGGCACGAGTGTCGATCACATGTGCTAAAACCAATTCAGAATCATTCCGCTGTGCCACGTTCACGGCTTTTTTGAAGGCTAATTCTGACTCGCTAGACCCATCGACGGCTACCATGATTCGTTGATATTGTTGTAACATAAGAAACACTCCCATCTGTTATCTTCTACTTTTATTGTAATGCTTTTTTCTGGAAAAAGAAAACCTAATCTTTCTTTTTTTTCATTTTTTGTGCCAGCAAGATGCTGAAAGATGCGGAAGAGAGCAGCAATAAAGCCAAATAAAACAAGGCAATCAGCTCCTTATCGACAAAGCCCACAACCAATGCCACCACGCCTAAAAGGAAATGAATGAGGCTATAGGTTTTTAAGAAGACCTTATTCGCCTCGGTGGTAGGGATCAAAGTGAAAAAAATCGCTTGTTTGGCATAAAGCAAATAACTGGTGCCGAATAATACGAGTGCCACGATCGTAAATAATAGAAGAATCATAAACATACGCCATCCTGTCCTAAGTTGATAAGTTTAGTATAGCGAACCCTACAAAGAATAGCAAAAGCCACCCTTACTTTGATGTCAGGCAAGGACGTTTCACTGTTGCTATCGGTTAGAAAACGCAAAAAAGCCATCTGTTAAAAACAGATGGCACATTCTAAAAAGAATGGGTAATATCCGTTGATGCCGTTCTTTTTCCCATAGTATTGATCCCGCAAATTCTAGCAGGTGGGTTCCACGGTCTAAGCTTCGAACTACCAAAGGAAAAGGCATGTTACCAGCATTGACACAAGACGGATCCCAAGATATCAATAAAAATGTTCGGTCAACACACAAAAGGGACAACTCGTACATCACAGAATTCCCACCCTTATAGTAGCATAGGAATGACGAAGGTGCAATAAAGTTGTTTGAAAACGATACCAAAAAGTCGCTATTTTTTTTAAGTACCTAGTTTTTTTTCTTTCGCAGCTGCAATTGTTGGTACCGTTGACCTAAGGCTTGCTCATATTTACCAGTGGCTTTTGGTTGGTAATAATGAGTATTTTTCAGCTTATCAGGTAAGTATTGCTGATCGACCCAGGCATCATCAAAATTATGCGGGTATTGATAGCCGACACCCCGATTCAAGCTTTGGGCACCCTTGTAATGACTGTCTCGTAAATGATCCGGGACATCGCCAGCTTTACCGCTGCGAATATCTGCGATCGCTGCATCCAATGCCATGTAGGCAGAATTGGATTTTGGTGACAGACATAGATCGACCACTGTATCGGCTAACGGAATCCGAGCTTCTGGCAAGCCCAAACGTTCAGCGGCTAACACAGCATTGACGGTTCGAGCAGCGGCTGCTGGGTTAGCTAAACCAATGTCTTCATAGCCGATGACCATCAAGCGCCGACAAATGATCGCCAGATCGCCTGCCTCTACTAAACGACCTAAGTAATGCAGCGCACCATCCACATCGCTGCCGCGAATCGATTTTTGAAAAGCAGAGATCACATCATAGTGCGCATCCCCATCTTTATCGTGGGTCAATGCTTTACGCTGGACGCACTCTTCAATGATCGCTAAGGTCAAATGAATAATGCCGTCTGGTCCTTTTGGGGTGGAACGAGCAGCGAGCTCTAAGCCGTTTAGCGCACTTCGTAAATCGCCGTTGGTCGCTCGCGAGAGATGCAAGCGGGCATCATCGGTCAATACGATGGTTTCTGATCCAAGTCCGCGAGCTTCATCTGCTAAGGCTTGATCAATGGCGGTCAAAATATCTTCTTCTTGGAGCGGTTTGACTTCAAAAATCTGTGTCCGACTGCGAATCGCTGGATTGATCGTAATGTAGGGATTTTCCGTCGTGGCACCGATCATAATGATCTTGCCGCTTTCTAAATGGGGCAGTAAAAAGTCTTGTTTTGTCTTGTCTAGTCGATGGACTTCATCAAGCAATAAAATGACAGTACCGCTCATTTTGGCTTCCTCTGCCACGATCTGCAGGTCTTTTTTTGTATCTGTGGCGGCGTTCAGCATGCGAAACGCATAGCGTGTCGAGCCGGCGATCGCACTGGCAATGCTGGTTTTTCCGGTTCCCGGCGGTCCGTATAGGATCATCGAAGAAAGCATTTTGGCTTCGACCATTCGGCGAATGATTTTCCCCGGGCCAACCAAATGCTGCTGTCCGACGACTTCATCTAAGTTCCGTGGCCGCATTCGATAAGCAAGTGGCTGCTGCATAAAACGATCCTCTCCTTTTCCTGTAAGTATAACATAAGAACGTATATTCTCATAAACAAGCTGATTTGCGTCTTTACAGAAACAAAAGGGCGCTTATTTTCCACTCAGTCAGCAAAAATCAGGTTCGTTGAAAAGAAATCGTTGAGATCGTCGTAACTCTGTAGTCAAAGATAGTAAGTTCGCCGAGAATTGTGTAGAATAAAGAGGGTGATGAGAATGGATGAATTAATGGCACTTTTTGCGACACAGCCGACAACGACCATCGCACGTGCCTTATTAGGAATGTATTTGGAACATGAGACCCCAGAAGGAACAGTAGGTGGGTATATCGTGGATTGTGAAGCGTATCTAGGTCCCGATGATCTGGCGGCTCATAGTGTGGGCATGCGAAACACACCAAGGGTTCGGGCGATGTATCAGGAACCAGGTACGATTTATTTATATACGATGCATACGCATCGAATCGTCAACTTTATTACGCAGCCAAAAGGCATCCCGCAAGGAATCATGATTCGCGGGCTAGAACCGGTGGATGGGATCGCCTTGATGGAACAACAACGACAAAAAACAGGACCGGATGTAGCCAACGGCCCCGGGAAACTGGTACAGGCACTGCAGATCCCCGCTGAGCTTTATGGAGAATCGATTTTTACAAGCCCACTGCATTTGGTTCCTGAGCGCCGACGTACCCCAAAAGAAATTTTGGCATTGCCTCGGATCGGTATCCCAAATAAAGGGGAATGGACCCAGATGCCGCTTCGTTTTGCGGTGGCTGGCAATCCGTATTTGACAAATATACGAAAAACCGCTGTTCAGCAAGACCATGGATGGTGTTAAGAAAGAAGGAATAGTGATGGCGAAAGAAACGATATTGACTTACTTAGATCAGCGATTAACGAAAAAAATCACCGACTATGATGTGGCGATCGATTGGGATGCCAAAAATCATACGATCGAATTGGTGCTGCGCTTGTTTGCTGAAAATCCTCACCACGTGCAGATCGACGATGCGCAAGGTGTGGCATCAGAAGAAGCGATCATTGAATTTGAAGATGGGATTTTGCTGTATGATCCACAAAAATCAACGTTTGATGAAGAAGATTATTTAGCGACGATCCCTTATGCAGGGAAAAAAGGGATCCAAAAAGCCTTGTTAGACGGATTGGTTGATTACATTCAAGAAATTTTAGAAGAAGGCCAAAGCGATCTGCTTGATTTCTTGAACGATGACAGTGAAGAAGCGATCTTTGAATTGCGATTCAACGAAGAAGAATTTGTGGAGAAAATGACGAACTATCAAGCGGGAGCTGGGGAAACCATGATCCCGTACCCTAGTTACTAAGGAGAACGAACATGAAATGGAATGAAGTAACCGTAGCGACAGCTAGCGAAGCAGTGGAAGCAGTCGCCAATATTTTAATGGAACACGGAGCAAGTGGGGTAGCGATCGAGGACGTTTTAGATATCGAAAATTTTAAAAGCGATGCGTATGGCGAAATTTTGGATAAAGAAACCTATACGACCTTAGAAGAAGGCGCTCAAGTCAGTGCCTATTTCCCAGAGACGATCTTTTTACCAGAAGTGCTGCCGACGATCAAAGCAGCCATCGACCGTCTGCCAGAATATGGTTTGGCGATCGGCAAAAACACCATCACAACGAGCGAGGTCGTGGAAGAAGCATGGGCGACGGCCTGGAAAAAATATTACCATCCAGTCCGTATCTCCCGCTATCTGACGATCGTGCCGAGCTGGGAAAACTATCAACCGCTGCAAGAAGAGGAAAAGATCATCACCCTTGATCCGGGGATGGCTTTTGGGACCGGCACACATCCTACGACACGTTTGACATTACAAGCCCTAGAAGTCTACTTGCGAGGCGGTGAAACCGTCTTAGATGTCGGGACGGGCTCAGGCGTGTTGAGTATCGCCAGTAAATATCTAGGTGCCAAAGACGTGTTCGCTTATGATCTAGATGAAGTCGCTGTGAGGTCCGCCCAAGAAAATATGGCGATGAACCCCATTGCTCACGATGTGACCGTGCAGGCCAATGATCTCTTGCAAGGAGTGACGGTCCCTGCTGATCTTATCGTTGCCAATATTTTAGCGGACATCATTTTATTGATGATCCCTGATGCGTGGCGTCTATTGAAGCAAGAAGGGACCTTGATCGTTTCTGGGATCATTGAGACGAAAAAACAATTAGTGATCGATGCCATGATCGCACAAGGCTTTGAGATCGATCAATTGTTCAATCAAAAAGACTGGTATGCGATCGCCTTTAAAAAACCAGAGGTAGAGTAAGATGCAGCGATATTTTTTACAGGAGCCTTATGAAGCAAAAGCGGTGTTTGCCGTTTCGGGAGAACCCTTCCACCATATGATCCGAGTGATGCGCATGACTCCCGGGGCAAAAGTCGGTTTAGTGTTTGAGGATCATTTGGCGATCATTGCCAAGATCAAAGAAGCCGATGAAGAAACGGTGTACTTAGAGGAAGTCGAAAAAGAACAGCAGGACAAGGAATTGCCGCTGCAGGTCACGATCGCTAGCGGCTACCCGAAAGGCGACAAGCTGGACTTGATCGTTCAAAAAGGAACGGAGCTGGGGGCGGCAGCCTTTATCGGTTTTCCTGCGCAAACTTCGGTCGTGAAATGGGATCAAAAGAAATTACAGAAAAAGCAGCAACGGCTGCAAAAAATCGCCCAAGAAGCGGCGGAGCAATCCCAACGGCAGATCGCACCAGCCATCACGCTGCTGGATAACGCCAAAGCATTTTGGCAAAGCCTCAGTCAGTATGATGCGGTCCTAGTGGCTTATGAAGAATCAGCGAAGCAAGGAGAAGCGGCGATGCTGCTGCAAGTGATCACCACATTGCCTGTTGGCAGCAAAGTTTTAGCGATCTTTGGTCCAGAAGGCGGTCTGACCCCCTCCGAAATCGAAGAAGCCCAGCAAAACAACGCCAAATTATGCGGGTTAGGCCCTCGAATTTTACGAACAGAAACAGCACCGTTTTATTTTTTAAGTGCTGTCAGTGTGCTAACGGAATTAAAGAGGATGTGAGTTGATGAATAAGAACCAAGAAGCAATCAGTGTCCGTTTGTTGACGGCCGATCTGACCGACTGGGTCTTGAAGGATTTTATCAATCAATATAAGACGACCTTAAAGGAAGTCGTCGTTTTGCCTAGTGCCATTCGACGGGCGAAAATCTTGGCACAAGGCTCTTCCCTACAAATCGGCGCAGTGATCGATTACCCCCTTGCCCAAGGAACATTGGCAAAGGTGGCGTTTGAAATCGGTCGGGCGTTTATGGAAGGCGCCGATTTTTTGGAAGTCTGGCTGCCAGCTTCTTCCTTCATGGAAAATGATCGTGGCTTTGCGGAGCTGACTGAAACGATCCGCTCCTTGACCTTGACAGGAGGAGAGATCCGCTTAGCTGTGCAAACCGAGATCATGAATGAATTGACGAAGATCCAAGTAGCACAACGCTTGAAAGAAGAAGCTTGGCCAAAGATCGTGTTAGGGCAAAAACAACCACTAGCAGAAGCATTGCATGACGTGAGCTTGTTTTCCTTAGATGGCGGCAGTCAACTGTCGATCCAGATCAATCCTGACACAGTAGATGAACAAGCGCTGCAATCACTACAGGCTGCTGGCGCTGAGAAAATCGGGCTCTCGTATCATGTTTTTGAAGAATTGCTTAAGGACCAGCCGTCGCCCGATGTGCTTTGAACAACAGCGATTGAAAAATAGCTGAAAAATTTGTATAATAATACTACTAAATAAGAACTGCAGGTTAGACAGGAGTCCCATGCTTAGAACGTTTGTCCGCAAGGCTTTGGGTGCGTGACGAAACGTTAACAGCGACTTCTGTCTGCCTTTTTGATAGCACAAAAAAGAAAAGCAGGAGGCGGAATGAATGGCAAAAGAAGTTATATTGACCGGGCCCAATGTCATCAAATTGGTCGCTCATTATATGAGTGAAGAGCATGTTGCCTTTGTCCAAAAAGCATTAGATTACGCGACAGAAGCCCATAAAGAACAATTCCGTAAATCCGGCGAGCCTTACATTATTCATCCAATCCAAGTTGCGGGGATCTTGGCAGAATTGCAGATGGATCCTCATACCGTTGCAACTGGTTTTTTGCATGATGTCGTCGAAGATACCGATGTGACGTTAGCCGATCTGAAAGAAGAATTCGGTGCCGATGTAGCGATGCTAGTGGATGGCGTGACCAAGCTGGGTAAGATCAAGTACAAATCTCATGAAGAACAATTAGCAGAAAATCATCGGAAAATGTTGATCGCCATGGCGCAAGATTTACGGGTCATCATGGTCAAACTGGCTGACCGTTTACATAATATGCGTACGTTGAAACATCTGCGGGAAGACAAACAACGCCGCATCGCCCAAGAAACGATGGAAATCTATGCCCCATTGGCTCATCGTTTAGGGATCAGCCGCATCAAATGGGAATTAGAAGATATTTCTTTGCGTTATTTGAATCCACAGCAATATTACCGAATCGTGCATTTGATGCAGACAAAGCGAGAAGAACGGGAATCCTACGTTTCTGAAACCGTAGAAGAGATTCGGATCGCCACCGAGGAACTAGATATTTATGCTGAGATCTATGGCCGACCAAAGCATATTTATTCGATCTATCGCAAGATGAAAGACCAAAAGAAACAGTTCAATGAAATCTATGATTTGTTGGCGATCCGAGTGATCGTTGACTCCATCAAAGATTGTTATGCGGTTTTGGGAACGATCCATACAAAATGGAAACCAATGCCTGGGCGGTTCAAGGATTATATCGCGATGCCAAAAGCCAACATGTACCAATCGCTGCATACGACGGTCATTGGTCCCAAAGGCAATCCTGTCGAGATCCAAATTCGGACCCATGAAATGCATGAAATCGCTGAATTTGGGGTTGCTGCACACTGGGCCTATAAAGAAGGCAAGACCGAAAAAGTCAGAGCCGACAAGATGACCCAACAAGTTGGCTGGTTCCGAGAAATCTTGGAACTACAAGATGAAAGCTATGATGCTTCTGAATTTATGGAAGGTGTCAAAGGCGATATTTTCAGCGACAAAGTCTATGTATTTACGCCAAAAGGTGATGTGACGGAGTTGCCTCAAGGCTCCAGTCCCCTGGATTTTGCCTATAGTATCCATACCGACATCGGTAACAAAACCACCGGCGCCAAGGTCAACGGCAAGATGGTCCAATTGGACTACAAGCTAAAAAATGGGGACATTATCGAGATCTTGACCTCACCAAATTCCTTTGGTCCAAGCCGCGACTGGGTCAAACTAGTGGCTACCAGCAAAGCGAAGAACAAAATCAAACGATTTTTTAAAGCCCAAGATCGTGATGAAAACATCATCAAAGGGCATGAGGCAGTGGTTCGTACCTTACAAGATATGGGCTTTGTGCCGAAAGAATTTTTGACGAAAAGCAAAATGGCGGAAGCTTGCGAACGGTTCAACTACCAAACAGAAGATGATCTATTTGCCTCTGTCGGCTATGGGGAAGTTAGTCCCACGACTTTAGCCAACCGTTTGACCGAAGAAGAACGGCGCGAGAAACAAATCGAGAAGCAAAAGCAGCAAGTCCAAGAGATGATCAATCAACCGACAAAAAAAGAACCAGAAAAAATGAAGGTTCGTCACGAAGGCGGCATTGTCATTGAAGGGGTCGATAACTTGTTGATCCGTATCTCCCGCTGCTGCAATCCGGTCCCTGGAGATTCGATCGTCGGCTACATTACCAAAGGCCGAGGAATCTCGATCCACCGCAGCGATTGTCCCAATGTTCAAAACAAAGACGCCGCGAACCGTTTGATCGATGTTGAGTGGGAAGATGCCACCGACATCAACAAAGAATACGATGCCGATCTTGAGATCTACGGCTATGATCGTTCTGGGTTGCTCAATGATGTCTTACAGACAGTCAACACTGTCACGAAGCGCTTAGTGAGTGTCGAAGCCAAAACCAACAAAGACAAAATGGCAACGATCCGCATCACGGTGGCGATTCAGAATTTGACTCATTTGAAATCGATCGTTGATAAGATCAAACAGATTCCAGATGTTTACAGCGTCAGACGTACGAAGGGATGAGAAAGAATGCGGGCAGTGATCCAGCGAGTCAGTCAAGCAAGTGTGTCGATTGAGGAGAATATCGTCGGTGCGATCCAACAAGGGTTTATGGTTTTATTGGGGATCACCCATGAGGATACAGGCGACGATGTGGCTTATCTCGTAAGAAAAATCAAAAATCTGCGGGTTTTTGAAGACGAAGAAGGTAAAATGAATCGGTCACTGGAAAGTATAAATGGCGCCGTCTTGAATATTTCACAGTTCACCCTCTATGGGGAGACCAAGAAAGGCAATCGTCCCAGCTTCATTCAAGCGGCACCGCCAAGTATTGCGATCCCGCTTTACGAAGCTTTTAATGAAGGCTTAAAAGCAGAAGGGATCACTGTTGCTACTGGAAAATTTGGTGCAGATATGCAAGTCGCCTTGGTCAATGATGGCCCGGTGACGATTGTGATCGATACGAAAGAAAAATAAGTGATACAAAACGAAGGATTTTCTCGCTGGGAAAGAGTGAGAGAATTCCTTCGTTTTTTTATACTCTCGAAAGCGCCAAGCATTTTTGATGGAATCCAAGTAAAATTTAAGTTGAAATCGGGAAATCTTACAAAACTGTTAGCAAAAATCCCATTCTTTTATTTGTTATTTAACATCTTTTTCTTGTTCTTTTATAAGGGTTTTTAAATGGAAATATCGTTTGTACTCGTTTTTTTATATTTAAAATTCGAAAAACGCCCCTTTATTGCGATTGTTCTTGAGGGAGAAGTATGGAATAATTGTTAAAAAATAATGTCACTGGAGGAAAAAACAATGAACTTTTGGCAGCGTGCATTAAAAAGTATCACCAGAAGAAAAGGGAAATCATTTATTTTATTTTTAGTTCTATTTATTCTAGGCAATGTGATCGCTGGTGCTGTAGCAATTCAACAATCCACTGCCAACGTGGAGCGAGAGACGAAACGCAAAATGGGGAACGTAGCTACGGTGGAAATGGATTGGGAAGGTTTTGATAAAGACCATGCGGATGTTTCGGAGGAAGAACGGTCTCAAGAGGATTTTTATCCGAAACCACCAGCGCTGGATGTTTATAAGCAAATCGGTCAGTTAAGCTATGTCAAACAATATGACTATCAAATGATGGGCAGTTTAGAAACGAAAGAACTGAAAGCGTATGTACCAGAAGATGGTTCAATACAGATGGGCGGTCAATATTTCACATTGAAAGGCGGCAATTTGACACAGCCAATAGATATGCAAGAAGGGTTGATTCGTCTCGATGAAGGCGAAGGCCTAACGGAAAAAGATTTAAATGAACTGACGAATGCGGTATTGATCAGTAAAGAAGTTGCTGAACTGAATAACTTGAGCGTTGGTGATCAGTTGGTTTGGGATATCCGGACAGATATCATGATGGGCGGTGGAAGCGAGATCGTGGATGACGAAGAAAACGATGGCACAGAAGAAACTAGTGATGACAGCAACAGTGCCAGCTTTGATTATCCTGTGACGATCGCTGGAATTTTTTCGGTAGTTAAAAAAGATCAGAGCAATCAAAATGATTCATCGGATCAAAGTGGTAGTCAAAACTCCGATACGATATGGCAAGTGATGGATCAAATCAATACGTTTTATGCTAGTAATAATCTAGTCCTCGATTACACTAAGATTCAAGCAGAGAAGGTTTGGGGTGAAACAATCGATGAAGATGCAGATAACTTTTATCAACCGATCTTTGTCCTAAATTCAACGGATGACGTCGAAGCCTTTAAACAAGAAGCTGGTGCGTTATTGCCCCAATATTACCGCGTCGTTGCCAATACGGATCAATACGAGCAGATCGCCGGTGGTTTTACTCGTTTAGGAGTGATCGCAAATTACATCGTGATCATTGCATCGATCGCTACCATCTTTATCATTTCCTTAGTGGTCTTGCTTTTCTTACGAGATCGGAAACAAGAATTAGGCATCTATCTTTCCTTGGGGGAAAGTCGTGGGAAAGTCATTGGTCAGATCGTGATTGAAGTCTTGCTGGTTAGTTTAGCCGCACTGCTATTGTCCTTAGTGACCGGGAACTTATTAGGTGGTGCCGTTTCAAATACCTTGATGCAAAACGATTGGATGAGCAATCAAAATGAGATGGGCGGTGTTTATTATGGCAGTATGATGGCAGCTAATATTGATTACATGGATATCAAAAATGCTTATCAAGTATCCTTCTCAGCCGGCTACATCATCACGTATCTGCTGTTAGGTCTAGGAACTGTCTTACTCTCAGCGATTTTACCGCTATTGTATATTTTACGCTTGAATCCAAAGAAAATCATGATGTAGGAGGAACCAACGATGACTTTATTAGAAACGAAAGCAGTCGATTACTATTACCAAGACGGCGATCAGCGCCGCTATATACTGAAAGAGACCTCTGTTTCTTTTGAAAAAGGGACTTTCTATGCCATCTTAGGACAATCTGGTTCGGGAAAAACGACGTTTTTGTCCTTGATCAGTGCGTTGGATAGTCCGAAAAGCGGTCAAGTACTTTATGAAGGCACCGATATCGAAAAAATCGGGCATGAGAATTATCGCCGCGACGACATCAGTATCATTTTCCAAAGCTATAATCTGATTCCCTATTTGAGTGCAGTCGAAAATGTCTTAGTGCCGATGGCGATCACGAAAAATCAGCTACCAGACAATCAACGAGAAGTGGCGTACAATTTGCTGGATTATATAGGCATCACTAAAGAAAAAGCCGATCGTCTCGTCAATCAATTATCTGGTGGGGAACAACAACGGGTAGCGATCGCCCGGGCGTTAGCCACCAATGTCGATATCATTTTAGCGGACGAACCAACCGGGAATTTGGATGAAGAAATGGAACAAGAAATCATCGATATCTTTAAAGAGCTGGCACACGTCCACAACAAATGTGTGATCGTCGTGACCCACGCCAACGAGATCGCTCAACAAGCGGATGAAGTCTTGTATTTACGTAAAGGTGTGTTGAGCAAACATGAGTGATTTTTTATCAAATTTTAGCCCGGACAACTATGATGGCAAAAAGAAACCCACGCCCGATCGCGAGAAAAAAACCAGCGAACCTGTCGGAGATCAAAACGCAAGTGGCGCGGAGCAAGCGGGCAAACCAGCAGAGCCGACGACGGTTCACCAATCAGAAGAATCGACCGCTAGTGAGCCACTGAGTCGTTCGGCAGCCCGTCAACAAACACAGACGACTGAAGCAAAAGCGGCGAGTTCTTCGACGGAGAAGGTAGCATCAAAGGAACCAGTCAGCCGGTTTGGGAAAGAAGAAACGGAATTTGATCCGACCTACAAAAAGCGTAAGCAGAAAAAAATCTTGCTGATTGCCCTACTGACCGCCTTGGCGATTGCCGTGATTGGGATCGTCTACTATCAAATGACCCATGTGAAGGTGCCAGATTTCACTGCCCAAGATCTGTCAGAAGCGCGGACGTGGGGCATGGAAGAAGGCGTCGCTATCAAAGTGGAGCAAGAATATGATTTTGACAAAGACGTCAACCAAGTGATTGACCAAAGTGTTGATCCTGACAAAAAGATCAAGAAGGGTGCCACATTGACACTGACGGCGAGTCTCGGGCCTGATCCTGAAGAACGCTTAGAGCTGCCAGATTTTTCAGCGATGCAAGTGACCGAAGCAAAAGAATGGATCGCCAGCAATAAAGCCGAGAACCTCTCTTTGATCGAACAATTTGACGACAACGTAGCAGCAGAAGCCTTTATTAAACAAGAGGCGGCCAACAAAGAGCTTGATTTGGCGGAATACAAACGCAAAGACCGTTTGAGTGTCTATTATTCAAAAGGGAAAGAGGTCTTTGAAAAGAATATTGAAGTACCTGATTTTACGGGCAAAGCCAAGAGTGAAGCTTCTGAATGGGCGAAAAAGAATGACTTGAAATACAAAGAAGAAACCGTCTTTTCTGACAGTGTCGCCCTGGATCTGGTGGTTTCACAAGAACCAGTCAAAGGCAGCAAACTCGCGAAAAAAGATGAATTTGTGGTGAAGGTCTCAAAAGGCCAAGCATTAACCGTTCCAGATTTTTCACAATACACGATCGAAGAAGCCCAAGGAATAGAATCGAAAATCCCGCTGCAAGTCAGCACAGTCTATTCCGATCAAGTGGCGTATGGTAGTTTCTTGAGCCAGTCGGAAGAAGCAGGCAAAGAATACAGCGAAAGCGATACTTTGCCAACCGTCAAAGTCGTCTACTCATTAGGCCGACCATATTTAAAAGACATCCGTTTCCAAGCAACGGAAGGCGACTTGCCAAAACTATTCTTTGATGAATACAAATCAAAAGGCGCCAACGTCTATTACGAAATCTACTATGTCGATTCGGCGGAACCAAAAGGAACCGTTGTTGAAATGAGCCGCTACGGCGAGTTTATTCCCCTAGAAACGTGGATCACCATCGGGATCAGCCGCGGCAATCTGCAAGGCAGTACCCAAACACCGCCGGCAGATGATGGCGGTGACGATGTCGATGAACCGATCAGTACCGCTGGTTCAAACGCTACCGAATAATCCTTACTAAGTGCTTTTACAAACCGCATCAAAAAAGCAAGCACCCTTCTTTTTGGAAGGGTGCTTTTTACTTACTAATTGTAAAAAAAACACAAGCGAGCCGCTTGAAATCGCTGGGTCGATAAAGTAAACTTGATGGTAACGATAAAAAATGGCTCCGCAGTGCCATCTATAGAAGGGACGAAACAAATGATAAAAAAATTACTCGCGAATGTTGGCAGCTATAAGAAGGACAGCTTGCTGACCCCTGTGTATGTAGCAGGAGAGGTTGCCTTAGATGTCATTATGCCCCTGATCATGGCCATGATGATCGACCAAGGGATCGAAAAAGGAGACGCCGGTGTGATTCTAAGAGATGGCGGCTTGCTTTTTTTATGTTCCTTGATCGCATTACTTTTAGGAACGCTTGGCGGACGAACGGCAGCGATCGCTTCGGCTGGTTTTGCCCGCAACCTGCGGCACAATCTGTTTCGCCGAATCCAAGATTTTTCCTTTTCAAACATTGACCGCTTTTCTTCCTCCAGTTTGATCACCCGCTTGACCACTGACGTGACCAACGTCCAAAATGCTTACCAAATGATTATTCGTATTCTGGTCCGTAGTCCGTTAGTTCTGATTTTTTCACTTGCAATGGTTAGCACCATCAGTCCAGAACTTATGACGATCTATCTGGTTGTTTTACCGATCTTAGCGATTGGCCTGGCTTTAGTTATACGTTTTGCCCACCCGCTGTTTCTAAAAGTATTCCGCATTTATGACCGCCTGAATAATGTGGTGCAAGAAAATTTACAAGGGGTTCGCGTCGTGAAATCGTATGTTCGGGAAGAACAGCAAGAAGAACTGTTTGGCGAAGTGTCCACCGATGTTTATCGGAATTTCACGCTTGCGCAACGAATCGTCTCTTTCAACATGCCATTGATGCAATTTTCTGTCTATACGTGTATGCTGCTCCTGTCATGGTTTGGTGCCCAGCTGATCGTGGAACAAAGCAGCCTGACCACTGGTGAGTTAGTCAGCATGTTCAACTACACGATGCAGATTTTGATGAGCTTGATGATGATGTCGATGGCTTTCGTGCAGATTTTGATCGCACGAACGTCGGCAGAACGGGTCGTAGAAGTATTAGATGAAGAAAGTGACTTGAAAAATCCCGCCGATCCAGTCAAAGAGATCAAAGACGGCTCCATCGTTTTTGAGAATGTCGGCTTTAGTTACGCCAATGACAAAAACAAGCTGGCGCTGACGGATGCAAATCTGCGTATCGAATCCGGGGAAGTCATTGGAGTCATTGGCGGGACCGGGAGCGGAAAATCCACCCTTGTCCAGCTGATCCCGCGCTTATATGATGTGATTGAAGGGCGTGTCATCGTCGGCGGTCATGATGTTCGCGACTATGATTTAGAAGCATTGCGGGACCAAGTAAGTATGGTCTTGCAAAACAATGTCCTTTTTAGCGGCACCATCAACGACAATTTACGTTGGGGCAATGAAGAGGCGTCGGATGAAGAGATCCAGCGCGTGGCAACGATCGCACAAGCCGATCCCTTCATTCAAGAATTTCCTGATAAATATGAAACGCAGATCTCACAAGGAGGAAACAATGTTTCTGGTGGACAAAAACAACGGTTGACGATTGCTCGTGCCTTGTTGAAGAAACCGAAAATCTTGATTCTCGATGATTCTACCAGTGCCGTCGATACCAAAACCG
This sequence comes from Enterococcus sp. FZMF, assembly GCF_030263915.1. Lineage (NCBI taxonomy): Bacteria > Bacillati > Bacillota > Bacilli > Lactobacillales > Enterococcaceae > Enterococcus > Enterococcus sp. FZMF. Next base: position 3,058,064 of record NZ_CP127160.1, on the reverse strand, counting down.
ACCGCAGTATTCGTGAAGGCTTGAAACGAGAAATCCCGGGAACGACGACGATCATTATTTCCCAACGGATCAATTCGATCGAAGATGCAGATCGGATCATCGTAATGGATGATGGCAAAATCAACGGCATCGGTACCCATGAAGAATTATTGGCAAACAATGCCATCTATCAAGAAGTGTACCATTCGCAGCAGAAAGGATTTGGTGAAGGTGAAGAATAGACAAGCAGCAAATCCCAAGCGCACATTGAAACGCTTATTGCGGACGATGTTTGGCGACTACAAAGGACAACTTCTATTCGTCGTTGTTATGATCTTATTAAGTGCCTTTGCCAACGTTCGCGGTTCGTTGTTTTTACAAGTCGTGATCGACGATCATATCACACCGCTTTTAGGGCAAGCCAATCCTGATTTTGGCGGTTTGTTTCGGGCGATCGTTCAAATGGCGATCATCTACCTGATTGGGATCTTGGCCGCACTGATCTATAACTTTATGATGGTCAAGATCAGTGAGGGTACGCAGAAAAAAATCCGTGACCAAATGTTTACGCATATGCAGTCTCTACCCGTCGGTTACTTTGATGCCCGCTCAGATGGCGACATCATGAGTCACTTTACCAACGATACGGATACGTTGCGCCAAATGATCTCCCAAAGTATTCCAAACTTGATGATGGCGGCGGTAACCTTTTGTTCTGTCTTTATCGCTATGTTCTCCATCAGTGTCCCATTGACTTTGTTCGTGATGCTGTCGATTATTTTGATGCTGAATGTGATCCGCATCATTTCTCGCCGCAGCGGCCGCTTCTTTGGCGCACAGCAACGAGATTTAGGCGCTGTCAACGGGTATATCGAAGAAATGATGCACGGGCAAAAAGTCGTCAAGATCTTCAATCATGAAAAAATCGTCATGGAAGAATTTGATGCTTTAAATGACCAACTGCAAGAAAGTGCCACTAAAGCCAATGTCAATGCCAATACCTTGATGCCGATCATGATGAACTTACTGAATGTCCAATATGTCTTGATCGCCATCATTGGGGGCCTGTTTGCCATCAATGGTGTTTCTGGCCTAACGGTCGGGATGATCGCTTCTTTCTTGCAGCTGAGCCGTTCATTAAATGGTCCTATCAGCCAGGTGTCACAACAAATCAACTTTGTGATCATGGCGTTAGCTGGTGCCGAGCGGATCTTCCATCTATTAGATGAAACGCCAGAAATCGATCATGGCTACGTCACACTGGTCAATGCCAAATGGTCGCAAGGTCAGCTAGTTGAAACCAAAGAACGAACAGGCACGTGGGCGTGGAAACATCCCCACGAGGATGGGACCATTACCTATACGGAAGTGACGGGAGACGTGCGATTTGAAGATGTTGATTTCGGCTATGTCGACAATCAGCTGGTCTTACATGATATCAATCTGTATGCAGAGCCTGGGCAAAAAGTTGCTTTTGTCGGTGCCACAGGTGCTGGTAAGACAACGATCACCAATTTGATCAATCGGTTCTACAACATCCAAGACGGGAAGATTCGTTATGATGGCATCAATATTGAAAAAATCCATCTAGAATCTCTGCGCCGCTCCTTAGGGATCGTGTTGCAAGACACCCATTTGTTTACTGGAACGATTCGCGAGAATATTCGCTTCGGAAAACTGGATGCTAGTGATGAAGAAGTGCTGGCAGCTGCGAAATTAGCCAATGCCGACATGTTTATCAACCACTTGCCAGAAAAATACGACACCGTGATCACGGGCGATGGCGAAGGGCTTTCCCAAGGGCAACGTCAGCTGTTGGCAATTGCGCGGGCAGCGATCGCTGATCCGCCAGTGATGATCTTAGACGAAGCCACCTCAAGCATCGATACCCGTACAGAGCGGATCGTCCAATCAGGGATGGACCGTTTGATGTCTGGACGGACCGTGTTTGTGATCGCCCATCGATTGTCTACGATCCAAAACTCCGATGCCATCATGGTGATGGATCATGGCCGTATCATTGAGCGGGGGACTCATGAAACGCTATTGGCGGAAAAAGGCACCTATTATCAGCTCTATACTGGAAAAATCGAATTGGATTGATCCTGCCACGGCTACGGCTTGAAGCTGCAGCGACTGGCGATCTACCTATTTTTCCCTTGTTTGCAACGACCGATTGGCAGTAAGCCAGTCGGTTTTTTTGCGCAGCTCGAAAAAATGGTATACTGTCACTGAGACAGCCGCACAACGGCGGCAGCACGTCAGCAGTTGTGCGGCGAAAAATGGATTCCATGAGGTGAAAACATGAAACTAGCATTGGCAAAGATCGTTTTAGATGATGAGTGGTATGAAGTGGTCCAATCGGAAAAAGGGCTAGTTTATTTTGGTCGGCAGCAGGATCATCATGAATTACTCAAGTTCTTTCCATTGGCTGAAATCAGTGATACAGCTGACCTTGATCCAGTAATTGAAGCGCAGCTGCAAGCGTATTTTGCAGGGGAACCAGTGACATTTACTTTTGCGTTTGATTTTGTCGGGACACCGTTTCAACAAACCGTTTGGCAAGCACTGACCCAAATTCCTTATGGACAAACCACTACGTACAGTGACTTGGCGCTGCGCATTCAACGACCGACTGCTGTCCGCGCTGTCGCAAATGCAGTGGGGCGTAACCCGATGATGATCGTGGTTCCTTGTCATCGGGTGTTAGGAAAAAACGGCCGCTTGACGGGGTACCGGGGCGGGTTAGCAACCAAACGCCGACTACTGCAACTGGAAGGGATTCCGTTTAAAGAGTAAGGGAAGCAAACTATTTATAGTAAAAAATACTAAAAAGCAATTTCATTTCCTTTTTTCTCTGGTATAATAAAATTGATTCCGGTTACAAGAAGGGGTGGAGGAAATGAACATCGTTGATTTGCAAAATGGTTCTGATATTCGAGGAATTGCGATCGCAACAGAAAAAGAGCAGGTGACACTGACAGAGCAAGCGGTTCGGCAAGTTGCTTCGGGCTTGCGCAACTGGTTGGCAACAAAGGGCAGCGGTCCTTTTCGCGTGGCAGTCGGTCGTGACAGTCGCTTGAGTGGCGAAGCACTGCAAAAAGTGTTGATGGCACAGCTGCAGCAAGAAGGCGTGGCAGTGATCGATTGCGGCTTGGCAACGACACCTGCCATGTTTATGAGTACACAGTTTGCGGATTTCGACTGTGATGCTGGTGTGATGCTGACAGCGAGTCATTTGCCTTATTACTTTAATGGAATAAAAATTTTCAGCCGCCAAGGCGGTGCCGAAAAAACGGATATCCACTATATTTTGACCCACACTACCGTTCATGAGGCAGCGGAAAAAGGAAGCTATCAGCAAAAAGACTTGCTGACGCCTTATGCCCAAGATCTACTGCAAAAAATTCGCCAAGGGATGGGAACCAATGAGGAAAAACCTTTGGCTGGATTAAAGATCATTGTTGATGCAGGCAATGGCGCCGGCGGCTTTTTTGCTGAAAAAGTGTTGCTGCCGCTAGGGGCAGATACGAATGGCTCGCAATTTTTAGAACCGGATGGGTATTTTCCCAATCATATCCCGAATCCAGACAATAAAGAGGCAATGGCAAGTATCCGCGAAGCCGTCTTGCGGGAACAAGCTGATTTAGGCATTATTTTCGATACCGATGTCGACCGCTCGGCCGTCGTGACCAAAAGCGGTGAGCCCTTGAACCGCAACAATATGATCGCTGTATTAAGCAAGATCATCTTAGCGGAACACCCTGGCACGCGTATCGTCACCAATTCGCCAACCTCTAATCATTTAAAAACCTTTATCGAAGCACTGGGAGGGCAGCAAGTACGCTATATTTCTGGCTACCGCAATGTGATCAACAAAGCGATCGAATTGAATGAAGCAGGACTGGACACACAGTTAGCCATCGAAACCAGCGGGCATGCCGCGTTTAAAGAAAATTTCTTTTTAGATGACGGGGCGTACGTGATCGCCAAGCTCTTGATGATGCTGCCTCAATTGCAAAAGCAAGGCACGACACTGGATGAGCTGATCGCGGCGTTGCAACAACCCGCCGAGACCCAAGAATTGCGCTTTGCGATCCAAAAAGCCGACTATCAAGACTATGGTCGCCAAGTGATCAAGGATCTAGCCGATCATTTGCTGCCAGGCTGGCAGATCGATCCAGAAAATGAGGAAGGTATTCGCATCAACTTGACAGCGCCTTATGGCCAAGGCTGGTTCTTGCTGCGAATGAGCCTGCACGAACCACTGCTGGTGCTGCAGATCGAAAATGATGAAGCGGGTCATCTACCGGCAGTCGTTCAAGCGATCGGTCGCTTTCTATCGCAGTATGAAGCCATCGATCAAAGCAAACTGACACAGTTTTTAGCACAGCAACCAAAAATTTGAAGAAAAGCAGGGAACTAAAATGGTGATCTTGATGCTGCTGATCATGGCAGTGACGTATGGTGTGAATTTTTTCTTGTTTCGTTACTTGAACAAACGACCAAAAATCGATGTCGTTGAACGGTTATCGATGTTATTAGGTGTCAACATGAGTGTGCTTTTTTTCGATGGGATCTTATTGTTTATCGGTAAATTACTGATCGAGACGGTAGAGATCATCGAATAACCCAATAGACATTTTTGCTTTGCCTCTCCACTGGCTTCTACCGTCAGTGGCGAGGTTTTTTAGGGTTTGCTAAAAACGGCGATTAATGTTCGCATTCGTTTTTGATATTTGATAAAGTAAAGAGGAGAAAATTACACAAAGTGAGGGAATTCACGGATATGGCAAAAATAATGGTAGTAGAAGATGAAGCGGTGATTCGCCAACTGATTATCGAAGAACTAGAAAAATGGCAGTTTGAGACCTTTGGCACGACGGATTTCCATCAAGTGTTGACTGACTTTGAAGAACAAGAGCCCCAACTGATTTTACTGGATATCAACTTGCCGGTTTTTGATGGCTACTATTGGTGTCAAAAAATCCGCGAAGCTTCCAAAGTACCAATCATTTTTATTTCTAGCCGCAATACCAATATGGATATGATCATGGCCATGAATATGGGAGCGGACGATTTTGTGACAAAACCTTTTGAGATCGACGTTCTGATTGCAAAAATCAATGCGCTGCTGCGCCGTTCCTACAACTATGTAGAAAGCAGCAGTGAAACGTTAGTGCATAATGGTTTGACCCTCAATATCGACAACAGCAGCATGTATATCAATGGCGAAAGCATCGATCTTAGCAAAAACGAATACCGCCTGCTGTATATTTTGATGAAAAATCATGGCAAGATTTTAAGTCGGGAAAAACTCTTGCGGGCCTTATGGGATGACGAGCGATTTGTAGACGACAATACCTTGACGGTCAATATCAATCGTTTGCGACGAAAAATCGAACAAGCGGGGATGAACGGCTACATTGAGACCAAGGTTGGTCAAGGGTATATCGTACCATGACAAAGTGGCGGGTTTTGCGCAGTTTTTTGAAAGATCGTTGGCTGCTGTTTATCGGTTGGCTAGTCTTTTTCGTGTTGACGGTCTTAGTTTTTTGGCTGACTCCTCATTCCCCGATGGATTGGGGCACAGTCGGCTATCTCTTTTTGATGCAAAGTGTCTTGATGGTGTTCTTTTTAGCAGTCAGCTACTTATCTAAGCGGCGTTTTTGGCAAAAAATCACCCCCAAGCCTGGAGATAGCTTGCTGCAAAACTACTTGCAAGGAGCACGCTCGGCGGAAGAAGAACGGATCGAATCCTACATCAATCAGTTGATCCGAGAGCACCAAGAATTGATGCAGCAAGTCGTCAGCAATCAAGAAGAACAAAAGGAATACATCGATTCGTGGGTCCATGAGATCAAAGTCCCTTTAGCTGCATCACGATTGCTTTTGCATTCGATCGAATTTGATATTCCCGATGAAAAATTCATCTTACTAGAAAATGAATTGAACCGCATGAACGAATACGTCGAGCAAGTCTTATACGTCGCCCGCTTGGACAGCTTTTCAAAAGATTATCTGGTCCAAGAAATTTCATTGAAAGGCGTCATCCAGCCAGTTTTACGCAGTCAGGCCAATTATTTTATCCAAAAGAACCTGCACTATGCCGTTGAAGGCGAGGATCAGCAAGTGTTGACCGATGAAAAATGGCTCGGCTTTATCTTTCGACAGCTGGTCAGCAATGCCGTGAAGTACACACCACAAAATGGTCAGCTGACGATTCGGATCGAAAAAGATGCCCAAGGGACCTATCTCCACTTGCAAGATAGTGGGATTGGCATTCCTAAAGAAGACATGCGGCGCATCTTTGATAAAGGCTTTACGGGCGAAAATGGACGCCAAACGGACACCCACTCGACGGGATTGGGGCTCTTTTTAGCGAAAAGTTTGGCGAAGGAATTAGGCATCGAGCTAACGGCTTCGTCGACAGTTGGAAAAGGAACCACCATGACGCTGTTCTTTCCGTTGTTGAGTTATTATGAGGAAAAACGTTAATCTGCTTTTTTTCGAGTATCTTTTTGTGTTTTTTGACAAAAATCACTTGTCCCTAGAACGTTTTCACTGATACACTAAAGCCTGTGTTTAAAATTGAATGGTAAGGATGAATGAAATGGAGATACTCGTTGCATTAGTACCAATGTTTGCGTGGGGCAGCATTGGTTTAGTAAGTGCCAAACTTGGCGGGGATGCGAACCAGCAAACGCTAGGAATGACGATTGGTGCCTTTTTCTTTTCGCTGGTCGTATTTTTTGTGACGATGCCAGTGATTGATGGAAAGGTGATTTTGATCGGTCTTTTGTCTGGTCTCTTTTGGTCCGTCGGTCAAAATGGTCAATTCCATGGCATGAAATATTTAGGTGTGTCTGTTGGACTGCCGCTTTCAACCGGCATGCAGCTGATTTTAAATACAGTCGCAGGTGCATTGTTTTTTGCAGAATGGACACAGACCCGCGATTATGCACTAGGTGTTAGCGCATTGATCTTGTTGGTGATCGGGGCGTATCTGACCGCTCGTCAAGATGGCGAAAGTCCGGTAGAAGCTGGCAGCAAGATGCTTGATTTTCCTAAAGGATTTCGAGCATTGATCTCATCAACGATCGGTTACGGCGCCTATACGATTTTGATTACTTGGGCAGGATTGGACCCCTTGGCGATCATTTTGCCACAAAGTGTCGGGATGCTGATCGGTGCCAGCCTATTTGCTTTAAGGAAGACGAAGGTCGACCGTTTTGTAGGGAAAAATACTTTGTCAGGGTTGTTATGGGGCATCGGAAATGTCTGCATGCTGATCACGGTTCATCAAGTCGGACTCGCGGTGGGCTTCTCATTGTCGCAGATGGGGATCATCATTTCAACGCTAGGCGGGATTTTTATTCTCGGCGAAAAGAAAACCAAGAAAGAACTGCGTTATGTGGTGATTGGTTGTCTGCTGGTGATTATCGGTGGTGTTTTGCTGGGGTATATGAAAGCAACATAAACTTATATTTTTGAGGAGGAGTTATGGATTTATTTCGAAAAAAAGTCATACAACGGGAAAGTGTGACGAATTTAAAAAAAGAGTTGAAGTTAAAAGATTTGATTATGTTGGGGATCGGCGCCATTATCGGCACAGGTATCTTTGTTGTTACAGGGACTGCTTCTGCTGAGTATGCCGGACCGGCATTGATTCTTTCCTTTGTTGTAGCTGGTATCGTTGTTGTGTTATCAGGGCTTTCTTTTGCGGAATTTGCTTCTCGGATCCCTGTTTTAGGGGGCGCCTATTCGTATCTGTATGTCGTTTTTGGTGAATTTACCGCGTGGCTGGCAGGCTGGTTTTTGATTTGCGAGTTCTTATTGGCCGTTTCTTCGGTGGCATCTGGCTGGTCAGGCTATGTGCAAGGCTTCTTGGCCAGTGCGGATATCCATTTACCAACCGCTTTGACGGGCGGTTATGATCCAAGCAAGGGGACCTACATTGATCTGATTGCTGGTTTAGTCATTATTTTTGTAACCTTATGGGTCAGCCAAGAAGCGAAAAAAGCGTTGCGTTTGAATAATGCCATGGTATGGGTGAAATTCGGCGTGATCCTCTTGTTTATCGTCTTTGGTGCCTTTTTCGTGGAACCAGACAACTGGCAGCCCTTTATGCCCTTTGGTTTTTCAGGCGTCTTTAATGGTGCAGCGTTAGTCTTCTTTGCTTTTCTTGGCTTTGATGCCGTCGCAATGGCGGCGGAAGAAGTTGAAGATGCAAAGAAAAATGTCCCTCGGGGGATCATTGGGTCCATTGCGATCGCAACAGTCCTTTATATCATTGTCACACTGATCATGACGGGAATCGTGCCGTTTGCTGAATTAGGAGTCAATGATCCGGTGGCTTTTGCGATGCGTTATGTCGGTCATGGAGTGGTCGGATCAATCATTTCCGTAGGGGCGATCTTGACCTTATTAACAGTGACGATCGCTATGATGTACTCCTTGGCGCGTCTGTTATATGCCATCAGTAAAGATGGGTTATTGCCAAAAGCCATGCAAGCCATCGATCCTAAGCATAAAACACCAAAGAAAGCGACCTACATCGCTGGTGTTTTTGCTTTCTTCTTTGCGGCAGCTTTCCCGTTGAATATCTTGGCAGAATTGACCAACATTGCGGCATTGTCGTATATGATCTTAATGTCCTTAGGGATCATCAAGCTGAGGAAGATGATGGGGCCACCTGCTAAAGGTGAATTTAAAGTACCTCTGGTACCTTTATTGCCTTTGTTGTCCGTTGCCAGCTGTCTCTTCTTGATGACCCGTCTAAAAACGGCGACCTGGATCGTTTTTGGGATCTCTTTAGTGATCGGAATCGCGATCTATTTTGTATATGGCTATCGTAACAGCGAATTAAATGAGAAAATCGACGAATAAGATAGTGAAAAGACAAAGACCCAGATGTGGTCTTTGTCTTTTTTTGTGAACTATAGCAAAGCCTCCCAAAGAAATCTTTTGGGAGGTATGTTCTTTTGTTATTCACATTCCGATGATTGCTTGAGTCGATCATTGAAACAACAGTCTTTTTTATCAAAAGTTCCCTACGATTTTGCTTTTTTTGAAAAAATTTGCAAATGACAGATTCACTAAAGGTTCATCCAGTATGCTTTTGTTAGAGAAAAAAAGAGAGGATGTTGGCAAGTGAATTATATGAAACGAGCATGGCTGAGTGTGACGAGAAAGCGAGGGAAATCTGCGATATTGTTTGCTGTTATTCTGATATTAGGAAATGTGATCGCTGGCGCAATTGCGGTCAATCAATCGACTCAAAATGTCGAAAAGCAGATCAAAAACCAATTAGGCTCACTGGCAACGATTGAGATCGATTATGAAGCGTTGATGGCAAATAGTGATAGCGGCGCAAGAATGGAGGAGATTCAGCCGTTGTCAGAAGAGCTGATCAAGCAGATCGGTGAACGCTCCGAAGTCAAGCAGTACGATTATTTACGAGAAACAATGATTGCTGTTGAAAACTTCAAACCCTATAGTTTCAGCCCATAAGAGGAAGATGAGAATGTCATGATCGTTGGGGGCATGCCTTCTGCGGTCTATTTAACAGGAACCAATCTCCTACAGCCGTTAGATTTTGAAGAGGATACGGTGAATTTAACGCAAGGTCGCTTCTTTAACGAAGAGGAGCAGCGTACGGGAAAACGTGTCGGTTTGATTTCTGAAGAGCTTGCTCAGGAAAACGGCTTGACCGTGGGAGACACTATGGTCTTAGATGGACAGTTTGTCGATTATTCGTCAGGGATGGACCCTGAGAAGCAAAAAGGCAATGATTACCCAATCGAAATCGTCGGGATCTTTAAAAATACCAGCTTAGAACAAGCGAACGATCAAGGACAAGATGGCATGGTCAGCTCATTTGCATTTGATGATCGGCCCTTCAATCGTATCTATATGCCCAATGATGCTGTGAAAACGATTGTTGAAGAGGAACGTGCGGGCCAGCAAGCGGCGTTTCCAGCGACAGATTTCGGTTCTGATGAGGAGTTCTTCACACCGCAATTCATTTTGAATCAACCAGAAGATGCAGAGCAATTCAAACAAGAGGTGACACCGCTCTTGCCAAATGGCTATAAGGTCAATGCCTCTACGGATGAGTACGATCGTGTGGGAACCAGCATGAATCGCTTATCACAAATTTCTTCATATGTCGTAGTGATTGCGGTGATTGCTTCCTTGATTATTATCTCCTTGATCATTGTGTTGTTTACCCGAGATCGGAAATATGAGTTAGGCATCTACCTTTCGTTAGGGGAACGACGGAAATACGTGTTTGCACAAATCGTGCTCGAACTCCTGTTGATTGGTGTCAGCGCAATGCTGATCTCCTTGGTCACAGGGAATATGCTGGGCAAGATGGTTTCTGAATCTTTGTTATCCAGCAGTATGCTAGAGGCAAATCAAGCAGGGGTGGAGCAATTCTTTGTGGGCGTTGCGGGCGTACCGAAAATCGATCAAGCAACGATCAACGAAGCGTTTCGCGTTCAATACACCTTGCCTTATATCATTGCCTTTTTAGCGACCGGGATCGTGACGATCTTACTTTCGGCAGTGGTGCCGCTATTATATATTCTGCGTTTGAATCCGAAAAAAATCATGCTGTAAGGAGCGAAGAACATGGCAATTTTAGAGACCAAAGAGATGACGTATTACTACCAAGATGGTGAGAATCGTCGGAAGATTTTAGATAAAACCAATATCTCCTTTGAAAAAGGTAAATTTTACACGATTTTAGGGAAATCAGGCTCTGGAAAGACCACCTTTCTTTCCTTGATCAGCGCATTGGATCAACCAACCGATGGGGAAGTATTTTTTGAAGGAAAAAATATCAAAACGATCGGCTATGAAGAGTATCGCCGCAACAAGATCAGTTTGATTTTTCAAAGTTACAACTTGATCCCATATTTGACGGCATTAGAAAATGTCCTTGTTTCGATGGCGATCTCAGACAACAAGCTCCCCGATCAACACGATCAAATTGCGTATCGCTTGTTGGATTATATCGGAATCACCTCCACGAAAGCTGATCGTTTCGTCAATCAGCTCTCCGGTGGGGAACAACAGCGGGTCGCCATCGCTCGTGCCTTAGCGACCAATGTTGATATCATTTTAGCCGATGAGCCGACGGGAAATTTGGATGAAGGCATGGAGCAAGAAATCGTGGATATTTTTAAAGATTTAGCTACTTTACACAACAAGTGCATCATCGTAGTGACGCATTCGACTGAAATTGCCAAGCAGTCGGATCAGACCTTTTATTTGAAAAACGGCGAGTTGACGGCCTATGAGTGATTTTTTATCGAAGTTTGAAGAAGAACCGAAAGAGCCAGACAAGGAATCAGCTACAGCTAAAGCACCTTCTTCCCGTGCTTCCCGCAAAGAAAAAGGTTCAGCTTCTTTAGAAGAGGGGATCGAACACGATCCCTCCTTCAAAAAGAAACGGCGGAAAAAACGACTGCTGGGGCTTGGTGCATTACTCGGACTACTTCTACTCAGCGGCTTTTTATTTTTCCAATTGGCGTACGTCCGACTGGATAACTTTGTGGACAAAGAGATCTCAGAAGTCAGGGAATGGGCGGCGGAACATGATCTTGCGATCGATGTGACGCCTGCCTATGATGAAGCCCCAGCCAATCAAGTGATCGCCCAAGAAGAAGCCGCCAGAAGTCGAGTCAGAAAAAGAAGCACCCTGCATCTAACGGTGAGCCAAGGCCCAGATCCAGAAGAGAAATTGGCATTGCCAGACTTTATGGAAATGACGAGGGACGAGGCAGCAGAGTGGATCGAAAAAAATCAAGCCAGCAATTTGACGATCGTCGATGAATACCACGATGAGATCGAGGAAAAAGCACCGATTCGAGTAGAATTTACTAATAAAGAAGTCTCGCAAGAAAACTATCATCGTCGAGATGTCGGACGAGTCTTTTATTCTAAAGGCGAAGAAACCTTTGAAAAAGATATTGAAGTACCAGACTTTCGTGATAAAACCCGTGCAGAGGTAGAAACATGGGGGAAAGCCCATGAGCTGGAGCTTGAAATCAAAGAACAGGCTTCGGATACTGTGGAAGAAGGCAAAGTCATTGAACAAAGCGTGGCACCAAAAGAAAAAATCGCGAAACGGGATGCGTTTCAAGTAACGATTTCTCTAGGGAAAGGGGTCACCGTACCAGACTTTTTAACGATTTTACCAGATGATGCCCAGGCCGCTGTTGAGGGTGTCACTGTGCGGATGCGGATGCAGTTTACTCAGAGTCTGCCTTACGGACAATTGATCTCGCAAAGTGAGACCGCCGGGACCGTTTTAACCAGCAAAGATGACCAAGGCATTGAAGTCGTCTATTCAGCAGGTCAACCGTATATCAAAGATTACCGTCGAAGTGAGCTCCTTGAAGGGGATCTGCAAAAACTTTTCTTTGATGAATTCCGTTCAAAAGGGGCGAACATCAGCTATCAAGTCCGTTATGTCAATTCAGCAGAACCCTACGGGACAATCGTGGGGATGAGCAAGTTCAATCAGTTTTTACCGTTAGAAGATACGATCACCTTCGATATCAGCTTAGGCAATCAGACAGCCCCAGCGGCTACTGATCCAGAATAGCCGAGCGGATTTATCGATAACCTGCAAAAAGGAGGAAACCCATGCGTCATCAAGAGAATTTTCAAGACCTTAGGAAAAAGCTGTTTGTCTTTTTGTTAAGCGGTATGGTAGCATTGTTGCTACACATGTGGATTCATCAATCCAGCGAACACGTGCGGATCGTTTCAACAGAACGGTTTATTGGAGAACAATTGGAATGATCCTACAGGAATAATTGTGCTTACCGAAAAGTGATTGAAAAAAAGAAATGATGAGTGTAAAAGGGGGACTGACCGATGCGGATCTTATTCGTAGAAGATGAGCCATCGATCGCAGAAGCGGTTGCCAGCTTATTGAAAAAACAGCATTATTCCGTTGATTTGGCGTATGATGGCGAGACTGGGTTGGACTACGCAGCAAGTGGGGTGTATGACCTTCTCGTTTTGGATATCATGCTGCCAAAAATCGATGGGATCACATTACTAAAGACGTTACGCAAGCAAAATATTCGCACGCCGATTATTATGTTGACGGCCAAAAGCGAAGTTGATGACAAAGTGCTCGGCTTGGATGCAGGGGCAGATGATTACTTGACGAAACCCTTTCAAATGAAAGAGCTGCTGGCACGGATTCGTTCATTAAGTAGAAGAAAAGACTTGGATTATCAAGAAGACCAGTTAGCATTTGGCAACGTGGTCTTGGCGCGTAATGAGCTGCAGTTGGCTACGACGACCAATCAAGTGGTGCTGTCACCCAAAGAAATGAAACTGATGGAGCTATTTTTATCCAGACCTAAAGTGATTTTATCAAAAGAAACCATCATCAATAAGATTTGGGGCTTTGATCCCGATGTGGAAGAAAACCGCGTTGAGATCTATGTGTCTTTGCTGCGGAAAAAACTGACGCTACTTGAAGCGGATATCGGCATTCGCACGATCCGCAATGCGGGGTATATTTTGCAGAGCAAGGAGCCGCCATGTTAAAAAAATTACGGAATAAAATGCTGTGGTTCAATATGGCGTTGATCTCAATCATTGTCTTAGGTGCCTTTACCTTTATCTATATTTTGAACGCCACCCAAATTGAAAACGAGATCCAATCATTGATCTCGCAAGAAGCCAACACCTTAGCTGCGGTACCGTTGGATGAGGAGGAGGCCCGGCAATCACTGACAGACCCAGAGTATCCAATGATATTGACCATCACGAATAGTACCAGTGAGTTCAGAGAAATCGCTCTAGTCGACGTGGATCAAATGGATGTCGTGATCCAAAGTATTGATGAGGGTGTCGATGAGAGTGACCTTTATGAAGCCTTGGTCGATGCCGCAACGAAACAAGAGGAGATTCCCAATGAAGTGAAGGTAAATGACCGAGACTGGCGGTATGCGCTCTTTTTGGTGACTTCCATTAGTCATTATTCGATCAATCATGATTCGACGGGGGAATATTCCACCAGCATCAATAATTACGAGCCTTTTTATCAAGTGCTGTTCTTTGATGTCACCGACTACAAAACCAGTCTAAGCAACTTAAGAACCACGCTTTTGCTCATCGGGGTCTTAGCCTTAGTCAGTATTTATATCGCTAGCTTTTATGTCGCCAATCGGGCATTGCGTCCAGTTGAGCTGGCTTGGCGCAAACAAAAAGAGTTTGTCTCTAACGCTTCCCATGAGTTGAAAACACCATTGGCGATCATTCAAGTCAATGCTGAGGTATTAGCTGGTAGTCCAGAAGAAACCTTGGAAAGCCAAATGAAATGGCTGGAAAACATCCAGTTAGGTTCCGAACGGATGGATGAGCTAGTAAATAGCTTATTGATGCTGACCAAATTCGAAAGTGCCGAGCAAGAAGTCGTGCGTTCGGTAATCGATGCAAGCCAAGTCGTGCAAAGTGTTTATCAAAGCATGGAGGCCATTGCGCTGGAAAAAGGGATCCACTATCAGGAACAGATTGCTAAACAGGTGCGCCTTGAAAGCAATGAGCAAGCCTTACGGCAATTGACCATGATTTTGGTAGACAATGCCTTGAAATATACACCTACTGGAGAAACCGTCACAGTGGCTCTCGTTGAACGCCAACGAAAAACGGTGCTGCAAGTGTCCAACAGTGGTTGCCCGATCCCAGAAGAAAAAATTCCCTATGTCTTTGATCGCTTCTACCGCGGGGATCCTTCTCGCAACCATCAAGACGGTGGCTATGGGTTAGGTTTAGCCATCGCCAAAGCCATCACAGAAATGCTGCAGGCGCAAATCAGTTTGACGGTGGATCAAGACGGCGTCAATCACTTTGAAGTTTCATTTCATTGAAAAATGAGCTTTACCGTTAGGAAATAAAAGATATGTCGCTGCGCTCATCAAATCTTTTGCCGCATTTCGAGAAAGCGAGACTTTCTCGAAATGCGGCTATTTATGCAGCAAAACGCATTTTTTAGGAGAAGGGGACACCAAGGGAAAAAAGTTTTTTTATTTCTCCTTGCAATTTTCACAAAGTTCGGCTATGATAGGTGTGTAATCGGTTACACAGGAGGGGAGCAACATGCCAACAATTAAAGATGTCGCCAATTTAGCTGGACTTTCCGTGGCGACAGTTTCAAGAGCCATGAATGGGACTGGCTATGTGAGCGAAAAAGCCCGTGACAAAATCCATCAGGCGATCAATGAACTGAATTATTCCCCCAATGAAGTCGCACGTTCGCTGTATCAGAAAAAGTCAAAATTGATTGGTTTGCTACTTCCTGATATATCCAACCCGTTTTTTCCGCTAGTAGCCAAAGGCGTTGAAGACTTTCTACAAAAAAAAGGCTATCAAGTCATCCTTGGCAACATTCAAGAAGACAATGAGAAAGCCAATGAATATTTACGTGCGTTTGAGCAAAACAATGTGGCGGGGATTCTTTCCGCTGTCGAAAATAAAAATCGTACCCAAAGCAATATTCCGACGGTCGTCTTGGATCGGATCGATCAAGATGTCGAATATGGGGTTTATTCGGATGACCTTCAAGGCGGCGAACTTGCTGCTGAAGCGATCTTAAAAGGTGACCCCAAAAAGGTAGTCGTGATTGCTGGGCCTGAATCTGTCACCCGTGCTCGGGATCGTTTATTGAGTGTTGAATACACATTGAAAAAAGCACAAGTTCCTTATGCACTAGTGAAATCCACATCCTTTCTCTTAGAGGATGCGACCTTGACAGCGAAACAAGTTTTTTTAGAACATCCCACTGTCGATAGTGTGATTGCCCCAAGTGATACCCATGCGATTGCCATCATGCAAGAGGCTTATCATCATGGCGTAAAGATCCCAGAACAACTTCAAGTGATCGGCTATGACGATATTCCCATCAGTAAATTGGTGGTGCCACGCTTGACGACGATCCATCAGCCTGCTTATCAAGTAGGTTACAAAGGAGCAGAAATGCTCTTTGCATTGATCAACGATCAATTTATTGAAAAGAAAAAAATCATCCTTCCTGTTCATTTAGAAGAAAGAGAGACAGTAAGAAATGGAGGAACGCCAATTGAATAAGATCATCGTCATTGGTAGTATGGCAACAGATTTTGTAGTCACTACGAAGGTGAAACCCAATCAAGGAGAAACGGTTTTTGGGGAAAAATTTGACACGAATTTTGGCGGCAAAGGAGCAAACCAAGCCATCGCCGCTAGCCGTTTAGGCGCAGAAGTAGCAATGCTAGGCCATGTAGGAACCGATCGTTTCGGAAATGAAATCGTCGAAAACTTAAACGTGAACGGCGTTTCTACGGAGAATGTGGAACCCGTTACACATTTTCCATCTGGTGCCGCGCACATCATTTTGCATGAAAATGACAATAGCATCATTGTCATACCCGGTGCCAATAATGCGCTTGATTTAGCTCGCTTTTCCGAAATAAAAGGAAACATCACAGAGGCTGATTTAGTGATTTTGCAAAACGAGATTCCCCAAGAAGCCAATGAAGCCATCATCGACTGGTGTTGGGAAGCAAAAATCCCTGTTTTATATAATCCAGCACCTGCGAGAAAGCTCAATCCGCGTATGTTATCTAAGGTGGGGTATCTGACCCCTAATGAACATGAGTTTAAGTTACTTTTCCCCAATCAAAAGCTTGCTGACGTTTTAGCAGCCTACCCTAATCGATTGATCGTTACCCTAGGTGCCAAAGGAGCGATTTTCCACAACGGGAAGTCGGAGGTCTTAGTTCCTGCCTTTCCAGTTGCTGCGGTCGATACTACGGGAGCTGGTGATACCTTCAATGGTGCATTAGCAGTAGGGATTTTAGCAGGTGTTCCCTTAGAAAACGCCATTGCCTTTGCCAACTTAGCAGCAGCAATCTCCGTCAAAGGATATGGTGCTCAAGGCGGAATGCCTACATTAAAGGAAATGAAGGAGAGTCCATTGTATGAAGAAGCATGGGGCATTAAATAGTGAGATCGACAAATTATTGGCGGATTTAGGCCACACTGATCAGCTTACGATCGGGGACTTGGGGTTGCCAGTACCCACAGGGGTGAAAAAAATCGATCTGGCATTAAAACTAGGTAGTCCGAGTTTTGAAGAGGTGTTATCGGTAATGCAACAAGAGATGGCAGTCGAGGCGATCGTTTTAGCAGAGGAAATAAAAACGGAGAATGCGGAGCAGTGGCAATTGATTCAAAAAACGTTCCCGAATGTTCCGATTCGTTTTGTTCCACATGAGGCATTCAAAGAAGAAACAAAGGAAAGCAAAGCCATTATTCGAACAGGGGAAGCGACACCCTATTCAAACATTATTTTACAAGCAGCCGTTATCTTCTAAAGAGACAGGAGGAAATCATGTGCAAGTCGAGATGAGCAATATTGAGAAATCCTTTGGGAAGAATCAAGTGTTAAGAGATGTCTCACTAACATTGTACCCTGGAGAAATCCATGCCCTAATGGGAGAAAATGGGGCAGGCAAGTCAACGTTGATGAACATTTTAACTGGGTTACATGCCAAAGATGCAGGGACGATTTTGATCGATGGCAAAGAAACGAACTACGCCGATCCGAAGGAAGCCGAACAAGCCGGTGTGAGCTTTATCCATCAAGAAATGAATAACTGGGAACAGATGACTGTATTGGATAACTTATTCTTGAATCGGGAATTGAAAACCACCTTTGGGCTACTAGATACGAAGAAAATGGCAAGCAAAGCGCAGGCAGTCTTTGAACAATTAGGGATTCAGATCCCCCTTCAAAAAGAAGTGGATGAACTTTCAGTCGGGCAACAGCAAATGATCGAGATCACGAAAGCGCTGATGACTGATGCCAAGGTGTTGATCATGGATGAACCGACTGCTGCCTTGTCGGATAAGGAAATTAATAATTTGTTTCAAATCATTCGTCGCTTGAAAGAAAACGGCGTAGCGATCGTTTATATCTCTCACCGAATGGAGGAGATTTTCAAAATAAGTGACAAGATCACTGTGATGCGGGATGGTCTATCGATCGATACGAAAAAGACGGAGGATACGACGATGGAAGAGGTCGTGAAGAAAATGGTCGGTAGAGAGTTAGCTGATTATTATCCAGAAAAACAAGCGCAGATCGGTGAAGTCGTTTTTGAAGTAAAAAATTTAACAGCAGCTTCTAAAGTTTACCAAGGCATCAATTTTCAAGTCAGAGCAGGTGAGATCCTTGGGTTTTCAGGTTTAATGGGTGCTGGACGCACAGAAGTCATGCGAGGAATATTTGGTTTAGATGAAATTGAAAGCGGTACCTTAATCGTCGAAGGGCAAGAAGTGAAAAACTCTTCGCCTTCAAAGGCAATCGCCAATGGCTTTGGCTTTCTAACAGAAAATCGGAAAACGGAAGGCTTGGTCTTAGACTTTTCCCTGACCGATAATATCAGTTTGCCCAGCATTGATAATTTTGTCAAAACAGGCATGGTCGATAGCAAGACTGAAGCCAGTTTCGTTGCGTTAATGATCGAGCGCTTACGCATCAAAACGATGAGTGCCCAGAATTTAGCCAGCGAGCTTTCTGGTGGAAATCAGCAAAAAGTGGTTTTGGCGAAGTGGATCGGTGTCGGACCAAAAGTATTGATTTTAGATGAACCGACACGCGGAGTAGACGTAGGTGCCAAACGAGAGATTTATCAGCTGATGAATGAGTTAGCGGAACGTGGTATTGCGATTTTGATGGTTTCTAGTGATCTACCAGAAGTGCTAGGTGTCAGCGATCGCATCATTGTTTTACACGAAGGAAAAATATCAGGGGAACTCTCTCGGCAAGAAGCCACACAAGAGAAGATCATGACGTATGCGACAGGAGGAAACTAATATGGAAAAAAGTGGTATGAAAACAAAACAACTCTCGGAATCAATTAGTAAATTGGGACCTTTACTCGCTTTGATTGCTCTAGTGGCTGCTGTCACTGCCTTAAATCCAAGCTTTTTATCACCCAGTAATTTGTTGAATCTTTTGCGGCAAGTCGCAGCGAATGGCTTTATTGCATTCGGAATGACCTTTGTCATTTTGACTGGGGGCATTGATTTGTCTGTAGGGTCCACCTTGGCACTTTCCAGTGCCTTGACAGCAGGAATGATGGCCAATGGGGTGTCACCTTTAGTCGCTATTTTGATTGGGTTACTAAGCGGAGCGATCCTTGGTGCGTTGAATGGACTACTGATCTCAAAAGGAAAAATGGCGCCGTTTATCGCAACCTTAGCAACGATGACGATCTATCGGGGCGCTACCTTAGTGTACACCAATGGAAATCCAATCACTGGACTAGGTGACAGCTTTCTATTCAGCTTTATTGGTCGTGGGTATCTTTTCGGGATTCCTTTTCCAGTCGTATTGATGTTTCTCGTGTTCTTTCTTTTGTTCTTGTTGCTTCATCGCACCGCCTTCGGACGAAAAACCTATGCCATCGGTGGCAATGAAAAGGCCGCTTTTATTGCTGGGGTGAAAATCGATAAGATAAAACTGATCATTTATTCGATCTCTGGATTGATGGCTTCAATCAGTGGCATGATCATCACTTCTAGGTTGAATTCTGCGCAACCAACAGCAGGGCAAGCCTATGAAATGGATGCGATTGCAGCAGTCGTTTTAGGTGGTACGAGCTTATCTGGTGGAAGAGGCAGAATTTTTGGCACGTTGATCGGGGCATTGATCATTGGTACGTTGAACAATGGTCTAAATCTATTGGGTGTCTCAAGTTTTTATCAACAAATCGTTAAAGGGATCGTGATCGTAATTGCAGTGTTACTGGATCGGAAAAGGAAATAAAAAATAGGAGGATCTATTATGAAAAAAATGTTTTTATTGGCAGCAGGCGTATTGGTACTTTCTGGATGTGGAGCGGCAACATTGGACAACGGTGGCAGTAGTGAGACACAAAGTGAGGAAAAAGCAGCTTCAGAATTGACAGTTGGTATATCGATCTCCACCCTCAATAATCCGTTTTTTGTTTCCATGCAAGAGGGGATCAATCAATTGGCTGAGGAAAATGACACCGATGTACGCTTTGTTGATGCCCAAGATGATACTGCCAAGCAAAGCAATGATATTGATGATTTGATCCAACAAGGCGTGGATGTGCTTTTGATCAATCCCGTTGATTCTGCTGCTATCGTCCCAGCTGTTGAAGCTGCTAATAATGCCAACATCCCAGTTATTGCCATCGACCGTAGTAGCGATGGAGGAACGCTTTTGACGACTGTTGCCTCCAATAACGAAGAAGGTGGAAAAATGGCAGCAGAATTTATTCTCGAACAATTAGGGGAAAACGCAAAAGTGGTAGAACTTGAAGGCGTCCCTGGCGCTTCTGCAACCAGAGAGCGAGGAAAAGGCTTTGATGATTATGCCAAAGACAAACTGGATGTTGTTGAAAAGCAATCCGCAAACTTCAATCGAGCAGAAGGATTAACGGTTATGGAAAATATCCTCCAAGCCAACAATGACATTCAAGGCGTCTTTGCTCAAAACGATGAAATGGCTTTAGGGGCAGCCGAAGCGATGGGAAGCCGAGAAGGCGTAGTGATTGTCGGGTTTGACGGTACTGAAGACGGACTCAAAGCCATCGAAGAAGGTAGAATGACGGCAACGATCGCTCAAAAACCAGAAGAAATGGGCCGCCTTGCATTGCAGGCAGCGTTTGACCATTTCCAAGGAAAAACAGTCGCTGAACAAATCGATTCACCATTAGAGTTGGTGAAAAAATAGGTAGACGCTCAATGCAGTTCCTACTTTCAACATCGAAAGCCCCTCTTTGGCTGACCATTTAGGTCACCAAAGAGGGGCTTTCTTTCATGTGTGGCGTTTCGCTTACTTGTTGCTAGTTAAATCCAATAAGCGGTCTTTCAAGTCTTCTTCTAGATGACCCAATTCCACTTCGGCAGCACGACGTTTTTCTTTTCCTTCTTTTTGGATCCGTAATGTTTCTTGGATCGTTTCCACAAGGTCGTTTTGTGTTTTTTGCAAGGTTTCGATATCGACGATGCCGCGCTCGTTTTCTTTCGCTGTTTCAATAGCAGAAACTTTCAACATTTCTGAGTTTTTCTTCAATAGATCATTGGTGGTCTCAGAAACTTGGCGTTGTGCCGTAACGGCATCTTTTTGACGCAATAAAGTCAAGGCAATGACCACTTGGTTTTTCCATAGTGGGATCGCTGTATTGACAGAAGCTTGGATTTTTTCTGCTAGTGCTTGGTTCGTGTTTTGGATCAGGCGAATTTGCGGTGCCTGTTGGATCGTGATTTGACGTGCCAAGCGCAAGTCATGAGTCCGTTTGTCTAAACGATCAAGAAATTGCGTGTAATCGTTGGCGATCTGTACGTCCATTTGATCATTCGTTTCTTCTGCTTTTTTCATGGCTTCAGGAATGATTTTGGTTTGCAATTCTTGCATCTTCAACTCGCCAGCGGCAATGTAGATGTTCAATGCATCAAAGTAATCTTTGTTCTTTTGATACAACTGTTCCAACATCATGTTGTCTTTTAGCAAACCGTCTTTTTCTTTATCCAATTTGACGGCGATCTTGTCGATTTGGGCACCGATTTTTTGGTATTTAGCGGTGATTTCAAAAATGGATTGTTTTACTTTACCAAACATTCGCTTGAATAAGTTGCCTTCCCCTGCACGCAGTTCGTCTGGATTGGCTTCTTGCAAGCGATACATCAACTCCGTCAATGAGTCGCCCACAGGGCCGATATCAGCTGCTTGGACATGGTTCAACATGGATTGGGAAAACTCTCCAAGTTTGGTTTGGGCAGCTGCACCATAGGTGATGACCGCTTGCTGGTCGGTCGCATCGATTTTGCTGGCTAATTCTTGGGCCTGTGCTTGACGCTCTGGCGGTAATTTGTCAATCAAACGCGGTGCCGTTTGCTGTTCTTTCAGCTGACTGATTTCCGCTTGTTGAGTGGTGGTCAAAGTGTCGACAGGGGTTGAAAATGGGTTGTTCAATAAATCGTCAAGCGTATCCGTTACGGGTTTTACTTGATTTGGTGTTTCACTCATAATAACTCCTCCTAATAATTGTCTGCTTTCGAAAAAAATCTAGCCTGGGCTAGATTTTTTTTTAGATTCTTTTCTTGTTGCCAATCAGAATCTATCCCTATTCATTATCTCGTTTTATGCTTTGTTTGGCAATGGATAACTCAACATCCATGTCATCAAGATCGTCTGCTACAAATTGGGAGTAGTCTTTGGCGATCAAGGAAGCCATTTGCTCGATGATTTGGGTGCTTTCCTCGATTTTATCATAGGTCTCACGACTTTTGATCTCATGGCTATTGATTTCAATGAACTTATCGGTCAAATCGACCATGTTGGGCAAGTGGGTATAAAGGAAATGACTTGCCAAAGGCAGTTTGGTCGGTTCTTTCACGAGTTCTTTGAAAAGAGCTTTTGAGGCACGCAAGGCATCGTGACGCAAGTCAATGGCTTTTAACTTGTTATTGCTAGTGATATTTTTTTGGTATTTATCGATTTGGTGTTTCGTCTGATTCATCGTTTCACGGAACAATTCGATCTCACGAGCAGTCATTCCGCTTTTCAAGTAATGGGCTTCTCGTTCTCTCGTTAAAGAAGGCAAAACTTGTGGATCGGCTGCTGGAACTTTACGCCCTCTAATACCGACGTAGACTAAAATCGCACCGACGATTAATAATAGGCTCGCAAATGAATCGCCTACTACGTTAAAAATAATACTGATGAGGACGATCGCACCAACGATCAGCCAGATGTTTTTTTTCATTTTTCCTCCTCCTAAAAATCTCTTGGACAAGTAGATTGGGTTATTCGACATCTTTATTTTAGCATGTTCACTAAAAGAAAAATATCAGACTTGGGGTGGATTTTCCGATTTTTAGTAAATTCATAAGCTTTCTTGCTATTTCTTAAGAAGATATTTTTTCTAAATTATGCTAAAGTGTTTGATAGATAAGACGTATGAGGAAAGTTAGGTGTCGATAGATGTTAGAATTTAAAGATTTTGAAGAAAAAACGATCCAACGGAATGAAATTTTCCATGGCAAGATCATTGATGTGGTCGTTGATGATGTCTCCTTGCCAAATGGCGGGACCAGTAAACGCGAACTAGTCTTTCATCCTGGTGGTGTTGCCGTGATCGCCTTGACAAGTGAGAACAAAATGCTGTTCGTTCGCCAATTCAGAAAACCGTTAGAGCGAGTGATTTTAGAGATACCAGCAGGAAAAATCGATCCAGGAGAAGGCGCTCGTCCAGATTTGACTGGCGCCCGGGAATTAGAAGAAGAGACTGGCTATCGTGCAAAAACGCTGGAGCACGTTTCTTCTATGTACCTTTCACCAGGCTTTGCTAATGAGCTCTTGCATGTCTATTATGCCAAAGAGCTGGAAAAAGTGACAAATCCCTTACCGCAAGACGAAGATGAAGTGCTGGAAGTCTATGAATTGACCTTAGAGCAAGCACAAGCCGCTATCGCTGATGGAACGATCTGTGATGCGAAGACCGTGTTTGCGATCCAATTTTGGGAGTTGCTGGAATTGAAACGGAGGAACGGACTTGCCTAAAGAACCATTGATCACCCGCAGTGAGCTTCGACGCAGACGCGAAGAAGAACAAGCGGCAGCTGAACGCAATCAGCAAATCGTAGAAAAGCAAAGCAAGAAAGAATGGAAACAAAAAGAAAAACAAATTGATAACCACTACCGAAAAGTGCGCAAGAAAAACAAAGAAATCACGAAGACCCGTGCCGGTGAGAACCAAAAATCTCGGGATCTGAACCGTTTTTTAATGAAAGCCATTGTGATCGTCACTTTATTGTTAGTCGTCGTCGGTTTGGCGATCTTTTTGTTGTGATTCTTCTAGTACTAAGAAAAAGCCGCCCCTGCATCTTCTGCAAGTGCGGCTTTTTTTGTTATTCGGTCGGCTTTTTGAAAATAGCTAAAAACATGGCCGCTGGCTGATTCATGAACAAATCCACTAGATAAAGGGTTCCTCCTGGCTGTAGCAAGGCGTATAGTTTTTCCATCATAGCGGCTGTATCAGGAATATGCAGCAAGACGAGAGATAGCAGCACCGCGTCTGCTTTTGCTTGTAAGGATTCTTGCAGCAGATCGTGGATAGTTGCAGAAGCATTGGCCAGCTGCAGTTGGTTGATTTTTTTTTCAGAAACCTCGATCATGTTAGGGGCAGTATCCCAGATGGCTAAGTGATGGACATAAGCTGCTAAGGGCAGACTTACTAGGCCGGTACCGCCGCCGATATCGATCAGAGTTTGGTGCTGGTTGTCTTTAAAATAAGGTTCAAGGGTTTGGGTGACTAATTGTGCTAACGCGATCCGTTCAGGGGTATCGTATTTTGCTGCCATGGCGTTGAAAATTTCAGACATAAGTGCCTCCTTTTATAATGACAAAAAACTGTTCGTTTCGTCAAAACTAGTTTATCATGAAAGGAGAAAAACACGTCAGTAGATACGTGGGAATTTCTGTTGTTTTTCATTTTAAAGGATGAAAAATAAACGAGAAGCAGGAGGCAAACACATGAAAATTGGTATTATTGGTGCAATGGAGGAAGAAATCAAGGCGTTGCGGGAACAGTTGATTTCACCGCTTTCTTGGGAACGCGGCGGCGCACTATTTATTTCAGGAAGTATCGGCAATCATGAAGTGATCGTCGTTCGTTCAGGTATTGGCAAAGTTCTGGCATCGATCACCACTAGTTTACTGATCCAACAATACGGGGTCAATATGGTGATCAATACTGGATCAGCTGGTGGGATCGGTGCCGGTTTACAAGTAGGGGATTTAGTGATCTCAGATAAAGTGGCCTATTTTGATGTCGATGTGACGGGCTTTGGTTATGAATATGGCCAGCTGCCTGGTGGGATGCCTTTGTATTATGAAGCCAGCCGCTATTTGATCAGTGAGATGACAAAAGCCGCAGAAGCGACCCATCATACCGTGAAAAAGGGACTGATCGTTACTGGTGACAGCTTCATTCATGACCCGCAAAAAGTACAGGAGATTTTAGGACATTTTCCAGATGCCTTGGCTTGTGAGATGGAAGGAGCCGCGATCGCACAGACCGCGCAGCAATTCAATATTCCTTTCTTGATCGTGCGCGCGATCAGCGACACCGCCGACCACGCAGCAACCGTCTCTTTTGATGAGTTTATCTTAGAAGCTGGCAAGCGTTCCGCTGAAATGGTCTTGGCATTCGTTGAAACATTAAAGTAACTTAAAAAACAAGAGAGCCGATTCGTAAGAGGAGGAAGGAAGCATGAGAGCATTACTATCCATTGATTATACGTTTGATTTTGTTGCAGATGAGGGACGATTGACCACGGGTGCTGCTGGGCAAGCGATTGAAGCTGCCTTAGTGGCTCGGACGCAAGCCTTTATCGAAGCCGGTGAGTATGTCGTTTTTGCCATTGATCGTCATGAGGAAACAGACAACTATCATCCTGAAAACCGCTTGTTCCCACCCCACAATCTTGCGGGCAGTACGGGGCGACATCTCTACGGCCGTCTAGCACCGCTTTATGAAAACTATCAGGAAGCGCCAAATGTCTATTGGATCGACAAGCGTCATTACTCCGCCTTTAGCGGTACCGACTTGGACATCCGTCTGCGGGAAAGAGGGATTACGGAATTGTACCTGACCGGCGTTTGTACCGACATCTGTGTCTTGCATACAGCAGTGGATGCCTATAATTTAGGCTACCAACTGGTGATCGATGCAGATACCGTTGCCAGCTTTGACGCGGTCGGACATGAATGGGCACTACGCCATTTTGAAAATACCCTGGGCGCGAAAATCATTTCTGCGAAGGAGGAAGCATAAATGGGATGGATGGATCAATTAAAAGCAAATTTCAGTTTCAGTGAACTGACTAGCCTTTATCAAGCGTATCAAAAAGGGGATCTTGATGTAAAGGCGTTGTTGAACAATGACTTCTTACAAAAGTATACGGATTTTCAGAACTTGGATGAGTTTATGGCTAAATTAGGCATCCAGAATGAAAACCAAATCTTCGACTTTCTAAAAGACCGCCCCAATCGGCAAAAAGCCGATCAAGTCGTCAATGAGCATTCCCAATTTGATTCTGTGATCAGTATGATGAAAAAAGCTTTACAGAAATAAACAATTGGCGAAGAAAAAGCGCAAGCAGATTTTTCTGCTTGCGCTTTTGTTTACCAGATCTGCACACGATCTTCTGGTGCACGATACATAGGGTCACCAGGTTTGATATCAAAGGTTGTATAGAATTCATCGATATTTTGAACTTGGATATTGGCACGTAGTTTCGCTGGTCCGTGGACATCGATCGATAGTAAGAGCTGTTGGTATTGTTCTTTGGCTTTTGTACGCCAGATCTTCGCCCAATTGGTGAAGAAGTCTGCTAAAGAAACATCGCTTTCTTTTTGCGCTGCTTCTAGCGCACAGCTTAGTCCGCCTGCATCGGCGATGTTTTCAGAAACAGTCAACGTTCCATTTACGGTACCGCCGGCAAAGGGCAGTCCATCAAACTCGTCGATCATCGCTTGAGCTAAGCGTTCAAAGTGGGCCAAATCTTCCTCTGTCCACCAATTGTTTAAATTACCATATTCATCAAATTTTGCTCCGTTGTTGTCAAAGGCGTGGGAGATCTCATGAGCAATGACCGCACCGATCCCCCCATAATTTGCGCTGGTGGATTGTTCCAAACTATAAAAAGGTGCTTGTAAGATTGCCGCTGGGAAAACGATCACGTTTTTAAATGGGTGATAGTAGGCATTCACGGTAGCGGCGGACATTTCCCATTCCTCGCGATCCACGGGCTGCTGCCATTTTTTGAAGGCATCTTCTCGGAACAAACGATTGAAATGCAGGGCATTTGCCAGCAGACTTTTCTCTTCATCGGTATGCAATTGGTCATAAATGGCAGGAACTTGATCAGGATACCCGACATGGATGCCTAAACGATTCAATTTGATGATCGCTTTTTGGCGAGTTTCTTCACTTAACCACGTGTTGTTGCGCAAACGCTCTTGGTAGACAGCAATCATTGTTTCCACCATGTGTTTGACGTCTTTTTTCGCCGTTTCCCCAAAGTATTTGCGTCCATAATAATCACCGATCACTTGACTAAAATGACCCATCGTTAAGTAATAAGCCGCTTTTTGTTGGGGAGCCGCTTCATCGATCCCTGATAAGTAGCGACTGTAGGTTCCGCCTAACTGACGCAATTCTTCACTCAGATAGCTAGTATAGCGCAAGCTTTGGTTGACGATCATCCAGCCTTTCAAGAGTTCAAAATGGCTATCAGAAACAATAATGTCAAAGGCTTCAAAGTAAGCGGGTTCCGTTACGATCAGCTCTTCTGGTGTCCCTGGTAAAAGGGCCGTCAAGAGTTGTCTAAAATCGATCTTGCTGGCTTGCTTTGCAAATTCTTCCAAGGAGCGAGGATTGTAATTTTTGCTATAATCCGCACTTTCTTCCGCACTGCGGACGTGAGGGGCGATCAATTTATCAAAAGCGATCGCTTGCTCTACCAACGATTCCGCTTCTGCTTGGTCTTTTCCATAAGCAACTAAAACGTTGACGGCCATCTCAAAGTAGACTTGCAGCATTTCGCTTGCTTGGGGATTTTCTGTGTAATAAGTTTTATCCGGCAAAATAGTAGCAGGCGGATAGACCGACAAAGTATTCATTTGCGCATTTTTCATGTCTGCATCGACATCTAGTTGGAAAGGCAAGGCAATGCCCTCTAAAACGAAACTTGCCAGTTGCTGATTCAATTCCTCGTAAGAAGGCAACGCTTCGATTTTTGCTAATAGTGCATTTGCTTCAGTAGCGCCAGCTGCCTCTCTTTGGGCAAAATCGCTGGCTAAGCGGTAAAAAGCCACAGCATCCTTCATGCGGCCTTTTGGCGTAGCATGGGGATCGTGTGCCATATTTTCAAATTCTGCGATCATTAAGGAATCGATTCCGTCAACGAGATCTTGGAATCCACCCGTAGCGGGTTTATCTGCTGGAATAACAGCGGTTTCCAGCCACTCGCCATTTACATAGTCATAAAAATCATCTTTTAACAAGGTTGTCATGTCTTTCGCTCCTCTCGCTTTCTACTATTATGAAACAAAATCTGTAAGGACGCAAAGAAAAGTTTTCTAGACGAAAAAGGGTTTTGATCCAAGTAGGAGGAGAATCTAAGGTATAATAAGAAAAAAGGCAGGTGAACGAGATGGAACAAGTAGAGTGGAAAGGGATCGCCGAAGAGCGGTTTCGTCCGTATAAGCAGTGGGTCACTCCTTCGGGGTATTTATGCGGCACCTATGCGGCAGCCGTCTTTTTGGCCTACTATCAAGATTACATCGATGAAACGATCATCCCGAAAGCGTTTCGCCGAAAAAAACAACGGGATCTGACAGTAGTGACGGAAATGCTGCGGGTGCTGATTCAGCCTCATGGGTTGCCGACGATCGCTTGGCAGGTCAGTCATGGATTGACTCGGTTTTTCGATCAATTCCAATTGCCTTACCGCGGACGTGCGACTGTTGTTGGCGGCTGGCATCGAGCGTGCAAACGAATCGATGAAGGCAAACCGGTGATCATCGGTATTTTGAAGCCTTTAGGCAGCACATATGGCAATCATTGGGTCGTGGCTTACGCCTACGCTGAAACCGCCAGCGGAGAACGCTATTTTAAAGTTCATGACAACTGGGGCAACTACAAAAAAGTGATTCCCGCCAGTTGGGTAAACGGTACCGTCACACTTCCTTGAACGAGACGGTTAAAAAAACAGTCACTTTGTGCTAGAATAGAAGAAAACAACCACATTCATTGGAGGCAATCATGGGCGAAAGTTATAAAGATAGTTCGTTGAAAATTTTTAGTTTAAATGGAAATTTACCATTAGCAGAAAACATTGCGAAAGTTTTCGGTACAGAACTAGGGAAGTCAAAAGTGACACAGTTTAGTGATGGAGAGATTGCCATCAATATCGAAGAAAGTGTGCGGGGCGACCATATTTATATCATTCAATCGACGAATGAACCCGTCAATGATCACTATTTAGAGCTATTGATCATGATCGATGCGATGAAACGGGCTAGTGCGAAGACCATCAATGTCGTTTTGCCTTATTACGCATATGCGCGGCAAGACCGAACCGCCAACCCGCATGAGCCGATCACTGCAAAATTGATTGCCAATATGCTGGTGGAAGCAGGGGCTTCTCGAATCTTGACGCTTGATCTGCATGCCGTCCAAGTTCAAGGATTTTTCGACATCCCAGTGGATAATCTCTTTACGATCCCATTGTTTGCCCATTACTATCGCGAACAAAAAATGACGGGTGACGACTATGTCGTGGTTTCACCAAAAAACAGCGGTGTCCAACGGACCCGTAGTTTGGCAGAATACTTAGATACAGCGATCGCGATCGTCGATCAAGATGAAGCTGATGGCGGCTATGTGATCGGTGATGTCGTTGGGAAAAAATGTATTTTGGTTGATGACATTTTAAATACCGGCCATACATTGGCAAAAGCGGCAGACTTATTGAAGGAAGCTGGTGCCAGCGAAGTGTATGCTTGTGTCTCTCACGCCTTGCTTTCACCGCCTGCTAAAGAAATTTTGGATCAATCAGCGATTGAAAGTATTTGTGTCACCGATTCTTGCTGGACCAGCGAAGAACGCCATCCAGAAAAACTGCACTACATTTCTTGTGCCAAATTGATGGGGGAAGCCGTTCGCCGCATTCACGAAAATACACCAATGAGTCCATTGTTCCGCCTGGAAAGCAAAGAGTATAAATAAAAATATGAAAAGCACCCGCTATCCTTAGGGACAGCGGGTGCTTTTGCATGTAAGGGGAAGTGGACAAGACCCAGCGGATCAGTTCAACTGGTTGCGGTTTAAGACCGTTTCTCGTTTGATCAGCTTATGTGGTACGACCAGCTGTACGCCGTTTGAATCTTCATGATTCAATTGCGCCATCAGCCGTTCGGTAGCGATTTTTCCTAAGGACAACACGTTGATATCGATACTAGTCAAATACGGATGGGTCAAAGTAGCAAAGATCGAATTGTTGAAACTGATGATGGATAAATCGTCGGGGACTTTGTAGCCATACATCGTTGCTAATTGAATGATCCGCACAGCGAACAGATCATCAATCACGACGATGGCCGTTGCTTGGGATTCTTTGATCGTTTCTTCAAACGTGACGTAATCTTCCGCTTTTTCAAAGGTCAATGCTGGATAAAAGGGGAGATTTGCCAGCATCATGGCTTTTTGGTAGCCGAAGAAACGCTCGAAATACAGGTTTTCATGGGTCGTATTGGTAGCAAATAATATCTTCGTATGCCCTTGGGCGATCAGATGCTCGGTTGCTTGCTTGCCTAACAACTGGTTGTCATTATCGACAAAAACGATTTTGTCTTCATTGCTGTATGGTTGACCAATCAAAGTAAAAGGGACTTCTTTTTCGACCAGATAGTCGATGATGGGGTCTTTTTCATCGGAATAGACCAAGATAAAGCCATCTACTTGTTTTTGCAGGTGCATCCGTTCCACGTTTTTTAGTAATGTAGCAAAGTCACGGGCGGAGGCAACGGCAACCGTCATTTGATGATGGCGGGCCTCTTCATTGATGGCTTCGATCGTTTCTAAATAAAAGGGGTTTCCTAGTCGTTCTTTCGAATCAAGAGGCGGCAAGATCACGCCGATGGCACTGGATATCTGTTTGCCGAGATTTCGAGCCGCAAGATTGGGGACATAGCCCATTTCTGCCATTACTTTGCGCACTTTCTTCTTGGTATCTTCAGAAATGCTGGGATGATCGTTTACGACACGAGAAACCGTGGATGTAGCGACGCCAGCCTTTTTGGCGACATCTTTGACCGTAATGCTCACTGATTTCCCTCCTTTTTTAGCTTATAGTATCACAAAGTGTCGGCACAAGGGTAGAGCCAATCAAAAGAAAGAAGAAATGCAGACATTTCTTCTTTCAGAAGGCTTGTTTAGTTGATCGCTGTACTGATTTCGTCTTCTAAAACATAATCTTTGCCATACAACTTGATTGGCAATGCCTCACCGCTGATTTTCTTCAATGTCACCGTTGACTCATTGACGGAAACAAAGAGCAGACGTCCACGATAGTTGATGTGGAAGGCGTAGCGGCTCCAAGTTTTAGGTAAGAATGGCGCAAACCCTAAGTGATCGTGATCGGTTTTCATTTGAGCAAAACCTTGAACGATCGCTAACCAGCTGCCGGTCATAGAAGTGATGTGCAAGCCATCATCGGTATCATTGTTGTAATTGTCCAAATCAAGACGAGCAGTCCGCTCATACATTTCCAACGCTTTTTCTTCCATGCCTAATTCCGCTGCTAAAATCGCATGGATACTTGGAGAAAGGGAAGATTCATGCACTGTCATCGGCTCATAGAAATCAAAGTTCCGTTGTTTTTCTTCTTTGCTGAATTGATCGCCGAAGAAGTAGATGCCTTGCAAAACATCGGCTTGCTTGATAAAGCAAGAGCGCAAGATATGATCCCACGACCAATTTTGGTTTAACGGCAAATGTTTTGGATCAAGATCGGAAACGGGCATCAAGTCTTTGTCTAAGAAGGTATCATGCTGGACGAACACACCAAGCTCTTGGTCTTCTGGGAAGTACATATTGTCGATGATGTCTTGCCATTTGGCTTGTTCTTCGTCAGAGATCGTGACAGTCGCTTCGTCTTTGAAGGCTTCATAGCTGGCTAAGGTATAAGCTAAGACCCAAGTAGCCATTTTATTGGTGTACCAGTTGTTATTGATATTGTTTTCGTATTCGTTTGGTCCTGTAACGCCATGGATCATGTATTTTTGCTGGCGTTTTGAATAGTGGACACGATCTGCCCAGAAACGTGAAATCGCGCTTAACACTTCTAATCCTTCTTTTTTCAGGTAACTTGTATCGCCAGTATAATTCGTATAGTTGTAGATGGCATAAGCGATGGCACCGTTTCGGTGGATTTCTTCGAAAGTGATCTCCCACTCATTGTGGCATTCGATCCCAGTGAAGGTCACCATTGGGTAAAGGACACCTGCTAAGCCTTGTTTTTGCGCATTGATATGGGCTTGCGGCAATTGGTTGTGACGGTATTTCAACAAGTTACGGGTCACTTCTGGTTTTGCTAATGCCAAATACAATGGAACTGCATAGGCTTCGGTATCCCAGTAAGTCGCACCGCCATATTTTTCACCAGTAAAGCCTTTCGGTCCAATGTTCAAGCGCTCGTCTTCGCCATAATAGGTTGAAAACAATTGGAACAGGTTGAAACGAATCCCTTGTTGCGCCGCAGCATCGCCTTCAATGATCACATCAGCTAAATCCCAGCGGGCTTTCCAAGCAGCGACTTGTTCTGCACGCAACGCATCATAATCTGCTTTGTATAAAGTGCCTAATTCGGTGACTTTTGCTGGATGATCATGAGCGGGAACATCACGACTCGTAACGATCAAGACTTCTTTGATCAATGAGAAGGTGTCACCGGCTGTTCCAGAAAAGGCAAAGGTATCAGCAACGCAAAGCTCGCTTTTCACGGAATCGATCGGTGTTTGGCTATGACGCATAGCAGAAGTGACAGTAAAGCGTTCAATGTCAAAATTATTTTCTACGGTCCGAGTGGTCAAGTAATGGAAGGTTTCGGTTTGACCATGAGCCAATTCTTCCCAGAAACGTTCGTCGTAGTTGCTGTCTTCGTTATGGACATTGTTATCTAGTTTAGAAACGACTTTGATCTCAGCGTCGCCTTCAATGATCTCAGCGTCCATCTTAATGAGGGCAAGTTCACGTTTTACGATGCTCAAGAAGCGTTCAAAAGAGAATTTTACGGTGGCGCCTGCCAAAGTGACAGTAAAGTTGCGGCGTAAAATCCCAGTTTCCATGTCTAGTTCTAAACGGAAATCACTTGGGCTGATTTTTGCTAAGTCGACTAATTGGTCATTGACAAATAGGTCCATTGCAATAAAGTTGACCGCGTTGATCACTTTGCCAAAATAGTCAGGGTAGCCGTTTTTCCACCAGCCGACACGGGTTTTGTCTGGGTACCAGACACCAGCGATATAAGTACCTAAGTGATGATCGCCGCTGTATTGTTCTTCAAAGTTGCCGCGCATTCCCATGTAGCCATTCCCGATACTTGTTAGCGACTCTTGCAGTCGACGATTTTCTTTATCTAAGGTAGATGTCGCGATTTTCCATGGATCGATCTCGAACAATCGTTGGATTTTTTTCATGAAAGTCCCTCCAGAATCTTTTTGATATCTCTATCATAAGCGCAAACGATTGCATCGTCAAGTGAAAGTTGTTGCGTTTAAAGAATTTTCTATTAGGAAACATCGAGAAAGAGAGATTCAGTTATATAAAGGCGAAAAAGCGAATAGAATCCCTTTTGATATTTCTGGGTTTACAAAATCTTTTTTCTCCGTTAGAATGAACTCATTAAGAAACCGATTGCGTAAATCGATTCAGGGAAGGAAGAAGGAAGATGAAAAAATTATTGAGCTTCGAATTTTGGCAAAAATTCGGAAAAGCGCTAATGGTGGTTGTCGCTGTTATGCCAGCTGCTGGTTTGATGATCAGTATTGGGAAAACGATCCCAATGATCAATGCCGACTGGGCATTTTTGATCACTACAGGAGGCGTCATTGAAAACATTGGTTGGGCAATTATTGGGAACCTGCATTTATTATTTGCATTAGCTATTGGTGGTAGTTGGGCTAAAGAGCGAGCTGGTGGGGCATTTGCTGCTGGGATCGCCTTTATTTTGATCAACCGAATCACTGGTTCGATCTTTGGTGTGACGAGCGCGATGTTAACCGAAGAAGGCGCCTTTACCCATACGTTATTTGGGACGAAGATCATGATCGACGGCTTCTTTACTAGTGTATTAGAAGCACCTGCTTTGAACATGGGTGTCTTTGTTGGGATCATCGCCGGTTTTGTGGGAGCAACAGCTTACAACAAATACTATAATTTCCGCAAATTACCGGATGCGCTTTCCTTCTTTAACGGCAAACGCTTCGTACCTTTCGTAGTGATTGCTCGTTCAGTAGTCGTCGCATTAGTGTTATCGATCGTTTGGCCCTATATTCAGGCAGGCATCAACAACTTCGGTTTATGGATCGCGCAATCACAAGAAAGTGCGCCCGTTTTAGCACCGTTCTTATTTGGAACCTTGGAGCGGCTGCTCTTACCATTCGGGCTGCATCACATGTTGACGATCCCGATCAATTACACCGAATTAGGTGGAACTTACACGATTCTTTCTGGCGCACAAGCCGGCACCCAAGTCTTTGGACAAGACCCATTATGGCTTGCATGGGCAACGGATCTAGTGAACATGCGCAATGCTGGCGATACGTCACAATATCAATTTTTATTGGAAAACTTTGTTCCTGCCCGCTTTAAAGTTGGACAAATGATTGGTTCATCTGGGATCTTGATGGGCTTGTCTTATGCCATGTATCGCAATGTCGATGCGGACAAACGGCACAAATATACCTCTATGTATTTATCAGCTGCTATCGCTGTCTTCTTGACAGGGGTAACGGAACCGTTGGAGTTCATGTTTATGTTTGCTGCCGTACCGCTTTACATCGTTTATGCAGTCGTACAAGGGGCTGCGTTTGCGATGGCGGATATCGTCAACTTACGGGTCCACTCTTTTGGGAATATCGAGTTGTTGACCCGTACCCCAATGGCGATCAATGCCGGCTTAGGACAAGATTTGATCAACTTTGTGTTAGTGACCATCGTCTTTGGTGTTGGGATGTATTTCTTGGCCAACTTCTTGATCAAAAAATTCAACTTTGCAACACCAGGTAGAAACGGCAACTACGAAACAGAAGGAGCCAGCGATGCGCCAGCAACAGCTTCGGCGGATGGCAATTTGAATCCAGATTCGCAAGTCGTGAAAATCATTCATTTATTAGGCGGACGTGAAAATATCGCCGACGTTGATGCATGTATGACCCGTTTACGGGTCTCTGTGAAAAATCGAGAAGCGGTCGGCGATGAAAAAGCATGGAAAGCCGCAGGGGCTTTAGGCTTGATCGTAAAAGACAACGGTGTGCAAGCAGTCTATGGACCGAAAGCAGATGTCTTAAAATCAGACATTCAAGATATCTTAGATTCTGGTGTCACGATTCCCGAACCGACGGCTAGTCAAGCACCAGTAGAAACCACTACCCATCAAAGCCAAGGCGTGACAGCTGAACTAGCTGCCGTTGCCACTGGAGAAGTGATGCCGATCACCTCTGTCAAAGACCAAGTGTTTGCGGAAAAAATGATGGGTGACGGTTATGGCGTGCGCCCAGAGCAGACGACAGTTGTCGCACCAATCAGCGGGAAAGTCACCAACATCTTCCCAACGAAACATGCGATTGGCTTGCTTTCTGATGAAGGCATCGAAGTATTGGTTCACATGGGCTTAGATACCGTTGACTTAAACGGTGCCCCCTTTACGGTAGCTGTCACTGAAGGACAACAAGTGGCGGTGGGTGACAAGTTAGCGGAGATGGATCTCGCTGCAGTAAGTGCTGCTGGCAAAGACACCACCATCGTTGTAGTGTTGACCAACAGCGATCAAATCGATTCCTTTGAATTGACCCAAATCGGTAAGCAACAAGCAGCCGCAGTTGTTGGAATCGTAAAACTATAATAAAATGACAAGCGGGTCGACTCTTTTGTTGACCCGCTCTCTTTTATTTTTTAAAGGAATCGTACAAGCAAACCGAGAGAAGGAGCCTTATTCATGAAGGTATTAACATTGAACACCCATAGCTGGTTAGAAGAAAATCAGCTAGAAAAATGCAAGATGATCGCACAAGAGATTGCAACAGGCGACTATGACATCATCGCCTTGCAAGAAGTCAACCAAACGATCGCTGCTCAAACCATCGTTCCTGATGGGCTATATTGCCCCACAGATACGCTGGTGGAAATCAAGGAGGACAATTTTGCTTTACGCCTAGTGGAAGAACTGCAACTGTTAGACTGTGATTACTACTGGTCATGGACCTACAGTCACGTAGGCTATGACATTTACCACGAAGGCAATGCCTTATTGTCCAAACAGCCCATCATTGCCAAAGAATACCTTGCTTCACAAGCCACGGATGTCTGGGATCATACCACACGCAAAAACCTGAGCGGCGTGACTGAAGCCGATGGACAGATCGTACAAGTCGTTAGCTGTCATTTTTCTTGGTGGCAAGACGGTAAATTTGCCTACGAGTGGCAACAGACAGAAGCATTTTTAGCAGAACGGGCAGATACCTTATTGATCCTAGGAGATTTCAACAACGATGCGGCCAGTTCTGGTCATCAACTCGTCCTTGACAGCTCCTTACAGCTGCAAGACAGCTTTTTAACGGCTACCGAAACGATCGGTGAAGCCTCTGTCGTTAAAGCAATTGATGGTTGGCAAGACAATCGAGAAGCATTGCGGATCGATTATGTTTTTGCATCCAATGACCTGCAAGCAACGGAATATGAAGTCGTTTTTGACGGAACGCGTACTCCGATCGTCAGCGATCACTTTGGAATCAAAGTGGTTTTTGCTTAAAAAACAGATCCAAACTAGCAGAAGCGACAGCAAAAAAGCAGTGTCAACTGGCACTGCTTTTCTTTTTGGGGAAGTTAAATCGCTGATCGAACAAGGAGGAAAAAGAATAAACTCAATAAAAGAATGAATGCTAATGCCCCATAGGTAAAACTCTTTTCGCCCCAAGTTGCGTTTTCCTCCTGACTCGAAAGACTTCTTCTTGTAAAAAAGACGAGTCCTGCGCCGATGACATTCGCTGTCAGCAACTGTTGAAAGAAGATCAGGAATAAATACTGACCCAAAAGGCCTTTTTTACTCATGGAAAACCGTTGAATAAAGTACAGGCAAGCCCCTTGCAGCAAAAGGAGACTACTTAACAAGACCCCTAAAGCGGCTAACGGTTGCGAGCTGAGGTACTGGGCAAAGGTCATCCCATGGTTGAAGGCAGTCAAGGAAAGATAAAGATAGTAAGCACCAGCAATCAAAAGCCAATAACTCAGTAAAATCAATGGAAACGCCCATTTTCGTTTAGTCATGGTTGCCCTCCTGTAAAGTGAATAGTCCGTAGGAACGGATCAAATAATCAATCAAGCAGCTTAGTCCAATCAAAGACTGGCTAGGGATTTTCTTGCGACCGATTTGAAAAAAATCGCAATAATAGGTCAGGTGAAACGTTGAATGGCGAGCAAAATAATTATCTCCTGGCGCACTCAATGTCAAAACGGGAATCTGACGAATCGCAAAAGTCGTCAGATTCTCTTTGACGTTTTCTGTTTCGCCGCTCAGTGAGGCGATGATCACACAATCTTCGGCAGTGATCATCGGCATGACCATATCAAATTCCGTTTTGTTCGGCAATACGATCACTCGTTTTTCCATAGAAAGCATCATTTTGGAAAACTCCTCCAGTGCTTTCTTTTGGGAAAACCCAGTTGGGTAGCAGTAGATGGTTTTGCTGCGGTCAAACAAGCGGTTGAGAGCAGCTAAGTCTACCGTTTTTACATAGTTGAGGGTGGCGAAAATATCCTCTTGTTGCTTTTCAAAAATCGTTTTTTGTTGCGAAATCGTTGTTGCCTGTTCTTGCTGATGCCGTAGAAAATATTTGAACTCGGAATAGCCAGAAAAACCAAGTTTTTTCGTCAACCGTAAAATAGAAGACTTGGAGACGTGAACCTGCTCGGATAGCTCGACGATCCCCATAGATAGAACGGTGTCGCCGTTGGAAAGAATGTAGTTTAGAATGCCACGATCAAGTTCACTTAACTCTGATTGGTGCTGTTGAATCAAATACTGTAATTTCACAAAAACCCCTCCTTATGGATTAAGTATAGCTGAAAAGCCAGGAGGGGAGGCGAAGAACGCTGGCTAGTGTAATTCTGGCCAAAAGGCTTGATTTGCTTCAATCAATTCATCGAGTAATTCTTTGGCTACACGGGCATTTGGAACCACTTTTGAAAGAATCAGTGCTTGCCATAATTTCTGGTAAGAACCCTCTGCCCAAGCTTCCACGACTAATTTTTCTACGGCGACTTGTTGCTCCATCAATCCTTTTTGGAAGCGAGGGATCTTGCCTTGTGTGATTGGTTCTGCCCCGTTACTGCCGACGATACAAGGCACTTCCACCATTGCCTGTTCATCAAAGTTGACGATCGCTCCTTCGTTAGGCACGATCAACAGCATCCGTTCTTGCGTGTTATAAGCAATCGCTCGTGCAAGGTCCACGATGTAGCTGGCGTGTTCATCCACTTCAAGCGTGGTGTCAGTCGCTGTCTGGTTTTCTACGATGCGTTGGCATTCACCAAAGACGTGTTTTTCGCGGCCAGCCATGACTTCATTTGCCCGTGTAAAAGATGGGTTGGTGTGCGCCACTTCATCTTGAGGGAAAAAGTAATATTTCAAGTAGGTATTTGGCAAAGTGGATGGATCAACTTCGTACACTTCTTTTGCTTTGGCAAAGGTGTGCATCCAGCTGGCATCAGCATGTTGGCTCGCTTCGATTTCTTCTGGCAATGAATAGCCGTATTTTGCCACATGCGCCTGGATCTGCGGCAGCAAATCATTGCCAGCTTTGTCTCGTATATCTGTCCACCAGCCAAAGTGATTCAAGCCATAATAGCGAACCACCAACTCTTTGCGAGAAGCTAAACCGATCGCTTGCGCCATCCGTTCTTCGATTCCCACTGGCATATCACAAATATTAATGATCTTGGCATCAGGGCGCAATTTACGAGTCGCTTCTGCGACGATCGCTGCAGGATTGGTATAATTCAACATCCATGCATCAGGGGAATATTTTTCCATGTAATCGACTAACTCCAAGACACCGCCGATAGAGCGCATCCCATAAGCGATCCCGCCAGGACCACAAGTTTCTTGGCCGACCACACCATATTTCAAAGGGATTTTTTCATCCTTTTCGCGCATCGCATACAAGCCAACTCGGATATGCGCCATCACAAAATCGACATCCTGAAATGCGGTTTCGGGATCAGTGGTTGCTAAAAAGTTGATTTCTGGTGCGCGTTCTTTTAATAAAATCTCGCAAGCTTGCGCAACTTTTTCTTGTCGTTCTTCCAAATTGTCGTAAAACTTGATTTGGCGAATCGGGAAACGATCCAAGTGTTCCAAAAGCATCAAGACGATTCCTGGGGTAAAGGTACTGCCGCCTCCGGCGATCACGATTGAAAATTTTTTCATTTTTGTTTCCTCCTTAGTCTGATACAGCTAATAATTTTTCGAATTGTTCTCTCACTTGTGGCACATCCAGACCAACGATCACTTGGAAGGCGTTGCCGTTGCGAACGACACCATGGGCACCAGCGCCTTTAAAGATGTCATCTGGCAGCACTTGGTCTTGATCTTTGACGGTGATTCTTAGGCGAGTGGCACAATTAGTGACTTTATCAATGTTGTCGCAACCGCCAAACCCTTCTAAGTAGACTGCGGCTTGTTCGGTGTAGCGATTGGCACCAGCAATCACTGGCGTTCCAGTGTTGGCTTGTTTTTCTTTGTAATCTTTTTTGGTGTATAGTTTGACTTCGCTATTGTTTTCTTCCCGTCCTGGTGTGGCTAACTTAAATTTGAGGATCAAGAAGCGGAAAACAAGGAAATAAAGGGCAGTAAAGGCTAACCCGATCACCAGCTGCGTGAAGATCATACTGCGATGATTTTGAAATAGCGGAATCCAGACCTTCGCCAACAGATCGATCAAGCCGCCCCCCATATCTCCAACGACCCCGAAGGCAAACATCGTTGCCGCCATGGTCGCTGCTAAAACAGCGTGCACCGCAAAGAGGGGTGGTGAGATAAAGAGGAAGGTGAATTCCAATGGCTCAGTGATACCAGCTAAAACGGCAGTTAAAGTGGCAGGGATCAAAATCGCTAAGACCTTCTTTTTGTTCTCGGGCTTGGCTGTGAAATAAAAAGCAGCAGCGATCCCTGGTGCAGCAAAGATCTTAGAATTGCCATGTAAAGCAAAGCCCCCTTCAGGGAAAAGCTCTTTCAATGGTCTGGTGGATTGGGCAAATTCTTGTAAATGTGCCATCCAGTATTTGGAGATTCCTTCTTCGACGACAGCGGGACCAAAAACAAAGGGGGTATACACGAAATGATGGAGACCTGTGGGAATCAATATTCGCTCTAAGAAAGTATAGAGCCAGACCCCAAAGACCCCAGCACTTGCTAGAAACCCTTGCATGGACCCAATGCCAGCTTGGACTTTCGGCCAAATCAATGCGATCAAAAAAGCAACTGGCAGCATTAAAAAGAAACCGAGGATCACGACAAAGGAAGAGCCTTGGAAGATTCCGAGAAAATCAGGCAGCTTCGTATCGAAAAACTTGTTGTGAAGATAGACGACGATCGCCGAAATAAAAATTGCTCCGATAATACCAGTATCTAATGTTTTAATGCCAGCGATCATTTTCAAGCCACTCTCACCGCCGGGATCAGCTGCAAAGTTGACACCGAAGAAGTTACCAAAGTACTCGATCATGCCAGAAATAAAATAATTACAAGTAATATAGACGACAAAGGCTTCCATTGCCGCTCGCGCATTGGCTTTTTTTGCGAGACCGATCGGTAATCCAATGACAAATAATAATTCCATTTGGTTGAAGACCGTCCACGCTCCGTTTTCAATGATCGTCCAAATGTTGTACCAAGTAGAGCCTTCAGTGGCGATACTCCCCACAAGCATCGGATTTTTAAAGATAATACACAGCGCGACCATGATCCCTGAAAAGGAAAACAAGAGGACCGGGGTAAACATCGCACCGCCAAACCGCTGAACTTTTTCCATCATAATTTCTTAACATCTCCTTTCAATTTTTACTACAACCTCAGTATAGAAAAGAAAGATAGCGGTTACAATGAAGCAAGGAAGCATAGGAACGTAGAAGCAAACAAAGAGAAAAAGTGGCAACTGCGGGGAAATTTCCCATAAAAAAACAAACCTGCGAAAAACAGGTTTGTTTGCTACGTACGTGTATTTAAATTTCGACGTTGCCATAACGATTGGCAAGGGCGGTGCGGATCAAGCGCTCTGCCAAATGCTCATTTCTTGCAAGGAGCGGTCCGTGGAAGTAAGAGCCGAACACATTGCGGTAAACCACGCCTTCGGTTTGGTCTTCGCCATTGTTTCCTTGTCCTTGGATGACTTTCCCCAATGGTTTTTCCCCTTTACCTAAGAAAGTACGGCCATTATGGTTTTCAAAGCCATAATAGGTCTCATCGAATTCTTCATTGTGGATCACGATGTCACCGATGAACCGATTGTTTTCTTGGCTTAAGGTGTAATGATCCAAGGCACCGATCCCATTGATTTTCTCGCCGTTGGCACCGATGTAGTAATGACCCAGCAATTGATAGCCGCCGCAGATCGCCAGCATGACGCCATCATTTTCGATATAGCTGGTCAGGGCTTCTTTTTTTGATTGGATATCTTGTGAAACGATCACTTGTTCAAAATCTTGTCCGCCACCGAAGAAGACGAGATCATATTTTTCAGGATCGAAGGGCTCGTGAATGCTGACGACCTCTGCGTTGAAGGTCACGCCTAGTTTTTCGGCCACGTAGCGCAGCATCAAGAGATTGCCGTTGTCGCCATAAGTATTCAAAAGATTTCCATACAAGTGGGCAACATTCAGTTGATACTTAGTCACGACTCATTCCTCCTTTGATATAGCCTTTTTCCGCAAGCTTTTTGCGTAGCTGCAAGACTGCAGTGTAAGTCGCTAAAATATAGACTTTTTCTGTTGGTAAGTCTGCAATTTGCTTGATGACGTCATCAAGTTCAGGGGTTTCAATGATTTTTTCTTCAGGGATCCCCGCAACTTTTAGCCGCAACGCCATATCTTTGTGACGATCACCACCAGCGATCACTTGAGGAATCCCCATATCGGCAAACGCTTCATGGTCGCCATCCCAAATCCAGCTGACGTCGATCCCATCTGCGTAGTTGGCATTCAACAAGCTGACTAGCGAGAAAGGATAGGGCGACAGGCCGATCATATCGATGACTTGGTTCAAACCAACAGGGTTTTTAACTAAGACTAACGTACATTCTTTGTCCCCAATGCGGATCACTTCTTGACGACCAAAGACTTTTTCGTCATAGGCCAAACCAGATTTGATTTTTGCAGGTGCTACGCCATAATATTCCGCAACCGCAGTTGCCGCCAGAGCATTGTAGACATTGTACATCCCACCAACTTCGATGCGATAGTCATTGCCATCGATCACAAAATCAGCAGAGGTGTTGTCCATTGCGGTCATTTCCGTCAGTTTATAATCCAATTCTGGTCGATGGAAGCCGCAATTTGGGCAGTAGTATTTTCCAAGATTGGCATAGGTGATCATTTTATAGTGTAAAATGTGATGACACTCAGGACACAACACGCCATCCGTATTGTAATGGGCCATCTGCTCTTCATCTGGCAAATGATCAAATCCATAGTATTTCCGCGGATTGACAGTTGCTACCGAATTGAACAGTGGCGAATCCCCATTGCAGAGGATCGTAGCTTCTGGTGAGTTTGCGGCACCTTCAACGATCATTTTATAGGTCGTATAGATCTCGCCATAACGGTCCATTTGATCGCGGAAAATATTAGTGAAAACGAACAATTCCGGTTTGATGTACTTCGTTACTTTGCTGAGACTGGCTTCATCGATTTCTAAAACCGCGAATTTTTTGCCTTTTTTAGGGCGTGCCGATAGAAAGGTTGAAACGATCCCTTGGACCATATTGGCGCCGGTGGGGTTCGTCAATACTTCATCAAATTCTTGGCGCAAAATATTGACAGTCAAGGCAGTCGTCAATGTTTTGCCGTTGGTGCCTGTGATCACGACGACTTGGTAATCTTTCGCCAAATGATCTAATATATGTGGATCAACTTTTAATGCTAATTTACCAGGCAGGCTTGAGCCGCCTTTGAAAAAGTTCTTTAATACCCATTGAGAGGTCTTACCGACTGAAACAGCCAGATGACTTCGTATTCCCATAATGTAACCCTCCATTAGAGCGAATGCTTTCATTGTGCAAATTCAATTTATCATACCATAT
The DNA here is from genome assembly GCF_030263915.1 of Enterococcus sp. FZMF. Classification (NCBI taxonomy): domain Bacteria; kingdom Bacillati; phylum Bacillota; class Bacilli; order Lactobacillales; family Enterococcaceae; genus Enterococcus; species Enterococcus sp. FZMF. Next base: position 3,014,887 of record NZ_CP127160.1, on the reverse strand, counting down.
ACCAAGAAAAAGGTTAAATTGCTTTTGCGATTCTTTAAATTTCTGCAAAGACCATTCTGATAAATGGCTCTTTTACTTGCGATGATCAAAGGCTTGAAAAGCAAAACAGCAAACCTGGCAGAAGGTTTGCTGCTGCTTTAACCGATAATGATTTTTTCCGTTGGGTACTCGTAGCCTAAGTCACGTGTTTCTTTTGGTACGAATAACATCAAGGTGTACAGCATACCGACACGGCCGATAAACATCAAAAGAGCAATCACGAGTTTGCCGATGGTTGATAAATCGCCCGTGATTCCTAAAGAAAGCCCTGTGGTTCCAAATGCCGAGGAAACTTCAACAATGATGGCGATCAAAGGGATATCCTCGATGGCGGTCAAGAATAAGACACAAAAGAAGCACATGCCCATCGAAAGCATGAAGACCACCACTGATTTGCGGACGTCATCTTGATCGATCCGGCGACCGAAGATATTGATATTGTCCTCACTTTTCAAGAAGGCATAGAGGTACAGCCCAATGATGGCAATGGTCGTCGTCCGAATCCCCCCACCAACAGAGCTGGGACTACAACCAATAAACATCAGCAAGGAGAAAACGATCAACGTCGTGGTTTGGAAGTTGCCTAAGTCATGGATCTGCAGGCCAGCATTCCGCGTTGTCATGGAATAAAACATGCTGTTCATCCACATACCGCTAAAGCTGTAATCTTTGAACAAATAATCTTTCTCAAGGAAAAAGATCGCTAATGTACCGCCGACAAAGAGGATCACGAAAGCCAAAACAGCAATTTTTGTGAATAAAGAAAAGCGAAACGGCAAGCGGCGGCGTTGTTTTTTCGTTTTAAAAAGGACCCATTCCCGAAAGTCCATGATCACTGGAAAACCGATCCCCCCGATAAAAATCAAAATCATGATACACGTCAGGAAGAAATAATCATGGGAAAACGGCAAGATGGAATTGCCCGTCACATCAAACCCTGAGTTGGTCACAGCAGAGATCGCTTGATAAAACCCATAAAAGATCGCATCTCGCCAATTGTCATAATAGCCGTAAAGATGAAAATAAACAGCGAAGATCGTACCTGCTACCACCTGACAAACTAAAATGATTGTAAACGTCGTTCGAATCATCCGAACGATCCCACTAAGCTTTGGCTGATTCATATCCGTCATGATCAACTGGCGCTGCTTTAAACTGATTTTGCGCCGTGAGACGATCGCAAAAAAGGTCGAGATCATCATGATCCCTAAACCGCCGACTTGAAAGAGGACTTCCAATAAGATGACCCCGTGGTCGTTAAACACGTCATTGATCGGAAAAGTAGTCAGCCCTGTGACACTGACCGTGCTGACCGCCATAAAGAACAGATCGATAAACGCGACATGAGAGCCGGGTTCTCGAAAGAAGGGGAGTGAAAAAAGCCCCAAAGAGACCACCGTCATCACGATATAATAAAAAACAATCACTTGGATTGAAGACACATTCTGGGAAATAAACGTCTTGCTCCTGCGCTGCGTCAAGCGGGCAAAGCGGGTAAAGTTCATTACAAAAAACCCCTCACTAAATAAACTATCCCCAGTATACCAAAGAACCAAGTAGATTTGAAAGAAAGCAGGATAGAATTCATGAGCAGCAGAAATTGTGCAAGGAAAAGCTTTTGGAAAGTATCGTTGGGTTAGAGGAAACGATCAGGCTGTGGTTCTTGCGGCAGCTTGATTGCTTAAGAAACTTAAAAACTCGAAGCAAATCAGTAAGGATTTCACGATTTCAGAAGAAAACGCTGGCAATTTATGAGAAGATAAAAGAAGAAAAAGATAGCAGCGACGATCCGCACGGAACAATAGCGAGAAAGCGGACAAAAAAAGCGCATCAAATTTTTTGAAAATCGAGACGGAAATGGGGAGTATCATGAAGAACGTGAAAATTATTTTTTTCGATGTTGATGGCACACTGATCGATATGAGCAAAAAGCAAATCTCTGAAAGAATGTTAGCCACATTAAAAGCCTTGAAGAAGCAAGGGATCCTGTTGTGCATTGCGACTGGCAGAAGTCCCATTGCGTTGCCGCAATTTGAAGGCGTGACCTTCGATGCGTTTTTGACCTTTAACGGGTCGTATTGTTTTAATCAAGCCGAGGGGATCCACCAAAACCCCATTCCTAAAAAAGATGTTCAGCAAATCATTGAAAATGCGACGGCGCTCAAGCGTCCAGTAGCGATCGCTACGAAGGACCGAACGGTTGCCAATGGCAAAGATGCTGATTTAGTTGAGTATTTTTCCTTTGCCCACCAAGAAGTGATCGTGGCAGAAGATTTTGATGAGGTGATCCAACAGCAAGACATTTTTCAAGTGATGCTAGGCTCAGGGAAAGAAGACTACGCCAAAGTGATGGCAAATACCACGGAGGCGAAAATCACCGCCTGGTGGGATCGCGCAGTCGATATTATTCCAGCCAGCAGTGGGAAAGGAAGCGGCATTGCCAAAATGCTGGCTTACTATGGCTTGGATAAATCTGAAACCATTGCCTTTGGCGATGGCAACAATGACATTGAGATGCTGGAGGCAGTCGGCTGGGGTCTCGCAATGGCCAATGCTTCGGATGAGTTAAAAGCAATCGCCGATGAAGTGATCGGTCACGTAGCCGAGGAAGGCATTTATCATTACTGCTTAGAAAACGGGCTGCTGGGTGAAGTCGTGCAGTGATGGACAATGCGCCAGTTGCTGTTGCCCGTTAAGAACATGCGCAGCCAGGATCGCTACTGCGTGTCTGTTTGATCAAATAAAAAAACTGTTTCCGAAATGTATTAGGGAAACAGTTTTTTTGATATAAAGTTGTTTAGCAATGAGTACGGTTTACAGCGCCTCCACTGCTTCGATCGCCTGATAGACTTTTTCGGGTGTGATCGCAGGATCGATCAAAATAAAGGTTTCTTCTTCTTTGACAGCATAGGTCAGAACCGAGGCGAAGTAATCCCGATCAAGGCGCGTCACGTGGAGATCCTTCAGCTTCATTGGCAAGTGCAAAGCTTTGTAAAATGGCCGTAATTCTTCAATCACATCAAAATCATTGGTATAGGCAAGCTGGACCCAAATGCAGTAGGCGACTTTATTGCCGTGCAAGACACTATGGGTCTCACTCAAATAAGACAAGCCGTCATGCAGCGCATGCGCACCAGATGTGCGGCCAAATTCGACTGCAAAACCACCAACTTCGCCTGCCAAAGCAATGATCGCATCGGTGATGCGGGCAAAGGCGGGGGTCAGCTGCCCGACTTCTAGGTCTTTGACAGCTTGGATCGCATCGGCAATCAGCAAGTTTTTGATCAAAAGAGCGCTTTGGAAACCTAGCCGTACTAAGGCAGTCTTGTCGTCTTCTGCCATGTTGCGGACGATGGCTTCCATTTCATAATATTTGGCTAACGTATCAGCGATCCCAGCGATAAAGTAATCAACGGGTGTGGCTAGTAAAAAACGGGTGTCGACGATCGTCATGTAGGCACCTTTTTTGGCATAGTCGATTTTACAAATCGTATGATCAGGGTAATAGGCGACGATCACAGGGGTAAAGGGTGCACAGTTAGAAACCAATGTAGGGATCACGATCAATTCTGCGCCAAGGGTTTGGGCGGTGATTTTTGCTGTATCAGCGACTTTGCCGCCGCCGATTGCCACTACCGCATCCGCTTGCTGGATCGCTTCAGCTAAGGCTTGCGCATTTTCATAACTCGATGATCCATCGTAGCGGTAGATCGGATAGTCAAATGAATGGGGGTAATAGGCTGAAAACACATCGAATGACTGCTCCCCAGTGATCACGGCAACTTCTTGGAACTCACTTAAATACTCTGGCAAATCAGCTAAGACCCCATCGCCAGTAATATACCGATTAGGACCTGGACGGACTTCATTGGCTAACATCAAACAAACACTCCTTTATAATCGTCAGAATTTTCTAATCAGTGTATCGCGAAAATGCCCTGACTGTCAATTTCCTTTTGGCAAAAGAAACAGAAAACAGCCGATCTGCCTTATGAGCAAATCGGCTGTTAATGATGAATCGGGAGGCATGCTCCAAAAATGTTAGGCCCAGTTTTGGCGAATAAAGCCAGCTCGACCGGAGCCTTCGCTGTAAGCATTGTAATGGGCTGCATTTTTTTTGTAAAAATCTTGATGGTAGTCTTCTGCAGGATAAAAAGGTTCTGCTGGTTCGATCTTCGTTACGATCGGACGGTCAAAGCGGCCGCTAGCTTGCAACTGCGCCTTTGATTTTTCCGCAATCGCTTTTTGTTCTTCACTATTGTAAAAAATCACTGGACGATAGGAATCACCACGGTCGGCAAACTGACCAAACGCATCCGTGGGGTCTGTCTGCTGCCAATAGATGGCAACCAATTCTTCATAAGAGATGACCTCAGGATCAAAGGTGATCTCAACTGCTTCGGTGTGACCGGTGGTTCCTGTCGCTACTTGTTGGTAGGTTGGGTTAGGCACATGGCCGCCAGTAAAGCCAGAAACCACTTTGAGGATGCCTGGCAGCGAGTCAAAAGGTTTCACCATGCACCAAAAACAACCGCCAGCAAAAATTGCCGTATCTTTCATAGGTATTCCTCCTTTGCTTCTATGGTATGCTTCTAGTAGAGAAAAACAAGAGATATGCTTGTAAGAAGGAAAAAAGCAGAAAATGAGTTCTTTACGAGAAAACAAAATGAGAAAGAGAGGCACAACCAATGTTAGATAAATCAATTCCATATGCAGAAATCTGGATGAAGCGAGCGCACAAAAGCACACCGATCCAGCCTGTTCAATCCGATAACTATTCATTACGCAGCTACCAAGCAGGAGACGAAAGGCACTGGGCACGGATCGAAACATCCGTCGGAGAGTTTGACAATGAGGCCGAGGCATTGGCGTATTTTGAAAAAGAATTTATGCCTGAGCAAGCACAGCTAGGACAGCGAATGTTTTTTGCCCTTGATCAATCAGGTACACCGGTCGGTACGGCTACCGCTTGGAAAAAAGCCAAGCAAGACGGCACACCGGTTCCACTAGTCCATTGGGTAGCAGTAATGCCGCAAGCTCAACGTCAAGGGATCGCTCGCGGCTTGGTCACGCAAGTCGTTTCTGTCTTGGAGGCAGCCAACGAGCCGATGTATCTTCATACGCAAACCTGGAGCCATGCAGCAATCAAGCTCTATCAGCAGCTCGGATTTGTGATCATTGCAACGGATATCAATGGGAATGAAAATCCAGAATATCCGCTGGCTTGTCAAGTATTGGCAGAAGTTGCTCAAAAAGCCAGAAACGAGTAAGAGATGGCGGCGGCAAAAAATCCGTTAATTTTTCGTAAAACTCTTGCGTAAAAGGCGGCAGGTGTCGAATTTAAGTCTGTAAAAATTCTCCTTTTTCAAGTATAATACCAAAGGAGTATGAGGAAGGATGGGCGAGATGGCACAGCTTTTTTTTAAATATGGCGCAATGAATAGTGGGAAAACGATCGAGATATTGAAAGTTGCTCACAACTATGAAGAACAAGACAAACCAGTCGTGATCATGACAAGTGGATTGGACACCAGAAGCGGTGTGGGAAATGTTTCAAGCCGCATCGGCTTAGAACGAGACGCGATCCCGATTTTTGATGAAACGGATCTGTTCCATTTGATCAAAGACCTCGGTTACAAACCTTATTGTATTTTGATCGACGAAGCACAGTTCCTAAAGAAGCATCACGTGCTGGCTTTCACCAAAATCGTGGACGAGTTAGGTATCCCTGTGATGGCCTTTGGTTTGAAAAATGATTTCCGCAATGAATTATTTGAAGGCTCAAAATACTTGTTGCTTTACGCAGATAAAATCGAAGAGATGAAAACCATCTGCTGGTTCTGTCATAAAAAAGCAACCATGAACTTGCACTATATCGACGGAAAACCCGTTTACGAGGGCGACCAAGTACAAATCGGCGGTAACGAAGCGTATTATCCTGTTTGCCGCAAACATTACTTTCACCCGGGAATGAAAAAAGAAGGAGAATAATCAATGTACGATCAGTTACAAGCAATCGAAGACCGTTACGAAGAATTAGGCGAATTACTTAGTGATCCAGCCGTGATCTCTGACACCAAACGCTTCATGCAGCTTTCAAAAGAAGAAGCCAATACACGGGAAACGGTGGAAGTCTACCGTCGTTACAAAGAAGTCGTTGAGGGAATCAAGGATACCGAAGAAATGCTTGGGGAAAACCTTGATGCGGAAATGGCAGAGATGGCCAAAGAAGAACTCTCTGACTTGAAAAAAGAAAAAGATGTTTTAGAAGAACGCATCAAAATCTTGTTATTGCCAAAAGATCCGAATGATGACAAAAACATCATCATGGAGATCCGTGGTGCAGCAGGCGGCGATGAAGCAGCCTTATTTGCTGGCGATCTTTTCAATATGTATCAAAAATATGCGGAAAACCAAGGCTGGAAAGTCGAAGTCATGGATGCCAACGTCACTGGGATCGGTGGGTACAAAGAAGTCATCATGATGATCACTGGCGACAACGTCTTTTCAAAATTGAAATATGAGAGCGGCGCCCACCGAGTGCAGCGGGTACCGTCTACCGAATCACAAGGCCGAATCCATACGTCTACGGCAACGGTCGTGGTTATGCCCGAAGCTGAAGAAGTCGAAATCGATATCGCAGACAAAGATATTCGGACCGATATTTACCATGCCTCTGGTGCTGGTGGTCAGCACGTCAACAAAACAGCTTCTGCTGTTCGTCTGACGCACTTGCCAACAGGGATCGCTGTTGCGATGCAAGATGAGCGTTCACAGCTGAAAAACCGTGAGAAAGCGATGAAAGTCTTGCGGGCACGGGTCTATGACCAAATGCAGCAAGAAGCACAAAGTGAATACGATGCAAACCGTAAATCAGCAGTGGGTACCGGCGATCGTTCTGAACGGATTCGCACCTATAACTTCCCGCAAAACCGCGTAACAGATCACCGTATCGGGTTGACTATTCAAAAATTGGATCAAATTTTAGCTGGAAAACTCGATGAAATTGTTGATGCACTGATCGTTTACGATCAAACATCAAAATTAGATGAGATGCAAAATGGCTAAAACCTATCGAGAAGTCCTTTCACGGGCTTCTTCTTTTTTAGAAACGAAAGGGCTGGACGGGTATGCGATCCAATACCTGTTTTTACAGCGAAAAAACTGGCAGCAACTCGATTGGCTGCTGCAGATGGACCAACCCATCTTAAGGGAAGATGAGGCACAGATCGCAGCAGATCTTGAACAGCTGTTGCAGCATGAACCACCGCAATATTTATTAGGGTATGAAGAATTTTATGGGCATCGCTTAAAAGTGACCCCTGCAACCTTGATCCCGCGTCCAGAAACCGAAGAGCTGGTGGAAAAGTGTTTGGCAAAATTACCAGCAGATCAGCCGCTGCGAGTCGTAGACATCGGCACAGGTACTGGAGCGATCGCCATTGCCTTGAAATTAGCACGTCCCCAGTGGGCCGTGAGTGCCGTGGATCTTTCAGCAGAGGCATTAGCCGTTGCTAAAGAAAATGCGGCAGCCTTAGGCGCGGAGATTCGCTTTTTCCAAGGAGATACCTTAGAGCCCGTGGCAGATCAGCAATGGGATCTGATCGTTTCCAACCCACCGTATATCAGCGCTGAAGAGTGGCCGCTGATGGATATCAGCGTAAGAGAAAAAGAGCCTAAAATGGCGCTTTTTGCACAAGAACAAGGATTGGCGATCTATAAGCAATTGGCACAGCAAGCACCGAATTGTTTGGCGCCTAACGGGCAAATGGCGCTAGAAATCGGCTTTCAGCAAGGACTAGCTGTTCAACAGCTTTTTGCAGCCGCTTTTCCCAACAAAGAAATCACCGTAGTAAAAGATCTTGCGGGGCAAGACCGGATGGTGTTCGTCAGTCATCCACAAGATGTGGATAAATAAATTTTTTTTGCTACAGAAAAATTGCAAAAACCTTATGAAATGAACAACTTCTAAATAAACCGAGTTATAAACAGGGTTATCCACACTTGACAAACGACTTATCCACAAAATGTGGAAAAGAAACGAGAAAATGTTGATAAGTGTGGAAACTTCTCAAAAAAGGATGTGGATAAATTGTGGAAACAAAAATTTTTGATCAAACACAGTTGAACGAAGCTGCAGCTATTTTAGCTGAGGGGGGATTGGTGGCGTTCCCGACGGAAACCGTCTATGGACTAGGGGCTAGCGCGCTTTTGCCCACGGCTGTTGCGCAAGTATATCAAGTCAAAGGGCGACCTAGTGACAATCCTTTGATCGTTCATATTGCCGAGCCAGAGCAGTTGGAACCGTTTGTGGATAACAAGCATCCTTTTGCTGATAAATTGATGGAAACTTTCTGGCCTGGGCCCTTAACCTTGATCTTTTCGATCAAAAAAGACAGTTTACCTAGCATTGTTACTGGCGGCTTATCCACAGCGGCTTTTCGGATGCCAAACAACACCAAGACGTTAGCGTTGATCAAACAAGCCCAACAGCCATTGGTTGGTCCTAGCGCGAATACCTCTGGTAAACCAAGCCCAACATCAGCTGCGCATGTTCAGCATGATCTGGCAGGCAAAATCGCTGGCATCTTGGATGATGGGGTGACGCAGATCGGTGTCGAATCAACGGTCTTAGATTTGAGTGACCCAACGGCGCCGCCGATCATCTTACGTCCTGGTGCGATCTCTAAAGAACAGCTTGAAGCAGTTTTACAAACAAAAGTCCTCGTCGATCAGCACTTAGTAACAGAAAGTGAAGCACCCAAAGCGCCGGGCATGAAATACAAGCACTATGCACCGAATACCAACGTTATGATGGTCAATGATCAAGATTGGCCGGCAGCCATGGCTTGGGCAAAAGAGCAGCAGTTTAAGGTAGGAGTTTTAGCTGGACCAACGATCGCCGAGCAAGTCCGCTTTGAAGCTGCAGCCATCTATTTATTTTTTGATGACAGTGTGGAAGCCGCGACAAAAGGGCTGTTTGCTGGTTTACGGGCGTTAGATGAATCGATTGCTGAGTTAGATGTCTTATTTGCACCCACGTTTCCAGAAAGCGGCTTAGGGGCTGCTTATATGAATCGGTTGAAAAAAGCTGCAAATCAAAGTTTCTTTCAAGAAAATTAGCAAAAAACCAGAATTCATTATAGGTAGCTTATGAAGAAATGTGATACAATGCTACCATTAAGGTAAAGGGGTGTTGTAAGCATGGATTATCAAACGTTTGATCCCGAATTGTGGCAAGCGATCGAAAAAGAAACGAATCGTCAACAAAACAATTTGGAATTGATTGCGTCTGAAAATATCGTTTCAAAAGGTGTAATGGCTGCGCAAGGTAGTATTTTGACAAATAAATACGCTGAGGGTTATCCAGGTCGTCGTTACTATGGCGGTTGTGAATTTGTTGATGTGGTAGAAAACTTAGCAATTGAACGGGCGAAAAGTATTTTCGGTGCGGCATATGCCAATGTTCAACCGCATTCTGGTTCTCAAGCCAACACAGCAGCTTATTTAGCGTTGATCGAAACAGGCGATACAGTATTAGGGATGGATCTTTCCGCAGGCGGTCATTTGACTCATGGCTCACCAGTGAATTTCAGCGGCAAGACCTATAATTTTGTTAGTTATGGTGTTGATCCTGCAACAGAAGTCATCGACTACAATGTCGTTCGTATTTTGGCGCGTAAGCATCAACCGAAACTGATCGTTGCTGGTGCCAGTGCTTACTCACGTACGATCGATTTTGCGAAGTTCCGTGAAATCGCTGATGAAGTTGGCGCAAAATTGATGGTGGATATGGCGCATATCGCTGGTTTAGTAGCGGCTGGTCTTCATCCAAACCCAGTTCCTTATGCGGACATCACGACTTCTACGACCCATAAAACATTACGCGGCCCTCGAGGCGGCTTGATTTTAACAAATGATGAAGACTTAGCGAAAAAAATCAATAGTGCCGTTTTCCCTGGTATCCAAGGCGGCCCATTAGAGCACGTGATCGCAGCGAAAGCTGTTGCTTTTAAAGAAGCACAAGATGAGTCGTTCAAAGAGTACTCTGAGCAAGTCATCCGCAATGCACAAGCAATGGCGAAAGTCTTCAACCAAGCACCACAAGCCCGCTTGGTCTCTGGTGCAACAGACAATCACCTATTATTGATCGATGTGCGCGGCTTTGATTTGAACGGCAAAGAAGCAGAAGCTTTGCTGGATCAAGTCAATATCACCGTCAATAAAAACTCGATTCCTTTCGAATCACTAAGTCCTTTCAAAACGAGTGGGATTCGCGTGGGGACACCAGCGATCACTAGTCGTGGCTTTAAAGAAGAAGATTGTGTCGAAGTGGCGAAATTGATCGTCAAAGTTTTAGAAAAACCAAATGATGAAGCCGTTTTGGCAGAAGTCACGGCGCAAGTCAAAGAATTGACGGACAACTATCCACTTTATAAAAATAAATAAAAGGGGACTGTGACAGAAGTTAAGGTCAGACAAGACGTCTCACGCGTTTTTCCTGCGCTATAGCTCTTTGATCACCGAAAGTGAGAAAGGGGCTAGAATGAACGCAGAGGCGCTTCTCATGCCGTCTTGTCTCCTTCCTTCTAACGCAATCCTTTTTTTGAGGAAAAGCAGTATTGCCTGTGGCAGATGGTTGTAACAAGAGCCGATTTGCTTTAAAATAAGAGAAAAACCAAAGGAGATTTTTTTAAATGGGTAAATTTCAAGTAATCGATCACCCGCTGATCCAACACAAATTAACAATGATCCGCGACAAGAACTGTGGAACAAAGGTTTTCCGTGAAGTTGTTAATGAAATCGCAATGTTGATGGCGTATGAAGTGTCTCGCGACATGCCGCTTGAAGATCTAGTGATTGAAACACCAATTGAAGAATCAACACAAAAAACACTATCTGGTAAAAAGGTAGCGATCATTCCGATCCTGCGCGCAGGTCTAGGCATGGTTGATGGTATCCTTGAATTGATCCCAGCCGCAAAAGTTGGTCATATCGGGATGTACCGTGATGAAGAAACGCTAGAACCACACGAATACTTCGTAAAATTACCTGAAGACATCGATGAACGTCAATTATTTATCGTTGACCCAATGTTAGCTACGGGCGGTTCAGCGATCATGGCGATCGACGCACTGAAAAAACGCGGCGCTTCAAACATGAAATTCGTCTGCTTAGTTGCTGCACCAGAAGGCGTGAAAGCATTGCAAGATGCCCAACCAGATGTTGACATCTATACTGCAAATCTTGATGAACGCCTAAATGAACACGGCTATATCGTTCCTGGTTTGGGCGATGCCGGTGACCGTCTATTCGGTACAAAATAAATCAATACAAATAAGACAAAGGCAACTGAAGTTTTGCCTCGTCAATGATGCCATGGAAGAAGATCGACAGCCAAAACGGTTCGATCGGTTATCCATGGCTTTTTTTAGCTTTTCATAAAATCAGACAATGAAAAAAGGAGAAAATCAACTGATTTTCTCCTTGCATTAAACGGGTTATAGTTTGGTTAATTGTTTGTAATTGATGATCAATACACCATTACTTTGCGAAACTAATTTCTGGTTTTCTGGGGTTTCGTTCAGCTCGACCACCGCAGAGTTTTTCAACTGCTTTGTGATGGTACCAGTTTGTTTCTTCCCATGGAACGTGAACATGACAGGAGTAGCGACCTCAAACGTTGAACCTTCTTGTGACGGGACAATTGTTGTTTCGAATTTACCAAATGTTGCCATGTAAAAACCTCCTTGATAATTCTATTATATCACAATTTTCGGAAAATTTCAGTAAGTAGATTTTTTTCAGCAGACCTCTTTACAAAACAACCGTTTTTGCATATAATTTTCTTTGTGCCATACAACGCCAGCTTAGCTCAGTTGGTAGAGCAACGCACTCGTAACGCGTAGGTCACAGGTTCGAATCCTGCAGCTGGCATAACCAAAACCATCACCTCATAGACAACCTATGACGTGGTGGTTTTTTGTTTTATTTGAAAACAGAGAGTGTGTTTTTTAGGAGAAAAATCAATCAGAAAGTATATGGTTCTAAAAGATAGCCAGATATTATTATGACCCAATGTTCTATGGCATTTATTTCATAATTTTAAGAAGCAGAAAAACGAATTGCACTTCATTTTTAACCCTCTTTTCCCGAAAATCATTAAAGTTTCTAAATTTTTTGTGAATGCTCATGGACAATCCTTTCTTTTCTCCTCAATTATCACTATAATGGATAAAGATTCTACAGAAGAGAGTGTGGACATGGAAAATTCACGAATAAAAACGAACGATAATCGAATTGACTACGGTGTGATTCTACCCGTATTTTTATTATGTCTGATTGGTTTGGCGTCCCTGTATGTGGCGCTGACACACGATCCGAATAATCCGAATATGCTGCGAACGTTAGGGTTTCAAGCTTTATGGTATGTGTTAGGCGTTGTTGCCGTGATCATTATCATGCAGATCAAATCAAAATGGCTCTGGAAATTGACGCCCTATATTTATGGAGCTGGGCTAGCCGTTATGCTGGCGCTGTTGAAATTTTATGATCGGACAATGGCTGACTCGACAGGATCGAAAAACTGGTTCCGTTTTGGTCCCTTTACCTTGCAGCCTTCAGAATTGATGAAGATCGCCTATATCATGATGTTGGCGTTAGTCGTCACGCAGCACAATGTCAAGCATCGGGAACGGGATCTGAAAACAGATGGGTTACTGATTGCAAAAATGTTAGCCGTCACGATCCCAGTCCTGATCCTGATCACCTTACAAAATGACTTTGGTACGATGTTGGTCTTTCTAGCGATTTTCGGTGGGGTCTTCTTGATGTCAGGAATCTCATGGCGAATCATCGTGCCAGTGATTGCGGCATTTGTGATTCTCGGCGGTGGAACGATTTTCTTAGTGACTACCGATGTTGGTCGCGAGTTTCTGTACAATACAGGAATCTTTAAAGAATACCAATTCGCCCGTATCGATTCGTGGCTAGATCCTTTTCATGATACCCAAGGGCAATCCTTCCAATTGGCGTATGCTCTGATGGCGATCGCCTCTGGTGGGATGTTCGGGAAAGGATTTAATGTCAGCGATGTGTATGTACCAGTCCGAGAATCCGATATGATTTTTTCGGTGATCGGTGAGAATTTTGGGTTTATTGGCAGCGCGTTTGTCATTTTATTGTATTTTATTTTGATCTATCGGATGATCCGCGTATGTTTCGATACCAACAATGAATTTTATGCCTACTTGGCAACTGGGATCATTATGATGATTCTCTTCCATGTGTTTGAAAACATTGGCGCAAACATCGGTCTCTTACCGTTGACGGGGATTCCATTGCCGTTTATCAGCCAAGGAGGATCTGCCCTATTAAGCAATATGATTGGGATCGGTTTGATTTTATCGATGCGTTATCAAGCTGAGACCGCACCAAAAACACTTTAAGGAGTTCACATGATTACATTTTATTGGTACCCAAAATGCAGTACATGCCGAAATGCGAAGCGTTGGTTAGAAGAGCACGAGATTCCCTTTGAAGCGATCGATATGGTAGCTACACCGCCTCAACCGGAACAATTGCTGGCTTGGATCCAATCAAGCGAAGCACCGTTAACCCGTTTCTTTAACACAAGCGGCATGAAATACCGTGAATTGCAATTAAAAGAAAAAGTGCCGACCATGACTGCCCAAGACGCAGCCGATGTGCTGGCAACCGATGGTATGTTGATCAAGCGCCCACTGCTGGTTAGCGGCGACCGCTTTTTGATTAATGGATTTAAAGAAAATGAATATGAAGGAGTCTTACTAGAATCATGGAAAAGAAATGCTTAAGAAAAAAAGATAATTTGTGGGTTTTGTTTAACGGGAAAGAATATTGTGTCGGTTTAACAAAAGAAGCGCAAGAAGAACTTGGTGCGGTCACGTTTGCTTCGATTCAAAAAGCAGGAACTGCTTTAAAACAAGGAGAGACCCTTGTTGAGCTGGAAGCGGAAAAAGCAGTCAGTGAATTTCCAAGTCCATTGACGGGCGTGATTTCTTCCGTAAATGAAAAAATCGATCAATCGATTGATACCTTAAATGATGAAGACGAAATGAACGCTTGGCTGGTCAGCTTCAAAGAGGTTGACCCAAGTCAATTTGAAGCCTTGTAAGTCAAACCTGTAAAAACGACTATTTTTTCAAAAAGAATTGACAGTCGGATAAGACGTTGCTATAATTTGCTCAATAAATGAATGCTTTGAAAAGAAGAGTACATGTTCTTAACGTACACAGAGAGCCCTGTTTGGTGCAAATGGGCAACGGAGAGAGGATGGAAGATGGTCTTTGAGCATGATAGGTGAGTGGAAACAAGCCTATCACGGGAGGCACCCGTTACAGTGCAGCAGTATGCGAAGCAATTCAAGTACTGAGCGAGGCTGTTGATGCGAATCGACAGTAAATCAAGGTGGTAACGCGGAAGTTGTGCTTTCGTCCTTTGTAACAGTATAATGTACAGAGGATGAAAGCTTTTTTTGTGTTTAACCAACCAAAGAGGAAAGATGGGAATAACATGGCATTAATCGAATTGTCGCATGTAAAAAAGTCATTCGGCAAAAAGCAAACGGCTGTCCACGCCGTCAATGATGTTTCACTGCAAGTGGAAAAAGGCGATATCTACGGAATCGTCGGTTACTCTGGTGCTGGGAAAAGTACATTAGTACGTTTGTTGAACGGCTTAGAATTGCCGACAGCAGGAGATGTAGTCATTAACGGTCAAAACATTTTGGCATTGAAAAACAAAGAATTGAGAAACTTCCGCAAAAAAATCGGCATGATTTTTCAGCACTTTAATCTTTTATGGTCTCGAACGGTGGCGGAAAACATTGAATTGCCATTGGAGTTGGCTGGCGTTGAAAAAGCAAAACGCCGTCAACGAGCGCAAGAGCTGATTAAATTAGTTGGGTTGGAAGGACGGGAAAATGCCTATCCGGCACAATTGTCTGGCGGACAAAAGCAAAGAGTCGGGATTGCTCGTGCATTAGCGAATGAACCAGAAATTTTGCTGTGTGATGAAGCAACGAGTGCGTTAGATCCACAAACAACAGAAGAAGTGTTGGATCTCTTGCTTTCCATCAATAAAAAATTGCATTTGACGATCGTCCTGATTACCCATGAAATGAACGTCATTCGCAAAATCTGTAATAAGGTCGCGGTGATGGAGCATGGGCAGATCGTGGAAGAAGGATCAGTACAATCGGTTTTCCGTAACCCACAGCAGGAAGTGACCAAACGTTTTGTTCAGCAAGATTTGGAGCCAGAAGAAGATGCTGAAGAATTACGGCAAGCCTTTTTACGAGAAAATCCGCAAGGGCATTTAGTGACCTTGACTTTTACACAAGACAACGCCAATGAACCAGTGATTTCACAAGCGATCCGTCGCTTCCAGATCGATGTCAATGTCGTTTACGGAAAGATCCAACAAACCAATGAGGGATCCTTTGGCGGCTTGACGGTTTTATTGACAGGTGAAGCAAGTGAGATCGAAAAAGCGATCGCCTTTTTCAAAGAACAGCAAGTAGGCGTGGAGGTGATTGAACGTGGATAAGTCATTTGTAGAAACCTATTTTAATTTTGAAAAGGTCGACTGGGCCAATATGCAGCAAGCAACCCTAGACACCTTGTTTATGACTTTCTTCTCCATGGTTTTAGTGGTCGTGATCGGTTTGCTTCTAGGATTGGCGCTTTATTCACTAGGGCGTAAACAAACAGCGGGAGCCAACATTTTCTATAACGTGGTTTCCATCATCAGTAACGCCTTTCGTTCAACGCCATTCATGATTTTGATGGTCTTGATCATTCCGTTTACAACATTATTAGTCGGTTCATTCCTAGGGGCAAAAGCAGCGATCCCAGCATTAGTTTTATCTGCGGCACCGTTTTATGCTCGGATGGTGGAAATTGCTTTTCGTGAAGTCAATCCTGGTGTGATTGAAGCAGCGGAAGCGATGGGTGCTAGTTACTGGGAGATCATCTACAAGATCGTGATTCCCGAAAGTGTTCCAGCATTGATTTCAGGACTGACGGTCACAACGATCTCAATGATTGGTTATACTGCCATGGCAGGCGCGATCGGTGCCGGCGGGCTAGGCGCTTTGGCTTGGCAAGAAGGATTTCAACGTGGAAATTACACTGTTACGCTTGTTGCAACAGTGATTATTTTAATTATCGTTTTCATTATCCAAGGAATCGGCGATTTCCTTGCGAAAGCCACCGATAAACGGTAAATGAAACGAAGAACAAAAAGTGGAAAATATGGGAGGAAATGGATATGAAAAAGATTTTTGGTATTGCAACAACCTTATTGTTAACTGCCGCTTTAGCAGCTTGTGGTACAGGCTCAAATTCAGGAAGCTCTGACTCATCTGCGGCTGAGGGAGAATCAACAAAATTAGTGATCGGTGCATCAGTTACGCCTCATGCGGAAATTTTAGAACAAGCCAAACCTTTACTAGCAGAAGAAGGCATTGATCTTGAAATCAAAACCTTCGATGATTATGTGTTACCCAACAAAGCATTGGAAAATGGCGATATCGATGCCAATTACTTCCAACACATTCCCTACTTGAACAAACAAATCGCAGACAATGGCTATGATTTTGTCAATGCTGGTGCGATCCATATCGAGCCAATGGGTCTTTACTCAAAACGAATCTCTGATATTTCAGAACTAGAAGATGGTGCAACGGTTCTTACTTCCACTTCTGAATCTGACTGGGGTCGTATCCTAACGATTTTACAAGATGCTGACTTGATCACTTTAAAAGACGGCGTTGATACAGAAACGGCAACCTTTGATGATATTGCTGAAAATCCGAAAAACTTAGAATTTAAACATGACGTCGATCCATCTCTTTTGGCGACTGCTTATCAAAACGACGAAGCAGACCTAATCGCCATCAATGCGAACTTCGCATTCGGGATCGATTTGAACCCAGCGGATGATTCTGTTTTATTAGAAGCGGATAATTCGCCTTATGTCAACGTGATCGCTTTCCGCAGTGGTGACGAAGATAGCGACAAAATCAAGAAATTGATCGAAGTGCTGCATTCAGACGAAATCAAAGACTTTGTGGAAGAGCAATGGCAAGGTTCAGTGAAAATCGTTGATGCTGACGCAAAATAATTCACTGCCAACTAAATGAACCTCAAAAGAGCGTGTCGCTACTTAAGCGGACGCTCTTTTTTTTGCGGAAAGGCAATGATCGGTTGGAAAAAAGAGAGCTCTTGCCAAATGCATTCATAGAGTAAGGGCAACTCGGGATGCTTTTTTAAGAGTTTTTCGTAATGGGGAAGCTGAGTCAAAAAAGCCTGGACCAAGCGTTGGGAACGTTCAGATAGGCAAGGATTTAGTGGCGGATAGACAAATAAATTGCCTTCCAGTAAGGCGCCCAAAAGATGGGCTTGGAAAATTTTCGACAAAAGCACTTCTAATGGCTGCTGGAGCGGATGCTCCGACAAAATCGGCGTGATGATTCGTCGCAAAAGGAAGGCTTCTTCTGTTGGTACATAAAAATGCTCCAGTGCTAGCAGCTGTTGCCACAAAAATAAATAGCTGCGTTCACCAACTAAATAAAAACGTGGCACAAAGCATGTTGGATAAACTTGCTGAGTAAACGTGGCGGGGGTGTTGGGATAAAAAGCGTTTGCCCGCAACTGATGAATCTGCTTCAGTTCTTGAAACGCTTGATTAGAAGAAAGCGTCGGGCTTGCTAAGAGGGTGAGTCGAAAAATCACATAGCGCAGTTGCCGTTCATTGCCAGTAATCAAAGGAAAACTGCGACGGTCGATCCTTAGATGATAAGGTGCCAAAAAAAAGGAAAAGGACAAAAAGCGCCGATGCAAACTGGAGGGGCTCAGGTAATACCGCTTGTGGAGGTCTGCAAAGGAAATGGTCGGCATTTTTAACAGTAACAAGAGCAACTGATAGTTTGTACTTTTATTAAACAATGCAGCAAGCATTTCTGTATGGGAGAAGTTTTTGCTGGCTAGGGGCTGCTGCAAATCATGAAAGGCACGAATGTGTCCTTGCTGCACATCATAATGGAAGGAAGGGTCCTCGTTTAAACAACTGGACAGTAGCCGACGGATCGTTTTGACGGAAAGATTTTGGTCGGCAGCAGCTTTATTCAAAGGAAGGGGATTTTCGCTCAAGAGCATCGTGGACAGACGCAGCATTTGCATAATATCTTTTTCAAGGATATTTTTCAAAACCAGGCACCTCTTTCAGCTGAATTTTGCAACTGTCCTTATTATAAGGGAACTTCACACGTTATTTTCACACACAAAAAATAGTCAATAAAACGTAATAAAAAACGGGGGATTCATTGGTTGCTTCCTCGAACCCTGTATATTATAGAATTAAATGAGAGGAGGGAATCAAAAAAAACCACCTTTTAAAATAAAAAGGGTGGTTTTTTATTTAAGTATCGTTATAAAAAGAGAAACACGAAGCGCTGTTAACGAGTCTCGCTAGGCAATAAAATCGTTTGCCGCTGCCCATCGTCATACACATAGACTTTTTGGGGATAGAGGTCGGAATAACGGTAAGGCAGATCAACGCCGAGTTCGATTTGACTTTGTGCTTGAGAAAAAAGCAGTGTGACACGACCGTGATTGTTTTGGACTTCAAAGGTGAGCAGATTTGTCAACGGAATAAACCCTTTCAAATCGAGATCGATGATTAACCAAATACTATCGATCAGTTCGCCAGGCAGTGTTTGAACAATCCCGCCAGAAGCGTAGCGGCTGCGGTGATCATCAAATGTTTCAAACATAAAAACCCCTCCTTCAAGTAGGCTTGCCAATAACATCAAATTTGTCTATTTATCATAATGAAGAACCGTCAAAAATGCAACTACTTCTGCTTTTCTTTTTGGGCAGCGACGCATTTTAACTATTTTCTTAAAAATTTGTTGGGTTGGCTGGACCAAGCTTTCCCATGGCGTCTTTCAGTGGAAAATAGTCAGTTGCAGCTCACCAGCTCTTCGTAAGAATGAAAAAGACTCTTAAAGGAAAAGCCCTTCAAGAGTCTTGCATTTCTTAGAAGTGTCTGTTGATTGAAAACGCGATCTTAAGAACGATGTTCTATGATTATTCTTCGTCTTCACCGATAACTGCTGGTTCAGCAGCTTCGCCAGCTTCTTCATCTTCAGAGATTTCTTGTGGTTCAGTAACCGCAACGATTTGTTCTTCTGGATCGGTCACGATCGTGTACTCGTCGTTCTTAGGCAGATCAGCCACTGTTAATGAATCGCCGATCTCTAATGACGTTACATCGATCTCAACACGTTCAGGCAATTTGTCTGGTGTTGCTGATACAACGACTGTATACAAGTTTTGTGCTAGAACACCACCAGCTTTGACACCAGCAGATTCGCCAATTAAGGTTACTTCTGCTTCTACTTCTGTTTCTTCATTCATATCGACAGATAGGAATTCAACGTGGGTTAAATTGCGTGTGAAGGTATCTGATTGATACTCTTTGATCAGTGTATTGACTTTTTTGCCTTCTAAACTGATCGTGATTACGGTATTCAATCCATTTTCACGCAAGATTTTTTCTAATTCTGCTGCATTTACAGCAATCGGTGTGCTTTCTACTTTGTACCCATTGACAATTGCAGGTACTTTTCCTTCGTGGCGCAACTTGTTCCGTAAAGAACGTGGGCGAACTTCTCTTTTCGTAACTTCTAATGATACTGACATAACTCAATTCCTCCTAAAATTTTCTCGTTAATAACGAGATTTTTTAAGCAAATTTTGTTAACTCTGCACATTAAGTGGTACGTGAGTGAAAACACGCAAAAGGGCAGTTGTGTACACAACTGCCCCAGAAAGTTTTGGTTCAACTTTTCTCCACCAGGTCATAACGCTGTGTATGAGAAACTATATTTACTTTACTCTTTAACCTTACGCAAAAAGACAAAGAAAGTCAAATCATTTGAAATCCTGGCAGTTTCCTTTCACTAGATCCTGAGCTATAATAGCCACTATGGAGAAAAATTTATGCGTTTAGATAAAGTGATCGAGCAACAATTGAATACTTCTCGTAAAGAGATGAAACGGTTGTTTCAGCAAGGAAAAGTCCTCGTGGATCAAAGGATTGAAGGGCGACCTGAGCGCAATGTCGATAGCGCCATCCATCAAATCATCGTTGCGGGTCGTCAGTTGGAAACGCAGGAACGCTATTATATCGTCAACAAGCCCAATGGTGTTGTTACAGCGAATGTTGATCAACAGCACCAGACAGTGATCGATTTGATTGCACCAAAGGACCAGCACCCAGATTTTTATGCCGTCGGTCGATTGGATCGGGACACGGAAGGGTTGGTATTAGTTACGACGAATGGTCAGTTAGGCTATGACTTGCTGCATCCCACGAAAAAGGTGACCAAGCGATATGAAGTGGTGGTCAATGACTTGGTGACTCCTGAAGATGTGGCGGCATTTGCCACAGGGATCACCTTTCATGGTGGCGTCACTTGCAAACCAGCTGCCCTAACGATCATCGATGCCCGAGCGGATCGTTCCTTTGTTTCGTTAGAAATTGCTGAAGGCAAGTTCCATCAAGTGAAAAAGATGTTTTTAGCCCGAGGGAAAAAAGTCATTCAGCTGAAACGAACAGCGATGGGTTCGCTAGTTCTACCAGATGATTTAGCAGTGGGCAGTTATCGCTCGCTGACGCAAGAAGAATTAAGAGGACTGGCGGCGCATTTCCGCTGAGAAAGAGGGAGAAAATGAAGTATAAAACATTATTATTTGATGTCGATGACACGATCCTCGACTTTCAAGATACCGAAGATCAAGCCTTAAAAGCACTATTTGAAGCTCATGGCTTGGAAATGACCCCAGAGCGCAAACAAAGCTATCAAACGATCAATCATGATTTGTGGCAGCAGTTTGAGCAAGGGAAAATTACGAGAGACCAAGTCATCAATGAGCGTTTCGGTTTGTTTTTTGAAACGCAAGGCATTCAGGTCGATAGTCCAGCAGTTGAATTGGCCTATCGGGAATTTCTAAATGAAGGACATAAACTGTTAGACAACAGTGATGAGATCTTAGCGGAGTTGGCGCAGCATTTTGACCTATACGTGGTGACGAACGGGGTTTCTGAAACCCAATATCGCCGCTTGGAAGATGCCAAATTAAAGCCGTATTTCCGTGATATTTTTGTTTCAGAAGATACAGGGTATCAAAAACCAATGAAAGAATATTTTGACTATGTGTTTGCTCGCATACCAAACGTTAAAAAACAAGAAACAGTCATCATTGGCGATTCACTGACTTCAGATATCTTAGGCGGACAACTGGCAGGGATCGATACGATTTGGTTCAATCCAAAGAAAAAAAACAGTGGTGAGATTCAGCCTACTTATGAGATCGAACGTTTGCAGCAATTACTTCCTTTATTGCAGCACTGATTCTACAGAAACAGTAGTAATTTGCCGAATTTTCGCTATAATAGAACCAGTGTGAATTTTTTAAGATGAAAGAGGTTAATTGAATGACGAATGGCAAGCCCATTATTATTGGTGTGACAGGTGGATCAGGTAGTGGAAAAACAAGCGTGAGTCGGGCGATCTTTAATCATTTCCCCAATCATTCTATTATGATGCTTGAACAAGACTCCTACTATAAAGACCAAAGTGATCTGAGCTTTGAAGAACGGTTGAACACCAACTATGACCATCCTTTTGCATTTGATACTGATTTGTTGATCGATCACTTGCAACAGCTGCTTGCATATCAAACGATCGAAAAACCCGTCTATGATTATGTCGCGCATACCCGCAGCGAAGCAACGATCATTCAAGAACCCAAAGAAGTCATTATCTTGGAAGGGATCTTGATTCTAGAAGATGAGCGATTGCGTAATTTAATGGATATTAAACTTTATGTTGATACAGACGATGATATTCGAATCATTCGCCGAATCAAACGTGACATGGAAGAACGTGGCCGGACATTGGATTCTGTGATCGAACAATACTTGACGGTGGTAAAACCGATGTATCATCAATTCATCGAACCGACCAAACGGTATGCCGATGTCATCGTACCAGAAGGCGGCGAAAACCACGTAGCCATCGATTTGATTACGACCAAAGTAGCGACCTTCTTATCCTAAGATTTCTTAATCCATCGATGGGAATGTTTCTATTGAAAAGTAACATTTGATTCATGAAAAACTGCTGATAGGCACTCTTTCTTGAGAAATGCTTATCAGCAGTTTTAATTTTATAAAAAACAGTAGTATTCCGACTAAATTTATGGTAAAGTAATCCTCATGCGACGAGTCGAGAAGGTCTAGCATTAGCTGACCAGATTGATAGCAGAGGCACACCGCGTAAGCAACCTACCGGATTTGTAGGGTGTCGGAATATTCCTTTTGTGGAGATAGGGTATTCTACTAGCAATAGTACTGTGAGTGAAGAAAGCTATGAACATTTTTGTTCACAGCTTTTTTTTGTTCATTTAGGTGAGAGAACAGCAATAGATAGTGGAAGACTCTCCCCAAAGATGGTAGCCCGTCCCGATCGGTTCAAAAGAAAACTTCTCATAAAAAGTAGAAAGATCCGTACATAGATACAGAGAATCAAAACCAGCTCCAGCAGCACGTTGCTTGGCTGTTTCGATCAAAAGGCGGGCACCGCCTTGGCCACGCCACAAAGGGTCCACATACAAGGCGTAAAGCCAAGGGGTCAAATCCATCCGACTGATGAAGTCGTTGGGGATCAAGCCGCCGCAGCCGATGATTTGATAACGTCCGTCTGCTGCGATTTCTTCGTTGACCAGCAGCAGCCATTGCGGCAAAGGATTTGCTGAAAAACTATGGGTCAGGCTATCCTCATAAACCATGAGGGAGTCGGGACCAGCCCACTGTTTTTGGAAGTAACGAATGGCTTCTGCTAAGTAGTCAGGGTGTTCTTTAAGGGTGATGACCTGCATTTGTTTTTCTCCTTTATCCTTCTTTAGGTAAACGAATCTGAAAAATAACCCCTCGTGGCTGCAAATCTTTGACCTGGATTTGTCCCTTGTGCTCTTCAACGATTTGCTTGGCGATCGCTAAGCCTAAACCATAGCCGCCGGTCTCTTTGGAGCGGGAACGATCCTCGCGGTAGAAGCGATCAAAGATACGGGCTTTTTCTTCATCGGAAATGGCTGGTCCTGTGTTTTTGACCTCGATCAGCCATTGCTTGTTAGAAATCTCCGATAAGAGGGTGATTTTATCACCGCTACTCGTATACTTTAAGGCATTATCTAGGAGGATCACGAGGACTTGATGGATTTTCTTTTGGTCAAAGCAAGCGGTCGTTTTGGCAAAGTTTTCGACAACAAAGTGTTTTTGATCCAATTCGGCAATTTCTTTGAAAGGTTTGACTAAGTCATCGATAAAAGGAGCTAGCTCGATGGTTTCTTTTGTCAAAAGCAATTGATTGGAATCACTGCGGGCGATCGTCAGCAAATCCGCCGTTAATCCAGTCAGCCGCCGAG
Organism: Enterococcus sp. FZMF; assembly: GCF_030263915.1. NCBI lineage: Bacteria > Bacillati > Bacillota > Bacilli > Lactobacillales > Enterococcaceae > Enterococcus > Enterococcus sp. FZMF. The sequence goes on along the minus strand of NZ_CP127160.1, from coordinate 2,991,311 downwards.
TTTCCGCTAACGCTTGGGCGATGCTTTCAGATTCTTCAATGATCGTATGATTGGGCTTGGTAAACAGGCGTTCCAGACTGTTTTGAATGATCGTCAATGGTGTGCGTAGCTCATGGGATGCATTTTCGACAAATTCCTGCTGTTTTTTCCAGGAGGCTAAAATGGGGCGCATGTTCAAGCTGGAAAGCAAATAGCTGATCCCGATCGAAAGAATCCAGAAAAAGATCATCGATAAAATTAAAATCGTTTGGAAATTGTTCATCGCATTTTTGATTTGGTTAGTGTTCGCCAAGACTTGGATATAGCCGACACCAGCATCATTTGTTGGCGCTTTGGTGGTGATCGAACGAAACAAAAGGGTCTCTTCTTCCTCTGACAAGGACTGATCCACCACTGAAAAAGATGTGATACTGTCTAAGTGGCTTGTATCTAAAGATAAACTCGCCAGTTGTGAAAAGCGGCCGCCCAAGGTCTGCTTGTTTAATATCTCACCGTCTTCAGACCAGAGAATCAACTGGGTATTGAAGCGATTGGTCCCAGGGATCTTTGGCATGGCACTATCTGGTGGCAATACCTCTAGATTGGATTGCGAAGCGCTGATCTCTGCTTGGATCAAGCGGGTATCTTTGACTGCTTGTTCCAAAGAAATGTCGGTTTGCCGATAAGCCGATTGGTTGAACAATTGGAGGACGATGGTTCCTAAAAGTAAGAAAACCAACGCAAAGGCACTGACATTTAGGAGAAAGGAGTGCAGCCGTTGTCTCTTAGAGCGTTCTTTATTCATAGACTAGGCTCCTTGCATAATATAGCCGACATTTCGCAACGTACGGATCTCTTTGTCGATCCCTGTCTGGCGCAAGTGTTTCCGCAGATTGCTCATATAGACTTCGACGACAGTCAAGGTCGTTTCTGAATCAAATCCCCAGATGCGATCAAAAATCTGTTCCTTAGTCAAAATAATGTTTCTATTTTGTAGAAAATAAAGCAGCAGCTCAAATTCTTTCCCTTGGATCGGCAAAATCTGCCCTTGGTAACTGACCTCATTGGTGCCAAGGTTGCACAGCAATCCGTTATATTCCAGGGTATTTTCATTGAACAAACCTAAGGAGCGTTTTAGCAACGCTTTGATCCGCATCAATAATTCTTCCCGATAAAAAGGCTTGGTCAAATAATCATCTGCCCCTTTTTGAAAACCAGTCACTTTGTCTTCTAAGCCGTCTTTGGCTGTTAAAATCAGGACGGGTGTTTGGAGTCCTTTTTTTCTTAGGGCAGAAAGCACCTCATAACCGTTCATCTCTGGCATCATCAAGTCGAGAATAATCAAATCATAGATCCCCGTTTTTGCCTCGTATAAGCCTTCACTGCCATCATAGGCTTGTGTGACGTCACCGATCTCGCTGACGATTTCTTTCATATTATCAGATAATGTTTTGTCATCTTCGATCACTAATAGTTTAATCATGTTCCCACCTCTTTAAGGATAAGAATAGCACGAATAGCATAAAAAATGCTTAAAAAAACTGTTTTGACTTAAGCTGCATTTAAGATAGCTGCCGTAAATTCAGTGCATGGATTTCAAGGGAGGAACATTTTTATGAAATTGAAAAAAGTCTTTCAAAGAAAAGAGACAAAATATTTAATAGCCAAGGAACAATTTCCTGCATTTCTTGCTGAGCTTCAGCAAAGAATGGCGATCGATGAATATGGGCAGCACACGATTATGTCCTTGTATTACGATACCCACGATTACCGCTTTATTCGTCATTCGATGGACAAACCGAAATACAAAGAAAAATTTCGGGTCCGCAGCTATGGCATACCGACAGAGCAGCAGTTGATTTTTTTAGAGATCAAAAAGAAAGTCAATGGGGTGGTCTACAAACGCCGAGTCCCGATGCCCTATGCTGACTATTGTCTCTGGTTGCAAACAGGGGGCTTGCCACCAATGGCAGAAGCACCGCAAATCGCTGCAGAGATCCACTGGCTGTTTAAGCAAAACCCAGACTTGCTGCCGAAAGTGTTGATTGCCTATGATCGCTTGTCGCTGTTTATTGATGATGATAGTGAATTTCGCGTGACATTCGACCAAAACATTCGCTTTCGCACCTATGATCTTATGTTCGGTTCTGGCAGTGAGGGGGCGCTGGTAGCACCTGAAATCGGGGTGTTGATGGAAGTGAAAGCCCTCGGCGCTTATCCGTTATGGTTTGTGGAGCTGTTGAACAAATACAGCGTGCGCAAAGGTAGCTTTTCAAAATATGCCCAAACGTATCAACGGCATTTGTTCAAGAAGGAGGAATGGTTACATGTTATCTAGTCTGTTTTCTGGCGATACGAGCACCCTTGAATGGCGTAGCTTATTGATCTGTATTGCCGCCTCATTGCTTTTAGGAATATTGGTAGCGGCGATCCATATGATCCGCAATGTCTACACAAAAAACTTCGTCATTACCTTGGCGGTCTTACCGATCCTCGTTCAATCCGTGATCATGCTAGTCAACGGCAATCTTGGCACAGGTGTGGCGATCTTAGGCGCCTTCAGTTTGATTCGTTTCCGCTCGGTTCCAGGAGGGTCTAGAGAGATCACCAGCGTCTTTTGGTCGATGGGGATCGGTCTGGCAACTGGGATGGGCTACGTCGGCTATGTCGTGATTTTTTCCATCATCGTGGCGCTTTTCTTGACCCTTTTATACACGGTGCCCTTTGGCGATCGACAAGCCACGAGTGAACGAGAACTGAAAGTCACGATTCCAGAAGATTTGGATTATCCGCAACTATTCGATGATCTCTTTGAAAAATATACGCATTCTGCCAAACTGACATCGGTTCGAACGACTACGATGGGGAGCTTATATGAGTTGCGTTATCAGTTGCTGTTAAAAGACCAAGCGCAAGCAAAACAAATCATTGATGAAGTTCGGGTTCGTAATGGCAATTTACCCGTTGTTTTAGGCAAGCTCACCGCTAACCGCGATGAGCTGTAGAAGGAGGAACCTCTTATGAAAAAACTCATTTATCCGCTCTTACTCTCATCGCTGCTCCTAGGCGCTTGTGGGCAAACCGATAAAACCGATAGTAGTAGCACGAGCAGCAGCTCCAGTTCTGCAGCGGCTGTTTCAGGTTCTGCCGCAGTGACCAACGTTGCAACGACTCTTGATGATGCTACGGACTATTATGGCAGTTACGAAGAAGAAGACGTGGATGCCTCCTACGATGAGGCGACCGCCACGCAACTTGAATTGAATGACGGCGATACGACGGCTGTTGATGGCGTTGCAGTGGAAGACCAAACGGTGACGATCACGCAAGCTGGTACCTATGTCGTCAGCGGTTCCTTAAGTAATGGTCAACTGGTTGTCAACGTCAATAAAGAAGAAAAAGTCCATCTGATCTTTGCGGGTGTCACGATCACCAATGAAGACGGGGCGGCAGTCGTCATCGAACAAGCAGAAAAAGTCATCACGACCTTAGCCAGTGATACGACAAATACTCTGATAGATGGCAGCAGCTACACCTTGGCGGAAGGTGAGACGGAACCAGATGCCGCTTTTTATAGTAAAGAAGATTTGTCCATCAACGGTGATGGAACGTTGGTGATCACAGGAAATTACAGCAACGGGCTGCGCAGCAAAGATGATTTGGTTTTAGCTGGTGGCACGATTGAGATCACAGCGAAAAACAATGCCATCAAAGGAAAAGATTCCGTGTCGATCTTGGCAGGGAACTACACACTGAACACCACTGAAGGAGATGGCATCCAAGCGAATAATTCGGAAGATGCGGAAAAAGGCTACGTTGCGATCGATGGCGGTACCTTTACGATCCAAAGTGGGCGTGATGGCATCCAAGCAGAAACGAATTTGAGCATCCAATCAGCCAATCTCACGATCAAAACGGCTGACGGGGCACAAAGCCAGTCGCTAGTGACGGATGAAAGCTACAAAGGATTGAAAGCTGGCGGTGTGATGACCATCAGCAGCGGTACCTTTGCGATCGATAGTGCAGATGATAGCCTGCATGCCAACGATACCATCAACATCACAGGTGGTACGATCACTGCCAACAGTGGTGACGACGGCATACATGCGGACAATGAATTGACGATCTCCGATGGGACGATTGCTATCGAAGAATCCTATGAAGGACTAGAAGCAAGTGTGATCACGATTGCTGGTGGTACGACACACGTCGTGGCTAGCGATGACGGGATCAATGCCGGTGGCGGCAGTGATACAGAGGAAACCACTGGCCAATTTGGGCAAGACAGCTTTGGTGGCGGTCCTGGCGGTGGCGATACCGCAGATGACAGCAAACAAGTCATAATCACTGGCGGAACGTTGGTGGTCGATGCCGAAGGGGATGGCCTGGACAGTAACGGCAATGTCACTATGAGTAATGGGGTCGTCATCGTAAATGGTCCAACGACCGGTGGCAATGGCGCTTTGGATTATAACGGGACGTTTGAAATCACTGGCGGTGTCTTGTTAGCTGCTGGTACGACCGATATGGCCATGAATGTCAGTGGGGAAAGTCAACAGTCGATCGGGATCAGTTTCGATCAAACCCAAGCAGCAGAGACCCTTGTGACCTTAAAGGATAGTCAAGGACAGACGATCTTGTCCTATGCACCAAGTAAAAGCTACCAACATGTGGTCCTTTCTAGCCCAGATTTGACCGATAGCAGCTATACATTGGTCAGTGGGGGAACGAATGATGCGCAAGCTGTTTCTGGTTATTATGCTGGTGGGACCCTTAGTGATGGGACGGAATTAGGAACGTTGCCCGTCACGGAAACGATCGCCAACTTGACCCAATCAGGAGCGACAGCGACAACCAATCAAATGGGCGGCGGCTTTGGCCGTTAGTTGAAGATTCCTCGATCATTCCCTGGGGGTCATCAATAAAACGTGCAGATCGCAGAAGACAGCTGCGGTCTGTTCCAACGTTTTGAAAAATTAGGGGAAGATTTAAGTTCAATTTAAGCTAAGGTTCTTATAGTCGAAATACAATAATTTGCCATTCAGGAGGAACAAAGATGAATTTTTTGAAACGAGGGCTCCAAAGTTTATGGGCGAAAAAAGGCCGGAGTCTGCTGCTGATCGCCGTATTTTCTGCAATCTTGATTTTTGTATTGGCGGGTTTGACGATTCGCAGTGCAGCGCTAGTAGCGACTGAAAATGCTCAGAAAAGTGTCGGCGCAACCGTGACGTTGCAAGCCAACCGTGAGCAGGCTTTTCAGCAAAGAAGTTCTTCATCTGACAGCGATGACCAGAGCACACGTCCAGATCCAGGGAGTTTTCAATCGACACCCGTAGCGATCACAGATGCCCAAGCAATCGCTGATTTAGACGGGGTTGCTTCATATAGTTTTGAAGTCAGTACCTCGGCTGATGCCGTCAGCGGGATCGAACCGATCTCTAGCAGTGACTCCTCGACAGAGTCAGAAGCAACCGATAGCAGCGAGTCGGGGCAAATGGGCGGTATGCCAGGAGGTATGCCTGGTGGGAGTATGAGTACAGGTGATTTCCAAATCACTGGCGTATCAACCAGTGCGGCGTATACGACTTTTTCGGAAGGAACAGCGACGATCACGGATGGAGAAGGAATTACTTCTGAGGACGAAGGCACAAACCAAGTCTTGATTGAATCCTCACTAGCTGAAGCGAATGATTTGGCGGTCGGAGATACGTTTTCAATTACTGATGCAGAGGACAATGAAGTAGAAGTGACGGTCAAAGGAATCTATGAAACGAGTGAAGTTGGCAACAGCATGAGCCAAATGTTTAACTTTCTCAACCCGGCCAACACGATCATTGCCTCTTATACCCTTGCCAATACGTTGAGCGGCAATGAGGATACCATTGATTCAGCAACCTATACCTTGAGTGATCCGTCTGAAATGACGGCATTCGTGGAAGAAGCAGAAGGATTGATCGATACAGAAACCTATAGCATCCAAACCAATGATCAGATGTATCAATCGATGTTGACACCGTTGAATAATGTCGCGAGCTTTGCCAAAAATATTATTGTGTTAGTTGCTGCTGCCGGTATCATTATTTTGACGTTGATCGTGATGATGTCGATTCGGGAACGTCGCTATGAGATTGGCGTATTGCTCTCTTTAGGCGAGTCACGAGCCAAAGTGATCCTACAGTTTTTTACAGAGATTTTTGTCTGCATGGTATTTGCTTTAGGGATCGCGGCGGCTAGCGGTAATCTAGTCGGTAATGCCGTCGGAGAGCAATTATTGGCACAGCAAACCGAAACGACGACGGATCAGGCAGCTGCTGAAAACGCTGGACCTGGAGGCGGAGAGATGCCGCAAATGGGCGGAAACCGTGGCGGTTCTTTCCCATCCTTCACCCAATCAGCAGAAGTGGAGTCCTTAGAAATTACCGTTTCCCCTCAACAAATTGGTCTATTGGCATTACTCGGTCTAGGGATCAGCTTTGGCTCGATCTTACTCTCGTCGGCGGGCATTTTGCGGCTGAACCCGAAAAAAATCTTGGTTTCTTAGGAGGAACGACATGACATTACGAACAGAACAATTAGGCTATTGGTATCAAAGCGAAGCAGAAGCCCTGTTTCGTGGCGTTGACTTGACCTTCGAGCCTGGCAAGATGTATGCGATCTTAGGTTCCAGCGGATCGGGGAAAACGACCTTCCTGTCGCTGATCACAGGCCTAGATACCCCGAAAGAAGGAAAGATTTTCTACAACGAAGAAACATTAGCAAAAATCGGGCTGCGGGAGTACCGCCGCAAAGATGTGTCCATCGTGTTCCAAGCCTATAATCTATTGCCTTATCTGTCGGCATTGGACAATGTGGTGACAGCGATGGCGATCGCGAAGTCACAGCAAGCCGATAAAAAGGCCTACGCTTTAGCAAACTTAGCCAAAGTTGGCATCACGGAAGAGCTGGCACTGAAAAAAGTGACCCAATTATCGGGTGGGCAGCAGCAGCGGGTGGCGATCGTTCGCGCATTGTGCTGTGAGCATGAGCTGATCGTAGCCGATGAACCGACTGGAAACTTGGATGAAACGACGTCCAAAGAGATCGTCAAACTGTTTCAAGAAATTGCTCATGAGCAAAAAAAATGTATTATCTTAGTGACCCATGAGCAAGAAGTAGCCAAGGCTTGCGATGTCGCTTATGAGCTAAAAGAGCGAGCCTTTTCTAAAGTTGAAGGATAAGCTTTGCTTAGGGTAGCTGCTAGTTATTAGGGCGGAGGCAGTTGCTCTTCTTGAGGCTTTAAATACATCCTCAAGGAAACGGCTGTAAAGTCTGCTTGCATCTTCGCCTTGCTCCTCTTACAATAGAAGTAATTGTAAACGAAGAAACTTGTGAGGGGAGTGTGGAGATGCGACTTTTTATTGACGGCGATGGATCGCCAGTGAAAAACGAAGTGATCGAGCTGGCTCAGCAATATCAGCTGCCGGTGGTGATCGTCACCAGTGTCGATCATTACACGACCAAAGATTATCCTGCCCATGTTCACTTTGTCTATGTCGACAAAGGCTCGGATCGTGCGGATTATGAAATCGTGAAGGAAATAGAGCCGGGTGATTTTCTCGTTACCCAAGATTATGGGTTAGCCTCTTTGGTCTTGCCGAAAAAAGCGCGGGTATTTCATCATAACGGCACAGAGTATTTGCCAGAAACGATCGATTTTTTACTTGGACAACGCTACTTAGGTGCGCAGATGCGTAAAGCAGGCAAGCGTACAAAAGGACCGAAGCCCTTTACGAAAGAGGATCGGGAAGCCTTCAAACGAATCTTTGAAAACGAATTGCGACAGACCCTTGCAAAATAAGCACCCTCAAGACCCAGCTTCTGCATGAACCACGGGAATTGAAGGTGCTTATTTATTTCTTGCGAAAACGATCATAGAAGTATTTGCTGACTAAAGCCACGATCGCGAAAAATGCTAAGGTATATCCGAAGATCCCCATCTGATGGACGAAGGCTCCTTGTTGCGGGCTGGCGACCACCAATAAGGAAGAGCCAAGGATGACCGCAGCTAGAATAATACCGATCACCAGTCGATTGACCATCTGATCAAAGCGGTCCAATAGCTGTTTTTGTTCGCGGATCTCTAGATTCAATCGGTGTTTACCAGTCGCAAAAGTGTCTAAGACAGCCAAGGTCCGATCGGGAAGATGGCTAAGTGCCCGCAAGCTTTTTGCGGTTGCCAAGGCGCTTTTTTTCACCTCGTCTTCAATACTCAGCTGCTGTAGGAAATATTTTTGTGCAAAAGGCTGAGTGACTTCCATCATTGATAATTCGGGATCTAAGGCTTTGATCACACCTTCCAAGGTACCAAAAGCCTTGATCAACAAGGTGATGTCTCGATGCATCTGCAGTTGGTTATCATGGCAGATCGTGATGACTTCCGCCATCACTTTTTGCAAGTCGATATCCTTTAGCGGCATATTATAGTAGTTTTCAACAAATTTTTGCAGGTCTTGGTAGAAGGCGACTTCGTCAAAGGAACTGCCGCTGCTGTTGCACAACCGCAAGACGGCTTTACCGACTTCTTGGGTGTCTTGGGTATAAAGAGCAATCAACGCATCGGCTAAACGGCTGCGTAAAGACTGATCCAAATGACCCATCATCCCAAAGTCCAAGAAAATCACTTGGTAAGGCGGCATGACAGCTTCTTCTTGCCATTTCAACGAATAATCGACCCCGCCAAGGACACCGACGCGCTGCTTGACTTGAAATGGTTGTGGGCGGTTGGCTTGATCCGTGAAGACATGCAAGAAAAGATTGCCAGGATGTGGATCAGCGTGAAAGAAGCCATCTTCAAAGACTTGTTTCATAAAGTTTTCGACTAATAGCGTCCCCACTTGTTTTTTCACGGCTTTCACGGACTGATTGTCATAAACGATGTCTTGATTTTTGCGGGTCAGTAAGCAATTCAAGCTTTCACCTGCCATGTAATCCATGACTAATACTTTTTGGGTACACCATTCGGGATAAACTTTTGGCAATGCCAACTGCGGGTCTTGGTGATTGTTGCGGTAGAATTCCTGTGCGTTTTTCATCTCTTGCAAAAAATTCGTTTCATTGGCAAGTGATCGTCGGACTTCGCTTAGCACGCTTTTTAAATCCACCACATTGGCTTCTGGAATTGCGCGAACCAACGGCAGGGCTTTTTCAAAAAGATCGAGATCCACTTGAATTGCCGCAATGATCCCTGGATGCTGTACTTTGACGATCACTTCTTTGCCGCTGAGCAAGTTTGCTCGATGAGCTTGTCCGATGGAAGCTGAGGCGACTGGAATTTCATCAAAAGCGGAAAAAACTTCCGTTAGCGGTTGCTGCAGTTCTGTTTCCAGCAGTGCTTTGACCTTGGGAAATGGATCGCTTTTGACATTGTCCTGCAGCTGCTTGAATTCATCGACAAAGGTGCTGGAAAGCAGATCATTGCGGACCGAAAGCATCTGCCCGATTTTGATAAATGTTGGTCCTAATTCTTCAAACGCTTGACGCACCATTTCGGGGTGCTGCTGTTTGCTGATATTTTGAACGACTTTGTATTTCAAAAAGACTTGAACGATTTGTTTTAATCGTCCTTTTCTAGAAGGAGCGGTTTGTTCTGTCATAGGTCCCACCTCTTTAAACGTGCCGTGATATATTCATAGTACTGACAAAATGAAAAACATTCAACTAACGACTGTGTAAGCTTAAAGAAATTTCTGCAAGATTTAATGCCGGTTGGTCGATTTTGTGCTAAAATGTGGAAGACTTAGTTTGGTAGAATCAATGAATACAGGAGGAAATTCTTTTGAAAATCATTTTATTATACGGGGGACGCAGTGCAGAACATGAGGTATCACTGTTATCCGCTTTTTCAGTTGTTAATGCTGTATATTATAATTACTACCAAGTTCAATTAGTAATGATCACCAAAGAAGGACGCTGGTTAAAAGGCCCATTATTGACTGAGGCGCCAACGTCTCCAGATACTTTGGCATTGACCAATGAAGAAACCAAAGGGGAAGAAATTTCACCTGGGGCAATCTACGAAGAAGACGCGATCGTCTTTCCTTTACTTCACGGACCAAATGGCGAAGACGGCACGATCCAAGGGTTTTTAGAAACCATCGGAATGCCTTATGTCGGAGCCGGTGTCTTGACTAGTGCCTGTGGGATGGACAAAATCATGACCAAGTATATCTTGCAAGCTGCGGGGATTCCGCAAGTTCCCTATGTACCAGTCTTGAAAAATGCGTGGAAAGAAAATCCGAAAAAGATTTTCGATCAATGTGAAGGTAGTCTGCTTTATCCAATGTTTGTCAAACCTGCCAACATGGGCTCAAGTGTCGGTATCTCGAAAGCCGAGAACCGTGAAGAACTGCAAAATGCGCTACAAGAAGCGTATCGCTACGATACCCGAGCGATCGTTGAACAAGGAATCGAAGCTCGTGAGATCGAAGTAGCCGTTCTTGGAAACGAAGACGTTCGGACCACAATGCCGGGAGAAATCGTAAAAGATGTTGCCTTTTATGATTACAATTCCAAATACATTGACAACCGAATCGAGATGCAGATTCCTGCACAAATTCCAGAAGAAACACAAGCCAAAGCTCAAGAGTTTGCGAAAAAAGCCTATACGATGTTAGGCGGCAGCGGATTGAGCCGTTGTGATTTCTTTTTGACCAATAAAAATGAGCTCTTTTTAAATGAGCTGAACACGATGCCAGGGTTCACTGAATTCAGCATGTACCCACTGCTATGGGAGAAGACCGGCTTGCCTTATGGGGATTTGATTGAAGAATTGATCCAATTAGGGATGAATCGTTTCAATCAAAGACGTTCGTTCTTGACCAATGTAGAAGCAACAGAAAAAGAAGCAGAAAACGAAAACGAAGCAGAATAAATAGCAGGAAGAAAGCCAGCTCAACTCAAGGAAAATACTTGAAGCGATCTTGTGCTTTCTTTTTTTAGGAAAAAGGAGCGAACCTGATGAATTTTACTGTAAAAGAAGCCGCTGCCGTATTTGGTCAGCAAATTGAAAATGAAACACCACTTGCCTCTGTGGAATTCGACAGCCGTCTGATCAAAGAAAACAGTCTTTTTGTTCCCTTAGCGGGGACCCGTGACGGACATGAATTTGCCCAACAAGCCAAAGACAATGGGGCGATCGCCACACTGTGGAGCCACCCTACGATCGAACCGCCGCAAGACATCCTTGTGATTCCTGTCACGGATACCGTCAAAGCGTTCCAACAATTGGCACGAGCGTATAAAGAAAAGCTTGCACCGAAAATCATCGGTATTACTGGAAGTAACGGGAAAACGACCACCAAAGATATGGTGGAAGCGGTCATGGCCCAAAAGTACCAGACCTATAAAACCCAAGGCAACCACAACAATGAACTAGGCGTGCCTTTGACTATCTTGCATGCGCCAGAAGATACCCAAGTGTTGATTTTAGAAATGGGAATGGATCATGCAGGAGAAATCGAAGTCCTTTCGCGCTTAGCAGAACCTGACGCTGCCGCTATCACGTTGATAGGCGAAGCCCACATTGAAAACTTAGGGTCCAGAGAAGGGATCGCCAAAGCCAAAATGGAGATCACCGCAGGATTGAAAAAAGACGGCTTCTTTATGATGCCAGCTGATGAACCATTGTTAGAGCCCTTTGTTCCCAATTTAACGCAGACCATTGAAACTTTTGGCTTAACTGAGGGAGATCTACAAGGAGACATCGTGGAGGAATCGCAAGATCAGACGATTTTTACGGTTGCAGGTACGACCTTTACCTTACCGGTCTTAGGCGGCTATAATGTCAAAAATGCCTTGATCGCGATTGGGATAGGACGTCATTTTGGTGTAGCAGATAAAGCGATCAAGGAAGGCTTGGCGCATTTTCAATTGACGAAAAATCGGACCCAATGGGTGACTGCCGGTAATGGGGCAGCGATTTTGAGCGATATTTACAATGCCAATCCGACGGCCATGGGTCTTGTATTGGATAGCTTCCGCAAACTGCCCTTAGCAGGACGACGGATCGCCGTATTGGCAGATATGCTTGAATTAGGACCAGATTCTCCACAAATGCACGAGCAGATGACCGCACACTTGGATGACTCGTTCCAGCTAGTTTTCCTTTATGGCAAAGAAATGCAGGCATTGCAAAAACGACTAGCGAACACCGCCCTTGCTGACAAGGTGCGCTATTTTGCGATCGATGAAAAACCACAGCTGATCGCCTCCTTAATAGAAACTTTAGAACCTTCCGATAGCCTAGTGATCAAAGGCAGCAATGGCATGGGCCTGAGTGAAGTCGTTGATGCACTAAAAGGAATGTAAAAGGGAGTTGAAATCTTGCTGAAACTTTCAAAGCGTGTTATACTTATCTAACGCCGAAAGATGAAGCACAGAATGATTACTGTAAAAAACATTGACGTTTTGAGATAAAATGATGGCTGAGACAAACAACACTTGTTTTAGCCTTTTATAATGCCTTCGTGAAGCGGTTTTTCGGTACCGAGAGAAAGATAAGAGTAAATGGGACTACTCTTGTGTTTCTGAAGAACTAACCTACGCTTCGATGATAGAAAAACAGGCATCGAAAAGATGACCAGCCTAGGAGGATCCATTTGAAATTTAAAGATCTAGAATTATCCAACGAATTATTGACTTCTGTTGAGCGTGCCGGCTTTGAAGAAGCAACACCCATCCAAGAAGCAACGATTCCATTAGCCTTAGCAGGCAAAGACGTGATCGGTCAAGCACAGACCGGTACTGGTAAAACCGCCGCATTTGGTTTGCCAATGTTAGAAAAAATTGACCCAACGAACCATCAACTACAAGGATTAGTGATTGCCCCAACCCGTGAATTAGCGATCCAAACCCAAGAAGAATTGTACCGTCTTGGTAAAGACAAAAAAATTCGTGTACAAGCAGTTTACGGTGGAGCCGATATCGGCCGTCAAATCCGTCAACTAAAAGATCGTCCCCACATCGTAGTTGGTACACCAGGTCGTATGTTAGACCATATCAACCGCCACACCTTGAAATTAGGCACCGTTGAAACGCTTGTATTAGATGAAGCGGATGAAATGTTGAACATGGGCTTCTTGGAAGATATTGAAAAAATCATCAGCCAAGTACCAGATGTTCGTCAAACATTGCTATTTTCAGCAACAATGCCGCCAGCAATCAAAAACATCGGCGTGAAATTCATGAAAGAGCCTGAACATGTACAGATCAAAGCCAAAGAAATGACCGCTGATTTGATCGATCAATACTATGTTCGTTCAAAAGACTACGAAAAATTTGATATCATGACTCGCTTATTGGATGTGCAAACGCCAGAATTGACCATCGTTTTCGGTCGTACGAAACGTCGTGTCGATGAATTGGCGCGCGGCTTAGAAGCCCGCGGCTATAAAGCAGAAGGCATTCATGGAGACCTTTCTCAACAAAAACGAATGAGCGTTTTGCGTTCATTCAAGAGTGGTCAACTAGATATCTTAGTTGCCACAGACGTTGCAGCTCGTGGATTAGATATCTCTGGTGTTACACACGTTTACAACTACGATATCCCTCAAGACCCTGAAAGCTATGTTCACCGGATTGGACGTACTGGCCGTGCTGGAAAAGGTGGAATGTCTGTGACTTTCGTTACACCAAACGAAATGAGCTATCTGCACGTCATTGAAAACTTAACGAAAAAACGGATGACACCAATGCGCCCACCGACCGAAAAAGAAGCGTTCAAAGGTCAATTAGGTGCCGCAATCGAATCTGTTGAAACCAAATTGGATGAAAATGGCTTAGATAAATACTTGCAAGCAGCCGACGATCTATTAGAACGTTATTCTGCACAAGATTTAGCAGCATTGCTTCTAAAAACTATGGCAAAAGATCCTGCTGATTTAGCACCAGTGAAGATCACACCAGAGCGTCCATTGCCTCAAGGGAAAAAATCATTCAACAAAAATGGTCGTCGCAGCAACAATAGCAACGGCAATCGTAACCGCAAAGAAAACGGTGGGAACCGTGGCGGCGGCAACGGCAATAAAGCCCGCGGCAACTATTCAAAAGATGGTGCCCGTAAAAACAATCGCCGCAGCAACGACAAAAAACGCGGTTTCGTAATCAGAAATAACCAAGATTAATTAAGTTTGTGGACCTTGTAAGGAAACTTGCAAGGTCTTTTTTTATATAAAAAACAAATACGAACGATTAAAAATCTTAATCTCCGTATAAACTCGTCAGATTTGAATGGTAATTCGCCATTTTTTTGGTAGAATGGTAACTAGCTGAACAAGGGGTATTTCCAATTTGGAAAACCCTATCTTAGGTGAAGGTAGAGAAAAGAATGATCAAAGGAATCGGGATCGATGCAGTCGAGCTGCCTCGAATGAAAGAATTAATTGAAAAAAAACCTCAGTTTATAACGCGTATTTTAACAGAGAAGGAAGCAAAATTATTTGCACGCTTGCCGCTGAAACGTCAGGTAGAGTTCCTTGGTGGGCGCTATGCCTGCAAAGAAGCGTTCTCGAAAGCTTGGGGGACAGGGATCGGCAAAGTTTCTTTTCATGATATTGAAGTCTTGACCAATGAATTCGGTGCACCGATCGTTACTAAAGCACCGCATCCTTTAGAAAAAACGTTTGTCAGTATCACCCATACAAATGATACTGCTTTTGCACAAATTATTTTAGAAGTACTAGATAGTGAATAAACCAAGTTGAAGTAGTCTGTCAGTCAAGAAGACTTTGATACTTCATGGACGAACAGCCGACTACATAAAACCAACTTAATTTGTTCGTCTGATCAAGCACTAGTAGAAAGAAGGAACTGGAAATGGTGGTTGCTTACCATAGACCAACGAAAGCGATAATTGATACAACTGCGATTACCGAAAATATCAAACATGAGATTGCTCACTTACCAAGCGAGACATTTCTTTTTGCGGTGGTCAAAGCGAATGGTTACGGACACGGAGCGGTTCAAACCGCTCTTGCAGCGAAAGAAGGCGGCGCAGATGGTTTTTGCGTTGCGACGATCGATGAAGCGATCGAATTGAGAGAAGCAGGGATTACTGACCCGATTTTGATCTTAGGTGTCGTGAATGTGTGTGATATTGCCTTGCTGACGACCTATGATTTGTCATTTCCAGTCGCTTCGATGGACTGGCTGCTAGAAGCAGGCGCTTATTTAGAGGAGAACCCTCTAAATAAGCCGCTTAAAGTGCATATCAAGGTGGATACTGGTATGGGGAGAATCGGCTTTTTGACTGTCGAAGAAGTGCGCCAAGCCGTTCTTTGGTTAGAAGATCACCTCTCTTTTGAGTGGGAAGGGATCTTTACCCATTTCTCCACAGCGGATCAAGTAGACACGAGCTATTGGGAAACCCAGCACCAACGTTTTAAAGAAGTCTTAACTGTTTTGCCCTATTTGCCGACATATATACATACAGGCAATAGCGCAACCTCTTTATGGCACAAAGAAGCAGTAGGAAATATGGTCCGTTTTGGGATCGCAATGTATGGGTTGAACCCATCAGGTCATGCACTGAGCGAACCATTTTCCTTAAAACCTGCGCTTTCGCTCGTTTCTGAACTGATACAAGTGAAATTACTTGAAAAAGGAGCGGGGATTGGCTATGGTGAAACATATATCACTCCACGTCAGGAATGGATCGGCACCGTGCCTATCGGTTATGCTGACGGCTGGTTACGAAAAATGCAAGGCTTCTCGATCTTAGTAGAAGGCGAGCGTTGTGAGATCGTCGGTCGAGTGTGTATGGATCAATTGATGATTCGTTTGCCGCGGGCATTTGCTGTCGGTACACCAGTCACCTTGATCGGTGAGAATCATGGGGAACAAATTACGATGCAGGATGTTGCAGACCAGTTAGAAACGATTCACTATGAAGTAGCGTGTACCCTTTCAGCAAGGGTTCCGCGAGAATATAAAAGTTAGGGTGGTCCTATGGTAAAAAGGGGAGATATTTATTTTGCCGATCTTTCACCAGTGGTTGGATCGGAGCAAGGCGGGATACGTCCGGTCTTGATCATTCAAAATGACTTGGGGAATCACTTCAGTCCCACTGTGATCATTGCGGCGATCACGGCAAAAATGGCGAAGCCGAAATTACCAACGCATATTGGGATTTCCGCTTCTTGCACAGGGATTGGCAAAGACTCCGTCATTTTGATGGAACAGATTCGCACGATCGACAAAAGCCGTTTGAAAGAAAAGGTTTGTCACTTAGACGATAAAGTGATGTGTGAAGTCGATGCTGCCTTGATGATCAGTATTGGTGTTGAGCCGACTTTTGCCACATCAACGATCGAGGTGTAAATCTGTCAATGGGGTATGTAGTATTAATAGCAGTTGTCATTTTATTGAGTTTCTTTACGTATAAACATATTCGCCGTTTTCTTTCAGAAACAAAAAAGCGCAACGAAATCATGGAACAAGGATATTATCTTGTGAGTCATACATATGAAGAAAAGCGGGAACAGACACATTATTACGGCGTTTTTCAGCAGGGAGACAAAGAGCTGATACTAGAAATGTCGCTACAACTTTATTTGCAACTGCAGCCGCCGCAACGGGGCATGTTGACCGCCAAAGAAGGCAGAGTGCTTTCTTTTGAAATGTGATCATGTAATGAAAGTAACGCGCACGAGGAAACAGCCCCCTCATGAAAACAAGCAGGAAAGAGCCGCTTTGTTTCGTACACCGGAGCAGGTTCTGTCACTGCTTGTTTTTTCATGCAGGTCTTTGTGAGAGGTTTCCTATGGACAAAGATTCAATGAATGGAAGAAAGAGCATCTTCAAAAAAGAGGAATACCACAAAAGCGTGGGGCTAGAATGCTTTGAAGATCAGCCAATGTACGGTTGCTTTTCACAAAGAATTCAGTTATAGTATGTAGCGACTAGTTTGAAAAGAGGGAAAAAAGTGAACCCATCGATTTATGGACTTACCAAATCAGATCTATCTTTGTGGATAACTGAACAAAAAGAAAAGAAATTCCGTGCCAACCAAGTGTGGGAGTGGCTCTATGAAAAACGAGTAACCAGCTTTGAAGAAATGACCAACCTACCGAAACCTTTGATTGAGAAACTGTCGGCAGCCTTTGTGATCAATCCCCTGAAACAGATGGTGGTACAAGAAGCCAGTGACGGAACCGTCAAGTATTTATTCCAATTGCCAGACAATCACATGATTGAAACGGTCTTGATGCGTCAAGAATATGGCATGTCCGTTTGTGTGACGACCCAAGTCGGCTGCAACATCGGCTGTACGTTTTGTGCCAGTGGGTTATTAAAGAAGCAACGAGACTTAACGGCAGGCGAGATCGTGGCTCAAATCATGTTAGTACAACACTATTTTGATGAACGCAATGAGGGGGAACGAGTCTCTCACGTGGTGGTCATGGGGATCGGCGAACCCTTTGATAACTATGACAATGTGATGCATTTCTTACAGATCATCAATGACCCGAAAGGCTTAGCGATCGGCGCGCGGCATATTACTGTGTCAACCAGCGGCTTAGCGCATAAAATTAGAGAGTTTGCGGAGAACGGCTTGCAAGTGAACCTAGCGATTTCGCTGCATGCCCCAAATAACGAAGTCAGAACCTCCATGATGCGGATCAATCGGAGTTTCCCGATTGAAAAGCTGATGGCAGCGGTCGACTATTATTTAGAAAAAACCAATCGTCGGATCACATTTGAGTACATCATGCTGGATCATGTCAATGACCGGCCAGAACATGCCCGTCAGTTGGCTGCTTTATTGAAGGATAAAAAGAAATTGTCATACGTCAATTTGATCCCATATAACCCAGTGAGTGAGCATGACCAATACGCTCGAAGTAAAAAAGCCGATGTGCTAGCCTTTTATGACATTTTAAAGAAAAACGGCATCAATTGCGTGATCCGTAAAGAACACGGGACAGATATCGACGCAGCTTGCGGACAGCTGCGAAGCAAACAAATGAAAAAAGAAGCCTCCGCTTCTTAAACGTAAAAAGCAAAAGAAGGACTGCACAAGCGCAGTTCTTCTTTTTTTATTTACTATCAAAGTAATTAAAAAACACATTAAAGAAAGCGTATTCCTCGAAAGAAAATTCAAAAAACATTGTTTTACAAGAAAAAAATAGATTATACTAAAAGCTGGTATCCATTAAAAATAACTTATCGTGAAAGGATGATTTGATGGAATGGATTAAATTAATTGGTATTCTAGTTATTTTAGTCGGCTTTTTGCTGAAGCTAGATACTATTGCTGTCGTAATCGTTGCTGGTTTTGTCACCGCGCTTGTGTCGGGGATTTCTGTTGTTGATTTTTTAACAATGTTAGGAGAAGCGTTTGTCAATAATCGACTCGTTACGCTGTTCTTACTGACACTACCGATGGTCGGCTTGTCAGAACGTTTTGGCTTGAAGCAGCAGGCAGTCATATTGATTGAAAAGATCAAAGGCTTAACACCAGGGAAGTTCTTGAGCTTGTACTTGTTTATTCGAGAACTTGCTGGCTTTTTCTCTATTCGGATCCAAGGACATACACAATTTATCCGCCCGATCGTTAACCCGATGGCGCAAGCTGCTGGGGAAAACAAATTTGGGGAACTGGATGAAAAAGATCAGGAAAAAATCAAAGCTCGGGCTGCCGCTAACGAAAACTTCGGGAATTTCTTTGCCCAAAATACCTTTGTGGCTGCTTCTGGTGTGCTATTGATCGTAGGAACATTGCAATCTCTTGGCTACGATGTGGCAGCTAGTTCGATCGCGCAAGCCTCATTGCCGATCGCATTGATCGTCTTAGTCATTGCTACGTTGTCGAACTTGCTCTTTGATCGTAAATTAGCAAAAAAATATGGCAAGAAGGAGGACAAATAGATGGAAGGAATCGTTAACGGATTACTGGAATTCTTTTATATCTTGATCGGATTGCTGTCGATCATGACGGCTGTACGGGTTTTTCGCGAAGCGGATCATCCCACCCGATTAGGCACCTCTGCTTTTTGGTTACTGCTAGGGATCGTCTTTGCTTTCGGGAATTTCTTGCCGTATCTTGTGGACGGGATTTTGATCGTTTTGATGGGCTGTTTGACCTTCTTCAAACAAGTGCAGATTGGTAAAATCGTGGACGTGGATGATGAAAAAGCAGAAGCATCGGCTAAACGGATCGGTAGTACGATCTTCGTGCCATGTATCAGCTTAGCATTGATCGCTGTGGTGATTTCTTATACACCATTAGGAGGCCAAGTTGGAATCGGGATCGCATCGATCTTAGCGCTCTTGTTGGCAGTCGTGTTGACTTCCGCTAAACCGAAAACAGTGCTGGACGATTCCGACCGGATGCTTCGTCAAGTCGGAACTGCCGGTATCTTGCCGCAGTTATTAGCAGCACTAGGTGTCATTTTTAACGCTGCTGGTGTCGGTGATGTGATTTCTCAAGGAATCTCTGGTGTCGTGCCAGAAGGCAATCGTTTTATCGGTGTCGTGGCTTACTGTTTAGGAATGATGATCTTTACTATGATTATGGGAAATGGTTTTGCGGCATTTACCGTTATTACTGCAGGCATCGGTGTACCTTTTGTGATGGCGCAAGGCGGCGACCCAGTCGTTGCTGGTGCGTTGGCAATGACCGCTGGTTTTTGTGGCACATTGCTGACTCCGATGGCAGCCAATTTCAATGCACTGCCAGTGGCCTTGTTAGAGATGAAAGACCCCAATGGCGTCATTAAAGCACAAGCCCCAATTGCTTTATTATTGTTAGTGATCCACATCGCTTTAATGTACTTTTGGGCATTTTAGTGGTAAAACAAAGAGGGAAGGATGATGGAAATGAAACTACTAATTACCGGATTTGATCCATTTGGCGGAGAAGCAATCAATCCTGCCTTAGAAGCAGTGAAATTACTGCCAGATACAATTCATGGTGCACAGATTGTGAAAGCAGAGATCCCCACTGTATTTGGGAAATCAGCAGCGATCGTCGCAGAGAAAATTGAAGAGATCCACCCAGATGTCGTTTTAAACATTGGCCAAGCGGGTGGACGGTTTGCCATCTCACCAGAACGAGTGGCGATCAATGTGGATGATGCCCGGATTCCTGATAACGAAGGCAATCAACCCGTCGATGAAGCGATCCAAACAGAAGGGAAGCCTGCTTACTTCACACAACTGCCGATCAAAGCAATGGTAGAAAACATGAAAAAAGCAGGAATACCTGCAGCCGTTTCTAATACTGCTGGAACCTTCGTCTGCAACCACATCATGTATCAAGTACAATACATGATCGATACAAAATACCCTGAAATGAAGGGCGGTTTTATCCACGTGCCGTTTATTCCTCAGCAAGTCGTCGATAAAGCAGGACAGCCTGCAATGAGCATCGAAGACATTGCCAAAGGATTGACTGCAGCGGTGGAAGCCATCGTTGATTATGCCGACAAAGAAGATCTAAAAGCAATTGGCGGCGCGATCCATTAATCATTAAAGAGTACATCCTTTCCGGGATGAAACAAATGTCTTTAAGGCGAGAAGACCTGATCAGCAAGCATGCAATCAGGTCTTTTTTTGGTCTGTTCTGATAGAAATCATTGGCGATTTCTGTATGTTTACCCTTCTATCAGACATTTCTCATTTTGACGGATCAAATGAAAAAGAAAGACGGAAAATGAATGTAAGTTACATTTAACCATGTTTTTTTATTATTTTTTTTGCTTTATTTCTTATAAATAAAGAAAGGAAAAATAGCATTTAACGAATGTTTGATGAGAGTAAGGTAAGTAAATACCAAGAAAACTTTCTGTCAGAGGTGTTTTTTATCGAAAAAAGGATTGCTTTTTTAATAATTATTAATTAAAATCTTATCTAACTTCAGAAATCGCATGATTATTCTGAAAATTAATTCAATTAAGGGGTAGGACAGGATGAAGAATAAATGGGCCTATGGTTTAGTGGCTGTGTGTGGCGTGGCGTTAGCCGGTTGTACAACGGGCGGAACAAATAGTTCAAGCAATGACACAGCAGCAAGCGGCGACAGCAGTGCAGAACAAGTGTTTAACGTAGTGGTTTCACAAGAAATGCCAAGTGCGGATCTCTCATTAGCAACCGATACGATCAGCTTCAGTGCATTGAACAATGTATATGAAGGACTGTATCGTTTGGATGCTGACAGTACACCACAACCTGCTGGTGCAGCTGAAGCAGCTGAAGTTAGCGAGGATGGACTGACTTACAAGATCAAATTACGTGAAGATGCGAAATGGTCAAATGGTGACCCTGTTACAGCAGCGGATTACGTCTATGGCTGGCAACGGACAGTCAAACCTGAAACAGCATCAGAATACGCGTATCTATTTTCACCAGTTAAGAACGCAGATGCCATCACAGCAGGCGATACGGATCCATCAGAGCTAGGCATCAAAGCAGTGGGGGATTATGAATTAGAAATCACCCTAGCAAAAGCAACACCTTACTTTGACTACTTATTAGCATTCCCATCCTTCTTCCCACAAAATCAAAAAGTGGTAGAAGAAAATGGCGATCAATATGCGTCAACTAGCGACAATGCTGTCTATAATGGACCGTTTGTCTTGACTGGGTTTGATGGACCAGGAACGGATACGGAATGGGCTTATGAAAAGAACGACCAATATTGGGACAAAGATACTGTTAAATTACAAACGATCAACGTAAGCGTCGTGAAAGAATCCTCAACTGCCTTGAACCTTTTCCAAGATGGACAAGCAGATGATGTCATCCTAACAGGTGAATTAGCGCAACAAATGGCTAACGATGAAGCCTTCGTTTCTCAACCAGAAGCAACGACTTCTTACCTAGAATTGAACCAACGTGATGAAGATTCACCTTTCCGTAACGAAAACTTACGTAAAGCGATCTCTTATGCGATCGACCGTGATGCCTTAGTGACATCGATCTTAGGGGATGGTTCGATTGCTTCAACTGGGTTGGTACCAGAAGGTATGACCTTCAGCCCTGGCGATCATACGGACTTCACGGAAGCAGCTGGCAGTGTCATTGAATACAATGAAGAGCAAGCCAAAGAACATTGGGAAAAAGCCAAAGAAGAATTAGGGATCGATTCATTAGAATTTGATATCTTAGCTTCTGATACAGACTCAACGAAGAAAATCATTGAGTACTTGCAAGATACGATCGAAAAAACATTGGACGGTGTGAAAGTCACGTTAAGTCCAGTACCATTCTCTGTTCGTTTGGATCGTTCAAACGCTGGTGATTTTGATACAGTAATGGGCGGTTGGGGTGCTGACTATGCCGATGCAAGTAGCTTTACTGACTTGTTTACGACAGGCAACTCATACAACCGTGGACAATGGAGCAACGAAGAATACGATGCAGCCGTTGAAGCAGCGGGTACAACCAATGCCAATGACCCTGACAAACGTTGGGAAGACCTAGTCAATGCAGAAAAAATCATTATGAATGAACAAGGTGTCATTCCAGTTTATCAAAAAGCGGAAGCACACTTACGTGCAACAAAAGTCAAAGGTGTTGTTGCTCACGCAGCGGGCGCACAATACGACTACAAGTGGACATCAATCGAATAATCACGAGTAGTTGACTTGAAATGCCGAAGAAAAGGCTGGGACAATTTCTTGTCTCAGCCTTTTGCTTCTCATTTCAATGAGTAAAACTATAAGAATGAAATTAACTAGTAGCAATCATTAAAAAGAGCAATGAAAGGAATAACAAGAAGACACCAGGCCATAACCAAAAGGCGTAGCTCTGTTTGCCGACTTGGGATAATTTCAGATAATCTGTTTTATTTTTGGAAAAAGCTTTCTTCATGGAGTATTGAAAATGGTCAAAGAAACCAGAAGCAAATACCCATAAAAAACCGCCAATGATCAAAAAGAACAGCGCCCACAAGAAAAGGGCATCTGAAAGAGCTGCTATGGAAAATTCATTTTTTATGGCTAACCATCCGCCAGAAATTGCGAGGCATAGGAGGGGTATGAGCCCACTACTTTTTTTTATTTTCATGATCTGACTCCTTTTTAATGATTCGTACTATGTTAATTTACATAATTATTGAATAGAAGTCAAAATACTTAAGGGGGAAACTGCGTGAACAGCTTTTTGAAATATTTATTGAAACGAGTGTTCTACATGGTCTTAACATTATGGCTGATTGCCACGATCACCTTTTTCTTGATGCAATTTTTGCCAGGAACACCATATACGAATGCTGAAAAATTAAGTCCAGAACAAATTGCCTTGCTAAATGAGCAAGCAGGATTGGACAAACCGATCATTACCCAATATTGGCTTTATTTGACCAATTTACTAAAAGGTGACTTTGGGATCTCTTTCCAATTTAAAAACCAGCCAGTAGCGAATTTATTATCAGGAAGAATCGGACCTTCACTGCAACTAGGGTTACAAGCGATCATCTTTGGTACGTTCTTTGGGATCATTTTAGGAACGATCTCTGCGATGAAACAAAATACTTGGATCGATACAACGTCTACCTTAGTGGCGATCTTAGGACGTTCAATCCCTAACTTTGTCTTTGCCGTGTTGCTGCAATACATTTTTGCCATCAAACTAGGGATCTTACCGATTGCTAAGTGGGAGACTTTTGCCAGCACGATCCTACCGACCGTCGCCTTGGCGATGTCGCCGTTAGCGGATTCCGCCAGGTTTATTCGAACCGAGATGGTGGAAGTGCTGCATAGTGATTATGTCGAGTTGGCACGAGCAAAAGGGTTGAGCCGCTGGGAAATTGCCTTCAAGCATGGTTTGCGGAATAGTTTGATTCCGTTATTGACGCTGTTAGGACCGCTAGCTGTCGGTTTGATGACGGGTTCTCTTGTCGTAGAAAATATTTTTGCGATCCCAGGTATCGGTGAACAGTTCGTAAAATCAATCATGACCAATGACTATCCAACGATCATGGCGGTAACAATTCTTTATTCCGCGATGTTGGTCTTTGTTATTCTTGTTGTTGATATTTTATATGGAATCGTTGATCCGCGGATCCGAGTTTCAGAAGGGAGTCGTGGCTAATGGCAGAGAAACCTTACACAGCAAATGATGTTGCTGCCATCGATGCAGCCAAATTTCAACCGTTACAAAAAAATACCAATGAAGAGCGTGAAGCGATCGCAACCCCTTCATTAACGTTTTTCCAAGATTCATGGCGTCGTCTGAAAAAGAACAAAGCCGCTGTTTTCTCAATCATTTTGTTGCTGATCATTATCGCGATCTCAATCATTACGATTTTTGTCTCGCCACATGATCCAACCGCGCAAAATGTGACCTTTACAAATCTGCCGCCGAAAATTCCTGGTATCAACATCAATGGCTTAAACGGCTATGCGATGGTGGGAGGCGAGCTAGTAGATAAGTATGCAGCTGCCAATGTTCCTGATGGGACGTATTTCCTTTTAGGAACGGATGGCTTGGGTCGTGACCTATTGAGTCGTCTATTCGTAGGGACACGTATTTCCTTGTTGATCGCGTTTATCGCGGCAATGCTTGACATCATCTTTGGTGTAACCTATGGCCTGATCTCTGGTCTTTTAGGTGGACGGATCGATAATGTGATGCAACGTTTTCTAGAAATCTTATCTGGTATTCCCAACTTAGTGGTAATGATCTTGATGTTGGTGGTTTTTGAACCTGGGATCTTCTCGATCGTGGCAGCAATGGCGATCACTAACTGGATTCCAATGGCGCGGATCGTACGGGCCCAAACGATGAAACTAAAAGATCAAGAATTCGTTTTAGCCGCAACGACGCTGGGGGAAAGTCGCCTCAAGATTGCGATGAAACACGTATTACCGAATATTTCCAGCGTGATCATCGTACAAATGATGTTCAGTATCCCCTCGGCGATTTTCTTCGAGGCCTTCCTAAGCTTTATTGGGCTAGGATTAAAACCACCTTCAGCATCTTTAGGGATGTTACTAAGCGATGGCTACAAAACCTTCTTGTTCCTGCCTTACCAAATGTGGGTACCAGCTGTGACCTTGTCTGTGATTATGATTGGGTTCAACTTGCTGGCAGACGGTTTGCGTGATGCCTTTGATCCGAAAATGAAAGAGTGATTGCTATGAAAAAAGTCTTAGAAGTGAAAAACTTAGAAATTTCTTTTGACACCTTTGCTGGGAAAGTCCAAGCGATCCGCGATGTCAGTTTCGATCTATACAAAGGAGAAACCTTGGCGATCGTGGGCGAATCTGGGAGCGGCAAGTCCGTGACGACCCGCAGTATCATGGGGTTGTTAGCCAGCAATGCCAATGTCGATAATGGCCAGATCCTCTTCAATGGGACGGACATTTTGAAAAAATCCGAAAAAGAACTGCAAAAAATCCGTGGCAAGGAAATCGCCATGATTTTCCAAGATCCAATGACTTCATTGGACCCAACGATGCCGATCGGCAAGCAAGTGGCAGAATCATTGATGAAGCACAACAAAATCAGTAAAAAAGAAGGCTTGCGACAAGCGTTGGAACTATTGAACCTTGTCGGCATCCCGAATGCTGAGAAACGCTTGAAAAATTATCCGCATCAATTTTCTGGTGGTCAGCGGCAGCGGATCGTCATTGCGATCGCGTTGATCTGTTACCCGCAGATCTTGATTGCAGATGAACCAACGACTGCATTGGATGTAACGATCCAAGCACAAATCTTAGAGTTATTAAAAGATATCCAGAAGAAAATCAATTCGTCCATCGTCTTCATTACCCATGACTTAGGGGTCGTTGCCAATGTGGCGGATCGGGTGGCCGTGATGTACGGTGGGAAAATCGTTGAGGTGGGGACCGCAGAAGAGATCTTCTATAACCCACAACATCCATACACTTGGGGCTTGTTAGGTTCGATGCCGACGTTAGAAGGAACAGGCGATCGCTTGTACGCGATTCCTGGTTCACCTCCAGATTTGTTAGATCCGCCAACAGGTGATGCTTTTTATCCACGGAACGAGTTTGCCTTGCAGATCGATGCTGAACAGCAACCGCCATTCTTTGACGTCTCACCGACGCACAAAGCGGCCACTTGGCTGTTAGCGCCACAAGCACCGAAAGTGACTCCGCCGGATGAGATCTTGATTCGCTGGAAAAAATTCCAAGAAAAAAATACTCAGGCATCTGTCTAAAGGAGGAGAAACGGTTGGAAAAAGTTTTACTTGAAGTAAAGAATCTCAAACAATATTTTAACGTTGGCCGCAAAGACGAAGTCAAAGCCGTCGATGATATCTCCTTCCAAATCTATGAAGGAGAAACCTTTGGTCTAGTCGGTGAATCCGGAAGCGGAAAATCGACGACTGGACGGACGGTGATTCGTTTGAATAACCCTACCGGAGGCGAAGTTCTTTTTGATGGACAAGATGTTATGAAAATCAAAGGCAAGAAACCGCTGGCTGATTTTCGCCGGGAAGTTCAAATGGTCTTCCAAGATCCTTATGCTTCCTTGAATCCACGGATGAAAGTTCGGGACATTATTGCCGAAGGGATCGATATCAACGGATTAGCCAAAAATGAAAAAGAACGCAATGATCGGGTGGATGAACTTTTGCGAACCGTCGGACTAAACCCAAGTCACGGGACCCGTTATCCCCATGAATTTTCAGGTGGACAACGTCAGCGGATCGGGATCGCCCGCGCGTTAGCTGTCGATCCAAAATTCATCATCTGTGATGAACCGATCTCGGCATTGGATGTTTCGATCCAAGCCCAAGTCGTCAACTTGCTGCAAGATCTGCAAGAAGAACATAAATTGACGTACTTGTTTATCGCCCATGATTTATCGATGGTCAAACACATCAGCGATCGGATCGGCGTGATGCACAACGGCAAACTGCTAGAAGTAGGCACCAGCGATGAAATCTATCATTACGGGGTCCATCCGTATACTGAAAGTCTTTTATCAGCGATTCCGCTGCCAGATCCTGACCATGAGCGTCAACGCAAGCGGATCAAATACGTCAGCGAACCAAACGATAACCAAGAACGAGCAATGGAAGAGATCGCACCAGGACATTTCGTTTATGCCACGAAAAAAGAAGCCAAGATCTATCAAGAAAAGTTAGCACAAAAAAAGGGGAACTAGCGTCAAAGGTATAGGGAGTGTTAGGAGGAGATGAAACTGGGTGTTTTAAAAGCATACAAATTTCGGATCTATCCTAATGGACAGCAAAAACAGTTTTTCATCGAAACCTTCGGCTGTGTACGTTTTACGTACAATCAACTGCTAGAGGCAAAGATGGAGGAGCTGGCCAACAATGAAGCAAAGCAAGGGTTGACGCCAGCCAAACTAAAAAAGGAGTATCCTTTTTTGAAGGAGACCGATAGTTTGGCATTGGCGAATGCACAACGGAATCTGGACCGAGCGTTTCGAAATTACTTTAAAAAGCGGGCTGGCTTTCCAAAAATGAAAACCAAAAAAAGTATCTGGCAATCGTATACCACCAATAATCAGCAGCACACCATTTATTTTGAAGACGATCAAATCAAACTGCCAAAGCTTAAAACATTGGTTCCCGTAAAAAAGCATCGGGCGATCAAAGGCAAGATCAAATCGGCAACGATCTCAGCAAAAAACAACGAAGAGTTTTACATCTCGATCCTTTGTTTGGAAGAGATCCCGCCATTGCCGAAGCAGCAAGCCTCTGTCGCTGTTGTTTATGATCCGCAGCAGTTGGTCAAAGCCAACCAGCCGATACCCATCACCTGTGAACATGCCATCCAAACGAAGCAAAAGCTGACGCGAGCAGAACACAAACTTCAGGTGAAAGCGACGGCGGTCAAACGGAAAAAAATCCTTTTGACCCAGGCGCGAAATTATCAGAAGCTAAAAGGAAAGGTCGCTCGCCTTTATCGTTTTCACTGCTGTCAAAAGCGGGAATTCATCGATCAAGTCAGCTACCATCTCGTAAAACAGTACGATACGATCTATTTGGAACAAATCGCAGAAGATACGGTTTTAAAAGCTGGTCATTACAGCATCAGTGATTGGCATCAATTCGTTCGCAAAATCCAGTACAAAGCGCAGTGGTACGGCAAAGAACTGCGTTTTGTCACGTTGGATACGCAGGACCAACAGAAGCTAGAACGGCTCTCAGGCGAAATGAGCAGCTGAGCCGCTTGAACTGGAAGGAACGCCAGGGATCGCCTAGGGTATAGAAAAAATCTTTCTGATTTTTGTTTCTAGGAACCACGTTCACTAATTATGATTAACCAGCAACCCCCTGCCAAACTACGGTCTGACAGGGGGTTGTATTTTTTACATTTTGTCACCTAAAAATGCGTCATTTAAACGATAGATCTTTGATGGACGCCCGATACCGACGGGCTTTTCGCCAACTTCCGTAAAATATTGGAGCATGGATTTTTTAAAGTTGGAATGATCGATCATTTTAAAATCGATCCCTAAAAACTTGGCGAATACTTTACGGGCTTCCGTGATCGTAAAGTCTTTGCCTAACACGAGCAGCACTTGTGGCTCGTGCTCCATCTTGTTGGCAACCCGTTTGAAAGCTTTGAGAATGATCGCGCTGTGGTCAAAAGCCAACGTATCTTTTCCAACAGAGGCGCCAGTCACTAGGTCAAGAATGATCTCGATCTCACCGCTGGTCAAATAAATTTGATTGGCTTTTCTTTCTAGAGAGAACCAGCGTACTTGGTTCGCATCGTCACCGGCACTTAAGGGTTCTTCACCGATAAAAGCCAAATAGCTGACGGTGATCACCCAACCGCGAGGATCGCGATCTGGGGTGCTGAAGGTATGCAGCTGTTCGATGTTTTGCTTGGAGATGGTGACCCCGATCTCTTCTTGCGTCTCACGGATCACACTTTGCCCCGTCGATTCATTGGGATTGACGAAGCCTCCCGGCAATGCCCAAGAATTACGGAAAGGGTGGCCTTTTCTTTGGATCAGCGCAATTTTTAGTTGTTCTTCTTCTTTGTTGTAACACATCAAAACCATATCGACGGTTACGGAAGGTTTCTCGTATTTCGGCTGATCTTGCGCCTGATACCATGTAAGAAACTCTGCTTCTGACGCTTCTTTTTCATAGTAGTGTTTTTCAGCTGATTTTGAGGTAAATTCTTTCATTGGTTTCTCCTGCCTTAGATAAAGTAAGTAGCTGAACGCGACGGTTTTCCTTAACGGAAAAAATAAGGAACGATCAAATTAAGGAAAAATAATGCGAGATAAAGCCAAGAAGACGGCGGGTGTTCTTTGAGTGCTGAATAGCCCCAAAGAGCGATCCAGAGCAAAAAAAGCACACGGAGGACTGCCATCGCTCTTGCAAAGAGCGCAGCATAATCATGGCTATTGAAGTACGCAAACAAAAAGGGGTAACTTGTGGTTGAAAAAAGCAAGTGTCCCACAGAAAGCACAGTTAAAAGCAAAAAATGCTGTTTGTTTTTTCGAGTCATAGCGTTCCTTTCTATAAGTGAAGTCTTCCTCATTATAGCAAAAGAAGCACCTGTTAATCAAAGACCGTCTGCAAGAAGCTTTTTCAGATCCTTTTTCTCAAAAAAAGCAATAAATGACTAGAAATGCTGCTGAAAAGGCACGAAATAGGTATACTAGAGGAAAGAAGGTGAGCCGCAGAGAATTCTTTCGAGAGGGGGAACAAAGAGGTGAAGACAATCAAGTTTCTCGTTTTTCTATTGCTGTTGTTGATCATTAGTGGCTGTACCCGTTTCCGTCAGCTGCAAGAGCAGCCGACGGATTTGATGGTTGGGCAAAGTGTCAATCGCATCCCTGCCGATACGTTTATGGGGCCCCCATTCCCTCAACAAGCAACCCTTCGTCTGGAAGTGGAAACCAGCACAGCAACATCCGGACGCTTCAAACTGTACAATCATTCCGATCAGAGGGTGATCTACGACAACTATTTTGCAGTGGATGTTTTCGAGGGGGATGAATGGCGGGAACTCCTTCTTAAAGAAGACGTGGTTTTTCAAGACATCGGTCTTTATGCCTCTGCCCACAGTCAAACAACTTTACTAATCAATTGGTCGGAGTATTTTGGCACCTTGTCGAAAGGAACCTATCGCTTGATCAAAGAAGTGACCATTGAAGAAGAGGGACCACAAACGCTGATGATAGAATTTATGATCGAATAATCGCTAGTTGCCGCTTGGAAGACACAAAACGATCAGAAAAAAGAAGCAACTCCCTCACTAGCACCCTTTCTATCTAAGCAAGATTCTTCCCCTAGAACATTGAAGTGAACGGCTATCTGCGCTATGATAACTAGTAGAAAAGAAATGCTCAAATCTGCTGGTTTATTTGCTGCGTGTTAAGGACCAAAACGATTCCTTTGTTCCTTGTAGACCATGGAAAAAGGTCTTAGGTTATCCGCTTTTTTGATTAAAATTATAGCATTTTTGGGTTGCGAACTGTATACTACCTAAGTATACACTTTACTAGTGAAAAGGAGGACTTGCGTCCATGGCTGAAAAAGAAACATTCTATATTACGACGCCAATTTATTATCCAAGCGGCAAGCTGCATATCGGGAATTCTTACACGACGATCGCTTGTGATGCGGTAGCACGATACAAACGATTGATGGGCTTTGATGTCTTTTATTTGACGGGTGTCGATGAGCACGGTCAAAAAATCGAGAAAAAAGCAGAAGAACTTGGCGTAGATCCGCAAGAATACGTCGATAAAATGGCAGCTGACGTCAAGAAACTATGGAACACACTAGACATCAGTTACGATAAATTTATCCGCACAACGGATGATTACCATAAAAAAGCCGTTCAAAAAATCTTCCAGCAATTGCTTGATCAAGGAGATATCTATCTTGGTGAATATGAAGGGTGGTATTCCGTTTCTGATGAAGAATACTTTACTGAAACGCAATTAGCAGAAGTTTACCGAGATGAAGAGGGCAAAGTCATCGGCGGTAAAGCGCCAAGCGGTCATGAGGTAGAATTGGTGAAGGAATCTTCTTATTTCTTCCGCATGAGCAAATATGCCGATCGTTTGGTTGAATACTATGATGAGCACCCAGAGTTCATTCAACCAGAATCACGTAAAAATGAAATGCTGAATAATTTCATCAAACCAGGGTTAGAAGACCTGGCTGTTTCCAGAACGACCTTTAAATGGGGCATCCCAGTCATTGCTAGCCCTGAACACGTGGTGTATGTGTGGATCGATGCGTTATCCAACTATATTACGGCATTGGGCTATGGCTCAGACGACGATTCCTTATTCCAAAAATACTGGCCAGCTGACGTGCATATGGTTGGGAAAGAAATCGTGCGTTTCCATACGATCTATTGGCCAATCATGCTGATGGCATTAGACTTGCCATTGCCGAAAAAAATCTTTGGCCATGGCTGGTTGATGATGAAAGACGGCAAGATGTCGAAATCTAAAGGCAATGTCGTTTATCCAGAAATGTTAGTGGAGCGCTACAGCTTAGATGCGTTGCGTTATTACCTCTTACGGGCGGTTCCTTTTGGTAGCGATGGTGTGTTTACACCAGAAGATTTCGTTTCTCGTTTGAACTACGATCTAGCCAATGACTTAGGAAACCTGTTGAATCGGACGATCGCTATGATCAATAAATATTGTGATGGCTTAGTGCCAGATTATGCCTCAAAAGTGACGCCTTTTGATAGCGAGCTGTCAACGACTGCTGCCAATGTTGTTGGTCGTTACCATGAAGCCATGGATAAAATGGAATTCAGTACGGCATTGTCAGAAGTATGGACGTTGATCTCCCGTGCCAACAAATACATTGACGAAACCCAACCATGGGTATTAGCCAAAGAAGAAGAAAAGCGCGCGGAATTAAACAGTGTAATGGTTCATTTAGCGGAAAGCTTACGCATCGTTGCGATCTTATTGCAACCGGTGATGACAGAAACACCAGCCAATATTTTCCAACAATTAGGACTGGCTTCTGTTGCCATGGATCTGAAAGATTTACGCTTTGGTGAATTTCCAAGCGGCACGAAAGTCGTTGCCAAAGGCACACCGATTTTCCCTCGTTTGGAACTTGAAACAGAAGTAGCCTACATCCAAAAGAAAATGGCTGAAGGGACGCAAAGTCCAGAAGAAACAGTCAAATGGAATCCAGAAGAAACCACATTGCAATCCGAAAAAGCTGAGATCAAATACGAAGACTTCGACAAGATCGAATTAAAAGTGGCAGAAGTCGTTGACTGTCAAAAAGTCAAAGGCGCCGACAAGCTGCTGCAATTCCGCTTAGCTGCGGGAGATGATCAAGATCGTCAAATTTTATCGGGGATCGCTGAATTTTATCCAGAACCGCAAGATTTGATCGGTAAAAAAGTCGTGATCGTTGCTAACTTGAAACCGCGGAAAATGCGGGGACAAGTCAGCCAAGGAATGATCCTTTCAGCAGAAGACAATGACGGTCGTCTGCAAATCGTGGAAGCACCAAAAGGCATGCCAAACGGCTCGATCATCGCCTGATTCTTAGGAGAAATCCTTCTGCTAGTTTCAGCAAAAATAAAATTGCCAGACCTGAAAAGTTTTTGTATAATGTAGGTTATTGACATGAACATGAGGGAGTAATTGGCGGATTTCATCTGCGGCAGTATCACCATCCTGAAAGAAATTTCTGGTGCTGTCTTAAACAGTGAGACTTATGTATGCTTAGACAGTGCATACATAAGTCTATTTTTTTTCATATCATGTACAATAAAGGAAGAGTAAATATAAAAGGAGGAGAAACATGTCAGAAGAAAACAAAAAGGAACAGCTATCGCAGGCGTTTTATGCGCAAGAAGCGCAGCATGTTCTGGAAGAAATGCAAACAGATGCCAATGGATTAACGAACGATGAAGCACAAAAACGCTTATCTGAGTACGGTCCCAACGAATTAGAAGAAGGCAAAAAGAAATCGATGGTACAAAAATTCTTTGAACAATTCAAAGATTTAATGATCATTGTTTTGCTAGCGGCGGCGATTATCTCAGCAGTCGTTTCCCATGAAGTCGTGGACTCAATTATTATTTTAGCAGTTGTCATTATCAACGCGATTATGGGTGTCGTTCAAGAGGCGAAGGCGGAGCAGGCGATCGAAGCACTAAGAGAAATGTCTACACCAAATGCCAATGTGTTGCGTAATGGTCATACCGTCACCATCAAGAGCGATGAATTGGTTCCAGGGGATATTGTTCTATTAGAAGCTGGCGATGTCGTACCAGCAGATTTACGCCTTTTAGAAGCAAGCTCGTTAAAAATTGAAGAAGCTGCTTTGACCGGTGAGTCCGTACCAGTCGAAAAAGAATTGACCGTCATCGAAGGGACGGATGTCGGGATCGGCGATCGCGTCAATATGGCATATTCAAACAGTAATGTGACCTATGGCCGCGGAAAAGGGGTCGTAGTCAATACAGGGATGGGAACTGAAGTTGGGAAAATCGCTGGCATGCTGGCTAGCGCCCAAGAAACCGAAACACCATTGAAGCGTAACTTAAATGAACTAGGAAAATTCCTGACGATCGCCATCATTATCATTGCAGTGATCATGTTCTTTGTTGGAACGATCTTTAACAATACGTCATGGGTCGACATGCTATTGACTTCGATCTCATTAGCAGTAGCGGCGATCCCAGAAGGGCTGCCAGCGATCGTAACGATCATCTTAGCCTTAGGTACGCAAGTAATGGCGAAACGAAATGCAGTGATCCGTAAATTGCCAGCGGTTGAAACCCTTGGGGCAACCGATATTATCGCTTCTGATAAAACTGGTACTTTGACGTTGAATCAAATGACCGTGGAAAAATTGTATGTCAATGACAAGCAACATGCTGCTTCAGAAGATATTCCGTTAGACAACATGGCATTAAAAGTCATGAACTTTGCCAATGATACAAAATTTGGTGAAGAAGGCAACTTGATCGGTGATCCGACTGAGACCGCATTGGTGCAATTCGGGATGGATCAAGGATTCCATGTGCGAGATCTTGTCAATCAAGAACCACGGGTAGCAGATCTGCCATTTGATTCTGACCGAAAACTTATGAGTACGATCCACCAACAAGAAGACGGTCGCTATTTAGTTGCTGTCAAAGGCGCACCAGATGTCTTGCTAGGCAGAACCTCAAAAGTACTATTGGACGGTCAAGAGCTGCCGATGACCAATGAAGAAAAAGAAAAAATCTTATTCAACAATACCGATATGGCAAAACAAGCACTGCGGGTATTGGGGATGGCCTACAAATATGTAGACCAAGTACCAGAAAACTTAGAATCAGAAATCGTCGAAAATGATTTGGTCTTTGCTGGCTTAGTCGGAATGATCGACCCAGAACGGGCAGAAGCAGCCGATGCGGTACGTTTAGCCAAAGAAGCTGGGATTCGTCCAATCATGATCACCGGAGACCACCGCGATACAGCTGAAGCCATTGCGGGACGTTTAGGGATCATCAAACCGGGCGATGATGATGCCGTCTTGACTGGCGCTGAACTCAATAAAATGAGCGAAGAAGAGTTTGCCCAAAAGGTAGCGAACTACTCAGTCTATGCACGGGTATCACCTGAACATAAAGTTCGGATCGTCAAAGCTTGGCAACAAGAAGGCAAAGTCGTTGCCATGACTGGTGACGGGGTCAACGATGCACCGTCACTGAAGCAAGCCGATATTGGTGTCGGCATGGGGATCACAGGTACCGAAGTTTCTAAAGGTGCTTCCGATATGGTCCTAGCAGATGACAACTTCGCTACGATCGTCGTAGCAGTGGAAGAAGGACGAAAAGTCTTCTCCAATATTCAAAAAGCGATTCAATACTTGCTAGCCGCTAACCTAGGGGAAGTTTTGACCTTGTTCTTAGCAACCTTGTGGGGTTGGGACTCGCTATTGCCGATCCACTTGCTTTGGATCAACCTAGTAACGGATACATTCCCAGCAATTGCTTTAGGAATGGAGCCTGCTGAAAAAGATCTAATGAAACATGCACCGCGGGGACGCAGTTCCAACTTCTTCTCTGGTGGTGTGATGAGCAGTATCATCTACCAAGGGATCTTAGAAGCGGCAACCGTGCTGTTCGTTTATTGGTCAGCGATCCAATGGCCCGTTCACAATACGTACGATGCGATCCATGCCGATGCCTTAACGATGGCCTTTGCCACGTTAGGATTGATGCAGTTGTTCCATGCCTTCAACGTCAAATCGATCCATCAGTCGCTCTTTAAAGTAGGGGCATTTAGAAACAAAGCCTTCAACTGGGCGATCCTGTTGTCCTTTGCGTTGATGCTGGTGATTTTCATCGTGCCAGGATTAAATGATATCTTCCGTGTTGCACACCTTGACTTGTATCAATGGGGCATCGTTTTAGGGGCCTCCTTTGCGATCATTCCAGTCGTTGAGATCGTCAAAGCGATCCAACGAGCAATGGGACGCAAATAAGCCAAAAATAAACGGAAAAACAATCAATGGTCTGCTGTCCTTCTCCCTGGGCAGCAGGCCTTTTTTGCTGGCTTATTTTCGATAAACCCTGCGGCTGTTACTTGACCTTTTCATTTGCAGTAAGAAACGGTAAAATAGGAGATAATAACAAAGAAAGTAGGGGACCCACTGTGCGACCAAACTTAGGTTTTTATGTACAAACAATCAACGATCTTGTCAAAGAAACAGAAGCGATCGGGGAGAAAATGAATCCCAATTATGAAGAGATCCGCAAAGCGATCGACGAGAAGAAAGAAGCCGAGGTAACACCTGAGCGGCTAGCTGAGATTACCAGAATTTTTAAAGAAGGCACGGACAAATACCGCTTGATGCTGGAAAAAATCAGCAAATTGCGTCCCCCAGCGAATGTGATGGGGATCCATAAAAAATTCGAACGGGCGTATATGAAATATGTTGCTGGCTGTGATGAGATGATTTTGAGTCTCGATAACAAAATCGACCAAGAAGCCTTTGATGCGGCAGAAGCCAAGCAAGATGAAGCAACCGACGAAATTTCTTTTGCCATTCAACGGATGACGGCTTTATTGTTAAAAAAATGATAAACATTCAAGTTAAACAAGAGTTATTTAATTTAACTGTTATGTTTTTCACATGTAAAGTTTTTTTATCGGAGGTATAATGAATTCACAACCAACAACCTTTTTATTTTTCATTTTACTCCTTTTGCCATCAGGACTAACCAACCTGTTGGTTTTTTTGTGTTTCAAGTGTTTTTTAATGAAACGTTTCCAGCGAAAACGGGTTTAGTTTGTGAATAAAGTATAAAGGAAAAGCAGCAGGGGGTACTGAACTTGCGCTTTTTTGCCGATCAATGCTATACTTAGGGCACTATTAAACGAAATGAGGGATCCTCCATTGAAAAATTAACCAATTTGTTGAAAGCTGCATGAAACTGTTCCTCCAAGGGGATAGTCTGCAGATTTTCAGGATTGGTTGACTTTTTCGATGGGGGATCTTTTTGTGTACCTCTAAAAACTGATTCTGAAAATAGCTTTAGGTCTACTCTATTCCGTGAATAGAGACGAGGTATATTTATGTCGAATATCAGTATTAATCATTTAACTTTTGGCTTTGACAGCCAGGAACGGTTGCTTTTTGAGGATGCCAACTTGAACCTTGATACACAATGGAAATTAGGGTTGATTGGCAGAAATGGTCGCGGCAAAACGACCTTGCTGCGTCTGCTGCTCAATGAATTGCCTTATAGCGGCTCGATCACCCATGAGCAGCAATTCGTTTATTTTCCCTTACCCGTCGCTGACGATCAGCAACTGACGCTTTTTGTTTTACAGGAATCTGGTGAATTTGAGCAGTGGCGTTTGGAACGGGAATTGAACCTGCTGCAGCTTGATCCAGAAGTTCTTTGGCGGCCCTTTGCCACTTTATCTGGCGGCGAGCAAACGAAAGTCCTGTTGGCGCGGTTGTTCGTTGATGAAGAGAATTTCCCTTTGATCGATGAACCAACCAACCATTTGGATGTGACCGCTCGCGAACATGTTGCCCGCTATTTGCAGCAAAAAACCGGGTTTATCGTTGTGAGCCATGATCGACAGTTTGTCGATGAAGTCGTCGATCATGTATTGGCGATCGAAAAAAGCCGCTTGGTGCTGTACAAAGGGAATTATTCAGTCTATGAGCTGCAAAAGCAGCAAAAAGATGCGTATGAGCAAGAACAAAACAGCAAGTTGAAAAAAGAAATCGGTCGTTTGAAGCAGACGGCAGCCGAGAAAGCGGAGTGGTCCCGAGGACGCGAACGGGACAAATTAGGGTCGCCGACCAAAAAAGGCAGCGGGGCAATCTATGATACGGGGGCGATCGGTGCCCGAGCGGCACGGACCATGAAGCGCTCGAAAGCGATCGTTAAACGGATGGAAGATCAAATTCAAGACAAGTCTGCGTTGTTAAAAGACATTGAGTGGATTGATCCTCTGAAAATGACTCCGCTTGTTGGCCATCATGATGTGTTGCTGGAAGCAGAGCATTTTCAGCTCGGCTATGAGCAGCCTTTGTTTAAACCGCTGACGTTTGCGATCCGTCAAAAAGAGCGCTTGGGGATTCAAGGGGCCAACGGATCTGGCAAGTCCAGTTTGATTGCGAGTATTTTAGGTACTTTCGATGGACAGCAGACAGGGACGATCAAAACAGCCCATGGGATCACCATCAGTTATGTCCGACAAAACTACGAGGACAACTGTGGGATGCTGACAGAATTTGCCCAAGAGCATGGCTTGAATTATCAAGATCTGCTAAATAATTTAAAAAAGCTTGGCTTGGAAAGAGCTGTCTTTCAAACGCCGATCCAGCAAATGAGCATGGGGCAGCGTAAACGCGTGGAACTAGCCAAATCATTAGCAACACCAGCAGAATTGTTTATCTGGGATGAACCGCTAAATTATTTGGACGTCTTCAATCAAAAGCAATTAGAGGAAGTGATCCATTTGGTGGAGCCTTCTATGCTGATCATTGAACACGACCGTTATTTTCTTGAGCAAGTTTCAACGAAGTTGCTGACGCTGACGGGTGACTGAGGCGAAGGATAGAATGAAAAAAGGACGATTGTTTTTTTAATAATCATCCTTTTTTTGTTATTTTAAAAGAAGAAATACTGATGGTCTTAGTAAACAATTACTAAAGGTGCTTTTGGACAAAAAGTCGCGTAAAAATAGTGTTAACATCAATGGATACTAAAGGATTGATAATTTTTGCCCGTTTTTCATGAAAATTTTCTAAAAACAGTAAAATGTTCGTGTTTACTGGCTAGAAACTGCCTTGTTTGGCTCATTGTTTTCTCATTAAAAGGTAAATTAATTAAAAATTCTTTCATAATTCCCAATGATTTTTACAAAACATTTACAATAATGGTATCGAATAAAAACATTCGTTTGTTATGATTAAAATCGAATTTCTTTGAGCGTTTGACCGAAACATCAAGAGTTCGTTTTTTTTGTGACTTGAAATGCCAGTCAACTATTCGGAGGAAAAAGAGAAAATGGAGGGGCAGTTTTGATAGAAGTAGTCGGGTTGAAGAAGGTTTTCGATAATAAGTTTGAAGCCTTGAAAGCAGTAGATTTTACAATAGAAAAAGGCGATTTGGTTTGTTTGTTGGGACCAAGTGGTTGTGGGAAATCGACGATATTGAATTTGATCGCGGGGTTGTTGAGTCCCACCGATGGTGATATCCGCTTTAATGGTTCTTCCGTTGTTAAGACCGAGCCAAAAGACCGCAATATCGGGTTTGTTTTTCAGAATTATGCCCTTTATCCCCATATGACTGTTTTAGAAAATGTCATGTTTCCGCTGACAGTCGGAGAGAAAAAGATCAAGAAAAATGAAGCACAGAAAATTGCTGAAAAGTTCATGAAACTGACCAATATTGAAGAGTTAAGTCAGAAAAAACCAGGAACCCTTTCTGGCGGACAGCAGCAACGGGTAGCGATCACGCGTGCCTTGGTGCAAAGTCCAGAAGTCTTACTGCTGGATGAACCATTGAGTAACTTAGATGCCCGTTTGCGCTTGAAGATCCGTGAAGAGATCCGTCGGTTAGTCAAAGAAGTGGGCATCACCACGATCTTCGTGACCCATGACCAAGAAGAAGCTCTTTCTATCAGTGATAAGATCATCTTGATGAACGAGGGGATCATTCAACAAAATGATGATCCGCAAAACCTTTACTTAGAACCAAACAATCTTTTTGTAGCGAAATTCATCGGTAATCCAATCATCAACATCTTGCCAGTAGAAGTCAAAGATGGCCAAATGATCCATCCTGCCTTCACTGTACCAGTTGACCGTTTTACCGACCTTCGCTTCAAGAAACCATTAACAGACGGCCAATACACGTTAGGCATTCGTCCAGAAGATGTGCTGACCACCTTGCAAGCAGGTTTGTTCCAAACGGAAGTCAAGAGTGTGGAGCTGATCGGACGAGAACGAATCTTGAACTTTGATCTGGCTGACAAACATATGAAATCGATCGTTAGTATTGAAGAAATCATTGAAGAAGGCGCGCAAGTGTCATTTGATTTTCATTACAAAAAAGCCTTTATCTTTGATGAAAAAGGAGAGCGGGTCTACTAATGTTCAAAAAAAATTATAACCCTGAGAACCAACCGAAAGCATGGCTGTTTTTACTGCCTTCATTGGTCATTATTTTCTTATTCAGTGTATATCCGCTGTTTCGTTCCTTCATCATGAGTTTCCAAAAAGGAACCTTGATTAACCAACAGTATGCTGGGCTTGAGAACTATCAAAGGGTTTTAACGGACCCAGTCTTCTTTCGAGCACTGCAAAATACGGCGCTCTTTGCTTTTGCGGTCGTACCGATCGCGTTGATCCTTTCTTTAGCGATTGCGTGGATCATTTTTGAAAAAGTCAAATACAAAAGTTTTTTTGAAACGATCTTTTTTATGCCTTATGTCACGAGTACGATTGCCATCGGGATCGTGTTTCGCTACTTTTTCAATGGCTCTTACGGGATCATCAACTATTTGTTGAGTCTTGTAGGCATTCCACCAGTCAACTGGCTGGATAATGTCAATATGAGTATGACGACCTTGATCATCTTTGGCGTTTGGACGAGCCTCGCCTTCAACATTATTATCTTGTTGGCAGGAATGCGCAATATCGACAAAGAACACTACAAAATCGCAAAAATGTTTGGCGCCACCGATGGCGAGATTTTTCGGAAAATCACCTTTCCGCAGTTGATCCCGACTTTTGCCTTCTTATTAACGGTCAATCTGATCAGTGCCTTTAAAGTCTATACTCAAGTATATGCCTTGTTTGGCGGACAGCCAGGGATCGCCCGCAGTGCAACCACGGCAGTCTTTTATATTTATGACAAATTCCATATCGCCGGACGTCCGGGGATTGCAATGGCGGCAACCGTGATCTTGTTCATCATTATTTTGCTCGTCACCTTTATCCAAAATAAACTTTTGAAGAAAGTGGGCGAATAAACGAATGAAAAAAATTGTCACGATTGTTTCGATGCTGTTTTTAGCAATTTTAGCAGTGATCACGCTGTTTCCCTTTGTCTATATGATTTTAGCTGGTCTAATGACCTACAGTGAAGCAACCAGTATTCCACCGACGATCATGCCAGAGTCTTTCCAGTGGAGCAACTACGGGGAAGTTTTTACCCGAGCACCGTTTTTACGCTACTTCTTTAATACGGTCTTCGTTTCCGCGGTGACGACTATCGCGACGCTGATCACTGCGATTCTAGCTGCCTTTGCATTGACTAGTCTTGAATTCAAATACAAACGGTTAGTTATCGGATTGATGATCTCGTTATTGATGGTTCCTTATGAATCGATCATTTTCACCAATTACAATACGATTGCGCGAATGGGCTTATTGAATACGTATAGTGCGTTGATCATTCCCTTTCTGACCAGTATTTTTTACATCTATTATTTAAATGGTTATTTGCAAAGTATTTCCAATACCTTTTACAAAGCGGCCAAAATCGACGGTGCTAGCGATTTGGCTTACATTCGGCGGATTTTGATCCCCATGTCAAAACCAGCCTTAGTGACAGTCGGGATCCTGACGTTCATCTCTAGCTGGAATTCCTTCTTATGGCCGTTGCTAGTAACCAATGAGAAAAAATACCGCCTCTTAAATAATGGGTTGGCTGCCTTTACCACAGAAAGCGGCAGCGATGTTCATTTACAGATGGCGGCAGCGACCTTGACCGTCATTCCAATTCTGATCATTTACTTGATCTTTAGAAAAGAAATTATCAAAGGAGTGGCTAAAGATGGCATCAAAGGATAAAACGACGATTACCTTTCATAGCGGGATCTTAACGATTGGAGGGACCGTCATCGAAGTTGCGTACAAAGATGCCCATATCTTTTTTGACTTCGGTTCGGAGTATCATCCAGAAACACCCTTACCAGATGAAGAATTACAAACGTTAGTTGCGCATCGCTGGATACCAGAACTGAAAAATGTCTACGATCCACGGTTAGACTACACGTACCAAGGAAGCGAAACGAAAGAATACCAAGAAACAGCAGTTTTTCTTTCCCACGCTCATCTGGATCATTCCAAGATGATCAACTTTTTAGACCCAAATATTCCTATGTACACCTTGAAGGAAACCAAAGCGATCCTCGAAGTGTTGAATCAAAAAGGGGACTTCTTGCTGCCCGTTCCTCATGAAGAAAAAAGCTTTGTCCGTGAATTGATCGGCTTAGAACCTCATGATGTGATTCGGGTCGGGGAAATCGAAGTCGAGATCATTCCAGTCGATCATGATGCGTACGGTGCGGCAGCTTTGTTGATTCGCACGCCAGATCATTTTATCGCTTATACCGGTGATTTGCGTTTGCATGGCTATCATCCAGAGCGTACCAAAGAATTCTGTCAGTTAGCCAAACACACGGATCTATTGATGATGGAAGGGGTCAGCATCAGCTTTCCAGAAAGAGAACCGGACCCCAAAGCGATCACAGTGGAAAGTGAAACAGAATTGATCGAGACCTTCGTGCGTTTGGTCAAAGAAAATCCCCAACGACAAATTACTTTCAATGGCTATCCAGCCAATGTCGAGCGCTTTATGGCGCTTGTTGAAGCCGCGCCGCGGACGGTTGTTTTAGAGGCGACGCAAGCTGCTTTGTTGAAAGAAATTTTCAATAAAGATGTACCGTTCTATACGATCGATGATCAAGTACCAGCGACTCTCGATCCTGCCTTCGCCATTTCTTATCAGGCATTATGTGCCGACACGAGCCAGTACCTTTGGCAAGCAGTCGCGCATTTTGAAAACTTGCAGACGGGTGGTTTGTATATTCACAGTGATGCGCAGCCGTTAGGCGATTTTGATCCAGCTTATCAAGTCTTTTTGGATCAATTGGCAGCACTGGAGATCGAATTTGTCCGTTTGCCAAACTCGGGACATGCGAAACCAGCTGATTTAGATCAGATCATTGCATGGATCGAGCCCCAACGATTGGTTCCAATCCATACGCTGAAACCAGAAAATCTGGTGAATCCGTATGGTGAAAGAATATTGCCGCAACGCGGTGAAAAAATTATTTTAGAGTGATAGAGGAGAGGAAAAAATGAAAACAAAGAAACTTGCATTTGCAGCAGCTGCAGCCGCGACATTGGTATTAGGGGCTTGTGGAAACAACAACGATTCATCTGGTTCTACGGAAAGTGATGAAATCGTTACAGAACTAAGCGAAGATACGACTGTCACCTTTTGGCATGCAATGAATGGTGCGCAAGAAGAATCATTGACGAAATTGACCGAGCAATTCATGGACGAAAATCCAAACATCAAGATCGAATTGCAAAACCAATCAAGCTATCCTGATTTGCAAGCAAAGGTGAATTCAACCTTGCCTTCACCAAAAGATCTGCCAACTATCACACAAGCATATCCTGGTTGGTTATGGAATGCTGCCCAAGATGACATGTTAGTTGACCTTGGCGAATACATCAACGATGATACCATCGGTTGGGGTGACCAAGAAGAGATCCGCAGTGCCCTTTTAGATGGTGCACAAATCGACGGCGTGCAATACGGGATTCCTTTCAACAAATCTACAGAAATGCTGTTTTACAATGCAGACATGTTAGACGAGTATGGTATTGACGTACCAACAAACCTGGAAGAATTAAAAGAAGCTTCTCAAGAAATCTATGAAAAATCAAACGGTGAAGTCGTAGGTGCTGGTTTTGACTCATTAAACAACTACTATGCCATCGCAATGAAAAATCAAGGCGTTGATTTTGACAAAGACTTGCAACTAGACAGCGATGAATCAAAAGAAGTCATCAACTACTACCTAGATGGTGTCAAAGACGGCTACTTCCGAATCGCTGGTTCTGACAAATACTTGTCTGGTCCATTTGCCAACGAGCAAATCGCAATGTATGTCGGCTCAATCGCAGGGGAAGGCTTTGTTAAAAAAGATACCGAAGGCAAATTTGAATATGACGTAGCAGCTCGTCCAGAACCAATCAACTTGCAACAAGGAACTGACTTGTATATGTTCAACAGCGCAACACCAGAGCAACGCACCGCTGCTTTTGAATACATGAAATACCTAACTTCGCCAGAAGCGCAAAAAACATGGGCGATCGATACCGGCTACATGCCAGTTGTTGAATCTGTTTTGGAAAGCGATGAATACAAAAACAATCCTGAAACAAAAGTCGCTGCCAAATTAGAAGATGCAACCAAAGAATTGTTCTCGATCCCAGTGATTGAAAATGCTGATCCTGCTTACAATGAAATGCGTTCAATCATGGAAAACATTTTGTCTAATACAGATCAAGATGTCGATCAATTGATTGAAAACGCGAAACCACAATTAGAAGATGCTTGGAACCAATAATTCTGAATTTCTTCGTCAAAATAGGGTATAATCAGGGAAACACCTGAGAATGAAAGACAAAAGGGTTTGTGCCATAAGGTTTGAAGACACAAGGAAGCAGAAAATGCTGGCTTTCGAGGGTTTTCGACTTATGCGCATGCCCTTTTGGTCTATTGAGGGGAAAAGGAGTCTTTTGAATGAAAATCACGTTTTTAGAAACGAGCGATATGCATGGCTATGTCTATCCAACCAATTTTGCCGATGACACGGAACAAGGATTTGGCGTGGCAAAAGTTGCTACCAAAATGAAAGAGCTACGTCAAGCAGCCACCGGACCGGTCGTAACGATCGAAAATGGCGACTTTATCCAAGGCTCGCCCTTAAGCTATTACATCGCCAAAAGCCAGCACTCCGTTGCCGCATTGACCGCTGTCGTCAACCACCTGGACGTTGATGTCCATGTCTTAGGCAATCATGAGTTCAACTACGGTCTGCCTTATTTGCAAGAAGCGATCGCCAGCTACCAAACACCAGTACTCGCAGCGAATATTTTAAATGAAGCGGGAGAACCATTCTTTGGCCAAGCTTACACCATCATTGAAAAAGAAGGGGTAAAGATCGCGATCTTAGGAATGGTGACGCCATATATTCCTCATTGGGAACAGCCTGCGACGATTCGCGGGATGCAGTTTGTCAGCATCGTTGAGACAGCGAAAAACTATGTGCCTTACTTAAGAGAACAAGCCGATATCGTTGTCGTCAGCTACCATGGCGGCTTCGAGCGTGATTTAGTCACTGGAGAACCGACCGAATTATTGACTGGTGAAAATGAGGGCTATCAATTATTGCAGGAAGTCTCAGGAATCGATGCGTTCTTCACAGGACACCAGCACCGTGAGATCGCCACGAAAATCAATGGTGTCCCCGTTGTACAGCCCGGTTATCGTGGAAGCTTTATCGGCGCCATCGAATTGACGGTTGAAAAAAATCAGACAGGGGTTCATGTCACAAACAGTACGGCTGCGTTGATCCCTGTTGCAGATGCTGTCCCAGATCAAGAGACGTTGGCTTTGTTAGCACCCATCGAAGAAGAATTACAAATCTGGCTAGATCAGCCGTTAGGCAAAGTCAGTGGGGATATGCGAATCACCGATCCGATGGGGGCACGCTTGAAAGAGCATCCTTATATTGAATTCATCAATCGT
This sequence comes from Enterococcus sp. FZMF, assembly GCF_030263915.1. Taxonomy (NCBI): domain Bacteria; kingdom Bacillati; phylum Bacillota; class Bacilli; order Lactobacillales; family Enterococcaceae; genus Enterococcus; species Enterococcus sp. FZMF. Next base: position 2,946,312 of record NZ_CP127160.1, on the reverse strand, counting down.
GTTCAGATGGCTGCCACCGGCGCCAAAATTTCTGGTACTGCTCTTTTCAACAATGAGGGCAAAGGCTTTGGCGCAACCATCACGATGCGAGATGTGATCACTAATTATATTTACCCAAATACGTTAGCTGTAGTCAAAATAACAGGCGCCGAATTAAAAGCCGCTTTAGAACAAACGGCGGATTATTTAGCCGTTGTTGACGGTCAGATCGTCTTCAATCCTGCTTTTATTGAGCCAAAACCGCAATATTATAACTACGATATGTATGAAGGCATCGAGTATACGATCGATCTTAGTCAACCCGTCGATCAGCGAATCACCCGCTTGGACTTTGAAGAAAAAGCCATTGCGATGGACCAAGAATTAGAGATCGTCATCAACCAATACCGTGCTGTAGGTGGTGGCAACTACGCCATGTTTTCTGCCGAAAAAATCGTTCGTGAGATCCAAGTCGATATGACGGAACTGATTGCTGACTATTTAAAACAGCATCCTCAAATCGAAGCTACGACGAATCAAAACTTTCTAGTGACGTTATAACAGTAAAACAGCCTGCGATGAAGGAATCATCGCAGGCTGTTTCTTAATTTTCTACATTGCGTACATAGTCATCAAAGTATTTTACCAAATCCGCTTTGACTTGTTGATAGTCTTCTTCGGAATACTCTTTGTCTTCTAGTTTTGCTTCGAAAAACGGCATGGCCAATTCTTCTCGTAAACGATCCAACACTTGTTCTTGGTTCATAACGTCACCTTTTCACATTTGATTTGATTTCATCATAACAAATGAAATGAGGCTGTCAATGCTTCGTAAGTGTCTTTCATTTTTTCTAAACGATTTTTTAAAGAAACAAAATCATCGTCATCATGAAAAAGGACTTGTTTTAATTCAAAATAATAGATCTCAAAAGCATCAAAGAAAGCAATGACTTCCGCTGTTTGCAGCTCTTTGGCAGTATCGCAGCGAATATAGGCTTTTTCAGCGATCGCATACGTTTCTGCAGTCGTTAATAGGACCAATGATTCATTGTATTTGCGGCTCGTCACTAGTTCAAAGGTTGATTGACATTTATTGTAGATATTAGAAAAATCTTTGAGCACAAGTTCCTTTGGTGTTTTATCAAACATGGGGGAATCCTCCAAAACTTTATTTTTTGAATAAGACGCAGACACATTCTGGTGTGTAGATGTCTTTTTCTAAGACAGTCAATTTGCCAGTGGCTTCATCGCGTTTGTATAACGTTAGGTTATCAGAATTTTGGTTGGCACAAACGAGATAATCGTTTGTCGGGTCCAAATCGAAATCGCGAGGGAAGTCACCTTCAGTCGAGATTGATTGAACAAAAGTCAGGCCAGCGCCTTCATCGGTTACTTCAAAAACAGCGATTGAATTATGGCCGCGATTTGAGCTGTAAACAAAACGGCCATGGTTCGAGATACGTACCGCAGCGCCACTGTTGAAATCCGTAAAGTCCGCAGGGATCGTTGGCACCTTTTGGATTTTCTCAAAACTGCCATCTGCTTCATTGTAGCGTAAAACAGTCAATGAGCTGTCTAATTCGCCCACTAAGTAAGCGTATTGGTTATTTGGATGGAAGACCAAATGACGTGGACCAGTTCCGTCTTCTGCCACGTAAACGGCAACTTCTGTCAGTTTGCCATCTTCTGAAATATCATAAGTATAGACCCGGTCTGTTCCAAGGTCACAAACTGCTAAACGTTGGTCTGGTGTTAAGTCAGTATAGTGGACATGAGGTTTGTCTTGGTTTTCATGAGAGCCGACGGGTTCATCATGGTAGATGCTGTCCGTTGCTTCGATGCTGCCATCCTCTAGAATTTTATAAACATTCACTTCACCTTTATGGTAGTTGGCACCATATAAAAGCTGACGGGTTTCATCAACTGCTACATAGCAAAGTGGTGCGCCTTCTTCCGTTGCGGTATTCAGCAAGGTAAAGTCTGGGGTATAAGCAGCTGCGCCGCCGTTGCCATCTACTTCTGTGACGCTGTAAACTGCTTCTTTTTTACTGCGTGCAAGATAAGTCGGACTTTTTTCTTCCGCGCATAAGGTCAAATCGGTCAGTGTTCCTTTTTCCGTATCTAAAGCGATCGAATAGATCCCTTTACTTTCGCGACGAGTGTACGTACCTAAATAAATCGTTTGCAACATAAAAAAACCTCCTAATAGTTTCATTCCTATTTAATTCTACCATAGAATGCGGTTTTGGGCGGGTAGAAAAACTCTTTATGTTATAATAAACAAGAAGATAGAAAGGGGAGTTTGTCATATGAAAAAAGGGACGATCAAAGAAATCGGTCCACAAGCGATCGATTCGCAAGAAAGAATGATCATCTTTTTTGGGGAAGAAGCGACCGACACACTGCGAGAATATTCAGTCATTCAAACGATTCCTGATTCGCAAGCGTTAGTCGTCACAAAAGGGGACCAGATCACTTTTGGTGATCAGACCTATCAAGTCCAATATGTAGGGACGGTCGTAAACCAAATCCTGCAAACGATCCAGCATGTGACCTTTGTTTTTGACGAAGTGCCGGCTGAAGATCAGCTTTCAAGTGCGATTTATTTAACGCCAACTGTTCTGCCGAAACTAGAAGTCGGCATGCAGGTGACGTACGACTAGGAGGCAAAGAATGTCATGAAAGAAACGCAGAAAAAGCCGCATTCCTGGTTTTGGAAATGGTTTTTAAACAATCAAGCAGTGACCAGCTTGCTGGTCATTTTATTGATTCTCTTGATTTTGCTGCTCTTTACGAAAGTGTCGTATTTGTTTGAACCCGTCTGGCAATTTTTAGCCATCGTCGGATTGCCAATCATTTTGGCGGGGATCTTGTATTACTTGATGAACCCCACCGTCGACTACTTAGAACGCAAGGGAATCAAACGAATCTACAGTATTTTTGGTCTCTTTATTTTAGTGGTTGGTCTGATCGTCTGGGGTGTGGTGGTGATCATCCCTAAGATCCAAGAGCAATCCATGAGCTTTGCGGATAATTTGCCAGGCTACTTGACGATCATCGAGAATAAGGTGAATGAGATCCTCTCTGATCCAATCTTCTCGCAAGTCCAAGAGCAGATCGAAGCCTCCAATGAGAAGCTGATTTCTTCTTTGACGGATATCGTCCAAAACCTTTCCCGCAGCACGATTCAAAATCTAGGCAGTTTCTTCGGCGCCGTTGCAACGGTCGTTTTAGCGGTCATTACCATGCCATTTATTTTGTTCTACCTACTGAAAGATGGCCGTAAACTAGCCCCTTATTTTGTTAAATTTCTGCCAACCAAAATGCGCCAGCCATCACTGGTCGTCTTAAAAGAGATGAACGATCAAGTATCCTCCTATATTCGGGGACAACTGACGGTGGCGTTTGCGGTCGCAGTGATGTTTATGATCGGGTTTAGTATCATTGGCTTAGATTATGCCATCACACTGGGGATTGCAGCGGGATTTCTAAATTTGATCCCTTACTTAGGATCTTTTTTGGCCATGATCCCTGCGGTCTTTTTAGGAATCGTCGGTGGACCCGTGTTACTGATCCAAGTGCTGATCGTCTTTGTCATTGAGCAGACCATTGAAGGCCGCTTGATTTCGCCATTAGTTCTAGGAAACGAGTTGTCGATCCATCCTGTCACGATCCTGTTAGTCCTCTTGACTTCAGGAAAACTGTTTGGCCTTGTTGGGGTCATTTTAGGGATTCCTGTGTATGCGGCAGCTAAAGTGGTCATTACCCATGTGTTTGAATGGTATACGCGGGTTTCCTCCTTGTATGAAGAGGAAGAACCGATCCCCGAAGCGCCACCAGAGAACACCCCAGAAGTGTAGCAGCTTCGAGTGTAAAAGAGTCCATACGTATTATCTACGGTACAGCCTTTTTCTGTGGGCTGTACCTTTTTTGTGCGGATAAAAGAGCCAGCAATCATTGGAAAGTAACGGAAGATTTACAACCTATGAACGATGCTTTGTGAGAAATCGACAACTCTTTATTCAATAGAAAGAGCGAGGGATAGTGGCCTGGACCCAATTGATTTCGAAGGAACTAAAGAATATAATCGATTTATATAAATAGTTTATATAACGAAACTTGTGCTTAGGGAGGGCAATGAATGCCGAAACAACGAATAACAAAGGAAATGGTGGTTGATGCCGCCTTTGAGATTGCACGAAAAGGCGGTATGGAGCACGTGATCGTCAAGAACATTGCCGAGAAGTTAGGCTGTTCAGTCCAGCCCATTTATAGTTACTGCACCAATATGGAGGGCCTGCGAACAGAGGTAGAGCAGAAAGCACGGCAATTTTTTCAAGCGTATCTAGAAGCCCATAGCGACCCCCAGGATCTGTTTCGCAGTACCGGACACGCGTATTTGCAATTGGCGAAAGAAGAACCCCATATTTTGAGTATTTTTGTCTTACAAAAAAGAGCGAATGTTTCGTCATTAGAAGATCTGTATCAGTTGGAGACGAATCCTGAAGTAGCCCAAAGGATTGCCGCCGATTTGACTATCAGTATAGAAACCGCCAAACAGCTACACATGCATATGCTCATTTACACGATCGGAATCGGTACGATTTTCTCAGTAACGACACCTGGTATTCCACTAGATGAAATCTATGCACAACAGGAAAAAGCGTACGAAACGTTTTTAGAACAAGCAATAGCTGGCACAAAACCATAAGGTGCAGTCCTAACTACAGAGAGGAGTTCCCCCATGAAAAACGGCATTATTGTTTATCAATCGAAATACGGCGCTGTCAAAAAGTATGTCCACTGGCTTCAAGAAGCAACAGGTTTTTCCAGCCTAGAAACCCCAAAAGCGAAAATAGCTGAAGTAATGGATTATGACACAATTATCTTCTGTGGGGGAATCTATGCATCGGGTATTGCTGGACTGTCCTTTTTAAAAATGAATACCAACCAGCTAAAAGACAAAGAGATACTTATCTTTTGTGTGGGAGCCTCTGCTCCTGAAGAAGATGTTGTGAAAAAACTCAGAGAACAGAATCTCACGGGTCCAATAAAGGACATCCCCCTTTTTTACGGCAGAGGACAATGGCAGGAAAGCAAAATGAATTTCTTTGATCGAAACTTAGTGAAAATGTTAAGAAAAGCTGCGGCTAAGAAAGCGCCGCACACCTATGATCCGCAGATGAAGGCGCTCATGGAAGCCAACGGACAAGATTGTGATTGGACAGATAAAAAGTACTTGGCTCCATTGTTGGATTATTTGGAGCAGGGACTGTTTCAATAGTAAAGGCCAATTGCAGCTCAGCTGATTTTTCTTTTGTAGTAGTGTAGGGGAGCGAATCATCATTGGGAAGCTGGCTCTTTTTCCCATTCACATCCTTCCAGAAAAGTTATAACGAATCGATCGACAACTACATGTGAATTGTTGGCTTTACTGGGATGATCGTTTGAATAGGCAATTAACTACCATACACAGGACCGGCTTTTCTGATTAGTACTTATTAAGAAATCTCTCAAAATGAAAACGTTCTTATAATCAGGTGTTATGATAGAAAGGAACCTTCATAAAAGGGAACAAATTATTAATTGTACTGGGAGAAACGAAGATGAATGAAGCACACAATGAATTCGTAGATTATAAAAAAGCAACCGCTCTTTTTGCAACAATGGGCTGGCAAATGCCAGACCACCAACCCCAAATCGTTCTCAGGCCATCACTTGATGCAGATTTCCGTTTTGAAAAGCAACGGATTATTGTCTCAACTCCTGAGAAGGTCTATCCTGCTACAACGAAATACTGGCGAGATTTCTTTACTGATCAGTTGCGGGAAGGTTCTTATACGGCGGCTATCCCCGAACGTTGCTTAATGATCGATATTGGTCGCAAATTTTACTCCTTGATGGATTTAAAAGCTGTCGTTCGTAGTATGGCTTGTTTCCAGTTTACCCATCTACAGCTACACTTTTCCGAAAATGAAGGATTTCGCATTGAATCAGAGCAATTTCCAGAAATCGTTTCGGAGGAGTATTTGACCAAACAAGAGATCCGTGAATTGATCGCATATGCCCACGAACATCGCATTGCCATCATTCCGGACTTTGATTCTCCCGGTCATTTGCGGCAAGTGTTGGCTCAAAAGCACGAGTGGCAATTACCGACAGCCGATGGTACGCGTGATGATCGAGCACTGAACATTTTGGATTCAGAAGCGGTAGCTTTTATTCAGGAAGTTTATCGGGAATATGCGCAACTGTTTGAAGACAGCACCTATTTTCATATTGGTGCCGATGAGTTTATTGATTTTGATCATTTAGAAAACTTTCCGCAAATGATCGAAGCAGCCCGCGAGCGCTATGGGGAAAAAGCTAGCGGAATCGAAGTTTTTATTGATTATGTCAATGAGCTAACGGCCTTTGTTGAAAGTCTCGGCTTTGTTGTGCGGGTCTGGAATGATGGTTTTAACCGCTTGAATCGCCAAGAGCAGACAACGTTGACGGAGAATTGCCAAATCTCCTATTGGACCCGTTGGAACCAGAATATGGCGCCGGCAGATGTCTTTTTTGAAAAAGGCTATACCATGATCAATCATAATGATAATTTTTTCTATTATGTCTTAGGAGAAGCGGCAGGCTATACTTATCCAACCTACGAAAAAATCAGCAATGAATTCCAGTTGACGACGTTTGCCAATGGACAACAAGTTGCACAGGAACAGCTTGCACAAACACAGGCGATCGCTTTATCCGTCTGGGCGGATGTACCTGAGGCTCAGACTAGTCGTGAAGTGATCCAAGCGATTTTTTGGCTCCAAGCGGCCATCGCACAAAAGGTGTATCAAGAAAAAGACCGCCCAAAAGCTGCGTATCAAAAACTATTTGATTCGTGGGTAGTCTCGTATTTGGAGGAGGGGCAATGAGGAAAGTAGTCGCGAGCAAGGAGAAAACAGGAGCGGATTTTATCTAGCGAGACGGAGTAAGAATGAATGCAACGTCCAGTTCATTCTACAACGGGGATCATTGCTTAGCATAAAAAATAGAGGCTGATGACATTCAGCCTCTTGTCTTTGATTGGAAAAAAACGTTTCATCAATGGATAGAGTCATCGCTTTAATAAAGAGTAGGAGGCTATAGCTCCCTAACATTTTACAAATACTTCTCACGAAAATCAGCGATGGCTTGGCGTGACGCATAGATATTCCGTGCCAGCTTTTCATTTTTACTTAAAAAGACATAGAAAAGGACATCGACCGCCAATAGGTGGGCGATGATCGAATTGGTAGCGGCACTCCGCTGGTTGGCTTCTTTGGAACGGGACACTTGCAGGGGAACATCCGCCAACTTCGTCAACGGGTTGCTGCCAAAGCGGGTGAGTGACAGAATCGGGACGCCAAGATTTTTAGCGATTTCGGCTAAGTGAACCATCTCAGGCGTGTGTCCACTGTTTGAAATGACCCAGACCAGACTTTTTTTCTCGTTTTTGACAAGTTGTGGCAACAAGAGATTGTAGTCATTTTCAAACACGACGATCTTGCCTAAGCGAGTCCATTTTTGTTGGATATCTTGTGCGATCAATGAGGAAGCACCGATCCCGCAGACAAAAATGCGTTCACGAGTCGCGATCAGTTCAGCGGCAGCCAACATCAGCTGTTCTTCTAATAATTGGGCCGTCTCATTCATGGTCACCTGGGCATTGTGGCTCAATTTTGAGGTGATGGCATGAAAGGGCTCGTTTAATTCAACATCGGCATAGCCTAAATGCTCATTGGCATTGTGGCGCAAGCCGGATTCGGCAGATAATTGTATTTTTAAATCTGTCAAACTAGCAAAGCCGGTTTTTTTCGCAAAACGTACAACGGTTGGTGCACTGATCCCAGTGGCTTCTGCTAATTGACTCGCAGTCATCGACGGCACTTTTTCAGGATTGGCCTCCATGAATGCGAAGAGTTTCTTCTCAGAAAGCGATAATTCATTTTTCATGCTCTCGATTCGGGAAAGAACGCTCATCCTTACACTTCCTTTAGATAGAGTAGTATCCTAAGTATAACATAAGTTTTGGAGGAGCTTTCAAAAGAAACGAAAAGAATAGGTAGATAAACTTGCTTTTTTACTTAGAATCAAGTAAAGTAATTACGTGTGAAAAGCACAGTACCTGTTACTTGGTTTAACGAATCACCAACGTTTTACTCAGTCGCAGGGGAAAAAGAAAAAGAGGTGAAAAACATGGCAATTTCAAAAGAACGCAAAAACGAAATCATCAACAAATTTGCACGTCATGAAGGAGATACTGGTTCTCCAGAAGTTCAAATCGCTGTTTTAACAGAAGAAATCAACCATTTGAACGAACATGCACGTATGCACAAAAAAGACCACCATTCATACCGTGGGTTGATGAAAAAAGTTGGACATCGTCGTAACTTATTAGCTTACCTACGTCAAAAAGACGTACAACGTTACCGCGAATTAATCCAAGCTTTAGGATTACGTCGTTAATCAAACAAAGAAAAGTGAGGTTCAACCCGAATCTCACTTTTTTGCTATGAATCACTGCGACTGAGCGGCGCAAGCCGCACAGAGCAGATGATGAATAGTACTAGGCGAGAGCAGCGAGCGTAGTGACCAAGCAGCGGAATCACTGCGACTGAGCGGCGCAAGCCGCACAGAGCAGATGATGAAACCTACTAGGCGAGAGCAGCGAGCGTAGTGACCAAGCAGCGGAATCACTGCGACTGGGCGGCGCAAGCCGCACAGAGCAGATGATGAATAGTACTAGGCGAGAGCAACGAGCGTAGTGACCAAGCAGCGGAATCACTGCGACTGGGCGACGCAAGCCGCACAGAGCAGATGATGAAACCTACTAGGCGAGAGCAGCGAGGGTAGTGACCAAGCAGCGGAATCACTGCGACTGCATTGTCGGCTAAAACAGCTGATGCAGTCTGACAGGTAAGCTCGAGCCATCTAAAAAGTGAAACACCAAAATAGCGGCCTTTTGACTGGTGAATCAAAAAGCGCAGCCAAAAAGAATTTTGGGTCCTTGTAAGCAGCATCCTACTAACCAAATGAAAGCAGCGGAACGCCATTCCGATTTTTTCATTTGTTTAGTAGTGACTTGCTGGGATCCGATGAAAAGGAGCAGAACATGACAGAAAAACAAGTATTCAAAACAACTTGGGGCGGCCGCCCATTAGAAGTAGAAGTTGGCCAATTAGCCAAGCAAGCAAACGGAGCTGTATTGGTTCGTTATGGCGACACGGTTGTCCTAAGTGCAGCGGTTGCATCTAAGGAAGCAAAAGATACCGACTTTTTCCCATTAACGATCAATTACGAAGAAAAAATGTATGCCGTAGGGAAAGTACCTGGTGGCTTTATCAAACGTGAAGGACGTCCAAGTACGGAAGCAACCTTGACTGCCCGCTTGATCGACCGTCCGATCCGTCCAATGTTTGCGGAAGGCTTCCGTAATGAAGTACAAGTTACAAACATCGTAATGAGCGTTGAACAAGATTGTACGCCTGCAATGGCAGCAATGTTAGGTTCTTCTTTAGCGTTATCTATTTCAGATATCCCGTTTGACGGACCGATCGCTGGTGTCGATGTCGGTCGGGTCAATGGCGAATATGTCTTGAATCCAACAGTAGAACAAGCAGAACAAACCGATATCGAATTGACAGTAGCTGGAACGAAAAAAGCCATCAACATGGTTGAATCAGGAGCGAAAGAAGTTTCTGAAGAAGACATGTTAGGTGCGTTATTATTCGGCTTTGATGCTATCAAAGAATTGGTTGCCTTCCAAGAAGAAGTTGTCGCAGCTGTGGGCAAACCAAAAATGGAAGTCAAATTGTTACAAGTAGATGCTGACTTGAAAAAAGAAATTTTCGACGGCTACTACCAAACAATGAAAACTGCTGTTATGACGGAAGAAAAATTGGCTCGTGAAGACGAGATCGATAAAGTCAAAGACACAGTGAAAGAAGTGTATGCAGAAAAATTTGCTGGACATGAAGAGGAAGCACAATTCTTGAAAGAAGTGAAACAAATCGCAGAAGATCTTGAAAAAGATGTGGTTCGCGAATTGATCACCATCGACAAGATTCGTCCGGATGGCCGTCAATTAGACGAAATCCGTCCATTGGCATCAGAAGTTGGCTTATTGCCACGTGTTCATGGTTCTGGTCTATTTACTCGGGGACAAACCCAAGCCTTGTCTGCTTGTACGTTAGCACCTTTAGGTGAACACCAAATCATTGATGGATTAGGGGTTGAAGAATCAAAACGATTCATCCACCATTACAACTTCCCTCAATTTTCTGTTGGTTCGACTGGTCGTGCTGGCTCACCAGGACGTCGTGAAATCGGTCATGGTGCATTAGGCGAACGTGCCTTAGCACAAGTGATTCCTGATGAAACAGACTTCCCTTACACAATCCGTCTTGTTGCAGAAGTATTAGAATCAAATGGTTCTTCTTCTCAAGCAAGTATTTGTGCAGGAACCTTAGCGTTGATGGATGCAGGGGTGCCAATCAAAGCACCAGTTGCAGGTATCGCAATGGGACTTGTATCTGATGGTGAAAACTACACGATCTTAACGGATATCCAAGGCTTAGAAGATCACCTTGGCGATATGGACTTTAAAGTTGCTGGAACCAAAGATGGGATCACTGCGTTACAAATGGATATCAAGATCCAAGGGATCACTGAACAAATATTGACAGAAGCATTAGATCAAGCGAAAAAAGCGCGGATGGAAATCTTAAATGAATTGACATCAACATTGGCTGCTCCTCGTGAAGAGTTAAGCCAATACGCACCGAAGATCGAAATGATCCAAATCGATCCTGCGAAGATCAAAGATGTAATCGGTAAAGGCGGCGACACCATCAATGGCATCATTGATGAAACTGGCGTGAAAATCGATATCGATCAAGACGGAAAAGTTTCGATTGCTTCTGCTGATGCAGAAATGATCCAAAAAGCCATCAAGATCATTGAAGAATTGACGAAAGAAGTAAAAGTTGGCGAAGTGTACCTTGGGAAAGTTGTCCGTATTGAAAAATTTGGTGCGTTTGTCAACTTGATCAAAGGCAAAGACGGCTTAGTTCATATTTCACAACTTGCGAACGAACGGGTCAACAAAGTGGAAGACGTTGTCAAAGAAGGCGACGAAATCTTAGTGAAGGTTACAGAAATCGACAAACAAGGTCGTGTGAACCTTTCAAGAAAAGCACTATTGAACGAAGACAAAGCAGAGAAAAAATAAGCTGCTACTTCTAAATCATAAGCAAAGTCTAGGAAACTGGACTTTGCTTTTTTGGTGTCTAAGTAGCAGCTCTTCAAGAGGGTCTTACTTGACAGGAGTTATTTTTTGCGTTACCGCGAAAAATAAGAGATAATTCAGAATATTGTCTTTGCCATGCAAGCAATAATTCTCAGATGTCAAACGCATCTTATTTAGGATAAGGAGTACGATATGAAACAGACATTTCCAACCGATTTTTTATGGGGAGCATCGATTTCCGCGCACCAAACCGAAGGGGCATATCAAACCGACGGCAAGGGGCTGAGTGTCCAAGATACTCGTCCAAGAGACAACCACGAGATCGCTGATTTTACAGTGGCTGTCGACCATTACCACCAGTACAAAGAGGATATCGCCTTGTTAGCAGAAATGGGGATCAAAATTTTCCGCTTTTCGATCGCTTGGTCGCGAATTTTTCCAGAAGGGCGCGATACCGTCAATCAAAAAGGATTGGATCATTACAGCGATGTCATTGATGAATTGCTGAAACACGGGATTCAGCCCTTTGTGACGCTGAACCATTTTGACTTGCCGCAAGCATTGGAAGACGAAGGTGGCTGGACAAAACGCAGCACCGTTGAGGCATTTGCCGCATATGCCAAAACGCTGTTTACAGCCTATGGGGATCGAGTGACGCATTGGCTGACGATCAATGAACCAAATATCATGCTGCTGGTGGATCAAAAAATATTAGGGAAAAAGATTCCATTATCAGAAAAATACCAGCAATTTCATCACCTGATGATCGCTGAAAAATATGCATTCGAAGCGTGTCATGAAATCGTTCCAAATGGCAAAATCGGACCGGTGCCGAATATTTCGTTGGTCTATGCGGCGACTAGTCGACCAGAAGACAACCAAGCAGCGTTGTACTTCAACAGTGTCCGAAACTGGGCTTACCTTGATTTTGCCTGCTTCGGTCGTTACAACACGGTCTTTCAAGATTATTTGAACCAAAACGGGCTCACGATTGACTTTGGTCCGGAGGATGAGGTATTGATGAAGCGGGCGCTGCCTGACTTTGTCGCGATGAACTTCTACACCACAGTGACAGTGGAGCAGCCGACGGAAACTGGGGATATGAAAAACGGTATCAGCGATCAGCAAAGTGAAGACATTATGGAGCGTGGTTTTTACAAAGGGTTCACCAATACGTTCTTGAAGAAAAATGCCTTCAATTGGACCATCGATCCCTTGGGGCTGAAAACGACGTTGCAGACTCTTTATGATCGTTACCACTTGCCGATCATCATTACCGAAAACGGCTTAGGGGCAGAAGATCATCTAGAAGCAGATGGCACGGTTCATGATCCGTACCGTATCGATTATTTGTCGCAGCATATCAGCCAATGCTTAGCCGCGATCAATGCTGGGGTGGATCTGATCGGATACAGTCCGTGGTCTGCCATTGATTTGATCAGTGTACATGAGGGGATTCGAAAACGGTATGGCTTTATTTACGTGGATCGCAATGATGCACAGGAAAAAGAACAAAAACGAGTGAGAAAAGACAGCTTTTATTGGTATCAAAAGCTGATTGAAGAAGGGGCGATCCCTTCGTTGGAGGAGTAACGATGACAAGTGTTTTTACCTTTTTAGAAACGCGTTTGATGCCGCCTTTGAATAAGTTGGCGAATTTACGCTTTATTCGCGCAATCATGCAAGCAGGGATCATTACGGTCCCTTTTACGATCGTCGGATCGATCTTTTTGATCATCAATAATTTACCGCAGATCATTCCACCACTGGCTGGCTTTTTCGAACAAACGATTTTACGATTTTCACCGCTTTATAGTGTCGTAACTACCATGTCTGTCGGCTCGATTGCTGTTTTTTATTGTTTAGCAACAGGGTATTATTTAACTGAGATTTATCATAAAGAAGATCATTTGACTATGAGCAGTTTTGTAGGGGCGTTATTAAGTTTGTTTGCCTTTTTAATGACGATCATTCAAGTCGACATTACCGACGGGGCAGCTCAATTGCTGCAGTCAGAAAGCGAAACTGCCATTGTTTACAATGGGATCGCCATAGGCGGTTGGATCACACGCTTTAGCGGGGTAGGCATCTTTATTGGGATCATCACCGCAGTGCTTGCTACGTCGGTCTATCGTTTTTGTGTAAAAAGAAAGATCACTATCCAGATGCCTGAAGGAGTTCCCGATGGAGTCAGCAAAGCATTTGCTTCATTGATCCCAGCGATTTTGATCGCCTTTTTGATGGTGGCGATCAACGGGGTACTGGCGGTTTTCCACACGGATCTTCACGGATTGCTGTCCAAACCATTTGAATTCGTGAAAGAGTTGACGGGTTCTTGGTTAGGAATCATCGTGATTATGCTCCTTATCCATCTCTTATGGGCAGTGGGGGTTCATGGGACGGCTGTTATTAAAAATAGTTTCATCAATCCCATCCTGTTGGTGGCTCTAACGGAAAATATCGATGGTGCCAATAATATTTTTGCTGGGGATTTCGTGAACATGTATATTTTTATGGGCGGCGCAGGCAGTACGCTTGGATTGGTTTTATTGATGCTGTTTGTGGCAAAATCACAACAGCTCAAAGTCTTAGGAAAAGCAGCGATCTTACCAGGGCTTTTTAATATCAATGAACCAGTGATCTTCGGGGCACCGATCGTCTACAATCCGTATTTGATCATCCCCTTTATCATAACCCCTTTGATCAACGTCACGATTGCTTACTTTGCTAGCTCATTTGGCTTTGTCGATAAAGTCATTACTGGCATTCCTTGGATCTCGCCAGTCGGAATTGGGGCGTTTTTAGGAACCGGTGGTGATTTCCGAGCCATCCTGATCGCTTTGATCAACTTAGGGGTTTCCATTCTCTGCTATTATCCATTCTTTAAGATGTACGATGGCAAACTCTACACGGAACAACTTGCCAATCACGCATAAATAGGAAAAAACAGCAAAACGCCCGTTGATGGACTTCTAGTGATGTAGTGACCCCAAAAAGTTAGACTTTTATGGAGTGGAGAAATCCACTCCTTTTTTGTACGATAAAATTAACTGTTAGACAGCTGTTTTTACAGCTTCTCGAAACTGAACCGGACTTCGCCAATTTAATTTCTTTTTGATGCGTTTATGGTTGTAATAATAGATATATTGGTCAATTTTTGTTTTCAATTCATCTAAACTCCGATAGACTTCTCCATGAAAAATCTCTTGCTTTAATAAACCAAAGAAGTTTTCCATAGGTGAGTTATCTAAACAATTCCCTTTACGAGACATACTCTGGAAGATTTTATGCTGCTTCAATTTATTCTTATAAGCATTCATTTGATAGGCCCATCCTTGATCTGAATGGAAGGTTCTACGAAATGGACAATCATTTGTCATCTGGATTGCTTCTTCTAATCCTTCCATTATGGCTAGTGCGTTTGGTTTTTCAGAAATCCGATAAGATAGAATTTCACTATTGTAGAAATCCATGAAAGGATCTAAATACAGCTTTTTCTGACGAACGACACCTGTGGTGTCTACTTCATAATACTTAAACTCTGTGGTATCAGTTGTAATTTTTTGGTGACAGATATTTGTATAAAACCGACGATGAATACGATTTTTGGCGACAGTGCCAACCTTCCCACGATAAGAATTGTACCGTCGAGATTTTCGAGTGTAAGACTTTACTTCGATACCTAGTTTTTTTATCAGACGTTGAATCTTCTTTTTATTGACATGAATCCCTTGATTCTCTAATTCTTTTTTTAGTCGCAGACAGCCATAGTCTTTATGCTCCTTGCGAATTTCAATCATTTTTTCTTCAATTTCTTGGTCTGGGTTTGGTCTGTCAAACCGTTTCTGCCAATACATATAGGTTGCTTTAGGAAATTTCAATGTTTCAAGAAGCTCAACTAGTTTGAATGATCCTCGGAGGCTGGCGATGATTCGTGCGATTGATTCTTGCGTCTTTGCTGGGCTTCCTGTTTTCGCAGCTTCCTCAACTCTTTTAAAAAGGCATTCTCAATTTGAAGGGATCGGACTTGCTTTTCTAATGCCTTGATACGATCGCGTTCTTCAGTTGTTGTATTTTCTTTTTTGTTCTCTTTTTTTCTAGCCAAAGTAAGTGATCGCCCTTTCTCTTTTGAGATCCCCTCAATACCTGCTTCTCTGAAATTACGCATCCAATTGGCAATAAGCGCAGGGTTGTTCATTTCTAAAGTGCTGGCAACTTCTCGATAGGACATCTCACTTGTTTGATATAACTCTATCGCATTTAACTTAAATTGAACAGAATATTTCTGATTTTGATGCTTTCTCAATAGACCTTCCTCTCCGTATTCACGATAGGCATTCACCCAATCACTTACTTGAGACTTGCTTGAAATACCGTATTTATTGGCAAGATGCCGATATCCACCCACACCACTAAGATATTCTTTAACGATTTTTAGTTTTAATTCAAAAGGATATTTTGCCATACAAATAGCGACCCCCAAAAGTTAGATTTTTGGTCTAACTTTTGGGGGTCGCTTCATGAAGTGCCAACAACGGGCGTTTTTCTAATGCAAGTAGTGATCACGTATGCAAAGACTGTTGATACAAGACGCAATCATCACAATCTTTGCGAGTTGGTTTGGCTTGATGGGGTGTTTCTTTGTGTAATGGCAAAAGCATACGCAACCCGTTTAAGATAACTAAGATCGTGCTTCCTTCATGACCCACGACCCCTAGAGGCAGCGTGAGAAATTCAAGGAAGTTTGAAGCAATCAGCAACAAGATGACACTGATAGAAAAGACGATGTTTTGTTTGATGATCCGCTGTAATTTTTTAGCCAAACGGTGACTGTCGACCAAGCGCAGCAAATCATTTTTCATCAAGACGATGTCCGCCACATCCATTGCGACGTCGGTTCCTTCGCCCATCGCGATCCCCACACTTGCGGTCGCTAAGGCGGGGGCATCATTGATCCCATCACCGACCATCGCATTGATTTTGTAGGTTTCTTTCATTTCTTTGATCCGAGTGGTTTTCTCATCAGGCAGGCAATCACTTTCGTAGTCAGACAAGCCGATTTCTGCTGCGATCACTTTAGCAGTACCTAAATGATCACCCGTCAGCATCGTCGTTTGAATCCCCTGCTCATTGAAGTAGGCAAGACTCTCGCGAGCTTCAGGACGGGGCTGATCCAATAGCGCTAAATACCCTGCTAACACACGGTCACGATTGATATAAATCAAGGTTTTTCCAGCTGCTTTCAATTCGTGGATGCGAGTTTGCTCACTGGCAGCAACAGAGGTTAGATCGACTTCTTTTCCAATCGTCCAATGGGCAGCTTGGTAAGTGGCGGCTAGACCGACCCCCGCTTGTTCTTCCACGGCTAATTCCAATGGCTTTTCATCGTGAAAATACGCCAAGATCGCTTCAGCCAATGGGTGATTTGATTGTTTTTCCATCCCGACGATCAGTTGGGGAATAAAGGGTTCATCCAGCAACAGATGGACATCAGTGACAGCAGGTTTGCCACGAGTCAGCGTTCCGGTTTTGTCAAAAGCGATCGCTTTGACATTGGCAAAGGCATCCAAGGCTTGTCCGCCTTTGCATAAAACGCCCAAACGAGCAGCGTGAGAAATGGCTGCTAAGGTCGCAGGAGTAGCAGAGGCGACTAAGGCACAAGGAGATGCCACCACCAGTAAGACCATGCCGCGATAAAAGCTTTCTTGGAACCCCCAATTCGTGAAAAACGTACACAAAACGATCATTAGCGGGACGGCGATCAAGACGATCGGCACATAGATCCGTTCGATTTTTTCAATCAGGGTCGCCGTTTGACTTGGCATTTGCTGTGCTTCTTCCACCAATTGAATGATTTTTGCAAAGCGAGTGTTTTCACTCGTTTGAGTAACTTCAATGTACAATGGCTGCCCGAGGTTGATGGTTCCGCTAAAGACTTCACTGCCTAAACGTTTCTCGACAGGAATGGATTCGCCACTGATGGCCGCCTCATCAACGCTGCTGTTTCCTTGGATCACGATACCATCGATCGGGATCGCACTGCCTTTTGCCACCATAATCGTATCTTTTAACTGAAGGGCTTCTACTGGTACTTCGACGAGCTCGCCACTTTCAATCATTTTTAAGGCAGTCGTTGGTTGGAGTGCCATTAATGAACTGATTTCTCGCGTACTTTTGTTGGTCGTATATTCCTCAAGGGCACCGCTCAAACAAAAGATAAAGGTCAACATCGCCCCTTCAAACCAATGACCAATGATACAGGCACCAATGGCGGCTAATGCCATCAATAGATCGACGTTCAACCGTTTGTCGTGCACCAATTCTTGCGTGCCTTCCCAGGTTTGTTTCCAACCACCAGCAAGAATCGCTAACAGATAAGGGACAAAGCTATAAGGAATGGAAAAAGATGCCATAAGAAAGCCAGTTGCCATCAATAGCAAACAAGCGATCGTTGAAAAAACAGCCGACGATTCTGATTTACTCATAAGAAACGCCTCCTTTTGAATGTAGTCTAGGAATGAAAAACCGATCCTTTTCTCAGGAAATAATCGATTGTTCCTCCCTCAACTTGAGCATAGCACATTCGAAAACAAGATGGTAAAAAAACAACGTACCTGATAATGAAAGTGATTATCAAGTAGCGATTAAATAACGTTACTATCCAAATGATAAATGGAAAATTACTATTATAGAAAAAAGAACACAAAAAAAAGCAGTACAATAAAAAACGAATTGTACTGCTTTTGCTTATTCGATGTGGTAGCCAGCGATTGGATCGCTTAACGCAAACTATACTTTGCTAAGGGAATCTGACGTGCTTCACACCACTCTTTGACAGCACCAGAAAAAATCAGCTGGACCTTGGTAAGGTCTTTGGTGCTTGTCTGTCCTGCCATTGTGTAGAGCAGCTGCAGCTGTTCCTTCCATGATTGTAAGGTGGCGATGGTTTCTTCTTTGCCTTTTGACAAAAGCAGCACGAGGATCGTGGCGGATAGTCCTACGCTATCGGCACCAAGGCAAAGTGCTTTGAAGATATCGTAAGCATCCCGAACTCCGCCTGAAGCGATGCGGGTAAAGGGCTGTTGGATCTCATTTGCTTCCAGCAAGGAAATCACGGTGGATTGACCAAAGGTGTCTAAATACGCCAATTCACGTTTTTTTCGACGAGCATTTTCGATTTGCGTAAAACTTGTGCCGCCGCTGCCAGCAACATCAATCGTTTGTACGCCGATCGCCAGTAACTGCTGGATCGTTTCACGGGACATCCCAAAGCCGACCTCTTTTACGACAACCGGAACGGCAACAGAAGCCATCGTTTTTTCCAATAAGGACAGCCATTGGCTGAATTGACGATCGCCTTCTGGCATCACTAATTCTTGCGGTGCATTCAGATGGATCTGCAAGGCATCGGCACCAAAGAGCTCCACTGCCCGCTGTGCATTTTCAACGGGACTGCCCGCGCCAATATTGGCTAATAAGAAGCCGTCAGGATTGGCTTTACGGACGATACGGAAAGAATCGGCGACACTTGGGTCTTTTAAGGCAGCCGAAACGGAGCCGGTTGCCATCATCAACTCACAGGCTTGTGCGATCTCTGCTAACTCTTGATTGATTTTTAAGGTTTTTTCACTGCCGCCTGTCATGGCATTGATGAAAAAAGGGCTGGAAAATGAGCGGTCAAAGACAGTCGTCGCAATTGACACATCAGCCACGTCAATTTGTGGAAACGACTGGTGAACCAAGCGAACTGCATCAAAATCGTTGCTGTGTTCTTTATGGAACGCTTTTGCTAAGGAAACATGTTCATCTTTTCGATTCATGATAGGTCCTCCCGGTAATGGTAAACATGCAGCGGCAAGGGGGTGATCTCGGCTTTTTCCCACGCACTCATCAATGGTAAAATACCGGTTTTTTGGTCAACGATCACGATACCGCAATCGCCGCCGCCGGCACCGGAAGATTTGGCTGCACCACAATAATTTTCTGCTAGATCACAAAGTTTTTTAAGTGCTGGAGTTTCAATCGGCACACCAGTCAGTGCGGACAACTCCCGCAGGAGCTTTCGATTTTCCGTGATCATTTTTTTGATCGTGCGACTGTCTTCATTTAAGAAGCCGTCGATCAATCGATTGACGCAGTCTTTGCTGGCTGCTAAAAAGGCCGCATAGGCGTTTTCTTTTTCTTCTTTGGATTGATAGACTTGATCCACTAAATCAGAGGTGGAGGCAGGAGAGCCTGTCCAGCCAATCAGCAGTCGAAGAGATTTCGGAACCGTCAAGGGACGGATCGATAATCCTGGCCAATCGAAAGCGATCAATTCTGTTAAGGTATGGTCTTTTTGTTTGGTTAAGACCCAGTCGTGATCGAAGGTTGAAAAAGCGATCCAGCCGCCATAGCAAGAGGCCGCAATATCACCGCACGACCCATTGCCTTGAACAGCGAGATGGGCAAGAGCCGCAATTTTGAATTGGGTCAACCGATCCATTTCCATTTGATAGTACAGATTCAATGCTTTGACCGTGGCAACAGTCACGGCACCGCTGGAACCGAGGCCGTATTTGCGACCATTCGAGTTATCCAGTTCACTGGTCACTTTTAAATCGTAAAAGGAAAGGGGGATGCCTTTTTCTTGGGCATATTTTTCCGTCAGACGAATGGCTGCCAAAATATAGTGGAACGGGTTATCCCGGTGGTCTAAGACTAATTCGCCTTTGCGACGCGTCCAGCGAATCGGCAGGTCGCTGTATTGGGCAGACTGGATGCTGCCGTTTTTACGGGCCTCTTCAACAGTGACCGTGATAAATTGGTCAACGGCAACGATGATTGCAGGATGACCAGGTTCGACAACGGCGTATTCACCAGCAATAAATAGTTTTCCAGGAACGGATAGTTCAATCATTTCGACACTCCTAATCGATGGCTTCTTAATGGCTTCTTAGTTGATAGGGGAAGATTCTTCCACCGGTAAAAAGGCTAATCCTTTGCCCGCATGAGCAGTTACTAATTGTTCTGAGGCAAAGTGAGCACTTAATTCACGTAAAATCGTTTGTTCTTCTTGTTTTTGGCATAAAACTTTGACATTGGGACCAGCATCCATCGTGAAATAGCAAGCCAATCCTTTTTTTCGCAGCATTCGGACACATTCCATAGCTCGTAAAGATTCAGAAGACCAATAAGTAAAAGGTGGTTCGGCGGCTAAGGTCGTTCCATGCATTTTCAAGGCGTTGGCCTCGGTCGTTTCACCTAAAGCAGTAAAGTCTTTTTCGGCAATCGCTTGTTTCATTTTCACGAGATCGCTCGCAGTGGCAGAAAGCCAGCCTGGATAAAAGCTCGAGGTTTCAACGGTTCGGCGCATCCCCTCACGACTGGAGACTTCTTTGGCTTGTGCGTTGATCAAGATAAAGATCATACTCAATTCTTCTTCCCAGCCATTCGACGGCACTTGGGTGGCAAAAGAAGTCTCATCGGTGCCTTGATGCCATTCAGCAAAGCCACCGTAGATACTCCGACAAGCCGAACCAGAACCGCGACGGGCCAAACGGGATAGCTCTTGCTCCGACAAGTTTAAGTCCAGTGCTTCACTACAGGCACCCGCCAATGCCGCTAATCCGCTGGCAGAAGAGGCAAGTCCAGCAGCGGTTGGGACGAAGTTTTGACTTTCCACCGTGGCATACCACGGGCAGTCCGCTTTTTTTCGTACCAGATCCAAAAAGTCCGCAACTTTTTTTGTGGCAGCGTCTGTTTGCACCACGCCATCCAGCGTAAAGCGATCCTGTGTAAAATCGGGTGAAAAAGCCACCGTTGTTTCTGTGTAAAAAGCATCGAGGGTCAGGGACAAACTATTGTTCATCGGTAAAATGAAGGTTTCGTCTTGTTTTCCCCAATACTTGATCAATGCGATATTCGTGTAGGCACGAGCCTTTCCCTTATACATGTTCATAAACTCCTAATCCTTGTATCCATGCCGCACGAGCGCCATCGGACAATAAAATACGGCTGATATTCTCAGCCTGTTCCTTCGTTTTGGTTAGTGCGATCATACAGCCGCCTCGGCCCCCGCCGGTCAGCTTCGCCCCATAAGCCCCGTGTGCCAATGCTGAGGAAACCAACTGATCCAGTTGCTGATTGCTGACCCCTAACTGCTGCAGTGCCTGATGGGCATTGTTCATGCTTTCGCCTAATATTTCTAATTGATTGGCAATAATTGCCTCTTTGGCTCTTTTGGTTTCGATCCCTAAACGCTGGATCGCTTGACTAGCCAGCTGCTTGCTGGTTTCAAAAAGATGGGCGACACTTTTGACAGCTTCTCTCGTTTGCCCTTTGATGCCAGTATCAGCGACGAGCAAATAACCGTCGATCGTGAGGGGAAACGAAGTGATGGGATGCCCTTTGATGAAGTAAATGGCATCCGTCCCACTGGCTGCCGCAGCATCGATCCCGCTAGGATTGCCGTGAGCGATTTTTTCAGAAAAGTTGACATAGGTCATCAATTCTTCTTTTGTAAAGTCTTTTTTGATCCAATCAAAAAAAGCGCGAGTCAGTGCAACAGCGACCGCCGCGCTAGAACCCATTCCCCGTTCAGAAGGGATGGTACTGACGATGGAGGTTGCAAAAGGACCCGTGTGGAAATCTTGTTGCAGACGATGCAGCAAGTCTTTGACATTTTTTAAGTGGCTGGGGACTTCTTCAAGCAGACCGTGATAGTAACTTGAAATCAAGGTGTTTGTTTCATTTGCTGTGATCTCGACTTGTACTTTTGCTCCCGCAAAAGGGAAAGCAATTGCTGGTTCACCGTAAACAACTGAATGTTCACCCATTAAGATGATTTTTCCTGTAGCTATGCCAGTACCAATTGACATTATTTTCCTCATTTCTCTAGGGAGCTTACCCCACATGATTCATTTATCGTTTGTCAGTCAATTGTAACTATCTCCTGACAAAAACACAATTTAATTAAAGATCCTTTCCTATTTTACTAGAAGAAGGCTCTTTCGTTAAGCATTCCGTATGAGATTTCAAAAAAAAGCAAAAATCTTTAAACTTTTATTGAAAAACTTCTTGATCTGTGCTTTAAAAGTTTCAGTTGACGGCACAAGATATAGTATTGTATAGTTGATATCGCAAATGCAACATACAATATTTAGTGATGAGTGAGTTGGGGGATATGAGCGTGATCGTATTAGCAGGAACGATTGGTGCCGGTAAATCAAGTTTGACCGCATTGATCGCCAATCATTTTGGCAGTCAAGCCTTTTATGAATCGATCGATGACAATGAAGTGTTACCATTATTTTATGCAGATCCAAATAAATATGCGTTTTTACTGCAAATCTATTTCTTAAATAAACGATTTGAAAGTATCAAGCAAGCTATGAAAGACGACAATAACGTCTTGGACCGTTCCATTTATGAGGATTCACTGTTGTTCCATTTAAATGCGGACCTTGGGCGAGCAACCGATACCGAAGTCAAAGTCTATGATGAATTGTTAGCCAATATGTTGGAAGAGCTGCCGTATGCAGCCCACAAAAAGCATCCAGATCTTTTGGTGCATATTCGCGTTTCTTTTGAAACGATGCTGGAGCGTATTGAAAAACGTGGGCGGGAATATGAGCAGTTGACCTTTGATCCTTCGTTATACGACTACTACAAAGAGTTGAACAAACGCTACGATCAATGGTACGAAGAATACAATGAGAGTCCAAAGATCCAGATCGATGGCGATCAATTCAATTTTGTCGAAGACCCGCAAGCGGCACAGGCCGTTTTAACAATGGTGGAAGATGCTTTGAAAGACGCCCGCAAATAGCAATAGCCGATACAGCCAGGAAAGTCCTTTGATTGGGCTTCTGGCTGTTTTCTTTTATAATAGAAGAAAGCAAGAGTGGAGGATGGACTGTGGAAAACAAACATGTCTTTTATGACGGAAACTATGAATGGATTCAAGTCGACCAACAAGACGCAAAAAGCGTGATGGCACTGCAAAAACAATATCATTTGTCTGACGAGATGCTTACGTACTCTTTAGATAAAAACGAACGCGCCCGGGTCGAATATGATGCCGAAGAGGAAGCATTGCTGCTGGTTTTCAATGTACCTCAGCAAGAAAAGCGAGACAATCATTTTGAGACCAGCCCAATGACGTTTATTTTAAAAAAGAAGCAGATCTTTACTTTTGCCTCCCATGATACCCGTTATGTGATTCCGATGATGGAGCGCTTGATCCTGCAAAAGCCGCAGCAAACACCGCTGCACTTTTTGTTTCAAAGCTTATTCTTGATTTCAGGCACGTTTTTTCCACTAGTCGAAGAAGTCAATAGTGAACGGATTCGCTTGAATCAGCGACTACGGGAAAAAACCACCAATAAAAACCTGCTGCAAATGTCCGATTTGGAAGTCGGTTTAGTCTTTTTAGTGTCTGCCACGAAACAAAATGCGGTCCTCTTGGAGCAGATCAAAGCGTTATCCATTTATCGCTTGATGGATGATGACGAGCGGGAACAGCTGGATGATGCCCTGATCGAAGCCAAACAGGCAGTGGAAATGACGTTGCTGGCTTTTCAAATTTTAGAGCAACTATCTGGAACCTATAATAATCTGTTAAACAATAACTTGAATGATACCATGAAGTTTTTGACCGTTTGGTCTCTCTTATTGACTGTGCCTTCCATCGTCACCAGTTTCTTTGGCATGAATGTTCCACTGCCTTTTACCAATAGTATTTTCGGTTGGGGAATTGCCTTATTGATCAGTTTAGTGTTATCCATCTGGATGTTGATTGCTTTATGGCGCAGAATTCGTTAATCGATCACCAAACCTAGACCGGCGGCGATGACCAAGGCTTGTTCTTGATCGACCGTTAGCCCCCGCAATTGTTCAAAGGACAACGCGATCTTTTGAAATTGATTGGTCCGAAAATCTAAAGTTGCTAATTTTGTGTGAAACCAGTTGCTATTGTTCAACTGGTTTTCTTGTAGCGTCAAGTGTTTCCAATCCATTTCATAAAACTCACTGTCGTTTAGTTGGCACTGACGAAACAGCATCGTCCGTAAATTGGTGTTGCTAAAAGAAGCAAAGTTCGCCACGCAATCTTCAAAGGTGCAGTCACGGAAATAGCTTTCCGCAAAATTGGTGCCAGTCAATTTGCACTGTTTAAAGTGAACCCGATGAAAGCTGGCGCCAAAACATTCCAGATTAGAAAAATCGCAATTCTCAAAAAGAACGTTTTGGCATTCCCATTGACTCAAGCGTGTTTTTTGCATCGTCACTTTCTTGAAATGACATTGCTTTAAGATGAGATTTTTACAAGCATCATAGCTATAGTCACCGCCTTCGAAGAAAGCACCTTCGAAAAGCAGTTCTTCTTCTAAATAAAAATCCTGTGGCTCTAATGCCGACAATAAGGGCGGTAGTGGCAATACGATTTTTTTCTTCATCAAGATCCCATCCTATCTGTTTTTCTCTTCAGTATAACACGGCGAATCGCTGCCGCAATAGGTACGAAAAAGCAGTAGAATATTGTGAAATTTATTCAATCGGTTTGCAGAATGCTTTTATAACAAGGAAAATCCTTAGGTTTAAATACATAATTTTTCACAATCTTTTTGCTTGCAAGACGAAAATAATTTTGATATAGAAACTTGACCCGCTGAAAGTGACGTATATCAACGGAAAACTGTCATAAATTTTTAAAATCGCGAAAAAGTTGATAGTTTTCAAATTCACAAGCAAGCTATAATGACAATGTAAACAAAAGGAGGAAATTTTCCATGACAAAAACAGTTATTATCGGTGCAAACCACGCGGGGATTGCTGCTGCCAATACACTATTAGATAACTACAAAGACCAAGAGGTCGTAATGATCGACCGTAATACAAACTTAAGCTACCTAGGTTGTGGGACTGCTTTATGGGTTGGACGTCAAATCGATTCATACGAAGGCTTGTTCTATACAAAACGTGAAGATTTTGAAGCAAAAGGTGCAAAAATCCATATGGAAACAGTGGTTGACCATATCGATTTTGAGAAAAAAGAAGTGCACGCTGTAACCAATGACGGTGAAACGATCGTTGAATCTTATGATAAAGTTGTCATCGCAACTGGTTCTGTACCGATTTCACCAAAAGTACCTGGACGTGACTTGAAAAACATCCATTTCTTGAAAAAATTCCAAGACGGACAAACGGTTGATAAAGAGTTAGCATCAGAAGACGTGAAAAACGTTGCCGTTATCGGTGCTGGTTACATCGGTGTTGAAATTGCTGAAGCAGCAAAACGCCGTGGCAAAAATGTGTTGCTTTTTGATGCAGCGACACGGGCATTGCCAAACTACTATGACAAATGGTTTACAGAAGATATGGACAAAAACTTAGCTGACAATGGCATTGAATTGCATTTCGGTGAATTAGCACGTGAATACAAAGGAACAGAGAAAGTAGAAGCAGTTGTAACAGACAACGGCGAATACCCAGTTGATCTAGTGATCAACGCGATCGGTTTCTTACCAAACAACGAGCTAGGCAAAGATCATTTGGAATTGTTTGCTAACGGCGCGTACTTAGTGGACCGCCATCAACGGACAAGCGATGCAGATGTTTACGCAGTCGGTGACTGTGCAACGGTGTACTCAAATGCTTTGCAACAAACAACGTATATCGCATTAGCAACGAATGCCGTACGTTCAGGGATCGTCGCTGCCCATAATATTGGCGGAACGTCTCTAGAATCAACAGGTGTTCAAGGATCAAACGGGATTTCGATCTTCGGCTACAACATGGTTTCAACTGGCTTGTCAGTCGAAGCTGCCGAACGTAATGGCATGAAAGTGAAATACTCTGATTACGAAGATACTCAAAAACCAGGCTTCATGAAAGAAAATGCGACAGTTAAGATCCGCATCGTCTATGAAGAAGAAACACGCCGCATCGTTGGTGCACAAATGGCGTCACGTACATCTGAAATCGCAATGGGCATCCACATGTTCTCACTAGCGATCGAAGAAGGCGTAACGATCGACAAGATGAAGCTATTAGATATCTTCTTCTTGCCTCACTTCAACCAACCATACAACTACATCACGATGGCTGCATTGAAAGCAGAATAAGAAACACGAAAGTCGGAGCGTATGCTCCGGCTTTTTTTTGAAACAATCATGAAAACCGTTGACAATAAGAGAAAAAAGCAGTATACTATAAAAGTTGAGAAATAAAAGCAGAAGCACCCGCTTCTCGCCTGAGTGAAGATATCGCTGGGCAGAATAGGATTCCTACCATTTATTTGTGTGGAGTACGTGCGGGTTCGTGAAGAACTCGTTTTTTTATTGTCTGATTTCGAATCGACAAGCTTTTCTTTCTCTCAAAAAACTCGGAGGTGAATGACCATAGCAAAGGATATGATGGTAAACGACGGCATTCGTGCACGTGAATTGCGTTTGATTGATCAAAACGGCGAACAACTTGGTGTAAAGAGTAAAGCTGAAGCATTGCAAATTGCAGAACGAGCAAACCTTGATGTGGTATTGGTGGCACCAAATGCTAAGCCGCCAGTAGCAAGAATTATGGATTACGGGAAATTCCGCTTTGAGCAACAGAAAAAAGACCGTGAAGCTCGTAAGAAACAAAAAGTAATCAACATTAAAGAGGTTCGTTTAAGTCCAACGATCGACGTCAATGATTTCAACACAAAATTGCGTAATGCACGTAAATTCCTTGAAAAAGGGGACAAAGTGAAAGCTTCGATCCGTTTCAAAGGCCGTGCCATTACCCATAAAGAAATTGGTCAGAAAGTGTTAGATCGTTTGGCGGAAGAAACTGCTGATTTGGCAACTGTTGAGCAAAAGCCAAAAATGGATGGCCGCAGTATGTTCTTAGTATTAGCACCAAAAAACGATAAATAATGACTCACTGAGTTTCAGTTTAAAGTCAGATAACGAAAGATTTTGAGGAGGAAATTAGTTATGCCAAAACAAAAAACACACCGCGGATTAGCAAAACGCGTAAAACGCACTGGCGGCGGCGGATTGAAACGCTTCCGTGCCTTTACCAGTCACCGTTTCCACGGCAAAACAAAAAAACAACGTCGTCAATTGCGTAAAGCTTCAATGGTTTCAGCTGGCGATTACAAACGTATCCGTCAACAACTAGCACGCATGAAATAATTGCGTAACCCAAGCTTCACGTATACAAACAATTATCGATTTTCATATTAGGAGGAATTATACATGGCACGTGTTAAAGGTGGAACAGTAACTCGTAAACGTCGTAAAAAAGTGCTTAAATTAGCAAAAGGTTACTACGGTTCTAAACACACTCTATTTAAAACAGCAAAAGAACAAGTAATGAATTCATACAACTACGCATACCGCGATCGTCGTCAAAAGAAACGCGACTTCCGCAAATTGTGGATCGCGCGTATCAACGCAGCGGCTCGTATGAATGGCTTAAGCTACTCAAAATTGATGCACGGCTTGAAATTAGCTGAAATCGACATCAACCGCAAAATGTTAGCTGACTTGGCTGTAAACGATGCAGCAGCATTTACTGCATTAGCTGACCAAGCAAAAGACGCTTTAAGCAAATAATCAATAAAACATTGTTATATCAACGTTTATCCCTACTTTAATTAGTAGGGATTTTTTTTGACCCAGAAATTGACCCAGATTGTTTACCGTTTTTCATATAATCAGCAAAGTTAGTTGCAGCTTCTACTTTAGATTGTTCGGTTGATTTTACATAAATAGAATTTGTCGTTCTCATGCTGCTATGACGTAAACGGTCTTGGACTTGTTTCATATTAGCGTTTGAATCAAACAATAAAGAGCCGTGAGTTTTTCTGAATCCATGAACAGTAATACGCTTCATTGTTTTATGCTTATTGTAAAATGTAGCTAACCATGTTTGAGGTACATTAGGCGTTAAAAGTCCGTTATCCACACCAGAGAAAATCAACTGATCCAAGTTAGGTAAAAACCCTAATTGTTCTAACTCATTGCGCTGCTGCTTTTTCCAGTCTTTTAATACGGAAATAGTCCCAGAATCAAGCGAGAGTGTACCTACACTTGATTGAGTTTTAGGCGTTTGGATCAGTAGTTTTCCATGAAGTCCAGTAGCTAAAGTTTTGTTTACAGTCAGTGTATTTTCTTTGAAATCAATATCTTTCCATTGCAGCGCCAGAGCTTCTGATTTTCTTAATCCAGTAAATGCAAGCAAATGAAAGAACGTATACCGCTTTAGTGGGTATTCTTTCATACGTTGCAAAAATAGAAGAAGTGTATCACGTTCATAAAAATTAGGTTCTTCAGCTTCAGATGTTTTCTTTGGTTTAGGCGGTACAATTTTTTTCATTGGATTGTCTGGAATTTCTCCAATAGATACGGCATATTGAAATACCATACTTGTATAACTAATCAAGCGGTTATACCGTTTAGGGCTTGTTTCTGACCATTGATTAGCTTGTTTTTGACAGTAGACAACGTTTATACTCTTTAGCTTTAAATCCCCCAGAACAGATAATATATGCTTCTCAAAAACGATTTGAGTAGTGTATAACGTACTTTCTTTCACGTTATTCTTATATATATTTTCTAACCACTCATCATAAACTTCTTTGAACGTTCGTTCTTTTTTTACTGTACTCAATCCAGTAGTAGCAATTTCATATTCTAAGCGAGAAAGCGCAAGTTTAGCTTCTTTCATAGTAGAAAATCCACGCCTTGTGGTTTCACGCTGCTTTCCAGTGACAGGATCAATACCTAGATATTTTTTAAACATATAGGCGGTAGTACCATTTTTCTTTGTGTATTTTTTAATCATTGTTTTTTCCTCCAGTTGCTAACGCTGGGGGCGTGTGGAGGGTTATTTTTTCTTAGTTTGAACGATCGTATCTAATACCATATAAAGTATTTTTTAAAAACTCAATTTCTTCTTTTGTTAATTGTTTATTATCTAGTAGCAAATTAAGTTTATGTTTATTTCCATCTAAAAGAAAGTTTAAATCTAAATCATAATCTAAGATTCTAATAAAATTATTTAGATTAGCAGGTTTATCTTCATTATTGTTATTAATAGAATTTGTAATAAATTCGATAGGTAACATTGGAGTGGTTTCGTCAAATTCTTTTTGATACTGCTTTAATATATCAAGAATGTTTTTTTCACTATCAGAAAGCGAAAAATTGATAGCGTTTTTTGTGCTTTCCAATTCGTCAATTAGAAACTCAACAATTTGTTCTGAAAAATATATAGTTGAAAAATATTTATCTGCACTATCCAAATCATCATCATTATCTTGTTTATTTTTTCCATTTTCAGCTAACACTTCTATTATTTTGAATAAAGTTTCTACAGTTGGTGTTTTTTTACCATTTTCAATCATAGAAAGATAGGGCTGGGATAATCCAGTCTTTTTTGCTAAATCACTTAGGGTCAAACCAATTTCTTTTGATAGCCTAGTAAATCTTAAAATTGATCCTATTATAGCACTCATTTTATCACCTCATAAAGAATATAACATGGTTATATAACTGTTGACAAGAATAATAATTACTGTTAAATTATAACTAGGTTATATAACCGAAAAAGTGAAAGGAGAAAATAATATGAAAGCGAACGATGATATTAGATTTAAAATTGTGGACTGCCGTTTGAAATATTGGGAAGTTGCAAATAAGATTGGCATTGCAGATACAACGTTAAGCAGATGGCTAAGAACTCCACTAAATGAAAAACGTAAAAAGCGTATCTTAGCTGCTATTAACGATTTGAAGAAGGAGGTAAGCTAAATGGAAATAATCGTTGATAAGCTTTCGTTTGAAAGTGAAAGTTTTAAACCTATCAGAGAACAAATTTCTGAAGAAGCAGCAAAAAAAATGAAACAGATCATTGAAGCTATCAGAAAACAATATGAGTTTCCAAAATATATGAACAAGGCACAAGCTGCTAAGTATATGAACGTTTCATACAATACTATGATGCAGAAATATGTTCCTAACGGTTTAAAGTTGATTATCGTTGATTCAGTCGTAAGAATTTCACAAGATGAATGTGATCGCTTTATGGAAGAATACCAAAAATAAAAAAATCGCAGCGCTGGGGGCGTGTGATTGTCGTTCGTTACTTAGTCAAATGTATATCGGAAGTAGTTAAAAATTAGGAGGAAAACCAATATGAGTGAAATCACACAAACAGAAGCAATCGAAAAAGCTTTACGAGAAGTCATTTCAAAGGAAGCAGCGGCAGAATTAGCAAACTTGGAGGGACAAAACTTGGAAGAAGTTTGCAATTCATTGTTTGAACAAATGGAATATCAAGAATTGATGCCTGAAGCACCGACCGCTACAAGCCTTCTAAGAGAATTGTACGAATTGACGGAAGCAAAGTTCGTCGATGATTTTGAGATCGGGAATCTTCAGTATCAAGTATATGCAATTGTAGAAACGCTGGCAGAATTGTTAGGAATTGATTTGGAAAGAAAATGATATCTGTTTGGTGGTATGAAGATTGAAATAAGTGCATCAGATGCACAAATAGATTTGTTCAATTAATGAACGAATTGGCATTTGTCCATTTAATGGAAGAATTATCATTAAAAGAATGAGAGGTTTAATGAATGATTGGAGAAAAGAAAAAGCCGTTGCTGTAAAGATTCTTGGCGGAATCAGCAAAAGGCTACACGTAGGTAAAATACCTATATTTCTTTTCTCTAATTCTAACACATATTGATGGAGGAATGAAGAGAATGAACAAAAATATTGATATAGATATGTTAATTACTGATTCAAATTATATAAATAGCGCTGTTTCAGCATTACTTAAAATGTCTTACGAATCTTTGCAAGGGGGTTCTACAAAAACTGAAGATATAAACAAAATAATAGCTATTATTGCAAGCATCCAGTGTTTGTCAGACAGACACGCCGAAGAAATGAGTAAATTAGAAGAGGTGGCACAATGATTTATATAGGCAAAGTGCGACCATCCATTATGGAACCACCAATAGAGAAAAGTATTATTCAATTCTTTTCAGAATATGTACCGCTACAAGTCAATGTTTCTGATGATCCAGAAGAGCAGAAAAAGCTAAAAACGATTGTCATAAATGGTTTCATAGCTGGTGAAATGAAAGCCTTGATACGTAAGAACGAGAATTTGATTAGTCGTGACTGCTTAATTTTAGATTTAGATGATGTGGTTGTATCTGAAATTGATTTGATAGACGCCATCAAACAAAAACTAGGCAAATTTGCTTATGTTCTTTATCCAAGTGTTAGTCACGGATTAAAAGGCGTACGCTATCGTTTAGTAATTCCATTGGATAAGCCAGTGGACGAACAAGACTATAAGATACTGATTTACTTCTTTTCAAACAAAATACTGGATGACATTATCCACAACGTGGATCAGTCAAATCTTACCTGGTCGCAAATACAATTGTTTCCAGTATTGACACAATATATTAAGGAAGAACAAATTATTATCCATGACGGAGAAAACTTATTTCCCGTATCTGATGGCTTAGATGCCGCAAAACGTTGGCTGAAAGATTACAAGCAAGACACAGGAGGCTTAACTACACGCAAACTGTACAAAAACACAAGCCAATTCAAAAAAGGCGGTTCTCGTTATCGGAATACTACAACTGAATTATTTGAAAGTATTGTGACAGGTTGTGAAGAAGGAAACCGCAATAATCGCATTGCACAAATCACAGGAGGGTTGTTGGCAAGAGCAGTAGATGTAAAGGCGGTATTCGAATTAGTTAAAGTTGCCAATCAATATTTTACAGAACCGTTGTCAGAAAAAGAAGTGGAGGAAACTTTCTATTCGATAGCGAAGAAGGAGTTGGGAGCCAATTGAGTGAAATTATTGAATTACAAGAATTACAAAAAAAGAAGATTGGCGAAGAAAAGAAACTGCCTTCTTGGATTTACACAGATGAAAAAGGAAACACTAAAGTAAATGCTTCTAAGTTAGGTTATGAAATTATGAACGAGATTCCAATGATCCGAACAAATGGTTTGCTCTACGGTGCGAGGTTTGATAAAAAAACAGGATCATGGCGAATTGATAGTTTAAGCGATTTTTTAGACGGTTATATCACTGACAAATTGGAATCTTTCAATAAGTGGAGTCAGCAAAAACTAGGCGAAACAAAAAAGTTCATCATGATTAAGATTTTTGACCCGACTATGAAAGAAAATCCCTTTAACAATAGCAAGCCGTATCTGGCCAATTTTAAAAACGGAACTTACAACATAAAAACTGGTAAACTGAAACCGCACGATACTAAAGACTATATTCTTCAAAGTCATGATTATGTTGTAGATCCGAAATCAAATTTGAAGCCAGAGAAGGCAATCGAATGGCTGCGAGATTTGACCGGTGATGAAAAAAGCGCACAGCATTTAATGGAAATCATAGGATACTGTTTCTATCGAAGTTATGCACCTTTTCAAACCATAACGATTTTGCAAGGGAGTGGCGAGAATGGTAAATCCACTTTCTTAGATTTTCTAACAAAAGTCATTGGTAAGGACAATACCAGCAATATGACGCTTCAAGAATTAGGGAATAAACAGAATCGTTTTGCTGGTGCCAACCTATTTCAGAAAGAAGCTAATCTATTTGCGGATGTTGATTCCGAGTTTCTCAAGTCAACAGGGCTACTCAAAGCCCTCACTGGTGGGGATCGTTTATCTGCTGAGTTTAAAGGAAAAGACCACTTTATGTTTGTTAATTTTGCGAAGTTGATATTTTCAGCCAATGAGTTACCAGCATTCAATGACTTCACACACGGTTTTGAGAGGCGATTATATGTAGTTCCTTTTGATTGCGTGATAGACGAAAGCTTTAAAACTAAGCACGATTTAAAGGCCATCGAGAAAGAGATTCCACTATTCGCCACCTATTGCATAAGTATGTTTAAAGAGGCGCTAGACCGCAAAGAACTGACTGTATCAGACAAGATGAATCAAGCAAAAGATAAATGGTTGAAAGAATCGAATCATATTATGAGGTTCATTGAAGAAGTGTGCGAGGTTGACATGGAATCAAGTGAGGGAGATTCTTCTAAAATGATTTACGAAGAATATAGAAACTTTTGTTTCAGGGAGAACCTCAAAGAACTATCTCAACCGAAGTTTACTAAGCAACTTGAAAAAATAGGGATTTATAAAAAGAATCCAAGAGTAGAAAATCAGCGGATGAAACGATACATTCATTTGTTTTTGAAACAATATATTTCGAGTGAAGACTGAGAGTGTGTCTGGAAGAATTGAAAATTATCGAACCATCCAAACCATACTTTGCAAACGTTGGTATAGCAGCGTTGTGGAGTCGAACCAACTAAGAAACAATACCGAACCAACCCGAACCAGAATTTTCAAAAAATGAACAGAGTACTTTGTGGTTCGGCATGGTTCGGTTTAGGTACTTTATGGTTCGATAATAAACAGCATTGCAAATGCTGATAAATCAAGGTCTTGTACTAACGGTTCGGACGGTTCGGCTGTATTTATCTAAGGAATACACAAGCAAAGAAGATAGGAGTGAAAATACTGAAAACCAATAAAAATGAAAGAAAATACCCAATTTTAATTGCTTATGATACAGGATCACAATATGCAATTTGGTGTCCGTATTGTTCGAAATGGCATTTTCACGGAAAGAAAGATGGAATGAGGGTGGCGCATTGCATTAACCCACACTCACCGTTTAAAAAAACTGGTTATATTATCAAGTTAGCTACAAGAAACGATTTGGATTTTAAAAGTCATAATCTCTACCCAAATGACTATCCAGCATTTGAAAAAAATAGATAGGAGGGATGAAATGAAAAAGCCAACTTTAAAAGAATTGATCATATCTGCTGAAAAAGAAGTAAATCCAGATGATTGGTATCGGCAAGGGCTTATCCTAGAAAAATTTCATGGAATGTCGAAATCGGCTTTGCTGCAATATTGCAAGGAGATGGACGAAATTCCTGAATTCGCAGAAGGCTTACTTCGCCCGGGGCCTTCAACCACGTTTATTCATTACCAAACATTCTTATGGTTCTTAAAGTGGAAAGATACTAACAAATATTTAACCAATAAGTTATCTCCAAGCGAGGTTCTTAGATGATTTGGACCTTGTGGCGGTTAAGAACGGTAAAGGATACGATACTTGAAAAAGTGTTAGCAAGTATCTTTCGGCATCTATGTCGAAAACCGATTTTATCATCGAACCAAATAAAAGAGCATGGAGCAAACAATAAAGAATATTGAACAAGCGGATCTAAAAATCTGGCAAGATTCACTAAAAATTGCAAAATAAGGAGAATGAACAATGAGTATGGATAAAGTATATATTGATAAACAAACAAAAACAGTGGGTGTCGAGTTACCTAAATATGGGGAAATCATCCTAATCGTAAAAGATGGTCAAGTAGTCAGATATGAGACGAAAACAACAAATAAATTAGATTGAAAAAGCGTGTTAAAAGCTGATATATCAACGTTTTATAAAGATTTTATCGCTCAAATATGGTATAATAAAGACAACTTAATAATAATATCTGATTAGGAAGAACCAACGGATATGAGACGAAAAAAGCCAGTAATACGGCAGACGTCTCGTGTCCGTTTTTATTATTAGTTGTCCTTTGAAAACTGTATACTGCGGTTGCTGAAAAAGCCGTCCTAGATGATGACAATCCCAAGCTAGACCAACGATCAAAACCGCAACATAATAGAATACTGTTTTTTTAGGAGGGAAGCATGGATAGTGAATACAATTTAAACCGCTATTTGAACATAGAGGCTTATATCAGAAAGCTGGAACAAGAAAAACGATTAATCAGGCAAGAGCTTTATTGCCAAAGCCTATGCACAGGAATTGCCTATGATGAAATTGCTATCCATGCAAAAGCTCCCAAGATTGATTATTTAGTAGCAGATAACGTTGAAGCATGTATGCTCATTGACAAGCGGATAGAGCGGTGGAAATTTAGGCACAAGCATTTTATGCACTTCTTAGATGAATTGCCTGTAACTGAACGTGAGAGCCTTTTAAAAGGGGTTGAAAGCCCATCTTTGAAACAGAAAGCACTCGATGAAATATACGAGATAGAAACAGCTATGGCGTTCAGATATGAATGGGAAGTGCCGCAAGAAAAGGTTGAACTAACAGATGATTTGTTCTCGAATATTGCACTAATGGCGGAGGTGTTTGGATAGTGGTTTATGATTATGACATTCGCCCAAAATGGATACTCACTCAATGGAAGGCCTTTGTGGTAAATAGAAATCATTTAAAAGAGGGGAATACAGCAGGATATGCTCGTTTGCTATTTACTGCTTTAAAAGAGCTGCCAAAAGAAGATGTTTTAATTCTTTCTGAGAAGTATTACGAAACTGAACAAGGTGCCAACTTTAGTTATATGCATAACGGTTATCGAACTTATATACCTATAACAGATAAGGTATTGGCTGACCGAAGAAGAATATCTGTTCTTGAATATCGAAAAATCAGGAGCAAGTCAGAGGCGAAATTACAGGCTATTCTCAACCGATTGAGAAAGGAGTTTATCGAAATTGATGCTGACGAACTTGAGGAATACATTCTAGGCGTTGGGACTATTTATTTGAAGGATTATAAAATTATCGAGGGAAAGCGTGCGGATCCAGATTCTTATGTCTTCACGCAAGATAGATCCAAAGCGAAAAGATTCAAACAGGACTCTACACAGGGTAACCAGCTAAAGATGTATCTTCGATTAAAGAAAATGGAACCTCGAGACGAGTATATAAAATTCATTGATATATGGTTTGACTGATTAAGCAGAAAGGAAAGTGTAAATGACTATTGTAGAGATTATGAAGACACGCAAAATCAAACAGAAGCATTTGTGCGAAGTCACAGGGCTAAGTCCTGAGCAAGGAGAATGCTCTAAATGAGGATCGGGATGGATTGTTAGCTGATAAGAAGAAGTTGGTTTTGCTTAAAGGTATTTGTACCGCTGAGTTTAAACGCAAAGCAATGCTCACATTTGTAGCAAAGAACACGAATGGGTTAGATCCTGGTACTCGCAAGAAAGTAGAGGAGTTGGCAAATGAAAACAGAAGATGATTTCTTTAGCTATAGAGAATGGGAGAAATACCTGGAAGAACAACAAATGAAGCAAGAGCTGGAAGGAAATCCAGATGCTATTAAAAAGCTATCGCTGGTTGAATTAAATAAGCTGATCGAGGAAGACAGTACAAATGAAATTGCCATTGAGCGCCGCAGAGAGTTGTTGGCTCAATATAAGAAAGAACGAGTAACACAGATCAAAGAACCTAAGAAAACAGTAGTAAGTAAACTCAAAGAAAAAATCAAAGGAGCGAATCAAGAATGACAGTAGAGTACACAGTAACCACACCAGAGGTAAAAGAATTAAAAGAGATCGATATCAATATCAATGAGTTGGAGAAAGAGCTAGATAGTCTGGTTGAAAAGAGAGACAAGAAAGCTTCAGCAAAAGGTAAGTATAGTCTAGAAACATTCAAGGCTAACAAAGAAGCGAATAAGGATATTGAGGATCTTGAGAAGGTGATTGCCGAGGCGTACCAAGAACGTGCAGAAATTGCCGATAGTATCTATCTGAATTATATCAATCAGTTGAGAAATGAAACAAATCGAAAAGAAGCAGCGCTGTTATCTGAAACAAAAGAACTATTTGACAACAAGGGATTCGCTGAAGTAACTGCTTTATTGGGAACAGAAGCAAGTAGACTTTTGCAATTAAAGGATCAGTTGTTCCAATCTCACAACAAAGCAATGAAACATCTTGTAGAGGTTCTGGGTATTAAGAACAAAAATCTATTGGATAATATGAAACGAGAATACTACAAAGGAGGGATGGGCAATCCTTCAGTATTGAGTCTGTACTTCCATGATGTTAAACGATCAGTGAGTAACTACTTAGATGAAATCATTAGACTGAATGGCATGCCAAATAATAAATTTGAAATTAAAAAATAAATTAAATGGTTAACGGTGTGGGATGGCTATATCCCCCCGTTATTTTTATAAAAATAAAATCGGTTAGGAATCGGGGATGGAACTCCGATAAACACACAGGACCACACACGGGAGGGGGGCAAACATTGAAAAAGAAAGCAAAAGAAGCACGAATAGCGGCTGAGAAAGAAAGACTAACAACATTGATGGACGGAGTACCCAGTAGTAGCGCTGAAGTAGTCAAAGGTTTGATTGAGCGAGTTTCATTTATGAATGTTACTTTGTCAGAACTTGAAGAGGATATCAATAAAAATGGGTCTATTGAACTTTTCAAGAATGGCAGCCAAGAGTTTTACAAAGAATCGGCTTCAGTCAAGACATATAACACGATGATCAATAGATATACTGCCGCAGTTAAAGAATTGCTTAGATTGGTAATTGAAAATGACCGTGGGAGGCAGGGCGATCCTGATATGGATGAATTTATGAACTTTCTATCAAAAAGAGAATGATCGGGGGATAAAAATGGATAGATTAGAATATTTGAGGGATAAGGCGGATAACATTTGGTATCAACACACATTAAAAACAGACTTGGGAAACTCTTTTGATTCAATTTTAAACTACAAAGAATTACTTCGAAAGTTAAAAGCGATCGAGCGAGAATTAAGGCTGATTCAGAAGAGAAACAGCTCTAACCGAGAATTTATCAAGGCGTATTGTTCGCTGCTTTCGAAAAGGTTGGAGATTTGTAAGTTTTTAATTAGTGGATGCCAAAAAAATAATGACTTGGACAGCGCAAAGTATCGTGAATTAGTACAAGAAATGAAGGTAAAACAAGACGAATTTATTGCTATTAGGAGTAAGGGGTGAAATAAAACATGGCGAAAAATACAAAGGAGTCTGATGTAGTCCTCAATTTTAGGATGAACGGTGAGGTCGCTTATTCTAAAACGATTAAAGAAATCAATAATGATATGAAATTGGCGAAGTTAGAGTATCAAAATCAGGTGTCTGCAATGGATAAAAACGCTAGCGCATCTGAAAAATTAGCAGCTGCTAAGCAAAAGCTAGAAAAGCAATTAGATATAGCGGCAGCTAAAACCGAAGCATTGCGTGAAGAGTATGCTAAATCAGCTAAAGAAACTGGTGAAAACTCAGAAAAACACGTAAGCTTTACGAGATGTTACTAAAGTCTGAAACTAGCGAAAATAATCTTCGAAAAGCTCTTGAAAGTACTAATGATGCATTGGATGCGCAAGGAGATAAGGCATTAACGACTGCCGAGAAGCTAGAAAAAATTGAAGCGGCTGGAGAGAAGATAAAAACAGCTGGTAAAGGGTTGAGCGCCGCTTTTACAGCACCCGTTGTTGGTATTGCAACAGCTGGAAGTAAATACTTTAGTGATCTATCTTCCGCTCAATCTCAAGTTCAGGCCGCCTTTGGATTAACGAAGAAGGAAGCAGAGAACTTGAATCAATCGATTGAAAATGTATTTACTTCTGGAATGGTTACAAGCATTGATGAATCAAAAACGGCGGTTATGGAATTAGCTAATCAATTTCCAGAATTACGAAATGCTAGCGCTGAAACCATCACTGATATGACCAAGAAATTTTTAGCAATTGAAACAACGTTAGGTTCTGATATGACTGAAACTATGCGAGGCGTAAATAGCTTAATGGAGCAGTATGGTTTATCCGGTGAAGAAGCGATGGATTTGATTGCAAAGGCTGGACAGAACGGTTTAGATAAAACAGACGAGCTAGGAGATAACTTAGCAGAGTATGTGACAAACTTTAAAGATGCTGGTTATTCAGCAGAAGATATGTTTGCAATTTTGGAAACAGGTTTGGATTCAGGCGCTTATAACCTCGATAAAGTAAACGATCTAGTAAAAGAATTTGGTAATCGCTTAGTCGGCGGAGACGTTCAATCGGCTGTTGAAAATTTGGGTGGTAATTTTGTTAATCTGTACAAACAAATCCAAGACGGGAATCTCTCTTCCAAGGATGCTTTTCAGTTACTTGCTGGCGAAATCAATAATTTGAGCAGTGATCAAGAAAAAGCCGCGGCTATCGCTGCTATCTTTGGCTCGCAAGGGGAAGATGCTGGTATTAAAGTTGTTGAATCTATGGGGAAAGCTAGCGATGCGTTACTAGAAAACAAACAAGCCTATGAAGATGCAACTGGTGCAGCCAAGGGAATGACTGATGGCGTTGAAGAGTCAGTTACGTATCAATCAGCTATGAATGAGTTATTGTCAGCTGCAGGCGTTGTAGGCGAACAATTGGCGCCTACAATACTTGGCGTTGCAAAAGCTGTCAAAGAAGCCGCACAGTGGTTTAAAGGGCTTGATGAAAATACTCAAAATACCATTATGACGATAGCAGGAATCGGCGCAGTTGTTGGCCCTTTATTAGTTGTTTTAGGCAGTGTTGCTGGATCAATCACAAAGATAACCACAGCTGCATCAGGTTTTTTCGGCGTATGGACAAAGCTAGCTGGATTTTTAGGTTTATCAGGAGGAGCGTTTGCCCTAGTGGTTGCGGGTATTGCCTTGCTTATTGCAGGTTTAGTTCTCGCCTATAATAAGGTTGAATGGTTTAGAAATGGCGTGAATGCATTCTTTCAAGGTGTATCGGATGTCGCCGTTGAGGTATTCAACTTTATTGGGGGATACATTAGTGGAGTATTCGAAGGACTTTGGACAAATATTTCCAACGTATTCGAAGCTGGGAAACGCATATTCACTGGTTTTATTGATTTTATCACTGGAGTTTTCACAGGGGATTGGGAACGAGCTTGGAATGGTATTGTAAACATTTTTGGTGGTATCTTTGATGGAATTGTTGCGATTGCGAAAATGCCACTAAACAACATGATTGGATTGATCAACGGATTCATTCGAGGGATTAATAATATCAAGGTTCCTAAATGGGTACCCGGAATGGGTGGTAAAAGCTTCAGCATTGGAGAATTACCTTATCTAGCAAAAGGCGGGCATGTACTGAACGGCCAAGCAATCGTTGGTGAAGCTGGACCAGAATTGCTTACGAACAAAAACGGCAAGACAACTGTTACTCCGTTATCAGACGAAGAAAAACGCAAGGGCATTGGCGGCAAAGTACAGCCTTCTAAAGTGGAACAACATATCCATATTGGCAATGTCGATGCGAATAACCCAAGCGAATTAAACAAAATGAACCGTAAATTTTACCGTGCAAGCAAACAAGCACTTGCCGGTGTGGGAGGATAAATACAAGGCACCTAGCTTATCGGCTGGGTGCCTTTTTGTTATGCTTGGAATAACATATACTAGGAGGGTGATTGGCAAGACGAAGATCATGATTGAATTTGAAGCAATGAAAAAAGACCTTAGCGTGAGCTAAGGTCTTTACTATTTTTATGTACTCATACCGAGTATCGTTTCTATATCAGTAATGGTTAGCGCCATTAATCTATCGTTTCCGCTCCGAGTTTTATGGTGGGTAAATCCCATCTTTTCATAAAATTCAGTTGCTACATTTCGAGATTCTAATGTAACCATTATAAATCCCACATAAAGATACACGTTGTAGTAAAGCATCTCTAATATGGCATACATCATGCTAGTTCCTAATTTTTTATTTTGTTCGCTATGTTTTATTGCGAAATAAGTTAGTTCGATACTCGGAAAAATTGTTGGAGAAATGGGTAAACTGAACGTTCTGTTCAGTAATTTTGTTTGTTTAAACTTTTTAGTTACTTGCGTTTCTGATGTACAAAGAGAAAAGAAGCCTACTAGCTCCTTATCTCTCATATATAAAAATGTTTTGGAAATTCCTCTAGAGTCGAACACTTTTGACTGGTTTTTCAGGAAATCATTTATCTTTAATTCTTCTGCCTCATTTCCACAAGTGAAAGAATCTAATTGTTCATTTTCTATCAATGAATTGACGGGAATAATCGAATATTCTTCCTCATTCATATTACTTAGATCCTGAAATTTTTGTTAGTTTAGTTTTTCCGTGCAATCTCTTTGCTTGGCTAAACCTATTGGAAACAACTTTTAATTCTTGTTGTCTTTCTTTGGAAAGCTTCCTACATTCGACGTTTTTAACGAAATTTTGATACTCCATTTCGTTAAAATACATTGCTTCGTTGGCATTCAAAGCTCTCATATATATCCCTCCCGTAAATACAAGATAACTATCTTATACTTAAATGTAACAAAAAGAAACGTAACATGGACTCTCCACGTCATCGCTACTACAAGTTAAATATATCATTCTAAATTTGCTTAATCAATAGTTACGCCTAATCTTGTCGAAAAATTTGTCTTAGTTAAATGATATTTAATCTATGTACTTATTTTATTTCCTAATATAAATTTTTAATTGCTAGATTTAAAAAGCACCCTACTCAAAAGAGAAAAGGGGTTCTTTTATGTACCTTGTAGGACTCGAACCTACGACCGGACGGTTATGAGCCGTCTGCTCTAACCAACTGAGCTAAAGGTAAAAAGTAAAAAGAACCACTCCCGGGGAGGAGTGGCACAATTAGATGAAAAAGTTTTTCACATTTCATGCTGGTCAAAAAAAGTTATATACTTCTCTAAAAGTTTAAAATCCTGTTCCAAATTTTTTCTAATGATTATCTGATCTCCGAAAAACGATTTTCGAGATGTACGTGCTATCTTGTGATAAACATTATTTTTAATTAAATAGTCTAATTCTTCATTATTTTTCTCGAGGTTGCTTTGATCAGACGAAGATTGAAAGTATCGTATCGAATAGTATTCTAGGTGTCTTGCATTGTTAATGACTTTTCTATAATGTAGTTTATCAACTTTCATAGAATCACCTCTAATACAAATTTACATCATTCTTAACTTTCTATCAATATGTTTAATTAATAAAATGCAAATTTTAATCCTATAATTAATATAAATGGGTAAAATTTTAAAGTTAAGAACATATTATAAGAGATTTATAATCAATAATATCTATTACGTTGAAATAATGATAAAATAAACAAGAAGAGTATTAGGCGCACTTCCCCAAGTTTTCACCGCCTAACTACTCTTCTTAAAGTATTGCACGCAATTACTAATTTATAGCATAAACTAAATTACTGCAAGTAATATGAATATATTTATGTACAAGCTCGCCTTAGCAAGTCATTTGTTTACCAAGGAAATTTGATGAAGATAAGAAGAAAAAAATTATAGAACAATTGATTGCCCCCAGCGTTAATGAGTATTTTTTGACCCAGACATAAACGACCATTTTATAAAAATGACCCAGAAAATGACCCAGACAAAAATTACAGTATATGATTTATAATGAAATACTTTTTAAGAGTTGCTTATGTTTATGCTTTTTTTGATACTTATTTGATAGATAAAAAAGATTTTAATTAGCTGACCAAGCAAAAGACGCTTTAAACAAATAATCAATCGTTGGCAACAACGTTAGCCCCGCTCTTTGAGCGGGGTTTTTTGTTTTTTCTCGATGACCGAAGAATGGTTTTTCACTATCTTTCATATGTTTCTTTCCATTAAGCGAAAAATAGATTATACTTTTGAAAGCGTTTGTTTTATTTATCTTACGATTTTTCCACGAACACTGCAGCAAAAGGAGCATACGATGGCAATTGATTTATGGCGGCATTTTAAAAAAGGATTGACGGTATATGTTGGGATTGGAATTGCGGTCTCATTTTTGAGTGCCGCGAATGTTTTTTATTTTCAAAAACTACTCGATTCATTTGGCAAGACACTTGATTGGCCAGTCGTTTTTATCTATGGGTTAACGCTAGTACTGGTACCGATTTTGTCCTATCTTGAGCAGAAACCAAAAACAACATTGCACAACAGCATGTATTTCTATCTCAAAGAACAAGCTTTAGTAAAAATCAGCAAGATTGCCTATTCCGAGTACTTGCAGATCGGCTCTGGAGCACTCTTACAGAAAACTGAAGCGGGAGCAGCGGCTGGCAGAAATATCCATTTGAATTTTTATGGACGCTTGTTTAAAGAATTGCTTCCCGAAACACTGTTTAACTTAGCTTTTATTGCTATGATCGATAAAAGATTGATTCCAGCGATCCTTGTGGGCTATCTAGTGGTGTTTATTGTGACCAATCTGCTTTTGAAAGTTTTACGCTCTCTCAAAGAACGTGCGCTAGTTTCAGAAGAAGCCATGAATAGCACCTTTATTCGCGGACTAACGGAAATGGTCACGTTTCGGATCAATAAGCGGTTTGAAAAAGAGATCGCACAATATAAAAACATGTCTGCTGACACAACAGAACGCTTGACGAAAATGACGATGATCCATGAGTTTTTCTTTGGTTTTTTTGCAGTCTTAGTCGCATTGATCAAAGTCGTAATTGTGGTATTGGCATTTACAAATCAGATTACGGTCAGCCTGGGCGGTTTAGCAGCATTGATTATTTATGTGGATCGAATCTACACGCCTGTTGCAATATTTAACGTGATTTTTGTTCAATACAACTTAGATAAAGTTGCCTTTGAACGGTTAAACGAATTTTTCTATCTGCCAGAGGATAAAGCTTTAACACAAGGCGATGCATTGTCTGAGGCCATTAACTGCATCACAGTTAAGGATCTATCCGTCATACTTCAAGAAAAGCAAATCTTAACCGATAGCACACTGGAGCTGAAGCGAGGAGCGATTTATGGGTTAGTAGGAGAAAGCGGCGCAGGAAAATCAACGCTGGTCAAAACGATTTTAGGCTTGTATCAGCCGACGACCGGTGCGATCCTGATCAATCACAAAAATTTAGCTGCTTACAACTTAAATGATTACTATGAGCATATCTTTTATCTATCGCAAGATGCCCCAATCTTCCAAGGAACGCTGAAAGAAAATATTATTTTTGATAAGGAAATCGCAGACGAGGAAATCATAGCGGTATTAGAAAAATGTCAATTAGGCGCATTCTATCAGGCACTCAAGGGAGGACTATCAGCTGAAATTGGAGAAAAAGGAGCCAACCTTTCTGGTGGGGAAAAACAGCGAATCGCTTTTGCCCGATTGTTTTTCTCAGACGCAGAAGTCATTGTTCTTGATGAAGCCACATCTGCTTTAGACGAAACAACAGAAGAAAAGCTTTTTGCAGCGATCAAAGACCAATTGAAAAATAAACTAGTCATTATGATCACCCATCGCCCGCAAAATTTGATTTATACGGATGAGATCATTGAATTGAAAAAAACACAGGTTGTACCGGCT
This sequence comes from Enterococcus sp. FZMF, assembly GCF_030263915.1. Classification (NCBI taxonomy): domain Bacteria; kingdom Bacillati; phylum Bacillota; class Bacilli; order Lactobacillales; family Enterococcaceae; genus Enterococcus; species Enterococcus sp. FZMF. Next base: position 2,901,843 of record NZ_CP127160.1, on the reverse strand, counting down.
TTATCATAAAAGCAGCTTCAACCTGTGTTTTGATCAGCGCATCAGTAAATGCGGCAGTGTACTAAGGCATGCGATGATACCGACGATCAAGGTAAAGACCACGACGATGACTGCTGTTGAAAGGAAATCTTTTTTGACGTCGCGCTTTATCCTAATGGCATCGAGGTCTTGATTTTCCATGAAGGCAACGATCTCTTTATACGTTTTGATATTTTGGGTTTTCTTGATTTTTTCGATCTTTAATGCGGCATACATGGAGACGAGCCAAAAACATAGAGGCGGGACAATCCACCAGTATCCGGGTAAATAAAGAGCAGGCCCAACAGAGAGTGCGGTCAATAGTATAAAAAGCAGCATCATTTTTGTGTAACGATCCATTTCTGTTTTCTCAATCGTTTCTTTCATTTGTTCAACATCCCCTTTGACTAATTCATCTAAAGAAACATCAAATAGAACACTGAGCAATAATAAATTGTGAACATCAGGATAGCTTTTTTCATTCTCCCAATTGGAGATCGTTTGTCGGGAGACATAGAGTTTTTCTGCCAGCCCTTCTTGAGAGAGACTTAATCGTTCCCGATGTTTTTTTATTTGTTTGCTTAAGTTCATTTTATCCGCTCCTTCTACCATTAGTTTAGGCCAATGTCTGCATTCTAACGATCAAATGTCTTTGACAATACCTTGAAATCAAGTGTCAAAATGTTTTTACAGTTGGGTTTGGGGTGTTTACATAGCGGTACAGCGTTGATTTTCTTCCGTTAACAAGCGACGGTCAACTTGGTTATTGTTTTTTTTTAGACATACCTGCTGGGTTCTAAAAAAAAGAAAAAAGATGGCGAGTCTTTGCTGATTTTAAGTGTTTGTCCTTGTCTATTATTCATTAATTTCGCAAAGATGGGAAGAGGAGAAAACAACTAAGCGTGTGAAAGATTCATTTTTCCATTAGTGATTCTTTAAAGGTACCTGTGTGTTGAAATGGAGCCCTTCAGAAGACACCTCTATTTGTTGGTTCTGTTTTAGAAGAAAATCGACTGTTGGTAAGCATATCTCCCCATAAAAACGTCTGCTTTGTGCTATACTGAGGCTTTGTAAAAATAAGTTTGTACAAGCAAGCAGCAACGGTTTTTTCATTGATTGCTTGCAAGAAGGAGCGAATACGCAGTGAAAAAACTAAAGGTTCAAGATTTAATTGCAGTGGGGATCTATACAGCGATCTATTTTCTTTTAATGAGCGTCTGTCTATTGATTTTGCGTTTTGTGATCCCAGGTTTTCATAATTTATTTATTCCAGCAGTCACCGCTTTGTTTTCTGGCATTATCTATCTGATTTTATTGAATAAAGTACCGAAATTTGGCGCAATCACCATTATGGGTACCGTGGTAGGGCTCTTTTTTTTGATTTCAGGACATTTTCCATTGGCCTTTTTGCCCAATATGATTTGTGCCTTAGCAGCTGATTTGATCCAATACAAAACAAAGCTCAAAGGAAACGTTCGCGTACTGGCGAGTTATATCGTCTTTAGTTTTGGCTTGATGGGTCCAATCTTGCCCCTGTGGTTTATGAAAAATGCCTACATCGATTCATTAGTGGCTCGCGGAAAAGATGAAACCTACATTGCCGGCGTGTTTGCTCATACCTCCAATTTGATGTTAGGGCTTTGTGCATTGGCGGTTTTGATTGGTGCGGTGGCTGGTTTAGGTATCGGCAGTCGCTTGATGGAAAAACATTTTCAACCAACGATCCAATCGCATAAAGGGTGAGGAATGTGTCGAAAACAAGGTTTGATCCCCGCAGCAAATTGGCGGTGATTCTCTTTGCTAGTTTTACTATGATGGTGACCATCAGCTGGATCGATGAGTTTGCCTTTGTCACTTTCTTGCTGCTGCTATTTATAGTCAGCGGCTTTTGGAAAAAAGGCTTGCTGCTCTATGGCGTGTTTGTCTTGCTGACAATGGCAGATAGTTTTTTGTTTCGCCAAGGCAACCACGTACTAATCGTGTTGCTGGATTTCTTTTCCGTCGGTTATCGCCGCTTATTGCCAACGATCATGGCGGCGGCTTTTGCCATTAGCGGGACGAAAAACAGTGAGTGGATGGCTGCGCTGCAAAAAATGCACGTGCCCAACGTATTATTAGTCCCGCTGGCAGTCTTATTTCGTTTTTTTCCCACATTGGTACAAGATTTCAAAAGTATTCGCCAAGCGATGCGCTTTCGCGGCATCTCGCTGTCGGCAGGATCGATCTTGCTTCATCCACTGCAAAGTGCGGAGTATTTTTTGATCCCATTACTGATGTCGGCTGAAAAGACCGCAACCGAACTGTCGGCTACGGTGCTGGTTCGCGGGTTAGCATCAGAAACTCCCCATACCACCGTCCACGAACTGAAGCTGCGCTGGTGGGATGGCTTGGTCTTTTTAGCATTATGCGGCTTTATCGTGAAAAGGATGTGGCTTGGATGATCACATTAGAACAAGTGTCAGTGAAACGAGAAAATCGGACCGTATTATCTGAGCTCTCTTTGACGGTCGCAGCTGGGGAAGTCATCGTTTTGTGCGGCGCTAGCGGCAGCGGAAAATCGACCTTGCTCAATGTTTTGAATGGCTTGATCCCTGAGCTGTATCCCGCCGAAGTGCAAGGAAAGATCCGTGTCGGAGAAACAGACTTGCCAGTTGCCGATTTCTCCCATTATGCCCAGACGATTGGCGTCGTCTTTCAAAACCCCAAGACGCAATTTTTCACCACGGATGTCTATTCGGAGTTGGCTTTTTCGATGGAAAATGCGGGCGTCGCACCAGAAAACATTCGGCAGCGAATCACCGAAGTAGCACAGCAGTTTTCCCTGACCCCGTTGCTTGATGCTAGTGTCTTTGACCTATCTGGTGGGGAGAAGCAGCTGATTGCTCTCGCTGCAGCCACGATGTTGCCCCATGATGTGTTCTTATTGGATGAGCCTTCCAGTAATTTGGATCAAGAAGCGATCCAAAAGTTGACTCAAGGATTGGCTTCTTTAAAACAACAAGGGAAAACCATTGTGATCGCCGAACACCGCTTGGCGTATTTGGCGCCAATGGCAGATCGCTTCTGTCTATTAGAAGCAGGACGATTGCGGGCGTCTTATCCAGCAGCTCAGCTTTTGTCACTGCCCGAGGAGGCAATTCACGAGTTGGGATTGCGAAAAGTAGGCGAGGCGGCATTGGAAACTCAGCACTGCCGAGAATCTTTGCCAGAAAAGTCTGGATTAAGGGCAACGCATCTGCAGATCAAGCAATCGAAACGCTCAGCAAACAGCAGAAATTGGGCGCTTAACTTGCCTGAACTACAATTGCCGACGAAGCAAGCTGTGGGGATCGTTGGACCAAATGGTGCTGGCAAAAGTACGTTGGTGCAAGTCCTGTCAGGATTGAAAAAATGCCCAGAAGCAGTATTTGCCATCAATGGACAAAAGCGGACCCAAAAGCAGCTGCTGCAGGAAAGCTTTCTTGTGATGCAGGATGTCAACTTGCAGCTGTTTTTTGAAACGGTGGAAAAAGAGCTGCTGATCAAAGCCCAAAACCCAGCTCGTTTTGAAGAAATTGTCTCATTGTTGCACTTAACACCACTCCTTGCCCGACATCCGCAAAGCTTGTCGGGTGGGGAAAAACAACGAGTTGCCATCGGCAGTGCCCTGCTTTCTGGTAAACGCTTGTTGTTTTTCGATGAACCAACGAGTGGGTTAGATTTGCAGCAAATGGAAGAAGTCGCAAAACTGTTGCGAACAGTCGCTAAGGAAGTTGATCTGTTAGCGGTGATCAGTCATGATCGTGAGTTTTTAGCTGAAACATGTCCTTACGTGCTTCAACTCCAACAAGGGGAACTCGTTGGCACGTATCAGCTAGCAAAAAATATGGAATAAATGAAAGACGGAGTGGACCTTGGTTCATGCCGTCTTTTTTTGTTGAACATGAAAAAATCTTCATGATTTTTTTCTTTCAATCAGTTAGGAAGTTTCGAAAAAATCCGTTATGATAGAAGCAAAACAGGAGGAGGAGTGCATATGGCCTTGAAGATCTTGCTAGTAGAAGACGAAGAAAGTTTAGCCAGTTTTATTCAGACCGAATTGACTTTTGAGGGATATGACACGGTCTGGGCCAAAGATGGGCAAGAGGCATTGACCTTGTTCAATCAGCAAGCAAATGCCTTTGATCTGATTTTATTGGATTGGATGCTGCCAATCTATGACGGCATCACAGTGGCGCGGCGGATACGCAAAGAAAGCGACATCCCGATTTTGATGATGACCGCCAGAAATCAAACCGCCGATGTGGTGACGGGGCTTGATGTCGGATTAGATGATTATTTAACGAAACCTTTTGAAATCGAAGAACTGTTTGCCAGAATTCGGGTGATCGAGCGACGGTTGCAACGAGAAGCCAAACAACAAAAGAACCAGCAAAACCAATTAGTGGCGGGGGAGCTGATGATGGACATCGCCAAGCACTTGGTTCAGGTTGCCGGTGAAACCATTGAGTTGACGCCCAAAGAGTTTGGGATTTTATATGAATTGATGAAAGAACCCGAGGTCGTCAAAACGAGAGATGACCTGTTGAATGAGATTTGGGGCTATGAATACGACGGCCAAACAAATGTTGTAGATGTCTATATCCGCACACTGAGGAACAAGCTGGATGTTTGCGGCAAAGGCAAAATGATTGCAACCGTTCGTGGATTAGGCTATGTCTTGAGGACCGATCATGAAGAATAAATCAGCCAACCAACGTAGAAAAACAGCCCAATTTCAATTGACGAGCCGCTTTTCCTTGATTCTCTTTGGTCTGCTGATTCTCTTCAATCTGCTGTTTATTTTATTATCCGTAGGTTATTTGTTTGAACATATCGAAAATCGTGCCAGCAACATCCTTGAAGCCATCGAAAAAGGTGAGGCATCAGGGGATGCCTGGGACTTTCTCGTCAATGCCTATGTCTCGGCAGATGAAGAAGACGCCCTGCAAGTGATCTTAGCCGATGGCAGTGTCGTTTCATCAGAAGATGCGGAAGAGATTTTTGCCGATATCAATCAAGGGCGAGTGATTCCTTTTCTCGAAGACATCGTTTTTACAGAGGAGGGCATCTATTACACGAAAACCCAAGAAGTCGATGGGGATCAGGTGACGATCGCTATCAATGGGGAGGATAGTGTGGAATTAGCCTATGGCCTCTTTATGATCAGCAGTTTCTTGAATCTGATCGCTGTTGTGGTGGGCAGTCTGCTGATTTATTGGAGTGTCGGGAAATGGAGCCAGAAGCTTACTGGCATGGCGCAAGAAATTGCTGCCATTGAACAAAGCCGAACAGGAGAACTGACGGTTTCTGAAGAGCCCATCGAGATTCGTTCGGTGGCATTGGCCTTTAATAAATTATTGAAAGAACAGCGAGAGACGATTGAGCGGGAAAAACGGTTCGTTGCCGATGCTTCCCATGAGCTGCGAACACCTTTAGCTGCGATTCGCGGACATGTCCAATTGATCCAGCGGCGTGGAACCAAACATCCCGAAGTCATTCCTTCCTCAATGGCGTTTATCGACAAAGAGTCGAAGCGTTTGGAAACATTGAGCAATCAATTGCTGGACCTAGAAAAAAATCAATCCCAAGATGAAATGACCCTCGTTGATGTTTCTCAGATCGTCCGAGAAGAGTGTGAAAAACAAGCGACGATCGTTCCGCAATCGATTGAATATTTTGTGGAGAACCAATGTATGAAACGTGGGCATAAACGTGACTTCCAGCAAATCATCCAAAACCTGTTAGAAAATGCCGCGAAGTATTCACCTGCCGATCAGCCGATTCATGTGACCTTGACGCAAGAGCAGACACAGATGTCTTTGACCGTCGTCGATTTTGGCATTGGGATTCCCGATGATAAGAAAGCCTTGATTTTTGAACGGTTCTATCGAGTAGAAGATTCTCGTTCCAGCCAGATTGCTGGTTCAGGCATCGGGCTTTCACTGGTAAAACAGCTGGCAGACAAGTATCATGCCAAAATTACCGTGACAGACAATCAACCGCAAGGCAGTATCTTTAAACTTGCCTTTCCAAATGAAAGAGAAAGATGAAGATTTTTTTAGATTTTCTTCAAGCATTTTTGATTCTTTTTCATGAGGAACTTGTTATTCTAAATATATAGAAAAAAGGAATACACAAACAATTGGAGGAATGAAACATGAAAAAAACAACTATTTTATTCGGAATTGCCGCATTAGGATTATTGGCAGGATGTACACAAAACAACACTGGAAATTCAGAACCTGCGCAAAACAGCAGCTCAAGCACAGCAGTTGCCTCATCAAGTGAAACAACGTCGTCACAAGCAACAGACAGCTCTTCAAGCAGTGCAGCGATCGCCAATGGCGGCTTACCTACGGTGACCGTAGAAGAAGCGATCCAAATATTCCAAGACAAATACCCAGATGCAGCGATCACTTCGATTGATTTGGATACTTCTTTTGGCAATTACTTCTACCAAGTAGAAGGCGTGGATGACACGAATGAGTTTGAATTAAAGATCGATGCAGAAACCAAAGAAACTTCTGAAGAAAGAACGGAAAAATTGGATGCCGATGAACAAAACGGTGTCAAAAAAGATGCCGATCAATTGGACCTAACCAACTTGCTTTCATTGGAAGAAATTTCTGATATCGCCGTGAAAGAAGCTGGCGGTGGTCAAGCAACAGATTGGTCATTAGACAAAGAAATGAATGTAACCTATTGGGAAGTCAAAGTAGAAGATGGCAACAAACAAACAGATGTGAAAATCAATGCCCAAACAGGTGAAGTACTAGAAACCGAATTGGATGACTAATCCTGTTTCGCAGTAAAAAAAATAAGCCGCTATCGTCTATGCGCAAAAGACGATAACGGCTTATTTTTTTACGTATGCTGTTTGACTTCAGTTAACGGTTTGACGCGACCACCAATTTTATCTGCAAATGCTTCGGACTGCTTCCGATCTTCAAAGACCCATAACTTGTCTGGAATTTTTTCACGAGTGCGACGACCATCTTTGCCAATGTAACCATGCAAAACTTTAATCACGTACATCGCCATCATCCTTCCCTGAAATTACTATTGATTATACGAAAGCCGTTTCAAAAAGCAAGGATTTTGACTTAAATGAGTGATCAGAATTGATTATTCCCCTGACAGGGCAGCATAATCAGCAAATCGTTGATGGATTTCAGGAAAACTACGCTTCAGCTGCACGATGCGATTGGTCTCTTTTGCTAAAAAACAATGCTTTGAAGTCCCCGTCGTTGCCAACTGACCATCACTAGTTTTGTAGATCTCATAGCGAAAATCTAAACGCGTGCCAGTATATTTGTCGACCAAAACATCGATTCGCACCTCATCTTCGTAACGAATCATCGTTTTGTATTGCGCACTGACTTCCAGCACGGGAACGATCAAGCCCGCTTCTTCGATGGTATGATACGGTAAATCCAAGAACGCGAGTAACTCCACGCGGGCCTCTTCAAACCAGCGGATATAATTGGCATGATGGATGATCGCCATTTGATCGGTCTCATAGTAGTGTGGTTGACGGATATAGCCTGAATATAAAGACATAAAAACAGCTCCTTTCATAGAAACAAAACCTTCGTTATTCAGCATAACGCAAAAAGGAAGAAAAGCAAACAGAAGGAGAGCTTCTTTGTGTTGACCACTAGAGAAAATGCTACTAGAGAGCAGCGGAATGAAAAAGACAGTGAAACACCTTGACTTTTTCATAGCTTTCTTGTAGTTTATAGATAATATCAAAAATCAGTGAAGGATCGAGTACTTTATTCTACTCCTTAAAAGAGAAAACTGCCCCGGCTGAAAGCAGTTTAGGACGTGTAAAGGAAAGACAATCTGGAGATGAACAGAAGAAAAGCTGTTCCGTGACCGAGCGTTAATCGAGCGAAGGAGAAGAACATTTCTCGAATTTAGGTGGTACCGCGTGTAATCAAAACTCGCCCTTGTATAAAAAAACAAGGGCGAGTTTTTTGCTGTGAATCACTATGATTGGCTTGCGGAGCAAGGCAGAATAGATGATGAACAGTACTAGGCGACCACAGGGAGCGTAGTAACCGAACTAGGAATCACTATGATTGGCTTGCGGAGCAAGACAGAATAGATGATGAAGAGTACTAGGCGAGTGTAGGGAGCGTAGTAACCAAACTAGGAATCACAATGATTGGCTTGCGGAGCAAGACAGAGCAGATGATGAACAGTACTAGGCGACGTAGGGAGCGTAGTAACCAAACTAGGAATCACTATGACTGGCGTAAGAAGTGAGACATGAAAGCTGTACTTGGCATTTTTTGCTTTGTTCAATTGCAGTCGAAGCCAACGAAACCATGACCAGCAACCAACGGCAAAGAGCGCAATAACCCAAAAGTCAAACACGAGAACAACCCACCCACATCAATGAGCAACAAGCAATAGGTGAATAAGCAAACAAGCAATGAAAGCAAAGAACATGGGCAACCATGAAACAAATAGGAGGATGCATACGATGAGTTACCAACGTCCAAAAGGAACCAACGATATTTTGCCAGGAGAATCCGAAAAATGGCAATTTGTGGAAGAAACAGCACGCTTAGTGTTTCGCGATTATCAATTCAACGAAATTCGGACACCGATTTTTGAGCACTTTGAAGTGATCGCCCGCAGTGTCGGGGACACAACGGATATCGTTTCAAAAGAAATGTATGATTTCTACGATAAAGGAGAGCGTCATGTGACGTTGCGTCCAGAAGGCACCGCACCGATCGCTCGTTCTTATGTCGAAAACAAACTATTCGGACCAGAACATACGAAGCCTTATAAAGTGTTTTACATGGGACCAATGTTCCGTTATGAACGTCCGCAAAAAGGCCGTTTGCGTCAATTCCACCAAATCGGTGTCGAAGTTTTCGGTTCAGCAAATCCAGCGACCGATGTTGAGACAATGGCGATGGCAATGGATTTTTATCGTCAATTAGGACTGAGTCAATTGCGCTTGGTCATCAATTCATTAGGCGATAAAGAAACACGCCAAAACTATCGGCAAGCGTTGATCGACTATCTAGCGCCCCATGAAGCGGAGCTTAGTGAGGATTCAAAACGCCGCTTGCATGAAAATCCTTTGCGGGTCCTTGACAGCAAAGACAAGCGTGACCAAAAATTCGTGGCGGATGCACCATCGATCCTAGACTACTTAACACCAGATGCCAAGGCACATTTTGAAACTGTAACGAATATGCTGGATGCGTTGGAGATCCCTTATGAGATTGATTCAAATATGGTGCGCGGTTTGGATTATTATACCCACACGATTTTTGAGATCATGAGTGAGTCACCAAAAATGGGGGCGCAAGCCACCATCTGTGCCGGCGGTCGTTACAATCATTTAGTGGAAGAGCTAGGCGGACCAGAAACACCTGGTTTTGGTTTTGCTTTAGGGATCGAACGTTTATTGATCACTATGGAAGCCGAAGAAGTTGTGATTCCTGCTTTGAATGAGTTAGATGCGTATGTGGTTGGTTTGGGACAAGAAACCAATTTAGAGGCGTTGAAAGTCGTGCAAGCGATTCGTAATTTCGGCTTTTCTGCCGATCGTGATTTCATGGATCGTAAAGCCAAAGCCCAGTTTAAATCTGCTGATAAACAAGGGGCACGGTTGGTTCTGACTCTAGGCGAAACAGAATTAGCAGAACAAGTGATCAATATCAAATCCATGGCAAGCCGTGAAGAAAAACAATTTCCGTTAGCGGATCTTTATGCCCGCTTCGATGAGATCTACGATGAAATGACAACCAAAATGTTTGAGTGAGGAGAAAAAGAATGACAAAACGTACAGTATATTGCGGGTTAGTAAATGAGACCCATTTAAACCAGACAGTGACTCTAAAAGGCTGGGTGCAAAAGCGCCGTGACTTAGGGGGCGTGATCTTTATTGACTTGCGCGACCGAGAAGGGATCGTGCAAATCGTCTTCAATCCTGAGGTTTCGAAAGAAGCCTGGGAAATCGCGGACAAATGCCGCAGCGAATATGTATTAGAAGTAACGGGTCAAGTCATCAATCGTGCACCAGAAGCCATCAATCCGAAAATGGTGACAGGTGCCTATGAAGTGATGATCAGCGAAATCACGATTTTAAACACTGCAAAAACACCAGCCTTTTTGATTGAAGATGATCAAACCGTTGGCGACGAGATTCGCATGAAATACCGTTATTTAGACTTGCGTCGTCCAAAAATGACGAACAACATCGTGATGCGGGCGAAAACGACGCAAGCGATCCGCAATTTCTTAGACACGAACGACTTCTTGGATATCGAAACACCTTATCTAGGAAAATCAACACCAGAGGGTGCGCGGGATTATTTGGTTCCTTCACGGATCTATCCAGGTCATTTCTATGCGTTGCCGCAATCACCACAAATTTTTAAACAGTTATTGATGGGTGCTGGCTTCGATCGCTACTATCAAATCGTACGTTGCTTCCGTGACGAAGATTTGCGGGGCGACCGTCAACCAGAATTTACCCAAGTCGATATCGAAACCTCTTTCTTGACGGCAGAAGAAATCCAAACCTATACGGAAGAGCTGTTGGCAAAAGTGATGCGAGAAGTCAAAGGCATCGAAGTTACCTTGCCATTCCCACGGATGACCTATGATGAGGCAATGGGACGCTACGGCAGTGACAAACCAGATACACGGTTTGACATGGAGCTTATCGACTTATCAGAAGTTGTGAAAGACGTTGATTTTAAAGTTTTCCAAATGGCTCTTGAAAAAGGCGGCGTTGTGAAAGTCTTGAACGCCAAAGGGGCTGCAGACAAATACTCCAGAAAAGACATGGACAATCTAGGCCATTACGCTGGCCAATTTGGTGCCAAAGGATTGGCATGGGTCAAAGTTGAAGAAGATGGATTGAAAGGACCGATCGCTAAATTCTTGACAGAAGCGACCGACGCGATCATTGCAGCAGCCAATGCGGAAGTTGGCGATATTCTGATGTTTGGTGCCGATTCCTTTGCGATCGTTTCAGCAACATTGGGGGCGATCCGTAATAAATTAGGAAAAGAATTAGGCTTGATCGACGAGAGCAAATTCAACTTCCTATGGGTCACTGACTGGCCGCAATTTGAATACGATGAAGAAGCAGGCCGCTATGTTTCTGCTCACCATCCATTCACATTGCCAAAAGAAAGCGATCTGCCATTGTTAACGACAGACCCTTCAAAAGTCTATGCGCAAGCCTACGATATCGTGCTAAACGGTTACGAGCTAGGTGGCGGATCATTGCGTATCCATACACGAGAAGTGCAAGAGCAAATGTTTGAAGCGCTAGGTTTCTCACGTCGCGAGATGCAAAATCAATTTGGCTTCTTATTGGATGCTTTGGATTATGGATTCCCACCACATGGCGGCATCGCCCTTGGGTTAGACCGATTAGTGATGCTCTTGGCTGGCGAAGAAAACATTCGCGAAGTCATTGCTTTCCCTAAAAATGGGAAAGCAGCTGATCCAATGTCACAAGCGCCAAGTACCGTTTCGCCAATGCAGTTGTTTGACTTGAACATCGATGTAACAACGGTTGAAGAAAACGAATAAGCGTTAAATCATGATGAAATGAGTGATGAAATAGAAATTGGTGAATGAATGAAAAAAGTTCATGAGAATTCACCCATTTCTTTCATTGCTCGTTTCTTTTTTTATGAGCTGAAGTATAATAAAGGCAAATCAAAAAAGTGAGGCTATGAAATGCAATGACTCCTCTGTTTAAATGGCTCCCTCATCCAGAATACGCCAACAAACTTTCGTTTTCGATCGTCTATGCGCTGCTGGCATCGATTGCGGTCAATTTCTTCTATCAACCAGGTAATATTTATTCCAGCGGCATTACGGGTGTCGCTCAGATCATCACCACGATCTCAAGAGAAGGGCTCGGGTTTTATATCCCCTTATCCCTTGCGCTATTATTGTTGAATGTGCCATTATTTTTTCTAGGTTGGTTTAAGATCGGCCACAAGTTTACGATTTTTACTGGAATTACTGTTTTACTCACCTCCTTATTCGTGCAAATTTTGCCCGAAGAAACCGTCACGACGGACCCGATGATCTGTGCGATTTTCGGTGGTGCCATCAATGGAGTGGGGATCGGCTATGCCTTGAAGAATGGTCTTTCTTCTGGAGGGCTGGATTTTGTCAGCATTGCCATCCGCAAAAGGACAGGGAAAACGATCGGCTCGATATCGATTTTCTTTAACATTGTTATTTTGTTCGCCGCAGGGATCTTGTTTGGCTGGCAATATGCGTTGTATAGTGCGATCGCGATTTTTGTCAGTGGAAAAGTGACGGACGCGGTTTTTACGAAGCAAAAGAAAATGCAGGTGACGATCATCACCCGCAACCCAGAAGAAGTCATTCAAACGATCCAAAAACATATGCGGCGAGGGATTACCATCATCAACGAAGCCGAAGGGGCGTACAAGCATGACAAACAAACGGTTTTGCTGACGGTAGTGACACGCTTTGAACTGCCGATGCTGCGCAGTGCCATGAAAGAAGCCGATCCAAAAGCCTTTGTCAGTATTGCAGAAAATGTCCAGATTTTGGGTCGCTTTTATGAAGAAGAACTGTGAAAAAGGAGTTGAAAAAAGTATTTCTTTATAGAAGTACTTTTTTTTCGCCAAAAATTAATTTTTTTGAAATATAGCAGATGTTGCTAGCTTTATATGGGGGATTTCTGGTAAATTATGAGAGTATGGAATCAATAGCGTTCATGCTGAAATTGTTTTTTTATGAAACAATTGGATCAATTAGAGAAAAGTGGTTGAAAAATGAATAAACGTTTAAGCACAAGCCGCTATATTACCGGGTTTGACGGCATTCGAACCTTGGCAGTCATCGGCGTTATTTTATATCATTTACTACCTACTCATATGCGAGGCGGTTATTTAGGAGTTCCAGTATTCTTTGTCGTATCAGGTTATTTAATCACTGACTTGCTGAGGCAAGAGTGGGATCAAAACGGCAAAATCAAAGTCAAAGATTTTTATGTTCGGCGAATGAAACGGCTCTATCCAGGAATGGTGGTGATGCTGCTTATCTCAGCAGCGTATATCACGTTGTTCCAGCGAAATCTGCTGAATAATTTGCGCGGGGTTTTTGTTAGCTCGTTACTGTATTACAACAACTGGTGGCAGATCAATCATGGGTTATCCTATTTTGATCGGTTCGGTAATGAATCCCCCTTTACCCATCTGTGGTCGCTGGCTGTGGAGGGACAGAACTATCTGATTTGGCCTTTAGTATTTATCTTGTTGATGAAAATCGGCAAGCAGAGGCATCGTGCCTTTAAATTTACTGCCGCAGTCACGATTTTGTCGGCAATTCTGTTAGCAGTCCTTTACACACCAGGCGCTGATCCAACACGGGTTTATTATGGAACGGATACGCGGCTCTTTTCGATCTGGATGGGGAGTGCCTTAGCATTCATTTGGCCAAGTACCCATTTGAAGAAAGAGATCCCGCAAAAAGCCAAACGGGTCTTGAATATCTCTGGTTTTGCTTCCTTGGCTGGTCTGATCGCAGCGTTCTTTTTCTTAGATGATCATTTGACCTTTGTCTATTATGGCGGCATGTTCTTGATCAGTATCCTATGTACGATTCTTGTGGCAGTCACCGCTCATCCCGGAGCCAGCTTGAACCGGGTATTGAGTAATCCGATTTTCAGTTATATCGGCAAGCGCAGTTATGGGATCTATTTGTATCAATTTCCAGTGATGATATTTTACGAAGCAAAAGTGGGAAATATCGGTGAGAACGTGCTGATGCACACGTTAGTGGAACTATTCTTGATCTTGTTTATCAGTGAATTGTCCTATCGGTTTATCGAAAACCCAATGCGTAAATTCCAGTACAAAGATACATTCAGAACGGTCCGCGGTTGGTTCAGTAAACCAATTTTTAGTTGGAAAAAACCGTGGTTAGTGCCCAGCTTACTGATTACCCTCGTTGCTTTGTTTGGCGTCGTGACCGCACCGACGAATTATGTCGATGCCCAGCAGCAGCAGTTGAAAGACAACATTGCGGCCAATAAAAAAGCGGCAGAGCAATCGCAAAAGAATGCGAACGCTGAGGGCAATGAAGCGGACGATGAAGCGAACACGAGTGAAGATGAAAAAAATATCATGGAAAAATATGATCTAACAGCAGCCCAAGTGAAAAAAGCAGAATCTCTTGAAATCACGGCTTTTGGTGATTCTGTGATGCTGGATGCAACGGCTGACTTGAAAGAAGTCTTTACCCAAGCGGTAGTTGATGGGGATGTTGGGCGCCAGCTGTATGCGAGCCCTGAATTGATCAAAGACTTGAAAGAAAAAAATCTTTTGCGGGATACCGTCCTTGTGGGGCTAGGGACGAATGGTTCCTTTACAGAAGCCCAATTTGATAGCTTTATGAATGAGATCGGTGATCGCAAAGTCTACTGGATCAATGTGCGGGTACCGACACAGCGTTGGCAAAATGAAGTCAATCGGATGTTGGAGCGCATGGAGGAAAAATACGACAATATGACCTTGATCGATTGGTATGATTTGAGTAATGACCAAGAGTCATGGTTCTATGAAGATCGGGTCCATCCAAATCCAGATGGCATGGATCAATACGTGAAGCTAGTTGCCCAAACGATTTTACAAGAGGAATAAACAAGAAAAAGACAAACCTTACGCAATCATAAGGTTTGTCTTTTGTCTTAAACGGTGCTTTGTAAGAGCATCGTTTTTTAATTCTTTTCTATCACCGTTAACAGTGAGTCAAACAAAATCGCACTAGAAGCCGATCCGGGATCGATATGACCGATGGCACGTTCACCAACATAAGAGGCGCGGCCTTTTTTAGCAACGAGTTCTTTGGTATGTTCTTTCGCTGCTTCGATCGTGTCTTTGGTCAATTCACCTTTTTTCAAGGCTTCTGCGACAGGTTGCCAGACATCGATCATCGTTTTGTCTTCAAACTCAGCTTTTCCTCGCATTTTGATGCCCGCCAAGCCTTCTTCAACGATCGTACCTAATTGTTCAAAGGAGTCGATCGTTTCTAGTTCCTTCGTTGCTTTGGTCATATTCATAAACGCCGAACCATAAAGGGGACCCGAAGCGCCGCCGACTTTTGAGATCATTGCCATCGAGAAGACTTTAAAGGTATCACTGATCGTCGTTGGCTGTTGTTTGGCATAAGCTTCTTGATAAGCAGCTACGCCGCGTGCCATATTGTTGCCATGGTCCCCGTCGCCGATCGGTGTATCTAAATCGCTCAAATAGGCTTTGTTTGCTTCGATTTCTTTCGTGAAGGTGTCTAACCATGCTTGCACCGTTTCTGTTGTCAATTGCATCTCTATTCGCTCCTTTACCAGGCTATTGTTGTGACGGCTTCATTTAACGCATCGGTGTGATCCGTTTCGCTGAAGTCGATCAAGGTCAGTGAAAGTCCCTGCATATCGATGGAAGTCATGAAATTGCCGACTTTATGGAAGGAGACAGGGATGTCTTTTTCTGCGAGTAATTTCGCGACATCATTGGCAAAAACGAACAGCTCCATTTGCGGCGTACCACCCATACCGTTGATCAAGACACCGACTTTTTCTGGGGTCTTTTCATAATCCGCCAAGATTTTTTCCACCAACTCTTGTGCTAGTTCACGTGAGGGTTTCAGTTTTTCACGACGGTAACCAGGTTCGCCGTGGATGCCCACGCCATACTCGATCTCATCATCGGCTAAGTCAAAACCTGGTTTCCCAACTTCAGGAACTGTTGCCGCTTTTAATGCGACCCCAATGGTTTTGATCGATGCAACCAAGGCATCGCCCAGTGTTTTTAATTCGCTTAAGCTGGCACCATTACGAGCAGCTGCGCCTAAAATCTTGTGGACTAAGACCGTACCGGCAACTCCTCGTTTGCCAGCAGTATAGGTGCTATTTTCAACAGCGATATCATCATCCACGACCACGATCTCCGTCGTGATCTCTTCCATTTCTGCCATATCTTTGGCCATCTCAAAGTTCAAGATATCGCCAGTATAGTTTTTGACGATCAGCAAGACGCCTTGTCCTTGATCAGAATCTTGGATAGCCGTCAAAATCTGATCGGGGGTAGGGGAGGTGAAGACATCGCCTAAAACGGCGGCGCTAAGCATCCCATCACCGACAAAGCCAGCATGGGCCGGCTCATGTCCGCTCCCACCGCCAGAAACAAGACCGACTTGTTCTTTTTGATTATTCTTAGCGATCACCCGAGAGTCGGCGACTTGATGGACCAGTTCAGGATAACTGCCTACGATACCAGCCAACATTTCTTCTACGATCATTGAGGGATCATTAATGATTTTTTTCATGCTTCATGCCATCCTTTCTCGGCTGCTTTTTTTGCTTCTGCAACGATTTGCGCCAAATCATCACTGAAACCAGCGGTGATCGCTGCAGCAAAGGCACCTTCCACTAGCGGCGCGTCGATCAGGTGATAGCGTTCTTGTTGCTGAAGTTCCAGCATGTCGTATGCAAGTTCGGCATTCAAAACGGCACTGCCTAGATCGGCAAAGACTAAGATCAGTTCAGCGTCTGCGGATTCGTTGACGGCATCCACGATTTTCGTGGCGTCAGAACCCAGCTCTCCTTCTGCTGTCCCGCCTAAAGAATAGATCGTGACTGACTCGCCGTCAGCCATTTCTTCGATCATCTGTTTTAATCCTTCGGTGAGTTGCTGACTGTGAGAAACGAGTAAAATACTTTTTTTCATCCAATTTCACCAACACTTTCTGATTAAATTTGGCTGTTTGACAAGGGGGGTGCCTTTTCCAAAGAAACACTGTCCTTGTTGAAACCGCCTACAGGTTCAGTATACCAAATTTCTTTCTTCTTGTATGGTTGCACCTATGGAGAGGACAAAAAAACAGCATCGTCTTTCTGGACAAAGCAAGAAAGAGCGATGCTGCAAAATCAATTAGGATTGTTTAACGAGCACTTTGGCTGAAAAGCACTTCGTTAGGAAAGAAAGCCCCACGTACAGACAGATGTTCAATGCCATCATGCCAAGGAAGTAAGGCAAGGTTACGGCGGTCAAGAAACCAACTTCCAGCAATCCGTGGAAAAGCATTGCTGCGACATAGATCCCCACGGTAGTGGTAATCGCTAAAAACAATCGCAATGGATTTAATGGCAAGCAAGCGCGAATCACAGCGATACAGCTGATCCCGATCAACAAATAGTACAACAAGGTCGTCGTATCAAATTGCGACCAACCGTAGTCGGTTTGTAAAAAGCGGATCGCAAAGTAATTGACTAACACCAACAAGGCATTTGGTAATGCATTGAGTAAGACCGTCGGCAAGTAGCGCCCCTTGATCGGTGCTTTGTTTTCTTCAAAGGAAAGGAAGAAAGAAGGATAGCCTTCAATTGCTAAGTCGATCAATGTGATTTGGATCGGCAAGAACGGAAAGGCGCTGGATGTCAGGATACAAACCAAAGAGAGCAAGAAGCTGTAAATCGTCTTGATAAAGAAGATTCCCGACGCTTTGGTGACGTTATTGACGACGCGGCGTCCTTCAAATAAAACATCTGGCAACGTAGTAAAGTCAGAATCCAATAAGACAAAGTTAGCGATTTGACGGGCTGCACTGTCGCCAGCAGCCATCGCAATACTAACGTCGGCTTCCCGCAGCGCCAACACGTCATTGACGCCATCGCCCGTCATAGCAACGGTCCGTTGATTGGCTTTTAATTCTTGGACAAGCAGTTTCTTTTGTTCAGGGGTCACACGACCAAAGACCGTATAGCGTGTCGCAGCTTCTCGGACTTCTGCTTCGGTCGTTAAGGTAGAAAGATCGATGGCTTGATCGGCATTCGCAAGACCTGCACGATGGGCGATCGCTGCGACAGCTATTGGATTATCGCCAGAGATCACCTTTAGATCGATGCCTTGATCGGCTAAGTAAGCCAAGGTTTCTTCAGCGTTTTGGCGGATGATATCAGATAAAATCAAGACTGCCACCGCTTGTGCATTGCTTGGGTCAAAGGATGCTGGCGCTTTTGGATCGGTCTCTACAGCTAAAATCAACACCCGCAGACCTGCTTCTTGCGCTTCTTTGACTTGCGGCAAGGCAGCAGAGCCAGCGACTTTTTCAGGTGCGCCAAGATAGACATTTCCTAGATGTTCAAAAGCTACAGCACCCCATTTGCGCTGTGAAGAAAAGGCAGCGACTTCGATCGGCTGATGATCCGTTAGCTCAGGGCAGCCTTGACGCAATGCTTGCATCGTCAAATTGTTATCTGTGCTGGCTGCCAAATAATTCCCTAAGAGCATGTTAGGGTCGCTGTCGACTTGGAGAGGAACGATCGATTCGAGAACCATATGGCCTTCCGTCAACGTCCCCGTCTTATCCAGACAAAGGGTATCAACATGCGCTAAGGTTTCAACGGCATACATGTCTTGGACCAAAATCCGTTTTTTGGCCAATTTAATGACACCTGTCGTCAAGGCGATACTGATCAGCAGGACAAGTCCTTTTGGTAACATTCCTAATAAGGCAGCGGCAGAAACGACGACGGATTCCTTGATCCCAGCATCTCGCATCATAAAGGCTTGGAAGAACAAAATCACCCCTAAAGGAACGATCACATAGCTGGTGAATTTGGATACACTACGGATCGAAGCAAGCAGCTCAGAGCGGATCGGTTTGTGGACCTTCGCCTCATTGCTTAGTTTCGCTGCGTAGTTTTCTGCACCGACATGAATGACTTTTCCTGTCACTTCACCGCTGACGATGAAACTTCCTGAGAGTAAGGAAGCACCTGCTTCTTTGACAACCAGATCGGCTTCACCAGTCAGCATCGCTTCATTGACTTCGACTAGTCCAGAAAGCACCGTCATATCAGCGGGGATTTGGTCCCCAGCACCAAGAATGACTGAGTCTTCTAAGACCAATTCTTTGGCTGAAATCTCATGGATTTGACCATCTCGAATCACTCGTACCGTTTGCGGTGAAACAAGTGAGAGTTTTTTTACTAAATTACGTGCGTGCAATTCTTGGCTGATCCCAATGGTGATATTCACAAAAATAATCGCTAAGTAGAACATGTTGGAATAGGCGCCTACGGCAAATAAAAAAACGCCAATCAATAGGTTGAGAAAATTGAATAACGTCAGTAAATTGTCCTTGATGATCGCAGCAGTTGATTTACTGGTTTTGGTTTCATAATCATTGTGCAGCCCCTCTTGGGTTTTCTTGGCGACTTCTGCTGCAGTCAAGCCGGTGGGTAATTGAGTCATAAGCATCTCCATTTCATTTGTTCATTTCTTTCTGATTCCTTTATCTAGTCTAGCATTCGAAAAAGGCAATGCAATCGTTGCGAGGAAAATAATGATAAAATTAATTAAAATCTTAAACAATCAACACGTGTTCTTTTAAAGAAAGAAAAAAACTAGGGGAACAAACCGCACCATCGACTTTTTTCTGGTGCTTACGTATAATAGGGGAAGAGAAAAAGCCGAGAAGCAGATGCTTAGCGGACAAAAGAGGGTAGCGAGCATGTCTTTAAAAGAAAAAATTATTGCAGAAAGCAAGCGGCTTGGCATCGACAAGATCGGGTTTGCTTCAGCGGAGCCGTTTTTGGCATTGGAGCCTTCCTTGCGGGAACAAAAAGCCAAAGGCCATACCTCTGGTTTTGAGCATCCCGTGATCGAAGAGCGTATCTATCCTGAACGGACATTTGAAAATCCGCAAACGATCATTGCGATCGCTTTAGCTTATCCGACAAAAATCAAAGAGAAAGTCCCGCGGGATGAAAAACGTGGCATGTTTGCCCGTGCCTCGTGGGGCATCGATTACCATGATATATTGCGAGAACGGTTGGATCGCTTGATCGCCTTTATCAAAGAACAAGCGCAAACGATGGAAGAACAAGTCGAATGGCGTTTTGCACCGCAAGTCGATACAGGGGAATTGGTGGATGTGGCGGCAGCGCAGCGGGCGGGTCTTGGCTTTATCGGTCGTAATGGCTTGCTGATCACAGAAGAATTTGGTTCGTTTGTTTATCTCGGGGAGATCGTCACTAATATCTCTCTTGAACCAGATGAAGAAGTCCCGTTTGGTTGTGGGGATTGCATGCGTTGTGTGACGGCTTGCCCCACTAAAGCGTTATTGGGCGATGGTCGGATGAATGCCCAGCGTTGTTTGTCCTATCAAACCCAGACGAAGGGCATGATGCCAGAAGAGTACCGCAAAAAGATGCATAACGTGATTTACGGTTGCGATATTTGTCAGCTGGTCTGCCCCTATAATCGGGGGAAGGACTTCCATTTTCATCAAGAGATGGAGCCTGAAGTCGATACCGTTTATCCAAAACTGCAACCGATGCTGTCTTTATCAAACAAAGCCTTCAAAGAACAATTTGGCCATCTATCTGGCTCTTGGCGGGGGAAAAAACCGCTGCAGCGAAATGCCATCATCGCCTTAGCCAATGTGGGAGACCGCAGTGCCTTGCCAGCGATTTGGCGCTGTGCGACAGAAGACGTGCGCCCAGTGATTCGAGGAACGGCTTATTGGGCCATTGGCCAGTTGGGCGTCAAAGAACCAGAGATGTGGTTAGAGCGACTGCAACGGTGCGCAGAGTTAGAACCCGAAGAAGAAGCACAGCAAGAATTGCAGCCTGCTATCGAACGATTGCAAGCAGTCATTACCAAAAAGCAGGAAAAAGAGATATAAAAAAAGCAAAACGTGCCCGTGGCCGTTTTGCTTTTTTGTTTAATCTAGTACGTCATCACTTTCAACGATTTCTTCTGAATCGAGTTCGAAATCGGGTGCTGGATGCACACGCTCAGGCAGCTCCATTTCTAACTCGCCTTCTTCGGTGTATTGGTTGTCGGTATCGGCAACGTCAGCTAAAATTTCTTCAGGAAGCTCTTGCTCCAACCGATAGCCTTCTGCATGACGTGCATCGAGTAATTCCAAAAGATGTTGCCACTCGTCTTTCGAGATCACTACAACGTCAATGCCATCTTTGTTTTGTACCTCTACAACAGAGGAAAGATCGGTGCCGACCGTTTTAATGATCGATTCCAACGACCATTTACTCGTTTCTAAGTCAATTTTTTGTGCCATAAGAATTACTCCTTTTTTGAGAAAAATTTTGTCCTACCTTAATTGTAACGGGAAAGTTGCAGAAAACAAAATAGCTTGATTGGGAATCGTCCCTGATATGCGCAAGAACATTTGCACAGCGGCTTTAACCAAGGTAAGATAAGAGCAAGAAGGGAAGGAATAAAAATGACAGAAAAACAGACATTTCATGTGAATGGGTATTTAGCACTGGTTGTGCTGATCGGGTTATTAGTTGGCGGCGGTTATTTGTTTTATCATGGGTTCGTAAATGAGAGCGTTCTCGAAATCGTTCTCAGTATTCTTTTATGGATCGTTTCGTTTCTTTTCCTTAGTTCGTTAACGATCGTACAGCCCAACCAAGCCAAAGCGATCCTCTTTTTTGGGCAATATTTAGGGACCATTAAAGACAACGGCTTATTCGTGACAACCCCCTTAACCCAAAAAATCAATGTTTCATTGAAAGTCCGTAACTTTAACAGTTCGCTGTTGAAGGTCAATGATTCAGACGGAAACCCGATCGAGATCTCGGCGGTGGTGGTTTTTAAAGTCGTAGATACGGCGAAAGCATTGTTTGATGTCGATTATTACCAAGATTTCATTGAGATCCAAAGTGAAACAGCGATTCGTCATATTGCGACGCAATACCCGTATGACACGTTCAATGACGATGATCTGACGTTGCGAGGCAATACCAATGAAGTTTCGGAAGAACTGGCAAAAGAATTGCAAGAACGATTGGCTGTTGCCGGGGTCGAAGTCATAGAGACCCGCTTAAATCACCTCGCGTATGCGACTGAGATCGCTAGTGCGATGCTGCAGCGCCAACAAGCCAAAGCGATTTTATCTGCACGACAAATCATTGTTGAAGGAGCCGTCTCCATGACACAAATGGCGTTAGAACAAATCGAAGACGGACAGGACATCAATTTCACAGATGACCGCAAAGTCCAATTGATCAATAATTTATTGGTGTCGATCATTACCGATAAAGGCACGCAGCCGGTGATCAATACGGGCGATGTCAAAGAGAAAGGAGTGTAGCATTTGAAGAAACTTTACATCAAACAGAAGGTTTTCAGCATCGGTGAAAAATTTACCGTCACTGATGATTTACAAAACCCTCGCTATTATGTCGAAGGCAGTTTTTTTAAGATCCCGAAAAGTTTTACGATCTTCAATGAGCAGCAGCGACCGATCGCGGAGATCACCAAAAAAGTGTTCAGTTTATTACCGAAATTTTTTGTGGAAGTCCACGGCCAAGAAGCGATCGTTTTAGAAAAACATTTCACATTTTTTAAAGCACGCTATTCCATCAGTGCAGAAGGCATCGATGTGGACGGCAATTGGTGGGATATGGATTTTGTGGTCAACCGCAACGGCAAACGGATCGCAGAGATCCACAAAAAATGGATCTCTTGGGGCGATACCTATGAAGTTGTGATCTATGAAGAAGATCTAGATGACCTGATCATTGCATTAGTGGTAGCCATCGATCGCGTCAAAGCAGATGATGCCGCAGCATCAAGTTCAGCAAGTAGTTAGAAAAAAAGGAGCGATGTGCATGTTATACGGTTCGATTGAAGCAGGCGGCACAAAATTTGTGTGCGCCATTGGCGATGAAGAAATGACAATCAAGGAAAGAGTGAGCTTTCCGACAACGACACCTGAGGAAACAATGCCTTTAGTCATTGGTTTCTTCAAACAATACCAAGCAGATTTAGCAGGGATTGGGATTGGCTCATTTGGGCCTATCGATATCCATCGCGATTCTGCCACTTATGGGTACATTACCTCGACCCCGAAATTGGCATGGCAAAATTTTGATTTCATCGGTACCATGAAAAAAGAATTTCCGATCCCGATTTCTTGGACAACAGATGTCAATGCGGCTGCCTATGGTGAGTATGTCTTCGGCAGTGGCAAAGGATTGAGTAGTGTCGTTTATTACACGATCGGTACAGGTGTTGGCGGCGGTGCCTTACAAGAAGGGCGCTTTATCGAAGGCTTTAGTCATCCAGAAATGGGGCATATGCTGGTCGTCCCTCATCCAAAAGATGACTTTGCTGGCAGCTGTCCATTTCATGGCAACTGTTTAGAAGGGATGGCTGCTGGACCCGCCATCGAAAAACGCTTAGGGAAAAAAGGTCAAGAGGTTGCAGAAGATGATCCTTATTGGGAAATCGAAGCCTCCTATATTGCTCAATGTGCCTACAATACAACCTTGATGTTTTCTCCAGATGTGATCATTTTTGGCGGTGGTGTGATGAAACAACGCCATATGCTGCAAAACGTCCACGACGCATTTGCAAAATTGGTCAATGGGTATGTCGAAACACCTGAGTTAAGCAAATATATCGTGACCCCAGCATTGGAAGACAACGCTGGAACGCTCGGTTGTTTGGCATTGGCTCGAGAAGCGGTCTTACATTCATAAATAAAAAAAAGATCATACTCTTCGGGTATGGTCTTTTTTTACAGCGTATCAGTGGCACTTTTGGCGACTTTTTGTATACTTAAGCTGAGGTGGAAAAGAATGAAATTAGCTGTTCGAAAAAGAAAAATCGGAAATATTCCGGTCTTAGAAGTCGTACCAGAAGAAATGATTTATGAGCCGCTGCCATTGATTATTTACTACCATGGCTGGCAGACGAGTAAAGAATTAGTGTTGACACAAGGCAGAAAGTTGGCTAGAGAAGATTTCCGGGTGGTCTTGCCAGATGCAGCCAATCATGGGGAGCGCAAGACCCAGCTATCGGAGATTCCTTCTCTAACTTTTTGGCAAAGTATCCAAACCAATCTATTTGAGTTTTCTTACTTAGTCGATTTTTTTGAAAACCTTGGTTTGGTCAACGGTCAGATCGCAGTTGGCGGAGTCTCTATGGGAGGGATGACCACGTGCGGTTTATTGTGCCAGCATCCAGAAATTACAGCGGCAGCTTGTATCATGGGTTCTCCTTCCATGTTGAAATACCGTGACCGCATCCAAATGCACGCTGGCGCTGCTGGGTTCTTTGTACCCGAGGATTATGGTCAGCTTTTAAGCTGGATGGATGCTTACGACCTGTCTTCTCAACCAGAGAAATTGGGACAGCGTCCTCTTTTGTTTTGGCATGGTACCCAAGACGAGAAAATTCCTTATGGTGATGTGGAAGCCTTTGTGGCAGAAAATCCAGAAGCAAATTTGCAGTTTATCTCGCGAGAAGAACGCCATCTGGTTCGTGGAGAAACGATGGATCAAGTCACAGCTTTTTTCGTGGCAGAGCTCAATCAAACCAATCAATGAAACTGTTTATAAAAGAAAAAGATTGTGTGAAAAGGTACAAGCATAAAACTCGTTTTTTGTCACGTGATAACCTATACTGTAGGGTGCAAAAAAAGGAGGAATTGGTTTGACATACCGCGTTTTATTATTTTATAAATACACAACAATTGAAGATCCGGAAAGCTTCGCCAAGGAGCATTTAGCATTTGGAAAAGAAATTGGCATCAAGGGCCGTATTTTAGTAGCCAATGAAGGGATCAATGGCACACTTTCTGGAACGGTTGAAGCAACGGATCGCTATATGGAAAAAATGGAAGCTGATCCCCGTTTTAAAGGGATTTTTTATAAGATCGACGAAGTAGAAGAACATGCGTTTAAAAAGCTATTCGTTCGTCCGCGTAAAGAATTGGTTTCATTGAACCTTGAAGACGACATCGATCCATTAGAAATGACTGGAAAATATTTAGATCCTAAAGCGTTCAAAGAAGCGTTGTTAGATGAAGATACCGTGGTGATCGATGCCCGTAACGATTATGAATATGATTTAGGCCATTTCCGAGGAGCCGTTCGTCCCGATATCCGCAGCTTCCGTGAGTTGCCGCAATGGATCATCGATAATAAAGAAAAATTCATGGATAAAAAAGTCGTTACTTATTGTACTGGTGGTATCCGTTGTGAAAAATTCTCAGGCTGGCTGCTGCGAGAAGGTTTTGAAGATGTGGCCCAACTCCATGGCGGTATCTTTGCTTATGGGAATGACCCAGAAGTTCAAGGTGAGCTTTGGGATGGGAAAATGTACGTCTTTGATGAACGCATCAGTGTGGAAATCAATCATGTAGATAAAAAAGTCATCGGCCGCGACTGGTTTGATGGGACACCTTGCGAGCGCTATGTAAACTGTGCCAACCCAGAATGCAATCGCCAATTCTTAACTTCTGAGGAAAATCAGGCTGCCCATTTAGGTGCCTGCAGCTATGATTGTGCCATCCACGAACACAACCGTTACGTGGAGCAACATGGAATCACAGAAGCAGAAAAAGCTGAACGGTTAAAAAACTTTGCAACAAAAAATGAAACAGTCACTGCCTAAACCGACAACTGTTTCACAGGAAATGAATGATTAAAAGAGTCGCACGTGAGTCCGAAAACTGGCTTAGCTCAGTCAGTTTTTCCACCTTCCGTGCGGCTTTTTTGAATGGACAGAATTGGAAACGATTGTTTTTTAATTATCTGAAAAATCTAACTATTCCAATTGTTCTTTTTTCTTTCCTATCGAGAAAAAACGCAAGGCTCTCGCATATTTCACGATTTTAGAGTAAACTATACCTAATTGTGGAAGAGGAAAGAGGAATTCAGATGAAAATTGTTATTGCTGGTGCAGGTGCTATGGGCAGCCGTTTTGCTATTATGCTAAAAAGAGGCGGAAATGACGTCACGTTGATCGACGGCTGGCCTGCGCATATCGAAGCGATCCGTGAACACGGATTACGAGCGAACTTAAACGGTGAAGAGATCGCAGTCCCTTTTTCGATCTATTCGCAAAATGAGATCCCAACGACTGTACAAGCAGACTTGATCCTGGTCTTTACTAAAGCGATGCAACTGGATCAAATGATGCAAACGATCAAACCGATGATCGGAGAGCAAACGAAAGTCTTATGCTTATTAAACGGGATCGGTCATGAGGACACGATTGAAAAATATGTCAGCACAGATAAAATCTTTTTAGGAAATACCATTTGGACGGCGGACTTGATTGGTCCTGGTAATGTTCGCTTGTTTGGGGATGGTTCTGTAGAACTGCAAAACATCGAACCGGGGAAAGAAGAAGATGCCCGTCAATTGGCGGCAGTCTTGGCTGATGCTGGGTTGAATGCGTCTTATTCTGAGAACATCCGTTACTCCATCTATCGCAAAGCCTGTGTCAACGGCACCCTAAATGGCTTGTGTTCGATTTTAAATGTGAATATTGCCCAATTCGGACAAACCTCAACGGCGCGTGCGATGGTCCAAACGATCGTGGAAGAATTTGCGGCAGTTGCTGCCCATGAATCTGTTGAACTGGATGTATCCGAAGTAGTCCACCATATTGAGGAAACCTATGATCCAGAAGGCATCGGAATGCACTATCCATCCATGTATCAAGATTTGATCAATAATCATCGCAAAACCGAGATCGATTATATCAATGGCGCAATCTCACGAAAAGGCCGCAAGTACCAAGTGCCAACGCCTTATTGCGACTTTTTGACTCAAATGATCCATGCTAAGGAAGATATTTTAGCAGCAGAATAACCACTTCTGCGAAGGGAATAACTCGTAAAATCGCTAGCAGTCAGTAGCGATATCAAGAGACTGCATCCAAATCATTCAGCAAAAAAGTCTTTTCGCTCACTCATAGAAGAAACACTATGAGGGCGAAAAGACTTTTTTTATTGATTTCGAGTGAGTCTGCTTATTTTTTCTTGATGCGAATCGCATAAGAATCCAGCAAGATTCGAGCAATGACCGATAAGGGCAGTCGTGAGCGGACTTCATAATCAGGGAAAAAGGAAATTTCTGATTTGAAGCTAATCAAAGAAAGCTCGACTAATTCCAGCAAACGGCTTTCTTTTGAGGCGGTGATCAAAAGCGATCCGATTTCTTTATCGTAACAATTTTGAGCCGCGATGACTAATTCTTCGGTCTCCCCATTTAATGAAACAAAAATCACGGTATCTTCTTTGCGTAAACGCTTACTGATCGTAGTGATAATATTGGGATCAGTGTACAACTCACAATATTTATCCACCAGCTGAAATTTTGTCTTCATTTCTTCCCCAATCAATTCTGAAAAGCCCCGTGCAAAAATAACGATTCGTTTCGCGTTGTATATTTTTTGGATCGCATCTTCAATAGTGCCCGTATCTAGCATATTTAAGGTACGAATGACTTCTTGTTCATTTTTAATAATGGAGCGACGGATCTCTTCATCCACCATTTCCACGTTTGAAAAATTCAAGGTCATATTCGATTGCTCTTTTAAATGATGTTTAAAAGAGGTGTAGCCCTCATAGCCCTTTTTCTTCATGGTTCGGACGATCGTTGTCGTTGAAACATTTGCCAGTTCACTTAGTTTGATAATCGAAAGGCTCGGAATTTCTGAAAGGTTTTGCGTAATGTAATTCCATAAAAATAGTTCTGCTTCACTTAATTTGTTGTCCATCTTGCCACCTCTTAACGCTATTTTAGTGTGATTGTATCTGAAAATCAAATGGAATCAAACAAGATTGAAAATGTTTTCAACAGAATGGATCGTTTTAGAAAACATGTACATTCAGAAACAGTGCATACTTAAGGTACAGCAAGGAGGAACAATTATGGGAACGATTTACACATGCACGATGAATTTAGCGATTGACTTATTTATCGAAACAGAACAGCTTTTGCCTCAAGTTGTCAATCGTACACTAGATGATGAGATCCAAGCCAATGGCAAAGGGGTGAACGTTTCTCTTATTTTGAAGATGCTAGGCATTCCCAGCACTGCTTTAGGATTTAGCGGTGGCTTTACAGGAAAATATATTGAAGATTTTTTAAGCGAAAAGCACATCATGACCGATTTTGTAGCGGTTAATGGAATGACCAGAATAAATGTCTTTACACAAGTCAACGAAGAAAACAAAGAATATAAATTGGTCAATCAAGGGCCAGCGATCAGTCCAGAAAATGTGGAGCGATTGTTAGCAAAAATCAAGACTCTTGTTCCAGGTGATTTTCTTTGTGTTTCTGGGAGTTTACCAAAAGGTGTTCAGCCGACGGTTTTGATTGAGATCAGTAAAATCTGTCAGGAACGAGAAATCAAGCTGATTATTGATAGTAGTTATAAGGAAGTTCGGGAGTGTTTGCAGTATCGTCCTTACTTGATCAAACCAAATGAAGAGGAGTTAGCGACACTGTTTGATGTCGCCACGATCGCACCCGAAGATTATCAGAAATACGGTCAAATGTTAATTGCAGAAGGAGCGCAAAATGTGTTGCTGTCTTTAGGAAGTGAGGGGGGGATTTTTTTTAATGAAGCAACTTGTCTGATCGCTAATGCCCCAAAAGGCAAAGTGGTTAATACAGCCTGTGCGGGAGATAGCTTATTAGGGACCTTTATTGCCGGGATGGTTCGCAAGGAGGAGGTTTCTCATACATTGAAAAGAAGTATTGCTGCGGGAAGTTCAACTGCTTTTAAAAAGGGATTGACTGACTTTTTAGATATCCCTGAATTGGAAGCGCAAATACATGTTCATAGAAAGGAAGTCCATAAATGACAAAATTTCAGATAGTAGCTGCGACGGGATGTCCGACGGGGATCGCGCATACGTATATGGCACAAGAAGCATTAGAGCAAGCCGCTAAAAAGCGAGGCATTTCGATCAAAGTAGAGACTCATGGACAGATTGGGATCGAAAATGCATTGACTGCTGAAGAGATCGAAGCTGCCGACGCAGTCATTATCGCGGCTGATAAAGATGTTCAAGCCGAACGTTTTGCAGGCAAAAAAATCATTGATGTCCCGGTAGCTTCGGGCATTCGCAATGCGGATCAATTGATCGCTGATGCCTTAGAGGGTGCAGGGAAAATCAAACAGCCGAAGCAATCTGTTCCGACCAATAAAGAAGAAGTAGCCGTCAGCGGGATTGGACATACGATATACAAAAACTTAATGAATGGTGTCTCCCATATGTTACCGTTTGTGGTCAGTGGGGGAGTCTTGATTGCTATTTCATTTCTTTGGGGGATTTATTCGGCTGATCCAACTAATGCTCAGTACAACGAATTTGCTGCGCGACTCAATGGAATCGGTGGTTTTGCTATGAGTATGATGGTCCCGATCCTATCAGCATTTATTGCGGAGAGTATTGCGAAACGACCAGGACTAGTGGTTGGGTTTGTTGGGGGCTTGATCGCGGCAGACGGCGGCACTGGCTTTTTAGGTGGGATCGTTTCAGGTTTCTTAGCCGGCTATGTCGTTCTAGGGCTGATGAAGGCATTGGTTCTTTTACCTAAATCATTAGATGGTTTGAAAGCAATTTTTCTTTATCCCGTTTTAGGAGTCTTGATTACAGGATTGATTATGGACTTTGTGTCAGGGCCGATGGCAACGATCAACGAAGCAATGATGTCTTTCTTAGCTGGTTTCGAAAACTCTAGTCCCTTTGTATTAGGAATTATTGTTGGCTGTATGTGCGCATTCGATATGGGAGGACCAATCAATAAAGCAGCTTATGTAACAGGTACTGCTTTATTGGCACAAGGAAATACTAGTTTCATGGCAGGAGTATCCGCAGCGTGCATTGCACCACCATTGATCACAGGTTTTGCCGTTTTATTCTTTGGGAAGTATTTTGATGCAAATGAAAAAAATGCTGGATTAGTCAATTTTATCTTAGGCTCAACACATATTACAGAAGGAGCGATTCCTTTTGCGGCAAAAGACCCGCTGAGAGTGTTACCGATCATGATGTTTGGTTCTTCGATTGCTGCTGTACTGACCTATCTCTTCAAAGTGCAAGTGCCTGCACCCCATGGTGGCTTTCTAGTATTACCCGTTGTTACTCATGGTCTTTTATGGGTAAGTGCGATTTTAGCAGGATCGATCGCAGGTGGGTTGTTGCTAGGATTGGTTCAAAAAAGAAAAGTTGCCAAACAGAGAATGGGCGTGAAAGCATGATTACGGAAGAATATATTTTTGTCGATTCCCTCCTAAATAATAAAGCGGAAGCGCTCTCTTTTCTAGCAAAAGAAAGTAAGAGACAAGGCGATGCTACGAATGTTTCAGAAGTGGAAGCAGCATTTATCCTTCGAGAAGAACAAGGCTCTACAGGCATGATGGATGGCTTTGCCATTCCTCATGCGAAGAGCAGTGTTATTAGACGACCATTTATTAGTGTAATCAAACTTAGAGAAGCAATCGATTGGGACAGTTTAGACGGACAAAAAATCCATACGATCATCGCTATGTTTATACCAGAGAACGAAGCTGGGACTACCCACCTTACGATTTTGTCTCAAGTGGCAAGGATGCTGATGAAAGAAGAGTTAAAAAAAGCGATCCAAGCAGCTACTTCTAAAACAGCTGTACTACAAGCAATGAATCAGTATCTAGAAGGGAATTGAAAAAATGACTACGACAATGAAGCAACCGATAACAGTAACAAAACTTTGTAATTCAAAAGGAATCATCAGTGCATTGGCGATCGATCAAAGAGGCGCATTAAAGCGAATGCTAAGTCAATATAAAAAAGAAGTGTCGGACGCAGCGATCGAGCAATTTAAAACCATCGTCTCTGAAGAACTAACACCATATGCATCGGCTATTTTATTGGATCCAGAATACGGCCTTCCGGCAGCAAAACAACGTGCTCAGCAAACTGGCCTATTGATGGCTTATGAAAAAACGGGGTATGATGCAACGACGCCGGGGAGACTCCCAGACTCGTTAAATTATTGGTCAGTCAAGAAGCTCAAAGAGGCAGGAGCGGATGCCTGTAAGTTTTTACTCTACTATGATGTAGACGAAAGCGATGCAATCAACGATCAAAAGAAAGCTTATATAGAACGAATCGGTTCTGAATGTCTGGCGGAAGGGCTGCCCTTTTTCTTAGAGCTAGTCTCCTATGATGCGACCATTTCGGATAACACATCGAAAGAATACGCAACGGTCAAACCACATAAAGTCAATCAAATGATGAAGGTTTTTGCAGAGTCGCGCTATAACGTAGCTGTTTTGAAAGTAGAAGTTCCTGTCAATATGAAGTTTGTTGAAGGGTTCGGGAATGAGGTTGTCTATACACAAAAAGAGGCTGCAGCATTCTTTAAAGAACAAAGCCAGATGGCTACTTGTCCATTTATTTTTCTTAGCGGAGGCGTCAGTGCAGAGCTTTTTCAAGAAACCCTCCGCTTTGCCAAAGCAGCTGGTTCAACCTTCAATGGTGTATTATGCGGGCGAGCAACTTGGGCAGATGGTGTTAAGGTATTTGCCACTAAAGGAGAAGCTGCTGCAAGACAATGGATGCAAACAGACGGTAGAAAAAACATCGAAACATTGAATGAAGTGCTAATGGAAACAGCTTCTTCTTGTCAGGCAACAACTGAATGATTTCTTTCAATGGCAATATATGAACTTGGGGAGATAAGGTGTCAACATGTGCTGGCTTCCAGACGGTTAAACGGATGTCTGAGATTGACTTTCGCCGAAGTCTTTATTTGAAAAAGTCAATGAGTTGGGTCATTCTTAAGGAGCGTACTAACCAATCGCCGCATTTTTAATACACTCTAATTTAATCGTTTCAAAAAGCTTAGGGAATCTTTCCTAAGCTTTTTTTGTGGAAGAAAAAGGTGGGAGTTTTTCTTTCTTTGACTGCATGTTATTGGAGTGGCTTTGTTGTGGAAAAATCGAGAGCAATTAATTAAGTCGTATTCACAAACCGTCCTTTAAAAAAAGAGCGGATGACTCCTTATAAGGAGAAGATAGGATAGAATAGAAGTCGCTTCAACATGATTCTTTCGGTTGCAAAATAAAATTGCATTGTTTTTTAAGGCAAACGGTCTGAAGATTATTCAGTGAAATTCGTACACTTTTTTTCCAGATCTTTGAAAAAATCCTGTCTTAATTATTATTGGTCAACGCTTATACTGAAAGCGTAATCAAATTGTAGGAGGGAACGTATGAAAGACTGGTTAAATATAGCTGGAAAAACCGTGATCGTAACAGGGGGTTCTTCAGGAATCGGAAAGAGGATTGTTGAAAGTTTATTAGAGCAAGGGGTGAAAGTGGCAAATTTTGACCTTACAGAAGCTACGCAACAACATGACAATTTGTTGTTTGTTGAAACGGATATTTCAATAAGGGAAGAGGTGGAGTCAGGTGTAGAAAAGGTCATTGAGCGGTTTGGAACTGTCGATGGTTTAGTGAACAATGCAGGGATCAATATTCCACGTCTTTTAGTAGATAAGAAAGACCCTCATGGGAAATATGAATTATCAGATCCTATTTTTGACAAGATGAGTGCAATCAATCAAAAGGGCGTTTTCCTAATGACTCAAACAGTAGCCCGAGAATTGGTCAATAAAAAATCTGGAGTCATCATCAATATGTCATCAGAATCAGGGCTTGAAGGATCTGAAGGGCAAAGTGCATATGCTGCTACCAAAGCGGCACTCAATAGCTATACAAGATCCTGGGCAAAAGAATTAGGAAAATCAAATGTTCGAGTCGTGGGTATTGCACCGGGCATCATGGAAGAAACAGGTTTGAGAACGCCCGCCTATGAGGAGGCATTGGCTTACACAAGAGGGACGACAGTTGAAAAACTGCGAGAAGGATACGCAAAAACGAGTACAATTCCTCTAGGTCGGAGTAGAAAATTGACAGAAGTAGCTGACTTGGTCTGCTATTACCTGTCTGACCGATCCAGTTATATTACAGGAGTGACAACAAATGTAGCGGGAGGAAAAACTAGGGGATAGAAATAGGGGGATAAAATGGCATTCGTAAATCGATGGTATCAAATCTTAGACTTGTTAATAACCCATAAGGATATTTCAATCATTGATTTACAGAAAAAGTTGAGCAGTAGTTCAAAAACAGTAAAGAGTAGTATTGATCTGCTTAATGAAGAACTAATTGGTATTGCGAAAATCGTGTAAAGGAAAAAGAGCTATTCCATTGAGATAGAAGACGCTGAAGAATTTGAACTAATTTTGGCTGGAAAGTTAAAAAAAGAAACCGATTTTAACTCAGCAAGTAAACGGGTGGCATTTATCCTAAAACAATTGATCGAGGAAAAGTCATTTATTTTAATTGACGATCTGTCTGAAGCGCTAGGGATCAGTAGGAGTACTGTCTATAATGATTTTCGGATGCTAAAAAAGCTACTCAAGCCTTTTGATACAGAAGTAGTTGGAACGCCAAATAGAAGGATTCAGATTAAAGGAAGTGAATTTAATCTGCGTTTGCTTTATATCTATTATGTACAAGATTATTTTTATGAAAATTATTTAGAAAACGATACACGAGCAATGATCCAAAAAATCATTTCTCTCTCAGGGATTCCGCAGTATTATGGTCGTTTACTGTATAAAGTGATTTCTATTTCCATGAAAAGGATCATTGAAGGAAATTATTTAGAGACGATACCGAATTGTTATACAAATTTCATCAAAGAAGAAAAACAAATCGAGCAGTTGATCTATCATCTAGAGACCAAATACCGAGTGACTTTAAGTCAAACAGAACAAGACTTTCTCTGGTTCCCGTTAAATTTATCTGCAAATTCCTTAATTGAGCGTACGGTTGTCCCGACAGCAGTCGAACAGTACTTTAAAGCGATGCTAAAGCGAATCCATCGCACGCTCGTTTTGGATATCAATGAGAAAGTGTTGTTTTTAGAAATGAAAGAACACTTAAAGTATATGATCAACCGAATCGTGGTCCAAGCAAAATTAAGCGATTTGTTTTACGGCGAAATCGAGCGACAATATCCCTTTGCCTATGAATTAGCCAAAGTCGGTCTACAAGAGATTGAAGAAATGGTTGGTCGAACCATACCCACAGTCGAAATCAGTTATCTAGCACTTTATTTTGAACTTGCTTTGAAAAGCCAACAAAACGAACCAGCCAAAAAACAAATTGCTGTAGTTTGTCACAGTGGCAGAGGTACGGCGATGATCATTCGTCGTCAATTGGAACGAGTCTTAGGCAATGATATTCGCATCACCCATTTATCAGAGGAAGCCTATCATCAGGAAAATCTGACCGATTACTTCGCCATTTTTACGACGATCCCATTAAAACATTTAGAGCAAGTGAAAAGTCCAATCATTAAATTGACCAACTTATTTGACGATCATTGGTTGCGCAATGAGTGGGAAAAAGCCGAACGCTTGCAGTCAGTAGGGAAGCAGTCGATCCTCTTACACTTTAACCACTTAGATCCTGACTTGACCTATCAAAAGAATGTCGAGTCAATGATCGCCGAATTAACAAAGGAGCATATAGTAGATGAGTGCTTTTTGGAACGAATCAGACAAAGAGAGGAAAAACATGCCACGATTTTTGATTCTGAGATTGGCTTTCCCCATGCGATCAATGATCAAACAGATAAAATCGTTTTGTCGATAGGTGTGTTCAAAAGGAAATTGGTTACTCCTGAGGGCAATATCAAACTGATTTTTTTGTTAGGTATTCCAAGTGAATTGACAGGGAAAAACGAACAAGACTTGTTGCGCATTTATGATGAATTATTTGCGATTGCTGGCAATGCGGATTTCAGAGAAGAAATAAGTGCCCAAGAAAATCTATTAGCATTGAAAGAATGGCTTTATCAGAAGGAGTTGATTATATGAGTTTTGTTTATCTATTTGGTATTTTTGCCTTAGGCGCCTATTTGTTACAAATTCTTTTTGGGTTGAAACAGATCAAACACTTTAATCAAAACTATCAGCAACTGCGCAAAAAAGGCAAGGTAGCGATTGGACGCAGAGCTGGAAAAATAAAAGCAGGAACGATCGTTTTACTTGCGGTCGATCCAGCAGGAATCATTCTTGATGCCAGAAAGATGCAAGGGGTAACCGTGTTGGCGAAGTTTAAAGAGCTGCCGGTGTATCTAGGAGAAGATATTCATTATATCGATAAGTACCATCCCAAAGTGCAAAAAGAAAACAAGTTGACGATTCAAGCGATGGAAAATGCCAGAGAAATCTATTTGCGCACAGAAGCCGGGAACTATACCGAAAGTCAGGGAGTGTCGCCTGTAACACTGATGAAAATACAAATACAAACATGGAAAGAAAAAATATATGTGAAAGAAAAAAGGAGTGCAAAATAATGGAGTATATTACAAAATTTGCTGAAGGTTTTATGAGCCTTTTTCAAACCGGAGCAGAGACCTTTATCTCATGGATGACAGGTATCGTTCCAGTGGTGCTAATGCTGATGGTCGCCATGAATACGTTGATTGCTTTCTTAGGAGAAGAACGCGTGACCAAAGTGGCACGTTTATCTTCAAAAAATCCTTTCACTCGCTATTTGCTTTTACCTTTCCTATCTGCCTTTATGTTAGGAAACCCAATGTCGTTTACTATGGCTCGCTTTTTACCTGAATATTATAAGCCTAGCTATTATGCTTCACAAGCGCAATTTTGTCACACCAGTAATGGGGTATTTCCTCATATCAATCCGGGAGAACTCTTTGTATGGTTGGGTATTGCCCAAGGAATCACAACATTAGGCTTAAACTCGATGGAGCTGGCGATTCGTTACCTATTGGTCGGTATGATCATGAACTTTATTGGCGGTTGGGTCACCGACTTTACGACTGCTTACGTGTGTAAGCAGCAAGGCATCACTTTGAGTAAAACAGTCAAACTAGCGGCAGAATAAGGAGGAATCAAGATGACGTACAAAAGTATACGAGTAGTCAAAGGCAGCGGCGGTTATGGCGGTCCCTTAGTGATCACGCCGACAGAAGAAAGACATAAATTTATTTACATTACTGGTGGTGGTGAGCGACCTGCAATCGTTGATAAAATTGTTGAATTAACGGGAATGGAAGCAGTCAATGGCTTTAAAACATCGATTCCCGATGATGAAATTGCATTGGCGATCATTGACTGTGGTGGTACACTACGTTGCGGTATTTATCCCAAAAAAGGGATTCCGACGATCAATGTCGTCGCAACGGGGAAAAGTGGGCCATTAGCACAATATATCAATGAACAGATCTATGTTTCGGCGGTTGGGGTCGACCAAATTTCATTAAGTGAAGAGCAAGAAGCAACCACCGTCGCCAATGAAGCAACAGCTCCTAAGCGGGAATTCACCTACGATACTTCGAAAAAAATCACAGAGCAAAAAGCCGAGCAGCAAAATTTTATTGCCAAGATCGGGATGGGCGCGGGGAAAGTCGTTGCGACCTTTAACCAATCTGCACGAGACGGGGTTCAGACGATGATCAATACCGTCATTCCCTTCATGGCATTTGTTTCCCTGTTGATTGGGATCATTCAAGGGTCAGGCGTTGGAAATTTCTTTGCGAATGTGATGGCGCCATTAGCTGGCAATATTTGGGGATTGATGATCATCGGCTTTATTTGTTCCTTGCCATTTCTCTCCCCGTTACTTGGACCAGGGGCAGTGATCAGTCAAGTGATCGGGACACTGATTGGGGTCGAGATCGGCAAAGGAACGATTCCACCTCAACTTGCTCTACCTGCATTATTTGCGATCAATACTCAAAATGCCTGTGATTTTATTCCAGTTGGGTTAGGATTAGAAGAGGCAGAAGCGGAAACGGTTGAGGTTGGGGTACCTTCTGTTCTTTATTCTCGTTTCTTAAATGGTGTACCACGAGTCTTCGTAGCATGGCTTGCAAGTTTTGGACTTTATAGTTAAATCAGTATAGGAGGAAGCAGAAATGGCAGTTTTTACTACGACAGTTCTTTCAATCGGTGTGGAGGCGGAATTATTTCGCGAAGAAAATATGATCATTCTTTTTGGCAAAGATGCACCGGCAGCGTTAGCTGACTATTGTTACAATATTGAAGTACAGCCAATGAATGGCACGATTACATCTGAACAAAAATTATGGATCGATGATCAAAGCTATCAAATTACCTCGGTAGGCGATGTGGTATCAAGAAATTTACAAGAATTAGGACACATCACGATTAAATTTGACGGCAGTTCGACCTCTGAATTACCAGGCACACTTTATGTAGAAGCAAAAACGATCCCTGTGATTGAAAAAGGAACGAAAATCAGCATTAAGTAAGGAAACTGTCTAGTAAAACGTAAGATTGAAGGAGTGTAAGCAATGGAATTCTTTTTGGATACAGTAAATCTTGAGGAAATCACCCACTATCAAAAGGTACTCCCGCTGGCAGGAGTAACCTCAAACCCCACGATTTTGAAAGCTGCGGGGAACATCGACTTTTTTACTCATTTGCAAGCAGTGAAAGAACGAATCGGAGAAGCATCCTTACATGTTCAAGTGGTTGGGGAAACCGTCGATGAGATGATCCTAGATGCAGAAACGATTATCAATAAGCTGGGAAAAGAAGTCTATATCAAAATCCCTGTCAATGAAAATGGGTTAGAAGCCATCAAACGCTTAAAAGAGCGTGAATTCAACTTAACAGCTACAGCCATTTATACCGAATTGCAGGGGTTCTTAGCGATTGGTGCTGGAGTCGATTATTTGGCGCCATACTATAACCGTATGGAAAATATCAATGTTGATGCACCAACAGTCATTGAATCATTGGCACAAGCGATTCGTACCACTCAAGCACAAAGTAAGATCCTTGCCGCAAGCTTTAAGAACACTGCGCAAATGAATCGCGCGATTCGTGCAGGGGCACATGCGCTCACTGCTGATCCAGACATCTATCGACAAGGATTAGCCATGCCTTCCATTCAAAAAGCAGTAACGGACTTTCACAATGACTGGGTCGAGACGTTTGAGTCGCCATCGATTCAGGGGTTATGCCAATGACGACAACGGTAATTTTTGATATGGATGGGGTTATCGTAGATTCTGAGTATACGTTTTTAGAATCAAAAACAGCGATGCTTCATAGTGAAGGGCACCTTGTAGATGAGTCGTATCACTATCAGTTCATGGGGACCACTGCAGAATTTATGTGGGAAAAAATGAAGGAAGAATTACAGTTACAAAAATCTGTTTCAGCGTACATTGAAGAAATGAATCGCAGAAGAAAAGCGTTGATCACACGTGATGGCGTCAAAGCGATTCCTCATGTGCAAACATTGATTCGGCAGTTAGCAGAAGCGAACTTTCAGCTTGGTGTTGCTTCCTCTTCTCCCAAAAAAGAGATTGAGGAGAACCTGGATCAATTGCAGTTGCGAAACTATTTTACTGAGATCGTCAGTAGTGAAGAGGTAGCACGCTCGAAACCTTTTCCCGACGTATTCTTGAAAGCAGCGTCTTTGTTGGGCACGAACCCTCAGCAATGTATCGTCATTGAAGATACGATCAATGGCTGTAAAGCTGCCAAAGCTGCGGGTATGTACTGTATTGGCTTTGCGAATCCAGCATTTCCTGCGCAAGGTCTGCCAGCGGATCAAACGATCATTGATTTTCGTGACCTGAATGTGCAAGAATTGAAAACCATAAAATAATACGCACGACTAAAAGGACCAACCTAGGAAAGGATGACTGCTAATGAAGCTGGAATCCTCCTTTATAGGCTGGTCATTTTTAATTTTTTTGCATGATAGTCAAAGAATAAGCTTATTCTGTCGGCAGATCCGCCATAAACCGTTCGCTACCTTGAAAGACCGCTAATTGATTGACACCAAAGGAACGCAATAGATCGCTCATCGCTGCAAAATCTAACCGATAGTCACTGGCTTTATGGGCATCAGAGCCGAGGGTGAACAATTTACCACCGACACTTTGATACAGCGGGATAGCATATTGATAAAGGTGGGCATTTTGATAGGGGCCAAAGCTCTTCGCGTTGATTTCCATCGCTAAGTCACGGGCAACGATTTTTTTGAAGATCGTCGTTAACTCTGTTTCAAAATGGGCGGCCAATTCCTCGGCTGTAAATTGGAAACGACGCAAGCCATAATCAAAGTGGGTCACGATATGCCCGTCAGAAAACGAGTCCAACACGTGGGCCATTTGGTCAAAGTATTGTTTGGCGACTGCAAATTTGTCCTTGTTCAACACGGCATCGTCCATATAATCAAAGGTACCGTTTTGATGGATACTGATCAATTTCAAGTCATAAGGATGGCTTTCAAGATAGCGCAAGATTTCTTGTTCTTGACCAGGAACGACACCAATCTCGATGCCTTTTAAGAGTTTCGTCGCTGTGGTCTCTTGCAGCTTCTGGTGGGTATTTACTAGTAATTCATAGTCAGGAATATCATCACGGAATCCCGAATAGGGGTTCTTCAAATCGAAATGATCTGTCGCAACGAAGTAGGCAGGCTGGTAAGCAAGATAATTCTCAAACTGTTCATCTGAATCAAAAGACAAAAATGTATGCAGATGTTGATCATAATAATTCATAAACAAGACTCCTTTTCTTGAATACGATACCACAAAAAAGCAGAAGAAACTATGATTGGCTGAGAAAAGGTTTTCTCTTGGACAATTTTTCGCTTATAATAAATAAGAATAGAGCGAAGGAGTCGGTCAGCCATGAGTATGTACCTTGAAATTCCTGAATTTGAAAGTGAATTTCGTTTTCGAACGTTTCTAAATGATGGTTTGACCATCGTTTACCCCCATGTCCATAAAGAAATCGAGATCATTTACGCTAAGCGCGGCACGGTCAATATTGGTGTTGACGATACGATCATTGAGTTGGAGGAAGGGGATCTGTATCTTTTTTCCAGCGGGCAACCCCACTATTTTCTAGCATCGCCTGAGAGTGAACGCTATGTCTATCAATTTGATATGAAGCTTTTTGAAGAGCCGTTGCTTCGAGAAAATGAAGTATCCTTGATGACACTCTTTGAAGAAGGGGAGCCCCACAGCAAAAATTGGCCAACGAGTTTTACGGAAAAAATAACAGGTCTCTTGATCGAGTTGTATCAGTTGGAAGAGGAAAATGTCGTTGGGAAGCGTTATTTGACTCTCGGGCTGCTTTACCAGTTGATTGGGGAGTGCTATCAAGGTTTGCCAAAGCGCAAACAAGCCGTCAATCCACTAAAACGAACGGCCGCACAATACAAAGAAACCTTGCAGCGTCTGAATGATGTCTTTGAGTACATCGAATCTCATTACCAAGAAGTCTTGACGATGGAGGACACCGCAAGGCATGTAGGGTTTAGTCCCCATTATTTCACGCGTTTCTTTAAAACCAATACTGGTAAGACCTTCATGCAGTTTTTGACGGAATACCGTATCAATCAAGCCAAATTTATCTTGGCAAATGAAAAGATCCCGATGGCAGAAGTCGCTGAAAAAGCAGGTTTTGCCAGTGTCAAAACATTTCACCATGTCTTTAAGGAAGCCGTTGGTCAATCACCGTTGCAGTACCAGAAACAACTGAATCAAAATTGATAGAAACAGCCGATGAGCCTTTGCTTGTCGACTGTTTTTTTGTCAATTTGGCACTATTTTTTTCTCGATAGTGTTTTTTTAAGCGCTTTGCATAAATTGTGGAGTGGTTCTTTTTGTTAAAGTTTCATAAGATAATTTTCGGGAATTTTTTCAATGGAAACTGGGAAGAACTGCTTTCGATGTTTCGCTATAATGAGGAGGTAGAAAATAATAAGCGTTTTCAGGAGGAAAGATATGACAGTTAAAGTTGGAATCATTGGGTGCGGTGGGATCGCAAACGGCAAGCACATGCCTGCCTTGTCTCAAGTAGAAGAAGTAGAAATGGTTGCCTTTTGTGATCTGCTGGTTGAACGTGCAGTTGAAGCGAAATCAGCATTTGGGACCGAAGATGCCCAAGTATTCAGCGATTATCAAGAAATGTTGGCACAAGCTGATCTAGATGTGATCCATGTGTGTACACCAAACGCCTCACATGCTGAGTTGACGATTGCCGCACTAGAAGCGGATTGTCATGTCATGTGTGAAAAACCAATGGCAAAAACAGCGGCAGAAGCCAAAGCAATGATCGAAGCAGCTAATAGAACAGGGAAAAAACTCACGATCGGCTACCAAAACCGTTTTAGAAAAGATTCTCGTTATCTTCATGAAGTGTGTGCCGAAGGACAATTAGGAAACATTTATTTTGGGAAAGCTCATGCGATCCGTCGTCGGGCTGTGCCAACCTGGGGTGTTTTCCTTGATGAAGAAGCGCAAGGCGGCGGTCCGTTGATCGATATTGGTACCCACGCATTGGATCTGACCTTATGGATGATGAACAATTACAAACCAAAATTTGTTGTCGGAAAAGCGTATCATGAGTTGTCGCAAACCAAAAATGCCGCAAATGCTTGGGGCCCTTGGGATCCAGAGAAATTCTCAGTAGAAGATTCGGCCTTTGGTTTTGTGGTCATGGAAGATGGCGCAACGATTTTCTTAGAAGCTAGCTGGGCGCTCAACAGCTTGGATGTGAAAGAAGCCAAAACGACACTGATGGGCAGCAAAGCGGGTGCGGATATGAACAACGGTTTGACCATCAACGGAGAAGACCACAGCTTGCTGTATGAAAAAAATATCGAACTTGAAACAGGCGGCGTTGATTTTTATGAAGGAAACGGCGAGACGCCAGAAATTTTAGAAGCACAATCGTGGATCCATGCGATCATCAACGATACCGAACCAGTGGTCAAACCTGAAGAAGCAATGGTCGTGACGGAGATTTTAGAAGCGATCTACAAATCATCGCAAACCGGTGAGCCAGTCTACCTATAAGAACTGCTGGAAGAAAAGGAGCGAGCATAAATGACAAAACCGAAAATCGCTTTACAGCTTTGGAGTATTCAAGAGGACTGCAAGACAGATCTTTTTGAAGCGTTGAAAACAGTTAAACAAAACGGCTATGACGGTGTTGAATTTGCCGGTTATCATGGACACAGTGCTGCTCAGATCAAAGAAATGCTGGAGCAGTTGGATTTGGCGGTTGCGGCTTCCCATATCCCGTTTGAAGCATTGCAAGATCGTTTTGAAGAAACCGTCGCTTTTGAAAAAACAATTGGCAATCAACGGATCGTCATTCCGTATGCCAGTTTTGATTCTTTGAAAAAATGGCAAGCCTTTGCTGCGGAGCTGACCCAGATCACCCAAAAGTTGCAAGCAGAAGGGCTGACTTGCTACTACCACAACCATGCCCATGAATTTACTGAAGTTGCTGGAGAATCCATGATCGATGAACTGATCAAAGACAATCCGCAACTGCGTTTGGAAGCCGACCTTTACTGGTTAGCCTTTGCAAACGTGGCTGTTTTACCTTGGCTAAAGGAACGCGAAACGAAGGTCGGCTTGGTTCATATCAAAGATATGCAAGAGCAGCCGCAGGAAAGCACCGAGATCGGCAATGGGATTTTACCAATCAAGTCGTATGTAGAAGCAGCTAAAGCATTAGAACTACCATGGTTGATCGTCGAGCAAGAAGCGTTTCAAAAATTCGCTCCTTTAGAAGCCAGCGGGATTGATTATCTGCAATTAAAAAACATCGTAGAGGAGGTCTACCAATGATCCACGTTACGGTATGGAACGAGTTTCGTCATGAAAAAACGAATGAGACCGTCCAAAAAATGTATCCAGAAGGAATCCATGGTCAAATTGCCAAGTTTTTAGAAGAGGATGATTTCCAAGTGCGAACGGCGACCCTTGATGAACCAGAACACGGGTTGACGGAGCAAGTATTGGCTGACACGGATGTGTTGGTTTGGTGGGGCCATATGGCGCACGAAGAAGTCGATGATGCTATCGTTGCTCGTGTGCAGCAGCGTGTATGGGAAGGAATGGGACTGATCGTCTTGCATTCTGGTCATTTTTCGAAAATCTTTAAAACCTTGATGGGAACGTCGTGCGATTTGAAATGGCGAGTAGACGATCAGCATGCGCGGATCTGGAATGTCAATCCAAGCCACCCAATCGTTGAAGGAGTCGGCGAATGGATCGAACTAGAGCAAGAGGAAATGTATGGCGAGCACTTTGATATTCCAGCGCCGGACGAATTGATCTTTGTCAGTTGGTTCCCTGGAGGTGAAGTTTTCCGCAGCGGCTGTACATTCCGCCGTGGGAATGGCAAGATCTTCTATTTCCAGCCTGGTCATGAGACATTCCCAAGCTATTACAATCCCAAAGTGCAAAAAGTGATCCAAAATGCGGCTCGCTGGTGTGCACCAACAGAAAATCGTTACCCAACATATGGGCATTTTCAAGCAATTGAGGAGGAAAGAAAATGAAATTAGGTGTTTTTACCCCGTTATTCAATCAACTTAGCTTTGAAGAAATGATCGATGAAGTAGCGAAAAAAGGGCTGCAAACCGTCGAGATCGGTACCGGTGGTTCTCCAGGCAATGCCCACTTAGACATTGACCGTTTACTAGCAAGTGAAGCAGAGCGAAAAGAATACTTAGCGAAATTAGCTGATAAAGGATTGGAAATCTCAGCTTTGAGCTGTCACAACAACCCAATCTCTCCATTAAAAGCAGAAGCGCAAGAAGCCGATGAACTTTTGCGCAAAACCATCAAATTAGCCAGCTTAATGAATGTACCTGTTGTGAACGGATTTTCAGGCGTTTCAGGCGGAAATGCAACAGATACACAAGTCAACTGGCCAGTATTGCCATGGCCAACGGAATACGATGACAATTATAACTATCAATGGGAACAAAAACTGATTCCTTATTGGAAAGGCATCAACACGGAAGCGGAAGCGGCTGGTGTTAAAATTGGGATCGAACTTCATGGTGGCTTTTTGGCACATACCCCTTATACGATGTTGAAACTGCGGGATGCTGCGGGGAAAGCCATCGGCTGTAACTTGGATCCAAGTCATTTATGGTGGCAAGGGATCGACCCAGTGGCAGCGGTCAAAATCTTAGGGGAAGCCGATGCAATCCATCACTTCCATGCCAAAGATACGTATTTGGACCAAGACAATATCAACATGCATGGCTTGACGGACATGCAACCATATAGCAATGTCAAAACCCGAGCTTGGACCTTCCGTTCAGTCGGTTGCGGCCACAGCTTACAAGTCTGGTCAGATATTATTTCTGCGCTTAGGATTTATGGGTATGATTATGTCTTGAGTATTGAACATGAAGATCCAATCATGTCCATTGATGAAGGACTGACTCGTGCCATCAGTAACTTGAAGACGATTATGATCCGTGAAGAAGCTTCATCCATGTGGTGGGCATAAGAAGAAAACCGAGGAGTGTCAGACATGAGTGCAATCAATTTTGCAGTAATCGGATATGGCGGCATGGGTGCGTACCATGTCCACAATATCTTACCAAATGAAAACGAACGAATCCACATCGTAGGAACTTACGATATCAATGAAGAACGTCAAGCGATCTCCCAAGAAAAAGGCCATAAGATCTTTAAAAGCTATGATGAAGTCTTAGCCGATGAGACGATCGAAGCAGTATTGATCGCCACACCTAATGACTTGCACAAAGAGTTATCGATCGCTGCGTTGAAAGCCGGCAAACATGTTGTTTGCGAGAA
This sequence comes from Enterococcus sp. FZMF, assembly GCF_030263915.1. NCBI lineage: Bacteria > Bacillati > Bacillota > Bacilli > Lactobacillales > Enterococcaceae > Enterococcus > Enterococcus sp. FZMF. The sequence continues at coordinate 2,857,269 of NZ_CP127160.1, read as the reverse complement.
GCCTGTTGCGCTGAATACTGCGGAACTAGATGAGATCGTGGCGGTTGCCCAAGAAACTGGCAATACCTTTATGGTTCACCAAAACCGCCGTTGGGATCCTGATTTTCTACTTGTACGCGAACTGTACCGTAATGGACAGATCGGTGATTTGTTCCAATTAGAGTCACGGGTCCAAGGGGCAAACGGCATCCCAGGAGACTGGCGCCATGTGAAAAAACAAGGTGGGGGAATGCTTTTAGACTGGGGCGTTCACTTGCTGGATCAAATGCTATGGCTGATCGACAGTCCAGTGAAAGATGTTAAAGCGGATCTTAGCTTTGTGTTGGGGGAAGAAGTCGATGATGGGTTCTTCGCTTTGATTACCTTTGAAAATGGGGTCAAAGCAATCGTGGAAGTTGGAACCTCCAATTACACGCAATTGCCTCGCTGGTACATCAAAGGAACAGAAGGAACAGCCACCATCACCGATTGGGATTTAAATGGGGAAATGGTGCAAGCAACAGGTCGCGAAGATGTGGCAGCACCAAAACCAGTCCAAGCAGGCGTCGGCTTGACGAAAACGATGGCACCCCCATCGGAATTGGCAGCCAAAGAAATTCCTTTCCCGAAAGCCGAAGCAGATTTTGAACCTTTCTACAAGAATTTTTACAACGTTGTACGCAACGGTGCCGAACCTATCGTTAAAAACGAAGAAGTCCGAGCAGTGATGCAGTTGATCGAACGCATTTTTGCCACAGCGTAAGAGAATAGAAAAAAGCACTAGCTGAGGGAGTGATTGTAGTGACCCCAAAAAGTTAGACTTTTATGGAGTGGAGAAATCCACTCCTTTTTTGTACGATAAAATTAACTGTTAGACAGCTGTTTTTACAGCTTCTCGAAACTGAACCGGACTTCGCCAATTTAATTTCTTTTTGATGCGTTTATGGTTGTAATAATAGATATATTGGTCAATTTTTGTTTTCAATTCATCTAAACTCCGATAGACTTCTCCATGAAAAATCTCTTGCTTTAATAAACCAAAGAAGTTTTCCATAGGTGAGTTATCTAAACAATTCCCTTTACGAGACATACTCTGGAAGATTTTATGCTGCTTCAATTTATTCTTATAAGCATTCATTTGATAGGCCCATCCTTGATCTGAATGGAAGGTTCTACGAAATGGACAATCATTTGTCATCTGGATTGCTTCTTCTAATCCTTCCATTATGGCTAGTGCGTTTGGTTTTTCAGAAATCCGATAAGATAGAATTTCACTATTGTAGAAATCCATGAAAGGATCTAAATACAGCTTTTTCTGACGAACGACACCTGTGGTGTCTACTTCATAATACTTAAACTCTGTGGTATCAGTTGTAATTTTTTGGTGACAGATATTTGTATAAAACCGACGATGAATACGATTTTTGGCGACAGTGCCAACCTTCCCACGATAAGAATTGTACCGTCGAGATTTTCGAGTGTAAGACTTTACTTCGATACCTAGTTTTTTTATCAGACGTTGAATCTTCTTTTTATTGACATGAATCCCTTGATTCTCTAATTCTTTTTTTAGTCGCAGACAGCCATAGTCTTTATGCTCCTTGCGAATTTCAATCATTTTTTCTTCAATTTCTTGGTCTGGGTTTGGTCTGTCAAACCGTTTCTGCCAATACATATAGGTTGCTTTAGGAAATTTCAATGTTTCAAGAAGCTCAACTAGTTTGAATGATCCTCGGAGGCTGGCGATGATTCGTGCGATTGATTCTTGCGTCTTTGCTGGGCTTCCTGTTTTCGCAGCTTCCTCAACTCTTTTAAAAAGGCATTCTCAATTTGAAGGGATCGGACTTGCTTTTCTAATGCCTTGATACGATCGCGTTCTTCAGTTGTTGTATTTTCTTTTTTGTTCTCTTTTTTTCTAGCCAAAGTAAGTGATCGCCCTTTCTCTTTTGAGATCCCCTCAATACCTGCTTCTCTGAAATTACGCATCCAATTGGCAATAAGCGCAGGGTTGTTCATTTCTAAAGTGCTGGCAACTTCTCGATAGGACATCTCACTTGTTTGATATAACTCTATCGCATTTAACTTAAATTGAACAGAATATTTCTGATTTTGATGCTTTCTCAATAGACCTTCCTCTCCGTATTCACGATAGGCATTCACCCAATCACTTACTTGAGACTTGCTTGAAATACCGTATTTATTGGCAAGATGCCGATATCCACCCACACCACTAAGATATTCTTTAACGATTTTTAGTTTTAATTCAAAAGGATATTTTGCCATACAAATAGCGACCCCCAAAAGTTAGATTTTTGGTCTAACTTTTGGGGGTCGCTTCAGATCTCTTTTCGCTACGTGCTTTTTTTGTGTAATGAAACGATAACAGTTATTCCGATACGTAAAAATTGAACAATAAATCTTGAGGATAATTTCCCCATCGATCGCCGAAGATGGTCAAACCACCAGCATTTTCGGCAGTTGCAGGTGCAGCAATTTTGAAGGTGAAAAAATCACTGTGGTCTAAGTCGATTTCATTCAGGTTGTGATCTGTTAATTTTTCTCCATCGAGGGAAGTATCATAGCGATTGATGCGTAAATGCTTAAGTAATCCATATTGACTGAACTCATCGATCCACCATTGCGGAGTCAGAGAACCTCTGACATCCGAAAAGTTTCCTGGTACGGTATAGCTACCGATGCAGTGATTGTTTAAGTAAAAGGAAAGATCGCTGGGCCAATAGTTATTCGAAATTGGGAACTCTGAAGCGATCTCCATACTAATTTCTAGTAATTCGATTTTTTCACCATTTTTCAAAGGATTTGGGGTTTTGTATTCTAAAAAACCGTTATTTAGCCAGATGATACTTGCATCAACACGTTCTTGATCCAGAAAAGATTTTGGATCATCTAAGGCGCCAATCAAGCGGTCTTTGGTCGCCATTCCACAAGAAGGCTCAGCTTTAAAATCGGTGAAGTGGCCAATTTTCACGGATTGGGAGGTTAGATTCATTTCTGGAAACACTTTTGCTGGGAAATTGATATTGATGAAATCAGTTTTTAGAGATAAATATTTTTTCTTCCAGTCTTGCCCCGATCCTTTTTCTGTTTTGATCAACTGAGCTTCTTCGAGTTTACGGATATGTTTGGTCATCAAAGCATTGCTGATTGCTAATTTTTGTCCAATTTCACTGATGCTTTTCTTCTTATCGCCTAATTCTCTTAAAATCGCTAAGCGAGTTTCATTTGCCAGTGCTTCGTAGATCGGTAAAGATGCGTTCGTTAGATCCAATTCCATAGCGATCACCTCGTTATACTAAAATGTTTAATGAAAAGATGGTTTAATTATAACATAACCTTGTGAATTTACCAAATAGTAAAATGATGATTTTTTTGGATACCCCTTGTTAAAATAATGTTGACAGCGCTTTATATTTATAGTAACTTTACGGTGTAAACATTATTCGACGATAGTCTAACAATTTTGTTTATTGATAACTGGATGTCATTTTACTTTTTAGTTAAATTAAAAGGAGTGTAAAAAATGAAAGTAAGTAAATCAATTGTTTTAGTAGGGACAAGCTTATTATGTACAGTGTTGTTAGCTGCTTGTGGCGGAAGTGGTAGCTCAAGTAATAATTCAGAAATTTTGCTTTGGTCTTCGACAACAGGACCGGACGGTGAAAAAATCAAAAAAACGATTGATCAATACAATGAAACAGACCCAGACTTTAAAGTGAAGTTAGTAAGCATGCAAGGTGACACCTTTACTTCAAAGTTGACGACTGCGGGGAAATCGGGGAAAGGTGTCCCTGATTTGGCTTTGATCGCCTCAGAAGCTTTGCCTACGTATAAACACCAAGACATGCTTGAAACTTGGGATGACATGATCGATGGGACAGAATTGGCACGGGAAAACTACGTAGAAGCTGCTTGGGACACTGGTGTAGTGGATGATAGTCAATATGGGATTCCGGCAACCATGGGTTCGTGGGTGATGTATTACAACCAAGATTTGGTGGATAAATATGTTCCAGGAGCGTTGGATGATGGCGTAGTGACGTATGAAGAAATCAGACAAGCTGGGGAAAAAGCAAAAGCAGATGGTATCTATAGTTTTGGCTATACATGGGGCATGCAGAATTATTCGAATCTCTACCAACAAATGGGTGGGGAATGGCAAGATGCACAAGGAAACATCAATATCGATAATGAGTTTTCTTACAATGCCGTTCAAGAGTTTAAGGATCTATACGATGCCGGCTACATGGTCCCAGATGGTGAAGATGCAAATAAACTTTTTGCAAACCAGCAGCTGATTTTTCTTCCAGAAGGAACATGGATGCCAAGTAATATGGAAGAAATCAGTGACTTCACTTGGGGTCAGACATTTACTCCTCAATGGAATGCGGAACATATCATTCAGGGTTCAGGCGTCGATCAGTTTGCGATGTTCAAAACGAACGAGGAACGTTCCGATGAAAAGAAAAGTGGCATGGTCGACTTTCTGACTTGGTTACAAGCAAACCAATTAGAGTGGGTCAAATCAGGTGCAAATCCTACTTCCTTAGCAATGCTAGACAATGAAGAATATGTTGAGATGCCACAATCCTTCTTATTGAAGACAGAAAAAGGACAAGCGGCAATTTCTGTTAACGCAGTTGATGGCTTATCGTATATCTTTGGTGAATATGATAATCGTTCATGGGACATGATCACAGGAAAAGCAGATATTCAAACGACTTTTGGTGAGATCCAAAAAGTTGTAGAAGAAAAGATGAAATAATCTTCTCACGTGGAGGCTGTGGCAGAAGGAAGAGCGACCATAAAAAGAATTCAGTCCATTTTTGATAGGGTAGGAATTCTGATGGGGAGGCTTAAAGGGCTGTCACAGTCGTTTCTTGTTGAGAGCTGCACTAGAAATACAAGGAAGGATGGGTATTGATGAAAAAAAGGTTAAATGGCTGGCCAATCGTTTTTATTGGTCCGCATATGCTCCTTTTTCTTTTATTCTTTTTAGTTCCTGCAGTGATTGGGATCTATGTTTCTTTTACTGAATGGGATCTGTTCAGTACACCGATTTTTGTCGGGTTTGATAATTTTAAAACGATTTTGTTTGATCAAGACTCGTTGTATCATACGCAATTTTTTAATGGAATGAAAAATACGCTGTTTTTTGCGGCAATCTCCGTTCCGTTATGTATTGTAATTCCCTTGTTGCTAGCGGTTGCATTATCTGCTAAACCAAAAATGATGCGTTTTTTTCAATCGATTCTCTACCTGCCAACATTATTTGCAATCTCTGCCGTCATGATTATTTGGGGGTTCCTTTTGAGCAAATCTTTTGGACCGATCAAAGAAGTATTCGGTATCGACATCAATTTTGTAGGCACGCAACCATGGGCATGGATCGCTATTTTGATCGTGACGATTTGGTGGACATTAGGTGGGAATCTAATTATTTATGTTGCTGCATTAAATGGCGTCTCCAAAGAGCAGTTAGAAGCAGCAGAATTAGATGGTGCGAATAGTATCACGAAATTTTTCCGTATTTCTTTGCCGAGTATTCGCAACCAGCTTGTTTTTACCACGGTCATGACGACCATCGCTCAGTTTAATATTTATGGTCAGCCACTAATGCTGACGGGAGGCGGACCCAACAATTCTACTCGCGTGTTGATGATGTACATCCAAGAAAATGCCTTTGGTAGTAGTACCTCGGTTGCAGGAATTTCTTCAGCGATGGCCATTCTACTAGGTTTTGTAATCATGGCAGTTTCGATTGTGCAATTTATGGTCATCAAAAAAATGGAAAGATAGGAGGGATGAAGATGCGAGAAAACAAACTAGGGAAAAGAATTGCCTTTATTTTGCTAGCGATCGTCTGTGTGATTTGGATCTTTCCTTTGATATGGGCAATTTTTACGTCGTTTAAATCGGAGGCAGAGATTCAAAAGGTTGGGTTCAGTTTAATTCCGCAAGATTGGTCGCTGGCTAACTTTTTGGGCTTGTTACAAGGCAATGATTCTTCTCCTGTGTTCCGTTGGTTTGTGAATTCAATGATTATTTCAACTTCACATACGTTGTTAGTTATGGTGATCGTCTCGTTTGCGGCTTATGGCTATACACGACTCACCTTTAAGGGGAGAGATTTGATTTTTGCCCTATTGTTAGGAACGATGATGTTTCCCGGGGTGGTCAATTTGATCCCGAATTTTAAAATCGTTGATACGTTAGGTTGGACCAATACATTTCTGGCAGTCATCGTCCCTGGAGCAGCAGGTGTTTATAACATTTTTCTCGTTCGGCAGTTCATTTTAGGGATTCCTAAAGAATTGGATGAATCGGCTGTGATCGATGGGGCCAACGAGTTTCAAATCTTTTATCATATCATTTTACCGTTGATCAAACCTGTATTGACGGTGGTTGTGTTATTTAGTTTTACTGGCTCATGGAATGACTTCTTGTGGCCATCGATCGTGATAAACGATATTGATAAATTGCCGATTACACCGGGGCTGCAATTGCTGCAAGGGCAATACATGACCTATCCGGGAATTGGAACTGCTGGAGCAATCTTGGCCTTGATCCCTACCTTTTTATTGTATTTGGTGGCGCAAAAAAGTTTTATGGCGTCAATGTCGTTGCAAAGTGGCATAAAATAATTTGTTTTTGGAGGAAATATGAGTAGAGAAGAATACCCGAGACCGCAATTTGAGAGAGAAAATTGGTTAAGTTTAAATGGTGAATGGCAATTTGCCTTTGATGACCAAAATCTTGGTTTAAAAGAAAAGTGGTACACAAACGAAGCAAACTATCCGTACAAGATCAATGTTCCCTTTGTCTATCAAAGTGCATTGAGCGGCATTGATCATCGAGAAGTGCACGACGTTGTATGGTATTATCGGACCTTCGATGTGCAAGTCCCTGAAAAAAGTCGTGTCCTTTTGCATTTTGGGGCGGTGGACTATGAAGCAGATGTGTTTGTCAATGGAAATCATGTGAAAAATCATTGCGGAGGGCATACCTCGTTTGCTGTAGACATCACGGATGCTCTAGTATCTGGACAAGAGCAAATACTAAGTGTGCGAGCATTTGACCCGCATTTTGATGAAAGCATTCCACGGGGGAAACAATTTTGGGAAGAAGAATCAGCAGGAATCTGGTACACAAACTCAACAGGGATCTGGCAGCCAGTCTGGCTTGAAGTAGTTGCTGAAACCCATCTGCAACAGGTGAAATTTACGAGTGATTTTGATGCTGGCGCCGTGAAGATCGATGTAGAACTGAACCAGTTACAGCCGCAAGTAGTCTTAGAATATCAAATCTATTTTAAAGATGCTTTAGTTACCAGCGGAAAGGCAGACTTTATCACTTCTGAGTTGAGTTTTGCAGTTGATATTTTCCAGCAAGAAATTTTTCGGACGAATTTTCACCACGAAGGCTGGTCTTGGACACCTGAAAAGCCGCAATTATTTGATGTTGAATTGACGCTTAGAGAAGCAGGGAATGCCATCGATCAGCTGAAAAGTTATTTTGGTATGCGTAAAATACATACAGAAAACGGTATGATTTACTTAAATAACAAGCCTTACTACCAGAAGTTGGTTCTCGATCAAGGCTATTGGCCGAGCGGCTTGTTAACTGCACCAACAGATGAGGACTTCAAACAAGACATCTTATTGGCCAAAGAAATGGGATTTAATGGTTGCCGAAAACACCAAAAAACAGAAGACCCACGCTTTTTATACTGGGCAGATAAATTAGGATTTCTTGTTTGGGGAGAGTGTGCAGCGCCGGCAATCTATACCGATCGTTCTGTGACGCGCTTGATGCAAGAGTGGGCAGAGATCATTAATCGGGACTATAGTCATCCTTCGATCGTTACTTGGGTACCAATCAACGAGAGCTGGGGTGTGCCAAAAATATCATTTGATCGTCAGCAACAGCATTTTTCTCAAGCGATGTATCACTTTATCCATTCGCTAGACCAGCAACGGTTGGTTATTTCAAATGATGGTTGGGCGATGACGGAGACAGATATTTGTGCGATTCATAATTATGCGCATGGGCAAGAATCTGAACGGCAAAAATATCTATACTTCAAAGACAGTCTCAGCACGAGAGAAAAATTGGTGAATCGAGTATCGACACCATGGCCGATTTTCGCTGGAGGATTTTCTTATCAGGATCAGCCTATTTTATTGACCGAGTTTGGCGGTATTGGCTTCGATGTTTCGGGGCAACCCGGTTGGGGCTATACCTCAGTGGAAAATCAACAAGATTTCTTGAAGGATTATCAGCGAATCATGACAGCTGTTTATGATTCTGTCGGACTCTGGGGCTATTGCTACACTCAGTTGACAGATGTTGAACAAGAAATCAATGGATTGCTGACCTATGACCGCCAACCAAAAGTTGATTTGGCAGCGATTAAAGAGATCAATGAGCAGTTTCATCCACCACAGATAGAATAAAATGATTGGTAAGGAAAGGGGCGGTATCCGATGGGGAAATCAGCAGCTTGGCTCAGTGGAGTAAGTATCTTGATTGCTGCGCTTATGATAACCGGTTGTAGCACTGGAACTGATCCAGGGGAAGAAGTGTCCGATTTTACTTCAATTATCGATAATGATGGGGCAGATCCTTGGATCTTGCAAACGGAAGCGTTCTTTTATTATACCAAAACGACTGGGAATAATTTAACGCTTTGGCGTGCTGAAAACCTCTCTCACGTTGCTGCTGGTGAAAAAAAGGTCGTCTGGGAAATGCCAGCAGAATTTGAAAGTATCTGGGCACCCGAGCTTCATTACTTAGATGATCGCTGGGTGATGTATTTCGCGGCTAATCGTCCTTCAGAAACGCATCGTATGTACGCATTAGTCAATCATCAAAAAGATCCTTACATGGGTGAGTGGCAATTGGAAGAGATCAAAGGGATGGATGATAAATTTGCGATTGATGGAACAGTTTTAGAGATCAATGACAAACGCTATTTCCTTTGGTCGGGCTGGGAAGGGTATGAAAATGTTGCGCAAAATCTTTATGTAGCGGAAATGGTCTCCCCTACGGAAGTGATTGGGGAGAAACGGCTTATCTCAGAACCAGAATATGAATGGGAAATGCGGCAAACACCATTGATCAATGAAGCCCCTCAAGTGATTATCAAAGACGAAACAGTCAATTTGGTATACTCTGCCAGTGGAAGCTGGGACAATGATTACGCTCTTGGTCTTATGACCCTAGATGTAGCTGATGATCCCCTAGAAAGAGCGAATTGGCAAAAGGAACCAGAGCCGATTTTCCAACAGACAAACACTGTCTATGGACCTGGTCATAATGGATTTGCCAAATCAAAAGATGGTTCTGAAGACTGGTTGATTTATCACGCTGCTCGGTGGGATCATTCGGGCTGGGACCGTTCGATCCGCTTGCAAAAGTTTGGTTGGGATCAAGAGGATAAAGTCCTACTGGAAGCTCCTTTGGATGAGTGGCATGTTCAAGCGTTGCCAAAAGCTGAGCCGAATCGACTGCGATTAACTGCTAGCCGTGCTTTGTTGGAAGGCGATTTAGCGCTTGTCGAAGATGAGGCAGCACTCTCTAAGAAAGTCGTCCAAGGCTTTGAATCAACGACTGACAAAATTATCTTTACCCCTCAGATTGAAGAATCAGATGAATTTCTGGTGATTGCCTATGTCAAAACCACTGATTATCTCTCCTTAAATGACCCAATTCAGGTCAAGATTGAAACGAAACAAGCAAGTCACGTGGTGGATGTCTATCCTTCCGAATATTATCAACCGCTACAAGTCCGCATGAAGTTACCGAAAGGATCGCAGGAAATCACCCTTTCGTCTGAGATTGGGGTTGACACGCTAAGTATTGATCGTTTAGAAATCGTCAAATTCCAATAAAGAATAATGAGGAAGTTTTTTTAATCCAAGCGATGGGTGATGATCGCTTGACTCCTGCTACTTTGTCTTTAGACAATGTGGCAGGATTTTTTTATCCTTGAAAATTCCCAACTCCTACCGCCATAGCCTAAAATTCCATGTATAATAAAGAAAACGACCGTTTTATTTGGCGAAGGGAAATGAAAAAGCAAAAGAGGTGCGAACTATGAGGATGAATCAAGAAAAGCTGACTTCATCAAATGGGAAGGATCAGCTTTTTGTCAAAACGTGGCTGCCAGAAGAACAGCCGAAAGCAGTCGTGCAAATCGTTCACGGAATGATCGAACACATTGAACGTTACCACGAGTTTGCGGAATGTTTGACTGCGCAAGGCTATGCGGTGGTCGGCCATGATCACTTAGGGCATGGGCAATCCGTGAAAGAAACACAGGCCTATGGGCATTTTGGTGAAAAAGAGGGCGCCAACTATTTAGTGGCAGATGTGGGAGTGGTCCATCAGTACGCAGCTGCTTGCTACCCAGACCGACCATACTTTATCTTAGGGCACAGTATGGGGTCGCTGGTGTTGCGGAATTATTTGTTTAGTCAGCCACATCCATTGTCAGGAGCGATCATCATGGGCACCACGATGGAAAAAGCCGTGCTGATGCAAGGAGGCAAACTTGTCACGAACTTGTTGCGCCCGTTTGCCGCTCAGCAATGGCCTTATCACGTAATGGAACAGCTGGTTTTTGGCCAGCACAACCGGCGTTTTCGTCCCAATCGGACCGCTAAGGATTGGTTGACCAGTGATCCGCAACAAGTGGATCGCTACTTGAAGGACCCTTACACGCAATTTCATTTTTCCTTAGCGGCTTACAAGGATCTCTTTACATTGACGCAAGCTGCCAGTGATCCGGATCAACTGCGCAGGATTGACCCAGAATTGCCGCTGCTCTTGATTTCAGGTGCAGACGATCCTGTGGGGCACTATGGCAAAAGCGTCCGCCAATTGGCTCATCAGCTGAAGCAAAATGCTGACGTGACGATGTATTTGCTTGAGCAGGGACGTCATGAGATTTTGAATGAGCGCAACCGCGAGATCGTTTACAATGAAATTTCTCGCTGGCTGTTTGAAAAAATGCCGAGATGACGAACGTTAAGAAATTGGTAGTCTTTTCTGAAAATTCAAAATTATTTTCTCTTTTAAGGCTTTTTTCATTTTCGGCTATCTGTTATAATGATTTTCACATCTAACATAAAGGAGAGATTTTTTGTATGACAGTTTATAACTTTTCAGCTGGTCCTGCCGTATTGCCCCGTCCCGTATTGGAGAAAGCACAATCCGAACTTTTGAATTACCGCGGAAGTGGGATGTCCGTTATGGAGCTGAGTCATCGGTCCTCCTTGTTTGAAGCGATCATTAAAGATGCAGAAGCACTTTTACGAAAATTAATGGGGATTCCTGAAAACTATCAGGTACTGTTTTTACAAGGCGGCGCGAGTCTCCAATTCAGTATGGTCCCTTTAAATCTTGCACAAAACAAAAAAGCCTTATACGTAAATACCGGTTCTTGGTCGAAAAAAGCTATTGAAGCAGCAAAAGCGCTTGGAAACGTGACGGTGGAAGTTGTTGCCTCTAGTGAGGATCAAAACTTTACCTATATTCCAGAAATTTCAGAAGATGCGATCGATCAAGAGGCGGCTTATTTGCATATCACCACGAACAACACCATTGAAGGGACGGCCTTTCAAACGATTCCGCAGGCTGGCAATGTGCCGATCGTAGCGGATATGTCCTCAAATATTTTAGCCAATGACTATCGCGTAGAAGACTTTGGTGTGATTTATGCTGGAGCTCAAAAGAATATTGGTCCTGCAGGGTTGACGGTAGTGATCATCCGAGAAGATTTACTCAATGATGATGCTGTCTTCGCTCCAATGCTGGATTATCGTCTACAGGCTAAAAATGACTCATTGTACAATACACCACCAACGTATGCTATCTATATTGCTAAATTGGTGTTTGAATGGTTGGAAGAATTAGGCGGCATTCCTGCCATTTTAGAACAAGACCGCCAAAAAGCGGCGCTTTTATACGAAACGATCGAAGCCTCTGCTCTTTACAGTAGTCCTGTGGCTGTTGATAGCCGTTCACTAACGAATATTCCTTTTGTGACAGGGGATAAAGCATTAGATCAGCGCTTCAATGAAGAAGCTGTCAAAGCTGGCTTTGAGAACTTGAAAGGGCATCGTTCCGTTGGAGGAATGCGAGCAAGCTTGTACAATGCCTTTCCATTAGCTGGCGTTCAAGCGTTAGTCGACTTTATGAAATCATTTGAAGCGGAGGTCAAATAAATGTTCCAAATCAAAACATTCAATGCGATCGCACCAGAAGGATTACAGCGTTTAGAGAAAGAAAAGTATGCCATCAACGAAAGCGACCAACCGCAAGGGATTTTGCTGCGCAGCCAGAAATTGCACGATTACGCTTTTCCTGAAAGTGTCTTAGGTATTGCCCGTGCAGGGGCTGGGACCAACAACATTCCCGTCAAAGCATGTACTGAAAAAGGGATCGTCGTCTTTAATACGCCAGGTGCCAATGCCAATGCGGTCAAAGAATTAGTGATCGCTAGTCTGCTCTTAAGTGTCCGTCCGATTTTACGAGGTGCCCAATGGGTGCAAACCTTGAGCGGCGATAATGTGGAAGAACAAGCAGAAGCGCAAAAAAGTCAATTTGCTGGAACAGAGTTAGAAGGCAAAAAGTTAGGAATCATCGGCCTTGGTTCTATTGGAGCGATGGTCGCCAACGATGCTTATCGTCTAGGGATGGAAGTAGTCGGTTATGATCCTTACGTGTCAGTGGATACTGCTTGGACGATCTCTCGTCGGGTCAAGCGTGCCAATGATATTGCGGAAGTCTTTTCAACCTGTGATTTTATTACGGTTCATGTGCCGCTAATGGAAAACACGCATCATCTCGTCGGGGAAGCTGAACTTGCGAAAATGAAACCAACAACGAAGCTATTCAACTTTTCTCGTAAAGAAATCGTCGATACAGATGCCGTTTTACGTGCGTTAAAAGCCGACCGTTTAGCGGGCTATACGACTGATTTTGCGGATGAACAATTGCTGCACAATGAAAAAGTCCTCGTCTTGCCGCATTTAGGTGCATCAACAGAAGAAGCCGAAGTCAACTGTGCCAAGATGGCAGCCCGAACATTGAAAAAATTCTTGGAATTTGGAACCATCAAGCGCTCAGTGAATTTTCCAACTGTTGAGATGGCTTTTCATTCGCCTTATCGTCTGACGATCATCAATCGCAATGTACCGAATATGTTAGGTCAGATTTCATCGATCATTGCGGAATCTGGGATCAATATCGACAATATGCTGAATCGTGGACGGGAAGACTTTGCTTACACCCTAGCCGATGTCGCTTCTGAAGATGAAGCCTTATTGAATCAATTAGCCGATAAATTACGGGAGAACGAAAATATCGTTCGTGTACGGGTCATCAAGAATCAGGAGGTTGGGTATTAATGGTTCAAGTATTTCCGTTTAAAGCCATTCGTCCAGAAGCCTCATTGGCAGAAAAAGTGGCCGAGCTGCCGTATGACGTGGTCAATTCACAAGAAGCCGCAGCGTTTGCGCAAGGCAATCCTTACAGCTATTTCCACATCGACCGTTCGGAGATCGACTTGCCAGGAATCGATCCTTATGATCCACAGGTGTATCAAAAAGCGGCAGAAAATCTTGCATCTTTTCAAGAATCAGGCTGGTTGATTCAAGAAACGGCGCCCGCATATTATTTGTATGAATTGACGATGGCTGGTAGAAGCCAAACGGGGCTTGTCGCCTGTACCTCGATCGATGATTATGTCGCTGGGAAAATCAAGAAACACGAGTTTACCCGTCCAGAAAAAGAAATCGATCGGATCAATCATATTCTGGCATGTGATGCCAATACAAGTCCGATTTTCTTGAGCTATCGCCAACCAGCAGCAGTCAAAGAAGCGATCGATGCGTGGCAAGCAGAGCATGCGCCAATCTATGATTTTGTCAGCTATCATGAGGTGCAACATCGTGTTTGGCTGATCGATGATCCAGCGCTAGTCGCCTCTTTTGCCCAGCAGTTTCAAGCTGTAGATGCCCTTTATATTGCGGATGGGCATCACCGCACAGAGTCAGCAGTCAAAGTCGGCTTGCAAAAGCGAGCCGATGGCCAGAGCAGTCAAGAAAGCGACCGCTTTTTAGCGATTTTATTCCCAGAAAATGAATTAGCGATTTGGGAATACAATCGGGTTTTGCGGGTACCAGTGCCAGAAAACTTTTTTGAGCAGGCAGCCCAGCATTTTACGATTCGAGAAACTACAAGGAAGAAACCAGCGCAACGTGGTTCGATTCATCTGTATCTAAACCATGCGTGGTGGGAGTTGACCATCAAACCGGAAGCTGTGCCGCAAGATGCGGTAGGACAGCTGGATGTGTCGCTTTTACAACAATACGTGCTGGCTGATATTTTCGCGATCCAAGATGTGCGGACAGACAAACGCATTGATTTTGTCGGCGGAATTCGTGGTCCAGAAGAATTGGAACGTTTGGTAGATAGCGGAGAATGGACATTGGCCTTTTCCATGTATCCAACGCAAATGACCGATCTTTTGGCAGTCGCCGATGCGGAAGAAATTATGCCGCCAAAATCAACTTGGTTTGAACCAAAACTGTTGAGCGGTCTGTTTTTACATGATTTAGAAACGAATTAACCAAAAAAGCTTACGAGGCTAGCTCGTAAGCTTTTTTTCTATTAGAAGTTGCCGAGTGTTTCGATGATCAAGCGGACATTCAAGACCGTCAGTGCAATGGCACAGATCCAGCCTAAGGTAGAGACCCATAGCGGATTCTTGAAGCGTTCCCCCATGATTTTTTTTGAGCTGGTAAAAAGAACCAACGGAATCATCGAAACGGGTAAGGCGATGCTTAAAAAGACTTGCGAATAAATCAGCAGATCGTCCAAGGCTTGTTCGTTGCCGCCAAAGTAAATCGTACAAAGCAAGACGGGGATCACCGATAAGCCACGGGTGATCAGACGTCGCGCCCAAGTAGGGATCTTCATATGGATAAATCCTTCCATCACGACTTGCCCCGTCAGTGTCCCAGTGATCGTTGAATTTTGACCAGATGCCAAGAGCGCCACGGCAAACAGAACGCTCAAGACTGGACTAGCGACAGCACCAGCAATGGAGGAATCTTGCAAAGCATCGAACAGCGCGGAGAAGGTGCCGACTTCTTCACTATGACCAAAGAACAAGGCGCTTCCTAAGATCAAAAGCAGGCAATTGACCAAAAACGCAGCGGATAATTGGATATTGGAATCCCAAGTAGCGAACCGCACGGCCGTTGCCACTTCTTGGGTATCGCTGCGATCGATTTTTCGTGACTGGGAGATCGAAGAATGCAGATAGAGATTATGCGGCATCACAGTCGCACCAACGATCCCCAACGCCATTGTCAGCTGCCCATGGTTCAAGACTTGCTTTTGGGGAATAAAGCCTTGCAAGACAGCAGGCAAATTTGGTTGAGCAATAATGACTTCGTAACAAAAGACCAGCATAATGACCAAAATCAGTGTCATGACGATCGCTTCGATTTTTCGGAAACCCAATTTCATTAAAAAGAGCAGAAGCAGTACATCGAAAATCGTTAAGATGACCCCAACTAATAAAGGTAAGCCGAATAGTAGATTGAGAGCGATCGCTCCTCCGATCACTTCCGCGATATCCGTTGCCATGATAGCCAATTCGGTGACGATCCACAAGACAAAGCCTAAGCCTTTGCTGGTGTGTTTACGAGTTGCTTGCGCAAGGTCCATCTGGGTCACAATCCCTAGCTTGGCTGCCATGTATTGCAGCAGCATAGCAATCAAACTGGAAATCAAGATCACAGAAAGTAAGAGATAGCCATATTCAGCACCGCCTCCGATTGAGGTGATCCAGTTTCCTGGGTCCATATAGCCCACGGCTACCAATGCCCCAGGACCAGAGAACGCTAAGAGATTGCGCCAAAAGCTGCCGTTTTTTGGAATGGCAACTGTATTATTTATTTCTTCCAAGCTAGGACCGTTGGCCGCTTGGATCAATTTTTTTTCTTCATTCATCGTTTCACGTCCTATCTTTTTAGGTGTACCTAAAAACAAATCTATTGTATTCCTCATTTATGAATTTTTCAAGAGAAACCTTTTGGACGTCAGAAGGAAAGGACAAAAAAACAGCAACCAAAGGAATGGCTGCTGTCTGTTGGGTTTTCTTAAAAAATTAGTCGGCGCGTAAAGCGATCGCTGCATCTTTTTTCGCTGCCATTCGAGCTGGAATGTGGCCGCCGATCATCGTTAGGACGGTGCTGACAGCAATCAAGATCAGGCCGTGGACCGGATTTAATTGAGCAACATTTTCGAGATCAGTCATACTATATAAGATTGCGTTGATCGGGAATGTGGCTAACCAAGCAATCAGGACACCTAAAGCTCCTGAAGCGATCCCTAAAATACAGGTTTCGGCATCAAAGACGCGGGTGATGTCTTTCTTGCGAGCACCTAATGCTTTTAAGACCCCAATTTCTTTCGTACGTTCAAGTACAGAGGTATAAGTGATGATACCGATCATGATCATGCTAGTTACCAAGGAGATCCCTGCAAAAGCGATCAAGACGTAAGTGATGGCATCCATCAAGCCACCAGTCAATTGAGTCATCGTACCCGCTAAATCGGAATAAACGATTTGGTCTTCTTTGTCTTTGCCTTTGTTGAAGTCATCCAAGTAATCAAGAATTTTTTCTTTGGCACTGAAATCATTCGGATAGATCATAATGCTGTTTGGTAAATCACTGCCGCCAAGATAAGCGATCAATGAATCTTTAGCACTTTCGTCAACGGGTTCATTCGTCATCACGTTGGCGTCGCTGTCTTTTTGTGCTTGGACGATCGCTGAGTCTTGGTTTTCTTTGATGACTTCTTGCGCGAGGGCATCACTGTAGGCAATGCCAGTTGACAGCAAGTTCATCGTAGAGTTTTGCTTGATACGTAAGATTCCGCTGATCGTTAATTCTTTGTTGTTACTGTTATCGAAAACGTCATTTAAATCTTGATTTGGAATGAAGTTTCCAGTTGGTAATTCGGTGTAAAAGGCATCATTAGACGCCAATGTGATTTTTGTTCCCACGATATCGTCGAAGGACACCGTGTCGCCATCTTCAATGTCAAAACCGAGATTGATCAATGCATTGACATTCGTTACGTTGTTTTCATCGACGATCAAAACGACATCTGTGCTGGCACTTGGGTAGCTGCCTTCTAAAAGGTCGTAGTTGTCTTTTAAGAAATTGCCGTTATCCTCTGATAACTGCTCGGGGAAAGTCGAAACCCCAATCCCAGTGGAGGCACTCATGGCAGACATCATGGCATTGGTCTGTTCATTGTCAGGTGATGCATTGGAAAAGCTGACTTGTTCCACAGTATCATCGATCTTACGGAAAAGGTTCAAGGAAGTGGAACGAGTGTAGCCGATATTGTTGCTTAATTCAGGATCAATATCGTTGATGTAATCGAGAAACTCTTGATCGATTTTATTGATATGGGTTGCACGATCCGCATCACTTAATTTGGCAGTGACCTCTTTATCTGAAGGAAAATCTTCCGATTTCTCCCGCGTCCCCATGGCTGATGGATCTTGTTCAGTTGCTACTTGCGAGATCGTGATCGGAAAACGAGCTAATGTTTCTGACTGGGTATTGTCGATTTGTTTTTGGAATCCCGTTGACAGTGACAAAACAATGGCGATTCCGATGATCCCGATACTAGAAGCAAAGGCTGTCAAGAAGGTGCGCCCTTTTTTGGTGCGGATATTGTTAAACGACAAACGTAAGGCAGTCATGAAACTCATTTTTGTGTGCTTTAATTCGAATTGGTCTTTCTTTTGTCCTTCGACATGAGGGTTCGAATCTTTAATGATTCGTCCGTCTTTAAACTCAATGATCCGTCCAGCGTATTTGTGCGCCAATTCAGGATTATGGGTAACCATGATGACCAATTTTTCTTTTGATAGTTCTTGGATCAGTTCCATGATTTGGACACTGGTCTCTGAATCCAAGGCACCTGTTGGTTCATCACAAAGAAGGATATCAGGATCATTTGCTAAGGCACGAGCGATCGCTACCCGCTGCATTTGACCACCAGAAAGCTGATTTGGTTTTTTGTGCATATGCTCAGCTAAGCCCACACGCGTCAAAGCATCGGTTGCTTTTGCGCGTTTTTCTTCTTTTGACACACCGCTCAAGGTCATCCCAAGCTCGACGTTGTCGATGATGCCTAAATGACTGATCAAATTGTAGCTTTGGAAGACAAAGCCGATCGAATTGTTCCGATACGCATCCCAGTCACGATCTTTAAAGGATTTCGTTGATTTGCCGTTGATGATCATATCACCAGAATCGTAATTATCTAAGCCGCCGATCACGTTCAACATGGTTGTTTTCCCAGAGCCGCTTGGCCCTAAAATGGCAACAAACTCTTGTTTACGAAAGGCGACGGAGACACCATCGAGGGCTTTTGTAGTACTGGCGCCAACCGTATAATACTTCTTGATATCTTTTAATTCTAACATGCTGTCACTCTTCTCTTGCCGTTTTCACGATTATTTTCATTATGTAACCACGCTATCATAATGGTTAACAAAAATCAACGATTATCATTGTTTAAACAAATAATTTATACTAAACTAAAGACAGAAAAGAGGGAGAGTATGGAAAAAGCGTTAGGAACATTCAATATGGCGGTATTTGCGGAGATCTTTTCGCTGATGGGAAACATATTGTTTGAAGAAATCGGTCTGGAAGATTTAAAATTGACCAAAATGGAAATCTTGGAACTCGTGGTGATCTCTAGTAATGAAGGAATCACGATGTCCGAGTTGGCCCAGCAAATCGGTACGTCAAAAGTCCAAATCAGTCGTTCGATCTCGGGGTTAGAAAAGGCTGGCTTTGTGGTCCGCAAAACCAACGGCGTCAATCGCCGCAACGTCAATGTTTATTTGGAAGAAGCTGGGAAGCAGTTGTTTGTCCAAAAGAAAAAACAAGTGGAAGACCGCTTGAATGCCAAAACCGCTCAAATGGCTGCAGAAGATATCCAGCAGTTGAGTCAGTCGTTGACGGAAGCAGTGGGGATCTTGCGGAAATATGACATTTTACGGACTGGCAATCAATGTGAGAAAAATACGCCGTTTGATTAAAAAAGGGCAAAGCAATCGTTTGCTTTTTAATTACTGAATTAATTTCATATTAACTTATATTATTGATTTTTTAGATAAAGCAACCGATTGCGTTTTTCTCTTGTTTTGACTTCTGATTTGTGCGACAATGAGTATATCAAACAAGTCAAAGGAGTCTGCTATGAATACTACTGCCATTTATCATCGTCCCGAAAGTGAATTTGCGTATTTGTACGAGAAGGATAAAATGCATATCCGTTTGCGTACCGCCCGTCAAGACGTCCGCCATGTCCAGCTGCTTTGTGGTGATCCTTACACACTGTATAAAGAAGCTTGGTACCAGCAAAGAATTGAAATGAAAAAAATTCTTTCCACGGACTTGCATGATTATTGGCAAGTATCGGTCGGAGCAGAATTCCGCCGTTTGTCTTACGGCTTTTCCATCGAAAGTTACGATGGGTTGCATGTCTTTTATGGAGACCACGGGGTCTATCCTTTTGAGCAGCAATATTTAGAAATGAACAACAATTATTTTCGGATGCCTTACTTCCAAGAAGCCGATCGTTTCAAAATTCCCGAGTGGGCAAAAGAAACCGTTTGGTATCAAATCTTCCCTGAACGCTTTGCAAATGGGGACCCATCAAATGATCCAGAAGGTGTATTGCCATGGGGCTTAAAAAATCCCGATCGCCAAGACTTTTTCGGTGGGGATCTGCAAGGGGTCATCGATCATTTGGATTACCTCGTCGATCTAGGCATCAATGGGATCTACTTCTGTCCGATTTTTGAGGCCTATTCGAATCACAAGTATGATACCATCGATTATTTAGCCATCGATCCAGCGTTTGGGGATAACGACACCTTTAAACGCTTAGTGGAGGAATGTCACAAACGCGGCATTAAAGTCATGCTAGATGCTGTGTTCAATCATATGGGGGATACTTCGCATCAATGGCTAGATGTCATCAAAAACGGCAAAGATTCGCCCTTTGCTGATTGGTTCCACATCAATGAGTTTCCTGTCAACTACAAAGAAGGGGAAAACTTTGAAGATGCCTATGACATCACCTATGATGTGTTTGCCTTTACGCCGCATATGCCAAAACTCAATACAGAAAATCCCGACGTGCAAGATTATTTGTTGAAGATCGCTCGTTATTGGATCGAAGAGTTTGATATCGATGCTTGGCGCTTGGACGTTGCCAATGAAGTCAGTCACCACTTCTGGAAAAAATTCCGCCAAGTGTGTGATGATGCCAAAGATGATTTTTATATCCTTGGGGAAATTTGGCACTCTTCTCAACGGTGGTTACAAGGCGACGAGTTTCATGCAGTAATGAATTACGCCTTTACGGATGCAATCATTGAATATTTTGTCAAAGACGAGATCTCTATGACGAAAATGGTCTCGGAATTAAATAACCAGCTGATGTTGTATCGGGAGCAAACCAACCAAGTACAGTTCAATATCTTGGATTCTCATGATACCCCGCGCTTGTTAACTTTGGCTCGAGGAGACAAAGACTTGATGCGCCAAGTGATGGCCTTTACGTATCTGCAACAAGGCGTTCCTTGCCTGTATTACGGTGATGAGATCGGTTTGACCGGCGATATGGACCCGGATTGCCGTAAATGTATGATTTGGGAAGAAGAAAAGCAAGATCGTGATCTCCTGCATTTCACTCGCTCATTGATCAGCATTCGCAAAGACAACCAGAAAGTCTTATCAGAAGGTTCCTTGAGTTGGAACTGGGTTTCGGAAGAGGATGGACTGATCATTTTCGAACGAGAGTTAGGGGCACAGCGGATCATCGGTATTTTCAATACGGGCGATGACCAAATCACCCTTTCTCGTCCTGATTCGATCCTGATGGAACAGTTTGTCCAACTGGAAGATGAAACGATGATTATTGATAACAAAGGCTTTGCTATCGTGAAAGTAAACAACGAAGAATCGAATGAAGCATAAAAATGAGGCAAGAATTGCATATGCAATTCTTGCCTCATTCAATGTTTTGGGTATTTTTAATTTCCCCATGCACGTTGGAAAGAATCTTCCCCAAAATTCCTTCTGTCGGTATTATATCCTATAACACCTGAATGTGACAAATGATAACCCTTAAATATAGGTAGATTTTTTCTGCAAAGGGGAAAAAGATTGAAAATTTAGACAGTATTGCCATCTTTTTGCGCTTCTTTCCACGAAAGGTCTTTTCTTTTTTACAAGATATGATAAACTAGTAAAAATGTATTTTTATTCGAGGAGTGATTTGATGAGTACAGGGTATCACGTAGCAGTTGTCGGAGCTACCGGCGCAGTAGGAACAAAAATGATTGAGATGTTGGAGAAGACCACGTTGCCGATCAAAAAAATAACGTTGTTGGCATCCAAACGTTCTGCTGGGAAGACCCTTGTGTTCAAAAATGAACCACTCGTTATTCAAGAGCTGACCGCTGATTCCTTTGCAGGCGTCGATATTGCATTGTTCAGTGCCGGTGGCGGCATTTCAAAACAATTTGCTCCAGAAGCAGTCAAACACGGTGCAGTCGTGATCGACAATACCAGTCATTTTCGGATGGACCCGAATGTTCCTCTAGTCGTTCCTGAGGTGAATCCTCATGCATTAGCGCAACATAAAGGAATCATTGCCAATCCGAATTGTTCAACGATTCAAATGATGGTGGCATTAGAACCGATTCGTCAAAAAGTCGGTTTATCGAGGGTCTTGGTTTCAACGTATCAAGCAGTTTCAGGTGCTGGCGCCCAAGCCTTGGCTGAATTGACTCGCGAATCTCAAGAATTATTAGCTGGCAAAGCCGCTGATGAACTAAACCCTGAGATTTTACCAGCAGGCAGCGACAAAAAGCACTACCCAATCGCGTTTAATGCCTTGCCGCAAATCGATGTTTTCGCCGAAGAGGATTATACTTACGAAGAGTGGAAAATGATCAATGAAACGAAGAAGATCATGGAAGATACGCAGATCAAAGTAGCAGCTACATGTGTGCGGATCCCTGTGTTTAGCGGTCATTCAGAGTCGATTTATATCGAGACCAAAGACCATGCTAGTGTTGAGGAAGTCAGACAGTGGATCAGCGAAGCGCCAGGAGCTGTCTTGCAAGATGATCCAAGTCAACAAGTGTACCCGCAAGCTTTGACCAGTGTGGACAAAACAGAAACCTTTGTTGGTCGGATTCGCAAAGATTTGGATGTCGAAAACGGCTTGCATTTATGGGTCGTTTCTGATAATTTGCTGAAAGGGGCGGCATGGAACTCCGTTCAAATCGCCGAAAGCCTGCATCAGCAAGGATTAGTTCATGTGTAAACCATAAGTTTTTCAGAAAAGTGTGGTGAATGCCACGCTTTTCTTTTTTTTGTTGTATAATAATAGGGACGGCTTATGCTTGGGAAATAACACAGTAGAAAAAAATTAAGAGGTGAATAAAAGTGGAAACGATAAAAATCATTCCTCTTGGCGGTGTACGCGAAAACGGAAAGAACATGTACATTGCTGAAGTTGGCGAGGATATATTTGTGCTGGATTGCGGTGTCCGTTATCCAGAAAATGAATTATTAGGGATCGATACAGTGATTCCAGACTTCACATATTTAGAAGAAAATGCCGACCGTGTGGCGGGTGTCTTCTTGACCCATGGGCATGCAGATGCGATTGGTGCATTGCCTTATTTCTTGGAGAATATCCAAGTACCGGTCTTTGGGACCGAGTTAACGATCGAACTAGCAAAATTGACCGTGAATAAAAATGAAGCTACCAAGCGCTTCAAAGATTTTCATGTGATCGATGAACATTCGGAGATCGACTTTGGTCATGCGACCATCAGCTTTTTCCGTACGACCCATTCTATCCCTGATTCTGTTGGGATCAGCGTCAAAACAGAAGCTGGCAATATCGTTTATACAGGAGATTTCAAATTTGACCAAACAGCGATCCCTATGTATCAAACCGATTTTGGCCGCTTAGCGGAAATTGGAAAAGAAGGCGTCTTAGCATTGCTAAGCACGTCTTCAAATGCCGAAAATCCAACGCCGATCGCTTCTGAATTGACGATCCAAGATGAAGTTTATGACAATATCCGTTACTGGGAAGGTCGGATCATCGTTGCTAGTGTTGCCAGCAATTTGCAACGGGTGCAACAAGTATTAGATGCGGCGTTTCGTTCTGATCGCAAAGTCGTTTTGACCGGGCAAGATTTTGGTCGGATCATCAAAACGGCCATGAAGTTAGGGAAATTAAAATTACCTGCCGAAGACTTGCTGATCACCCAAAAAGAAATGAAAAAATACTCAGACGAACAGTTGCTGATTTTAGAAACAGGTCGTATGGGTGAACCAATCAAAGCGTTGCAAAAAATGGCCAACGGCTCTCACCGGACGCTGCGTATCAAAGAAGGAGATCTTGTTTACATCACAACAACGCCGACAACGGCAATGGAAACTGTGGTTGCGAAAACGGAAGATATCATCTATCGCGCTGGCGGTACCGTAAAACAGATCTCGGATAATTTCCGTGTTTCTGGTCATGCCAACCCGAATGATCTGCAGCTGATGTTGAATATGATGAAACCGAAGTACTTTATCCCTATTCAAGGCGAGTACCGCCAATTAGCCGCCCATGTGGACTTGGCGCAAGAAGTCGGGATTCCGATGAAAAATATCTTTATTACTGCTCGTGGAGATGTGTTAGAGTACAAAAAAGGCGAAATGCTTGCCGCAGGTGCGGTCCCAGCTGAAAACGTCATGATCGATGGGATCGGTGTCGGTGACATTGGGAATATCGTCTTGCGAGACCGCAAAGTCTTATCTGAAGACGGAATCTTCGTTGCGGTAGTGACGATCAATCGTCGTGAAAAGAAAATTATTTCTGCACCACAAATCACTTCTCGTGGATTCGTCTACGTGAAAGCCAGTCGCGATCTGATTCGTGAAAGTGGCGAGATCGTGGAAGAAATCGTAGAAAAACACCTTCATGATGAAGAGTTTGAATGGAGCAAATTGAAACAAGATATCCGTGATCGTTTGAGTCGTTTCTTGTTTGAACAAACCAAACGCCGTCCAGTCATCTTGCCGGTCATCATGGAATCAAGCCAAAGAAATCGCAACCGTAAATAATTCGTTTTGACCTACTGACAAAAGCAGGTGAAAGAATAGCCGTTTGACGGCCGATTTCTTTTCACCGAAGCTTTTGTCTTTTTTTATGTAAGAAACAGGCGGCGTTTTTTTTTACAAAATGACCCTTATTTTGGTCGTGATGAGCAGATAAGGATTGACGGCGAATGGATTTCGATCAATAATACAAAGTTGTCCCCCTAAGACTAGAGGAACAAAACAAGCAAAGAGAGGATGGTCGATTTGTGAATAGTTATCAAGAAAATCCCATAGTACAACAGAGAAAGTGGTGGATTCTCATTGCTGTTTCGATGTTTACCTTTATGTCAACACTGGATGGGAGTATCGTAAATATCGCTTTGCCGACGATCTCGGCAGATATGGGTGTCCCTATGAATCAAGCGGAGTGGGTCGTATCCGTCTACTTGATGATCGTTTGTGCCTGCCTTTTGTTATTCGGTAAGGTAGGGGATAGTTGGGGCAAGATCAAAGTATTCCGCTTGGGGATGCTAATTTTTATTATCGGTTCGCTGTTATGCGGGTTTAATCATTCCTTAGCATTTCTGCTATTTGCCCGAGTCGTGCAAGCGATTGGTGCCAGCATGACGATGGCGACAAATACCGGAATCATTACTGAAGTTTTTCCTATGAGTGAACGAGGACGTGCCTTAGGGATGATTGGTGCCTTTGTTTCGTTAGGCTCCATCGCCGGTCCTGGATTGGGCGGAGTGATTTTGGCGCATTTTTCTTGGCCGTTTATTTTTTGGATCAATGTTCCAGTCGGTATTCTGACAATGATTGCTGGAGAAAAGGTGTTGCCAAAAGATATCACCATGAGTCATGATTCCATCGATAAAACCGGGTTTGTGCTGTTTTCAATTGCAATTATCAGCTTCTTCGGCGGCATTTTTCTTGGACAAGAGCGTGGCTTTCTAACGTGGCTGCCGCTGCTGTTGGTGGGGATCGCCTTAGTGGCATTCATCGTCTTTTTGCGAGTAGAAGCGCGTGTGAGCAAACCGCTGATTACCTTTGGGATCTTTCGTAATAAAATTTTCACCATGAGCCTGATCACGGCGTTGCTGATCTTTTCTGCAAACTTTTTTGTCAATGTCGTGATTCCCTTTTACTTGCAAAGTGCCCGAGGCTTAACGCCGAGTGTGGCAGGAATGCTGATGATGGTCTTTCCTTTGATGATGGTCATCGGTTCACCACTTAGCGGCTATTTGACGGACCGTGTAGGACCGGAGATCTTGGTCTTAGCTGGCTTAGCGTTGCTGTCCATCACTCAGCTGATGTATATGTTTATGAATCAGCATACGCCGATTTGGTACTATGTCGTCGCTACTGCCATCATGGGGTTAGGCAATTCGTTGTTCCAATCCCCCAACAATACGATGGTGATGAGCAGCGTCACCAAAGAAAATCTTGGGGTGGCAGGTAGTCTAAATTCCTTTGCCCGTAACTTGGGCATGGTCTTAGGGATATCCTTAGCAACGACGATTCTTTATGCCGCAATGAGTCAAGCCTATGGGAAGCATGTGACGACCTATATCGCAGGTCGGGCAGATATTTTTGCCTATGGCATGAAAATCACCTTCTTTGGGGCGTTCCTTCTTTGTATCACGGCGTTATTCTTAACAGTCTGGCGCATCTATAAACAAGGCGGACGTAAGAAAACGCTATGATCGCTTGAAGTCATCAGGTCGAACTGTTCTATTCCTTATTCAGAAAGGGTAGAACAGTTTTTTTATTTTTCTTGACAAGAACCAGAAAAAGGACGGATGTAATAAAGCTGCCAGAATTTGTGCTTTTGGATTTCTGGCGTTATCTGTTATAATGAAAAATATTAGACTGTATTACTTAGATGGAAAGGGGAATGTTGTATGAAACTTACGTATCACGGACACTCGGTGCTTGCTATCCAATTAGCGGATGGCCAAAAATTGTTGTTTGACCCTTTTATTACTGGAAATGCTCTGACTGATTTGGATGCAGACACAGTGGAAACCGATTGGCTTTTGATCACGCATGGTCATAGCGATCATATTGGGGACATGGTGCCGATCGCCAAAAGAAATGAAGCACCAGTGATCAGTGTCGTTGAAATTTGCCGCTATGCAGCCCGCAAAGGCGTTGCTGAGACGCATGGCATGAATATGGGAGGCTCTTTTGAGTTCCCGTTTGGCAAAATCTCAATGGTGGAAGCGAAACACAGCTCTGGTCTTGAAGAAGACGGAACGATGATCTATATGGGCAACCCAGTGGGGATCATTTTAGAAGCAGAAGGCAAAACCATCTACCACGCTGGCGATACTGCCCTCTTTAGCGATATGGCGATGATCGGTGAACGTTTCGACATCGATGTGGCGTTTTTACCGATCGGGGATAATTTTACGATGGGCGTTCAAGATGCTGCAACAGCAGCGGCGCTTTTAAACGCGAGCAAAGTAGTACCGATCCATTACAATACGTTTCCAATGATCAAGCAAGATCCGCAAACCTTCGTGAATTTATTGCCGGCAGGTGTGGGCCAGATCCTTGCAGTCGGTGAAACATTAGAAGTTTAAGCAACAGGAAGATTCGTAGTAGGAATAGGGGATAATTATGGCGACAAAACACGACTTGATTTTAGCGCATATCGAGAATCTGCCTGTAGGCGATCGCATCTCGGTGCGGGGAATCGCAAAAGACTTGAATGTCAGTGAAGGAACAGCCTATCGGGCGATCAAAGATGCGGAAAATATCGGCTTGGTTTCAACGATCCAACGTGTGGGAACCATTCGGATTGAACGGAAACTAAAGAAACACATTGAAAAACTAACTTTCGGCGAAGTCGTCCAAATCATTGAAGGCGATGTTTTGGGCGGCGCAGCCGGTTTAGACAAAGACTTGAACAAATTTGTTATCGGCGCCATGAAGGAATCAGCAATGGAACGCTACATCACGCCTGGTTCCTTAGTGATCGTCGGAAACCGTAACGAAGTCCACAAGTTGGCACTGGAAGATGGCGCAGCCGTCTTGATCACGGGGGGCTTTGAAACCTCAGAGGAAATCTGTCGCTTAGCAGACGAATTGGAGCTGCCGATTTTACAAACGACCTATGACACCTTTACCGTGGCAACGATGATCAACCGTGCCTTGAGCGACCAGCTGATCAAAAAGGACATCATGCTGGTGAGTGACATTTATATGCCATTGGAAAAAACCAAGTATCTACACACCTTTGATACGGTCAAGGATTACAAACTGCTTTCGGAGTCTACCAACCACTCCCGCTATCCAGTCGTCAACAAGAATATGCGGGTCGTTGGGATCATCACAGCCAAAGATGTCCTAGAAAAGCCTGACACGCAGATCATCGAACGAATCATGACCCGGGAACCACGGGTCGTAAAAAAAGAGATGAGTGTGGCCTCTGCCAGCCATCAGATGATTTGGGATGGCTTAGAAGTGATGCCCGTCGTAGCAGATGACCTTTCTTTGATTGGGATCGTCACACGCCAAGACATCATGAAAGCGATGCAGATGGTCCAACGACAAACACAAATTTCAGATACGATTTCAGACCAAATCTCGGGACAGATGCAAGTCATCGAACAAGATTTTGAAGGGAACAAATTGCCGCAGCCGCATTTCAGCTTTGCGGTGACGCCTCAAATGGTCAATGAAGTCGGAACGATCTCTTTTGGTGTCTTGAGTGAAGTGATCGCTAATACGGCAAAACGTACCATGCAGTTGAATCAACGGCGCAATAGTTGGATCGAGCAAGTCAATCTGCATTACTTCCGTTTGATCCAATTAGAAAGCGAGATCATCATTCAACCGAAGATTCTAGAACTGGGGCGACGTTCGGCGAAAATCGATATCGAAGTATCGATCGAAAATTCCTTAGTGGCAAAAGCGATCGTGGTATGCCAAGTAATGGAACGCCCATAAATCATCGAAAACGGCACTTATGGAAAAATTTTAGAGAGAAAGTTGAGACCATTCATGAAGGTACAAGAAGAAATACTTGCAACAATCAAAGCATTCGACCGAATCATTATCCATCGGCACCAACGCCCTGATCCAGATGCATTAGGATCACAAGTGGGTTTGGCAGAAATTTTACGAGCTAGTTTTCCCGAAAAAGAAATCTATCAAGTCGGCGGACCCGTTGAAGGATTGGATTACTTGGCGCTGATGCAGACGATCCCTGATGATTTGTATAAAGGGGCGTTGGTGATCGTTACAGATACGGCCAATGCACCAAGGGTCAGTGACCAACGCTATGATCAAGGGGCGAAATTGATCAAAATCGATCATCATCCTAATGATGAGCCTTACGGAGAGCTGGTCTGGGTCAATACAAAAGCCAGCAGCTGTAGTGAGATGATCGTTTCGTTTTGGCAAATGTTTCAAAACGAGCTGACGATGACGCAAGAAGCGGCTCGTCTGCTATATGCAGGCATTGTTGGTGATACTGGACGGTTTTTATATCCGGCAACGACAGCGACAACGCTGCGCTTAGCGGCTGAACTATTGGATTACGGTTTTGATGCACCGAAGATCAATCGGCAATTGGATCAAGTCTCTCGCAGTGTTGCTCGCCTTTCAGGGTATGTCTACGAAAACATCGAGATCGATGAGATTGGTGCTGGCAAAGTGATCCTATCACAAGAATTGCAGCAGCGTTTTGGCGTAGTGGATTCGGAAACCTCAGCAGTCGTTTCCTTACCAGGGAAAATCGACGAAGTGATGGCTTGGGCGATCTTTGTCGAACAACCAGAAGGCTATTATCGGGTGCGGATGCGTTCGAAAGGTCCAGTGATCAATGAGATCGCCAAACGCCATCATGGCGGCGGACATCCCCTTGCCAGTGGAGCAAACGCAAAAGACCTTGAAGAAGTTGCCGTGATCTATCAAGAGATCCAAGCAGCGATCAAAGAATTTCAAGCAGAATAAACACTTTTACAAGAACATTTACCAATAGAAAAAGGGCGTGCCAAAAGCTTTCGGTACGCCCTTTTTTAGACAAAACGCAGCGCAGGCTCATCACTGAACCCGCACTGCGTTTTTTTGCTTATTTTTGAGAAAAGCGCGGCTTAGCCCCGTAGATCGTCTAAAAATTCGGTTTTGCTTTTAGTTTTCTCGTCTTTCATTTTGATGACTTTGGCTGGTGAGCCAGCAACGACTGCTCCAGCAGGGACATCTTCCGTCACCACAGAACCGGCAGCGACGACTGCACCTTCGCCGACACGAACGCCTTCAAGGACGACGGCATTTGCACCGATCAAAACATTGTCTTCAATGATGACTGGGCTTGCTGAAGGTGGCTCAAGAACGCCAGCCAAGACAGCACCAGCGCCAATATGGGCTTTTTTCCCAACGGTTGCTCGGGCGCCTAAAATCGCACCCATGTCGATCATGGTTTCTTCACCAACGACGGCACCAATGTTGATCACGGCCCCCATCATGATAACGGCATTTTTTTCAATGATGGCTTGGTCACGGATAAAGGCACCTGGTTCGATACGGGCATCGACTTTCGTCAAGTCCAATAAAGGGATCGCTGAATTGCGGCGATCATTTTCCAGATAGTGATCGGTGATTTTGTCTTGGTGCGCGGTTAAAAACTCAGCCACTTTTTGACTGTCACCAACCACGAAATAGAAGGTGCCGTTACCAAACAATTGGATGCCATCTGCTTGGACGTTACTAAGATCTCCATTGATATAGACTTTTACAGGTGTTTGTTTATTTGCTTCTTTGATGTATTTTGCTAATTGATAAGGATCGGAAAATTGTAATTCTGTCATGAGAGACCACCTTTACTTGTCGATTAGATTTTGCATGGAATAAAAACCAGCTGGTTGGTCGGCTAAAAATTCCGCTGCTTTTAGCGCACCATTGGCGAAGATTTCGCGGGAGAGCGCTGTGTGTTTTAATTCAATGATTTCATCCTGCCCAGCGTAGATGACAATGTGTTCTCCAGGAATCGTTCCGCCGCGAACGGCATGGATGCCCATCTGCTTGCGGTCATTTACTAGATCACTGCCTTCACGCCCGTAGAGATACTCTTTTTTCGTTTCGCAGCTGTCATTGATACTATCTGCCAACAGCAAAGCTGTACCACTTGGTGCATCGAGTTTTTGATTATGATGCTTTTCGATGATCTCAATGTCAAAGTCAGCTTCTAATGCGGGGGTGATACTTTGTAGTGCTTTGATCAGTACATTGATCCCCAACGACATATTGGCAGAATAGAAAACTGGGATCACTTTAGCAGCCAACGGCAGCATCATCTGCGTGTCTTCCGTCAACCCAGTTGTAGCAACCACGATAGGCAGCTGCTGTTCGACACAATAGTTCAATAAGGCAGGGACATTGCTATAATGAGAAAAATCAATCACCAAATCGATCGGCTGCGTGATTTTTTCTGGACGATCATAGATTGGAAAGGGACCATCTAATTGCTCGGTACGATCCAAGCCGGCGGCCACTTCTAACTGAGGGTGCTTTGCGATCAGGCTTTGCAACACTTTGCCCATACGACCGTTTGCACCGCTTAATAAAATCTGTTTCACCAAAAACTCCTCCTTACAGCAATCCGTAATTGGTCATTTCTTCTTCTAAATGAACGAGGGTCGCATCTTCTGGGACACCCAAAGGCAAACGATAATGCAATTCGCATTTGCCTAGCAAGGAGACCGCTGCTTTGATCGGCACAGGATTTACTTCACTGAAAATCGCATCGATCAACGGTTTTTGTCGCAATTGCTCTTTGATGGCTGCTTTTACATCACCATTTAAGAAGTCAGCAACGAGTTGTGCCGTTTGTTTCGGAGCAATATTGCCGATCGTTGAAATCACGCCAGAGCCACCTAAAGCTAGAATTGGGGTTACTTGATCGTCATTTCCTGAGTAGATCGCAAAGTCATCATCCGCAAGACGAGCGATTTCTGCGATTTGCGAAATGTCGCCGCTGGCTTCTTTGATGCCTTTGATATTAGGGATTTTTTTCAGTTCTGCCACAGCTTCAGGTGTTAAATTTAAGCCGGTTCTTGAGCTGACGGAGTATAAGATCACTGGCAGCTCAACGCTTTGACAGATTGCTTCATAGTGAGCGACTAAACTTTTCTTGGTCGCTTTGTTGTAGTAGGGTGTTACAACCAATAATGCGTCAGCACCAACGCGCTGTGCTTCTTTTGAAAGATGGATCCCATGTTGGGTGTTGTTGGAGCCTGTTCCGCCGATGACGGGGATTCGACCAGCAACTTGTTTTACCACCGCTTCGATCACCGCGATATGTTCTTCATCGTCTAACGTGGATGCTTCACCGGTCGTACCGCATGCAATGATTGCATTCGTTCCTTGCTGCACATGCCACTCCGCTAACTCCTTCAGCTTATCGAAATCCACCGAACCATCTTGAAGCATAGGGGTGATCAACGCAACGCCAGAACCTTTGAATATTGTCAAACTACGACACATCCTTTCAACCAATTTATTTTTCGTAACTCTACGTATAAGTGTACCAAAACGAGGGGTAAATTTTTCAATAAAAATCGAAACATTTCGACAATTTATACTATAGATTATTCGAATTATATACTATAATATTAAACAATATCAATGAAAAACTGAATATTCGTTGGTTTTTATGGATATTTTTAAAAGGAATGAATAGAAAGGTGTTTTAACATGCAAGTATCGCAAGCAGTCAAAGAATTAACCGAAGACGTGGTTCGTTTTCGTCGTGAATTACATACAATCCCTGAATTAGGGTTAACTGAGTTCAAAACAAAGGAATACTTGCTGCGTCAGTTGCAATCCTTTGGGATCAAAGAAATCTATCCAGTGATTGAAACCGGCTTGATTGCGGTCTTTCGCAGCGATCGCCCAGGAAAGACACTGGCCTTTCGAACGGATATCGATGCACTGCCGATCAAAGAAGAGACAGGTGTTTCCTTTGTTTCCAAACATGAAGGGAAAATGCATGCCTGCGGTCATGACGGCCATATGGCAACGATGCTAGGGTTTGCTAAATATTTGGCAACACATCCTGAAGTGATTCGTGGAACGATCGTTTTGATTTTCCAACCAGCCGAGGAAAGCCCCGGTGGCGCTCAATTGATGATCGATGAAGGCATCTTACGAGATTTTGGCGTGGAAAAAATCGTGGGGCTGCATGTCTTCCCAGATTTTCCCGAAGGAATCATTGCGAGTCGGAAAGGTCCGATGATGGCCCGTAACGGCGAGATCAATCTAACGATCAACGGCACGAGTGCCCATGGTGCCCAGCCTCATCAAGGACATGATGCCATTTTAGCCGCGGCTGCGATTATTCAAGGATTGCATTCGATCATTTCACGCAATATCAGCCCGCTTTCTGCTGGGGTCATCACTTTTGGGAAGATCCATGGGGGAGATGCGGAAAATATCATTCCCGGCAAGGTCGTTTTAAAAGGAACGATGCGGGCGTTTGAAGATGAAGTCTATGAAACGATGACGCGCAGAATCACCACCGTCGCACAAGAAATCGCCAAAGGATATGATTGCACGGCGGATGTCGAATTCGAACATCTTTATCGTGTCGTGGACAATGATCCTGAGATGGTGGAAGTGTTGGAAAAAGTGGTCGGGGAGAGCTACCAAGAAACACCACCATATATGTTGGCAGAGGATTTTTCGATGTACCAAAAGGAGATCCCAGGTGTCTTTTTCTTTGTTGGTACCCGAAATGAAGAAAAAGGCTATGTCCACCCTTTACACAGCAGCAAAATGAATTTTGACGAAAAAAATCTATTGCAAGGCATCGAATGCTACGTTCGTTTGATCGAGGCATTGAACGAGCCGACAGACAAGGAGTAAAGCGATGGCAAAAGAAATCAAGAACAATCACTTATACATTGACGGTTGTGATACCGTTGAGCTGGCAAAAACCTTCGGAACCCCCCTTTACGTGTATTCCGTTTCGGAGATTCGCGAAGAATGCCAAAAGATTCAGGCGCAGTTTTTGACGCGCTACAGCAAGACACGGGCAGCCTATGCCGCTAAAGCTTTCTGCACCACAGCAATGCTGCAAGTGATCAAGTCAGAAGGACTCTCATTAGACGTGGTTAGCGGTGGAGAGCTGTATACAGCGATCCAAGCTGATTTTCCAGCAGAACACATCGAGTTTAACGGCAATAATAAATCGATTGAAGAATTAGCAGCCGCCCTTGATTATGGCGTAGGACGGATCATCGTTGATGGCATTCAAGAAGTCGGCTTGATCCGCGCGTTATGTCAAGAAAAGCAAGTCGTTGCTAAAATTTTGTTGCGCATCACACCCGAGGTTTCGGTCAGCACCCATCAATTTATCTCGACCGGACAAAAAGATTCGAAATTCGGGATTCCTTTAGATGAAGAAATCTTATTTCCGTTAGTGGAAGAAGTGATTCAAGCACCTGAATTGGATTTCTATGGCCTGCATTTTCATGTCGGCAGTCAATTGTCGGACAATCGCTCACATCTAGCGGCAGTTGATGCGGCTTTGGCCCTTGTCCAAACCATTCATGAACGCTTTGATTATTGGATCAAAGAACTAAATGTTGGCGGCGGCTTTGGCGTTCGATACACAGACGCAGATATTCGCCAACCCTACAGCTACTTTTTAGATCCTGTGATGGAAAAAATCGATGCCTTTTATGCGCAGCACCAGAGCGAACGTCCGACCATCGTTATTGAACCTGGGCGCAGTATCGTCGCAGAAGCAGGTATCAGTTTGCACACCATCGGCAGTATCAAGACATTGCCAGGAATCAGAACATACGCCAGCATTGACGGTGGCATGACAGACAATATTCGTCCGGGTCTTTATCAGGCAACTTACACTGGGATCTTAGCCAACCGCGCTTCCGAAGCAGCGACACAAAAGATCACCATTTCTGGTAAAGCTTGTGAGAGCACGGACATCTTAGTAAAAGACCTTGCATTACCGCCCGTTGAAACTGGGGATCTGTTTGCTACGTTCGCAACAGGAGCTTATGGCTATTCGATGGCCAGCAGCTACAATAATTTACAGATTCCTGCAGTCGTCTTTGTGGAAAACGGCCAAGCGGAATTAGCCGTTAAACGCCAGTCCTACGAGCAAATGCTGCAAAATGAAGTGGTTCCTTCGTTTCTAAAAGAGGGAGCTTCCAGCAAGTAAAATTTTGAAAAGCAGGTGACAACATGACGATTCCTTATACAAAAATGCAAGGTGCAGGAAATGATTTTATCGTAATCGATAACCGCACATTGAAATTCTCCCATGAACAACTGTCGCAATTTGCTGCTCAGGTTTGCCATCGGAAATTTTCTGTTGGCGCGGATGCAGTCATGGCAGTGGATTTTCCCACAGGAACCGCTGATTTTCGGATGCGGTTTTACAATGCTGATGGGACCGAAGCAGAAATGTGCGGCAACGGCGCTCGCTGTATTGCCCGTTATGCCTTTGAGAAGGGAATTGCTGGCGAGCAGATGACCATCGAAACAGTTGCTGGCGATGTCCCCGCATGGCGCTTGTCGGCAAAACACTACAAAGTAACCTTGAATCCACCGACCGTGACTACATTTGATCAAGCGTACCCGAATCCAATGGTTTCTTTCGTGGACTATGTGGAATTGGGTGATCCAGGAATCCCTCATGCGGTGGTTCACTATCCTGGTCTGGCAGAAACTGAGTTGGAACAGCTGGCTGAACTTGCCAAAGAGATACGCTATTGGGAGGTTTTCCCAAAAGGGGCGAATGTCAATTTCTATGAAGAAGATGACAAGGGTGATCTGATCGTTCGCACGTATGAACGAGGGGTGGAAGGTTTTACCTATGCGTGCGGCACAGGTTCTGGTGCCACTGCGTATGTCGTGACCAAACGTCACCAGCAAGCGGCAGCGAATGTCTTGCTGCACGTGTTAGGTGGCGAGTTAACGGTAGAAGTTGATGTTGATCAGGGCGCATTAGAATTGATCGGCGATGCGGTTATGGTATCTGAAGGCTTGATTTTAGATGAGAATTTGACTGTGTAAACGCTGTGAAAATCATTGTAAAAAGATGGTTTTTTCGTGAAAAAAAGAATTGACATTCATTTGAGGCTATCGTATAGTTAAACACAACTTAAAAACACGCGATGATAAGAAGAGTAAGTCAGTTTCGATTGGATCAGAGAGCTCGGATTGGTGAGAAAGAGCACAGCCGTTTGACTGAAGATGGCCTTGGAGCGTTTGGACGTGAGCAAAAGCAAGCGTGCAGCGGGATTGCCCGTTACAGCAAAGCAGTTGATAAACTGATAAGGTTGGCAGCTTGTGCCAATGAATTAAAGGTGGTACCACGAACATGGTTGTTTCGTCCTTTCTCTATGATGGAGAAAGGACGTTTTTTTATTATAAAAAGGGGGAACTAAAAATGAAACAGTTGAAAAAGGGAATCGTTGGGTTAGTTGCTGCTGTCTTAATTACATTGGCAGCTTGTGGCAATACTAGCAGCACAGAGGATACACAGTCTGGTGAAAACAGTGTAGATGCAGTGGAAGAAAAAGTCGTTGGAGTGGCACCAGGACCATATGGGGATATGGTGACAGAGGTGATCTCTCCATTACTGGAAGAAAAAGGGTATCAACTAACGACCAAAGTGTTTAATGATTATATTCAGCCGAACAATGCCTTGGCGAATGGCCAAATCGATGCCAATTTGTTTCAGCATACGGCCTATCTAGAAAAATTTTCGGCAGATAACCAGTTATCTCTTACGGCATTACAAAAAGTGCCAACATTGGGAATGGGCATCTATTCGAAGCAATTGTCCAGCTTGGATGAGTTAGCAGACGGGGCGACTGTTTCGATTGCCAATGATGCCTCAAATTTAGCTCGGACCTTGCAACTGTTAGCTGCCAATGTGTTGATCACCATCGCAGACAATATCGACGAAACGAAGGCAACGGTGAATGATATCGAAGAAAATCCGAAGAATCTGACATTTAAAGAATTAGACGCAGCCCAATTGGCTCGTTCGTTAGATACAGTTGATTTAGCTTTAGTACCAGGAAACTTCGCTTGGGCGGCTTCTCTTGATCCTGCAGATGCTTTGGCGTTGGAGTCGTTGAAAGAAGAATATAAAAATGTCTTTGTGGTGTCCACCGAAGAAGAAGACAGTGATTTTGCTAAGGCAGTTACGGAAGTATTAGAAAGTGATGCATTTAAAGAAGCGATTGCCGAATCACCGTTCAGCAACTTTGATCAACCGAAATTTTGGGCTGAGTAAGAAGGGCATATCTTATGGCAAAAATAGAAGTAAAACAAGTATCAGTGACATTCACTCATAAAAAACAAATCAAAAAAGCAGTGGATTCCGTTGATTTTTCCGTTCAAGCTGGAGAAGTATACGGGATCGTCGGATTGAGCGGGGCTGGGAAAAGTACCTTGGTTCGTACGTTGAATCTACTGCAGGTGCCCTCTAGCGGTCAAATTCTGATTGATGGTCAAGACATCACGCAAGCCAAAGGCAAACACTTGCGTGAAGTACGACAAAAAATCGGGATGATCTTTCAGCATTTCAATCTGATCCATAATCGAACCATCAAGGAAAATTTAGCCTTTGCTTTGCGCGCTGGTGATTATCCGAAAGATCAGCAAGAAGCGAGGATCAAGGAACTGTTGGAAATGGTGGATCTGCCTCACAAAATTCACGAGTATCCGAATAATTTGTCTGGGGGAGAAAAGCAACGGATCGGCATTGCACGAGCGATTGCCAACGAACCTGAGATTTTGTTGTGTGACGAAGCTACCAGTGCGTTAGATGTTGAAACGACCGAAGAAATTTTGAAATTGTTGATCCGAATCAAGGAACAGACAGGCATCACCATCGTCTTTATCACTCATGAATTGGATGTTGCCCGTAAGTTTTTTGATCGGGTGGCAGTGATGGAAAAGGGGCGCATCGTTGAAGAACAAACGACCTATGGCTTGTTCAGTCAGCCTAAACAGCCTATTACGAAAAAACTGGTAGGCCGCTACTTGGATCTGACGCTTCCTGAAGAGATTCTAGCATCTTTCACGCAAGGCGACTTGCTGGAATTGCGCTACCAAGGTGAGTATACGTTAGAACCGCTGATTTCGACTGTAGCGAAAGCCTACGATGTGTCGATCAATATCATCCATGGGAAAATTGAGTATATCAAAAAAGATGTGATCGGTATTTTGTATATCTATTTGACGGGACCCGACGAAGAAGCAGCAAAAGCCCGAGAACACTTAGCTGCGAACGTCTTTTCTCTAAGAAAGATAGGTGAGAAAAATGGCTGAAACGATTGAGATTTTAAAAACAAACCTGCCTCAAGCACTATGGGAAACATTCTTTATGGTGGGGACCTCAGCAATTATAGGAGTAGTTTTCGGCTTATTGATTGGATTAGTCCTATTTTTAGTCGGCAGTAACCTTTTTCATAAAAATATTTTCTTGCATCATCTGGCCGATTTTGTCGTCAATGCAATCCGTTCGCTGCCATTTTTGATCTTATTGATTACGCTGATTCCGTTATCAGCGATGCTGATCGGTGATCCTTATACCCCAGCGGGTGGTGCGATTGCTTTATCGATTGCCGCGATTCCTTTTTACGCCCGAATCGCTGAATCTGCATTTGCCGAAATCGACTATGGCGTCCTTGAAGCCAGCGTCGCTTCTGGAGCATCGACGAGACAGATCGTTCGCGAAGTGATTTTACCAGAAAGTCTGCCAGCTTTGATTCGTGGATTTGTGCTAACTTTGATCAGTCTTTTAGGCTACTCAGCGATGGTGGGAACAATTGGCGCAGGCGGCATTGGCGATTTAGCAATTCAGTATGGTTATTATCGCTATGAAACGGCGATTTTGATTGTGGTGATTCTCCTGCTGATTCTTCTGGTACAAATCATCCAGTGGGTCGGCGATGCTTGTGCGAATCATTTCTCAAAATAAAAACCAACGCTTTGTAGTTCCTTTTCGAATACACTTGAGTTATCGCTTCTGTTATTACTCTACAGAAGCGATTTTTTTTACTTACAGGTCACTGATTTTTGGTTGCACCTCTAATGGTTTTTCGGTATGCTGATGGTGAGTTGTTTTTTTACAGCGAAAATTATATTTTAAAGGAGCAACACTATGACTCAAATTCCTAACTGTCCAAATTGCCAATCTGAATACGCTTATGAAGACCGTGGGCTGTTTGTTTGTCCCGAATGCGGAAACGAATGGCAAGAGCAACAAGCGGCGGAAGAAGCACCCGTATATAAAGATGCCAACGGCAATATTTTAGTCGATGGCGATACAGTAACGGTCATCAAAGACTTGAAAGTCAAAGGCGCATCTGGCGCCATCAAACAAGGAACAAAAGTGAAAAACATCAAATTAGTCGAAGGCGACCACAACATTGATTGCAAGATCGATGGCTTCGGCGCAATGAAACTAAAATCAGAATTTGTAAAAAAAGGTTAAAAACAAAATCTTCCAGTCATCTTCATAATTTTTTCACCACTTTAATGGTAAAATAAGGTCAAAGATTAAAAGGGGGAATTTTATCGTGTATGGTATGGGCGGATACGGGTTCGGCTTTTTTTATGACCCGACTTTCATTCTTGTAATTATCGGTATGGTGATTTCGCTAGCAGCGTCAGCGTACGTCAAAAGTACCTTTAACAAATATGACAAAGTCAGAAGTAAAAATAATATTACCGGCACAAAAGCGGCGCAGTACATCTTGCAAAGCCAAGGAATCAATAATGTGGGTGTGCAAGCGATCGCTGGTGATTTGACGGATAATTACAATTCTGGCAACAAAATGCTGAGTTTATCGCAATCCACTGCACAATCAACTTCGGTAGCAGCAATCGGTGTTGCGGCCCATGAGTGTGGACACGCAGTCCAAGATGCCAAAGGTTATTTTCCTTTGCGTTTGCGTCATGCGATCGTACCGATCGCTAATATCGGAACCAGCATCTCGATCCCATTGATTTTGATTGGGGTCCTATTACGAGGATCGTTTCTGATCAACTTAGGCTTGTTGGCTTTCTCATTGGCGTTTATTTTCCAATTAGTGACCTTGCCAGTCGAGTTCGATGCCTCAAAACGGGCGATCCGTATTTTGGCAGATGGTGGCTTGTTAACAGAAGATGAAGTACCACAAGCAAGAAGAGTGCTCTTTGCCGCAGCGTTGACGTATGTCGCAGCTGCCGTAGCAACCTTATTGCAGCTCTTACGTTTGATTATTTTATTTGGTAATAACAACCGTCGGAATTAAAAAATGGAAACAAATAATAACAAAGCGGCTCAATCAAGATTTTTTGGTTGAGCCGCTTTTTGTATGGAATATTATGATTTAACGAAAACTTTTGACAGGTGCTCTGTCCAAAAATCAGTAAAATCTTTGATGGTTCCATCTTTATTTAGCTGTGCCTGTTCAAATACTGATTTATTCTTACCGAATGGATCAATTGCGATAATTGTTCCAATCCCAGCACGCTTGGCAGCAAGCAAACCTGAATAAGCATCTTCGATAACAAGACAATCAGCAGGAGCTAAGCCCAATTTGCCAGCCGCTTTAAGAAAAATATCCGGTTGCGGTTTTCCAGGAAAAGAGCCATCGTCATAGACGATCTTATCCCAATCAAACCAGCGAGCTAAATCGAAAGTATCAAAATAAAAAGCAACATTCTCTTTAACAGTAGCCGTGGCGATCGTTAATGGAATCTGCTGGTCAGTCAGCTGATCAAGAGTCGCTTCAAGCCCCTTTGTCAATTGGAGATCGTTCTTATTTTGCAAGCAAAGCATACGATAATAGCTTTCTTTTTCTTCTGACAATACGGCGATCTCAGAGGCGGTCAAATGTTCTGAAATGAAATGTTTTAAAATCTCCGTATTCGTTCGACCATGGATATTTTTTAAAATATCCTCATCTGATAAACCATCTTTTGTATGATCATGAATCATGTGTAGCCAAGCAGCTTCATGTAGATGAGAGTCCAAAAACATAGTTCCGTTGAAATCAAAAATAATCCCTTTCATAGTTACGCTCCTATAGTGGTATTTTCGGTTGAATCAGCAATTTGCAGATCGACATATTGTGCATAGTGCTCTTGCAGCTCAGGTGATATTTGACGATCCGTAATGAGTAGGTCGAAGTCATGCAAATTATAAAACACATAAAAATCATCCCGATTAAACTTTTTGTTATCAACGAGCAGATATTTCTTGCGGGAATTATTTAATGCGATCTGCTGTGCTTCTCCTTCTTCTGTACTGTAAGTAGAAATTGCTTCGTTGTGAACGCCATTTGAACTGATAAATGCTTTTGTAAACTTTAATCTTCTTAAATTGTCGTTAGTGATCGGTCCAACAAATGCGCCGGTATTTTTACGGAAATCACCACCAATTAGTAAAATTTCTGGTCCATCTGCTTGCGCAAGAATATCAAAAACTGGGTAATTATTAGTAATGATCCGGATTTTCTTGTTGAGTAAATGGGTCGCCAAAAGTTCGATTGTTGTACCTGGTCCTAAAAAAATTGTTTCGCCTTCTTGAATTGAGGAAGCTGCTGCGGCAGCAATCTCTTTTTTTTCTTGAATCTGCAAAGTGGCTTTTTCCGTGTGAGAAAGTTCTTGGTCTAGCGTATAGGAAAGACTTTGAGCCCCACCATGGACACGCAGCAGCTTGCCCGATTTTTCTAATTCATCTAAATCTCTGCGAACGGTCATATCAGAAACATCTAATTGATTGATGATTTCATTAACGGTAAGGATTCCTTTTTTATTGACCATTTCTACGATAGTAAACAATCTTTCTTTTTTTAGCATCGTCTTCACCTCTAATTTAAGGATAATCTACCATATAATCGGATAACAGTCAATCTGTTTCAAACAAAAACAAACAATTATTTGCGTGATATATGTTTATTTCAATGGTTTTTATCATTTTTTTTCGATTTTTGTGATTGTTTATGTTTGTTTGTGTTGACAAATGTTTTGGATACGATTACAATTCAATCAGTTAGAAAGTGCGGAAACTGATTATAGATTTGAGGAGAGATGTACATGCTTAAATTACCAGAAGATTTTATTTTTGGTGGAGCCACAGCAGCCTATCAGGTTGAAGGAGCCACTAAGGAAGGCGGCAAAGGCGCTGTTGCTTGGGATGATTTTTTAGAGGAACAGGGTAGATTCAGTCCCGATCCGGCAAGTGATTTTTATCATCAATATGCAAAGGATATTGAATTGTGTGAACGATTTGGTGTGAATGGGCTAAGATTATCCATTGCATGGAGTCGAATTTTTCCTGATGGTGATGGGGAACCGAACCCAGAAGGAATCGCTTTTTATCATCGTGTGTTCGAAGAATGTGCGAAAAGAAACGTAACGCCGTTTGTGACATTGCATCATTTTGATACCCCTAAACGTTTGTTTGACCAGGGAGATTTTTTGAATCGAGAAACAATAGAAGCATTCGTTTCCTATGCCATTTTTTGTTTTCATGAATTCAAAGAAGTGAAAGTGTGGAGTACCTTTAATGAAATCTATCCTGTTGCGACCAATCAATATTTGTTAGGCGTTTTCCCACCAGGAATCAAATATGATTTTACAAAAATCATCGCCTGTCTTCATAATATGATGGTTACCCATGCACGTGTTGTGAACTATTTCAAAGAAAACGAACTTCCAGGCGAAATCGGTGTCGTTCACTCATTGGAGACGAAATATGCGGCAACAGATGCTCCAGAAGATAAGCATGCAGCCTTTTTAGACGATGCATTGTCGATCCGCTTCTTATTAGATGCTACTTATTTAGGCTATTATTCAACTGAAACCTTGACGGCTCTTGATGAGATATGTGAAGCAAATCAGGCTAGCTATCATTTTCCTGAAGAAGATTTCGTTGAATTGAAAAAAGCCTCCACGCGTAATGACTATTTAGGAATCAATCACTACCAATGCCATTTTGTCAAAGCTTACGATGGAGAAAACGCGATCCATCATAATGGCACGGGTGAAAAAGGGACCTCTGTTTATAAAGTGAAGGGAATCGGAGAACGCATTTATAAAGAAGGAATTCCTCGAACAGATTGGGACTGGCTGATTTATCCAGAAGGTCTTTATGACTTGTTGTTACGAATTAAAAGCGATTACCCGCATTACAACAAAATCTATATCACTGAAAACGGCATGGGGTATAAAGACCAGTTTGAAGATGGCATCATTATGGATCAGCCGAGAATCGATTATTTGAGAGTCTATTTGGAATCCTTAAGCAAGGCGATAACAGCTGGGGTAAATGTGAAGGGATATTTTTTGTGGTCGCTTATGGATCTTTTCTCATGGACAAATGGGTATAACAAAAGGTATGGCTTGTTTTATGTTGATTTTGAAACCCAGAAGCGTTACCCGAAAGAGTCAGCATACTGGTACAAATTAGTTAGTGAAACCAAAACGATTATTTAATAAGTAATAATGGAGGAAGAAAAGATGAATAAAGAGGAATTACAAATGCTTGGTTTTGAGATCGTTGCTTATTCAGGGGACGCTCGCAGTACATTATTAAAATTATTGAAAGAAGTAAGACAAGGGAACTTTGAGCATGTTGATTCAGCACTGAAAGAAGCCGACGAAAATTTAACCCTTGCACACAATTCGCAAACGAAAATTTTAGCGGAAGAAGCATCGGGAAAAGAGATGGAGATGGGATTCATTTTTATCCATGGACAGGATCATTTAATGACCACATTGTTGCTGAGGGATCTGATTCAAGACTTTATTGCACTGTACAAGCAGAATCAAGGATAGGAGAAGAACGCTATGGATGGAATCATTAAACAAATCGAAAAAGGAAAACCGTTTTTTGAAAAAATCTCACGCAATAATTATCTGGGAGCCGTTCGTGACGGATTTTTAACAGCGATGCCGGCTATTTTATTCTCAAGCATATTCATTTTGATTGCTGCGGTTCCTGAGATTTTTGGTTACCAATGGCCTGAAGCTGTCTCCACTTGGTTGTGGAAAATCTATAATTATTCGATGGGGGTTGTAGGGTTACTTGTTTCAGCAACCACTGCTCGCTGCTTGGCTGATTCGATGAATCGCCGCTTACCGAAAAACAAAGTGATCAACACGACTTCTGTGATGCTGGCTTCTGTGGTAAGTTTCCTGTTGTTAAGCGTCTCTCCGATCGAAGGCGGATTTTCAACGGAATACATGGGGACAAAGGGGCTATTGGCGTCCTTTGTCGCTGCATTTTTAACAGTTAATTTATATAAGTTTTGTGTGCTGAAAGATATTACCATTAAGATGCCTAAAGAAGTTCCTGGTACGATTTCGCAAACCTTCCGAGATATTTTTCCTTTCTCTTTTTCAGTATTTGCGGCCGTTTTAATTGATTTAGGTATTCGGCAAATTTTCCAAATCTCATTTGCAGAAGCAATCATTACTGTGCTGCAGCCATTATTCACAGCAGCCGACGGTTATTTAGGAATCGCTATCATCTGGGGAGCGATGGCGCTATTTTGGTTTGTCGGTGTTCATGGACCGTCGATCGTGGAACCAGCAATTGCAGCAATTATCTATGCCAATGTGGAAACCAATCTGCAATTGTTCAATTCCGGTGAGCAAGCTTCAAAAGTACTGACAGTCGGTTTAGGAAATTTTGTAGGAACTATGGGAGGAACTGGGGCCACATTGGTCGTTCCTTTTATCTTCTTACTCTTTGCTAAGTCTAAACAATTGAAGGCAGTCGGGAAAGCTTCCTTTATTCCAGTAAGTTTTGCTGTCAATGAACCATTGTTGTTTGC
Source organism: Enterococcus sp. FZMF (assembly GCF_030263915.1). Classification (NCBI taxonomy): domain Bacteria; kingdom Bacillati; phylum Bacillota; class Bacilli; order Lactobacillales; family Enterococcaceae; genus Enterococcus; species Enterococcus sp. FZMF. Next base: position 2,813,207 of record NZ_CP127160.1, on the reverse strand, counting down.
AGCACCCATGATTTTGAATCCTTATTTTTTCATTCCGTTTTTGTTAACACCAGTTGTAAACGTTTGCTTGTTTAAGTTTTTTGTCGATGTGCTAGGCATGAACAGTTTTATGTACGTTTTACCTTGGGCAACTCCGGCACCGATCGGTCTGGTTCTAGGAACGGGCATGGGGGTGTTAGCCTTTGTTTTAGCAGCGGTTCTAATCGTCGTTGACTTCCTGATCTATCTACCATTTTGTAAAGCATACGATGCTGTTTTAGTAGAGCAAGAAGCACAAAAAGCGGAAGTGATCGCAACCGAAGAAGGTGCTTCTGCTGCTATACGTGAGGAAGTACCTGAGGCAGCGAGCCAAATTATCAGCGATACAAATAAAGAAATCAATGTGTTGGTGCTTTGTGCTGGAGCAGGGACAAGTGCGATGTTAGCTAATGCTTTAAAAGAAGGCGCATCTGAATCGAAAGCACCGATCAGTGCAATGGCGGGTGCTTATGGTTCTCATTACGAAATGCTGCAGGATTTTGATATGGTGGTCTTAGCACCGCAAGTCAATTCTTATTATGATGATATCAAAGAAGATACCGATCGCTTAGGAATCAAGCTGGTTGCGACAAAAGGAGCAGAATATATCGGATTAACGAGAGATCCTGAAAAAGCCGTTCAATTTATTCTGAACCAATTTCAATAAAGGAGGAGCAAATGAATGAAAAAGGGAGCTTGGTTGCGTAAAGTCGCTTTATTTGCAGCTGTGATAGGGACTTTGGGGGCTGTTTCAAAAACAGTTGAAGCATCTGCCAGCGAGTTTATTCGCGGAGCAGATATTTCGATCTTGTCAGATATGGAAAAATCTGGTGCAAAATATTATGAAGATGGTATTTCAAAAGATGCCTTAGAGATTCTAAAAAATAATGGTGTCAACTATGTTCGACTGCGTTTGTGGCAGGATCCTTATAATAGTAACGGAGAAAGTTATGGGGCAGGGACAAATGATCTGGAAACGACGATTGCCCTTGCAAAACGAGCAAAAAGTCATGGACTCAACGTGTTGCTAGATTTCCATTACAGTGATTTTTGGGTTGATCCTGGGAAACAGAATGTTCCTAAAGCGTGGCAAGATCTGACCTTTGAAGAAATGAATACGGCATTGTATGACTATACAAAGAACGTTCTGTCGGAAATGAAGCAGCTAGACGTTTATCCTGATATGGTTCAGATCGGCAATGAACTGAATAGTGGAATGCTCTGGCCTTATGGCAAGTCTTGGGGAGAAGACGGGGGAGAGTTTGATCGATTGGCTACTTTTTTGAAGTCTGGTGTCCAAGCTGTTCGAGACACTCAACCTAAAACAACTCCAGTAATGCTCCACTTAGCTGATGGTGGCGATACAGGAGCATTTACTTGGTGGTTTGATGAAATCACCAGTCGGGGTGTGTCATTTGATTTAATTGGAGTATCGTATTATCCGTATTGGCACGGTTCAATGAATGAACTTCAAACCAATATGAATACGATCAGTCAACGGTATGGCAAAGAAGTGATCGTAGTTGAAACAGCTTATGGGCATACAACAGCGAATGCAGATACTATGCCAAATGCCTTTGGCGAAGCCGAAGCAGCGGCGGGGGGATATGAACCAACACCGTCAGGACAAGCAGAGTATTTGCTGGATCTAGCCGATCGTATTCAAGCGGTGCCGAATGATCGCGGGGCGGGCTTCTTTTATTGGGAACCTCTTTGGTACAACGGAAACGTGAGTTGGGCAACACAAGCAGGTATGAATTATCTCGGTGTTCAATCTACTATGGGAAACGAATGGGACAACCAAGCGATGTTTGATTTTGCTGGAAACGCCTTGCCAAGCTTGCGTGCGTTTAAACAAGCAGGGGCGCAAACAAATCTGGTTAAAAATGCAAGTTTCGAGAGCGATGGACCAACGACCAGTCCTTCCGATTGGCAAACGTGGTTTCAACAAGGAACAGCTGAAGGTACGATCAAAACGGAAGCTGGGACTTTTTTTGGAGACTACAAATTAACTTTTTGGCAGGACCAAGCTTACGAGGCATCAGCTTATCAAAATGTTAGTGGCATCAGCGATGGAACTTACACATTGAGTGCCTATGTAATGTCTGGGGGAGAGTTTGATACCAATCAGTTATATATCAAAAATTATGGTGGAGCGGAACTAAATACTGCGGTTGTTAAAACAAGTGAATGGACAAAAATTACAATCAAAGACATTCCAATTACAACAGGTGCTTGTGAAATCGGGGTTTACAGCAAGGCTTCAGCAAATGCTTGGACGAACGTTGATTTTGTTTCATTGGTGAAACAATAGTCTAAGGATTGCTGCGATTGATCCTCAGTGCTCCCCTTCAACCGCATCACTAGCGTAGAAGGCAGGAATCGAACCTGCACCTCGTCTTTGCCAAAAATAACCAGAAATACGTTCCGATCATTTTTACCAAAACGAGTAAAGCGCCAGACTTCATCTACACTTTGTATTATGCCAAAGAGAGTTCAACGATTTCGTAAGAAGCAATGAAAAATTTGCAAAAAGTTGTGCAGAAAACATGAAGGTTGTTTAAGAAAGAATAACCATAGAACTTAGTCGTGAAAAAGAAGGAACCAGCGGTATCGATAAGTAAAGCCTTTGTCTGGAAACTTCGTTTTTTTCTGAAAAAATCAAATAAAGTTTTCTTGACATTTGCTAGGTGAGAATGTATCATTCTGTTTGGGCACTCTTTACAAGAGTCAGAAAGTGATTTAGAATTTTCGCTCCCTATTCATTTATGGATAGGGAGCTTTTATTATTTTCTAAATGCTTTTCCTGTAAAATAGATTAAAGGAGTTTTTCAGTTTATGACAAAATATATTTTTGTAACCGGCGGTGTGGTTTCTTCTATTGGTAAAGGGATCGTAGCAGCATCATTAGGACGTCTGTTGAAAAATCGCGGCTTGAAAGTAACGATTCAAAAATTCGATCCGTACATCAACGTCGATCCAGGAACGATGAGCCCATACCAACATGGTGAAGTATTCGTAACCGATGATGGAGCAGAGACCGACTTAGACTTAGGTCACTATGAACGCTTTATCGATATCAATTTGAACAAATACTCAAATGTAACAACTGGAAAAATCTATTCAGAAGTTTTGCGGAAAGAGCGTAAAGGAGAATACTTAGGCGCGACTGTTCAAGTGATCCCGCATATCACCAACGAGATCAAAGAAAAAATCATGCGGGCAGCCAAAATGACTGATTCAGATGTGATCATTACAGAAGTCGGCGGTACAGTAGGGGATATTGAATCATTGCCATTTCTAGAAGCTTTGCGTCAAATGAAAGCAGACGTAGGTTCAGACAATGTGATGTACATCCACACCACGCTGATTCCTTATTTGAAAGCAGCGGGCGAAATGAAAACCAAACCGACTCAACACAGTGTGAAGGAACTGCGCGGCTTGGGGATTCAACCAAATATCTTGGTCGTTCGTACAGAACAACCCGTAGGACAATCAACGAAAAACAAATTGGCCCAATTCTGTGACGTGGCACCAGAAGCCGTGATCGAATCTCGTGACGTTGAGACCCTTTATTCGATCCCATTGGCACTGCAAGCGCAAGGCATGGATCAAATCGTGTGTGATCATTTGAAACTGACTGCACCAGCTGCTGACATGACTGAATGGCAAGCATTGGAAGAAAAGGTACTGAATTTGAAGAAAAAAGTACGCATCGCATTAGTTGGAAAATACGTGGAATTGCCAGATGCTTATCTATCAGTTGTTGAAGCCTTGAAACATTCTGGCTTTGCCTTTGATGCAGATATCGAGATCGATTGGATCAAAGCCCAAGAAATCACACGAGAAAACGTGGATTCTTACTTAGGTGAAGTAGACGGTATTCTCGTTCCTGGTGGATTCGGTGATCGCGGGATTGAAGGAAAAATCGAAGCGATCCGATATGCTCGGGAAAACGATGTACCATTCTTAGGGATTTGTCTAGGGATGCAAATGGCTTGTGTGGAATATGCCCGCAATGTCGTTGGCTTGGAAAATGCCAATTCCGCAGAAACCGATCCTGAAACAGCCAACAACATCATTGATTTGATGGCTGACCAAGAAAACATCGAAAACTTAGGTGGGACATTGCGCTTAGGCTTGTACCCATGTAAAGTGAAAAAAGGTACCAAAACAGCTGCAGCTTATGACGGAGAAGAGGTTGTTCAAGAACGTCACCGTCATCGTTATGAATTCAACAACAAATACCGTGAAATCTTTGAAGCAAACGGGATGGTTTTCTCAGGTGTATCACCAGACAATCGTTTGGTTGAGATCGTTGAGATCCCAGAAAACAAATTCTTCGTGGGTTGCCAATTCCACCCAGAATTGATTTCTCGTCCAACTCGCCCACAACGCTTGATCAAAGCATTTGTTGGAGCTTCATTAGACAACCGCCAAGCATAATAATCGCTAGCGGGAAACCAAGAAATGAATGTGCGAAACTCCTCATCTCAAGATGGGGAGTTTTTTTGAGTTACGCCATCCCAGTAATCCATAAAAGGTTGAAACTTGCGTGAGCGTTGGTAGAAGGTATCTGTTTCTGCACACAAAAAACTTCCGTCAAAACGACCGGAAGTTTCTGGCTGATGCATTATTTTTTTCGCTAACAGTTCGAGTGAAATCCGCCAGCGGAAACCCATGTTGATTTGCTGGTGCCTAGAGAGGATTATTCTTTTAGCTTATACCCTTGGTCTAAGAGCATTTCCTCTGTACGTTCCATGCTGATCCCATTTTCAGTGTTTCCTTCGAAACTAACCCCAGGCAATTGTTTCGCTGAATCATAATCCAACTCATCATAATTGATGGTCAAGGATTCAGTCGCTTCACTATCTGTATAGTCGAGGGAATAGTCCAACCCTTTGACTTGCTGATACTGTTCTGCGATCGGATCAAGCACGGTTTGTGCTTCTTCTTTAGTCGTTACCCCGATCGCTGAATAAGGCATGACATTGTTCGCAGTCTGAGTTTTTACTTTATCGCCTTCATAAGTGAAGACCAGTTCCATCGAAACTCCATTTTGATCCATTGTGAATGTTTTGGTTTCTTCCTTGGCCCCCGAGCTACAGCTTGCCAAGAAAAGAACTCCGATGACTGCCAAAAATCCAATAAGCGCTTTTTTCATTTTATCCCTCCTTTTTTACATAATAATATAGCCGCTTTCACAAGGCTATTCTTATGCTCAAAAGAGAAGAGGAAAGGATTTGCTGGAAGATTATGATAAAATAACAAAAAATATGTGAAATTTTTCTCGAATTTTCACATGCCGATTTGTTATCTAACGACCGCAGACAGAAGAGCAAAACCTTACAGAATCCTAGACTTTCAGAAAAGATGATGAAAATGCTGGGTTTTTATATTTGTGCAATCTTTTTTTGAAAAGAGAAATTCCTCTTTTTAGTAGCAAATACCGCAAATCTTTGCTAAAATAGCATTGTCGGTTAAGCATTGCTTAACAAATAAAGTTTTTCAAAACTTAGGAGGAATTTTTTATGCCAGTAGTATCAGGAGCTGAATTCTTAAAAGCTGCTCGTCAAGGCGGATATGCAGTCGGCGGATTCAACACAAACAACTTAGAATGGACACAAGCGATTTTAAAAGCTGCTGAAGCGAAAAAAGCGCCAGTTCTAATCCAAACTTCAATGGGTGCTGCCAAATATATGGGCGGATACAAAGTTGCTAAAGACATCGTTACAAACTTGGTTGATTCAATGAACATCACTGTTCCAGTTGCAATCCACTTAGACCACGGTGATTATGATGCAGCAATGGAATGTATCGAAGTTGGTTACACTTCTGTTATGTTTGATGGCTCCCACTTACCATTTGAAGAAAACTTGAAATTGGCTAAAGAAGTTGTCGAAAAAGCACACGCAAAAGGCGTTTCTGTTGAGTGTGAAGTTGGTTCAATCGGCGGAGAAGAAGATGGAATCATCGGTTCTGGCGAATTAGCTGACATCGAAGAATGTAAACAAATGGTTGCAACTGGTATTGATTACCTAGCTTGCGGAATTGGTAACATTCACGGTCAATACCCTGAAAACTGGAAAGGCCTTGCTTTTGACCACTTACAAGCAATCGCTGATGCAGTAGGTTCTGATGTACCATTAGTATTACACGGTGGTTCTGGTATTCCTCAAGACCAAATCGAAAAAGCAATCTCAATGGGTGTTTCTAAAGTAAACGTAAATACTGAATTCCAATTATCATTTGCTAAAGCAACTCGTGAATACATCGAAGCTGGCAAAGATAAAGAAGGTAAAGGATTCGACCCTCGTAAATTATTAGCACCAGGTGTTGCTGCAATCGTTAAAGATGCAGAAGAACACATCGACTGGTTCGGTTCAGCTGGTAAAGCTTAATCTTATAATGAACGAAAACCGCTGGAAAGCATATTTTCCAGCGGTTTTTTTGATATAGATAAGATGTCGAGTGAATTACATTATCACGTATGTTATTCCGAATAAAGCCCATTGCCATTAAGTAGATCCAAACAGAAATAGCCACCAATACTTGCTGTTAACACATTACAGATAATTAGAACACTAGCAATCAAGGTGATATTTTCGAGTAGTGGGGGATTCAGTATATACATCCCTCCAAGAATCAGTAGGATCGGCACACAGGCTGTCAGCATCACCATGTAACGAATCAATCCTTTTGTTAAAAGATTGTTGCGGTCTTTCAACCAACGAATAGCAAGAAGATTGCCTACAAAAAAGACCATTAAGAAGGAGAATAGGACAAGTGTCACTTTTAGCCATAAGAAGAGCGGTGGTCCTGAAAAGAGCAAATGTACTACCAGTGGCAGCACAAGGATCATTGCTGTTTTTATAAATGGAATCAAAAGCGTATAAAACATTTTTTTGGCAGAAGAATCTGGAATCAGGTAAATATAAATGCTTTTCATTTCCTCCTCCATCCCGGTTTCGTTGACTAAACTGAACAATGTAAGCCAGATGATTAGTGCGACCGCATAAATATCTTTGAAAAGAAACATAAAGAGTATCAAGGTTCCTAGTCGTATCTTTTCATTAGAAGAGAAGACCTTTTTTTTCTTTTTCATCAATAAAATATTTTTTGATAGGGAAGCGCCTGCTAATTTACGATAAGAAATAGTGGCATCACTTACTTTCGTTGGGTCATCGGTTTTTCCATCCAGCGCTTCTTGTAGCATTTTGCTTGCTTCCTCAGAATCTTGAATGGCTTGTTCAAAGAAGTACCCTCTAAGTGTGCATAAACGCAAAATCAACAATAGACAGCTCAAAAGGTAGAAACTATTGCTCAGTAGAAGGTGTGCTAGGTTTTGACTAGAGTAGCCATCGGTTAGCCATTTTCCCCAACCAATGATGGGAATAAAATAAAAGAACGTGTTGTCTGTCAAAGAATAAAAGGTTTCTAACCAGCTATGTGTTGTTAAATAGCTGAAGCCCACAAAGCCAAGCATACCAAGAACGGCAGCAGTGGCAAACAGCAAGCGCAAATACGTTTTTCTTTCCTGAACCAATTCATTGATATACCAAATTGCCGTCACCAATTCCCAGAAAAAGAAAATTAAAAACGTACTCCAAAAGAGGTAGAGAAGGGAAACAAGGGTGAATGAAAACAATTGTCCAAGAATGACATAAAAGAATAAAACTATGCCGACGGAAGCAGACACGCTTTGAGAAAAGCTAAAGAGTATCGTATACCCGAGGATCTGTTTGATGGAATAGGGACCGATAAATAAAAAATGGGCGTCTACATGGTAAAAAAGTGCTTGTTTTTTTGAAAACAAGCTGATTATCAGAAAGCCTGACACGATTGCGGAAATGATCAGGTTGGGTACTGAAAGGTCTTGGCTTGTCATTGGCATTTCGTGATTAGAAAAAAAGATGCCGAAACTTGGTAAAAGCAAGAAGACCAATGCAATGATGAGGATCGTTGCCGAGAGGGGTTTGCTAAGATAATACCGCACCAAACCTTTTGCTTTTAAAAAAGTTAAGTTAATCAATGAGTTCATCTGTTTTAAAAGCCCCCTCTTGCTGTTCAATGTGGGATTGATTGACTCGGAAAAACAGTTCTTTCAGCGGTTCCGATTGGCTTGCTTTTATTGTTTCAGCTACGACTTTGCCTTCTTTTAAAATATACGCACGATCCCAGATGTCATCCACCATATCAATGATATGCGTGCTCAATAAAATGCTAGTTCCTTTTTCTTTCAGGGAAGCCAGGATATTCAATGTTTCTTGAATACTTGTTGGATCAAGACCCATCATCGGCTCATCGACCAGCAGTGCCTTCGGTTCCGTCATTAGCGCAAGAATCATTGAGACTTTCTGCCGCATACCTTTAGAAAGCTCTTTGGCGATCGTTTTTCTTTTGTGGTCAAGGTGAAACGATTTGAGGTAATAAGCAGCCGTCTCTTGGTAATTTGGTAAATTATAGGCATTGCCGATATAATCAATATGCTCTTGTATCGTTAATAGCTCGAAAAGCACAGGCGTTTCAGGAATATAAGCAAAAAGCCGTTTCGCTTCAACGCTGAGGTTATCATGACCACAAATGGTGACTTCTCCTTTAAACTTTAATAATCCGATGATGCTTTTGATCGTTGTTGATTTTCCAGCCCCGTTTGCCCCTAGCAAAACAGTTAATTGACCGGGGGGTGCCGACAGTGAGATATGGTCAGCGCCTAAAACTTTGCCATAATCCTTCACCAAATTTTTTACTTCAATCATTTATTCTTCTCCTTAATGCGTTCATTTTCTAAAAAAATCTGCTGTTTTTTAATAAGTGTATCGAAGTTCGGAATATTTATCAATATTCTTAAAACAAGTATCGTGTAAAATCGCTTTAAAGACTAAAAAACCCGTTTTCTTATTTTGACTTATAAAATATCCTGCATCTTTTTTCTTTGAGTGATCTGTGCTAAAATTGGAATGATACACATAAATTAAAAAAGAGTATAGGTGGAATTCCATGAAAAAAATTGTCATCAACGGCAATCGTCCCTTAAAAGGTGAAGTCACCATTAGCGGCGCAAAAAACAGTGCAGTCGCATTGATCCCGGCAGCGATCTTAGCTGATTCACCGGTCATTTTAGAAGGAGTGCCTGACATCCAAGATGTGCACTCATTAATTGAGATTATCGAAATCATGGGTGTGAAGACCCATTTTGAAAACAATACGCTAGAGATCGATCCGACAAACATCGTTTCGATCCCGATGCCTAACGGAAAAATCAACAGTCTACGAGCTTCTTACTATTTCATGGGGGCATTGTTGGCGAAGTTTGGTGAAGGCGTCGTTGGATTGCCTGGCGGCTGCTTCTTAGGCCCGCGACCAATCGATTTGCATATTAAAGGCTTCGAAGCACTTGGCGCAAAAGTCACCAATGAACATGGTGCCATGTATTTGCGTACCGAAGAAGAAGGCTTGACTGGCGAACGAATCTTCCTAGATATGGTCTCCATCGGAGCAACCATCAATGTGATGCTGGCAGCAGTAAAAGCCAAAGGCAAAACGATCATTGAAAATGCCGCACGAGAACCTGAGATCATTGATGTTGCGACCCTTTTAAATAATATGGGAGCGAAAATCAGAGGTGCAGGTACCAATGAAATTCGTATCGAAGGCGTGGAAGAATTGCACGGTTGTCGTCATTCCATCATTCCAGACCGGATCGAAGCAGGAACCTACCTTTCTTTAGCCGCAGCAGCGGGGGAAGGCATTACTGTCAAAAATGTGATTTATGAGCATCTAGAAAGCTACATTGCGAAATTGGAAGAAATCGGCGTGCGAATGGATATCAGCGAAGATGAAATCTATGTGCATCCCTCAAAAGACTTGAAACCAGCGACTGTGAAAACCTATCCTTATCCAGGATTTGCCACAGACCTGCAACAGCCGATCACACCATTATTGTTAAAAGCAAACGGAACATCGGAGATCATGGACACGATTTACGCCAAACGGGTCAACCATATTCCTGAATTAGCACGGATGGGCGCACAAGCAACGACAGAAGGCAACATGATTTTTGTTAGCGGACCGAGCCAATTGCACGGAGCAGAAGTTGTCGCTTCTGATTTGCGAGCAGGAGCTTGTCTTGTCATTGCCGGATTGATGGCGACTGGCACGACCAGCGTCTTTAATGTCGAGTATATTTTGCGCGGCTATGATCATATCATCGAAAAACTAACGGCTCTTGGAGCTGATATTCAAATGATAGAGGAGTAATTATGAGCGATTATCTTACGATGGCAGAGTTGGAAAACAAAACCTTAAAAGAAATCTACACCTTTGCCAAAGAGTTTCGAATTCCTTATTACAGCCAGATGAATAAAAAAGAATTGTCATTGGCTGTGATACGGGCGCAGGCGGAAAAACAAGGCTTCTTTTATATGGAAGGAATCTTGGATATCGTAGGCCAAGAAGGCTACGGTTTTTTACGCCCAATCAACTACGGACCGAGTGCAGAAGATATCTATATTTCTTCATCACAGATTCGTCGGTTTAGTTTGCGTAATGGTGATAAAGTCGCCGGTAAGGCGCGCCCGCCCAAGGAATCTGAGCGCTATTATGGATTGATGCACGTTGAGTCTGTTAATGGCAAAGATCCAGAAGATGCCAAAGAGCGTCCGCATTTTCCAGCGCTGACGCCGCTTTATCCGAATCGTCATTTAAAATTGGAAACAACGTCAGGACGCCTTTCTACGCGGATGATCGACATGCTGTCGCCAGTGGGTTTTGGACAACGGGGACTGATCGTTGCTCCGCCTAAAGCTGGGAAAACCAGTATCTTGAAAGAAATTGCCAATGGGATCACTGACAACTATCCTGAGGTGGAATTGATCGTTCTTTTGATCGACGAGCGCCCAGAAGAAGTGACTGATCTGGAACGCAGTGTCAAAGGCGATGTTGTTTCTTCAACCTTTGACCTGCAGCCTAGCAACCATACCCGTGTTTCTGAATTGGTACTAGAACGGGCGATGCGTTTGGTAGAAGACAAGCGTGATGTCGTGATTCTGATGGATAGTATCACTCGTTTGGCAAGAGCCTACAACTTAGTGGTACCTCCAAGCGGACGTACACTAAGCGGCGGGATCGATCCAGCTGCTTTGTACAAACCAAAGAAATTTTTTGGTGCTGCCCGTAATATTGAAGAAGGCGGCAGTTTGACGATTCTTGCCACCGCACTGGTGGATACCGGCAGCCGCATGGATGATGTCATCTATGAAGAGTTTAAAGGAACCGGCAATATGGAGCTGCAGCTTTCTCGCAGCTTAGCAGAACGTCGGATCTTCCCAGCGATCGACATCAAGAAATCTGGTACCCGTAAAGAGGAATTGCTGATGAGCAGCGAGCAATTGGAAGAAACCTGGCGCTTACGCAACAACATGTTGGGGGATTCCTTGGAGTTCACAGAACAATTCATTCAATTCTTGCGTAAAACGAAGAACAATGAAGAGTTTTTAGCGGCTTTTCATGATGTCCATTTCGGAGACAAACGGCAAAAAAGAAATATAAAAAGATAATTGCATCTAAAAACCAAACATGGTAAGATAGTCATGTTGTAAAATCGACAAATCAACTCTGGTGAAGCAAATGAGCCAGGGCAAAGGAGAGAAGAAGAAATGAAACAAGATATCCATCCAGATTATCATCCAGTTGTATTCATGGACTCAACTACTGGTTTCAAATTCTTATCAGGTTCTACAAAGAATTCTCAAGAAACTGTTGAGTGGGAAGACGGCAACACGTATCCATTGATCCGTGTCGAAGTAACTTCTGATTCACATCCATTCTACACTGGACGTCAAAAATTCACACAAGCAGACGGACGTGTGGACCGTTTCAACAAAAAATACGGTCTCAAAGACACAAACGCTGCAGAATAAGACAAATAACTGCAAATGTTGTTTCGGCAACATTTCTGAGGTTTCCCTTTTACGAGGGAAACCTTTTTTTATTTTTATAGGTAATAGACACGCAACTGCTAAAGCGAAAGAAACCATTCAGAATCTGTTACAAGTAAAGTAAGAGGACTCAATAGATCAGTGAGACAAGAATGTGGAAATTAGCACTATAACGAATCCTATCTAGAAATTTTCTTAAATGAAGCAGTGATCAAGAGTGATTTGATTTAACCTTCGATTGTTATTGAATATTCAAGCTTCAATTGACTTTTAGCTTAAATGAAATTATCATTAAATTAATAATATCCCTATATAAGTTTCTTATTTTGACTTATTTCGCCGAAATCAAACGATTTTTTGAGAAAAGTAGATTTTTCCTCTCTTAAGAACCAGTTTTATTCTACATAATTAAAGACCACTTACTAGCTAAGCTTTAACTAATCACATCCAAAACAATCAAGAAAGGAAGAGACATGTTTTCATTTAAGAAAAAGAAGGAAGTTATTAATTTACCAGAACTAAGCAACTTTAATGAACGTACATACCCGAAAAAATTGAAAAAGATTGTGGCTCAATTAGAAACCTGTAAATCGGAGGATTTGAATTATATTGCTGAATGTATTTTACAAAAGATGGGATATACCGTCCAAAACATCGATGGTTACAAAGATGGTGGTATTGATGTGTATGCTTTTTCTAATAATAAAAAGGCAATAGCGGTCCAATGTAAAGCTTGGAATCCGCAAAAGACAACGGAGCGGATCAGTAAGCCACTTGTTGCCGCATTTAAAGGGATTTTTCCAGACAAAGGGTTTCCCAATGGGCTTTTCATCACTACACATTTTTTTACAGATCAAGCATTAGAAATAGCCGGTGAGAATCTACTGTTGGTTGACAGAAAAAAGCTGATTGAGCTGCTTGCGCATTTTTATCCAGAAATGATCAGTGAGTTATTTTATTATAAAACCTTGACTGAATTAGAAGAATGCAAGAGTTGTAAAAATGGGAAGAAGTTGAAACTTTACAATAAGAAGAAACGCAACTATTACTATATCTGTGAAACATGTGGAGAGTATAGCTCGTTTAATTATTCATCATGAGAAAAGAACAAGAAAAAAGCGTAATGAATGAACGGATATCCGTTATTCATTACGCTTTTTTCGCGACTTATGTCAAAGTCATTTTTTTCTCAAATTAATTTTAACAAACGTGTCCTATACGTCGGGTGTAATGACTAAAACAGCCCCGGTTGTTTCGGTAGGTTCGTAGCCAGCTTCCCGTGTTTTTGACGACTTAAAGTGTATTTGAATAGAAGAAAACGTAAGAAATGGCAATCAAGCAAACCAACAATAAACCAGAGAGTGACAGAAAAAGCAGCATGATTCGTTTCTTCTTCAATCCAAGTACAAGTATCACTACATTCAATAGAAAGAAAACAAGTAAAATCGCTAAATATTCCATAACTGGTCCTCTTTTACGTTTTTATTTATCTTACCAGAGATTGGCGGCTTTTCCTAGCCAGTTTTTGTCTTTATAACAATAATTATTTACTGCATAAGACATGTGTAGTTATGCAATCAAAAAAGCGAATAAGCAATTTCACAACTATTAGAAAGTAAAAAAAGAGCATCACCCATAAAGTGACGCTCTTTTCCCACAAGATGTTTAATAAGGGGGAGGCTTACGAACCCGTAGAAATATAGTTCTTCAAACCTACTCGCCAAAAGAAGAAGGCGGGAAAGGCAAAGAGTAGACAAACCAAGGGTGATAAGATCCACCAAGGATTAGTTACGCGACCAATGACATACAGAAACGGATAATACTGAAACCAAGCCATCGGCACGACGTAGGTCAATAAACGCAAGACGTGTTTTCCGTAGATACTGAAGGGGTAGCGGCCGAACTCGCGGGCACCATCGGTAAAAATATTCATAAATTCAAGTCCTTGGATCGTAAAGAAGGAAATGGCGGCATACACTAAGAACAATAGGGCGAAAAAGAGGGCGCCGCAGACGATCATCAGAAAAAGAGTCAGGACATTTCCAAAATGCCAAGCAATTCCACTATTAGGAATCGCATAAGCAAACAACAGCAAGGCTTGAATAAAACGGCCGAGACGCGAGAATTCCATTTTGGAAGCTAAGACTTGAAAAATCAAGGAGCGAGGGCGCACGAGTGCTCGATCGAACTCGCCATTACTGATCAATTGCGGAAAAAGATCGAACCCGCGAAAGAAGCATTCCGCAATCGAAAAGGCAAACAAAACCGTTGCAAAGGAAAGTAGGACTTCCTCAAAGGTAAAGCCATCCACTTGATGAAAACGGGTAAACATAAACCAAATGCCTAAAAAAGCAGTAAAGGAACCTAGAAATTGTCCCAAAGCGGTTAACACAAAGGAAACTTTATACTGCATCTGACTTTTGAGATGAATACAAAAATAATGCCAATAAACCATATTCCTTAACCTCCTTGCACAACGACACGTTTGAGCGCCTGCTGCAGCCAAATTTTTCCGATCACGATCAAAAGTACGAGCCAAAAGGCTTGTAAGAGCAATGCTGAAACCAGCGCCAAGTCAGTCAGATCCCCGTTGTAAATTCGCAGCGGGACGTTTTGCATGGAAGCAAAAGGCAGTAGTTCCACGAATTGGCGAAAAGGCTGCGGAAAGAAAGGCAGAGGAATGACCCCACCAGCTAAAAATTCACCGATGGAGCTGATGACGACCCGCACCCCGATGGAGGATAATGTATAAAAAGTCGAGATGTAGACCAGCTGCGACATAGCGATCACTACACCTAAGCTCAGCGCCATGGACAAAAGAAACAAGAACAAGGCAACGATGTTTGCTGGCAGAATTAAACGATAAGGTGCTGGCAGTAAAAAGGCAATCACAAAAATCGGTCCGCAACGCAAGACGGCTTTTGCTAAGCGATTGGCAGCCGATTGGCAAAACCAGCGATTGTATAGATCCATCGGCCGCACAAGTTCATAGGCGATCGACCCTGTGGTGATGGTATTGAAAATTTCTGCCTCAAAGAACCACAACATAAATAAAGACAAGAAGGCTTGCTGGAGCCAAACATAGGAGACGGTTTGTTGAAAGGTCATGGGAAAGGCACTAGGATCTGCTTGGTAAAAGGCGTGGAATGCCAGAATTTCCATCAAGCCCCAAGCTAGTTGCGTAGCCATCCCGGCAATTGCCGCCGAGCGGTATTGCAAGGTATTGATAAAGCGGATGCGGAAAAATGCCTGATACTTCCTCATATCTGATACTCCTGATACAGCTTGGCGACCATTTCTTCGGCGGTGATACTGGCAACGGCCAAATCGGTGATCTCGACTTGACTGCTGAGCAGACTGAGCAGCTGAGCGACCGACACTTCTTTGGGATCAAGCTTCAGAACAAGGCGACCGACGTCTTTTTGAAGAAGTTGGACATTTTCTGGCAGATGGGGCTCATTCCCTTGATAGTCGACCTCCAGCGTTTTGACATCAGAAAAACGGTGCTTTAGTTCATCGAGGCGACCATCTAGCAAAATTTGCCCTTTGCCGATCAACAGAATTCGTTGTGTCAGCGCCTCGATATCTTGCATATCGTGGGTCGTCAGGATGACTGTGGTACCTTTTTCTTGGTTTCTTTTTTTGATGAACTGACGCACGGCGATTTTTGACACAGCATCTAAACCGATGGTGGGTTCATCAAGAAATAAGATTTTGGGGTCATGGAGTAAGGAGGCTGCGATCTCACAGCGCATACGCTGACCGAGACTTAAGGAACGAGCAGGGGTTTTTAAGATCTCACCTAAATCTAGTAAGGTGACTAATTCTTCTAGGTTGCGTTGATAACTAGCAGCGTCGACTTTGTAGATATCACGAATCAAATCAAAGCTGTCATTGACGGGCACATCCCACCAGAGTTGACTGCGTTGCCCGAAGACGACGCCGATGTCTTTGACATGTTGGATACGTTCTTGCCAAGGCGTACGACCATTGATGTGACAAACGCCTTGATCAGGGGTCAAAATCCCGCACATGATTTTGATGGTGGTACTTTTTCCAGCACCATTAGGCCCGATGTAGCCAACCATTTCGCCTTCATTGATGGTAAAGCTGATGTCTTGCAACGCATGGACGGTGGTGGTTTCACGAGAAAGAAAGGCTTTGGCTGCTTGGCGAAAGCCGCTTTTTCGCTTGGATACTTGGAAGGTCTTGCTGAGGTGTTCTACATGGATCATTTGGATTCACTCACTTTCTTTTGACAAACGCGACAAAAAGAGCATTCGAAATCGAATACTCGCGACGAGTTGGTCCAAACGAACATGGTTGGGGCAGCGGTTCGTCAGCCAAACAAAAGTAGGAACAGTGTAGCATAAGAGAGCGCTTTTTTCAAACATTACTTATATTTTTTTTGAAAAGAATAGGAATGAAAAAAGCGTGGTTTGTTCGATAAAATGAGCAAAATAACTATTTTTATTTTTTATTAGTTGTAAATAATGAGGAAACTAAGTATCATTATAAGCAGCTGATAGTGGCTAAGCATTTTCTGGAAACATGGGGAACCAAATGATGGGCTGTGTCATGATCTGTCGTAACCCGATCCTGAAAAATGCAATGAGCAAACAATGGAGGAGAGCATGAAAGCAGTAAAGAATGTCTTTATTTTGATTGGCTTATTCTTACTTAGTCAAGTAGGGATGACCGCATTTAGCGTGGTAAAAATCTATTATTTGGAAGCAGGAGAACCGACGATTCCTGCGATGATCAGCTATGGGTTGATTGCCTTGCTTTTGGCAAACATTGGTCTACTGATGTTTTTGGCTAAAAAGTTAGGACTTGCCACCTTTGACTTTGGCTGGTCAACGAAGAAAAATTGGTTATGGATCGTCGGTGGTTTTGTTTTAGGTCGAGTCGTTGCAGTTGGCGGAACGCTCTATCTGCAGCATATATCCGATCAAGAGGCGACCGCCAATGATGCATTGTTAGGGGAACTGTTTACAGGCGAAAATCCGCTTTTGATCTTTTTATTGATCGCTGTTGCTGCGCCAATTATGGAAGAGATCGTTTTTCGTGGTGGGTTTATTGGCCTTTTATTCGAGAAATACCCAATAGTCGGGATCATTTCAAGTGTAGCGGTTTTTAGTATCATCCATTCCGTCACCAATCTGATCGAGTTTTTGATTTATGGTGCTATGGGACTGATCATGGCGTTGATTTATGTAAAAACTAAGCGTCTAGAAACAGCCATCGCCATGCATTTTCTCAACAACGCCTTGGCGGCGATCGCAATGATCTTGCTAGGATAAGAAAGTCAGCAAAAAACCACCAAATCAAAACGATTCGGTGGTTTTTGTTTACTCTGGCAGCTGTCCTTGTTCAAAGGGCAATTGCGCCAGTTCTTCTGCAGTAAAGAGGAGGTCGCCTTCATCTTCGATAGAAAATGCGACACCAGCTGCAGATTTTTGATAGACGCGCGCTTTATTCATATTACGAAGATAAAGATCCTTGCCTGCATTTAATTCTGGTGCAGCTAAATTGTCTTCGCGATTGCTGCGAATGACGATTTTGCTTGTTTGCGCGCCAAAATGAAAACCGCGATGACCCAAAGCCGTTAATTGGCTGGCATTTTCGCTGCTGTATTCTTTATAACCCGACAGACGATCCGTTTTTACCAGCGGCCGATCGATCGTATAAGTGATCAAGTATTCCGTATCTTCAGGTAGTTGAATCACTTGTCCGGTTGCCTCATTCGTTATCTCAGTGGCAGGCAAGCGATACTTTTTTATAGAAGTGATCGTTAGGTCTTCTTTTGTAAAAAAGACTGGATCGATCCAAAATGCTGCCAACAAAATCGTACTTAAGCTAATACTGAGAATAGTCAAAAGGGCGATCAATACGAGGCCAATTCGTTTGCGGTGGGTGGTCAGATTAAGTTCTTGGACCATCTGCTGATCTTCTTTTAATAAATAGTCCAAGGTCAATTCAAAATAGCTGCTCAGCTTGACTACTTGGTCTAGATCAGGATAGCTCTTGCCGTTTTCCCATTTTGAAATCAGTTGCCGAGTGACAAAAAATTCCTGCGCCAATTGTTCTTGTGTGAGATTTCGTTTGGTGCGTTCTTCTTTGATAATTTTCCCAATATCCATGTGTCTGTTTTGCCTCCATCATTCTTCTTATATTATAGCAAACTCTTTTCTATGCGAACGAGGATCTATGAAATTAGCGATGCAACAAAGGGTAACATCTTTATTTATCAATGTTTCTACTTGTTGCGCTGCCTTTCTATCTTGGAAGCTTTCCGTGCTGGTCACAAAAAGAAAGGACCAGTAGAGTGAAGTATGTTTGATCAAATTTGACGGAGAAAGGAGAAACGATCGAATGAAGACAAAACAACCTATGGTTCCAATTGGCTACATCCAATTCATCGCTTCATTATTGGTGATTCTCGTTCATTGTGGCCGACTGGCAGAAAACAACGGGTTTCATTTTTTGTTAAAGAGTCTCTTATGTCGTTTGGCGGTTCCTTTTTTTCTGCTGCTGAATGGCTATTTTTTTCAAAAGAGTACCTGTTCATGGCAGCAATGGTGCAAACGACAACTCAAGCTTTATTTGCGTTGGTCGATCGTGTATCTTCCCTTAGGCTGGTTTTACTTAGGGCAGCAAAATCTTGCTGATTCATTACGGGTCATCGGTTTGGCTACTGGCTTTTTTACAGTAGGGGTCTGGTACCATCTTTGGTATTTTCCAGCGTTGCTCTTTGGCATGTGGTTAGTACGAAAAACTCGCTTTCTTGGCTATCGGCGGCAGTTTTTACTGGCGATCAGTTTGTATGTGATTGGCTGTCTTGAAACGTACAGCAGTTATTTAAGTGGACCTTTATTGGTATGCTATCAAAGCTATCGGACACTATTTTTTACAACGAGAAACGGACTCTTTTATGGGTTTTTATTTTTACTGTGTGGGGTTTGTTTAAGAGAACACCAAAAACACCCTTTTTTTACGAAGCATCTTGGTAGAAAACTCGCGGTCTCTCTTTGCTTATTAGGCATTGAAGGTCGACTGGTGTATCTCAATCAGGGGGACGATAAGAATTTCATGCTGTTTTTTGTGCCGACGACTCTTTTTTTCCTTGCTTGGCTGATCAAGCAGCAACCCCCAAAGCGGACTTGGCAAGCAAAACAAGCAGCTGAGGCTAGTCGATTGATCTTTCTGAGTCACCCGCTGTTTCTAGAAACCGGGAAGGTCTTTTTTTCACTCGCAGGGTTTCCGTTGTTCTTTTATACGATAGCTTTAACGGGAGCCTTTCTTGGTTTGAGGAAAGTGGGCAGCCGTTTGAAATCCTATACTGTTGGTTTTGCAAAAAAAAACAGTTGATGAAAAGAAAAGCGTCTAAAGTATTGCTGTACCAAGGATAATACCAAATTGCACCTTTTTTTAATAGCAGCAGAGTTCTAAGTTTTTCTTCATTTCAGACCCTAGACGTAGGCTTTGCAAGAAAACCTATAGTACAATAACAGCAGTAAGAGGGAAAAAACCCCTGAAAAAGAGATCAACACTTGGAGGATATAGTGATGAAAAAACAGACTCGAAAACCAGCGATGATTTTAGCGACTCTCTTGGTATCTAGCCAAGTTTTATTAGCAGCACCACAAGTTTTTGCTGACGAAACCAATTCAACGACCAGCAGTTCCACTGCAACGAGCAATTCTACCGCAACGACAGCCACTACCGATAGTCAAACAAGTACTTCTGACAGCAGTTCAGATCGTTTGCAAGTCAATGCCGTGGCGATCGGAAATGCCTTGACGAAAGCACAAGAAGACTACACACTGGAACGCTTAGGCATCCAAGGCGAAACACCGATTTATACGACAAACGGTAATGACTTGATGAAATACATTCCCGATGGCGGCTTTACTGCAGATTGGGCGGTCTATAGCTCGGTCAGAATGCAGACGCTAGAAAGCGGGGCAGGAATCACTGTCGATATCGCGACACCAGATAACATTACCCGCATCACTGCAGCCCAGTACCAAAATGCAGCGCTGACGGCAGGGATCACTGATGCGAAGCTAACGGTCGCTTCTGCCGTACCGATCGACGGTTCCGGAGCTTTAGCTGGGGTATACAAAATCGTTGAAGAATCAGGCGGTGTCATCAATCAGAATCGAGTAGCCATAGCTCAAGATGAGATGGATGTGCTGTCTACGATCACCGAAGAGAATAAAGACAAAGAAGGCTATTCCGATGAAGCTTTGAATGCAGCGCAAGAACAAGCGAAAACCGATTTGGCTGCTCAAACTGCAGATGGTACGGAATTAACCCAAGCAGATATTCAAGAGACAGTAGAAAAAGCCTTGAAAGACAACGGACTTGAAGGAATCGTTACGGAAAATCAAATTTCTGAATTGACCTCTTTGATGAGCGACATGCGAGACAATAATATCTTCGATGACTTCATCAAAGAATTGGATCTGTCAGAAGCCCGCAAGCAAATCGAAGAAACCTCTAAGGGCCTTTGGGAAAATATCAAGAGCTTCTTTAGCGGCATCTGGTCTTCGATCACCGGTGTCTTCGGTAATGACTCAAATGAGTCCAACAATAGCAGCGAATCAACCGTTGATTCTGGGCAATAAGCATTTTACAAAATAACACATTTTGCTTGTATTAAGAAAAAAGAGAAGCGCGCAGGGGAAGGAGCATCAGACGATAGCGCACGTCTGAGTGCTATCAATGTCCTCTGCTTTCTTTGCTAAAACAGGAGCAGTCTTTATTAAAAAAGAAGGAGGGCAATCAGATGAATTTTTTAGGCAACGTGATTTGGTTTGTCTTTGGCGGCTTGATCGGTGCGATCTCATGGTTTTTGGCTGGGTGTTTATGGTGTATCACCATCATCGGCATTCCCATTGGTCTGCAATGTTTTAAGTTTGCGACGTTGTCACTCGCACCATTTGGGAAAGACATCGCTTACCGTGGCGGTGGCGTGTCCGTGATTCTAAATATTTTATGGTTGATTTTTTCTGGTATACCACTGGCTTTAGGACATTTAGCTAGCGCAGTCATTCTAGCCATCACGATCATCGGCATTCCATTTGCGGCGCAATCATTGAAGATGGCGCGCTTAGCGTTGATGCCCTTTGGAGCAGAGATTGTGTCTAGTCGTTATTGATTTACCTAAAAAAAGATAGTCTTAAAAAACCACATTACAGAGCGGATAGCTTTGTGATGTGGTTTTTTGCGAGAGTAAGGGACAAGATTTTTGGCAGGCTCAGCGCATTTGAGATTCAGAACTGAAAAAGTTGATAAGAAACCAACGAAGAGTACAGAAAAAAGCACAAGTTTTTTTGCATATCAACTGTGATTCACAAAAGAATTAGCGAAACGCAGAAAAATCTAAGTTTTTTCTTCCCTTCTCAGGGTTCTTTGATTTTTGAAATGGAGCGCCGAATTTTGGCAATCGATTGTTGTGCTTTGTCTCGATTAATAAACATTAAGATGACATAGAGGGAATCCATGATGCTCAGTTGAGCGATTCTGGATGCCAATGCCTCTGAGCGAAACTCAGTTTCTTCGGAAATAGAGATGAAAACCACGTCGCCGAGTTTGGCTAAAGGGGAAGCAGCATGGCTAGTAATGACGATAATTTTGGCACCATTGTTTTTGGCAACTTGAGCTAGTTCAATGGTTTCTCTTGATTTTCCAGTATGAGAGATAAAAATGCCGCAATCATCTGGCGTCAACAATGAAGCCTCCATCAGTTGGATGTGATAATCACTGCTGTGAAAAACAGTGATCGGCGAGCGCAAAAATTTGTGATAGGCATCGGTTGCCACGATCTCTGAACCACCAACGCCGAAGAAAAAAAGTCGTTTAGATTGATTGATAATTGCAGCAGCAAGCTTTAAATCTTCTTCTTTCAAAAGATTTTTGGTATCAGTCAATGTGGTCATATTGGAATCAAATACTTTTTGAGCCATAGTCAATTCATTATCAGACTTCTGGATATTTTCATGGATCGAAATGGCAGAAAAATCATTTTCCTGCATCAGCATTGCCATTTTGAAGTCTTTAAATCCGTTGTAACCGAGTTTTTTTGTGAATTGAAAAAAGGTCGAATCAGCGATGCCTAATTTATTGGATAAATCACTGATTGAACTGTGGCTGACTTTACTAGGATTTTCCAAAATGTAGTCGGCAATCGCTTGTTCTTTGAGACTTAAGTCTTTATAAAGCGTTTTTATTTGCAGGCGAATCGAAACAGTCAAAGACGGTTACCTCCTTTATATGAACATTATTATCTTTGTATTGTTACGTTACCTCTTTTAAAGAAAAAAAGCAAATAAAAATTATTTTTATTTTTTGTGTTTACAAAAAAATATTTTTTTGTATAATGAAAGTATGAAATGGAGGCGCTATCATGGAGATAGGAATTATCGGACTTGGAAAAATGGGATTGAACTTGGCCCTCAATTTAAAAGATCAAGGTTATCAAGTAAAAGGGCTGGATCTTTCGATACATGCGCAGAAAACAGCGCAAGAAGCTGGAATTACACTCTATCAAACGCTAGCTGATTTGACGAATTCTTTTAGCGGCCGACGGGTTTTATGGTTGATGCTTCCTGCGGGAACTGTGACTGAGGGGATTCTTGAAGAACTATGGCCCCTTGTATCAGCGAAAGACATCGTGATTGAAGGCGGAAATTCTAATTACAAAGATTCGATTCGCCGAGCAGCCTGGTTTAAAGAAAAAGAGGTGCATTACTTTGATTGTGGGACTTCTGGTGGGGTTTCCGGAGCTAGAAAAGATGCATGTTTGATGATTGGCGGGAATGAAATCGCTTTTTCAGAGGTGGAATCTTTGTTTGCAGATGTGGCTGTTTTAGGAGGCTACCTTTATGCAGGGGAATCAGGAAGCGGTCATTTTCTAAAGATGGTCCATAACGGTATCGAATACGGAATGATGCAAGCCATCGGTGAAGGCTTTCAATTGATTGAACAAAGTGCCTATGACTTTGATTTGGCTTCCGTCGCAGAGGTATGGAATCATGGATCGGTTATTCGCAGCTGGCTGATGGAAATCGCAGCGGCCCAATTTAATGAGAGCCCTAAGTTGGAGGAATATCGCGGGGTTGTTGCAGCTTCTGGTGAAGCTAGGTGGACAGTGGAAACGGCTTTGGAGATGAATGTTGCTGTACCGACGATCGCTATGAGTTTGTTTATGAGAAATTTGTCCCAAGAAGAAGACAGTTTCTCAGCAAAAGTCGTCTCTGCGCTAAGGAATGGTTTTGGTGGTCACGAGATTGTTGCAAAAGAGTAAGGAGGAAGAATATGGAACAGTTTAAGATCGCTATAGTGAATTCCAGCAGCTTTGGAAAAATCTTTCCGCAACATATCGAGCGGTTGAAAGCAATCGGAACTGTCAGTCATTTCACGTTCGATAGCGAAATCAATGGGAAAGAATTGGCAGAAAAGCTTAAGGGATACAACATCATTATAGCAAGTGTTACCCCATTTTTTACCAAAGAGTTTTTTGAGTACAAAGATGAATTGCTACTGATCACACGCCATGGGATCGGCTATAACAATATTGATTTAGAAGCAGCGAAGGACCACCAAACGATTGTTTCGATCATTCCAGCTTTGGTCGAGCGAGATGCAGTAGCAGAAAATAATGTGACCAATCTATTGGCGCTTCTGCGCTGTACAGTTGAATCGAATACAAAGGTCCGCGAAGATCAATGGGAAAAACGAGCGAACTTTGTCGGACGCGCATTATTTAACAAGACGGTAGGGGTGATCGGTGTCGGCAATACTGGAAGTTGTGTAGTAGAAATATTGAGAAATGGTTTCCGCTGCGAGGTTTTGGCATACGATCCATATAAGTCCGCTTTGCATATTCAAAGCTATGGCGGAAAAAAAGTCGAGCTAGACGAGCTACTAGCAAAATCAGATATTATTTGTCTATGTGCTAACTTGACGGAGGAAAATTATCATATGATTTCCTTTGAAGAAATTTCAAAAATGAAAGATCAAGTATATCTCTCCAATAGTGCCCGTGGCGCCCTTTTGAATGAAGAGGCAATTGTAAGCGGATTAAAAAGTGGGAAAATCGCTGGTCTTGCCACCGATGTCTTAGAGGAAGAGCCTGGTCATAAAGATCATCCGTATTTAGCTTTTGAAAATGTAGTTATGACACCGCATACATCGGCTTATACTATGGAATGCTTAGAAGAGATGGGAAACAAATGTGTAACGGATATTGAACGAATCGTTAAGGGGCTGCTGCCAGACCGTGCTGTTCAAGCGGAAAGTCGGTTTTTGGCTGTATAAAGGAGAGTGAAACTCGTGCTAACGGATTTAAAAGTAAAGGTTGGACCGCAAGTTTATCGTTACCATGAAGGCGCGATCGACTATGTGCCGGAAGTATTAAAAGAGTACAAAGTAAAACGACTGCTGCTCGTACATGGAACGGTTTCATGGGAAAAAGCAAAACCAAAATTACTCTTTATAGAAGATGCGCATTTGGAAATTTTTTATCATCGCTACACGGGAGAATGCAGCTATTATGGCGCTGGGCTGATTGCTGATCTTGTTGAAGAACTGGCGATCGATTTTATTCTGGGGGTTGGCGGCGGGAAGTTAGCCGACTTAGTGGGATATGCAGCACATGTAGTCAATCGACCCTTTGGACTGATCCCAACATTGGCCAGTAATTGTGCACCATGGACACCCTTGTCTGTCATGTATAAAGAGTCGGGAGAATCTGAAGGAAAGTCGGAACACTATTTAAGACAGGCTGCTTTTTTGATTACCGATCCGACGTTAGTGATCGATGCACCAGTCTCCTACTTCATCGCCGGTTTAGCAGATACGTTGGCAAAGTGGATTGAATCGGAAGCAATCTTAGCCCAACCACATTTGAAAAATGAGCCCTTCTTGCAAATGGCAGGCTATACAGCAAAATTATGCGAAACAGCTATTTTGACACAATCGAAACAAGCGATTGAAGATATGAAGCGGCAGGAAGTGACAGACGCCTTTTGTCACTTGTCGGAGATCGTTATTGCAGTTGCTGGAATGGTAGGCGGGCTAGGCGATAAATATGCCCGCAATGCAGCGGCGCATGCGATGCATGATGCCATCAGTAAATATCTGCCTGAAAGTCATCGTTTTCTTCACGGGGAAAAGGTTGCCTATGGGATGTTTTATCAATTAGCCCTTGAAGAAAAATGGACGGTCATCGATCAGTTGATCCCCTTTTATCAAGAATTGCACTTACCAATGAGTTTACATCAAATGGGTATTTTTCCTGAAGATGCACAAGTCATCGATCAGTTGGTGCAGTTCATAGATTCGAAAGAAAAAGTACACTTGATCCCAGTCTTAATCACCAAAGAACGCTTGAAAGAAGCTGTTCTTGATTTAGAAAACTATTTGAAAGAAGTTTAGGAGGAGGAAAAATGGATACATTAAGTGTTACACAAAGTTTACTGATTGCGCTATGGGTTGCAGCAGTCATGTCTCGTTGGCTCGGCGGAGGCGCCACACTGACTTTACGTTTTTCACCATTGATGACGGGATTAGTTGTCGGACTGGTGATGGGAAATGTGGCTCAAGCCATGATCGTTACTGCCGCTTTACAAATGATTTACATGGGGGTATTTTCTCCTGGCGGATCCATGCCAGCGGAACCTTCGATTGCTGCGGCGATTGCCGTACCGGTAGCTTTGCTAGGAAATCTGCAACCAGAAGCAGCGATTGCTGTTGCCGTTCCTGTTGGGTTGCTAGGGAGTTATTTGTATCAGTTCCGTTTCTTTATCAATACCTTCTTAGGAAAGTATACGGATAAAGCAGTAGAAGATCTTAATGCCAAGGCAATGACGCGTTCAATTATTTTATACCCAACGCTGGCTTCATTTATTTTATTTGTTCCGCTGGTATTTATTGCACTTTATTTAGGCGCTCCACTGATTGCTGATGTCATCAATGCTCTTGAGGGGACAGTCGTTATTCATATTTTAGAAGTAGTCGGCGGAGGATTGGCAGCGATCGGGATTGCAACTACCGTCTATGTGATCGGTCGAAAAGATTATATGGTCTTTTTCTTCTTGGCCTATTTCATGAGTGTAGTTTTCAGTTCGCTGGAAATTACCATGGTCACCTATGCGATTTTTGGCATTTTGATCGCGTTGATTTTTGTTCAGTCACAAAAAGGAAAATTGGTCCCAGCCCCAGAAACGAATACAGCATCACCATCCTTTGATGATGACGATGACTATGATGACGGGTTCTAATCGATAAGGAGGAGCAGTAATGACCGAAACAATTCAAAAAGCGCAAGGCGCACCAGAAGAAATCACGAAGAAAGATGTCACAAAAGCATACCTAAGATGGCATTTCGCCAATGAGATCCCGCATTCATTTGAACGGTATTTATCACCCTCGCTTTTATACGCCATGATGCCGATTTTGCGCAAACTTTACAAAGACGATGAGGCACTGAAAGCTGCCTACAAACGCCAACTGCTGTTTTTCAATACCCAGCTGAGTTGGGGTGGCGGAGTCATCACTGGGCTGATGTCATCAATGGAACAACAGCGGGCCGAGGAAGAGCATGAGAAAAAAGAGATTTTGATGCAAGATGATCTAATGTACAACACGAAAGCTGGTTTGATGGGTGCTTTAGCAGGAATCGGAGATGCCATCGACTCAGGAACCGTTCAATATATCTTTATTGCGATTGCTGTTCCTTGGGCACAGCAAGGAAGTCCACTAGGTGCGTTGTTCCCATTCATTTGCTTTGCACTGTATCAAGTTTCTCTAGGAATGTTTTTCGCCCGTCAAGCATTTTCGATGGGGCGCAATGCAACTGGTTTGATGCAGAGTACAGGCGTCCAAACCGCAATTGAAACACTGTCGGTTCTCGGTTTATTTATGATGGGGGTTCTGGCTGGAAACTATGTCAAAGTCAGTTCTTCGCTACAGTTTGATATTTCTGGACGAGAATTTATTATCCAAGATATCCTTGATCAGATTGTACCAGGGATTTTGCCGTTAGCAGTTGTAATGGGCGTCTACTGGTTCTATACAAAGAAAGGATTAAAAGTCACGCAAGCATTACTATGGCTGACCTTGATTCTGATTATTTTAGCCGGTGTCGGTATTTTATAAGAAAAGGAAGTGGAAAAAATGGGTGTAGTAAATTTAGCACGAGTAGATGAACGATTGATCCATGGGCAGGTCATGATGACTTTGTCACAAAAAAGCGGAGTCAACTCGATTTTTGTAGTGGATGAGGTAGTAGCTAAGGATAAGTTCATGCGGGAATTATACAAAAATGCCGGTAGCCGCACAGGGCAAAAAACGATCGTCGTTACACCAGAAAAAGCCAAATTTTACTGGGATGAATACAACTTCAAAGATTACAACTGTATTTTGATCGCTAAAACCGTCAGTGTGATGTACGACTTAGTCAAACACGGCGTGCCAATGAAAGAATTGAACATAGGCGGTATCGCCCAAAAAGATCCCGAGAAAGATCTCTTGGTAACAAAATCTGTTTATTTAAATCAAGCTGATGCGCAAAAACTCAAAGAAATGAACGAAGCGTACGGTGTGGAATCAATCTATTTTCAAGCAACACCTTCTGCACCGAAATCAACGCTTAAAGATGTGTTGAAGCAGTTCAATTTGTAATCATTGAGCGCGTTCGTCATCTGTTGAAGAGGAAGGCGGAGGATCTTATAAAAAATAGAGTTCCTCCTTCCTTGTCAGTAATTTGTGAATAGGAGAATCCGCCATGAATCAAACAGAAACATTTCGTGATTGGCTTTTTCGTTATCGGTATGTCTACCGATCGCGTTCCACGGATAAAAGCAAACAAAGATTTTTGAAGGCACTCATCGCAGATATCATTCCGTTTCGCAAAGATCTTCAGGTGATCGAGTATGATCACACGAAAAAAAACGCCTCACGCAATTTGTATGTTGGCGATCTGACCAAAGCAAAACGGATCATCTGCACATATTATGATACACCGCCACAGCATTTCGGCGATTACCATTTTTTTGATCGGCAGGAGCAAGGGCGCAAAACAAATCAATTTATTCTGACTGCTTCAGCAGTGATGATTCTTTTTGGGGTGTTTGGTACCTGGCTTTATATCCACTTTGCCTCAGGGAGATTTCCCTTGTTGTCATGGCAAACAGCGCTTTTTGCTTTAGGAGTCGGTATTTATTTTCTGCTATTAAATCGCGTAAGCCGCGGAGCTGGATTTGAGCAAAATCTGACCCGCAATACGTCCTCTATCTTAGCGCTGCTGTCACTGATCAGTCAAAACAGTCAAACAGCGACTGCTTTTGCGTTTCTTGATGAAGGAAGTTTTGGAGAACGCGGGTTGGAAGTGTTACGTGATTCAGTAGGGCCGAATGCGAAGATTTATTATTTAGATTCTATCGGCGCCGATGCTCCGATTCGAGCTATCGGCAAGCAATTCAATGAAGGGCAACTGCAGCAGCTGGCGATCGAACACAGTAGTGAAGCGATGGGCAGCATCAACTATCTGTTTTGTGCAGAAAAGCAGCAGGATCAGACGTATGTGTTGCCTAGAAAACAATTAAAGCAAAAAGAGCTGAATAGTAGGAATATGCAAAAAGTACTTGCGTTATTTGGTTAAGAAGCGAAAAAGGAGGAACAACATTTGTTAGGAATCGTATTGGCAACTCACGGACAGCTGAGTACTGGTTTTAAAGATGCTGCAGAGGTGATCATGGGCAGTGTCGAAAATATTGCGGTCGTTAATTTGAACCACGGAGAGGATATTCAACTTCTGGGAAACAAAATCCATGAAGCAATCCACGAAACAGATCAAGGGGACGGTGTAGTGGTGTTTGCTGATCTATTGAGTGCGAGTCCCTACAATCAGTCGGTTGTAACGATCAATCAATTAGAAGAATCTCTTCAGGAAAAGACGTATGTGATCGGCGGAGTGAATCTGCCGATGGTATTAGAAGCGATCAATCACCAATTTTTGGCAACACCGATTGAACAGGCGGTGGCAGCAGTAATCCAGCAAGGAGAAAATAGTGTAGCGCTTTGGCACAATTCTTCAGCAGGTGATAGTAGCGAAGAAACTGATGAGGACGATGATTTTTAAAAACGAAAGGATGACAGCAAATGCAATGGGGGTTTCGATGGTACGGGGAAGGGGATACGATCCCGTTAACGAATATTCGACAAATTCCAGGAATGCACGGCATTGTAGGAACACTTCTGAATAAAATGCCCGGAGATGTCTGGGAGATTTCCGAAATCAACGCACTAAAAGCATCAATTGAAAAAGAGCATCTTTCGCTATTAGGGATTGAAAGTGTGGCGATCCACGATGCGATCAAAGCTGGAACAGAGGAACGGGATCACTACATCGATCAATATATTCAAACGATTCGGAATTTAGCAGCTTGTGATGTACATATGATCTGCTATAGCTTCAAACCAATCTTCGGCTGGGCCAAAACAAATCTATTTTATCAAAACGAGGATGGCAGCTTCTCCTTGCTCTATGATCAAGCCGTTGTGGATGATATGGAACCTAGTGAGATGTATACGCTGATCCATAGCCAATCAAAAGGCTTTCAATTGCCAGGTTGGGAAGAAGAACGACTGAAAAAGTTCCAGCGTTTGATGGCAACTTATGAAGGGGTCACTCAAGAGATCCTCTTTGATAACTTAAGCTATTTCTTAAAGCGGATCATTCCTGTGTGTGAAGAAGTAGATGTGAAAATGGCGATCCATCCCGACGATCCACCTTGGGAAATTTTTGGCTTGCCACGAATCACCAAAAATTTAGAGGACTTAAAAAAAATCATGGCCATCGTGGATTCGCCTTATAATGGGGTGACGTTGTGCACCGGTTCGTTAGGTGCCGATCCAGAAAACGACATGGTGGAGATCGTTCATGCCTTAAAGGGACGCATCAACTTTGTTCATTTCCGCAATGTGTTGTTTATGGGGGAACGTAAATTTAAAGAATCCGCCCATCTATCCACCGAAGGATCATTAGATATGTATGCCATCATGAAAGCCTTGGTTGAGGTCGGTTTTGATGGCGTCATCCGTCCAGATCACGGGCGGACGATCTGGGGGGAAGTGGCGATGCCAGGCTATGGTCTGTATGATCGCGCGATTGGGATCAGTTATCTTCAAGGGCTTCATGAAGCCGTCTTGAAAGAACAAATGCAATCGAAGGAAACGAAGGGAGGGAAGAGTATATGACACTCTATGAACAATTGGCAAAAACAAGGGTATTGCCTCTTTACACTGCAACGGATCTTACCTATTTGCCAGTAGTAGAATCACTGTTGATCGAACATGAACTACCCTTTATTGAAGTGACCTTCCGCAGTGACCTTGCTTTAGCAGCGATTGAAAAACTCTCTCAATCAGGCAAATTGATCGTAGGCGCAGGCACGGTGCGCACCTTAGAACAAGCGAAAGCAGCAGTTGAGAAAGGGGCGCGCTTTATTGTTTCCCCTGCTCTTGTACCTGATGTGGTGGAATTTTGTCTTGCCGAAAACATTCCAGTGTTTCCAGGAACAGCTACCCCAAATGACATTCAACGAGCAGCGGCTTATGGCTTATCAGTTGTGAAATTTTTCCCCGCGGATATCTACGGGGGCTTGCCGGCGATCAAAGCCCTCAGCGGTCCATTTTATGATATTCGATTTGTCCCAACTGGCGGAATCAACCTCGAAAATATGCAAGACTATTTATCTGATCCGCAAGTGCTAGCAGTTGGCGGCTCCTTCATTCTTTCAGAATCACTAGTAAAAGAAGGTCGGGTAAAGGCTGACAGCCATTTGGCGCATGTAAAATCATTGCTAAGTTGAGCAGTCAGCTGTAAATAAACAAGGTGAAGCAATGGGTGCCAAAGGATTTTGGTACCATTGCTTTTTTATTCGCAGAAAAGTAAAGGAGGCTATAGGATGAAAAAGATAAAACTGGTGATTTTTGATATGGACGGTTTGATGTTTGAAACAGGTCGTCTAGCTTACCGCGCTTATTTAAGAGCCGCGGAGGAATATGATTTTGAAGTTTGCCAAGAAGTTTATTATTACCTGACTGGCAGAACGGAAGCAGATATTCGTATAGGGATGAAGGAACTTTATGGCAATCAAGTACCAACGGATCGGTGGCGAGCAGCGATGAATCGTCAGAAAGAAGTGGTTTTAGCTGAAGAAAAACGGGTGTTCAAAAAGCCCGGCCTTCTTGACCTGTTGGAAGCATTAAAAAAACAAGATTGCTTGATAGCCGTGGCATCCTCTTCATCGAAAGAAAAAATCAAGGCGTACTTTGAAATGGAACAGATGCCAGATTGGTTTGATACGGTGGTTTCTGGGGATCAAGTGCGAAAGGGCAAACCTGATCCAGAAATCTTTCTAACAGCTTGCCAACATTTAGGCGTAAAGCCTGAAGAAGCATTGGTATTAGAAGATTCTCTAGCTGGCATAAAAGCCGCAAAACAAGCCGAGATCCCAGCTTTTCTGATTGCGGATGATTTGAGTGCTTTGCCAGTCAAGAAAAATGGGAAGTATCCTTTGCTTAAACAGCCAAAACTTGAGCAAGAAGTAGCTGCACAGGTGAAAACTTTTTCTGATCTGACGGAAGTCAAAGACTGGCTCGTCGCGAATCATTTTTCTTGGGATTGATCAAATCGTACGGATTTTCCTGCATAGCATCTCGCAAAAACAGGTAGTCAGCGATCAATAAGTTTTTGGATGACTTTTTTCTATTGAAGTATAGAATTGGTATTATAACTGTCGCAGGATTCAAAGGATAGCGAGACCTTTTTACCAAAAGAAAACGCTGGACTGAGTTTTCAGTCCAGCGTTCATTTAACGGATCGCATGGGAGAGATCAAGTGCCGCAAAGCGCAAATCGTTGATATTCAAGAAATGTTTCGCCACTAAAACGTTGCCGCCAAACAGCGGAGCCTGATCGCCTAATCGGCTGTTTTTGATCTTCGTGTTTTTGGTGAACTGGCTGGTCAATTTTTGTTGCAGCGCCAGTAATAAATCAGGAATTTTGCGATAGACCGAGCTGTTGATATAGACTTCTTCGGGATCAGAAAAAGTGATGACATTGTTTAGCCCAATACTAAGAAACTCAACATTTTGTTGCGCCAATTCGACTGCTGATTTTTCTCCGGCATGATAGGCTTGTGCAAAGGTATCCGAATTAACGAACGCAGTTTTTGTATAGTGACTGTAGGTGTCAAACAAGACTTTGTTCGACGCGTATTGCTCTAAGCAGCCTCGATTGCCACAAGGGCACAAGTTGCCGTGAGGAAAGAGCGTAGAATGGCCAACTTCCCCCGCCATGCCGTGAGTACCGGTTTGCAGCTGCCCATCAACGATGATTCCGACACCGATCCCACTATGGACGCTGACGCTCAGTAAATTCGTGGAATCAGAAGAAAAACAGTACTCGCCTAAAGCCGTCAGATTGGCTTCGTTTTCTATATAGACCGCCGTATTGTATTTTTGGCTCAAAGGGGCGATCAAATCAAAGTGTTCCAAGTCGTAGTAGGGGGCAAAGGTGACCGTCTGATTGTGAACGATGCCGTGGATCGCCAAACAGATTCCTACTAATCCATGAGTGGTTTGCGGCATTTGCGGCCAAAACTCTTTCATCATGGAATCGATCGTCGCTAGTACATTTTCTTTGGTGATCAATTCATGGGAATGGTCGGCAGAGGCGATCATCTCGCCATTGATATAAGAGAGCATCCCTCGAACATAGTTATAGCCGATGTCAAAGGTAACAGCTAAGCTGCTACGGTGATTGAATTGCAATTGAATCGGTTTGCGACCACCGATCGAAGTGGAATCACCAATGCCGACTTCGCGCACGAAGTCCGTGTCGATCAGTTTTTTGGTTATTTGAGAAACAGACGCTTTATTGAGATGGGTCAAATTTGACACTTCCGCTCGTGACACATTTTCATTGTCAATGATCGTCTTCAATACAGCCGCTTCATTTTGTTCGCGTATGCCCATTTTATTGATAATCATGTGTTCTCCTCTTCGTAGATGTGATTAGTGTTAGTTTACCGTGCAAATTAATATTGTGCAAGCTGAAGAATAAAGAAAAGACGCAGAATGTAGGAGCAGCAGTTTGAGAAGGAAAAACCATGAAAGATTCGTTGAAAGCGCTTGACAGGAATGCGAGAATCGTTTACTATCCAATTAGTTAGTTTTGAATGCTAATTAACCGATTAAGGGTCAATGGTTAACTGCTTCAAACAGAGGAAGGAGAGAAGAGATGGCTTATTTTTTAGGGTTGGATCTAGGAACAAGTGCGTTAAAAGGCTTAGTTTTTGATCAAACCGGGGAACTCCAAGGAACAGCAAGTACTGACTATCCATTGTTATCCCCTAGACCGGGGTTCAGTGAGCAAGAGCCGGTGCATTGGCAAGAGGCGGCAGATAAGGTGATCAAAACCTTGATCCAGCAGCTTCCAACGCTGCAAAAGGAATTGATCGGCGTCAGCTTTTCTGGGCAAATGCATAGTCTTGTTTTATTGGATGAAGAAAACCGAGTCATTCGTCCGGCAATATTATGGAATGACGTTCGAACCACCAAACAATGCCAAGCGATCATGGCATCCTTTGGAGAGGAAATAAAAGCAATCACCAAGAATGTTGCTTTGGAAGGGTTCACCTTACCAAAAATTTTATGGGTCCAAGAACACGAGCCTGAACATTGGCAACAAGTTCGTCACATGATGCTGCCAAAAGACTACTTGGCTTTTTGGCTGACTGGGAACTATTCGATGGATTATTCCGATGCAGCGGGTACGTTACTGCTGGATATCGAAAAGAAGTGCTGGTCTGAAGCCATTTTAGAAAAATTCGCAATCGCATCGGATTTACTGCCGCCGCTTTTTGAATCAGCAGCGCCTGTGGGGCAAATGCGAAAAGAGCTGCAAGAAGCCTTTGGGTTTGAACAAGAGGTGACGATCTATGCAGGTGGCGCAGACAATGCCTGTGCTGCATTAGGTTCAGGGATCATCGCCGAAGGTGTCGGCATGGTGTCGATTGGCACGAGCGGTGTGTTCTTATCCTTTGAAGAAGCGCAAGAGGTTGATTATCAAGGAGATCTACACCTTTTCCGTCATGCGATCAAAGACAAGTTGTATTCAATTGGGGTCACGTTAGCCGCTGGAAATTCCTTAAGCTGGTATCGTGATACGTTTGCCCCCAACCAATCGTTTCAGGAATTGCTTTCAGCGATCAGTGAGGTAAACCCAGGGGCAGAAGGCCTGCTGTTTACGCCTTATATCGTGGGCGAACGCACACCACATACCGACAGCCAAATCAGGGGTAGTTTTATCGGCATCGACACACGGCATCGCGAAAAGCATTTCAGTCGTGCGGTCTTAGAAGGGATTACCTTCTCTTTAAAAGATTCCCAAATGATCATGGAAGAACGGGCACAGCGGAAATTCACCCAGATCGTTTCTGTGGGGGGCGGTGCGAAAAATGCCGAATGGCTGCAAATGCAAGCCGATATTTTTAATGCAGAAATGCTGACTTTGTCTACTGAGCAAGGTCCAGGTATGGGCGCAGCAATGCTGGCAGCAATCGGCAGCGGCATTTATCCAGATGCAGGTGCCTGTGTTAACGCCTTTGTCAAATACGGCAAGGCCATTGCACCGATTCCTGAAAATGTCGCCAAATACCAAGAAATTTATGCGATCTACCGCACCGTCTACCAACAAACCGCCCCTATCTGCCATGCATTGGCGCAAATCGAGTAGCATAAAGGCAGCAGGCAATCTACTTGATCAAAATGAGGAATCGTTTTTGGTTCTAAATGATTGGAAACAAGTAAGTTAGTTTATTACACTAAAAAACATAAAATGGAGGCAACAACAATGACTTATTTCCCAGAGATCGAAAAAATCCGCTACGAAGGTCCTAAAACAGACAATATGTTTGCATTTCGCCACTACGATGCCGAAGAAGTTGTTTTAGGCAAGAAAATGAAAGATCATCTACGTTTTGCAATCGCCTATTGGCATACGATGACGCAAGACGGCTCTGATCCTTTCGGCGCACCCGTCAACAAACGGACGTGGATCGGTGACACCGAAATGGAAACGGCGAAAAATCGAGTAGAAGCCTTCTTCGAGATTTGCGAAAAATTAGGGGCAGAGTTCTTCTGTTTCCATGATGTAGACGTGGCGCCTGCAGGAGAAACGTTAGAAGAGTTTTTCCAAAACTTAGACGAAATCACCGATTTGATCAAAGAAAAAATGGAACAAACGGGAATCAAACTATTATGGAATACAGCAAATATGTTCTCACATCCTCGTTTCAATAACGGCGCTGCTTCCACCAATAATGCGGAAGTTTATGCGTATGCGGCAGCCCAAGTCAAAAAAGGCTTAGACATCTCGAAAAAATTAGGCGGCGAAAACTATGTCTTCTGGGGTGGCCGTGAAGGCTATGAAACCTTGTTGAATACAGACATGAAATTTGAACAAGACAACATCGCCCGTCTATTCAAAATGGCGATCGCTTATGGCGAAAAAATCGGTCATAAACCTCAGTTCTTATTAGAGCCGAAACCCAAAGAACCATCAAAACATCAATATGATTTTGATGCAGCGACAACGATGGCCTTCATTCAGCACTACGGCTTAGAAGGAGATTTCAAATTAAACCTAGAAGCCAATCATGCAACATTAGCTGGCCATACCTTTGAACATGAAATCGCCGTTGCCCGTAGCTATAACGCATTAGGCTCACTGGATGCCAACCAAGGAGATATGCTGTTAGGATGGGATACGGATGAATTCCCAACCAACGTCTTTGACTCGACACTCGCTTTATACGAAGTCTTAGAAAACGGCGGCATCGCGCCGGGAGGAATCAATTTCGATTCTAAAGTCCGTCGTTCGTCATTTGAAATGGAAGATCTGTTGTTAGCCCACATCGCTGGTATGGATACGTATGCCAGAGCGTTGAAAGCAGCAGCGAAACTAAAAGAAGACCGCTTCTTAGACGAGTTGAAGGAAAAACGGTATGCCTCTTTCCAAGAAGGCATCGGAGCGAAGATCGTTGCTGATGAGGAAAACTTAGAAACACTGACAGATTACGCATTGGCTCATGATCAAATCGAATTAGAATCCAGCCACATTGAATATGTGAAATCTCGTTTGAATGATTACCTGTTTTAATAAGAAACGACTGTCGTTCTGAGGAGCGGCAGTTTTTTCACCTAAAAAATATCTTTTGGCAATTGTTACGAATCAACCAAATTATGATACGATAAAATGTAACCGATTTATTTCGGTTTAGGAAATGAAGGAGGCAACTTGATGTTTCACACAAACTTAGATCCTTTCCCAGAAAACTTCTTATGGGGGGCAGCTTCGGCGGCCTATCAAATTGAAGGAGCATGGGCAGAAGACGGCAAAGGTCCGTCGATTTGGGACACCTATGCCCAAATTCCTGGCAATACTTTTGAGGAAACCAACGGCAAAGTGGCGATCGATCATTACCATCGGTACAAAGAAGATGTTGCTTTGATGAAGCAAATGGGCTTGAAAGCCTATCGCTTCAGCGTGGCGTGGTCGCGAATCTTGCCTGATGGCGAAGGCGCGGTCAATGAAGCGGGTGTGGCGTTTTACGAAAAGCTGGTGGATGAATTGCTTCGGCAAGGAGTAGAGCCGATTTTGACGCTGTATCATTGGGACCTTCCCCAGGCTTTGCAAGACAAATACTTAGGATGGGAAGGCCGAGAAACAGCAGAAGCATTTGAACGGTATTGCCGGATCCTTTTTGAACGCCTAGGAAAGAAAGTCACCTATTGGGTCACCATGAATGAACAAAATGTCTTCACTTCTCTTGGGTACCGTTGGGCGGCACATCCGCCGGGCTTGAAGGACTTAAAACGGATGTATGCAGCCAATCATATCATCAACCTTGCCAATGCTAAGGCGATCAATTTGTTCCATGAGCTGGTTCCTGAAGGCAAGATCGGTCCAAGTTTTGGCTATGGACCGATGTATCCGTTTAGCTGTGACCCAGAAGATGTGCTAGCAGCAGAAAATGGCGAAGCCTTCAACAATGCTTGGTTTTTAGATGTTTATTGCAAAGGCGAATACCCGAAATTTGTGTACAAGCAATTAGCCAAAGTTGGCTTGGCTCCTGAAGTCACTCCAGAAGATCAAGCACTATTAAAACAGGCAAAACCTGATTTCTTAGGAATCAATTACTATCACGGTGGGACGGCCCAGCAAAACAATTTGCAAAAGCAGTCAGCTGAAAAGAAAGAATTTTCTAAAGTCGATCCGTATTTGATGCAAGCGGCAGCTGGTGAGTTCTCACCCGAAGAAACCATGTTTGCGACAGCAGAAAATCCTCACTTGAAAAAAACAGATTGGGGCTGGGAGATCGATCCCGTTGGTTTCCGTGTAGCCTTGCGCCGCATCCAAGCCAATTATGACTTGCCGATTTTTATTACTGAAAATGGGTTAGGCGCTATCGATCAATTGACAGAAGACAAGCAGATCCATGATCCATACCGCATTACCTATTTGCAGGAACATCTGGTGGAATTGCAAAAGGCCATTACGGATGGGGTTGAGCTGATCGGCTATTGTGCTTGGTCCTTTACAGATCTACTAAGTTGGTTGAATGGATACAAAAAACGCTATGGGTTTGTTTATGTTGATCGCGACAATCAAAGCGAACGTCAGTTGGCGCGCATCCCGAAAGATAGTTTTTATTGGTATCAAGAGGTGATTCGCACCAACGGGGCAAGTTTGACAAGTGAAACATGATGTAACGAAGGAGTAGCTGAAAATGGAGGTTGGAAAATGCGTAAAGTGTTGATCGTTGACGATGAAGCATCGATCCGAAATGGGCTACCTCTGATCATCGATTGGGAACGTCTGGGGTATCAAATCGTCGGGTCGGCGGAAAACGGCGAAGCTGGCTTGGCAATGATCCGTGAATTGAAGCCAGACGTTGTGATCGCTGATATCCGTATGCCGGGAAAAAATGGTCTTGAGATGGTGCAAGCAGCATCGGAGGAAGGGCTTTTGTTTTTTGCCATTATTTTATCCGGCTACTCAGATTTTGACTATGCCAAACAAGCGTTGCAACTGGGCGCTGTGACCTATTTGCTGAAACCAGTTGACGAAGAAGAGCTGATCGGTATTTTGACGAAAATCGATCAAAAAGCTAAGACTGATCAGCAGAAAAATCAGAAGAGTCAGTTGATGGAGAAATTGTTTGGCGGGGATCAAACGGGAATCAAAGACGCACAAGCCATCAAGCTATTGCGTCTTTCCGAGGAGGCAGATGCCCAAAAGCTGGTTGAGAAATTGCAGGAGCAAGTGGCGCAAGTCGTCACCTTGATCCATCGACATCATCGGTATTTGGTTTTATTAAACGAGGAGCGCTTTCCCGACGAGGCGATCGATGCGTGGTGCCGTAAAAAAATGGCTCACCAAGAAATCTTGATCTCCCGCTGGTTTGCGGCGCAAGATAACTTGAAGCCATTGATGATCGACATCCAGACATTAAGTAAATTGATTTTCTTATTTCCCAATCAAGTCATTTCTCACCATGTTTTGGATACGACGCAAGAAGCAGAAGAACGAAGTGATTTGCGTGAAGAATTAGTCAAGGCGATTTTGGCAAACGATCCGTTAGAACAGCCGTTATCCCGCTATTATCAAACCTTTTATCATTCATTGGCATTGGAAGAAGAGATCAAATGGCAAATCAATGGTGACATCGAATGGCTGCAGCATCAAATCAGTGAAAAAGTAGCCTTAGCAATCGAATGGTCGACAGACGAAGTGCATCAGCAGATTTTTCTCGCCCAGACGTTTCCAATGCTGCAAGAGGTGATCACCGCAAAACTAGCAGACTTGCAAGCAACAGTCGCCAGCAGTTTGAACCAAATCGATATCATTGCAGAATTGATCCAATACACGAAAAAGCATTATCAAGAAGATTTGACCTTGAAAAAAATCGGGGAACGTTTCAATTACAATAGTGCCTATCTAGGCAAGAAGTTTCGCAAAGAAACTGGGAAAAATTATTTGGCGTTCTTGGATGAAGTTCGAATGGAAAAAGCGGTGGAAATCTTGCGTCATTCCAATCTAATGGTCTACGAAGTTGCTGAATTGGTGGGCTACAGCAATGTTGATTATTTCTACAAAAAGTTCAAACAATACCATCAGGTTTCACCGAATGAGTTTCGGAAAACATAAGAAAATTCGCTGATACATGAGCAGCTATTTTTCAGGAAAACAGTCCATCGCATAGGCAATGAAAAGAGAAATTTGTGAAAAGAAAAAGCGGCATTACAGGTTCGCATGGCGGCAGCAAGAGACAACACGTCTTTTCTTGTCGCCATTTTTTTGAATAATCTCGTCAGAAGCTCACACAAGAAAATGCTTTAAAAAAGCTATTGACGTCGTTTTCATTTTGAAGTATAGTAAGTGCATCGGATCGTTACTGATAATGCAGGCGTGACCACAGGTATGAGATTTTCTCCATTCGTTTGTTTTGGAAAAAGATCATAGCTAGTTGGTGACGTTATTTTTTTGTTTTATTTTAGGAGGTGTTGACCATGGAAATCGTCAAAGTATTTAATAATAATGCTTCATTAGTCCTGAACGACAATCACCAAGAAGAAGTTGTGATGGGGAGTGGCATCGGCTTTGGTTTGAAGCCAGGCGACACTGTCGATCAAAAGAAAATAGAAAAGCGATTCATCATTAACGACCAAAAAAGCATTGCAGATTTGGAACAGCTGCTTAAACGGATTGAATATCGTGATCTGCAACTGGCCAGCGATATTTTAAAATTGTTTGAGGAAGCGTTTCAATGCGAAAGCAATCCTGCACTGCTAGTGGCACTTGCAGACCATATCGGTTTTGCTCTGACGAGGGCAAGAGAAGGGATGAAAATTCAAACACCCCTAGAATGGGAATTAAAGCAGGTGTACCCGAAAGAATATGAAATTGGTCTTCAAGCGGTTGAGCTGATGCAAAAGCGAACACATCTGAATATTCCGCAAGATGAGGCTGCTTTTATTACACTGCATTTCGTGAATTTTTTAGGCGATAACAACGGAATGGAAGAAACAATGCTGATTTCCAAAGTCATGAAAGATATTTTGACGATCATCAATTATCATTATGGCAAAGAATTCAGACAAGACTCTATTTATTTTTCCCGATTCATCACTCACATTCGCTACTTTGTTAAACGACAGATGAGCAATGAGCTACCAGCTCAACCAGCGTCTAGTTTATTAGATGTGATTCAACTGAAATATCCGTTGGATTATGAGTGTGCTATGAAAATCAAGCAATTTCTGGAAAATAGGTATCAGTGGGAAATCACTGAAGATGAAGTGTTGTATTTAACCTTACATTTAAATCGATTGGCATCTTAATGGATCGTTACTGGTAAAGCAGGCGTGACCTAGAGTGAGCACTCAAACGAGTCTTTTGTTTGAGGTGTCTTCTAGATCACGCTTTTTATTATACGCAAAAGGAGAGTAACTATGAAATTTGAAAACGAAAGTGCCGCGATCATTCGCTTGATCGGTGGTGAAAAAAATATCGACAGCTTGGTTCATTGTGCAACGAGATTGCGTTTTGGCTTGAAGGATGACACCAAGGCCAATAAAGGGGAACTTCAAAAACTGCCCTATGTGATGTCTGTTGTACAAAGCGGAGGACAATATCAAGTCGTAATCGGCAGCAATGTATCAGATTATTATGCGACAATCTCAGCTATGGCTGGGTTATCAGATCAAGAAACAGGTTCTTCGAAAAAAACAGGTTTTAATTTGAACGCCGTATTTGAAATTATCTCAGGTGCTTTTTCTCCTTTAATTCCTGCTCTAGCAGGTTCGGGGATGCTAAAAGCACTGCTGACGGTTTTGACCCAATTTAATTGGTTATCAGCAGAATCTTCTACTTATGTCATTTTGAGTGCCGCGAGTAATGCAATATTTTATTTTTTACCGATTTTCTTAGGGATCACGTTGTCGAAAAGATTAGGTGCCAACATGTACGTTGGTGGTGTGATTGGTGCAGCATTGTTGGAACCTCAGTTTACTGGGTTGATTGGCGTGGAAAATACAAATTTCTTAGGGATACCAGTTCAAGCCGTGGACTATGCCACAACCCTATTTCCGATTTTTGCGGCTATTTTTATTTATCAATTTGTAGATAAATTTTTGAAAAAGATTATTTATAAAGACATTCAATTGTTTGCCGTACCAATGCTTAGTTTGATGATCATGATTCCATTGACCGTTATCCTTTTTGGTCCATTCGGCACCTTTTTCGGGGATCTTTTATCAGGAAGTGTAATGTGGTTATTTGAAAAAAGCCGGATCCTTTCAGGCATCGTTTTAGGCGGCGGGATGACCTTCATGGTTATGTTTGGTTTGCACTGGGGCTTTACACCTGTAACGTTAGATAATCTGACAAGATTAGGTGGAGACCCTATTGAAGGAATGGCATTGGCCGCTGTTTTTGCTCAAATCGGGATTGCAGTTGGCTTCTTCTTACGAGCGAAAAAACATTCGAAAATGCGGGCTTTGGCAGGCCCCGTTGCATTGACTGGCTTCTTTGCCGGCGTGACAGAGCCCATCGTCTATGGGATTATTCTTCGTTACAAAAGACTTTTGCCGATCGTAGCTATTTCCGGTGGTTTAGGCGGAGCAGTGTTAGGCGCTTTTGGTGTGACGATGAATGCGTATGTTTTCCATAATATTTTTTCCTTGCCTGTTTACAGTCCTTTGGTGGGTTATCTGATCGGAATCACCGTTTCATTGTTGTCAGGAGCTTTACTGGCTTATTTCTTCGGCGTGAAGGAAAGTGAACTAACAGAATTTGAAGCAGAGCCTGAATCAGAGGTAGAAAGTATCTTAACCAATGCAGCAACTCCGATTTATTCACCGGTAAAAGGACAAGTGATGCCTTTAGCAGAAGTGGAAGACGATGTCTTCGCCAGCGGGATCGCTGGACAAGGAATTGCGGTCATCCCCGATGAAGGAATCATTCGGGCACCTTTTGCAGGTACTGTTGTTGCTGTTTTCCCTTCTAAGCATGCGATTGGTATTAAATCTGATCAAGGGGTTGAATTATTGATCCACGTCGGATTGAATACCGTGAATCTAAATGGTGAGTTTTTTGATGTTAACGTCGAAAATGGTGCGACAATTACACGAGGAGATCGTTTGTTGACCTTTGACCGGCAGGCGATTCTGGATAAAGGCTATCAATTATCGACACCCGTGATCGTTACAAATTGTGGACCAGATACAGTAATCGAGTACGAAACAACGGCCGGAACAATTGAAGTAGAAGGGATTCTGTTTACCGTAAACAACGAAGGATAGGAGTTTGAAAATGAAAGAAAACTTTTTATGGGGCGGTGCGATCTCCGCTCATCAAGTGGAAGGTGCTTGGCAAGAAGGCGGGAAAGGGATCAGTATTGCCGATGTGATGACAGCAGGCACGAAAGATCGGCCTCGGAAAATTACCAACACAATCTTGCCTGAGGAATATTACCCGAATCATGAAGGCATTGATTTTTACCATCGTTACCCGGAAGATATCAAACTTTTTGCGGAAATGGGTTTCAAAGCTTTGCGAATCAGTATCGCATGGACACGAATTTTTCCTTTAGGAGATGAACAACTACCGAACGAAGAAGGGCTGTATTTTTACGATCAGGTCTTTGACGAGATGCAAAAATATGGAATAGAACCTGTTGTGACGTTGTCTCATTTCGAGATGCCCTATCATTTAGTTGAAACCTATGGGGCTTGGCGCAACAGAAAGATGATCGGATTTTTTGAACGTTTTGCGCAAACTGTAATGGAACGCTACAAAGAAAAAGTGCGGTATTGGCTAACATTTAACGAGATCAACAATCAGCGGATCATCGATAATCCAATTTACAGTTTTACCAATTCTGGTGTGATCTTTGACGAGGATGAGGAGAAACTAGCAGGCATGTACCAAGCCGCTCACTATCAGTTTGTTGCTTCAGCTCGTGTCGTCACAGCTGCGAAAAAAATCAATCCTGAGTTTCAAATTGGCTGCTGTTTAGCTGCCACGCCTAATTACCCCCTGACTTCTGATCCTCGTGATCAATTGTTAGCACAACAAGAAGATAATAATCAACTCTATTTCACAGATGTACATGTCCGTGGACACTACCCAAAAAGAATTCTCAATGAATGGCAGAAAAAAGGGTACACGATCGATGTGACAGAAGCCGATCTTGATGATTTGGCAAACGGCACCGTTGATTATATCGGGATTACTTATTATTTAAGCAATACAGTATCTACCCGCTCAGATGCAAACTATCTACATGATCCTTTGTTGGGCAGCAGTGTGCTAACAACGAATCCTTATGCAACGATGACGGAATGGGGCTGGACGATTGACCACATGGGATTGCGCTATATGCTGAATCTCTTGCAGGACCGTTATGAACTGCCGATTTTCATTGTGGAAAATGGCTTTGGTTTTAATGACCAAATGACAGAAACCGGCATTCATGATCCCGAACGGATTGACTATCTAGCTGAACACATCAAACAAATGATGCTTGCCATCGAGGAAGACGGCATTGATGTGATTGGGTATACAGCATGGGGCTGTATTGATCTCATCTCATTTACTACAGGTGAAATGCGAAAAAGATATGGGTTCATCTATGTAGACCGTGACAATGAAGGGAATGGTTCGCTTGATCGAATCAAGAAAGATTCTTTTGATTGGTATAAGGAAGTCATTGCTTCAAATGGAGCAATGCTGAAATAAAAAAGAAGTATCCTATTGCCTATCGGAGACAGAAAAAAGCTAATTTTTATAGTAAGAAAGTCTATTCTAAGAAGTAGGCTTTCTTTTTTTTCTTTTATATAATTTAAATGAAACTGTAAGCGCTTTTCGAACGGAGGAGGAGAAATGACAGATGTACGCCTGTGCTTTGATGTAGGGGGGACCTATATCAAATTCGGGGTTTTTACCGAGAAGAATCAATGGCTGGACCGAGGCAAAATCAAAACCCCGAGTAATACGCGGGATGAATTTTTTGCTGCCTTAGCTGCCAAAATAAAAGAAGTCGAGCAAGTGCATGTCATCGAAGGGATCGGGCTGAGTTTTCCTGGTTTCATTGATTCAGTCAATGGCCGAGCGATCATGGCGGGGGCGTTGGCTCCTTTGCACGGCTGTGCTGTTGTACAAGAGCTGCAGCAGCGTTTAAACAAGTCCTATCCGATCTGGATCGAAAATGATGCGAAATGTGCTGCTTTAGCAGAACTTTCTACCGGCAATGCTGCTGACGTACAAGATTTTGTCATGATCACATTAGGCACCGGTATTGGTGGCGCGCTCGTTCATCAGCGCCAGTTGATTCACGGACATGGGTTTCGGGCAGGAGAATTCGGAATGATGATCACTGATTTTCAAGCATCTTCTTTTGCGACCCTCCATGATCTAGCTTCAACGAGAGGACTGATTGCTGCCTATCGGCGGGCAAAAGCGATTCCTGAATCAGAGGAGATTTTAGGCGAAACCATCATGCAACAGCGGTCGAGTGATCCTGAAACGCAGGAGATCCTGAAACAGTGGGCACGTTATGTCGCACTTGCGATTTACAACCTAGCTGTCACGATGAATCCCGAAAAAATACTGATCGGCGGCGGCATCAGCCAACACCCTGATCTATTAGCTATAATCAAACAAGCAATCAATGAGAACCCCCATTGGCCAGATTTCCAAGTGCCGATCGAGACTTGTCGTTACTATAATGATTCTGGTCTGTTAGGGGCGTTGACATTGATCCAACAAGGAGGAAAAAAATGAAATTTTCAGATGGCGGTTGGTTATTTCGTGAA
Organism: Enterococcus sp. FZMF; assembly: GCF_030263915.1. Classification (NCBI taxonomy): domain Bacteria; kingdom Bacillati; phylum Bacillota; class Bacilli; order Lactobacillales; family Enterococcaceae; genus Enterococcus; species Enterococcus sp. FZMF. The sequence continues at coordinate 2,768,290 of NZ_CP127160.1, read as the reverse complement.
GGATTTGATGTGAAATTTGCGGTGCATGTCTACGATGCCCGTAAAGAAGAAAACAAATTGGTTTTATATCTGCCTTATAGCTATGTTGGACATAAAGGGGCAACGCTGGATGGCGGATTGTTAACGATGGAAGTCACTACCCCTAGAAGCAATATCATTGGGATCACCCTCTATAACTATAAAGGGATCCAAGCCAAAGCCCCCGATTTTGAATTGATGACAGAAGCGATCACTCCTGATATTTCAGAAGACGAGCAATCATATGTTTTTCGCTCGGGAGACTTGCAAGTCGTAATCACCAAAGAGGAAAATGTGACAGCTTCGTTTTATTACAAAGAACAGCTGATTACCCAAAGCAAGCCTCGCAGCAAAGCCTTAGTGATCGATCCGCAAGCAAATACCCATATCAGCGAACAGTTGACCCTGGATGTGGGAGAAACGATCTATGGTTTAGGGGAACGCTTTACAAATTTCGTGAAGAACGGCCAGAGTGTTGATATCTGGAATGCCGACGGGGGCACTGGTACAGAGCAAGCTTATAAAAATATTCCTTTTTATGTAAGTAATAAAGGGTATGGCGTCTTTGTCAATTCACCAGATCGGGTGCAATTCGAAGTGGGGAGTGAAAAAGTTTCGCGTGTTCAATTCAGCAATCCAGGACAATCGCTACAATACTTTGTGATTGCCGGCGATGAGCTGAAACAAGTGATCCAGCGCTACACTGATTTGACGGGAAAACCGTCGCTGCCGCCTGCATGGTCCTTTGGGTTATGGCTAAGTACCTCGTTCTTGACGGATTATGATGAACAAACCGTGACGTCTTTTGTAGACGGTATGGCAGAACGTGATATCCCTCTTGAGGTCTTTCATTTTGACTGCTTATGGATGAAAGAATACGAGTGGTGCAACTTCACGTGGGACGAACGAACTTTCCCAGAACCTGAAAAAATGCTGCAGCGCTTGAAAGCCAAAGGATTGAAAATCTGTGTCTGGATCAATCCTTACATTGGGCAAAAATCACCCTTGTTTGATGAAGGGATGGCCAATGGCTATTTTTTGAAACGCGCCAATGGAGATGTCTGGCAATGGGACAAATGGCAAGCTGGTTTGGCGGTCGTCGACTTCACCAACCCTGAAGCGATCGCTTGGTACAACAGCAAGCTGCGTGCCTTATTAGACATGGGGGTGGATTGCTTCAAAACGGATTTTGGTGAACGGATTCCCACCGATGCGGTGTACTATGATGGCTCTGATCCAGAAAAAATGCACAATTATTACGCCTATCTATACAATAAGGTCGTCTTTGACTTGCTGAAAGAAGTCAAGGGAGCAGAAGAAGCCATCGTTTTTGCGCGGGCAGCTTCGGTTGGTTCACAACGCTTGCCTGTACACTGGGGCGGCGACAGTACCTCAGATTATCCATCGATGGCAGAGTCGCTGCGGGCAGGTCTGTCCTTTGGGTTAGGCGGCTTTGGGTATTGGAGCCACGATATCTCAGGGTTTGAAGCTGGCTCAACTCCAGACCTCTACAAGCGCTGGACACAATTTGGTCTGCTGTCTTCCCATAGCCGTTACCATGGCAGCTGGGAATACAAAGTGCCATGGGTCTATGACGACGAAGCCGTGGCGGTAGCTAAAGCCTTTACCAAGTTAAAACTGTCCTTGATGCCTTACTTGCAAGCCCAATCGGTGCTAACCGCTCAAACGGGGATTCCGATGATGCGAGCAATGGTCTTAGAGTTTCCTGAAGACGAGATGACCCATCATTTGGATCGCCAATACATGCTGGGAGAACACCTTTTAGTGGCGCCCATTTTTAATGATCAAGGAACAGTCTCCTTTTACTTACCGAAAACGAAGGGGCATTGGATCGACTATTTATCTGGCAAAGCATACGAGGGCGGACGCTGGTACCAAGAAACCTATGACTATTTCCACTTGCCACTGTTAGTCCGACCAAATCAAGTCATTATCGAAGGCCATGAACAAACCAAAGCAGTCTATGACTATGCCCAACATCCAACGATCCATCTTTTTGATCCGCAAGACAAGACCGCTGCCGCTATCTATGATCACCACGGTGAGTGGCTTGGCGAGGTGGCTGTCGAAAGAGTCGATCAAGAACTGATCGTCAAGCTGACTGGCATCCAGCAAGCATCCTTGCAGATACACACGACTGCTGGAAAAACGAGCCATGAGCTGACGGCTGACCAAACCACGATAAAGGAGTTTTAGATGCCCATGCGAACCATCACGAATCCAATTTTACCTGGATTTCATCCAGATCCCAGTATTTGCCGTGTCGGTGAAGACTTTTATCTGGTGACGAGTACCTTTGAATATTTTCCTGGATTACCAATCTATCACAGTAAAAACTTGGCAGACTGGCAGCTGATTGGCCATGGACTTTCGCGACCTGAGCAGTTGCAGCTACCGACGAAAAATCCCAATGCTTTTGGTCTGTATGCCCCAACCTTGCGTTTCATCAAGGACCGCTTTTACCTCGTTTGTACTAACGTTGGCGCAAACGAAGGAGGAGAAGGCAACTTTCTGATTTGGACGGATGACATCGCTGGTGAATGGTCTGACCCGATTTGGCTGGACACCCCTGGGATCGACCCAACAATTTTCGTAGATGACGATGGGCAGACCTATTACTTAGGCACCCATAAGGAGATCTATCTGCGGACGATCGATTTGGCTTCTGGAGAACTAGGCCCGCGGCAAAATATTTGGACGGGCAGCGGAGCGGCTGATCCAGAAGGCCCCCACTTGTATAAAAAAGACGGCTATTACTACCTGTTGATCTCCGAAGGCGGAACGTCCTATGGGCATATGCTGACCATGGCCCGCAGCCGTTCATTGACGGGACCCTATGAAGCATGCCCCAACAATCCAGTGATGACCAATCGCAGTACGAATCTGCCACTGCAAGCCGCAGGGCATGCGGATCTCGTGCAAGATACTAAAGGCAACTGGTGGGCAGTCTGTCTAGCAGTACGCCCCATCAGCTATCCTTTAAGGCATTTGTTAGGGCGGGAAACATGTCTACTGCCAGTAGACTGGTCAAACCCATGGCCGGTGTTTGGCGAGGAAGGTCATTTGCCAGAAACCATTCAGGTAGACACAGCGGCGGCACCAAAGGAAACACAAAAGAAGAGCAGCAAGCCTGATTACGTGACTTTATTCGAATGGGACCCGACGTTGATTGAAGAAGAGCCGCATGGCTTCTTGCTGCATCCTAATCAGACGGGTCTGTCTGATCAAGGCAAACTCGCGGCTGTGTTCCAACGGCAAACCGCCTTTGATCAACAATTTCAAGCAACCTTTGATTGTCGGCAACTAACGGATGGACAAGCGGGATTGACGGTTTTCTTAAATGCCACCCATCACTATGAGGGCTACTTGGAAAAAACGGCGTCCAGTCAGCAGCTAGTTTTCCGTCGACAAATCGGCTCCCTATGGAAAGTGGAAAAGAAACTGCCTTATGCAGCAGATACAGTCACCTTGCAGCTGAGCGCAGATAAAGAAACTTATCGTTTTTCTGTTGTTGATGAGCAAGGACAAGCACAGCCTTTAGGCAGTGGAGAAACAAAATATCTGACTACTGAAGTTGGTGGTGTCTTTACTGGGATTATGGTAGGCTGCTATGCCAACGCCTCTTCATCCCAACAAACCCTTCGTGTGCAGGATTTCTAATCAATCAAAAGCCCCCCTTCGATTTCTGAAACAGGAATCGAAGGGGGGCTTTGCTGTTTTAGTGAGGAGAAGATGAATCTTGGCTTAGATCGTGGATCCGCAAGGTGACTTGTGTGCCGCTGCCCAACACACTCTCGATCGTCAAGCCGTATTCAGGTCCATAAAACATTTTGACCCGATGATTGACGTTGGCTAGCCCAATGTTCTTTTTGGCATGGGTGGAGGGCGTCTTGATTTTTTGCTGCAAGCGTTCGAGTTTTTCTGGCGGTATCCCGCTGCCGTTGTCTTGTACCACGATCACCAGATCATGGCCGTCTTTGGTAATCGTCAAACGGACAAACCCTGGATAGGTGATGCCTTCCAAGCCATGGGAGATGGCGTTTTCCACCAATGGTTGAATCAGGAGGGGCAATATTTGGACTTCTTTTTGGTCGATCTCATTGGAGACTGAATAGGAAAAGTTGACTCGATCGCCAAAGCGCATCCGCTGGATCTTGACATACACGTGAACCGCGTCTAAGGACTCTTCTAAGCTCGTTCGCTTGGTTCCGTGGGCTTCTAGCGTATAGCGCATCGATTTTGCCAGTAACTTGATGGCATAAACGACGTCAGAATTGCCAGAAGTCAGCGCCATCATACGAATCGTTTCTAATGTATTGAACAAGAAGTGGGGGTTGATCTGCCCCGCTAAGATATTAAATTCCATTTGCTGCTGCTGAGTCAACAGCTCTTGCTGTGCCAAACGTGAACGGTAGATCTCTTCTTCTTTTTTCTTGATTCGTTGAATGATCTTGTGGAAATCAAGAGAGATCTGTGAAATCTCGTCTTCGCCGCTGATATTTTGAAAGAAATCATAATCCTCGATCGAGGCAAAGTAGACCGCCTGCTGCAGTTGAGAGATTCGTTTGGTAAAGAATCGAGCAAAGAGAAAGACGATGATGAAAGTAGTGATCAAAATCACCAAAACGATCGTGCTCCACCGGATCAGATTGGTGCGTAGATTGCGATAGGCATTTGTATCCGCACTATAAATCGTGATGATATCTTCTTTGTTACTCATGGGTAAGGTGCTTTTGGTGAGCATCACCTTGGTACCATCATTTTTTAAAAAGGCAGCACTCGTTTGCGGCTCAGAAAGAGCTGTCAGCTGTCCCGGTTCCCCAACTTGATTGATTTTGTCGCTATAAAAGATGACATCATCATTTAACTGTAATTCCAATTCATAGGATGAATTACGAAGTCGGTTACTGAGATAATTGTAATCGACTTGGATCTCCAAAACGGCTGTTTCTTTTGATAAAGGCAAAGGCAACGTTTTATAAAGACTCAAACGATTTGCTTTGTAATCCTCTGGCATCGTCATCAAAAAAGCATCGGGTTGCTTGAGCGCTCGTTGGTACCAGGCGGTCGCTTGAATCGTGTCATCTGCCTGTTGAAAATATTTATAGTTCGGAATGGTTTGATTCGTTGTATAGATGGTTAATTTCGCAATCGAGGTTTGAAGATTTCTGATCTCATCTAGCTGATCATAGCTATTGATGTCCACAATCGCTTCTTGGTCGTCAAGGTAATTGGCAGTTAAAAGCTGACGTAGATGGGTATCGTTTGATAAGGAACTCGCCGTGTTTGTCAGCGTGTTTGTTGTATCAAAAAGAACAGATTTGACACGCTGAGCATTCAACTCTGCCAAGTGCTGGTAATTGCCTGTCAGCTGTTTGGTTGAATCGTAGACCAATAAGAGACCTATAGTTACTGTGGATAAAAAAACAACAGGTAGATAAAGAATGAACAATTGTCGCCGAATGGAAAACTGACTCAGACGACGAAAAAGTGAGAGATGACTAATTCTTTTCATGCTTGTTGATTACGAAAGATAGAAAGCAACAGGAACGAACTACAATAAATAACAAAAGAAAAACCAAAAATCAACAAGAGAAATTTAAACAACGGAAATAAAACAACAAAACAAAACGCAGCGATAGGAATAAGTGCGAGGGCTAACGAACGGATAGGGTCCGCGATCGGTAACAGAAACGCATTTTTTAGTGTTTGCCTAAAGCTGTTTTCATAACGTCCAATTAAGGCAAGGCAATAGACTAACACAATAAACAGATAAATAGCTGTAACAATTAGAACGAAAGCAAAAATACTGGCAAGAATGGTTTTTGAGGAAAACCAAAACAAGCTACTATACAGTAGTGCTACCATGGGGAGCCCAAGAAGGAGAAAACTACCGGTGGCTTTCATAAAGTTTGCTCGTAGCGCTCGCACATAGCCTACAATCAATTCACCACGCTCCTCATCCGCATAACGAATCGTCACTTCATAAAGGGCAGCTGTCGCAGCACCAATTGTAATAATTGGCAAACAGCTAATGATATATAGTAAATTTAACAATGTGAATTGTGAAAAAACGGTGGTTATTTTGTACAGTTGACCATCAGGATTGTACTTCATTTTTATCCCTCCAAAATTGATATATTCCTATAGTACTCGCAAAAAACAAATTTTGAAAGCCTTGCCATTTGAGCGGTTTCTAGCGAAAACATTGATAGATCAACGTTCTTTATAAATAAAAGAAAAATGAAGTCTAAAATGTACGGATTGACCTCTATTTTTCACAGGTGGCAAATAAGCATTCAGGTGCTAGTATTAAAAATGTAAAAGCGGTTACAAAAAAAGGGGGAGGAAAATGGAAAGTAAACTAAGCAGTGTCCCAAGAAAAAATAAGCGGGTGACACGAGAAGGGAAGATTTTGTTTTTATGCATCGTTCCCTTTCTGATTCTCGTGTTTTTGTTCTCTTATTTTCCTTTGCACGGATGGATTTATTCACTTTATGATTACAAACCAGCATTAGGTTTAGCGCGCAGCGAGTTCGTAGGCTTCAAATGGTTTCGACTTCTTGTCTCTAGTCCAACACAAGTGGATCAGATCGTACAAGTAATGAAAAACACCTTTGCCATGAGTTTTTTAGGGATCGCCACTTCGATCCTACCAGTAGGCTTCGCCATTTTACTGAACGAAATCAAGTGCAAATGGTTTAAAAATTTGGTCCAAACGCTGACCACGCTGCCGAATTTTATCAGTTGGGTTTTGGTGTATACGATTGCCTTTAGCTTGTTTTCTTCAACAGGGCTGGTAAACACGTTGCTGCAAGAATGGGGCTTCGTTACCGATCCAGTCAAATTTTTGGATAGCGGCAATCATACGTGGCTGATGATGTGTCTTTGGAATATTTGGAAAGGCTTGGGCTGGGGTGCCATCATGTATCTTGCAGGCATTTCAGGAATTGACCCCGAATTGTATGAATCGGCACGAATCGATGGGGCGAATCGTTTCCACCTGATGCGTCATATCACACTACCTGCCTTGATGCCGACGTTCCTTGTGATGTTGATGCTGTCTATCGCCAACTTGCTGAACAACGGAATGGATCAGTACTTTGTCTTCCAAAATGCATTCAATCGAAACACGATCCAAGTCCTCGATTTGTATGTCTACAATTTAGGGATGGGCGGAAATAGTCTATCGCTAGCGACCGCGATCAGTATGCTAAAAAGTGTCATTTCTGTTGCCTTGTTAGCCATCGTCAATATTGCTTCGAAAAAAATTCGGGGGACATCCATTATTTAGAAGAGGAGGATATCAATGGAACTATCGATTAGTGAAAAGAAAAAGGCGAAAAAAGTACGCAAACGTGAAAACCTGACGTTTAGTATCCTCAACTATACCTTTTTCTTTTTGATTACGTTGATTTGCGCGTATCCCTTTTATTACTTGATCATTAATTCAATCAGTAATAATGAGTTGAGTGCGTTAGGCCAAATTCGCTTTTTTCCACAAGAGATCCATTTTGAAAACTATAGTCAAGTGTTACAGCTAAAAGGATTGCCTCTAGCCGCAACGGTTTCGGTGGCTAGAACGGTGATTGGTACCGCCGCGACTGTCTTAGCTTCAGCCTTCTTAGGCTTCATGTTTACCCAAGAAAAAATGTGGAAACGAAAATTTTGGTATCGCTTTGTCGTGATTACAATGTATTTCAATGCAGGGTTGATTCCATTATTCATCACGATGAAGACATTAGGTTTAACGAATAACTTTTGGGTCTATATTTTGCCGGCTGTCGTTCAGCCCTTTAATATCATCTTGGTGAAAACCTATATTGAGTCGATCCCCAAATCATTGCAAGAAGCAGCTGAAATGGATGGAGCTGGCATCATTCAAGTATTCTTTCGGGTAATTTTACCCAACTGTACGCCGATTTTAGCAACAGTAGCGATTTTCTCGGCAGTGGGTCAATGGAATTCCTTCCAGGATACACTGATTTACATTACGGATCAAAGTCTCTACTCCTTGCAATACCTTCTTTACACGTATATCAATCAAGCCAATTCGTTGGCACAAATGGTCAAAAATACCTCGGGATCACTTTCTAGCATCGCTTCAGCAGCAACAACGCAGACGCCGACGTCGATCCGCATGACCGTTTCAGTCATTGTTGTTTTACCAATCATGTTCATTTATCCGCTATTCCAGAAGTATTTTGTTAAAGGAATTATGTTGGGTGCGGTGAAAGGCTAATAAAAAGAAAGAGGGAAGAAAATGAAAAAAATGTCCAAATATGTAGCAACAGGTTTGTTAGGCATGACATTGCTAGGTAGTTTAGCCGGCTGTGGAGGAGCAGCTGAATCTGAGACAGATGCTGCTTCCAGTGAAAGTGGCTACGATGAAACGATCACGATCGATGTCTATAATGGGCTAGCCAACTATATGGGGATGCAAGAAGGGTGGTTTGCCAAAATCGTGCGGGATAAATTCAATATGGAATTGAACATCATCGCACCAAACGTTGCTGGAAACGGTGATACCCTTTATCAAACGAGAACGGCAGCAGGCGATTTGGGTGATTTGATCATTGTTGATAATGGCCAACAATACAACGAATTGGTTGAAGCAGGTTTGTTGACCGATGCGAGCGAGTATTATGAAACTATGGAAAACGTTCAGCGCTTCGATGCGGCTGTTCAAAATCTAAACAAAGATGCCGATGGGCTGTATGGCTTTCCAACTTCTGTTTCTACCTTAAAGGCCACCGATCCTTCAGAAGGATTAGACCCTACATTTGGTGCTTACGTGCGTTGGGATCTTTATGGGGAGCAAGGATACCCAGAAATCGGGACATTGGAAGACCTGCTTCCTGTGATTCAAAAAATGCAAGAAGACAATCCAACAACAGATTCTGGCAAAAAAGTGTATGGTTTTTCTCTATTCAGCGATTGGGACGGCAACATGATGAATGCAGGCAAACAGCTTGTCACCTACTATGGGTACGATGAATCAGGATTTGTCTTGGCAAAAGCCGATGGATCTGATTATCAAAGCATTCTCGATAGTGACTCTGAATATATTCGTGCACTTAAGTTTTACTTCGAAGCCAATCAAATGGGCTTAGTTGACCCAGAATCAACAACACAAAATTACGATACACTTTTTGCAAAATTCCAAGAAGGACAAGTGTTATTCTCATGGTGGCCTTGGTTAGGTCAAGCGGCATTTAATACGACCACGAACTTGACTGAAGGAAAAGGCTTTATGTTGGCACCGATCCAAGATCAAAAAATCTTCTCTTATGGTGCGGAAGTATACGGTGGCAAACAATTTATCGGGATCGGTTCTAATGCCGAAGACCCAGAGCGAATCGCAGCCTTCATTGACTGGCTCTACTCATCAGAAGGTGTGTTAGCAAATTCTTCTCAAACAAGCGGCAGTAGTGGTCCAGAAGGGTTGACTTGGGAAATGAAAGACGGCGAGCCTGTCTTAACTGAGTTCGGAAAACAAGCATTGCTAGATGGTGATGGGGATGTGCCAGAAGAATACGGTGGCGGAAGTTACAAAGATGGCGTATCTGCACTCAACGTCAATACGGTATTACCGATCGATATCAATCCTGATACAGGCTTCCCTTATGCTTATACGATGTGGGAAAGCTACCAAAATGAAACAACCGATCCTGTAAAAGAAGATTGGTCAAAAAATATGGGTGGTGTAGAATCCACCATTGGCTATTTAGAGGAGAACGACCAATTGTTAGTTGCCCCTGGTGCCAGCTATGTAGCGCCAGAAGATAGTTCAGAGATCTCTACGTTGCGTAACCAAGCCAAAGCGACGATCATCGAGTACTCTTGGCGAATGGTTTTTGCCAAAGATGAAGCAGAATTTGATCAATTGCTAAAAGAAATGCAAGAAACAGCAGATGGTCTTGGCTATCAAACCGTTTTGGAATTTGACATGAACAATGCAAAAGATCAAAACGAAAAACGGATAGAAGTAGCGAAAGAATTTGGGGACTAATCAAAAACAAACAAAGAATCGCTCGAGTGATTTGCCAACGGTTCCTTGGCAAAAGTGAGTATACAGCCTTTGGATAAGCAATCACTTAAGAAGATTGATCCAGCACCAGCGGATCAGTCTTCTTTCTTTAAGGAGGAAAACAATGATAGTGGATAAAAAAGATCGCTTGCTTTTTATGGGGGATTCGATCACAGATAGCAATCGAAATTATCAAGCGATACCCGCAGGTTGGTCTTCATGGGGGGACGGCTATGTTCATCTGATCAACGCCTATACCACAGCATTACTCCCGCAAATGGAATTAATGATCGTCAACCGGGGTGTCAGTGGGGATACGGTTGTCGATTTGAAGAAGCGCTGGAAGGATGATGTGTTGGCATTTCATCCAGATTGGGTAACGATCATGATCGGTGTGAATGATGTGTGGCGGCATTTTGATGGAACCTTTGCTCAAACGGAACTAGTGGGGATCGAGAGATTTGAATCAGAGCTGCGTGATTTGATCGAGCAGACCTTGCCAAATGTCAAAGGGATGATTCTTTTGAGCCCGTTTATGGTTGAAGCCAACAAAGAAGATCCATTAAGAAAAATGCTTGCCAATTACCAACAAGTGCTTGCCAAAGTAGCGCAAGAGTATGGTATCCTTTTAGGGGATACGCAGGAAAAGTTTGATGATTTTTTGCTTTATCAATCATCCTATGTCTTAAGCAGTGATCGCGTGCACCCCTCGACTGCAGGACATGTGTTGATTGCAAAAACATGGCTGGAAACAGTCGGTATTTTGGAGGAAAAACAATGATCACAGTAGAAACGATCCAGCAAGTCGCACATCAAGGCCCCTTTTTTCCAAATTGGCAGTCATTGGGCGCTTTTGTTCTACCGGAATGGTTCCGCAAAGCAAAATTTGGGGTCTTCATTCATTGGGGACTGTACAGTGTTCCAGCCTTTCACAATGAATGGTATTCAAGAAATATGTACATCAAAGGCCATCCAGAATATGATCACCATATTGAAACCTATGGTCCACAAAAAAACTTTGGCTACAAAGACTTTATTCCGATGTTTACCGCAGATAAATTTGATGCAAATGAATGGATTCGCTTGATCAAACAAGCCGGTGCCAATTATCTTTTTCCCGTTGCAGAACATCACGACGGGTTTCAGATGTATAAAAGCGAACTGTCTGAATGGAATGCGTCAGTTATGGGGCCGAAAAAAGATATTCTTGGGGAACTAAAAGAAGCAGCAGAGGAGCAAGGCCTGCATTTTTGTACCTCCTCTCATCGTGCCGAACATTGGTTTTTTATGGGACACGGTAAGGATTTTGACAGTGATATCAAGGAGCCGTTGGCAAAAGGCGACTTTTACTGGCCAGCGATGCCAGAGCCAGACCATGAAAGTCTCTTTAGCGAGCCATACCCGTCAAAAGAATTTTTAGATGATTGGCTGCTTAGAACCTGTGAACTCGTCGACAACTATCAACCAGAGCTGCTGTATTTTGATTGGTGGATCCAACATGAAGCCTTCAAGGAGCATTTGCAACTTTTCGCTGCTTACTATTACAATCGTGGGGCTGAATGGGGCAAACAAGTTGGTATTTGCTACAAGCACGATGCCATGATGTTTGGTAGCGGTATCGTGGAGATTGAACGGGGGAAATTTGCCGAACCACAACCTTTTTACTGGCAAACAGACACAGCAATCGCTCGTAATTCATGGTGCTATACCACGACATTGGATTATAAAACAACACGTGAGATTTTACAGGATTTGATCGAAGTCGTCAGTAAAAACGGCAATCTCCTTTTGAATATCGGGCCGAAAGGGGATGGTTCGATCCCAGAAAAAGATCAAGCGATCTTAAAAGAAATCGGTGCGTGGCTGGATGTAAATGGTGAAGCCATTTATGAAGCGAAACCATGGCGCAAAGCAGGGGAAGGGCCCACGACCGTAGTTTCGGGCCAATTTCAAGAAGCACAGGCGACGACATACACGAGCCAGGATTTCCGCTTTACGGTTCAGGGGGATTCGTTGTATGCGATTGGCATGGCAAGTCCTGAGAATGGACACGCAAGGATCCAAGCACTGGCACAATCCAAAGACCAAAATTTGCCAGAATTTCACGGCATCATCAAAACCGTCACGATTCTAGGATACGAAGAACAGCCTGTTGATTGGCAAGTGACCGATGAAGGCTTGCAACTAACTTTTGAACCAATTGAAACCGACCAACCAATTGTCTATAAAATTACAATGAAATGAGGCGCAACCCGTGATACATGAAAAAAGATCTGCACTTTTACCAGAAAGCCAAGCAAGTTTAACTACCTATGTCATCGAAAATTCTCCTGAAATGGAACCAGATCGTGTCCGACCAGCGGTCATCATCTGTCCTGGCGGCGGCTATGAAATGTTGTCGGATCGTGAAGCGGAACCTATCGCCATCAAAATGATGAGCTTTGGGTTCCAAGCCTTTGTGTTGCATTATAGTATCAAACCGGCTGTCTATCCGTTAGCCTTAAAGGAATTGGCTGCTGTCGTTCGTCTTGTCCGCACCAATCATGACACCTGGCATGTCGATCCTGAAAAAATCATCGTTGCTGGTTTTTCAGCTGGTGGCCATTTAGCTGCTAACTTGGGTGTGTCTTGGCAGCAACCTTTTCTAGCAGAGGCTTTACAAGGAGCCAATGAAGAATGGCGGCCTAACGGGTTACTATTGAGCTACCCAGTATTATCTAGTGGAGAACTTGGGCACCAAGATTCCTTCCGTTCATTATTAGCAGATCGTTACGAAACAGAAAAAGCCGCCTTGTCTTTAGAGACTTTAGTCAATGAACAGACACCACCAACGTTTCTTTGGCATACGTTAGAAGATGGATTAGTCTTGGCGGAAAACAGCCTCCTTTTTGCCGAACAGCTGCGCAAATTTGATATACCTTATGAGCTACACATTTTCCCTCGGGGCGGTCACGGGTTAAGTTTAGGAACGCCAGAAACCGCCAACAGCGATCAACATGGGATCGAAGCGTCGGTTGTCCGTTGGCCAGAATTATTTGCTGATTGGGTAAAATGGAATTTTTGAGAAACGTTTAATGATCGAAAGAAATAAGCCATTGTCTGCTGAGTTCAGACAATGGCTTTTCTTTTCGTTGTTATCAGATAGTTTATTCAGCTGAAAAGACAACCGTTCCTTGATAAAAACTTTTGCTGACGAAGCCTTTGCGGGCAACGAATTCTGCCGTACAAGCAGCTGGTGTCAGCAAGAAATCAGCCGAATCACCAACCTTAGGCCATTGCTGCGCACCGTTTTTATCTAAGGGCACTTTGCCATCAGTAACCAGACCTAGGGCTTGCGTCAAGTCTTCCTGACTTTTGACGGCAAAAATCTCTAAATAGCGCGCCAGCTTTTCTTGTAAAGAACCGTCGCCAAGAGAAGACCAAGAATCATAGACATTGTCGCAACCGATATGAACAGCCACGCCATAGCTTTGCAATTCCTTCAGTGGCGGGATCGTTCCTGGGCTGATGGGAATACTTGAAATGATATGGATCTCTAAGTCTGCTAAGGCTTGAAAGACTTCTTTGCGTTCTTCTCCCTCAAAGTCATTTAGACCAAAGGCGTGACTGATCGCTACTTTTCCTTGCATATTGAATTCCTTCGTCAAACGAATCATTTCTTTGACGGTCGCTCTGCCAGCTTCTTGCCGATCATGAAGATGGAGGTCAATACCGACATGCCCTTTTTGAGCAAGTTCAAAAGTTGTCCGTAAGGAAGTTTTATAATCTTGATCGAGTGTATAAGGATCAACACCGCCAATATAAGAAGCTTTGCCCGTTGCTAAGGCTTCTTCAATCAAAGAAGCTGCATTTGAGCGCAATAAGCCATGTTGTGGGAATAAGACCAACTCCGAGCCAAAAGGTTGTTCGGCGACTAATTCAGTGATCGCATCAAAATAACGCAGCTGAGTCATTGGTTCAATATCGATATGTGAGCGGAACATCACCGCACCGTGAGGTAGTTCTAAATCAATCAGCGCTTGTCCGCATTCTTTGATTGATAACGGTAAGGCATCTAATTGGGGAATCTCAGTTTCAAATCGTTCCACCAAGCTAGCTGCGGGCGTTACTGGACGCCAAGGAGTACCTAATTTACTTTTGTCCAAATGACAATGTTTTTCGATCAATCCTGGCAACAATAACTGATTTTCCCCATCAATGATCGTCGCTCCGCTTGCTGCCTGCCATTCGGACATCGGCACGATCTCCGCTATTTTTCCATCATTGATCCCGATTGCTGTATTTTCTGTTTTGGTTCCATAAGACCAGTCGCCTTCTTTTAAATAACTCGTCTCAAGTTGTACATTTGTAAGCCATAAATCCAAGAAATCGCCTTCTTTCGTGTTTGCTTCATGGTATCATACATTCGCTGCTCGGCTCTAAAGAGATGCTTGTGGCAAAAGGACTAAGAGCTGAGCCTTGCAATCATTGGCTAGAAGTGTAGGATAGAAACTAAGTGAAGATAACGAGGAATAAACCAAAAGACTTGGAGGATAAAGGATGAAGAAAAACGACTTTCTATTGACAGCTGATGAGCTGTCCCATCAGAAAATGGAGTATCTAGAAACATTGTTCGCTTTAGGAAATGGGCAAATCGGCGTCCGTGCAGGGCATCCTTTGAAGGTCAATCAACTGTATCCAGGAAATCCTGGGGCGTTTGTCAACGGCTTTTTTGACAGCGAGCCGATTCAGTATGGCGAATGGGCTTATGGGTATGCAAAAGAACATCAAACGATTTGCAAATTGCCAAACTTGCGTGGAGTTATTTTGAAAATCGGCGAGGAGGATTCTTCGGTTGAGGAATGGCAAGTCGAACGAACGCAAATGAGTCTTGCATTAGCTGACGGGATTCTGACGGAAAGTTATCGGATCAATACTCCGACCGGAAAGTCTTTTGAGTTGGGGTTAACTTCGTTTGCGTCAATGACGCGTAGTGAACTCTATGTTTGCCGCTATGAAGTGATAACAGCCGATTTTTCAGAACCGATCGAACTATCCCACAAATTAAATCAGCAATTCTCTGTCAATAAAACAGATGATCCTCGAGTTGCCAGTAAGAATCATCAATTGGAAAAAGAACAAATGGGCGCATACCAAGTATGGACAGCACCAAATAGTCAAAAGCAAATCGCTATTCGGCTGTATCAAGAAAAGCAGTATTTGACAGTTGGAGAACCGTCAACTTCGATTTTTCAGGTCAAATTGCTGCAAAGGTTTGGTGAGACACCATTTGAGCAGAAAGTCGACGAGTTTTCTGTCTTATTAAAAGAACAAGCGGATTACTATCGATCTTTCTGGCAAGCCAGCGATATTCAAATCGTGGGGGATGACTATTTGCAAAAAGGGATCCGTTTCAATTTGTTTCATTTGAACCAAGGTGCAGGGCGTGATGGGAAAACGAATTTCGCCGCAAAAGGGCTGACGGGTGAAGGATATGAAGGACATTATTTTTGGGATACAGAAATGTATCTACTGCCTTTCTTCATTTATACGAACCCCGAGATAGCCAAAAGCTTGCTTTCCTATCGTGCAAGTATTTTGCCGCAAGCAAAAAAACGAGCAAAAGAATTGAATCAAGCTGGGGCATTGTTTGCTTGGCGTACGATTGACGGTAATGAAACGAGTGCCTATTATCCAGCAGGTACAGCACAACTGCATATCAATGCCGATATCGTTTATGGTTTTCAATTATATGAACGTATCACGGGTGATCAACCCTTTATTGAAGAAACTGGTAAAGAAGTCGTTTTTGAAACAGCGAAATTCTGGTTTCATTATGGCACGTTTGTTGTAAAAGAAGGACAAGAGCGGTTTTGTATTCATGGAGTGACAGGACCAGACGAATACAGCGCTTTGGTAAACAACAATTTTTATACAAACAAAATGGTACAAAATAACTTACGCTATGCGGTCGAATTGGCCAAACGATACCATGTCTATCAAGAATTGATTGCCGATTGGGAAAAAGCAGCTGACTTGATGTACTTCGGTTACGATGAAGAGCGGCAGCTAACGAAACAAGATGATTCCTTCTTAGATCAAGCGCTGTGGCCATTTGAGGAAACACCTGCTGAGAATTATCCGCTTCTGCTTCACTATCATCCAATGATCATTTATAAGTATCAAGTATGCAAGCAAGCAGATACTGTTTTAGCAGAGATGCTGTTTACCCATGAATTTTCAGCAGATCAATTAACAAGAGACTATGACTATTACGAGCAGGTGACGACCCATGACTCCTCGTTGTCTCGTTCCATCTTTAGTGTGATGGCTAGCCGAATCGGCGACACTGAAAAAGCGTATCGTTACTTTATGGATACCGCACTGATGGATCTCAATGATTTGCAAAAGAATGTTGTAGACGGTGTTCATGCTGCCAATATGGGCGGCAGCTGGTTGAGTTTGATTTATGGTTTTGCTGGTCTGACCTATGATCGCGGACTTCACTTGGCGAATCATTTGCCACAGAAAATCGAATCACTGACATTTACGATCACTTATCACCAAGAAGCAATCAGATTGAAGCTTCAAGGGGGAGAAATCGAATGCCAGTTACAGCCGAATAGTAAATTAAAGGTGGTGGAGGATAAGAATGGCCTTTGGATTAAATAGAGGACTTGCTTATAATGACTACCTACTATCAAGAATAGAAAAAATAATAAGACTACAATCAATAGTAGAGGAATTTAGATGATATACAAAAAATCCCATACCGCACTTTTGATCATCAGCAATACGATCACGATCATCCCTTATCTTTATTTTTTATCTTTGAGCAAAGAGCAGTCGCTAAGTGCAGCATTAGCCTTTGCGCTCTTTTATACCTTTCGCATGACAGGGGTCTTTTTCTTACAGACGCTAACAGCGCTTTTTGCACCATCGCTGTTAGCAGCAAGTGTCTTGATCGGCGGCGCCGGCGCATTGGTGGGTATCTTGAGCACTTGGTGGAGCGTGGCACTCTTGCCAGCTGCTGGTTTGTTGGGGATCAGTGCTTCTTGGCTGCCGCCAGCTGATCTGATGGTACGCCAAAAAGCCAAGCTCACTGAACAGCCGCTGAAAAATGATTGGAAGGAGGCGCTGTTCTATCTTTTGGTTTTACTCTTTGCCTTACGGTTGCCTGATGACCTTCAAGGCATTGGTCTATTTGGCAGTTATTTTGCACTCTTTGTGCTGGCGGCTAAGAGTAGTCAAACCTTCAACAACCTCCCAAAAAGACCGTTGATGCAGCGCAACCAGTTATTCAACAAGCAGTTTTTGTTGTATTTCTTTTTCTTTCTCTTACTGTTTGGCTTGCGAGCAGCAAGGCTGATCAAGTCGAATGCCCTGTTTGAGTGGGCGATCACTGGCTTCTTGTTTCTCTTTGCTTTGCTGCTGATCACTTTAACGAAACGCAGCCGCTCGTGGAAACAGCCACTTCATCTAAATGTGCTCACCTTCATTCGTGGGGTGATCGGAAACTTTCTTTTTCTTTTCGGCTCGGTGTATGTTACCGGTCGACTTGGAGCACAAGCGTTAAGCACGCACGTTTACTTACCATATGCACTGGGCCTTTTTGGTGCCATGTTTTTCGGAGGAAAACTCGCTCATCGTTTAGAAAAACAGCTGGTACCAACATATTTACTTGGGCTGATGGCAGGTGTTCTTCTGTTCAGCAGCGACACACTGATTCCAATAAGTTTATTCGTCATTAGCTTCTTTAATGCGGGATTGAATCAATGGCTCACGAAACAGTATTTGGCGGCAAAACCCGAAGCAATCGAGCAGCAGAGTTTAGCCAAGTATGCCACACAAAGCAAAGGGAGTCTGGTACATCAATTTCTTTTGATGACACTCCTGTTTGTCATTCTTCGTTTTGAACATCAGCCGCTGGCTTTCTTGTTTCAGCTATCAGGAACGACGGCAACGAATCAGACCTCAAGGATCCAAAGCTTTTTAGAGCCAGCAAAATGGGGCTCGATTGCAGGAGTACTCTGTTTGCTAGTAGGTGGATTGGTGGTATTTTATCGGCAACTAAAGAAAACAAAAGTATAAGCGTCGTTAACTGACACTGTCTTATTTCTAGACAGTGTCTTTTTTTGAAATCGCATAAAAACCGAACGTTCAGCGTTTTATCTTCCTTTATGATAGTGAATTTTATTGCACTATTTTCGAATAGCGTTAAAATAAGAACATCGTGTTAGTGAAAAAGGAACATTAAATGAACGACTTTTTCCTGACAATGTCTTAGAGAACGGGGGAAATCAAACAAATGGCAACCATTCGCTATTTTAAAGGAGATGTTTTCCATACGCCAACTGATGGAAAACTAGAATATATAGAAGATGCATTGATTCAAGTCGATGATGCAGGGATCATCACGAAAGTCACTGCCAAAACAGATCAAGGGTATGAGGCAGAGCTGGCAAAAGCATCAGAGAATCTTCAGGCTTTATCTGAAGGCCAGTGCTTTTTACCAGGGTTTGTCGATCTGCATGTCCACGCCCCACAATGGCCGCAAGCAGGGATCGCGTTAGATGAACCGTTAAATGTCTGGTTAGATGAATGCACGTTTCCGCTGGAGGCAAAATATGCCAATCCAGCATTTGCCAAAGCTGTCTATCAAGATTTGGTAGCACAGCTATTGGCAAGAGGAACGACAACGGTTCTTTATTTTGCAACGATCCATCTAGAAGCGAGCCTTCAATTGGCGAAGACTTGTGCCACTCTTGGTCAACGGGGATTAGTCGGAAAAGTCGTCATGGACGATCCCCAAGCCAATCCTGCTTTTTATCGAGACGCGTCAACAGAAGAGGCATTAGCGGATACAGAACGTTTTATTCAAGAAGTACAAGCAATCGCAAAGACCGCACCACAAGGCGTTTATCCTGTGGTCACTCCGCGATTTGTCCCCAGCTGTACCGATGAAGGCTTGGCAGGGTTAGGCGCATTGGCTGAAAAATATGATGTTCATGTTCAGACCCACTGCAGTGAAGGGCAATGGGAACATGACTTTGTTCAAGAACGATTTGGTAAAACGGATACCGAAGTGCTGCAAGATTTTGGCTTGTTGCGTGAAAAAGCAGTGATGGCTCATGGCAATTTCATCAGCCCAGCTGACGGTGTTCGTTTTGTTGAAACCGGCGCCGCAGTTGCGCACTGTCCCATCTCAAATGCCTACTTTGCCAATGGCGTGATCCCAATCAAGCGCTTGAAAGAACAAGGGGTCACGATTGGTTTAGGAACGGATATCTCCGGCGGTTTTTCACCGAGTTTGTATGACAACATCAAACAAGCTGTGATGTCTTCGAGAATGTTAGAAGATGGCGTGGATGTCACGCTTCCTCAAAACACACGAGGAGTAGCTGATTCTCGTATATCCGTGATCGATGCGTTCTCATTGGCGACAAAAGGCGGCGGTGAGGCACTGAGATTACCAGTAGGTGTCATCAAAGAAGGGTATGCGTTTGATGTGCAAGTGATCGATACGCGACAAAAAGAAAATCCTTTGCCTGACTTCGGTGTGTTTACTTCACCCGAAGCAAGATTACAAAAAATCCTGTACTTAGCAACGATGCAAAATATTCGCCAAGTCTGGGTCCAAGGAAAAAAAGTACACGAAAAATGAGGAGAATGAGACAGTGGAATCAACGAAAAACAAACATTTAACGATCGGAATGAACGAAGACATTCCCTTTGGTCAAGCAGTACTTTTAGGATTACAGCATGTGTTGGCAATGGACGTGTATGTGCCGCCATTTATTATCGCAACCGCGGTGGCGATGTCCTCTTCAGACGCATCAGGTTTGATCCAATCGACCTTTTTAGGAGCGGGGATCGCTTCTTTGATCCAAGTCCTCTTTTTCTTGAAATTACCCGTATGTCAAGGACCATCCTTTGTACCCGTTGGAGCGATCATCGGTATTTATTTTGGTGCCAACGGCATGGACACGGTGTTAGGTGCCAGCATTGTTGGTGCCGCAGCAGTCATTTTACTAGGTTTTACTGGCATCTATAAGTATATCGTTCGTCATTTTATTCCTACGATCGTCAGTGGAACGATCATCATGATCGTTGGTTTGACGCTGCTGCCAACAGCATTTACTAGCAATATCTATCCTGCCACTGAAACTCTAAGTGCCAATCAAAACATGTTGTTAGCTGCGATTACTGCGGCGATTTTGATCTTGTTTTCCATGTTAGGCGATTATTTTCCAGGAATGGGAAAATACTTCCGAATCAGTTCGGTCATTATTGCTTTGGTTATCGGTACCGTGATTGCTTCCTTTATGGGAGGCGTTGATTTTCAGTCGGTGGCGGATGCTTCTTTCTTTAGTCTGCCAAAACTGGTATTTCTAAACTATGGCCTGCATTTTGATGTTTCAGCGATCTTAACGATGCTAGTGATCTATATGGTTCTCCTAGCAGAAACAACAGGAACTTGGTATGCGGTCAGTTCTGTGACAGAAGAACCTGTTACGGATGAACAGATCAATAAAGGCGTGATCGGTGAAGGGTTAGGCTGCTTGGTTGCCGCCTTAGTTGGAACGACACCTGTAACTGGTTATTCTACCAATGCAGGGATCATTTCGATCACAGGGGTTGCTAGTAAAAAAGTCTTTGTGATGGCGTCCGTCTGGTTTATCCTATTGTCCTTCATGGGAAAACTTTCAGCCTTGATTCACGCAGTACCTTCTGCTGTCATCGGCGGCGTGTTCGCGGTCGTCTGCGTCATTATTTTGTTGAGCGGCTTTCGGGTCATTAAGAATGAAGAGTTTTCCGAGCGGGAGTTGTATATTATCGGGGTACCGTTGATTATTGCCATCGGCTTGTTGTTTATGCCAGCAGAAATCAAAGAATCTGCGCCTCAATTCTTACAATATTTATTAGATTCACCGATTGCTTTAAGCGCTATTGCGGCGATCATCATGAATAAATTGATCCCAGTGAAGAAAAAATAGAAAGTAAATGAGGAATGAGACCTTGTCTCGTTCCTTCTTTTGTTACAATCCTGTGTAAAAAGAGGGTTTTTTGTAATATAGGAAAGGTTTTCTAAGGTTAACTGGTTTACCTGAAAACAAAATAACTGTAATGTTAAAAATTACAACAGAGTAAAGCTTGATATGATAGGATTCTCAAATTCTTACGAAACGTAAGGCAACTGTCGTTTTCGTAATCATCTGTAATGAATTCTTTACCTATGAAATATTCTTCGATGTTAGACTTGTTTATGCGCTTGAGTCATCTCAAATGACGCAAAATGAGTTTCAAAGAAGGAGATTTAATTATATGAAGTCTTTAAAAACTGTTTTACTTAGTACAGCTGTCCTTGCCGGTTTCGGCCTTTTCTTAGGTGGGAAAGACGCCTTTGCAGACGAACAATACACTGTTCAATCTGGTGATACATTATCAACAATCGCTACTAACTTTTATGGTTATAGCTCTGATGATACGATCAATGCGATCGTTGAAGCAAACGAGATTGCTGATAAAAACTTGATTTTTGTTGGGGAAGCATTGATCATCCCTACAGATGGCACTGCAACTTATACAGAATCTGCAAGCACGACTGCTGCAGCAAGTGTACAACAACCAAGTGAACCAGCAGCTTCACAATCAAGCAACACACAATCTGCTGCAAGCACACAAAGCAGCTCAAGCTACAGCTCTTCAGCTAGCGGCTCAGAAGCTTCAGCAAAAGAATGGATCGCAAACAAAGAATCTGGTGGTTCTTACACAGCGACAAACGGACAATACTATGGCCGTTACCAATTAACCAACTCTTACTTAAATGGTGACTATTCAGCTGCTAACCAAGAAAAGGTTGCTGATGAATATGTAGCATCACGTTATGGTTCTTGGTCTGCTGCCAAAGCATTCTGGGAAGCAAATGGTTGGTACTAAGATTCTCAAATGAATCTTGTCCATGACATCTAGTAATCAATTGCCCTTATTGGCGAGTACAATTTACTCGCTGATGAGGGCTTTTTTGTGTCTTCTGAGAAAGGTGAATGAATGTAACGCCGCTTATAGCTGCATGTAACGTCATTATCAGTCGACATGCCACTGATAAAAAATCCCTTTTTCCACGACAACCATGTATAATAGTAGGAAATAGAGCAGCAAGCGATTCAATCTGTCAAAATTGAGACAGAAAATGGCGATTTTGATAGCAGAAAGTGGGGGACACACAATGAGTACATCGATTGAAGAAAAAATTGCACAAAAAATGCAGCGATTTCAAGCATTTGGGGAAGGCTTGCCGGGAGCCAAAGTCTATTATCGCGAAGATTGGGATGCAATCTACTTTGATTTAGTTGGAAAGCAGTTTGGGATCATGAGTCCACAACCAGAAGAAACAGCGTTTTTGACTTTGAAAAATCTGCCCGAGGTCAACGAAACGCTGCGAGAGCAATTTCCTGACGTGATCATTCCAGGGTACTATGCCAATAAGACTCATTGGAATACCATCAAGTTGGCATCTGATGCCTTGATGGAAGAGAACATCGAACAAATGATTTTGGTTTCCTACGATTTAGTCAAACAAAAGCTGACAAAAAAACAAAAAAGTGAGCTGGAAAACAGCGAATCGTAAGTCAAAGATTTAGCGACAAAAAATAATGAAACCAGTATCGAGGATCATCATAATCCCTTTACTATTCGTTATTTTCGACAACATTTATGCAATATTTTCAAAGAGCTTTCATGAAAGCTCTTTTTGTTTTATTTGTTCGCTTGTTTCCCGTCGTGATCCATGGTAAATTGTTGTGCAACGGAAATTTTTTGGCAGTCTTTTCTGCTAAACACAAAGGAGTGGTACGTATATGGATCTGGTCTTACGCCATGTCAAAAAGTACAAAGCGGCAACCGGCATTGCCTTATTATCGGTCATTTTAATGGTCGTTGCTGCATTATGGCAGCCGAAGCTCTTGCAGCAAGTGCTAGAATCAATTATTACCGAAAACAATGATGAAATGAAAAAAATTGGTGTGCAGCTGATTGGGCTAGCATTGCTAGGCCTTGTTGCAGGGATCATCAACACGATTTTTTCTGCGAAAGTGGCGCAAGGCGTTAGTGCCGATATTCGGGAAGAGATGTTTCGGAAAATCCAGACATTCTCATTTGGTAATATCGAAACCTTCTCGGCAGGAAACCTAGTGGTGCGCTTGACCAATGACATCACGCAAATTCAAAACTTAGTGATGATCTCGCTGCAATCGTTGTTTCGCATCCCGTTCTTATTTATCGGTGCCTTCATTTTGGCGATGACAACCATGCCGCAACTTTGGTGGATCATCGTCTTACTGATTATCGCTGTCCTAGTGATTACGGCACTCTCCTTTACACGGATGGGCAAACACTTTATGATCATCCAGAACTTGATCGACAAAATCAATGGGATTGCCAAAGAAAATTTGATGGGGATCCGTGTGGTGAAATCTTTTGTTCAAGAAGAAAACCAGCTACAAGGCTTTTCCAAAGTCAGTGAAACGTTAACGAAGCATAATATTATCGTAGGAACCTTGTTCTCTGTCATGATCCCCTCCTTTATGCTGGCAGCCAACTTAGCCGTCGTCGGCGCGATTTTCTTTGTCAGTGATCTAGCGAAAGATGACCCAACCTTGATTGGGGGAATTGCCTCATTCATGAATTATTTGATGCAAATTATGATGGCGATCATTATCGGCGGCATGATGATGATGATGACATCGCGGGCTGCAGTTTCGCTAAAACGGATCAAAGAAATTCTAGATACCGAACCGGATCTGCAATACCAAGATGTCCCAGAACAAGAGTTGTCTGGAAGTGTCGCTTTTGAAAACGTCAGTTTCCGTTACCCTGGGGATGAAAAAAATGCCCTAACGGCTATCAGTTTTACCATCAAACCTGGCGAAATGATTGGGATCGTAGGGGCGACTGGTGCCGGCAAATCAACACTGGCGCAGCTGATTCCCCGTTTGTTTGACCCAACGGAAGGTGTCGTGCGAGTTGGCGGCGTTGACTTGAAAGAAGTCAATGAACAAAGCTTGCGTAAAACGGTCGCTTTTGTCTTGCAAAAAGCGATCCTCTTTTCAGGAACGATTGCCCAAAACTTGCGGCAAGGGAAAAAAGACGCCTCAGAATCTGAGATGTCTCGCGCAACGGAAATCGCCCAAGCCAGTGAATTTATTCAAAAATTGACCGCTGGGTTTGAAGCGCCGGTCTCCGAGCGCAGCAGCAATTTTTCTGGAGGGCAAAAGCAACGCTTATCGATTTCTCGAGGAGTGATCGGTGAACCGAAAATTTTGATTTTGGATGATAGTACGAGTGCATTAGATGCTCGTTCGGAAAAATTGGTTCGCGAAGCGTTTGAAAAACAATTAAAAGACACGACAACGATCATCATCGCGCAAAAGATTGCCTCTGTTGTGAAAGCCGACCGCATCTTCGTTTTAGATAATGGACGTCTGGTTGGTGAAGGAAGCCATGAATTTTTAGCCAATAACAATGCCATCTATCAAGAAATCTTCGCAACACAGAAAGGAGAGGAGTAACCATGACAGATTTGTTCAAAGCGAGTAAATTTTTCTACCATTACTTAAAACAATACAAGTGGTCGTTTCTATTCATTTTTGTGACGGTGATTCTGGCAACGTATCTGCAAGTGCAAGCGCCAGTCTTTGTCGGAGAAGCGTTCCAAGAGTTGGCGAATTATGTTGGTGGTTTGATGCAAGGGGTCGATGATAAATCAGCTTTTCTATCGATCATTTGGAAATTGTTGATTTTTTATGTCTTAGCCAGTGCAGCCAATTTTGTTTATAGTATCTTGTTCACGCAAGTGGTGGGGAAATCAACCAACAGAATGCGGATCGGTTTATTTAATAAACTGGAAAAATTGACGATCAAATTCTTTGATTCTCATCAAGACGGTGATATTTTGAGCCGTTTTACCAGTGACTTGGATAACATCCAAAACAGTCTGAACCAAGCATTGTTGCAAGTGCTGACCAATGTAGTCTTAATGGTGGGGATCTTGATCATGATGTTCCGTCAAAACGTTGAATTGGCATGGGCAACGATTGCTTCTACCCCGAGTGCGGTCTTGATCGCGGTGATCGTGATCCAAAAAGCCCGCAAATATGTCGATCTGCAGCAAGATGAAGTCGGAAAATTAAACGGCTATATTGATGAAAAAATCAGTGGTCAACGAATCATCATCACCAATGGACTGCAAGAAGAAACCATCGACGGTTTCTTGGTCCACAACCAACAAGTCCGCGAAGCTACCTACAAAGGGCAAGTCTACTCTGGGCTGCTTTTCCCCTTGATGCAAGGGATGTCCTTGTTGAACACGGCAATCGTGATTTTCTTTGGTGGCTGGTTAGCATTGAACGGTGACTTAGAACGTTCTGTTGCTTTAGGATTAGTTGTGACCTTTGCCCAGTATTCGCAGCAGTATTACCAACCATTGATGCAGATCTCTTCTGGTTACAGCATGATTCAATTGGCGATCACCGGTGCGCGCAGAATCAATGAAATGTTTGATGAACCTGATGAAGTCAAACCAAAAGACGGGATCAAAGTGAAGGGCATCAAAGAGGCGGTTGCTTTGAATCATGTGGACTTTGGGTATGACAGTCAAAAATTGGTCCTAAAAGATGTCTCGATCACAGTCAACAAAGGCGAAATGGTCGCATTAGTCGGACCGACGGGTTCAGGAAAAACGACCATCATGAACCTGTTGAATCGCTTCTATGATGTGAATGGTGGTTCTGTGACCTTTGACGGCATCGACATCCGGGAGCTAGACTTGGATCTGCTGCGTTCTCAAGTGGGAATCGTTTTGCAAGAATCCGTGTTGTTCTCAGGGACGATTCGCGAAAACATTGCTTTTGGGAAACCAGAAGCGACTGAAGCCGAAGTCATTGCAGCAGCGAAACAAGCCAATATCCATGAGTTTGTTATGACGTTGGAAAAAGGCTATGACACGGAGATCACCGAAGAGAACAATCTTTTCAGTACTGGTCAAAAACAATTGATGAGTATTGCCCGAACGATTTTGACCAATCCAGAATTGTTGATTTTGGATGAAGCCACCAGTAACGTTGATACCGTGACCGAAGCGAAAATTCAACGAGCAATGGATGAAGCAATCAAAGGACGAACCAGTTTTGTGATCGCCCATCGCTTGAAGACGATTTTGAATGCCGACCGCATCGTTGTCTTGAAGGACGGCGAAGTCATTGAAGAAGGCAATCACCATCAATTGGTGGCGGCTGACGGCTTTTATGCAGAACTGTATCACAATCAATTCGTTTTTGAATAAGCGCAAACCAACGTAAAATCATCAAGAAGACACTAGCAGGACAGCCCGCAATTTCGTCAACCAATCGACGAAACAGCGGGCTGTTTTTTTTTAGGTTAAAGCAAGCGCTTCTTATGACGACAATGTCTATGAGCAGTTAGTGGTATAAGAGATCCGTTGATCTGATAAACAAAAAAGACCAGCCTTAAGCATGGTCTTCTTTGGTTTTTTAGTGATACGCAGCGGTTTGAGTCAACCACTCAATAAAATGGTCTGGCTGTTGCGTATCCTGTGCCACGATATTCCACTGCTGGTTTTTGCAGCGGGTGCATTCATGCAGCAGCTGATAGCCTTTTTTGGAATGTTGGCGATAGTCAATCGGTCGCATCAAGCCATGACAAGTATTTTGACGATCACCCGGGCGAATATCCACGTGTAACGAGTAGAGACACTGGGGACAATGGTTGCGGTAAGAACCATTGGTCAAGGGTGCCACAGGCGTACTGCAGTTTTTACAAACAAAGGTCGTATTTTCATCTTTTCTCATTTTGCTTTCCTCCAAAAGAATGATTTCTTTTGAGAGAAAAGGGTTCCGTTCGTTCTTCATCAGGCTTCTTTGGCTAGGGACACATTCACCGTCCGTAACGATTACTTCTGCTTCCAGCTTCATGCGATTTCGCAATCAGTACCACGCTTAGTTTTTTCGTATTGTGCTAAGCACTGTGTTGCGGCAGCCCACAACCCAGCAGTAAGTGTAGTCCAAAGTCACTGTCATTGGCGTCGTCCCCTAGAAAGCAATTGAGGAATGCTTTTTCATCGAGTACCTCCTATGTGTTTATGAGGGTATTATAGCAGAAATAAAGTTGGAATTCTAAGACAGATAAAACCAGATCGTAATTCATCCCTCTTTTTTTATCGTTAAAAACAATGAAATGTAGATTGTAATGCTGTTTTATGACAAAATATTCGCATGTAGGTTTCGCTCGATTTCATTTTGGTCACTGAAGAAGAGACACGGAATCACAAAATGGAGAAAGGATGACCTAACGAAAGGAGAACAAAAATGTTTGGTACGAACAAGAAATCCGAAAATTCGAATGGCACACAAGGCAAGAAACGAAAAAAGCGTTTGACTGTAGAAAATCTGATCAACCAATATCTTGAAGAAAAAGAGATCCATGAATTGAGTGATGGTCTGTCTGTCCAGATCTTTAATGACTTAGCTGCACACCGCGGACTGTTCATGGAGATCCCCAAACTAAGTTACAAAGATCTCGGTGCAGCTATCCAAATTGATCAAAACTGGATTAAAATCAAGCAACAAGATACGATCATCAAACAGCAGGCAGAGATCATTCAGCTTTTGAAAGAAACACGATAGAAAAACCGAAGAACGAGCTGAGCGGTTCTCCTTGAAAAGGAGGG
This sequence comes from Enterococcus sp. FZMF, assembly GCF_030263915.1. Taxonomy (NCBI): domain Bacteria; kingdom Bacillati; phylum Bacillota; class Bacilli; order Lactobacillales; family Enterococcaceae; genus Enterococcus; species Enterococcus sp. FZMF. The sequence goes on along the minus strand of NZ_CP127160.1, from coordinate 2,740,496 downwards.
CAGCTAGCTGGTTCTTCGGTTCTTTGTTGATGATGAAAGATCAATAGTACTCCCCGTGGTGATAGTCCCATGAGTTGAAGTGATCAGAAAGGTACATTTGGATTTTTTCAACATCGAGTCCTTTACGGATCAAGACAGGTGCGGGAGTGATGGAGCGTTGGTCTCCTTGCTCAGGGATCAAGTTGCCGTCTTTATCAACGAAAGAAACCATGACTCCTTGCTCATAGCGGGTTTCCAGTGTTTTGTCTGGTTGGATCGATGCAACATAGTCGTTGCCTTCAATGATTAGATCGGCTTCTTGCGCGATTTGTTCGCCGATCCCTTCAACAAGTCCGCGGTTTCCTTTGCCTGAAGGGTTCGCTGAGCTGGCGAAAAGCAATTTCTTTTTCTGATCCCAAAGTTCTTTTGAAATCTGCTCACCAGGGACACCGAATTTGATCACAAAACAGCTGGTTCCCCGAACGTCCGTCATCAATTCTTCTGAACCATCGTTTGGGATATAGGCTTTTCCTGATTCTTTCCAAGGCAAAATCGCACCGAATAACACGTCATTGTTCCAGCAAGTTTCGTAAACGGCGGCGGTTTCCGCATTTAATTCGGCTAATTCATGTAGCTGTTCCAATGAGCTGCAAAGAACGACGCCTGGTTTGTTACGCTTGCGATTCTTTGCTGAAAACTTGCGTTCCAGCCCTTTTTTATCAGAGACGGCAATGATATAGCCGACTTTGGTTGGGCAAACGATCACTTTGCCTTCTTCATTCAAATAGTTGATCGCACGTTGATTTGGTTCTCCTGTCCATGGGACTTGTTTTGTTTCTTTCACTCTCTTCATCCTCCCTGTCTTCCAATGAATCGCCGTCATGAAAAATATAACGGAATATTCTGAAAATTCTGATTGAATATGGTTACCCTTGATGATAAGGGAATCAATCTGTGTAGTCAAGGGGATTTACACCAGAATGTAAAAAGAGAGGAAGAGGAAAACCGTATATACGTCATTAGAGAATAGAGTGAATGATTGACAGCAACACTATTTTTTTCCGCTTTGTATGAAAAAATTGACTGTTTTTCATGTTATTTATATGGGAAGATAGGCTTATAGATAGAAGAACGCAATCAAAAGAATAGTTTTTTTGTGAAAGATGAGGAATATCATGAGTGAAAAGAAAAAAATACGCAAGCTTTTGTTGGCATCGATTGTCGCTGGGAGTATCTATGGTGGCGGTGCCTTGCTTTTTGGGTTGCTGGTCAGTTATAACGTCCTCTTGTTAGATGGGGTCTATACATTGATTGGTGCAGTGATGTCACTGATTGCTTTGTACGTGGCAAAATATATCCAAGCCCAAGATTTTGAACGTTTCCCATTCGGTAAAGAGGCATTGATGCCATTAGTGGTATTTATTCAATATAGTATCATCCTGCTGATCTCAATTTATGGGATCATTGAGTCTGCTTTTAGTTTATTACACGTCAGTGATGGCATGATTGATCCAATCGGTTTGTATTTCTCGCTGGTTGGTACGATCTACTGTTTCTCTTTTTACTTGTACTTAAAAAAGAAACCACTGACCCATCCCTTTTATTGGGTGGAACTAGAACAATGGCGTTTCGGCTTTTTCTTTAGTCTGGGTGTCGTCGGTTCATTTCTTGTGTCCTGGCTGATCCAAGCCAGTCCCTATGGGAATTTTGCGATGTATGTCGACCCAATCATCTCCATCGGGATCACCTTGTTCTTTATCCAGCTTTCGATAAAAGAGTTGAAAGCAGCGATTTTAGAATTGACTTCTTCTACTCCAAAAGAAGAACTGCGGGAGACCATCATGACGATCGTTGAAAAAGAATTGCGCGCAGAAGAAGTGGTGGACTTTGTGTTACGTACCGCCAAAGTCGGTAATCAAGTCATTGTGGAATTAGATGTAGTGATTTTACCTGCAACTCCTCTCGATACAGTAGGTCAGCAAGATCCCTTGCGAGAACGATTGAATCAGGCAATCAGCCAACAGATTTCCGGTTATTCCCTCTGGCTAAACATAAATTTTGTCGGTGACATCAAATGGGCGTATAGTGAGGAGTAAGAATGGCTGCAAAGCAGCTTGAATAAACCGTGTAAATGACAGAGAAAAGAGGAAACAAATGACAATTCTGAAAACCTATGGAAAAATCACCGCAGCACTTTTCTTGTTAGCGGCAAGCATCAATTTATTTTTGGGACCACATCATGTGGCAGCTGGCGGTGTCAGCGGAATCGGTATTTTATTAGAATCAGCACTCGGTTGGGATCGAGCGGCTGTAATCATGGTCTTGAATATTCTCATGCTTATTCTTGCCTATGCCTTTTTAGGGAAGGGGCCTTTTTTGAAAGTCCTTTATGGTAGTTTTGCTTTTCCAGTAGCAATTGCTTTAGTCCCAGAATATATGGTTGCCGAAGATCGGCTGCTTTCCGTGATTTTTGGCAGTGCGATTTTTGCTTTAGGAGTAGCGATTTTGTACAAGAATCAGTCTTCCAGCGGCGGCACAACGATTCCACCGCTGATTTTCAAGAAATACTTTAATTTGAATCCAGCGATCGGCTTGCTGGCGACCGATGCGATCGTTGTTTCCATGAACTTGTTCGTTTTCGGGTTTGAAGAGTTCTTGTTTGCGATCTTATCGATCGTGATCACCTCTGGTGTGATGACCTACATTGAAACCGGCTTTAACCGAAAGAAATCTATCATGATCTTAAGTGAGAACCACGTGAATGAGATTCGAGAAGCGGTCTTTGATAAAACAGCTCGGGGTGCGACCCTGTTAGCTGCCCAAGGTGGTTACCAGCAAGCCGACAAGCAAGTGCTGCTGATCGTTGCCAGCGACCAAGAGTTTATGCAGATCAGACAAATCATTGAGACTATTGACCCAAAAGCATTTGTGATCGTCAATAATGTCTCAGAAGTACTGGGGCAAGGTTTTAGTTATCACCCGATCGAATGAGCGTATTCTCGCTTGTTCAGCATATGAAACCACCCTCGTCTAGTAGGCTATCTACTCGATGAGGGTGGTTTTTAAGGTCCATGATTTTCAAATAGCTTACTCCGTAAAGTAATCGGGAAAGGCTTTTTCCACAAAAATCAGATCGTTATCAATGACATCAATGTGTTGTCCGACCAAGGGAGCAATTTTGGCTTGGTCTTTTTCTTTTAAAGTGGCTAAGATTTCTTCGTGATCCCGCAAAATAATTTCCCAAGACAATTCCTCCACCTCTAAACGTAAGAAGCGGAAGCGATTTAAAGGCAGATTGATCGTTTGTAGCCAATTCCAGACATTCTCTTTGTCGGCGATTTTATAAATCAACTGATGGAAGGCCTCGTCAAGTTGGAAAAATTCGATTTCATCCTTCAATTGGGCATAGGTCCGCTGCAAAATAACGAGTTTTTCTAGTTCTTTCAGCTGTTCTTCTGTAACGGCTTGGCAGGCAGCTACGAATACTTCTTTTTCAAGCGTCTCTCTGACAAAACGAGCTTCTTCAATTTGTTTGATGCTGATTTTAGAAATATAGGTGCCGCTTTGGGGAACGACATGGATCAGTGCTTCACGGCGCAGACGAATAATTGCTTCACGGATCGGCGTCCTACCGATGGTTAGCCGTTGCTCCAATTCCTTTTCAGATATTTTTTGACCGGGAATCAGCTTGGCGGTTAAGATCAACTCTTTGATTGATTCATAAGCTTGTGATTGAAAATTTGTAGGGTTCAACATAAACGCTTCTTTCTTTATCAGGCATTCAATTCCCTTCGAAAGAAAAACTCTGAAGGAAGGTGCCTAGGGATAGTTTTGAGTAATAAAACTAGTATATAAGTTGAATAACCTTTTGTAAAGGCTTGCAATTCAGTATGGAATGAACTAGAATACTAATATATCAGTTTTAAGAAAAAGGAGGAAGTAGGATGTTTGATTTTGCTGCCTTGAAGCAGGCAGGAGTTACGATGCCGGTCGTTCCCAAAGAAGTGAGGGATCAATCAGATACTCAGTTTCAATGGCTACACTTTGGTGGGGGAAATTTGTATCGGGCATTTCACGCAGAAGTAGCCCAAACGTTGATCGATCAACAAGCGTTGTCAAAAGGAATCGTAGTGTGTGAAACCTTTGATGAACAAGTGATCGATCAAGTGTACGCGCCTTACGAGAATGACATTTTAGAAGTGATCATGCACGAAGGGGGACGGTTGGAGAAAAAATTGCTCCAGTCAACGGCGGCTAGTTATTATTGCCATCCTTCCCGCACTGCGAGTTATGAGCATATACGCAAAGTATTTCGTGAGCCGTCACTACAATTGGTCACCGTAACAATCACAGAAAAAGGCTATGGCTTAAAAGACAGTCAGGGGAATTTTTTGCCTGTCGTCCAAGCGGATCTCGCTGCGGGTCCTCATCAGGTTAACCATACAATGAGCATTTTGGCTAGCTTTTTATGGGATCGTTTTCAATCAGGGGCTCTTCCGATCGCTATGGTCTCTACCGACAATTTTTCGCAAAATGGGCTCCGTTTCCAAGCGGCGATTGTCACCATCGCAAAAGAGTGGCAAAAGCTGGGGCATGTTTCAGAAGCGTTTGTTCGATACTTAGAAAACAACGCGCAAGTGACGTTTCCGTGGTCAATGATCGATCGGATTACGCCAAATCCTTCAACAGCAGTTGCAGAAGAATTAGCAGCAGCTGGCATTCAGCAGTTGCCAGTCATCCGGACCGATAAAGGAACGACGATCGCTCCGTTTGCTAACACAGAGGCGACTCATTACTTGGTGATTGAAGATGATTTCCCGAACGGTCGCCCGAATTTAGACAAAGCAGGGGTGATCTTGACGAGTCGAGAGATCGTAGACAAAACCGATAGTATGAAAGTCACAACTTGTTTGAATCCACTGCATACGGCAATGAGTTTGTTCGGCTGTTTACTCGGCTATACATCCATTGCTGCGGAAATGACCGATCCAGATATTGTCGCTTTGATCAAAGGAATCGGCTATCGTGAAGGCTTACCGGTAGTGGAAGATCCTGAGATCATTCAGCCAAAGAAATTTATCGATGAGGTGGTCGGTCTTCGTTTACCGAATCCGCTGATTCCTGACACCCCACAGCGGATCGCCGCAGACACCTCACAGAAAATCGCCATCCGTTTTGGCGAAACCATCAAAAAGTATGTGGAGAAAGAAGGCTCGGCTTCTGAGCTGACTTTCATTCCCTTAGCGATTGCTGGCTGGTTGCGTTATCTCTTAGCGATCGATGATGAAGGCCATCCATTTGTCCCAAGTCCTGATCCCCTCTTAGCAGAATTGCAAGAGATTTTACGGGAGTGTCAGTTAGGGACAGCCGCCGATGTTCAAGGGATCATTCGCCCAATCTTAGCAAATCCGCAGATTTTCGGGTTGGATCTCTATCAAGCAGGAATCGCTGAAAACGTTGGTCACTTGTTCGCTAAGATGCTAACAGGAACCGGCGCAGTCCGTAAAACATTACATGAAACAGTAGAAGGGATCGAATAAAAAATGGAAATGACATTTCGTTGGTATGGAAAAGAATACGATAAAATCAAATTAGCAGATATCCGTCAAATTCCTGGGATGAAAGGCATCGTCGGTACACTCTTTGATTTGCCTGCTGGGGCAGTTTGGCCCAAAGAACGGATCAAGGCGCTCGTGGAAGAAGTCGAAGCAGCTGGACTTTCTCTGAAGGTGATCGAAAGTGTCAATATTCATGATGACATCAAGATTGGCTTGCCTTCGAGAGACCTGTATATCGAAAACTACAAAGAAACGATTCGTAATTTGGCAGCATACGGGATCGAAGTGATTTGCTATAATTTTATGCCGATTTTTGATTGGATCAAAACGGATCTCGATTATCGCTTAGCCGATGGTTCTTCTACGATGGCATTTGAAAAAGCAGGGATCGACAAAGACCCAGAAGAGATCGTCAAAGAAGTTGAGGAGTCAAGCTCTGGCTATACCTTGCCAGGCTGGGAACCAGAACGTTTGGCTCATGTCAAAGAATTGTTTGCTGCGTATAAGGATGTCGATGATGACAAATTAAGAGAAAACTTTGCTTATTTCCTAAAAGTCATCATTCCCACCTGCGAAGAGGTCGGCATCAAGATGGCTGTTCATCCAGATGATCCTCCCTATTCGATTTTTGGTCTGCCGCGTATCGTTAAAAACCGTGATGATCTGGATTGGGTCTGTAACGTGGTCGACAGTCCGTCAAATGGTATCACACTTTGTACTGGCAGTATCGCCGAAGACCCAGCCAATAATGTCTATGAGATTTTGGCTGAGTTTTGTCGCCGGGATCGAATTCCTTTTGCCCATGTTCGTAACATTCGATACTTGGGCAATGACAAAGACTTTTATGAAGCACCGCATCTCTCCTCTGAAGGCTCGTTAGACATGTATCAGATCCTAGAAGCGATGTACAAAAATGGCTTTGACGGCTATATTCGACCAGATCATGGGCGAATGATCTGGGGAGAAACGGGACGTCCAGGCTATGGCTTATATGATCGGGCGATCGGCGCTTCCTACTTATTAGGGTTGTGGGAAGCCATCGACAAGAGCGTGGGGCGTTAAGAAAAGGAGCGAAGAAATGTTTTTAACTGACGATTTTATTTTGAAAAACAGCTTTGCCAAAGAGTTATACCATGGGTATGCAAAAAAGCAGCCGATCATTGATTACCATTGCCATTTAGATCCGAAAGAGATTTTCGAAGACCAAAACTTCACCAATCTGACCCAAGCGTGGCTGGCGGGGGACCATTACAAATGGCGCTTGATGCGAGCCAATGGTGTTGCAGAATCTTTGATCACTGGCGATGCTGATGACTACGAAAAATTCTGTGCTTGGGCGCAGACCTTGGAGGCTTGCATTGGCAATCCATTATGTGTCTGGACCAATTTGGAATTGAAGCGAATCTTTGGTATTGATGAGCGGTTGACACTAGCCAATGCAGCAAGCATTTGGGAAAAAGCTAATCAACAGTTGCAGACGAAGGAATTTTCACCACGAGGGCTGATCAAAAAGATGGCCGTTGAGGTGATCTGTACGACGGATGATCCCATTGATTCGTTGACGTATCATCAAAAGCTGGCAGAAGAATCCTTTGCTGTGTATCCTACCTTTCGTCCTGACAAAGCAATTAATCTGCAGAATTCAGAATTTCCAGCATACCTTAAGCAATTGGCTGCAGCTGCGAGCAAAGAAATCACTAGCTATCAAACGCTGGTTGAAGCATTGACCGTGCGTATTTTTTACTTCCAGCAACGGGGCTGTCGTTTAGCAGATCACAGTCTGTCACGTCTTGGAGAGGAAGCCTACGATACCGCTGCACTTGAAGCGATTTTTCAGAAGCGTTTGACCACTGGGACACTGACTAATGAAGAAATCAGACAGTTTCAAACCGGCTTGCTGATTGACTTGATGCGCCAATACGCGAAGCAAGGCTGGACCGCGCAATTGCATCTGATGGCGACTCGCAACAACAATCAAAAACTTTTCCAACAACTAGGACCTGATAGCGGCGGTGATGCGATGGGGGACGACCGTCTAGCGAGCGGCTTAAGTCGGACATTGGCGCAGCTTCAGGCGGAAAGCTTACTGCCAAAGACGATTTTGTATTCACTGAACCCCAAAGATTATCCAGTGTTGACTGCGCTGATGGGGGCGTTCCAAGAAGAGAGCAAAGGCAAGCTGCAATTAGGCTCTGCTTGGTGGTTCAATGATACGTATTCTGGTATGCGGCATCAGTTGACGACCCTAGCAGAAGGCGGGATTCTTGGAAACTTCGTCGGCATGCTGACGGATTCTCGCAGCTTTTTGTCTTATCCACGCCACGAGTATTTCCGGCGGATTTTGTGTCAGGTGATCAGTGAATGGGTAGAAGACGGACAACTACCAGCAGATGAAATATATTTAGGGCAGATCGTCGCAGATATCTCTTATCACAATGCGAAAACCTACTTTGATTTTCCAAACTAATGACTACTCGATTCGTTCTTGGCTTGCTAGAGAAGGAATCGAGTGTTTGTATGGCTATTGCTAAAGTTGCGTCTGTTCATTTACTATTGGCAGGGAATCCAGTACTATGATAGAAAGAATCAAAGAAGGAGCGAACAGTATGAATCCATTCTATGAAGAAGTCTATGCGCTGGCGCGGCAGATCCCTTTTGGTAAAGTCGTCTCCTATAGTCAGATTGCGTGGAAATTGGGACAAATCAACGGCGCGCGAGCAGTCGGTCGAGCGATGCGCTTGAGCCCTCAGGATGTCCCTGCCCATCGTGTCGTGCGGGCAGATGGCGTCTTAGTTGGTCCCTCCGCCAATGTGCGAAAAGCAGCACTCGTCGATGAAGGGGTGGTCTTCAAAGCCAGTGGTCGTATCGATATGAAGGCTTGCAGTTGGTCCATGAGCGAGATCGCTCCCGCTCAAATGAAGGAGCCGTTATGAAAAAACGTGAATTTATCGTACAAGATCTGTTGAGTAAAATCTATCAGGAAGAATTTTCTGCCGGCAAACTACCCAACCAAAGAACTCTTGCGCAAACCTATGGTGTTTCTCGGTTTACGATCCAGCAAGCAATCAAAAACCTTGAAGAGATCGGGATCGTCAAAGTGGTTCAAGGTTCAGGGATTTTTATCCATGAAAAATGGGTCAAAAATCCAATGATCTTTAATTCCTTGACCCGCACCCCTTATGACCGCATCCATTCCAAAATGATTTCCTTGAATAAGGCGGCAGCAACGTTGGATGAACAGCAGATTTTCCAAACAGGCCCAGACGAGGAAGTCTGGACCTTTGAACGAGTGCGGATCGTCAATTACAAAATCGAACAGCTGGAAACGTCTAAATTGCCCGTCAGCCTATTTCCCGAATTGACACAAGAAATCGTGGAGCACTCGATCCAACGCTATGTCGAAAGCTGCGGATACCGCATTTCCCACTACATCACAAGCTATACCCCCATCACCACATCGACCGCGCAATCGGGTATTTTATTGTGCAAGCGGGGAACACCGGCAATGCAGATCAGCAATCGGGCGATTTTAGAAGACGGCCGCGTGTATGAGTTCAGCAATATCGTTGCCATTGATTATGCCGTGACCTACATCCGTCCCTTTGACCGTGAGATCCATCGCTCACGCATCGATTGATTTTTAGGAAAGCAAATGTGCCAGTTGCGTCGTCTTTACCCAGAGAGAACAAAGACATCCCCTGTCGATTGGACAGGGGATGTCTTTTGTTGTGTTTAAGGAGTGATCAAAGTGCCGTCTGGTGTACGGCTCTGGGTCCATTCATGAGGACGGTAAACCACGGGAAATTCCGAAGCTGCTGCTTCATCGAACGTGATTCCGATCCCACTTTTCTCGATGGGATAAAAATAGCCGTTTTCAGGTTGTGGACTACCACCAAAGACCGACTGGGTATTTGCTGGGATCGCAATCGTTTCTTGGATCGCGGCATTGTGGAGATGGATATTTAGATGGGTGTTGACGGCTAAGCCGACAGGGCTGATATCAGACGGCGTGTGCCAAGCGATCCGAATGCCCATCGCATCGCAGAAGTGAGCCAATTTCAATGCTGGCGTGATCCCACCGATTTGTGAGACATGGGCACGCATAAAGTCAATCTGTTGATTTTTGACTAGCTCTTGCCATTCCATCGGATTATTGAACAATTCGCCGGTCGCGATCGGGGTCGCCGACTGGCTGCGGAGTTGTTGCAACCACTTGTTTTGATCCGGCGGCAAAATATCTTCTAGGAAAAAGAGATTGAAAGGCTCAGCGGCTTTTGCAAATTGAATCGCTTGGTTTGGATGCAGCCGTTCATGCACGTCATGCAGCATTTGAAATTGATTGCCGTATCGTTCTTGGATCGCAGCAAACATTTTCAGTGTTGTGTCCATGTAGTCTGTTTGATCAAAATAGGAACCAGCGATGGGCTGATCGGGTGTTTGCAGTTGGCTAGGATTTCCACCATAAAAGCCTAATTGGCAACGGATATAGCGATACCCCTCAGCCAAGAAGCGATCGATTTCTTGATAAAGGTCTTCGAGATTATCTGCCACGGCATGGGTATAGGCGGGAATCGCCGTACGCGCTTTTCCACCTAACAGTTGATACAATGGCATATCGGCTAATTGTCCCTTGATGTCCCATAAAGCCATGTCGACTCCTGAGATGGCATTGTTGGTGATCGGACCATTCCGCCAGTAAGAATTGACATTCATCACTTGCCAAAGATCTTCGATTTGATTGGCATCGCGGCCAAGTAAGAGGGGGCGTAAATACTCGTCAACGACGGTTTTTACGGCTAGTGGGCGAAACTGGAAGGTTGCGCAACCTAACCCAGATACGCCTTTGTTCGTTTCTACTTTAACGACAACAAGGTTATGACGATCAGGTTTGATCGCAAAGGCTTTGACGTCGGTGATGATCGTTGGTGTCATTTCATTCACTCCAATTTTTGTCTCTAGTTGCTATAGCCATTGAAACATGCTTGGCAGCCGCTGTCAATTTGGTCTAATAAAAACTGGATATACACCATAAAACCAGTCCAATTTTTGCCTATTTTATAATAAAACGTTGATATATAGCGTTTTTATTCTGGTTTTATCAAAAAAGGACTGGTTTTACAAGTCTGTGTGAGCATGCTACTATGTGTGTGAAAACGGAAACACCTGAAAGGGCGCCCGTCAAAAGGATCAGGACCGTTAGCAAACAACAGGGGGAAAAAAAGATGACCAAAGAAGACATCGTAAAACAGATCATTAAAGATGTTGGCGGATCAGACAATATCAACAATGCATGGCACTGTATGACTCGCTTGCGTTTTGATTTAAAGGATGAGAAAAAAGTCGACTATGCGGCGTTAGAAAAAACACCCAAAGTCGTAGGAACAAAATATCAAAGCAATCAGCTGCAAGTAGTGATAGGAACGGATGTTGCTGATTATTATGCACCTTTAGCCAAAGAATTAGGACTTGATGGAGCGAACCAAGGGGAAACATCAGAGAAAAAAGGAGCCGTTTCCTTATTTATGGATACCGTTTCTGGCGTTTTTGGTCCGATCGTTCCAGCTATCGCTGGCGCAGGAATGATCAAAGGATTGATGGCTGGATTGGTAGCATTGAATGTCATCTCTAATCAAACAGATACCTATTTAGTGATCGACATGATCGCGAGCGGCGTATTCACATTCTTGCCATTTTTTGTTGCTGCTTCTGCCGCTCGGATTTTTAAAACCAATCAATATTTAGCGATCGCAATCGCGGCAACGCTGCAATTTCCAACGATGACCAATGCGGTAGCCGAAGGGAGCATTTCCGCCTTTCGTTTGTTCGGCGTCTTGCCAGTACCCGTCTTTAACTATGCAGGGACAGTGATTCCCATTATCTTTGCCGTGCTGGCGCTCAGTTATATTTACCGTTGGGTCGATAAACTCTTACCCCAAGTGCTGCGTACCGTGTTTACACCGACGATTTCGTTGTTTGTCGCTGGTATCTTGACATTAACGGTCATTGGCCCAATCAGTATCCATCTAGGAAACTTATTGGCTGCTGGCGTGGCTGGATTATTCACTATCTCGCCTGTCTTAGCAGGAATCGTGGTAGGGGCGATTCGACCAATCGCAATCTTCACGGGACTGCATCATGCCATGACCCCGATCGCTTTGCAAAACTTTGCCAATCAAGGATATGATATGCTGATGCCAATGATGTTTATGGCAAATATGGCAATCACCGGCGCAACAGCAGCTATTTATTTCAAAGTCAAAACCAAAGAAGAAAAATCGATCATTCTATCTTCGGCGGTTTCAGGCTTGTTAGGGATCACGGAACCTGCGTTATTCGGGATTTTGTCGAAGTATAAAAAAGCCTTTATCGCTGCAACGGTTGGTAGTTCTGTGGCTTCTGCCTTCATCAGTTTCTTCGGTGTTCGTATTTATGGGTACATTCTTTCAAGTATCTTTAGTTTGCCAGCCTATATCGGGGAATACTTTATCTACGCCGTTCTAGGGATCATCTTGGCGATCGGCTTATCTTTTGCCATGAGCTGGTTCTTGGTACCAAATCAAGCAGCAGAAGGCGATCGTTACACCAACGAAGTGGATCTGCATGCCGTGACCCATGGTGAATACGTCCCATTAGAAGATGTACCAGATGAAGTTTTTTCAACGAAAATGATGGGAGAAGGCTATGCCATCGAGTCACAAGATGGCCAAATCTTTGCACCAGTCAGTGGCGAAGTCACCACTGTGTTCCCTTCAAAACATGCCGTTGGGATCAAAACTCAAAACGGCGTGGAAGTTCTTGTGCATATGGGGATCGATACAGTTTCCCTTGGCGGTCAAGGCTTTGAAGTCTTTGTCAAAGCTGGGGAGCAAGTCACTCCGCAAACCAAACTGGCACAAATGGATCTGCCGTTTATCAAGCAGCAAGGCAAAGAAACCATGGTGATCGTTTTGATCACCAACATGGATCGCGTGCAACAATTTTCTGGAAGTACTGATTTAGAAGGCAGACACCAAGCCGGTGCATTGCTGGAAAAAGTCGTCTTGAATGCCTAATAAAAGAAAAAAGATGAGCTTCGTTAACGAAGTTCATCTTTTTTTCTTTGTAATTAACTACGCAGCCCGCGGCCTTTTTGGATCAAGTACCAGCATACGCTGTATAAGACGACAATGAACAAGACCAAAATACCGATGGAGAGGAAAATCGGGACATCGATGGTGCCCAAAAAGCCGTAACGGAAACCAGAGATCATATACACGATCGGGTTGACTTTGGAGATCGTTTGCCAAATTGGCGGCAGCATGCTGATGGAGTAAAAGACGCCTCCAAGATAGGTCAATGGTTGTAAAACAAAGGTTGGCACGATGGAAACATCGTCAAAGGATTGGGCGAAGATCCCATTTAGCAACCCTGCTAATGAAAATAAGATGGCGGTCATGACAAGGGTTAAGACAACGATGACCCAAGAATAAACATGTAATGGGACGAAGAAAAGGGAAATGATGGTCACCAATGTGCCCACCAAGATACTACGGCCAAGTCCGCCAAAGACAAAGCCCCAAATGATGACGTGGGTAGGGACCGGCGCCACTAAGAGTTCCTCAATGTTTTTTTGAAACTTCTGTGAAAAGAAGGAAGATGACACGTTAGAGTAAGAACTAGTGATCGTCGACATCATGATCAGCCCAGGAACGATAAATTCCATATAAGAAAAGCCGCCCATTTCGCCGATGCGGCTGCCGATCATTTTCCCAAAGATAATAAAGTATAAGGAAGTAGTGATGACGGGTGGGACGAGGGTCTGCACCCAAATCCGTAAATAGCGGTTGGTCTCTTTGACCGCTAAACTTTTTAAGGCTGTAAAATAAAGACTAAACATGGTTTTCCTCCGCTTCGTGTGATTCTTCGGTGATTTTCAAAAATAGTTCTTCCAAGCGATTGGATTTGTTGCGCATGGAGAGGACATTGATCCCTTGCTGACTGAATTGGGCAAAAAGATCGTTGACGCCTTGATCTCGAGCGACTTCAACAGCGATGGTCTGTTCATCTTCCATTTGGATCGGATACCCAGTGATCGTTGGTGCTTGCTTGATCGGTGCGATATCAAAAAGAAAGGTTTCAAATTGCAGTTTTGCCAATAAGGACTTCATGCTGGTGTTTTCGATCAGTTCACCAGATTGGATGATCCCGATGTTGCGGCAAAGCATTTCCGCCTCTTCTAAATAATGGGTCGTCAAAATGATCGTTGTGCCCTTTTGGTTCAATTCCCGCAAAAAGCTCCACATTTCCCGCCGTAATTCGATATCGACACCTGCCGTCGGTTCATCCAAAATCAATAGCCGTGGTTCATGCATCAGGGCACGAGCAATCATCAAACGGCGTTTCATCCCGCCTGACAGCATCCGCGCACGAACATTGCGTTTTTCCCACAAATTCGACTGCTTCAAGTATTTTTCGCTGCGCTTGATGGCTTCGTTGCGGGGGACACCATAATACCCAGCTTGATTGACGACGATCTGCTGGACCGTTTCAAAGGGATTGAAATTGAATTCTTGGGGAACCAGACCAATCTGTTGTTTGACTTGGACCAATTCTTTGTCTAAATCGTAGCCGAAGACTTTGACGCTTCCCGAAGATTTATTGACAAGAGAGGTGATAATGCCGATGGTGGTGGACTTTCCAGCGCCGTTTGGGCCTAACAAGGCATAAAAGTCGCCTTCTTCCACCGTCAAATTTATGCCCCGCAACGCTTCAACGCCGGTAGCATAGACTTTGCGTAAATCGGTTAGTTCTAGTGCATAGGTCATGTTTGTTTGAACTCCTTCTATGTATGATGGTTTATTCTATCATTTTTTTTCAAGAAGAACCGCATGATTTGATTTTTTTCATTTGATTAGATAACAATTGTTGCTAATCGATGAAAAGTGGGAAAGAGGCAAAAGAAAAAACGACCATTTGATCGTTTTTTCGATAAAGTCGATTGTTAGCATAAATACCGTTCTGGTCGTTCTGTCTGTCCTAATAAGTAATCGACAGAAACATTATAGAGGGAAGCTGCGTGTAGCAGCGTCAATACATCGGGTAAGCGATCGCCTGCTTCGTATAAGGTGTAATCGGGGTAAGACACATCGAGATGCTGGCATACTTCTTTTGGGCTCAATCCGCGTTCTTCTCTTAAAAATTTGAAGCGGCAACGCAAGGTGTCTAATAAAAAAGCTTCTTCTAATGTCACTTTGCGGTCCTCCTTAAAAAATAGCGCTTTTTTTCGCACTGTTCTCTTTTTATTGTACCAACAAAAGCAAAATATGCGAAGTGATTCACATGAAGGGCGATCGGTTTTTGTCAAAAAGTGAAACAAATGACTTGCTCTGAGACGCGTTTCATACAGTATGCTTGATTTATAAAAAGGAAGGCGGGATGGAAACATGAATACATACATGAAGAAAAATGGTGCGGAATGTTGTTATGTGAAGTTGGCATTTGATGGGCAACAACTGGTATTGACGAAGCCAAAAGGGTTCTTTCAAGAACGGTTAGTAGAAATTCCTGTGGATGAGATCAGTCACTTGACGTGTGATGAACACTTCGGGTCTCAGCGCATCGGATTTATCCATCACAACGATTACTATGAATTTTATACATGTGGGTTAAGTGTGATAGACTATATGAAAGAACAATTATTCGTTTAAGGAGCAGTGAGTCATGGCAAACATTCGGGATATTGCACGCTTGACCGGCTATTCGGTCTCAACGGTTTCACGAGTCATTAATAACAATCCTTATGTCAGTGAAGAAAAGCGTCGTAAGATCCTGGCTGTCATGGAAGAGGTCAACTATATTCCAAATTACACGGCGCGGGCATTAAGTGTCGGCAAAACCAAAAACATCGGCGTGATCCTGCCGTTTGTCAATCATCCCTATTTTGATCGATTATTGAGCGGCATCACGACAGCAGCGTTTGCTCGTGGCTATAAGGTGACTCTTTTAGCCACGAACTATGATCCGCAAGTAGAGGAAGCATATTTGCAAGAATTTGCGGCGAAAAGCTTTGATGCTTTGATCATTACCTCGCGGGCGAATCCGATCGAAACCTTATTGCCTTATCGTTCATACGGGCGCATCGTCTTTTGTGAAAATATCTCGTATTTGACTGACGGCTGCACTTATATCGATCGAGAGGAATCGATCAAGGAGGTCTTCACGTATTTTAAGGAACAAGGCATCCAGAAAATCGGCGTGACATTGGGACGTAGCCGCAAGCTCAGCAGCAATTCAAAAATCACGGTCCGTTTGGCTCATGACTATTTTTCGACCTTTTCCGAAGACTTGATTTTTTGGGATTGTTTGAAGGAAGAAGATGGCAAAGAAGCGGCTGCTTATTTTGCAGATAAAGGAGTCGAAGCGATTTTCACCAATGGGGATCATGTTGCTGCTGGGATCCAGTCGCAGGCGCCGGGAGAATGGCTCGTGATTGGACGGGACAATCTATACATCAGCGAGCTGCTGCAGCTTTCAACGATCGATCATCACTTGCAAGCTTGCGGGGAGACCGCCGTCCAATTGGCGGTAATGGAAAAAAGCGGCAACTATCGCATGCCCTATGAGTTCATCAAACGATAGCTACAGACGAAACGATGCGCAAACAGTGCCCCTGAGCGGGCAGTGCTTGCGCATCGTTTTTTTAATGGGATTTGGTGTAATGGTCAATGATCTGTTTCAACAGCTGCGCGCTGCCGACGCCTGCTTTTTGATCGTAATAGGCGGTAAAACGCTCGTCTTGAACGTACATTTCCCCTAAAGATCGGTGATATTCTGCTGAGTAAAAGGGCGCTGCTTGTTTAAGCCATGCTTGATGCGCAGCAAAAGCCTTTTCGGCTTTGTCAGAAGGGATTCGTTTCCTTTCCTTTTCATTCAATAGCTCTTTTATCAGCTGCAACAAGCGGTTTTCGTTGTCGGTCAGTGCTTGATAATCGACTTGGGTCATCTGCTGCCACTTTTGGTTGCTTTGTTCGATGATTTCCTCACCGTAGGCTTCTCGTAATTCGGCACCGTAGTTCGCTTCGTTTTCACGAATTTTTTGTTCCTTAAAATAACTGAATTTCTCTTGATCGGTCATCGTCTTTTCTCCTTCATAATAATCAATTGTTTGCGCCAAGGTGGTCAAAAGACTGTCCAGGGCTGCTCGCTCTTGTAAAAGCTGTTGGTAATGCTGCAACAAGACCGTTTGGATCGATTCTTGTGGCTCATCCAAGATTCCGCGGATCGTTTCTAATGACAGCCCAAAAGACTTAAAATATAAAATCTGCTGTAGGCGATCGACTTCCTGTCTCCCGTAGATACGGTAACCAGCTGAGTTGGTGCGTTGCGGTTGTAACAACTTGATCTGATCATAATACCGCAGGGTACGGCTGCTGACTCCTGACAGTTTAGCTAAGGCACTGATCGTATATTCCATCGGCTTTTCCCTCCTTACACCTGTATCCTAAAGGTTGACGTAACGACAAAGTCAAGAAAATTTTTTTGCGTTTTTTAAAATGTGCTATAATTATAACAAAGAAAGGAAGATAAGATGCAAATAGTTTTTTCTGATATTGATGGGACGTTCCAAGAAATGGGGCACCCGATTCATGAGATCAATAAAGAAGCCATCCGTTGTTTGCAATCCCAAGGGGATCACTTTGTGTTTGTCACAGGGCGAGGATTTGAGCTTGTTCAAGATATGATGGCGGAAGAAGGCCTTTCTTGCGATGTGATTTTTGGAAACGGCGCTGGTCTGATGGTAAAAGGAGAAGCGCCTGTTTTGACGCATACCTTGCCCTATAAGACATTGGCGCAAGTGATTGGTATCTTAGAAACAGAAGAGGTTTTTTATTTCTTACATACTGACCATGGCATCATTTCCCCACAAGCGCATTTGTATGAAGCGCAGTTTCAAGAAAGCCGCAAGCAGTTACTCGCGGAGTTAGGGGAGCGAGGACAAATCATCGCTGACTACAAATATGAGTTCTTTTACAACGAATGTCTTCATAAAGACGACGTGCTGCAGTTTATGAAGGAACATCCAGAGATAAAGGTCATCAAAATCGAACTGATGGAAGCGTCAGACGAAAAAAGAGAACGGCTGCGGGAGATGATCCAATCAGAAACGGCTGCGATTTTTCAATCCTTTGTCCAAACACTGGAGATCGTTGATCCATTGGCGACCAAAGGTGCCGCGATCCGTTCCTTTTTAGAAGCTTTTCCCGTTGCCAAAAGCTACGGGATCGGTGATGGTGAAAATGACCTTGCGATGTTTGAAGCGGTGGATGTTTCTTTGGCTGTAGCAAATGCCAGCCCAGCGATCAAAGCAGTTTGTGATCGAACCATTGAGCGCGCGGAAGACGGCGGTGTTGGCCGCTTTATTTTAACAGAATTAGTTTCGAGAGAGGATGTTGTGCATGAAGTTGATTGAAACCCCAGTAAACCAAAATCTAAATATGGAAACTTTTTACCCGAACATCTCCAAGTATCTATTCGACAAAATAGCGATCAAATACTATAAATTGTACTCGCTTGATCGGACGCAGATTCTCTATGTGGATAGTTTTGATACGATTTCTTTAGTATTGATCAACAATAAAAAGAAAATCAGTCGGGAAGAAGTCGACACAGCGATTCATCGTTTGCTGAAGGTCGATCGCAAAGACGTGACCGTCAATGTTAATATTCGTAAAGAAATGGAAGCAAGAGGCATCACCTTTTCTAAACCGAGGAAAGATGTCATTCTTGTTCAATTGCCTGTGAAAGAATAGTAGTTGAAAGAAGTTGGGACATGCACGTTTCAAGAGCAATCAAACGTTGAACAAAGGGGCGAGCTTATACGCGCGCAGGAATGATGCGCCAATAAGTAGGAGGCTGACCCATGCTTTTGAGCAATTTGTTCTCAGATGGATTGCCTTGTACTAGCAAAAACCCAACTTTTTTTTGAAAAAACAAGATTTTCTGTCTTTTGTGTTTTTTTTGCTATAATGAGAAGAAGTAAGCTAGAGGGAGTAAGAACATGCAGAAATTATTTAAAGATGACAGCTTGACGCTGCACACCGATCTCTACCAAATCAACATGATGCAAACCTATTGGGAGTTAGGCAGAGCCGATCGTAATGCGGTGTTTGAATGCTATTTCCGTGACATGCCTTTTGAAAACGGCTATGCGATCTTTGCCGGTCTGGAACGATTGATCGACTATTTGAACGATTTATCCTTTTCAGAAACGGATATTGCCTACTTGCGAGAAATCGGCGGCTATCCAGAAGCCTTTTTAGAGTATCTAAAGGAGTTCAAGTTTGCTTGTACCGTTCGTTCAGCGTTAGAAGGCGATTTAGTCTTCAACAATGAACCGATCATTCAAGTAGAAGGGCCGTTGGCACAAGCACAGTTGATCGAAACGGCGTTACTGAATATGGTCAATTTCCAAACACTGATCGCCACGAAAGCGGCCCGCATCAAATCCGTGATCGGCACGGATCCCTTGTTGGAATTTGGTTCACGACGGGCACAAGAATTGGATGCAGCCATTTGGGGGACCCGAGCGGCTTATATTGGCGGAGCAGATGCGACGAGTAATGTGCGGGCAGGGAAGATTTTTGGCATCCCAGCCAGCGGAACCCACGCCCATTCCCTCGTGCAATCCTACGGCAATGACTATGATGCATTTATGGCGTATGCCCAAACCCACAAAGATTGCGTATTCTTAGTCGATACCTATGATACATTGCGCTTAGGTGTGCCAAATGCGATTCGTGTGGCCAAAGAGATGGGGGATAAGATCAATTTCTTAGGTGTGCGGATCGACAGCGGCGATATGGCGTATATCTCGAAAAAAGTCCGTGAACAGCTGGATGAAGCGGGATTCACGGAAGCCAAAGTCTATGCTTCCAATGATCTAGACGAAAATACGATTCTAAGCTTGAAAATGCAAAAGGCGAAAATCGATGTGTGGGGTGTCGGCACCAAGCTGATCACCGCTTACGATCAACCGGCATTAGGCGCGGTTTATAAACTGGTGGCCATCGAAAATGAGCAGGGAGAAATGATCGACACCATCAAATTATCCAGCAATGCTGAAAAGGTTTCGACTCCTGGGAAAAAACAAGTTTGGCGGATCACCCGTAAATCTGACGGCAAGTCAGAAGGCGATTATGTCACGCTATGGGAAGAAAATCCACAAGCAGAAGACGAACTGTTCATGTTCCATCCTGTTCATACCTTTATCAACAAAACAGTGACGAACTTTGATGCGCGACCATTATTGCAAGACATCTTTGTGGATGGCCAGCAAGTGTATCAAGTGCCTGACTTAGAACACATCAAAGCCTATGCGACGAATTGCTTGGATTCCCTTTGGGACGAGTACAAACGTGACTTGAATCCACAGAAATACCCAGTCGATCTTT
The DNA here is from genome assembly GCF_030263915.1 of Enterococcus sp. FZMF. Lineage (NCBI taxonomy): Bacteria > Bacillati > Bacillota > Bacilli > Lactobacillales > Enterococcaceae > Enterococcus > Enterococcus sp. FZMF. The sequence continues at coordinate 2,720,530 of NZ_CP127160.1, read as the reverse complement.
CGCAAGAATGCTGGGATCATAAAATGCGCACGATTGAAAAAGTACGCAAACAAACCAATGGCGCGATTTTGTAATCCGCAACTGCGCTGGTCCTAGGATCAGTCAGCTGCTTCAAAAAATAAGAGGAGGCGTTTCTATGACCATGCAACAAGAAATTATCAAAGAATTAGGAGTCTTACCGACCATCGACCCGAAAGAAGAAGTTCGTAAGAGTATTGATTTTTTAAAGGCGTATCTGCAAAAGAATCCGTTCTTGCATACGTTTGTCTTGGGGATCAGTGGTGGACAAGATTCGACGTTAGCTGGACGGCTTGCGCAATTGACGATGGAGGAAATGCGCAGCGAAACTGGGAATCCTAACTATCAGTTCATAGGGGTACGCTTACCTTATGGGGAACAAGCAGACGAAGAAGATGCCAAAAAAGCGCTAGCGTTTATCCAACCAGACATTGAGCTGCGGGTAAACATCAAAGCCGCCGTCGATGCGCAAGTACAAGCGGTGGAAGAAGCAGGGTTAGCGGTTTCCGACTTTAACAAAGGCAATATCAAAGCCCGTCAACGGATGATCACGCAATATGCTATTGCGGGTGAAAAAGCAGGGGCTGTTCTGGGAACAGATCATGCTGCGGAAAACATCACCGGCTTCTTTACGAAGTACGGGGATGGCGGAGCCGATATTTTACCACTGTTTCGTTTGAATAAACGCCAAGGCCGTCAACTCTTGCAATACTTAGGCGCGCCAGAAGCGTTGTATACAAAAGTCCCAACTGCGGACTTGGAAGATGGCAAACCTTTAGTGGCAGATGAAGCAGCTTTAGGAGTGACCTACAACGACATCGATGACTATTTAGAAGGCAAGGAAATTTCGGCTGAAGCCCAACAAACCATTGAAAACTGGTGGAACAAAACGCAACACAAACGCCACTTGCCAGTCACGATTTTTGATGATTTTTGGAAATAAACGAAACCAATGATTGAGTTCCATTCGGATAGAAAGAAGAGTCTAGGGGGCAAGAAACCTTAGACTCTTTTTTTATGAGGCTTGCTTTCTTTAAAAATAACAAAAGCTTCTTACCTCGGCTTTACTTTCTTGCCTCGAAAGCATAAAATACGAGGGTACCTAGAATGTGTAGAAAAGGAGGAATGTTCCTTCGTGAAAATAAATAGCCGTCCTTATCTGAAGATCGCATTAAAAGGCATCGCCATCGTCCTGTTGATCATTTTCAGTAATTTATATTTGCAATGGTGTCAAAACAATCTTTCCGTTGAATTAGCTCTGAAATTTGCCTTTTCGTGGCATACAGCAAAGTTTTTCTTGGCTTGTGGGGTGCTACTGCTGGTGTATGGGGTGTTTGCCAGCTTGGCAGGTTCGGTACTGATCGGAGGCGTCTTTTATAGTGTCGTCATCGGAATCTTAGGGTATGCCAACCACACAAAGATGGTCTATCGCCAAGAACCAATCTATCCCGATGATTTAAAGATGGTCACTCAATTCGACCTTCTACGAACCATGATCGGCAATGGCGCCTTTTTCGTAGCCATCCTCTTCGCTCTGGCGGCGATCGGGGCGATCGGCTGGAGTATCTATCGCAGCCGCAAATTAAACCTGCGTTTGCAAGTGATGCGAGGAGCGGTGCTGGTCGTATGCTCGCTGGGCTTAGTCTATGTTTCTCACTTCAATGACAGCAACAACCTTTTACGCAAAGCCTACAATCAGACGGCGCTCTGGATTCCGTATTCACAAAAAATGAACTACTACAATACGGGATTTATCGGTGGGTTTTTGTACAACCTGCGCGTAGATGCCATGACGAAGCCTGAGGGGTATTCAAAAGAAGCGATCCAAGCGATTGCGGACACCTACAATGCACAGGCTGCGGAGAAAAATCAAGACCGTGAAAGTGAAGCACCAAATATCGTCTATGTGATGAGCGAGAGCTTTTCCGACCCGAGCCATTTAAATGGCTTGTCGATCACCGGCGATCCGTTGAAAGACTATTACCACGTCGCCGATCAAACCATCAGTGGAAAAATGCTTTCGCAAAATTATGGAGGCGGTACGGCAAACATCGAGTTTGAAGCGTTGACTGGTTTTGCCATGGGCCTATTGAATCCGCAAATGACAACGCCTTACACGATGCTGGTGCCGAAATTGACGCAACTGCCATCCTTGGTTTCTTTCTTGGAACAGTCCGGGTATACGGCAACGGCGATCCATCCTTACGATACATCGATGTACAAACGCAAGGATGTCTATGGCGTGATGGGGTTTGAACAGTTTATCGATCAAGAGACGATGACCTATACCGACAAAATCGAAAATAATCCTTATATTTCTGATGAGGCGGCCTACAAAGAAGTGCTGGCATTGTTGGAAAACGATCAGCAACCGCAATTTGTCCATTTAGTGACGATGCAGACCCATATGCCGTATGCTGGTAAATACGATACCTTGAATTACCAAGCAAGCGGTCCGGGCAATATGGCTTCTTTGGAAAACTACCTGCAGGATATCTCCTACAGCAGTACAGCATTGAAAAACTTTGTAGCTGAATTAGAGCAGCTGGATCGGCGAACGCTGGTCGTCTTTTGGGGGGATCATTTACCAGGCATTTATGCCGATGAGATCAAGGAGCAAAATGAAACGGCTGCCCTGCATGAAACGGAGTTTTTGATGGTCGATTCGCAAGGAAATTTTGCCCCAGAAGATGTACCTGTAACAAGTCCCTTTTACTTTGCGCCGAACCTATTAGAAGCCAGTGACCAACCAACGAGCGGGTTTTACCAGTTGTTATTGGCCTTGCAAGATGAGCTGCCAGCTTTTGAAATGGGTCAATACTATCAAGGCGGGCAATGGCAGACGACCCTTGCATTGGATCAAGAAGCCCAAGAAATCTATGATGCCTACAATTTGATCCAATACGATGTGTTACAAGGAGAGCAATACAGTTTAACGACTGGTTTGTTTGACTAACTGAAACGTAAAAAAGCGCCTTATCCCAGTGTTAGTCACAGGATAAGGCGCTTTTGTTTGTATGAAGTTATAAATCCTGCCATTTACGGTTTTGATCAAAATCATTGGCGGCGGTATAGGCGTCTTGAACGATCGTTTCAGGGTAGCCCATGACTTTTAAGAGGGCGATTGCATTGCGGCTCAAGGCAGGACCGGATTTGACCTTGTAATCAAAGGAGATGCCGTCATCTTCCGTGACTTGTTCAGAAAAATGAATGTTGCAGCAGTCATTTTTCAATATTTCAGTCAGCTCAATATCATGAGTGGCGACAAATGCCAATGATGGGTAGGCTCGCAGCCAATGGATGATGCTGGCAGAAGCAGCGATCCGTTCCACCGTATTGGTTCCTTTTAAAATCTCATCAACAAAACAATAGCAGCGCTGGTTTGTGGCAACGGTGTCTAGCAGGCGTTTGATGGATTTGATCTCTGCTACGAAATAGCTGTCGCCTTCAAATAAATCATCTTCGACAGCCATCGAGGTAATGACGTGACCGGGAACCATCGTAAAGGTTTCGGCAACTGCTGTCTGGATCGTTTGTGCCAAGATGCAATTGATGGCGATGCTTTTGACATACGTCGATTTGCCCGAGGCATTGGAGCCAGTCACGAGGGTATTGTGGGTCCAAGCAACATCATTCATGACTGCTTCACTTAGAAGCGGGTGATACGTACCCGTTGCTTGTACACCTCCGCTTGTTTGGAAGGTCGGTAGGCAAGTGATGGGCATATACGTGCGAAAATTTAAAATGGCGGCTGCGACTTCCAATTTTCCCAGCAAATTCCACAGATCGATGGCTGCTTGTTGGTGCTTTGCCAGGGTAGTAGTGACCGTTTGATAGGAAATAAACGGCAGCATAAAAATGATATTGATGTATTCAAACAACATGTCTCCTTCGCTGCCGTTTTTGGCACGAAACGAAAAGGCGAAACGAGTGATCTTTTTTAATGGTGCCAAGGATTGTTTGATCTCATCTTGGAGGGGCGTGTTGATTTTAGCGATCTGACTGCCACAGGCAATCGTTTGAACCAAATAGCGCATGCTGTTCAGTTCTGTTTCCAGCTTGGCTTTTTTGATGGAGTAATAGATCGTATTGAAAACGACACTAACCAACGTCAACAGGATGCCTTGGACAAACCCCAGCAGGAGCAGCAAGATGCCGACTAACGGCAGCACACCTAAAAAGACAAAGAACGGCAGAGAGCCGATCGATTGCGCAGCTTCATTGGCCAAGTAGGCTTTCGAAAAATTATCATCTTGTTTTCCTAAACGAGCAAACGTATATTGGGATTGTTCGCGTGCGGCACTGTCAGCAGCAAAAAAGTCGATCAATTTGGTCAGCTGTTTGTCCGTCTTGAAGCGAAAATTGCGTAATTGCTGGTACAATGCTTCTGAACCAACACTGGAAAACGTCAGATTAATGGACTCAAACAACGAAAAGCCATCCAAGTCATACCAAGTGATGTCATCGACCTCGCTATCAAAATCGTGAAACTTCTTCTCAGTCAGCCAAGCCTTTTTCAAACTCGCTTCTTTATCAAAGCGGGGCTGACGGGGAAGCTTTCCCCAAGCAAGCCGAACGTAACGGCGTACTTTGTATCGATTCCAGATATCTAGTGCGGTCAAGATGAGAATGCTGGCGAGTATGATCAAAATGACCATCGTTTGTGGTTCCATATGCAAAAGTCCTCCTAATGGCTAATGAATGCTGGCTAAAATTAAGTGTTGCTGTGGGCAGGATCGATTTCTTTCAAACAAGCATAGATCCGTTCAATATCTTGGGTCGTGCCTCGCAGCTCGAAATCCGCTAAGAACGGGATCGAAAATTGCTCCGCATATTGCTTTGCGGTCAAGCAATATTGATAATTGAAGTTTTTGTTGCCACTGCCGATCACGCCTAAGCAAAGAGCTGCGTTGTTTTCATAGTCAATGTATTCCCGCATGGTTTCTGTGAGGATCTCCTGATCGCCGTTATCGACGCCATTTCCACCTTCTAAATAGGTAGGGACAAAAACCACATAAGGTTCGTCTTCTTGTTCAAACACACTGTTGTCATGAATTTCTTTGGCTTCCCAAGTACTCGGAGTGTCTTGCTGATCCGCATAGGCCAACAAGCGGTTGACGAATGCACGAGTATTTCCAGAGATTGAAATATAAAGTAGTTTCATTTTTTTCATCACCTTCCGCTTTCTAGTATAACAGAAACCATTTATGAAAAGAGGAGAACTTCGGCAGTCTTTTCTAGTAAAATGCAGCCAAAGGCTTTAAACTGAGAGAGGAGTCCAATACAAAGGAGTGACAATAATGTTTTCAAAAATGCATCATGTGGCGATCATCGCCAGTGATTACCAGCAGACCAAAGAATTTTATGTAGAGAAATTAGGCTTTGAAGTGATTCGTGAACATGCGCGCCCAGAAAAGAAAGATGTAAAAATCGACCTGCGCTTTGGGGAATCAGAAATAGAACTGTTTGTGGTGGAAAACCCACCAGCAAGACCAAGTTTCCCTGAAGCAGCTGGCTTGCGGCATTTGGCATTTGCGGTGGAAAATATTGAAGCAGTCGTGGCAAAGTTAGCCGCCAAAGGAATTGCGTGTGAACCGATTCGTTTCGATACCTTTACGAATAAGAAAATGACCTTTTTCCAAGATCCAGACGGCTTGCCGTTGGAATTGCATGAATAAATAAGGAAAACTTTGTGTGGATCCTTTGTCGATTCAACTTGGTTTTTCTTGAGAGAATTGTTATTCTATGTATAGAAGTAAGGAGGAGAAAACGTGATAAGATTTGCAAAAAAAGAAGATCGCTTTGTCATGGCTGAACTCGTTTTAGTCATTTTAAAGGATATGGAATTGCCCTTTGTCAAAGAGATCGGTGAAGCAAAGACCTTAGAGATCTTGGCAGATGCCATGCTAGAACCCGACTATCGTTACGGCTTTCGCCGTGCGTTGGTCAATGAGATCGACGGGGAGGTTGCTGGGGTCGCCTTTGGATATCCAGACAAAGAAGAGGCGACGATCGATCAGCCTCTAGATAAAGTGCTGGAACAGTACGGTTTGAGTAAAGACATGAAGCTGTTTATCGATGAAGAAACCTTACCAAATGAATGGTACTTAGATACCATCTGTGTGGCTGAGAAATTTCGCGGTAAAGGTGTCGGCTCAGCCTTATTAGAAGCGTTGCCGAAAATTGCTTCTAGAGATGGCTATGAGGTGATCGGCTTGAGTGTTGACCGAGCAAATCCCCATGCGAAGCGGCTCTATGAAAAGCATGGCTTTGAAGTCGTGGCCCAAAGAGAGATCAGTGGCCACCTATACGACCATATGCAAAAAAGAACCAGCTGATTTTTCAGCTGGTTCCATTTGTTAGTCGAAGCTCAAGAGGATGGTCTTTCTTGCGGTGCCGATTGTACAGCCAGTAATCCATGACGGCAGCGATACAGATGCAGACCGGTGCATCCCGATCATCGACGACATCCAGTACATAATAATCCCCCGTCAATAAGGTCGCCTTATCCATTTCCATGATCTTTTTATTGAAATGATGGATCCCATAGCGATGATTGTAGATATCGCCGTGGACCGCCCAGTGAAGCTGCTGGATATAGTAGAAATCACCCGGCCAGTTAAAGATTTTCTGCAGTGTACCGACTTTCTCAAAGTCTTTGTAGATCTCAAAGCGCGTACCAAAAGTAAAACTGATTTGTTTGATACTAGCGACCATTTGCCCATTCAAGCGGTAAAGGGAAAGAGCATCGCCCTTAGTTCCCCAACGGCCCACCATTAAAAACAGTGATTTGCCTGTTTCATCTTTGACAATGGTGCGTGTGACTCTACTAAGTTGTCTGTCTTGGATGAAAAATTCTGACATACTTACGCCTCCTCATGTATCCCCAAAAAGCTGCGTGATTTAAAGATTTTCATCAATTGCCCGAACGATCGCTTTGCCGACACCAGACTCAATATTGGTGTCCGTCAAATACTTCGCGGCTTCTTTTACCTCTAGCTCGCCATTTCCCATTGCAAAACTAACACCTGCCAGTTGCAGCATACTTACGTCATTTAAGTTGTCACCGATCGTCATCACTTCCTCCAGTGAGATCATCCGATCCTCAGCGACATGCGCCACTGCGATTCCTTTTTGCGCGTTTCGGTGGTTGATCTCAATATTGTTTTGTCCAGAAGAAGTCACCACTAGATCGCCGTACCCATCGATGATTTTCGTGATAGGACCCAATACCCGCGCACCATCTTGATGGAAGCAGATCACTTTCAAAAATTCTAATTCTTCGATCGAAAACAACTCACTGAAATCATCGACATAATTGATCGGTAAAAATTCTAAACGGGCAGCTGTCATAGCGATCGCCATCTTATGGGTTAAATGGGGCATAGCTTCTGCCGTATGGATCGCAAAATTTTCGATCCGACGTGTTTGGCTTTCCGAATAGATCCCGTTGCTCGTGGAGATCTCAAAATAGATGTCGTTTTCTTTTAGTAGGTCGATCAACGAACGAGTTTGTTCATGGCTGATTGGCACAGTGAATAATGAATTACCCGCTTCGTCGTAGACTTGGGCCCCATTCAAGGTGATCATTGCACAGTCGATCCCGGCTTCTTGCAGCGGCGGCAATGCCTCTTTGCGGTTACGGCCAGTTGCGACCATAAATTCGATTCCTTTGGATTGGGCATATTTGATTGCTTGGATATTTTCTTCTGAAATCTGCATACTAGCATTTAAAAGCGTACCATCCATATCAGAAGCAATTAATTTGATCATTGTCAGCGTCCTTTCTTAATCGTTTCTACAAATAGTGTACCATAAATCGCGCATTTTTTTTCTTTCGAAGAGTAAATCTTGTTTCTAAGGGGAGGGATTTGTTATCCTAGAAGAAAACAAAGGAGATTCGCCATGAAACGACTATTGAACAATGATTGGCAAGAACAATTGCAGGAATCATTTGAGCAGCCGTACTACCAACAACTGCGGGCTTTCTTAAAACAAGAATATGCCCAGCAAACGATCCATCCAGCAATGGATCATATTTATGAAGCCTTAAAACTGACACCATACCATGACGTAAAAGTTGTCATCTTAGGTCAAGATCCTTATCATGGCCCTCACCAAGCCCACGGACTGTCGTTTTCCGTACAGCCGGGGGTCAAAATACCGCCTTCGTTGCGGAATATTTACAAAGAATTAGCTGATGACTTAGGGATTCCACCTGTGTCCCACGGTTATCTCGTACCTTGGGCGCAACAAGGGGTCTTATTGTTGAATACCGTGTTGACAGTACGTGAAGGGCAAGCCTATTCACATCACGGGCATGGCTGGGAGCAGCTGACTGATACGATCATCGAAAAATTGAATCAACGAGAAGAACCAGTCATTTTTGTTCTTTGGGGCAAACCCGCCCAAAAGAAAGCCGCTTTGCTAGATACCAGCAAGCATATTATTATAACAGCGCCTCATCCAAGTCCGTTATCAGCGCATCGAGGATTCTTTGGTTCGAAGCCTTTTTCTAAGATCAATCAAGCATTGCTGGCGTTAGGGGAAGAACCGATTTCCTGGGCGTTGCCAGAAAAAATAACACAGTTGTAAAACTGTGTTATTTAGAATGAGCGAATTTGTGAAAAAGGTAACGATATTTAAAATAATCGACTAATACAGGATTTTTATCTGTTCTTTTTTTCGCAATTATTGTACAATGGAAGGGTATAAAAAAACTGGAGGTCTTTACCCGTGGAATTATTCGAAAGTTTAAAATTTAAAATCGTGCGTCGTCATATCAAAATCGTTTTTCCTGAAGCAACAGATCCTCGTATCCTAGGTGCTGCTAGCCGTTTACGTTCAGAAGAATTGATTGAACCTGTTTTGATCGGTAACCCGGTTGAAATCGAAAAAGCAGCGGAAGCTCGCGGAATCAACGTATCAAACTTTGAAATTTTAGATCCTGAAAATTATGATCGTTGGGATGAAATGGTTGAAGCTTTTGTGGAACGCCGCAACGGCAAAGCAACGAAAGAACAAGCAGAAGAAATCTTAAAAGATGTCAACTATTTCGGTACAATGTTGACTTACATGGGCATTACTGAAGGAATGGTTTCAGGAGCGATCCATTCTACGGGTGATACAGTAAGACCCGCTTTACAAATCATCAAAACAAAACCAGGTGTGAGCCGTACAAGTGGTGCTTTCTTAATGGTTCGTGGTCGTGACCAAGAAAAATACTTGTTCTCAGACTGTGCCATCAATGTAAACCCAACTGCACAAGAATTGGCAGAAATCGCTGTTGACTCAGCGAAAACCGCTGAATTATTTGAAATCGATCCAAAAGTTGCTATGTTAAGCTTCTCAACGAAAGGGTCTGCGAAAGCACCAGAAGTAGATAAAGTCGTTGAAGCAACAAAAATCGCCAAAGAATTGGCACCAGAATACCAAATCGATGGAGAATTGCAATTCGATGCTGCGTATATCTCAGCAGTTGCGCAATTGAAAGCTCCTGAATCTGAAGTAGCAGGTAAAGCAACCGTCTTTGTTTTCCCAGATTTACAATCAGGAAACATTGGCTACAAGATCGCCCAACGTTTCGGTAACTTTGAAGCGATTGGACCAATCTTACAAGGATTGAACAAACCAATCTCTGATTTGTCTCGTGGTTCAAATGAAGAAGATGTCTACAAATTATCAATCATTACTGCGGCACAAACACTAATGGAAAAATAAGCAGCTAATCGCTGCACTGATGAAAAACTGATCCCTTGAGGGTCAGTTTTTTGTTTTGCTCTTGGAAAGTTGAGGGCAGCAAAGGAGGAAGTGTGCGCAAAAGCAACGATCCAGTGATCGTCGGGAAATTTTCCCTAAGCTCCTTCTTTACAATTCCTTGAAAAACAAGCTATACTAGCAACTAGTAAATTAGATTGATCAAAGGATGGGGACTATGTTTACCATTAACGACTTAGAAGCAACCGCAGCATTTGCAAAAATCATTGGAGAGGCAGCCGAGCCAGGGGATAATCTGGTATTGACGGGCGATTTAGGTGCTGGCAAAACAACCTTGACGAAAGGCATCGCCTTGGGGCTAGGGATCGAGCAACTGATCAAAAGTCCGACCTATACGATCATTCGTGAATATACCAATGGGCGGCTACCTCTGTACCATATGGATGTCTATCGGGTGGAATACGGTGCAGATGATTTAGGACTGGATGATTATTTCGAAGGGGATGGCTTGTGTGTGATCGAGTGGGGCAATCTCTTAGAAACCTCCCTGCCAGAGGATTATTTAGAACTGATTTTGGAAAAAGATGATACAGATGAACAAAAACGTCTTGTGAAATGTCATGCATATGGCACCAAAGCAACCGCCTTTTTGCAACGGATCACAACAAAATGGCAGGCAGTCCATGAGTGAGATCCAATTACAGATCAAAGAAGCCACGGGTGCTGATGCCAAAGCTGTGTTAGCAGTCAGTCAACAGCTAGGAGAAGAAACGGATTTTCTCTTGATGGACGAAAGCGGCTTGGCGTTGCCAGAAGCCTTATTGGCAGAACAGCTGGACGCTATCTATGAACGGGACGACTATTTGCTGTTGTTGGCATTTGATCAAGAACAATTGATCGCCATGGCATCAGTCAAAGGCCATGAAGAGTGGCAATTAGCCCATGTCGGGGAGATTGGTATCTCGATTTTAAAAGACTATTGGGGCTTAGGCTTAGGTTCGCTCCTGATTGAAGAATTACTGGACTGGGTAGTAGAAGTTGGCGAATTGACCCGCATCGAGTTGACCGTCCAAGCGAGAAATCTACGGGCGATCCATCTGTATCAAAAATTTGGTTTTTTAACAGAAGGCTGTATGAAAGAAGCGGTGCAAACCCGCGAGGGGCAAAAAGTTGACGTCTTGATGATGGCACGTCTTTTTGAATCATAAAAAGGAGTGAAGGAAATGGAGTTTCGGGAACCGACGATCGCAGACTGCGATCAAATCGAAGCGTATCGGCAAGCGTTCGAGAAGAATCAAGAAGTCATTCACGGTGGGGCAGGACTTGTAGAAAGTCCCACAGCCAAAGACTGGCTAGAGGGATTGGCGGATTTTAAAACAGCAGAAACGGTACCAGAAGGATTCGTTCCCGCCCGTACCTATCTGGCTATCCAAGATCAAAAAGTGATCGGTCTCTTGAATCTGCGTCTGACACTTAATGCGTATTTGCGCCAAATTGGCGGACACATCGGGTATTCGGTGCACCCAGACCATCGAAAGCAAGGCGTTGGCTCGGCAATGCTGGCACAGTCATTGGTAAAGGCCAAACAATTTGGCTTGAACAACGTGTTAGTAACCTGTGAAGAAGCCAATCGCGCCTCCGCCAAAGTCATTGAAAACAACGGTGGTAAATTGACAGAAAAAGTCATTGATCCTGAAGATGGCGCTATAATCTGTCATTATTGGATCGATCTGACTTAAAATGAATCCTTCCTTAAATGAAAACGTGCGTCCTAAAGGCTAGCGCAATGCTGACTTTAGGACGCACGTTCTTATTTATTTGACTAAAACCAATTTTTTTAATGGATCGATACCAAATTCTTCTTCTTGACGCAATAAGATTTGGGCACATGCCCGACTATCTTCTAGTGCATCATGGTGGTTTAGTAAAGGAATCTGTAATTGCTCACAAACCGTGTTTAATTTGTGGTTCGTAAATTCTGGATACAGCTTGCGGCTCGTTCGCACCGTGCATAAGGAAAGATAATTTGGTTGTGACAACCCATAATAATCAAGACATCCCGCCAAAACTCCAGTATCAAAACCAGCGTTATGCGCAACGATCAAACTGTTCAGATGATAATATTGTTGGATTTGTTTCCATACGTCAGGAAACTTAGGCGCTTCTTGTACATCTTCTGGACGGATGCCATGAATTTGAATGTTTTTCCAAAAAAATTCCGTTTCCGGTTGGATCAATGTGTAATATTCGCCCACGATTTTGCTATCTTGTACCATGACTAGTGCAAGGGAACAGGCACTATGTTTTTGATAATTTGCTGTTTCAAAGTCCATTGCGATAAAATTCATCAGACTCACCTCATTGCCATTCTAGCACAAAATCAAAGAATGAAAAGCGAACAAACGTTAAGAAAAACTGAAGTTTTCCTACGGTTAGTTGAGATCCAGTTCCACCGGACAATGGTCACTGCCAATGATATCTGTATGGATCTTGGCGTCTAGCAAGCGCTCATTTAAGTCATCCGAAACGACAAAGTAATCGATGCGCCAGCCAGCATTGTTTTTGCGAGCGTTGAAACGGTAGCTCCACCAAGAATAAATACCTTCTGCATCTGGATAGAAATAGCGGAACGTATCGGTAAAGCCAGCAGCCAAAAGAGTCGAAAACTTTTCCCGTTCTTCAGGTGTAAACCCAGCACTTTTTTGATTGGTTTTCCAGTTTTTGATGTCGATATTTTTATGGGCAACATTCAAATCACCACAGAGAATCACTGGCTTTTGTTGTTTCAATTCAGTCAAGTAAGCCAAAAAGGCATCTTCCCAAGTCATGCGATAATCCAAGCGGCGCAATTCATTTTGGGAATTTGGTGTGTAGCAAGTAATCAAGAAAAATTCAGGATACTCCAGCGTGATGACGCGACCTTCCGTATCATGTTCTTCGATTCCTAATCCATAACGGACCGATAGTGCAGGTTCTTTTGCGAAAATTGCTGTGCCAGAATAGCCTTTCTTCTCCGCATAATTCCAGTATTGATGATAGCCTGGTAAATCCAATTCGATCTGACCTTCTTGCAGCTTTGTTTCTTGTAAACAAAAGAAATCAGCATCGAGGGCTTCAAACACTTCAGAAAAATTTTTTTTAACGATGGCCCGTAAACCATTCACATTCCAAGAAATAAATTTCATTGAGACTCCTCCTTGTTTTCCACTACGCCTCCCATTTTACCTAAAAAAGCCAGAAGCGCAAAGCAAGTGAGCGGAATGAGGAAAACAAGGAGGAAGAATGAGGATTAAATTTGGATGCTAGAGAAAATTCGTTTGTAGTACGGAAAAGGAACGATGGCTCCTTACGTTTACTTCCATTTTATGATACAGTCATTTTGAAAAGGGGGCAGTTTCATGACGATCAAAGCGCAAGTTTCAGCGAAAATGACTTCGAAAAATCAAATAACTATTCCAAAAAGTGTGCGGCAAATACTAGGCTTAAAAGAGAATCACTGGGTAATTTTTGAATTTACCCCAGAAGGTGAGATCAAGGTAAGAGGCGAAAAAGCAGCACCTTCTTTTGAAGCTTTTTGGAAACAAGAATTAGCGATCATAGAAGAAATGGGAAAATTTGACACAGGTGAGATGTTTTTTTGAAAAAGATTTAGGTGAGGAGAACATTGAATGGTAAGGCAAGGAGATATTCTTTTATTGACTTAAATCCCACCAAAGGAAATGAAATGGCAAAAAAAAGACCGAGTGTAGTGGTTAGTAATGATTATTATAACAAGAGTTTCAATACCATCTTAGTGATGCCACTCAGTAGCTCAAAAAATATGTAGAAGAAAAATTTGCTCGATCGAATGCGTTTCAAACAGTTACCGAAACACAATAAAGTAAAGTTCAAGGGTCGATTCTTTGTCAGCATATTTGCAGTGTGGACTTCTTGCATCGCAGCAACTTAGAAGTAGTCGATAAAGTCACTACCGTGATGAAAGAACGATTATCTGAAATAACAAAACACTTTTTTTGAAGCTTACTCTTTATTAATCAGGTCATTCGATTATTAAGCTTTTCTTTGATTCACCAGAGGTAGAAACTTTTCCTTGAACATGCTAAAATAAGTGAGATGTTTATTGTGAAAGGAAACCTTCTCGTGAATAAAGACTTGATGATTGCGCAATTCCCTGAAATTGCCTTATTAAAAGATGAACCCTTATTGAACTATACGTATACAAAAACTGGTGGACCGGCAGACATTTTGGCTTTTCCCAAAACAGCAGATGAAGCCAAACAGCTGCTTGATTATTGCCGAGAACAAGCGATTCCTTGGATCGTCTTAGGAAATGCCAGCAACTTGATCGTCCGTGATGGTGGTATTCGTGGCGTGGTGATCATGCTATCAGAAATGAACCAAATCGTGGTGGACGGCACTTCTTTGATCGTCGATGCTGGAGCAAAGTTGATCGATACCACCTATGTCGCTTTGCATGAATCGTTGACTGGTTTTGAATTTGCCTGCGGGATTCCTGGCAGTGTCGGCGGTGCCGTCTTTATGAATGCTGGCGCCTATGATGGCGAAATCCAAGATGTCTTTGCGTCCTGCGACGTTTTGCTGGCTAATGGTCAAATCGTGACTTATACCAAGGAAGAAATGGAATTTGCTTATCGTCATAGCAAATTGCAAGAGCAAAAGATGATCATTTTGAGCAGTCGCTTTGATTTAGCAAAAGGCGATCAAGAGCAAATCAAAAAGCGGATGGATGAACTGACAGAATTGCGGCAATTGAAGCAACCGCTAGAATACCCCTCTTGTGGGAGTGTCTTTAAACGTCCAGTCGGTCATTTTACCGGCAAGCTGATCCAAGATGCAGGCTTACAAGGATTGAAATGGGGCGGAGCCCAAATTTCGGAAAAACATGCGGGCTTTATCGTGAATGTCGATCAAGCCACTGCAACGGATTACGTTGAACTGATCGCTCATATCCAACAAGTCATCAAAGAAACCTTTGATGTCACCTTAGAAACAGAAGTCCGAATCATCGGCGAAGAATAGAATAGCAAAAAGATTGTCCTGAGGGGCAGTCTTTTTTTATGAGAGCTGATAAAAAAGAGCTTAGGTTTGTAAGCTTTCTCAGTCTTCGGTACAATAAACGAAAAGGAGTGAGCAGGATGAAAAAGTGGGGACGCGTCATTTTGTTTGTTGGGTTCGCCTTTCTTTTCGGCGGTTGTACGAAATTACCGCAAGAACAGTTTGCCGAACAGTTGACGAATCAGCAAGCAGCGAATGCTGGTGAATTCCAAGCGACGATCGATACCTTTGAGATGGGCAGCAGCAGCGAATACGGTCAAGAAGCCGATAGGTATGCCTCTATGTTGATGTCACAGTTAGTCGGCTCGTCATTTAAAGGGGACTTCGTCCAGGACAAAGAAACCAAAGCGATTTTACTCAATCTGGCAGTCGCTTTTGGGGGGCAGGAGCTGCCGATCAAGCTGATCGTCGATCCAGAAAAACAAGAAGCGTATGTGTCAGCTGAAATCTATGAAACACTGCAAGGGTATATCAGCGCATTTGGTAGTGACAGTTATGGGACAAAACCAGACGCTGCGGAATATGAAGGCAAATACCTGCGCATCGATCAAGAAACCTTAGATTCTTACTTTGGCGAAGGAACTTTTGCAGAGGACGGCGAGGGGACAACCGAAGCAGAAAAAGAGCCTGAAAACCTCTTTACCATGAACAGTCTTTTTCATAATGAGACATTTGCAGACTATTTGAAAACCTTTGAACCGGATGCTTTCAAAAGAGATGGAGATACGATCAGCCACACGTTTACCAAAGAAGAATTGGCAGATTATGCAGATTATGCCCAAGAACACGGCGCCGATCAAAAGCAAGTCGCCGAATTAGAAACGATGTTGGAAGAAGTCGAGCAGTTTGACTTAACCATGACCGTCAATACGAAAACAAATCAGCAGAAAATGGCTTTTCACTTCGTGCAAGCGGATGAGCTGCAAACCACTATCGGAGCCACGGTGACTTTTACAGGGAAGAAAAGTGATACTGCTGTTGCAATCCCTACAGCGGAAGAATTGATTGACCCAGAAGAATTGTTTTCTCCCTATGATTATGGTTGGGATGACAGCTATGACGATGGGTATGAAAATGATTATGATGATGAGTACTGGGATAGCTATGATGAAACCGATGATTGGTCTTCTTATATGCTGACGGATGAGGAGTTTGAAGAACTGCTGCTGCAAATCAAGCAAGAGCTGCCTTATTTGACCCAAGCAGATATCGATGATTATCTGACCTTTTATGAAGAGTATTTGACCCAAGAGCAGTATCAAGAGCTTGTCGAAGCACTCCAAGTGACACAAAGTTTATAAGACACTCAAAAGGGAAGCGACCGCCTAAGTTAGCCAAAAAGCTAACTTTGGGCGGTCGCTATTTTTTTAGATACGATTTTTTTTGCGGTTCATGACTAAGCGTAAAAGGACGGTTCCAACTGCCATCGTGGCGATTCCTGCTACAATGGCTTCAGGTACACCTTGGGCGAAGATTACACCCAAAATCGCTGCATAGACAGCATTGCCGGCTTTTCCTACAACCTCCGCATATTCTTGCTGGAACAAGAAGTAGATCAAGTTCATAACCAGGATCGTATTCGTCAAGCCTCCCGCAACACCAGCAATCAGTAGCGAAAGACTTTGCTGTTTGTTTTTCCAGATTTTTTGACAGCCTTTGTACACAAAGTAAGGAACGACACCAATCAAAATACGAGGAATCAACGCTACGAGGATCGCTTTCCAGCTTCCTTGATCACTCCCATAAATCGGTACGAAAGGGGAGAAGACAAAAGAAAGCGGGGTGATGATCCAGGTCGAACGCACCATACTGATGATCCCAAAGGCGCCGCCTAAAAAGCCGCCGATCCGAGGGCCCAATACAATAGAAGCGATGATCACAGGAATATGCATCGTTGTCGCATTGATTGGTCCTAAGGGAATAAACCCAAGAAAGGGAACCGATGCTAAAAGAATCAAGATTCCTAAAAAGAAAGCTGTTAAGACAAGTTCAAAAGTTGATATTTTTTTCATTGTTAGACACTCCGTACTTCCAAAGCAGTCAATGCTTTTTCAAGAATCGTTTCTGTTGCTGCTAATGCGCCTCTGCCGAAATCACCGCAAGCCAGTAACGCTTCACGGGGTTCAATCTCTTGGAAGCCGACTTCTTTCAAAATCCCCAAATTTCTTTGAACAATCGGGTTTTCGTACATGACGGTATTCATGGCTGGCGCAATCAAGCGAGGCACGGATAACGGCAACGCTAAGGCAACTGTTGAGATCAAATCATCGGCTATCCCATGCGCCAGCTTGCCAATGCTGTTGGCACTGGCTGGGGCGAGCAAGAAAAGATCGGCTTGTTTGGCTAGTTCAATATGATTGATGCGATCTGGTTGACGTTCTTGCATAACATCTACATGGATCGGGCGTTTGGATAATGACTGTAGAGTCAAAGGCGTAATAAATTGTGTGCTATTTTGAGTCATTAAGACATCCACTGCATAGCCCTTTTTGGTTAATTCATTGGTTAGGTCGGCTGCTTTGTATGCAGAGATACTGCCGCTGACGCCAAGCAGAACGTGTTTTTGTTTCATGTTTCTTTCTCCTTTTCTAAAAAAACATCTAGCTAAGCACGCAGGTCATTGCGTAATGTGTCAACGATCAAGGTTGCGATCTCAGCTTTTGTGCGGCCAGTCCCGATTTGTCCTTCTTGTGTCAAAAGGTGTCCGACATGCTGGTTTCCAGAAATTTGCGTCAAGTCGTTGGCCAACACATAATCCGCTTGGCTAGCCAGCAGACTTTTTCGTGCGACCGCAAACAACTCGGCTTCCGCTACGTCTACTAATAATTTGAATCCGACTAATAAGGTTGTCGGCTGTAATGCTTTGATGGTTTGGATCACTTTCGGGGTTTTCTTCAACACTAAAAACAAATGATCAGTATTGGAAGAAACTTTGCCTGCCGTTGTTTCAGATTGTGTGAGCACGTGTGCCATCAATGCCGGAGTGACCTGGTTGTCATAAGCTGGTAGGGCATCGTTGATTGCTTCATAAAACGCTGCTTCTGAAAAATGAGCAGCAGGGGTGAAATCACTGACTGCCATACTGTGGATCACGGCAGCATACGAATGGGTCGTCAATAAATCGGTCAACTGCGCCAACAAGTCCGTGGTCCCTTCAATGAAATAACAGGTAACTCGTGGATCGGTCGGCGGTTGTTTGGCAGTTTTCGTCGTAACGTAATCGATGGTCATCTCAGGGTATAGCAGCCATTCCTTGGCAATGGCTTGACCAAGTGAGCCCGTGGAATGATTCGTGATTGCACGGACATCATCGATTTTTTCGGAAGTACCGCCAGCCGTAATCAAAATTCTCATTGCGCTTGTGACACCTCAACGATCGTCCGTCCTTGGTGCGTGCCTGCTAATAAAGCTGCCAATGTTTCTGGCAAGTCTTCCAAAGTGATGGCTTTCGTGTAAAGCTGATCGATCACATTCCACTCACCCGCTAATTTCTCCCATAATGCCGTGCGGATCTCATGGGAAACATTGACCGAATCGATCCCAATTACGCGAATCCCACGCAAAATAAAGGGTAAGACAGTCGTTTCGATTTTGATCCCACCAGCATTGCCGCATAAGAAGGCACCGCCCCCATAAGCGATTTGCGGAAGCACTGCCGCAAGCAATGGACCGCCAACTGTATCGATGACCGCTGCAAACGTTTGTTTTGCTAATGGTTTGACCTTTTCTGGTACCACGTCATCAGGACTGACGATTTTCGCTGCGCCTAGGTCCAACAACCATTGCGCATCGGTTTTCCGAGATAGCGCCACTATATTTGTATAGCCCAGTTTTTTCAATAAAGCAATGCTGACACTGCCGACGCCACCGCTAGCACCTGTCACCAAAATAGCAGCGTCTTTTGCTAAGTGCAGCTGTTCTAATTCTTGCACTGCTAAAGCTGCTGTGAACCCAGCAGTGCCATAGGTCATACTGTCTTTTGCTGAAAAACCAGCAGAACGTTTCACGAGCCACTCGGCTGGGACCCGTTGAAATTGACTGTAACCGCCTGGGTGAGAAACCCCTAAGCCATAACCTGTCACTAAGACTTGGTCGCCTGGGGCAAAATCAGCAGACTGACTGTCCACGACTTCCCCTGCTAAATCGATTCCCGGCGTCATCGGATACGTGCGGATCACGCCGCCATTTTCTTTTGCTGCCAAGGCATCTTTGTAATTGACATCTGAGTAATCAACACGGACAAGCACATCGCCTGCTGGCAGCTCGTCAAGGGTTGCAGTTGTGAGTGAAGCAGTAAAATTTGGTTCATTCATGACACGAAAGGTAGAGAAATTCGTCATTTCAGACACTCCTTTGATGGTTTGTACTCATAATACCATAAGTTTTATTTTTTTAACCAGTGAAGCAAGAAAAGGCAGGTCTTCTTATCAAAAAATCAGTAAAAACAGATCATTATTAAATCTACCTTTTCTTCGTTAAAATAGAAGTTGTTCTTTTAAACCTTTAAAAAGCGAAAATGCCGGGACCACCACTCCTTTCCTTTATAACACAAGCGTTTAGCGTCACTCCTTTTTTTGATCAGGGAGAAAAGAATTCAAAAAAATGAAGAAAAAAGGCTTGTGTTTTTTGCAATTATTTGTATACTAGAAAAAGTGAAATTAAACATGAAGTTTACTTATAGCAAACTTTTTTATTTGAAGTTGTGTCAATCAAAGGGGGAATGAACATGGAGATTGGCGAGAAGCTGCGCAATTTGCGCGTTCAAAAGAATTTGACCCAAGAAGAATTAGGCGAGCGGACCGATTTGACGAAAGGCTATATCTCACAGTTGGAGCGTGATTTGAGTTCGCCTTCTATGGAAACTTTTTTTACGATCTTAGAAGTTTTAGGCGTGACACCAGAGGAATTTTTCCGAGAAGAAAATGCGCAGCATCAAGTGGTTTATCGCGAAGAAGACAGCACGCTTTATTATGATGAAGAAAATGGCTATGAATTGAAGTGGCTGATTCCCGATTCCAATGAAAAAGAAATGGAGCCAGTCTTGCTGACTTTTGATAAAGCGGGCGAATACAAGACCTTTGAACCATCGTTAGCAGAAACATTTATCTATGTCTTAGAGGGCAGTGTGGCCTTGACACTAGGAGAAACGCAGTACAAGGCTCGTAAAGGCCAATCGATTTATTATCAGGCGACTGAGCCGCATCAATTAAAAAATATTGCGGGCAAAAAAAGCCGTGTGCTTGTAGTCGTGACAGATTCTTATTTATAGTACAGGAGGAAAGAGTGTGGGAAAAACAATAATTTCATTCAACAATGTGGTGAAGCGATTTGATGATGATGAAACAGTTTTGAAAAAAGTGAGTTTTGATATTGAAGAAGGTCGCTTTTATACATTGTTAGGTCCTTCAGGTTGTGGAAAAACAACCATCTTACGCATCATTGCGGGTTTTTCGGACGCAACAGAAGGCGACGTTTATTTTGATGGACAAAGAATCAATGACGTTCCTGCCAATCAACGGCAAGTGAATACTGTCTTTCAAGATTACGCCTTATTCCCACATATGAACGTTTTTGAAAATGTGGCATTTGGTCTGCGAATCAAAAAATTACCAAAAGATGAAGTGAATAAAAAAGTCTTAGAAGCGTTGCGGCTAGTGCAGCTTCCTGGTTATGAGAATCGTGAAATCAGCGAAATGTCTGGAGGACAACGCCAACGGGTCGCAATCGCACGAGCGATCGTCAATGAGCCCAAAGTATTGCTTCTTGATGAACCCTTGTCCGCATTGGATTTGAAATTGCGAACCGACATGCAATACGAGCTGCGGGAATTGCAGCAGCGACTAGGCATCACCTTTATTTTTGTCACCCATGACCAAGAAGAAGCGTTGGCGATGAGTGATGAGATTTTCGTTATGAACAAAGGGAAGATCGTCCAAAGCGGCACACCAGTGGATATCTACGATGAACCAATCAACCATTTCGTGGCGGATTTTGTCGGTGAAAGCAACATCGTCACAGGTACGATGATCGAAGACAACTTAGTGGAGTTTGTCGGCAAGCAATTTGAATGTGTCGATGGCGGGATGCGGCCGAATGAAGCCGTTGAGATCGTAATCCGTCCAGAAGATTTGAATTTGACGACGGCGGAAAAAGGCAAGCTGGTCGTTGAAGTAGACACGCAATTGTTCCGAGGCGTGCATTACGAAATCATTTGTTACGATGAACAAGGCAACGAATGGATGGTTCACTCTACAAGAAAAGCCACTGAAGGAAGCAAGATCGGGCTTTCCTTTGAACCAGAAGATATCCACGTCATGCGTTTCAATGAGTCCGAAGAAGATTTTGATGCTCG
The DNA here is from genome assembly GCF_030263915.1 of Enterococcus sp. FZMF. Taxonomy (NCBI): domain Bacteria; kingdom Bacillati; phylum Bacillota; class Bacilli; order Lactobacillales; family Enterococcaceae; genus Enterococcus; species Enterococcus sp. FZMF. The sequence goes on along the minus strand of NZ_CP127160.1, from coordinate 2,699,367 downwards.
TTTAGAGAGCTACGAAGATTAGGAGGGAAAGCTAATGACGAAAATGCGTCGTTTTTATGCGATACCCTATGTCTTTTGGTTATTGCTATTTGTTATTGCACCAGTCTTATTGATCATCTACCAATCCTTTTTTGATATGAACGGCAACTTTTCGCTGGTCAATTATCAAAGCTACTTAGGTTCTGGCAAATATTTGATCATGACCTTAAACTCGGTTTGGTATGCCTTTTTGATCACCGTGATTACCTTAGTGATCAGCTATCCGACAGCCTATTTCTTAACTAAGCTGCGTCACAAAGATTTGTGGCTGCTGTTGATCATCTTACCAACGTGGGTCAACTTATTATTAAAAGCCTATGCGTTTATTGGGATTTTCGGCATTCATGGCAGTGTCAACAACTTCCTAGAAATCATGGGTGTTGGACCAAAGCAGATTTTGTTTACCGACTTTAGCTTTTTGACGGTTGCCGTCTATATCGAACTGCCCTTTATGATCATGCCGATTTTTAATGCCTTAGAAGAAATGAATCCCTCTTTGATCAGTGCCAGTCGCGATTTAGGGGCAAACAGCTATGATACGTTTCGACGAGTGATTTTCCCTCTGTCGTTAAACGGTGTGAAAAGCGGCGTCCAAGCCGTCTTCATTCCGTCGCTCTCCCTCTTCATGTTGACCCGTTTGATTGGGGGCAATCGCGTAATCACGCTTGGTACGGCGATCGAGCAGCACTTTCTCGTTACCCAAAACTGGGGCATGGGTTCGACCATCGGCGTCATTTTGATCATCGCTATGTTCCTCGTGATGCTGTTTACGGGAGAAAAGAAAAAAGGAGGGCAACGTAAATGAAAAAATTTCGCTGGTCGAATCTTTATCTGATCGTCGTCTTTATTCTTTTGTACGTGCCGATCTTTTATTTGATTTTCTATTCCTTCAATGAAGGAGGCACCATGAATGCTTTTACGGGTTTCACTTTTGAACATTACCAATCCGTCTTTCAAGATACCCGCTTGATGATCATCGTGTTGAACACCTTTATGCTGGCATTTTTATCAGCATTACTGGCAACGATCATCGGCACATTTGGTGCGATGGGCATCTACTATACCCGCAAACGCCGAACGAGAACGGCATTGTTGAGTTTGAATAATATTTTGTTGGTTTCACCAGATGTCATCATTGGTGCCAGCTTCTTGATTTTCTTTACGATGATCGGCAACTTGTTCCGTGGGTTTAGCTTAGGCTTTTTCAGCGTATTGCTTTCGCATATCGCCTTTAGTATCCCGATCGTGGTGTTGATGGTCTTGCCGAAACTGCAAGAGATGAACGATTCAATGATCGATGCTGCCCGTGATTTAGGCGCGAATAATTTTCAAGTCATTAAAAATATCATTTTGCCTTTCTTGACACCGGGCATCATCGCCGGCTATTTCATGGCATTTACTTATTCACTCGATGATTTTGCCGTGACATTCTTTGTGACAGGCAATGGCTTTAGTACCTTATCGGTAGAGATCTATTCTAGAGCACGTCAAGGAATCAGTTTAGAAATCAATGCATTAAGTACACTTGTCTTCTTATTCTCCATGATCCTGGTGGTAGGCTATTACTTTATCAGTAAAGAAAACGGCGCGAAGAAATTGCGTAAAAACCGCCGTGTGGAGGTGGCAAATCTGCGATGAAACGACTACAATCTCTGATTATCGGTATTGTTGCGATCGTCCTGATCTTGCTCTTTGGTGTCCGTGAATTGGAACGCTCCTCTGGTATGGCAGGCGCTGAGGTCGTCAACATCTACAACTGGGGCGACTACATCGACCCTGATTTGATCAGTAAGTTTGAAGAAGAGACAGGCTACAAAGTCAATTATGAAACCTTTGACTCAAATGAAGCGATGTTCACGAAGATCCAACAAGGCGGTACGTCCTATGACATCGCCATACCGAGTGAATACATGATTGAGAAAATGATGGAACAAAATCTTTTAAAACCATTGGATCACAGTAAAATCAAAGGGCTAGACAATATCGACCCTCGCTTTTTGGACCTGAGTTTTGATCCAGGCAATCAATATTCCATCCCTTATTTCTGGGGAACACTAGGGATCGTCTATAACGATAAGTTCTTTGATGAAGGTGAGATCACCCAATGGGACGATCTTTGGAAACCCGAATTAGCAAATAGTATCATGCTGATCGATGGCGCGCGTGAAGTGATGGGATTAGGTTTGGACAGCTTAGGCTATTCTCTTAACAGCAAAGACGACGATCAGCTGCAAGAGGCATTCAATAAGCTGCGGACTATGACTCCAAACATCAAAGCCATCGTCGCTGATGAAATCAAGATGTACATGGCCAATGAAGAAGCATCGGTTGCGGTCACATTTTCTGGGGAAGCAGCCGACATGATGTACGAAAACGAGCACATTCATTACGTGATCCCTTCGGAAGGCTCCAACCTGTGGTTCGATAATATGGTCATTCCTAAGACCTCACAAAACGAAGCCGGTGCTTACGCCTTCTTGAACTTTATGCTGGAACCCGAGAACGCTGCACAAAACGCAGAATACATCGGCTATTCCACACCTAACCAAGAAGCCATGGCATTACTGCCTGACGAGATCACCGAAGACGAACAATTCTATCCATCCGATGAATTAATGGAACACCTCGAAGTCTATGAAAACTTAGGTGCTGAGTATCTGGGCATCTATAATGATTTGTTCTTGGAATTGAAGATGTATCGGAAATAAGCAAACTGCCATTAAGCAGGGAATGTATCCTGTTTAATGGCAGTTTTTTTATTATTTATTACCTGATGTACGAAGGGAGTCTATGGATAATAGTTCTTTATCAAGTAGGAATGATGAGTTTTGATAAGCAAATAAGGCAAGGTAATTTATATATGAATGTTTTCCTTTTTTTAAGTAATAATAGATGAGACATCAAAATAAATCGATCTTTTTGAGGTTATGATATGATTATAAGTTCTATAGGAAATCAAGTTGTTTTATAAACGTGATTTCAATGTGATTGATATTATTTTCGAGAATTTAAAGGAATACTTATATTTATTTAAGTGCCTTTTCTGCAACAAGTAAGTGAGATGTTGTATCGACTTGTTGCAATGAATTGTAATATGCTTTTTTCTAAAGCACATCTATAATAAGGTTACGATCCTGATAACGCTATCAAAAGATTAAGGCCTTTATTTTGGATAGTAAGGAAGTGGTTATCATCATGCTTACAAAAAGACAAAAAAAATTATTAGAGTTATTAGTGCGACAAAGTGACTTTAAAACAGTCGATTATTTTGCAAGCAAATTGGGTGTTTCAAAAAGAACGACGCACAGCGAATTAGGGATCATTGAAGAATATCTCCAGAGCTCGGGAGAATATCTTGAGAAAAAGCGCGGAGTTGGTATTGCGCTAAAACGTTTCAAGGAAGTTGAGGGAATCGAGAATAAGAAAGAGGAAAGTGATCTTTACAATACATTCAACCGAAGAATTGAGATCATGAGTACCTTGTTATTCGATGAAAAGGTGGTTAGCTTCAACCATCTATCGGAAAGATTTATGGTGAGTAAAACTTCAATTATTAAAGATTTTGAATTCATTATGAAAATATTGAATGTTGGATCAAGTATCAAGCTGTGCAGCGATGTTCATGGCACGTCATTATTGGGGACAGAGGAAGACGTTCAAAAAGCATTGCTGCAGTTTAATCGCTATTTACTTAATAATTCAGAACTATACGATGAGGATTTTGCCGAAAAAATTAAATTATTAAGTCCATACTATGGCGAAAATTTGATCAGTGCTTGCTCGAATATTTTGTATACCTATATTCGAGAAAATGTAAACGCTATTTCTGACTATTATGTGCAAAACATCTTGAACATTTTTATTATTCTAGTTTTTCGGGTTTTCAAAGGTCATCACATCGAGGAAATAAAAAAATCTGAGGCCAATGTGGCAACAGTTTTCTTTGAGGAAAGTGCTGTTCGTTTGTTGCATAAATCAGCTTTACGTTTGGGGTTTTCTTATACGAACGAAGATGTTCAATACTTATCATTGCAACTGATCTCTAATCGTTTTGAACCTTTGCCAGAGGAAGAAATAGATAGTGTGATTGTTGAACAATTACTTTCGAGAGTTTCAACTGCACTGAATATCAACTTTGCCAGTGATCAAAAGTTGGAGGAACAGTTAAAAAATCATATTCCCCCAATGATTTATCGTTTAAGGACGAACAACAAAACGGAGAACCCATTTACCCTACAAATAAAAAACGAATTCTCTTTAACCTTCAATGTTATTTGGGTGGTACTAAGTGAATATGAACGGGAATTAGGGCTTAGTTTTAATGAGGATGAAATTGCCTTTTTGACAATGTATTTCCAAGCTGCAATCGAACGCGCACGATTAAATCGAAAAATCTTGATTGTTTGTCAAATGGGGATTGCAACTTCGGAACTGCTGATAAATCGAATCAAAAATGTTTTACCATCATTGGACTCATTTGAAGTAGCCTCTGTGCCGGAATTGGAACAGATGACTCTTGAAGACTATGACATGATTATCTCAACCATTAAGATAGATATTCCTAAAAAGGAAGTTATTTTGGTTTCACCATTTTTAACGAAAGAAGATATAGAACGAATTAAGTATTCAAACTCGCTTCCAGAGTCTGAGAATAAGGTTCTAGAATTTGTGCGAGCGCATCATCTGATGAAATTTGTTACGAAAGATCTTATTTATGTGAATACCAACTTTTCTTCTAAAGAAGAGCTGATCGATCAAGTCGGTGAAAGACTGATACAGAGGAATTACGTAAGCTCATCATTTAGACAAACAGTCCTAGAGCGTGAAGAGTTGGGCGGTACTGATTTACCTTCTGGCACCGCTGTCCCTCACGGGAATTCGACATACGTCAATAAAACGATCATTGTTGTAGTCAAAAACAAAAAGAAATTTAAATGGAATAAATATTATGTCGATTTGATTTTTTTAATTTGTATTGCGAAACAGGATACCTTTCAGACACGGAATATTTTGTCAGATATCTATAACATCATTGATAACAATGAGCACTTAAAGCAATTGCGAGATTCAACGACAAATGAAATGTTATATAGAAGAATTGGGAGTGATTAAAGTGGAGAATGTTCAGAAAAGTGATAAAGGAGTTATTACTCCGGATTTGATTTTATTAAATAGTGATTTAGCTGATCAAGATGAAGTGATCCGACATATCGTCGAGGCAGCTGAATTTGTTGGCTATGTCGAAGATGCAGATGAACTGTATCAAGCAGTAAGAAAACGTGAGTCTGAAGTTCCGACTGCGATCGGGTATGACATCGCGATTCCCCATGGGAAAACCGAAGCGGTATTGCATCCATTCATCGCCTTTTTACGAGTAAATAAAGCTTTTCAATGGACAAAAGAAAATGAAGAAATGGTTCGCCTCGTCTTTTTGATTGGTGTTCCACAAAACAGCGAAGGCAAGATGCATCTAAAATTTATCTCGCAATTAAGCAAGAAATTACTAAATGATGATTTTAGAGATAAGTTATTGAGTGAAACAGATAAAAATAAAATATATGAACAGCTGAGTTCAATTGAAATTTAAGGAGGAATTTAGAATGAAAATAGTAGCAGTTACAGCATGTCCAACAGGGATCGCTCATACGTATATGGCACAAGAAGCGATCGAAAAAGAATGCCGAAAACGCGGACATGAAGTCCAAGTCGAAACTCAAGGTAGCATGGGAATTGAAAATCAGCTAGAACAAGAAGACATTGATCAAGCAGACGTCTTAATTTTAGCAGTTGCTATCGATGTAGAGGATAGCGAACGTTTTGAAGAAAAAATAGAGATGGGGAAAACCTTAAACGTAGAGCCTGGTGATATGATCAAATACCCTGCCAAATATATTGATGAAGCAGAAAAATTATAAAGAAGGAGACTCAAAAAAATGAAAAAAGAGAATAAAATTTTTAAAGACTTACAAAAAGCCTTTAATACAGGGGTTTCTTTTATGTTGCCATCAGTTGTTGTCGGGGGGATCTTTCTGGCAGTCGCTTTAGCTACCGGGAAAGCAACTGATACCGGAATGGAGATCACTAATCCTTTTATGCAAAACTTAAATGATTTAGGTGCTGCAGGTTTTGCGATGATGATTCCTTTACTTTCTGGGTATATTGCAAATTCATTAGCAGGGAAACCTGGTCTAGTTCCGGGAATGATTTTAGGGTTTGTAGCAAATAATCCAATCGGTGAAGGTCAAGTCAAGACCGGTTTTCTTGGAGCCATGATTATGGGTGTTGCTGCAGGTTATTTTGTTCGCTGGTGCAAAACTTGGAAAGTTCCGTCTACCATCAAAACGATCATGCCTATCTTGATCGTACCAGTAGTTACGACTTTTGTACTTGGAATGTTCTATATTTATGTAATTTCTGTACCAATTGGTTTAGCAATGGATTGGTTGGTTAAAGTTCTTGGTCAAATGCAGGGTGGTAGTGCTCTTATTTTAGGATTGATTCTAGGTGCAATGACAGCAGTTGATATGGGGGGACCAATTAACAAGACAGCGACTGCCTTTACATTAGCATTGATGGCTGAAGGTGTGTATGGACCAAATGGCGCCCACCGAATTGCCTGTGCAATCCCACCATTGGCTATGGCAATTTCGACATTTATTGACCGGAAAAAATATACTGCTGAAGATAAAGATTTAGGAATTTCAGCATTCTTTATGTCATTAATTGGTATTACAGAAGGCGCAATTCCGTTTGCGGCAAAAGATATCAAACGAGTTCTGCCAGCAATTATTATCGGAAGTGCTGTAGGTGGTGCAATGGGGATGGCAACAGGAGTAGAAGCATTAGTGCCTCACGGAGGATTTATTATCTTACCGGTTGTGAATGGTAAATTGTGGTACGCTCTTTCCATCATTGTCGGAGCAGCTATTTCAGCGGGTATCCTTCATTTTACAAAACCAAGCTTAGTTGATGAAAAAAGAAAGAAAAAAGAAGAGAACACAGAACAAGTAGAAGTAGCAAAATAGAAATAACAAAATAAAAATAGCTAGCGAGAGCGTGGGACAAAAGCAAAAAACACTTTTGTCCCACGCTCTAAACACGTCTAAACGGCGGGAAAAGCAACCCCGAGAAATAAGTCGAAATACCCAAAATTTGAAAAGTAATTTCCTTGTATTCCTCCTTATTTCTCGAAGGTTAACACTTCTGTCCCCGTCTCTTTTTTTGAGAAATGGGTCTAAACATTTAAACACTGACTTTTTAATACAGCTCAATAGCTCCTTTTCATAAAAATGCAGAAGACCTCACAAAGGCAGACAAGCGCCACTATATAGTGTGAATGAACTCTCCGCTGATTTTTCGTTCCCTTATTTAAAGATTCGATGCTCAAGCGTTCTTTTTGTCACTCATAATTTAAAGATCTTTCAGTATCCATAATAATCATAAATAATGCGTGCTGGGAATTCAACAACACCTCTTTTGGATAAACTGCAACAAGTCGGAGGATTCATGCATTCACTTGTTGCAGAAAAATGTAATATTCAGAAAGAATAATAGATTCTATACTTTACTTGTAAAAGGTAGATAAACAAATTAACAGTAGAAATGGAGATGTAACTGAAATGGAAAAGTTACCAATCAAAACAGTCGTAGAAGGGTTATTAGATTTGCAAGCAACTGGTGAGAGCGCTACATTGCTTGGGATTGGACCAATGTCAAAAAATTGTGTCCAAGCCACCCTTGAGTTATCTAAAGAAGACGATTATCCTGTCATGTTTATTGCTAGTCGTAATCAAGTAGATGCTGATGAGCTAGGGGGCGGATATGTAAATGGCTGGAATCAATTTACTTTTGCGAAAGCTGTTGAAGAAGTAGCCGAAGACATCGGATATGACAATCTTTATTACTTATGTCGAGATCATGGCGGACCTTGGCAACGTGACAAAGAGCGTAATGATCATCTACCAACTGAAAAAGCGATGGAACTAGGTAAGAAATCTTATGTAGCAGATATAGAAGCTGGTTTTGATCTGCTAATGATTGATCCTACAAAAGATCCCTTTGAAGTCGGTAAAGTAATCCCATTAGACACGGTACTCGAACGTACAGTTGATTTGATTGACTTCTGTGAAAAGGAACGTAAAGCCCATAAGTTACCAGAAATTGGTTATGAAGTAGGGACAGAGGAAACAAATGGTGGGTTAACATCCACTGAAACCTATGAAACATTTATTTTAAAATTGAAAGAAGAGTTAGAAAAACGGGACTTACCAATGCCAACTTTTATTGTTGGACAAACGGGAACATTGACGCGTAAGACAGAACAAGTAGGTACTTTCCATTTCAAAAATGCTTATGATTTAGCTCAAATGGCTAAAAAATACGGGGTAGGTTTGAAAGAACATAATGGAGATTATTTAGATGATGTCACTTTATTAGAACACATTCCTTCATCCATCACTGCGACTAATGTGGCGCCACAGTACGGCACCGAAGAAACACGTGCTTATTTAAATCTTGCTGCTGTCGAAGCAAAGTTAGTGGAATATGGGTTGGTTAAAGATGCTTCTAATACGCGTGATGTATTGCTTGAACATGCCATTAAGAGTGAGCGTTGGAGAAAATGGATGGTTGGCGAACAAAAAGAATTGACGGTTAGTCAAATCATGGATCAAAATGATGCACAACTCCAAGCAGAAATTTTAGATATTGCTGGTCACTATACTTTCAACGATGACGAAGTAAAAGCTGAAATCGAAAAAATGTATGCAAACCTTAAAATGCACAATATTGATGGTCAGCGTTATGTAGTCGATCATATCAAACGCCCAATTCGGGATTATGCAGAATGTTACAATTTGAAGGGTGTTACAACACGTATCAAAAATAATGCCAAATAGGTAGGCAACTAGGAGAGCAAGATGAAATTTTTTCTAGATACTGCAAATGTAGATGAGATTAAAAAAATTAATTCATTAGGTTTAGTTGATGGTGTTACCACGAACCCGACAATTATTTCTAAAGAAGGTCGAGACTTTGAAGAGGTAATTAAAGAGATATGTTCGATTGTCACTGGTCCTGTCAGCGCTGAAGTAATCGGTTTAACAGCTGAAGAAATGATCACTGAAGCAAGAGAACTTGCAAAGTGGGCGGATAATGTCGTTGTGAAGATTCCTATGACAGAAGAAGGCTTAAAAGCAGTCAATGTCTTGTCAAAAGAAGGTATTAAGACAAATGTGACACTGATTTTTACTTTTTCTCAAGGACTATTAGCGATGAAGTCTGGTGCAACCTTCATCAGTCCATTTATTGGCAGACTTGAAGATATTGGCACAGATGCATACGAGCTGATTGCAAAGCTAAGACAAGCAATCGATTTTTATGGCTTCGATACTGAGATTATTTCGGCCAGTATTAGAAATTTGCATCATGTGGAATCGGTAGCTCATTTAGGATCCCACATTGCAACTATCCCGAGTAGTCTTTTTCTTAGTCTTTGGTCACATCCTCTTACGGATAAAGGCATTGCCACCTTCTTAAAAGATTGGGAAGCATTTAAAAAATAATGAATGAACAAGAATGGCTAATCATATGATTAGCTATTCTTGTCTAAGGAAGAGGAAAAATGTTTAATAATCATGATGTAGAAGCAATCAACACGATAAGAACTTTAAGCATTGATGCTATTGAAGCAGCAAATTCAGGACATCCAGGATTACCTATGGGTGCCGCCCCAATGGCCTATGTTTTATGGAGCAGATTTTTGAAAATCAATCCAGCAACAGCAAAAAAATGGACAAATCGAGATCGATTCGTGCTTTCTGCTGGCCATGGATCAGCAATGCTATATAGCTTATTGCATTTAGCAGGATACAATGTTTCTATGGATGACTTGAAACAGTTTCGTCAGTGGGACTCCAAAACTCCTGGACACCCTGAAGTGAACCATACAGATGGGGTGGAAGCTACCACAGGACCTCTGGGGCAAGGAATTGCGATGGCTGTCGGAATGGCAATGGCTGAAAAACATTTAGCCGCTACCTACAATAAAGAAGGTTTCCCCATTGTCGATCATTATACGTATGCTTTGTGTGGCGATGGCGATTTGATGGAAGGCGTATCACAAGAAGCATGTTCTATGGCTGGTCACATGAAATTAGGGAAATTAATTGTATTGTACGATTCAAATGATATCTCACTAGATGGTCCAACAGATCACTCATTTACAGAAAATGTAGGAAAAAGATTTCAAGCCTATGGTTGGCAGCATATTTTGGTTGAAGACGGGAATGACCTTGAGATGATTTATCATGCCATTGAAAAAGGCAAATCTGAAGTAGAGCGACCAACATTAATTGAAGTTAAAACGATAATCGGGTATGGTTCAGCGAATCAAGGGACATCAAAAGTTCATGGATCTCCTCTTGGAGAAGAAGATGCTAAAAATGTTAAAAAATTCTATGGCGTCGATGAAAGAAACAGTTTTGTTGTATCAAAAGAAACGAGAGCACAATTTGATCACCATATCTTATCCAGGGGGAAAAAGGCGGAAAAAGAGTGGGATACTCTCTTTTCAGAGTACAGAAAAAGTTATCCTGATTTAGCGAAACACTATCAGTTTGCTCATGAAAGTAGATTACCTGAAAGCTGGGACGATACGCTTCCTAAATATGAGTTAGGAACAAGTGCGGCGAGTCGGGTTACAAGTAAGGAAACGATTCAGGAATTAGCAAAAGGGATCCCGTATTTATGGGGAGGCTCAGCAGATCTATCAGAATCCAACAATACTATGATTGCCAGTGCTGATGAGTTTACACCTGAAAATCCTAGTGGAAGAAATATTTGGTTTGGTGTGAGGGAATTCGCTATGGCAGCAGCAATGAATGGGATTCAATTACATGGCGGGACAAGAGTATATGGTGGCACATTTTTCGTGTTTGTTGATTATTTGAGAGCAGCGATAAGACTGAGTGCATTACAAAATGTTCCAGTAATCTATGTGTTAACCCATGATTCTATAGCAGTTGGAGAAGATGGACCAACCCATGAACCTGTTGAACAATTAGCTAGCCTCAGATGTATGCCTAACGTTCATGTTATTAGACCAGCTGATGGCAATGAAACTGTAGCTGCTTGGAAAGTTGCTATGAGGTCACAGGAAACACCAACGGTATTAGTTTTAAGTAGACAAAATTTACCGGTTCTTGAAGGAACATTAAAAATGGCCGAAGAAGGGGTAGCCAGAGGCGGTTATGTTCTTTCAAAGCATGCTTCTAAAGGAGCGCCAGATGGTGTATTGATTGCTACAGGATCTGAAGTAAGCCTAGCAATTAAAGCTCAAAAAGAATTACTGAAACAAGGAAGAGATGTTTCAGTTGTTTCCCTTCCAAGTTTTGATTTATTTGAAAAGCAATCTAAAGAGTATCGGGAATCAGTATTACCAAGCTCTTTGACAAAACGAGTTTCAATAGAAATGGGTTCGAGCTTTGGTTGGGAACGCTATGTTGGTCTACATGGGAAATCAATTTCAGTTGATCGGTTTGGTGCGAGTGCACCGGGAGACACAGTAATAACCAATTACGGGTTTACTGTTGAGAATATCATTGATACCTACAATTCACTATAATTTGTTAACTAACCGGGAAAACACAATCTATGAGTGTTTTCTTCCGGTTTTTTAGTTAAGGAGGAATTTAAAATGGCGACAGTCATTTTTGATGTTGATGACACACTGTATGATCAGTTAGTTCCATTTAAACAAGCGTATGAGAAAAATTTTTCGTTTAGGAATATTCTGATTGAAGAGCTCTTTTCTTTGAGTCGGAGGTACAGTGATCAAGTTTTTGATAAGACAACCAAAGGCTTGCTATCCCTTAGCGACATGCAAATTTATCGCATTCGCAATGCCTTCAAACATTTTGGGGTAGCGATTACGGATGAGCAGGGAAGAAATTTTCAAATCGATTATCAAATGAATCAAGAAAGAATTCGATTATTACCTGAAATGAAAGATGCACTTAATAGCTGTTCAAAGAATGGTATTCAGTTAGGGATTATTACTAATGGACCTGCCGATCATCAAATGAAAAAGATAAAAGCGTTAGGACTAAACAAATGGATACCAGACACAAACATCTTTGTATCTGGAAAGCTCGGCTTTTCAAAACCGGATTTGAAAATATTTCAATATGCTGAAAAGGCCATGAGGCTAAATAGAGAGACTACTTATTATGTAGGAGACTCCTTTGTGAATGACATTATTGGTGCCAAAAAAGCTGGTTGGAAAGCTGTATGGGTCAATCGTAGAAATTCTACTAAAACTGATTGTGATATAATCCCAGATTATATCGTTAATAATCATGAAACTATGAACCGTTTTATTGATTCTCTTATATGCATAGAAAAACAATCTTTCTGAAAACACTGGGAAAAACACTAAAAAAAGAAAAAGTTGGAAAACAGACTGCATGACAAATGTAGTCTGTTTTTTTTGCGTATAGTTCATTAACAGAAATTTTTGACATCTTACTTCTCGCAATAAATGATTCTTGTTTCACCACAATAAAAGAAGCCACTTTATCAAGCATTGGTAGAGAAGTTGTTTTTTTGGTAAGACGTTAGTTAATAAATGTTAGTGAGGGAGTGTACTTAGAGTGGTGAATGATATTTCTTTAATCTATGCAAAACAAAATAAAAAAAGATTGATTACATCAGTTATCGATGGAAAACAGGTAGAAACTGATAAAACAGCTATTTTTATGGCTGGTAGTCCAGGATCAGGGAAAACGGAGACTGCACAAACGCTGACTATGTTAAATAGCAATCTATGTGTGATCGATGCGGATCAATTTAGAAAGGAATTTCCAGGATATCTAGGAAATAATTCGTACCGATTTCAAAGAGGGTACGCACTGCTTGTTGATGCTGCTTTGGATTTAGTCTTAAAAAAAGGGTATAGTTTTATTCTTGATGGGACATTTGCCACTAAAAAAGCTGATCAAAATATTGCGCGATGCTTAAAAAAGAATTATGACGTGCTTATCTATTATATCTATCAAGATCCTTTTATTGCTTGGAATTATACGAAGCAACGTGAAAAAATAGAAGGACGCTTTGTTCCTAAAGAACATTTTATAAATGCTTTTTTTCAATCAAGATATAACTTGATTAAAATGAAGGAATTGTATAAAGAAAATGTGACCGTTAATATTTTTATAAAAGATTTTCAAAATCGCCATTCTCATACGTTGATGGTAGTTGACAATGGATCGTTCGCTTTGCCATTAACATACACAAAGGAAGAATTGGAGGAGAAGCTCAATGACTGAGAAAGAAAAAGTAGAAACAATCATGATAAAATATCATCGAAACTTCTCGATCTTACAGAAAAAGGCAACGCCTAGCGAATTGAAAACAGTTTTAAACTTTGTTGCAGAAGAATCGAACCGTAAACAGCGAGTGCTTGTTGGCTTAGAGAAAGAAGAATAAGCGGACAATGAAAAAAATTTTGGTTTCTTAAGAATGACCATTGAACAAGTAAACCCGAGATAAGAAGCAGGCGCTTCTTATCTTTTTTTGTATCATTATGGTGGGCGTGCCGTAACGTTAGGCTCAAAACAGAATAAATTCACAAAAAGTGCTTGACCTAAAGTCAACTCTAGGTGGTATCTTTTTAGATAGAAGAAATGAGCAGCGATTGTTGAAACTCAGAAAAATTACGATTTCCCTTTAGGATAACTTGCTATTTCACGGTTTGACAGGAATTTAAAAAAGAGCGTCCAGCTCCGATTGCCGCTTTTTTCATTCCAGAGAACGATCTACTCATTTCGACTTCGTGTCTTTTTCCTTGTGAGTAAACACACGAACCATTCAAACATTTCTACAGGAGGTACGTACATGTTATTAGAAAAAATCAAAAGCCCCAAAGAGTTAAAAGAATTGACCAGCGGGCAACTTCAAGAACTGGTAGTAGAAGCACGAACTGCTTTATTGGAAAAAATCAGTCACCATGGAGGGCACAATGGCCCTAATCTGGGGATGGTTGAGATGACGATCGCGTTGCATAAGGTCTTTGATTCCCCCACCGATAAACTGATTTTTGATGTGTCTCATCAGACCTATATCCACAAAATGTTGACGGGACGCGCCCATGCCTTTCTTGATGCTGCGCAGTATGATGCGGTTTCTGGTTACACGAATCCGAAAGAAAGCGAGCACGATCTCTTTACGGTCGGTCATACCTCCACGTCAGTTTCGTTGGCAAATGGTGTGGCGAAAGCCCGTGACCTGAAAAATGAAACGTATAACGTCGTTGCCGTGATTGGCGATGGTTCTCTATCAGGCGGCTTAGCGTTTGAAGGCTTGAACAATATCGTGGAATTAGGCACCAATACCATCGTGATCCTCAACGACAATGACCAATCGATTGCAGAAAACCATGGGGGGATGTACCAGAATTTGCGGGCATTGCGGGAAACTAAGGGGCAAGCAGCAGACAATCTGTTCAAAGCGATTGGTTTTGAGTACCACTATTTGGATGAAGGAAATGATCTCGCTGCCTTGATCGCTTTATTTGAAAAAGTGAAAGACATTGATCATCCTGTTTTATTACACATTCATACGATCAAAGGCAAAGGCTTCAAGTTTGCGGAAGAAAATCGTGAAAAGTTTCATGCAGGTGGTCCCTTTCATTTAGAAACAGGCGAATATATTTCTGCTGGGGGCAATCAAGTAACGTACAACAGCTTAACGACGGATTATTTATTAGAAAAAATGGCGACAGATCCTAAAGTCGTGGCAGTAAACGCTGGTACACCGATGCTGCTTTTTTCTCCAGAACAACGAGAAAAAGCAGGTAAACAATTTGTAGATGTGGGTATTGCAGAAGAACATGCGGTATCGATGGTTGCTGGGTTAGCAAAAAATGGAGCGAAACCTGTCTGGGCCGTTTTTTCTACCTTTATGCAACGTAGTTTTGATCAAATTTCCCATGATTTGGCCCTAAATCATCTGCCTGGAACGATTCTGGTATACGGTGCATCGATTCATGGAATGAATGACGAGAGCCATTTGGGAATTTTTGATATTCCATTTTTGGCACATATTCCCAACCTTGTTTATCTTGCGCCAACCTCTAAAGAAGAATATCTAGCAATGTTGGATTGGTCGCTGGAACAAACCAACGCTCCAGTTGCGATCCGAGTACCGGTTGGACCTGTCAACGAAACGGCAGTGGCAGCCTCTACTGACTACAGCGATCAAAAAAATGAGGTGACTCAAGCTGGCACACAGGTAGCCATCGTCGGTGTCGGAAACTTTTATGCGCTAGCAGAAGAGATCGCTGAACAATTGGAAATGCAACATGGAATTACCCCAACGGTGATCAATCCTAAGTTTATTTCAGGAGTCGACAAAGAATTGCTGGATGCTGTGGCACGAGCGCATAAACTCGTTGTCACGTTGGAAGACGGCATACGAGAGGGCGGCTATGGACAAATGATTGCCAGCTATCTTGGTGATCGTGAGATTGCCGTCAAAAACTATGGCTTAGAAAAGAAATTTTATGATAATTACCGAGCAGCGGACGTTTTATCCGAACTTGGTATCACTGCTGAGGCAATTACGAAAGATATCATAGAACAGCTGCAGAAATAAGTTCTCTTAGGGTGTCTTGTGTAGCTGATAGGATTGATAAAAAATGAATGATCGAAGGAAACCTTGCAGAAAAACAGACTGCAAGGTTTTTTCGCAGACTATCGGTGACGATCTGCAGCAAATGCAGAAGACCAATGCTTTTCAAGCATAAATTCTCAGCGTAGGAAGCATTGGTCAAATGCTGGCGATCCAGCAAATAATAAAGAGGTAGGAAAAGATTGCTTTGGTGTCTTATCTGGTTGAACTCAGAGAAACAAAAAATGTATTTTGTAAAAAGAAAAGGGGTAACTATGAAATTTTTTTCAATGAAGTTGCTGGCACTGTTGTCGGTGGCAATGGTCGTCTATTCGGTACCGGCGATTTCTGCCAATGTTCCAGCGATTGCGGCAAGCTTTCCAGAAGTAGATGCGGTCTACGTCGGGTTACTGACCACGATTCCGTCATTGTTTCTTTTGCTGGGGATTTTTACTACTAGCATGATCGAAAAAAGGATCGGCAAAAAATACACGATGGTCACCGGCTTGGTCATTGTGGCGATTTTTGGCACGCTGCCGGCATGGTATCAGGGGAGCTTTCCCGTCTTGTTTCTTTCGCGCGCGATTCTTGGCTTTGGGATCGGCTTATTCAATCGTTTGGCGATTCAAATGATTAGTTTGTTGTTTCAAAATGAGCCGCAAAAGAAAGCCAAGGCCCTTGGGTTAGAAAGTGCCGTCGGTGGTTTAGGTGGTATCTTTATGACTTTGCTGGTAGGGCAGCTAGTGAAGATCAGTTGGGAGATCTCTTTCTTCGTTTATGGCTTTGCCTTGATCAGTCTCTTTTTTGTTCAGGTGTTTATTCCCAATGAAACAAAAGCGACCACCGATGCGGCTCTGATAGCGAACGTCACGGTTTCAAAAGAACGGAAACAAAAGTCATTTGTTTTGGGGGTGCTCTTGTTTCTGATCGTTGTCTTGTTTATCAACTACAATCTGCAGATCACCCCGTTGTTGTTGGAAAAAGGAATTGGTGATGCGACCGATGGCAGTAACATGATCGCCGCCATTGCGACGGGGGCATTTATCGCAGGCAATGCCTTTGGCTTGATATATAGCCGCCTACATCGCTGGTTGCTGCCCATTGCGGCATTGCTTGCAGGAAGCAGCATCTATTTGACTTATCCTTTGCAGACGGTGGGGCTGCTCTTGGGTTGTTCTTTAGTATTAGGCTTTGCCTTTCGCAGCATCATGCCTTTTTTCACCCACTTACTGACGACTGGTGGTGAAGCGGAAGCTAAGTTTGGCACGATCGTCTCGATCGTTGCTTACAATTTAGGGGTCACGTTAGCACCTTATGCATCACGCTTGCTGATACTAGTCAGCGGCAATGAAACAGCAGGGATGCAGATGATTCTATCTGGAGGCTTGTTGTGCTTGATTGGTGTCCTAGCTTTTTTGGGAAATAAATACTTTCTGTATTTTGAACGAGGATAGGCGAAAGCTAGCTTGATCCTCGTTTTTCCATCTTCATTTCATCCTTCTCATCGCTTATAATAAAAAGAAACAATGATGAGTTGAGCGTACTAGACAAACTGCAGGCGTCAATCAGAGGGGAGAACCAGATGTATCTTTTTCAAAAAATTGAAGAAGCAGCGTTTAAACAAAATGATGCGAGACGAACGATCGGTGACTTTTTATTAAGCAATCGAGAAAAAGTTAGTGAGTATAGCATGGAAGAAATCGCATAACTGACCCATACTCTCAACGCATGTTGATCCGTTTTTGCTAAATACTTCGGCTTAGTAGATTGTCAAGAAGCTTTATCTATGAGCGGGCGCTTATTCATGAGTGGCAGCGGCAATTGGTGTAAATATCTATTTTCGATAAAGCCGCAGTCATATTCGAATACATTAAAAATTTGGCGATCTTAGGCATGCAGATGATTAAAGCACCAGCAGCACTTATGACAGTGAAAGACCTGATCCAATCCGAAGGGATCATCAATGAAGCTTAAAACCTCGTCATTTACGACTGCAGACTAAATCAGTATTTGAACAAGATCAATTAAAAAGCCCACATCTCTATTTTCCTATGAAGAAGAAGGAAAAGTAAAACCAGTGTAGAAAGCGCTATCATATATGTGATATGATACAATTATTGACTACGATTATGGAGAAAAGTCTATGAAGCATTCTTTTCAGGAAGAGTTAAATCAAGAGATAAAAAAACGTTTTTCACTATTAGCGATCCTAGTGTCAGCATTCTTGTTTTTATTACTGATTTTGTTTGTATTTGCTATCCAATATTATCAATTGACGCTGGAAACAAACAATATAAGAAAAAATTTTCATGAAGACCAAGCAGGATATAAGAGAATTTTAAATACTATGAATCAAAACTCAATTCCGCTGTTTCTAAAAAAAGAAAAAACAGATCGTGAAATATATAGTGAATACTATGAATTGAGTGCAGAAAATCTGTCTAGAGGGATTTTAGTGATTATGGATAAGGCAGGCTCTATTAAATTCACTACACAACAAACCGGACAAAACCCAGTTATTTCTCCTAACTATTTAAAAACGATTCTTTCAGGCAATAACTATCATCACAGCATGAGACGCATTACAAAAGGAGAGGATAGCAATCATTATTTATTAATGATAAATACTGTGAGGGAGGAAGGAACTGAACTAGGTTACAGCGCCATATTGCTCAATGGCAATAACTTTTTGCCCGATGGTCTTTACTATGGTACCAACTATGTTATTGCTGATCAGTTTGATAATGTGTACGCAAACAATGCAAATCATTTCATCATAGGAACATTGAAAAAAATAAACGCAAATATATTTAATCAGTTCCTATTTTCTCATGATAGACAACTCTATTTATCAAAGAAGAGCCTGATTGGTCAAAATATCTACCTCTATACTTATTCGATGATTTTTCCAATCAGCGTGTTGGCATTGTTCGGGATCACTTCAGCATTGATTATTTTTCTCGTTTTATTCTACTATTCGAAACGTTTGGCAGCCAAAATAGCCATAAGAAACACCGTAAGCATTGAGATGCTTGTCGACGAAACGAAGAAAATCAGAATTGGCGAAAAGCAAAAAATTGAGATACACACAGAAGATGAGTTTGAATTTTTGGCTGATAACATCAATGAAATGATGGAAGAATTGAATCGATTGATCCAAATGAAAATTTTTCTGGAAAAAAAGAAAAATTTATATGAAATCAAGATGCTGGAAGCGCAATTTCATCCTCATTTTCTATACAACACTCTTGAAAACATCAGAATTACCAGTAAAATTGATACAGATTTGAGTGAAAGGCTGATTTTATCATTAAATCGAGTGTTGCGTTACAGTATTGATCATGCCAATGAAAAAAGCAATCTGATAGATGATCTTGCGATTTTACAGGATTTTTTAGAAGTTACAAAAATACGTTTTGAAAAATTTATTTACACGATCGATGTGGAAAAAGATCTGCACATGATTCAGATACCGCGACTGTTTTTATTACCGATTGTTGAAAATGCAATCAAATATGGAATGAAAGAACGAAATGATCTTAAAGTTGCGGTCGCTGTATTTTCAAAAGGGGAAGAAATTATTTTTGAAGTGCGTGATAATGGGCCTGGATTTGAAGAAGAATTGATTGAAAAAATCTATCTGCAATATGAAGAAGAAGAGACGCATCACGGCTTGATCAACAGTTATCGCAGATTAAAAATAGAATATCCTTTTCTTGATTTGCGTATTTTTAATCATGAGAAAGGCGCATGTGTTCAATTTGTAGTTTGGAGGGCTATCGATGATGTATAAACTATTAATAATAGAGGACGAGCATTTGATTCGACGCTGGTTAGCCTATGCGATCGATTATTCTGATATAGGATTGAAAGTAGTTGGTGCTGCAGAAAATGGACAAGAGGGAGCTGATATGATTCGCAATTATCTGCCAGATATTGTGATTTCTGACATCAATATGCCGATTATGGATGCCTTCGAAATGTTTGAACTGACGAAAGATCTCTTCTTCAAAAAAATCATTCTCTCTGGGTACAATGATTTTTTTAATGCAAAAAAGGCGATTCATTATGGTGTTAGGGAATTTCTTGCTAAACCATTACAAACAGAGGAACTAAGGCTAAGCTTGCTTCAGCTAACAAATGAATTGGAAAATGAAAAGCGTTTGACTATTCAGAAAGAGTATGAGGCATTGGAGGTAGTTAGAAAAACGCACCATGATCAAGATATGATCGTTCATCAGGTACTGAGTTGGATTCATGAGTATTATGCACAAAAATTTACTATTGCGGATATGGCAGCTAGTTTAGGCTACAGTGAAAGTTACTTGTATAAAAAAATTAAAGACCATCTTGACATTACCATCAACGATTATGTAAATCGTTAGCGAATCAAAAAGGCGATCGATCAATTAATAGAAAATCCAAATGTACTAATATATGAAGTAGCAGATAGGGTTGGATTTTCTGACTATAAATATTTCAACAAAGTATTTAGAAGATACATTGGTGTTTCGGTGACTGATTTTAAGGAGGAGATTCTCTAAAGTGTAGAGAATTTTCTCCTTTTTGTATAGATGTGTGCTATTTTGAAAGCGTTTTAAAAAGTGTATGATAAAGGTATATTTAGGAGAGGGGAATGAAAATGAGAAACAAATTTGTTTATTCAGTTATATGTGCATCGGCATTAGTTGGCTTAGCAGCTTGCGGCAATGGAGGAACATCCAACTCGTCAGACACTGCTTCTTCTGGCAGTGATACATTAGTGATTTATTCACCAAACTCAGAAGGACTAATCAACGCAACAATACCTGCTTTTGAAGAACGTTATGGGATTAAAGTGGACCTGATTCAAGCAGGAACTGGCGAATTATTCAAAAAACTTGAAAGTGAGAAAAATGCACCTGTTGCAGATGTCGTCTTTGGCGGTTCCTATACACAATACTCTGAAAATCAACATCTTTTTGAAGAATATGTATCAGATGAAAATGACAATATTGAAGAAGATTATCAAAATCAAACCGGTTTCTATACACCTTATACGATCGACGGCAGTGTTTTGATCGTAAACCCAGACCTAACAGAGGGAATGACTATTGAAGGGTATAGTGATTTGCTGAATGATGATTTAGCCGGAAAAATAGCTACGGCTGATCCAGCTAATTCTTCCAGTGCCTTTGCTCAGTTAACAAATATGCTGCAAGCTCAAGGCGGCTATGAATCTCAAGAAGCTTGGAATTATGTAGAGGATTTATTTACGTTGATCGATGGAAAGATAAGTTCAAGTTCTTCCAACGTCTATAAAGCAGTTGCTGATGGGGAGATGGCTGTTGGTTTGTCTTATGAAGATCCGACTGTCAAACTGCTAAATGATGGGGCGAATGTAGAAATCGTGTACCCGAAAGAAGGTACCGTTTTCTTGCCAGCTAGTGCTGCAATCATCAAAAATGCAAAAAACATAGAAAATGCCCAAAAATTTATTGATTTTATTATTTCAGAAGATGTTCAAAATACGTTGGGGACAACGACAACAAATCGCCCTGTACGTAAAAATGCACAAACAAGCGATAATATGAAACCACTCAAAGAGATCAATACGATTGTAGAAGATTACGACTATGTAATTGAAAATAAAGATGAGATCGTCAATAAATATAATGAAATTTATGTTGGTATCCAATCCAAATAAGAAGGTGTGGAAAATATGAGTCAAATAACCATAAATAAAGCAAAAAAAGTCTATGACTTACAGCCAGTGATCGAAAATCTTGATTTGACAATTCCTGAGGCGTCTCTATTTACTTTATTGGGACCCTCAGGATGCGGAAAGACAACTTTGCTTAGAATGATTGCAGGTTTTAACTCGATCGAGGGAGGCGATTTTTACTTTGGGAGTGAGCGAATCAACAATATGGAGCCAAGTAAACGTAATATTGGCATGGTCTTTCAAAATTATGCAATTTTTCCTCATTTAACAGTGAGAGAAAATGTAGCTTTTGGACTTCGTCAAAAGAAAACTTCAAAGGAGGAACTGACAAAACGGACAAATAAGTATTTAAAGTTAATGCAAATCGACAAGTTTAGTGAAAGAAAACCGGATCAGTTGAGTGGCGGTCAACAGCAACGAGTTGCTTTAGCTAGAGCTTTAGCTATTAATCCGAAGGTATTGCTTATGGATGAGCCTCTCAGCAATCTAGATGCGAAACTCCGTGTAGATATGCGTCAGGCGATACGTGAGATTCAGCATGAAGTAGGAATAACGACAGTCTATGTCACTCATGATCAAGAAGAAGCGATGGCTATCTCTGACCAGATTGCAGTAATGAATCTAGGGAAGATCCAACAAGTAGGAAGACCTAAGGAATTATATCATAGACCGAGCAACGAGTTTGTTGCTACCTTCATTGGACGAACAAATATGATTTCTGCTAAATTGATTCACGATGATGAAGGTGCTAAGATCCAATTATCTAATGGTTACCAGATGGCATTTCCAGAACTAGATAGTGAAATGGAACAAGATGTACGTTTAAGTATTCGACCGGAAGAATTTATCCGCAGCGATCAAGGTGATATTTCTGCCGTCATTATTGATAGTCTTTATCTTGGACAAAACACAGAATACTATATGAAGACAGAATTTGGCGAAAAAATTCAGGTCAGTGAGGAATCTACTTTTACAGAAGATTTGGGTGCAGGTGATAAAGTCAAGTTGCTGATCAAACGAAACAAGATCAATATATTTACCTCAGATGGTTCAATCAATCTTTTGGGGGTGAGATAAATGAACTCGGAAAGAAAAAAAATCAATATTTGGACAGTTTCTTCGTTGTTTATTTTTTCAGCATATTTGATTTTCTTGGTCTATCCCATTGTTACTATCTTAGGACAAGCAATGTTTGTAGATGGAAGAATGTCTTTTAATAATTTTTCCCAATTCTTCTCTCAAAGTTATTATTTTGATACTCTGTTTAATAGTTTTAAAGTTTCGTTGACAGCGACTCTCTTCGCACTGATATTAGGAACTCTATTAGCATATTTTTTCTCGATGTATGCTTTTAAAGGTAAGAAAACCTTGCAAATTCTCATTATCATTGCCTCCATGTCGGCCCCTTTTGTCGGTGCTTATTCATGGATCCTATTACTTGGACGAAATGGGCTGATTACTCGTTTTATGATGAACGTTTTTGGATTCCCACAAATTGACATTTACGGGTTCTCTGGAATTGTTCTCGTATTTACATTGCAACTATTTCCACTGGTATTTCTTTATGCTTCGGGCGCATTTTCTAGTATTGATAATTCCATCTTAGAAGCGGCTGAAAGTATGGGCGCGCGAGGAATCAATCGGTTTTTTAAAGTTATTCTTCCACTACTTGTTCCTACGTTATTAGCAGCTGGTTTACTCGTTTTCATGAGAGCATTCTCTGATTTTGGTACACCTATGTTGATTGGAGAAGGGTATCGTACGTTTCCAGTTTTGATTTATACGCAATTCATAAGTGAAGTAGGAGGGAATGCAGCCTTCGCTTCAGCATTGGCCATTTTAGCGATTATCATCGCACTCTCTATTTTTCTTATTCAAAAGTATATTGCTGATCGTCATAGTTTTAGTATGAACTCATTGCACCCGATTGAGCCGAAAAAAGTCAGCAAAGGGAAAACTGCGATAATCTCATTTTTTGTCTATAGTGTGGTATTTATTGCCATTTTACCGCAACTCTATTTAATTTATACTTCCTTTTTAAAGACATCAGGAATGATTTTCGTACCCGGATACTCGTTAGATAGTTATAGAAATGCTTTTGGTAGAATGGGCTTAGCCATTTTTAACACGATACGTTTGCCTTTGATCGCACTAGCAATCGTGATCGTTTTTGCTACGATGATTTCCTATTTAGCAGTTCGAAAAAGAAATATTTTTACTTCAATGATTGATAGTTTGAGTATGATTCCTTATATTGTACCAGGCACAGTTTTAGGTATTGCCTTTATCACTTCGTTCAATACAGGGATTGGCGGCACAGGGATTCTAGCCATAACAGGTACAGCATTCATTATGATCGCCTCACTTACTGTCAGAAGATTGCCTTATACTATTCGCTCATCTGTTGCAAGCCTTCAACAGATTTCGCCAAGTATTGAAGAAGCGGCAGAAAGTTTGGGAAGCACACGAATGAATACGTTTGTTAAAATAACTATTCCCATGATGATGTCCGGAATCGTTTCAGGAGCGATATTATCTTGGATAACGATGATATCAGAGCTTTCTACATCAATCTTGCTGTACAATGTACGAACTCGCACAATGACAGTTGCGATCTATACTGAAGTAATAAGAGGAAATTATGGTATTGCGGCGGCCTTGTCAACGATATTAACTGGTTTGACGGTTCTTTCATTAATGCTTTTTATGAAAGTATCGAAAAGCAAAACAATCACTATGTAGCGGAATTCAAAAATAGTTGCAAGTCACATGATTTCGGGGCATCGGCTTTTCGAACCGCTCTATTTAAGGAAATGAATGCCAACAGAATCTCCTGCTGGAAATGATGCAGCATACACATGAATCCAAATAAAAAAGTAGAAGATCTAAATTATCTTTAAGTAAAAAAGCACTCGCTTCTAAACGAGTGCTTTTTACTATTGAATAATTTGCCATTCTTGAATTTTTTTCAAGAGTACCGCTTTGTCGGAAGCTTCCGCAAAGGAATGCTGAGCGGCAGTTTCGTTTAAGAAGCGCATCTCTGATTCGGACATGTCGCAATGATGAGCCATTTGCAGGTATTCATTGGTCAATGTCGTGTTTGAGACCGTTCGGTTATCGGTGTTCAAACAAAAAGGGACCTTGGCCTCCAGCCATTCTCTTAATGGGTATGCCGAGTATGTGGGAATCGCACGCGTATGAACATTGCTGGTAGGACAGCCTTCGATACAGCGATTTTGTTCTCGAACAAACGCTTGGGCAGTGTGATCTCCTTTTAAGGCGATGCCGTGGCCAATCCGTTGCGCACCGCTTTCGATGGCTTGATAAATGTTTTGCACACAGCCGCATTCGCCTGCATGTAAGGTCAGCTGGACACTTTGGTTCTTGAGGAACACTTGATAGCTGGCAGCTAAATCAGGGACGTACCCGTCTTCTTCTGGACCTGCCAGATCAATGCCGACGACTTTTTCATCGGTAAGAGCGATCGCTTCATCAAAAACCGCCGTAATAGCTGGTAGGTCTTCTTGACGCATCCCAATGACCAAAACATTGCCTTTGATTGGGTAGCGTTCTTCTGCTCGTGCGATGCCTTCGATCACGGCTTGGATGGTCTGGCTGCAAGTGAGTCCTTTGTCCATCGATAAGCTGGGAGCAAAGCGGATCTCAATATAAGCGATCCCATCTTGAGCGGCTTGTTCCATCACGTCATAGGCGGCAGCTGCTAACGCTTCTTGTGTTTGCAAATACGGCCGAACGAAATCAAAGCAGCGAAGATAATCCCTCAGGTCATGACAATCTTTGGGGGCTTGCATCTGTGCTTTCACAGCTTCTATGTCTTGCTCGATCGGTAGTTCTTGCTGATTGGCGATGGCGATCAATGTTTCTGGACGAATGGAACCGTCGAGGTGGCAGTGAAGTTCTACTTTGGGAAATGCTTGGATTTGTTGTTGAGTAAGCACAGTGTTCCTCCTGTCTAGGTCGAATTTTTTTAAGTATGAATATAGCATACTTCCAAAGCCCATGCTACCCAAAAAAGGAAATTCTCATAGAAAGCAAACCAGCAGCCGCGAATTACTTGTGCGGCTGCTGGTTTTATTGTGGGAGAGTGGTTCAAATCAATTCCGATAGATCGGTAAAAGGCAATGACAGATCGTGAGCGGCTTCTTTTGAAGTAAATGCGCCCTCATAGGCGATGACCCCTTTGGCAAGTGCCTGATTTTCTCGCAACGCTGCTAAAGGATCGTTGGCTAGCTGCTGGGCATACGGTAAGGTGGCAATGCTCAATGCGATGGTTGCCGTTTGCGGCACAGCACCTGGCATATTCGCGACTGCATAGTGAATAACTTCTTCCCGGATATAGGTTGGCTCGTCGTGGGTAGTGACTTTGTCTTCGGTCTCAAAAATTCCGCCTTGGTCAATGGCAATATCGACGATCACGGATTTTTCAGGCATCTGTTTCACCATGTCGCGGGTCACTAAGCACGGAGCTTTTTGTCCTGGCAATAAGACGGCTCCTACC
Organism: Enterococcus sp. FZMF; assembly: GCF_030263915.1. Taxonomy (NCBI): domain Bacteria; kingdom Bacillati; phylum Bacillota; class Bacilli; order Lactobacillales; family Enterococcaceae; genus Enterococcus; species Enterococcus sp. FZMF. The sequence continues at coordinate 2,673,439 of NZ_CP127160.1, read as the reverse complement.
ACCAAGTCTGCGGATTGGATCGTTCGTTCGATATTCAAGCGATTGGAATACAAGGTTTGGACTTGACCAGAAAATTGTCGATCCAACTCTTGTAAGCGTGGGATCGAAACGTCTAAAATCGTCACTTGTGCGCCTAGACCTACGGCGACTCTCGCGGCATTCTCACCGGCAACGCCACCACCAATGATCGTTACCCGACCTTGACGGACGCCGGGAACACCTGAAAGCAGGATCCCTTTTCCGCCATATATTTTTTCGAGAAATTGTGCGCCGATTTGAACAGACATTCTTCCAGCGATCTCACTCATAGGCGATAGCAGAGGCAGGGTGCCGTTCGCCAGCTGGACGTTTTCATAAGCAACAGCGATCACTTTGCTGTCGATCAATGCTTGAGCAAGCTGTTGATTGGCGGCTACGTGGAAATAGGTGAATAAAACCAGTCCCTCATGCAAAAAGGGGTATTCTTCTGGTAAAGGTTCTTTGACTTTCATAACCAATTCAGAGGCCCAAACCTCTTCAACGGTAGTAATCGTAGCGCCGACTTCCTGATACGCTTGATCAGAAAAGGTTGATCCTGCACCAGCGCCTTGTTCAACGAAGACTTCGTGTCCGTCTTGGACTAACTCATAGACTCCCGAGGGCGGCAATGCCACACGATTTTCATTGTTCTTGATTTCTTTTGGGATACCGATTTTCATAGACTTCACACCTTTCTTTCTTCTATTATAATAGAAAGCGGATTCCTAAGGGGAGAAAGAATGGTTTTTTTATTAAAAAAGTAAGATCCAGTTGCTGCCTACGCCACGACAAAGAAAAAAGCCCCGAACGGGGACTTTTTTTGATCAATCAGCTGAAGGTCCAAAAGCGTAAGCTTTGATTAGCGATTTCATCTAGTGTGTAATAGATAGCGTAATGGGATTTTTCTGGATCATCATTGGGATCTAAGACAAACACTTGATCGTCCATCATTCCACCTAAGACCATAATATGGCCGCCATCTGTAAATTCCCCTGGAGTCACAGAAACGATGACGGGATGATTTTGTTGCAAGTAAGCTTCAACACTGGCTAGATCTGTGCCAAGATCATAGTAGTTGTAGCCGTTTGCATCGGCAAAGTCAGAAAAAATCCGCCAGTCCGTTCCTTGGCCGTCAACGTAATAATGATCTCCTGCCCAATCAAGGACTTCTAGTGGCGAAATGGGATAGCCTTCAAGATAGGATTGAACCATCGCAAGAGAAGCAATCGCACAGCCGTTTTCTGCTAAGGTTTGGCTGCCGTCATTGCCATAGGATCTATCGGCCCAATCTTCGTTCGTCTGCAAGAAAATCGGTGTTGTGATGTCCATTTCCCATAAATAAGCATTGATGTCATCACTAAAGATAGCCTGAGAATAAACATATTCGTCGTCATAACTCTCATCATAGGCAACGACGGTATGCACGTGTTCGGACACCTCTCCGTACAACACGTGATGAGAGATTCGATTGAACCCTATCCAAATCAACACCAATCCTGCCAAAACAACCATTGGCCGACGCATTCGATAAACATCTGTCTGTTTTTGCATTTTTCCCTCCTTGTTTTACGAATCGTACGTATTCATCCTGTTCTTTTAAGTAAAACAAAGGAGGGGGCGCTTGTCATCGGCCTACAGACCGATTCCTCGATCAGCTGTCAAATGCTTCTAGTTCTAAGCTAGTATTTTCCCATGCTTCTAGTAGAGCTTCTTGTTCAGTGCGGGCTTGTTCTAACGCTTGATTCAACGCGGTCAATTTGACATGATCATTCAACGCATCTGGTGCGGTCATGTCTTGTTCCAGTTGTTGGATCGTTTCTTCTATTGCGGCAAGTTCTTCTTCGATTTGGGTGACTTTTCGCTGTAAGGTTCTAACGGCTTTTTGCTGTTCCTTGCTTTGGACAAAGTTTTGCTTGCCCGCTGAGAGGGTGGTTTCGGTTGTTTTTGCTTCCAACATCGCTGCGATCTCAGCTTCTTCTTGTTTCTTTTCTAAATAATAATCGTAATCGCCGAGATAGAGCTTGCTGCCGTTTTCAGACAGTTCCACGACCTTGGTGGCGATTCGATTGATAAAGTAGCGGTCATGAGATACGAAGAACAAAGTGCCTTCATAATCGATCAGGGCATTTTCTAAGACTTCTTTGCTGTCGATGTCTAAATGGTTGGTTGGCTCATCCAAAATCAAGAAATTGTCATGGTCCATGGCTAATTTTGCCAAAGCGACACGGGCTTTTTCGCCACCGCTTAACAGCGTGATCGGCTTTTCAACATCTTCTCCCGAAAATAAGAAGCTGCCTAATATATTGCGAATCTCGACTTCAGGTGTGGTACTGTGGTCATCCCAAAGCTCATGGAGGATCGTTTTGGTTGAGTGCAGATCGGATTGGGTTTGGTCATAGTACCCGATTGAGACATTGGCGCCAAAATGGACCTTTCCTTGAATAAAGGGGATTTTATGAATCAGCGATTTCAGTAAGGTTGATTTGCCGATCCCATTCGGTCCTACTAAAGCGATCGCATCTTTGCGCCGAACATCTAAGTCAATGGGCGCCGATAAGACTTCTTCTTCAGAATAACCGATAGCGGCATTTTCTACTTGCATCACAACATTTCCTGAAGGCTTTTCAATGGAAAAAAGGAAGTGGGCGGATTTTTCATCTCCTTGCGGGCGATCCAGCCGATCCATTTTCTCTAATTGCTTACGGCGGCTTTGCGCGCGTTTGGTGGTAGACGCACGGACAAGGTTGCGGGCAACAAAGTCTTCCAGTTTATTGATTTCTTCTTGCTGCTTCTCAAAGGCTTTCCATTCACTTTGCAGTTGCTCCGCTTTCAGGGTCAAATAGCGGCTGTAATTGCCTTTGTAGTGGCGCATTTTTTGGCGACTCAGTTCGTAGACTTCGTTGACGACTTTGTCTAAGAAGTAACGGTCATGGGAAACGATCAGCAATGCACCGGCATATCCTTGCAGATAGTTTTCCAACCAAGATAACGTTTCGATATCTAAATGGTTGGTCGGTTCATCCAGAATCAAGATATCAGGTTTTTGCAGCAGCATTTTTGCTAATGCCAAGCGGGTTTTTTGACCACCAGAAAGGGTATTGATGGCTTGCGTGTAAAAAGAAGGATCAAACTGAAAACCGTGCAAGACGGAGCGAATCTCATTTTCATAGCCATAGCCGTTTTTTTCTGCAAATTCATGCTGCAATTGGTCGTATTCTTTCAGGAGATTGCCAGAGTCAGCAGCAGGATCTGCTTCGGAGATGGCGATCTCTAAGCTACGCATGCGCTGCTCCATCTGTCGAACCGTTGCAAAAGCTCCTAGCATTTCTTCCCAAACGGTGGCTTGACTATCAAGTCCGGTATCTTGAGCTAAGTAGCCCATCGTAGCGGTCTTGTTTTTAGCGATCGTTCCTTTATCAGGACTTTCGAGTCCAGCAATAATTTTCAGTAGCGTTGATTTACCAGCACCATTGCGCCCAACAAGCGCGATTCGGGAATTGCTGGCAATCTCTAATTGGATATTTTCAAATAAAACCTCGGCTCCGAAAAGACGGGCGATTTGGTTGGCTTGTAATAAAATCATGTGTATGTCATTCCTATCTTTAAGAAACTTGTCTGTATCAAGGTTACAATACTACAAGTCTATCATATTTTAAGGGAAACGGCGATTGGGAAAAAGTTTGATTTTACCATTATAAAATTTATATTTCAAATTATGAGCATTCAAATTGATTTTTGAACAATGTATTTGTTATGATAGCTTCATCACAAGTGAATTTTTCACAATGGGGGAGTATTCTTTGAAAGATCATCAAATTCCAAAGGCAACAGCGAAGCGATTGCCTTTATATTATCGTTACTTGCGTATTTTGCACCAAGCTGGCAAATTAAAAGTTTCTTCGACCGAACTAAGTGAAGCTGTTCAAGTTGATAGTGCGACGATCCGCCGCGACTTTTCCTACTTTGGTGAATTAGGAAAACGCGGCTATGGCTATGACGTTGAAAGCTTGATGCAGTTCTTTGCGAAGACATTGAACGAAGACCACATGACGAATGTAGCTTTAGTCGGTGTCGGAAACTTGGGGAGCGCCTTGTTGAAATACAAATTTCACCAAAGCAACAGCATTCGGATCAGTGCTGCATTTGATGTCAACGAAGATCTAGTTGGTCGAATCGTAGATGGTGTGCCGGTCTATCCAATGGATGACATGAAGGAACAAGTGAAGATCCAGCAGATCGATGTGGCTATTTTGACGGTTCCCGCACAACATTCACAAGATTTAGTGAACGAGCTTGTGAAAGCTGGCATTAAAGGAATCTTGAACTTTACACCTGCACGGATCACTGCACCAAAAGGCGTGCTGATTCAAAACGTTGACTTAACCAATGAATTGCAAACATTGATTTATTTCTTGCATTCAGGCAACGTCTTGTCCCATGAAGAACCAGTAGAAGAACCATCACTAAGCGAATAATCGCATCACATAAATAGGAACCAACAAAACAGCTGCCAGATCGTAGTATATACAACGATCTGACAGCTGTTTTTTGCTTTTTCACCACTGATCTTACTCGTCTAACTGGTCAAAAAGTGATTCGTAGGAATCTTGCTCTTCAACGCTTGTGAGCGCTTCTTGATACCGCAAGATTTGTTGAGTCAAACGGGTGAAATCGATGATGCGGGCTTCACGATGCACTTCTTTCCCATTTGCGAACAAGAGGACGACGGGCACCGTCAAGACCGAAAATAAACTGGCTGCTTCTGGCTCTGCCAGCGTGTTGATGGTAAATAGAGGGAGTTGCTGGGTTTGTGCCAGTTTTTGGATGCGTGGTTTGTCCGCAACACAAATACTGCAATTCGGTTGAGAGAGATAGAGTAGTGCCAACGGTTGTTGGGCGAGCTGCTCTTGGATCGGTTGATTTTTTTGCATAAGTCATTCCTCCATGGAAAATGTACGCTGTTCTTGAGGAAAAGTCAAAATATCTGCTAGCAGCTGATCGCTTAGGTGAGTAAGAAGGATTCAAAGATAAGGGAAATCTAAAGCAACGATTAAAAAAATAGGCTGCTTTAAAAAAAACGTTGTATAAAAAAAGGAAAAAACGTATAGTAATTCCAGCGTTTCGAATTTATTGATAAAGAAGGTTAAAGTTATGTTTCAGGCATTACCGAATTCTGTCCTGCAAATGAGTGTTATTTTTTTATCTATCGTCATTGAAGCCTTGCCGTTTGTCCTATTGGGCTGCTTGATCTCAGGTGCCTTACAAGTCTTCTTGACGCCAGAAAGAGTCACGAGACTCTTACCAAAAAACAAATTGGCATCGATCACAGTTGGTTGTGGTCTGGGGGTCTTTTTTCCTTCCTGCGAATGTGGGATCGTACCGATCGTTAATCAGTTCGTAAAAAAAGAGGTGCCAGTGTATACGGCGTTTGCCTTTATGCTGACTGCACCGATCATCAATCCTATCGTGATTTTTTCTACATTCATTGCCTTTGGAAATTCCGCGAAGTTCGCCTTTTTGCGTGTACTGGGCAGCTTATTGGTCGCAATGGTCGTGGGGATCTGGCTGGCGTATTTTAACAAACAAGAGGTCTTAAAAACACGGCTTGCCAATCAATTAAGTGGCGGGAATGAGCAGGCAGCTCACCCACACCATCAGGGGCATGATCACGCCCACCATCAAACGGAAAAGAGCAGTCATCCGCTCCTTCGGCAGATTCGTCATTTGCTGCAGCATAGTTTGGATGAGTTTTTCGATACTGGGCGTTATTTGATCATTGGTGCGTTGATCGCCTCAGCGATGCAGACCTATCTGCCAACTGGCTTGATGCTGACATTAGGCTCCACGAAGCTGTTAGCGGTCTTCGTCATGCTGCTGTTAGCATTAACGTTATCCTTATGTTCCGAAGCAGATGCCTTTATCGGCTCTTCGTTGTTGAGTTTATTCGGCACTGGACCAGTCGTCGGTTTCCTGGTTTTTGGTCCAATGGTAGATATTAAAAACCTGTTGATGATGAAGCGGTACTTTTCGGGGCGTTTTATCGCTTCTTTAGTTGGTTTAGTCGCAATCGTCGTTTCAATTTATGCATGGGTGGTGTAAAGAATGGTTCGTTTTTTGATCTTATCAGGCTATTTTGAATTGATGATGTATTTGCAAGTGACGGGTAAACTCAATCAGTTTATCAACATTCATTATCGCTATCTCGCTATTTTATCCATGATCATTTCTTTATTATTGGCTTTGGTCCAGCTGTATTTTTGGGTCAAACAAGAACCTGAGCATCATCATGACGATGAGCATCAGCATGGATTGGAGAAAAAACACCAACGAGTGATTGCGTATTTTCTATTAGCCTTACCGATCATCGTGGGTCTCTTTTTCCCCACCGTTAGCTTGGATACGACGATCGTTGAAGCAAAAGGGTTTAATTTCCCCCTAAGTGAAGAATCTGTGGGGGATCCAGAAATGACGACCCAATATCTGAAACCCGATACAAGTCTTTATTTTAACAAAGAAGATTATGACACTCAGATGGATGCAGCATTGGCACGTTACGCCAAAGATGAGACGATTGCGGTAACGGAAGAAAATTACTTGGAAGTCATGGAGTTGATCTATACGTACCCGAGCGAATTTATTGGCAAGAAAATCACCTATGATGGATTTGTGTACCATGCAGATCAAGATGATGCCAATGAAATCTTTTTGTTTCGTTTTGGCATTATCCATTGTGTGGCTGATTCAGGCGTTTTTGGCTTGCGAGTGGAATTACCGCAACAAACAACGGCAGAAAATAACCAGTGGCTCCACGTGGAAGGGACGATCCAATCGAAGTACTATCAACCCTTCAAACGGGACTTGCCGATGGTGGTAGCAGACCAAGAGAAGACGATTGAAGCACCAGAAAACCAGTATGTCTATCGCGCTTTCTAGCTTTTTTTAAGAAAGTTCATAAAAACATCATAAACCTTTGTTATAATGGAGAAAATCTAAGCATATGTTTGTAGTTTTATCAAACGTTTAGTACAATATAGTAGGAACATATGCTAAAATCTATACAAAAGAGAGGTGTCGTGAAATGGGTTTTACAGATGAAACAGTTCGCTTTGATTTTGATGATAGCCGTAAAAAAGAAGTCAGCGAAACATTAGCTATCGTCTACCGAGCATTAGAGGAAAAAGGATACAATCCGATCAATCAAATCGTCGGTTATCTCCTTTCTGGCGACCCGGCTTACATTCCTCGTTATCGGGATGCCCGGAATTTGATTCGTCGTCACGAACGGGATGAGATCATGGAAGTTCTGATCCGTTATTATTTAGGCAATCACGGGATCAACCTATAATGAGAATCATGGGATTGGATGTTGGTTCGCGGACAGTCGGCGTGGCGGTCAGTGACCCAATGGGCTGGACAGCACAAGGGATCGAGATCATTCGCATCAATGAAGATGAAGGCAATTTCGGTTATGATCGACTTGCTGAATTGGTGAAAGAATATGAAGTCTCACGTTTTGTGGTAGGACTACCTAAAAATATGAATAATACGATCGGACCTAGAGCGGAAGCTTCTATGGCTTACGGCGCAGCGATCGAACAGCAATTCGGTTTGCCGGTCGTTTACCAAGACGAACGTCTGACGACCGTTCAAGCAGAACGAATGCTGGTAGAACAGGCGAATACATCGCGTGCCAAACGAAAAAAAGTGATTGATAAATTAGCAGCAGTCATGATTTTGCAGAATTATTTAGATGGTGCTGGGAAACAGCTGTTTTAATTTACAGAAAAGAGGAAAATAAATGTCAGAACATACACACGATCATAACCACGATCACGATCATGAAGGACATGAACACATTACTTTAATCGATGATCAAGGAAATGAAACCTTATACGAAATTCTATTAACGGTTGACGGTACGGAAGAATTCGGCCGCAACTACGTCTTGCTTTATCCAGCGGGCGTACCAGAAGAAGAAGACGTTGAATTACAAGCGTACGCTTATATTGAAAACGAAGACGGTTCTGAAGGTGAATTAGAACAGATCGAAACAGAAGCAGAATGGGATATGATTGAAGAAGTCTTCAACACATTCATGGCGGAAGAAGAAGAGTAATAAGTTGCAAGTGCTGACCCTTTCCATAAGGGATCAGCACTTTTTTTGATTTAACGACTGTTTATTTTAGAAGTATGTCTGCTTTTTTGAAAGGAATGAGAAAAATGAGTAACGTAACGATATTCGAGCTTGAAAAGATCGCAGAAGAGCAGCTACTTTTTGCCGTGATCATCAGCAAGTACCAAGAAAAGTTCGTCTATGTCAAACACAAAGAACGAGACACATTGGAGATCCCTGGAGGCAAGCGAGAACTAGGAGAAAGCATCACAGAGTGTGCTGCCCGTGAATTAAAAGAAGAAACAGGCGCCAAGCACTTTACCCTAGAACCGTTATTTATCTATGGTGTAGAAAAAAACGGGGAGACCGATTACGGCTTGGTGTTCGAAGCCCAGATCACGGACTTGCAGGATGAATTGACCTCAGAGATCGAAGCAATCTATGTAATGGCAGAGCCGCCTGCCAACTGGACATATCCAACGATTCAGCCGTTGTTGTTGGCAGAATATTTCTCACGAACATAAAAATAATTCAGCCAGCTCAAATGGATGGCTGTCTTAAGTTGAAAAGTAAAAGCAGCGTGTTGAGTAGGAGTGAGCGAATGAGTTGCGTGATCCTGCAATCAGGCGTAGGATAAAAATGTAAACGTTATCTTATTGGAGAGTAGGGAAAGGCATGGAAAAAATCTATCAAGCAAGTACCGCAGAAGGAGCAATCGATTTTATCAATATGCGCGATTTGGAGATCGCGGCAGAGGAAGTGATTCCTAAAGGTGGGTATGGCTATATCAGCAGTGGTGCGGGGGATATTTTTACCTATCAAGAAAATGAACGCGCCTTCAATCACAAATTGATCATTCCTCATGTCTTAAAGGACATTGAATTACCGGACACAACGTTGTCCTTTGGCGGTGATACGTTGTCAGCGCCAATCATTATGGCGCCTGTTGCCGCCCACGGCTTAGCAAATGTTGCGGCAGAACAAGCGTCAGCCAAAGGTGTTTCACGTTTTGGCACGATCTATACGGCGAGTTCGTATGCCTCTTGTACGTTGGAAGAAATCCGAGCAGCTGGTGGTCAAGAAGCGCCGCAGTGGTTCCAATTTTATATGAGTAAAGACGATGGCATCAATAAAGACATCTTGGCGATGGCAAAACGCAATGGCGCCAAAGCGATCGTTTTGACCGCAGATGCAACTGTTGGGGGCAATCGAGAAACGGATCGCCGCAATGGCTTCACCTTTCCGTTGGCAATGCCGATCGTTCAGGCCTATCAATCAGGGATCGGACAAACGATGGATGCCGTTTACGGCTCCTCAAAACAAAAATTAAGTCCCCAGGATGTCGCTTTTATCGCCAAAGAATCTGACTTGCCAGTTTATGTCAAAGGGGTGCAATCAGAAGAAGATGTGGAACGAGCTTTAGGGGCAGGTGCACAAGGGATTTGGGTCTCAAATCACGGGGGACGCCAATTGGATGGTGGTCCAGCTTCCTTTGATTCCTTACAGATCGTGGCTGAAGCAGTGGCAGGTCGGGCGCCGATCGTCTTTGATAGCGGGGTACGGCGAGGACAGCATGTCTTTAAAGCGATTGCTTGCGGAGCAGATCTAGTGGCGATCGGCCGCCCAGTGATCTATGGGTTGGCCCTAGGTGGTGCCACTGGTGTTCAACAAGTCTTTGATTTCTTCAAAAAAGAATTGGAGATGGTCATGCAGCTTGCGGGGACGCAAACGGTGGCAGATATTAAAAAAGCCGTTTTACGGGACAATCGCTATTTATAGGCAATCCCTCAAAAAGGCGCTAGGATCGCTGATTCTGGTGCTTTTTTTTATGGATTTTTCTGATCATGCCCAGGAGCAGGAACAACTGCTTTCACCGAAAAAAGTGTATATGATTTTGAAACAATTGCAAAATCAGCTACACTTAAAAGAGACCAATAAACTAAAGGAGAGAGATTGATGATTCCAAAAATTATTCATTATTGCTGGTTTGGCGGCAATCCATTAGGTGAACAAGAAAAGAAATACATGGATACCTGGAAAAAATATTGTCCGGATTATGAGATCAAACGTTGGGATGAATCAACGATCGACCTTTCAAAATTCGGTCCTTATCTAAAAGAGGCCTATGACCAAGAAGAATGGGCCTTTGTGTCAGATGTGGTTCGTTTGTATGCGTTAGTGACAGAAGGCGGTATTTATATGGATACCGATATCGAAGTGGTCAAACCTTTAGATGAGCTCTTGACACTGGAGGCATTTATGGGCTTTGAGATCGAAACCAAGATTTCTACTGGGATCATTGGAGCGGTGCCGCATCATCCCTTTATGGAAGAATGGTACCACGATTACGATGACCGAAAATTTGCCCGGGCAGAAAAAACGGAAGATGTCGTCACCAATGTGATCCGAATGACGGAACTGTTGCAAAACCACGGATTAGAATTGAATAATCAACGACAAACCGTTAAGGGCGTAGAAATCTTCCCGCAAATGACGTTTTCACCAAAAAGCTATATCACTGGTGAGGTCGAGGAAGATCCGAGTACGATGGTGATCCATCAGTTTTCTGGCTCTTGGTTATAAAAAAGTAAGTCTATGAAAGGACGGACAGTGGGGAAAGCTGTCTGTCCTTTTTGCTTTTGCAAGGGATGATGGAGATGTGATAGAATAGCTTGAAAAAATGAGGAGGCGTTTTGATGGCTATCAAACGATGTACTTTGGCAGATTTAGAAGAATTGGGAGAAATCAGCGTATCCACCTATTACGATACATTTGCTCCTTTCAATACGGAGGAAAATACTCGTATCTATCTAGAAGAAGCCTACAATCTGCCGAAACTGACCCGAGAGTTAGAAAATCCGCAGTCGGCGTTTTATTTTTTACAAGAAAATGATCAAACCGTAGGATATATCAAACTTAACTGGGGTGAGGCGCAAACGGAAGCGATTGCCCCAGAGGGGTTGGAAATTGAACGAATCTATATCAAAAAAGAACATAAGCGCAGAGGCTATGGCAAAACACTGCTGCTGTTTGCCCAAGAGACCGCTAAAGAGCTGCAGAAAAAGTCGATCTGGTTAGGCGTTTGGGAATTTAACGACAATGCGTTAGCTTTTTATCATACGATGGGCTTTGAAAGAGTTGGCAGTCACTCCTTTTTTATGGGGGATGATGAGCAGACGGATTTCTTGATGCTGAAAGAACTTTGAATTCTGCCTTTGTATGAGGAATTAGAAATTACTTTCCATTTTTTTGGCAATCAAGTATAGTTAAAGGGATTGATGAAAAAAGAACGATTGGTGAAAACCATCGCTAAGGAGAGCAATTGTAAATGGAAAAACAGAGAAACGAAAGTATTTTGTCACGTTTTCTTAAAGGCGTGGTGATTGCCTTGGGCTTTATCTTGCCTGGCGTTTCAGGTGGCGTATTGGCAGCCATCTTAGGCATTTATGAGCGGATGCTGCGCTTTATGGCACATCTGACGAAGAATTTTAAAGAGAATCTCCTCTTTTTCCTGCCAGTAGGGATCGGGGGAATCGTAGGGATCGGGCTTTTATCAAAGCCATTAGAGTGGCTGCTGCAAAACTATCAAATCATCGTTTTGTGGGGCTTTGCGGGGGCAATTATTGGGACGTTACCAGCACTTGCTAAAGAATCGACCTTGAAAAGCAAACGGACAACCGGCGACCTGCTTTGGTTCTTCGGCAGTATGGTCATCGGCTTCTTGTTCCTCTATTTTATGGGCGATATCTTAGGAACGATCCCTGCCAATTTCATAGGTTTTGTGATCGCCGGCGGTCTGATCGCGTTAGGTGTTTTGGTTCCTGGCTTGAGTCCTTCAAACCTTTTGCTCGTTTTGGGACTTTATGATCCGATGTTGAAAGGCTTTAAGAGCTTTGACATCATGGGGGTCTTTCTACCGATCGCCATTGGCGGCTTGGCAGTGATGCTGCTGTTTTCGAAATTGATGGAGTGGCTATTGACCCATTATCATTCAAAAGTCTATCACTTCATTTTAGGGATCGTTATTGCCTCAACGATATTGATCGTGATTCCTCCGGTGGCAAACTATAGCGGCTTTACTTGGGTAACGGCTGTCATCGGAATTATCTTGTTTGTCTTGGGGGCTTGGTTAGGTCTTTGGATGAGCAAGCTGGAAGAAAAATACAAGTAAATCAAAACGGCACATCGTTTGGCGATGTGCCGTTTTTGTTAGGTAATGATTCGGGCAGCTAAGAAGAAGCGTTGGTCGACAGCTGGTAGTAAAAAGATGGGAACGTTTGATAACGATATGATACAGGTTTAAAAACTGTTCTATTTTTGTTGAAAGATCTCTTAGTGTTTGGTATATTGTAGTCTATATAAAGAAGAATTTCCCATGTGTTACAGTTTAGATAATTGTTTGGGGTTTTGAGAAAAAGGAGGGGTAAGCATGCAAGATGCGACCTATTGGGCGGAACAATTACGGCAAGGACAAATCAGTTTTGCAGAGCGGGTGGCGATGATCGAAGAAAAAGTCAATCAACAAAATCCGCTTTTGAATGCGCTTGTAACATTTGATCCGCAAGCAGCGATCCAGCATTACGAGCAGCATCTTCAAAAAACGGTTTTTGGGGGACAACCCATGCCGTTAAAAATACTCGGCCAAACCAAAGCAGGGTGGCCAGCAACGTCAGGAGCCAAACTGTTTGCAAATGCACGAGCCAGCCGCACGGCTCATTTTGTCTCTCGTTTAGAAGAGGCAGGCTTTGTGCCGTTAGGGCAAACCAATGCACCAGAATTTGGATTCAAAAATATTACTGATCCAACATTATATGGGCCTACACGTAATCCGTGGAATCCTGCCTATTCAGCTGGTGGTTCCAGTGGTGGTGCGGCAGCGGCAGTGGCTTCGGGGATGTTTCCGATTGCGGGTGCCAGTGATGGCGGCGGATCGATCCGCATTCCAGCATCCTTTAGCGGATTGATTGGTTTGAAGCCAACCCGTGGTACGATGCCAGTGGGTCCTAGTGAATGGCGCAGCTGGCAAGGCGCTTCCATCAACTTTGCGTTGACGCTTTCCATGCGTGATACGGAACAGTTGTTTTATGCGTTGCGGACGTCACAGCCGACTGCCCCTTATCAGGCACCGCAAGTAGAATGGCATCATCGGCAAGCGAGTCAAAAACCGCGGTTGAAGGTTGCTTTTACTACCGCATCGCCGACCGGTGGCCAAGTGTCTGAAACTGCCATCCAAGCAGTCCGAAGTGCAGCCGCATTTTTAGAAAAGCAGGGGCATGAAGTCGTTGAAGTAGGCTATCCAGTGGATGGTCAGCAAATGATGACCACCTATTACGCCATGAATGGCGGCGAAACAGCCGCGATGTTTGCTGAGATCAATGCTGCTCGTCAAGTACCGGTCAGACGGGAAGAGATGGAATTGATGACCTGGGCACTTTACCAATATGGCAAAAAACTGCCTGCCGCCGATTACGTTCTTGCCCTGCAGTGGTGGGATCAATTGGCAGAAAAAATGGAAGAAGTCTTTTCAACCTATGATCTTTTTTTGACCCCGACGACGGCTTATCCAGCCCCTTCGATTGAGGAAGACTTACAAAGCGATAGCATTCGCCAAAGACTGCATGAGATCGAATCGCTTGGAAAAAGTGCTGCGGGTGAGTTGATCGAAGAAATGTTTGCCAAGAGCTATGCTCTGACACCTTACACTCAATTAGCCAATTTAACGGGGCAGCCAGCCATCAGCTTGCCAACTGCTCTTAGCGAGGAAGGGTTGCCGCTAGGGATCCAATTTATGGCGTCTAAAGGCAGAGAAGATCTACTTTTCCAAGTCGGCTATTTATTTGAAACACAGCAACGATTTCTGTTGCCAAAACAAGGAGACTAAGAGGAGGATATTATGAAACAAGTTAGAAAAGGGAAAATCGTTGCAATGGTTGGCTTTTTAGGTTTATTTGCGGGAGTCTTGTTAAGTGCCTGCAGCAAACCAACGGAAGAAGACACCAGTCTAAGCAAGGTGGAAGAAGCCAAAACATTGGTTGTTGCTACTTCGGGAACCTTGTATCCATCGTCTTACTATAACGATGAAAATGAATTAGTGGGCTATGATGTCGATGTGGCAAAAGAAGTCGCCAAGCGATTAGGCGTAGAGATCACATTTAAAGAGTACAATGTCGATGGACAAGTTTCTTCTTTAACACGTGGAGAAGCTGATTTTGCTGCCAACGATTTTGGTTTGACGGATGAACGGGCGGAAAAATTCAGTCTCTCAACGCCTATCAAATACTCGTTCGATAGTATGATCGTGCGAAAAAGTGATGACTCTGGGATTGCTTCTTTAGAAGATTTGGATGGCAAAAAAGCTGCTGGTGAACCGAATACCAGCTACATGCGCTTAGCGGAATCCTATGGGGCAGAATTAGTGACTTACGACAACGCAACGAATGATCAGTATTTGACAGATGTTGCGAATGGTCGAACGGATGTGATCTTGAATGATTACTATTTGCAAAAAATGGCAGTCGCTGCTTTGCCAGATATCCCTGTAAAAATTTTGGAAGATGTCTACTTTAATCCGAATGAAACGGGCTTCTTATTCGTGAAAGATCATCAAGCATTACAGGAAAAAGTGGATGCTGTTTTAGCAGAAATGAAAGAAGACGGCCGTTTAAAAGAACTTGCGGAAACGTATTTTCAAACCGATATTTCAGTAAAATCTGATCAAGCGATCCAAACGGTTGAAACAGACTAATGTATATTCCAACCCTTGATTTGCCGTTGATGTGGGAGTCATTGCCCTATTTGCTGTCGGGCTTGTCCTACACGGTCGGCATTGCTGTCGTTTCGTTTCTAGGGGGCAACGTATTAGGGATCATGCTCACCTTCTTAGGGATGCTGGAAAACCCCATCATTAGAGGGTTCGTGCGGGGCTACCTCTCGTTTCTAAGAGGCGTCCCAGCGTTGGTCTTGTTGTTCCTACTGTATTTTGGCTTGCCTTATCAATTGTCGGCGCTTACTGCTGCGATCATCTGTTTTACATTGACTAGCAGCGCATTTATCGGAGAAATCTACCGAGGATCAATTGCGGGTGTGGATCGTGGGCAATTTGATGCTGCCTATGCGTTAGGGTTATCCTTTACGAAAACGATGCGTCTGATTATTTTGCCGCAAGCCTTTCGTATTTCTGTACCGGCATTGAGTAATGTGGCAATGGATTTGTTGAAAGGAACCTCCTTGGCAGCAATGATCACGATTCCTGATATTTTTCAAAAAGCTAAGATCGTTGGCGGACGAACCTTTGATTACATGTCCATGTATGTGCTAGTTGCCATCATCTATTGGCTGTTGTGCATTTTGATTGAAGCCGGGCAAAAGCGATTAGAACAACATTTTTCAAAACGCTTTGCCGCTAATGAGGCTGTAAGACAATAAAAAAAGAGCCGAGGCTCGATCACTGCAGAAATCACTCTCTTCTTGAATTGATTTCTGCAGTTTTTGTATTTGAAAAGATAGAAGAAAGGAGATTGCCATAGTAAAACAATGAGCGAAGGCAAGGAAGATAGAGAAATTTCTGTAATGTCAAACTAGTTTCAGTATGAAAATGGTGCTGACCAAGTTATTTTCCTTCACTTAAACAGCCTATATTTCATTCGATCGGCTCAAGTGATTCATGGTAAAATAAAGAAAAGCAAATCGAGGAGGGTCCTTATGAAGTATGAATGGCGCAAACTAGAAAAAGAGCTCTATCTTCCCAAAAAACCAACAGTGATCGAGGTGCCAACGTATCAATTTATCAGTTTAAGCGGCAGTGGCAATCCGAATCGACCTGAATTCAGCGAAGAGATCTCCGCTTTATATACGATTTCTTATTCACTCAGGATGGGATTAAAAAAAGGGGCTTTTGGCAATGAACCCTTTGAATACACGGTCTTTCCTTTAGAAGGTGTGTGGACCTCTCTGACAAAGCCAGACGGTGCCGTCAACAAAGAAGAATTGATCTACAAAATCATGATTCGCCAACCAGAACCAGTCACGGAAACACTGTTTCAAGAACAGCTCTTGGCCGTCAAAGAGAAGAAAGACAATCCAAATCTAGAAAAGCTCATCTTTGAGCGCTATGAAGAAGGATTGTGTCTGCAAGCGATGCATACAGGTTCTTTTGACACTGAAGCGGAAACATTTATGAAAATGAAGGAGCTGTTAAAACAAGAACAGTTAGTGATCCGTCCAACGATGGACACGTTCCAGCATCGAGAAATCTATTTGTCTGATCCGCGAAAAGTTTCACCAGATAAAGCCAAAACCGTCCTGCGATGGGCAGTAGAAGCAGAGGGTGGGATTCAGTGAATAAAAACTATTTAAGCATCGACATCGGCGGCACGAAAATCAAATCGGCTGTCGTTGATCGCTCGGGGAATATTCTGACACGAGGACGGATGGATACGCCGAAAAATCTTACGGAATTTCTGACAGGGATTGAAACGATCGTTGAAGACGTTCATGGGAGCATTCGGGGCATTGCTGTTAGTACTCCAGGAAAAGTCAACCCAGAGACAGGGACGATCTCGTTTGGCGGGGCATTGCCTTTTTTAGATGGAGTCTCCTTAAAACAGCTGCTGGCAAAGTACCAAGTGCCGCTGGCTGTGACCAACGATGGCAAGGCAGCCGCATTAGCTGAATGGTGGCTAGGAAACCTTAAAGGGATTCAAAATGGGGCTGCCATAACCTTAGGTACTGGTTTGGGTGGTGGTGTAATCGTTGAAGGAAAACTGATCCAAGGTGCACATTTTCAAGCAGGGGAATTAAGTTTTCTACTAAATGCCACTAAGAGAAGCGATGCTCCAGAAAACGCTGAGCAACCAAATAATCAGGGATTGACCCTGCAGCAATTGGCAGGTTTTAGCGGTTCAGCGTTCGCCATGATCCGTCGCAGCGCCCAACTGCTAGGCTTAGCTGATCTTGCGGATGGTGAAGCAGTTTTTGACGCTATCAATCAAAAAGAGCCACGGGTCTGGGCACTGTTTACAGCGTATTGCCGAGAAATTGCGTGTGTCATACTCAATGTTCAAGCCGTGATCGACTTAGAGCGCTTCGTGATTGGTGGTGGCATCAGTGCCCAAGCGATCGTGGTGGAAGAAATCGACCGTCAGTATCAGCAACTGCTGGCTAGTTTACCGATTTTGCAGCAGACCTTGACGAAGCCGGAAATCCAAGCCTGCAAATTTCAAAATGACGCCAATTTATTAGGGGCGCTCTATCATTTCTTTTTGGAACATGAGATGAAATAAAATAGAAAAAAACTGCCGCGAACCAACGATTCGCGGCAGTTTTTTTAGGCTTTTTTCTTGGTGTCTTTGTCTTCGTCACCTAGGTAATCTTTGCTAGTGAAGGCACTGTGGAAGTATTTGCCGTCTTGACCGTAATAGCGGTTGTAGCGCTGCTTGAATTTGCGGAACACGTAAACGACAAGAACTTTTAGCAGACAATAAATCGGGATTCCGAAAATCACCCCAACGATTCCCATCAAATCACCCATCACCAATAAAACAACCAGAATCGTAATAGGATGGATTTTCAAACGGTCACCCATCACACGGGGCACGACTAAATCGCCATGAAGTAGCTGTACAGCAAACCAAGCAATCAAAAACTTAACCAACATCCCGGTGGAGTCTTGTGCGGCAATGAAAAGCCCCGGGAAAAAGACGATAAAAGGTCCGATATAGGGGATGATGCAAAGCAGACCAGCAGCGATCGCCAGAATACTGGCATACTCTAGGCCGATCAAGAGAAAAACGACCCAATAGATCGCCCCTAAAATCAAGGATGAAATGATTTGTCCTTTCAAAAAGGCACCGACTTGTAAGTCAGAGATCTTGACGATTTCATTAAAGTCTTTGCGAAAACGTGGTGGCACTAATGAGAGGACCGAAAAATAAAACTTGTTTGGGTTACGCAATAAGAAAAAGGCAATGATCGGTCCAGTAAACAAAGCAATGAACAAGGTCGAAATGGTTGAAAACAAACTGCTGAGCCCAGCGGCACCAGTTTGCCAATAGTCACCAATAAAACTCATCATATTACTGGTGATATTTTGTAGTGTGTCTGTAATTTGTGCCATCTCATCTTGAAATGGGGTATTTTCTAAAAAGGCGGTCGCGTTTTTCTCAAAGTCACTGACCAAACTTGGTAAGCTATTGATCAGATCGGTGGTTTGCTGCTCCAAAATCGGATAAAGCTGGAAACCAGCAAAGACGATCAACAAAAGAATCAACAGATAGATCCCAGCAATCGAAGCACTGCGGGGAATTTTTTTCGTTTCCAATTTATCGACCACCGGATTAAACAGATAGTAAAGGATCAGCCCAAATAAAAAGGGTGGGATAATAGCTGTAAGAATGGCTGAAAAGGGTGTAAATAAAAAAGAAATCTGATTTAGCAAAAAGACAGCAACTGCCGACAAGATAATCAGTCCTAAGACATAATAGCTTGTTTTGCCGCCTAAAAAGTGGATCAATCGGTTATTTTTCATAATAAGCCTCGCTTTCTTAGCTACATTATAACGAAAGACCCCTGTTCTGTAAAAAAACAACGTACCTTTCGAAAAAACCACGCTCACATTCTCAATATCTTTATAATGAAAGAATATCTTTAATAAGGCGTTGACTGGTGACCTCTTTCTTCAAAACAGACCAAAAAACGCTCCCGTGAGCACAATGCAGGAGCGTAAAGGATTATTTGCGCACAGTCGTTAAAGTGCAGCGCCCAACGGCAGTTTTTAACCCGCTAGCTAACCAAATAGTGGCTTGCCAAGTTTGGATACGAGCGCCGATGCGATCAGGACTAGCTTCTACAATCAGGGTTCCTTCTTGGGCGGCGGCTAGATGGTTGACTTGCAGGTCAACGCCGGCGGCAAAGGCCTCTTCTTGAGCCAAAGCTTGATTGGCACCGATGCTGCAGGCAGTCTCGATCAAAACACCGTTAATGCCACCGTGAACGAGACCAAAAGGCTGTTTGTGCTGCGCTTTGATCGGCATCCGTAAACGAACAAAATCGGCTGTTGCTGCTTCTACTTCGATTTCTAAGGCTTCCAGTAAATTCATTTTTTGCTCCTTTTTCTAAGAAAGTTACCATGATTGTAGCACGAGTTTTGGTAGAAATAGCCGAAGATCTCAGAAAGTCGGCAACAGGGGGAGAAGTCTTAAGAAATTCCCTTAACCAAAGCAATTTCTAACGAAAAGCGACTAGATATGTGTATAATAGAGCTATGTGAATTGAGGAGGAACAAGTAATGAGAGAATGGAAAACCTTAAAAGAGTACGATGAAATTTTGTTTGAACAACATGGAAAAGTGGCGAAAATCACGATTAACCGCCCAGAAGTCCACAATGCGTTTACACCAAAAACGGTGTTTGAAATGATTGATGCATTTTCGATCAGTCGCGATGAACCAGGCATCGGTGTGATTATTTTGACAGGCGCCGGCGATAAAGCCTTTTGTTCAGGCGGAGACCAAAAAGTCCGTGGTCACGGTGGCTATGTTGGGGAAGATCAGGTTCCTCGCTTAAATGTATTGGATCTGCAACGCTTGATTCGCACGTTACCAAAACCGGTGATCGCCATGGTCAAAGGCTGGTCGATCGGTGGCGGAAATGTTTTACAATTGGTTTGTGATTTAACGATCGCCGCTGATAACGCTAAATTTGGTCAAACAGGACCAAATGTCGGTAGTTTTGATGGTGGCTATGGTTCGGGCTATCTTGCACGAACGATCGGTCATAAAAAAGCCAAGGAAGTTTGGTTCATGACAAAACAATATACCGCCGAAGAAGCATTGGCGATGAACTGGATCAATACAGTCGTTCCTCTTGATCGAGTAGAAGATGAAACGATGGAATGGGCAGAAACGATGCTGCAAAAGAGCCCGTTGGCGTTACGCATGATCAAAGCATCAATGAACGCCGATACGGACGGATTAGCTGGCATTCAGCAATTAGCTGGCGATGCGACCTTATTGTATTACACGATGGATGAAGCCAAAGAAGGTCGTGACGCGTTTAAAGAAAAACGTCAACCAGACTTCGACCAATTCCCTAAATTCCCATAATGACTGGGAGTTGGCTGCAAAGGCAAGCACAACTTCATCCAGAACGACCAGCTTTTTATTGGCATGAAAAAAGCTGGTCGTTTGCTGCCTTGCAAAAAGAGGTTTATGCTTACGCTGCTTATTATCAAGCCCAATTCGTTGATCAGCCAAACCGGGTAGCTCTTTTTAGCAATAACTCCCCTGAAATGGTCTTTACGATCCTTGCGTTATGGGAGTTGGGGATCGAAGTCCAGCTGCTGAATACGCGATTGACAGCTGCTGAAATCTCCTTCCAATTGCAAGATGCCCACTACGACTGGGTGATCACGGCGGATCAGGCTGCGGTTTCGGATGTTCGCAGCTTGACCTTTGGACAAGCGATCAAACAGGCGGAGGCTTTTATCGGTTCTGTTGTTCCTTCGTTTGTTCCTAATGAAGCAATCTATCAAGCAGAGCAAGTGGCTTCAATTATGTATACCTCTGGTACGACTGGCAATCCCAAGGGTGTGCCTCAAACCTTTGGGAATCATCTAGCAAGTGCCGAAGCGACTCAAAAAAACTTAGCCATCACTAGCGAGGATTGTTGGCTTTGTGCAGTTCCGCTGTATCATATCAGTGGGTTATCAATTCTCTTACGGTCCTTGCGACTTGGGATGAGTGTTCGTTTGTATGAGCGCTTTGATGTTGGAGAAATGGCAAAAGACCTTGAAGCAGGGAAAGGGACGATCGTTTCTTTGGTGGCAAAAATGTTGACAGATTTGCTGCCCTTGGTGCCCCAACAAGGCTTTGATTCGTTGCGTTATATCCTGCTAGGCGGCGGTCCGATTGCCAAAAGTGTATTGGAAAAATGCCAGCAAAAACAGCTTTCTGTGATTCAATCCTATGGGATGACAGAAACCTGTTCACAAGTGGTGGCATTGCCGCCAGAAAAAGCTTCTGAAAAAATCGGCGCCTCTGGGGTTCCCCTGCAAGGTGTTCATTTACGAATTGCGACTGATGGGAAAATGGCAGACCACCAGACTGCTGAAAATACCCAGCCGATCGGAGAGATCCAACTGCAAGGACCTGCGATCACGACTCGTTACTTGAACGATCGCAGTCCACAGCAGTGGGACCAAGAGGGCTGGTTTGCCACAGGAGATCTAGGTTATCTTGATCAAGAGGGCTTTTTGTATGTAGTCAGTCGTGCAAGCGAACTGATCATATCTGGTGGAGAAAATATCTATCCCGCAGAAGTGGAGCAAGCCTTGTTGCAGCATCCAGCGGTCAAAGAGGCAGCTGTGGTGGGGGAACCAGACGAGGAGTGGGGACAATCTGTCGCGGCTTATTTAACGTTAAATCAACCGATCCACTTCCAAGCTTTATTGGATACGTTAGAAGGGCAGATCGCCCATTATAAATTTCCGCGCCGCTTTTATCACGTGCGAGAAATGCCGCGCACAGCAAGCGGTAAAGTTTTAAAAAGGCTATTGCTGAGTGAAGAAAGAGTGAACTACATTGAACAGCAAATCAACAAGTAATTATGAGGCAGCGATCGCTGCCGGGAAAACCTATTTGAGTGAGTATCAACCTATAGAAAGGTGTGTCTTACTGGCTCTTTATGCAGCGGCACAAGAATATCGAGGGGAACGCTATTTCTGGCGTACCCCTGATGAAACGACCAGTATAGTAGGGTTGGGTTGGTTAGCCACTTTTTCGCAACCCAAACTTGCAGACTTTTCAGAAGTCCGCTCTCTCTTAAAGCAAGCCCACTATCAACCAGAGGCACCTTTTCAGGCGCAGTTAGTTGGCGGCTTTGCTTTTGATGAACAGGCAGAAGTCAGTCAGGATTGGGCTGAGCTAGGTGCTGGTCTCTTTGCGTTGCCAGAAATACTGGTCAGCAAAACTGGCGATCAGTGTGGCGTCGTTTATACAGTAGCCGCTTCTTCCGAGGAACAACGACAACAAAAAGTCGCTGCCTTACAGGAAAAAGTCGCAAGCTGGTTGCAGGCCAATTCGGACAAGAGTCTTGTAGCAGAAACGCCTGCTTTTCAGGCACAAGAGGAACTAGATGTGCCCCAATGGCTGCAAGCGGTCGAAGAGACAGTGGCAGCCATTCGCTCAACTGAAACACCGTTGAAAAAAGTGGTTCTGGCAAGACGAATGGAGGTAGAAACGAAGCAGTCGATCATTAGTGCTGCGGTGTTGCAACGGTTGGCGCAACAGCAGCCGAATACCTATCTTTTTGCCATCGAACATGGGGGCCATGTTTTTGCTGGTGCGACGCCAGAACGCTTGCTAAAAGCGACTGTCGATCAGTTTGAAACGGTAAGTATCGCAGGTTCCGCACCAAGAGGCAAAACCAAAGAAGAAGATGAGGCACTGGCACAAGCCCTCTTAGCGGACGCAAAAAATACCCATGAACATCAAGTAGTTGTCGATCGCTTAGAAACGGCATTGGCCACTTTGTTAGCTGACGGCTTTCAATCAGAAGCCCGTTCCGTGATTAAAAATCGTGACATTCAGCATTTGTTTGTTCCTTTAGCAGGGCAAAGAAAGGCAGGAGTCAACTTTCTGACCGCCGTACAAAAACTACACCCGACCCCAGCATTGGGGGGAGAACCGAAAGAAGCAGCCGTCTCATGGATTCGTACCCATGAACCAGCCAGCAGAGGGATGTACGGTGGACCGATCGGTTGGTTGGGTATTCAAGAAGATATTGGCGAGTTTGCTGTGGCGATCCGCTCAGGATTCTTTAGCGGCAATCAAGCAACGCTGTATGCGGGCTGTGGGATCGTTGCCGATTCAGATGCGGAATCCGAACGTCAAGAAACACGGTTAAAATTTCAACCGATGAGGAGAGGGATCTTAGGAGATGAATAATCAGACAGTCATGACAGACTATTTACTAGCGGCGATCCAAGGACTAAAAGCAGCGGGGGCGAAGCGAGCAGTCATTAGTCCTGGTTCACGCTCCACGCCATTGGCGCTACTATTGCATCGTGATCCTGAGATCACCTGTACGGTGGCTGTCGATGAACGTTCGGCTGCTTTTTTTGCTTTAGGGATGTCCAAAGTTGATCTCCAGCCGACGATCTTACTGTGTACTTCTGGAACTGCAGCAGCCAATTATTATCCAGCTGTTTGTGAAGCAGAAGCTACCAACTTGCCACTGATCGTCTTAACGGCTGATCGCCCACCAGAACTGCGGGGCGTTGGGGCGCCACAGGCAATGGATCAACAGAATTTGTATGCCTCTCATGTCAAAAAGATGGTAGAGATGACGGTGCCAGAAAACGATCCTGCTTTGTTGCGTTATAGTTTTTGGCAAGCTGCAACTTGCACGATCGAAGCGCAAAAACAGCCGAAAGGCCCTGTCCAAATCAACTTTCCATTACGGGAGCCGCTGTTGCCTGACTTTAGTCGCCAATGCAGTATGCAGCAAGACGTGAGCTATCTGGCACCACAACAAGAGCTGTCAGCAGAGATGATCACCCAGCTAGCCCCATACTTTGATAAAAAAGGTATTCTGATTGCTGGAGAAAGCCTTACGATCGAAGAAGCGCAGCAGTTGCTGGCTTTTTCGGAGAAATTAGGCTGGCCGATCGTCGGCGATCCATTGACCAATCTGGCGACAGCCGGTACCAAAGTAGGAACATTTATCAGTCAAGCCGATCTTGTTTTCCCGCAATTGACTTCTGCCTTCCAACCAGAAGTGGTCGTGCGTTTTGGTCGCTTACCAGTCACCAAAAATGTCCTATTATGGTTGAACAAAGCAGCCGATACGACGACGTGGCTCTTTGTTGATCCATCAGGGCAGTGGCAAGATCAGCTGCATCGGGCAAACTATTTGATCGATGCAGCAATCAGCGCCTTCGTGGCGGCCATCACCCAGTTGCCGATCGTCAAACATACGGCGTGGCAACAACAATGGCAAGCACTTCAAGCGCGGGCAGATCAGGTGATTGCTGCAAGTCCCCAGTTGCAACAATGGGATGAGAGCAGCGCTGTGCGCATGCTCCAACAATGTTTGCCTGAAGAAGCGCAAATTCTTTTGGCAAACAGCAATGCGATCCGTTTTTTTGATCGCTACGGCAGCAAAACTACCTCCAATTATCGCGTGTATGGAAACCGGGGCGTCAATGGGATCGACGGCCTTGTCTCGACCGTGGCTGGGATTGCTTCCGCCAGTCAAAAGCCTACCTACTTGTTGATTGGTGATTTAGCGTTGTACCATGATATGAACGGCCTACAACTACTGCGCCAGTATCAATTGCCAGTAACGATCATTTTACTGAATAATAACGGTGGTGGGATCTTTTCCTTTCTGTCACAAAATACCTTAGAACCAAACGACTTTGTCCCGCTCTTTGGTACTCCGTTAGATCTTGAGTTTCAAAAAGTGGCGGCCTTATATGAGGCAGATTGGCACACACCGACCTCTTTGCTAGAGTTTCAAACGATTTTAGCGGAAACAAGTCAACAGCCGCGCTTTCAAATAATCGAAGTGAAGGGTGAGCAAAAAGATCCGGTCAATACTTGGCAAGCACTCCAACAGCAGTTTAGCGAGGCGGGAGCGCAGCAATGAAGGACACGATAAATGGCGTCAGTTATTTTTATCAGTGGCTGCAGCCGTATCGACCATCCTTACCAACCCTTGTGGCATTGCATGGCTTCACGGGTTCTTCGGAAAGCTTTCGACCGGTTTTTGCAGAGGAAGGTTCTTACAATGTATTGGCAATCGATTTGATTGGACATGGACGCTCATCGATTTATGTCCATCCCATGCGTTATGAACTTCCTTTACTGGTGGAGGATCTCGCACACCTTTTAGCGAAGTTAGGGATTGAACGTTATGGCCTGTATGGCTACTCGATGGGGGCGCGAATCGCACTTGTCTGGGCGGTCATGGAACCAACGGCAGTGACCCATCTTTTGCTTGAGAGTGGTTCACCCGGGTTAGCTGATCCAGCGGAACGACTCGCTCGTCAGCGGCACGATCGTCGCTTAGCGTTGCGCTTACTAAGGGAGCCTTTGGTCGATTTTGTCGATTACTGGCAAGAACTGTCGTTGTTTGCTAGTCAAAAGGAGCTACCTTTAGCGCAGCAGGCTGCTGTACGGCAAGGACGCTTGCAGCAAAACAAATTTGGCTTGGCAGTAAGCTTGGTTTACGGTGGTACCGGCAAACAGCCAAGCTGTTGGTCGGCACTTCCGCAGCTAGCTTGTGAAATTCTTTATTTAGCGGGGGAAAAAGATGTAAAGTTTCGTAAAATCGCCCACCAAATGAAGCAGCTGCAACCAGAGATGACCATCAAAGTCGTTGCTAATGCTGGACATTGTATCCATTTAGAACAGCCGACACAGGTTCGTCATGAAATCGATCAATGGTTTGTAAAAGGATCGGGGCCACAGTCAGCTGATTGACAAGGAGAGAACGCAATGAAGATTGAAAAAATTGAACGCATCGCCTGTCGCTTGCCCCTCAAACAACCCTTTGTGACAAGCTATGGACAATTAACAGAAAAAGCTTTTGATCTTTATTTGGTGACGACAGAGGATAAAACGATGGGCATCGGTGAATTGGTCGCTTTTGAGCAGCCAGATTACATTGAAGAAACCCTCTTTTCTGCTCGACAAGTGATTGAAACAGCACTGATCCCATTATTGATTGACCAAGAGATCGAGCATCCGCAAGAAGTTTGTCAACTGTTTCGAACGGTCCAAGGAAACTACATGGCAAAATCGGCTTTGGAAACAGCGATTTGGGATCTATATGGCAAGCAAACGCATCAAAGTGTGAAAGAGCTTTATACCGCAACCCGACCGAGTGTCGCTGTTGGCGTTAGTCTTGGCATACAAGACTCTGTCGAAAAACTAGTGGCTCTTGTTGCCGATTATGTCGCCCAAGGGTATCAACGAATCAAATTAAAAATCAAGCCTGGGCAAGATCTGGTACCCTTGCGAGCGATTCGACAAGCCTTTCCAGAATTGCTTTTGATGGCAGATGCAAACGGAGCCTATCAGAGTGAGCCAGAACGCATTTTGGCACTTGATGACTTAGGCTTGGTGATGATCGAGCAACCACTTAAGGTACGAGATCTGGTGGGGCACAGTCAGCTACAGCGGCAGATGAAGACGCCTCTATGTTTGGATGAAGATATTCGAACGGCAGAAGACGTCGATACCGTCGCAGCCCTGGACAGCTGCCGTGCGATCAACCTGAAAATCCCCCGTGTCGGTGGGATCACCGAAGCCTTGCGAATCCTTGATCGATGTCAAACCCATGGACTACTCGTTTGGTTAGGCGGCATGTTTGAGTCTGGTGTGGGACGAGCCATGAATTTGCAATTTGCGAGTCAAGATATTTTCCATTTTCCTGGGGATCTTTCCGCTTCTGATCGTTACTTTTATGATGATGTCATTACACAGCCTGCAACTTTGCATGAAGGCAAGCTGCTGGTACCTGATGGAAAGGGCTTTGGCATCACGCTAGCAGAAACAAAGCTAAGTCAATATGGGCAACCTAAAGAATGTATCTACTCAAGAAAACGATCAGCGAAAGAATAACATCAGCAAAGAAAAAACAGTAAAAATAAAAGAAATGGCCAGCAGGGAAATCTGCTGGCCGTTTCTTTTGCGTTATTCTACATTTTTGAATTCTTTTTCAATTTGTAGTCGTTGGACTTTCATGGTTGCTGTTCGTGGGATATCTTCGTAGTGGCGTAAAATTGGCTGATTGAGGTGAGGGAGATCTTCCACCATTTTCCACCAAGCATCCCAATCCATTTGACGATTTGGTGCTAAAGCAATGATTGGTTGCGGTGAGTTTTCTTTGTCGCGAACGATCACGACTTCGGCAAGGAAGTCTAAATGATCCAGCAAAAGGTCTTCCAAGGCAAGATTGCTTTCAATATTTTTGATCAAGTCCACTTGACGGTCTTTTAAGTAAAGATGTCCCTGATCATCCATCATGCCGTAATCACCACTGTCCCACCAAGCGCCATAGACATTGTCAGCAAAACGCTGATCTTCTTTATAATAGGTCAACGCGCGTCCTTTTGAAAGGAAATGGATGTGCCCATCGGTATTGGCTGGCAGCTCGTTGCCCTCGGCATCGGCGATCCGTGCTCTCGTTAAGTCCTCCAGACCGACACCCATATCACGGGCATCGTTGGTAGCGATGCTTTCTAAGGTATGTGCTTTTAGGATCATTGGCCCGCATTCACTTTGGCCATAGACTTGTAAAAAGAGTGCTTCTTTTGTTGCTGAAGTATTTAAAAAAGTCGCCATTGTTTGATTGTTGATAGCATCAAAGGTTGAGTGATAGTAACGAATATTAGCAAAAGCATCTGGTTGTTCTTTTGCCACAAAGCTCCATTGGACAAAATTGTTTGGATGAGTTTCCAAAGCGATCGGCGGGTATTCTTTTAACATGCCTACGACATGAGCACCGTTGGCATTGGCTAATGGCATCATCGGAAAGCCCATCGCCATCAAGGAGGAGATACCGATATTGAAGCGGGAGTGCACCGGTGAAATATGGAACGCAATTAAATCAGAGTCAGCTTTGGTGCGATCGATCTTGGTGAAGATCGTTTTTTGCCATTTTGTCCGCCAGCCCATGGAGTTTGCTGAATGACAAATCAATTTTGGAATACCCGTCGTTCCAGAAGTATGGGTCATATAGGAAATTTGATCCACCGGTAATTCAGTTTGTTCCACTGGTTCCGCTGGTTGTTGTAGCAAATGGCGAACAGCGATCTGTTTGTCAGTACTGCTATTTTTCACTTGTGCGACGCGGCCTTCGGTTTCTTCATCAAATAAGATGTAAGGATCTTCTAAGCGATCCACAAACACTTCGATGGTTTCAGCAGGAAAATGATAGGAGATCATAGCAGGAACGGCACCAAGGTAAGAAGCAGCCGTTGCTAACAAATACGTATCGAATTTTGAAGATTTATACAGAATGATTTTATCTCCTGCTTGCACGCCAAGTGAGGCAAGTTGATAAGCACGCTTTAAAATCATTTCATGGCTCGAACGGTAGGTACTACGATAGCCAAGCTCAGGAAATGCTGGCAACACTTCATCATGGATGATGGGGGTGTCAGGAAACGTCTCAGCAGCTTCGCGATAATTGGTGTATAGATTCAATGGACGATAGTCTAAAATGGACAAATAGAACACTCCTTTAAAAGTTCGTGAAAAACTTCATTTGATTTCTCCATTTTAGCACAGGAATTCCTCGATACAATAGATATTTTGTGTTTTTTATTTATTTCTAAAAAATCATCCGGGCAAAGACTTTCGAAGAATGAATGACTGTGATGTGTTATCATTCATTCCTCGTACTAAGCGGAAAAAGTGCATAATCAACGGGTGTATTTTGCTACAAAATCTTCGATTGGGAGGCGAAAGTCTAAATAGCGTGCTTTTAATTCTGCACGATTCCAATTCCACCAAGCGATTTCTTGCAAAGCAGTGATCGTTTCTGGATCAAAGCGGTATTTGATCGCTTTTGCTGGAACCCCGCCGACGATCGCATAAGGCGGCACATCTTTGGTTACGACTGCGTTTGAGGCGATCACGGCACCATCACCGACGGTCAAACCAGATTGGATCACGGCACCGTGGCCGATCCAGACATCATTGCCAATGACGGTCGTTTTTGCTTTGCGTTTTTCTAAGAAGGACTCGTCCTTTGGCGCAAATCCATAGCCTTCGCCATTATAGGCAAAAAGATGCTGACTAGGGCGTCCATAGGGATGATTGGTAGGGCCGATGCGGACCATCGCTGCGATACTGATAAAACGTCCTAATTGGCTGTTCTGAATAAAGCAATATTGCCCCGTATAGGTATAATTGCCGATGGAAGAATGATCAATGTGATTGGCTTCGCCAATTTCGACATAGTCTCCTAAAGTTGTGTCTTGAAGCTGCGAGTCTTTGCCAACGATCGGCTGTTCATCTGGAAAATTTGTGATCGATAGGTGCATAGAAATCATCCTCTCTTGCGTATTGCTATCATTTTACCGCACTTTTTTGTACTATTTGACTAATACGCACTAAAGACAAAAGGAGGTCTGCTTTATGGAGACGATTTATCAGTTAGATAAGATGACCGAAACGATAGCTAAGCGAGCAATCAAAAAAGGATACTCGTTAAAAAATCAAGCGGCCCCAGAGGCGCTGTTTGTGCGCAGTTCAACGGTTCCTAACGAATTGATCACTCCAGAATTAGCTGTGATCGCTCGCTCAGGAACAGGCACCAATACGATCGATTTGGCACGGTGTACTCAAAATGGCACAGTAGTTTTCAATAGTCCTGGTGTCAATGCCAATGCAGTCAAAGAGTTGGTGCTATCCAATTTATTTCTCAGCGTTCGCCCCTTATTCAAAGCGATCCAGACGGTAGCCGATTTACAAGAAGAACTAGCGTCCGGTCAAATTGAAGCAGAAGAGGTGTTGAAGG
Organism: Enterococcus sp. FZMF; assembly: GCF_030263915.1. NCBI lineage: Bacteria > Bacillati > Bacillota > Bacilli > Lactobacillales > Enterococcaceae > Enterococcus > Enterococcus sp. FZMF. The sequence continues at coordinate 2,643,778 of NZ_CP127160.1, read as the reverse complement.
TAGCTGAAGAACGGCGAAAAGAAGTGATTGGCGAAGAATTAGCTGGAAAAACCATCGGTATTTTAGGGTTAGGAGAGATCGGTGAACGGGTGGCAAAAGCCTGTCATCAGCTAGGGATGGAGGTTTTGGGCTATGCCCGAACGAAGAAAGCAGCACACGATTACGAGCAAGTCAGTGACCTGCAAATGCTGTTGACCGAATCAGATTTTGTGGTGGTCTTGCTCCCTTTAAGTCAAGAGACCAAAGGCATGCTGAATCGAGAAACGATTCAGCAGATGAAAAAAAATGCAGTGTTGATGAATTTTGGTCGCGGGGAAATCGTGGAAGAAGCAGCCGTCTTAGAAGCATTAGCCAAAAATCAGCTCAAACAATACATCACTGATTTTCCTAGTGCGGGCTTGATCGGACAACCGAAAGTGTTGTGTTATCTGCATATCGGCGGCAGTACTACCAATGCCTTGGAAAAGGGGGACCACGTAGTTTTTGATCGCATGCATGCCTATTTACTCGCTGGGACGATTCAAGAATCGGTCAATTTCCCCCATGCAGAGTTGCCTTTTTTGGCACCGTATCGCTTAGCGCTGTTTTATCACGACAAGCCTGGTGCTTTTGCCCCATTATTGCGGATCATTTCTGAAGCAGGCGTGGATATCGATAATTTGGCGAGTGAGAGAAAAGCCGGAGTTGCCTATACTTTGATTGATCTTGATGAGACAAATGAAACACTGCTGCAAGATCTACAGCAGCAGATACAGCAAGAAACAGCGATCATTCGTGCCCGCTTGATCAAAAATTCGCGAACCAGTGAATAGTTGCCACCAACAATGTTTCTTGTTATGATGAAAAAAAAGTAAAGGAAGTTCATCATGACGAATAAGTTTCAAGATAAAAAGAAGGTCGCTTTGCCTCGTTATCAGCAGATTGCCGTAGCGATCGCGGAACGAATCGTTGAAAATCGCTACCAAGTTGGGCAAAAGATCCATGCACGCTCAACGTTAGCCAGCAATTTCAATGTCTCTCCTGAAACAGCCCGCAAAGCGATCAATGTATTAGTTGATTTAGAAATCATGGACGTCCGTCATGGCAGCGGCGCCTATATTGCTTCAAAGGAAAAAGCACAGGCCTTTGTGGAACAATACCAAGATGTGCAGTCGATCCAAGAAATTAGACAAGATATTTTAGACAGTGTAGAGCGGCAGCAGCAAGAGCTGGATAATTTTTCTGACTTGTTGAACACGCTAGTGCAGCAAACCAAAAAGGTACACCACATGAGTCCGTTTGTGCCCTTTGAGCTTCAGCTGACGGAACAGGCGCAGCATTTGGAAAAAAGTATCAACGAATTGAATGTTTGGCAGGCCACGGGGGCGACGATCATAGCGATCCAAACAACCGAAGAATTGTTGTTGTCACCGGGCCCTTATGCGAAATTCAGTGCAGGCAATACGATTTATTTTGTCGGGAATGAATTGGCGTTGCAGCGCATGACCAATTTCTTCTATCCAACGGACCATTCAGCGTAATTCTTTTTCCTGATTCCCATGCTTTTTTTGCAAAAGAAAAAGCATTGGGAAATTTTTTTTGACAAAGTGACCACATCTTGTTAAGATAGTATGGTCACTTTCGTGAAATTTTTCAGAAAAAGGAGTATTAATCATTTGAGTAAAGTTAAAGTGGAACACTTAACCAAAATCTTCGGTAAGAAAAAGCAGCAAGCTCTTGCCATGGTCAAAGAACAACGCAGCAAAAACGAGATTTTAGAAAAAACGGGTGCCACCGTTGGGGTCTATGATGTGAACTTTGAAGTCAACGAAGGCGAGATTTTCGTCATCATGGGCCTTTCTGGAAGCGGGAAGTCAACATTGATTCGACTATTGAATCGATTGATCGAGCCGTCTGGCGGAGATATTTACATAGATGGCGTGGATGTTGCCAAAATGAGTAAAGAGGAACTACGAGAAGTTCGCCGTCACAAAATCAACATGGTTTTCCAAAGCTTTGGCCTTTTCCCTCATCGGACAATTTTAGAGAACACAGAATACGGACTAGAAGTCCGTGGGGTCTCGAAAGAAGAGCGAACAGCGAAAGCGGAAAAAGCGTTAGAAAACTCAGGATTGCTTTCTTTTAAAGACCAATACCCTGACCAGCTGTCTGGAGGGATGCAACAGCGTGTGGGACTTGCCCGTGCGTTAGCCAATGATCCAGAGATCCTCTTGATGGATGAGGCCTTTTCAGCATTAGATCCGCTGATTCGCCGTGAAATGCAAGATGAACTTTTAGAATTGCAAGCCAATGTTCAAAAAACGATTATCTTTATCACCCATGATTTGAACGAGGCCTTGCGGATCGGTGACCGGATCGCTTTAATGAAAGATGGTCAGATCATGCAGATCGGTACAGGAGAAGATATTTTGACGAATCCTGCCAATCAATACGTGCGTGATTTCGTGGAAGATGTCGATCGTTCCAAAGTCTTGACTGCGCAAAATATCATGGTCCCAGCATTGACGACGAACATCGAGATCGATGGACCAAGCGTAGCATTGAACCGGATGCGGAAAGAAGAAGTCAGCATGCTGTTAGCCGTCGACAAACGTCGTCACCTAAAAGGAAGCCTGACAGCCGAGTCTGCTCGTGAGGCACGGAAAAACAATCTGACCTTGAAGGAAGTTATTGATAAAAATGTTAAAAAGATCGATAAAGATATGCTGGTAACGGATATCTTCAATTTGATCTATGATTCGCCTACACCTTTAGCCGTGGTAGAAAACGATCGTTTGATCGGAGTCGTGATCCGCGGAAGTGTGATTGAAGCATTGGCTGAGACTGATTCAGCCGCTCAAGCAGAGGAAGGGGTAGTGACAAATGGATAATTTCTTACAACATACGATTCCGGTGGCTGATTGGGTCGAAAACTTTACTGATTGGCTAACAGGAACTTTCAGTGGATTGTTTTCAGCCTTACAGTCTTTCGGACAATTTATCATGGACGCTATTACAAATGTATTACTGTTTGTACCACCGTTATTAATGATCGTCTTATTGACGGCTGCTGCCTTTTTCGTTTCACGCAAAAAATTCGGCTTGCCAGCCTTTACTTTTGTCGGGTTGCTGTTCATCTATAACCAAGGGTTATGGACAGACTTGATGAACACCGTGACGTTGGTCTTATTGTCGAGTTTGGTTTCGATCATCATTGGGATTCCACTAGGGATCTTAATGGCGAAAAGCGAAAAAGCGCAAAGTATCGTGACGCCGATCTTAGACTTTATGCAAACGATGCCTGGTTTCGTTTATTTGATTCCTGCGGTTGCTTTCTTTGGGATCGGGATGGTTCCAGGGGTCTTCGCCTCAGTGATCTTTGCTCTACCACCAACCGTTCGGATGACAAACTTAGGGATTCGCCAAATTTCTCGTGAATTGGTGGAAGCCTCTGATTCCTTCGGTGGGACTGGCTGGCAAAAACTGATCAAATTAGAATTGCCACTAGCCAAAAGCACTATTTTGGCTGGGGTCAACCAAACCACGATGCTGGCATTATCAATGGTCGTGATCGCGTCAATGATCGGTGCTCCTGGGTTAGGGCGCGGCGTCTTGTCCGCCTTACAACGAGCACAAGTCGGTAACGGATTTGTCAGTGGGGTATCCTTAGTTATTTTGGCGATCATCATGGATCGCTTTACCCAGAATTTGAATCGTTCGGCACATCAAAAAGCAGCCAGCAAGACAAGTCGCAAACAAAAGCGTCTTTTTGGCGGGATTGCTGCAGCGGCGGTCGTTGCTTTGATTGGCGCATCGTTTGCCTTTGGAAATGTTTCTGACAGCAAAGGCACGGTGAACTTGGCGTATGTCGAATGGGATACGGAAGTTGCATCTACCCATGTGGTGGCAGAAGTTTTGTCGCAAATGGGCTACGAAGTCAATACGACGCCTTTGGATAATGCCATCATGTGGGAATCGGTGGCAAAAGGGGAAGTTGACGGGATGGTCGCTGCTTGGCTGCCATCTACGCATCAATCCCAGTATGAACAGTACCAAGACCAAGTTGAAAACTTAGGTCCTAACTTAGAGGGGGCAAAACTGGGGATCGTTGTACCAAGTTATATGGATGTTGATTCCATCGCAGACCTTTCTGACGAAGCTGGAAAAACCATCACTGGTATCGAACCAGGCGCTGGTGTTGTAAATGCAGCGGAAAATACAGTTGCAACGTATGACAACCTTTCCGATTGGAATGTCGCTACCTCTTCTTCAGGAGCGATGACAGTGGCATTAGGCCAAGCCATCAAGAACCAAGATGAGATCGTTATTACTGGCTGGTCTCCACATTGGATGTTTGCGAAATATGATCTGAAATATCTGGATGATCCAGAAGGAACAATGGGTGAAGCAGAAAGCATCAACACTGTTGTACGCCAAGGATTAGCAGATGACATGCCAGAAGTCTACGAAGTACTTGATCGTTTCAACTGGACACAAGAAGACATGGAAGAAGTCATGTTAGCAATCAATGACGGAACGTCAGCCGAAGATGCAGCCAAAGATTGGGTAGCCAATCACCCAGAAGAAGTTGCTGCTTGGACGAACTAACTTCTTTCAAATAAATGTATAAAATCTTCAATCGATTTTAATGTTGAGAAAGCACGCATCCACCTTCGGATGTGTGCTTTTTTTGATCGTTTATTTGCTGCACAAACTTCAGGTATAAAGAAAATGAGCGAACAATGACCGATGATTTTTGACAAGAAATAGCAAAGAATGGCCAGTCAATGGAGTCGCTCGTGTAAGAAAATAGAAAAGCAAGTGTTTCAAAATCTTATAAAAGTTCGTTCATCAACTTATACAAATTCACGGGAACTTCTATAAAATGAGAGAGAAGGAAGTCGAGTGCATAGAGAAGGAATTAGGAGGGATTGGATGACGGCTTATTTATTTTGTCATTTCACTGGCGAGCAAAAAAATGGTGAGCAAGTATACTTTAGTGTGAGCAAGGATGGGTTGACTTTTACAGATTTAAATCAAGGCCATCCCGTTTTGAAAAGTGATCTTGGGGAAAAAGGAGTCAGAGACCCTTTTCTGGTTAAGGGGAAGGACACGTATTATCTCATTGCGACAGATTTGCGTATTGAAAAGGGACTTGGCTGGGCACAGGCTCAAACCAATGGTAGCCGCCAGATGGTTATCTGGTCATCAACGGATCTGGTGTATTGGACAAACCCATGGACCGCAACGATCGCTCCAGAAGATGCCGGGAATTTGTGGGCGCCAGAGGCAATTTATGACGCAGAAAAAGAGACATTTTTTGTCTATTTTTCTGCAAATGTCAATGGAAAACATAAGATTTATTCTGTTTCTACCAAGGATTTTCAGACGTTTACTGAGCCAGTGCTATTTATTGAAAAAACGATGGATGTGATCGATACAACGATTGTTTTTAGTCAGGGGTATTATTATCGTTTTACAAAAAACGAAGAAAATAGTCGCATTTTTTTAGATCGCAGTCAACAGCTGACAGGAGACTATCAGGAAGTAACTTCTGAATATCTCGCTCAATTAGAAGGGGTTGAAGGACCGCAATTGTACCAATTACCTGATGGCAAATGGGCGCTGATCGTAGATCACTTTAAAAAAGGCACCGGATATGGGATCGCAGTAAGTGATGATCTCGCAACAGGCGTTTTCGAACCTGTTTCTGCCTTTGACTTCGGTCAATCTATCAAGCGCCATGGTGGAGTGATTACGATCACAGATGATGAGTATCAACGATTACTGACCTATTATCAACAGAAAAACCCGGTTTTAGATGGTCTTTATGCAGACCCTGATTTGGTGTCATTTAACGGGAAATTTTACTTATATCCAACATCAGATGGTTTTACCGATTGGTCTGGGACAAGCTTTTCGGTATTTGAATCAGAAGATCTTACTCAGTGGACAAATAAAGGAACGATCCTTGATCTAGCATCCTCGCAAGTGAAATGGACGATCGGTGGTGCGTGGGCACCTTGTACAGCAGAAAAAGAAGGAACGTTTTATTTTTACTTTACTGGAAAAATGGCGGATGGACGCTCAGGAATCGGTGTCGCTTATGCGGATCATCCAACAGGTCCCTTTATTGCAGATGAGAAACCGCTTTTGAGTCCTGACCTTATCGATGACTATGGGTTAAACATGAGTCAAGTCATTGATCCATCTGTTTACGTAGAAGCTGGAAAGTACTATCTATTGTTTGGCAATTCTGCGGGAGGAACGGCTGCGATCGTAGCGTTGGGAGATGACATGCGAACAGTCAAACTTGATACGCTAGCAGAATATCAAGGGCTGGAAGATTTTCGAGAAGCCATTACCGTTTTGAAAAAAGATGATTTGTATCATTTTACTTGGTCGGGAGAAGATACCCGCAGCGAAGACTATCATGTGAATTATGGTACCTCCTCTTCATTGTATGGACCGATTCACTATCATTATCCTGTCTTACAAAAAAATGGTGAAAAAGGCATTTTAGGAACCGGTCATCACAGTATTTTAGAGCATTCTGATAGGTATTATATTGCTTATCACAGCTTTGCTGTTCCACTTAGTAAGTATCCAGAAGAAGCCCGCGGATTTCATCGACAGGTTCGCATTTCCCCATTAGATTTTGACGAAGCAGGCTATATGAAGCAAGTAATCGTATAAGAAAAAGGGTGCAGCGATGCATCCTTTTTTGTCTGCAAATTCAGTTAGTTTCTTTTACGAACGTTAGAAGGAGCAAGATGATAATGCTTTTTAAATAGTTTACTAAAATAAAAAGGATCATGATAACCTACTTTTTCTGCGATTTCTTTGATGGTCAAATTGGTATGAAGCAACAGCTCATAGGCATGTTTGAGCCGAATCTCGATCAAATATTTAATCGGACTACGACCAGTGATTTTCCGAAAGACTTTTGAAAGTTGGGCAGGACTAATATAAAGCATGTCTGCTAGCATTTCCAATGTGATGTCTTCTTGGTGATGATTCTCCAAATAATAAATCGTATGGTTCACTAGCGTTTGTTTTTGTTTATCTTTTTCAGAGATCACTGCCAGGCAATTGTTTGGATCGGAGGGCGTCAAACTTCTTAAAATCAAAGCTAGCATTTCGAGAATGATTCCTTTGCCCATCAAATCGTGATGAAGGTTATGGCTATTGAACTCCTGGGTCAGCTGCCAAGCTTTTTTGAAAAACGCTTCTTGATAAATTCCCAAGTCTAGTAGGGGATTTTCATTTGGAAAGGTATTAAAAGGAAGTCCTTCGATCAAAATATTGGAAAGGCCGATATGAAGTTCATGGGATTCCATCCCAGCCGGATGGATTTCGGTATGAGGAAGACCAGGGTTAAAAAGGAGGGCATCTCCAGTAAATAACCTTGTGCGGGTCTCATTAAATTCATAATCAACGGTTCCTTCTAATACGATGCTGATCTCAATGAAATCATGATGGTGGTAGCCCCGAAGATTTTTCTTTTTATTCCAAAAGTCAACGACATAAATAATTTCAGGATTAAATATATTCGAATGGATGTGGTACATAGTTCCCTCCTATTACCTACGAAAAGGTAGGCGTTTTTTTTCTTCATATCATATAATACATGAAAATGAATCGGATAGACTATGTTCTTCATTAAATGTTTTAGTAAAATTAAGTGAAAGAAAGCGATTTCTTTACTTGAGTATTGGTAAAAGGGAGGTTAGGGATTAAATGGAAAAACGTTTTTTGAATGAATGGCGATTCTCAAAACAAGAAGAAAAAGAAGCATGGAAAAAAGATTTTGATGATTCTACTTGGGAAAAGGTAACGATTCCTCATGATTGGGGTGTCTCTTATCCCTTTGAAAAACACTTTTCAAGCGGAACAGGATATCTACCCGGAGGGATAGGTTGGTATCGAACCAAACAGTCGCTGCAAGCGTTGGGTGACCTTACGAATAAAGTCGTAAAAATTCATTTTGAAGGTGTTTATAAAAACGCTCGGGTTTGGATCAATGGCTATCATATGGGGATGAGACCTTCAGGATATGCTTCATTTTATTATGATTTGACAGAGATTTTAACTTACAATTCGGATGATAGCTTGCTTATTAGTGTCCGTGTCGAGCACACGGATTTGGCAGATTCAAGATGGTATAACGGAAATGGAATCACGCGTCCTGTTTCTCTTGAAATTCATGATTCTATTTATATCGACGAATACGGAACGAGTTTTTCAACCCCGTGTGTTACAGACCAGCAAGCAGAGCTAGTGATTGAACATCGGCTAGTAAATACCTTAAAACAAGACCGTGTTGTTAGGATCGAACAAATGCTGGAAAGCTTACAAACGGAAAAAGTGAGGAACATAAGTCAGGAAATCCAACTTAACGCAGGGGAACGCCGCACAGTCACATTGAAGGCAAAAATTGAAAAGCCAGAGCTATGGTCACCTGAAGTGCCGAATCTTTATCAGCTACGAACAAAGCTGAGCTATCAAGAAGAATCCTTGAAGGAAAATGAGAGCGTATACAACGAGTATGTCGGGATCAGATCCTTTCAATTTGATGTCAATGAGGGTTTTTCTTTAAATGGGCAGCAGCTGAAAATCAAAGGTGTTTGCTTGCACGAAGATGCGGGCTCTTTCGGTACAGCTGTTCCGATGGAGGTATGGGTACGGCGTTTAATAAAGTTAAAAGAGATGGGGGCAAATGCTATACGAATGGCACACAATCCTCATTCGTTTGCTTTGTATCGTTTATGCGACACCATGGGATTTTTAGTCTTTGATGAAGCGTTTGATGAATGGGAAAATCCTAAAAATAAATGGTGGCAAGGTCATAATGTGTATCCACCCAAGTTAGAAGGAGCAGCAGAACATTTTCCAACTTGGTATGAAAAAGATTTGGAAAATATGATTTTACGCAATCGAAACCATCCATCGATCATTGCTTGGAGCATTGGCAATGAGATTGATTATCCCAATGATCCATATGCTAGTCCATTGTTTGCTGAAATGACAGGGAATAATGACAATAGCAAACCAGAAGCTGAGCGTATCTATAATCCACATCGCCCTGATATGAGAAGGTTACGCACGATAGCCGAAAAGCTGGTCCGTTTGAGCAAAACACTTGATCCGACTCGACCAGTTACCTTGGCAGCAGCTTTTCCAGAATTATCTACGAAAATTGGCTTGATCGATCACTTGGATGTCGTTGGCTATAACTACAAAGAACATCTATACGAAGAGGATCATCGCAAATTCCCAGATAAACCTTTTATTGGGAGTGAGAACAGTCACGGGTTTAAAGAATGGCAAACGGCAAACACTCTTCCGTATATCGCTGGACAATTTTTATGGACGGGCATTGATTATTTAGGGGAAGCCCATGGCTGGCCTATTCACGGATCTGGGGCAGGCTTATTGACATTGGCTGGTATTGAAAAGCCTAGTTATTACAAGAGAAAGAGCTGGTGGAGTCAAGAACCGACTGTTTATTTGACAACGATTCCTTACGAGAAAAACAAACGAAGAGCAGAATGGGAACCCACCTATCGAAAATGGTCTTACCCAGCTGAGCAAGAAATTGAAGTAAGGTGTTATACAAATGCAAAAGAGATTCGATTGAAGGTTGGTAACTTGGAAGTACCCAATGTTCGTTATGATGATACCTTTGGTTATTATGTTGCACGGATCAACTATCAGCCAAAAACCTTGTCGGTGGAAGCGGTATTTGAAGAAACGATTCTGCATGATGAAATAAGACCCGAAGCAGCGCCAACTGCTTTGGTAGCTATGAACTATGAAATTCCTCAAAGATGGCGGGAGAAATTGGCTGCTACCGATTTAACACTAAATAAGAACCTTCATCAAATCGAATGCCAAGTCTTGGATTATGCCGAAAATCCGATAGCAGCAGAAGTAATGGTCTATTTAGAAGTCGAAAATGGGACATTACTAGGTTTGGAGAATGGTGATCTAGCAGATACTACCGCTTATACAGGGTCATTCCGTCGAACGATGCAAGGAAAGTTGCTTTGCTTTGTAGCAGGAGCGCGCAAGAAAGAGACAGTTGTGACGCTGCGCTCACCTGGACTACCAGATACACGATTGACTCTAAAGAATAGAGAGGGAAGTACATGATAAAAAAGCGGACACTCCTTATTCCTTTGGTCTTATTGAGTATACTGACAGCGTGTGGAACGGTCGAGGAAAATACACAGAAAGAAAAAGAGCCAGAGACAGATGAAGTCATTGAAACGGCGACGATCACCTTAAATACGGCAGAAACCTATCAGACAATTGAAAGCTTTGGCGCAAGTGGAGCTTGGTGGAGTCAAGATGTCGGTGGCTGGATCGAAGAAGAAACAGCAGAACTTTCGAAGCGAGAATATATCGCAGAATTATTATTTGATCCGCTTGAAGGGATTGGCTTGACGTCTTATCGCTACAACTTAGGCGCCGGAAGTACGTTACAAAATAGTCCTCGCATTGAAGATCCCTGGCGACGAGCAGAAAGTTTTGAAGAAGGACCCGAAGTCTATGATTGGTCGAAGGATGAAAATGCACGATGGATGCTGAAAACAGCGGTTGATTATGGAATTGATGATATCTATTTATTCGTCAATAGCCCATTGACGAGGCTAACGAAAAATGGTTCTGCGTATGGTGATCAGCTAGAAGAAAAACGCAGTAATCTAGCTCCTGAGAATTATCAAGCATTTGCCAACTACGTCTATGATGTAACGGAACACTTCTTAAAAGAAGGCATCCCCGTCACGCATGTGTCGCCAATCAATGAACCACAATGGGATTGGACTGGTGGTCAGGAGGGAACCTACTACGATCCAGCTGAAGTAGTCGCACTCTTAGAGGTATTTATTGAAGAAAAACAAAAAAGACCAGAGTTGAAACAAATAGCGCTATCGATGCCTGAATTAGGAGAATGGGCAAACACCAGCAAGGAATATTTCGAAGCAATCATCGAAAATGATACATTGATGAATTACTTTGACACGTGGGAAGTCCATTCATATTGGACCACTTACGTCGAGAAAATGAATTTTAAAGAGTGGTTAGACGAAAAGGAAATCGATGTTACCTTAAAAATGTCTGAGTGGACAAAAATGATCAATGGTCGCGACTACACTATGGACTCTGCCCTAAACTTAGCCAACGAGATGCACGATGATTTAACGATCCTTGATGTGGTTGCTTGGCAATATTGGATCGCAGTTAGTAGTTACGATTATCGAGATGGTCTGATTTATGTAAATTTGGGTTCAAAAGAAATTATTCCGACAAAAAGACTTTGGGGGATGGGAAATTTCAGCAAGTTTATTCGACCAGGGTACACGAGAGTTTCCGCAATCAGCGACGACAAAGAGGTGAATGTCGTAAGCTTTTTGGGAAAAAATGAAGCAAACGAAGAAGAACTTATTACAGTGCTTATCAATAATAGTTTTCAGGAAAAAGAGATTGATCTTCAAGGCGTCGGATTTGACGAAATCATCAGCTATACGACAGATAGTGAGTCTGATTTAAAAGAGAGCATCGCTTCTCAGGCTCTGACAATCCCTCGGCAATCGATCGTTACCTTGAAGAGCGTTACAACGAATGAATAAGAAAAGGGGAAATGGCTATGAACTTTGGGAAAATTGCTAAAACATCTTTATTGGCGTCTTCAGTAGTCTTATTTGCTGCTTGTGGGCAAGAAAACAACAATAATGATTCGGATGGAGAAATCACGACGATCCAGTTTTATACGTGGGGAGGTGAAGGTGACCTTCCCATCTATGAGCCACGTATCAAAGCCTTTGAGGAAGCGAATCCTGACATAAAAGTAGACTTCGTACAAGTGCCAAGTGATTATGACACCAAACTGCAAACAATGTATGCCGGAAATGAAGCACCTGACGTTGTCCAAGTGGCAGAAAATGGGCAAAACTTTGCTTCTAAGGGATTATTTATTGATCTTTCAGACTATATTGCGGAATCATCGATTGACGTAGAAAGCAATTGGGGGGATGCAATGACCCAATATACCTATGATGGCCAACCATTTGGTTTGCCGGATAGAGGGGGCCCAGAAATTCTTTACTACAATAAAGACTTATTTGATGAAGCAGGGATCGAATACCCGACGAATGATTGGACGATTGAAGAATACACAGCTGCTGCCGAAAAATTAACAAAAATAGAAAACGGCGAAACGGTTCAGTATGGTGCTAGTGGAATGGATTGGGTGCCAAACTGGGGAGTATTTGTCAAGTCCAATGGCGGTTCCCTTGTGGAAGATAACGAGGTTGTGATCAATTCTCCCGAAAACTTAGAAGTTCTTACTTGGTTTAATAATCTATACCAAGACGGTTATGTTGGCACATATGAATTTTATGAGTCTGTTGCGCAGTCTGGTGCGGATTCAATGTTCTCACAAGGTAGAATTGGTATGTTGACGACAGGATTTTGGAATATTGGCAACTTCACACAACTGGATGATTTAAATTTTGATATTGCACCGATGCCTTTTTTCAATGAAAAAGTTACGTGGCCTTTCGGAAGTGCCTTAGCGATTTCTAAGCAATCGACCAAACAAGATGCCGCCTTTCGATTCATTGAATATATGACGAGCGAAGAAGCACAAAAAATTCTTGGTGAAAGTTTAGTGGATTCCCCTGCCAATATCAAAGTATTGAACTCTGAAGAATTTACCAATAGACAAGTAAATGGGAAAGATCTTCGCTTGGACGTCGTAGGAATCTCGACAGAACGTGTTGTGATCGATGGTATTTTCGAAGGTCCTTACTACGGAGAACTGACCGGAGAGTTCAGCAATCAAGTAAAAGAAATGCTCCTTGGCCGTTTAACACCAGAAGAAGCGCTTGAGAAAATGCAAGAATCTGGCGAAAAAATCATGGAACAATATTAATTCAGAAAAAGGATAGCTTAGGGAAGAAAAATTTTCTTCCTTAAGCACCTTAGTTAAGGAGGGTTTCCTATTGGATCATTCAGCGACACAACTTCAACTAAATCAAAAAAAGCGTAAGCGGACTCAGTCCCGCTGGTTTTTTGCCTTTGTTTCACCTTGGATCATTGGGTTTGTTTGTTTTACCATTGGACCAATGATTTTTTCGATCATCATGAGTTTTACTGATTGGGATATGTTTTCGGAATTTAATTTTATTGGGTTTGATAACTACCTGCGTCTTTTTAAGGATGATATTTTTTTAAAAGCTTTAGCAAATACGTTTCAATATACCTTGATCAGTGTGCCAATCAATTTATTACTTTCATTAGGTATGGCTTATTTATTGAGCTTTCATTTGAAAGGGATGCGTGTTTTTCGTACCATCTATTACTTACCCTCCATTGTACCAATCGTTGCGAGCACGATGCTGTTTACCCGTTTGCTTTCTTCCAAAGGATTAGTCAACCAGCCATTAGCCTTATTTGGTATCGACGGACCAGTTTGGCTGTTGAGTAAGGACCATGTGCTTTGGAGCTTCGTATTCCTTTCTCTATGGGGTGTCGGTGGAACAATGATCTTGATGCTGTCTGCCATCAATAGTGTGGGGGAAGAAATGTATGAATCGGCACTTCTTGATGGTGCATCCAGATTCAGAATGTTTATTAGTATAACCATTCCCCAAATTTCGCCGATTTTATTTTTCAACCTGATTACCGGAGTTATCGGGTCCCTTCAGACCTTTACTCAAGTGTATATGATGACCGGTGGTGGTCCTGATTATGCCAGCGAAATGATCGTTCCCTACCTTTATCGAAATGCCTTTTCATTCTATCGGATGGGCTATGCCTCGGCAATGGCATGGGTGTTGTTTATGATCGTGATGGTCTTATCCTTGATCGTGCTGAAGAGCTCAAGCTTATGGGTATTTTATGAAGAGGAGGTGAAGTAAGTGTTAGATAAAAATCTATCCAAAGTATCTAAATTATTGATCTATCTGACCTTGGTTTTGTTTGCGGGAATTTTGATCATTCCATTCGTTTATATGATTTCGATTGCACTAGCTTCGCCAGAGTCAAATATCAAAGAACAGTTTACTTTACTGCCAACGGAATTCTATTTGTCCAATTTCACCAATTTGTTTAGAGATTCCTTTTCAGGAGAGCGACCAATCTTGTTGTGGTTTTTCAACACGATGCTGATCGTCGTTCTCAGCATTGTTGGACAAATTATTTCTTCGACACTGGTTGCTTTTGGCTTTGCCCGAATGAAGTATAAACATAAAAACAAATTGTTTCTATTGGTATTAGGAACAATGATGTTACCAGGTCAAATCACCTTGATTCCTGTATTTTTGATTTTTAGAAACTTAGGTCTTTATAACACTCTTTGGCCACTGATCATCCCGCAATTCTTTGGCTCTGCCTATAATATCTTTTTTACTCGCCAATTTATTACGGCGATCCCGGGAAACTTATTTGAAGCAGCAGAAATGGATGGTTTAGGACCATTTAGATCCTTTACCAAAATAGTCTTACCGTTGATCAAACCAGCGATGGCTGCTATTGCTATTTTTACCTTTAACTTTGCTTGGAGCGACATCATGGGTCCTTTGATCTATGTATCAGATACGAGCAAAATGACCTTAGCTTTAGGCGCACAATCTATGTCCGCCACCTCCAATCCAGTGGGTACCGTCAATATGTCAATGTTGATGGTAATGTCATTGCTGCTGACACTTCCACAGATCATTATCTATTTCTTAGGACAAAAATATTTATTCCAAATCAATTTGGGGATTGGCAATAGCGGGACAAAATAAGGTGAAGAGCTTATGGAAAAAACTGACGACCTCATATAGAAAAATAGGGTTATAAGGAGCGACAGATGAAAAAAAATGTTCGACAATCGGAGATTAATCAAAAAGATAGCTACAAACTGTTTCATCATCTATCTTATTTAAACTATATTATCTATACTTTTCTAGGGACGCTGCTATTTTGGTTGTTCAATGTACCCCTTCTTTTTTTATTGCTAACAATGGAAATCAAACTTAGCACCTTACCATTGTTTCTCCTGTCCTTCTTGCCAGTAGCACCAGCTTTTACAGCGTTACTCATCTATTTGAAAGAAGCAAAGGAGAAAGATGGTACCCCAAAAGTGTTTTTATTGGCCTATCGCAGGAAATTTAAGCATAGTCTTCTAGGGTGGCTTCCTGTTTTAGTCGTTATTGGGTTATGTAGTGCAAATTTATTGTTACTGAGGGTCACGATCCAAATCACTGAATTGAAATGGTTAAATCTGTTTCTGCTGATCGTCGCCTTGACGTTTGCGATCAACTATTTTTTAGTGGTCGCAACGGCACCGTCTCTTTCAATCAAGGAAGCTCTTTTGCTTAATCTCCAATTATTTATTTTGAAATCCAGCCGATATATGCTAAGTTTTATGATCATCATTAGTAGTTGGCTGCTGTTAGCCTTGGTTCCAATTTATCTGGCATTATTTGGCGTAGGGCTGATTGGGATCTTATTATTACTGAACTTTGCGCCAGTCATGGAGTTTGCGCGAAAGCATTCGGTTCGTTGAGCAACAAAAAATCACCTGATCATGGAGCAACCTCGAACAGTTAGACCAAAATTCTAACAAGTCGAGGTCGCTTCAGTGTGTGTGTTATCAGGTGTTTTTAGGTTAAGCAAAACGATGAAAAATCGGCTGCATCTGTTCAAACGTACAGAGCTTAGTAAATCCTAATGATCGTAAAAGATCTTGGCCCTCTTTGATTTGAAACCCGAGGTGCTCTGGTTTATGACTGTCGCTGCCGATGGTTATCACGCTTCCCCCCAAGTCACGATAAAGCTTGAGGATCTCGATCGATGGCGTATACCCGTTGATTCCGTAACGGTGGGAAGAGGTATTCAGTTCAATGCCTTTGCCATTTTTGATCACGACTTTCAAGATCTCTGCGATTTGTTCTTTCGTTTGTTCAAAAGCGTCCTTCTCTTTATCTAAATAACGACGAATCAAATCCATATGGGCTAAGACGGAATACTCTTTATATGTCGTGACTAGCTGATACATTTCATCATAATAGCGCTCGTAGCATTCCTGTTGGCTGCGTCCTTTTTGAAATTCTCCAGTCCAAAATTCTTGATCGTCTACCTGATGAACGGAAAGTAAAATGAAGTCAAAGGGATGCGAATGATAAAGACGGGTAAATTGTGGGATCGTGTGCATTTGTATCCCAAATTCCAGCCCAGTTTTTAGCTTGATTTGGTCACTGTATGTTTCCTTTAAGCGTGCCAGTTCGTTAAAATACAAGTCGTAGTAGACATTTTTTACAACTTTATTGGCCCCGACGAGGTACGTATCCGTCGCTTGCCAGTCTTCTTTGACTCCATAATCCACATGATCGGTAAAGCAGATTTCTGCTAAGCCTAGTTTAATGGCGTCTTTGACTACATCTTCCATCAAATACCAAGAATCATCGCTGTAATCACTATGGACGTGATAGTCTGTAAAAATCATGGCGTCTCCTTTTGTTTCGTTATTTTTGCTGCTTCTGCCAGTCTGCTCGTTTTTGATGATAGAGCTGGGCGGCAGTTTCCCAATGTTCTTTGTCAGCCGGCTGAATCTCACGGATCACACGGGCTGGATTGCCACCGACGATCGTATTCGGCGGCACATCTTTTGTGACGACGGAACCAGCAGCGACGATGGCATGTTTGCCGATCGTGACACCTGGTAAAATCGTACTATTGCCCCCGATCCAAACGTAATCTTCGACGGTGATCGGTAGGCCAAATTCCAAATCTTGACTGCGGACCACAGAATCGATTGGATGACCGGCGGTATAGAAGCTGACCCGTGGTCCCACCATCACATGATCACCAATCAGAATCTTATTGACATCTAAAAAAATGCAATCCATATTGGCATAAAAGTGATCGCCAATCTCAACATGGCGACCATAATCAACATAAAGGGGTGGTTGGACAAAGCAATGCTGCCCAAATTTGCCAAAGAGTGCTTTTTCTTTGGCGATGATTCGTTCTCGGTCATCGACTGGTAAATGGTTGATTTCCTGGGCACGTTTTTTTCCCTCCGCTGAACCATTCTCAGGGAGAATGCCAGCAGCTTGATACAATTGACCAGCCAACATCGCTTGATAATCAAAGTCTTCTTTCATTGCAAAATCCTTTCTAAGACGGTAAATCGTCGGTGGTTAATTCAATCAAATTGCCTTCGGGGTCTTGGACAACTGCTTCATAATAGCCATCGCCTGTTGTACGAGGACCATTTAAAAGAGGGTAGCCATCTTCAACAAACCGTTGAGCGTATCGATCGACGTCAGCTTGGTCACCAACTGCCATCGCAAGGTGAGTGTAGCCTAAGCTTTCGCTGATACGAGGACTTAAAAATTTCTTGGTCGTTAATTCTAACCGACTTCCAGAATCAAAGGTCAAAAAATAGGACTGAAAGCCTGTTTTCGGATTATGGTATTTTGGGTTGCTGACCGCCTGAAAGTAGGTTTCATAAAATGTCCTCATTTTTTCCAAATCATTGACATATAGTGCGATGTGTTCAATTTTCATTATCGACAACTCCTTTAATAAGCAACATAAATCGTTTTTTTTTACTTAGTAAACTTTGTTTAATAAGTTGCTTCTATTATACCTTTGTTAACAAAATTAATAAAGGTATATTCCCAGCTTTTTATCTGTTAAAATAGGAGCGTTGAGGGGGAGAAAAATGAAAGCTTATCAGCCAACAACCATTAAATTACATAATCAGGCAGTATTGCTGGATTTGCTAAAACAGCAGCAAGCGCCTATGACCAAGCGCCAACTGGCAGATGCCTCTCAATTAAGCGTGGTAACGATCAACAAGCTGCTTTCTGAATTGATTGAAAAGCAGTTGCTTTTGACGACGGATCAACCGCAACGAACGGGAGGACGTCAAGCTGCGGCTTACCAGTACAATGCGCAACGGACACTGTTGTTGATCATTCAGTTTATCGAAGAAGACCAGCAGATCGTGATTCGTTTTTCAGTCGTCGATCTCGTCGGGAACATTTTGCATCATGAGCAGTCAGCAGAGGGCCGATTGCCGCAGTTCTTGCAAGTGATTCGTCAGATAAAACAGGAATACCCGAAAATCAGCTTGGCAGTCGTGGGAATTCCTGGTGTGGAAATTGCTGGAAGACTGAAGATCATGGATGCTCCAGCATTTAAGGACATGGCGCTAGGGGAATTGATTGAAAAGGAGATCGCTGTAAAAACGCTTATTGAGAATGACGTGAATGCTGCGGTATTTCATTTCAAAGAAGAGAAAAAAATCGTGGCTGGCATTTATTTTCCGAAAAATTATCCGCCAGGTGCGGGACTGGTCATCGACCAACAGCTCTTTAAAGGAGCCAACCATTTAAGTGGCGAAATCAAGCATTTGCCGCATCTCTACACGGCTTCTTACCCTTTGGCAACAGAGGCGATCCCAGAACAAGTGACTGCCACTCTTCAAGCGATCGTGGCAGTGACGGACCCGCATCAAGTCATTTTGTTTTTGCCCTCTGAATGGCAGGCGCTCGTGTCGCGCTCCTTTTTGGAAAAGCAGCTGGCAGCAGTGTTTCAATATGGCGTCTTGCCAAAATTACACTTTTCCGATCGGTTTTCAGAAAATTATTTGGCTGGGTTGATCACGATGGGAATCGAAGCAGCTGGCTTAGGGCTTTGATTCCCAGCATTCAACTGGTACTGAGGACAAAAACTGCCGCTGCTTCCTTTATTCAGAAGTAGCGGCAGTTTTTTTGAAAATACGAGAACTCACAGCTTGGCGAGTTTCTGTGCTTTTTCGGTATTCGCAAAATGCAGTTTGGCATATTGGCCTAATAGTGCTATGCCACCTTGCTGCAGTAATTTTGCTGCAACTTGATCAGCAGCTGCGTGGGCGCCAGAAGGCAAGCGCAAACCGACTTCTTTAGAGGCTGCATCTAATTCATCCAAAAAGACTGTACGACATAAAATAGAGGCTGCCGCTACTGCTAAATGATATTGTTCACCTTTCGTCGCAAAATAGAGCTTTTCAGTGACCGCTACTTGTTCCGACTTTAAATAGGTGCGATAATTTTTTTCGCTCGTGAACTGATCGATCAAAATGGCATCTGGTGTCTCAGGAGCAATCTTTTGCAAAAGCAAACGAATGGCTTGATTATGCAAAGCAACTTTCATTCGGACTGTGTTGTATTTTGGTTGGATCTCGTTGTATTTGCTGGGCGTGACGGTGAGCAATTGGTAAGGAACCAATTCTTTGATTTTCGGCGCCATCTTACGAATCTCTGGATCTGTCAGCATTTTTGAGTCCTTGACTCCTAAAGCTTTCAGCTGTGGTAATTGCTCTTTTTTTGCATAGACGGCACAGACCACCAAAGGACCGAAATAACTGCCATTACCGACCTCGTCACTGCCGACGACGCTTTTTTCGCTAAATCCTGCTGGCAACGCAGTGGATGAAACAGTCGCTTTTTTCTTATCTGGTACAGCACTTGCCGTATCGCCCCATAAGGAAGCTTCTTTTTCAGCAGTCGCTCCTTGGAACATGACTTTTCCTGACGTATAAGCAGTGATCGTCGTTGGCCCTTTTTTGGCGACAAACACTGTATAAGGAACTTTCTTAGCTAGCAAATCTCGTTGGTAAAATTGCTGCATCTTTTGGATAGTTGAAGTTGGTACTTTGATAACGATCGTACTCATTTGATTCCTCCTGATTTTTTGTCTTTTTTTAGGTAGACAAAAGGATACTTTAAGATTTTACCATACTTCTTATTCTTTTTTACTAAGACGATCAGCAAACAAACGATTGGCATGGAAATTCATAAGAAAATCACGTATAATAGTTAAGAGTTTGCGACACATGTTCAATAAGTGATAGAATAGAGCAGAATGTAAGCAATGGGAGGAAATATTCCTATGACGGAGCAAAAGAAACGTTATAAAGCAGTTATCGCGAATCAAAGTTACACGATTATTGGACGCGAAAGCAAAGAACACATGGATATGGTGACAAGATTGGTCAATGACCAACTGCTTGAGATCATGCAATTATCGCCACAAACCGATCAAGAACAAGCGTCGATCTTATTAGCGATCAACGCTGTTTCCGACCAGCTGAAAAAACAAGAACAGCTTTTGGTCCTACAAAAAAAGGTGGACGAGCTGCGAGGACAAGCCATTAAAGCAACGGAGCTTGAGAATCGCATTAAGCGGATCGAAGCGATTGAATCCGAAGCACGGAAAGTTCTCGATGAGACAGGTCGCAGTGATGTGGAGATCCATAATCATGTGGAAGCACAACAGATCTTAAATGAACAAAGGAAACGAAAAATTCAAGAAAAGACAGCCCATGGGTAGTGCGGCGTAGAAAGGATACCTAAATGATTGGATTATTTGTCTTGGTTTTGTTGTTGGCAGCATTTTACGGCGGCGCACGGCGCGGAACCAGTTTACAATTGGTCTCAGTTTTGGGCTATTTGATCTCTTTTTTCTTTGCAGTTGCAAATTACCAAGAAATTGCGAAGAAAATTGAGCTCTATGTTCCTTATATGTCAGTAACGGCGGACTCAAAGTTAAAATACTACGATATGGAACTGGCTTTAGATTTAGACAAAGCCTATTATGCAGCCATCGCTTTTGTGATGGTGCTCTTTGCTGGATGGCTGATCACAAAACTAGTGGTGATTTTTGCAGACAGTTTGCGTTACAAACGCCTAAGTTTTTTAGGTGGTTATGACTGGGCAGTTGCGGGTGTTTTGAATGTTATCTTGATGTATATCAATTTGTACATGTTTTTCATGATTCTCTCAATGATCCCGTTTGCCACGATTCAAAATCTGTTTGAAACGAGCGGAACTGCGAATTTCATCGTTGATCGGTCGCCGATTCTCTCAGATTACTTCTATCGATTGTGGATCACAGATGTGATTGGGTAAAAAGCAGGCAGATGGTTGCAGAGCCATTCTGCCTTTTTCTTAGGAACAAAAAGTTAAAACAAAGCAGGTGAGAAAAGAATGAATACTAAGATCCTTGATGTTTTAGGATTTGAACAAGTAAAGAGTCAAATCGGTCAGTATATTGTAACAGCCCAAGGAAAAGAAGCCTTAGCAAAGCTTGTGCCATCAAGTGATGTGCAAGTCATTTCCTCTTGGCTGGCAGAAACAGAAGACGCGATCAAGATCCAACGTTTAAGAGGCGGAATCCCTGTACCAAAGATTGAGAATATTCGTCCCCAAATGAAACGGATCGAAATTGGCGCCGATTTAAACGGCATTGAGTTGGCACAAGTTGCCCGTGTCTTATCAACTACGCAGGAATTGAAACGCTTTTTTGCTGATTTGTCTGAAAGCGAGATTGAATTTTCCCGCTTGTATCACTGGGAAGAACAGTTGGTGTCTTTGCCAACCTTGAATCGACGCTTGAAAGAAGCTATCGATGAGGATGGCCGAGTCACAGATGATGCCTCTCCAGCACTACGTGGAATTCGCCAATCGATCCGACGAGCAGAACGGACGATTCGCGAGACATTGGATGGCATCGTCCGAGGTGGCAATGCAAAGTATCTAAGTGATACGATCGTAACCATGCGAAATGAGCGTTATGTGATTCCAGTCAAACAAGAGTACCGAGGTGTTTTCGGCGGGGTAGTCCACGACCAAAGTTCCTCTGGTCAAACCTTGTTTATCGAACCGAAACAAGTAGTGGAACAAAATAACCGTTTGCGTCAGCATCAAATTGCGGAACGGGATGAAATTACACGTATTCTAGCAGAATTGTCAGCAGAGTTAGCCCCATATCAAAGAGAGATCCTCCATAATGCGTATGTGATCGGGATCATGGATTTCATGAATGCCAAGGCTCGTTTTGGAAAAGAGATGAAGGCAATCGTACCATCGATCAATCAAGACAACCATGTCTTTTTTAAGCAAGCACGTCATCCATTGATCGATCAAGAAAAAGTCGTTCCTAACGATATTACGATTGGAAAAGACTATCAAGCCGTTGTCATTACTGGGCCGAATACCGGTGGGAAAACCATCACCTTAAAAACATTAGGGCTATTGCAGATCATGGGCCAAGCTGGTTTACCGATTCTGGCAGAAGAAGAAAGCCAAATGGGTGTCTTCAATGAGATTTTTGCGGACATTGGGGATGAACAATCCATTGAGCAAAGTCTATCGACCTTTTCTTCTCATATGACAACGATCGTTGAAGTGTTGAAAAAAGTCGACGAGACAAGCTTAGTTCTCTTTGATGAATTAGGCGCAGGAACCGATCCTCAAGAAGGGGCGGCACTAGCGATTGCGATTTTGGACGAACTTGGGGCTAAGTCGGCTTATGTCATGGCGACGACCCATTATCCTGAATTGAAGGTTTATGGCTATAACCGATCCAATACGATCAATGCCTCTATGGAATTTGATGTTGATACCTTAAGTCCGACCTATCGCTTGTTGATCGGGGTTCCAGGACGAAGCAATGCGTTTGAGATTTCGAAAAGACTTGGCTTGCCAGATACGATCATTGATCAAGCCAAAGAGATCATGGATGGAGAAAGCCAAGACCTGAATGAAATGATCGCTGATTTAGAAAATCGAAGAAAAATGACGGAAACCGAGTATCTTGAAGTCCGTCATCATGTAAAAGAAGCGGCCCGCTTGCACCAAGAGCTAGAATCAGCCTATAGTTATTTCTTTGAAGAACGTGAAAAAGAATTGGCGAAAGCTCGGCAAAAAGCCAATCAGATCGTTGAAGAAGCCAAAGAAGAATCTGAAAAAATCATTACCGATATTCGTAAAATGCAGTTAGCCGGCGGTCAAACGAAGGTCAAAGAACACGAGCTGATCGACGCGCGCACCAAGTTATCAGGTCTACAGCAAGAAGAACATCTGCAAAAAAACAAGGTTCTGCAAAAAGCCAAGGCAGCCAAGACGCTGAAAGAAGGAGACGAAGTGCTCGTAACTTCTTATGGGCAGCGAGGAGTCTTGTTGAAAAAAGCAGGCAAAAATCAATGGCAAGTCCAAATTGGTATTTTGAAAATGAATTTGCCAGAAACAGATCTCCAACCAGCAGCGCCAGTGAAGGAGCCTACACAGCGTATCGTCAATACGATTCGTTCTGCTGACAGCAGTCCAGTGGTCAATCAGTTGGATTTACGAGGCAAGCGGTACGAAGAAGCCCTCAATGAAGTGGATCAATATTTGGATGCGGCGATTTTGGCAGGTTATCCGCAAGTGACGATCGTCCACGGAAAAGGAACCGGTGCGCTGCGTCAAGGGATTACCGATTATTTGAAAAACCATCGCTCGGTGAAAAGTTTCGAATTTGCGCCAGCAAATCAAGGGGGCAATGGGGCGACCATTGTGAAGTTTAACTAACCTTTAAGAACCCTTACCTTTTGTAAGCAGACGATTTTAAAAAACTTCCGATACGTGGTATACTTTTTTTAGTTTTAAAAATGGAGGGGAAGTACGATGGCAAAAGAAATTACTGATAAAACTTTTTCAGAAGAAACCGATAAAGGCTTAGTCCTTATTGATTTTTGGGCAACTTGGTGTGGTCCATGTCGGATGCAAGCGCCGATCTTGGAGCAATTAGCGAATGAATATGAGGAAGACGAATTGAAGATCGTGAAAATGGATGTTGATGAAAATCCTGAAACACCAGCTTCATTCGGGATCATGTCTATTCCAACTTTGTTGTTGAAAAAAGACGGCCAAGTCGTTGATAAAGCAATTGGGGTGCATACAAAAGATCAATTGAAAGCTTTAGTTGCGGAACATATGTAATAGAAGAAACGTTTTTGAAGCAATAGCCGAAAGTGGCTATTGCTTTTTTTATTTTGGGGACGTTTTTTTCAAATTTTCTATTAGGCAGTGGTATACTTAAAGTGGGTAGTGGCACTAAAAAATATCTTGTTAATATAGTAAGAAAGTGATACCAAAATAGTCTTAAAGGGGGAATAAAAATGAAAAAGTTGAAACGTGGGTTGCTTCAAGGCGTTGCGATTGTTGGGGTACTGGTCGCACCCATCGCAGGAACGATCACACAAGTTTATGCAGCAAATGAAGGGGATCCGACAGCACAGGAGACGACGTCAGAAAGTTTCTCAGAAGAGAGCGCAGCATCATCTCAAGAGGCAAGCACAGAGAGTACAGAGTCAAGCACGGCAACTGAGTCTTCATCAACGTCTACCTCTTCATCAGAAACAACGTCAAGTACTAGCACGGCTGCAACTGAGACCAGTCAGACCGAGACCACACAAGATTCATCTACTCAATCGACAGAAGAATCTTTTGAAGAACCAGACCTAGGGATCATTGATGTTGAATCAATTGCAGATAAAAACCAATATGTAAAAATCAATCCGGTTGCAGCAGCCAATCCTGAAACGCAAAACATCCTTTACCGTTTAGAGAAGGATCAATTGATCGAGCAAGGAACGATCAATGAATTAGCTGGCAAGGTATACCGTAGTGTCAAACGGTATCAAGGTGTCGATAAGCGGACCTATCTTGAAATTCGTGACGATCAAAAGGTTGTCGGTGTCGTAGCAGAAGCAGCAGTGAAAGTTGCCAGCGGAACCTTCAAAATCGAGAAAAAATATGCAACCGTTACAAGTGCGAAAGAACCGCTTTGGCAAGATGTGTTTTTAGATAAAAAAACGAGCACTTCTTCAAGCATTGCTGGTCAAACCTTTGAAATCAAAGAAGTATTCACGACGAATAATAACGTGGTCTATTACGCATTGTATTCAAATAAAAATGTTCTCATCGGTTGGATAAAAGCTACTGGCGTTAAGTTAGCGACAACTCCTGGGGGTGTGTGGCGTGCTGAATCAAAATATGCGACTATTACTAACAGTAAGTCTACACTATGGCAAAATTTTTTGACAAGAAAAACTAGAGGAAATACAACTAAGTTAAAAGGTAAAACGTATAAGGTTAAGGGAAGCTTTCACCACCTGAATGGTTTCGTTTACTATTCCATTTTTGACAATAAAAATAATTGGATGGGTTATATTTGTGAAACTAATGTAAAACTTAGAGATGGGGCTCAAGGTGCCTATGAAAATTATGGCAAGTATGTTTCTCTGACTAAAAAAAATATGACTATGTTGGGAAGTTTTAATTTAAAAAGCCAAAAATATAATACAAGTAATTTTTATTATAAAACCTATTTAGCCAAAGGGAAATATACTCATTTTAATGGCACAACTTATCTGACAATCTATGACTCACATGACAAATGGATGGGCTATATTGATGAAAAAGCTGTAACGTTAGCCAATACAAAAGGAGGAGTCTGGCAGAGTGAAAAGAAAACTATTCGTATCAAAAATAAAAATGATATCATATGGCAACATTTGAATTTCACAAAAAAATTGGGTACTGCTGAACAATATGTGAATAAAAATATACAAGTTAAAGGGAAATTTTTACATTTCAACGGCTCCACCTACTACTCCCTCTATCTCAACAACAAATGGTTAGGCTACATCAATGCAAGTGGGGTGACCAATGCCCATACGATCACTTCTCAAAGCAACATTAGTCGCTACGTGGTCGTCAAGAATGGGGATGGCAATTTCTTTGAAAAAGCCGATCCAAATAGTGCCAAACTTGGGAAAAAGAGTGCCTACAAAGGCTATATGGCACAAGCGACCAAACTAGCAAAAACGAGTGATGGCAATTACTTGTATCTCGTTTCGCCAGCTGGTCGAATCGGTTGGGTCAAAGAAAATCAAACCACAAATGTAAATAGCAACTTTTGGATGTATACTACAGGAGGGAAATATCCTTCATTAAACGTTAAAAACTTAAACATTGAAGTATCTATCAGCAAACAGCGGGTCTACATCAAATCAGGAAATAAAGTGATTTATACGATGCTTTGCTCGACCGGTGCCTTCAATACGCCAACACCTTTAGGGAATTTCCGTATCCAAGCAGAAAAAGGCTTAGCTTTTTCAGGAGCCGCTTACTACCGTTCCTTTAAAGATCACGGCGTCTATTTATTCCATACGATCCCAACGAGCATTGCTTGGTCCACTAATGCTTTTAGTTCTGTTGAAGGACGAAAATTAGGCACTCGGGCTTCTCATGGCTGCATTCGTTTAGCAGTCCCAGATGCCAAATGGTTTTACTATAACATCCCTTATAATACGCCTGTCAAAATTGCTAACTAATGTTCAAAAAGTCGTTTCCCCTAGTGGAGACGGCTTTTATTTTTCAAAAAAAGATTGACGCTGGTTATATCATTCGATAATATATCATTAAGTGATATAGCTAGTGGGACGGAGGAATCAAATGGATGAGGCATTGACAGATTCAACCTATTTGATTTTATTAGCGCTTTTAAAGCCGAAACATGGGTATCTCATCATGAAACAGATCCATGAGCTGAGCCAAGGGACGTTTGAGATTGGTCCCGCAACGATGTATACGATTTTAAAGAAGCTGACGAAAAAGGGGTGGATCGATTTAGAGGAGAGCGTTGACCGAAAAAAAATCTATCAGATTACACCAGAAGGAAGACAAGTTCTGGAGAAAGATATTCAACGACGCAAATTATTTTATCAAATCGGAGAACAGGTTTTCGAAGCGTTAGGGGGAGAGCAAGATGGGCATCAATAAGAAATACCTTCTTTCACTTGGTGTAGCCTATTACCCAGAAAAGGAAATGGTTCGTCTGCAAAAACAAGCGTCGTTAGGGTGGCACTTTGTGAAGATGAATCGGTTAGGGTTTTTGAAGTTTATCAAAGGAGACCCAGAAACGACCAAATATGCAGTAGACTTTTTCGAAGGAGAGCCCTCTGAGATCGTTGATTACTTAGCGATGTATCAAGCAGGAGGCTGGACTTATATCAGCAATTATAAAGATCGCTATTTTTATTTTAAAGCGTCTCCTGACACACCAGCGATTTTCAGTGACCAAGAAAGCTATCAAGAACGGATCGATAATGAAACACGGTATTTAATGAAAAAATCGATTCTACTTTCGGTGATCAGTTTAGTGATATTAGCAGCAATTTATTTTCTGATCCGTTATTTCAATATTCGCACAAATCCATTTTGGTCCTTTGGACTAGGTTTGATTACGGGGTTGGTGTTTATCCCGATTGGGGTAGGATTGACCACGATCCTGATGAAATTCTTATATAAAAATCGAGCAAGTTATTACAATGAACCAGAGAAACTGGCGAAGCGTCAACGAGTGATCCGCGATACCGTCATCTTGATGTTTGTCGGAGCGATCATTGGCGCCGTTATCGGCTTTTTCTTTAGTGATATATTTTATTAGATAGGGAAGGTGAGCATGTGTTAGAAGCAAAACAATTAGTAAAAACATTTGGCGATTATACAGCAGTCGATCAATTGTCCTTTACCATCAATGATGGACAGATCATGGGCTTGATTGGTCAAAATGGTGCTGGTAAAACGACGACATTCCGATTGATCTTGGATTTCTTGAAAGCCGATCAAGGGGAAGTATTGTGGGATGGCCATAAAATTAGTGAAAAAGAATACAATATTATCGGCTATCTGCCAGAAGAACGCGGCTTGTTTCCAAAAGTAACGATTGAAGATCAATTGATCTATTTCGCGCGGTTACGAGGCAAGAAGAAAGAAGACATCGTACCAAAAATCGACTATTGGATGGACAAATTTAAAGTCAAAGGCAAGAAAACAGATAAAGTCAAATCGCTATCAAAAGGAAATCAGCAAAAAGTTCAGCTGATTTCAACGTTGATCCATGAACCAAAGTTGGTGATTTTAGATGAACCATTTAGTGGGTTAGACCCTGTCAATGCAGAACTGTTGAAAAATGGGATCATTGAACTGAAAAAAAATGGCTCATGTGTCATTTTCTCCAGTCATAATATGGATAATGTGGAAAAAATCTGCGATCACTTGATTATGCTGCGGGATGGTCAAACCGTCTTAAACGGAAAAGTTCATGAAATTCGTGAATCCTTTGGGCGGACGAAAGTCTATTTAGAATCCAACTTGACGAAAGAACAGCTCTTGGCAGTGGCAGGTGTCGAGGAAGTTCTTGCCAGAGAAGATGGCAGCTATGATATTACGATCGCTGATCCTGCAGTAGGAAAAACCTTATTTGATTTAGCAACGGCGGATGGTTATATCCCTATGTTCAATCAACAACCGCCAACGTTAGAAGAAATCTTTAAGCGGAAGGCGGGAAAAATAAATGAGTAAGTTTTGGGTAATCGCATTAGATGTTTATAAAAAAAATATCAAATCAATTTCGTTTTTGATTATGATTCTCGGGCCATTTATTGCAACGGGGGCATTTTATCTCATTGGTTATTTTGCTGATGGTATGAACAGTGTCGACAAAATTGCCGTTTATGCGAATGAACCAGCCATTGCGCAGACCTTTGTGGACCAAAGCGGCGATGATTTTAAATTTGAAATTGTTGACAGCGAAGAACAAGGGCAGCAACAGATGGCAGACAAAGATGCTGATGCTTTGTTACTTATTACTGCTTCTGGGGATACGCTGCAAGGGGAATTATTAAGCGAGTCCTCGATGGGGCAAGCTTTAGAGCTGACGATCCAACAGTTATTGACGAGTTTGCAGTCTTCCTATAGAGCTAGTGAGCTTGGCTTGACTGCTGAGCAAGTGGCAGTCCTTAGTGAAGTCGCACCACTTGATCGTCAAAAAGTATCCTTCGGTGAAGATGGCGAAATGACTTATGGGGAAGACAATACCGCGATGCAATCACTAGTAAGTATGATCGCAACAATCATCCTCTTTTTCTTTATCATTACTTACGCACAGATCATTGCACAAGAGATCGCCTCTGAAAAAGGCACACGCATCATGGAAGTCATTTTGTCTAGTACACGGGCGCAAATCCATTACTATGCCAAATTGACTGGTGTAATCATGGTTGCAGCGACCCAGCTAGTTGCTTATGTTGCGATTTTTGGCGGGAGTTATTTCTGGATCAAGGATAACCCAATGGTAAAAGACTTGTTGGCAAACTTTTCGACAGATGGCATTTTTGGTCCCTTCCTGGTGTTTGCGATCGTTTTCGTCTTCTTAGGAATTTTGATCTACTCGGTCTTGTCAGCCCTTTGCGGGTCGTTAGTGAACAAAGCAGAAGATACGGCGAAGGCCATCATTCCAGTGACGTATCTTTCATTGGGCGGGTATATGCTTGGAATCGTGCTAGGCGGTATGGATCCTCATAACGTGGTCTTGCGAGTAACTTCCTATGTACCATTTTTATCTTCCTTCATTATGCCAGTACGGCTTGCTAATGATACAGTGGGTATCGGCGGTGCATTGATTTCAGTAGGGATCCTTGCTGTTACCACGATCATCCTGATGCTGGTTTCTGCAAAAATGTACAAATCAAATGTCTTGATCTATAACGACAATGGCATTTTAGCAACGTTGAAACAATCATTAGTGTTAATGAAAAACGAAAAATAAGCAAAACGCCCGATCCTTTTCGTGATCGGGCGTTTTTTATTCGCTAAAATCTAGAAACAAGATGCAAGCCTTTAGAATTCCTGCACAAAAAAGTTGAAGATCGATTGCTCAGAAGGCAGCTTGTGAGCGGCTAGCTCAGGATGCCACTGAATGCCTAAGATCGGTGCGCCATAGGCGGTGGATTCAATGGCTTCAACGACACCATCAGGAGCGGTGGCAATCACGTTGAAATCATCCGCAACGGTTTTGACTGCTTGGTGATGAAAAGAATTGACGTGATAGGTTGTGCCTAAAAGAGCAGCCAAACGACTGTCTGCCTTGATTTTTACCCGATGTGTAGGGAATTGAAAGAACGTCGGCAATTGCACGTGTTTGATCGTTGGGTGATCGATCAAAGAGAGATCTTGGTACAAACTCCCACCAAATGCGACATTGAGTAACTGCATGCCGCGGCAGATGCCAAAGATCGGTTTGTTTTGAGCCACTGCTTCTTTGATCAATGCCAATTCAAAGACATCACGTTCAGGATGAATGCCTTGAATCAATGGATGAGGATCTTCGCCATAGTGAACAGGGGAGACATCATGACCACCGGCTAACAAGAGTTTATCGATTTTGCTGATGTAAGTTGCAGCATCTTCCACGACACCCATTGGTAATAATAGGGGGATGCCTTGGGCTTGTTGGATATGGGTCACAAAATTTTTGGGTGTATAGGACAACCAATGTTCTGCTTCTTCAATCATTGGTCGTTCATTAGCAGCGATGCCGATAATAGGCTTCATTTGATCAAACCTTTCTACTAGTAAATGGATCGAAAAAGAAAAAAGGACACGAGGTCCTTTTTTCGATCACCTTCGCTTTATTTTTCGCGAATAACTTCGATTTTGTAGCCATCAGGATCTTTCACAAAATAGTAAGAAGGAGAAGTTCCTGGGAGTCCTTTCAGATCAGTGACATCAAATCCAGCCGCTTGGTGCTTCTCATGAAGCGCTTCTAGATCATCGGTACTGATGGCGATATGGCCATAGCCGTCGCCTAACTCATAGCCAGGATGGTCATAGTTATAGGTCAACTCTAGCTCGTAATCATCACCAGGCAAAGTTAAGTAAACCAAAGTAAATTTATGTTCAGGAAAATCACGACGGCGAGATTCTTCAAAACCAAAGGCAGTTTGATAAAAATCTAGAGAAGCCGTTAAGTCTTTGACGCGGACACATGTGTGAGCCATTTTCATGGGTAAATCATCCTTTCGATCTTGATAGTTGTATGATAACATATTTTCTCTTTTTGTAACGAATAAAAGACAACCGAGCGTTATTTCCAGCTTGTCCAGACTATTGGCATAGGGTAAAATGGAAAGAAAGTGTTGGTGGAGGGAATCATGCCAGAAAAGGAAATTGTGTTCGGGGAAAAAGAAGCGGGGAAACCATACAAATCAAGATATGGGGCGTATGTCGTTCTTCCAAACGAAAAAAATGAAGTGATCTTGGTGCAAGCACCCAACGGCGCATACTTTTTGCCCGGTGGTGAAATTGAACCAAATGAAAGCAAAGAAGAAGCGATCCAACGAGAATTGATTGAAGAACTTGGATTTGAAGGGGAGATTGCTGAGTATCTAGGGGAGGCAGTTGAATACTTCTATTCGCGCCATCGCGATACATTTTACCATCACCCGGGCTATTTCTATTTAATGACACAGTGGAAAAAAGTTTGCGAACCGACAGAAGAAACCAATCAATTGTCTTGGCACACGCCAGAAGAAGCGATCCAACGATTGAAACGCGGCAGCCATAAATGGGCAGTTGAACAGTGGGTGGCAAAATAAAAAAGTCAGGCTTCCGATAAAAAGGAAACCTGACTTTTTTTGCACTTAGTTATTTGTTAAAACATACTTGTTGATCACTTCTGCTACACCGTCTTCTTCATTTGAAGCGGTGAGGACATCAGCGGCATTTTTCACGTTTTCAGTAGCATTGGCCATCGCCACACCGATACCAGCATATTCCACCATGGTTAAATCATTTTCATTATCGCCGATCGCCATGACTTCTTCTTGTTTGATGCCTAAGTGCTCCGCCAATTTTTTGACAGCAGCTCCTTTATGGGCTTGTTTATTTAGGACTTCCAAGAAGTAAGGAGCACTTTTGACCACATTGTAGTTGTCGGTCAAACTGCTCGGCAATTGTGGGATGATCTGATCCAGTATTGCGGGATCATCGATCATCATCATTTTGATGATATTCAAGTCAGCAGTCATTTCTTCTGGTGTCCGATATTTCAATGGCATGTTGACTAAGAAGGCTTCATAAATCGTGTAAGGACTGATATCGCGGTTAGCGGTATACATGGTATCCTCAGTTTCTACATGAAGGTGAACCCCTAATTTTCTCGCAGTCATCTCAACAAAGAGATAGTCATCTTGGGACAAGCCGAATTCAGAGATGATCTCTTGATTTTTGGTTTTTTGAACCAAAGAGCCATTGTAGGTAATCACGAAATCATTGTCCGTAAATAAGTCTAGTTCCTTCAATAAATCTTGGACACCAGTTAAGGGGCGTCCCGTACACAAAACGATGCGCACGCCTTGTGCTTCTGCGTCTTTTAATGCTTTGTAAACTGCTGGAGTGATCTTGCGGTCGTTGTTCAGCAGGGTACCATCGATATCGATGGCGATCAGTTTGATACTCATAAGTTCCTCCTAGTGGCTTGGTTTGATCAAAGCACCATTGCGAATGTGCTTGGCAAACTCTTGATACGTCTCTCCAAATAAATCATAGTGATTTTGGATGTTGGGGTCAATCATTTCTTTTGGAAAATAAAAGCGTTGGTCACCTTGGGTTTGTCCTGCTAAGGCTGCAACAAGTTGACTGGCTTGGGATAATTCTACAAGGGAACCATCTTTTTCCTGTAATTCGATCTGTGTCCGATGCTTACCAGAAGTTGGTCGATAAAAATCATAAGGCAGATCAAAGCTTGAATTGATGGCAGTATAGTAGCGGGGATTGAAGCCGACTTTTTCCACCAGTCCCTGCATTTCTTCAATCATCGGCAACTGCGTCTCATCGTCAAAGCGAGCGGATTTCAACGGTTTACGATTTAAGAACCGCTTGGCTAAATCGCTGAGGATCGGATCATTCTCTTCCGTCCATTGGGTAAAGTAGGTATTCAACACGCCATCGTCGAGTTTCAAGTATTCATCTAAAGTGAATTCTTGTTTTAAAAACGGGAGAAGCAGTTGCGAATGGCTTTGAAACATTTCCTGATCCACTTGATAAAGTTCTGCAGCACGATCCAGCAAATGGGCTAAGATCACTTCCATCCCTCGAGAACTCGCATGGAAATAAACTTGCACATACATTTGGTAACGACTGACGATGTAGTCCTCCACAGCGTGCATGCCATTCATAGAAAAAGCAATACCGCCTTCGTACGGACGAATCACTCGTAAAATTCTGGTCAGATCAAATGTGCCGTATTCAGTGCCGGTAAAATAAGCATCGCGCAGCAAGTAGTCCATCCGATCAGCATCGATTTGACTGGAAATCATTTGAACGACTTGGGGATTTGGATAGGTTTTAGTGATAACACTTGCCACTTTCTCAGGAAATCCAGCCTCCACTCGGTTCAATATCTGATGAACTTCCGTTTCAGGAGAAGTGATGATCGCCACTGTGATGGCTTCATGGTCTGTATGGAAAATATGCTCAAAGGTGTGGGAGTATGGACCATGGCCCACATCATGAAGCAATGCTGCACACAAGGTCACTAAACGCTCCTTATCATCCCAGCCGTTCGGTCCAACTTTTTCAATCGAATAATTGCGTTGGAAAATATCGCAAATGCGGCGGCTGATTTCATAAACCCCCAAGGAGTGAGAAAAGCGGCTGTGTTCTGCTCCGTGAAAGGTGAAAGAAGCAGTCCCTAGTTGTTTGATTCGTCGCAAACGCTGCACTTCTTTGGAATTGATCAAGTCTAAAATCACTTGGTGCTGCACATGGACATAATTGTGAACAGGGTCACGAAACACTTTTTCTATCGCTAAGGTTTGATATTTATATGGTAGACTCATCGCTAAACTCCTTTATTGGGTGATTTCGCTTTTCCATGCCAGCTAAGCGTTGCTGCATTTGTTCGCTAAGGTTATTTTCTGAAAGCCATTGATCCAGTGACTCAAGCGGATATAGGGATTGGTCTGTGATCAAGAAAAGCAGGGCTTTTTGCAAGCGGTCAATCACCTCTTGTGTGGTAAACTTACGGCCGAGAGCCGCTTCTAAAGTGGTCATGCTCGCAGGATTGACGGCTGGATAGCCATCCGTACCAAAGCGCTCTTTTAAACCTGCTTGGTAAAAACGACGAACGAGAGAGCCGCGGGCTGGTTGGTCGCCATTGATGCTCAGATACATCATGACAGCCACGCCGTCTTTGATCCGTCGTTGTGCTGTGCCAGCAATTTTTTTTCCGTCAATACTCAGGTCATAGGTGCCTGGGCAGTACGAGTCAGCAATTTCATAAGCCAAAATTGTCCGCTCAGGAAAGGCTGTTTGCAACAATGTCGCCATCATTTCATAGGCTGCATCCGTAGTGGCAGCCAAATGTTTAGGGAAAATGAGGGAGACATTCAAAATACCGGCATCATTGATGACCCCAAGCCCGCCTGAGTTGCGGATGATCGAGGCATAGCCAGCTTCTTTCAAAACCTGCAGACCATCTATCAAAAAAGGCAGCCGGGTATCTTTCATTCCTAAAATCATCGTATCGGACAACTGCCAAAAATGACAATAAACTTGTTCAAGTTTGCCAGCAGCTTCGGTGGCAACATCGGTGAAAGCAAACGGCTCATAAGGATTGTGGATACGTGGTAAGGTTTGATCCATTATATAGATAGTCAAATCGGTTAAACTCCTTTAAAAATACCTGTTATCCTTATTATATACGATTCTTGGAAAATTACTTGGAGAAAAGAATGAAAACTTGCTTTTGTTTTCGCTTTTTTATTTTCAATGAAGAAATAGACCAAGGAGAATCAACTGAAATGATTGACAAACGAATGAAAAAAAGCAAGAATGAAACTGAAATCTTCAAAGGAGGCACACGTACATGCAAGAATTATCAAAAGGAATCCCAATCTCGATTCATTTAACAACCAATGTACGTCAAGCAGGGGAAACAGAGAACTTTCTGTTTGATCTGCAAGGACAAGCGGTCAAGATCGGTGATACCTTATATATCCGTTACAAAGAGATCCAGCCAGACGGCACCGACGTTCCCGTCACGATGAAAATCATGCCAGACGGATTGATTCAATTGATTCGCTCAGGGGAAATGCGCATGCGCTTGAAATTTTCTTATAAGGAACGTTTAGAGACGAGCTACCAAACCCCGTATGGCTTGATGATGTTCCACACCTTCACCAATCACTTGCACGTTAGCTTGAAAGACCGTCCATATTCGGGAAAGATCGATATCGATTATGACTTGTTCATGGCTGCTGACAAAGTCGGCGAATACAAACTATCTTTAGAATTTACCGCTTGATCAAAGGGAAATTGAAAGAAAAAATTGCAATTTGAGACGTAATTTTGTATGATTAGGAGTAGACTGTGAAAGGACGTGTCCCGTTTGGAAATTAATGTATTTGAAGGTGTAAATAAAAACGAATTGTCGATGATTGAAGTTGCCCATGCGATTTTAGAGCAGCGCGGTGACGTGATGGATTTTTCTGATTTGGTCAACCAAATTCAAAACTATCTTGAAACTTCAGACAGCGAGATTCGTGATTCATTGGCGCAGTTTTATACAGACTTGAATATCGACGGTAGTTTTATTTCTTTAGGCGACAATCGTTGGGGCTTACGTTCATGGTACGCCATTGATTCGATCGATGAAGAAGTCAACCATGGCATCGAAGACGAGGATGAAGATACACCACGTCGTCGCAAACGTAAAAAAGTCAATGCCTTTATCAACGATGATGAAGACGCAATCGATTATAACGATGATGATCCTGAGGATACTGATTTGTCAGATGACGAAGAAGATGATCTCTTTGATGATGATGATGACGAGGATGAAGAAATCTCGGCATACAATTCAGACTTGCAAGAAATCGGCGCCGACAATAGCACCGATGATGAAGAAGAATTACCTGACAGCATTGAGGAAGATCTAACCATTATCGATGACGATGATGAAGATGATTTTGCGGATGAAGAGGAAGAAGAGGAGTAATCCTCTTCTTTTTTTCGCCTTATGGCTGCAAGCAGCTTTTAATCGTTGAAGGACGAGTTCGCCTTCTTACATAGATACAAATAAAAAAAGGAACCGCATCAGCGGTCCCTAAGTGCTTTTGAATTATTGATTTGAATCGAGTATACTTGTAACGAAAAGAAAAAACGCGCCTTGAGGGAATCGAACCCCCGTCTCAAGAACCGGAATCTTACGTGATATCCACTACACTAAAGGCGCGAAGCACAAATATTAGTTTAACCAATTTCAGTGAAAAAAACAAGAGGTAGAATGATGAAATTTCAACAGCAATTTTCACAACAACAAAAACAGACGCAAAAGCTTGCTATGACGCAGAAATTACAGCAATCGATCCAAGTGTTGCAATTTTCTGCAGACGAATTATTGTCCTTCATAGATAACCAAGCATTAGAAAATCCATTGATTGATCTGGGGGAATATGATTCGCCCATCACACCAAGCAAAAGCAATGGCTCATCAGAACAATTGATGGATTATTTAAGCCAGATCCCTGACCAGCATACGTCTTTATTCGAATACCTCATTGATCAAGTGCATTTAAACTACCGAGATACCTTCTTGCGGACGATCGTTTTATTTTTAGTCGAGTACATTGATTTAAACGGCTTTTTGACGATTGATCTGGAAGAAGCTGGAAAGCTTGTTGGTGGGACCCCAATCCAAATGCTTGATGCCTTGACCTTGATCCAGCAGCTAGATCCAGCAGGCGTCGGTGCTCGTGATCTAAGAGAGTGTTTGATGCTGCAAACGGAAAGAGATGACTATGCGCCGCCAATGGCCTATCTCATTTTAGAAGAATTTTTTACGGAAATGGCAGAGCGCAAGTGGGACAAAATCAGCAAAGCGCTGCAGATTCCATTAACTGAGATCCAAAAGGTCTTTGACTATGTTCAAACATTGACCCCCACACCAGGGGCTGCGTTTGGGTCGACCGATGGGCTTTACATCGTTCCTGATCTGCGGGTGACGGTTGAAAAAGGACAGCCGATCGTGAAATCAAACAAACGCGCCTTGCCAGAGGTTCGCTTTCAGCAGCAGTATTTTGATCAATTGAAGCAAAGCGGTGATCCAGAGGTCTTAAGTTATTTAGACAATAAAGCCCAAGAGTTCGAGTGGCTGAAAAAGACCTTGCTGCAACGAGGGGATACCATCTATCGTGTCGGGGTGCAGATCGTTGCACGGCAAAAGGAGTTTTTCACTCAACCAGATCGCCCATTAAAGCCATTGGTTTTAAGAGAAGTTGCCGAAGAATTAGGGATTCATGAATCAACGGTCAGCCGAGCGGTCAACGGGAAATACTTGGAAACCTCCTTTGGGGTGTTTGAATTAAAACTATTTTTTGGACAGAAAGTTTCGACACAAGAAAGCGGTGATGACCTGACGACGGCATCGATCAAACAGCAGCTAAAGGCACTGATCGATGAAGAAAACAAAAATAAACCATTGTCAGATCAGAAGTTGACAGATGCCCTCAAAGCCCAGGGCATCGATATTTCCAGACGAACGGTGGCAAAGTATCGTGAAGCTATGAATATCCCAGGTTCTTCCAAGCGGAAACGATTCGAGTAAAGCAAAACGTACTATTAACGAGTAGGAAAGGCAGCAAAGCCTTTCCTTTTTTTATCGATCCTTTCCTCTTTTTCAAATTATGACGATTTTATGAAAAGCAAGATTTTGTGACTGAAATAGTTGCGTATCAAGGCGATAAGTGCTACTATTATTGGTGTAGGAAACAGATTTAAATTTTTTTTGCAATCGATGGGTCATTTTAAGTCATTGTAGGACGAAAATTGTCCAACGGGAGGATATAAAATGCTCGATGAATTAAAATTGATTGAGGCAATCACCCCGGATATTCTCGCTGTACTCCAGGAACGTTACCGTATCTTAAGAAATATTTATTGGATGCAGCCCGTTGGCCGCCGGACACTTTCGGAAAGTTTATCAATGACGGAACGCGTGTTGAGGACGGAAACAGATATCCTTAAAAAGCTAAAACTGATCGACTCTTCAAAAAGCGGCATGCAATTGACCGCCTATGGAGAAGAAGTGTACACGAAGATCGGTGCACTGATGGATCAGCTGTTCGGAATGCACCAAATCGAAAAACGATTATCAGAGACCTTTGGCATCGAACGTTGTTTGATTGCGAGCGGCGATGGTGATCGACAACCGAAAGTGATTGCTGAATTTGGCCAGTTGCTGAATGAATCGTTGGATCTCTTATTGCCAGAAGGCAAAAACACCATCGCAGTGATGGGAGGGACGACAATGGCGAAAGTTGCCGAGGAATTGGGCAATTTGGAAACCGCCAAACGTCATAACTTGTTTGTTCCAGCCCGTGGCGGTATCGGAGAATCAGTCAACGTGCAAGCAAACTCAGTCAGCTCAGTAATGGCGATGCAGACAAACGGCGATTATCGCTCCTTGTTTGTACCAGAACAATTAAGCATGAACACCTACGAGTTTCTCTTGAAAGAACCCGCCATCGTTGATGTCTTAAACTTGATAAGTCAAGCGAATTGTGTTATTCATAGTATTGGACGGGCGTTGCATATGGCGGCTCGACGAAAAATGTCAGAACAAGAAATTCTGATGTTAAAACAAAAAAATGCAGTTGCAGAATCCTTTGGGTATTTCTTTAACGAAGCTGGCGAGGTCGTCTACAAAGTTCCTCGCATCGGACTTCAATTAAAAGATTTGCAAAAAGTCCCAATCATTTTTGCGGTCGCTGGCGGACAATCAAAAGCCAAAGCGGTCAATGCATACATGAAAAATGCACCAAAACAAACCTGGCTCATCACCGATGAAGCTTGCGCAAATGAGATTTTAAAAGGGGCAACCCTTTAAAATAAATATTTTTATGATTTTCATAAGGAGGAAATCTTAAATGACAGTTAAAGTAGGTATTAATGGATTTGGACGTATCGGACGCTTAGCATTTCGTCGTATCCAAGAAGTAGAAGGAATCGAAGTTGTGGCTATCAATGACTTAACAGATGCTAAAATGTTAGCTCACTTGTTAAAATATGATACAACACAAGGACGTTTCAACGGTACAGTTGAAGTTCACGAAGGTTCATTCAATGTGAACGGAAACGAAATCAAAGTTTTAGCTAACCGCAACCCTGAAGAATTGCCTTGGGGCGAACTAGGTGTTGAAATCGTGTTAGAATGTACTGGATTCTTCACTTCTAAAGCAGCTGCTGAAAAACATTTAACAGCTGGTGCAAAACGTGTAGTTATCTCAGCTCCTGGTGGAAACGATGTTCCAACAATCGTTTACAACACAAACCATGAAACTTTAACAGGTGAAGAAACAGTTATCTCTGGTGCTTCATGTACAACAAACTGTTTAGCTCCTATGGCGAAAACATTGAACGACAAATTTGGTGTAGTTGAAGGATTAATGACTACAATCCACGCTTACACAGGTGACCAAATGACTCTAGACGGACCACACCCTAAAGGTGACTTCCGCCGTGCCCGTGCTGCTGCTGCAAACATCGTGCCTAACTCAACTGGTGCTGCTAAAGCGATCGGCTTAGTAATCCCAGAATTGAACGGCAAATTAGATGGTGCTGCTCAACGTGTTCCTGTTGCAACTGGTTCATTAACTGAATTAGTTACTGTTCTTGACAAAGAAGTAACTGTTGATGAAATCAATGCAGCAATGAAAGAAGCTTCAAACGAATCTTACGGTTACAACACAGACGAAATCGTTTCTTCTGATATCGTTGGTATGACTTACGGTTCATTATTTGATGCAACTCAAACAAAAGTTATGACTGTTGGCGACAAACAATTAGTTAAAACTGTTGCTTGGTACGACAATGAAATGTCATACACTGCACAATTAGTACGTACTTTAGAATACTTCGCTAACCTATAAGAGTTGCGAACGACTTTAATTTAAACCATCGCAAGAGAAAGCGGGGAAGCATCGCGCTTCTCCGCTTTTTTTAACAATTATGCTAGGAGGAATCTGTTCATGGCGAAAATGACAGTTCAAGATATCGATTTAAAAGATAAAAAAGTTCTTGTACGTGTGGACTTCAACGTTCCATTGAAAGATGGAGTGATCGGAGACGATACACGGATCAAAGCAGCATTACCAACAATCAATTACGTGATCGAAAACGGTGGAAAAGCAATTCTTTTCTCACACTTAGGTCGTGTGAAAGAAGAAGCAGATAAAGCTGGAAAATCTTTAGCGCCAGTTGCGAAACGTCTAGGCGAATTGTTAGGCAAAGAAGTAACTTTCGTGGATGAAACCCGCGGCGAAAAATTAGAAGCAGCGATCAACAACATGCAAGATGGCGATGTCGTTGTTTTTGAAAACACTCGTTTCGAAGACATCGATGGCAAAAAAGAAAGCAAAAACGATCCTGAACTAGGTAAATACTGGGCTTCTTTAGGCGATGTTTTTGTAAATGATGCCTTTGGTACCGCACACCGCGCACACGCTTCAAACGTAGGGATCGCTTCAACAGGTATCCCAACAGTTGCTGGTTTCTTAATGGAAAAAGAAATCAAATTCATCGGTGAAGCAGTCGAAGAACCAAAACGTCCAATGATCGCGATTCTTGGTGGAGCAAAAGTATCTGATAAAATCGGCGTAATCGAAAACTTGATTCCTAAAGCAGACAAAATCTTGATCGGCGGCGGAATGACGTATACGTTCTACAAAGCAAAAGGCATGGAAATCGGTAATTCTCTTGTGGAAGCAGACAAAGTAGAATTAGCAAAAGAATTGATCGAAAAAGCTGGCGATAAATTAGTATTACCAGTTGATTCAATCACTGCTGCTGAATTTTCAAATAATGTCCCAACAGAAGAACATACTGGTGATGTTCCTGAAGGACAAATGGGCTTAGATATCGGACCTGAAACTATCGCTTTGTTTGCTGAAACATTAAAAGGCGCAAAAACAGTCGTTTGGAACGGACCTATGGGTGTGTTTGAAATGTCTAACTTCGCAAACGGTACGATCGGTGTTTGTGAAGCAATTGCCAACCTTGAAGATGCAACAACGATCATCGGTGGCGGTGACTCTGCAGCTGCAGCAGAACAATTAGGTTTTGCTGACAAATTTACCCACATCTCAACAGGTGGCGGTGCCAGCCTTGAATTACTAGAAGGAAAAACACTTCCTGGCCTAGCTGCGATCAACGATAAATAATCAATGACAAGCCGTGCAAAGGATCTCCTTTGCACGCTTGATAACGAAAAGGAGTGCCAGAACATGCGCAAACCAATTATTGCCGGAAACTGGAAAATGAACAAAACTGCGAAAGAAGCAAAAGAATTTGCTGAAGCAGTCAAAACAAAAATTCCTAGCAACGATACAGTTGACTCTGTGATCGGTTCGCCAGCTCTATTCTTAGAAACATTAGTGAATGCTGCTGAAGGAACAGAATTAAAAATTGCTGCTCAAAACAGCTACTGGGAAAATGAAGGTGCCTTTACTGGTGAAACTTCACCAGCAGCTTTAGCAGATTTAGGTGTTGACTATGTCATCATTGGTCATTCAGAACGTCGTGAATACTTCCATGAGACAGATGAAGACATCAACAAAAAAGCCAAAGCAATCTTTTCAAACGGCATGATCCCAATCCTATGCTGTGGTGAATCTTTAGAAACCTATGAAGCTGGCAAAACAGCGGAGTGGATCGAAGGACAAATCACTGCTGGCTTAGACGGTTTAACAGACGGTCAAGTAAGTAATCTTGTGATTGCGTACGAACCAATCTGGGCGATCGGTACTGGTAAATCAGCGGATGCAAACATCGCAGACGAAATTTGTGGCGTTGTCCGCAAAACCGTTGAAAAATTATACGGCAAAGAAGTTTCAGATAGCGTGCGTATCCAATACGGAGGTTCTGTAAAACCTGAAAACATTGCTGAATACATGGCAAAAGAAAATGTTGACGGAGCATTAGTTGGCGGCGCAAGCTTGCAAGCTGATTCATTCCTAGCATTATTAGATGCTGTAAAATAATTTCATTTTCATGAAAATAACATTTGCAGAATCGTGATTTTTTCACTACAATTAAGTTGTTCGCAAGGGGCTTTCCCCTTAAGATAAAACAAACTCAAAGGAGAGACAAAACATGTCAATTATTACTGATGTTTACGCACGCGAAGTCTTAGACTCACGTGGTAACCCAACTATCGAAGTAGAAGTCTACACAGAATCAGGTGCTTTCGGCCGCGGAATGGTTCCTTCAGGAGCTTCAACAGGTGAACACGAAGCAGTTGAATTACGTGATGGCGACAAAGCTCGTTATGGCGGTAAAGGTGTAACGAAAGCAGTTGACAATGTAAATAACATCATTGCAGAAGCTATCATCGGCTACGATGTACGTGACCAAATGGCTATCGATAAAGCAATGATCGCTTTAGACGGAACTCCTAACAAAGGCAAATTAGGCGCAAACGCGATTCTTGGTGTTTCTATCGCTGTTGCTCGTGCAGCTGCTGATTACCTAGAAGTACCTTTATACCACTACTTAGGCGGATTCAATACAAAAGTATTGCCAACTCCTATGATGAACATCGTCAACGGTGGTTCTCACTCTGACGCACCAATCGCTTTCCAAGAATTCATGATCTTGCCTGTAGGCGCACCTACATTCAAAGAAGGCTTACGTTGGGGTACTGAAGTATTCCACGCTTTGAAATCAATCTTGTCTAAACGTGGTTTAGAAACTTCAGTAGGTGACGAAGGTGGTTTCGCTCCTCGTTTTGAAGGAACTGAAGACGGTGTTGAAACAATCTTAGAAGCAATCAAAGCTGCTGGTTTAGAACCAGGTAAAGATGTATACCTAGGATTTGACTGTGCATCATCAGAATTCTACGAAAACGGTGTTTACGACTACTCTAAATTTGAAGGCGAAAACGGCGTAAAACGTACTGCTGCTGAACAAGTTGACTACTTAGAAGAATTAGTTAACAAATACCCAATCATCACTATCGAAGACGGTATGGATGAAAACGACTGGGATGGTTGGAAACTATTAACTGAACGCTTAGGCGACAAAGTTCAATTAGTAGGGGATGACTTGTTCGTTACAAATACTGAAATCCTTGAAAAAGGAATCAAAAACGGTATCGGTAACTCAATCCTGATCAAAGTTAACCAAATCGGTACATTGACTGAAACATTCAATGCTATCGAAATGGCGAAAGAAGCTGGTTACACTGCAGTCGTTTCTCACCGTTCAGGTGAAACAGAAGATTCAACAATCTCTGATATCGCAGTTGCAACAAACGCTGGCCAAATCAAAACTGGTTCTCTATCACGTACTGACCGTATTGCAAAATACAACCAATTGCTACGTATCGAAGACCAACTTGGTGAAGTTGCTGAATACAAAGGCTTGCAAGCATTCTACAACTTGAAAAATAAATAATCAATTTCATTGATTTGCTCTGATGTTCTGTGGGCGGCTGATTCTTATCAGCTGCCACGACATCAGAGTTTTTTGTTTAATAAAAGTTAAGAGATCTTATAAATAGACACAAAAATAACCAGAAGGTTTTAAAGAATCTGCTAAAATTTTTTTAATATAAAATGAAAATAAATGGATGTTTTATGAAAGTTTTCATCGGTATTTTCAAAACGATAGTTTCTAATAAGTGAAATTTTGTTGAAGGCGTGGTAAAGGCTTTGGGTAGTTGAGTTGAAACAAAAAGACTTTGGTCACGATCAAAACAATCTTTATCGATTTTGACTATTTTTTATGAAAGTATTATTCTTTTATATTTTGATTTTAAAGAAATCCTATTTCATTTTCACAAATTCGCTTGAAATCAAAAGACAGGTATCAATGGTTTCTCTCACTTTTTTCACAGAATTTAAATTTTACTAGCTTTGCTTTTTTTCTTCTTTCCGATTAGGATAATCACCTGAGTAAAATTTGTTGTTTGGAGGAAGAGAAATGCGTACTTATGTGAAAAAAATATCTTACCCGATTGTTATGTTGTCTTTGCTTGTAATGTCCTATGTGACACCATTGTTACCAGTCGTTACAGCTCATGCGGACATCGAGGGAAACACCAAAATAATTCTATTTCAAAATGAAAAAGGAACAGCGCAAGTGACCTCATTACCAGATCTTACGACAGGAGAAATCACTTGGACGATCGAGGTAGAAAAGAATCAGCAGTCTGCTGCTAATCAACTGGCATTCAGCTTGAGTGAAGGAGAACAAACGGTTCTGCCAGAATCAATCCAAAGCAACGGCACGCTATTTACATATGATCCGCAAAGACAGCAGCTGATGGAAAAAACTACTAGCAGCTCCTTTAGCCAAATGACGCTAACATTTCAGACAAAAGGTCTTGAAACATTGACAATCAAATCCGCGTTTCTTCAAACAGAGGAAGAAAATGGACAAGTGAAAGAAAACATTATCAACACAACAGATGTAGCAGTTGTTCTACCTGACAATCAATCCACAGAAGCAACGAGTGCCGAAGCAGTGCTTGCTGACAGTCAGGAACAAACAGAGGCTTCCGAAAAACAGCCTGCCACAAAAAGCAGCGAGTCACAACCACAAGCAGAATCAACTACCGCATCAACAGCAATCGAATCACCACTTGATACACAAGCAAGTGCGCCAGCAGCTTCACAACTTTCAAGTGGCGGCAGCTTTAAAAATGATGTGCCAGAAGTTGATAACG
The DNA here is from genome assembly GCF_030263915.1 of Enterococcus sp. FZMF. Taxonomy (NCBI): domain Bacteria; kingdom Bacillati; phylum Bacillota; class Bacilli; order Lactobacillales; family Enterococcaceae; genus Enterococcus; species Enterococcus sp. FZMF. Next base: position 2,599,354 of record NZ_CP127160.1, on the reverse strand, counting down.
TACTTCTAGGAGAAGCTCAGTATTTTCATATTTTTGCTAACCATGCGACGCTAAATACTCACACGAACGGAAACTTAGCAGGGGGGGAACTAAATGGCAATGTCAATTTTGGAACCAGTATTCAGGATGGTTCGTTGACAACAGAAATCAATTATATTCAAAAGGTCAATACGATCGCAAATTCTTCTTTTGTGTCAGGAAATGATAGCAGAAAAAACAAAGTTGTCTTTGGCCCATCAGTCACAGTAGATTTAGCAGATCAAAATCAACAACCTGCCGTTTTTGTAAATGGACAGAGAATGGATCACTTGAAAACTTCCGAAGTTTTCCAAGATCAATCCGCAAGTGAACCGTATATAGATTTTAAAAAGGTATTTTCAACGTTACAGGCGACGTCAGAAAGGCTAGGAGCCTATCCGCAAACACCCGGTGTAACCAAAGATTTTACTGATAATAATCAGCGGGTCATCAATACCGCCCGTGCTGAAAATGATACGCAAGAGGTTGTGTTGACCTTAACGGATGAACAAGGCAACCCGCTTGATGACGGTGTTTACGAACTTCAAAATAAAAAGACGCATAAAGAGGTTGATGAAGAGGTCACAAATGATGATGGACAAGTAATCGAAACGGATCTTCCAGAAGGGGACTATTCCTTTGTTGAAACAGAAGCGCCAGATGGTTATCTAATCGACAAGAAACCAATTTCCTTTTCGGCAGATACTATTGATGAAGAAGATCAAAAGGTAGTCGTTACTCTTTCAAAAACAGAATTAGAAAAAGATACACCAATTACCATCAAAGGGCTAACAAAAGGCACGACTCCTGTACTCATCAATGTGGATACCGAAGGAGCAAGTACCGTTAATATCAAGTCGCAAATCAAACTAGAATATACAGATGGCACGACGCGCAATAGTCATGAAACAGAAGATTTTGATGATGCCGTTATCCTGTGGAATTTTATTAATCAGCCAGAAAATCAAATGATTTCGATTAATAGTCCCTTCCAAGGAACAATTTTGGCTGTTGGTGATACAGTTGATGTCCACCAAAATGTTGACGGCAGTATCATTGCTGATACGGTATTGGTCAATGCGGAAACCCACCGCTGGGATCTTCAAGCCAATGAAACGATTGTACCGATAATCAAACTAGCTGCAATGAATCACCTGCTGTCTCTTGATACAACGACAGTCAGCGGAACCAAAACGTGGGACGATTATGACAACAAATTTAATACCCGTCCGACAAGCATCACGGTTCAATTACTGCAAAACGGTGAAGTGTTCCAAACAAAAACGGTTACCCCGAATAAAGAGGGGGAATGGCATTATGAATTTACCGATCTACCAACAACCGACGAATCTGGTCAGACCTATGACTACGCAATTCAAGAAACACCCGTTGAAGGATACACCACCAAAGTAAATGGCTATGACCTAGTCAACACCTACCGCAATACTGAAACAACAGAAGTATCGGGAACGAAGACGTGGAATGATTATGGTAACAAGTTCAATACCCGCCCTGAAAGCATCACTGTCAAGCTGATGCAAAATGATAAGGAAATCGACGATCAAATCGTAAAAGCAGATAAAAAAGGCAACTGGACCTATCGCTTTGATAAGCTGCCAAAATACGACGCCGAAGGAAAAGCATATACTTACAAGATCCAAGAAGAAAGTGTTCCAGGATACACCAGTGAAATCAACGGTTATGACCTAGTCAACACGTACCACAATACGGAAACAACAACAGTTTCAGGTACGAAAACATGGAATGATAACAACAATCAGCTCAACACACGGCCAGAAAGTATTACTGTAGAATTAATGCAAAACGGTAAAGAGATCGACAAACGAATTGTAAAAGCAGATAAAGAAGGCAACTGGACTTATCGCTTTGACAATCTGCCAAAATACGATGCCGAAGGAAAAGCCTACACTTACACGATCCAAGAAGAAAAAGTTTCAGGATACACAACCAAAGTAAACGGCTATGACCTAGTCAACACCTACCGTAACACCGAAACGACAGAAATATCAGGAACAAAGACATGGAATGACTACGACAATAAGTTCAATACCCGCCCTGAAAGCATCACTGTCAAACTGATGCAAAATGATAAGGAAATCGACAAGCAAGTCGTAAAATCAGATAACCACAGCAACTGGACTTATCGCTTTGATAAGCTGCCAAAATACGACACCGAAGGAAAAGCATATACTTACAAGATACAAGAAGAAAATGTTCCAAGATACACCAGTGAAATCAACGGTTATGACCTAGTCAACACGTACCACAATACGGAAACAACAACAGTTTCAGGTACGAAAACATGGAATGATAACAACAATCAGCTCAACACACGGCCAGAAAGTATTACTGTAGAATTAATGCAAAACGGTAAAGAGATCGACAAACGAATTGTAAAAGCAGATAAAAAAGGCAACTGGACTTATCGCTTTGACAATCTGCCAAAATACGATGCCGAAGGAAAAGCCTACACTTACACGATCCAAGAAGGAAAAATTCCAGATTACACCACCAAAATAAATGGCTATAACTTAGTCAACACTTATACAGGGCCAGAGACACCAAAAACACCGAGTGATCCTAAAAAGCCGCAGGTCCCGTTGTCACCTAAAAAGCCAGATACTTCTAAACAATCGGAAGATGACAACAAGAATGACGCAAACCATGCGACTACTGAAAAACGATTGCCTAAGACAAACGAGCGCTCTTCTTATGAGTGGAGTATCCTTGGAAGTATTTTACTCGTTACAAGCGTTGGCATACTTTATCGACGAAAACATAGTTAACCAATTAAAACTTTGTCCTGCTTCTCTGCTAGAAGTCAGGGCAAAGTTTTTTTAAAGTATAGGACTTATTTAAGACGTGCGACAAAACTTTGGCTGAAATCCATTGTAAATGGTAAACTAAAATTAAGGGGGGATCCTATGGTTTGGCTATTGCTATTACTGCTTATTTTTGGTTTTTTGGTGTACTATGTATATCGCACGTCTGTTTTGAAAAAGGGCGTACGCTATTTTGTTTCGGCGATCATTATGCGAAACAATGAATGGTATGAAAAAGAAGGCAGAAAGAAACTGGGGATTCCATACAAAGAGCGGATCGCAACAAAGAGTTCGGCTTTTTGGGCACAAGGTTCGGAATGTACGGTAACGACCGCCGATGATCTGATCCTAACAGCGGAAGTCTTTGATCAGTGTGCAAAAACGTGGGTGATCTGCTTGCATTGGTATCGCAGTGATGGGCAAGCAGATTGTCAAGAGGCGGCCGAGAAATTCTGGTCTGCTGGTTACAATGTTTTAGTTCCTGATTTACGTGCACATGGCCGCAGTGAAGGCAAAGAGATCGGTTTAGGGTGGCTAGATCGGATGGATCTGTTTTTGTGGATCGATAAGATTTTGGAAAAAGACCCACAAACACAAATCTTCCTCTATGGTTTAGGAATGGGGGCTGCGACCTTGCTGCTGGCTAGTGGAGAAGTCATGCCGGTGCAAGTGGCTGGGTTGATCTCAGACAGCAGCTATACGTCCGTTTACAGTGCGATCCGATCAAGCTTGCCGCAATTTTATCGGTTACCGATCAAACGCTTTTTGCGCTTAGCGAATCGCTATAGCAAACAATTAGTCGGTTATCCCTTCTTGCAGATCTCGGTGACCCGACAAGTCGGCAGCAACCATTTACCTGTGCTGTTTTTACAAGGAGAAAAAGATTCGTTTCTTTCGGAAAAAGAGATCAATACCTTAATGGAAGCAACGGCTGGACCGAAACAAAAAGTCCTCTTTGCGAATATGGGACATTTACAGGCAGTGAAAGATGCACCAGAATATTGGCCAACCGTTTTGCAATTCATTGAGAATATCAAACAAAATACAGACATCGTCTGATAGAAAGGAAGAAAGCAATGGAAATCAAAGAAGAAAATAAACGTTTTGCTTTGTATGATGGAGAAAAAGAGGTGGGAGAAATCACATGGCAAGAAACGCCAGATGATGTTCTAGAAGTAGACCACACCTTCGTTAATCCTGATTATCGCGGCCAGCAATTGGCGCAAAAATTACTCAAAGCGGTTGTTGAAAAAGCAAGACGGGAAGAGAAAAAAATTATGCCTGTCTGCTCCTTTGCGGTCAAAGAGTTCAAAGAAAAACCAGAATACGATGACGTACTCGTTCGCTGATTTGAACGAAAGTGATCTATGAGAAAAAGGCTGTCAGAAAGGACAGTCTTTTTTTTAAACCGTCATGCAACGGTCAATGACAAAAAGAGAGTAGTAATTTCCAGCGGAAAATGCTAAAATGGAAAGGACGACTTTAGCAAGCAAGGAGGAGCTAACGTGTATAACATCTTATTAACTGCTGTGATCGTTATTTCGATTTTAATGGTCATTACGATCATGATGCAGCCTAGCAAGCAAAATAGTGCAGCTAGTGCCTTTACTGGCGGTGCAGATCAATTGTTTGGTAAGCAAAAAGCCCGTGGATTTGAAGCGGTGATGCAGCGTTCAACGGCCATTTTAGGTTTTGTTTGGATGGTCTTGCTCTTTATTTTGGCTTTTCTTTCATCAAACTAATCACTTTGTTAGCGAACCTCTCGTAAAGAGAGGTTTTTTTCTTTTTAACGGGAAGATTTTGATCGCATTTGTCGAAGTATTCTTGCTAACTATGGTAGAATTGGACGTGAGGTGAAAGGAAACATGAAAACATTTAATCAACCAAAACCGGTTTTTGCTGAACACGGCAAACGAGCGGTCATTTTGTTCCATGCCTATTCAGGCAGTCCTAACGATGTGCGCATGCTTTGTCGTTCGTTAGAACAAAAAGACTACACGGTTTATACACCGATGTTTACTGGACATGGTACACCGAATCCAGATGATATCTTAAATCAAGGAATGACTGTTTGGCAGCAGGATGCTGCGGATGCAGTTGCTTATGTGAAAGAAAAAGGCTATGAGGAAGTTGCCGTTCTTGGACTTTCGATGGGTGGGATTTTAGCGATGGATCGTTTGACGCAAGACCCAACATTGATGGGCGGCGGTCTTTTTTGCTCACCGTTATTTGAAACCAAGAACGAAGTACCAGTCAATTTTGAAAAGTATGCTGAAATGGTCATACCCTACGCTGATTTAGATGAGGCGACCCAAAAAGAAATATTGGCAGAAGTCCCTCGTAAGGTCAGAGAACAACTGCAAGGAATCGAAACAGTCGGACAAACCACAGCCGAGCATTTAGGAAAAATCGAGCGCCCAATCTTCCTGGCGCAAGCAGGAAGGGACCAAATGATCGATCCACAGACGGTTTTCAAAACCGCAGCGGCATTGTCCCATGTTCCCTATACGCTTCAATGGTATCCTCAAAGTGGTCATGTGGTGACAGTTGGACCAGAACGGAAAAAATTAGAGCAGGATGTGTTTGCTTTCTTAGAAACACTTGCTTGGAAAGAGTGAGTTATGACAGAAACGATTAAAACAAAAATTGTTCAGTTTCTCGAAGAAAGCCGTAAAAAAAGTTTTTCAATGGAAGAAATTGCTGAAGGTCTAGGACTTCAAAAAAGTACAGACTTTAAGAATCTTGTCCAGACAGTAGCGGCGATGGAACGAGAAGGCAGTGTGATTTTTAACAAAAAAGGCAAAGTGAAATTACCAATGAAACGAGTGTTTGTGGAAGGAACCTTTCGTGCCAACGAGCGGGGCTTCGGCTTTGTCACGTTGGATGAAGAAGAAGACGATATTTATATCCCTAAAGAAGCAACAGGCTATGCCATGGACGGCGATACCGTTGCTGTAGACATCGTGCATGTTGCCGATCCTTTTTCAGATCGCGGCGCAGAGGGAAAGGTCGTAGAAATCAAACAACGCGCCATTAGTCAGTTGGTCGGCGAGTTTACATTATTTGACGAAAAAGAGATCGAAGAATCGGATCTATATGGCGTTGTTCAACCTAAAGATAAAAAACTAAGTGATTTAAAGGTGTTTATCGGCGCCCAAGGAATTCGTCCAGTAGACGGCAGCATCGTGATCGTTGAGATCAGCCATTATCCAGAAAAAGGCTATTCGAAAAGCTTAGAGGGGTTGATCACAAAAGTTGTGGGGCATAAAAACGATCCTGGAATGGATATTTTATCGATCGTCGTGGCGAATGGGATTCCCACAAAATTTGAGGAAGAAACCTTGGCATCGGCAGATGCAGTACCCGATACGATCGATCCTGCTGACTTTCCAGAACGACGGGATTTGCGAGATCAACAGATCGTAACGATCGATGGAGCGGATGCCAAAGATTTGGATGATGCGGTGACGGTAAAAGCATTGCCTGACGGCAGCTTCTATTTGGGTGTGCATATCGCAGATGTTTCTTATTATGTGACAGAAAACAGTGCGTTGGACAAAGAAGCTTTTGAGCGGGGAACGAGTGTCTATCTAACGGATCGAGTGATCCCGATGATCCCACAACGTTTATCAAACGGGATCTGTTCGTTGAATCCGAATGTCCCAAGGTTGGCCATGAGCTGTGAAATGTGGATCAACCGAGAGGGGATCGTCACGGATTACAATATTTTCCAAAGTATTATTCAAACAAGTGCCCGCATGACTTATCAGGCAGTCAATCAAATTATTGAAGACAATGATCCAGAAACCAGCAAAGAATATGGGGAACTAGTACCGATGTTCCATGATATGGCCGCCTTGCACCACGTGTTAGAAACGATGCGGATCAAGCGTGGGGCGGTTTCTTTTGAAGACCGCGAAGCGAAAGTCTTGGTCGATGGAGAAGGACACCCGCAAGAAATCGTTCTGCGAGAACGTGGCGTCGGCGAACGATTGATCGAGTCCTTCATGTTGGCAGCCAATGAAACCGTGGCGCGCCATTTCAATCGGAAGCATTTACCATTTATTTATCGGATCCATGAGGAACCAAAAGAAGAGAAAATGCGTCGCTTCTTTGATTTTGCTTCTGCTTTAGGGATTGTAGTCAAACAAACCAACGGCTCGATCTCACCAAAACAACTGCAAAAAGTGGTTGAAGATGTCGCAGATAAGCCAGAGGCAATGGTTGTCAATACGATGCTGCTCAGAAGTATGCAGCAAGCGAAGTATTCAGAAGAAAACGTCGGCCACTATGGTTTGGCAGCGGAAGATTATACTCACTTCACGTCACCGATCCGTCGGTACCCCGACTTGATCGTGCATCGCTTGATTCGTTCTTACAGTGAAGATGTCTCTGAAGCCAACCAAAACAAATGGGCTGAAATCTTGCCTGACATCGCAATGCACAGCTCCCAAATGGAACGACGAGCAGTCGATGCAGAAAGAGAAGTCGATGCGCTTAAAAAAGCTGAGTATATGGCCGATAAAGTAGGAGAAGAGTTTGACGGTATCATCAGTTCCGTCGTTAAGTTTGGCTTGTTTATTGAATTGCCTAACACGATTGAAGGGCTGATCCATATCAATAATCTGAAGCAAGATTACTTCCATTATTTGGAAAACCATCTGGCACTTGTAGGTGAACGAACAGGCTTGACCTTTAAAATTGGTCAAAAAGTTCGTATCAAAGTCGTGAAAGCTGATCCTGAAACAAGAGAGATCGATTTCGAATTGGTAGCAGCAGAAGAAGTCGAAAAACTGCAAGCACCAAAAGCCAACAAACGAAACAACCATCAAAAAAATGAAGCGAACCGTCGCGGGAAAAAACAACACAACCCTGAGAAAAAACAAGGGAAACGCTTTGAACAAACCGGTAAAGGCAAGTCAAAGAAAGGTGGCAAAGTGAAAAAGAAAAAACCTTTTTACAAAGGAATCAAGAAAAAATAATTGGAGGGATGGCCCGTGCCTAAAGGAGAAGGGAAATTAATCGCCCAAAACAAAAAGGCCCGCCATGATTACACGATCCTCGATACGATCGAAGCGGGGATCGTCTTACAGGGAACAGAGATCAAAGCGATCCGTAATAGTCGGATCAATTTGAAAGACGGCTTTGTACGCATTCGCAATGGTGAGGCATTCTTAGTCAATGTGCATATCAGCCCATACGAGCAAGGAAACATTTTTAATCATGATCCACTACGGACAAGAAAACTGTTACTGCATAAAAAGCAGATTGCTCGTCTGATTGGCGAAACAAAAAATACAGGCATGACGATCGTTCCGTTAAAGGTGTATATCAAGGATGGTTATGCCAAAGTTTTGATTGGTTTAGCGAAAGGAAAACGCGAATATGACAAGCGGGAATCCTTAAAACGCAAAGATCAAGAAAGACAAATTGACCGAGTTCTTAGAAATTTCTAATTTTCTAAGAACTTCTTTTAGAATCCGATAGAGGTTATTGCTTTGAAAATCGCGCTAAATTTGGTAGCATTTAAGGGAAAGCTGTTGATATAACAGGCTTTTTCTTCCACATAGCGACACGGGAATTTTTCATTTAATTTAGGATTTTTGGCATTGTGAGTTTTTTGTCTAATTTTCTTGAAAATGCTTTGAAATTTTCCATTCGTGGTGGTATGATACCGATTGTTATGAGAGGAAACGCATTGTAACACCAGATTTTTTTCTGGAGATGACAGGAAAAGAGGTGAGAAAGATTGGAAGATAAATCGCTTATGTTTCATATCGGTCCTATATGGTTTGATGGAACTGTAGCTATGATGACAATCATTTCTTGTATTATTGTTTTTTTGGTGGTCTTTATTTGTACACGTAATCTGCAAATGAAACCGAAAGGGAAGCAGAACTTCATTGAATGGGTCATTGACTTTGTTCGCGGTATCGTAGCGGACAATCTACCAGGATCTCAAGTGAACAACTTTCATTTGCTCGGTGTAACAATGTTTCTTTTTGTGTTTGTGGCAAATGAGATCGGGTTAGTCACAAAAATCGTGACGACAGATGACATTACCTTATGGAAAAGTCCGACAGCAGACCCGTTTGTTACACTGACACTCGCACTTATGGTTATTTCCTTGACACATTTCTTTGGGATCAAGTCGTTGGGCTTCAAAAATTACTTGATCAATTCGTACTTGAAACCGGTGGGGTTCTTATTACCGCTAAAAATCATCGAAGAATTTACGAATGTCATCACGTTAGGCTTGCGTTTATATGGAAATATATTCGCGGGGGAAGTGTTATTAGGATTGATTGCCAACATGTTTATTAGTCTTGGTTGGTGGTCATTACCGATCGTGATGCCGCTAGAAATGATCTGGATTGGCTTCTCACTCTTTATTGGAGCGATCCAAGCTTATGTATTTGTTACATTGACCATGGTATTTATGAGCCACAAAATCGTGGCAGAACATTAATCGAATCGACATACAATTAGGAGGAAAAAAGAATGAACTTTATTGGAGCAGGATTAGCAATTATCGGAGCAGCAATTGGTGCAGGGTATGGTAACGGACAAGTAATCGCAAAAACGATCGAATCAATGGCACGCCAACCTGAAATGTCAGGTCAACTACGTTCAACAATGTTTATCGGGGTCGCGTTAGTCGAAGCTGTACCGATTCTAGGGGTAGTTATCGCGCTGTTATTAGTCTTCCGATAAGACAAGCACGAAAAGGCAGAAACGAACAATTGCACTCGTTTTTGCTTTTTTCTAATGAAACAATGACTTTCAGAAAGGAAGAATCGTTATGCTAAATCAGTTGGTTATAGCGGAAGTTCAAAATCCAATGCTTGGCAATATTATCGTTGTCAGCGGATCAATTCTTCTTTTGCTATTCTTATTGAAACATTTTGCATGGGATGCCATCAGCAGCATGATGCAAAAACGGGAAGATAAAATCGCCAATGATTTGGATTCAGCGGAACAATCACGCTTGAATGCAGCAAAATTAGAAAAAGAACGCCAAGAAAAATTGGCACGTTCTCATTCTGAAGCTGCGGAGATCATCAAGAGCGCCAAAGATAGCGGGGAATTGAGTCGACAAAATATTTTGAGCGAGACCAAAGAAGAAGTGGCTCGTTTGAAAGAAAAAGCAAACTCAGATATCACCCTTGAAAAAGAAACTGCGTTAAAAGAAGTGAAAGATGATGTTGCAGAACTTTCGCTTCAAATCGCAGAAAAAATCTTAGGCCGCGAATTGACTCCCGAAAATCATGAATCCCTAATCAATCAATATATCGAAGGATTGGGTTCAGTTAATGAAACTCGATAAATTCACAGTGGGAAAACGCTATGGAAAAGCCTTGTTCGAATTGGCGATGGAAGAACAGCGCTTGACAGAAGTTTACCAAGAATTAATGACCTTGCGTCAGATTTATCAGGAGATTCCAACATTCGGTCAGATAGTGACGGATAACCGCTTGGATCTCCATGAAAAAAGACAATTAGTCGATCAATTGCTGAAGGGCTTTGAAGGCTTGGTCAGAAATTTCTTAGAGATCGTTTATGAATATGATCGCATGGATGATCTATTGCTGATCATTGATGAATACGAACGTCGTTACGATGAATATCAAGGTCTTGTTCTCGGAACGATCACAACGGCTGTTGCTTTGTCAGCAGAACAAAAAAGCAAAATCGAAAAGCAAATCGCCGATAAGCTTGGGTACAAGCAGGCACAATTGAAAGAAACGGTCGATCCAACGATTTTAGGCGGAGTCATCGTTGAAGCAAATCATCAAGTGATCGACGGTAGTATTAAGAGCCAACTGGATTATCTGCGACAAAAAATCGGCAGATAAACAAGAGATAAGAGGTGAATCGGATGGCCATCAAAGCAGAAGAAATTAGTGCCTTGATCAAAGAGCAAATTAAAAATTATCAGAACGAACTTTCTGTAGAAGAAATCGGTACTGTCACATATGTTGGGGACGGGATCGCCCGCGCCCACGGTTTAGAAAATGCCATGAGTGGAGAACTGCTTGAGTTTTCAAACGGTTCTTATGGGATGGCACAAAACTTAGAATCAAACGACGTCGGGATCATCATCCTAGGTGATTTTGAAACCATTCGTGAAGGAGACAAAGTAAAACGAACCGGTAAAATCATGGAAGTTCCTGTCGGCGATGCATTAATTGGCCGGGTAGTGAATCCATTAGGGCAACCGATCGATGGCTTAGGTCCGATCGAAACAGACAAATCACGCCCAGTTGAAGCAGCCGCACCAGGTGTAATGCAACGGAAATCCGTATCGGAACCAATGCAAACAGGGTTGAAAGCTATTGATGCTTTAGTGCCAATCGGACGCGGCCAACGGGAATTAGTCATCGGTGACCGGAAAACCGGGAAAACAACGATTGCGATCGATGCGATCATCAACCAAAAAGGGCAAGACATGATCTGTATCTATGTCGCTATTGGCCAAAAAGACTCAACGGTTCGTGCACAAGTAGAAACATTACGCCGTTACGGTGCACTTGATTACACGATCGTTGTTTCAGCAGGTGCTTCACAACCAGCACCATTGCTTTACATCGCACCTTATGCCGGGGCAGCAATGGGAGAAGAATTCATGTATAACGGCAAACATGTTTTGATCGTCTTTGATGACTTATCAAAACAAGCAGTCGCTTACCGTGAACTTTCTCTACTTCTACGCCGTCCGCCAGGTCGTGAAGCATACCCAGGGGATGTCTTCTACTTGCATTCTCGTTTATTGGAACGTGCAGCGAAATTAAGTGATGAACTAGGTGGCGGATCAATGACGGCACTGCCATTCGTTGAAACGCAAGCGGGGGATATCTCAGCCTATATCCCAACCAACGTGATTTCTATCACAGATGGACAAATTTTCTTAGAAAATGACCTGTTCTATTCAGGTGTGCGTCCTGCCGTAGCGGCTGGATTGTCCGTTTCACGGGTTGGTGGTTCTGCACAGATCAAAGCGATGAAGAAAGTTGCTGGAACCTTGCGTTTGGACTTGGCAAGTTACCGCGAACTAGAAGCCTTCACACAATTTGGGTCTGATCTAGATGCTGCGACACAAGCCAAATTAAACCGCGGTCGTCGCACCGTTGAAATCTTAAAGCAAAAACTACATGAACCATTGGCAGTCGAAAAACAAGTCGTGATTCTTTATGCGTTGACGCATGGATTCATTGATAGTGTACCTGTCAATAAACTATTGGACTTTGAAGCAGAATTATTTGAGTATATCGAAGCAAACGCAGCAACGATTTTTGAAACCATTCGGACAACGAAAGACTTGCCAGAAGAAAGCTTGTTAGATGACACCATTAAAGCATTCAAAGATATTTTCATGGCATCCAACAGTTCTCGGGTGACACCGCAAGATAAAATATCGACAATGCAAAACGCATAAAAGAGGTGAGAGAAAATGGCTGCTTCATTAAATGAAATCAAGCAACGAATTGCCTCAACAAAGAAAACCAGCCAAATCACAAAGGCCATGCAAATGGTTTCAGCTGCAAAATTAACAAAATCTGAAGCTCATTCGAAACAGTTTCAAGTGTATGCCAACAAAGTACGTGAAATCGTTACGCATTTGACTGCGCAGCAGCTTTCCGATCTTGCAGGTTCTGGTCCTAAAGATGGTGTGAACTATAACAGTATGTTGGTTAGTCGCCCGGTCAAACGCACAGGCTATATCGTCATCACTTCTGATGGCGGTCTAGTGGGCGGCTATAATAGTTCCATCTTAAAACAGATGATGACCATGCTGGATGAAGACCATGCAAAAGAAGAAGAGTATGTCATGATTGCCATTGGTGCAACTGGCGCTGACTTTTTCAAAGCACGGGGCATCAATTTGGCGTACGAGTTAAGAAACCTTTCGGATCAACCAAGCTTTGATGAGGTACGTAAAATCGTAACATTGGCAACCACGATGTACCAAAACGAGGTCTTCGATGAATTATATGTGTGTTATAACCATCACATCAATTCATTGACTAGCCAATTTCGTGTGGAGAAAATGTTGCCGATATCCGATTTAGATCCTGAAGAAGCCGAAAGTTATGAACAAGAATACTTGTTTGAACCTTCCAGAGAAGCGATTTTGAATCAATTACTGCCTCAATACGCTGAAAGCTTGATTTATGGTGCGATTGTTGACGCAAAAACAGCCGAGCATGCTGCCGGAATGACAGCGATGAAAACAGCAACAGATAATGCCAAAAATATTATTGGGGACTTGACGATCTCATACAACCGAGCGCGCCAAGGAGCGATCACCCAAGAAATTACTGAAATTGTGGCGGGGGCATCCGCGTTAGAATAGTTTCAAGAACGAATGGAGGAATACGAATGAGTTCAGGCAAGATTGTTCAAGTCATTGGTCCCGTTGTTGACGTGGAATTCTCTCTAGACCAATCATTACCAGATATCAACAATGCGTTGATTGTTTACAAAAAAGATGAGCAGAAAACAAAAGTTGTGTTAGAAGCTGCCCTAGAACTTGGCGACGGCGTTATCCGTACGATTGCCATGGAATCAACAGATGGCTTACAACGAGGAATGGAAGTAATCGATACAGGCGCCTCCATCTCTGTTCCAGTTGGGACAGAAACATTAGGACGGGTATTTAATGTCTTAGGGGATACCATCGATTTAGAAGCACCATTTCCTGAAGAGGCACCCCGCAGTGGGATTCACAAAAAAGCACCTGACTTTGATGAATTGTCAACAAGTACGGAGATCCTTGAAACTGGGATCAAAGTCATTGATTTGTTAGCTCCTTATTTAAAAGGGGGGAAAGTTGGACTTTTCGGTGGTGCCGGTGTTGGTAAAACCGTCTTGATCCAAGAATTGATCCACAACATCGCCCAAGAGCATGGTGGGATCTCTGTCTTCACAGGTGTTGGTGAACGGACACGTGAAGGAAATGACCTTTATAATGAAATGAAAGAATCTGGCGTTATCGAAAAAACAGCCATGGTGTTTGGACAAATGAATGAACCACCAGGTGCCCGGATGCGGGTAGCCTTGACTGGTTTGACATTAGCCGAGTACTTCCGTGATGTGGAAGGACAAGACGTGCTTTTGTTTATCGATAATATCTTCCGCTTCACCCAAGCAGGTTCTGAAGTATCTGCCTTACTAGGTCGGATGCCGTCTGCCGTTGGGTATCAGCCAACATTAGCAACTGAGATGGGGCAATTACAAGAACGGATCACATCGACGAAAAAAGGTTCGGTTACGTCTATTCAAGCCATCTATGTCCCTGCCGATGACTATACAGACCCAGCACCTGCGACTGCTTTTGCCCATTTGGATGCAACAACCAACTTGGAACGTAAATTGACCGAACAAGGGATCTATCCTGCCGTTGATCCACTGGCGTCTTCTTCTAGTGCGTTAGCACCTGAAATCGTTGGTGAAAAACATTATGAAGTAGCGACTGAAGTACAGCATGCGTTGCAACGTTATCGGGAATTACAAGACATCATCGCCATCTTAGGGATGGATGAACTGTCTGATGATGAAAAAACCTTAGTTGCCCGCGCACGCCGCATTCAATTCTTCTTGTCACAAAACTTCCACGTAGCGGAACAGTTTACGGGACAACCTGGTTCTTATGTGCCAGTTGATGAAACCATCAAAGGATTTGCAGAGATTCTTGAAGGAAAATATGATGATCTTCCAGAAGAAGCCTTCCGCAGTGTTGGACGAATTGAAGATGTCATTGAAAAAGCGAAAAAAATTGGCTATTAATTAACCAGCCTTGAAGAAAGAGGGGAACCTCATGGATCAATTTTTAACAGTCAATGTGGTGACACCTGCTGGTTTGGTTTACGATCATCACGCGAAAATCGTGGTTGCACGTACGACAGATGGTGAAATCGGTATTTTGCCGCACCATGCCCCAATCATCGTTCCTTTGACGATTGATGAAGTCCGAGTCAAACGGATCGATTCAGATACCCATGTCGACTGGGTCGCTGTCAACGGCGGTATATTAGAAGTGCGAGACAATGTTGTCTCGATCGTAGCCGATAGTGCGGAACGTGATCGTGACATCGACGTTTCACGTGCAGAAAGAGCAAAACAGCGTGCAGAACGCCAAATCGAAGAAGCCAAACAAGTCGAGGATATCGACCAGCTTCGGCGCGCAACGGTTGCTTTGCACCGCGCCATCAATCGAATCAACGTGTCAAAACATTCCTAAAAAACAAGGGCATCTTGCCTTTGTTTTTTTGTTTCATCAAGAAAACGTTTTAAAAACTTTTTAAAGTCTTTTCATGAAGGTTTCAAGAAAGATTATTTTTTATCTTGACATCTTTGTGGTATGATAGGAATGTTCAATTATGAAAAAAGGAGCAGGAAGTATGCAAGTGTATGGAATTGATGCAATCATTCGAATCGTGAGTCATTTAGCGTTCATCTATTTAGCATTTTGGGCATTGCAATCTGTGCGGATCGATGCTTTTTTTAAAGCTTTACGAACGACTCAGATACGAATGGTCATGGTGTTTCTTGCGATTGCATTAGGCTACACCGCCAGTACTTTTTTCCTTGAGTTGATTGCGCTATGTCGTAATTTATTTTTAACAGGTTTTTAAGAATTTCATTAATATATGCAAAAACACCGAATATTATGCTATAATTGGCAAGATTTGTGTGAGTCACTGCATTATTTGGAGGGAACATAAATGGAAGAGATGATCGTTCAAGGTGGTAATCGATTAACTGGAACAGTGAAGATCGAAGGGGCAAAAAATGCTGTTCTACCTATCTTAGCGGCAAGCTTATTAGCGGAAGAAGGAACAACGACATTAACAAATGTACCGATCCTTTCCGATGTATTAACAATGAAAGAAGTGATTCGGCATTTAAATGTCGCAATCGATTTTGAAGAAGAAACCAACACAATGACGATCGATGCGTCACAAGAATTAGCAATCGAAGCACCGTATGAGTATGTGAGCCAAATGCGCGCTTCAATCGTAGTCATGGGGCCTTTGTTAGCCCGTAATGGACATGCCAAAGTGGCAATGCCTGGCGGCTGTGCAATCGGCAAACGACCAATTGATTTACATTTGAAGGGATTTCAAGCACTAGGCGCGCAAATCATCCAAAAAGATGGATACATAGAAGCGATCGCCGATGAGTTAAAAGGCAATAGCATTTACTTGGATTTCCCAAGTGTCGGCGCAACGCAAAATATCATGATGGCTGCCGTAAAAGCTAAAGGCATCACCATCATCGAAAACGTCGCTCGTGAGCCAGAAATCGTTGATTTAGCAAACATATTGAATAAAATGGGTGCCAAGGTCTTTGGTGCAGGAACCGAAACGATGCGTATTGAAGGTGTCGAACACCTGCATGCAGTAGACCATTCGATCGTACAAGACCGTATCGAAGCAGGAACCTTTATGGTTGCAGCAGCGATGACTCAAGGAGACGTTATTATTAAAGATGCGATCTCAGAGCACAATCGTCCATTGATTTCAAAATTGATCGAAATGGGCGCAGAAGTGACTGAAGTCGCTGAAGGGATTCGTGTGGTCGGACCAGAACGCTTGAAAGCGACTGATGTAAAAACGATGCCACATCCAGGTTTTCCTACGGACATGCAAGCGCAAATGTCTGCTATTCAATTATTAGCGCAAGGAACGAGTGTTGTGAATGAAACGGTATTTGAGAATCGTTTCCAACATTTAGAAGAAATGCGTCGCATGAATGCCCATGTAAAAATTGACGGCAACGTTGCAGTGATCGAAGGCGGTCATGAATTACAAGGTGCGCTGGTCTATGCGACAGATTTACGTGCCGCAGCAGCGTTGATTTTATTAGGTTTGCGATCAACGGGACGGACGCGTGTTCGCAATCTAAAATATTTGGATCGCGGCTACTACAAATTCCACGAAAAATTGCAACAATTAGGGGCATCTGTTGAACGAGTTTCTGACGCAGTAGAAGAAGTCGTACCAGTTAACGCCTAATAGGAGTAGGAGAGAAAAAAAGTGAAGTTGAACCGTTATATTTTAACTAGCTTGATAAAAATTTTAATCGTCATTTTATTAGCTATTTTATTGTTCCTAGCAGGAACGATGATTGGTTATGGAGTGATCGGTGACGGCAGTCCTTTTAAAGTATTCTCTCCAAGTCTTTGGAATCATATCTTTGAGTTTATGAAATAAACCATAACTAGGACTTACGCCACGTGCTGAGTCCTAGTTTTTTCTATCTATCTTTACTGAATCGTACCTAAAAAGAAAGGCTGGCAAGGAATGAGTAAACTTTTGATCGGCTTTGTTCGTTTCTATCAACGTTTTATTTCCCCATTATTTCCTCCTAGCTGTCGTTATTATCCGACTTGCTCAGGATACATGATCCAAGCCATCCAAGTCCATGGAGCAGCCAAAGGAGGCTTGATGGGGGTAGCTCGTATCTTACGCTGCCATCCCTTTGTAAAAGGCGGAATAGATTACGTACCCCAGACGTTTACTTTAAAACGAAATACGAAAGACAAAGTCAAACCAACGTACCGTTATCGGAAAAGTTAAAAGGAATCAACAGAAATATAAAAAAGGAGCCAAAAAGCCATGATTCGTCCAATCGCCCCTAATGAAGCGTATCCTTGGGCGTTGCTGCTGGATGCAGATCCTGAAAAAGCAGTCGTAGAAAGCTATCTATATAATAGCCAAACACTTGTTTATGAAGAAGCTGGAGAAATGATTGGTGTGCTAGTTTATCAAAATCAAGGCAAGAACTGGGAGATTATGAATGTGGCCGTTTCGCCAGAAAAGCAAGGAATGGGCATCGGTCGTCAATTGCTGCAAGCTGCCGAAGAAGCGATCCTTAGTCAGTACCTCGGGGCAAAACGGCCGATCGTAGTGATCAAAACTGGTAGTCTGCCCTCTGCAGCCTTGACTTTGTACCAAAAGCAAGGCTATGTTGAAAAAGAGCGAGTGAAGAATTATTTCACCACCCACTATGTCGAACCGATTTTTGAGAATGGGCAGCAGCTGTTCGATCAAGTGATTTTGGAAAAACAACTCTAATGGATGAAGAGACAGTCTAAGTGAATGAGACTGTTTTTTTCTTGTCCTCGGAAATCGCTTTCTTCAAGCGCCGACTTGCGGTAAAATAGACAGTATCAGAATAATAAAGGATTGAGGGAAAAAAATGGCGATTTTAGTCTTTGATATGGGTGGTTCAGCAGTAAAATATGGCGTCTGGGCACAAGATTCTTTGGTGAGTAAAGGGAAGTTCACTACTCCAAATACTTGGGAGGAAATGAAAGCACAGCTGCAGCAAGTGAGGGCAAGCGTAGATGAAGAGATTGAAGGCGTTGGAATCAGTGCGCCAGGTGCGGTCAATGCCCAAGAACGGCGGATCGACGGCATTAGTGCGATCCCTTATATCCATGGGTTTGATATTTACTCAGAACTCGAAGCAGCGTTTGGGGTACCCGTAACCATCGAAAATGATGCCAATTGCGCTGGGATGGCTGAATTCTATCAAGGAGCGGGCAAAGAGTATCAGCAAGCAGCCTTCGTTGTGATCGGAACAGGCGTTGGCGGTACCCTGTTTCAAAATGGTGAGCTAGTCCGTGGGGCACATTTATACGGTGGCGAATTTGGGTTGATGATCCTAGATCAAGGCAAAACATTTTCGCAACTAGGGACAGCGGTTCAGATGGCCTGGCGGTATTGTGATCGGATCGGAGTGGATCGAACGACGATTACCGGTGAAGAGGTCTTTCAACGTGCAGAAGATGGCGATGCCATTGCGATCGAGGAAGTCAATAAATTTTACAACTATTTAGCACAAGGACTGTTCAGTATTCAGTTTGCTTTTGATCCTGAAGTGATCATTATCGGCGGTGGTGTCAGTGCCAAAAAAGGCTTGTTAGAAGAAGTTGACCAGCGCTTGGAAAAAATGTTGGCGGATCAAGCATTAAATGATTTCGTCCCATTGATCAAGTTATGTGACTATCGCAATGATGCCAATTTAGTTGGGGCGGCAGCAAATTTTCAAGCATTGTATCCACGAAATAGCCGCTAACATGAGGATGTAATGTTTTCAAACGTCCGTTTGAAGAAAAAAGTATCAAATCAAAGCGTATCGGCAGCAAGCAAAGGGGAAAAACCTTTGCTTGCTTTTCTTTTTATCAAAAAATTAGAAAAGCGATTCCATTGTTGCTGGATCAATGTTTTAAAAGCACCATTTTTTATCGGCGAAAAAAATAAATTCTGAATAGGTGAAATATTCTGATAATTCGTTGACATTTCCTAGATTTTTCAGTATATTGGATAACATATTCAGGGGAAGTAAAGGAGAGGAAAATTATGAAAAAGAAATTTGCATTTTTGTTTGCGAGTTTGTTTTTATTGACAGCTTGTAGTGCAGGACCAACAGGTGGACCAACGGATAGCAGTGGTGCTGCTGAAGGTGGCAATAAACAAGAGGGAGATACCATTAAGATTGGTGCCAACTTAGAGTTGTCTGGAGCAGTTGCTGCTTATGGGACGGCTGAAAAAGAGGGGATCGACTTGGCGGTCGAAGAAATCAATGCTGCCGGCGGCGTTCTTGGAAAACAAATTGAAATCATTTCGAAAGATAACAAATCAGATAACAATGAAGCTGCGACAGTAGCAGCCAACTTAGCAACCAATGATAAAGTCGTTGCCATTATTGGACCAGCAACTTCAGGTGCCACAAAGGCGGCTTTACCGAATGTGACGAGAGCCCAAGTACCGATGGTCACTCCTTCAGGTACCGATGATGCGATTGCTTATACCAGTGGAAAAGTCCAAGAATTTGCGTTCCGTTCTTGTTTCCAAGATAGCTTCCAAGGAACAATCTTGGCAAAATATGCAGCAGAAAATTTGGATGCTTCAAAAGCCGTAATCTTGGGTGATAACTCAAGTGACTACGCAATTGGTTTGACGGAAGCATTTAAAGAAAGCTACCCAGGCGAAATCGTCTTAGAGGATAACTTTACCGAAGGCGACAAAGATTTCCAAGCAGTTCTTACAAGAATCAAAGATGTCGACTTCGATGTCTTGTTCATTCCAGGCTACTACACAGAAGCTGGTTTGATCATCAAGCAAGCGCGAGAATTAGGAATTGATCAAGCAATCATTGGTGCGGATGGATTCGGTGATGAAAAAATGGTTCAAACAGCTGGTGCAGAAAATGTCAGCAATGTTTACTATACAGGTCACTTCTCTTCCAAAGCACCAGCAAACGACAAAGTTGAGCCGTTTGTGGCAGCTTTCAATGAAAAATATGGCAAAGAGCCTTCTGCTTTTAATGCATTAGCCTATGATGCCGTTTATATGATCAAACAAGCGATCGAAGATCAAAACTCAGCAGATTCATTGGCGATCGCAGCTGGTTTGTCTGAACTGAAAGACTTTGTCGGTGTGACCGGTGAAATCACGATGGATGAAAATCATAACCCTGAAAAATCAGCAGTTGTTTTAGGATTGACTGACGGGAAAGAAACCTCAGCAGACACTGTGGAACCTTAAAAAACCCGCAGTTGTTTGGCAGTGAAAACTGGGACAGACCTGATGTGTTTGTCTCAGTTTCTTTTCTCTAAAAGAATGACCATAATAAATGATATTGGAAGTGAGTATATGGAAATGATGATCCAACAATTGATCAACGGCTTGTTTCTAGGCAGTATCTATGCCTTGTTAGCGTTGGGTTATACGATGGTGTATGGCATCATCAAGTTGATCAACTTCGCCCACGGAGAAGTTTACATGATCGGTAGTTTTATCGGTTACTTTTTGATCAATCAATGGCAATTAGGGTTTTTCCCCGCGTTGTTCATTTCAATGATCGCCAGTGCAGCTCTTGGGGTAACGATCGAATTTTTAGCGTATCGTCCCTTACGCAATTCCACGCGAATTTCGGCACTGATCACGGCAATCGGGGTTTCTTATTTTTTGCAAAATGTCATGATCTTTTTCTTTTCAGCCAATGTGCGCCCCTTTCCGCAAGCGATTGAACGACAAACTTATTCCATCGGGTTTGTTCAAGTAAGTAATGTCCAGTTATTGATCTTGGCTGTTTCGGTTACCTTAATGATTCTCTTGCAATTGATCGTGAAAAAGACCCGTATGGGAAAAGCGATGCGGGCAGTAAGTGTTGATGCAGATGCAGCGCGTTTGATGGGGATCAATGTCAATCTAACGATTTCCTTTACCTTTGCCTTAGGCTCGGCTTTGGCTGCAGCTGGCGGGATGCTGATCGGTTTGTATTATAATTCCATTGATCCATCAATGGGCGTCGTTCCTGGTCTGAAATCTTTTGTTGCAGCGGTTCTTGGCGGGATCGGGATCATTCCTGGAGCAGCCTTAGGTGGCTTTGTGATCGGTTTGGTGGAAACAGCAGCGACAGCGCTTGGTTTTTCTGATTATAAGGATGCTTTAGTGTATGTCATTTTAATAATTATATTGTTGGTTCGTCCAGCTGGGATCCTCGGCAAAAATATCAAAGAGAAAGTGTAGGTGGCAGAAATGAAAAAGAATTTACGTTACAACTTAATCTGGCTCGCTCTGGCAGCTATTCTTTATTTTGGATTATTTGCAGCCTACAATGGCGGAATGATCAATTTGTTCTCTGATGCCATCATCGTCAATATCGGCATCAATATCATCTTGGCAGTCAGTTTGAATCTGATCATCGGCTTTTCAGGGCAATTCTCCTTAGGACATGCTGGATTTATGGCAATCGGTGCTTATGCTGGCGCGATCCTGTCGGCAAGCAATCCAACCTTTGGTGGCTTTTTAACTGGTTTACTGGTGGGGATGCTGGTTTCAGGTGCAGTCGCATTAGTGGTTGGGATTCCGACCCTCCGTTTAAAAGGCGACTATCTAGCGATCGCTACCTTAGGTGTGGCAGAGATCATTCGGATCTTGTTGGTGAACCTACGAGGCTTGACCAATGGTCCTGCTGGAATTTTCGGATTGCCCCAATTCAGTAATTGGCAGATCGTCTTTCTCTTTGCCGTTTTATCGATTCTTGTCGTGTCAAACTTTATCCATAGCGGACCAGGTCGGGCGACTTTAGCGATTCGGGAAGATGAGATCGCTGCAGAATCAATGGGGGTCAACACAACGAAATACAAGGTAATTGCGTTTGTAATGGGGGCAGTGATGGCAAGCATTGCTGGTACCCTTTATGCCAGCTATCAGCAGTCGGTTTTCCCACGAGATTACGGTTTTATGAAATCGATCGATGTATTGATCATCGTCGTTTTTGGAGGGCTTGGGAGTACCACAGGAGCAGTTGTTTCGGCAGTAGTGCTAGGAATCTTAAATATGTACTTGCAAGGCTTCTCTGATTTGCGCATGATCATTTATGCATTGGCTTTGATCATCATCATGATCTTTAAACCAAGCGGACTTTTAGGGACATGGGAATTCTCCGTAAAAGGACTGCTGGATAAATTTAGAAAAAAGGGGGATGACAACGATGCCTCTATTAGAAGTTAAAAGCTTAACGAAAAACTTCGGCGGTTTAGCTGCTGTTTCTCATGTAGACCTCCATTTAGATACCAATGAGCTGGTCGGATTGATTGGACCAAACGGTGCTGGCAAGACAACGCTCTTTAATCTCCTGACAGGTGTGTATGAACCTAGTGAAGGGGAAGTGCTTTTTGAGACCCAAGGTAAGCCAAAACGTTTAAATGGCGTGAAGCCCTATAAAATTGCGGATTTAGGTCTTTCAAGAACCTTCCAAAACATTCGCTTGTTTAAAAATTTGACTGTGATGGACAACGTCTTGATCGCTATGAACAGTAAGCATAAAGAAGGACTGCTGACTAGCATCCTGCGTTTGCCAAAGTACTACAAAAACGAAGCGTCCATGAAGAAAAAAGCCTTAGAGCTGTTACGGATCTTTGATATGGATGGCAAAAGTCAAACGTTAGCGAAAAATTTGCCTTATGGCGAGCAGCGTCGGTTAGAGATCGTACGCGCATTGGCTACAGAACCAAAAATTCTGTTTCTTGACGAGCCGGCTGCGGGGATGAATCCTCAAGAAACAACAGAACTGACAAAGCTGATCTATAAGATCCAAAAAGATTTTCAATTGACGATCCTCTTGATTGAGCATGATATGAGTTTGGTCATGGAAGTGTGCGAGCGGATCTATGTGCTGGAATACGGCCAAGTCATCGCCCACGGTGAACCAGAAGAGATCAAAAACAATCCGCGGGTGATCGAAGCTTATCTAGGAGGGGAAATCTGATGCTGGAAATTCAAAATTTAAGTGTACACTACGGCATGATCCAAGCGGTCCATGATGTTTCCTTCCACGTCAATCAAGGGGAGATCGTTTCACTGATTGGTGCCAATGGTGCAGGGAAAACCACGATTTTACGGACGATTTCTGGATTGATCCGCCCCTCAAATGGCTCAGTCACTTTTGAAGGAAAACGAATTGAGAAAGAAGCGCCGCAAAAAATCGTCGCAAACGGCTTGTCGCAAGTGCCAGAAGGGCGGCATGTCTTTTCAGGATTGACGGTTCAAGAAAACTTAGAGATGGGCGCCTTCTTGCGTAAAGACAGTGGTGTCAAAGAAGACTATGAACAAGTTTACCGCAAGTTTCCTGTATTGAAAGAACGCCTCTCGCAAGATGCGTCGACATTATCTGGCGGTGAGCAGCAGATGTTGGCAATGGGGCGGGCATTGATGTCAAAACCGCGCTTGCTCTTGCTGGATGAGCCCTCGATGGGCTTGGCACCGATTTTTATCAAAGAAATTTTTTCAATCATTCAAGAAATCAAGCAGCAAGGAACGACTGTGCTACTGATTGAACAAAATGCAAAAATGGCTTTATCGATTGCCGATCGCGGCTATGTATTAGAAACGGGGAAAATCGTTTTAGAAGGTACTGGAGAAGAATTACTAGCAAGTGATGAAGTAAGAAAAGCGTATCTAGGAGGCTAAACAATGAGCGTAAGTGATTTTATGACGAAGACGGTCGTCACCGTCGATTCGCAGACACCGATCTTTGATGCAGTAGATTTAATGAAGCAGCACGATATCCACCGTCTGCCCGTCGTTGACGATGGTAAATTAGTAGGGTTGATCACAGAAGGAACGATCGCTGAAGCAACTCCCTCAAAAGCGACAAGCTTAAGCGTTTATGAAATGAACTATCTCTTAAATAAAACGACGGTCGCTGATATCATGTTGAAAAAAGTGACCACGATTGAACCAGATGCACTATTAGAGGACGCCATTTCCGTCATGCGTAGTGAAAACGTGGGGGTTTTACCAGTCATGGATGATGATGCCTTAGTGGGAATCATTACCAACAATGATATTTTCGATGCCTTTTTGAAAATCACTGGCTACCATGATGGCGGAACCCGAGTGTCCATCGAGATCACGGATGACCATGTAGGCGTGTTAGCAGACGTGACCAAACTGCTTGCCGATCATCAGATGAGTATTTTGACCATCGTAGTCAATCGGATGGCGCTAAAAACGATTGTTGAGATCCAAGTAGAGTCGCGCCAAGTCGCAGCGATTGAGAAAATCTTAAGCGATGCGGGGTATGCCGTAACCAGTGCTGTCTTGACGAACCAGAAATGAGACAAAGCAGCAAAAGTAGTCGATCGTAACGATTGACTACTTTTTTTCGTTCCAGATGAGATTTTCTTTTTCTTTTGCTGGTTTTCTGTTAAAATAGGAAGGTGCTGTAAAGAAAGAGGTGCAATCATGTCTAAGAAAAACAAAGATATCGAAGTCCGTATTGAAGAAACAACGAAAGCCATTCATGGCAAAGACTATACCGTCAATGAATTATTTATTGGTAAAAAACGTATCGGTGAGATTTTAACGACTGGACCGAAAGAATTTCAAAGCTTTTTAGGGGATGAAGATCTAGGTTCAAGCAGAAGTTTAGAAGCTGCGATCGAGATGATTATTCGCCAATGGCATTTACATGAATAATTTCTAGAAAAATTTACTTTTTGCTCTTGCAATTTGTTATCTTTTTCGGTATTATAACTATTGTCAGGTTTGAGAAAAACCTTTTGGAGGAGTAGCGAAGTGGCTAAACGCGACGGACTGTAAATCCGTTCCTTAGGGTTCAGTGGTTCGAATCCACTCTCCTCCACCATTATTGGGGTATAGCCAAGCGGTAAGGCAACGGACTTTGACTCCGTCATGCGTTGGTTCGAATCCAGCTACCCCAGTCAGATGAATACGCAGAAAAAAACAGCGAATAGTCTTGCTGTTTTTTTTCGTTATTTAACCATTATTTTTTTTGGTTTGAGGAAGGGCTATAAGTTGAAGATTTTTTTTATTTGCGATACGCTAGTAGTAAAGTATTCGGGAGATGAAAACACATGAAATTTAAACTGAATCTAAAAGAAAAAGTAACGGAAGTTGCCGAGCATGTCTATGACGTTGTCAAAAAGGAAGACTATGCGATTCGTGTGGCTCCAAAAGGAATCAAAGTAACAAAACAACGTAAGACAAAAGACACGATCAAATGGCGCGCAAAAAATCATTGATACGAATCACGGAAACATTTTTTTATTAAAGGATCCACCTTGAGAAGCACTTGTGCACAGCACGGTGCTTTTTTTGTTTTCTTGAAAAAATAAAAATGAAGAAATAATTAGCGATAGTTTACTAATTCGTCAGCTTGTCATCACCGATCGTTTTGTATGCTTTGTTATATTATTATAGGCTGTTTTTTCTAATTGAATTTAAATAATCAAAAAATAAAATATTTTGATGTAAATTGCCTTATTTTAGGCGATAATTTATCGATTTTCTAGATAAAATAGGGAGGTTATTTGCACAAATTATAAGTTTTATATTGAGTATCTGTTATCATATGGTACTATTACTTTATAACTGAAGCGCTTACAGATAGGTTTAGTATATTCGGAACCCAATAATTAGATCAAAATGAATAATAGCAGAGTGTATCTTTTCTGGTATTGCAGCGAAAATTAACAACCTAAGAATCAAAGAGAGAGTTTAAACAATGTACCACAGTGAGTAAAAGAATTATGAGAATTTTCCGATAACAATTTAAAAACGACGGCTCGTTAACATGTATCGTTTCTCATCGTTACGATTAAAGGGTGAAGGAAAAGACTCTGGTTAAACGTTTACGTAATACGTACGTAAACGTTTAACTAAAAAAGATTGCCTAGCGCTTAAGGAAAGTTGTCCCATTTCCATTAAGAAATAAAAGACAAAATAAAATTGAGGAGTGTTTTGTATGAAAAATAGCAAAATAGTAAAGTCGGTCTGTTTGTTCTCCAGTGTATTTATTTTGGGAGCGTGTAGTAACTCGGATGATCAAGAAACCATTGGTTCTGGAAATCATGCAACACAAGGGGAAGAAGGGACTCCTGCCTGGCAAGAAGAAGAGATCGATCTGGTTTTTGCCAGCCGCTATTATGGGGAAGAAAATAGCGAAAATCCAATGTGGTTAAACATCGAGAAATTTATGGAGAAGTATCCGAATATCAATGTTATTCGTGATGCGCAATTTGCCAATGGTGAAAATGGAAACTTTGAACAATTGGAAATGCTGAATGCCCGTGCACAAGACAATGACTTACCTGACATTTATTTTTCGCCGATGTCTGCTGAAGTTTACGATCGTGAATTTACGCTTGATTTAACCCCTTATTTAGAAGCAGATGATGAAGCGCAATGGATCTCTGAGAACGCAATGGAGTTTTTACGTACCCATGACGGAGAAGAAATCTATGGCTTGGCGTGGCAGTCTGTTTCTCAATATGTGTTAGTCAATACACGGCTCCTAAGAGAAAACAACATTGCGATTCCAGACTACAACTGGAGTTATGAGGAGTACGAAAATCTTCGAAGTGAAATTGCAGTTCTAACACCAAACAGCCCAATCTTTCCAGGTGTTGTCGGATTTGGTGAAATAGGTCCAAATTACTTTGATGATATTCCCAATGGCTGGAAAGGATTCAATATTGAAACAGAACGCTGGGACTTAGCTAGTGCAACTAATTTTGGTGAATATTATGAGCGATTTGCCCGCGAGGCAATCGAAGGGTTGCATTTTTATGATCTGAGCGAAGAGGAAAGAGTAGCAAAAGTCGGCAACTTGAGTTGGGCGTTTGGTGATGGCTTGCAAGTGTTAGATAGTGGCTGGTTATGGGCGTTAAGTGGCGATGTTTCTGAATTGATCGAAACGCGGGATATGGAGATCGATATTTACCCAATGCCTACTGCTCCTCGTGGTGAAACCTATATTCCAGGTTACTATGATACCTTCAGTATCTCTAGCCAGTTAGAAGATGATCCTGTCAAGGCGCAGGCGGCATTTGAGCTATTGAAGTGGTTGACTTATGGTGAGGAAGGATTGCTGTCCAGATGGGCATTGATCGATGAATATACAGGTCTTCCAGAAGATGCACCACTACGAGCAGAAGATCGCTTGATGGACTTTATTCAAGGATGGCCAATCACGACCAATCCAACGGTACTAGCAAATCATCCACTGGTAAAAGGCTTCGATGAAGAGAGCGGATTAGCAAACTACAATTTTGCTGCCTTTAAAGAAGAAGCATTCCAACAACAGCTTTCAAACCCAGTGGCTTACCCAAGACAGATGCCTGGATTCTCTAATGTTCAAGGAGATGTCGATCCTTGGGAAATCATGCATCAAATCAAAGATGAAGGTGTTCGCTACAGTGACATTGCAAGCGAATGGGATCGCAGAATCAATGAACAGATCGAAGAATACTTACGACAATACAATCGATGATCACTATAGTCAATACCTACCTTGTTATGGTCATTGGAACCATAACAAGGTTTCCTTGCATCAAAAAATGAGTGATAGGTTGGGATGCTATGACGAAGAAGAAAAATAGAAGGACGGTCAAAATCGCCTGGTCGATCGTAGTAACGATTGCGATTGTATTCGCAGCAGCTCTTTCTTCCCAAAACGATAGTGGAGGGGAGCAAGAAGCAGAGGGGAATGAAGTAAGGGCTACTGAAGAAGTAATGGCTTTCTCCTATGAAGCGGACCACTATTATGCGATTGCGATGAGGCGAGCGAAAGAAGGGCTTGAGATTCCCCTTGAGGAATTGACCAATCAAGCGCCAGAACGCACAGGTGGCGAATTAATTCCTCCTTCTCAGAGTAAAAACTATGAGGGCCATGTCACCAGGATTCAAGCTGGGGACAAAATAGTGTTTGACATCAATGTGCCAGTCAGTGGTTTGTATGAAGTGTGGATGGATTATCGTGTAGATGAGCAAACATTTTTAAATCCAGAATTGTCATTGAGAATCAACGACACCAGTCAATTTAATGAGATGAATGCATTGACGTTGCCGCTACAATGGCAGCAAACAAATGATGAAGCCGCTATTCAATTTGACCGTTATGGCGATCAGCTTCAAGTACGATCAGAACTAGCTGGGGAGTGGGCGCAACAACCATTGAAAGACCCAAATCATTTTTTTGCAGAACCATTGAAGTTTGAACTTGAGCAAGGCGCGAATACCTTTTCTTTTGAGGTAAATGAAGGGGTTCTTTTGCTAGGAGATATCATTATCAAGAATACGCAACAATCGATTCCCTCGTACGAAGAATATCTTGCGTTGCATGAAGGAACATCAAGTCAAAATGAACAACAATTGTTGACGATCGAGACGGAAGCGCCTTTGACAAAAAGTCGCAGAAGTATTCGTGGGCAATATCTCCGAAACCCAGCATTGAGCCCTTATGACTATCAAACTCGATTATTGAATGTATTAGATGGTGCTTCTTTTTCAGAACCCGGAGACAAGGTGACGTATCTTTTTGATGTAGAAGAGAGTGGTTTTTATCAGATCACCTTCAAGTATTTACAAAATATGAATAACGGTATGCCTGCTAGAAGACGAATCGAGTTGAATGGCGAAGTTCCATTTGAGGAAATGAGTACCTACACTTTTGATTACGCAAATAAGTGGACGCATGAAACCCTAAGTGATACTGAGGGGAACGCGTATGTTTTTTATTTAGAAGAGGGACAGCACACGATGTCTCTTACGATTGATAGCACGTTAGTAGCAGCACCCTATCATGAATTGCTTGCATTACTGGGAAAAATGGATGCCATTGGTGCAGAAGTCGTGCGCTTGACGGGTGGTTTGGTCGATCGTCAAAGAGACTGGCGGATCGAAACTTATTTTCCAGAACTCAAAGCTTCATTAGCAGAGATCCTAGAGGGATTAGAAACACAAAAAGAAGTGCTTATCGATTTATTCGGCAACGAAAAATTGCCCATTTTAACTGAATTAGCCGTGGCTATCTCAATGGTAGAGAGTTTCTATGAACAGCCTGATACTTTGCCGCATTATTTGACCCGTTTTAATCAAGGGTATTCTTCGGCATACGGAAGGATTCAATCTGTTCTGCCAACATTGATCACTAGTCCGTTATCAATGGATCGCATTTTCATCCACGATGCCAATGCGGAATTACCAAGGGAACGAGCTGGGATCTTTACTACAGCCTTTGAAGGAGTTAAGGCATTTATTTATACCTTCATCAATCCAAGATATAGGCAAGTCAATGAAACTGAGGGAGAAGCAATTGAGGTCTGGGTCAATCAATCACGATTGAACTTGGAGATCATCCAGCGATTGGTTGATGAAGAATTCACACCAAAAACAGGAATCCAAGTGAACTTATCTTTGTTACCAGATGAACAACGAATCATTTTAAATAATGCTGCAGGAAGTGTACCAGATGCTGCTCTCAGTGTCAGTCATGGGATGCCGTTTGAGCTGGGTTTGCGAGGGATCATCGAGGATCTTAGTGCATTGGAGGGATTTGACCAGCTTACTACTGATTACAATCCTAATTCCTTTACGCAATACATCTATGATGAAGGCGTCTATGCGATTCCAGAAACGCAAACCGTCAAACTGCTATATTATCGCAAGGATCTATTGGAGATGATCGGAGAAGAGCCGCCACAAACTTGGGAAGAAATGATCAGTATCATTCCTTTGTTGCAAAGATACGATATGAATATCTATATTCCTTTAGGATCAGATAGCTCACATAAAGGTTTCGACACGACGACACCTTTTATTTATCAGTACGGCGGCAGACTGTTTGATGACACAGGGAGTCAAACGGAGATTCATTTAGGCGGTGCCTATGAAGCGTTTGATTTTATGACTAGTCTATTTACGGTCTACAATATGCCCTTGACTACTGCACAATTTTATCAGAGCTTTCGGGATGGGAAAACGCCGATTGGGATCGGTGATGCGAACCTGTATGTGCAATTAAAACACGCAGCACCTGAAATCGCTGGACAATGGGGGATGATCCCAATTCCTGGTATAGAAAATGCAGAGGGAGAAATCGAGCGCTGGGACCCTACCTATGGTTCTGCATCGATCATTTTTAGCGATAGTGAGAAAAAAGCAGAAAGCTGGTCATTCTTACAATGGTGGAACAGTAGCGAAACACAGGCGACGTTCTCCTATGATCTGAAGGCGACCTTGGGGCACCAATTCCTTTATCTGCCCGCTAATCTAGAAGGGTTCAAAGCAAGCGCTTGGCCGCAAGAATCAAAGCAAGTGATTTTAGACCAATGGCAATGGATTCAAACCACAGGCAGAGTTCCTGGAGATTATATTGTTGAAAGAGAGCTAAGCAATGCTTGGAACAAAGTAGTTTTAGATGGGGAAAATCCACGAATCGCCATTGATCATGCCGTCGGGATTATCGATAAAGAGTTGGAAAGAAAATTGAGGGAATTTGGGTATATCCAAGAAGATGTCTTGGTCCGACCTTTTAATGTCCCCGTATTAGAAACAATTGAAAGGTGGATACCAAGTCATGATGGGGATAACTAAATCAAGTCAAAAGACAACGAAAAAAGAGCATCGCTGGCTAGATCGTCTGCTGAATTCATCGTTTCTCTTTCTTTCGCCTTATGCACTATTATTCGGTTTACTGATTTTATTGCCTGTTTTAGTCGCTTTTATTTTATCCTTCACCTATTTCAATACCGTTCAATTTCCAGAATTTATTGGTTTTCAAAACTATATTGATTTGATCATGGGGGATACGATCTTCTTGCAAAATGCACTGATGAATACGATCTTGTATGGGGTGATCGTCGGTCCAGTAGGCTATATGTTGGCTTTTTTCCTCGCGTGGAATATCTCGCAAGTCACGCATCGGATGCGAACCATATATACGGTGATCATTTACTCGCCTTCAATTACGGGCTCTATTATGATGGGAACGGTTTGGCGCGTTTTATTCAGTGGCGATGAGACTGGCTACTTGAATCATTGGCTTTTAGAATGGGGGATCGTTCGAGAACCGATTCAGTTTTTACAGCAGCCTACGATTTTATTTGTCATTATGATTTTTATCGGGATTTGGAGTAGCATGGGAGTCGGCTTTTTAGCCATGTTAGGTGGACTTTTGAACATCGATCGTTCACTTTATGAAGCAGGAAGTATTGATGGTGTGAAAAATAGATGGCAAGAAGTTTTCTTTATTACAATTCCTTCTATGAAACCTCAAATGTTGTTTGGGGCAGTCATGGCCATCGTTGGCACGTTTAACACAGCCGGATTGGCGGCGACTTTGAGTGGTGGAAATCCACCTCCGCAATATTCCGGTTGGTTGATCGTTGATCATGCGCAAGACTTTGGCTTTACACGGTATGAGTTAGGCTATGCGTCAGCCGTCACAGTTGTGCTATTACTTATTGTGATCCTATTTAATCGTGTCAGCTATAAGCTGTTTAGTGAAAACTAAAATTATTATCTAGAGAGTGGTGAAAAGATGTCGAGTCCCGTTAAAGTGAATCCACAACGATTTCATAAAGACCAAATGAAGATCCACGTACTTTTGATCTTCGTTTCACTGATCATGGGGTTACCAGTGATCTTTATAATTAATCATGCATTTAAACCATTTACCGAGTTATTTGCTTATCCGCCGACTTTTTTTGTTCGGCAGCCTACATTAGAAAATTTTCAGCTCTTGACCAATTTTTCCAATCAATCCGGTATCCCAATGAGCCGTTATTTGTTCAATAGTTTATTCGTAGCGTTCACGTTGATTGTCTTGACGTTGTTGATCAGCTCCTCCGCTGCCTTTGCACTATCTAAGCTGCATTTTAAAGGCAAGAAGACCTTTAACAAAATCAATACTTTGGCGCTTATGTTTGTGCCTGTTGCGGTGGCGATCCCGCGGTTTTTGATCATTGTTCAATTAGGACTTTACAATTCGATTTGGGCACACATTATTCCAATGTTAGCAATGCCTGTCGGTTTGTTTTTATTGAAGCAGTTTATTGACCAAATCCCAGATTCCTTGATTGAAGCAGCCAAAATGGATGGGGCAAGCTTTGCTCGAATTTATTGGAGTATCATCATGCCGATGATCAAGCCCGCGCTGATCACGGTTTCATTACTGACGTTTCAGTCGGTGTGGGGCAATGTAGAAGCTTCCGCTATTTTTATGGATAGTGAAGCCATCCGAACGCTTCCTTTTTACATGTCGACTCTTTCTTCACAAACTGGAAATGTTGTCGCTAGTGCAGGAGTGGAAGCGGTCGGGGGACTCATCATGTTTGTACCGAATTTGTTATTGTTTATCATTTTGCAAAATAAAGTCATGAATTCGATGGCGCATACGGGGATCAAGTGATATGAAAAAGAAGACGATGCTTATTTTATTGGCGCTGCTCTTGGCAACTTTAGTACCGGAATCAGTTCTTGCCCAAGAAGTACCCTATTTCACCTTCACTACAGATAGTGAAAATTACTTTCTACGGACGCAAACGGCCTATACACCTGTAAAAGAAATCACCACCTTTGATGGGCGATCCTTTGTCGAACCTAATCATGTTTTCGTTGATCGCGAAGACAATGTGTACATTTCTGATACAGGGCTGAATCAAGTCATCATTCTTGATAAAGAACTGTCCTATCAAGGAACTTTAGCTAGCGAAGAATTGGTTGAAGTGCAAAGTACCTTCGTCACAGATGAGATTATTTACGCAGTAGATACGAGCCAAAATAAAATCTTTTTATATGACAAAGAGACGCATGAATTCTTACAAGAAATCGGTACGCCAGACGCACCCGTATTCAATGAAGGTTACCCTTTCTTACCGACGCATCTAGCGGTCGACATGCGAGGAAACCTCTATATTCGAGGCTCTGAATCAAGCAACGGCTTGATCATGCTGAATCGCGCTGGAGAGTTCGTTACCTTCTTTGGTGCCAACCCTTTAAATGTTCCACTGTTAGATCAGATTCGTTCTTTCTTTTTAACAGAAACGCAGCAACAAGCAATGGAAACTGTTTTTCCAAATATTATCGCTGATGTGAGTATCGATCAAAAAGGATTTGTTTATACGGTGACTTCTTCATTGGCAGCTGGAGCGATAAAAAAGTTTAATGTCGCAGGAACCAATTATTTTCCGGATGATCTGTTGGGGGAATTTAATATGGAAAGTATTTGGGTCGGTCAACAAGACAGCGTCTATGCCGTTTCCTCAGATGGTTGGATCTATGAATATGATGCGCAAGGACAGTTGCTCTTCGTGTTTGGAGGCAATGATGTGATCTCTAGTCGTTTTGGGATTTTAAGTCGTCCTACGAGTATCGCAGCCACCTCAGACAATGAACTGATCATCGTCGATCAAGGAGCATCTTCCTTGGTAAAGTATGAACGTACTCGTTTTACAGAAGCGGTTCATCAAGCCATGAGTAGTTATCAGCAAGGGGAATACCGAGTGAGCCAAGAGCTTTGGGCGTATACCTTGAATTATAATTCCGTTTTCGATAACGCACGGATTGGATTAGGCAATGCCTATTTACGAGAAGGTGACGCTCAGTCAGCTTACCAGGAATTTATGAGTGCTGAGTTTACCCCTGGAATATCGGCGGCTTTTTGGGAAATTCGGCAAGATTGGCTGAGTGCCAATTTAAATACCTTGTTTGTCCTGATGATGATTGGCTTTCTCCTATGGAGCATATGGCGATTGTTAAAGAAATTTAGTCGCCGTTCTCTTTCGTTAAGTCATAAACTTCAATGGGTGAAAAAGTACAAACTTGTCGATAATTTCTTGTTTATTTTTGAGTTTCATCAAGCGATTTTTGATGGAATCTATACGATCAAACGTCGCAATCGGGTATCAGTGTTTTTCTCTATGATTCTCTTTTTTCTCTATATTGTTTTGTTTCTGAGCTATCATCAATGGACAAATGTAATTTTTGTAGCAAACAATCAATATCTATTATATGAACTAGCACTCCTCATTTTTTTAGTCTTATTATGGGTAGTATCAAATTATTTGATTTGCTCGATCAATGATGGGGAAGGTACGTTTATCCAAAGTGTCAATGGAACTGCTTATGCGATGACACCACTATTATTTGTTTTTCCAGTCGTTATTCTTTTGAGTAATGGTCTTACCTTAGAACAAAGTGTCTTTTTCTACTTTCCACAAGCAGTTACAGGACTTTGGATCTTATTTCTACAATTTATTGTGATCAAAGATCTTCACAACTATGACGTAGGCGAGACGTTTTCGATCATCTTTAAAAGTATTTTTACCATGTTGATTATTGGGCTATGTGTATTTGTCCTGTACACATTAGGTAGCCAGCTTGTCAACTTTATTCTAGATGTGATAACTGAGGTGAGTGCCCGATGAATAAAAAATGGCTGACTTATATACTAATTTTACCAGTAATTGCTTTCCTAGTTGTTTGGCTGATCAGTCCGAAAGAAGAAAAGCCCAGAATCGAGCCGATAATGAACGATTTTCAGGCAGTGACAGTTAACACAGCAGCAAAAGCTTCTGAGGAAAGCTATGATGTACCGTCTGAAATTCCAGCTTCTTTTCGGTTAGTAGCTGAAAATGAGCAACTGATGTTGTATGTCGAAGAAGAGACGGCGGCTATCATCGTCTTTGACAAGGTGAACGGCGAGCAATGGACTTCCTATGACTATCAAGCAGATTATGTTGAGATGCAATATAGTCAAGAAATCGTCAATTATATCAAGTCTGGTGTTTCAATCGTTACGTATGATCGCGCAACACCAGGACGACGGACACTCATGGATTCGGGTGTCACGAAAGAATACCAATTTCACGAGAGTGGTTTTGTTGCCAGTATTGATTTTACTTCACAAAAGATTCGTTTTGAATTGAGGGTCAGTATTCAAGGTGGCGATCTTCTTGTTCATATTCCCAAGGAAAGTGTTGAGGAGTACAATGAGCATCTCTGGCAGCCAGGAAACAATAATATTTCACTGAATCAACTGATCTTGTATCCATTTTTCGCTAGTACAGAAGGTGAAGAAACAGGGTATCTAGTTGTACCCGATGGTCCAGGGGCAATCATTCGCCTAGATGATACCCCAAGATCTCTGGTCGGGTATTCTGCCCCTGTTTATGGCTTAGATCAGGGGTATGAAGACAATCCTCGAGGAGGTGCCTACCCGTCAAAGCCAATTGAGCTTTTGACGTTACCGATCTATGGAGTGATTAAAGAAGAGAACACCGCTGGCGTGTTAGTTATTTCTGAAAACGGAGAAAGCTATGCCACGTATAACTATCGACCCAAAAATACAGATACGCATTTTTATCAATCCTATTTTACTTATACCTATCGTACCGCTTATTCACAATTTCAAAGTCGGATCAATGAAGATCAACATATCTTAGGCTTTCAAGAACTTCCCAATGATTTTGATGTCGTGCAACGCTATGTTTTCTTGCGAGAAGATGAGGCGAATTATGTTGGTCTGGCAAAAAGTTATCGAAGCTTTATTGAACAGATTGGAGAGACCAAAGAAAAAGCGACACCTGTTCAATCGATGCCTGTGAAAGTCGATTTCTTAATGAATGAAGTAAAGCTGGGAAATTTGGGGATTGAGGAGGTAGCGCTGACAGATCATCTGCAAGCACAAGCAATCACAGAGCAATTACTAGAAAGTGGCATCGATCAGTTAACAGTCACTGCTAAATCGTTTTTACAAGATCGCTGGGCATATGGCATTGGCCCGCAAAAAGACCTAAAGAATAACCAAGACTTTCAAGCGTTGTTGGCAACCTTTGATGAGCATGAGATCGCTTTTAACTTTTATGTGGATTATACGAAATCTTATCATAATGCAAGCAATCAGCAAACGTATAAATTAAATAGGAACGATTTTCAGTTTTTTGATCCAGAAAAGGCAACCCTCAATTATATGAATAGTCCTTACTCCTATGCTTCATCATTAGAGAAGGACTTAACGACACTCGCTGAGCTTGAGGGCGTGAGTCTGGCTTTGGCTGGTTTCGATCACAACTTGTTTACTTTTTTTGAAGACCGTCAGATCCATAGCAGCCTGGTGACGATGACAAGTGTCAAACAGTTGCTTGAGCGATTGGAGGAAGCTGAGGTAGCAGCGAATATGTATCGACCAAATGCGTATCTTTTCCCTTACCTCGATGATTATTATGATACGCCTATCTATTCTTCAGGGTTTGTTTTTATTGATGAAACGATTCCATTGTTGCAACTGATTTTAAGTGGACAAGTTGAGATGTATGCCACCTATCTGAATAGTGTTTCCCATGACCAAGATACCCTTTTGCGACTGATCGAATTTGGTGTTTATCCTGCATTCGTCTTGACGGGGGAACCCGCATACAAAATGAAAGGTACCGGTGCGAGTGCAATCACTGTTTCTGAATATGAGTATTTAGCAGAACGAATCACCTTTTATTATGAGGCAATGAACGAAGCCTTGGCAGGTGTCAGAGGAAGTGAGATGATCGGCCATCAACGCTTAGCAGAGGGGGTCGTTCAAGTAACCTATGCCAATCAAAAGACACTAACGATCAATTATAATGAAACGACCTTTGATACAGGGGAAGTCACAGTAGAAGGAAAGGGGGTCGTTGTTCGATGAAATTATCCATGGAAAAGAAAAAGAAGTTAACAGGGGTGCTTTTTGTCAGTCCTTGGATCATTGGGTTTCTGACGTTAGTCGCCTATCCGCTTAGTCGAACGATCTTCTTTAGCTTCCATAACGTCTCCTACGGGATTCGTTCAGGCTGGCGTTATAATTGGGTCGGTTGGGAGAATTATGACCGAATCTTGTTTCAAGATATTGACTTTGTGATCGCCTTGCAAGACTTTTTTGTGGCTACCTTATTTCAGGTACCCGTGATCATCGCCTTATCCGTGATTATCGCCATGCTATTGAACCAAAAAATCCGTGGTAATTGGTTCTTTCGTCTGATCTTTTTTCTACCTATTATCATCTTAAGCGGCAAACTGATGACCATGATCAGTGAGTATGGTGGAACAGGAATTGTGGCGAATCTCGTGATTCTCGATATTTTAGAACTTTTTATTCCTTCACAAGCGGTTGTTCTACTGATTGCAGAGCTATTTGAAATGATTGCGCAACTGCTATGGTATTGTGCAGTTCCAGTATTGATTTTTCTAGCATCCTTGCAAAATGTCAACCCGAGTATCTATGAAGCTGCATCGATCGACGGCGCCTCTTCTTGGGTCAGTTTTTGGAAAATCACTTTACCGATCATTTTTCCGTTGATCAATGTCGCTGTCGTGTTTATAGTCGTTTTTTTAGCAAATTTCGAAGCAAATCCAATAGTTTCCATTATATTAGAATCCACTTATGACGGGGCTAGAAGAGAAGGCTATGCATCAGCGATCGCTATATTGTACACACTGTTCCAATTTTTAATGATTGGTATTTTGTATACGATCATAAAAGAGCGCAAGAAAAGTAAGGCGGGTTAAGAACATGATGATACGACGAAGAGGAAATACCCATAGAATGAAAAAAATGATACTGGGAACGAATGTTACAAATGGTTTACTAGGGAAAATCGCCATATATGCAATCTTGATCGTGCTGAGTTTTGTCTTTATCTTTCCCTTGATCAATATGATAACGGTTGGATTGATGTCAAATTTAGATTTGGCAGATCACTCGATCGAATGGATCCCTTCAGAATTTTATTTAGAAAATTTTCGTCTGACCTGGCGAGCGTTGCGACTGCCAGGGAGTTATTTCACTACTGTGCTGGTTGCAGGGGTCTCCACCGTGTGCTTGATGCTCTCATCTGCGCTGATTGCGTATGGCTTAGCTCGCTTTCAAGTTCCCTTCAAATTTCTGATCTTTTCATTGCTTTTATTTACCTATCTAGCACCCAAAGTATTGTTTTTTATTCCGCGATACCAACTCTTTACTACGTTTGGGTTAAGTGGAAATATGGGTGCGTTGATCTTCCCAGCTCTAATGGGGCAAGGGGAACAAGCAGCTTTATTTATTTTGATCTTCTATCAATTTTTCAAAATGATACCAACGGCATTAGAAGAAGCCGCCTTTCTAGATGGTGCAGGAGCCTTTAAGACGTTTTATAAGATTGCGTTACCGATGGTGAGACCTGCATTTGTAATTGTCGGGATCTATGCTTTTGCGTTGTATTGGAATGAAACGTTGTTGACTTCTTTTTATCTTGAAGGAAATATTCAAACCACACCTATGCTACTCAATTCATTGGAGAGTCAATTTAACAATGTCGTCAATAACACGGCGACCCTAGGCGATCCGGGAACCAATCCAAATCTTAGTTATACGGAGGCAGTGGCATATTCGGGAACGATCTTGAGCATTTTTCCGTTGATATTCTTTTATGTTTTTGTTCAGAAATGGTTTGTGGAAAGTATCGACAAGTCAGGAATCACGGGAGAATAAGCGGTAATCATAGCTCTATTTTCCCTTTTATTCTTGCTTTGACGATAGCTAGAGGACGTTTTTACTTCTTCTAACTATCGTTTTTTCTTCAATATTTGTTAGAATAGAAGAGAAATAAATGGCTATGAATGCTAATGAGATAAAAGTAGCAAGCTTTTTCATTTGATCAGAAGCAACGGATACTAAAGCACACAAAAGGAGATTTGAGATGGCTGCGACTATAAAAGATATTGCTCGAGAGACAGGCGTTTCGATTGCCACTGTTTCGAGAGTGCTGAATAATATTGGCGGGTATAGCAAAGAAGTTGAAGAGCGAGTCCTTTCGGCAGTTAAAATGCTAGGATATCGCAAAAATGAGACTGCCATCAGTTTAGTGACCAAAACAACTAAGACGGTGGGAATCATTATGCCAAATTCTGATACTTCTTTTTATGTGAAAATCATTGAAGGAATTGAAGAAGAAGCACACGCAAGAGGATTTAGCGTGATCGTGACCCATGCAGGGATCGGGGGAGAAGGCTTCCAGAAGAGTTTGGATCTCATGGCTGAACGTAGAGTGGACGGCATTATTGTGTTTTCCATTTTTTTATCAAAGTACGATTTGGCACCAATCGAAAGCTTGAATATCCCGATTGTACTCGTCTCAAGTACGGACACAAACAACAAAATTCCTTCCATAAAAGTGGATGATTATTTGGCAGCGTATACGGCGGTTGACTATTTGATCAAACAGGGACATGCGAATATTGGGCTGGCAGGATTAAGCTATGATGATGAGAATACGAGTGTACCGAGGATCAAGGGGTATATTGATGCCTTAGAGAAGAATCAGATCCCCGTTAAAGAACAATTTATTGAGTATGGGTACTTTGGTTTTCAATCTGGGCGACGAGCAATGAGTGCGTATTTGGAAAGAAAAGAACCGATTACAGCGGTCTTTTGTGCAAGTGATGAAACAGCATTGGGAATCATCTCCATTTGTTACGAAAACCATATCGTCGTACCAGATGATCTTTCAGTCGTTGGTTATGATAATTCCCGTATTGCCGCAATGGTCAGTCCGCCACTGACTACCATTTCACAGCCCTTTCATCAGATGGGAAAACGGGCTTGTTTGAAACTGCTTAATTGTGTACTTAATGGGAAAAAGATCACCTCAGAGATCATCCCTTTCGAATTGATCGAACGTAAATCAGTAAAAAAGAATCGTGAAAAATTGCAAGAAACCCGTCCCTGAGAGCTTATGATCAGGGCGGGTTTTTCTTTGGAGGAAGAAAAGACCATGTGTATGTTATCAAGGGAAGATTTAATGCTTTTTACACGAGTGAGATAGTCAGTGAAGGGAATGGTGATGGGTAACTTTTCTTTAGCAGTTATTCCTCAATTTCAATCCCCAAGACAGTTAGGTGACCGTTTGCCACTAGTTTGATGACGAGTTTTGCTAAATGGTCGGCGTGCATCGTTGTTTCTGCCGTTAGCCACCAATGCAGCGTGCCAACAAATATTGAGGTCATATAATCAATGATGAAGTCTAAGGGCACTTCAAGATCGCCTTCTGTGATCTTCAAGGTTGAAAAGATCTCTTGATACCGTTCCGTTAAAATCAGCCCCAGTTTTTTACGAATGATCTCAATGGCAGACGCATCCATGATCGTCAAATAAAAAGAGCGATTCTTTTGAATGTGTAAAAAAAGTTCGGTCATGGCCGCTTCGATTTTGCGGATCTTGATTCGATTGCCTTGGACGAAATCTTCAAAGTCAAGGATCGAGGTAAAAGATTCGACGGCCAAGTCAAATATTTTTTCATACAAGTCTTGCTTGTCTTTGTAATGGGCATAGAAGGTCGCGCGGTTGATCATGGCTTCGTCTGCGATATTTTGGACAGTCACTTGCTCGAAGCCTTTTTCTTCAACTAAGCGAATAAAGGCTTCAATAATGTACTTATTGGTTCGTTTGACACGTAAATCCAATTTTTTCATATTGTGAATTTCCTTTCAAAATAAACGACAAAAAACGTCTAATTGTTGTTTATCCCACACCTTCGTTGGAATTGTTTGTTGAATTATCAATTAAAAGAATTACAATGAACATAAGTATTATAACAAACGGCTTGTTAGATAATCAACAAAGTGTTGTTTAGATGGAGGCAACAAATGAAAAAATATAAGGCGGGCATCGATGTCGGTTCAACAACGGTCAAGATGGTTCTGTTAGATGAACGCAATCAAACGTGTTTTTCAAGGTATGAACGACACTATGCAGACATCCAAAAGGCAGCGGAAAAAATTATTAAAGAAGCGCAAGCAGTAATCCAAGATCAGTCAGTTGCGCTGGCGATTACCGGATCAGGCGGAATGGGGCTGGCAGAAGTTTTGCGGATCCCTTTTGTCCAAGAGGTCATCGCTTGTACCAAAACAGTCGAGACAGTGATCCCAGAAACGGATGTGGCGATCGAATTAGGCGGTGAAGATGCGAAGATCACCTTTTTTGAAGGTGCGTTGGAGCAGCGGATGAATGGCAGTTGTGCCGGTGGGACCGGTGCGTTTATTGATCAGATGGCGGTTTTATTGAAAACGGATGCCAATGGGGTCAATGAGCTAGCCAAGGGATACCAAACCCTTTATCCAATTGCCTCACGCTGCGGGGTCTTTGCCAAAACTGATGTGCAGCCACTGATCAATGAAGGAGCGGCAAAAGCGGACATTGCTGCGAGTATTTTTCAAGCGGTGGTCAATCAAACGATTGCTGGCTTAGCAGCTGGTCGTAAAATCAAAGGCAAGGTAGCCTTCTTAGGCGGTCCACTGACGTTTATGTCGGAATTGCGTCAACGATTTATCGATACGTTGAACCTGCAAGAGGCAGATATCATTTTTCCCGAGAATCCAGAACTGTTTGTGGCGATGGGGGCTGCACTGTATGCAGAAGAAGCGCAGCAGCTTTCTGTACTATGCGACCGCTTAGCCAATGAAGAAGACGGCACACTTGCGCCAACAGATACGCTAGATCCTTTATTCAAAGACGAAGCAGAACTGGCTGCTTTTCGTGCCCGCCATGCCCAAGCGGTTGCTACAGAAAAACCTTTGTCGGAGCATAAAGGTGCTGCTTATTTGGGTATCGATGCTGGATCAACGACAACGAAAGTCGTCTTGATCAATGATGCAGGGGATTTGTTGTTTTCTTTTTATGGCAACAATGAAGGCGAGCCGTTAGCGACAACGATGGCGGTTTTACAAGAGCTTTATCGTCAGATGCCTTCTGACGTTTACATCGCAAAGTCAACGATCACAGGGTACGGTGAGCATCTGATCAAACATGCACTGAAGGTCGATATCGGTGAAGTCGAAACGATGGCCCATTACAAAGCTGCTGAACATTTCCAGCCAGGTGTTGATTTTATCCTGGACATTGGTGGGCAAGACATGAAGGCGATGACAGTCAAAGACGGTGCACTTTCTTCGATTCAGCTAAATGAAGCCTGTTCGTCAGGATGCGGCTCGTTCATTGAGACCTTTGCCAAATCTATGAATCAGGATGTCAAAGAATTTGCGCTGGCAGCGACAAAAGCCCAAGCGCCGGTTGACCTGGGTTCGCGTTGTACCGTCTTTATGAACTCAAAAGTCAAACAGGTCCAAAAAGAAGGAGCCTCTGTTGGCGACATTTCGGCTGGCTTGTCTTACTCGGTCATAAAGAATGCTATCTATAAAGTGATCAAGGTTCGGCGCCCCGAAGATCTTGGCGAGAAAATCGTCTGCCAAGGAGGGACTTTCTATAATGAAGCGGTTCTGCGCGCCTTTGAATTGATCAGCGGCCGTGAAGTCGTACGACCATCGATCGCTGGCTTGATGGGCGCTTATGGGGCGGCGTTGATCGCGTTAGAAGAAGCGGCGATCGACGATGTCAGTACGTTGTTGTCTCCTGCAGAAATGGCCGATTTTCAAGCAGAAAAAGAATTTACAAATTGCGGTCTTTGCGAAAACAATTGTTTATTAACCGTGACCCTCTTTTCGGATGGTCGAAAATTCATTACGGGGAATCGCTGCGAACGTGGTGCGCGGATCAAAATCAAAAAAGAAGACCGCAAAGTCAATCTCGTGGATGAAAAATACCGCCGCTTGTTCAAGTACCGTTCTTTGCGTAAAAAAGATGCCCTCCATGGGGAAATCGGCTTACCAAGAGTGTTGAATCTTTATGAAAATTATCCGCTATGGCATACCTTTTTCACCCAGTT
This sequence comes from Enterococcus sp. FZMF, assembly GCF_030263915.1. Classification (NCBI taxonomy): domain Bacteria; kingdom Bacillati; phylum Bacillota; class Bacilli; order Lactobacillales; family Enterococcaceae; genus Enterococcus; species Enterococcus sp. FZMF. The sequence continues at coordinate 2,556,439 of NZ_CP127160.1, read as the reverse complement.
AGGGTTTCGGGTAACCTTGTCGCCGCGTTCTAATAAAGAACTATATGAGCAAGGGATCGAAACGATTCCTAGCGATACCGTTTGTTACCCAGCCAAACTAGCCCATGGGCACATCCAAGCACTGATCGATCAAAACATACCGTTGATCTTTTATCCAGGAGTCATTTTTGAGCGAGTAGAGAACACTGCCGCTGAAAATCATTTTAACTGTCCAATCGTACAAAGCTATCCAGAAGTGATTCGTAACAACGTCGATGCGATTCGTGAAGGGGCGGTTGACTACCGCTGTCCATTTTTAAATCTGGCGGATGAAGCCTCAATGGTCAAAACCTTAATGGGGACGTTTCAAGATTTTGGTTTTTCTGAAGACGAAATTGCCCAAGCGCTGCGCAGCGGCTTCGAGGAACTAGATCAGTTCAAAGCAGATATTGCGCAACGGGGAGAAGAAACGCTGCGAATGCTGATGACGACCAACCAAAAAGGGATCGTTTTATCTGGAAGACCGTATCATTTGGACCCTGAAATCAACCATGGGATAGCGGAAGTCATTACCCAAGAAGGCTTTCATGTACTGACCGAGGACAGTATTGCTCATTTAGCAAATGTCGGCGATCTGCGGGTCGTGGATCAATGGGTCTATCATTCACGGTTGTATGCGGCTGCACGAGTGGTGGCGAAAAACAAGCAGTTGGAATTGGTTCAATTAAACTCCTTCGGCTGCGGGATCGATGCAGTGACCACCGATCAAGTCGAAGAGATCATGGCGCAATATGGCAAGCTGTATACGGTGTTGAAAATCGATGAGGGTGCAAACCTTGGGGCGATTCGGATTCGGTTGCGTTCCTTGAAAGCAGCAGTCAACGAACGGGATAAACAGCACTTTGTTCCTAAAAAGCAATACGAGGAACCAGCAAAGATTATTTTTACCAAAGAAATGCGCAAGCAGCACACGCTCTTATTGCCGATGTTGAGTCCCATCCACCAAAGCGGATTAGTAGATGTCGCTTTGCAGGCTTCTGGGTATCAAGTGGTCTGTCTGCCCAGTGAAGATCGAGAAGCAGTCAATGTCGGTTTGCGCTTTGTCAATAACGATGCCTGCTACCCGGCCATCATTTCCATTGGACAGCTGGTAGAAGCGTTACAAAGCGGAGAATATGACGTCGAAAACACCAGCGTATTGATGACCCAGACGGGCGGGGGGTGTCGCGCAACGAACTATATTCCCTTGTTACGTAAAGCATTGAACGATGCAGGATTTCCGCAAGTACCGGTGGTATCTATTTCGATGGGCAATACTGGTGTTGAATCAAATCCGGGCTTTCGCTTTACCTTGCCGATGATGAAACGCTTGGCGGTGGGATTTTTATACGGGGATCTCTTTGAACGAGTCGTTTATCGCACCCGTCCATATGAGCAAGAAGCAGGGGCTGTCGATCGGCTCCACCAAGAATGGCTGGAAAAAATTGCCAAAAATGTCCGCAATGGCTCCTTCAGTCTCTTTAATCGCAATATGAAGAAAATCATTCAAGACTTTGATCAAGTGCCGTTAAATGCTATCAAGAAGCCACGTGTCGGTGTCGTGGGAGAGATTTTAGTGAAGTATTCACCGACTGCCAATAATGATGTCGTTCGCCTGTTAGAAGCAGAAGGAGCGGAAGCGGTCGTACCAGATATTGTCGGCTTCATGAATTATTCCCTCTACAATCAGATTTGGCGCTACGAGCATTTGGGGATGGCGAAGAAAAGCAAAATGATCGCTGATTTTGCGATCATGGCGATTGAACGGCTCCAAAAACCAATGGATAAAGCGTTGCGGGCGTCAACGCGCTTTGAGGGCATTCATTCGATCCATCAGCTTGCCGAGCAAGCGAGCGAGATTGTTTCCATCGGCAATCATACGGGAGAAGGCTGGTTCTTGACCGGTGAGATGATCGATCTGTTGGAAAATAATGTCAACAATATCATTTGTCTGCAACCATTTGGCTGTCTGCCCAATCATGTGGTAGGAAAAGGTGTTATGAAAGAATTACGTCGTCAATACCCGCAGGCGAACACTGCAGCGATTGATTACGATCCAGGTGTCTCGATCGTCAATCAATTGAATCGCATTCGCTTGTTGATGGCCACGGCCAATAAAGCGTTGGCTGAATAAATTCTCAAGCCAGCGACCGAACCAATTTAAAAGCAAAGAGACTGCTCTTGTTTGGACAATTTGTGATAACTTCTTTTTCTGCCTATAAAATGGGGGAAGAGTTCGCACAAATTGAGAAAAATTGAGCAGTTTTTGCTTTTTTTATTAGCTATTTAGGTATATACCAGTTATAATAGGAGGGGAACGGAGGAATGTGTAGTGGTGGAAAAATTACCTGTTTATATCCAGATTCATGATCAAATCAAAGCCAATATCGAAAACAATACATACAAAATCGGGGATCGTCTGCCTTCAGAACGGGAGTTGTCAAAACAATTCGGCGTGAGTCGCATGACGTTGCGGCAAGCGATCCAAACCTTAGCGGATGAGGGGATTCTTGAGCGCAAAATCGGTTCTGGCACTTATGTGGCTCGCCAAAAAGTACAAGAGAAAATGACGGGCACGACGAGTTTTACCGAAATTATGAATTCTCTTGGTCGTAAGCCTTCCAGCAAAGCGGTCGCTTATTTCTTGACGGCACCTAGCTCCAGTGAGATGGAAAAGCTGCAATTAGAAGCACACGAAACGATTTTACGGATGGAGCGGATTCGGTATGCGGATGATGTGCCGATCTGTTTTGAAGTAGCGAGTATCCCTGAAAAGTTTATTCATGACTTTAGCAAGGAGGAGATCATCTCTTCCCTCTATAAAGTGTTGGAAGAAAAAGGACAGCGGAAAATTGGCGGCGCTTCGCAAACGATCTCAGCTATGGTCGCTTCCGAGCAAATTGCTGATTACTTACAAATCAAACGCGGCGATGCGATTTTACGTATGCGGCAAATCACTTCATTTGAAGATGGGCAACCATTTGAATATGTGCGCACCCAATATGTCGGCAATCGTTTCGAATTTTATATGGAAAAATAAGCTGCCTGAGACGGCTGGAAACAAAAAAGACGCGAAAAAGCCGAAAGGACACTGCGAGCATACGTGCTGTTGCTCCGCATCGGTCAATTCGGTTTTTCAACGATTGGGCGTTCCTGCATTTGCTGCAGCAAGCGGCATAAGAGTCCGCGCTTTGAGGAAAAAGAGCAAACCTGACAGGTGCTTGTCCTGCATAGTTACTCGGTTGGCTCCTCGATGAGGCGCTCTACATATTCGGTCTTGCCTTTGTTTAGCTTCACTTGCCCTTGCAGCAAATCAATCAAAGCGGCTTCTTGGTCGGTAAGCGTTGCTTCAGGAATCATTAAGGTAACAACGATTTTCTCGGTATAAGCAATGTCTTTTACGTAGATGTTCTGCAGTTCTAAATAGTTTTGCAGCTTACCTAAAAGGGGATAATCAATGGTCAATGCAAGCTCTTGATGCAAAACGCCTTCGACGATTCCCACCGCCTTGATGCCAGCGGAAGCTGAACTGGAATAAGCGCGGATCAATCCGCCAGCGCCAAGTTTCGTTCCACCGAAGTAGCGGGTAACGACAGCGACCATATTGATCAAGTCATTTTTCTTCAATACTTCTAAAATCGGTACTCCAGCGGTGCCGCTAGGTTCACCATCATCACTGCTGCGTTGGATCTCATGGTTTTCACCCAATACATAGGCGCTGCAATGATGATTCGCCTTCCAATGTTCTTTTTTGAGGGCTTGTATAAACGCTTTGGCTTCATCTTCTGATTGGATTCGTTTTAACGAACAGATGAAACGCGATTTTTTGATTTCTATTTCCGTTTCTCCATCTTGTCGGATCGTTCGATAAGTCACGCGTACGATCGCCTCCTTTATGTTTCTAGTATAGGCAATCGGAAGGAAAGTTACAAATAGAAGAAAGAAAAAGGCACCAACACAGACCTGAAAAAGAGGAGGCAGTTGCTTTGGGTAGACGCAAAAAGTACGATACGATCACGCACTATTTAAAAAACAACGGCGGTTCACAAATTACGTTAACCTTTACCCAGTTTGATGAATTTCTTTTCCCAGCATCTGGCTTGCCCAAAAGTGCCCGCACGAGTACGGATTGGTGGGCAAATGATTACCGACATCCTGAAAACGGGGCCTATGCGTGGCTGAATGCCGGCTATGAGGTAGTCCACGTCAATTTAAAAAAAGAGTATGTCGTTTTTAACCGTTTAGTAAAATCAAACTGGCTGCTGGATAGAAAGCGTTGACAAATTTCAAACTTGTTCTATACTAGAGATAGGAAATGTTATCTTATTCTTAAAATTCAAGGAGTGTTCGATATGGCGAAAAAAACAATTATGTTAGTTTGTTCTGCAGGAATGAGTACAAGCTTATTAGTAACAAAAATGCAAAAAGCAGCTGAAGCAAAAGGATTAGAAGCAGATATTTTTGCAGTTTCCGCTTCAGAAGCAGATCAACATTTAGAAAGCAAAGACGTAAATGTTTTATTATTAGGACCACAAGTTCGTTTCATGAAAGGCGATTTTGAGAAACGTCTAGCGCCAAAAGGAATTCCTTTAGAAGTAATCAACATGGCAGATTACGGCATGATGAACGGCGAAAAAGTCTTAGATCAAGCTTTGACATTGATCGGTGAATAAGCAAGACCTGCTGTTGAAGCAAACAAGAAACCTGTAATCGGTTCAAGTACTTTTCAAAAAGTACTTGAACCGATTTTTTTGCGTACTTAAAACTGAGGTGTATGTTATGACCAATCAAAAAGGAAGACAATTTTTTGTTTTAGATGAAACAATGAATGTAGGAAAACCCTTTGATTCTCGACCGGCAATGCTCGAGCAGGGGCAGAGAATCGTTTGTCAGCGATGCGGTTCTTCCCATCGCAAGCCGTCGGTGCAATTACCGATAGGCAGCTATTACTGTCCAACCTGTATTCGCTATGGTCGGATCACATCAAATGGGCGACTGGTGATTCAACCTACGGAAAGTCCAGCCATTGATCACCACATCGTCTGGCCAGGAGCATTGACGCAGTTTCAGCAAAAAATTTCCCAGCAATTGGTGTCTAATTGTCGACAAAAGCGATCCTCGCTTGTTTGGTCGGTCACGGGTTCAGGGAAGACCGAAATGATCTTTGAAACGATCCGCTACGTTCGGCAAGAAGGTGGTCGAGTGGCGATCGTCTCACCTCGGATCGATGTTTGTCGTGAATTGTTTCCGCGGATTCAGCAAGCATTTCCACAAGAGGAAAGCTTGCTCCTTTATGGAAAATCAGAAGAGCCTTATCGCTACACAAACATCCTTATTGCCACCACCCATCAGCTACTGCATTTTTATCGGAGCTTTCAACTGATCGTGGTGGATGAGGTAGATGCATTTCCCTACGAGGGCGATGCGCAGCTGCGTTACGGATTATACAATGCCTTAGCCAAAAACGGGTGTCTGATCTATTTAAGTGCGACGCCTTCAGAACGACTGCTGCAAGAAATTCGTGGAAAATTCGCTGTCTTGAGAATGCCGCTGCGGTTTCATCAGCGTCCATTGATCGTTCCAAAACCTGTTCATTATAGTCACTGGGCGCAGGCTTATCGCAGAAAACGTTGGCTGCGACCATTGCTGCAGCAGTTGCAGCGGCTGCTTCAAAAAAACTTTGTCTTGGTGTTTTGTCCAAGCATTGCGCTGATGAAGGAAGTAGAAGCGGCTGTCCGCCGACAAGGCACGTCATGGTCTTTGACTAGCGTTTCGTCGCAAGATCAAAAACGGAGCGAAAAAGTAGCGTCTGCTCGTCGACAGATTTACAAGGTGTTGTTTACAACGATGATTTTAGAGCGTGGGGTGACGTTTGAAAACGTCTCAGTCATCGTATTGGGTGCTAATCATCCAGTCTTTACAAAATCGGCGCTCGTGCAAATTGCTGGTCGTGTCGATCGTAAAGGGGCCTATACGGAAGGGGAGGTCATTTTTTTCTACGACCAAATGACGGAAGCGATCCGAAAAGCACTCAACGAAATCAAGGAAATGAACCAATTGGCAAAAAGCTGGCTGACCGATGGTGTGTAGTTGGTGTAAAAGGACTTTTCCTAGAGAACGAACGATCATTGAGGTGTTGGCTCCTTGGCGTATCCCAGAAAATGAATTGTGCCCGCAATGTGCCCAAAAGTTTTCAGTGATCGATTGGCGAACCTGCTGCCCTTCGTTTGGAAAAAAAGAAACTGAGTTTTGCAGCGATTGTCTCTATTGGGAAGAAACGTGTCCCATGATACAATTGCAGCACCGAGCGCTATTTGCTTACGATCAAGGAATGAAGGATTGGCTTCACGAATACAAACTGATGGGAAACTATCAGTTGCGGGGGACGTTTGCGCCTGTGATCAAACAGAAACTCAACAGGTTTGACTATGAGTGTTTGATTCCCATCCCACTATCGGCAGAGCGTTACCAACAGCGAGGGTTTAATCAAGTCACCGCTGTGCTGGAAGCCGCCGGAGTCAGATTTCAAGAGTTACTGGAGAAAGTTGTTGATACCGCACCACAGGCACAACGTTCTCGCAGGCAACGATTAGTAGAGGCGCAACCCTTTGCAGTGAAGCCAGATGTAGCGTGTGAAATCAAAGGGAAAAAATTATTGTTGATCGATGATGTGTATACTACCGGTAGAACGTTATATCATGCAGCTGAAGCACTGCAGTCCTTTGGCCCCCAGTCGATTCGTTCTTTTTCTATTGCTCGTTGAAACGTTATTTTGAAAACGCTTAAAGAAAATTGTTCGATTTACTAGGCAAATGACCAAGAGTTCGATATAATAGAGTTAAGAAGAAGAAAAGAGTGGTCCTTTTCCTTCTTTACTGGTAGACGAAAGGGGTAATTTTTATGTTTAGATATAATGTGCGTGGCGAAAATATCGAGGTAACAGAAGCGATCCGTGATTACGTCGAGAAAAAAGTAGGTAAATTAGAACGTTATTTTAATGATGTGCCAGAAGCAACAGCACACGTTAATTTGAAAGTTTATACAGAAAAAACTGCAAAAGTAGAAGTAACGATTCCTTTACCATTCCTAGTTCTACGTGCGGAAGAAACTTCACCTGATCTATATGCTAGTATCGATTTGGTTGTTGACAAATTGGAACGCCAAATCCGCAAATTCAAAACAAAAATCAATCGCAAATCTCGTGAGACAGCGTTGGTTCCGCCAACAGATGGTGATTTGTTCACAACTGAAGCAAACGATGAAGAAACCAATGGTTCTGATTTAGACATCGTACGTACAAAACGTTTGTCTTTAAAACCAATGGATAGTGAAGAAGCTGTTTTACAAATGAACATGCTTGGACACAACTTCTTTATCTTTGAAGATGCGGAAACGAATGGAACGAGCATTGTGTATCGTCGGAAAGATGGTAAATACGGGTTGATCGAAACGGATTAACACGTGTGGAATCCTTTTGGCGACACCCCCAAAAAAAGTCTTTTTTGACAGAGTAGCTGAGAAGCTGCTCTGTTTTTTTATCTTTTGGAATGAAGCAAGAAATCTTTCTATATAAAAGTTGGCTTTGTTTCTCTTTTGTTTTATTGTGTTATACTATAGATGAAATAATACAGGGAGAGTGAATCATGACTACGTTAGCAGATGTCGCCAAAAAAGCAAATGTTTCCGCAATGACCGTTTCTCGAGTGATCAACCATCCAGATAAAGTGACCGAAGAGCTAAAGCAGCTCGTTCATCAAGCAATGCTAGAACTGGATTATCAACCGAATATTGCTGCCAAATCATTAGTTTCCAAGCGTTCCCATATCATCAAAGTGTATATCTTAGAGGAGATGGACACGACGGAGCCATACTATATGAATTTATTAGTGGGGATCGCTCGTTCCATCGGCAAAGCGCATTATTCGTTGCAGCTGGTTACGACGGATGGGGTGGATCGTGGCCCAGCAGATGGTTGTATCATTACGGGATTTCGCCAAAAGGATATGGACTGGATAAAAAATTTAAAGAAACCCGTCGTTCTATTTGGTGAAAATGAAGCTGGATTCAGCTTTGTTGATAGTGACAACTACCAAGGGATCGTTTCTGCTTGTAAACACGCCCTCGATACTGGCTATCAACACTTGGTCTATATTGGTTTAGAGTTGGAAGAAGCATTTACGAAAAGCCGAGAAAAAGGGTACATAGATACAGTCACAAAAACAGGACAAGCACCAAAAATCCATCGTTTTGAAAACCGTTCTTCCGCAGCCCGCACGTTTATCACAGCACAGAAGGAGCAATTTGCGGAAAATACTTGTTTTATTTGTGCGACGGATCGTTTGGCACTAGGCATCAATCAAGGCTTGCAGTCGATTGGCGCGCAGATACCAAAGGATTTTGGGATTGTCGGCTACGATGGGGTATTCTTGGATCAGGTCAGCTCACCCAAGTTGACGACTATGAAGCAAGCCATCGTTGAGATGGGCGAAGCTTGTGGTGAATTACTGATTCAAAAAATTGAACAGAACGATACGAGCCTGCGACAACAGCGCTTTTTACCGCAACTCGTGGTTCGTGAATCCACAAGGTGAAAAATTAAGCAAATGGTTGCGCAATTTCTTTTCAATTCCTCGATATCTTAATTTAAAGGCTTTTTCAATTTTTGTTATCGCTAACATTTAGAAAATGTTTGCCATTTTAAGAAACCGGTTGCATAATAGAGTTACAAATTGCAGGAGGTAAACAGGATGAAAGTGAATTGGAAAAAGGCAGCTCTAGGATTAGTTTCAGGAAGTGCGTTGTTAGCGCTTGCAGCATGTGGCGGCAACGGCGGTAGTACCGATGGTAGTAATGCAGATGCAGGTTCAGGTAGCGATGAAAAAACGATCACGGTCTCTGTAGGCGCAGACTATATTGATTATATCAATGAAGTGAAATCTGACTTTGAATCTGAAAATGATGTCACCATCAACGTTGTGGAAATGGACATGTTCGATCAAATGGATGCGCTTCAACTAGACGGTCCTGCTGGGAAAGGCCCAGATGTTACGATGTCTCCTTATGACCGTGTGGGTCAAGTAGGCTCCCAAGGGCATTTGGCAGAAATGACTTTGCCAGATGATGGACGGTACAGCGATATAGACAAGCAACAAGTGACCATCGATGATAAGATCTATGGCGCACCAGCAATGATCGAAGCGGTTGTCATGTTCTACAACAAAGACTTGATCGATGAAGCACCAGCAACTTTTTCTGATTTAGAAGAACTAGCAAAAGATGATCGTTTTGCAGAAGGCGATGACAATGTTGGTTTCTTAGCTCGTTGGACGGACTTTTATTATACGTATGGTCTATTAGCGGGGCATGGCGGGTATGTCTTTGGTGATGAAGGAACAGATCCATCTGATCTAGGGCTGAACAATGAAGGTTCTGTTGAAGCAATCACGTATGCAACTGATTGGTTCCAAAATGTCTGGCCGCAAGGAATGCTTGATGTATCAGCCAACGAAAACTTGATGTTGGATTACTTCAATCAAGGCAAAACAGCAGCTATCATTTATGGACCATGGGGCGTGAACGGCTTTGAAGAAGCAGGCATCAACTATGGAGTAGCGAAAATCCCAACGCTAAACAACGGCAACGACTATGAAACATTTGGCGGCGGAAAAGCGTGGGTGGTATCTAACTACTCACAAAACAAAGACGTTTCTCAACAATTTGTCGAGTATTTGACCAACGAAGCCAATCAAGAGAAATTGTATGACATGCGTCATGATATTCCAGCGAACATTATGGCTCAAGAAACAGTCGCTGCTTCTGATGATCCAGTAGCAAAAGCAGTGATTGAGCAATACAGTGTTTCACAACCAATGCCAAATATCCCTGAAATGTCTGAGGTTTGGGTAGGGGCTGAAAACATGCTGTTTGATGCAGGTTCAGGCAATATGACTCCTCAAGAAGCAGCGGATAATGCTGCCAAAACAATCGAAGAAGCGATTGAGCAGAAATACTAATAATTAGCCGATTACGGTCTGTCATTCATGTCGACGATTCTATAGAGGATGTTTGTCAAAAGGATTCCTTGCAACGTAGCACGCAAGAAATTGCTTGACGAGATTGTTTTCTATCGATCGTCGGCCGCTTGGCAGACTTTCGATTTTAAGGAGGATACATATGAGGACGAATTCACAAGCCATGCAGACAGCGCTTCTTTCAATCATCCCTGGTGGGGGACAATTCAAAAATGGTCAGAAATTCAAAGCGGGTCTCTTTTTTGCAGCCTTTCTGATTTTTCTGGTCGAAATGCTTTTGTTTGGTGGACAAGCACTTTATAACTTTGTCACACTCGGATCAGTGCCGATGGAAGACAACTCTTTGTTCTTGTTGATTGAAGGAACACTGCAGGTCATCGTTACCGTTATTTTCATTATCTTTTGGGTTTTAAATATCAAAGATGCTTATCAGGTTCGGCAAAGCATTGAAAAAGGCTTCCCGGTAGCTGTTACGAGAAAAGAATTTTTTAAAAAATTATACGAAGATGGGTTCGCGTACTTACTGACGATCCCTGCCTACTTGGTAATGATCGTAGCAATTATTTTTCCAGTAATGGTGACGCTCTTTATGGCATTTACCAACTATGATTTTCGACACATTCCGCCAGCAAACTTAATCGACTGGATCGGTTTTTCGAATTTCACGAATATCTTCACCTTAAGTTCTTACCGCGACACCTTTGTAAAAGTATTCAGTTGGACGGTGATTTGGACCGTTTTAGCAACCACCTTGCAAATTACACTCGGCATACTGACAGCAGTTGTTGCCAACCAAAAATTTGTGAAGTTTCGTCGCGTCTTTGGGGTGATTTTCTTGCTTCCTTGGGCGGTGCCAGCGTTTATCACAATCATGAGTTTTTCAAATATGTTTAATGATACCGCAGGAGCGATCAATACGCAGGTGATCCCGCTATTGAACAATCTGCCTTTTGTGGATATTGGGAACATTGCTTGGAAGACCGATCCGTTTTGGACGAAAACGGCGATTATTTTGATTCAGGGTTGGTTAGGGTTCCCCTACATCTATGTAATGGTTTCGGGGATTTTACAATCCATTTCCGAAGATTTGTATGAAGCAGCAAAAATGGATGGAGCCAATGCGTTGCAGCGTTTTCGGAACATTACGCTGCCGGCAATCTTTTTGGTAGCAGCCCCAACCTTCGTTACGCAATATACAGGGAACTTTAATAACTTCTCGATGATCTATCTATTTAACGAAGGTGGACCAGGAAGTTTAGGCGGAAATGCTGGATCGACAGATATTTTGATTTCATGGATCTACAAACTGACGACCGGCGGCTCACCACAATATTCGATTGCTTCTGCATTGACCTTGATCATTTCCTTTGTGGTGATCTCCATTTCATTACTGGTGTTTAAAAAGACGAATGCATTTAATATGGAGGATTGAGGATGAAAAAGAAGAAGTTTTCTTTCAGCAAATTATTTACCTACTTGTTTATGATCGCGTTATCGATCATTATCATCTATCCCTTGTTGATTACCGCAACCTCAGCCTTCAAGGCAGGGAACATGATCGCTTTTCGCTTAGATTTTGATGCGGATTGGACATTGAACAACTTTCGACGTTTATTCAATGAAACCCCGTATTTGACATGGTATAAAAACACCTTGATCGTGGCCGTTTCGACGATGATCGTTCAAGTAATGATCGTAACGTTAGCAGGGTATACTTACAGTCGTTACCGTTTTGCTGGTCGTAAAAGTAGTCTGATGGTGTTCTTGATCGTTCAAATGGTACCGACAATGTCGGCGTTGACCGCTTTTTATGTCATGGGCTTATTAGCAAACGGTCTAGATAGCTTCTGGTTCTTGACACTGATTTATATCGGTGGTGGGATTCCGATGAATACTTGGCTGATGAAGGGGTACTTTGATACGGTACCGATCGACTTGGATGAATCAGCAAAACTTGATGGTGCAGGGCATTTTCGCATCTTTTGGCAAATCGTTTTGCCCCTCGTAAAACCAATGGTTGCCGTCCAAGCATTGTGGGCCTTTATGGGACCATTCGGCGAATTCTTGCTGGCGCGATTCTTGCTTCGCTCACAAGAGCGTTTGACCGTCGCAGTCGGGCTACAAACCTTTATCAATGATGCCCGTAACCAACGGGTCGCACTCTTTGCGGCTGGGGCGATTTTGATCGCCGTACCGATCGCTGCACTGTTTTTCTTCTTACAAAAATACTTTGTTTCAGGTTTGACCTCTGGCGGAACAAAAGGATAGGAATGATAGGATGTCTGAACAACGATTTCCCTTAACGTACTTTGGGGCCATTTTTTCTCCAACAAAAGTCTATGCATGGCGTAAAAAATTAAATCGCTGGCAGCAAGTGTTCGTCTATGTTTTCTTGATGTCCTTGCTGATGATCCCGTTGACCTTAATGATCAGCAAGCAAACGGATCAAGCCTTTGCGGCATTTTTTCCCCATGCAAAAACACTCGTGACGGCAGAAACGGCAGCAAAATACAATGAGTTGCAGCTGGAAGATGGCAAACTTTTAGCGGATGAGTCACAAGTCTTTTCCCAAACAGAAGCGGGGATCATAGGCGTTGCGCTTTCAGAAGCGGCTCTTGAAAAAGCGAAATACGCCATCAATTTTCGGGAAACAGACTGGACCATCAAAGAAGAAATCGATGGACAAACTTATCACTATGAAATGCGTTACACGGCGGAAATGGCACCTGATCAAGTAGATGATGCGGCTTCGTTTCAAAAAGCAATCGAAGACGGCTTCTATCGCAACAACGAGACAGCGATTTTCTTCAGTCAGACGATCACAGTGGCATTTTTATTGGTGACAATGAATAGTATTCTAGTCATAGGCGCAGCGTTTTTCCTCTGGTTGACGAAAAAATCACGACTATCGACAATCGGCAGCTTCAAAGAAAGTACGAACGTGATTTTAAATGCACTGGGGGCAGGCTCTCTCGTTGCGATGTTGGCAGGATTTATTGGCGCTGATATCGTCTTGATGATCGGGATTCAGTCTTTAGGCATGCTACTAATGCTCTTCTTAGCTTTCTTAAAAACCCGTTTTAAAACGGCATAATTTGCAAACCTTCGCAACAAGACGTTTGGGCGTGTGCTGGACTTTCAGCGCCGATCAATGGCTTGTTGCGTGTTTTTTTTCCCGCGTTTCTTTAAAATCTGTGAAAAAAGGTTAAGAATCCGTTTATCACGCAAGATTGATGCGATAGTTCTATCGAAAAATATTTCATTTATGGTGAACTAGTGCTAAAATAGTTAGGAGAGTTTCCAGCTAGGATAATGCAGAAGTAAAAGGAGAATTATTAAGGTATGGCCAATTTTTTTAGAAAATTAATCGAAAACGACAAAAAAGAATTAAAACGTCTTGACCATATTGCGAATCAAGTTGAATCACATGCGGATGAAATGGCCGCTTTATCTGATGAACAATTACGCGGGAAAACCGATGAATTTCGTCGTCGTTTCCAAGAGGGAGAGACTTTGGATAAATTATTACCTGAAGCCTTTGCAGTAGTACGTGAAGCTGCAAAACGCGTTTTGGGCCTTTATCCTTACCACGTCCAATTAATGGGTGGGATCGTCTTGCATGATGGGAATATCCCAGAGATGCGTACGGGTGAAGGGAAAACCTTGACGGCGACATTACCTGTTTATTTGAATGCTTTGAGCGGTCAAGGTGTCCACGTCGTAACTGTCAATGAATACTTGGCAACTCGTGACTCGACTGAGATGGGGGAGCTGTACAACTTTTTAGGGTTGACGGTCGGCTTGAACATCAACTCAAAATCAGCAGAAGAAAAACGTGCGGCATATGCTTGTGACATCACTTATAGTACAAACAATGAATTAGGGTTTGACTATTTGCGGGACAACATGGTGGTTTACCGTCATCAAATGGTACAGCGTCCACTAAACTATGCCATCGTCGATGAGGTCGATTCGATCTTGATCGATGAAGCGAGAACACCGTTGATCATTTCAGGACAAGCAGAAAAATCAACTGCGCTTTACAATCGGGTCGACAATTTTGTCAAACGCTTGACGGAAGAAGACTACAAAATCGATATCCAATCAAAAACGATCGGTTTGACAGAACGTGGGATCGAAAAAGCGGAAGAGACCTTCGGCTTAGAAAACTTGTATGATATTGAAAACACGGCATTGACCCATCACTTGGATCAAGCACTACGAGCGAATTACATTATGATTCGCGATATCGATTATGTCGTGCAAGATGGGAAAGTAATGATCGTTGACCAATTTACAGGTCGGATCATGGATGGTCGCCGATATTCTGATGGGCTCCATCAAGCGATCGAAGCGAAAGAAAGTGTCGAAATCGAAGATGAAACCAAAACGATGGCGACGATCACATTCCAGAACTACTTCCGGATGTACAAAAAACTGTCTGGGATGACTGGTACAGCAAAAACGGAAGAAGAAGAGTTTCGAGAAATCTATAACATGCAAGTCATTCAGATTCCAACGAACAAACCAATCTTACGGGATGATCGTGCGGACTTGCTTTATCCAACGCTTACGAGCAAATTCCAAGCAGTCGTTCAAGACATCAAAGAGCGTCACCGCAAAGGACAACCCGTGCTTGTAGGGACGGTCGCTGTTGAGACTTCTGAATTATTGTCATCGATGCTTGATCGTGAGAAAGTTCCTCATGAAGTATTGAATGCCAAGAATCACTTTAAAGAAGCAGAAATCATTTTGAATGCGGGACAAAAAGGCGCTGTAACGATCGCGACCAATATGGCTGGTCGGGGAACGGATATCAAGTTAGGTCTTGGTGTTGCAGAACTAGGCGGCTTGGCAGTTATCGGTACTGAGCGTCATGAATCACGACGGATCGATAATCAGTTGCGGGGACGTGCGGGACGTCAAGGAGATCCAGGGATGTCGCAATTTTACTTATCGCTAGAAGATGATTTAATGAAGCGTTTTGGTTCTGAACGAATCAAAGTGTTCTTGGATCGGATGAAGATCGATGAAGGCGACGCCGTGATCCAAAGCAAGATGCTTTCAAAACAAGTAGAATCTGCCCAACGACGAGTGGAAGGCAATAACTACGATACTCGGAAAAACGTCTTGCAATACGATGACGTGATGCGAGAACAGCGGGAAGTTATTTACGGACAACGTCAAGAAGTGATCATGGAAGAAACGGATCTTTCACCACAATTAATGAATATGGTGAAACGTTCCATCAGCCGAGTCGTCGACAGTCATACGCAATTAGAAGAAAGCAATTGGAACTACGAAGGAATCGTTGATTTTGCGGCGAATGCACTTGTTCATGAAGATACTATCAGTATCGAGGACATCAAGGGCAAATCAGCTCAAGAGATCAAAGACTACCTAAACCAACGGGCAGAAGAAGTCTTTGAACAAAAGAAAGCACAACTTAATAGTCCAGAACAATTACTGGAATTTGAAAAAGTCGTCATCTTACGAGTTGTCGATACGAAGTGGACCGACCACATCGATGCTATGGATCAGCTGCGTCAATCGGTTGGGTTACGGGCTTATGGACAAAACAATCCATTAGTTGAGTACCAAACAGAAGGATTCAATATGTTTGAGAACATGGTTGGAGCGATCGAATATGAAGTAACTCGTCTCTTTATGAAGGCAGAGATTCGTCAAAACGTTCAACGGGAACAAGTTGCTCAAGGGGAAGCACAAGGGGTAGAAGAAGCACCTGCTGCCCAAGCACCAAGTTTCAAAAACGTTGGTCGTAACGATCCTTGTCCATGCGGCAGCGGGAAAAAATTCAAGAATTGCCACGGGAAAAATATGTAACACGTTTTGAAAAAGTTGAGAGTAGGCTGGCAGACGTTTTTGTCCAGTCTACTTTCGTTTGTAAGAAAAAAAGAAAGAAGGAATTTTAATGGAAATCGCAGATATTCGGAATCAATTGACCCAGATGAATGAAAAAATAATCAGTTTTAGGGGGTCTCTTTGACTTAGATCAGTTAGAAGAGGACATTGCGGAAGCGGAACACCAAATGGCAGATCCCACCTTTTGGGATGACTCAGAAAAAGCTCAACAAGTCATTAACGCAAACAATGCCAACAAAGAGACCTACGATCAGTTCAATCAGTTAGCAGAAGAATTGGAAGAGCTGGAAGTGATGTTGGAAATGATTCAAGAAGAAGCAGACCCAGAAATGGAAGCAGAACTTGAAGCACGGATCACGAAGCTAAACGAGAAAATGGCGTCTTATGAATTGTCGATGCTGTTAGATGAACCCTATGATCGAAATAACGCCATCATCGAGCTTCATCCTGGTGCAGGCGGTACCGAATCACAAGACTGGGGCAGCATGCTGTTACGGATGTATACTCGTTTTTGCGAACAACACGGGTATCAAGTAGAGACCCTCGACTATCAAGCTGGTGATGAAGCGGGGATCAAAAGTGTCACTTTACTTGTAAAAGGCCACAACGCCTATGGGTATTTGAAATCGGAAAAAGGCGTTCATCGTTTAGTTCGGATCTCACCTTTTGATTCAGCCAAGAGACGGCACACGTCATTTTGCTCGGTGGATGTGATGCCAGAATTAGATGGGGCGATCGATGTGGAAATCAACTCAGATGATTTGAAAATCGATACGTACCGCGCAAGTGGTGCGGGTGGACAGCACATCAACAAAACCGAATCTGCTGTGCGGATCACCCATATTCCGACAGGAACGGTCGTTGCTAGCCAAGCCCAGCGCTCACAATTGAAAAACCGTGAGCAAGCGATGGGGATGTTGAAAGCCAAGCTGTATCAATTAGAAGTGGAAAAGAAAGAGCAAGAGGCAGCAGCTTTGCGAGGCGAGCAGTTAGAAATTGGTTGGGGCTCGCAAATCCGTTCTTATGTCTTCCATCCCTATTCGATGGTCAAAGATCACCGAACGAATTTCGAAACTGGGAATGTACAGGCAGTCATGGATGGCGATTTGGATGGCTTTATCGACGCGTATTTGAAGCTGAAACTGAATCAAAAATAACCTTGTGTGACTTAAACAGATTGAAACATAATTGTAATCTGTTGCAAGCAAGGTGAAATATATTCATGCTATAATAAGCCAGAATGAAAATTTGAGATGGAGAGATAGCTGTATGATAGAAATGAAAGATATAATGAAAAAGTACTCTAATGGTACGACTGCTATCCGTAACCTTTCGATTTCAATTGATCAAGGAGAGTTTGTTTATGTCGTGGGCCCATCGGGTGCCGGTAAATCAACCTTTATCAAATTGATGTATCGGGAAGAAAAAGCAACTAAAGGCGTTTTGAATGTCGCAGGATATGATTTGGTCGGCATGAAAAACCGCGAGATCCCATTGATGCGTCGGGAAATCGGCGTGGTCTTTCAGGATTATAAACTTTTACCACGGAAAACGGTCTTTGAAAATGTTGCTTATGCAATGCAAGTTATCGGCCGCAAACCTCGTGATATCAAAAAACGGGTGATGGAAGTGTTAGACTTGGTCGGCCTGAAACATAAGGTGCGGGTATTTCCAAGTGAGCTTTCCGGTGGGGAACAACAGCGGGTGTCGATCGCTCGTGCCATCGTAAATACGCCGAAAGTATTGATTGCGGATGAACCAACGGGGAATCTAGATCCTGAAAACTCATGGGAAATCATGAAGCTGCTTGATCGGATCAATGCCCAAGGAACAACGGTCGTTATGGCGACCCATAATAGTACGATCGTAAATACGATTCGTCATCGCGTGATCGCGATTGAAAATGGCCGCATTATTCGCGACCAAGCGGAAGGAGAATATGGTTACGATGATTAGAACATTTTTCCGTCATCTCCTGGAGAGTATCAAAAGTTTAAAGCGTAACGGCTGGATGACTATTGCGTCATTGAGTGCGGTAACGATCACACTGACATTAGTCGGTATTTTTCTAGGTGTAATCTTAAATGCAACAAAACTAGCCGAAGACATTCGCGAGAATGTGGACGTTTCGGTTTTCGTTGATATTGGTACGGAACAAGAAGACATGGATGCTTTGGAACAGTCCTTAAATGATCTGCCGAACGTTTCAGAAGTGAAATTTTCTAGCCGAGACGAAGAATTGCAGAAGATCCAAGATGCAATGGGGGATTCATGGAACTTGTTCGAAGGCGACAGCAATCCGCTGTATAACGTGTTTGTCGTCAGTGCAACAGATCCAGAGTATACGACAGAGATCGCTGAGCAAGCTGGCGAATTGCCAAATGTTTTCAAAGCCGATTACGGCGGAGATTCTTCTGACCGAATCTTTGAATTGTCTGCTGCTGTGCGGACTTGGGGCTTAGCTGCTGCTGTCTTATTGATTTTTGTGGCAATGTTCCTGATCTCTAATACGATTCGGATCACGATTTTGTCTCGTCAAAGAGAAATTCAGATCATGCGTCTGGTGGGGGCGAAAAACGGCTACATTCGTTGGCCATTCTTCCTTGAAGGCGGCTGGATCGGACTCTTAGGTTCGATCGTTCCGATTGCATTAATGTACTTCGGCTACCACCAAGTTTATGCAATGGTCAATCCATCCTTACTGCGTTCAAATTACAGTTTAATTGCACCAAATATGTTTCTATTACAAGTTTGCGGTGTGATGGCACTGATTGGGATCGTGATCGGTTCACTTGGTTCTGTCTTATCAATGCGACGTTTCTTAAAATTCTAAACCGATGTTTTCTTAAAGTCGATCGTCAAGATCGGCTTTTTTTGTTTCATCACAGTGTTTCTTTACTTTAGGTACTATTTTTTGATATGCTTTAGTAGCGGGAAATCGGGGAAGAGGTGGAGAAATGGTTGTAATGGATAATTTGGTAACCATTTTATTTATAGTCAATATTTTGTTATCAATCATTATCATTTTCAGAGAAAGGCGGCAGACTGCTCAAACGTGGGCCTGGCTTTTGGTCTTGATGTTCATTCCAATCGTTGGCTTTGTGCTTTACTTTTTCTTTGGTAGAGGGATCTCTAAGGAAAAGATCTTTGATATGCGCTCACAGGCAAAGGTGGGGCTGAATGTTGAATTAGAAGAACAAAAACAAGCCCTCGCTCGTCAGCTGTTTCCGCATCCGCCGACCGCGCAGGTAGAAGTGCAGCAGCTGGTCTACCTGTTGACAGTCTTTGGGCAATCCCTGTATACGACAGCGAATAGTATGACGCTTTATACCGACGGACGGCAGAAATTTGATGCCTTGATCGCGGATATCGAACAGGCAAAAAATCACATTCATATGGAATATTACATTTATCGCAGTGATACATTGGGAAATGAAGTCAAAGAGGCACTGGTGCGCGCGGCGAAGCGAGGCGTAAAAGTAAGAGTCTTATTAGATGCTTGGGGCAGCACCCAAGTATCATTGAAGTTTTTTGATGAGTTGCGTCTACATGGCGGTCAAATTGCCTTCTTCTTTCCTTTATTCGTTCCTTATGTCAATCCGCGAATCAATTATCGAAATCATCGGAAAATCGTGGTGATCGATGGAGAAATTGGCTATACAGGCGGTTTTAATGTGGGAGATGAATATCTAGGGCAAGTGGAAAAATTCGGTTATTGGCGAGACAATCACTTGCGAATTGCCGGTTCAGCTGTCTATTCGCTGCAAAATCGGTTTTTGATGGATTGGAATTCACAACATGCGTTGGAGATCAAATATGATCCTTCCTTGTTTCCTGAAATTAAACAAGTCGGGACAGTTGCAGCCCAAGTCATCACGAGTGGTCCTGATACGGAACATGAAGAAATCAAAATGACCTATCTGAAAATGATCAACTTAGCCAAAAAGGAAATCTTGATCCAAACACCTTATTATATTCCGGATGAAGCCATTCACAATGCCTTGAAGTTGGCACTGCTTTCTGGGGTGAAAGTTCATATACAAATCCCTAACAAACCGGATCATCCCTTGGTATATTGGGCGACCTATTCCTTTGCGGCTGAGCTGCTGCATTTTGGGGCAGTCATCGAAACCTATGAGAAAGGGTTTATGCATGCAAAAACGATGATCATTGACAGTGGGCTCGTTTCGATTGGTTCAGCAAATATCGATGTCCGATCGTTTCGTTTAGACTTTGAGGTCAATACGATCATCTACGATGCACAACTCGCGACGCAAACGAAAGAAGCGTTTCTGGCGGATTCGATCGATTCTAAGCACTTAACGATCGAAGCGTATCAGCAAAGAAAGCTGACGATCAAAATCAAAGAAGGCTTGGCACGCCTTGTGTCACCCTTGCTGTAAAAAAAGTGCCCTTTTCCAAAAGATGGAAGCCATCATTTTGGAAAAGGGCACTTTTTTAATAGGATTAACCCATAATACTTGTGTATGCTGCTAAGAAAATCGAGCCAACAGTGAGAATAAGCATGGTCCAGATCACGACTTGCGTGATTTTTGCAAAGGTACTTTTTGGTTTTTTCTCGTTCATTCTAATCCACCTTTTAGAGTTATTCTAGTGACAGTTTACCCTCAAATACACAAGAACTCAAGTTGAACCAAGGAGAAATTAAGAAATTTTCAATTTCAGGACAAAAAAAATCATTAGAATGGCAAGATAGACTTGTTGAAGATACGCCCTTCTGTTTTAATAGGTAAAGAAATGCATTCTTCAAGACTTTCAAAAGTCGGCTGGTGAACAAAGAGGCTCCTTAAAAAATTTCATGACTGTCTTATTCCAGCTCAGATTTTTAAAAGAACTGAAACACGGATGTAAAGAAAATAAAGTATAGTGACACTAGTTGTTAGAAAGGATTTTGCTGTATGTCTGGATTTAATCCAATCGTTTTGTTTTGGTATATCTTCCCTGTGCTCGTCTATTTCGCCTGTCGGTTCATTGTTTCCGCGTTGTCCTTGAATGATCGTTACCACGTGAAGGCACCGGATTTAGCAGTACCGTTTTTGATGGTCGGGATTCATCAATTATCAAAGTATACTTTTGATCAAGCGATCACATTGTACTATTTGATCTCCATTTTTTTATTAGGGATTCTGCTGGCAGTTTTTCAGGCATATTACTATGAGGAGATCCAATATGGTCGCTATTTAAAGATGTATTGGCGTAGTATTTTTCTATTTACGATCATTTTTCATGTCGTTTTGATCATTCTAAATATTGTTAGTTACTTATAGTGTTTTGACTCTTGATAAACGCCCATTTTTTCACTTAAAGTTTTTTTAAAAACTTTAAGTAGTCGGTTTTCCTCTTTTTCCTCATTTGGTAAAGAAAAGTCAAACAACTTCCCTTTCAAATTTCATATAATTTGTGGTAGAAAGTGGGGGATTGTGGTAGACTGTGAATATCAGGTGGAGATCGGGGGTTATTTATCGATGTTTATGGGTGAATTTCAACATTCGATAGATGCAAAAGGCCGACTAATCGTCCCTTCAAAACTACGAGAAAAACTCGGAGAAAAATTTGTTGTGACACGTGGATTAGATGGCTGTTTATTTGGCTACCCCTTATCTGAATGGGAAAAACTTGAAGAAAAACTAAACGAAATGCCTTTAGCGAAAAAGGACGCTCGGACATTTGTCCGCTTCTTTTATTCTGCTGCAACAGAGTGCGAAATCGATAAACAAGGACGAATCAATATCCCTGTTACATTGAGAAATCATGCAGACCTTACCAAAAGCTGTGTGATCATCGGCGTTTCAAACCGAATCGAGATTTGGGATGAAACGCGTTGGCAAGCATTCTCTGAAGAAGCAGAAGAAAACTTTGATGAAATTGCTGAAACAATGATTGATTTTGGCTTATAGGCTTGATAGGAAGAGGAAAAAACACATGGCAGATTTTCAACACTACACCGTTATGCTACAGGAGACCGTTGATGGGTTAAAGATTCGTCCAGAAGGCGTCTATGTCGATTGTACATTAGGTGGAGCCGGTCATAGTGAATATTTATTGTCGCAACTGTCTGAAGAGGGACATCTCTTTGCTTTTGATCAAGACCAAACTGCTATCGATCATGCGAAAGAACGTTTAGCACCATATGTTGCTAAAGGAATGGTTACGTTCATTAAAAGTAATTTCCGCTATTTAAAGGAAGCATTGCATCAACACGGTGTGAGCCGAGTCGATGGGATTTTGTACGATTTAGGTGTTTCCTCACCCCAATTAGATGAAGCCGAACGCGGCTTTAGCTACCACCAAGATGCACCGCTGGATATGCGGATGGATCAAACTGCAGCATTGACTGCCTATGAAGTAGTCAATCAATTCGACTACCACCAATTAGTCAAAATCTTCTTCCGTTATGGAGAAGAAAAATTCTCGAAACAAATCGCTCGTGAAATCGAGCGGGTGCGACAAGATCATCCAATCGAAACAACGGGTGAATTGGTCGATATCATCAAAACAGCCATTCCGGCGCCAGCAAGAAGAAAAGGCGGACACCCTGCAAAACGGGTTTTCCAAGCCATTCGCATTGCAGTCAATGATGAGCTAGGTGTGATTGAAGAATCACTTGAACAAGCGATTCATCTTTTAGCAGTCAACGGACGTGTGAGTGTCATCACGTTTCACTCTTTAGAAGATCGCATCGTGAAATCGATGTTCAAGGAATACAGCACACCGAAGGATATGCCGCCAGGTTTGCCGATGATACCAGAAGAATTCCAACCAACACTTAAACTTATAACAAGAAAACCACTTCTTCCAACTGAGGAAGAAGTAGCTGAAAATAATCGTTCTCGCAGTGCGAAACTGCGAATCGCGGAAAAAATCAAGGAAAGCGAAGGGTAACAACTATGGCAGAACTAAAAGTTCATGACTATGAATTCAGAGAACCACTTGAATCACGACCTATGGAACACTCTGAACCGACAACTGAAAAACTGCCTACTGATCCCCAGCGTCCTGAGGTCATCCGCGTACCAGCATCTCCGGCTCGTCGGTTAAAAAGCATTTCTACTCTGGAAAAACTGATCGCTGCCTTTGTGATCATCTCTGTATTGACGTTGGCGATCTTGACCATAAATATTCGAACCAATATCAGTCAAGTCGAACACGATATTTCTTTGATCCAATCGGATATCAATGAAAAAACAACACAAGCAGAACAGTTGGAACAAGAGAAAAATGAACTTTCTAAAACCGAGCGCATCCAAAAGATTGCTGAGGATAATGGATTGTCGATCGATGACGGCAATTTAAGGAAAGTGGACTAAATGAAGTTAACAGATAAATTCAAGCAATACTTAAAAAAGAACAATCAAACTACAACGAACAATCGCAAAAAAGTAGGTATTATTCTCTTTGCTACGAGTATTGGATTGTTCTTTTTGTTTGTCACGCGTTTGAGCTACATCGTTATTGTCGGAGATGTCGCTGGGACTTCCTTAGCTGAAAAAACGAAAAATCTTTATGAAGGCAGTGAAGTCATCAAAGCGAAACGTGGAACGATCTATGACCGCAATGGGATTCCAATTGCTGAAGATGTGACCTCGTATTCAATTTACGCTGTTTTGAACCAAAATTACAAAGATGGCAAAAAGAATCTTTTTGCAGAAGAAGCAAACTTCAATAAATTGGGCAAAATCTTGTCGGATGTATTGTCCATCGACCAAGAAACAGCAGTCAATACATTAGAAGAAGGGCTTGAGCAACAATTATGGCGTGTTTCTTTTGGAAGCAAAGGGAACAATATTACATTAGAACAAAAGAATGCGATTGAAGATGCAATGGAAAAAGAAGGGATTGCTGGCTTTCATTTTGACAGTCATCCAGCTCGACTTTATCCGAATGGTGTCTTTTCTTCTCACTTTATCGGGTATGCTGTTGCCAATGATGACGATACTGGTCTAGTTGGGAAAACCGGGCTAGAAGCTGCGTACAATGACGTGCTTTCTGGGACCGATGGCGAGATCGTTTATCAAAAAGACAACAATCAAAATCCGTTGCCAGGAACCGTAGCCGAAACTGTTGCAGCGGTGGATGGGAAAGACGTCTATACGACCATCGATAGTCGGATCCAAAGCTACTTGGAAACGCTGATGGACAGTGTCTTTAAAGAAAACAAACCAGAAAACTTAACAGCGAACTTAATGGATGCAAAAACGGGTGAAATCGTGGCGATGGCGCAACGACCAACCTATAATCCAGAAAATTTGGATTCCATCAATGATTGGCAAAACCTATTAGTTGAAGACAACTACGAGCCAGGATCAACCATGAAGATCTTGACGACGGCAGCAGCGATCGATCAAGGGATCTTTAATGAAAACGAAACTTTTACCCCAAGCCCTGATGGAATGAAACTTTATGATGCAACCATCAACGACTGGGACTTCGGTCAAAAAGGAACACTGACGATGCGCCAAGCACTTTCATGGTCGAGTAATATTGGAATGGTGACCTTGGAACAGCGAATGGCAGATCGTTGGCAGCAATACTTAAAAGAATTTGGTTTTGGTCGCAGTACCTATTCAGGATTGCCTAACGAAAATACTGGGATCACACCAGAGGATAACCCTGTCAGCCAAGCGATGACGTCATTTGGTCAAGCGATTGGTGTGACGAATTTCCAAATGATGCAGGCCTTTACGTCGGTGGCAAATAACGGAACGATGTTGAAACCACAATTTATTAGTAAAATCGTTGATGGCAATACAGGAGAAGAAACGGTCACACAACCAGAAGAAGTTGGCCATCCCATCACAGCAGAAGCGGCAACAAAAGTACGGGAATATATGCGTGATGTTGTCGAAAGTGAAAATTACGGAAGTGCTTATGGTGTCTATGAACTACCGGGCTACAATATTTCCGCGAAAACGGGGACAGCCCAAGTAGCCGATCCAACGACCGGTAAGTATTTGTCTGGGGGTACCAATTATCTGTATTCTGTTGTTTTGATGTTTCCTTCAGAAGAACCTGAATATATTTTGTATTTGACGATCAAATTGCCAGAGAAGCACGAAAGCACCGTGTTGGGTGAAATTGCCAATCCATTGATGAAACGAGTCATGGATCTGAAAAATTCTGCATTAGAAGATAGTACAACCTCAGGTAGTGAAACGACTGTAGGGGATTATCGTAATCTTGATACAGAATCAGCGGCAACTGACGTTCAAAAAGCTGGGTTGACCCCTGTTGTCATCGGTGATGGCGAGAAGGTCATCGCACAGTCCGTTGACAGCGGCACTTCGATCATGCCTGGCGGACGAGTACTGCTGATTACGGATAGCGACAAGTATTACATGCCTGATACGACCTCCTGGTCCAAAGCAGATTTGATCAAATTTGGCAGTCTGTTGAATGTGGACGTCAGTTTTGAAGGGGACGGCTATTGTACCAAACAGAGCGTGGAGCCTTATACTGAGTTATCGGGACAATCGATCAAGTTTACACTAAGCGAAAACGAATAGAATAATAGGAGAGAACGATATGGAATGGACAGAGATGATATTACCTTTGGCAAGCGGCTTTGCGATCGTAACAGCCGCGATGCCTTTGTTTATCGGCTATTTTCAAATGAAGAAATACGGACAGGAAATACGTGGTGACGGCCCTAAATGGCATAATGTAAAGGCTGGTACACCAACGATGGGTGGGTTTGTATTTTTGATTTCTGCAATGATCACTGCAATTTGGGTAGGGGCATGGCAAAATCAACTGACTGCTTCATTGTTCATTCTTTTGTTCATTACCTTGGTTTATGGTGCATTAGGATTTCTTGACGATTTCATCAAGATTTTCCGCAAAAGAAATATGGGCTTAAACTCGCTGCAAAAATTGATTGGACAAATTTTAGGCGGACTCGTCTTTTACTTTGTTTTTCGAGCGGAAGGCAATGCAGACGTGTTAAATTTCTTTGGGATCGATGTGCCACTGTCGATCTTTTACGGAGTGTTCGTCATCTTTTGGCTGGTCGGTTTTTCAAATGCAGTCAACTTGACCGACGGTATCGATGGTCTGGTCGCAGGACTGGGCACGATTTCTTTTTCAACTTACGCACTGATTGCTTGGCGGCAAGATCAAATTGATGTATTGATCGTTTGTCTAGCAATCATTGGCGGATTGATCGGCTTCTTTCCGTACAATCGCAAACCGGCTAAAATTTTTATGGGGGATGTCGGCTCGCTGGCTTTAGGCGGTCTGCTGGCAGCAATTTCGATTCTTTTACACCAAGAATGGACCCTCTTGCTTGTCGGACTGGTCTATGTTTGTGAAACAGCAAGCGTGATGCTGCAAGTTGCCTCATTCAAATTAACGGGCAAACGAATCTTCAAGATGTCACCCATCCACCATCATTTTGAAATGAGCGGATGGTCTGAGTGGAAGATCGACACTGTTTTTTGGTGTATTGCGTTAGGTTGCTCGTTGCTCACAATAGCCCTTGTATGGTAGGAGATGAAGAAAATGAAAAAAATTAAAACATATCAAAATAAAAAAGTTCTTGTGCTAGGATTAGCGCGTAGTGGATTCAGTGCGGCCAAATTGTTACATGATTTGGGCGCACTTGTGACCGTTAATGACGGCAAGCCATTTGCTGAAAATCCCGAAGCACAAGATCTTTTGGCGTTAGGGGTCAAAGTGATCACTGGCAGCCACCCAAACGAATTATTGGATGAAGGCTTTTCGTTAGTTGTGAAAAATCCCGGAATCCCTTATTCACAGCCCCTTGTTCAAAAAGCTTTAGAGAAAAAAATTCCTGTAATCACGGAAGTGGAGCTAGCGTATCAAATCTCTGAGGCTCCGATTATCGGCATTACTGGTACGAACGGAAAAACCACCACAACGACCATGATCGCCAATGTCTTAAACGCCGGGATGCAAAAAGGGCAGGCACTGCTTTCTGGGAACATTGGGTTTCCTGCAAGTTCCGTTGCTCAAACAGCCAAAGCGGAAGACCGATTAGTCATGGAATTGTCTAGCTTCCAATTGATGGGGATCGATACTTTGCGACCAAAAATCGCCGTGATCACCAATATTTATGAAGCCCATATCGATTACCATGGCAGTCGTCCAGAGTATGTCCTAGCAAAGTGGCGATTGCAACAGCGAATGACTGCAGATGATTATTTGGTGATCAACTGGAACCAGCCAGAACTAGAAGCACTGTCGACAAAATCAAAAGCGCAAATCATTCCTTTTTCCACCAAGGAAAAAGTAGCAGGCGCGTACATGCTTGACGGTATCCTCTATTATAAAGAAGAAGTGATTATGGCAGCTGATGAACTTGGCGTGCCAGGAGATCATAATATTGAAAATGCATTAGCAGCGATTGCTGTCGGTAAACTTTGCGATATGCCAAACGAAGCCATTAAGCAAGCGTTACAAACCTTTACAGGCGTGCCCCATCGGACTCAGTATGTCACCACCATCAATCAGGTGAAATTTTTCAATGACTCCAAAGCAACAAACATTCTAGCCACAGAAATGGCATTAGGCGGCTTTGACAATGAGAAACTGATTTTATTGGCAGGTGGTCTGGATCGGGGGAACAGCTTTGATGACTTAGTTCCCGCACTAAAAGGGCTAAAAGCCATCGTGTTGTTTGGTGAAACAAAGGAAAAATTAGCCGCTGCTGCTCAAGCTGCAGGGGTAAAAACAATTGAAATGACAGACAATGTTGAAACAGCCGTCCCATTAGCCTTTTCTTTAAGTGCTGCTGGAGATACGATTTTATTGTCACCTGCGAATGCAAGTTGGGATCAATACCCTAATTTTGAAGTTCGCGGCGACAAATTTATGGCGGCAGTAGCAGAACTTAAATAGAAATGAGTGACGGATATGAAAATACTTGTGACTGGCGGCGGTACTGGCGGACATATTTATCCAGCGTTGTCTTTTGTCGATTATGTAAAAGAGATTGACCCGACAGCCGAATTTTTATACATTGGTGCAACAAGGGGCTTGGAAAATAAAATCGTCCCTCCAACAGGTATTCCTTTTAAAACATTAGAAATCCAAGGCTTTAAGCGTAAGTTGTCCTTCGATAATGTAAAAACGATCCAACTTTTCATGAAAAGTTATTACGCAGCCAAAAAAATCATCAAGGAGTTTCAACCGGATGTGGTGATCGGCACCGGCGGCTACGTTTCTGGCGCGGTGGTCTTTGCTGCAGCGAAGTTGAAAATTCCTACAATTATTCATGAACAAAATAGTGTTCCCGGGATCACGAATAAATTTCTAACCAAATATGTGGATAAAATCGCCATTGCCTTTCACGATGCGTCCCAGTACTTTCCAGCGAAGAAAACAGTGCTGGTGGGGAATCCTCGAGGTCAAGAAGTACGCAACAGTCAAAAGTCAGCGATCTTGTCTTCCTACGATTTAAATCCGGCGAAAAAGACGGTCTTGGTTTTTGGTGGGAGTCAAGGAGCACTGAAAATCAATCAAGCGATCATTGATGCGCTGCCGCTGTTTGCTCAAAAAGAGTATCAGCTTCTCTATGCGTCAGGTGAACGGTATTACAAAGAGATCGAAGAAAAAATCGGCATGTCAAAAGATGCCTTTCCTAATATCAGTATTCGCCCTTACATTGATCAGATGGCAGAAGTGATGGCAAATAGTGATTTATTGATTGGACGAGCAGGAGCCACATCGATCGCAGAATTCACTGCATTAGGGATTCCAGCGATTTTGATTCCTAGTCCTTATGTGACCAATGACCACCAGACGAAGAACGCCCAAAGTTTAGCCAATGCAGGAGCAGTCAAAATGATTGCCGATCATGAACTAAACAGTCAAAACCTCGTGGAAGCAGTAGACAGTATCATGCAAGATGAAGCCCTTCGTAGTAAGATGGCAAAAGCCTCAAAAGAACAAGGGATCAGCGATGCCTCAGAACGATTATTTCGACTTGTGCAAGAGGTAATCAAATAGTACAATGTGTGGGATAGAAAGGAGCGATTATCATTAGTAAAGACAAAACACCTCATGATGATCAAACCCCCTCGTCAACGGAAGAGTTGACCCCTTGGCAAAAAGAAAATCTAAAGTATTTGCAAGAAAAAGGCAATCAGCCAGCTTGGTCTTCTCCTGCTCCTGAAGAAACAGAAGATTCGTCCAAAGACCATGAAGACGAGCAAGAAGAAACATTTTTTGAAGCAGATGAAGCAATGGAAGAGTCTGTTGATGAGAAGGAAGCATTGCCAGAGCCAGAAAATAAGGCCCGCTCCTTTGCTGATCGGCTGCCTAACCTAAAGGCGTACCGCAACCAAGTGTTGATTCGCCGTTTAGCCTTGATTATTGGATTGTTGATGATTCCTTTATTGATTGTTTTGTATTTCGTTTCGCCCCTTAGTCGTTTGGCGAATGTGGTCGTCAAAGGCAATCATGAAGTATCCGCAGAAGCAATTCTCGAAAATTCGGACCTAACCGTCAATGAAGAGATGTGGCCGCAATTTTTCGAACGTAATCAAAGCGTGTCTGCCATCAAAAAAGAATTGCCACGTATAAAAAATGCCTCAATTTCTCTATCTGGTATCAATCGCTTCGATATCACTGTCACTGAATTTCAAGAAGTTGCTTTACTAGCCCAAGATGGTGGCTATGCGCCGGTTTTAGAAAATGGCGTTGTGTTAGATGAAATCAGTGAGCAGCCAGTGGAAGGATTGCCGGTTTTAGAAAATTTTTCGGCTGAAGATAAAATCAAAGCAACACTTAGTGCCTATCAAGAATTAAGTTCAGAAATTCGCGATGGCGTTTCTCAAATCAAATATACCCCCCGTGACAGCAATGATGAGCTGCTGACTCTCTTTATGAATGATGGCAATCAAGTGATCGTCAACATTTCGAATATGGTGAGTCAAATGCAGTATTATCCGCAAATTGCCAAAGATTTGACCGAGGACAGTATTGTGGATATGGAAGTTGGAATCTTTACTTATCCAATTTCAAATACACAAGAAGACGATGCAGACGAAAATCAAACAGCTGATAGTGATTCTTAGGAAAAATTCAAGAGTTTTTTTCATTAACTTGTTTCTAAAAAGCGCCATTATATGGTAGAATTGGTAACAGTGAACAAATTATTCGAATGAACTCTAAAAACGGACTGTGATGGTTCGCTATATATCCAATTTAAGTAGGAGGGAACCCCATCCATGGCAAAAACGGGAATGTATGTTGGCCTTGATATCGGTACGACATCTGTAAAAGTTGTAGTAGCCGAATACGTTGACAGCCAAATGAATATCATTGGTGTAGGTAATGCAAAATCAGAAGGAATCAACCGTGGGATCATTGTAGATATCGATAAAACGGTACAAGCCATTCAAAGAGCAGTAAGACAAGCAGAAGAAAAAGCAGGAATTCAAATTCGCAGTGTAAGTGTTGGTGTACCAGCCAATCTTCTTGAAGTGGAAAATTGTCAAGGAATGATCGCTGTCAATAGTGAATCAAAAGAGATCACCGACGAAGACGTGCGTAATGTTGCCTCCGCAGCACTCGTTCGTTCTACCCCTCCTGAAAGACAGATCATTGCTATTTTACCGCAGGAATTTACCGTTGATGGTTTTGAAGGAATCAAAGATCCTCGTGGCATGATCGGGGTTCGCCTAGAAATGTTTGGTGTTGTGTATACAGGACCAAAAACCATCATTCACAACATTCGCAAATGTGTTGAAAAATCTGGTTTGATTGTTAATGAAGTAGTCATTACGCCATTAGCACTAACAGAATCGATTTTATCAGACGGTGAAAAAGATTTTGGTACGATCGTCATCGACATTGGTGGCGGCCAAACAACCACAGCAGCGATGCACGACAAGCAATTGAAATTCACCCATGTGAACCAAGAGGGCGGCGAATTTGTCACAAAAGACATTTCGACGGTTTTAAATACCTCTTTCAACAATGCAGAAGCATTGAAGATCAATTATGGGGATGCGTATCCTGAACGCACTTCAGCCAGCGAAGAATTTCCGGTTGATGTGATCGGGAAATCAGAACCAGTGAAAATCGATGAACGCTATTTATCAGAAATCATTGAAGCCCGTATGGAACAAATCTTCACCAAATCAAAAGAAGTCCTAGACGAAATCGATGGACTTGATTTACCGGGGGGCGTGATCTTGACTGGTGGCGCTGCAAGTCTTCCTGGTGTCGTAGATCTTGCTCAAGAAGTATTCGAAACAAACGTCAAGCTTTACGTTCCTAATCATATGGGACTTAGAAATCCTGTTTTCACGAATGTGATCAGTATCGTTGACTATTCGGCAAACTTAAGCGAAGTGTACCAGCTTGCCAAAAGTGCGATCACTGGTGAAAAAACAGTGGCGCAACAGCCCGTTGCTATTCAACAACAAGAAGTGCATTACGAACAATATGAAGCGCCAGAAGAAACTTATGAAGAAGCAGAAGAAGAGAAAAAAGGTGAGTCGATCACAAACCGAGTAAAAGATTTCTTCTCAAATATCTTTGAATAATCTAAAACGATTCTCAGGAGGAAGATAAATTATGGAATTTTCAATTGATAATAACATCAATGACGGCGCTGTGATCAAAGTCATCGGAGTCGGTGGCGGTGGCGGCAACGCAGTTAATCGTATGATCGAAGAAAATGTCAAGGGCGTAGAATTTATTGCAGCCAACACTGACGTTCAAGCGTTAAAAAACTCAAAAGCAGAAACAGTCATTCAATTAGGCCCTAAATATACCCGCGGACTTGGTGCTGGCTCTCAACCAGAAGTTGGTCAAAAAGCAGCGGAAGAAAGTGAAGATTCTATTCGCGAATCATTAGAAGGCGCAGACATGATTTTCATTACCGCTGGTATGGGTGGCGGAACCGGAACAGGTGCTGCACCGATCGTAGCGAAAATCGCTAAAGAAATCGGCGCGTTGACAGTCGGTGTCGTTACTCGTCCGTTTACATTTGAAGGACCAAAACGTGGCCGTTTTGCGGCTGAAGGCATCGCTAAATTAAAAGAGAATGTCGATACCTTATTGATCATCTCAAACAACCGTTTATTAGAAGTTGTTGACAAGAAAACGCCAATGCTTGAAGCATTCCGTGAAGCAGACAATGTCTTGCGTCAAGGGGTTCAAGGGATCTCAGACTTGATCACTGCACCTGGCTATGTCAACTTAGACTTCGCTGATGTGAAAACAGTAATGGAAAATCAAGGCACAGCCTTGATGGGAATCGGTGTTGCTAGCGGTGAAGAACGTGTAATCGAAGCAACGAAAAAAGCGATCTCTTCACCATTACTAGAAACGTCGATCGATGGCGCAGAACAAGTGCTATTGAACATCACTGGCGGATTGGATATGACTTTATTTGAAGCACAAGATGCTTCTGATATCGTCGCTCATGCGGCAACAGGCGACGTAAACATTATCTTAGGTACATCAATCAATGAAGACTTAGGCGATGAGATCCGTGTGACTGTCATTGCAACCGGCATTGACCCTTCAAAAAAAGAACGGGGTTCTCGCTCTAGCAGACAAAGCCAAGGTCAAATTCATTCTATCCCTCAAAAACCAACATTAGATATGGATCAAGCACGCCCAGCGCAAGCAGAAGAAAGCAATGGCTTTGGTGATTGGGATATCCGCAAAGAACAAAATGTACGACCTAAAGTAGAAGAAAACACATTTGAAAATGTAGAAAAGAAAGAATTCGATACCTTCAGCCGTGATGAAGTACGTTCGAATGATGACGACGAATTAAGCACACCACCATTTTTCCGTCGTAAACGCTAGGGGGCAGAGCACATGATTTCTGAGAACTTGCACAAGATTCAGCAAGAGATACAGGATTCCTGTGCTCTTGTTTCTAGAAATGCCAATGATGTCTGTTTGACAGCTGTGACAAAATCCGTCGATACAGAAACAACAAGAGTCCTTTTAGAAAATGGTGTGCGGGATTGTGCAGAAAATCGAGTAGAAAAACTACTTGAAAAGAAGGCAGCACTAAAGGATTATCCAGATGTCCGTTGGCATTTTATTGGCAATTTGCAACGCAGAAAGGTAAAATCAATTATAAATGAGATTGATTTTTTCCATGCGTTAGATTCAATCAAACTGGCACAAGAAATTCAAAAACGAGCAGAGCATCCGATCAACTGCTTTGTGGAAGTGAATGTTTCGCAGGAAGCAACGAAACAAGGGATTTTTGTTGAAGAGGTAATGGCTTTTATTGAAGCACTTGCTTCGTTCGACAAAATTCGTGTTGTTGGATTGATGACGATGGCCCCGCTCACTGCTTCCAAAGACGAGCAGCATCAGATTTTTAAAGAATTAAAAAGGATTCAACAACAGATCGCTGACCTGCATCTTACACATGCCCCTTGCTTAGAAACGAGTATGGGAATGAGTAATGATTTTCCCATTGCGATTCAAGAAGGTGCAACATTTATTCGTGTAGGAACAGCATTATTTCAATAAAAAAGGAGGTTGACCGATGTCGCTCAAAGAGAAACTGACCAATTTTTTTGGATTGACTGACGAAGAAGATTACTACGAAGAAACATTTGCCACGGAAGAACCGGCACGCACAGCGTCTAAACAAGCTGTGAACCAAGGAGGAGCTTTTACAGCCCCCAGAGCAACCACGAATACGTATGCATCTGGCCAAGCGGCAACACGTACAACAAGTCAACCACAAAATCAAGCCTATCAATACAGACAGCAACCACAAGCAGCTGTCTATCAACAAGCCTCAGCTGCGGCTGAACGGGTAAGACCGGTGACGAAGACGGAAGAAAAAGTCGTTCCGATGGCACAACAAAGAAGCAATACGAGAGTCAAAGAAACAAAAGCAAAAGAAACACCCGCACAAGCAGCTGGTAAAATAACGATCGTAGAGCCACGCGTCTATTCCGAAGCGATGGGGATTGCCAAGCAGGTCATCAATGGGGATGCTGTACTTGTTAATTTTCATTTAATTGAAGAGTACCAAGCTCGTCGAATAGTTGATTTTTTAACAGGAACAGTGTACGCTGAAGATGGAGATATCAAGCGTGTTGGCGATGAAATTTTTCTTTGCACGCCTAAGGGTATGGAAATTGAAGGCACTGCCCAAACATTAGCAGATACCAATTTTTTTGATATCTAAAGTGAGGAGGAACGCCAATTTTATTTTTGAGATTCGTTAAATTACTAAGTGATGCTGTTTATCTGTATACCATTTTATTAGTGATCTATGCACTTTTGTCTTGGTTTCCAGGAGGGTATCAATCCGCTTTTGGCCGTTTCTTAGCAAAAGTGTGTGAACCGTATTTGAGTTTATTTGATCGATTGAAATTAAGTTTTGCTGGTATTGATTTTACGATTGCGTTTGCAATTATCGTCTTACAGCTAGCATCACAAGCATTGATATTGATCTTACAATCAATTTTATTTTAACGTAAGGGGTGGTTATCGGTGAACGCAAATGTCTATCAACATTTTCGAAACGATGAACGCCCTTTTATTGATTCCGCTCAAGGATGGATCGAACAAGTGCAAATGCAGTATGCGCCTTACTTAACTGATTTTTTAGATCCGAGACAAGCGTATATTTTAGAAAGCTTGATTCGTCAATCAACGGATTTAAGCTTCCGCTTTTTTGGTGGTTACGAAGCTGCTGAAAGACGACGTTGTTTGATTTATCCCGATTATTATGAGCCCACCACCGATGAGTTTGACATGACTTTGTTTACGATTCAATACCCGAAAAAATTTACGGTGTTGAGTCATGGAAAAGTTTTAGGCACGTTAATGGGGACTGGAGTCAAGAGGGAATACTTTGGAGACATTCTTTCCGATGGTGAAATATGGCAAGTATTCGTTGCCGCTGAAGTCAGTCATTTTATCCAACTCCAAGTGGATAAAATCGGAAACGTCTCGGTGCGCTTGGAAGAAACAAAATACACCGAGTTGATCGTTCCTAAAGATGGCTGGACCGAGGAAAGAGAAACGGTTAGTTCATTGCGTCTTGATACAGTGATCTCTGCCGTATATAACATCTCACGTCAGCGTTCGAAACAGTTGATCGAATCAGGAAAAGTAAAAGTAAACTGGACAGAAGCACTACGACCAGATTTTGTTCTGGATTTACTGGATATCGTTTCAGTAAGAGGATTTGGTCGGATTCAAATACAGGGGTTAGAAGGAACCACGAAAAAAGAAAAAGTTAGATTGTTATTAGGTGTATTACGTAAATAAATCAAAGAGGTGTATAGAATATGGCATTAACTCCATTAGACATTCAAAATAAAAACTTTTCAGTAAAAATGAGAGGATACAACCAAGACGAAGTCGATGACTTTTTGGATATGATCGTCCGCGATTATGAAGAAGCGGTTCAACGCAATCGCGAGTTAGAGAAATCATTGAAACACGCCGAAGAAAAACTAGAGTATTTCAATGAACTGAAAGACGCCTTGAACCAATCCATCATCGTGGCTCAAGATACCGCGGATAAAGTAAAAACAAGCGCAAGCAAAGAATCAGAAGTGATCGTTACGTCTGCCCAAAACCGTGCGGATGAAATGGTTGCTACTGCAGAAAAACATGCCCATGCCTTGATGACCTCAGCGGAAGAAAAAGCCAAAGAGATTTTGACGGATGCAACAGACAATGCCCGTCAATTGGCAACAGAAACAAATGACTTGAAGAAGAAAACCAGAGTCTTCCACAACAACTTATTGGTTATGTTACAAACCCAATTAGAACAAGTGAAGAGCCCAGAGTGGGAAGAGATTTTGGCGCCATTTTCAAGCTACGTGCAAGATTCCCATCAAGTAATCAGAGAAGTTTTATCAAAAGAACTTGACAGTGAAAATGGTTCTGGAGTAAACTCAGAAGCAGTGGACACATTTGATGTGGACGTTGTTGAATCAGATGAAAAAATCGTTGATGTAAGCGAAAGCCCTGAAGTGAAAACATTAGATGATGCGAGAAACTTATTAGACGAATTGAACAAAACAGATAACAACTAAGACACAGAACAGAAAAATTTCTTATATTTTTCAAGCGAGTTTGGGAGAGTGGAAGCCAAATAAAACCCTGTAAGAAATCAGATCATCTGTGAGTTGCGTTCTTTAAAGAGCCGATTATCCAAAGACTCAAGTAGAGAACGACGCCTGATCCCGTTACCGATCATCAAAGAATTGTCTAACGACAATTAAAATTTGGGTGGTACCACGAACACGTTCGTCCCTTGCCAGGGACGGACGTGTTTTTTGCTGTTCATCATCTGCTCTGGTCCGCATTGCGGACCAGAGCAGATGATGAACAGTACTAGGCGACCATAAGGAGCGTAGTAACCAAACGAGGAATTACTAGGATTGATTTTTAAAATCAGTGAGACCTAAACACAAGGAAGTCATGGCAACCAATCCATTTTGATACGTTCAATAGAAGCAATTGATTGGTCGAGTCAATGGATTTAGAAATTATACGGAAACGTAGTGAGACGAAAAGGAGCGAAACAAGAATGAAAATGAAAGAAACACTGCATCTTGGAAAAACCGCTTTTCCAATGCGAGGCAACTTGCCGAACCGCGAAGTGGATTGGCAAAAAGAATGGGAAGAAAATCGATTGTATCAACGCCGTCAAGAATTAAATGAAGGCAAGCCAACCTTTGTCTTACACGATGGTCCTCCTTATGCAAATGGGAACATCCATATCGGACACTCATTGAACAAAATCAGTAAAGACATTATCGTACGTTCCAAATCAATGTCAGGTTTCCGTTCCCCTTATGTACCTGGTTGGGATACCCATGGTTTGCCGATCGAGCAAGTGTTGACAAATAAAGGAATCAAGCGCAAAGAAATGAGCTTGGCAGAATACCGCAAAAAATGTGAAGAATATGCTTTGACACAAGTGGATACACAAAGAGCTGACTTCAAACGTTTAGGGGTTTCTGGTGACTGGGAGCACCCATACATCACACTGACGCCCGATTATGAAGCTGCAGAAATTCGCGTTTTCGGAAAAATGGCAGAAAAAGGCTATATCTACAAAGGATTAAAACCAATCTACTGGTCACCATCTAGTGAATCATCACTAGCAGAAGCCGAGATCGAATACAAAGATGTGAAATCACCATCGATCTATGTTGCTTTCCCAGTCGCAGATGGCAAAGA
This sequence comes from Enterococcus sp. FZMF, assembly GCF_030263915.1. Lineage (NCBI taxonomy): Bacteria > Bacillati > Bacillota > Bacilli > Lactobacillales > Enterococcaceae > Enterococcus > Enterococcus sp. FZMF. The sequence continues at coordinate 2,519,324 of NZ_CP127160.1, read as the reverse complement.
TTTGCTTGATTCAGATACATCTTTTGTTATCTGGACGACGACGCCATGGACCTTGCCAGCGAATCTAGGAATCTCTGTGAATCCAACCTTTGCCTATGTTCAAATCTTGGCTGATGGTCGTAAATTTGTCGTGGCAAAAGATTTATTAGAAACCGTGACGAATGAGATTGGTTGGGAATCTGTCGAAGTATTGCAAGAATTGGCAGGCGATCAATTAGAAAAAATGACGGCGCAACATCCTTTCTATGACCGTACGTCTCTGTTGATGTTAGGGGATCATGTGACATTGGATGCCGGTACTGGTTTGGTCCACACTGCACCCGGACACGGGGAAGATGACTACATCGTCAGCAAAAAATATGGACTGGATGTCTTATCACCAGTCGATAGCCGTGGGGTCTTCACAGAAGAAGCACCAGGATTTGAAGGGGTCTTTTATGACAAAGCCAATCCAATGATCACTGAGCTTTTAGAAGAAAAAGGGGCGCTATTAAAACTAAACTTCTTTACTCACAGCTATCCACATGATTGGCGGACGAAAAAACCAGTCATCTATCGGGCAACGCCACAATGGTTTGCTTCAATTGATAAGTTCCGTCAAAACATTTTGGATGAGATCGAAAAAGTAGATTGGATCATTCCATGGGGCAAAACCCGTTTATACAATATGATTCGCGATCGCGGCGACTGGGTGATCTCTCGTCAACGTGCGTGGGGTGTACCATTGCCAATCTTTTATGCAGAAAACGGCGAAGCCATCATCACGCCTGAAACGATCGAGCATGTGGCAAACTTGTTTGCTGAACATGGTTCAACGATTTGGTTTGAAAAAGAAGCCGAAGAATTGCTGCCGGCTGGCTTTACGCATCCAGGCTCACCAAACGGTAAATTCTCGAAAGAAACTGACATCATGGATGTTTGGTTTGATTCAGGTTCTTCTCACGAAGCCGTGTTACGTCAACGTCCAGAATTGACGTTCCCAGCTGACATGTATTTGGAAGGTTCTGATCAATATCGCGGGTGGTTCAACTCAAGTATCACAACTAGTGTTGCGATCAATGAAGTCGCACCATACAAAGCCGTCTTGTCTCAAGGCTTCACTTTAGATGGCGAAGGCCGTAAGATGAGTAAATCTCTTGGAAATACCATTGCACCAGAAAAAGTGATCAACCAAATGGGTGCGGATATTTTGCGCCTTTGGGTCAGCAGTGTTGACTACGAAGCGGATGTTCGAGTGTCTATGGATATTTTGAATCAAGTATCAGAAGTCTATCGGAAAATTCGCAATACCATGCGTTTCTTATTGGCTAACACGAATGATTTTGATCCAGCAAAAGACAGCGTACCATTTGAAAACTTGCGTTCTGTCGATAAATACATGATGGTTCGTTTGAATCAAACGATCAAATCGATCCGAGAAGATGGTTATGAAAAATACAACTTCTTGCATATTTACCGAACAGTCATCAACTTCTTGACAGTCGACATGTCATCCTTCTATTTGGATTTTGCGAAAGATGTCGTTTATATCGAAGCTGAAAATGATTTCCAACGTCGCGCCATGCAAACCGTCTTTTATCAAACAGCGGTTGCGTTGACGAAATTACTGACGCCGATCATTCCGCATACGGCAGAAGAAATCTGGTCACATTTGAAAGAAGAAGAGGAATATGTCCAATTAGCGGAGTTCCCTGGCTATGATACATTTGCTAACCAAGAAGAGCTGCTTGATTTATGGCGTGCTTTCCTTGATTTCCGTGACAATGTCTTAAAAGCATTGGAAGAAGCGCGTAATGCAAAACTGATCGGGAAATCGTTTGAAGCTAAAGTGACTGTCTATCCAACCGAACCAGTTGCGGCATTACTAAAAGCCATTGATTCAGATATCGCTCAGTTGCTGATCATTTCACCGGACTTCTTAACGATCAAAGAAGCAGGTGAAGCAGCACCAGAAGCGGCCTATCAATTCGAAGACGTGGCGATCTTAGTGGAAAAAGCCGAAGGTGAAGTCTGCGAACGTTGTCGTCAAGTCCGTGTGGATGTCGGTGTAGAAGAGCAGCTACCAACACTTTGCGGCCATTGCGCAGCTATTGTCAAAGAAAACTATCCTGAAGCGGTTGCAGAAGGCTTTGAAAAATAAAAAAACGGAAAAAGATGATCCCATTGTGGGTCATCTTTTTTTGGCTCTTTGTCAATAAGGACTGATGAGTTGTGCAAAATCAAATCTGGGTCAGAATGAACCACATTCTGGCTCAGATTTTTTGTTATCTTACATTGATTAATTGATTGATCAAAAAGATTCTAATTCTCATGTTCTCAAATGATTTAAATCCGTAGGATACTCGTTTCATTGTCTTTATGTGGGTATTCTTCGCTTCTATTTTTCCATTGGAATAAGGATAGATCATTGCGTTGGTGATGCCTTCTTCATAGGTCAGAAGGTTTTGAAGCTTTTCCCGAAAGCTGTCATCTAACGTTTCGGGAAGTTCTGCCAATAAGGAGAAAAATAAGTCAGGGTCTTTGTCTCGAAAGGCTTCAACTAATTCATGAAAAAAGGGATACGCCTCCTTTAGGGGCGGAGAAAACTCAAGCAATCGATCAATCATCATTGCTTCAGTAAGAAATGGGTATTTTGGTGCTCGGAAATTTTTCCATGTTTTGTATTCATAATGGTTGATGTTTGCACGATTTTTTAGCAAAAAGCGCCAGTTCTTTTTCAGTTTTTCTGCCTGGCTTTTCTGTCCGGCTTTACGAAGTTCATTCATTTCACGGATACGCAACTCATTGAACGCTTGATTCATGTGTTTGACAATATGAAACCGATCAATCACGACTTTCGCATTTGGCAGAACACGTTTGGTGAGCTGGAAGTAGGCGGCGTTCATGTCTGTCACCAAGAATTCTACTTCTTCTGGATTGGTACAACCTAAGAAATAGCTTGTTAATCGAGGTAATTTACGCGTAGGCAAAACATCTATTAATTTTCCTGTTTCGCCATCTGCACAAATAAAGCTCATTTTATCTTCTATAGAAGCATGCGAACGAAATTCATCAACCATCAATACTCTGGGGAGAATCTTCTTAGATTGCTTTGGTAAATAGCTTTTAAACTCTTTCAATGTACGAATAACGGTGGTCAAAGATACCTGACAGCTTTTCGCAATAAAAGATAAAGATACTTTTTCAGTCAGTAAAGAAGCAATTTTATATCTAACATGATTTGCGATTGAATGTCTGGGTTGGACAAAATAACTTTGAGCCGTCCAATGGGTTCGGCAGTTTTTACAGGTATAGCGCTGCTTTTTTAGGCGCATAACCAAAGGCATATGATTGTATTGTTCAAAACGGACAATCGTTTCCTTCTTCCCATTTTTCACTATAATTGCTTTCCCGTTTCCATCTACCACAGTAGAACCACAACTTCTACAAGCACGAGGAGTAGGCGAGAGAACAGCATCGACGACCAACGTCTTTTTCTTCTGAAGGGTCTCGTAAGAGACCTCTGTAATCATCAAATCTTTCTCTATTATTCTCAGCATTTTTTTGATAGAATCATTCATATAGCATATCGTCCTCTCAGTTGTTTATTTTGTGGTGATTTAATCATACTAGAGAACGATATGTTTTTTAATACCTAAAATGAAAATGGGGCTGAAGAATCAATTCTGATTCATCAGTCCCATAAATTATAGAGCCCTTTTTTTTGAAATCAATCAAGCTTGTTCCTTGAAAATGGGACATAAGCAGCTGTTTGTGACATCCAAATGAGAAAATCTGCGTTAATTGATAACGATTCTCATTTGTTTGCAATAATTTTACGATAGTTTATTGTATAATAAAAAAACCTTATTAGACGAAGACTCCTGCCTGTGATTTACAAGTAACTACTTGTTCGATGGATGTAAGTAACCCTTTAAGGAAGAAAGCAACGAGATCGGATCAAGTAAAAAAACTTGCCAGATAGAAAATCAGGTTGTAAACTGTTAAAAATCGGAATATTCAGAAAATTGAAAGAAAGTGTGATTCCATGAGTGATTTAGAGATGATGAAAACAACGAACCAAACGATGTACGATGCCGCTTTTGAAAAAGATGCTTGTGGGATGGGGTTCATTGCTCAGAAAAATGGTCATTATTCCCGTGAGCTCGTCCAAAATGCCTTAACGATGTTAGAACGGATGAATCATCGAGGGGGAACTGGCGCTGAACCTGACACGGGGGACGGAGCAGGAATCTTGATGGCGATGCCAGATCCTTTTTTTCAGCAGCGGGCAAAAGAGGAAGGAATCCCATTGCCTGAAAAAAGCGCCTATGCTGTTGGGATGTTTTTTTTACCGAAAGAAAAGCTCCGAGCAGCACAGGTCCAAGAAGAAGTAACTAAAGACATCCAACAAATGGGTTTTACGGTTTTATGGCAGCGCGACGTTCCATATGATTATTATCAGTGTGGGCCGGGGGCGCAAAAAGTCATGCCATCTTTTGTGCAAGTCTTTATTGAAAAGCCTGTCGATGTAGCAGCTGGCCGTCCCTTTGAAGATCAGCTTTATCGGCTACGGCGTAAACTGGAAAAAACATATCATACCGATGAGCTGTCTATCTGCAGCTTGTCCAGTAAGACAGTTGTTTATAAAGGGATGCTGCATGCCTATCAAGTTGGCTTGTTTTTCAAAGATCTTCAAAGCCCAGAAATGACTTCGAGTATTGCTTTGACTCATTCTCGTTTTTCAACGAATACCTTTCCAAGCTGGAGTCGGGCGCAACCTTTTCGTTTCTTAGCCCATAATGGCGAAATCAACACGTTACGCGGGGCGGAAAATTGGATGCATGGACATCAGATCGAAGTCTACGATGACGAAAACTCTGATTCTGCGAAGCTGGAAAATTGTATGGAATACTTGTATCGTCAAGGTCGAGACATTCCCCAAGCACTGTTGATGATGGTGCCAGAAGCGTGGTCTAAAGAAGCTGGCTTGACGCCAGAACTGACGGCTTTTAATGAATACAATGCAAGCTTTATGGCTCCTTGGGATGGACCAGCAGCTTTATGCTTTACCGATGGGGAGATGGTGGGCGCTGCCCTTGATCGTAATGGATTGCGACCATCTCGCTACTCGATCACAAAAGCTGGTTTTGTTGTCGTGGCCTCTGAGTCAGGAGTGGTGGATTTACCAGCGTCGGAAGTGATTGAAAAAGGGGTGCTTGGACCAGCAAATATGTTTTTGGTGGATACCCAAAAAGGGATGATCTTACGAAATCAAGAAATCAAAGCGCATTATGCGAATGCCCATCCTTACCAGGAGTGGCTAGCGGAACACCTATTGACACCAGAGCTGCTTCCTGGGACTGAGAAGCAGGAAGAAACAGCAGACGATGCGATCCAGACCCTTTGGAAACGGAATGGCTACACGGATGAGATCATACGCACGTTGATTTTACCAATGGCTCAAACGGGAGAAGAACCAGTGATCTCCATGGGGTTTGATTCACCCTTAGCTATTTTGAGCGAACGTCCCCAATCCTTGTTTACGTACTTCAAGCAACAATTCGCCCAAGTGACTAATCCACCCATTGATGCGATTCGCGAAAAACTAGTGATCGGTACCGAGCTGTTTTTAGGTCGAGATGGGGATGTTTCAAAGGACATTCGAATCAATTGTAATAAGCTGAAGATTGCTAGTCCTGTGTTAAAAACGAGTGAATATGAAAAAATCAAACAGTTAGATCAAAATGGTCAAAAAGCGGTTTTACAGTCGATTCTTTATGATTATGTACCTGAAAACGGAGCAGCTTTGCAACAAGCGTTAGAAGCGCTTTTTAAAGAAACGGAGCAAAAAATCGATGCTGGGGCAACGATCGTCATTTTAAGTGATCGGGAAGTCATCCAAGCGCAAGAAGGAAAAGTGGCGATTCCGATTCTCTTGGCGGTATCAGGCCTGCACAATTATTTGGTGCGAAAAGGCAAACGTTCCTTGGCATCGATCGTTGCGGATACAGCGGAAGTCTGTGAGGTCCATCATTATGCCATGTTAGTCGGCTACGGAGCAAGTGGGGTCCATCCTTATGGGGCTTACCAGACATTGGCGCATTTTGAGCTTTCAGAGAAGATCGAAAGTTACCGCAAGGCATGTGAAAAGGGCATTGTCAAAATCATGTCACGAATGGGAATCTCAACGATCGCCGGTTACCACGGGGCACAATTGTTTGAAGCGGTTGGTATCTCTGAGAAAGTCATCGCTGAATATTTTACCGGCACGGTTACCCGTATCGGTGGTCTCTCGTTAGCGCAAATCGAGCAAGAATATCTGACGCGTTATGAGGCCGCATATGGTGAAAAACGAATGGATTATCTTGATTCTGGCGGTAGTTTCCAGTACAAAGCCGATGGGGAGCATCATTTGTTCAATCCAAAAACGATCTATGGGTTCCAAAAAGCCGTTCGCACAGGCAGTTATGAGCTTTATAAAGAATATGCGGCGGAAATGAATCAAGAGGCATTGGACAATCCAACGACGTTACGGTCTATGTGGACCTTTGCGAACACAAGACGCAGTATTCCGTTAGCTGAGGTGGAGCCTGTCGAAACGATCGTCAAACGATTTAAAGTCGGGGCGATGTCCTACGGCTCACTAAGTGAAGAAGCGCATCGCTGTATTGCTGAAGGAATGAATGCGATCGGGGCAAAATCCAACAGTGGAGAAGGTGGAGAAAACCGAAATCGTTTCAAACCAGTGGATGGCATTAATTATAATAGTCGTATCAAACAAGTAGCTTCTGGCCGTTTTGGTGTCAACGCCGAATATTTAATGAGTGCAGATGAACTTCAGATCAAAATGGCGCAAGGGGCGAAACCTGGAGAAGGCGGTCAATTACCAGGCAATAAAGTCTTCCCGTGGGTCGCCGAGATTCGAGGGTCTACGCCTGGTGTTCGATTGATTTCACCGCCACCACATCACGACATTTATTCGATTGAAGATCTAGCCCAGCTGATCTATGACTTAAAAGCCATCAATCCGTATGCACGGATCAATGTCAAATTGGTTTCTAGTACGGGCGTGGGTACGATCGCTACCGGTGTCGTCAAAGCTGGCGCAGATGTAGTCGTGATCTCAGGCTATGACGGTGGGACTGGTGCTTCTCCGAGAAATTCGATCCGTGATGCCGGCTTGCCTTGGGAGATGGGGCTTGCAGAAGCCCATCAAACGTTAGCTATGAATCATTTGCGGCAGCGAATGACCTTAGAAACAGATGGAAAATTGATGACGGGTCGGGACATCGCCATTGCTGCTCTTTTAGGAGCAGAAGAATATAGCTTTGCCTCTTTAGCGCTAGTTGCGATTGGTTGTGTCATGATGCGGGTATGCAGTATCAATACATGTCCTGTTGGCATTGCTACACAGAACCCAGCGTTGCGAAAATTTTTTGCTGGAAAACCTGAGCACATCATCAACACGATGTACTTTTTAGCAGAAGATCTACGGGAAACGATGGCTGAGTTAGGCTTTCGTACCATCGATGAGATGGTAGGACATGCGGAATTGTTGACACCACGCTTCGTTGCTAAAGGCAAAGCAAAATCATTAGACTTTTCGAAAATGATTGGGACGACGATCCCAATCGAACGCAAAGTGACCGATCCATTCCTTGAGAAACGTCAATGGCCAGAATTAGATGCTTTTGCACAAGCTGCTATCGACAATAATCAAGAAATCGTGACGAATCATACGATCAATAATGTTCAACGCTCAGTCGGCGCGCGTTTAGGAGGCTGGATCGCGGAACGTTTTGGCAATTATGAAGTTACGCCAGGTCTGTTACAGTTTACGTATCGAGGTATTGCTGGACAAAGCTTTGGGGCTTTTGCCACCCAGGGCATCCAGTTGAAACTGATCGGTGAGGCCAACGATTATGTAGCCAAAGGGTTGAGCGGTGCCCGCTTGATCATTGTGCCACCTGAAGATGCCGCTTATGACGCAGAGCATTCACCAATTGTTGGTAATGTAGCGTGCTTCGGGGCAAATCGAGGCGAAGGCTATTTCCGAGGCATTGCTGGCGAACGCTTTTGTGTTCGTAACAGTGGAGCCAATGTCGTTGTCGAAGGTGTTGGCGATCATGGCTGTGAGTACATGACTGGCGGTGTCGTGGTGATATTAGGAAAAACCGGCCGCAACTTCGGTGCTGGAATGTCCGGTGGCGTGGCGTATGTTTACGACCCCGATCAAACCTTTGCCGATAAATGCAATCGGGAAATGGTTGATTTATATCGGATTGGCGAAAGCGGCGATGACCACCAACTAAAAGAGATGATCCAGCAGCATTTCGCCTATACAGATTCATTGAAGGCGGCTGAGATCCTAGAAGATTGGGAAAATCAGCAGCACCATTTCATCAAAGTCTATCCGACAGAATACCATCAGATGATCCAAGCGACGGAGACCTTGGCGGACCAAGGGTTTGTCGGAGATGAACTTGTGACGAAAGCCTTCGAAGCTGTCGTCGGTCCACAATTGACCATCCCAGGAAAGGAGCGTGACTAATATGGCAGATCCATTTGGTTTTTTAAAGTACCCAAGAGTAGAAAATCCTACCCGACCAGTGGCAGAACGAATCGAAGACTGGCAAGAATTACAGACGCCATTGCCTGAAAATGAGCGTCAAGAGCAAGCAGCACGCTGTATGAACTGCGGGATTCCTTTTTGTCATACCGGTTCTTTTTACGGGGGGCAACGAGCGGTTTCAGGTTGTCCCAATGACAACCTGATTCCTGAATGGAATGACTTGGTTTATCAAGGGCGTTTCCAAGCCGCTTTTGAGCGTCTTGCCAAAACCAACCCATTACCTGAAATGACTGGTCGTGTTTGTCCAGCTCCTTGTGAAAAAGGCTGTACCGAAGCACTGAATGGCTCGGGTGTCACGATCCACGACAATGAACGCTTTATTATCGATACTGCTTTTGAAAATGATTGGGTCAAAGCCTCAGGATTGCCTCAAGAAGCGACTGGGTTCAAAGTTGCCATCGTCGGCAGCGGACCAGCTGGTTTATCCGCTGCATGGCGCTTGAATCAACTAGGGCATCAAGTGACGGTCTATGAACGCAGTGATCGCTTTGGCGGTTTACTGATGTACGGTATTCCAAATATGAAATTAGATAAAGACGTCGTTCAGCGACGGATTGACTTGATGGCAGAGCTAGGCGTGACCTTTGTCGCTAATACGGAGATCGGTCGTGACTTGTCAGCAGAAGAATTGGCCGCTCAGTATGATCGGGTCATTTTGGCAACAGGAGCTAGTGTTCCTCGTGACTTGAAGATTCCAGGGCGTGAATTGACTGGGGTGCAATTTGCAGTCGATTATCTGACGGAAGCAACCAAAGATGTGTTAAAGCATGGCAAAGCGGCAACAAGTAAAAAACTTGCTGGCAAGCATGTTATGGTGATTGGTGGCGGCGACACTGGAAATGACTGTATTGGTTCAGCGATTCGGCAAGGAGCCGCTTCTGTGCGTCAATTGGAGATCACGCCCCAACTGCCATTGACACGGACCGACAGCAATCCTTGGCCAGAATACCCAATGACAGCCCGCACAGGATATGGGCAAGAAGAAGCGGCTGAAGTGCTACAAACACAAGTGACGTATCATGGAGTGTCCACAACGGCCTTTATCGGCGCCGAACGCGGCCAGTTGATCGCCATCGAAACAGTCTCAGTGGATCAACAGTTTCAGCCAATCCCTGGCACAGAGCAAGTGATCAAGGCGGATTTGGTCTTGTTAGCAATGGGCTTTGTTGGTGCAGAGACCCAACTCTTCGATGCCTTTGGTGTGCGAGAAGTGTACGATGATTACACGACGAACAATGAACGAGTGTTAGTCGCAGGAGATGCCAAAAGAGGACCGAGTTTAGTCATCTGGGCGATTCGTGAAGGACGCTTAGCGGCAGAAAAAGTCGATCAAGCGTTACGATCGTTGGTGTATCAATAAGCAATCAATAAAAAACAACCTGAGCAGCTATTCCTCCTTCTGAATTAGAAGGGGAGCAGCGAAATGCTCAGGTTGTTTGCCTGTTAAGCGGTTGGTTCAGATGGATGGGGCTTTGACAGCTGTTCATTTTTTTCCATTGCTGCCTTCGGTAGGCGAATCGAAAAGACGATGGTTTCATCACGGCTTTCCGCCCAAATCTTTCCGCCTAATGCTTCAACGATTTCTTTGGCGATCGGCAAACCAAGACCCGTCCCACCCGTCGCTGTTGCTCGGGAAGCATCCATGCGGTAGAAAGGCTCAAAAATCAAGCCGATCTTTTCAGCTGGGATCGTTTTTCCTTGATTGGTCAAACGAATCAGGATATCATCAGACTCGCTGATGGCTAATCGCAAAGGGGAGTTAGGATAGCTATAATTGATGGCATTGCGGATCAAGTTATCAAAAACGCGTTCCATTTTCTCCGTATCAACGGTCGCAAAGACTTTTTTCTGTAGCTGAAGTTGCCAATGGAGGTTTTTTTCTTCTAACAGCGGCAAAAATTCAAACGTCAATTGTTCCAGCATCAAGCTCAGATCCGTGGTTTCAGTTTGCAAGGCGATCGTTGTAAGATTAAAGCGGGTGATTTCGAAAAATTCGCTGATCAATAGTTCCAGCCGTTGGGCTTTTTGCAAGGCGATCTTCGTATAGCGTGCGCGTAGTTCGGTAGAAAGCTGCGGTTCCTCTTCTAAAAGCGTCAAATAGCCGATCACACTGGTCAAAGGCGTTCGTAAATCATGTGCGAGATAGACGATCAAATCATTTTTTCGTTGTTCCGCTTCTTTGGCGGCTCGTTGATCCTGTAAGTTTTTCTCCCGCAACTGGTTCATTTCTTCTTGCACATCAATCATATTGCTGGAAAGAACGATTCGCTTCGTGGGTTCGGCAATCAGTTGGTTTGTGGCTTGAATCGTTTCATTCAAATAACTGATAGCTTTACTCATATAAAAAATCGTTGTGCTCACCCAAATCAGTAAGGCCCCGATGGCTAAGCAAAGAAGCCAATAGTCAGCAAAAAGTCGTAAAATTTGATAAATGGGTTCATAGCCATACCAGACCCTCATTCCAGCAACGAAGCGTACTGCGAAAGGAATGATGATCAAGATCGCCATCAAGATGCCCGTGGTGATAAAGTATTGGGTCAAGAGCTTGCGGATCAATGGACTTCTATTTTTCAATGATATAGCCGACCCCCCATACGGTTTTGATTAATTTCGGTTTGCGGGGTTGTTCGTTCAGTTTTTCCCGCAAACGGGCGATATGTGCCATCACTGTGTTATTGTTGTCTAAATACTTTTCTTTCCAAACTGCTTCAAAAAGGGTTTCCGAGGCAACGACCGATCCTTGGTGTTCAAATAAGTAAAGCAAGATTTTAAATTCGATGGGGGTCAAGAAAACCTCTTTGCCATAAAGAAAACATTGGTGGCTGTTGATTTTCAACAGTAAGCCTTCCTTTTCGTATTCTTCAATCTTCTGGGGATTCGCTGACTGGTTGTAACGCTGGTATCGCCGCAGCTGCGTTTTGACCCGAGCAACGACTTCTAAAGGATTGAAGGGCTTGGTCACATAATCATCTGCCCCAAGGCTTAGACCGGTGATTTTATCCAAGTCTTCCCCTTTTGCCGTGAGCATCAGTACTGGGAAAAAGTGGGTCTTACGAATTTGCTGCAGCAGCTGAAAGCCGTCGATATCCGGCAGCATCACATCTAAAACCGCCACGTCGACCGTTTCTTTTTCAAGATAAGCCAAAGCGCTCGTTCCATCATAAAAAGGTTCTACTTGGAAGCCTTCATTCCTTAGAAACGTCGTGACTAACTCCGCGATTTCTTTTTCATCATCAACAACAATTATTTTTTCTGCCATCCTTGATTCACTCCAACTATCTACGATCATTTTTCATTTACACTACCATTTACTCTACACCCATCATACCGTAATCGGTAAGCGAATGCATTCGTTTTCTACTTTGAACTAGAGGTGATGCGGGAACCTAGGCGGCTGATCAATTCATTGGTAATGGTTTGTGCTTGATCAGCGGTAGTCGTCCAATCGCTGATTACTTCGAGCGAACTTTCGATCGCCAGTTCTGGATAGTCCGTTAAATCGATCAAGAGCATATCCATACAAACCAACCCAATCTGCGGGAGTAAAGCACCCTGATAAGAAAGTTGGAACCCTTGGTTTGATAGGGCACGTGGAACCCCGTCGCAGTAGCCGATGCTAACGATCCCGATCGTGGCTGGTCGATCAAAAACAGTGTCTAATCCATAGCCGATCGCTTCACCAGCGGCAACTGTTTTTTTGTCTACCAGTAAGGCTTTGAGTGTCAAAATCGGTTGTACGTTTATCTTCTGCTTCGTTGGTTCGTTCGGGACGCTCAATGAACCAGTTAGAAGTATACCTGGACGTACATAATCATAGTGTTTCTCTGGGTAATTCAATATTCCGTAGCTGCTTTGCAGATGTGTCAGTCCATAGGCGATATTTCTAGCGGATAAGCCAGCCAACAGATCATCAAAACAAGTGATTTGGGCTTGTGTCCGCAAGATACTTGTCGTATCCAGCTGATCTGAAGAGCCTAGATGGGAAAAAATGCCCGTAATCTTGAGAGATGGCAAGGCGTAAAGTCCAGTAACTGTCTCAAGATCAGGTGCAACGCCTAAGCGGTGCATACCAGTATCTACCGCTAAATGGCATTCGATCGGAATGCTTGTTTGGGCTAAAGCATGCCCATGGGCCTCACTAACAATGGTTTGAATCAAGGAATAATGTTTCAGCTCTTTGGCACGTTGGGCAGAAGTGTACCCTAAAATCAGTAAGCGACTTTTGATGCCAGCTCGCCGTAATTCAATGGCTTCTTCAAGGGTAGCAACGGCAAAGAAATCAACGCCGGCTCTTTCTAGGGTACTGGCGACCGTCTTCGCATCACAACCATAAGCCTCCGCTTTAACCACCGCCATCACTTTTGTTGTTGCTGGGATCAATCGCTTGATTTCCTGCAGGTTGTGCAACAAAGCGGGGGCGGAAAATTCTTTGGCTGCGCGCTGCAAGTGGGGCGGCGTTTTTTTCGAAAACGGGAACAGCTTTTGCAAAGCAAAGAGACCATGCACCACCCCAATGGTCAGTCCTAAGACCACGAAGAAATTGATCAGATTGTTTTGCAGCAAGGGCAGCTTTTGACTAAGAAAATGGGTCACTGCAATGGTATAAGGATGGAGCAAATAGAGCCAAAGGGACAGTCGACCCGCTTGTTTCCAGATCATGGGTGCTTGCCATTGCTGGATGATCGGAAATAAAAACAACAGGACGAAGGGCAAAAAAACATACATGCTGTCATGTTTCGGTGTGGTAAAGTGATGCAAAAGGTAACTTTCCAAAAGCAAGCAAATCAGACTGATCAGCAGATAACTATAGCGATGGGGAGAAGCTGGTTTCTTGGCAAATCTTCTGGCTAGTACCCCTAAGATCAAAAACAAAGGAGCAAAAAAAATGCCGTTGCGAGTTCCATCCAATAGTTGAAAAATCAGTGAATAGAATGGCGTAATGGGTGTTTGTGCAGCCAGGCCAGACCAACTGTCCCCACCTAAACCAACCACATACAAACCGACAGCAATGAAAAACACCTGCTTGAAAGAAAGACGTGTCAAGAGGCCCATCACTAGTAGACTGCCGGTAATGATCGCAGGAAAATACCAAAGATGGTAAAGAATGCCAGTGACCAACAATGTTTGGATAAAGGTGCCCAGCGGCATGTTCAACCCAAGCATACCGCTGTACCAAGCAAGCGGCAAAAAGAGCAGTGTGGCTATGAGGTAGACTTGCAGCTGCTTTTTAATAAACTGCCAGACACGCTGTCTGGCAGGATAGCTGTTTTGGGTGGCTAAGTCGCTGAACACGTAATATCCGCTGATCATAAAAAAGAAGGGAACGGCAATTCTGAAGAGCGTCAACGTGATCAGGATATCACCGTCAGGCCATAAACGATGAAGAGGCAGACAGTGGATCGCCACCACCATCATCGCCAAAATCACCCGGAATTGCTCGATTCCTTGATTCTTCTTCATGCGAACTGCCTCGCAGTTTGTTCAAGGTATTGATGGTATTCTTCCAAGGTCCACTGTTGACTGGCGATGATTTGACTATGAGGCAGACCGACATAACGAAAATGCCATGGTTCATAGCCAATCCCTGTAATCTCCTGTTTGTCTGCGGGATAGCGTAAAATAAACCCATAGTTCATCATTTCCTGGGTAAATAAATCAGCGGCTGCGCTGTCACGAAATCGTGGGCAGATCAAATCATCCTGGCTGCCCTTTAAACCAACATCGATCGCTAAGCCTAACTGATGTTCACTGCAACCGGGCAATGCCACAAATTGTTTCGTATAGGCTAGCCCATTTTCTTTCAAGGAATATTCCCATAAATACCGTTGCTGCTTTTCGGTTCGGTAGCCATCTAACAAGCAGATCACGTTTTCAAGCTTTAAGGCTTTGACGAGCCGTTTCCATTGTTTGGCTGCTTCTGGCTGCAAGTAAACCTCATCTTCGCTGAAGGCAGTAAGGACTAAATGAGGGGGTTCTTGGTTTTTTTCTAACGGAAATTCTTTGCTAACTAACTGTAGATAGGGATTCATTTGACTTCCTCCTTTGCTAAGATAAGCAGTTTTTGTAGTAGTTCTTGATAGGATAAGCCGACCGCTGCCATCATGGCAGGATAGCGGGAGTGACTCGTAAAGCCCGGCATAGTATTGATTTCATTCAAGTATAGTTCTCCTTGATCCGTGACAAAAAAGTCGATGCGAGCAAGACCTTTAAGACCAAGACTACGATAGAGCAGCTGAGCTTGTTCTTTGACCTTGGTTTCAATCGTTTCAGGCAATGGCGCAGGGACGGTGATTTTGGCGCTGATCAGCTGGTACTTTTCTTCAAAATCGAAAAAGCCGTCTTCTAATGAAATGGCGTCACAAGCACCGACAGTCAAAGAGTCGTTGCCCAAAATACCGCAACCGATCTCAACACCGGCAATATTTTTTTGTAGGAGCACTGCGGAACAATAAGTAAAGGCTTCTTTTAAGGCAGAAGCGATTTCTTCAACGCAGGTGACTTTAGTGATCCCTTTTGAGGAGCCCGCTTCATTAGGCTTAAAGAAAACTGGAAAGCCATGGGTCTGGATAAAAGCTTCGATTTGTTCTTGCTGGTTGGCTTGATTTGTCAAGAGAATCGTAGGAGCACTTTGTACGCCAATGGCTGCTGCAGCTTGATGCAGCAGCCATTTGTTCATACATAAGGCAGAACTTGCCACCCCGCAGCCTACATAAGGCAGCTTCATCAATTCAAACAATCCTTGGATACTGCCATCTTCCCCGTATTTGCCATGCATAATGGGAAATAAAACATCAGGTACCAACGTTTGCTGCTCTTCACTTAGCCAAAAGCCGTTTCCTTCGAATAGCGGCTGTATTTTCTGTTTATGTTTCGTATCCAACAACCACGTGTCTTGTCGGATGTTTTCCAGTTCTCCTGTATACAAGTACCAATCCATAGCATCTGGGGCGATCCCGATCAAAGAGAGGTCGTAGTCATAGGGAGATGATTGGAGTGCTTCGATTGCGCTAGTTGCTGAAGCTAAAGAAACGGTGTATTCCGGTGAATTGCCTCCAAAAATAATGGCGATTTTTTTCATATTTTTCTTCCTTCCGCTTTTCGATTCTTACTACATTCAGTCTATCAAGGAAAGAAAAAAGAAATTTGCGGGCTTACTGGTATCTTTCTTTTCTTTTTGTGATGAAATTCTGACGAATTTATGACAAAAGGAAGGCGACAGCTGCCGCTCTTTTTACACCAGGAAGAAACTAGCCTTTGAAGTAGAAAAAGCTGCCATAAGATGGAGTGGAAAAAATAGTGAAAAAAGAGCACTCTGAAGGAAAGGGGGGAGGCAATAGCAGGAACGTTGACACAAAAAAAGCACGCCGAAGCATGCTTTTGTAGTGACCCCAAAAAGTTAGACTTTTATGGAGTGGAGAAATCCACTCCTTTTTTGTACGATAAAATTAACTGTTAGACAGCTGTTTTTACAGCTTCTCGAAACTGAACCGGACTTCGCCAATTTAATTTCTTTTTGATGCGTTTATGGTTGTAATAATAGATATATTGGTCAATTTTTGTTTTCAATTCATCTAAACTCCGATAGACTTCTCCATGAAAAATCTCTTGCTTTAATAAACCAAAGAAGTTTTCCATAGGTGAGTTATCTAAACAATTCCCTTTACGAGACATACTCTGGAAGATTTTATGCTGCTTCAATTTATTCTTATAAGCATTCATTTGATAGGCCCATCCTTGATCTGAATGGAAGGTTCTACGAAATGGACAATCATTTGTCATCTGGATTGCTTCTTCTAATCCTTCCATTATGGCTAGTGCGTTTGGTTTTTCAGAAATCCGATAAGATAGAATTTCACTATTGTAGAAATCCATGAAAGGATCTAAATACAGCTTTTTCTGACGAACGACACCTGTGGTGTCTACTTCATAATACTTAAACTCTGTGGTATCAGTTGTAATTTTTTGGTGACAGATATTTGTATAAAACCGACGATGAATACGATTTTTGGCGACAGTGCCAACCTTCCCACGATAAGAATTGTACCGTCGAGATTTTCGAGTGTAAGACTTTACTTCGATACCTAGTTTTTTTATCAGACGTTGAATCTTCTTTTTATTGACATGAATCCCTTGATTCTCTAATTCTTTTTTTAGTCGCAGACAGCCATAGTCTTTATGCTCCTTGCGAATTTCAATCATTTTTTCTTCAATTTCTTGGTCTGGGTTTGGTCTGTCAAACCGTTTCTGCCAATACATATAGGTTGCTTTAGGAAATTTCAATGTTTCAAGAAGCTCAACTAGTTTGAATGATCCTCGGAGGCTGGCGATGATTCGTGCGATTGATTCTTGCGTCTTTGCTGGGCTTCCTGTTTTCGCAGCTTCCTCAACTCTTTTAAAAAGGCATTCTCAATTTGAAGGGATCGGACTTGCTTTTCTAATGCCTTGATACGATCGCGTTCTTCAGTTGTTGTATTTTCTTTTTTGTTCTCTTTTTTTCTAGCCAAAGTAAGTGATCGCCCTTTCTCTTTTGAGATCCCCTCAATACCTGCTTCTCTGAAATTACGCATCCAATTGGCAATAAGCGCAGGGTTGTTCATTTCTAAAGTGCTGGCAACTTCTCGATAGGACATCTCACTTGTTTGATATAACTCTATCGCATTTAACTTAAATTGAACAGAATATTTCTGATTTTGATGCTTTCTCAATAGACCTTCCTCTCCGTATTCACGATAGGCATTCACCCAATCACTTACTTGAGACTTGCTTGAAATACCGTATTTATTGGCAAGATGCCGATATCCACCCACACCACTAAGATATTCTTTAACGATTTTTAGTTTTAATTCAAAAGGATATTTTGCCATACAAATAGCGACCCCCAAAAGTTAGATTTTTGGTCTAACTTTTGGGGGTCGCTTCATTTTTCTTTTTGATGAGGGCTTTTCGATTATTATACGATTCGCTTATTGTGCGTAATGCGCACGAGGACCACCAATATATTTGGGCCGTGATCCCAGAGCTGTGACATGGGCAGCGCCAAGGGTCTTGATAGAGGGACGGATCGGGATTTGAACATGTTTGACATGCATGCCGATTGCTGTGTCGCCAATATCGATGCCAGCTTTTGCTACTATGTGCTCCACTTCAATAGGCTCATCGAACAGCTGGAAAGCGGCAACTGAGCAAGCACCGCCTGCATGCAACTGGGGCACTACTGCGACTTCTTCTAATTGATATAGTCGAGCTGTTTCACGCTCAACAGCTAAAGCCCGATTGAGGTGTTCACAGCCTTGAACGGCTAAATGAATATTTTTGGGACGCAAGATCGCTCGTAGTGTTTCAACGATAACCATGCCTACTTCTTGACTGGAATTTTTGCCAATCAAGCCGCCTACGACTTCACTTGTTGAACAACCAAGGACAAAAAGATCATTTTCACCAACGTTCGCTGTCGTAATGACTTCTTCAACGATCGTAGTTAAATCCGTTTTTAATTGATTGATATCTGTCATAAGAATCACCTTTCATATAAAGAAAACTTTTTCGTGCGGCGCAAGGCATGCGTCAGGGGTAAAGCAACGATGCTGCCAAAGACCGTTTGGATCAAATTACTTGGGATCGAGGCGATCCCAGCGCCTAAACCGAATAGCAAAACCGTTGCTGCTGCATAGCCGGCGATCATGATTAAACTGCCGACAATGACGGCTGCTAGTGGCCGATGGCTCATTCTACCTACGATCCAGCCTTGCACACCATGGATCACGATGGAAAAGAAGGCCCATTCAGGGTAACCTGATAGAAAATCAATGATGCCGCCGCTCATTCCACCGACGAAGGCACCGGCGCTAGGTCCGAACAAAAGGGCCGAGATATAGATCCCTGCTTCACATAAGGTCACAAAGCCCTTCGTTTGCGGAACAGGAATGATAAAGGTCAAAGAAAGTGCACACGTGAGTGCCGTCAGCATAGCGATCGTCGTTAGGTTTCTTACTTTCATAGGTGTTCCTCCTTTTTAAAATAGGCGAGCTGATTGACGTTGCCAGAGGTACCTAAAGGCAGACCGTCTTCAATCCCTGCCCAAACAAATGCTTTTGCGGTTTGGATAGCTGCTTCCAACGAAGTGCCTTTAGCAAGCATTGCGGCAATCGCTGATGAGAGGGTACAGCCAGCACCGTTGGTTGTGGTTCGCGTACTTTTTTCTGCCTCAAAAACGGTAAATTGTCCTTCTTGATACAAAACATCATAGGCTGTTTCCCCAGTTAGTCGACTGCCACCTTTGATCAGAACATTTGGGGCACCAAGCGCATGGATTTTTTTTGCCGCCGTTTTCATCTCTGCTAAAGAGGTAATGCTTTGTCCAGATAAGTGTTGTGCTTCGAGTAGATTAGGTGTCACTAATGCTGTGTAAGGAAACAATGAGATCAATCCTGCTTGATAGGAGTGGTTAAAGGCAGTATCTCCTTCTTTGAAGGCGAGAACGGGATCGAGCACGATCGGTCCGGTAAATGTTTGTAAAAAATCTCGCAGCAATTCAATGATGGCCGTTTGATGAAGCAGCCCGATTTTGATTGCATCTAGGGATACGACCGAACGCAGTGAATCCAGCTGTGCTTGGATCACAGGCTCAGGGAGATCATGGAACATAAGATCATCCTTGATGGCGACCACACATGTTAATAGGGCATGGCCAAACACCCCGAATTCCTCAAATGTTTTCAAATCAGCCGTCATGCCGCCACCTGCCAAACTGTCGAGACCAGCGATCGATAAGACTTGTTTCATGTCTGCTGCTCCTTTCATTTCTCATTTCTTTCTATTATAAACAGTCGGTAAAAAAGAAAAACGGCCAATTGGATGTTTTTTCCTCATCCAATTGACCATTTGTTTATTTCTCATTTAGTAAATCTCGCTCACGATACCATTCATCGGGACGCCAGATCCATTCAAAGCCATCGGCAGCTAAGAGATCATAGGCTGCTTGGGGGCCCATCGTTCCTGCGGCATAGTTTGGAAAATCAGGTGTTTCTTGGTCCCAAGCGTGACGGATCACATCAACGATGCGCCAAGATTGGGCAACTTCATCCCAGTGGGTAAAGTTAGTGCCATCACCGTTCAAGGCATCTAGAATCAGTTTTTCGTAAGCTTCAGGGGTGTTTTCGACGATTTCAGTACTATTTCGGTAATCGAGCTTCACTGGCAATGTCTCAAACCCTTGGCCAATTTCTTTTCCGTTCAAGGAAAGAGAGAAGCCTTCCGTCGGTTGAATGTAAATCGTCAGCACATTCGGTGCCAAACTCTCGATTTGCTTTTGTTCATTCAGGTCTTGCTTAAAGACATTGACTGGGACTTGTTTAAAGACAATGTTGATGCGAGTGCCTTTTTCCGTCAACCGTTTCCCAGTGCGCACATAAAATGGTACGCCGGACCAGCGGAAGTTATCGATCAAAAATTTCCCAGCAACGAAGGTTTCCGTTGCCGACTCTTCATCCACATTGGCTTCTTCACGGTAGCCAACAAATTTCTTGTCTTCTAATTGTCCTTTATCGTATTGCCCACGAACGAAGTGTTGTTTCACTTCTTCTTCGGAGTAGATACGGATCGCATTTAAGGCTTTGATTTTTTCTGTCCGTAATTCTTTTTCAGAAAAAGCCACTGGCGGTTCCATGGCTAATAAGGAAAGAATCTGCAGAATATGATTTTGGACCATATCCTTCAAGGCACCGCTCTTATCATAATAGCCGCCGCGTTCTTCTACGCCTAAGTTTTCTGCGATATTGATCTGAACATTGTCAATGTAACGATTGTTCCACATTGACTCAAAAATGTTATTGGCAAAACGAATCGCAGAAATATTTTGGATCATTTCTTTTCCTAAATAGTGATCGATTCGGTAGATTTCTTGTTCCGAAAAGACTTGATTGATCTCTTCATTCAAGTCTTTTGCTGAATTATAGTCGCTTCCAAACGGTTTCTCTATGATCACCCGATGGTAGCCGTCAGTATCCAGCATTCCTTGGGATTTCAAGTGAGAAACGATCGTCCCAAAGAAATTAGGGGACATTGCTAAGTAAAAAATCTGATTGCCTTCTAAATGGTATTTCTGATCTAAGGTTTCCGCCAAATCCTTTAATGAATCATAATGGCTCGTATCTGTTACATCATGTGATTGGTAGTAGAAATGAGAAGCGAATGTCTCTGCTTGTTCTTGTGAGTCACTCAACTCTTTGATTGTACCCATCACCACTTCACGATAGTGTTCATCCGACCAAGGACGGCGTGCAGTACCAATGACTGCAAAATCTTCTTTCAAATCGCCTTTTTTGTACAACCGAAACAAAGAAGGATATAGTTTGCGTTGGGCAAGGTCGCCCGTACCGCCAAAAATCGTAAAAAGGACCTTTTTTTCCATCATCTTCACTCCTTACAGTTTATCGACAAAAATCGTGCTGGCGGCTTTGTAGCTGACAGCAATTTCTTTTGTGTCATTTTTGATCGTAATCGGACCCTCGTATGCTGCCGCATCGATGATCTCGTATTCTTCATGAATATTCAATTTGATCGAAACGAGATAATCCAGCAGTTCTCGTTCGTCAAGGACACGGGCGATACGAATCTTGGTTCCTACTGGATAAGAACTCATGGTGTTTTTTTCGCCTTCGTGAATGAGTTCTCCTTGTTCAGGAATCATTCCCCCATGCGGGCAATACCGAGGATGATCAAGGTAGGCTTCTAAGCGGCTCGCCAATGTTTCTGAGGTGACATGTTCTAAAACTTCTGCGTCATCATGAACTTCATTCCATGAATAATGCAGGTGCTCTACAAGAAAGACTTCCCATAAACGATGCTTACGAATGAGGGCACTTGCAGAAGCTAAACCAGTTTCAGTCAACTGTACCCCTTGATAAGGTGAATGTTCCACTAAGCCTTCTTTTAATAATTTTGAAATCATTTCACTTACTGAAGCTGCTGAGACGTCCAGACCTGACACGATTTGTTTGTTATTGATCTTCTTTTGGTCACCACCAAGCTCTAAGATGAGCTTTAAATAATCTTCACGATTTGGTGTCATCGGATCCATCCTCTCTTATCAAAGACTATCAAAGTAGATTTTATCAAAAAAGCCAGCTGATTACTATGAAAAAAGCCGCCGGTTCTCAATATTCTATGTAAAAAGAAGACCGAGGGGAGCAACTCCACCTCAGCCTTTTTTTATTAAGCCCAATCACCATTGCGGAAGACAGGAACTGTGGTGCCATCTTCTTTGATGCCATCGATGGACATTTGGTCAGAGCCGACCATGAAGTCTACGTGGGTTTGGCTGCGGTTTAAACCAGCCGCTGCCAGTTCTTCTTCACTCATCTCAGTGCCGCCTTGTAAGCTGAAGGCATAAGCAGAGCCTAAAGCCAAGTGGTTTGAGGCATTTTCATCAAACAACGTATTGAAGAAGATGATGCCAGATTGTGAGATAGGGGAAGGGTCAGGGACTAAAGCGACTTCACCTAAAGATTTCGCTCCTTCATCGATCGCTAGCAATTTGCCTAACACTTCTTCGCCTTGTTCTGCAGAAAAGTCCACGACTTTACCGTCTTTGAAGGTGAATTTCATGCCAGAAATAATCGTACCTGCGTAGCTCAATGGTTTCGTACTTGAAATATAGCCATCGATGCGACGATTATCTGGGGCAGTAAAGACTTCTTCTGTTGGCATGTTCGCCATGAATTTTTCATTGCGGGTGTTGTAGCTGCCAGCACCTTCCCACAAGTGATTTTTTGGTAGGCCGATGATCAAATCGGTACCCGGTGCTGTATAGTGTAATGCGCTGAATTGTTCTTTGTTCAACTCTTCTGCCTTGAGTTGCAGCGTTTCATCATGTTTTTTCCAAGCGGCAACAGGATCTTCTTCGTAGATACGCGTCGTTTTGAAAATTTGATCCCATAGCTTGTCTTGTGCTTCTTCTGGGGAAGCATCAGGGAACACTTTTTGTGCCCAATCTTGACCTGCAGCAGCAACAACGGTCCAGCTGACTTTGTTGGCTTGTGTTGCTTGACGCAGTTTCATCATCGCTTTACCAGAAGCTGCTTGGAAAGCGGCGACCCGATCTGAGTCAACGCCCGCTAACGCATCGGGATTGGCAGAAACGACACTGATGCGGCTCGCACCTTTTTCGACCCAATCTTCTGTTTGATCAATTTTGTGTTGAGGGATCGTAGACAAACGATCCTCAGCTGCATGCGCAAGAAATTCTTTTTGAACCACATCGTCGGTCCATTGAACGATTACTTCATCAGCGCCTAGCTCATACGCTTTTTTTGTCAATAGTCGAGCTAACGGTGCTTGGTCCACGGCGATTTGGATGACGATGGTGTGCCCTTTTTGGACATTTACACCAACTTCTGTGATCAGTTGGGCATATTTTTCAAGGTTCTGATTAAAGTTTGGTAAAACCATTAAAATTCCTCCATTTATTCTAAAATTATAACTGTCTTCATGATAGCACTAAGTATTTTTGAAAACAAACGAAAAAGAGAGCAAAAAAACAGAGGTCTTCAAATTGAAAAACTGGAAACACTAGGGGCAATAATTTTAAAAGTTTTTTTGCAAACTTAAAAAAACATGATACAATAAGTAAAAGGTATTTCTGAAAGCGATGTATAGCAGAATTAAGGAGATTAAAAAATTATGGCAAGAAAGAAAACTATTACTAGAGACCAGATTTTAAAAGCTGCCTATGAAGTTGTCGCAACCGAAGGATTTACACGTTTTACCGCACGCAATATCGCAGCGAAGATGAAATGTTCAACGCAACCGATCTACTTAGAATTTAAAAATATGGATGACTTAAAAAATGCATTGATCAATCAGATTTACGACTACTTAGCGACAGAAGTTTTTCCAGTTGAAAGACGGGGAGATGTCATCGTTGACTTAACGTTAAATTATATTGGCTTTGCAAATAAAGAAAAACGATTATACCGAGCGCTATACTTAGAAGAGCATGGTGGTGGGGATTCCATGCAGCAGTTTTCATTTGACCTTTTTGTAAAATCAGTAAAAAAAGAACCAAAGTATCAAGATCTATCGGACGTGAAATTACAGTCCTTGCATACTGGTGTCTGGATCGTCGCTACTGGCTTAGCGGCATTGATGTCTTCGGGGATCATTCATCCCACAGAAGATCAGATTGCTAAGCTGATGACGGAAACCACCGATAATATTTTAGCAAGAGAAACACCCATCGATATCAGTTATCATTAAGCAAACAAGAAAACCTCCGACAGAATCAAGTGATTTTGTCAGAGGTTTTCTTGTTTTATTCTGCAAATGCTTCCGCTAGCTTTTTGGCAAAGGCTTCTAAGTTTTGAATATCGTCTTCTTCCGCAGCCAAGTCGACCTTGACGCTATCTGCCCCTTTTGTTGCACCTGTCTTACTAAAGACGGCTTCAAAGTCATCGACGGACTTACAAAAGTCATCATAAAACGTATCGCCAGAGCCGCAGACCCCAAAGATTTTGCCACTTAAATCAAGTTCTTGCAAATCTTCGTAAAAATCGACGATCTCATCAGGCAATTCACCGTCACCGTATGTATAGGTTGCGACGATACAGATATCGGCGTCTTCAAACTCATCGGCATCCACTTGGGTACACTCATTCATTTCAACTTCCATGTCAAGATTTTCAAGGGCTTCAGAAACGATATCTGCAATTTCTTCCGTATTCCCCGTCATACTCGCATAGACGATTTTTGCTAAAGCCATGGGCTTTTTCCTCCAATCTCATTCCTATTCTCAAGGAAAACTCTCTTACAGATTATAGCAAATGCACGAAAGATTGAAAACAAAACTTGAAAAACTCTTTACAATGTCTGTGAATTTTGTAAAATAAGGGATTTCTATGGTAAAATAAGAGGAATTTAATTAAGGGAGACGAGAACATGATTACATTAAAATCTGCCAGAGAAATAGACCGCATGGCCGAATCCGGCGCGCTGTTAGCAGATGTCCACAAACAATTACGCAGCTTCATCAAACCTGGTATCACCAGTTGGGATATCGAAGTGTTTGTCAGAGATTATATTGAAAGCCATGGCGGAATTGCCGCCCAAATTGGTTTTGAAGATTACAAATATGCCACTTGCTGCAGTATCAACGATGAGATTTGTCACGGGTTCCCCCGAAAAAAACCATTGAAAGATGGCGATCTGATCAAAGTTGATATGTGTATTGATTTAAAAGGCGCCATTTCTGATTCTTGCTGGAGTTATGTGGTAGGAAACTCGACGCCTGAGATCGATCGTTTAATGGAAGTAACCAAAAAAGCGTTGTATCTAGGAATCGAACAAGCCCAAGTTGGCAACCGAATCGGTGACATCGGTCATGCCATTCAAACCTATGCGGAAAAAGAAGGCTACGGTGTCGTGCGCGATTTCGTTGGACACGGCATTGGTCCAACGATCCATGAGAGTCCGATGATTCCTCACTACGGAGAAGCCGGCAAAGGGTTACGTTTAAAAGAAGGAATGGTTATTACCATCGAACCTATGATCAATACAGGGACGTGGAAAATGAAAATGGATCCTAACGGCTGGACCGCCTATACTCTAGATGGTGGCTTAAGTTGCCAATACGAACATAGTTTGGCGATCACCAAAGAAGGGCCACGCATTTTGACTTCTCAAGGAGAAGAAGGAACCTACTAAATTTTGGCGGTAGGAGACTTCTGATTGTTACGTATGACAAAGAAAAAAAGGCAGATGATTCGCTGGCGGAGGAAGAAACATGAAAATCGTTGATAAAGTAAAAAGCAATCAAAAGCTGATGCGTTTCATTGAAACAACGCAAAATAGAATAACCGATTCAGAGATGGGGACCACATCGGTCGTCGTCGCCTACTATTTATTGCTTTCACTTTTCCCGTTAATGATTGCGCTGGGAAATCTGTTGCCTTATTTATCGATTGATCCGAACACGGTTTTATCTTATGTACAAGAATTGATCCCTAGTCAAATCTATGACTTTATCGGACCAGCGATCGAAAACCTCCTCACCACAAGCTCTGGCGGGTTGTTATCGATTTCCGCCTTGGCTGCGTTGTGGTCTGCGAGTCAAAGTATCAATGCCTTGCAAATTGCGATGAACAAAGCCTTCGGTGTGGACCAACGTTCCAATTTTATCGTGGTGCGCGCAGTATCATTTGTGATCATCCTGCTCTTTATGATTGCGATCGTTGGTGTTACGATGGTATTTGGGCTTGGAAAAATCATTCTTGATTTTTTGCAGCCGATTTTTAAGTTTCAAGACAATCTGATCGATACGTTCCAAACAGTCAAATGGCCAGTCACGATCGTTGCTTTGCTATTTATCATGATGCTGATCTATTGGTTAGTGCCGAATGCAAAGGTCAAGTTGCGTTCGACTTTGCCAGGGGCGATCTTTGCAACGATTGGCTGGATGTTGCTGTCACAGGTGTTTGGCTTATACGCCCGTTACTTTGCTGCGAAAATCATTGGCTATCAAATTATTGGAAGTTTTATTGTTTTAATGATCTGGTTGAATCTTGCTGCGACGATTATTATCTTGGGTGGAATCATCAACGCAGTGGTAGAAGAGTATGTGTCGGGACAAGAGATCAAAGAACGAACAGATCCTGTTCAGCGGATTTCTTCGAAAATCGAAGATACATTTACCAATAAAGAGAAATAACGGAAAGCGAGAATAAACGATGGATTTTGCATTCAAATTTGTAATGCGCTTATTTATAACAATGATCGTGTCTTTAATCCTAACACCGATCATTAAATTGATCTCTTTTAAGATCGGCGCAGTCGATCGACCAGGAGATCGCCGAATCAACACCAAGACAATGCCGACCGCAGGGGGACTGAGTATTTTTCTTTCGTTCTCTTTTGCATTGCTTTGGGAATTCCGTGCAATGATTCCTTTTGACTATGTCTGGCCGATGCTTTTAGGTGCAGCCATCGTCGTAGTTACTGGATTATTGGATGATATCTTTGAGTTGACGCCCCTGCAAAAAACACTGGGTTTGACGTTAGCGGCTTTGGAGATCTATTTTGTTGCTGGTATCAAAATCAGCACGGTTTCGATCCCTTATCTCGGGGTTTTTGACTTGGGCTGGTTAGGCTTACCTATGACGATCCTATGGATTTTGGCGATCACGAATGCGGTCAACTTGATTGACGGTTTAGATGGTCTAGCGAGTGGGGTCTCCATTATCAGTCTGACAACGATTGGGATCATTAGTTACTTCTTTTTACCAAACTCCGTTGAAGTACCGATGGTGATTTTTACATTGATTGCCGCGATCGTAGGCTTCTTTCCTTACAATTTTTATCCAGCCACGATTTTTTTAGGCGATACTGGGGCGCTTTTTCTAGGTTTCATGATTTCCGTCCTATCGTTGCAAGGCTTAAAAAATGCGACCTTCATTACAGTGATCACCCCAATGTTGATTTTAGGGGTACCCATTACCGATACCGTCTATGCGATGATTCGTAGAAAATTCAATAAACAAAAGATCTCTTCAGCAGATAAAATGCACTTGCATCATCGCTTACTTTCATTAGGGTTTACCCACCGTGGCACGGTCTTGACGATCTATGCCTTGGCGATGGTTTTTTCATTTATTGCATTATTGATGAATTATGCCAGTAACACCGCAATCATCTTGCTGATCATTAGTACAGGTTTTGGCATCGAATTGTTTATCGAGTTGATTGGTTTGGTGGGAGAAAATCGTCAACCACTCATGTGCGCGCTGAAGTTTCTTGGAAACCGTCGATTCAGGCAAAAAGTCTTGAAGGCGCGAGCGGAAAAGAGAAAAGACAAGCAAGAAGAGGAAAGCGAAGATTTAGCTGCTAGCGCTTCTCAAATCAAGGAAAAGCGACGAAAGAGAAAACATTACCAAGCAAAACACAAAAAATAAACGATACAGTTGCGGCAAAGGTGTCCAACAGGTGAGATGAATACGAGCGATCGTTGAAGGTCAGGAGGAGTCAGTGCTTCTTCTAGTGCGTTCTCTTACGATCAGCTGTCGATGATTCGATCAATCCGTTGGCGATACTTGCCGCTTTTTGTTTGTTTGAAAAATGGTCAGACAAACATTATTTCCTGTCGAATTCTTCCGTCTTGAATTGACGGATCTAGCCCTAAACGTCTATACTTAAAAAGAGCAGCAGACTAATCAAAGAAAGAAGGATATGAACGAATGCCAAATGTGAAACAACTGACGTCAGAAAAAATGGGAACAATTTATGAGCTTTCCAATGATAGCGGTACCATCGTAAGGCTAAGTCCTGAAGGCGCACGCTTATTGGATTGGGTCGTTCCAGTAGAAGAAGGTCGCGACATCGTGGTCGGTTATGACACGATCGAAGGACATCGCCAAGCACGTTATTATGGCGCAACGATCGGCCCTGTGGCGGGAAGGATCGCAGGTACTCGCTTTGAGATCGACGGACAAGAATACCAAACGGAAGACAATGATGGCGGCAATACGCTTCATGGCGGTTCAAAGGGGCTGGATACTGATACATGGATCACTGAAACCTTTGAAGAAGCAGACAAAGCTGGGGTGATTTTTACTACCACACGGCAAGATGGCGATAGCGGGTTTCCTGGAAATGTTCGTTATCAAGTCACCTATACGTTGACGAATGACAATGAACTATTGCTTGCTTATGATGCCAACACTGACAAAGCGACTTTATTTAACCCAACGAACCACGGTTATTTCAATTTGACAGGTGATACCCAACAGCCGATCGATGACCACTTGGTTCAAATCAATGCCGAACATGTGGCTGAAACGAATGACGATGTGACGACGACCGGTGAAAAAACGCCTGTCGCAGGCACAAAGTTTGATTTTAGACAAGAACGCCCGATGGGAACGACGATGTTGGATGATCCGTTCTTATTAGACCATACGCAAGAGTGGGATCTAAAAGTAACCAGTCCCGATCAAAAAGTGCAGCTGACTGTAACTACTGACCGTCCTGCCGTTGTTATTTACACAACGGGTGAGGGAGAAGCTGGTGCATCAATGAAGACTGGTCCTTTTGCCAATCATG
The DNA here is from genome assembly GCF_030263915.1 of Enterococcus sp. FZMF. Taxonomy (NCBI): domain Bacteria; kingdom Bacillati; phylum Bacillota; class Bacilli; order Lactobacillales; family Enterococcaceae; genus Enterococcus; species Enterococcus sp. FZMF. The sequence goes on along the minus strand of NZ_CP127160.1, from coordinate 2,490,622 downwards.
GCGGGATGGCGATCGAAACACAAGGTGTTCCTGGCTCTGAGAAATTTACCCACTTTGGTGAGATCGTGTTGCGTCCAGAAGAACCCTTCCACTCTGTGACGACGTATCAGGTCCACTTTTAAGCATAGGAACCAAATCATTTTTAATGAAATAGAAAAAAGCATTGTCAAAACGCAGAAAGTTTGGCGATGCTTTTTTTTGACAAAATCCGATTACAGATGTAAACTTAAAAATGTGAATCACTTATGAAAGGAAGTGGACAAATGCAACCTGTGGTCGAACCAATCAAAATCAGCGATTCTGAATGGGAAGTCATGCGTGTGATCTGGACATTAGGACAATCCGACGCGAAAGAGATCACCGCTTTATTGAGCGAAAATAAAAATTGGAAAGCAGCAACTGTCAAGACGCTTTTAGGACGACTCGTCAAAAAAGGCGTATTGAAAACAGAAAGCCAAGGGAAAAAATTTGTTTATTCGCCACTTGTTTCCGAAGAAGCAACCGTTCGCAGCGCAGCTGAGAATCTTTTTTCTCATATTTGTGCCAAAAAAGTTGGGCAGACATTAGCAGAAATGATCCAAGAAGCAGCATTGACGGCAGAAGATTTGGCGATGCTCCAAGCAGCAGTCGACCAAAAAGTGCCAGTAGCAGCGATCTCATGTAATTGTATTCCTGGTCAGTGCCAATGCAAAACCCATGCAACAAAATAAGTAGCCAACGAACTGTTAAAAGAAATGAGGAATCGTAATGAAAAAAAACATGCAAATCAGCGGAATGAATTGTGCCCATTGTGCCGCAAAAGTTGAAAAAGCGCTTAGTGAAGTACCGGGTGTGAAAAAAGCCAAAGTGGACTTGAAAAAAGCTCGCGGAACAGTCAAGTTTGACGAGTCGCAAGTGACAGAAACAGCCTTAGTCAATGCGGTCACCGAAGCGGGTTATCAAGGGGTATTTGAGTAAGCAATGGAATTGCTAAAGTGAAAATGAAAAATCAAAACAAATGAAAAGTGTCCAGCCGCTTGAAGCTTTTGTATGAAGGAGCAAGACTGTACGCACATTCAGTGAAATAGGAAGGGGAATACTAGGATGAATCAGAAAAAAACGTCTTCCGCAAGTAGTAGTCAGACGTCAAGCCATCATAGGCATGAACCTGCTTTGAATGAGCGGGATAATGGTACACAGGGAGAAGAGCAACATGCGCAATCACAAGTGACAGAAGTCCCTGAGCCTAGCCATGAGATGAATGGGATGGATCATCACAAGGCGACATCAAAACAGCAGGAGCATGAAAGCTCCGATAGTAACCATGGTCCTATGGATCATGAAGTGTCCAGCGTGGACTATAGCCATAAGGGCCATGAGATATCTGGCATGGATCACGGCCACAAGGACCACGAGATGTCTGGCATGAACCATAGTCACATGAATCATGAGATGTCTGGCATGGATCACGGCCATAAGGACCATAAGATGTCTGGTATGAATCATAGTCACATGAATCATGAGATGTCTGGCATGGATCATAGTCATATGGATCATGGAATGGGTGGCATGGATCATAGTATGCATATGGGAAATTTTAAGCAAAAGTTTTGGCTATCCTTGGTTTTGGCGATTCCAATCGTCATTTTATCACCAATGATGGGCATCGAATTGCCCTTTCAGTTCACGTTTCCTGGCTCAGATTGGGTCGTATTGCTTTTAGGAACGATCCTGTTTTTCTATGGAGGGCAGCCGTTTTTAAGTGGTGCGAAAATGGAATTGAAACAAAAAAGCCCAGCCATGATGACGTTGATTGCTATGGGGATCACGGTTTCTTATTTTTATAGTCTTTACGCATTTATCGCCAATCATTTTCTTGCTGTTCCTCATGTAATGGATTTCTTCTGGGAACTAGCGACTTTGATCGTGATCATGTTGTTGGGCCATTGGATCGAGATGAATGCCGTTTCTAATGCTGGCAATGCATTACAGAAATTAGCAGAACTATTGCCAAAAGAAGTGATTCGGAAAAATGCGGATGGATCAGAAGAACAGATTCCATTAGAAGAAGTGACCAACAAAACACAGTTGATCGTTCGCTCAGGAGATAAGATTCCTACCGACGGAACGATCCTTGAAGGAGAAACAACAATCGATGAGTCGGCAGTGACTGGTGAATCCAGACGGGTACCTAAAACCGTCGGCAGTACTGTCATTGGAGGATCTGTCAACGGCAATGGTACCATCACGATGGAAGTCACAGGAACTGGGGAAGACAGCTACTTAGCGAAAGTCATGGAAATGGTGCGAAAAGCCCAAGCAGATAAATCCCGCTTAGAAGCACTTTCGGACAAAGTGGCAAAATGGCTGTTTTATATTGCGTTAGTTGCTGGTGTCTTGGCATTTGCTGTATGGCTGTTTGTTGCTGACCTACCGACTGCTCTTGATCGAATGGTCACGGTATTCGTCATTGCCTGTCCCCATGCGTTAGGGCTAGCGATTCCCCTCGTGGTTGCTCGCTCGACATCGATCGCTGCCAAAAATGGCTTGCTCTTAAAAAATCGCAACGCACTGGAGAATGCGCATCATGTTGATTATCTGATCCTCGATAAGACCGGTACGTTAACAGAAGGAACGTTTACCGTAACTGGCATCGAGGCGACAGGCAGTCTTTCTGCATCAGAAGTACTAGCTTACCTAGCAGGTCTTGAGAAAACCGCCAATCATCCGATCGCAGAAGGTATTTTAGCCCAAGCTGAAAAGGAAAACATCACAGCCAAAAAGGCGACTGATGTTCAAACAAGGACAGGGATTGGTCTGGAAGGCGTGATCGATGGACAGAAGTGGGTGATCGTCAATCAAAAAGGATTGGAGCAATTAGCCATTCAGTATCAAGGGAACTCCTTGGAAAATTATCAAGAACAGGGCAATACCATCAGCTATTTGGTTCATGACGGCAAAGTGGAAGGAATCGTCGCATTAGGGGATAAGGTGAAACCAGAAGCGAGTCAATTTATTCAAAAAGTGAAAGACTTAGGCATCACACCAGTTATGGCTACTGGAGACAACCAAGAAGCGGCGCAAGCCGTAGCCGATTACCTAGGAATCGAAGCCTTCCATGCGGCAATGTTGCCAGACGATAAAGAACGTCTAGTCAGTGACTATGTCAAAGAGGGCAAGCGCGTCGTAATGGTAGGCGATGGGATCAATGACGCCCCAAGTCTTGCAAGAGCGACGATCGGGATTGCGATCGGAGCGGGTACCGATGTAGCGATCGATTCAGCCGATGTCGTTTTGACGAATAGCGAACCTCAAGACATCTTGCACTTCTTGACTTTGGCGAAAAAAACAAGACGCAAGATGATTCAAAATCTCTGGTGGGGCGCAGGATACAATATTTTTGCCATTCCTTTGGCAGCTGGCGTCCTCGCACCGATCGGGATCATTTTGAACCCAGCAGTCGGAGCTGTCTTGATGTCTATGAGCACGATCATCGTTGCCATCAATGCAATGACCTTATCAATCGAAAAAAGCGGCGATTAGCCGCTTTTTTGTTTCTTTTCCTAGGAGCAGTGAAATACCTCTATAATCTGCTTCTGGATTTATGCTATAATGTGTTCGTTGAGACAAGGAGGACGTTGATTATGGAACTGAAGAAATTGGATGTTCCCACTACTTCAATTACTGAAGTAAAAAAATCTCCGATGGATGTATTTAATCAAGCGCGAGAAGCAGGAACAGCAGTATATGTATTCAATCGTGAAAAAGTGGCGGGGGTCATGTTGACACAAGAGCAGTATGAAACGTTATTGCAGGAATTAGATTATTTGCGTCAGCGACCGATGATGGAAGAAGAACCCGAACAGCCGCCAGTGGCAGGGCTAGAGGAATTCTTACAAATCATGCGGCAAGCGCTGATCACCGGTGCGAGCATCTCGGCAAAAAATTTAGATGAGCGAATGGTGGCGTTAGGGTTCATCACTCGTAAAACTGGTTTTGGCGGTGTCGTTGACATGGTGAACGAATTGAAAGAAACAGGCAAGATCGTTTACCAGCTACGTAAAAAACAAGATGGTAAATCGGTGACCGCTGAAGTCATTGGAGAACAAGACAATCAAACGCAATTATTTGATAAATTGATCATCAAAAAAATCTTTCTAAAAGAAAAATAAACTCTGGAATTTGTCCCAGCGTTTCAGACGGTAGACAAAGTACGGATGTTTTCGTACTTTGTCTTTTTTTTCTATAAATAGTGGAGCTTGTTAACTTTTTTAAAACTGTGAAAGATACTGCTCATCCAACCAACAAAAGTTCCAGCCAGTTACAGACTAGGTTTTAAGTCAGCCAGTAAGTTTTCCCGTCTTTCGTCCGTTGCATAAATCCGTATTCGATCAAATAACGTCGGACAGTGACGTAATCGGTGATCGCTTGCTTTAATACATCGTTGACGGCAGCTTCTGAATAATTTTTCTTCGGATCAAATTTTTGTGCCAGTACACTCAAGACAACGATCTTGCGCTTTTCTTTGCTGGGAAATTGTTTGATAAACCCCGTTTCATCAAAATAAGTAGCAATGATCTTTTCTCTTTCACTAGCCGTAATGGCATAGCGATCATCAAGCATCGTCGCCCCTTTGTGAGGCGGCAGCAACGGGGTATCTTGCAACAAGGACATGATACTTAAAAAAACAGTCGCTTGTCGCTGCTTTTCTTTTAGTTTAAAGCGATGATTCCTGACGGTCGAAGAAGAGATACCTAAGCGCTGGGCAATCACAGTATCGCTAACATCTTGGGCAAACAGTTGTAAAATCTCCTGTTGGCTCTCTGATAAGCCTGTTTGTTCTTTGGGTAAAGCCAACAATGCGGATAAAACGGTTCCGTGATGCTCAGTGATATGCTGCATCATTCGTTTTTTTGCTGTAAAAAAGGCGCCATCAACGGGATAGATTTCTTCTTTGTCGAAGGTCTCCTGACAAAATACGCAACAATAATCCGTTGGTGTTGCGACATATCCTTGCTGATAATCAGAAATGGTAAACTCTTGATAAGGTTTCATTTTGGTTCTCCTTTTATTGTTTAGATATATACTAACATAAGTTGAATTTGTTTGTAAATAAGCAAACGGATTTATCGTTATTAGATTAATTTCATCCGTTGCTTAAAATCGTCGCCTTTTTGTGTTAGGATTAACAACAATAGCGAATGAATTTGCTTAATTCAAAGGAGTGATACTATGGCAGACGTAAGCCAACGCTTCAATCACGAAGTGTACAATATAGCTGTTTCATTGATTCGTAAATTTGATGAACGGGTTTCTTCAATTCCTGATATTTTAAAGTTAACGTTAGGCGAGCCGGATTTCAACACACCGGAGCACGTGAAAAAATCGGGTGTCCAAGCAATCGAACAAAATTTCAGTCACTATTCTGGAATGGCAGGCTTAGCAGATGTTCGGCAAGCAGCCAGTCTCTTTTTGAAAAATAAATATCAGCTTGATTACGACTTTCAATCAGAAGTATTAGTGACGATCGGTGCAACGGAAGCAATCTCAGCTTCTTTATTAGCCACGTTAGAACCTGGTGATAAAGTGATTCTACCAGCACCAATTTATCCAGGCTATGAACCAGTCATCCATTTAGCTCATGCCAAACCGATTTATCTTGATACGACGGATAATGACTTTGTTTTAGCGCCAGAAGTTTTGGAAGCAGCCTTAAAAGAACATGGGGAGCAAGTCAAGGCAGTCATTTTGAATTATCCTAGCAATCCAACAGGGGTCGTTTATACCCGAGAACAAGTCAAAGCATTGGCAGAAGTTTTAGAAAAATACCCCGTTTTTGTTATTAGCGATGAAATTTATAGTGAGTTGACTTATGATGAAACCCACGTATCCATTGCTGAATACTTGCGGGATCAAACGATCGTGATCAACGGCTTGTCGAAATCACACGCGATGACTGGTTGGCGCGTCGGCTTCATTTTTGCACCAGCAGCGTTGACTGCTCAGATCATTAAGGTCCACCAATACTTAGTGACCGCGGCCTCAACGATTTCTCAAAAAGCCGCAGTGCGGGCATTGATCGAAGGCATCAACGATGCAGAAGTCATGAAAGCCGATTACCGTGAACGCCGAGATTACTTGTTTGAAAAGATGACTGCCCTTGGTTTTGAAATGGCGAAGCCATCTGGTGCATTCTACATTTTTGCCAAAATACCAGCAGGTTTCAACCAAGATTCCATGGCTTTTTGTGTCGACTTAGCCGAAAAGAATCAATTAGCAATCATTCCAGGGATCGCCTTTGGTCCCGAAGCAGAAGGCTATGTTCGTTTAAGCTATGCGGCAAGTATGGAAAACTTGGTGGAAGCGATGGATCGCTTGACACGCTATATGCAAAGCAATTGATTCTACAAACGTTTCTTTAGTTCATAAGTGTTAGCTAAAGTAAGCCCCCTCTGATGGATGCAGCGGGGGCTTTTTTAGGCAATCGACGAACTTTACAAAAGATTTACATCGCTTTATCGATTCTTTACATGAAATCCATCAAGGGTTTACACCGCCTTGCTAAACTAAGCATATAACGAAAGGAGATTTACTAAATGAAAAAATTGGGACTTTTATTTTTTGCAACTGGATTATTATTAGCTGGCTGTGGGAGCGGTGGCGCAAGCACTGAGAGCAGTCAAGCATCAGGCGGATCTTCATCAGGTGCCGCATCAAATGAAAATGTAGAAATTTTAGCTGTGGGCTCAACGGCATTGCAACCCTTGGTTGAAGCAGCAGGTGAAAGCTTCTCAGCAGACAATCCCAATTATACAATTACGGTTCAAGGTGGCGGCAGCGGAACTGGCTTAAGTCAAGTAGAAGCAGGCGCGGTGACGATCGGCAATTCCGATGTGTTTGCGGATGAAAAAGATGGTGTAGATGCTAGCAAATTAGTTGACCATAAAGTAGCCGTAGTTGGTATGGCACCAGTGGTAAATAAAGACGCAGGCGTTACGGACCTTAGCCAACAAGATTTAATCGATATTTTTACAGGCAAAGTGAAGAATTGGTCTGAACTAGGCGGAGCAGATCAAGAAATCTCTGTAATCAACCGCGCATCAGGCAGCGGTACGAGAGCGACCTTTGAAAAATGGGGCTTAGATGGTGCAGAGACAATCCAAACACAAGAGCAAGATTCTTCCGGAACAGTCCGTAAAATCGTTGCTGAAACACCAGGAGCAATCAGCTACCTTGCTTTATCTTATTTAGATGATTCAATCCAAGCGCTATCTCTTGATGGGGTAGAAGCGACCCCTGAAAATATTGCAGATAACAAATGGCCAATCTGGTCTTACGAGCATATGTACACGAACGGCGAGCCAGATGCAAACGTCAAAGCCTTTCTTGATTACATCATGACAGACGATGTCCAACAAGGAATCGTTATCGAATTAGGTTACTTGCCAATCACTGATATGAAAGTAGAACGCAGTGTAGACGGCGAAGTAACGAATGTTGAATAGTGAAATGACCGAAGAAGGAGAATGCTCCTTCTTTTTTTGTGTTTAAAGCATCAAGAAGATGCTATTGGCTGGTGCTTAATTTGGTAATGAAAAACAACTACAAAAACAGCCGATAACAATTATTCACCTGTTATCGGCTGTTTTTTATCAATAATCATCTTTTTCATGAAGCGGCAAAGTCACCGTAAAGGTAGAACCAATTTTGGGGAAACTGTCAACCTTGATGCTGCCACCTAATAATTTGGTATAGTCTTTAACGATAGCCAGCCCAAGTCCAGTGCCGCCAGAATTGCGGGCGCGGGCTTTGTCCACCCGATAAAACCGCTCAAAAATCCGTTCCTGATCTTCTTCATCGATGCCGATGCCTTGATCCTGCACTTGAAATAACAGCTGGTCGTCTTGCTCTGAATAGGATAATGTGATGACACCACCAGGTTTTGAATAGGTGACAGCATTTTCTACCAGATTTTTTACGATGGGCTGCAGCAGCTCTTTTTTGGTAGATAAAATGAAGGGTTCGGGTCCTTCAAATTGAAAGGTCAATTGCTTCTTAGCAGCTGCGGGACCATAGGTTTGAACGACTTGTTGCAGCAGCTCAGAAAAGTTGATCGGTTGGTCGACATACTGGAAAGAATCACTGTCTTGAGACAGTTGGATGATATCTTGTATTAGATTTTTCAAGCGATAAGCATCTTTTTGAATGATCTCTAAAAAGGTCTGCAATGTTTCTGGGTCTTCTTTGGCGCCGTCCAGCAGTGTTTCGGTAAACCCAATCAAGGAAGTTACCGGCGTTTTTAATTCATGGGAAACATTGCCGACAAAATCTTTTTGCATTTTTTCTAATTGTCGGATGCGCGTCAAGTCATAAGAAATACCAATCAACTGGTTTTCTTGGAAGCTTCGCAAGGTAACATCCAAGACTTTTGAACGTTCTCCGCTAAGGGTGGTTTCCGCATGGAAAATAGGGGTCTCGTCGTTAAATTGATAGATCAATTGGATCAGTTGTGTGTCATGGATCACTTCAGTGAAGGGCTGTGGCAAGGTTGGCGCAGTTTCCATCCCCAACTGTTCTTGCATCGTCGGATTCAACAGCAGCAGTTGATTTTCTTCATTAATGATAAAGACACCGATCATCAGTTCACTGAGCAAGCCGTACAGCTGTTGTTCAGATGCCGCATAGGCACGATAGGTCTGGCTCATTTGTTCGCTCAGCTGATTGATCAGTTGATACAACTCGTCATGTTCAGGGGTTTCTTGCATAATGATTGCTTGTTGATCGGGCGAGGTGATCATTTTTTTTACGACGGGCAGAATCGTTTGGATTGGACGATTCCGCTGACGCAGCGTGTGAAAAATCAGCAGGCTGATCAAGAAACAAAAGACAAGATAGACAATCAAGATCGATTGCTTGATTCCTTGGTTTTTCGCAAAAAAAGCAGCAGTCGGTTCTGCGATCCGCAAGATTTGAGTTACGTTTCCATCTTCTTTGACAGGAATCGCCACGTAAAGCAATTCTTCATGCAAGGTGTCGCTTTCCCGCAACGATTGACCAACGGCGCTTCCGCGCAAAACGGCTTGAACTTCTGGACGATCGGAGCGGTTTTCATGGAGGGTATGATCATAAGTATCGAAAATGATTTGGCCTTGATCATCTAACAAAGTGATGCGGCTATTGCTATCTTGAACATAGGCATCGGCAAATTGTTCGAGCGCTGCGGTTTGGTTATCTGAGAGATTCAAAAACACAGCGGCTTTCTCTTGCAGAAAATCCACTTGCTGGGCGATGACTTGCTGACGGTAAAAACTGCTTAGAACTTGCCAACACAGGAAAAAAATCAGCAATAGACCGATTGACCATAAACCATAGCCATAGCGTTTTTTCATTGGGTCGGCTCCTGAAATTTATACCCAAATCCTCGCACGGTCACCAAGTATTCTGGACGCTTTGGATCAGCTTCCAATTTTTCTCTTAAATGACTGATGTGAACATCCACGATGCGACTTTGTCCATCAAAGTCGAAATTCCAAATACGATTGAGTAAGGTATCGCGATCGATCACGCGGCCTTTACGTTTCATAAAGTAAACCAGCAGCTCGAACTCTTTCGGTGTCAGGAAGATTTTCTCCCCATCCACACTGACCTGGAAATTGGTCAGATCGGCTTGGATTCCGCCAATTTGCAAGATTTCTGCAGGTTGATCTTCTTCTCGTGCTTGTTGACGAGGTTCTAAGCGACGGAAGATGGCCTTCATTCGAGCCAATACTTCTCGAGGGCTGAAGGGTTTCGTCAAGTAGTCGTCAGCCCCGATCTCTAAGCCCAAGATCCGGTCGATCGGATCATCTTTTGCGGTCAAGACGAGGATCGGTGTCTCGATTTTTTCTTGACGTAATTTCTTTGTGATTTCGATACCGTCCAAATTCGGCAGCATGACATCCAAGATGATAAAGTCAAAAGGTTTTGACAACGCCAAGTCGAAGGCTTTTTGACCATCTGAGGCGGAAACGACTTGGTAGCCCTCTTTTTCTAAATTAAAGGTTAAAAGTGTGACGATTGAAGGTTCATCATCGACAACGAGTATTTTTTTCATGATAGACTCCTTTCGTTTCTTTTTTTCAAGAAACGATTAAATTTCAATGAACAAGTCCTATTTTAGCATGAATAGACAATTGGTACTATTGCAACCACTAAATAAATGCTATAATAAAGGACGATTTCATAGGAAAGCTGAGGGTGCTAAATGATTGGAATCAGTGCGTGTCTAGGCGGTGCCCTTTGCCGCTACGATGGAAAACATCAAGCAGTACCACAATTGATCGAACTTGTTCGTGCGGGTCAAGCCATGATGGTCTGTCCAGAAGTTCTTGGCGGCTTGCCGATTCCACGTGAACCGGCCGAAATCGTCGGTGGCGATGGGGTGGATGTTTGGGCGCAGCGAGCGAAGGTCGTCACCATTTCAGGAGAAGACGTGACGGAACAATTTACTAAAGGCGCGAAAATTGCTTATCAAAAATTGCAAGAGCAAGGCATCACCCAACTGATCTTAAAAGAGAAAAGTCCCTCTTGTGGCAGTCAGACGATTTATGATGGCAATTTTTCTGGAATCAAAAAAACAGGGGTCGGTGTCGCTTGTGCCTATTTTCGACAACAAGGCATGACTGTTTTGTCCGATGTCGAAGGGCTTGCAAAACAGGAGGAAGCAAATGGAAATTGAAAAGACCAATCGCATGAATGCGTTGTTTGAGTTTTATTCCACGTTATTGACGGAAAAACAGATGAATTACATGGAATTGTATTACGCAGATGATTTTTCTCTAGGAGAAATCGCTGAAGAGTATCAAGTTAGCCGTCAAGCAGTCTATGACAACATCAAACGCACCGAACGTATTTTAGAAGACTATGAAAAAAAACTACATATGTTTTCGGATTATATCATGCGGGAAGACTTGCTGGATCAGCTAAGCGAGTATACGAAAACCCACTATCCAAAAGACGAAACCTTACAGGGGTTTATTCAACAGCTCCAAGAAATTGAAGAATAAAGGAATGAAAAAAAATGGCATTTGAAAGTTTAACTGAACGCCTCCAGCAGGCAATGAGCAAACTGCGCAGAAAAGGAAAAGTATCTGAAGCAGATGTAAAAGAAATGATGCGTGAGATTCGTCTAGCTTTATTAGAAGCCGACGTCAATCTGCAAGTTGTAAAAGAGTTTACCAAAAATGTCCGTGAACGGGCAGTGGGGGTAGAAGTATTAGAAAGCCTATCTCCAGCGCAACAAATCGTTAAGATCGTTGATGAAGAATTAACCAAAACGTTAGGATCAGAAACAGTTGGGATCGAAAAATCACCGAAGATCCCAACGATCATCATGATGGCTGGTTTGCAAGGGGCAGGGAAAACCACCTTTGCTGGGAAATTAGCCAACCATTTGATCAAAACCGAAAACGCACGTCCATTAATGATCGCTGGTGACGTGTACCGACCAGCTGCGATCGACCAGTTGAAAGTATTAGGGCAGCAATTGGATGTACCTGTTTTTGATATGGGAACTGATGTCAGTCCAGTTGAAATCGTTCGCCAAGGATTGGCTTTGGCTCGGGAAAAGAAAAATGACTACGTTTTGATCGATACGGCGGGTCGTTTGCATATCGACGAAAACTTGATGGAAGAGCTAAAACAAATCAAGGACTTGGCACAGCCAAATGAAATTTTACTGGTAGTAGATGCGATGACAGGACAAGATGCTGTCAACGTGGCGGAAAGCTTCAATCAACAACTGGGGATCACAGGGGTAGTCATCACCAAACTAGATGGCGATACTCGTGGCGGGGCGGCATTGTCGATTCGTCAAGTTACGGGCGCTCCAATCAAGTTCACTGGTACCGGTGAAAAATTGACCGACCTTGAAGTATTCCATCCAGATCGGATGTCTAGTCGGATTCTCGGTATGGGTGATATGCTGACTTTGATCGAAAAAGCACACCAAGATTACGACGAGAAAAAAGCAGAAGAGCTTGCTCAAAAAATGAAGGAAAACTCCTTCGACTTCAATGACTTTGTCGAACAGATCGATCAAGTTATGGGCATGGGCCCAATTGAAGATCTCTTAAAAATGATTCCGGGAATGAGTCAAATGCCTGGTATCGAAAATGTCAAAGTTGATCCGAAACAAATTGCTCGACAAAAAGCCATGGTTTATTCTATGACACCAGCTGAACGGGAAAATCCTGATTTGTTGAATCCAAGCCGTCGCCGCCGTATTGCTGCTGGTTCTGGAAACAGTGTCGTCGAAGTCAACCGTATGATCAAACAATTCAAAGAATCTCGCAAAATGATGCAGCAAATGAGTAAAGGGAATATGAACATTCCTGGCATGGATCAAATGTTTGGCGGTGGGGTCAAAGGGAAACTTGGAAAAATGGCCATGAACCGCATGGTCAAGAAACAAAAGAAGAAAAAGAAAAAACGCAAATAATCGTTTAACACTGATAGGAACTGAGAACTGAACCTTATCTTCGTGTAATTTAAAAAACATGATCTGAAAAGGCACCAAATCGAGAAGCTGTACCTGCTAATTCTAGCAACTGCAGCGCCTCAGATTGCCTTCTTCAGGTCATAGTTTTTTATGCTCACAGCGTCCTCTTTAAATGAACTCCTTCAAAGAACATCAAATAGAACATCTAGAGAACATCCTTTTTTATAGAGAAAGCCAGCTTTCTACCGAATATCTCAAATCGTCCAAGAGTCAAAAATAGCGATCAACTATCGTTGCGGACAACTCTAAGAATAGGATAGAAGCAGAACATTCGTGCTTTCTGTTAAATGGTGCTACTATTAAGTTATAGCAAGTATGAAAGGAGTTTTTTACGATGACAAACAAAGATCGCACTGAAGGAAAAGTAACCGAAACAAAAGGGAAACTTACAGGAGATGACTCCGAAGAATTAAAAGGCAAAACCCAAAATAAATATGGGAAAGCCAAAGATAAGGTTGAAGATTTTGCGGATGATGTTTCTCGTAAAGTAAATGACTTCTTTGACAAAAAAGACGACGACAAACCTAGACATTAAACTTAAAAGCATCCCTGCAACATGTTCTTGTTGCAGGGATGCTTTTTTATATTCCACTGATTTGTTTGTTTTTTCGTTTGTACCACCAATTCATCAGCGCTTTAGGATAGACAAGCAGCAAACTGATGAATAAGCAGGCAACCAGTAATAAACCGAGCCGAAGGGCGATGTTCCAAAGACTGACATCATACCCCTCATAAAGATTACGGTAAAAAATTTCTAGTGGGTAATAAGAAATCATGGATAAATAGAACCAAGTTCCCAAAGAAAGCAGCCAATAAACTGGTGCGCGCAATTTAGGGATCGTTATATAATCACCGTCATTTTCTAAAGAGATTTTCGAGAACACTTTTTCGGCAGCAAGAATCAGTAAGCCGCTCAAGCCGAGGTAAAGGAGCAGCAGCCACCAAGGGTAGACATATCCTTGCGGCCAATCGATCCAGGTTTGAAAAGGAATCAGAAAATCCCCATGACCAAGAAACACAAAACTAAAAAACTCGCGGGTACATTGGAAAAAGCTATACCCCATTGATCCTAGCGAAATAGTGAAGAAGACCGAGAGCACGCCAGTAAACAGATTCCCCAGCAAAACGCCTAACAAGAGACCTGCAGCAAATACTAGCAGATTCGTTGCCAAGGTACTAAGGGCAGAAAGCAGCACGTCTTGAAGCGGCACAGCGAGATAGCGAGCTGGGATCATCGTGTATTCGATCAGGATATGACCTAACAGACCCAACACTAAACAAGCGGTCAAGGGTAAGCCGATAAAAAGCAGTTTCTTGTGAAAGACGTGCTTTCTGCTAAAGGGTAAGGCAAATAAAAAGCGATTGAAATTGGTGCGGCCATCGACAAAAAAGGATAAGAAGCCCCAAATAAACAGGAAGACAATCACAAATTGATTCATGGTGGTCATATAAGGGCGATTGTAATAAATCTCATCAGGGGACTCATTGCTGATCGTCAATACCGCATCGCGGTATTCTGTTGCCGAATCAAAGTAAACCGGGGTTTCACCCTTGTAGCTTTTGACATAGTACTCTCGATTTTCGTTGAAATCTTTGATAAATTCTTCAGATGTCAAATAGCGTTCTTGCTGATGCCAGGCTTTTTGTGATTGCCAGCCATCACCAAGATACATTAAGAGTAAGACAAAACAAAAGCCGATCAGCAGCTTGCCGTAGCGTTCTTTAAATATATTGCTTAACATCGTTTTCCACCTCTATCCTTCCACTAATGCCTCTTGTCGTAAATTTGCTTCAAACAGATCTTCCAAGGTCAATGGCAATTCTTCGAAAACCAAAGGATCAAGCTGCTGGATCTCAGCCGCCAGCTCTTTTGTGTAATTGTCAAACAAAGCGGTCAAGACTCGGCCTTGTTTTTGAATCAGCTTGGAGCGCTGCTTGATAAGGGGAGGAATCTGCTTGCTGCGAAAGACGAGTTGAAGTTTGCGAGATTGTTCGCGAATCGTTTCCAAACGGTAGTCTCCTTCAATCGTTTTCCCTTTGATCAACAAGGCACGATCAATAATATGCTCTAATTCATTTAGATTATGGGAAGCGATCAATGCGGTACGATTCGACTCACTGAGGCTTTCCAGCAATAGTCCGATCACTTTTTTTCGGACGATCACATCAAGTCCATCAAAAGGTTCGTCTAACAGTAAGAACGTCGCATTTGAAGCGATCGCTAGAATCATCTTATAAAGACCTTGCATTCCTTTTGACATTCGCCGGTAAGAAAGCGTTAGCGGCAGACCATGGCTTTGCATCAATTCTAAATAAAGATTTTGATCAAAATTCGGATAAGCAAACCGATAAAATTGATTGATTTTTTTTAACGAGTAGGCAGCCAGAAAGTTTTCTTTTTCATCGATATAAAAAAGCTGTTCTTTTAATTCCGGGTGCTGATCCAGGCGTTGGTTATCGATCGAAATCTCGCCATCATCTAGTAAATAATGTCCAGCGATCGTCCGAAACAGCGTGGTTTTCCCAGAACCATTGCGGCCGATCAATCCTACGAGTTCTCCTTTTTCCAAAGAGAAGTTCACGTTTTCTAAGATAATTGTTTGTTCCATTTTCTTGGTCACATGTTCGATCTTCACTGTGGATCGCCTCCTAACTCTTGTTCAAAGCCATTCATCCAATCGCTCAGCTCACGCATGCTGATCTGTAGATGGCGTGCTTCGATCACCAATTCTTTCAAACGTTCTTTCACTTGTAAGATCCGAATCTCATCGCGTGGCAGATCCTCAGTAACTTTCACAAAGGTGCCTTTTCCTTTGATGGTGACAAGCACTTGCTCATTTTCCAATACTTTGTAGGCTTTGCTGACGGTATTTGGATTCATCAACAGGTGCTTGGCCATTTCACGAACCGAAGGCACTTGGTCTCCAGCGGTTAGAACACCGTTCAGAATATCTTCTTTGATACTTAAAACCAATTGCTCATAGTAAGGTTTGCTGCTGGCTTTGTTAATGCGAACCACAAAATCAGCTCCTTTCATTTATGTGTACTAGTATACGTAGTACACTAGTGGAAGTAAAGTCTTTTATGATAAAATAAACAAAAAGGAGCTGATGAGGACAATGGAACGATGTGAGTGGGCCAACAGTACACCAGCGATGCAGGAGTATCATGATACAATCTGGGGGAAACCTGAGTATGAGGATCAGCAGTTGTTCCGAAAATTGGTGTTAGATATGAATCAAGCAGGGTTGAGCTGGCAAACGATTTTAAATAAAATGGCGAATTTTGATGCGGCGTATGATCAGTTTGAAATCACCAAAGTAGCGAACTATACGGAAGAAAAAGTGGAAGAACTGATGATGAATCCAGGAATCATCCGCAATCGGCGAAAGATTGAAGCGGCGATCAGCAATGCCCAAGAAGTTTTAAAAATCCAGCAAGAATATGGTAGTTTCTCCGCATTCTTGTGGCGATATGTCGATCATCAGCCGATCATTAATGAATTTGAGCAGCAATCCGATGTACCGACCCATTCGGAAATCTCCGATCAGCTAGCGAAAGATTTGAAAAAGCGAGGGTTTAAATTTGTCGGAACGACCATTATTTACGCCTTTATGGAAGCTGTCGGCATGGTCAACGACCATTTAGTCACTTGTGTTTGTCGAACATCAGCAGCAAACAAAGAATAAAGGAGCGAGCATAATGGGAAAAGTGATATTCTATGGTGCGATCAGCCTCGATGGCTATTTAGCAGGTCTGAAGGATCAACTGGACTGGCTGTTTCAAACCGATACCGGTGTCGCCACGACTTATGAAGCATTTTTTGCAACCATCGATGCGACAGTGATGGGGAGAAAGACCTATCAAGAAGCAAAGAAACTTATGGATGGAGGACTGTTGTACCCCGAAACGACAAATTATGTTTTTTCTCGTACACAAAAAGAATCGCTGCCAGATGCAACGCTAGTGTCAACAGATCCAGTTGCATTTGTTTCAGCATTAAAACAAGAGGAAAACGTATGGGTAGTAGGGGGAGGTTCCTTATTAAAACCATTGCTGGAAGCTGATTTGATCGATGAATGGTTTATTCAAATCGCGCCGGTGTTTTTAGGAGAAGGCAAGCGACTGTTTGAACCGGGGGATTACTCGAGACGCTTGACGTTTGTTGAAACAAAACAGATGGGGGAACTGACAGAACTCCATTTTGTCCGAAAGTCTGTGTCAGGCAGCGAGTAAAAAGCGCAAACGATTATTCTTCACAGTAAAAAAGACCAAGAAACTTAGTGCCGAGTTTCTTGGTCTTTTTTATGGAATCTTCATTAGTTGAATCGTTGAAAGAATTCAATATATTTTGCAATGATCGTTTCGAAGAAGCTCACTGTATCTGGGTTGATCTCATTGTTTTCATCGATCAAGTTTGTGATACCGCCAATGTAGGCTTCTGGTTGTTGCAGAGTAGGCATATCCAAAAAGACTAATGATTGACGCAAATGATGGTTCGCACCAAATCCAGCGATCGCTCCTGGAGAAACGCTGACGACTAAGGCTGGTTTGCCACCCCAACTGCTTGCACCGTAAGGACGAGAACCAACATCTAAAGCATTTTTCAAGGCTGCAGGAACAGAGCGGTTGTATTCTGGTGTAAAGAAGAAGACCCCATCAACGGCGCTTAATGCTTCACGAAATGCTGTCCATTCAGCAGGAACTTTTCCTTCAACTTCCAAATCTTCATTGTAAAAAGGCAAGTTGCCGATCTCGATGAAAGATGCTTCAAAACCTTCTGGTAATAGTGATGCGAATTTTTTCGCTACGAGTTTATTGTAAGAACCTTCCCGCAAGCTGCCGACGATAAAACCGATTTTTTTTGTCATGTAAAATTCCTCCTTGTTGTTTTCTACTCATTTAGCTTACCAAAAGTAAGTGAATGGTGCAAATAAAACGATTTGGCCTTAAAAAGGTTTCTCTAATATTCATGATACGCGTCCAGATTCATTCTGGCAAAAGATAACCATGCCGAAAAAACAGGAAAGAAAAACTTTTTTCAGCTGTAAAGAAAAAACTCTTTACACCATCAGAAAAACCTGTTAAACTAGCTCTTGTGATTAAATCAATGGAGGTGTAAATAATGGCAGTAAAAATTCGTTTAAAACGCATGGGTTCTAAAAAGAAACCTTTTTACCGTATCGTCGTAGCAGATTCACGTTCTCCTCGTGACGGACGTTTCATCGAAACAGTTGGTACTTACAATCCTTTACTAGACCCAGCTGAAGTAACAATCAAAGAAGATCTAGTTCTTGATTGGTTATCTAAAGGTGCGCAACCTTCAGATACAGTTCGTAACATCCTTTCTAAAGAAGGCGTTATGAAAAAACACCACGAAGCAAAATTCACTAAGAAATAAGGTGACTTTGGATGAAAGATTTGCAAGAATTAGTCTTAACGATCGTTTCACCACTTGTTACCAAACCTGAGGATATCAAGCTTGAGCTGGTAGAGTCAGATGATTTCTTGGAATATAATCTTACTGTGGCACCAGAAGATATTGGTCGTATCATCGGTAAACAAGGTCGGGTTGCCAAAGCAATTCGAACGATCGTTTACAGTGTACGGACAAATGGACCGAAAAAAGTTCGTTTGAATATCATTGATGGTAAATAAGCAAGAGTGTAAAGCATTTCTCAAAGAGAAATGCTTTTTTTGTAAAATTCATGCTTAAGATGGAGGACAAAAAAGGATGGTTTTGAGATAATCAAAAATGAGGAGGTGCTTGTATGTCTCAACTAATCGCATGGATCGTCGTTCTTTTGATTCTCGTCTTTATTTATAAAATCGGTTCTTTTCTTTGGCGAACGCTAGGGATCTTGCTACTACTTTTTTTGATTTGGGTCTATCGTGAGGAAATCATGACCCAATTGAACCAATGGACACAAAACTTTCGTTGGGGCGACCTATCGACGATCGCCAATCAAGTTTGGCAATGGATCAAGGACGGCTTCCAATCACTGCAAAATTGGGTCACTAATCTTTAAAAAATCGACAAAAAAATGACAGACAATCTGACTTGTTTGTCATTTTTTTTATTGAGGGGTATCCTTTGTATAAGGAGGGGAACATCATGAAAAAAGAACTAGGATTATTTGTTACGCTGCTAGCGATCGGAACCTTGGCTGGCTGTAATAATCAAAAAGACCAAGAAACCAGTCAAGCCAGTACAGCTGAAACAACAGCAACGACTATGGTGGAAAGTACCCAAACACAAAAAAGTAGTCAATCAGAAACCAGTCAATCAACTGCATCGACTAGTCAGGCGGTTTCTGAGGATTCTTCAAATACGAGTAGCACCACAGACATCTATAGCCAAATACAAGCGGTATTCCCTGATCTTGTCTTGCCAAAGGACGTTCCACTTGCTTCGGGTAAAGTGTTGAATGCGGCCACAGCTGGCAGTCAATCCGATGCCTCGATTCTTTATTATGGACTTGATCAGCAATTGTCTCTCAATGACAAGGCTTTGAACGAAGAAACACCGCTTGCTGCTTTTCAATCAAAAGAGTATCAATCTGCTGATGAAGCGGCTGCAGCGGTCAATGTAACAGTGGATGATGGCGGACAAGCCGTCGATCTCGGATATGGGATTACTGGGCATATGCAAGGAGCTGCTGGCTCCAGTTATTTGAGCTGGCAAGAAGGAAATTGGTCATTGACTGTTCGAGCAGTCAACCAAGAGGAACAAGATCCAGTTCCGGTTGCCAAAGAAGTGGTAGCGTATCTAGAAGAAGCCATGCTTCCAGCACCTGAGGTCGGTCAAATCACTATCGATATGGGAAAAAATGACCATACAGCAACTACCGTGGTCTGGCAACAAGAAAAGATGCTTCGAACGGTGCAACATCAAGATGCACGTTCAGCTTTGGAAATGGCCGTTTCAATGAATCAATAAGTTTCAGATTAGGACATTGCCCCTTTGATCAAGCGTCGAAGGGGTGTTTTTCGCGCGATGATTTTGAGGAAAACAGGGGGCGCTAGGAAACGGCTAGAATTCGCTACTTTGCTATGCTAAAATAGAACAGAAGTTAGAAGAAATGGGGAACGAACGTGACAGAATATTTAAACGTAGGGAAAATCGTCAATACACATGGGATCCGTGGAGAAGTACGAGTGATATCGCAAACGGATTTTCCAGAAGAACGCTACCGTAAAGGGGCTGAATTGACACTTTTTCGTGAAAATAAAGAGCCATTACCATTGATTGTTTCAGGTCATCGCAAACATAAAAATTTTGATTTGTTAACGTTTGAGGGCTATCCTAACATCAACGACGTTGAACCGTTTCGTAACGGCATTTTAAAAGTTACCAAGGATGATTTGGTGGATCTAGCAGAAAATGAGTTTTACTACCATGAAATTATTGGTCTGGAAGTCGTCGAAGAAGATGGCACAGTCATTGGTAAAGTCAAAGAGATCCTTTCACCAGGCGCCAATGATGTTTGGGTGGTACAGCGAAAAGGGAAGAAGGATGCCTTGATTCCTTATATCGAATCTGTTGTTCATACCATCGATCTTGAAAATGGTCAGGTCATCGTTGAGATCCCAGAAGGGTTGTTAGACGATGAGAATTGATGTGCTGACACTATTTCCACGAATGTTTGAAGGGCCTCTTGGAGAATCGATCATCGGTAAAGCACGGGAAAAGGGATTGTTAGAAATCAATGTCTCTAATTTCCGTGATTATTCTGACAACAAACATCAAACAGTGGATGACTATCCTTATGGTGGCGGAGCAGGAATGTTATTAAAAGTCCAACCTGTCTATGACAATATCAAAGCGATCGAAGAAGCGACACCAGAAACGAAAAAGCGGGTGATCCTATTAGACCCAGCGGGAAAACCCTTTGATCAAAAGATGGCGGAAGAATTCTCTACCGAAGAGCATCTTGTTTTTATTTGCGGTCACTATGAAGGCTATGATGAACGAATCCGTTCATTGGTCACTGATGAAGTGTCACTGGGGGATTACGTCTTGACTGGCGGCGAATTGGGGGCAATGGTCATGATCGATGCGACGGTCAGGCTATTACCAGAAGTTTTGGGCAATCAAACCTCCGCACAAACTGATTCTCATTCCACTGGTTTATTAGAGCATCCGCAATATACACGCCCGGCAGAGTTCAAAGGCATGAAAGTGCCGGAAGTTTTGATGAATGGCAATCATAAACTGATCGAGCAGTGGCAATTAAAAGAATCCTTGCGCCGAACGTATCAGCGACGTCCAGATATGCTGGAAACTTATCCGCTGACCGCTGAAATGCAGAAGCTTTTAAAAGAAATTGAAGACGAAGCGAAGACTGGCAAGTAAAATAGTGCCAGTTTTTTGATATTCTGTGCCATGACAAGAAAATTCTCTTTACAGCCTATGGTCGACTGTGGTAAGATATTTCAGTGAGTGTAAACTCAACTATTACGATGTTCCGCTGGAGCTTTCATGCTTTAAGAATGTTTGGGAATAAGGAGAATGATAAACATGAATCCATTGATTCAAGAACTAACTCAAGAACAATTACGTACTGACATCCCAGCTTTCCGTCCTGGGGACACTGTTCGCGTTCACGCGAAAGTTGTCGAAGGAACTCGCGAACGTATTCAGTTATTTGAAGGTGTTGTCATCAAACGCCGCGGTGCTGGTATCAGCGAAACTTATACAGTTCGTAAAGTATCAAACGGTGTAGGTGTTGAACGTACCTTCCCATTGCACACACCACGTGTTGCACAAATCGAAGTTGTTCGTTACGGTAAAGTACGTCGTGCAAAATTGTACTACTTGCGTGCATTACACGGAAAAGCAGCTCGTATCAAAGAAATTCGTCGTTAATCATTTATTATCAGATGAAGCAAAAGCCCTTGATTTCAAGGGCTTTTTTCTTTTGTCTGAGGTGAAAAAAACTTTCTATTCGTTGTGATAAAATGAAGAAACGACTATACAAATAGGAGGGGTTTTATTGAATGAAAGAAGTAACAATCTTGGACGAGAAGAAATAATCATCGAAAAGGAGTTCGTCAGACGGCCAAAGGTTCCATGGTCGAAGGACGTCCAACGCTTTTTACGTTTTTTGCAAGATCAGCAGATAAATTATGTGCCGAAACCATTAGGGTTTGATCAGGAAGAACATGAGTTAGTTTCTTTTGTTCCGGGGGAGGTATATGATCAGCCATTGCCGGATGAACTTTATACTGATGAGGTTCTTTGTTTGGTAGCTGAACGATTAAGAGATTTTCATGATCGAAGTGTTGGTTTTCTGGAAAGGCTAACTGGTGAGGAACAATGGATGCTGGAATACTCTGGTCCGATAGAGGTGATGTGCCACAATGATTTTGCTCCATATAATATGACGATCGTGGATGGGAAGCCTTTTGGGCTTTTTGATTTTGACACAGTAAGGCCAGGAAGCAGGTTATGGGATGTTTCTTATGCTGCGTACCGCTGGGTACCCTTGTATTTTGATGGGAACAGTCGTCTGAGTGAAACACAATGCCGTCGATTGAAACTTTTTGTGGATACTTATCGGCTGTCCAATAATGACAGAGTACAGATTGTCGATTGTTTGATCGACCGCCTTTGTGCACTAGTTGCTTTTATGAGTAGAAAAGGAGAAGAAGGGAATCGGAATTTTCAGAAAAACATTGACGAGGGACATCTTGCTAAATACCAATATGACATTCAGCGCCTGAAAGAAAATAAATCGCAAGTCATCGAAGGGATAAAAATAGAAGAATAGAAGAACAGTGAGTACAAATCATCCTACAGTCTTCTATCAGATCCTCTTGGTGTTTTTTATTGAAATGATTGTTATTTATAGAGATGAATTATCTCTATCTTTTTAATTTTTAATTTTATGTAATTTGGAAATAAAGAAAAAATTTTGAATGATTTCATTATTGTTTTCTAATAAATGATTACAGAAAAAAAGCAATAAATTCCCCTTTTTTTGATGATTTCTATGGTAATCTTCTCGATAGAGAACTTTCTTTTATCTAGCTATTGCTGACCTCTATGCGTTAGTTAACTACTTCACAAATAAAAGGAAGTTCTTTATTTAATCGAATTGAAAGAGGTGTCTTTGTGAAAGCAGCTGTAGTATCAAAAGATAAGGTTGTAAAAATCGAGGAAAAAGAATTAAGAGCGCTTCGTCCGAATGAAGCATTATTGAAAATGGAGTGTTGCGGTGTCTGCCATACTGACTTGCATGTAAAAGATGGCGACTTTGGAGATGCATCTGGGATCGTACTCGGACACGAGGGAATCGGTAAAGTGGTTGCAATCGGTGATGATGTTACTTCTCTAGCAATCGGTGACCGTGCAAGTGTCGCTTGGTTGTATGAAAGCTGTGGATCATGCGAATACTGTGTGAACGGGAATGAATCATTATGCCGTTCGGTTAGAAATGCCGGCTATTCTGTAGATGGTGGTATGGCTGAAGAATGTATCGTTGTCGCTGACTATGCAGTGAAAGTTCCAGAGGACTTAGGTTCTGCTGAAGCCAGCAGCATTACTTGTGCAGGTGTAACCACATATAAAGCGGTAAAAGTTTCTGACATTAAACCAGGTCAATGGATCGCCATCTATGGTTTAGGGGGATTAGGAAACCTAGCCTTACAATATGCAAAAAATGTCTTTAATGCAAAAGTGATTGGAATCGATATCAACGACAAACAGTTGGACTTCGCAAAAGATCATGGCGCTGATCTTGTAATCAATCCTGCGAAAGAAGATGCGGCAAAAATCATTCAAGAAGCAACCGGCGGCGCACATGCAGCTGTAGTAACAGCTGTTTCAAAAGCAGCCTTCAATTCTGCTGTTGATGCTGTTCGTGCGGGCGGAACGATTGTAGCGGTCGGTCTCCCACCAGAAAGCATGGACTTGAACATTCCTCGACTTGTATTGGATGGGATTAAGATTGTCGGTTCCCTTGTTGGAACACGAACTGATTTAGCAGAAGCTTTCCAATTTGCGGCGGAAGGAAAAGTCGTTCCTAAAGTAGTCATGCGTCAGTTAGAAGAGATCAACGATATTTTTGATGAAATGCTTTCAGGAAAAATCAAAGGACGGATGGTCATTGATTTTCAAGAGAAATAAACGAAAATAGAGAAACCAACTATGAATTTTTAGCGAAGGAGAAAATTTCGTGTGTAATTTATTGATCATTGACAGCGAAGAACGAAGAGCAGTTAGCGAGATGATTCGTTTGATTGATCGTCATTTTCCAAATGTCATCTTGCTTCCAATGATTGATTCGAAAAAAGCACTTCAGCGTACCTGTCTTGAGCAGATGGTTGACATTGCAGTGATCAATGCGGATGGCGAAGAGGACTGTTTTGAATTATACAAAGAGTTGCTTTCTTTTTATCCGAATGCAAAAGCAATTTTGTATTCTGCAGTAGAAAGTTTTGCTATCGCTCAAAAAGCGTTGCGTTACGACTTGATCGATTATTTGGTCGAACCGATCACCAATGATTTTGTTTATGCATTGGACCGAGGGATTCAATCCATCAATCAGATTTCCTTGCTGCACGTCGAGAAAAACAATGAAGCTTCTCCTTCGCTTTCTTTAAGACATAAGATATTGCGCTATATTCATGAAAATTATAGAGAACATATTACTTTAGACACTTTAGCAGATCACCTGCATTTAAGTCGGTATCACACTAGCCGATTGATCAAGAATACATTAGGAATGACCTTTTCATTGTACTTGATGATTTATCGTATTGAAGTTGCCAAAAAAGAACTCACAACAAGTGATCGATCAATCAGTGAAATTTCTGTTAGAGTAGGATTCAATGATCCAAATTATTTTAGTAAGAAATTTAAAAAAGCAACTTCTTATACGCCCAAAGAGTATCGAAAAATTTATCGTGGGAAAGTAACCGTGATCGACTCAAGACTTGAGCTTTGAGTATTAAATAAAGTAGTTTGGGCTGATTGTATTAGCGAAAACATGATTCTTTGCTAATGCTTATCAAGTTACTTTTTCATAGATGAGAAAAGCTAAAAGGCCTATGTGTGGAAGGCCTTTTTTTACTTGAAAAAAATTTTGGATCTGGTTATTCAGACTAGCAGCAGAGAACAAAGACTGATGTTTTTGTGAATGAACCGATAGGTGCTATAATGAGAACGGATTCAGCAGTGCAGCTTACCAAAGAAAGGGAGCAAGAAAATGGCGAACAAAATGGTGTTTATTAACTTGCCTGTCACTGATATCAAACGTGCAACATCCTTTTATGAAGCGTTGGGGTTTGTAAAAAATGAAGAGTTCTCAAACGAGACCAGCAGTGGAATGGTTTGGAGTGAATCGATTTGGTTAATGCTGTTAGAACATGCGTTTTACCAACAATTTCTAAATGGTAGAAGTATTGCAGATACAAAGAATACGAATGGCGCATTGATCGCGTTTAGTTTTGACACACCAGAAGAAGCAAAGAATTTTGCAAAAATCGCTGAAGAAAATGGTGGACAGTCGTTCCAAGTTGATATGGGGATTCCAGAGGACATGATGGTCGGCTATGAAATCGTTGATCCTGACGGCAATCAGATTGAGTCTGCTTGGATGAAGGGCTATTAGCAAAGTGCTCGTTTAAATAAAAAGGAAAAAAATGGTTCAGTAGGCAGTTCCCTCAAGAAGTTAGGCTTTTGTGCTAACTTTTTGAGGGCTGCTTTTTCTTGACGGGATCCTCGAGTTTTGTAAGATTGGTCAGTACCCTTTGTCTAAATCTGAAAAAAGAGGTATGATACAAGAAAAAGGAGTGGAGACGAAGTGAAATATTCAACGAAATACAGCGACGCCATTCACATCCTCGCTTACATCCACCTCTTTAAAGGAACTGATCTATCCAGTGATCGGATCGCCCAGAGTGTTGAAACGAATCCTGCCTATGTTCGCCGGATTATGAGTGATCTGCGTATTGCAGGATTGATCGAAAGCCAAAGAGGAAAACCAAACCCTAAACTAACGAAGGAACCAAATGAGATTTCTTTGTTGGACATCTATGCGAGTGTTGAAAAAGATCAGCATCTTTTACGTGCGGACAAAAAGACCAATCCCAATTGCTTGATTGGGGGGAATATCCAAACGGTATTAGAGGAAACTTACGATGTGCTGCAAAAGAAAATTGAGCAGGAAATGAGCGCTATCTCGCTACAATCCATCATTGAAGGCATTCAAGTAGAAGCCAATCATTAAAAGTGTCACATGGAAGGCTGTAAAAAAAGAACTTTCACCTGCTAGGCAAATTCTTGACAGGGAAGAAAGTTTCTTTTATACTCTAGTTGTAACTTAATTAGTAACAACTGATTTTGAAAAAAACAAAAGTAGGAAGGATGATCATTATGAAAATCGGTATTATTGGCGCAACAGGGAATGCAGGTTCAGCAATTTATCAAGAAGCAGTACAGAGAGGACACGAAGTGACTGCTATCGTGAGAAATGAAGCGAAGGCCAAAGAACAACTTGGTGAGACGGTCAAAACACTTACAAAGGATGCTTTTTCTCTCACAGAAGAAGAGCTCAGTGACTTTGATGTGCTTGTTGACGCGTTTGCGACAAATCCTGACAAAGCTTACTTGCATGTGGATCTGGCAGCAAAATTAGTGCACCTGTTTCGAGAAAAAAACACTCGCTTGTTCTTCATCTTAGGAGCCGGCAGTTTATTCAATGAAGCGGGGGAACGTAATCTCTCTGAGTTGAAAAAAGCACCAGGAAGCGAAAGTTGGATTGCGATTCCAGAAAATCAGCTAGACGAATATCTCTTTTTAGAAACAGTCAAAAATGTCCCTTGGGTGGGGATTTCTCCTGGGAATGTCTTTCAAGAAGGACCAGCTAAACCAGCGATTTTAGGGAAAGATCACTTACTATTCAACGAACAAAAGGAATCGGTGACATCTAGCGGTACCTTAGCTAAGGCAATTATCGATGAGATCGAAACAGTACAACATGAAAACACCCGCTTTACTGTGATTGATGCCTAGTAAGTTTTCAAAGACGACTGAGAAGGAAATGCCGTGAGTAGCGTTGACTATTGGTACGAGTGGATGGATAGGCTATTTTAGGCAACAGTTCTTTTTTCACATTATTGTTTCCCATACTCAGTAATTTAGACAAGACAAATCCTCTGTCTTTGCTTATAATCAAGGACAGAGGTGAGAAAATGAATAAAAAAATCGAAGCGTATGAATTGATGCTTCTGCAATTAAAAGGATTACTAGAAGCGGAGAGTAATTGGATCGCTAATCTAGCAAACTCTTCTGCTTTATTAAATGAAACATTGGAAGATACGGTGTTTGCCGGCTACTATTTGTTTGAAGAAGGCGAACTGATCTTAGGCCCGTTCCAAGGAAGAGTATCTTGCACCAGAATCACTATGGGCAAAGGGGTTTGTGGAGAGTCAGCGGCAAAACAAACGACATTGATTGTCCCGAATGTCAAAGAACATGAGAACTATATCTCTTGTGACTCGGCAGCTATGTCTGAAATCGTTGTTCCTATGATAGCTGATGATCAATTGATTGGTGTGTTGGATATCGATAGTGGCAAAACGAACAGCTATGATGAGATCGATCAGAAATATCTTGAAGAATTTGCGGCGATCCTAGTAGCGAGTCGTAAATAAATCGTCATTTCTTAATAATTAGCAAAAAACAATATAACGTTTACAAAGCAAGTGTTCATTGAATAATGGGCACTTTTTTCATTTTTGTTTTAAATAGACATACATATCTCTTTATTTTATTAGAATTAGATGATAAAATGATAATAAAATTAGAGAAACGAGTAGTAAGGAGCGCATTATGGAAGCAGAAACAATTGTATTAGGTAAAGCATATGAATGTAAACCAGTCGGCTTAGAAAGCCGCGTTATCGGAGAAGTGGTCAGAAAAATGGAACGTTGTGCCGTTTTGCATGTGATCCGTTATGAAGAGACTGATCATGACGAGCTTGAAGAACGTTGTGGACGAGTTGTGGCAAAATACAACGAGATCTATCAACCAGCATTGGTTGAATGCTTTTCTAGCTAAGGGTTAATCCCAATCAAACGAAGCCATGCACGTAAACCAATTCCCTTAACAAAGGGGCTGTTTCTTGGAAGCAGCCTCTTTTTTTGATTCTTGGACACCGCTGCGTAGAAAAATACATGCTATAATGGGCGAGAAACTAGCAGAAAGCAGGGAGCGAAATGGAATTAGAAAAAACGGTCATTGATGACAAACAGATGCTTTTTGAATTGCCGAAGGAAGTAGGGCAACTGCAAATTGTTAAAGGAAAACTTATTGAAACAAAAGACAATACCGTCCTCTTAGCCATAAAAGAAGGCCAATTACTATCAGTAGCAGATGAGAAATCATTTGATGACAAGCAAGAATATGATCGCTTAATGATCCTTACACCACCTTGGGAGATCATGGCGCCATACTTAGCAGCCTATTATCAAGAGAAATATCAACTGTCCAATGCTTCCAACGCACCTATCGTGATTCCACAGGAACTGCAACAAGGGGTCGCTGTTTGTGCGGAACCATTTGATTGCTTGATCGATTTTCTGGGGTATGTATCCACTAGTAAAAAGGAAACGAAAGCGGTGAAAAAAGGGAGCAAGCCTCGTCATAAATGGTCAAAAGAATTACAAGATGAACCCTTTATGGTGGATTATCAAGGAAGTAAAGCAACGGTCTATTGGCAGAAACGCAACGAGGTTCGAATTGAAAAAGGCGCTACCTTGCGTCAAGAGGTTCCTTTGAACAAAGACGGCTCGGTGGGCTTTTCAGCTCGATTAGCAGAAAAGATACGGCAAGAGAATCAATCAGCGATCAAAGAGGGACGAACGATTGAAGACGTCGTATTAAAAAGTGTCAATGAGGTCGGCATGTTTCTTTACTATGGGGGGACCAATGGCTGGCTTCAATTAAAAGATCAGCAAGGAAGAACCCTGAACGAGCGAACGGTGGAATAGAAAAGAAAGACACTGAACAAGAAAGCGATCCACCAAAGCGAACGGAATCAGCTTTGGTGGATCGCTCGTATCGTTTAACTAGGAGTAGGCTCTTCATCGATCAAGACAAATTCTTGACCTGTTTTGGACAAAACAAGGCTCGGTTTTGCAGTTCCTTCCTTTTCTGCTCGATACGCATCTCGGTGCTTTTGCAGATGTTCGGGGCGTTTTAACCAAGCTTGAAATGCTTTTTTCTCAGTCCATTTTGACACCAACTGGAAAACGAGGCGGTCTTTTGATTCTGAAAACCAAGCTTCAGCATACTGACAGCCAGCGAATGTTTTCATTGAGGCGGTATCTTTTTTCATTTTAGCTAGAAATCGTTCTTTACCTTCAGGAATTACTTCAAATGCGACGGTACGGATATACATGAAATTCCTCCTTGCTGTGAGTGATTTCATTTAGTATAGCGCTAATTGAGAATCATTGTCAATTAGCGTGGGAATTTTTACTTTTTTATCGATTTTCATTTTTTGATTAAATCTTTCAAAAGCCTTGAACAAATGAAAAAAGTACGTATAATTAATATACGTACTGAAGACTCCGAAGAGTATTGGAGAAAATGGATACTTGGGGAAGTCTTTCTTTTCTCACGTGCAATACTCTTCGTTTGTTTAGTGTACCACTCCCATTTCAAAATAGATACGTTTTTTTTACTTTCTGAGGAGATTTCTTTTATTCCTTGAGTTGAAAGGCAAAAAAGTGGGAAGGTTCTGCGAAAGCGCTATGAAGACGAAATTTATGTCTTCTTTTTTTGTGTGAAAGGGAAGGAAAATTAAGAAAGTTTTTTTATCCATTTTACCTGCGAAATGATGTATAAGAAAGTATCATAAGTTCTGATCCCTAGAAGATCAGGACTTTTTTGTATGCTTTCTTGGCACGACTCCTTTCAACGATATTCAGCATAAAGTCGCTCTTTTCTACTTTTTACATTCAGAAGAGCGTTTCTGACACAACCATGTAACCTCTTACATTTTTTGGTCGTGTTAAATTGACAGGCTGCATAAACATGCGGTAAACTCGGTACAACAAACAGAATTTTTTGAATTATCTGAATGTTAGAAGGGGATGAGTAGAAATGGGGAAACGGAGCAAATATGCAGTATCGCTTGTGTTACTAGGCAGCTTATTTTTAGCAGCTTGTCAAAATGGCAATGAAGAAAACGAGACGGATTCATCAGCCGCTTCTTCTGCAGAGCAAGTGATCAATGTGCAATTTTCGGCAGAGATGGGCAGTGCAGATATTTCTTTAGCAACCGACTCTTACAGCTTTATCACGTTAAACAACGCCTATGAAGGTCTTTATCGCTTAGATGAAAACAATGTTCCTGTGATTGCTGGTGCAAGCGAAGACGCTGAAGTTAGTGAAGATGGGCTTTCTTACACCATTTCACTGCGGGAAGAGGCAAAATGGTCCAATGGCGATCCAGTTACTGCAGCTGATTATGTTTTTAGCTGGCAGCGAACCGTTGATCCAGCCACTGCTTCCAATTATGCTTATATGCTGGCACCCGTTAAAAACGCTACCGCTATTTCAGATGGTACGCTAGATAAAAGCGAGTTAGGGATCGAAGCAGTCAATGATCATGAATTAAAAATCACGTTAGAAAAACCGACGCCTTACTTTTTATCTTTACTGGCTTTTCCAACTTTCTTCCCACAAAACGAGCGTGTCGTGGAAGAGTTCGGTGACCAATATGCCTTAACCAGTGAAAACGCGGCGTACAATGGACCATTCCTATTGACCAATTATGCTGGACCAGGCACCGACATCCAATGGACATTGGCGAAAAATCCCGATTATTGGGATGCCGATTCGGTCAAACTTGAAACAATTAATTTTGATGTCGTGAAAGACTCATCGACCGCTTATAACTTGTACGAAAGCGGACAAGCCGATGACATTATTTTAAGCGGTGAATTGGCGATGCAGAATGTGAATCATCCTGATTACATTGTTCAGCCTAGTGCAACCACTCAGTATTTAGAAATGAATCAAGCACCAGAAGATTCGCCTTTTCGAAATGCAAATCTGCGCCAGGCCATTTCGTATAGTATGAATCGACAACAAATCGTTGACAATATTTTAGGCAACGGCTCCTTACCGGCGGTCGGTTTTGTTCCTTCTGACCTAGCGTTTAATCCAGAGACAAAGGCTGATTTTGTCGAGGATGCGGCAACCACGTTAGCCTTTGACGAAGAAAAAGCCCAAGAATATTGGGAAAAGGCAAAAGCTGAACTGAGTATCGATACATTGTCTTTTGAACTGTTGACATCAGATACCGATCAATCGAAAAAAATGGCAGAATACATTCAAGGCACCTTGCAGCAAACACTGGATGGGCTGACTGTCGAAGTCACAAACGTTCCATTTTCTGTGCGCTTGGATCGTTCAAATAGCGGCGATTTTGAGATGGTCATGAACAACTGGATCGGGGATTATGCAGACCCAATCAACTTTTTGGAATTGTTCAAAAAAGACAGCTCCTATAATCGTGGAAAATGGCTAAATGATGATTACAATCAATTGATCGAACAAGCCTCCAATGAAAATGCTAACGATCCAGAAGCCCGTTGGGAAAATATGGTAGCAGCAGAAAAAATCTTAAACGACGACTTAGGTGTTATTCCACTCTTCCAAAGTGCTGAAGCACATCTACGGTCGCCAAAAATCAAAGGCCTCATCGTTCATAGTGTTGGCGCGGCCTATGATTATAAAAATGTCTTTGTCGAAGAATAAGGAGAAAAAAGCTCCTTTTGTCTATTCATTGTCTGACTTCGCCAAAGAGGGCAGCAGACGAGAAAAACGTTACTAGAATGTTTAGCAACTTGATAACAAGGAATAAAGCAGTTCTTTTTCTATCAGCGAACAATGACGTATTCATTTTAGCTAGATAAGAACTGCTTTTCTTTTTGGGAGGAACACCAATGAAAATCACAGCAGTTGAAACCAAACGAATTCCGATCCAGCTGAATGCACCCTTTAAAACGGCGCTCAGAGAAGTGCACGCCGTCGAAGTGATTCGAGTGCTGCTTTTTTTTGATAATGGGATCGTTGGCATCGGAGAAGCAGCCCCTACCGAAGTGATCACCGGTGATACAAAAGAAAGTATTTTAAAAGATATCGAAACGGTCTTTGCCCCGTTCCTGTTAGGCAGAAAGGTAGATGCCCAATTGCTAGTAATGGATGAGCTTCATGCGTTGATCCAGCATCATACGAGCCCTAAAGCAGCGATTGATATCGCGTTGCATGATGCACTGGCAAAAGCGGCCAACTTGCCTCTTTATCGCTATTTAGGTGGTTCTGCCAATACACTGCCAACCGACTATACGATCAGTGTTGGCTCACAGGAGCAGATGCTGCATGATGCCCAAGTGAAAGTCCAGGCGGGATTTCGCTCCTTGAAAATCAAACTAGGGGCAGGAACGATCGAAGAGGAAGTTGCGAAAATTCGCCGCATCAATGAACGCTTGGCAGGAAAGATTCCCTTTCGAATTGATGCAAATCAAGGCTGGACCAAAGAAGAAGCGGTGCAGATTTTAGACCAATGGCAAGACATTCCGATCGAGTTTGTTGAACAGCCAGTAAAAGCCCATGATTTTGCTGGACTCAGCTATGTGACTGCTCGTACGACGATTCCAATCATGGCTGATGAAAGTCTTTTTTCCTATGAGGATGCCAAGCGTTTGATTGCTGAAAACTGCTGCAATTATTTGAACATTAAATTGATGAAAAGCGGCGGGATCAAAGAGGGGAAAAAAATTTATCACTTGGCAAAAGAGCATCAAATGCCAGTGATGGTCGGTTCGATGATTGAAGGGTATGGGGGGATGGCGGCAGCCGCCCATTTTGCCTTGGGGATGGCCGACGTCCAATTTTATGATCTGGACGTTCCTTTTATGTGGGAGACCCAAACGACTTCCCCTGAAATGCAAGGGATTCTTCAGCGTCCAGGAAGCTTGAGGGTCACCGAACGCATCGGTCTAGGGATCAACGAATAAATAGTTATGAGAGGAGCAAAGATGAAACAAATTGTTCAGGCTGGCTCTTCCTTCTTATGGAAGGAACCCAAAGAAAACAAAGTACTAGCAAAAATCAAAGCATTTCCTTTAGAAGCGCTGCACACTTTTTTGACTGATGAAGATACGATGCGGCTTTATCAGGAAAGCTTAGTGGACTCCGAAGTATTATATGGGACGATAGTAGAAGTCATCACCCAAACGGATGTTTGGTCCCATGTGATCGTCTTGGATCAAAAAAGCAATAAACACCCACTCGGGTATCCCGGTTATCTGCCGAACGAGGTATTGAAGCCATTGCCACCAGATTATGCACCAGCTAAAAGAAGGATTGGGGTGATTGCAAAAGAAGCCGTGCTTGTTTTTGACTCGACCACACGACTTGTTTCTTTTGGAACAGTTTTACCACTTGTTGGGGAAACCGCAGATTCCTATCAAGTGGCTACGCCTAATGGACCAGCAACGATCGCTAAAGCTTTTGCTCACGTCCTATCGGACACATGGGCAAAGCTCCCAGAAAAAATAATAGCCTTGGCAGAACAATTTATAAACCAGCCCTATGTCTGGGCAGGCATTAGCGGCAGTGGCTTTGATTGTTCTGGATTCATGTATTCGCTGCATCGACTTCATGGTATTTTAATCCCCCGAGATACGATCGAGCAAGCACAACAAGCAAACATCGTACCTTACAGTCAGGCACAACCAGGGGATCTGCTGTTGTTTGCTTATGAAGAAGGAAAAGGCGAAGTCCATCATGTCGGTCTATATTTGGGGGATGACGAAATGATTCATTCAAGAACACCTGAGTCACGGGTCATGAAAACCAAAATCACTGGCTCTAATTATGAACCAGAACTCGCAGTTGTGGCGCGTTATTGGCAAAACCAGCCGAATGCATCACAGGAATGCTCATGAACATTCTTTTCATGATCGTAAGGAAAGGGGCATTTGATGGGAAAAGATGACTTGCGTGTAGCAATTAAGCCTATTCTAGAAAACTATCAGACAACCTTGGAAATGGGTTTATGGATCGGTACGCCAACGGAATGTCTCATTGACTATCAGAGTCAAAAGTCGTTTTCGGCAGCGAGTATCAGTAAGCTTGTTTTGTATGCCTATTATCTTGAACAGATTATCGAAGAAAAAATCGATCCGCAACAGCTGATCGGTGTGAACGCCGTTGATCTGACAGGGGGTGCTGGGGTGATCCGTCTTTTTCCTCAGAAGAAAGGTTGGACCATCAGTGAACTTCTCACGGCGATGATCGCCGTATCTGATAATACTGCGACCAATGTACTATTGGACTTAGTAGGGTTGCCCACGCTTCAGGCCTGGATTCAGGAGCCAGAGATTCAATTTGAACGGTATATGATGCGACCGATCAAAGACAAAGAGAACCGCTTGACCCCCTCGGCGGCTGCTAAACTACTACTAAGGTGTGTTAAACGAGAAGAAGCTGCACTAGGGTTTTCACCCTTAAATCAGCAGCAATTTCAAGAAGGATTAGCGGGAAATTTTGCGGAAACTGCGCAGCCCGCTTGCCGCATTTTTAATAAGACAGGCCGTCTTGACCGCATCGAACACGATGTAGCGTATTTACAAGCCAATGAAACGACGATCATCATTGCGGCATTTTCCTATGATAAAACCGGTAGTGGTCAAGGGATCAGTTGGTTAAGAGAAATTGGTCAAACAGTCTATCAGCAATATTTTTAAGTAAAATGCGCTGCGTATCGCTCCTCACTTAGAGGCACTTGATCCGCAGCGTATTAATTATTTACAACAATAAAATCCCCCATATCATAGCGGTGCCGTGATTGGGAAAATTCAAAAGGCGTCCCATCGCCGAGGTAAACCGTTTGCTCAACTTCTAAAATGGGATCGGTGGCAGCACAAGCTAAGTATTGCTGGTCATAGGTGTCTGCACGATCCGCTTTGATACGACGGACAGATGTTCCAATCGAAGAGTGGAGTTGGTTCGTGATGTAGCTATAGACTGAAGAGGATAAGACTTCTTCGGTAATGCCAGGAATGACATGAAGCGGCATGATGGTATACTCTAAAACAACGGGTACATCGTCAAATAGACGCAGACGAACGATATCATAAATTTGCTGGTCACTGCGAATTTTTAGTTTTTTTTGTTCTTTCTCATCGGGAAAAAGAATGGCAAAAGAAATGATCTTGCTGGTGATTTTTCCTGTCTCTCCAAGGCGCTTCGTCAGCCCGCGATTGATCTTGGCGTTGTAATCGAAGGTTGAATAGGAATCACTGATAAACGTACCCGTGCCTTTTTTACCGTAAATAATGCCTTCCATTTGTAAAATATTCAATGCTTTTTGAATCGTCACGCGGCTCGTTTGATAATCCGCAGCCAGTTCGGATTGCTTCGGCAATTTTTTCTCTTCTTCGTAAAACCCGTGATTGATTTTGCTCCGTAAATCGGCAGCGATGTCATGGTAGTTCGCCATTTGCCTCACCTCAAAATAATAATAAGTGATAAAACGAAGTATGTAAACTTGGAGCTTTACATACCCTGTTTTGAAGGCTTTTCCTGCGTTTACATTCTTCAGGAAATGAATTACATTTGTAATGTAATCGTTTTCTAACAATTGAAGAATAGGGGTATAGGAGGGAGTTTTATGCAAGGATTTATGGATCGACTCGCTGACGTTTTAGGAAAGTTTGCCAATAGGATCAATAATTTACGCTACATCATGGTCATTAAAAATGCCTTTGCTGCTTTGATTCCAGTAATCATTACAGGGGCGTTTGGTACATTGTTTTCAGCAATGGTTTTTGATGCTGAAAATGGATTGGCACAAATCGAGGCACTGCGCTTTTTAGAAAGTTTAAAACCGATCTCATCTGCGGTCAGTTATGTGACGTTGAGTTTCTTAACGATCTATGCAGTGTTTCTGATTGGGATTGAGCTAGCAAAATTAAATAAGATTTCTGGGGTCTTTCCAGGAATCATCGCAGTGATGTCTTATCTTTCTGTTAATCCAATGATCTTTGAATTTTTGCACGAAGATGCGACGGTGGTTGCCGAAAACGTGCTGGCTAAGCAATATACTGACACGAAAGGCCTATTTTTAGGCATGTTCGTTGCGATCGTTTCCATCGAGCTTTATGCGTGGTTAGGAAGACAAAAACGGCTGCAGATCACGATGCCTGATAGTGTTCCTGGGAATGTTTCGGCAAGTTTTTCGGCATTGTTTCCAACGATTTTCACCGTGACCATCATCGCCACCGCTGGTTTTGCTATCAAAGCACTCACAGGGATGTATGCTTACGATATCATCTACAATGTCGTCCAACGACCACTGGAAGGGATTGTCCAAGGATTACCAGGTATCTTGTTGTTGATGTTTATCGCACAAGTTTTTTGGGTCATCGGGATTCATGGGAACCAGATGGTCAAACCCATTCGCGAACCATTGTTGCTGGCAGCAATCGCTGTCAATACGGAAGCTTTTGAAGCTGGAAAAGAAGTACCCAATATTATTACGATGCCGTTTTGGGATATGTATATGAGTATGGGCGGCTCTGGGGTTACGATTGGGTTGCTGATTGCGATTTTGATCGTCGGCAAACGGGAGGACATGCGCCAAATCACTAAATTGTCATTAGCACCTGGGATTTTCAATATCAATGAGCCAGTGATCTTCGGAATGCCAATTATGCTGAATCCCATTTTGGCGATTCCCTTTATCCTGACACCGTTAGTAACAGGAACGATTGGGTACGTGGCGACAAGTCTAGGCTTTGCCGCTAAAGCGGTGGTAATGGTCCCATGGCCGATGCCACCGATCGTCAATGCTTATCTAGCTACTGCTGGGGATATCGGAGCTGTGATCACGCAAGTTATCTGTATTGTCGTGGCGATTTTGATCTATCTACCTTTTGTTTTGGTAATGAATCGTACGACCAATGAAGTTGCATAAAGGAGTTTTAAAAAAATGGTAAAAATACCTAAAACATTTATTTTAGGGGCTGCTTCGTCTGCTTGGCAGACAGAAGGCTGGCAAGGAAAGAAAGAAGGGCAAGATTCGTATCTCGACCGCTGGTACAAAGAAGAACGATTTGTCTGGCATAATGGCTACGGGCCGGCTGTTGCGACGAATTTTATGGAAAAGTTTTCAGAGGATGTTGAACTGATGCAGGAGGTTCATTTGACCCATTACCGAACATCGATCAACTGGGCGCGCTTCTTTACCGACCATGAACAGCTGATCGTTGATGAAGATTATGCTGCTCATATCGATCAGCTTATCGACCAATTGCTTGCGGCTGGGGTCGAACCGATGCTTTGTTTGGAACATTATGAACTGCCAGCTAGTTTGATGGATGCCTATGATGGCTGGAGCTCGCGGAAAGTGGTCGATCTATATACCCGTTATGCCGAAATCGCCTTCGAGCGTTACGGTGATCGAGTCAAACAGTGGTTTACCTTCAATGAGCCGATCGTTATTCAGACTCGTTGCTATCTCGATGCGATCCGCTGGCCCCATGAGCAAAACACAAAAAAATGGATGCTTTGGAATTATCACAAAGTATTGGCATCCGCCCAAGCGGTGGCTGTCTATCATGAAAAAGGCTATGAGGGGCGCATCGGTTGTGTGCTAAATCCAGAAATGGTTTACGCACGCTCTTCCTCACCAGAGGATCAAAACGCGCAAAAAATGTACGATCTTTTTTTTAACCGAATCTTTTTTGATCCAATGGTTAAGGGGCATTATCCAGATGAACTTATCACACTTTGCCAAACCTATGACATCTACTTTGATCCGACAGAAGAAGATTTGGAAACGATCCGCACCCATACGGTGGATTTCTTAGGTGTCAATCAGTACTACCCGAAACGCGTGCGGGCACCACGATATCAATGGCATTCGGATACACCATTTCATCCAGAAATGTTTTATGAGACCTTTGATTTGCCAGGAAAACAAATGAATAACTCCCGTGGCTGGGAAATCTATCCGAAGGTCATGTACGATATGGCTAATTATCTTAAAGAAAATTATGGCAATATTCCATGGCTGATCACTGAAAATGGTATGGGGCGGGAAAATGAAGAACAGTATATGGATGCCACAGGTCAAGTCCAAGATGATTATCGGATTCAGTTTATTACCGAACATCTTTACTGGCTGCTAAAAGCCGTCGAGGAAGGCGCCAACTGCGAAGGCTATATGCTTTGGGCATTTACCGATTGTGTTTCACCTATGAATGCGTTCAAAAACCGCTATGGTCTCGTACGAATCGAGCTAAATGAAGAACGGACTCGGTCATTAAAAAAATCAGCCGCTTGGTATCGTTCCCTGATTGATGAACGGTGGCTTCCATTTGAAGAAAAACCATTGATTCTGTAATAAAAACCCACGTTGATTTCCTCATCCTAAAGGAAATCAGCGTGGGTTTTCAGTTAAAAGGGTTGTTTATGAGGAGCAAGTTTCTCCCAGTCAAAGGTGACGCCAATCCCTGGTTCTTCTGGGGCAATCGCACAGCCATCGGATGGATCGATCACTAACGGTCTCGTGGTGTATTGATCGATTGGGAAACTGTGCATTTCGAGATACCCAGCATTAGGCATCGCTGCCAGTAGACTAACATGCAATTCTTGCATGCCATGTGTAGAAACAGATAAGTTACTTGTTTGTGTTAAGGCAGCAATTTTCAACCAGCCGGTGATCCCACCGCAATTGGAAGCGTCGGGTTGCGGAAAATCGACATTGCCATATTTGATCATATGAGCAAATTCGATAGGGGTGCGCA
Organism: Enterococcus sp. FZMF; assembly: GCF_030263915.1. NCBI lineage: Bacteria > Bacillati > Bacillota > Bacilli > Lactobacillales > Enterococcaceae > Enterococcus > Enterococcus sp. FZMF. The sequence continues at coordinate 2,452,266 of NZ_CP127160.1, read as the reverse complement.
AGTTTTCTCCACCTGCTACCGCAATTTGCCCTTCTTTAGCGATACGAGCGTAGCCTTCGTAATCTTCGGGGATCGTTGGTTCTTCAAGGAACAAAATGTCATAAGGCGCCATCAGTTTGGCGGCTTTGATCGCTTTTTCAACAGACCAGCTCATGTTGGCATCCACCATAAAGACAACATCTGGACCAATCAATTCTCTGACCGCTTTTATTCGAGCAATATCTTCGGCAAGTGTTTTTTGTCCCAATTTGATTTTGACCGCTTTTAATCCCATGTCTAAATATTTTTGATTATTGGCTAAGAGTTTTTCAAGAGGAAAGTTTAGATCAATCGCACCACCATAGCATTTTACTTTGTTGCTTGCGCCGCCTAAAAGTTTGTAGAGGGGTTCTTGTGCTTTTTTCGCACGTAAGTCCCACAAGGCGATATCACAAGCCGCAATGGCGAAACTTGCTAAACCGCCTCTGGCAACATAGTGGATTCCCCAGTTCATCTGATCCCACAAGGCTTCCACACATGCTGGATCTTTCCCTAAAAGGATCGCTTTTAGTTCTTTATCGATCAGTTTGGCGATCGATTCGCCACCGAAGCCACCAGTATACGTATAGCCGACCCCTTCACGTCCATCATCAGTAACGATCTTGACGATAGGCACTTCAAAGTGGGTGTGTAAGCCATGCTTCGCATCTTCCATGATTTCTGGAAGAGGTATCCGATAATACGCTGTTTGTACATCTGTAATTTTTGCCATTAAAAATCCTCCTCAAATTAATGTTCACGTGTGCATTTTAATGTTAACGTTTGCATAATCATGGTAGCATGGGAAGGCGAGATTGACAAGGCTGAATTTTCTCAAATTCAAAACTTTAAAAGAAGGTGGATCACTAATGAAGGGATCGCATCTCTTCAACTGATGCTTCACGGAACCATTTAGAATATAAACAGATATAGGGAATATTAGCTAAAAATGAAGTGAAACCCCTATAAATTGTCACAAAATAGCATTTTGTTTATTTTTAAAGCATAGTTATTGAATAAAAATCATTTTTGTATTATGATTATCTTAACAACGAGCAATGAAGAGTACTGGGGCAAATGAAAGCTTGGGGAAGTCTTTTATTTGGGATACCTAGTACTCTTATCTTTGTTAAACGACAAGTGAAATACAAAAGAACGACTGAACTTCTTTGGTTCAGTCGTTCTTTTGTATTTCAAAAAGCGAGCGAGAGTAAATTGTCGTAAGGAAGAAAAAGTTTTTTCTCAATTGACAAAGGAATAATCATTGGCGGTTAAAACAGTACGAGCTTGTTCTACCTGATGCTCCTTGATTAAAATATAATCAGTATTGAATGTAGAAACAGCAAAAATACTGATTGACTCCTCGGCTAGAAGGGAAGAGATTTTTGCAATAATGCCAATTAAGCTAAAATCCAGCACACCAATTATTTTCATCGCTTTCCATCCATCTTCTCTGTTTAGTGTTTCAGATGGAACGTTTGCCGTTGGTAACACCAAAGAAAGTTCTTCTGACGTATGGGCAAAAAATAGAGGAACGATCTTCAGTATCGAAGGATCAATACGCTCTACTTGGATGACAGAAAAAGAGGGTGCCAATAAGGTTAGTTTCATTTAATCACGTCCTTCGTTTGATGCAAACATCATATCAAAGGATAAGAAAGAAGGGAAGGCGATTATCATTTGATCACGTATGATTCTAAGCGTTGTGTCGTTTCTGCGAGACATAACAGACGGGTAGATTCTATGCAGAGGAAAATAAGCGGTTAAAACTGATGGGTATACCTCTGTTTCTGGAGAAGAAGAAATATCAATTGGATCCGCAATCTATGCTGAATCAGATTTGAAATCAATCGAATTAATAGAAGATAAATAGCACTCAATCATAAATCAATGGTTGAGTACTATTATTGTACATAAAATTATGGTGGACAGAGGAATGGAATATAAATCACTAATTGTTTGATTGGAAGAAAAATTGATACTGAGGATCATAAAGAGAAGAAAGAACATGCTAAATTTTACGAAGACCTTACAAAATTCAAGGAGAAGATAAAGAACGCTTTGTAATATTTTGATAGACTTTAGTCAAGGAGGTGTGAGGAATGGATAAATTTTTCAACTTTATTGAAAAAGGACTTTCCGAAGAAATTAATTTTTTTATGTTTTCCATAGATTTGGAACATTATTTAGTCGATCACTACGAGGAAATGTATACCGAAAACAAAGAAGCTACATTGTACCTGAATGATTTACTTCCTGATGAGGCTGAGAAAATGGAACCTGGAATGAATCCAGATAGTTTTTGTGAACGAGTAAAGGAAATTGTAGAGAAATCGAAAACACTTTGATTAGCACTTTTTTTACTGAGGCAGAGTCAGATCAAGCCAGCAACGAACTATCATAGATTGTTGATGATCAAGCAGATTATGAAACTTACATCAAGCTTTAATGAAAAGAAACATCTTCAAAAAATTTCATGCGATGAGGCAGGGAAAATAACTATTGTAGAAGCAAAGAAAGCCGTTGATAACGCAAAACAGGAGTGAAAAAAAGTGTATCTAAAGATACTAAGGAGTAAAAAGCCTTAAATCAAAAATAGAGTAAAAAAATCAGCCCAAGAAAAACTCGCAAAAAAGAGATTCGTATACAATTTGGTGAAAAGGTACGCCATTGAAGAGCATTGATTGCTTAAAAAAAGCATCTGACTTCACTTGAACAATTAATGTAGGTTCAATCGGTATAAGAAATACAATCTAAGAAAAGCGAGGAATAGCACATCGGTTTAAAGCTGATAATTAACCACCATTTGACTACCAAACAAGAAAACTACGAAAAACATTGTGGAACTGAAAATACAAAAAAAGTGTTCAAAACCTCTTTAAATCAAGGTTTTGAACACTTAGGAAAAACTACGAAAATCTAATCGATTTTTCTTTATGGAGATGGCGGGAGTCGAACCCGCGTCCAAACATATTGCTACCTAAAAATCTACGCTCATAGTCAACTCATTTGAAGGTTCGCTTTACAGCTTGCCGAGTGACAGGCAGTCTGTATCGCTAGTCTGATGCTCTCTTTTTTATCTTACAGACGGAAAGATAAAACGTATCCCACTTAGAATAGGACCCTTACTCGAGCACATGGGCGATGCCGAGAGGATCTACGCTAACTGTTTTTAGGCAGCTAAAGCGTAAGAGTTTTCGTTTTTAGCAGTTATATTTAACTGTAACGTTTTAACGTAGACGTAACCTACGAAGCGCAATTCAGGCTCAACTATGCCTGTCGAATCCGTAACATCCCCTTGATAAAAGGGGTATCGCTACCATTCATTAGTATACCATAGTTTTGCCTGTATGCAAAGAATCAGATTAAGTCAAAGTGTTTCAGGGCGTGCACGATCCCGCCTTCGGTATTTTTCAGGGTCACGAAGTCTGCCAACTCTTTCAACTCTTGAATTCCATTTCCCATTGCAATTTTGTGGTCGCAGGCTTCTAAAAGAGCGAAGTCGTTGCTGCCGTCACCAAAGCCGAAGGTAGGTACATTTTCTAGACCCAATAATTCTACCAAGGTTTTTACGCCAGTCCCTTTAGAGGTGCCAGATTTTACGACATCGATGGAAAAGGGGGTATTACGATAAAAAGTTAATTCTGGAAAACGCTCATGATAATAAGCATCGTTGCCGACACCTAAAACCAATAACATATTGGTCCGATCTGTTTCATAATGCAGAGGATCGATTTCTGGTAAAGGACTGCGGACATAGTTGTACGCACCAATCATTTCCTCGGTATGTCCAGTCGCCCAATAGCCTTTCTCATTGTAATAGCACAGTTCATCGCCATTGTCTTTGACTGCTTGGAACATCCGTGCGCAAAGTTCAGGTTCAAGGGTATCGGAAAAAACTTCTTTGCCGTCAATACGGATAAAGGCGCCGTTCATGACGATGTTCGAGGTGATCCCAGCTGCTTCACGAATGGCGGTAACTTCAGGTTCGGTTCTTCCTGTTGCAATGATCGGCAGTACTTGGTTTTTTCGCAACATCGCCATCGCTTCAGCGATTTCGGATGTGATTTGCGAGTGTTCATCTAAAAGCGTACCGTCAAGATCAAAAAAAGTTAATGCTTTATAGGTCATGTATCTTACTCCTAAGGTTTATAGTCATAGTCCACTCACAATCTTATCAAAGATTGAAAAAAAGGCAAACCTTTATGAATAATCGGTGAAGTTGTTGGTAGAAGAAAGAAATTCGAGTATACTATAGGAAGAATGGAGTGAAACGATGATTTTTTTAGTAATTGGCATCATTTTTTTCTTGATTGGTCTCACTTTTTTTCTTTTTCCATCAAAAAAAATGAACCTTATTTATGGCTACCGTTCCTATTTAGCAAAACAAAATGAACGCAACTGGCGGCATGCTCAGAAACTATGCGCCCGTTATTTTCTGCTTTTTGGCGGAATCATGGCGCTCATTGGGTTTGTCTTGAAATGGCAAGAATGGACCAATTTTTTCCTAGTTGAAATGATCGCGATCCCTTGGTTCATCGTGCCGATCTTTGGCCTGATCGAAGAGAATCTGCAACGATTTGATAAAGAACATAGAGGTGAAGAAAATGAATATATTAATGATTGAAGACAACGAATCTGTTTCTGAAATGATGCAAATGTTTTTCTTGAATGAAGGATGGGAAGCGGCTTTTAAGTACGATGGCAAAGAAGGGCTGGAAGCCTTTGCTGCTGAACCAGACAAATGGGACATGATCACCCTTGACTTGAACCTTCCTTCCATGGATGGCATGATGGTGGCGCGCGAAATTCGCAAAATCTCCAGTACAGTACCTATTATTATGTTGACGGCCCGTGATTCAGAAAGCGATCAAGTCATCGGGTTGGAGATGGGGGCAGATGACTATGTGACGAAACCATTTAGTCCACTGACCTTGATCGCGCGGATCAAAGCCTTACACCGCCGCAGTGAATTGGTTGAAAAAACAACGCCTGAAGCTTCCGATGCAACTTTTGATGTTGTGACCGATCATTTCAAAATGAACACAAAAACACGGGAAGCCTATTTAAATGGCAAACCCATCGATGGGTTGACGCCGAAGGAATTTGATTTGCTTTATACGTTAGCGAAAAAACCGCGGCAAGTCTTTTCACGAGAGCAATTGTTAGAACTAGTTTGGGATTACCAATATTTTGGTGATGAACGGACGGTTGATGCGCACATCAAAAAACTAAGACAAAAAATAGAAAAAGTGGGACCTCAGATCATTCAAACCGTCTGGGGTGTGGGGTATAAATTTGACGATGCAGGTGCTGCTTAATGCGCTACTTGTATCAACAGCTGATTGCGTTTTTTGTTGTGATCTTCGTGATTTTGATGACGATTGGTATTGCGTTTACACAAATGACGCGCCAAACGTTACAAGAACGAAATTATGAGCAGTTAATGGGGTATGCTTCGTCGGTCGCGACGATTTCGCAAATCAGCGATTCAGAATATTTGCAGCAAAATATGACGCGAGATGGCTATCTGCAATATTCTCTGCATTTGGCTGAAAATATTTTGAGCAACCAAGACATTTCTTTTGCTTTCTTTAAAAGCCCCGATGACATCATTTATCCATTAGATACGACTCGTGCGGTGGATTTTCCAATTTCTGAAAAAGACTGGCAATCCTTAGAAAACGGGGCGCGTCTGCAACTGACGTCGCCTACGAATCTATATGGGGAAAAAGAACTGACTTCCTATGTTTTGATTCCTTTTTCTGTCAATCGAACGGATTTTTACGGGGTGATGGTGGTTTCGCAATCGGCAAGCAGCATCTTGAATCTTGTCAGTGCTTTTAACCAAAACTTGTTTAAAGTATGTTTGATCTCGATCGTCGTTTCTTTATTGATCAGTTACCTATTTGCTACGTTCCAAGTAAGGCGGATCAATCGTATGAAACGAGCAACCAAGGAGATCACCAATGGCAATTTTGATATCTTCTTGCCAGTGCATAATCGGGATGAATTTGATGAGTTAGCCGAAGATTTTAATTTAATGACGAAATCCTTAAAAGAGTCGCAAGAGGAAATTGAACGACAAGAAGAACGTCGTCGACAATTTATGGCAGATGCTTCGCATGAGATGCGTACGCCTTTGACGACCATCAATGGCTTATTGGAAGGGTTAGAGTACAACGCGATTCCTGAGAATCAAAAGGACAATGCGATCCGTTTGATGAAAAATGAAACCAATCGCTTGATTCGATTAGTCAACGAAAACCTTGACTACGAGAAAATCCGAACCAATCAAATCTCGATGGTCATCAAAAAATTCGATGCAACGCAAACCATCAAAAATCTGCTGACGCAACTTGAGAGCAAGGCAGAAATCGCCAAAGATGTGTTGATTTTAGAAACAACAGAGCCAATTGACGTCTATGCCGACTACGATCGTTTCGTCCAAATCATGGTCAATATTTTACAAAATGCGATCCAGTTTACGGAAGATGGAGAAATTCGGGTTCGAATCGAAAAAGGCTACTTGGAAACGATCATTGAGATCAGTGATACGGGAATCGGCATGTCTGAAGAACAAGTCAAGAATATTTGGGATCGTTATTACAAAGTCGATCCTTCTCGTAAAAACCGTCAATTTGGTGAATCAGGTTTGGGTCTATCGATCGTTGAACAGCTCGTACGCCTACACAAAGGAAAAATCAGTGTAGAAAGTGAACTTGGCAAAGGCACGACCTTTAAAATTTCTTTTCCTGATATCGACTTAAATGAAGAATAGCAATCGACCGGCAGCAATTCGCTTAGCCGGTCGATTTTTTTTGCGGTTCAGTGGCAGCAGCCCAAACAAAAAGACCTGCTTTTGCAAGCAAGCCTTCTTGTTTGGGGGCTATGTAAACTATAGATAAGTAGTATAAGGGGTATGGGCAAAGCATTCGTCTTCATGAATCAAATAGATGGCAACAGCAAATTGTTCGGCGATTTCTTGACACAAGGGCAGCAGGGTTTGAACCTCTTTCGTTGTTAATGTGCTCAAGACATTTTCGATTAAAAGGGTTTCTCTTTCTGAAAGTAAAGCTAAGAGCAGTTGAATTTTGAGCTCCTCAAAGGGTGTTAACTCTGTTCGATCTTTTTTCAAAGCCGATAAGGGAAGCTGTACATAAGGCAGCACTTCCTCTAAATCGCCCCCTTTTTTATTTGCAAGAGATACATTGTCCATGACCGATAAAAAGGGGACGGAGGGCCACTGTGCGCGAATCAAGATTGCTTTTTTTTGTGAAAGCAGCAAACTTAATTCAGATGTTTTTGTTTCATTGTCTTTCGCAACATAAAAGAAACCAATTGATTTTGTTAGCTGAGTTGGTTTTTCCATTGTTTTTTCCTCCAATACAGACTATGTCCGCTAGCAATCAGACCAGTAAAGCTGGTAACAGCAGCAAGCAATACGATAAGTGTGTGGCGCGTACTTTCAAATAAAATAGCCAGCCAAGTGGTGCTGTTCAAGTCAACATTTTGAACAAGAATTTGACTGTTTTGCGGGATCGTAATGGCGAATTCTTGACCGGGAAGACTTTGAACAGCCTCCCAAAAGTGATCCGAAGCACGCTCACGATCAAGAGCGATGATATGCCCGCTAAGCAATTCTCGCTGGAAATAAGGCTGGAAGAGCAGCAACAACACAAAGGCGATCACGGCAGCTGCTAAAAGCGGCAAGAGCATTTCAAGCAACTGCATCGCCACCCATTGTCTGGTGGTGGCACCGCTTGCTAACCAGGCAGTGTACTCTGAGCGTTTCGATAATTGGTAATAAACTTGAAAGCCGATAAAGACCAGTGTAAAGGCACTAAAAATCAAATAGAACAGTTGATGATAGATCGTCGTGACTGGTTGGATCTCTTCCGCTACTTTCGTTTGCAAATCTTCTGTTGTTAAGAGATCTCTGGTTTGAGCAATCACTTGATCCATTGAGTAGATCAAGGCGAAGGTCACGATCAAGCCAATCACGGCAAAGAAGGATACAAGCGTATAAAGCACCATTGCTTTTTTATGATAAAATATGCTGGCAATCGCAAAATGTATAGTTTTCATCTAGTTCACCTCATCCTATTTCATAGTATAAAAGGGGAGTTTGAATAAAGTATGAAGTTCTTGTAGTAAAATATCGAAGCTAAAAAAGCAATAGAAAAAATCGGGTTTTTACGAACAAAACAGCCGAAAAAAATCCAGCAAAGCATCCGCCTTGCTGGATCGATCTTGTAGTACTTATAGGTTATTCTTCGCTATCTTGTTCCGTCATCTGCTGGTATTCTTGGAAGGTTTTTGTTTGGTACAGATCGACGGTCGATTGATTGCCGTTTTGAGAAAAGGCGCTGGTTGAATCACTGCCTAGATTCTTTTCGATATCCATCATTTGCTGAAGGGCGTCTTTGTAATTATAGGTCGAAGGATCGACTTCTTCTAAACCGCTCTTCGCATAGAAACGTAAGAGATCACCATTGTTGATCTGATCAGAAACCGACAGCTGTTTGTCAACTTTGGCTTTCCACTCATCGACTTTCGCTTGCAGTTCATCGGATGGATCGTTGATCGGCATGCCGGTACGATTGTCATACAATGTACTGCTATAGTAAGTGTAGTCTGGTGTCACAAAGTCGCCATCGCGGAAGGCAACCAGTTGTTCATTTTGATCAGAGAATAAATCTTGTCCCAATTGAATATAGTTCGATGTATCTACACCGAGTAAGTGCAAGAGGGTTGGCAACGCATCAACTTGGCCACCATACGTATGATTGATGCCGCCGTTTGATTGTCCTGGAATATGGATCATATAAGGGACACGTTGCAATGAAGCATTGTCAAAGTTTGTCCAAGTCGAACTTGTTTTTCCAAGCAATTCTGCTAAGTTGCGGTTCCGAGAATTGGAAATTCCGTAATGGTCACCATATAAAACGATGACTGAGTTTTCGTACAAGCCGCTTTCTTTCAAGTAATTAAAGAACTCTTCTACGGCTTTATCTAAATAATTCGCGGTTGCGAAATACCCGTTGATCGTTTGATCCGAAGTGTTTGCTAGCGGGAAGCCGCCTTCTTCATTGGTAAATTCAGAATATGGGTAGTGGTTAGAAACTGCAATGAATTTTGAATAGAACGGTTGTTGCAGGCGTTCTAAGTATTGTACCGATTGTTCAAAGAACGGTTTGTCATGTAAACCGTATTGGAATGAATTTTCATCATTGACATCATAATACGATGCGTCGAAGAAATAATCATAGCCAAACCGTTTGTAGGTTTCATTTCGGTTCCAGAAGGTACCCGTATTTCCGTGGAAAACCGCACTGGTATAGCCTTGGGTTTGACCTAAAATATCTGGCGCTGCCTCAAAGGTATTTTTTCCACCCAGTTGAGTGAATAATGCCCCCTGATTCAATCCGAACAAGGAATTTTCGAATAACGTTTCCGCATCACTGGTCTTCCCAGCTTTTACTTGATGGAAGAAGTTATCGAAACTAAAGGTGCTATCGCTATGATACAAACTATTGATAAATGGCATCACTTCATGTTCAACACCATCTTCATCTTTTAATTTATAATCGATCAAGAATTGCTGAACACTTTCTAAGTGAATATAAATGACGTTCTTGCCTTTTGCGATACCGAACAGATCGTCATTCGGTTCCGCGTAATGTTCTCTGACATAGCTTTCTACTTCGTTCATGTCGTTGGGACTTGCTTCGGCACGTACTTGCGAAGCTTGATAGGTTTGCACGCCATCATAAACCGTAAAGGCGTTGATCCCAAGGTATTTCACTAAATAGTCACGAGAAAACGTTCGAGTAAGCAATTCAGGACGGTCCGCTTCTGCTAAGAAAAGATTGGCAGAAAAGACCATGACAGCTAAGGTTGAAATCGCAAAAGCCATCCGCGCCCGAACAGGACGAGTGTCCATTTTGATTTTTTTCATTGAAAAGGCTGCAATCAGCACGATAAAGTCAATGAAATACAACACATCGTAGGGACGGAACAAGCGAATCGCGCTTTCTCCTAGACCACTTGCTACTTTTCCTACACCGAGCATCGTATTGATGGTGATAAAGTCAGTGAATTCTCGATAGTACGAAACATTAGAGAACAACAGCAGAATCATCAAGAAATAAATCACAAGCATCGTGATATAAGCTGCTTTGGTTCTTCTTACGTACAATGCGATCGACAGCAGCAACAAAGTCGTTGCGATCGGATTGATGAATAAGATGAAGTACTGAATGCTGCTTTCAATACCTAGGTGGAAGTCCACCATATAGGCAAAGATATTTTTTAGCCAAAATAATAGGGCTAATAGGAAAAAAAAGCCCATTCTTGTATTCACAAAGTTGGATACTTTATTTTTTTTCAAAGGAATCGTCCTCTCTTTTTCCAGTATAACCGGTAAATTACGATTTTACATCACAGTACATTTTACTAGGCTGTGAAAGACGTGTCAAATGAATTCCTTGTCATGACGCGGAATTAAGTATTTCTTTACTTTCAAGGATACAGACAATACAGTCGCTTTTTGCTATACTAAAAAGGAGAATGAATGGAGCAGATGAACATGAAAATAAAACTAACGAAGCAAGGATCAGCGAAGCTTCGCAAAAAGAATCCGTTGATCCAACGAGAAGATCTTCAACAAGCAATCGAGACGAAGGAGTGGGTCACCTTTATTGATCAGGCCAACCATTTCTTAGGTGTCGGCTATCTTGGGGAACAAAATAAAGGGATCGGATGGGTCGTATCCTTTGAAGAAACAGTGATCGACCAAGCATTCTTTGCGCAACGCTTTGCGAAAGCAAAAGGCAAACGCATTGCTTACTATCAAGATGACCTGACAGATGCCTTTCGTCTGTTTAATGGCGAGGGGGATCAATTGGGGGGACTTACCGTAGATTTGTATGGCGAGTATGTTGTTTTTTCTTGGTACAATGCCACCCTTTATCAACATAAAAAAGCGATCGTGGCGGCTTTTCGTCAAATCTTTCCCGAGATCAAAGGGGCTTATGAAAAAATCCGCTTTACGTCTGAACTGCCTGAATCAGCATGGGTCTATGGAAAAACGGCACCTGAACCCTTACTGGTGAAGGAAAATGGCGTCACGTACGCGACGTATTTGAACGAAGGACTAATGACGGGCATCTTTTTGGATCAAAAAGAAGTTCGTGGGCAACTTGTTGATGGCTTGGCAGCTGGCAAGACGGTTTTAAATATGTTCAGTTATACGGGGGCGTTTTCTGTCGCTGCTGCTGTCGGTGGCGCTGCTCAAACAACGAGCGTCGATTTGGCAAAACGCAGTCTAGAAAAGACCCGCGAACAATTTGCAGTCAACGGCATTGATCCAGATACCCAGCGTATCCATGTCATGGATGTTTTCAATTACTTCAATTATGCCAGCAAAAAAGACTTGCGCTTTGATGTGATCGTTTTAGATCCGCCGAGTTTTGCCCGCAACAAGAAAAAGGTTTTCTCGGTTGCGAAAAATTATGGCGACTTAGTCACTGATAGTTTGGCGATTTTAGCGCCTGATGGCTTGTTGATCGCCTCAACGAATGCGGCCAATCTTTCACCGAGGAAGTTTCAAGAAATGATTGAAGCATCCTTAGAGAAAGCACACGTTGCTTATGAATGTATTCAAAGTTATCGTCTACCAGCTGATTTTGCGGTAGATAAGCATTTTTCCGAAGGGAACTATCTGAAAGTATTCTTTTATCAAATGAAAAAGGAGTGAAGTAGATGAGCCGATCAAAACCAGTAACGTTAGACGGGAAAACACCGTTGATTTGTGTGCCATTGATTGGGAAAACCAATGAAGAGATCTTGAAACAAGCCATTGCTGCTGAGGAATCAGAGGCACAGATCGTCGAATGGCGTGTTGATCATTACAAACATGTCGAAGACCAGCAAGCGGTCTTAGATGCGTTATCACATATTCGCACGACATTAAAGCACAAAGAGCTGCTCTTCACTTTTCGAACCTTGGAAGAAGGGGGCGAGCGGGCGTTCACATTGACCCAGTACAAAGAATTGTGTTTAGCTGCTGCTGATTCAGGCTTGATCGATTGGATCGATGTCGAATTAGAGAAAGCTGAATTTTTAGGTCGAGCCTTTATTCAAGAAATCAAAAAGGCACAGGTAAAGCTGATATTGAGCAATCATGATTTTGAGAAAACGCCAGAAGATGCTGTGTTGATTTTAAAGATCGGCGTAATGAATCAATTTGGTGCCGATGTTGGCAAGTTAGCGATGATGCCCAAGCAAGTCCAAGATGTTTTACGTTTGATGGGGATCATTACTAAAGCGCGTGGCTTCAACCAACTGCCGTTGGCGATCATGTCAATGGGGGAGCTGGGGAAAATCAGCCGGGTTAGTGGGGCATTGACTGGTTCGGTCTTTACTTTTGCTTCGTTGCAAGGTGCTTCAGCACCTGGACAAATACCGATCGAACGAATGACCAACTACTTACAAGAATTTTCACTCAATGAGTAAGACCAGCCAAGGCCTTCTCTTAAAAGAAACCAAAACAAAAGAGGGATAAAATGGCGAAGAAGAAACAAAAAACCAATGCGATCCGTCAAGTAGAACAACAGAAAATCGCTTATAACGAATACACCTATGAGTGGTCGGAAGACCATCTCGATGCGCAATCCGTCGCTGTGCAACTAGCACGCCCGCAAGCCATCTACAAAACACTGGTGGCAGTGGGCAACAAAACAGGTCCGCTGGTGGCTGTGATTCCTGGAAACAGAGAAGTGGATCTGAAAAAGTTAGCCAAAGTCAGTGGAAACAAAAAAGTAGAGATGCTGCATCTGAGAGATTTAGAAGAAACGACTGGCTATATTCGCGGCGGCTGTTCGCCGATCGGGATGAAAAAGCTCTTTCCTACTTATATTGATCATAAGGCAGAGACACTGGAAGAAATCGTGGTTTCTGCAGGAAAGCGCGGGTTGCAGATGGGGCTTGCCCCACAAGCGTTGCAACAATTGACTAGGGCGGTCTTTGCCGATTTGTTGGCACCTGAACACGAATAAAAAAATCCCCGTGAACCATCTTGAAATGCCGTTCACGGGGATTATTTTGTACTATTTTATTCCATTACTTCAATATCGAAAACCTCAATATTTTCTAAACCACCATAAAAGTCAAACCACGGAGTGGCATATTGTTTTAGAATGGCGTTTAATTCTTCAACATTTTCTTTCCCTTGGGTGTCCAGCCATTCCAGTAATGCTTTGGCGCCTTGCTTCCCATAGATTTCCACGCTATCGCGCCAAGTTGCTCGTCCACCTAAGATCCCTGAGAATTTAGCACCGTGTTGACCAGCAAAGGTCAATTCATCGCGAAAGACATTCGCTGGGACACCCGCACTCAAATAGATAAATGGTCGCGTCGCAGCGTCACTAGCTTCTTTGAAGTAATTGGCGGCTTCTTCTTGCGTATAGACGGCCTCTAAGCCTTCTTTTTGGAAACCTTCAACTAAGTCGAACTGAACCGGTACTTCGACTTTCAAAATATCGATATGGTAGTGATCTTTCGTTAGTTCCTGAATGGTTCGGATGACCTTGTTCGGTTTGATCTTGGCAAAAGCAGGTGATTTGTCATCTGTGATCTCATCGTCGTAAACGATTGGCTCTACAAATAACGGAATATCGGCCGCTTGTGCCTCCGTACCTAAACGTTCTAAAAACGCATGTTTGGTATCTAAAATCTCTTGCGGTTCATCTGGATTATAATAAACCAAGACTTTCGCAGCATCTGCCCCTTTTTTCACTAAGCGCTGCAGCGATTCATTGGGTAGAATTTCTGGTAAACGACCCGGCGTATTGACATCATACCCTGTTTTTTCATAGGAAAGGATCAATCCAGCGTTGGGATTCTTTGCTTCGATCCCTAAGAAGCCATATTCCTCGTCTAACAAAATACTGCTGACATATTTGGTCAATTCTTGGGAAACCAACTGCTTGAATTCATAGATGTGTTCCATCGTAAAGTCATCCGGTCCAGTTGCCGCCTTCATCATTTTTTTCATGGAACCACGTTGGTCGATCGCTAGTGCGGCAATCACACCATCCTCATTTGAAAGTTTTTGCATTCGTTCAAATTTACCTCTTGAAATTCGTTTCATTAAAAAAACCTCCCTCGATCTTGCTATCTTTAGTCTACGCCTACTTTGAGAAAAACCCAACTAATAAGCAAAAAGAGAAGAGACCCAGGTGTTGGTAGCAACGGCAAGGATATTGCTGCCAACACCTGGGTCATCGATCAATAACTGAAATAACTAGCTGTTTCTGCTGCGTTTTTCCCTGAAACATGTCCAGTACAAAACGCTGCTGTAATGTTGAAACCACCTGTATACCCATTGATATCCAATAATTCACCAGCAAAATACAAGCCGTTGATTTTCTTGCTCTCCATGGTTTTTGGATTGATTTCTTTCAGATGGACCCCGCCACCAGTCACGAAAGACTTTTCTAACGGGAACGTGCGAACGATAGTGACTGAAAAGCCTTTGATCAAGGAAGCGAGCGCAGCCAACTGTTCTGGTGAGGCTTTTTCAGCAACCAGCTCATGCAGGTCTAGCTGCTGCAAAAAGAAGGTCATCAAGCGCTCAGGCAAAAAGCCAGCTAAAGCATTCGGCAATTGTTTCTTCGAAGCTGCAGACTGAATCAATTCCTGGGTCAAGGCTTCATGGGATTTTGCTGGCAGACAATCCAGAACAACCGTCACGGGTTGTTGCTTTTTCAATTCTTGGTTCACAAAAGAGGAACAGCGCAAAGCAGCTGGACCAGATAACCCAAAGTGGGTAAACAAAAGATCCATGGTATGGGCGACGATGGGCTTTCCTTTTTGATCCAAGACACTCAACGTGATGTCTTGCAAGGAAATGCCTTGCAACGTCCGCTCTTGAATAAAGGAGTCTTCTGAAACAAGCGGCGATTCGGTTGGATAAAGTGGCGTAATGGTATGGCCGACTTTTTTTGCCATCTTATAGCCGTCCCCCGTTGCGCCCGTGGAAGGATAGGTGCGGCCACCTGTCGTCAAAATCACACTAGGGGCAGAGAACTCATCGGTTTCGGTTCGCACGCCGCGAATTTGACTGCCGTCATGGATCAGCTTTGTGACGACTGTGTTCGTCAATAGGGTGACGTGATGATCGTTGATTGCTTGAAGCAACGCTTCGACGATGGTTTTTGATTTGTTCGTCACAGGGAACATCCGTCCGTGGTCTTCTTCTTTTAAGACGACACCTAAGTCTGCGAAAAACGCCATTACATCATAATTATTGAATTGAGAAAACGTGCTATACAAAAACTTGCCGTTTCCTGGAATATGAGCAACTAAATCATCTACCGGCCGATTATTGGTTACATTGCAGCGTCCGCCGCCAGTCATCAATAATTTCTTGCCGATTTTTTTGTTTTTTTCGATTAATAACACCCGCGCACCTTGTTTGGCAGCAGTGATCGCAGCCATCATGCCGCTCGTACCTGCACCAACAACAATGACATCATAGGTTTTTTCCATTCTTTTCACCTCTTTGGGATTGTAACACATCGGCTATAAGTGCTGAAAGGATTGGTCGATTTTTTTCGAATAATAAAAAATTCTGACAATTCTAAAAAAAAGCGTGCAATTTCAGAAAATTTCTTTAAAATAGAAAATATCTTAAAGGAGGTAATGCACTATGACCAAAGCTTCAGCTTACGTGAAAGAAATTCAAGCGAAGATTCACGAGAAAGACCAACACCAACCGGAATTTCTTCAAGCAATTGACGAATTTTTGCCTACGATCGTTCCCTTTTTAGAGGAGCATCCAGAATATATTGAATCAAATATCCTTGCACTCTTAACTGAACCAGAGCGTTTTATCCAATTCAGAGTCCCGTGGCAAGATGATCAAGGCAACTGGCAAGTAAACCGTGGCTATCGGATTCAATTCAACTCGGCAATGGGGCCTTACAAAGGCGGCTTGCGTTTTCACCCAAGTGTAAACTTGAGTATCTTGAAGTTTTTGGCGTTTGAGCAAATCTTCAAAAACAGCTTGACAGGTCTGCCGATCGGCGGCGGCAAAGGCGGAAGTGATTTTGATCCAAAAGGCAAATCAGATGCCGAAGTGATGCGTTTTTGCCAAAGCTTTATGACGGAGCTGTCAAAACATATCGGACCTGACTTAGATGTTCCTGCTGGCGACATTGGTGTCGGAGGCCGAGAAATCGGCTATTTGTTTGGTGCCTACAAACGATTGAAACAATACGATGCTGGTATTTTAACTGGTAAGCCATTAGACTTCTGGGGCAGTAAAAACCGCACAGAAGCAACGGGTTATGGCGCCGTGTATTTCGTTAAGCATTTATTGACAGACCTAGGTGAAACCTTTGCAGGCAAAAAAGCGATCGTTTCTGGAAGCGGCAATGTTGCGATCTATGCAATTGAGAAATTGCAAGAATTAGGTGCGATCCCTGTCACGTGTTCTGATTCCTCTGGTTTTATCTATGACAAAGACGGCATTGATCTGGCCTTGTTAAAAGAGATCAAAGAAGTGAAGCGTGAACGGTTGACGGCTTACGCCAAGGAACGTCCATCAGCCGAATATCATGAAGGGGCATCTGTCTGGGATTTTGATACACCAGCGGAATTAGCCTTTCCTTGCGCGACCCAAAACGAGATTGATCTCTCACAAGCCAAACGTGCAAAAGCCAATGGTGTCCGGGTCGTTTCTGAAGGCGCGAATATGCCTAGCTCATTAGAAGCAGCAGAATATTTTATTGAAGAAGGAATTTTCTACTGCCCAGGAAAAGCAGCCAATGCTGGCGGCGTAGCCGTTTCTGCGTTAGAAATGAGTCAAAACTCCCAACGACTGCAATGGGAAAAAGCTGAAGTCGATGCCAAATTGGACGATATCATGAAGTCGATCTATGAAGCATGCCGTGATACTGCTGAAACCTTCGATCAAAAAAATAATTTTATGTTAGGTGCGAACGTCGCAGGCTTTGAAAAAGTTGCTAAAGCAATGTTTGCTCAAGGACTTGTCTAAAATCACCCAACAGGCTACCTATCAGGAATTACTTGAAAAAAGTTGAAAAAAAACGTAAAGTAGGTAGTGTATGAAAAACTATTTTTTCAAGGAGGACAAATCATGTCACACATCAAGTTTGACTATTCGAAAGTAGCACCATTCGTGAACGAATACGAATTGAGCTACATGCAAAGTCAAGTTACAGCAGCAGACAAACAATTACGCGAAGGAACAGGTGCTGGTAGCGACTTTTTAGGTTGGATCGACCTTCCTAAAAACTATGACAAAGATGAATTTGCGCGTATCAAAAAAGCGGCTGAAAAAATTCAATCTGATTCTGAAGTATTAGTCGTGATCGGGATCGGCGGATCTTATTTAGGAGCGAAAGCAGCGATTGATTTCTTAAATCACTCTTTCTTTAACTTGCTACCAAATGAAGGACGCAAAGCACCACAAATCTTTTTTGCAGGTAATTCGATTTCTTCAACATACTTAGCAGATTTGATCGAAATCATCGGTGACCGTGACTTCTCTGTGAATGTGATCTCAAAATCAGGAACAACTACTGAGCCAGCGATCGCTTTTCGTGTTTTCAAAGAACGTTTGATTGAAAAATACGGCAAAGAAGAAGCCAACAAACGGATCTACGCAACAACGGATAAAGCGAAAGGTGCAGTAAAAGTTGAAGCAGATGCTGAAAACTGGGAAACCTTTGTGATTCCAGATGACGTCGGCGGCCGTTTCTCTGTATTGACTGCTGTTGGTTTATTACCAATCGCTGCCAGCGGAGCGGATATCGATGCCTTGATGCAAGGGGCAGCAGATGCTAGCGATGCTTACGCAAGTGACGACCTTGAAAAAAATGAAGCGTATCAATATGCAGCAATGCGTAACATCCTTTATCGTAAAGGCAAAGTAACCGAATTGCTGATTAACTACGAACCAGGCATGCAATACTTCTCAGAATGGTGGAAACAATTATTCGGCGAGTCTGAAGGAAAAGACCAAAAAGGGATCTATCCTTCAAGTGCAAACTTCTCGACAGACTTGCATTCTCTTGGTCAATACATCCAAGAAGGCCGTCGCAATATCTTTGAAACAGTTGTTAAAGTTGAAAAACCACGCAAATCAATTGCGATCCCTACACAAGAAGCAGATCTTGATGGTCTTGGCTACTTAGAAGGAAAAGAAGTTGATTTTGTTAATACGAAAGCCTTTGAAGGAACACTACTTGCACATACAGATGGGGATGTACCAAATCTGTTAGTAAAAATTCCTACAATGGATGCATACACGTTAGGTTACACCATGTACTTCTTTGAGATCGCTGTAGGTATCTCTGGCTACTTAAATGGCGTGAACCCATTTGACCAACCAGGGGTTGAAGCGTACAAGAAAAACATGTTCGCCTTACTTGGCAAACCAGGTTTTGAAGATCTTGCAAAAGAATTGAACGAACGTCTATAATTCGATAAAGAAACGCCTTGAGCCAGTCTGATTGGCTCAAGGCGTTGTTTTATTTTCGTATTTGTTGTGTTACTAGATCGTCGGGCCAATAAATCAGCGGTCTTCTTTTAATCCCCAAAGCAACGCAGCAGACAATAGTCCAAAGATACAGGTTTGAATAATTGGCATTTGACTCATCTCCTTTTGATTTCCTTTAGTATAAAATGCTTTTTAAGAAGTGGCACGAACAAACCAGTGCGTTTCAACGAACGAAACTGTCATTTCTTGGTGACAAATGCGTGATGAATTGAAATAAAACGTTTTCAATTTGATGCTTTTTTGTTATTATATCTTTAAGAAAGAAAACGGTTGAGGTGAGGATATGGAGAATATTACGATTGGTGAAAAATATGTCTGCCAACCTGTCGGGGCGAGCAAGCCTGTGATTGGTGTGGTTGAAAAACTATACGTAAATACGGCGTTGATCGTCGTTTCAAGTTATGAAGAAGAAGATCAAGCACAAGTAGAAGCTTGTAATCGTCGGATGATCGTCAGTTTCAATAAAATTTGTACGCAAACGAACGTTGCCTAACCAACTAGCAAAAAATGCTGCTCAACGGAACACCGTGAGCAGCATTTTTCTTCGTGTGAGATCAGCCAACGCCGATCACAAAATTCAATAGTTTGTCTGAATAAGTCATATCTTCTTCCGTCACACTCAACTCTTCATTTAAGATCCCCATCTGGTCAGTAATGATCCCGTCCACCCCGTAAAAACGCATCCGGCTGATAGTATCCGCATCATTGGGGGTCCAAACGAACACTTCCTTGCCATCGGTTCGGGCAGAAGCGATGAAGTTGCGGTTGATCGTACTGTATTCCATCGTCAGAAAATCAGCACTGGTCAGTGGTGGCCCCACGACATTGAAAGGCATGATGTATCCTGAAATCAATTGAGGCGCCTGCGCCTTTAATTCCTCAACAACTGTATAGGAGAGACTTTGCATAATATGACCATTTGCAAGGAGGTCCTCTTGATATCTTGCTAAAAAGGCATTTACAAGTTCCGCGGTATCTTTTCGCTGCGTTTTGATCTCCACCAGCAGTTTTTGGTCCAATTGGTTGGCAAGTGCCAAGTACTCATCAAAGGTTGGAATACGCGCTGTCTGGTTGTTTTCCGAAACTGTCAGTGATTCGGCGTAACTCAAAGGCAATTGCTCTGGTTTGCCATGACCACCTGTCAACGGACGGTAAGAAAAATCATGATAGACAATAAAATGACCATCACTGGTTTGCTGGACGTCCATTTCAACATAATCTGGTTGGTACTTCTCGCTAGTAAAGCGTAGTGCTTCAAGAGAATTTTGGACTCCTTGTCCGTCGCTGACCCCTCGATGGGAGATCGTTACCGGATGGATCGAAGCAGCTGAAGTCAGATAGTTCATATTATATAGACTAACACCGACACCGAAAAGCACCGTTACCAAGGTAAACAACGAACTTTTTAGACCTAAGAAATGACGCTGGTTCAATGGTTCTTGGTGGAACCATGAAGGAATCTCTGGTAAAAAGCCTTCATCATCCATGAAATCAACGATGATGTAAAAAATGGCTACCGTCGATAAAATGACATTCAGTAACAAGATAAATTGCAAGAAAGTCATAATAAAAACAGCACTATACAACGCATAGTCCGGTGTAACAACTTCAATCACCGCCTGAATGGTAATCAGCAAAGTGAAGCCCAGTGTCGAAATCAACAAGATGCTACCACCGATAAAGACAAATTGTCCAACGATGGCAAAAAAACGGCGTTTTGTTACTTGGAGGCTTTCTTTGATCGCTTTTCGAAAGGGCAGATCACGTAATATCATTTCTGGCAAGGCAAAGATCACGCGAATCCCCAAGTAAATCAACAAAACATAAACCAACAGCACTGCCCCGATGATCAAGACACGGTTGGCAAAAATGAAATCCATGATAAATGCGGGAATTTTGATTTTTGCGAGTAAATCAGAATTAAAACTCAACCCACCGATCGGTAAAATCAGTAAGAAGTAAAACAGGAAAAATAAAAAGGTCATCGGCCGTAATTTACGCAACTGCAAAACAGTCATCCTTAACAATTGCCGCAAGCTGATGGGCTGTTTCTTTTTAATAAAATAGACACTTAGCAGCAAAAAAGTAAACTCAAAAAAGACAGCTAATAAAATCAAAAGTAAAATCAGTGTTAATGAGAGCAGCACGACTGGGTGGTCGGTAAAGATACTGCCGATATTATCAAAAGAAAGGTAAGGCAAGCCCCCACGTTTTAAGACGAACTTGGTGGAAGCCGATAAGATTGGGATCACTAAGAACAACAAAGCACCGTGCATCAGTAACACATCACGGAAGTAGGCGTTGCTGTCTTTCAAAAAATCCCAAGTGTTGACTAAGCTGTTTTTTAAATAATTCATGGTCGTCATCCTAACAAAAGTAAGTATTTTAGTTCCAATTTATTCTAGAAAGGCGGAAAAAAAGAGTCGAACAGTTTCAGAAGCACATTCGCCACAGGTATAGATCCCTGTATGAAAAGCAGCTCCTTCATGTTCGGCTCAATGAATTGATCGTTTTTCTTACCTATTTTTCTTATCCGCCTAACAAACCAGTTAAGAATGTTCCACCATAAATCAAAGCCATGCTGTACAAGAAAATTGAAGCAGGTTTTGCCAACAAAATAATCAACGTAAATTTCTTCACTGTCATGTTGGTCAAGCCAGCCATTAGACAAAGGGCATCATCTGGGGCGACTGGTAGAAAGATTGCAAGGGCGAAAAGTTTTTCAAATCGGCTTTGGTTATCTAACCAGCCAATATATTTATCGTAAGTTTTGTCACTGATCATACTTAAAATGAATGGTTTACCGTATCGTCGGCCTAGCAGGAAAATAATGACAGAACCAATACTGATTCCTACATAGTTATAAACGAATCCTAGATAAGGACCGAAAATCAAGACACCTGCAGCGCTGGAGACACCACCGGGAATGATCGGGATCACTACTTGCAAGATCTGCAAAAGGATAAAGACGATTGGTCCTAAGATAACGGAATTTCCAACTAGACCTCGCAGTGCATTAATGTCTTTGAAAACACCTAGATTGATAAAATAGATCGTTAATGCGATAGATAAACCTAAGCCAATAATAGAAATCGTATTAATGATACGACGAGAAGTTGCTATGCTCACAGGACTTCATCTCCTTTATGTTTCATAATCCCACTATACGGGGTGAGACCAGAAAAATCCAGTAAAACAAATGACAAACGTCAAACAGTTTTGTAAGGTATGCCTTTATTATAAAAGAAGTCCGAAAAGAAAACATTGTACTAAAGTCTGAAATAAGAAAAATTTATAGTTTCTGCGCACCAATAGTTTTAGGAGATTTTTTTATCTGAGGGATGTTTTTTCGTTCGCTTCATTTGCCAACGATTAACGATCTTTTCAACCACACTCGTCATCATGAAGCCTCCAGCGATCGCCCCAGCCGTGATGACAACGATCATCAGATTTTCAAAGCCGACAAAGTTGTCGCCCAAAGCGAATTCTCGAACGGCTTTGTAGGCAGGACCACCTGGTACGAGAGGAACGAGGCTAGGAATGTTAAAAATGATCATGGGCATTTTTTTTCTGCGGGAAAAAAAGATGCTGACGCAACCGACGGCAAATGCGGCTAAGAAGTTGGCGCTTCCTAGACCGTAGCCAATCGTTTTCAATGACCAATAGATCATCCAGCCAACCGTTCCAGCGATGCCTGTTGCAACTAAGGCTCTTTTAGGAATATTGGTCAAGATACCAAAGGTCACGGTGCTTAAAAAGCTAAAGGAAAGGTGAATAAAAATCGTCATGAGATCCCTCCAAATAAGGTGAAGACCGTGGCGATGCCAACACCGATCGCGGCAGCTGTGAAAATAGCTTCAGTTCCCCGAGCAGTCCCACTGATGAGATGGCCTGCCAAAATATCCCGAAAGGAATTGGTGATCGCTACACCAGGAACTAAGGGCATGACGGCACCGATAATCAAATTATCGACGTTTTGTGCGACATGAAGAGAGACCGCTAGAAGAGACAAAGTACCGATCAGTAAAGAGGCGCAAAACATATCCAAAAAGCGGATATCGATGACTTTTTTGACCCAATAGGCGCATAAAAATCCCAGACAGCCAATGACAAACGTTGCTAGAAAATCAAACCAAGCACCGCCGAAAATAATCATTAAAGTACTGCTGACCACGCCCGCACTAAACACCTGCAGCCAATAAGGAAAACTTGGTGTCGTTGGATTGACCTTTTTTAATGCCTCGTGCAGTTCCACTAACGAGATTTTTTTTTCAGCATAGGCACGGGACAATCCGTTGACGGCAACAATTTTTTCGAGATTGATGACTCGATCATGAACATTTTCTACTTGTGCATAGTGGCTACTGCGTAAGCCCATAAAAAGTCCAGTTGCTGTTACATAACTAATGCTGCCTTGCTCCCCAGCATTTGCTGCAATTCGATTCATTGTATCTTCCACTCGATAGACTTCCGAGCCGTTTTCCATCATGATTTTTCCTGCCAACAAACAGGTCTCCAATAATAGCTCTTTTGATTCAGCCATTTCCAAACTCCTTTTTCAATCGAATTTGCGCACTACATTCTTAGTGTACAATTTCAGCGAGTTTTCAACAAGGAAGAAAAGTAGATTTGAAAAATAACTAGCAGCCAATGCGTAGGATTTTTTGTGATACATGAAAGGAGAAGCACTTCTCTTAATTAGTAAACATTCGTTTTTAATGAACAAAGTGAATAGAAATAAGATAACGGATGGAGTGTTTTATTTTAAAAAAATGAATATCTCGGTTACAATTAAATAAATATAAAAAGGGGGATTTATTGATGCGAAGGAAGGTCTATACAAGAGAACACATTTTGAAGGCCGCTTATGAACTGATCAATAGAGAAGGTTTTGGCAATTTTACGGCCCGGAATATCGCGAAGCACATGGGAATTTCTACTCAACCGATTTATCTTGAGTTCGAAAATATGCAGGACTTAAAAAATACCTTGGTGGAGGCTGTTTTCAAAGATTTATCGGAAAATGTTTTTCCAGTTGTTCGAACAGGAGACAAACTTGTTGATTTAGGCCTGAATTATATACGCTTCGCTCAAGAGCAGCACAATCTCTACATCGCCCTTTTTATCGACGACTATGGCGGTGGGAAATTGATGCATGATTTTTCATCGACCTATTTCAAATCCTTGATCAAATCAGAAGAAAAATATGCGGATCTTTCAGAAGATGCGGTAAATGCACTACATAATGGCGCCTGGATCGTTGTGACTGGTTTGGCTTCCTTAATGTCGGCGGGTATCATCACACCCACCGATGACCAGATCATCAAAATCATCAACGAGACCATTGAAGGCGTAATCGAAAAGAAAGATAGCTACATCTTCGATTAAAGAACAAAAAATCTGCATCCCATTACTTATTGGGTGCAGATTTTTCTTGACATTTTTAATAAAACTAGCGAAAATAACTGTTATGGAGAGTTGGCAGAGTGGTAATGCAGCGGACTCGAAATCCGCCGACCCGGTTCATCCCGGCGCGCAGGTTCAAATCCTGTACTCTCCTTATGAAGAAACCAGAAGAACCCCTGATTATATAAGGAATGCTTATATATCAAGGGTTCTTGTGTTTTTTAATATATAAGAAAGTGGAAGAAAACTAGAGAAAATAAGATTATTTTGCACCGATTTTGCACGAGATTAAGGATTCATGCAAATAGCTCACCCATTGTCGTGCTAACAATTTGAGATTCTTTTTGTTCCATTTCATCAAGAATATGCTGATAAATACCTAATGTCGTTTCAATTTTTTTATGGCCCAAACGTCTGGAAACGTATTTTAGATTAACACCTTGATAGATAAGTATTGATGCATGTGTATGTCGAAGGCCATGAAAGTTTATAGGTTGATCTATTCCAATTTTCTTTTGATGTTTCTTCAACGTTTTGTTTACTGCAGAGTTTGATATTAACTCCATATCGTCATTTAAAAAAACTAGATTTTTCTCATTCTTTAGTATTCTGCCAAAGTAATATTCACGTTGATGTTTCTTTAATTGTTTCAGAAGATCAAGAGTGAAGTCGTCAACAGTAATAAGGCGCATTGATTGGTAATTCTTAGTATTTGAAAAGTCTTGTTTGTATACATAGTCCCATGTCTTCTCAACCCTAACAGTTTTATCTTCAAAATCTATACAGTTCCAAGTCAATCCAAGTATTTCCGCATATCGCATTCCTGTAGCAATACCTAAAAGAATCATATATCTGGATACGTATGTTGGTTTGATACCATCAATCAAAGAATTTGTGAGTTTTTTGGTTTCATTGTAGCTTAGGAATTTATCTCTATCTGATTTATCTGAAACACCACCACGAGATGAAACCTTATAAGTAGGGTCCTTGAAAATAATTCCTTCTTGCAGTGCATCTTGTATCGCTGCTTTCATATAGATGTGAATTTTTGAAACAGTGGAGGTTCGTCGCGTTTTAGCGAATTCATTCAACTTCTGTTGGTATATTTTCCTATTCAAATCTTTAAGTTTTATTCCTTTGAAATTTGCTTCCGCAAATTTTATAGACTTTTCTATATCGGCATCATTTGCTTTAGAAAACTTTCCTTTTCTATAAACTTCATACCATTCTCGAAAATAAACAGAAAACTCCTGGTCAGAATCAGAAATTCTAAATCCTTCAGTTAGTTTCTTTTCAATAGCAGCAGCAGCTAGATGCGCTTCTTTTTTTGTTGCAAATTTTCCTTTTGTTTTTGTTTTATATTTACCATCAGTATCTTTATAAGAGACACGATACTGCCATCCGTTTTCTTTCTTTTGAATACTAGCCATATTGATTCAACTCCTTAGTTTTGCTACAATAGGCATGACTAAATAAGCCTTACGTTTATTTGTGTCCAGCACGTCCTCGACCGCCAAGAAGAGGGACGTGTTTTTCTTATTAATCTAAATTATTAACAGCGTAATCAGCTTCTTCTTGTGTAAACTGACCTCCGTGTTCAGAAACTAATTGATCTCTAATACCTTCAGGAGACATTGACATGCTTTCTTGATAACTTTTCGCTTGTTCCAATGCATTAGCATTCCAATCAGCTTTAATGTTATCAATAGCGTATTGTGCCTCTTCAGCAGTAAACTGACCGCCATTTTCAGAAATTAGTTGATCATAAATTCCTTGTTTAGACATATGCATTGAATCAGAATAAGATTCAGCTTGTTCCAATGCGTTAGCATTCCAATCAGCTTGGATATTATCAATTGCATATTGGGCAGCATCAGGTTGAAATTGACCACCATACTCGGACACTAGCTGATCATAAATTCCTTGTTTGGACATGTGCATTGTATCTGAATATGATTTCGCTTGATTCAGTGCAGATTTAAATTCGCTAGAAACATTATCTTCTGGCTTAGACTCTTTTTCAACAACAGTAGATGAACTTTCTTCTTTAATTGATGAATCCGTCGACTTATCTGCGACAGAAGAGCTGTTTGAAGGTTTTTCGGCAGCAGAATCATTATTACCACCAGATAAACCGTTACCCACTATTGCTATAAAGATAATAGCTAATACCCAAAACCAAACCCTTTTGTAAAATGGTTTCTTAACCTTGTACATTTTACCATCTTCGCCTCTAACTCTTTTTGCCATTTTTCTTTCCTCATTTCTTTGATATAATATATTTGTACAGTCTCAGAAATGAGTAGATCTTTTGGGAGCGGGAACTTCCAAAAGATTTTTTGTTTATCCAAAAATTTTAATAGGTTCCACGAATATAAACTCATTGTCGAATGTAAATTTATAGTTGCGATGAAAATGGTATTTACCGTATTTATTGAAGTAGTGAATGAGGGTATCTTCAAAAAAATCGGGAGTTACGTTCAAGTGTTCGCTGCATTCATAAATGTTGTTACATCCATTCAAAGCACAGTCTAAGAGATCATCAAGTGTGATCAGAATTTCAATACCATATCTTCTAGCTTTCCATTCTTCTTTCCAAGCCTCGGGATCTTTATAATTAAGAATATTTCCAATAGTTCTTTTATGGTGACCGAATTCTTCAGCCAAAACAACCTTCTTTTTTCTACTTGATTTATTTTTATCTAAATAGATCCGATTGTTTCTATAAAGACCTATATATCCAGTGTCCTGTTCTAAAGGTAATTCTATAACTGGAATTTCGGTCGTAACCTTTTTTAAAAGGTTTTCATAATCATCCATTTGCAACCCTACTTACCATCAAATTTTTTATCAGCTTCATCAAGGTATCGATTAAGTTCAATAAATTCTTTTTGACTAATCCTTTTGTTAGGATCGTCGGAGTGGGCAGCAATAGTGAAGTTTTCTTTATTCTGTTCGTGCATTTTGTATCTAGCAAAGTCGAGTACATCATCTTTTTTACTAGTATCTAGATTTTGGAAAATATCTATTAATTCAATTTGTTTAGGATCTAAATTATTCAAAAAAGTAGATTCATGGCTTTCTCTGGTCATTGGTGAGTCCATTCCCATAAGCCATGCTTCATTTACTTCTAAAACATTTGCCATAAGGAAGATGTTATCTTGTTTCGCTTCGTATTTTCCATTTATATAGTCGCTAATAGAGTTACGACCAATTCCAGTACGTCTAGCCAATTCAGCTTGAGATATATTTTTATTTTTTAAAGCTATTTTTAGCCGATCAGAAAAGTTGTTCATTATTCTGTACACCCCTTTACAATGATTATACTGTTAAGAATTCTGAATAGCAAGTAAAAGATACAGAAAACTGAACAAAATCTGTTGACATTCTTTTTTTTATAAACTATGATGGTTTTGTACAGAAAACCGAACAGTTTGGAGGGGAAAAGAGTGAAAAAAATAGACATTGTCTACGATTATGAATTGCTGAAGGATAAAATATCAGAAAAAGGACTTACCCAAGAAACGTTAGCGCCTAAACTCAATATGAGTAGAACATCGTTGAATCTAAAAATGAATAGCAAGTCAAATTTCACGCAAACCGAGATTAAAGTTATGGCTGAATTGCTAAATATTCCTTCAAAAGAACTGGGGAATTATTTTTTTAAAGGTTTTGTACGGAAAAATGTACAAAACATTGGGGAGGTGATTTAATGTCTCAAACTATTGAAATCAATACACCGATTCAAATCTTAATACCTTCACATTTAAAAGTTGTTGAAATTGAAGAATATGAATCATTAAAGAAAAAAGATTTGATGGGTCAAACATGGACAATGGATGATCTCAAGGAACGATTGCAAACTACTGACGAAGATTGGATAAAGGAAAAAATCCTTTATCCAAACAGAGAAATACTAGATGTCAGGAACGGCGGTTTTGTTCGTTACTCAAAAGGCAAAGGGAATCCTTGGAAATTCAATGCTTTAGAAATGGCGAAGTATTTGCAAGAAAACTGGGCAAATATCATGTCAGATTGAAAGGAGGGATTTTGTGAATAAAAAATGGTTAGCAACACTCCACAACGATCCTTTGTACAAAGCACGCCAATTACAAGGGATTGCTTATGCCAGCTTATTGTTAAACGGTATTTTGTTAGCTATTTGTTTCCTATTAATGATTGGAGGGTAACTAGATGTTTAAAGAAAGAGAAATTATTTTCACTACTAATCGAATGTATGTTAAGCCATACACTCAAAAAATTAAGTCGATTATCTGGAATAAGTTTGAATCGACATGTGAAGTAGAGGATCGTTCATTTGATAGCGATGAAACACCAACGATTGCTTTATATTTTGTTGTTTCAGATGATCAGTTTCAAAAGTTACAAATGGCCATCCCAAGTTTGTTACCGGATCTGGTTAAAAAGGGTGGAATCCAGTATGAGTGAAAGACGCAGGTGATGTAGATGTTATCTAAGGCGATCGAATATTTGGAAAAGATGCCTGCAATTGTGATGCAGGTGCGTATGAGAAAACGTGGCGAGAATTATGTATACAGTATTGAAGCGAAGACTGAACGAGGTAGAGTAGAAACATTTCAGTTGCGCGGAAGGACTCTGTATCACCATATTTTTCATCTGGGAAAACCAACCGAAGAAAAGGTTCTTTTCCAGTTTTCAGAACAATAAAAAAAGCCGCCAAAATTGGCGACTTCTGAGAATGGTATAACTTATTCCCTGACAAGATAAGTATACCATCCTCAGACTATTTTTGCAAAAAACGCTGCTATTTCGGCGTTTTATCGTCCTTGTATTAGATACTAACTTAACGGACGTAGAAAATTCTGGGGTGTTTGTCATGAAGAAATCATTTGTTAGAGAACGCAGAGTGGAAGCAGGACCTTATAAAGAAATCCGACTTTACAGTAGGACGATCGAGCAGGAACGAAAATGCAGAGAACCCAGAGGTAGGAGAAAAAAAGTAACTGGCTTATCTCAAGCAAGATGGAATCAAGCCCAAAGTAAACGAAAGGCCGCATTGTTCCTATATGCAAATTTTGGAGAGAAAGATTACTATGCCACTTTCACTTATTCCGATCAATTTCTACCTGAAAAGCCTGCTGATGCAAAGCGTGATCAAGAAAACACTTTGAAAAAACTTAAAAGACTCTATGAGAAAGAAGGGTTCGAACTCAAGTACATGTGGTTTACCTCTTATCAATACGATGAGGAAGTAGGCTATATCACTCGAATCCATCACCATATCGTTTTAAACAATGGACCATCAAGGGATGCAATTGAGAATGTTTGGTCTAAAGGTCGAGGAAAGAAGAAGCAGCCTCTTGGTCGAAGGCAAGTGCAAAACATTCAATACGATTCAGATGGGATGCAAGGCTTGGTCAATTATTTAACTGGTCAAGAGAAATGGGAAAATCGCCAGTGGAAGAAAGGTCAAAAGCGATGGTCTAAGAGTCGAAACCTCAAAGAGCCACACGAAACAACCAACGATGATTATTGGTCATTTAGAAAACTAAATAAATTAGGTATGTCCAACGATGATGGAGCAGAGGAAATTCTTAAGAGGTTTCCTCAATACCGAATTTTAGGAGATATATTGAAAATTTACGATGAGGATCGTGGATGGTATTTCAAAATCGAACTGTTCAGAAATGATGATGGATAGAGAAAGAGGTAGAAATGGAAAGTAAACAAACGTATTTGGTCGCCTGCTTTGATAAATCAGATTGTATCGACATGATGCAGGAAGTATTTTTGATGTTAAACATTGATGATCAAAACAAAGGGAAATTTTCTCCATGTATTAAAACATTGGAAATCAAATCAGAAGAAAAGGAAATCCGGTTTCTTCAAAATCAGCAAATTTGCGATGCTGCATCTAACAAGTTAAATGATCATTCAGCATACACAGGAATAGTTAAGAGTGATCGGTATTCACAATTCGTTTGTTTTGAAGATAAAGCACATTATGAGCGCATTTACCGAAGAACATTAGATACATTTGGGCAAAACGATAAAGAAGGATTTATTACTGAACTAATGAAGAAAGTTGGTAGAAACGATGTCTTCAAGAAAATACCAAAATAGAGTCAACAATGATTTGGGCGATATCTTTGAAAAAATGATTGATCAAGGATGTTGGTATTACAGAACAAAAGAAATTGCTTTAATTGAAAAAACACCTGAACCGTTTCGTGTGAAGCAGATACTCGGCGATGGCAGAATGATCGTTTATCCGATTGGTAAAGCTCAACCAGATTACAAAGGAACTCTATGGGATGGACGTGCCATTGTTTTTGAAGCAAAGATGACCACAACGGATCGATTAAAAAAATCAGTGATCACACTAAATCAGGCGGCCTTGTTGGATCTCCATCAAAAATTAGGAGCGATGGCAGGTGTTTGTTGCATGATCAAAAAGACCGTTGGGTTTATCCCATGGAGTGATTGGCAGAACATGAAAGCAAAATATGGAAGACAGTACATTCTTGAAGAAGAGTTGGAAGAATATCAGGTTGCTACGCCGGGCTACATCGATTTTCTGAATAAAACGAATTGGTGATCCTATGGATGAAAGAATAACCAGTTTCAAAGTAGCGCGTGTCGAATTCACCATGTTTTGCAAGATACGAGGATGGACGGTTGAGTATTTTTCTAATAACCCCAAGAATTACCGTCAATACTATGCAAGATGTTATGTTCCAGAAAAGGCAGATACCTATCATTTTATTATTACGCTTTCAGGGAAATACTATCGCCTTCTTGGAAATAAGCAGTGGGAGCCTTATGAATATGTGTTTAAGCCAGCAGATGCAGGAGGTGATCAAGATGAACCAGAATCAGCGAGCGATGAAGCAGAAAGAACGTGAAAAAAAGAAGCGTCATCGAGAACGTGCTTTAAAACTACAACGATTGCTTTATCTTTCTAACCTTGATGATCGAGAGATTGATCCAGTAATCGAGGAAGAGCGAGAAGCATTGCGTGTTGAACTCTGGAGAGGGGAGCAATCCCATTTGCGAATTGTAGAAGTGCTGTACAAAGGCGAAGTGATTTTCACAGGTACTCGGAAAGACGTATGTCGGAAGTGTAAAAAAGCAAATCGAACGATGAGCGATTTATTACGTTATGGTCATGAAGATAAACAAGGACGAACATATCGCTATAAAGATTGGAGTGATGCCATTGCAAGAAAAGCTGATTAATAAGATTTTACTTGAAATTGAACAAGAATTCGATGGCTTACAGTTGAAGAGATTGAAAAATATTCTAACGGTTGAATGCTCTAAGTAATCAATTATCGAGCAACGAAATGAAATGATTATCTATGATGAAACATCTGATGTTGCCGCTTATAAGCAATTTTTCGTCTCGAAAAAAATTCAAGGTCTTTCAAATGGAACCTTAAACCTTTACATGCAGACAATCAATCTTTTTATGAGGACTGTGCGAAAACCATATAAAGAAGTGGACACAAATGACATAAGGTTGTTTATTGCAAATAGGGAGATGATCGACAAAGTCAGCAAAGGCACCCTTGCTAGAGAACGGGGTTGTATTGTCCGTTTCTTCAAATGGTTATATACAGAAGAGTATATTACTAGGGATCCAGGTGCGAGGGTAGAAAACATCAAGGTGCCTAAGCGTAGGAAACAGGAGTTTAGCGAATTTGAAGTCGAAAAAATCCGATCAGCGGCGATGAACCCAAGGGAAGTATTGATAATTGAGTTGCTATTAAGTACGGGCTGTCGAGTATCAGAATTGGTTTCACTAAGTTTCAAAGATTATAACAAGGAAAATGATTCCATCACTGTTATCGGGAAAGGTAATAAGCAAAGGGTTCTTTATCTCAATGCCAAAGCTAAAATGGCACTGGAAAACTATTTGCTAAAAGTACCACATGAGGTTGGCCCTATTTTCTATGGTAAATACAAAGGACGTCAGATGACTGTTGCAGGAGTACAAAAATTGGTTAAGCGATTAGGTGAGCGTGCAGGTGTAACAAACGTCCATCCACATAGATTTAGACGAACTGCAGCTACTATGGCCAGAAGGCATGGAATGCCGATCGAACTGGTTATGAACTTTTTAGGACATGAATCAATTGACACAACGTTGAAATATTCAATGATCGGCGATGAAGAACTCAAGTTGTCGCATCAGAAATTTGTGAGTTAGTAAGCGGAGGAAATACACAACTAGGAGGATACCATGTTCAATAATTTTTTTAACAGACGCAGATCGCAAAAGTTCGTATCAAAGATAGTTATGAGATCAAATGTAATTCAATTTGACGAAATGGGTTACCCACTAAGGCTAGTAATGATTGACCAAGAAGATGGAACCGTTGATCACGTTTGGAGAGATTCGATAGAAAGAGAAAATGATGTTGTATTGAAATGGGAAAAAGTGTAATTCCCTTAGCGACAGAAATAACCAACTGAGAAAGGATAGTTTGATAATGACTGATAAAAAGACAAATCAAATAGTAATTGATGTTGAAATTGGGGAATATTGTGTAGAAGAAGTAGGTTTTAAGATACCAGAGGAGCTGGATGAAGAAAATGTCAAGTATATCTTTGGTAGCGTGCTTGCAAGTATGAATGATGATTAAGTCAGCTATTCACCAAAATAGTCAACTAGCGAAATGAAATAAGAATCAGTTGTGATTTTCAGATTTCTTTAGTTTCATTGCTCGTATTAGATGGACGCAAAAGCTGGCAAAAAATAAAAGCCCTGCAATTTTTGGAATGGCACCAATTGAAGTTAAAAATAAAAAAGCTGCTATAAGGTTTACAAAAGCGGCTAACAGATAAAGGTAGAAACTAGTTTTTCTGTTCAATGTACTCACTCCTTTTGAACAGAATATCATATTTTATTTTTAATGTAAAAAAATAATTAAAAAGAAAGTCTTGAATAAATATTTTCACTATCTACGGAAATAAAAAAAACTACCCTAAAAGAGTAGTAACTATGTCACAGATTATCATTATTAGAATCGGCAATCCCATGTTTAACTGCTAACCTGATGATTCCATAAAGCATAAATCCTATAAAAATATACCAAATAAAAGCTAAAAAAGTTCCCAAAGCAATACCTCCTTTTAGGTATTGTAACATATTTATATTTTACCAAGTCAGTTATCCGACGAAATAAAAAACTGATTGATAATGGCATCAATCAGTAAGGGATATAAACGATCGAGGATAATATTACTTATCATCGTTTTCTTTAAAGTAGTCATCAATATACTCTTTAATTTTTTCAAAATCTTTAGTCAGAAAAAATTTAGAAGGAACTTTTATGATAGGAAGGTTATTTTCATTATCAAAAGGAGCGAATGGCTCAGGAAGAACCAAGTAGTCAACATTATCTTTGTCCCGGAGATAATTTACTGAAACATCGTAAAATTGAGAGAAATAATCTTTAAGGCTTGTATCTTTTTTAGAAAGAAGTCCTGGAGATAATGGCGTATACGACAACACATTATTGAGCACTAAGACAAAACAAATTTTTTTCATAGATAAACCACCTTTCAATTAGATTATATACCAGTTAATTGAATTAGTGTAAATGAATTGAAAATATTTGTATTTGATTATTTGATAATTAAAAATCTTTAAATTATAAAAAAGCAAATAAATCCGCAATCGTCAGCGATAGCAAACAGGAGGGATAAGCATGAAAATCGGATACGACGTTTTTATAAATGGAGAACATGATGGTACGGCACTGAAGATGACTTTAGCAGGCAACAATATTTATTTTGAGGGCTATAACCCAGATAAGCCGCTCGAGACTGAAGTTTGTCACTTAGATACTGAAGAAAAGTATTGCATAGTTGTTGGAAGAAAATTAACAAAAGGGATTTTTTGGCAAGTAGTTTGGTATAGCGAAGAATACGAGATCGCACATATGTCTGAATTAAAAAATGCGGGTAAACTTCATCCTGAATCGAGATTAGCCCAGTATTTTTCGATGAATAAATGCTACGAAATTATAGTTGATCACAATTTAAATCTTGTTGGAGACTATATTGTTATAAAGCAAGCCGGAACAGAAAATGAATTGGTGCAAGCAAATGATTCGTAAACAATCCATCATCATAATACTGTTAACGATTGCTGGCTTGAGTTGGTTATCCTATACAATAGTGGACCAGCAACGGCAGATTGAGCAGTTACAAGAACAGCTGCAGCATGAGCAAATGAAGTACAAGATTATTATTAATGATCCGTTAGTTAGGGATGCGGTGGAAGCGGGAGGATGAAATAAATGTTAAAAGAAACAGCACGAATTGCTCTGCATGGTATGAATTCGAACGATGAAGAAGTCATGAAGGCTTGCTTGGAAAAAATATGGATCATGTGCATTGAGAATGTTTCAGAATCAGAAGCCAGTAAAAAAATGAATGACAATCAGAAAGATAAAATCAAAGCAGATGATGATCAGGGAGCATATTTAATTAAGAAATACGGCACATACAAAGGACATTCAAAATTCAAATTGGCATTAGATTTCTTTCAAATGAGTAATGACCGCTTTTTTGAAATATATAAGTTTAACTTTGTCCCTCGAGGTGAATTGTATGAGGTAGCCAGATCATATATAACCGGAAGACAATTGAGTAAGGGGTTAATAGCTGGAACAAGTATTTCTGCCAATATGCTGAGTCGTTCCGTAATGGAGATAGATATTTCGAGCAGTATTGCAAATCAGATTCGTAATTCTATGAATAAATCATTCCGGCTAGGGAGATAAATGATGGACTTTGCAGTGTTAGTAGCCGTGGCACTTTTTGCGGCAGTATTCGCAAGTGTGATATTCGGTAAAGAATTAGATGAAAAGGAGAAGCCAGCCATTGCCAAAGAAAAAAATCGAAAGTAAAAAAGAAGAAGCGCAAGTTGCTAGAAAAAGCCAAAGCAAATGGAACATTAAATAAAAAGGTCCTTGGCAAGACCTTAAAGAGTCTGATCATTGATGAAGAATATCAACATGGCTCACATTTTGATAAATAAAAAAAGCCACTACCTTTTGGGGAAGTGACCTGTGACAAGACTATTTTACCATAAAGGGGTGGCGATTGTGAGATTTCAATGGCTAAAAGATTATCAGGAATTAGAAAATCAAATTTTATATCTAAAATGGAATCTTAGCAAAAGCAGACTGGAATTAAGCCGATGGATATTTGGAGATTTATCTGATGTAAGACTTGAAAAAAACTCTAGATCATCGTCACTCGAAGAAAACATTGCTAAGATTGAGAAAGAGATAGAAATACTAGAAGAGCAAAGGAAAGAAATGCTTGCTATTATTAATTCGTTCAATGGTATAGATAATGAAATAGTTCGTAAGAAATACATTGAAGGTTGCTCATTAGATATAATCGCTGAAGAAATTGGATATAGCTCATCTTATGTGCGCCAAAGACACGCCGAGATAAAAAGAACACTAAATTTCTTAGATCAGTACGAGTCTGAAAAGCAGGATAAGCGAAACAAGGTTAATGATATAGATGCCTATAATAGAGTTGCCAATGAAACAAAGCAAATATCGCTCTTTTAAATGTTCGATAAATGTTCGATAGTTATAACTATTCAATTATTGATTAAAACGGTTTATATTAATAGCGTAGAAGAAACGAGAGATGGTTGTTGGACTACTCACAATAATTCATAAACCGAAAGGGGGAAAGCTCCTTATCGCTTATTCTTCTTTGACGGATATATAAAGACAGCACAATTTTTTGAAAGAGGTGGATCATCTCATTTCGAAATTCGCTAGTGTTGTCTTTTTGTGTATTACTTACTTGTTAATAAATGCTACAATTTATTAA
Source organism: Enterococcus sp. FZMF (assembly GCF_030263915.1). Lineage (NCBI taxonomy): Bacteria > Bacillati > Bacillota > Bacilli > Lactobacillales > Enterococcaceae > Enterococcus > Enterococcus sp. FZMF. Next base: position 2,416,397 of record NZ_CP127160.1, on the reverse strand, counting down.
AAGGAGTGATTGAATGGAATGGTGGAAGTTGTGGGTGCCATTTGGCGCAACAATTATGGGTATTATTGCTAATGTTTATGTAAACATTACTCAAAACAAAAAACAACAAGAGTTTCAAAAAGAGATGGCCAAGACACAGATTGATGCAGATATAAAAGCAAAAGCTAGAATTGAATGGATTAAAAGTGTAAGAGATTTAGCTTCTAAGTTAATATGTAATTCTAATGACTTAACTCGAATAGTTATTATTACCACGGACTACACTAAACAATACTTTGAAATAAAAAGCGAAGCGGTTTTTGAGTCGCAGATAAGGGAACCTATGCTGAAATTTGCAGAGGAAAAAGATGTTTTTTTGCCGGAGTATTCAGATAATGTTAGGGCATTTTTTAAAAGAGCAGATTCTAAAAAAAATGACCTTATCAGGTGCGCAAGTGAATTCTATTATACTGGTCAAGAAATATTGATGTATTTTAGTGAGTCGGAAGAGCATGAAAAAATCATTGAATTGATTAATGATTTAATATCTACGACCGACCAGCTTGAAGAATTGATAAGAAATAATTTAACTGAACATGAAAAAAACTTTATAATGATCGATGAGTGCGTAGTAAACTTGGAAAATAATATTAAATTGTTCTCCTGCGAAATGAAAGACTATTTAAAAAAGGAATGGGATAAAGCTAAGGAAGGAAAATAAGTTTCAAATTAAAGATTGTTTGTAGAGTCACTCATTGCGAGTGGCTTTTTGTTTTGCGAATTTTTAAGGAGGAATTACGAATGCAAAGCTTAATTATTTGGCTTCCAAATGGGGAAAAGATGAAGATTTAGTAGATTGGATTGCAATTCAATTTCCTAAGTTGTTAGCTACATTTAAATCTATAAACATCGAAACGTTTTAGTACCCTACCCCTAAGAAAGGACACCCCTCTATTATGGCACTAAGAGCGGATAGACAAGGTCCCCACCGGGTAGCCTTTGAGAAGAACAAGAAGATACTGATGAAGACCCAGAACACATGTGGGATTTGTGGTAAGCCTATTGATAAATCATTTAAGGCACCACATCCTTTGAGTCCAGTAGTTGATCACATAGTACCAATCAATAAAGGTGGTCATCCATCAAGCGTTGACAACTTGCAGCTGGCTCACTGGACGTGCAACCGACAGAAGTCTGACAAGCTTTACACAACCAAGGATGAAGCACCGAAAGTTGTAGGTAACAGGAACCTTCCACAAAGCACTGATTGGGCTTCTTATGGTGGTTAAATAATTTGTATATAAATCATTCGAAAATGTTTTTAAAACCTGATACGCGCAAAGAGAGAGGGGGGATAGGCACCCCTCCGCCTTGGCGGCCGAGCTTCACGCCGTCACTGTACATTTTTTCTCGCGCGACTTTTTGAAAGGAGTGAAATAATGGAAATTTATGGCATTGATTACCTAAGAAATAAGCTAGCTACACATAAAATTCGTGTTGATTTAAGGTATAGACAATACGATATGAAGAAAAATGAATCGAGCTTTGGCATCACAATTCCAGCTGAAATAAGAAAAAGATATCGATCAGTTTTAGGATGGTGTGCCAAAGGGGTGGATTCTTTGGCTGATCGTTTAGTTTTTCGTGAATTTGAACATGATGACTTTGAGGTAAACGAAATTTTTGAAGCAAATAATCCGGATGTATTTTTTGATAGCTTGGTTTTGTCATCTTTGATTGCTTCTTGTTCTTTCGTTTATATTTCAAGGGGTGAAGGAGAAATACCTAGATTACAAATAATTGAAGCAAGCAATGCAACGGGGATTATTGATCCAATTACAGGACTTCTAACGGAAGGGTATGCAGTTCTCGAAAGAGATAAAGATGGAAATCCATCTATTGAAGCATATTTTCTGCCTGGTATAACTCATTACTATTATGCTGATGAAAATATACCGGATGAACCTATCGAACATAGTTTTGATTATCCATTATTAGTGCCGGTAATTCATCGGCCAGATGCAGTTCGGCCATTTGGTCGTTCTCGTATTACACGATCAGGTATGTATTACCAGTCATACGCAAAACGTACACTAGAACGTGCAGATATCACCGCAGAATTTTACTCATTTCCGCAAAAATATGTTTTAGGAACAGATCAAGATTCAGAACCATTGGATACTTGGAAGGCAACCATTTCAGCGATGCTCGAATTTACAGTTGGAGAAGGTGGTAATGCTCCAACAGTGGGACAGTTCACGACTTCTAGTATGACTCCATTTACAGAACAATTAAAAACTGCAGCTGCTGGATTCGCTGGTGAAACAGGACTTACATTGGATGACTTGGGATTTGTTTCCGATAATCCCTCATCGGTTGAAGCTATTCGGGCAAGTCATGAAAATTTAAGGCTAGCTGGACGTAAAGCACAACGATCGTTAGGATCTGGAATATTGAACGTAGCATTTATTGCTGCTTGTTTACGTGATGACTACCCGTATTTTAGATATCAGTTTGCAAAAACAATTCCTAAGTGGGAACCATTATTTGAAGCTGATGCCAATTCATTAACATTAATTGGAGATGGTGCGATTAAATTGAATCAAGCGATTCCAGGATATATCAATAGTGAAACAATCAGAGATTTAACTGGAATAAAAGGTGGCGATAATAATGGATAACGACATTGTTCCCGCATTACTTGAAAAAATTAAAAATGAATTTAGTGAGCAGACAATCAATAGTCAGAAGTTGAAGTCTGCTTTTTCTTTGCTCAAAAATCGTAAGGCCACATACAAAAATGTAAATGAGTTTGCTATTGAAATTGGAGAAATATTAGCAAATGTATTAGGCAGCAATATCAACATTGACATTCTTCCTGACGGGAAAATGTATTTTAATATTGCTGATCGGTTGCTTAATGAAACGCTGAAAAATAATTACGATTTGATTTCAAATTTTTCTGTTGATGTTCAAGAGCAGTTAAACAAAGAAGCTGCAATTAAAATTAAAGGACAGAAACCTGACTTCAACCAAGACAGGGTGAATGGCCTTGTAAACAAGATATCAGCAGCAGAAGATTTCGATACTGTTAAGTGGGTATTAGGAGAACCGATCGTAAATTTTAGTCAAAGTGTTGTTGATGATGTTATTAAAGCAAATGTAGATTTTCATGCGAAATCTGGGTTAAGGCCAAGAGTCAACAGAACCTTAGTCGGACATGCTTGTGATTGGTGTAAAAGTTTAGCTGGCTCATTTGATTATTATGATTTACCAGATGATATTTATCGAAGGCATGAAAGGTGTAAATGTATAGTTGAATATAAACCGGGTGATGGTCGAAAACAAAATGTATGGTCAAAAGCTTGGACTGATCCACAAAAGGAACAGAAAATTCAAGCTAGAAAAAATATAAATTTGAGAAAGGATGCGTGATCCAATATCTCCCAGCGACAGGGTTATCATGCATGATCGAGATTGAAAGGGGATAGTTTATGGCTACTAAAGTAAAATTTGGTAATCAACATCCTACTCAATCGGTAATTCTTCCATATGATAGATCTGTATCTCATAGAGCGGTTGAAAGATACCAAAGAACTGGACGAAACTGTTACGATTGGCAAATTGATATGCTTGAACCTCTTTTGGCCATCGATGAAGATGATTTGTGGGTTCACCAAAAGTTTGGTTTCTCAATTCCACGGCGAAATGGTAAAACCGAAGTTATTTACATCGTTGAATTAGATGCGCTTGAAGAAGGATTAAGCATATTGCATACGGCTCACAGGATCAGTACGTCTCATGCTTCATATGAGCAGGTGAAAAAACTGCTTGAAGATTCGGGATATATTGAGGGCGAAGACTTCAATTCAATCAAAGCCAAAGGCCAAGAACGATTGGAGTTGTATGCGACTGGCGGCGTGATCCAGTTTAGAACAAGAACATCTAGCGGTGGTCTTGGTGAAGGATTTGATCTGCTTGTAATTGATGAAGCCCAAGAATATACCACTGAACAAGAATCAGCGTTGAAGTATACCGTAACCGATAGCAAAAACCCAATGACGATCATGTGTGGTACACCACCTACCCCGGTATCTAGCGGTACTGTTTTTACAAGTTATCGCGACAAAACGCTGTTTGGTAAATCGAAGTATTCTGGTTGGTCCGAATGGTCAGTTGAGGATATGAAAGATATCCATGATGTCGAGGCTTGGTACAATTCCAATCCTTCATTAGGTTATCATTTGATGGAAAGAAAGATTGAAGCGGAACTTGGCGATGACAAACTCGATCACAACGTGCAGCGTTTAGGGTACTGGCCTAAGTACAATCAAAAATCTGCTATTTCTGCTAGTGATTGGTCAAGATTGAAAGTAGTAGCTTTGCCTGTATTGAAAGGACCTCTGTATGTTGGTATCAAGTATGGGAATGATGGTCAGAACGTTGCAATGAGTATTGCGGTTAAAACTTTATCCGGAAAAATATTCGTTGAAACAATTGATTGTGTGTCTGTAAGAAATGGCAATCAATGGATCATTAATTTCTTGAGAAAAGCTAACGTAAATGCAGTGGTTATTGACGGTGCCGGCGGTCAAAATATCCTAACCAAAGAAATGGCAGATTTTAAACTCAAGGATCCAGTGCTTCCTAAAGTATCCGAAATCATTACCGCCAATTCGTTGTGGGAACAGGGAATATTCCAACAAACCATTTGCCACAAAGATCAACCGTCACTAAGTTCGGTAGTTACGAACAGTGAGAAGCGTAATATCGGAAGCAATGGTGGATTTGGTTATAAATCGCAATTTGATGATAGAGATATCTGTTTAATGGATAGTGCGCTATTAGCGCATTGGGCATGCAGTATCAAGAAGCCCAAGAAAAAACAACAAAAAAGGTATTAGACGACTATTTAACGGTAGTCGTTTTTTAATACGCAAAATTACCGAACTGCCGGGCAAGCAGGAGAAAGGAAGTTTGTATTATGACATTCAAAGCAATAGAAACACAAGAGGAACTGGACCGTATTATCCAGGAGAGATTGAATCGTGAAAAAGGAAAGTTCGCTGATTACGATGAAATCAAAACACGTAATGCTGAATTAGAAACAGAAGTAGATGCATTGAAATCAACTATCGAGGAAACAAGCACTGCCGCTAAGACTCATGAGCAAACAATAGCTGATCTAAATAAACAAATTGCTGAGAAAGAAACAGTGAATTTGCGCACTAGAATTGCATTACAAAACGGATTGCCTATTGATTTGGCGGATCGTTTGATTGGTTCAGATGAAGAAAGTATCAAGGCTGATGCAGAACGGTTAGCTGGTTTAGTAAGTAAGAAACAAACACCGCCACCTTTGAAAAATACTGAAAATAATTTAGGAGAAGGTAAAGATGGTGCATATAAAAAATTAATCCAAGGATTAACACAAGAAGGAGAATAATATTATGCCAACATTATCAAGAGGAAATTTATTTGATCCAGAACTAGTTACTGATTTAATCAACAAAGTAAAAGGAAAAAGCTCATTGGCTATTTTGTCTCAACAAGAAGCGATCCCGTTTGATGGTACGACGCAATTTGTTTTCTCAATGGATTCAGAAATTGACATTGTAGCAGAAAATGGCAAGAAATCACATGGTGGTATTTCTTTAGCGCCAATCAAGATGGTACCTATTAAAGTCGAATATGGCGCTCGTGTTTCAGATGAGTTCATGTATTCTTCTGATGAAAAGAAGATTGAAGTTATTAAGGGATTCAATGAAGGTTATGCTAAAAAACTAGCTCGTGGTGTTGACCTGATGGCTTTCCATGGTATCAACCCAAGAACAGGAGCAGCTTCAACAGTTATTGGTACAAATCATTTTGACAGCAAGGTAACTCAAACGGTGGAATTTAATGCTTCTGATCCAGATACCAATATTGAAGCAGCTGTATCTTTAATTCAAGGTTCAGAAGGAATTGTTACAGGGCTTGCTGCAGACCCTCAATTTTCAGCAGCTTTAGCAAATATGAGAACAGGTGGAGATACCAACATCCGCTTATTCCCTGAACTTGCTTGGGGTGCTAATCCAGGATCAATTAATGGATTGAAAGCGGATATCAATAATACTGTTTCAGCCAGCTCAAACGATGTGGCAATTATTGGAGATTTTGCGAATTACTTCCAATGGGGATTTGCAAAAGAGATTCCTTTAGAAGTTATTGAGTATGGTGATCCGGATAATTCGGGAAATGATTTGAAAGGGTACAATCAAGTATATTTACGATCTGAAACATATTTGGGTTGGGGAATTATGGATCCTAGTAGTTTTGCTCGTGTGATTAAACCAGCAGGAGGCGGAGAATAATGAAATATAAAAACACAAAAACAGGGGTTACTTTTAGTAGCCCTTGTGTTGTTTCTGGCGGTGATTGGATCTTGCTGAAAGATGATCCCAAATTTGATGAAGAACCAAAAACATTGAATGAAGAAGAAATTGAAAATACTGCTGATGATGCTGAAATATCAGCTGCTGCTCCAGAACAACAAGCCGATGAAAAAGATGAACTAGTGGCTGGATTAGAAGGCATTACTAAAAAGCAAATCATGCAGGAATTAGATGCATTTGGCATCAAGTATAACCCTAGCTCTAAAAAGCAAGAATTGTACGATTTGATGATGCAAGGGAAGTGAGTTCATGGCAGCCTTTGCAACTATTGATGATTTATCAAACCTATGGCGTGCCCTTAAGCCAGAAGAAACTACACGTGCTACTGAATTACTTGATGTCGTTTCTGATTCTTTACGAATGGAAGCTGATAAGGTAGGTAAAGATTTGGACAATATGATTAGTATGAAACCAGATTACTTTTTGAATGTTGTTAAATCGGTAACTGTTGATGTTGTAGCTAGAACATTAATGACATCAACTGATCAGGAGCCTATGACCCAGTATGCAGAAGGGGCATTGGGTTATTCCGTTTCTGGATCTTACCTTGTCCCCGGAGGCGGTTTATTTATTAAGAATAGCGAATTAAGCCGCCTTGGCTTAAGACGGCAGCGGATGGGAGTGATCGAACCTTATGGCACTTATGAAAGGCATAACAATTCAATTGGTGGATTTGACCAAGACGGGAACTGATCCATTCGGGAATCCAATCTACGAAGAAACAGATATTGATGTTGAAAATGTCTTGGTCAGCCCTACTTCAACTGATGATATTGTCAATCAACTTACTTTAACGGGCAAAAAAGCTGTATATACGTTGGCAATCCCTAAAGGAGATACTAATGATTGGGAAGACAAGGAAGTAAAATTCTTTGGCAAACGCTGGCGTACCTTTGGTTTTCCTATCGAGGGTATCGAAGATTTAATCCCACTTGATTGGAATAAGAAAGTGATGGTGGAGCGCTATGGCTAATTTGAAATTTAAATTAAATCGTAGTGGTGTTGCTAGTTTGATGAAATCAGATGCAATGCAAGCTGTTCTTGAAGAAAAGGCAACTTCTGTGCGTAATCGTGCAGGAGAAGGATATAAACAAGATACGTTTGTTGGAAAGACCAGGGCGAATGCGATGGTTTATGCTGATACATATCAAGCGAAAAAGGACAACATGAAAAATAATACGTTGCTGAAGGCGGTGAGATAAATGATCGAAATTGTAATCAAGAATTTTCTGGATAGTCATTTGTCTGTGCCGTCTTTCTTAGAAAAGCAAGGAGAGATGCCAGAAAGCTACGTTCTTTTTGAAAAGACTGGTAGTGGAGAAAATAATCAAATTTCTTCTTCAACGTATGCATTTCAAAGCTATGCACCAACATTATATAAAGCAGCTGTGTTGAATACTGAACTGAAGGCAGTTTTAAAAGAATTAATCACACTTGATGAAATTAGCAGAATCAAGTTGAACAGTGATTATAACTATACGGATACAACTACGAAAGAATATCGATATCAAGCTGTTTTTGATATCACTCACTATTAGGAGGTAATAAAATGTCAGATGCAAAAAATGTATCAACAGCTAAACCCAAGGTAGGTGGAGCTATTTATTCGGCACCATTGGGAACAACAGTACCCACGAATGCTAAAGAAGAATTGAATGCTGCTTTCAAACCTTTGGGTTACATTTCAGAAGACGGTATGACTAACTCAAATACTCCATCAAATGAAAATATTAAAGCTTGGGGAGGGGATACTGTTGCTTCGGTACAAACCGAAAAAGAAGACACTTTTACGTATACGTTGATTGAAGCAACAAACGTTGAGGTGCTTAAAGAAGTGTATGGATCAACAAACGTATCCGGTACTTTAGCCACTGGAATTGAGATCAAAGCTAATTCGAAAGAACTAGAAGAACATGCGATTGTTGTTGATATGATTCTAAAAGGCGGCAATCTAAAAAGAATCGTTATTCCTAATGCGAAAGTATCTGAAATTGGAGAAATTAATTATACAGATGCGGATGCAGTAGGGTATGAAACGACTATTACGGCTGTTCCGTCAGATGAAGAAGGTAATACTCACTTCGAGTATATCCAAAGTCCTACTACATCAGGAGGCGAAACAGAATGATTGAAGGCAAAACAGATTCTGGATTTGTATACTCCATTGAAAAAAAGCGATTGGATAACTACGAACTTTTAGAAGTAATTACCGAAGTTGACGAAAATCCAACACTTATTCCCAAAGCCTTAAAACTTTTGCTTGGACAAGAGCAAGCCAGTGCATTAAAAGAGCATGTACGTGATGAAGATGGTATTGTTCCAGCTGAAAAGATGATAGAAGAATTGGGGAATATTTTTCAAAACCAAGCACAAACAAAAAACTCTTAATCCTCGCCGGAATGATTAGTGTAGATGAAGATGCACTAGTTTGTGATTTGGCTGAAACTTATCAAATTTATGATTATAAACAGCTGCCAGCTTCTATGGTAGCTGTTTTTTCTTGCGGTTTGAGAGAAACGTCCAGAATAAAAATGAAGCTAAGTGGACAAAAAATCCCTCTAGACACTCTCCTTTTGGCAGGGATTAGTGATAATTTAAGACTTTTGCTTTGGACGAAAACTAAAGATGGACAAAAAAATGTAAATCGACCTGAGTCAATATTGCATAAATTATCAGAAAATAATCCACGTGAGAAAGAAGAAATCATATTTGATTCTGGTGAGGATTTTGAAAAAATGAGACAGCAACTTTTAGGAAACGCGATCCATGGAGGTGAGTAAATGGCTATTGAGTTAGGAAGTGCGTACGTGCAAATTATGCCTTCTGCCAAAGGGATTAGTGGGTCAATTCAAAAGCAACTTGATCCAGAAGCAGCTGCTGCAGGAGAAAGTGCTGGATTGAAGATTGGCACAGGAATTAAAGTAGCAGCTGCTGCGGCAGTTGCAGCTGCTGGTGTGGCATTAGGGAAAATAATATCATCTTCGCTTTCAGAAGGTGCAAATTTACAACAATCATTAGGTGGTATAGAAACACTTTTTAAAGGTAGTGCTGATAAAGTTAAGAAGTATGCTGATGAGGCATATAAAACTGCCGGATTATCAGCAAATGATTATATGGAAAATGTCACAAGTTTCAGTGCGAGTTTATTGCAATCCATGGGTGGTGATACTGAAAAGGCAGCTGACAAAGCAAATATGGCAATGGTTGATATGTCTGATAATGCCAATAAGATGGGGACGAATATGGGCGATATTCAGAACGCCTACCAAGGTTTTGCCAAACAAAACTATACTATGTTGGATAACTTGAAACTCGGATATGGCGGAACAAAAACGGAGATGGAACGACTTCTTGCCGATGCTACTAAGCTAACAGGTGTTAAATACGATATCAACAATTTGAGCGATGTCTATAGTGCGATTCATGCAGTTCAAGAAGAACTAGGTATTACTGGAACAACAGCCAAAGAAGCTGCTGAAACATTTAGTGGATCGTTCACATCTATGAAATCCGCCTTTTCAAATGTACTAGGTAATTTATCACTAGGAAGAGATATTGAACCCTCACTGAAAGCTTTAGCACAGACTACATCAACATTTTTATTTGATAATTTTATTCCGATGGTTGGAAACATTCTAAAGGGATTGCCAGTAGTGTTTTCTACATTATTTCAAGAGGCAGGCCCTAAATTCTTGGCAGGTGGTAGAGAATTGTTGAGCCAATTAGGAATCGGGAGTGGCATGTCATCCTTATTGCCCAACATCCAAAAAACAATAGACCCTATAGTCCAAGCATTTAGAACAGCTTTTGGTCAGCTACCCCAGTTGTTTCAAACTGTTGTGTCAGCAATAAATCCGATTATCAGTACAATTGCTACTGCATTTACTAAACTTGATTTTAGTGGATTACAGGCTTTAATTTCTGCAATTATCCCAGCAATTACAAATGCTTTCAGTACAATGATGAGTATTGTCAGTCCTGCAATCGATATGGTAGTAAATTCTTTTGTGAAAATGTGGAATGCAGCTCAACCGTTGATAGCAGTTCTTGCGGATGCACTAATGCCAGTTTTACAAGTGGTTGGGGCATTTCTCGGAGGTGTATTTAAAGGAATTCTGATTGGAGTATCTGCCACATTTGATACTATAACTACTGCTATAGGATTTTTGACACCAGTAATCTCGTTTTTGGTAGATGCTTTTAAGGCATGTGTGCCAGCGTTGACCCAAGTTGCAGAATGGGTAGGGACAGTTATTGGCTACTTTGCAAATCTTGGGGGTGCAGGAACCTCTCTCAAGGCAATCTTGACTAGTTCTTGGAATAATATAAAAGCGATTATCTCGACTGTTGGGAAAAGTATAGGTTCTGTAATTACTTCAATAAGATCTTTCTTCACGAGTGCAGGGGCATCAGGGAATGTTTTGAAAAGTATGCTTAGTGCTGCGTGGAATGGGATTAAAGCAGTAATTTCAGCTGTGGGAAATGTCATTGGAAGTGTGGTCAGCAGGATTCGTTCATTTTTCAGTGGGATGAGTAGTGCTGGTAATGCGATGAAATCTGGAGTATCAGGAGCTTGGAATGGTATGAGAAGCGCAATTTCTGGTGTAGCTTCAAGCATTAGTGGAATTGTAAATAACGTGAAAAATATATTTAACAGCCTTAAAAATATCAGTTTGAGTGGAGCAGGTAGGGCTATCATGAATGGGTTCCTAGGGGGATTGCAATCAGCATGGGGAGCAGTTAAAAACTTTGTAGGTGGTATTGCGGATTGGATCAAAAAGAATAAAGGCCCAATTAGTTACGATAAAAAATTATTGATACCTGCTGGTAAAGCAATTATGAGTGGTTTTAATAATAGCTTAAAAGAAAACTTTAAGAACGTGCAAAAAAACGTTTCAGGTATGGCCGAAAAAATCAGTAATGAGTTTAGTCCATCAGGTCAGATGGTTCTTGAGGCAAGTAGAATAAATAGTTCAATAGCGGCAAATAAATTAGCCAGTACAGCATATACACCTGAATTAGCAGGAAGTTCTTCTGTAGATGGAAGCGTGCTTGAAATACCTGTTACAGTTGAAATAGAAGGCAGAAAAATGGGGAAAGCTACAGCTAAATTCACTTGGGAAGAGATTCAGAAGATGCAACGTAGGCAAAAAAGAAATCAGGAGGGGATTGTGTGATCAAAGTAATGTATGCAGGCTATGATATTACAGAAAATATGATAGTGACCTCTCTTGATCGAGGTTTGTTACCAGAGATAGAATATAATATGAAAAAAGTTGGTCGATCTGATGGTGAAAAATATGTTGACAGAACCGTAGGAAGACGAACAATTCCAATGGGATTCGCACTAGTAGGTAATGTAAATGAAAAAAGACGTATACTTGCAAAAATCATTGCTCAAAAAGAACCACAATCATTAATTTTTAGTGATGAACCAGATAAACTTTGGTATGCAGTTCCAACTGGCGATGTAGAAATTGATGATATCGTTAGAGCTGGCAATGGCACGATTAATTGGATTGTACCTGATGGTGTTTCCTATGATGTTAACCCACGGATTTTTTCTAATATATCAATCAATAGTACAGAGAATCAGGTCCTAGATCCGGAGTTTCGAAAAAAAGACAAATATTATAAGCAATGGACCGCTCGATTAAATGAAACGAACGGTTCTCATAACATCTTAGGCGCTGATTTAAGCGACACAAACACTATAGCTGATAAGGGTGAAGTAAAGTACCAAGTATTTTATATTATGCAAAATATTAACAGTACAGCACGGAATTTACCTGAACTGAAACAAGGAGATAAGGTTTGGGGACGTGTAGCGGTCCGTATAGATAAAGCTTTTGAGGGAGATTCAACAGGAAAAGATACGGCAGTAATGGTGATTCAAGAATTAGACTATGCAGGCGGTAAGGTTCTCGCTTCTCATGAAGTGAAACCTGCTGCTTTAAATTTGGGCAATTTCCAAAACTTAGATATTAATTTTTCTATTTCAAATCCAAATGCCAAAGCGCTAAACATGATAACATGTTTAGCTTTAGGAAGTGCAGTTTCTTATTCGAAGCCACAGTTTAATTTAGGTTCGGAACTGGCTAACTATTCTGAACCGAATAAAGAAATGTCGAATTACCTAGCAGTCACAAATCCCGGGACATATAAAACTTGGCCGATTTTAAGGGCATCCATGAATGGAGAAAATGGACTAGTAGGAATCGTTAATCAAAACGAAGGAATTCTTCAATTTGGGAACGTGGAAGAAATTGATATGATTTCTGGTGATCGAACAGAAAAAGTAATAAGCATTCAAATGAGAAATAATGGAGATGAGTTCGAATTGAACAGTTCAAAAGCAAAACCTCATTATCCTTATTTTAGACAAAATTCAGATACACCTAACATTATCGATGGAACCATTGATTGGCAAGTAAATCCAGAAGGTGCAACGCCAGTCTTTCCTGCAGATAATGTAAATGTATGGATTGGCCCATTGATGTACAAAGAGATCCCTAAAAACAGTAGTAATCAAACAACTGGAAACTTCGAGTGGATAAACCGATTTAATTTTAAACCAACCAAAATCGGAGGTGGGAGAATCCAATTTACTTTGCAAAATGACAGTGGGCCAGTCATTTCACTTGTATTAAGGGACGGAACACCTAGCAACGAGCAATTAATAGTAGAGTTTAATTGCTTTGATACAACGCTTAAGACGGTTAATCTTGATCGTAAAAAATGGAATGGCAGTTTTTGGGAAATGTCTATCTCTCGTATTTCAAAGACAGAAATTACATTTAAATTTTCGATGTGGCATTCATTCACAGGAGATACTGTGAATGCTTCTGCCGTAGAGATATTTAGTATTAATGAACCGACACTTAATGGAATTGGGATCGATGCAATGAATGTATGGTTCATGAAATTTGGGGCTTATCAATCTGTTTCAATGGATTGGACTGACACTAAGTTTAATTGGACAAACGAATCAGTATTTACAAACATTCCCAATCTTTTTGATGACGGAGACATTTTGGAGATAGATATAAAAAATAGGAAAGTTTCAGTGAACGGTGTGGAGAACTATAAACTTCATAGCTTAGATAACACATGGGATCGTTTTGCAATAGAACCTGGTACAACAACATTATTACCAGTAGCTAGTACATGGGCTAATATGTTTGATTTTGAAGTTGAATTGAGAGGGGCGCATATTTGATGGATTTCTATTTCACGGATCGGAAGTTTAACTTGCTCGGGATTGCCTCTACCAGTATTGCGGCACCTATATCAATTTATGATGACCAAGATATTTTAAGTATAAGCGCTGCTTCTCGAACATTCGAAGGCACGCTTATTTTTTCGGATAAAGAACGTGATCAAGTGAAAGAAATGGCTAACTATGGAAATTATGTTCTATATAAAGATGAACAGGGTCAATCTATTTTTATGACGATTATGGAACTAGAACATGATCCTAAAGAAGGTGAACATTTTTTTAGAGCAGAAGATGCTGGAATGGATTTAATCAATGGATTGGTAGATGCATACAGCGCACCAAGGGCCATGACTTTTTCTGAATATTTTACTTTATTTGCAGGGGATACTGGGTTTGAAATCGGTATTAATGAAGTAAGTAACCTCACTAGAACCTTGAAGTGGGAAAGTGAAAGCCAAACTCTACTCGCTCGGTTGCTTTCTTTGGCAACCCAATTTGATAATGCTGAATTTAGTTTCTCATTTGAAATATCAGGAACTCAAGTAGTCAAAAGGTTTTTGGAAGTACGAAAGAGACGAGGAACGGATAACCGAGTTACTTTGTATATGGATAAAGATATCAATAACATTGTGACAAAGGCAAATATTTATGATCTTTGTACTGCTATTTCAGCTACTGGAGGAACACCAGAGGGAGCAAATGAACCGATTAATTTGAAGGGCTATAACTACAGTGATCCGAATGGCCGATTCGTGTTAAACAAAGTATCAGGTGTCATGCAAGATATGGAGTCAGTGAAAATTTGGAGTCGACTGTTATCAAACAGCAATCCCAACCCTAATGCAGGCCATATCCAGAGAGTAAAGACCTACGAAACAACTGACAAAAAAACTCTTTGTGATAATGTCATCCGTGAACTTGAAAAAGTGAGTCAGCCAGCAATCAATTATGAAACAGATATAGCCAATCTACCTGATAACGTTCGTATTGGGGATACGATTTATTTGGTGGATGAGAATGAGAAATTATTTCTAAGTGCACGTGTATTAGAACTTGCAAGAATTTATTCAACGACTGAGTATAAAGCAACTTTGGGAGATTATCTTATACAAGAAGGCACAATCAGTCAGTCACTGAAAGATCTGGCTGAGCAATTAAGGCAAGCAACGACTTATGTTTGGATTCGTTATGCTGACGATGAAGATGGTAATGGAATCAGTCCTTTACCATCAGGAAAGACATACATTGCCATTAAGCAAGTTCTGGGTGTGCCAACAGCCAGTGATGATCCGGCCGATTATCGAGGCCTTTGGGTGAAATTTGTTGGTGAAGGCGTACCTGGTCCGCCCGGAGAAAATGGGCAACCTACTTACACATGGTTAAAGTATGCGGATGATTATCAAGGAACCAATATGACAGACGATCCAACTGGAAAATATTATATTGGTTTGGCAACGAACAAGTTGACAGCTACAGAATCAACTAATCCCAGTGATTATAAGTGGCAGCTAGTCAAAGGCGAAGACGGACAAGACGCTCATATTTACCAGGCCTACGCTTGGAGTGAAGACGGTACGGATCGCTTTACAACGCAGTACCCCAATGAAAACTATTTTTTAGGTAGCCAAACCACCAAAATCGGCGACCTGGAAGCTGCAGCTGGATCGAAAAAAGAATACCAAACGCTCAATATCGGGTCTACATGGATCGACAATTTCAAATCAGGAGATAGGGCTGTTATATCTTTTGACATTGTAATGCTTAAAGGCTTACAGTTGCAGATATATAACACAAACCGTAAAGGACCTTTCACATTTACCAATAAACAAGTACGCAATATAGGGACTGAAAAAACCCGAATAGAAGTAAATGTGGAACTTACTAAACGGACTGACGCAACGCTAGACTACGATACGATTGAGTTTTATAGCGTTTATGATACTAGTGATTTTTTTGAGATCACTAACGTTAAAATAGAAAAGGTTGGATCGTCCACTGATACAGCTACTATCTATACACCAGCGCCAAGCGAAGACTTCTTCGGAGCATTTCCAAGTTATAGTGGTACTTATACAACTTTTGATGCCGTTCAATCTACAGATCCAAGCAAATATACTTGGCAAAGAATTTTAGGTCAGTCCGGTGAAAATGGTAAAGATGGAATAGCGGGAAAAGATGGTGTTGGTATTTCAGATACTAATATTACTTACGCGCAATCAACAAGTGGCACTACTCCACCGTCGGCTGGATGGACCGCACAAGTTCCAACACTTGTAAAAGGTCAGTACCTATGGACTAGAATTACTTGGACATACACTGATAACTCTACTGAAACTGGTTATACAGTATCGTATAACGCTAAAGATGGTAATGATGGTAATGATGGCGTAGCTGGTAAAGACGGAGTTGGTATCAGTAATACTGTCATTGAGTATGTTGGCGCAGTTTCTGGAACTACTAAGCCTACTAGTGGTTGGAGTACAACTATTCCAACGGTGCCAGCAGGTCAGTATCTTTGGACACGCACCACATGGCAGTATACAGACGGCACGTCAGAGCAGGGATTTACCAACGCTTTAATGGGGCGGACAGGAGCCAGCGGGAAAGACGGTGTAGCAGGCAAAGATGGTGTAGGTATTAAGTCAACGCAGATTATGTATGCGCAAAGCACTTCTGGCACTACAGCGCCTTCTAGTGGTTGGACTGCTGAGGTTCCAACATTAATTAAAGGACAATACTTGTGGACTCAAACAACATGGGTTTATACAGATAACACTGGTGAGGCTGGTTATACTGTTAGCTATAATGCCAAAGATGGTAATAACGGTACTGATGGTATAGCTGGTAAAGATGGCGTGGGTATTGCAAGTACATTAATTCAGTATGTTGGTTCAACAAATGGAACCACTAAACCTACAAGTGGCTGGACTACAACTATACCTACTGTAGCTGAAGGCAACTACTTATGGACTAAAACTACTTGGACGTACACAGATGGTACAAAAGAGGACGGCTATTCAGTAGCCAAAATGGGTGCCAAAGGTGATAAGGGTGATACTGGTGCTAAAGGTGCCGATGGTATTGCTGGTAAGGACGGCGTAGGGCTAAAAGAAACAGTTATACGTTATGCTGGTTCTTCAAATGGCACTACAGCGCCTTCTAGTGGTTGGCAAAGTACAGTACCAGTTGTATCAGCTGGCAATTTTTTATGGACTCGTACAACTTGGACTTACACTGATAATACTAGTGAAATGGGTTATAGCGTTTCTCGAATTGGTGCCGATGGTAATAATGGTAAAGACGGTATTGCTGGTAAAGATGGTGTAGGAATTTCGAGTACGAAAATTGAATACGCATCTTCATCTTCTGGAACTGTAAAACCAACTACCCGATGGACTACATCAATACCTACTGTGCCAGCAGGATCTTTTTTATGGACCAAAACTACTTGGACATATACAGATGGAACAAATGAATCAGGATATTCGGCTGCAAAAATGGGTGAAAAAGGGGACCAAGGTATCCAAGGACCGAAAGGATCTGATGGTCAAACATATTACACTTGGTTGAAGTATGCAGATACTCCTACTAGTGGTATGTCAGATATCCCAACTGGAAAGACATATATCGGATTAGCATATAACAAAACGACTGCCACTGAATCAACAAATTACTCAGATTATACTTGGTCATTGATCAAGGGATCAGATGGAGCACAAGGGCCTAAAGGAGATAATGGACAAACACTCTATACATGGATCAAGTATGCCACATCTGCTACTGGTGCAGGAATGTCGGATAGTCCAACAGGTAAAACTTACATCGGATTAGCATATAACAAAACGACTGCCACTGAAAGTACGAACGCCGCAGATTATTCATGGTCATTAATTAAAGGAGATAAGGGCGATACCGGAGCAACTGGACCTCAAGGACCACAGGGACTAACCGGCCCGAAAGGTGATCGAGGTATTATGGGGGTTGCCTATATGCAGCCTACTCAACCCACTGATACTACAGAAGGAGCTACATGGTTTCAAACTGAATCAACAACAAGTGAAAACATTGTGGCGGTATACACATATAAGGGCGGTTGGCAAAAAAAGAAATATGCAAGTGCAACATTAGCGGTTGAATCTCTTGATGCACTAAGTGCCAACTTAGGAGAAATAACTGCAGGATCACTTAATGCGGTTTCTATTAAAGGCGCTGGTTTGTACTCGGACTACGACATCTTAGTGGTAACTGGAGGGACTCAGTATAGAAAAGGAACTCTATCTATGGCCCAAGGTCGTTTTAGAAACGACTACGAAATTTATAACAAGCAAACAGGAGTAGTAGCAAATAATGGATTTTCACTATTTGCTCATGATGGACTCCAGCTTGTAGATTTTACAGGGTCGCAGACTACAACCCCAAGCAGGACCTTATCTTTGGATGCCTATCGATTAGGAATGACTGACAGTCAAGGTCGAGGCGGTAATTTAACGTTTCAAGATTTATATAGTATTCAAAAAACAAGTTTAATGCCGGCATCAGGATTTTCTCAGTATAGCAACGATGTCAATTCTGGAAACCATCCAACAGCTACACGAGTAGGTCGTATGGTTTCGTTAGCTGGAGCATTTAGTAACAACAATTCATTGCCTACAACAAATAACGACTATACCCTTTGTACCTTACCAGTCGGTCTAAGGCCCGCAAATCTTGTTAAATGGGTAGGGAAGGGATCTGGTACGTCCATTTTTATGATCACAGTGGAATCAAATGGAAGAGTTTATATTAATTATCGACTGGGATCAGCTAGTGGTGGGTTTGGTTATGTCACCAATGATGCTGGAAATATTTTCAACATTGCAGGAAGTTTTGTAGCTGCAGACGTCTAGGAAAGGGATGATAAATTTGAATGATAGACAGAAAGAGTTTCAACGCTTGTATGTATCAAATGATTACAGTATTACCGATGAAATGAGAGTATTATTTCATGAAATTCTGTCTAAGGATTTTGAAGATGATCCTGATAAGATGGATTCTTTTATTCAATCCATTGTAGTTGAAAACACCGTTCATGAGCCATTCGAGTTAGAACTGTTGAAACAAGAAAACGAAGTAATGAAGCAAAGGCAAGAAATGGCAGAAGAAGCTCTGTTGAATTTATCTGACATGCTGTTGAGCAGATAAGGAGGAATGTAATGAATTACTCAGCATTGGAAATGTTATATGCGACTCACATTATTGAAGACAAACGCACAATTGAAAGTGTTCCTTCATCAATACGTGAAGATGTTGCAGAAATTGTTGCAAACGCAAAAAAGCAAGAAGGAACCAAAGAATAGGATATGTAGCAGCAGGAGCAATCGGCTTAACAGTCGGTTGCTTTTATTTTAGGAAAGCAGGTGACACATGTTAAATGTAGGAGAGCTAGCAACTTGGGCGGGTTGGATCATGACGATTGTTGGAATGCTGGCATTCGTAATCAAGCCAGTAATGTCCAATTTTACAAAAATTGCAGATAATCTGACAAAACTGGCTCATAATCTTGATTTATTAACCAGAGATTTAGAAGCAAGTAAATCAGATCGCGTTGCAATTCATGATGAATTAAAGCGACATGATGAGCGCTTGGATAAGCACAACGATCGACTGATTGAACATGGTGAACAATTAAAATCTTTATGGAAAGAAAGAGGGAAGTAAAAATGGATTTGAATTTTTTGCAAGAGTATTTAGTGCCAGTGATCGTAGTAGCGTGTTTGGTAGTGGGGTATTTGATTAAGTCAACTCCTTTATTTGCAGCAGTGGCTAATGGCTACATTCCCTTGATTGTAATTGTCTTAGGCGCAATCCTAGGGGCAATTATTAACGGATTGACAGTTGAAGCAATTGTTTACGGTGCTGTAAGTGGGATTGCATCCACAGGTATGCACCAATTATTTGTACAACTTTTAAATTTAGGAAGCAATGATCAAAAGCCAGATTACGGCGATGGCCAAGAGTTCACAGAAAAGAAGGAGTAGCCCAAAAGGCTGCTCTTTTTTTATACAAAATTTGGAGGGATAACCATGAGAAACAAAGCAAAATTTATTGAAGACTTTGAATCAGTAGCAAAACCAGAAATCATCGAGGCTGTGGATCCAGTGCAAGATGCTGCACACACAATGAATCAATTAGGTGAATCAGAATATCACCTTACTGGTAGTTTCACAAAAGATGGCCAAGACAAAACTTTCAAATTTGAAGTAAAGAAACGTGAAAAAACGGATGATTATTCTGAAGAAATAGATGATTATTTTTACATTGGAAAGGGGGAGTAAACATGGTCAAATATAATAATTCAACCTCTCATAGAGGGCACAATGCGATTGTACCTGGCGCATCTGGTTGCGGTTTAAAAGAACACGAAGTGGCGCAAAAGATTCATGACAAGTTTCGAGCAGCGACTAAAGCAGTAGATGCTACTGATGATGCGGGTAGAACTGCTAACGATAATCTCTATAATATTGTTCGAAAAATGAATGCCGTTGGCAACTCTTTCCATGTCAGCCACCATTTGAACGCTTTTAACGGTACTGCAAATGGGTTTGAAATTTGGTATTACGCTGGTAATGCTCAAGCAAAAAAACTAGCAGAAGAAATTTGTGCAGCTGTATGTAAAGTGACGGGATGGGTAAACCGTGGAGCGAAGGCTACCACATCCTTATATGTGATTCGAGCATCATCGGGATCCGCAATCTTAATTGAATGGGGATTCGTGGATAGTCAAAAAGATATGGATATTATGGCCAAGAAAATGGACGATGCGGTTAATGCTGCATTGGAGGTTATGGGATACAAATCATCTTCGAATGGAGGCACAACAAATGTGACAAATAAAAAAACATATATTCAAAGTGCAAGACGTGTAGAAGTGATTCGAGAAGGTGGAGATCAAGAATACACGGATTTAGAATTTACCAATATGCGTGGTAACTACTATCCGAAGGGCAGCAAACTTCTGGTGAAAGAGGTTGTGAAGCATGGCAACATTACACGGCTTCTTTTAGAATCTGGTGGGTATTTTACTGCTAATGAAGCTTACGTGAAGAAATTGAGATAATTAAAAATAGCCCGCTTATGTGGGCTTGTACATAAATATATTCATATTACTTGCAGTAATTTAGTTTATGCTATAAATTAGTAAGTGCGTGCAATATTTTATGAAGAGTAGTTAGGCGGTGAAAACTTGGGGAAGTGCGCCTAATACTCTTCTTGTTTATTTTATCATTATTTCAACGTAATAGAAATTATTAATTAGAAATCTCTTATATATGTTCTTAACTTTAAAATTTTACCCATTTATATTAATTATAGGATTAAAATCTGCATTTTATTAATTAAACATATTGATAGAAAGTTAAGAATGATGTAAATTTATATTAGAGGTGATTCTATGAAAGTTGATAAACTACATTATAGAAAAGTCATTAACAGCGCAAGACACCTAGAATACAATTCGATACGATACTTTCAATCTTCGTCTGATCAAAGCAACCTCGAGAAAATTAATGAAGAATTAGACTATTTAATTAAAAATAATGTTTATCACAAGATAGCACGTACATCTCGAAAATCGTTTTTGGGAGATCAGATAATCATTAGAAAAAATTTGGAACAGGATTTTAAACTTTTAGAGAAGTATATAACTTTTTTTGACCAGCATGAAATGTGAAAAACTTTTTCATCTAATTGTGCCACTCCTCCCCGGGAGTGGTTGTTTGTTTTGTAAAAAAATAGCACAGCATATTCTCATATGCCGTGCAAGTGGAACTATGTTCCGTCATCATAATAATCATATAGTAATTTACTTAATAGGAAAAGTAATACGCTTAGCGAACATTCATTGCTTCAAATTCAATCATAATCTTCGTTTTGCCAAGAACACTATATTTTTTCACAACAAACTGTTTCCGCTGGTTATACTCACCAGCGACAACGATCTCCATTTCCTCATCCACATCTGCCAAGAAGTTCAAACTATGTGCAGCAATCAAACAGTTTACATCATCCAAAGAGAACCGCACCAAAGGGGTCTTGCTCATCTTCAACACACGTATCTTCGAAACATAGCCTTTCATCGATTTCATAACAATCGCCTCCATAAGCTTGTACATAATAGCGACAATCCGTTTTACCTAAAGTGACAGCAACATAAAACTCGACACATTTTGCGCCGTATAAAGCTTCCTGTGACTCAGAAATACTGTACGGAAAATCATTCATAAACTCAGAGAAAGATAGGTAGCCCTGCTCATATTGACTGATTATGTTCATATCAGTTACCGCCGGGCTTATACTTAATGCTAGAATCATATTTTCGAAGTATCTTATCTTGTGTTCTGACATGATCAAATAAATAATCTTCGCCCTCTACCTTGAATACAAACGCTAGCTCTTCCGGATATCCGCTGTAGCTGCAGGGTACCGTAAAGTAGGGTTTCCCGAAATTCTCCATCGTTCGAACAAACTGATCGTAAAGTAAGTGTGCTGGACCCATTCTTTCAATAAACTCATAGTAGTATCGTTCAAAAGCATATGTCCGTTGATGCGCCAATGGTATTTGCATATCAATCACTCCTTGCAAGAATTATACGAACGTTTGTTCTTTTTGTAAAGGGAGACAACCAATAAAGTGAAAAAAATATTTTGCACCAATTTTGCATTAACCTTGAAAATAAGCTTATAAATCAATGGTATTAATGGGGGTTTTAGGCTTGTACTCTCCTTATACCAACGCTTTGGAGCGTTTAGCCTATCTTTAGAGATAGGCTTTTTGTTTGTTGTGGGCAAAAAAATGGGCAGAGAAGCTAGCTTGACTGCCGAGTTTGCTCGATGACCATCTGAAAAACCCTCAGCTTACACTCAATCGGGAGATCAACAGAAATGTACGCCAATTCGCTGGACCCTTTTTTCTTGTGGTGCGGCAACAAACGAAAAGAATCAATCGGGCAAACGCGCTAAGGCGTATTCAATTTGTTCAGAAGTAAAGCCTTCAAAGGAAAGTTGGCTCGCCACACGCTCATCTGATAAGGATAAATTTTGCGAGTAGCGAATTGCTTTTTTCAATGCTTGCTCATTCCAATCGGCATCCACGGTGGCTACGGCAAAGTCTGCTGCGCTCTCAGAAAAATCTTCATAGAGTAGTTGGCGTTTCAAGCTCGACTGAGAAAACGCATTGCTGGATAAGTATCTTTCTGCACGATTCAGTGCATTTCTTTCTTCACGAGAAAGTTGAGGTGTATGTTGCTCGTTGTTTGCGGGTTCTTCTTGTTGCGCGCTGCTTGCTTCGTTGTTGCCAGCTGTTTGTTCTCCTTGTGGTTGTTCCATGGAAGCAGTGGCATCGACAAAGGATTCATTTTTCCTTGCTTCTTTACGTAATGAAGGGCTTAATTGCGCAGTGATGCTATCGAAAGACGTCACATCTTGGTAGAAGGACAAGCCACCATACGAAAACAAGACAATAAAAGCGGAAGTGACAATGAGAAAAACATTTCGATCTCGTTTGTTTTTTTGAGTTACCAACCCAATATAAAATAAGATAATGCCAAAAATGAAACCAATCAAACCGATAAAAAACAAACCAGCGAAAAATGTTGCCATAAGCATCCCCCCTAATAAAACAGTTTCCTAAAGTTAATAGTACTATGTCTGGAATCAGAAAACAGATTTGTCTTTTCATGAATAGAGGAAAAGAATGATTTGACAAATGTAACTTGTATGCTATTAATGGATCATTCATATGTATTAAAGAAGTGACGCTCAAGAATTACTGGTAAAATCGCTAGTAAACGAAATGAAAGTATGGTTGTATCAGTAGGAGGGAAGAAGATGGATTTTGAAGAAAAAGATTATTTTATGCGTTACACAAAAATTGCGGCACAGGGATTGAGCAAATTTATTAAGCAAGGATCTGTTGATGAAATCTTACAGCTGGATGAACAGCAAAGTGGACAGAAGCAAGAAGCGGATACTGCAAAAGACAAAAGCGAGCCAAAAAACAAGAAAGCACCTAGCTAATTTTTTCCTTAGCGAGGTGCTTTCAGTACGAATCGGTATCCTTCATTTGGATAAACTCCTTATGCAGTTTTTTTCAATTCTTGTACAGCTTGCTCGATCGTAATTCCAGTCGCAAAATGATTCGCATCTTTTTTATCGAAAACGATAAATAAATTCAATTTGGTATCCAGAGTTACACGATATTGTAGATCTGTGTTATAGAATGTCATAGTCATTCTCCTTTCTTAAAACTTGTCATTGAAAGGCAACGGTTAGTTGATAACGAAATTCCATAGTTAGAATAACACTTTTTTTCACATTCGTCCAATAAAACTATCAAACGAACGAATCTGACTGATCCTTTTCAAGAAATCAATGCCTGAGAATGGCAGCAAAAGAAGTTTCCTGGAGTCAGTAAATTCGGGAAAAGTATTTTTGTATATTTTCAGAAAAATAGAATTCATAAAAAATTTCTTAAGAATTTTGAGGATAGCTATTTTCTTAGATAACAAATTTGTAAGATTGAGAGTATGAGTTGGTTGGAAACCTTGATATCATAAGGTTTATCTCCAAATTATGTTTTGTGCAAAAATATATTGATTGTATTTTTTTGAAAAAGAGATCGTATCTCTTGAATTCTATGGTATGATTTACTTTAGAAAAATGAAAATGGATTATGAAAACGGATGTGAAAATATGTGCGGAATTGTCGGCTTTGTCAATTCAAAAGACCAAAAAGAAATCATTATTGAACGCATGATGGACCGGATCGTTCATCGCGGACCAAACAGTTCAGGAAAATTTACCGACGACCAAGTAGCGTTAGGGTTTCGTCGTTTATCGATCATCGACTTAGAAGGTGGCTCACAACCGATTTTTAACGAGGATCGAACAAAAGTCATTATTTTTAATGGGGAAATCTATAATTTTCAAGTGTTGCGGGAAGAATTGATCCAAGCGGGTCATGTTTTTTCTACCCATGCGGATACCGAAGTAGTCTTACATGGCTATGAGGAGTGGGGCATTGATGTTTTGCAGCGCCTGCGGGGAATGTTTGCTTTTGCCATCTGGGATACTCAAAAACAAGAGCTTTTCGGCGCACGGGATCACTTTGGGATCAAACCATATTACTATGCGCAAATGAATGGCAGTTTTATGTTTGGTTCTGAAATCAAGAGCTTTTTGCCTCATCCAGATTTCAAGAAAGAGTTGAACCAAGAGGCATTGAAACCTTATTTGACGTTTCAATACTCGCCTTTGAACGGAGAAACCTTCTTTAAAGGCGTTCATCGTTTGCAAGAAGGGCATTATTATTTGTTTAATGAACAGGGATTGACGATCAAGCAGTATTGGGATGCAGATTTTTCAGTGAAAGAAAATCATTCAAGAGAAGAATGGGTCGACAAAATCGATCAAGCAGTCCAGGAATCAATTGCCGCTCATCAAATCAGTGATGTTGAAGTCGGCTCATTTTTATCCAGTGGTGTCGATTCAAGTTACGTAGCTTCTGTCTTGCGACCAGATCGCTCGTTTTCAATCGGGTTCGATGACAAAACCTACAACGAAGCGATCGAGGCCCGCAAATTGACGGAAAAACTTGGTTTGAACAACACAGCAGCGGTCATCGATGGTGAAATGTCCTTTGAGGCATTCCCGTTGATTCAGTATCACTTGGACGAACCAGATTCTAACCCAAGCTGTGTCCCTTTGTACTTTTTAGCCAATCTGGCAGCACAGCAAGTGCGAGTCGTTCAATCTGGGGAAGGGGCAGATGAATTATTTGCCGGTTATGCTGCTTATGGCTTCCACACAAACTCTAAAGCGGTGCGCGTTTTTGCCCAAGGGTTGAAAAAATTGCCACAAAACATCCGCTTTCGTTTGGGACGTCAAATCGGCAAAATGAAAAACTTCCATGGTCGAATCCATCTTTATGAAGCCACGGCACCTGCCCAAGACTTCTTTATCGGGCAAGCACTGGTCTTTGAAGAAGAGGAAGCATTGCAGCTTTTAAAACCAACGTATCAAAAAGGACCCTCTGTTGCTGAAATCGTTGCGCCTCATTACGAGAAAGTCAATGGTCTCAAAGACGAGGTCAATAAGATGCAATATTTAGATCTTCATCAGTGGATGCCGAAGGATATCTTGTTAAAAGCAGACAAAATGTCCATGGCGAGTTCCTTGGAATTACGTGTTCCTTTATTGGATATCGAGATGCAGAAGTTGTCGCAAACGATCCCGACGAAATATTTGATCAATCAAAACAACACCAAAGATGTGTTTCGACAAGCGTCAAACCGTCATTTGCCAAAAGAGTGGGCAAACCGTGAAAAACTCGGCTTTCCTGTACCTATCAAGGCATGGCTGAAAGAAGGAACAGGGTATGAAGCAGTCAAGAGCCTTTTTGAGTCAGACTTTGCGGCAACCTTCTTCGATCAAACAGCCATTTTACAAATGCTTGAAGACCATCGCCAAGGAAAACCGAATCTTCAGCGAAAAATCTGGACGATCTTTACGTTCTTGACCTGGTATAAAGTATTCTTTATTGATGAATCGATTCCAGAAGCCAAAGAAATCGTTTATGAAACACTTTGATTTGAATATGGCAGCAAAAAAAAAGCTGATGCGGACATCCCGCATCGGCTTTTTTTATAGACCTAAATATTTTTCCAAGTAATCGACCATGCCATCTTCCGCATTGGTTTTGTCGGTAACATCATTGGCGATCGATTTTAATTGTTGCGTGCCATTCGCCATGGCAACGCCCCAGCCCGCATAATCTAGCATCTCCAAATCGTTGTGTTCATCACCAAAAGCGATGATATCTTGTCGATCCAAAGACAAAGAATCCGCGATCACCGAAAGACCAAGTGCTTTATGGACCCCTTTTGGTACGATCTCTAAGATAGCTTGAGGTCCGCCCCATGTTCGAACATCGACCGCATCGTCGAATTGATCCTTGATACGTAAAGAAACAGATTCTGCTAATTCATTTTCGGTTTTCACCAGTAATGAAGTGGGGTCCGTTTTTAAATTTGCTAATAGATTTTTTTCGGAAGCATTGCCCGAAAAGAAAAAGTGCTGATCAAATCCGCTTAGGTCATCGATGAAAAAGGTTTCGCGATTTTCTGCTGCCACAAACGTCAGCCCCAGCTGCTCTTTTTGCGCCATGAGCTCAAACGCAATTTCTCGAGAGATCGAGTGCTCCATTTCATTTGCCCAGACTTGACGAGGTTTATGGACTAACCCACCGTTAAAATTGACCATTGGTGTTGTGAGCGCCAATTCTTTATAGAATTGATCGCTCATACGAAAAGGTCTTCCTGTAGCGATGGTAACAAAGTGTCCCGCTTTGGTGGCGCGAACCAGTACCTCACGTGTGCGAGGGGAAAGTTGGGATTCAGTATTTAAGGTTGTGCCATCTAAATCAATGGCGATGATTTTTGGTTTCAAAAGACTCGCTCCATTCTCTTATGGTAGTGGCTTAAGTGTAACATATTTCTGTCATTTCACAATACAAGTAAGTTTTCGATAAGTTTTCATAATATTTACAAAGCAAAACACGAACATTAAACGTTTTTGGTTCGTTTTATTCGGAAAAAGGCTTGAAAAGCGAAAATTATTCCCTTATAATTTGTAATTGTTCGATGAAAAGCGCAATTATTCATTTTTTCTTTTCATAGAAACGATTAAAGTTCAGGAGTGAAACATAACATGGAAAAGTTTTTCAAATTAAAGGAGAATAAAACGACGGTTTCCACAGAAGTGATGGCTGGGGTCACCACCTTCTTCGCGATGAGTTATATTTTGTTTGTGAATCCGACGATTTTATCTGCTGCAGGCATGCCGTTTCAAGCTGTTTTCTTAGCAACGATCATCGCTTCAGTGATTGGTACCCTGATCATGGGCTTATTTGCAAATGTGCCTTACGCGCAAGCACCTGGAATGGGCCTTAATGCATTCTTCACCTTTACCGTCGTTTTTGGTTTGGGGTATACGTGGCAGCAAGCATTAGCGATGGTTTTCATCTGCGGCTTGATCAACATTTTTATCACGGTCACTCGTATCAGAAAAATGATCATCCATGCGATTCCAGAAAGCATGCAGCATGCAATCGGCGGCGGGATCGGGATCTTTGTGGCTTATGTAGGGATCAAAAATGCCAACTTGCTAAACTTCAGTGCAGACACTGCGGCAGTGACGGGTTCAGTTGTCGACGGTGAGACGATCGTGAGTGCCAATTTTAATGGGGGGATCGTCCCAGCTTTGGCGAATTTCAATAATGCACCTGTTTTGTTAGCAGTGATTGGTTTAGTAGTGACTACTTTATTAGTGGTGAAAAATGTTCGTGGGGCAATTATTTTTGGTATTTTAGGAACGACGATCATCGGTATTTTGATGGGTGTGGTGGATTTAAGTGCCATTGATTGGCACGGGAACTCATTAGGAAGTTCCATCAGCGAACTAGGCATCACATTTGGCGCTGCGTTTGGCTCTGAAGGAATGGGCTCACTATTCAGTGATTCTGCCAAAATCACTCAAGTAATCATGACGATTTTAGCGTTTAGCTTATCAGATGTCTTTGATACGATCGGTACCTTTATCGGGACTGGACGTCGTACAGGGATCTTTTCGAAAAAAGATGAAGAAGCGGTTGAAAACAGTAACGGGTTGAACACGAAGATGGATAAAGCCCTTTTTGCAGATGCCGTAGCCACTTCTGTAGGTGCCATCGTAGGGACCTCAAATACAACGACTTATGTGGAATCAGCAGCTGGTATCGGTGCTGGTGGACGCACGGGCTTGACTTCTGTTGTAGTGGCAGCACTCTTTGCGATCAGCAGTATCTTTTCTCCACTGATCTCAATCGTTCCCGCACAAGCGACAGCACCAGCGTTGATCTTAGTTGGGGTAATGATGATGGCTTCGTTTGCAGACATCAAGTGGACCGATCTAGAAGAAGCAGTTCCCGCTTTCTTCGCGTCTATTTTTATGGGCTTGTCTTACAGTATTTCCAACGGGATCGCTGTTGGTTTCATTTTCTACGCATTAGTGAAAGTAGTGAAAGGAAAAGCCAACGAAGTGTCTCCGATCATCTGGGTCGTCAATGCGTTGTTTATCCTAAACTTTGTCATTTTGGCTTTGATCAGTTAAGTTTAATGAAGAAAATCTTTCTGTATGTTACCTGCAGAAAGATTTTTTTATTTGATTATTACTCACGATACGGTATAGTATTTGTGAAAGAAGGTTTGTAAATGAAGATTGATTGGAAACGAAATCTACTGATTTCATGGGTAGGTTGTTTTTTTACGGGTGCCAGTTTTAGTCTTGTCATGCCATTCATTCCCTTATATATAGAAGAGTTAGGCGCTCCAGAGAGTCAAATTGAGTTGTTTTCTGGATTAGCAATCTCAGTAACGGCGTTTGCGGCGGCTATCATTGCTCCAGTATGGGGAAATCTAGCAGATCAAAAAGGTCGTCGCTTAATGATGATTCGCGCGGCTGCGGGGATGACAGTGACGATGGGGTCTTTGGCTTTTGTACCGAATGTCTATTGGTTGTTGATCATGCGATTCTTTACTGGAATTTTATCGGGGTATATTCCCAATGCGACTGCGTTGATTGCTTCGCAGGCGCCTCGAGAAAAAAGTGGTTGGGCGCTTGGGACATTGGCTACAGGAGCCATCGCAGGGAATTTGATCGGTCCATCGATGGGTGGGGCGTTGGCGCAATGGTTTGGTATGAAAAATGTTTTTATCATTACTGGTGTTGTGCTGCTAATTACGCTCTTGCTTACGATTTTTCTCGTTCAAGAAGATTTTGAGCCGATTGAAAAGGGCGATTTGCTGTCCATCAAAGAAATTTTTGGTCAAATCAAAAATATGCAGCTGCTTGTCGGTTTGTTTATTACGTCACTGATTTTACAGCTAGGTGTAACGAGTATCAGCCCGATCCTCACGTTATATATTCGTGATCTAAGCGGGAACAGCGGCAATATTTTGTTTGTCAGCGGATTGATCGTCTCTGTTGCGGGTGTTTCGGCAATCATCTCTTCGCCATTTTTAGGCAAAATCGGTGATCGTTACGGCAATCACAAGGTATTGTTAGGCGGTTTATTGCTGTCATTTTTCTGTTTCATTCCGATGGGCTTTGTCTCCACACCGTTTCAGTTGGGCGTGCTGCGCTTCTTGCTTGGTTTTTCGACGGGTGCGTTGATGCCGTCAATCAACACACTGATCAGCAAGATCACCCCGATGGAAGGGGTCAGCCGCATCTACAGCTACAACCAAATGTTCTCTAACTTTGGACAAGTGTTAGGTCCGATGGTCGGCTCAACGGTGGCAGCTGGCTTTGGTTATCCCGCCGTCTTTTGGGTAACTAGCGGGTTTGTACTGATCAATATTTTTATCTCAGGATTTAATTTCCGTAAAAGCTTGCGTAAAACGGACATCAGTGAATAGTTGAAAAGAAAAAAAAACCAGTTACAATAAAGGTAACTGGTTTTTTTTTAATGGCTTGTCTTTTCAGGCGCTGGTGCGATAATACCAACAAGAATGATCACCACACCTGTGACCAAAGAGATGATTGAAGTTAATTGAAAATCATAAGTTGCTCCAGCAAGTGAGCTGCCTAGATAGCCAACGACTTGACCTAATACAAAAGTCCAAAATAAAGTGACTAAGTAACGCATGACGACACCTCTTTTCTGCGTATCTTCCATTTCGACTTTAGTTTATCACAAAAATATTTATTGTAAAGATTTTCACTTTTTCATTTTGTTTTTCAAATCTAATTACTAGCAGAAAGAAAGAGAATTTTCATTTTTGGAGGGATTTCAATGTATTCACAGCTCACCACCTTAAGCGCCTATTCGTTGCTGCAAAGTACGATCAAAATTCCTCACTATATAGAGCAAGCCAAAAAGATGGGCTATCAGACGTTGGGTCTGACCGATCATAATGTTCTCTATGGCGCGGTCGAGTTTTATCAGCAATGCCTAGCACAGGGCATCAAGCCGATTTTTGGCGCTTTGTTCGACTGTACCTTCGGAGAGGGATCAATGTCCTTTCCGTTGTACGTATTTGCAAAAAACCTCAAGGGCTATCAAACCTTGATGCGTTTATCAAGTGAAAAAATGATCACCGAGCAGTTGAATTTGGCTGCTTGTGATTCTTTGCAGGACCTCTTTGGTTTGCTGCCTGAAGGCGAGGGGTTTCTGCCTTCTCAGCACGATGATCTAGAAGCCAATCAAGAAGCACTGCGAGCAATCAGCCATAAATTTGATTCTGAGAGCTTGTTTTTAGGTATTACTAGCAAGGGGCTAGATCCAGAAACGATCGCTTGGTTTAACGAGCAAAACATTGCACCATGTGCCTATCAACCAATCGCGGCTTTAGCACAAGAAGAAGCCTTTGCAGTCAAAGTGATGACGCATATCAAAGAGGGCTCGCAAATTGAAGACTTTCGTCAGGCTAAAGAGCAAGAGGCTGCGCAGCTTTTTCTACAAACAGCAGACCAACTGACCGCGGCATTTGAAGAATGGTCGCAGGCATTGATGAATAATCAGCGGATTGCAGCTGAATGCGCCGTCGAGCTGCCGCTGCATCAGCGGCTGTTGCCTCATTACCCGCTACCAGCCGAAGAAAGCGCTGCGGACTATTTGCGGAAAATTTGTTTTGAGCGTCTGCCTCAGCGTGTTGCCCACGTTACATCGGCGTACGAACAGCGTTTGGATTATGAGTTGTCCGTCATCCATAAGATGGGCTTTGATGACTATTTCTTGATTATTTGTGACGTCATGGACTTTGCCCACCAACAAGAGATCGTTACCGGCGCTGGACGGGGATCGGCTGCTGGCGCACTGGTGGCATATGTTTTATCGATCACCGACGTGGATCCAATCAAATACGATCTTTTGTTTGAACGATTCTTGAATCCAGAACGTTACACGATGCCTGATATTGATTTAGACATTCCTGACAATCGCAGAGACGAGATTTTACAGTATGTGCGCCAAAAATACGGGCAAGAATATATGGCACAGATTGCGACGTTTGGCACCATGGCGGCCAAAATGGTTCTGCGAGATGTTTCTCGTGTCTTTGGTCTTTCGCAAAGTGAAGCCAATCGCTGGTCAAAAGCCATCCCCAATGCCTTGAAAATGACCTTAGATCTTGCTTATGAACAATCCAATCAGCTGCGAGAATTGGTGTCGTTTAATGAGCGAAACCACGTAATGTTTCAAGTCGCCAAAATTTTAGAAGGCTTGCCACGTCACGTATCGACTCATGCCGCTGGTGTGGTGATCAGTGACAAGAATTTGCTTGATCTGGTTCCCTTACAAGAAGGCAGCGATGGGATCTGGCTGACCCAATTTACCATGAATGACGTAGAAGCCATCGGCCTATTGAAGATGGACTTTTTAGGCTTGAGAAACTTATCGATCATTGATAATACCTTGAAAGGCATTAAACGAATCAGCCAACAAATCGTTACCCAAAAGGAGATTCCTCTTGATGATCCAGCAACATTGCGCTTGTTTCAAAAAGGCGAGACCGCAGGGATCTTCCAATTTGAATCAGCAGGGATACGCAATGTGCTGCGTAAGTTAGGACCAGAAAGCATCGAGGATATTGCCGCAGTCAATGCCTTGTATCGTCCAGGACCGATGCAAAATATCGATACCTTTATTAAGCGGAAAAAAGGACAAGAGCGTGTCTCTTATCCAGATGACAGCTTGATTCCGATTTTGCAAAACACTTACGGAATCATTGTCTACCAAGAGCAGATCATGCAGGTAGCTTCCAAAATGGCTGGTTTCAGCTTAGGACAAGCAGATATTTTGCGTCGAGCAATCAGTAAAAAGAAAAAAGACGTCTTGGATGAGGAACGTCGTCATTTTGTGCAAGGCGCCTTAGCCAATCAGTACGATGAAAAGACCGCCAATTTGGTCTATGACTATATCGAGCGGTTCGCCAATTATGGGTTTAATCGATCCCATGCGTTTGCCTATTCCTTTATCGGCTTTCAAATGGCCTATCTGAAGGTACACTATCCCGCACCATTTTTTGCTTCGATCCTACACTCGGTACGCAACACCGCCAGCAAAATGAAAGAATATTTAAATGAAGCCGCACGTTATGGCGTAGAAGTACTGCCGCCTTCGATCAATGCCAGTGGGTTTAGTTTTCAACTGCAAAATGAAAAACAAATTCGTTTTGGTTTCAGCAGTATCAAAGGAATCCGACGCGACATGATCCAAGACATTTTGGCAGAAAGAAAAGAGCATGGTAATTTCACGTCTATGGATCAATTTTTGCTTCGCTTGAATCAGCGGAACAGCAAATGGTTAAAATTGGATTATTTATTGCCGCTTTTGAGCATCGGCGTATTCGATGGGATCGCCCCCAATCGAAAACAAGCACTGATCCAGCTAGAAGGAAAGATCCAAAACATTACTTATAGTGGCGGCAGTTTGGATCTCTTAGAAACTATGGCATTAAAAGAAGAAGCCGTTGCCGATTACAAACTAGAAGAAAAACTTGCTTTGGAAGAAGAATACTTAGGTGTTTATTTGTCTGGCCATCCCGTGGAACAGTTTCAAAAATTGCACCAATTAAAACAAATCACTGATATTGCTGATCTGGTTCCGAATGAACGGGTGCGTATCCTTTTATATGTGCGCAAGATTCGAGAGATTCGAACGAAAAAGGGCGAACAAATGGCGTTTGTCGAAGGAACAGATGCCAGCAAAGAAGTGTCAGTAACGATTTTTCCCATCGTTTATCGACAAGTACGTTCCTTGATTGAAGAAAATGCTGTTCTCTACATCGAAGGAAAGGTCGAGGTAAGTCGTTACAATGGTGAAATCCAACTCATTGCTGATAAAATAGACTTAGCAGAAAACGTTCAAAATAAAATTGCGTCACAAACTTGTTACTTAAAGATTTCTGCTGAAGCTGAAACGTCGCACCTGCAAGCATTGTCGAAGGAAATGAAGCAGCATCACGGAAATATTCCAGTGGTGATGTTCTATGAAAGCAGTGGCAAAAAAGTGTTATTGGCAGAAGAAAACTGGGTGACGGATGAGCCGAACTTTGTCAAACAACTGATCGCATTATTAGGAAATGGAAATGTAATTTTCAAGTAATTTTCCGAAAACAGTAATTCGACTTACACTTTTTTCAACTTTTTCCCACTATTTCAAGACATTTTCATGGAATAATGGTAGAATATGTCTCGTGGTTATTACTTGAAAACTAGCAAACAGGGGCTTCCCTAAACAAAATCTTTTGATGAGGTGAAAGAATAATGAAACGCATTGGAATTCTAACCAGTGGCGGCGATGCACCAGGAATGAACGCAGCGATTCGCGCAGTTGTCAGAAAGGGTATTTTTGACGGACTTGAAGTATACGGAATCAACTATGGCTATGCCGGACTAGTCGCAGGCGACATTCGTCGCTTAGATGTTGCTGATGTTGGTGACAAAATTCAACGTGGTGGAACATTCTTATATTCAGCACGTTATCCAGAATTTGCGACACAAGAAGGACAATTAAAAGGAATCGAACAATTAAAGAAATTTGGTATCGAAGGACTAGTCGTGATTGGTGGAGATGGATCTTACCATGGTGCGATGGCACTTACTCGCCACGGTTTCCCAGCGATCGGGATTCCAGGAACGATCGATAATGACATTCCAGGAACAGATTTCACGATTGGTTTTGATACAGCGATCAATACTGTCTTGGAATCGATTGACCGGATCCGTGATACAGCGACATCCCATGTCCGCACATTCGTGATCGAAGTAATGGGTCGTGGTGCTGGCGATATCGCTTTATGGTCAGGTGTGGCCGGGGGTGCGGATGAAATCATCATCCCAGAACATGATTTTGACATGCAAGTTGTTGCTGATCGTATCCGTGAAGGACGCGACCGCGGGAAAAAACATTGCTTGATCGTTTTAGCCGAAGGTGTGATGGGCGGAAATGAATTTGCTGACAAACTTTCTGAATACGGCGATTTCCATACCCGTGTATCCATTCTAGGACACGTTGTCCGGGGTGGTTCACCAAGCGCTCGTGACCGTGTGTTAGCAAGTAAATTTGGTTCATATGCCGTTGAATTATTGCAACAAGGCAAAGGCGGTCTATGTATCGGTATCGAAAACAATGAAATGATTGCTTCTGATATCATCGATACCCTTGAAAACAATCGTCACAAACCAGATCTTAGCTTGTATAACTTGAACAAAGAAATCTCATTCTAAAGAGATTTTTAAAGCAACGCAACAGTAATTTTGTAAAAAAAGCTTATTAGCTATTTTAAATAAATGAATAGGAGCGTTTAGTAATGAAAAAAACAAAGATCGTAAGTACATTAGGACCAGCAAGTAACAGTGTGGAAATTATTTCTCAACTGATTGAAGCCGGTGCGAATGTCTTCCGCTTTAACTTCTCTCATGGAGATCATGAAGAACAATTAGCGCGTATGACAATGGTTCGTGAAGCCGTAAAGAAAACTGGTAAAGATGTCGGTATCCTTTTAGATACAAAAGGTGCTGAAATCCGTACAACTGTACAAAATACGACAGAAGCAGACTTTGGTCGTGCTGGATACATCCAATTCAACGTTGGCGATGAAACACGTATTTCAATGGATCCAGAACACAAAGGAACAAAAGAAAAAATTGCTGTAACTTATCCTGGTTTATTTGAAGATGTTCATGTGGGCGGACACATCTTGTTTGATGATGGCTTGATCGACATGGAAATCAAAGAAAAAGACGAAGCAACCCGTGAATTAGTGGTTGTCGTTAAAAATGCTGGAATGTTAGGATCACGTAAAGGGGTCAATGCTCCTGGCGTATCAATCAGCTTACCTGGTATTACTGAAAAAGATGCAGAAGATATCCGTTTTGGTCTTGACAACGATATCGACTTCATTGCCGCTTCATTTGTACGTAAAGCGCAAGACGTTTTAGAAATTCGTGAAATTTTAGAAGAAAAAGACATGACTCATGTGCAAATCTTCTCTAAAATCGAATCACAAGAAGGTATCGATAATATCGATGAAATCATCAAAGTTTCTGATGGTATCATGGTTGCCCGTGGTGATATGGGTGTTGAGATCCCTGCTGAAGAAGTACCAATGGTTCAAAAGAGCATCATCAAAAAATGTAACGCTGCTGGTAAATCAGTTATCACAGCAACACAAATGTTAGAATCAATGCAACAAAACCCACGTCCAACTCGTGCAGAAGCTTCTGACGTTGCCAATGCTGTCTTTGACGGTACTGATGCAACAATGCTTTCTGGTGAGTCAGCAAACGGTGACTACCCTGTTGAAGCAGTAGCAACAATGGCACGTATCGACGTGGAAGCAGAAAAAGCTTTATCAGAAAACAGCACTTTCCAAATCAACCAATTTGATAAAACAGATGTAACGGAAACAATCGGTTTATCTGTTGCTCGTGCAGCGAAAAACTTAGGGGTTAAAACAATCGTTGCTGCCACTGAATCTGGCTACACTGCAAAAATGATCTCTAAATATCGTCCAGATGCTGACATTTTAGCTGTCACATTTGACGAACGCACAAAACGCGGCTTGATGCTTAACTGGGGTGTGTACCCAACCGTTGCTGAAAAACCATCAACAACTGATGAAATGTTTGAATTAGCAGCAAAACAAGCAGTTGATTTAGGCTTTGCTAAAGAAGGCGATCTAATCTTGATCACAGCCGGTGTTCCTGTTGGTGAACGCGGAACAACCAACGTAATGAAGATCCAATTGATCGGATCAAAATTGCTTGAAGCGCAAGGAATTGGTGAAAAATCAGTTGTTGCCAATGCCGTGATCGCTCACAGTGCCGAAGAAGCAATTGCGAAAGCAAAAGATGGCATGATTTTAGTTGTACCAACAACAGATAAAGAATATATGCCAGCAATCGAAAAAGCAGCAGCTTTAGTTGTTGAAGATGGCGGCTTGACTTCTCATGCAGCAGTTGTCGGAATCGCGAAAGATCTACCAGTGATCGTTGGTGCCAAAGACGCAACAACAACCATCAAAGATGGCGAATTGGTTACTCTTGATTCTCGTCGCGGTATCGTTTATCGTGGAGAAACAACAGCGATCTAATGATTTTTAACGATTGATCAAGCAACAGGCAAGTGCACGTTGTGCGCTTCCTGTTGTTTTTTTGAGAGTGTCGAAATCCCTTGAGAAAAGGCATTAAAATGACACGATCAAAAATGAAAAAGGTGTCAAGAAAATTTCATTGACAAAGCCTCAGAAGCCCTGTATAATTGCTTTTGTTGCTTAGGGGTGATAAAAATGAAATGGTCTTTATTGGAATTAAAAAAATACCAAGAGACACCGCTGATGTTTGAAGAAACACTTGACCTAAAAAGTCAACTGATAAAACGCGATGGACAGATCATTGATTTGTCTCCTGTAAAAGTAAAAGGGCTGATGAGTGTTGATAAGCAAGGATACTTGCTGCACTATCAAGTGGAAACGACGATGACATTGCCATCTACTCGTTCTTTGACACCTGTAGCGATTCCTTTTGATTTTTCAGTGGATGAACAATTCATGACACCAGAGCAATTTCAGCGTCGCGATGAAACGATCGTCGAAGAAGAAGTTTTGATCATTGAAGGTCAAACCATCAGCTTAGATGAATCGGTCGCTGATAACCTATTACTTGCGATTCCTTTGCAAGTCCTGACAGAAGAAGAAAAACAAGGTTCAGCAATGCCATCTGGCAACGATTGGGCTGTTTTGTCAGAAGAAGACTTTGCAAATCAAAAAGAAGCGCAAGCTCAACAAGTTGATCCTCGTCTTGCAAAATTATCCGAATTATTCAATGAATCAGATGACGATAACGCGTAGGATTGGAATAAATTGCAGCCTCAAGGTTGCGTTCATTAACAAGGAGGTGTAGCAAAATGGCAGTACCAGCTAGAAAAACTTCGAAAGCGAAGAAAGCAAAACGTCGTACACATTACAAATTGACAATCAACGGTTTGAACGAATGTGCAAACTGTGGTGAAATGAAAAAAAGCCACCATGTCTGCTCTAACTGTGGTCATTACGATGGCAAAGACGTAGCAACAAAAGAAGCATAATTCCTTTTTTTCAGAAAGAGGATTCTAAAACCTTAGGCTAACCATGGAGCCTGAGGTTTTTTTGTTTTTTTTGGAAAAGATGGAACTTTTCAGAAATATTTTTTGTCCATCGAAAGAGAATAGTTCAAAAGCAGGTACATTTGCGCTATAATGAAAAAGATAATTGAATCTTAGGAGGATGAAAGATGACAAAACAACAAATCGGCGTTGTCGGTATGGCTGTTATGGGCAAAAACTTAGCGTTGAACATCGAAAGCCGCGGTTATTCAGTTGCCTTATTTAACCGTACTGGTTCAAAGACAGAAGAAGTAGTAAAAGAACATCCAGATAAAAATTTTAAAGCAACTTATACGATAGAAGAATTTGTTCAATCAATTGAAAAGCCACGTCGTATTTTATTAATGGTAAAAGCAGGATTTGCGACGGATGCTACGATCCAAGAACTATTGCCTCATCTAGACAAAGGCGATATTTTGATCGATGGCGGAAATACCTTCTTTAAAGATACTGTTCGTCGTAACGAAGAGTTGGCAAACTCAGGAATCAACTTTATCGGTACGGGTGTTTCTGGTGGAGAAGAAGGCGCCTTGAAAGGTCCTTCAATCATGCCTGGTGGTCAAAAAGAAGCATATGAATTGGTTGCACCGATCTTGGAACAAATTTCAGCAAAAGCTGAAGATGGTACACCTTGTGTAACTTATATTGGACCAAATGGTGCAGGCCATTACGTAAAAATGGTTCATAATGGGATCGAGTATGGCGACATGCAGCTGATTGCGGAGTCTTATGACTTGATGCAAAACATTTTAGGTCTATCTGTTGATGAAATGGCTGATATCTTTGCCGAATGGAACAAAGGTGAATTGGATAGCTACCTAATTGAGATCACAGCGGATATCTTGACACGTAAAGATGATCAAGGAACAGGCAAACCGATCGTTGATGTGATCTTAGATTCTGCAGGCAATAAAGGAACTGGGAAATGGACGAGCCAAAGTGCCTTAGACCTAGGTGTTCCATTACCATTGATCACTGAATCTGTTTTTGCTCGCTATATCTCAGCTTACAAAGAAGAACGGGTCAATGCCAGCAAAGT
Organism: Enterococcus sp. FZMF; assembly: GCF_030263915.1. NCBI lineage: Bacteria > Bacillati > Bacillota > Bacilli > Lactobacillales > Enterococcaceae > Enterococcus > Enterococcus sp. FZMF. The sequence goes on along the minus strand of NZ_CP127160.1, from coordinate 2,377,506 downwards.
ATTACCGAAACCAGTAGCGGTTGCTTTTGAAGGGAACAAAGAAGAATTTATCAATAAGATCCGTGAAGCCTTATACTTCAGTAAAATCATGAGCTATGCACAAGGTTTCGCGCAATTACGTACAGCATCAAAAGAGTACGATTGGGATCTTCCTTTTGGTGAGATTGCCAAAATTTGGCGTGCAGGCTGTATCATCCGTGCGCAATTTTTACAAAAAATCACGGATGCTTATGACAAGAACGCTGACATCGAAAACTTATTATTAGATGATTACTTCAAAGACATCACGAAACGCTATCAATCTTCTGTACGTGAAGTAGTTGCGCTAGCTGTCCAAGCGGGTGTCCCTGTGCCGACGTTCTCCTCTGCGATCGCGTACTTTGATTCGTATCGTTCTGATCGTTTGCCAGCGAACTTGATCCAAGCACAACGGGATTACTTCGGCGCGCATACGTATGAACGGACAGATAAAGAGGGAATTTTCCATTATTCATGGTATGACGAAGCGTAAGCTTTAAGAGAATCCAAAAGAGAAAGGCCGAAAGTGAGAACTTTCGGTCAATCTCTTTTTTATTTTTTAGATACATGATAAAATAAGACAGATAATGTCTAATTTAAAGGCAGAATAATCAATAAAGGGGCTATCAATAATGAGTAATATTCTAATCATTGAAGATGAAAAGAACTTAGCTCGATTTGTGGAATTAGAATTGAAGCATGAAGGATATAATACCGAAGTTCATTACAACGGACGGACGGGACTGGATGCTGCGCTGAATAATGAATGGGATGCAATCTTATTGGATCTAATGCTTCCAGAGCTAAATGGGTTAGAAGTTTGCCGACGTGTGCGTCAATCGAAGAACACCCCGATCATCATGATGACCGCGAGAGATTCTGTGATTGATCGAGTATCAGGTTTGGATCATGGTGCTGATGATTATATTGTGAAGCCTTTTGCAATTGAAGAATTGCTGGCACGCTTACGCGCGTTGCTTCGCCGTATCGATATCGAAGGGGACAAAAACGTCGCAAAACAAACCACGATCACTTACCGCGATCTAACGATTGAAAAAGAAAACCGTGTCGTTCGACGTGGAACAGATGTCATTGAACTAACGAAACGCGAATATGAGCTATTGTTGACTTTAATGGAAAACGTCAATGTCGTTTTAGCCAGAGATGTTTTATTAAACAAAGTCTGGGGCTATGAGACAGAAGTTGAAACCAACGTTGTCGATGTTTACATCCGCTACTTACGGAATAAAATTGATGTACCAGGGGAGGAAAGCTATATCCAAACCGTTCGTGGTACAGGTTATGTGATGCGGTCGTGAACCTTAAAAAAAGAATGAAAAAATTAAAAGAACTGAAGGGGCCTTCTTTAACTGTAAAGTGGGCCTTCGCAAGTTCTTTCTTTATATTCGTCGTATTTACGATCTTTGCTGTGATCACCTATAAAACATCGGTGAATTTGATCGTCGCTAAAGAAGAAAACAATGTGGAGCGGACGATGTCAGAGGTTGCTTCTCGTTTAGCCAATTCGGATCAAGAACTAACATTGGTTCGGACGTATCGTAATTTAACCAAAAATGATGCGGGGACGACGAGCATTTATGATCGCACTTCAACGATCGATGGCAACTTAATGAAAATCGATTCCTTTATTTCGGAATTAGGCCAAGCGCCGTTGAGCTTGTTTGTTTATAATTTGAATGAGGATCTTGTGTTTAAAACCCATGAGAATGATTTAGCACTGATCGACACGCAGCGTAAAGCGCCAACCATCGTAACGCTGGATGGTATCACAGGCTTTCTCTCGATCCAACCCATCTATTCAAAAGGCACCAGAGAGCGGATTGGCTATGCACAAACCTTTTATGAATTGACTTCTTTTTACGAAATACGCAGCAAACTGCTGCTGACTTTGATTATCTTAGAAGTCGTTTCTCTGATTCTTAGTAGTGTGCTTGGGTTCTTTTTATCAGCGTATTTCCTTCAGCCGTTAAAGGTCTTGCGAGATACGATGGAAACCGTTCGGAAAAACCCGCAGTCAACGGTGCATATGCCAGAATTAAATACGAATGATGAACTGTCTGATTTAGCAGATATCTTTAACGAAATGCTGGATCGCATGCGCCTATACATTGAACAGCAAGAGCGATTCGTCGAAGACGTTTCTCATGAGTTGCGAACGCCTGTGGCGATCATTGAAGGACATATGAATCTGTTGCAGCGTTGGGGAAAAGACGATCCAGAGATTTTGGATGAGTCTCTGGCAGCCAGTATGCAAGAGATCAGTCGGATGAAGACGCTAGTACAGGAAATGTTGGATCTCTCAAGAGCGGAACAAGTGGATGTTCATTATGCAAATGAAACAACCAATGCAAAAGAAGTTGTCTATCAAGTCTTCAATAACTTTAAAATACTGTATCCGGATTTTGTTTTTACATTGGATGATGACTTATACCATGAGTTGAAGCTGAAAATCTATCGCAATCATTTTGAACAGATCATTATTATTGTCTTGGATAACGCAGTGAAATATTCCACTGATCGAAAAGAAGTTCATCTATCCATTTCGTTGGATCGGCAATCCTTTGAAATTGCCATTCAAGACTTTGGTGAGGGAATCTCCAAAGAAGACCTCGACAAGATCTTTAATCGTTTCTATCGGGTAGATAAAGCCCGTGCTAGAACCAAAGGCGGAAACGGGCTAGGGCTCTCTATTGCGAAACAGTTATTGGAAAGCTATAAAGGAAAAATTTCAGCAGAGAGTGTCATCGGTCAAGGAACGATCTTTCGAATCTATATACCGATCGTCCAATCAGAAAATCGGACGAAAAGAGAACGTTAGGCGAAAAGCTTAAGTTCTCTTTTTTTATCCATTAATGATAGATTTAACCGCGAAATACTTCTTATAAACGAACGTTCGAATCGTTTGACAATGAATAATTCGCTTATAAAAATAGTTGCCAAAAAGCCTATTTTTTTAGTTGATTTTTCCTTTAAGAATTGCTATATTATTACTTGTCCTTGTTAAGACATTTGTAACAAACACTGATTGATCTTTTTTGAAATTAGTTGTTGACGAAACATTTTACAAGTGTTATTATAACAAAGTCGAAAAAATATCATCTCTGAAAAACCTAATAAATCAAAAAAACTTTTCAAAAAAGTGTTTGACATATAACGGTTGAGATGGTAAGATATAAAAGTCGCTGAGGTTAAGAAAGAAGTTAAATAACAACTTCTTAAAAAAACTTTTTAAAAAAAGAGTTGACAAACAAACGTCGCTCTGATATGATATAAAAGTTGCTAACACAGCACGGTAGACCTTTGAAAACTGAACAAAGCAAGCAAACGAACCAATGTGTAGGACGTTTCAATTTATTGAAACAAATACATGCAAGCAATAGCTAGCAAAGTTAATTTTTATGAGCTTAATGACCGTATGGTCATTCAAACAAATCATTATGAGAGTTTGATCCTGGCTCAGGACGAACGCTGGCGGCGTGCCTAATACATGCAAGTCGAACGCTTTTTCTTTCACCGGAGCTTGCTCCACCGAAAGAAAAAGAGTGGCGAACGGGTGAGTAACACGTGGGTAACCTGCCCATCAGAAGGGGATAACACTTGGAAACAGGTGCTAATACCGTATAACACTATTTTCCGCATGGAAGAAAGTTGAAAGGCGCTTTTGCGTCACTGATGGATGGACCCGCGGTGCATTAGCTAGTTGGTGAGGTAACGGCTCACCAAGGCAACGATGCATAGCCGACCTGAGAGGGTGATCGGCCACACTGGGACTGAGACACGGCCCAGACTCCTACGGGAGGCAGCAGTAGGGAATCTTCGGCAATGGACGAAAGTCTGACCGAGCAACGCCGCGTGAGTGAAGAAGGTTTTCGGATCGTAAAACTCTGTTGTTAGAGAAGAACAAGGATGAGAGTAAAATGTTCATCCCTTGACGGTATCTAACCAGAAAGCCACGGCTAACTACGTGCCAGCAGCCGCGGTAATACGTAGGTGGCAAGCGTTGTCCGGATTTATTGGGCGTAAAGCGAGCGCAGGCGGTTTCTTAAGTCTGATGTGAAAGCCCCCGGCTCAACCGGGGAGGGTCATTGGAAACTGGGAGACTTGAGTGCAGAAGAGGAGAGTGGAATTCCATGTGTAGCGGTGAAATGCGTAGATATATGGAGGAACACCAGTGGCGAAGGCGGCTCTCTGGTCTGTAACTGACGCTGAGGCTCGAAAGCGTGGGGAGCGAACAGGATTAGATACCCTGGTAGTCCACGCCGTAAACGATGAGTGCTAAGTGTTGGAGGGTTTCCGCCCTTCAGTGCTGCAGCAAACGCATTAAGCACTCCGCCTGGGGAGTACGACCGCAAGGTTGAAACTCAAAGGAATTGACGGGGGCCCGCACAAGCGGTGGAGCATGTGGTTTAATTCGAAGCAACGCGAAGAACCTTACCAGGTCTTGACATCCTTTGACCACTCTAGAGATAGAGCTTCCCCTTCGGGGGCAAAGTGACAGGTGGTGCATGGTTGTCGTCAGCTCGTGTCGTGAGATGTTGGGTTAAGTCCCGCAACGAGCGCAACCCTTATTGTTAGTTGCCATCATTTAGTTGGGCACTCTAGCGAGACTGCCGGTGACAAACCGGAGGAAGGTGGGGATGACGTCAAATCATCATGCCCCTTATGACCTGGGCTACACACGTGCTACAATGGGAAGTACAACGAGTTGCGAAGTCGCGAGGCTAAGCTAATCTCTTAAAGCTTCTCTCAGTTCGGATTGTAGGCTGCAACTCGCCTACATGAAGCCGGAATCGCTAGTAATCGCGGATCAGCACGCCGCGGTGAATACGTTCCCGGGCCTTGTACACACCGCCCGTCACACCACGAGAGTTTGTAACACCCGAAGTCGGTGAGGTAACCTTTTTGGAGCCAGCCGCCTAAGGTGGGATAGATGATTGGGGTGAAGTCGTAACAAGGTAGCCGTATCG
>NZ_CP127160.1:1815000-2367500 GCF_030263915.1 Enterococcus sp. FZMF | reverse complement strand
AACTGATATGACTCTTTTAGGAGATGCTATAATACAAGCTTGTTCTCCATTGAGAATCAATTATGAACTATTGGGAAATACCGATAACTTTCTTCATGCACATTTGTTTCCCCGTTATGAATGGGAAACCGACGAAGCGAAAAAAATACCTGTTTGGTTGTACGACAAATCCCATTGGAGTAATCCAGAGTATCACTATTCAGAAAAAAGAGATGGAGAGCGAAGACAAAAGATAGCCTCTTATTTAGAAAATGCCTATCGCTAGTCTAAAGAATCTCCCTGAATCTAGTAACGTCTATAAAAGAACCTCCATGAAGCGATCGCTTCATGGAGGTTCTTTTTCCTTAGATCAATCAACATACTTAAGAACTGCGACTTCTTTTGGCTTCAGAACTACCAACTGTCTGGTTTCTTTGGTTAGAAGGTCTGCTCCAGGGGCTTTCAGCTTCACTTTGGTTGTCTGCTCGGTATGGTTTAAGAAAAAGACAAGTGTATAGCCAGCACCTTTGCGACAGGTAACGGAGACTTCAGTAGGAGCAGCCAAGAAGTGCTGGGCATGAGTCGCTAATTTATGATTTTCCAGAATGGTCGCTAAAAATGTAGTTAGCCCTTCAAGAGACAATTCTGTTCCCACGTAATACGCATACCCATCGTCGATCTGATTCATAGTAATGGCTGGCTTATCGGACAAATAACCGGATTGGAAGGTTGCCAAAGATTCAGCACCATTTAGATGAATGACTTCCTCCCATAGAGAATTGTCGTACCGACGACCTTGGAAGTTAATTTGGTGATGGGAAGCTGCTTTCATTGGGTAAAACTCTTCTACAATGATCCCTAAGGTGTCTCTAAACAGTCCTGGATAGCCCCCAAGATAGACTTGGTCATATTCATTGACGATCCCACTAAAGAAATTTGTCAAGAAGATGCCGCCTTGTCGCACGTAATCATTGATTTTCTTACCGAAGGCTTCTGGTGCTGAATAGAGATTCGGAGCGATCACTAAAGGATAGCCGTCTAGGGATTCGGAAGGATGGACAAAGTCTACGCTCAAATTTAACGCCCTTAGCGCGGCATACAGGCTGCGTAACTGATGAATGTACTTTAAGGTGCTTGGTTTGGCATCCAATTCCAGCGCCCACCAATTTTCCCAGTCAAAGACAACCGCGACATCAGCCAAGAAGCGCGTCCCAACGATATCCGACAGTTGCGAAAATTCGTTGCCTAATTGCGCACATTCACGAAAGATACGGCTTGAATGAGGATCTCCATGAGGCACCATCGCACTATGAAATTTTTCCGCACCGCCACGAGACTGCCGCCATTGGAAGAACATGATGCCATCAGCGCCATGAGCGAGCGCTTCATAACTCCAAAGACGCAGCTGGTTGGGTGTCTTGGCACCATTGATTTGCCGCCAATTAACGGCGCTGGTGGCTTGTTCCATGATCAAAAAAGGTTTTTTCTTTAAACTACGAGTTAGATCGTTAGCAAGAAATTGCGGGTAAGGGATCTTTTCAAAGGGATTCGGGTACGAATTCCAGCTGACTACATCCATTTCGGGTGCCCATTTAAACCCATCCACGTATTTGTGCAAGCCCATCAGATTGGTCATGTAAGGGATGCCTTGTGAATATTTTGCGATCGCCGCCTTTTCGAGTTGGTAGAGCTCCAGATTCATGTCGGAAAGAAAACGGCGATAGTCTAACTTCTGCGCAGGATTTTTGAAGGTCGGCATCGCTTCAGGTAGAAAAATTTCCTCCCAGCTGCCATAGGATTGACTCCAAAACTTGGTTGACCAAGCATCATTCAATCCAGCGATAGTCTGATATTTCTCTGCTAACCATGTCTGAAATCTTTTCCGACAATGATCGCAATAACACTCGTGGATGTGACAGGTATATTCATTATTGATATGCCACATGACCAGCCCTGGATGATTGGCATAACGGTTTGCGACTGCTTCTGACAAATCGGTGGCATATTGACGATAGATAGGGGAAGTCGGACAGTAGTGCTGGCGCGCCCCATGAACCAGTCGATTGCCATGAATGGTCACAGGCAGCATCTCAGGATGTTTTTGAACAAGCCAAGCGGGAGGCGAAGCCGTTCCGTTGGCTAGGTCGATCATGATATTGTTTTCATATAAAAGATCCATCAACCAGTCCAGAAAATCAAAATCATAGGTGGATTCATCTGGCTGCAGATTGACCCAGCCAAAAATATTGATACTTACATAGTTCACACCTGCTTCTTTCATTAAGCGCATATCTTCAAGAATGACTTCTTTAGACCATTGTTCAGGATTGTAGTCGGCACCATAGTAAAGTTGACGTTGCGTTTTCATCCAATCGCTCCTTTATAGACGTTTCTTTAGCATCAAGATACTTGAATCATAGCAAATATTTATCTGTTTGATAGCGGTATCATTTGAAAATCATGAAATGATCCAAAAAAACAAAAATAATTCAAGCTGGTTTCGCAGCTAGGACTATCGTCCATCAGTTCTTTTGCCTTGCTGTTTTTTTAACAAAAATATACAATTGAAAAAGGCGGTAAATTAAAGTATCTAGAATTTATATTCTCAGCTAGTTGTTTTTTTATTGAGGGTTTCTTTTTGCTGAAATGCATGTTTATAACTATATGATCCAAAAAAACTTTGAATCACGAGTAGAAAAAACACGATGAGTCAGAGAAATGAATAATTATGTGATGAGGAATCAAAAAAATGAATGACATAAGTTATTCAACAAAATTGCCAAGAAGGAGAGACAAGTTCATGAACCAGCCAATACAGATTTTTTCTGAGATTGCCCCTTTAAAACGGCTGCTGCTGCATCGTCCAGGCGCAGAATTAGAAAACTTGATGCCGGATTATCTTGATCGATTGTTGTTTGATGATATTCCTTTTTTAACCCAAGCGCAAAAAGAACATGATTTTTTTGCGGATACGTTAAGAAGCAAAGGGGTGGAAGTCCTTTATTTGGAGGATCTAGCTGCTGAAACATTAACAACAACTGGTGCCAAAGAGTCCTTTTTAGAAGACTATTTAGATGAAACAACGATCCTTGATGAAGAGATTCGCAACGAAGTGCGCAACTTTTTCCTGTCGATTAAAGACAATCGCGCCTTTATCGATCATACGATGGCGGGCTTGAAAAAAAGTGAGGTAGAAATTTCAAAAGCCAGTAACTTAACGGCAATTGTTGAAACAGAATATCCTTTCTTGATCGATCCAATGCCAAACTTGTATTTCACGCGAGATCCGTTTGCTACGATTGGTCACAGTGTTTCCTTGAATCGAATGTATTCTGCAACGAGAAGACGGGAAACCCTCTACGGAAAACAAATTTTTACGCACCATCCGATGTTTGCCCGCAATGAGACGAACTTTTTGTATCATCGGGACGAAACGACGCGGATGGAAGGCGGGGATCAGCTGATTTTATCAGATAAAATCGTGGCGATCGGGATCTCTCAACGAACAGAAGTTGCCTCAATTGAAAAAATTGCCGAAACGATTTTTGCCACAGAACCGAGTTTCGAACATATCTTGGCATTTAATATCGGCGAGGAACGAAAATTTATGCATTTAGATACGGTCTTCACGATGGTGGATCATGATAAGTTCACGATCCATCCAGAAATCGAGGGAGAACTTTCGCTGTATTCAATCACTAAACACAAGGACGGTGTGCGAGTATATGAGGAAAAAGATACGTTGGAAAACATTCTTTGCCGTTATTTAGATTTGCCTGAAGTCCACTTGATCCGCTGTGGTGGCGACGATTTAGCAGCGGCAGCTAGAGAGCAATGGAATGATGGGTCTAATACCTTGGCGATTGCACCTGGAGAAGTCGTGGTCTATGACCGCAACACCATTACCAATGGGCTGTTAAAAGAGGCAGGAGTCATTTTGAATGAAATCTCGGGCAGCGAATTGGTTCGCGGACGCGGGGGTCCTCGCTGTATGAGTATGCCGTTTATACGTGAGTAGGACAATTATTTGTTATTTTAAATACTTGCCTTTTCTTTAGAAGCATTTAAGTTAAGAAAAAGACGAGAAAAAAATAAAAGAAAGATTTGAAACATCATTTTGTTTCTAATCTTTCTTTTTTGTCATCATTTAACCCCCAATAAAATGAAAAGGATTTCTTTTTGTGAAAATGTGTAATTTTTGTGACTTTTATATGTAAAGACTATAAAAAAACGCTAGGAACCTTGTTCTATCGCAAAATTTATGTTACGGTTATATTAGAAAACGGAAATAGGTGAAGGTATTTGCCACTTATTGATTTTTGACACCCTACGATCAGCGAATGCCATATGCTTGATTTGTAGTGGTTTTTTTTGCGGAAAAAAAGTGAAAGCAGGTGAGAAAATGACAGTAGATGCCATTCGATTATTACAAGAAGCAGAGCAATTTGCGGAAAATAAAAATAAAGAAGCAGAAACAGAAAAAAAACAATTGGCACAAGCAAGAGAAGAACGGTTGAAGGCGTTTAAAAAAGAGTTGGCAGAAAAAGAAGCCCAACAAAAAGAAGCAATCAACCAAAAAATCGCAGCTGAGTTGGTACAGTCTAAGGAACCACTCTTGGCTAAGACCCAAGCAGAAGTGGAAACACTGCGAACGATCCCTAATGAATTGAAAGAAGAAGCATTAGCAATAATAATAAATAAGGTTGTGACATAAATGGCAATTGCAAAAATGCAAAAGTTCAGTCTGTTGACCTTTTACGATCAGAAAGAAGCTGTTTTAGAGCAGCTGCAAGACTTTCAAGGCGTAGAACTGCTTTCTTCGGAAAAATATTATGATTCTGAAGAAACGACGGGTGTTTTGACACCGGTTCGCGAGGAACAGTCTGAAGAAGAAATGGAGAACCAGTTTGGTCAAGTCAACTGGAGCTTAAATTTTTTAGAAGAATATGTACCCAAAAAAGGAATGCTGGCACAACTGCGGCAACCAATCAAAAAATATACCCTTCAAGAATTGGCTGAAACAGCCCACACCTATCCTTGGCAAGAATTATGCCAAACCCTTCGTAAACAAGACAAACGTCTTCGCTTGATTGATCAAGAAAAACGCGATGTATTAGCACAAGAAGCAGAACTGTCGATCTGGAAGTATTTCAAAGAACGACCAGCTGTTTTAAAAGAATTAAAAAAATCAGGTGGCTTGTTAGGATCGATTCCTACTTCTGAAATGGCTGACTTTACGACCAACAGTGAAAAGCTGCCGCTTGTCTATGTCGAAACCATTTATCAATCACAAACGACAACTTACTTATTGATACTTTTCCATAAAGATGTAAAAGAAAAAGTAACTACTCTTCTAAAGAAAGCAGCCTTCGAGCAATACATCTACCCTTATGAGGGGATTCCAGAAGAAGATCTGCAAACGATGAAAGAAAAATCCCAACGTCTAATTGATGAAGAAAAAGAAATCAAAGCTTCTCTTGGTGCGATGACAAAAGAGCAAGAAACCTTGCGGATCGTTGCCGAGTATTTAGATGGAGCGATCACTCGCTTAAAAAGCAGTAAAATGCTTTTGCGTTCGACTCATGCGGTATCGATTTCTGGCTGGGTTCCTGTTGATGGGGCGGCCGAATTAGAAAAACGTATCAAAAAAGGGACCACGGATAACTATTACCTCGAATACCAAGAAGTGACGGAAAAAGAGCTGGCTGATGTGCCGATTTTATTAGAAAACGCACGTTGGATCAAACCTTTTGAAGGACTTGTTCGGATGTACAGCTTGCCGCAATATGACGAGTTAGATCCGACACCATTTATGGCGCCTTTTTACATGGTGGCATTCGGGATGATGGTTGCCGATTTTGGCTATGGGTTGCTCTTGTTTCTGGCGACATTCCTGGGGAAAAAGCTGTTCCACCTCAGCAAAGGGCTGGAACAAAATTTGACCCTCTTTCAGTTGTGCTCGATCCCTACGATTATTTGGGGCTTGATCTATGGCAACTTCTTTGGATTTGAATTCTCATTCCAACTGTTGTCTGCCCAGGATGATGTCAATCAAATCTTAGTCTTATCCGTGATCTTTGGGTATATTCAGATCATGTTTGGCTTGGCGCTGAAATTCTATATTTTATGGAAGAAAAAAGACCAGAAACTGGCTGCGATGTTCCAAGCCGGTTCGTGGATCGTCTTTTTGATCAGTGTCGTTTTTGTCGCCGCAGGAATGCTGCTTTTCCCTGATACCCCGTTACAAACGATTGGGATCGTAATGATCGCTGCCAGTCTTTTAGCAGTGGCAATCGGAGGCAGTTTAGAAGGAAAAACGTTGGCAGGAAAAATCGGTTCTGGATTGTACGGATTGATGGATGTGACCAATTATGTTGGTGACTTGATCAGTTACACCCGTCTGATGGCGTTAGGGGTTGCCGGCGGAAGTATCGCCTCAGCCTTCAACTTGATCATTAGCTACTTGCCGCCAGCAGCCCGGTTCACCGTCGGTATCTTATTATTTGTGGCGCTACATGGCCTGAATATTTTCTTAAGTTACCTTAGTGCGTATGTTCATGGTATCCGCTTGCAGTATTTAGAGTATTTCGGAAAATTCTTTACGGGGGGCGGACGTGCCTTTGACCCGTTCAAATCAAATGAAAATTATGTAGAGATCATCTCAGAAGAAAAGTTACAGGAGGATAATAATGGAAAATTGGATTAGTTTCTTTTACGAAAATGGTGGAATTGTTTTTGCAGCTTTAGGTGTAGCGACCGCAACGATTTGTGGTGGTATCGGATCAACGATCGGTGTGGGGATGACCAGTGAAGCAGCATCAGGCTTGATCTCAGAGCAGCCAGAGAAATTCGGGCAAGCGTTGATTTTGGAATTGCTTTCTAGTACCCAGGGGCTATACGGCTTTGTAATCTCCTTTATGATTTTTGGTCAGATCAGTGGTTCGATCTCATTCGATCGCGGATTGTATTTGTTTATCGCTTCATTACCGATCGCGTTAACAGCAATTATCGCCGGTAAATGGCAAGGACGTGCCGCAAGTGCTGCGATGCAGATTTTAGCAAAAAAACCAGAACATGTGACCAAAGGAATTATCTTGGTAGCGATGATGGAAACGTATTGTATTTTAGGGTTCGTGATTTCCTTCTTGCTTGTCTTGAATTAAGAGGAGGGAAAAGTGAATGTCTGATATTACACGTTTAACTGACAAAATAACCGCTGATGCGGAAAAGAAATACCAGCTTCAAATCAAAGAAGCACAAAAAGAAAGTGAAAACCAAGAAAATTTAAAACGAGCACAGTTAGAAAAAGAGCTTAATGAACGGTTAGCTTTTTATGAAAAAGAAAAACGTGCTGCGATGTATTTGGAAATCTCAGATGTGCATATCCAATCAAGAAACAAGGTCTTGGCAGCAAAGCAGTCCGTCTTAGATGAGCTGTTTTCTGAGGCTCTGACCCGTTTGAACACGATGGATCAGGCAGCATTTTATACGTTTATCGCGAAAGGCTTGGCGAATGCACGGTTAACTGGTGAGGTCGAGTTGCTTTTAGGCGAGAAGTCCCGTCATTTCGTTGATGAGGAATTCCTTACTAAGTTGCAAGCATCGGTCCCAGAGGTTCAGTTGAAACTGGTAAATAAAACGATCCCTCGCAAGGGTGGCTTTTTGTTGCGACAAGAAGCAATTGAGTTGAATTTTACCTTTGATGCGCTACTAGAAGCCAACAAAGAAGAGTTAAGCAATACGTTACTGCAATTGATTTTTGAACAGTAAGCAGGTGCAAACAGATGAATGACATCAAATATAATACGTTGAATACGAGAATTCGGACGTATGAATCGCAATTATTCGATCGTAGTCGCTATGAGCGAATGCTCTCAGCTGCCAGCGCAGAGGAAATCTATGGGATGCTGCAAGAAACGGTTTATGGTGACTTCATCAATGAAGATGATCGTGTACACGATTTTGAACAAGTCCTGATGGCTGAGTTGAAACGGGTATACGAAACGATGTATCAGTTGACACCAGAAAAAGCGATCGTTGATTTCTTTGCTTTGAAATATGACTATCAAAATCTGAAAGTTTTAGTAAAAGCGGCATATATGCAAGAAGATTTTTCGGCGTATCTCGTCCCAATCGGCACCCAGCCACTTTCCGTCCTTAAAGATCTGGTCAAGACCAGAAAAAGTACTCAGGTCGCGCAAGAGATGGTTGCCTGTGTGGAAGAAGTCTTTTCTTATATTGAGAACTATCATGAAGTCCAGTCCATCGATATCATCTTTGACAACCATTATTGGGAGCAATTATGGACGATCGGTAAAGAATACCAAGACGAGTTGCTGCAAAGCTTGATTCGCCGTCAAATCGATATCTTCAATATTTCAACAACGTTGCGCAGTTACGCGATGAAACGCAAGCGCGGCTTTATCAGCGCAGTTTTAGCCGACCATGGGAATTTACCTGCAAGTGAGTTGTTAGCAGAAATCACGACTTCTCTTGAGGCGTTTGTGGGATACTTGCAAGGAACCCCTTATAAAGAGCTGATCAATCATAGTTATGAAGAATTGGTAGAAAAGAAGACCTTGAATACCTTTGATATACGCAAAGACAATTTTCTAATGGCGAAGCTCAAAGAACAAAAAATCGTGCCTTTTGGGCCGTCAGCATTGGCAGGGTATCTGTATGCCAAGGAAATTGAAAGCAAGAATTTGCGTATTCTCTTGATTGGTAAAATCAATAAGGTGCCAGAAGAGATTTTAAGAAGTCGGGTGCGTGATAGTTATGCATAAAAAAATAGCAATGATGGGTGGTAAGAACTCGATCTTGCCTTTCAAAGGGCTGGGGATCGATATCTTTCCAGTCAGCGATTTGGATGAAGCCGCCCAACAATTAGAAGAGATGGCTGAAGCGTATGGTGTGATCTTTTTGACCGAGCGGTTGATCGAGCAATTAGAACCGATCGTTCGTCGTTACGAAGAAGTACCGACACCAGCGATCATTCCGATTCCAAGTAGTACGGGTAGTTTAGGGATCGGCATGGCACGCATTCAGCAAAATGTGGAAAAAGCGGTAGGAATGAATATATTAGATTCATAACAGACAAGTCAGCCAGCTAGGAGGAATAAATGTGGCATTTGGCACAATTGAAAAAGTATCGGGACCACTGGTCACCGCCTCAGGGTTAAGTGGCGCAAAAATCCACGAAATCTGCAAAGTCAGTGACAAGGGCCTTATCGGTGAGATCATTGAGATCAAAAAAGGGCTGGTTTCGATCCAAGTATACGAAGAAACAGCGGGGATCGGACCAGGCGAGCCCGTAGAAACGACAGGCGCACCATTGTCTGTCGAACTAGCACCAGGTTTGTTGACTCAGATGTTTGATGGGATCCAACGACCATTAGATACATTTATGTCGCAAACAGAGAGTGATTTTTTGGAGCGGGGGGTCACCATCGATCCACTGAATCGCCAAAAGAAATGGACCTTCGTCCCACAAGTACAAGTCGGCGATACTGTACAAGCCGGTGATATTTTAGGTTCAGTACAAGAAACTTCGGTGATCGAGCATAAGATCATGGTGCCACCAAACTATGAAGGAACCGTCAAAGAAATCATGGTGGGAAATTTTGCGATTACTGAAGTGATCTGTGTTTTAGAAACCATCGATGGTGAAAAATCCTTGACGATGGTTCAGAAATGGCCAGTGCGTCAACCGCGGCCAGTTACTGCTAAATTAAATCCAGGCGAACCGCTAGTCACTGGACAGCGAGTCATCGACACCTATTTTCCAGTGGCAAAAGGCGGCTCAGCTGCTGTTCCTGGACCTTTTGGTGCTGGAAAAACAGTCGTTCAGCATCAGATCGCTAAATGGTCAGATGTGGATATCGTGGTCTATGTCGGTTGCGGTGAACGGGGCAACGAAATGCGGGATGTCATGAACGAATTTCCTGAGTTGATCGATCCGAATACCGGCAAGTCGATCATGGAACGAACGGTATTGATCGCCAATACGTCGAATATGCCAGTTGCTGCTCGGGAAGCCTCGATCTATACAGGAATCACGATCGCGGAATATTACCGTGACATGGGCTATAGTGTTGCCATCATGGCAGATTCAACTTCTCGTTGGGCAGAAGCGCTGCGGGAAATGAGTGGGCGCTTGCAAGAGATCCCAGGAGATGAAGGCTATCCGGCTTACCTTGGAAGTCGAATTGCGGAATACTATGAGCGAGCAGGGCGTTTCCATTCATTAGGCACGCAACCTCGGGAAGGAAGCATTACCGCAATTGGTGCGGTTTCACCTGCTGGAGGAGACATCTCAGAACCGGTCACTCAAAATACCCTACGAATCGTGAAAGTCTTTTGGGCATTGGATAGTATGTTGGCGCAAAAGCGGCATTTTCCATCCATCAACTGGATGAATTCCTATTCCCTTTATGAGGATCAAATCAATTCTTATTTGGATCAATTATTAGGTGATCGCTGGTCGGAGCTAGTCAATGAATCCATGGCGATTCTCCAAGAGGAAAGCCGATTAGAAGAAATCGTTCAGCTGGTAGGGATGGACTCTCTTTCCCAGAAAGACCGCTTGACGATGATGACTGCTCGTTCTTTAAGACAAGACTACTTGCAGCAAAACGCTTTCGATGACGTTGATACGTACACTTCCCGCAACAAGCAGTTCAAAATGCTGGAAAACATTCTCTACTTTAATGAACAAGCACAGCGTGCATTGCAGCTAGGTGCTTACTTAGATGAGATCACCAAAGGAACGGTTGATCTGCGTGAGCGCATCGCCCGCAGCAAATACATTCCTGAAGAAGAATTGACTCGCTTGGATACGATCAAGCATGACATCAAAGAAATGTTACAACGAATCATTGAAACTGGAGGTGTTCATTGATGTTAAAAGAATATCGTACAGTTTCCGAAATTGCTGGCCCCTTAATGGTGGTCGAAAATGTTCGAGGCGTGAAATTCGACGAACTCGTTGAGGTCCGCATGGACACAGGCGAGATCCGTCAAGGACAAGTACTGGAAGTCAGTGATGACAATGCTGTTGTCCAAGTCTTTGAAGGTACCAGTAATTTGAGTGCAGAAGAAAGCAAAGCAAGGTTTCTAGGGACTGGTTTGACTCTAGGCGTTTCTCTAGATATGATGGGTCGGGTGTTTGACGGTTTAGGAAAACCAAAAGATAATGGCCCGAGAATCTTGCCAGAAAAACGCATCGATGTAAACGGTGAAGCCATCAATCCGATGGCGCGGGACTTCCCAGATGAATTTATCCAAACGGGGATCTCAACGATCGATCATTTAAATACATTAGTTCGTGGACAAAAACTACCAATCTTTTCTGCGTCTGGTTTGCCTCATAAAGAGATCGCTGCTCAAATCGCACGACAAGCAACAGTACCTAGCCAAGAAGGCAATTTCGCGATCGTCTTCGCAGCAATTGGGATCCCTTTTGAAGAAGCTGAATTTTTCGTGGATGAATTCCGCAAAACCGGTGCGTTAGATCGTTCTGTTTTGTTTATGAACCTTGCCAATGATCCAGCAATCGAACGGATCGCTACACCTAAGATGGCATTGACCGCAGCAGAGTATTTGGCTTTTGAAAAAGGCATGCACGTCTTAGTGATCATGACCGATATGACGAATTACTGTGAAGCGTTGCGAGAAATCTCCGCTGCCCGCCGAGAAGTTCCAGGACGTCGCGGCTATCCAGGGTATCTATACACCAATTTAGCGACGCTGTATGAACGGGCAGGACGTTTGATGGGCAAAGAAGGATCGGTCACACAAATACCGATCTTAACGATGCCAGATGGCGATAAAACCCACCCGATTCCTGATTTGACCGGCTATATCACGGAAGGACAAATTATTTTGTCGCGGGACCTTTACAAGCGCAATATCAACCCGCCAGTGGATATTTTACCAAGTCTTTCACGGTTGAAGGACAAAGGAACGGGAGAAGGTAAGACCCGTGCCGATCATGCGGCAACGATGAATCAAATCTATGCCGCCTATTCCGATGGGAAAGCTGCCAAAGAGCTATCGATCGTTTTAGGGGAGTCTGCCTTATCTGACCTTGATAAAAAGTACGCGCGCTTTGCTGATCTTTTTGAAAAAGAGTACGTCAATCAAGGATTTGAAACCAATCGGACGATTGAAGAAACGTTAGATTTAGGCTGGAAGCTATTAGCTACCTTGCCAAAACAAGAGTTGAGCCGTATCAAAGAAGAATTTATCGACGCCTATTACCCAACGGACGAGGATGTGAGTTCTTAATGGCGATCTTAAATGTCAATCCGACACGGATGGAACTAAGTCGTTTGAAAAAGCGGCTGACGACGGCAACCCGTGGTCACAAATTATTGAAAGACAAGCAAGATGAGCTAGTACGTCAGTTCATTCAGCTAGTAAAGAAAAACCAGGAACTTCGTAAAAAGATGGAGACCGCATTGCAAGCAGGAATGGAAGAGTATGTGCTGGCTTCTAGTAGTATTCCCGATGTCGTTTTGCAAGAAGCCTTTATGATCCCTTTGAATAAAGTGACCTTAGATGTGCAAAGCCGAACCATCATGAATATGGATGTGCCAGTGTTGAACCCTGTTTACGAAGAAGAAAGCTCGGATGATGATTTTTCCTACGGTTTTGTGAGTACCACCAGTGAGCTGGATCTCTCGTTGTCCCATCTGGATCAAATGCTGCCAGTGATGCTGCAGTTGGCCGAGATCGAGAAAACCTGTCAACTGATGGCCAATGAGATCGAACGGACGAGACGAAGAGTCAATGCGTTAGAGTATATGACGATTCCCAAGCTGACAGAAACCATTCAATACATCGAAAGCAATCTGGCAGAAGACGAACGAGCAACATTGACTCGCTTGATGAAGGTAACGGACATCATTGCAGAAAATGAAGCGAAGTAAGGCTTTTGCAAGCAGTGGGATTACAGCAAAAGGCACGTAGAAATGAAGCGACCCCCAAAAGTTAGACCAAAAATCTAACTTTTGGGGGTCGCTATTTGTATGGCAAAATATCCTTTTGAATTAAAACTAAAAATCGTTAAAGAATATCTTAGTGGTGTGGGTGGATATCGGCATCTTGCCAATAAATACGGTATTTCAAGCAAGTCTCAAGTAAGTGATTGGGTGAATGCCTATCGTGAATACGGAGAGGAAGGTCTATTGAGAAAGCATCAAAATCAGAAATATTCTGTTCAATTTAAGTTAAATGCGATAGAGTTATATCAAACAAGTGAGATGTCCTATCGAGAAGTTGCCAGCACTTTAGAAATGAACAACCCTGCGCTTATTGCCAATTGGATGCGTAATTTCAGAGAAGCAGGTATTGAGGGGATCTCAAAAGAGAAAGGGCGATCACTTACTTTGGCTAGAAAAAAAGAGAACAAAAAAGAAAATACAACAACTGAAGAACGCGATCGTATCAAGGCATTAGAAAAGCAAGTCCGATCCCTTCAAATTGAGAATGCCTTTTTAAAAGAGTTGAGGAAGCTGCGAAAACAGGAAGCCCAGCAAAGACGCAAGAATCAATCGCACGAATCATCGCCAGCCTCCGAGGATCATTCAAACTAGTTGAGCTTCTTGAAACATTGAAATTTCCTAAAGCAACCTATATGTATTGGCAGAAACGGTTTGACAGACCAAACCCAGACCAAGAAATTGAAGAAAAAATGATTGAAATTCGCAAGGAGCATAAAGACTATGGCTGTCTGCGACTAAAAAAAGAATTAGAGAATCAAGGGATTCATGTCAATAAAAAGAAGATTCAACGTCTGATAAAAAAACTAGGTATCGAAGTAAAGTCTTACACTCGAAAATCTCGACGGTACAATTCTTATCGTGGGAAGGTTGGCACTGTCGCCAAAAATCGTATTCATCGTCGGTTTTATACAAATATCTGTCACCAAAAAATTACAACTGATACCACAGAGTTTAAGTATTATGAAGTAGACACCACAGGTGTCGTTCGTCAGAAAAAGCTGTATTTAGATCCTTTCATGGATTTCTACAATAGTGAAATTCTATCTTATCGGATTTCTGAAAAACCAAACGCACTAGCCATAATGGAAGGATTAGAAGAAGCAATCCAGATGACAAATGATTGTCCATTTCGTAGAACCTTCCATTCAGATCAAGGATGGGCCTATCAAATGAATGCTTATAAGAATAAATTGAAGCAGCATAAAATCTTCCAGAGTATGTCTCGTAAAGGGAATTGTTTAGATAACTCACCTATGGAAAACTTCTTTGGTTTATTAAAGCAAGAGATTTTTCATGGAGAAGTCTATCGGAGTTTAGATGAATTGAAAACAAAAATTGACCAATATATCTATTATTACAACCATAAACGCATCAAAAAGAAATTAAATTGGCGAAGTCCGGTTCAGTTTCGAGAAGCTGTAAAAACAGCTGTCTAACAGTTAATTTTATCGTACAAAAAAGGAGTGGATTTCTCCACTCCATAAAAGTCTAACTTTTTGGGGTCACTACAAAAGGAGGATTCTTTCTACGTGCCTTTTTTGCTTGTTAAGAGCGTAAGAGCAGTTGGTCATCTTTCAACTCAGCACCACTATTTTGATGGAACATTTCCATCAATTCAGGGACCGTCAAATGCTGCTTTTGCTCACCGGCAATGTCTACGACGATCTTGCCTTGATGAAGCATGATCAGGCGATTGCCATAACGAATGGCATCTTCCATGTCATGAGTGACCATGAAAGCCGTCAACTGTTGGGACCGAATCAACTGATCAGTCAATGCCATGACCGTCAATGAGGTCTTAGGATCAAGGGCTGCGGTGTGTTCATCTAATAAAATCAATTTAGGCTGCTGCAACGTCGCCATCAAGAGGGTGATGGCTTGCCGCTGTCCGCCTGATAGCAAACCGATCTCAGCAGAAAGGCGATTTTCTAAGCCTAAGTTTAGGCTGGCTAACTTCTCTTGGAAAAACGCGCGGTTTTTCGCTTTGACGCCTGTTGCAAATCCGCGGACTTGGCCGCGTTTGTAAGCCAATGCTAAATTTTCTTCAACGGTCAAACGAACCGCGGTCCCCATACGTGGATCTTGAAAGACCCGACTAATATCTTTTGACCGTTTGGTCACGGATAAACGAGTAATGTCTTTCCCATCTAAGGTGATTTTTCCTTGTTCTGTTGGGATCGTTCCTGCGATACTGTTTAAGAGGGTCGATTTTCCAGCACCATTCCCACCGATGATCGTAATAAAATCACCGGTATTCATCGTCAGGTCAATGCCTCGCAAGACATGGTTTTCATTGATCGTTCCTTTTTCAAAGGTTTGGTGTAGATTCTCGATTGTTAAGACTGAAGTCATTAGGATTGGCCTCCTTTGGTTTTTGGCAGCATCTTTTTAAGTCCTAGTTTTGAACGAAGCTGCGGTAAGGAGAGGCAGATGACTAAGACGATTGCAGATGCCAATTTGATATCGTTGGCCTCGACATTGAATTCGAATACGACGGCCAAGATAAAGCGATAAACGATTGCCCCGATCACGATGGTGATCAATCGCAAAAGCAAAGATTTATTGGCAAATAAAACTTCTGCAATAATGATCGATGCTAAACCGATCACGATCGTACCGATCCCTGAGTTCAAATCAGCGAAGCCATTGTTTTGGGCTAAGAGGGCACCAGAGAGGGCGATACAGCCATTAGAGATCATATAGCCGATAATCTTCATGTTATCAGTGTTGATGCCGTTGGCCTCGCTCATAGCTAAATTGTCGCCCGTCGCTCGCAATGCTAAGCCGATCTCTGTACGGAAAAAGAGGAACAAGCACAAAATGACGATTGCCGCGAAGAGAAAGCCTGCAAGAATCACGGCATTGTTTTTGGTCAGTCCCATGGCTTGAAATTGGGTGAAGACCGTGTCTTGCCCCAGCAAGGCGATGTTGGGAGCACCCATCACACGATTTGTGATGGAATACAGTCCAGTCATCGTGATGATCCCCGCCAATAAGGCAGGGATTTTTAGTTTTGTGTGCAGCAGACCAGATACTAAGCCGGCTACCATGCCGCCGCCAAAGCCCATCAGACTCGCTAAAATAGGCGAGAGACCATTCGTAATACTGATTGCTGCGATCCCAGCGCCTAAGGGGAAACTCCCTTCTGCAGTTAAATCAGCGATATCTAAAATACGAAAGGTTAAAAATACACCAATCGCCAGCAATGCCCAAAGGATCCCTTGAGAGGTGGCAGATTGTAGTAAGAGCAAGAATGTGTTGACTAAATTCATATGATTTCCTCAAATCTAAGTTAGTATGGTTATTCTGGTGCAGTGATGCTGGAAGGGTCAATCCCTAAAGCAGCAGCCATCTCTTCATTGACGACTAACTCTAAATTATCCGCTGTTTCAACGGGCGTCGTTGCTGGCTCTGCATCGCCATCCAAAATTTTCGCTGCTAGTTTCCCTGTTTGAATGCCAAGGGATTTATAATCAATACCGTAAGTTGCTAGGGCACCATCATCGACTTGTTCTACGGAACCAGCGACGATCGGTGTTTTGGTTTCTTTGGCCACTTCGCCGACGATTGCAGCAGCAGAGGCAAAGGTATTATCTGTTGGAACATAAATGCCGTCAACATCTTTTGCAAGGCTGGTGGTTACTTGTTGCACATCATTGGTTGTATTGGCGGTCAATACTTTTACATCAACGCCCGCAGCTTTTAAGGCTTCTTCTGCCAAGTCAGCTTGGATTTTTGAGTTGGCTTCACCTGCGTTATACATAATGCCGATCGTTTTGGCATCAGGCACGATGCTTAACAGCAAGTTGATCTGTTGCTCAATCGGCACCATGTCTGAAGTACCGGTGATGTTGCGACCAGGTTCTTCATTTGAATCGGCCAATTTCGCTCCAACTAAATCAGTGACTGCGGTAACTACGATTGGGGTATCGGTGGTTTCATTTGCTAAAGATACAGCAGCAGGGGTGGCAATGCCTAATAAAAGATCTGGTGAGGCATTCACTAGGCGTTCGCTCATACTTTTTAAATTGTCTTGACTGTTTTGCGCATTTTGGTATTCAATCGTTAGGTTTTCACCTTCCGTGTAGCCCGCTTCTGCTAAGCCTTCTTTGAACCCTTCATAGGCTGCATTCAAGGAGCCATGTTCGACCAATTGTAAGACACCGACTGTTTTTGTTCCGTCGTTTTCTTCCGAAGTGTTGCTTGATTCTCCGCAAGCTGCCAATGCCAGTAGGGAAGCTGTCAGTAACCCAGTCGTGATCCATTTTTTCATTTTCATTGTAATTCCTCCTATGATCGTCTCTTTTTTTATGCGGGTTTACCTGAACAAAAAAATCCATTCAGACAATCGTCTAAATGGATTCGATCCTATACCAAGCGTAAACGTCTATTGGCAACCATTTAGAAGATTTTCTACATGGCTGCAAGTTCAAGTTAAAATGCTTTAGCCATCATAGATACAAACAAAACTCGTTTTTGGTTTGCATCCATAATGTGATATGAATACAAACTATCTAAAGTAGCTAAAGTAAAAGGTATTCAGTTGTGGGGATACGGTCGTGTTTAACATAAAAAGTTCCTCCAAACTTGAATTGATTTTAGTATAGACAAAAAAAAGCGGACTGTCAAATGTTTTTCCTGAATTATCTGAAAATTTTTGAATAACATGCAGAAAATGTTTGGAAAACAAGTTTTTTTTCAATCATTTTCAAAGAAAGAAAAAAACTTTGTTCCTTCAAGCTTTTTAGCTAAAAAAGAAGCAAAGTTTTTTTCAGGATCATTCGTTTTCTTCTTTATAATAACGAATGGTATTTTTGATTTCACGAATACTATAAAGCAGATCATCTTCGAAGGATTGATCTTGATCGATATCGATCGTCTCATTGAACAACGCTTCGTATTCAGCGATCGTTAGCTTTTGACGGTCATCGAGCAACGCTTGGTGTGCCGCTTGCGCCAACTGTTTTTCATAGCCGGGTACCAACAAGCCGCTGAAAAATTCAGCAACCGCTCCTGATCCGTAGCTAAATAATCCGATTCGATCATTTGCTTGCAGGCTAGAGGAATTTTCCAATAAAGAGATCAAGCCCAGATACAGTGAACCAGTATACAAGTTGCCGGTACGACGGCTGTAAACGATCGATTCTTCATAGCGAGCCATCAGGCGTTTTTGTTCTGTTTCATCTTCTTCGGCAAAAACAGCCAACAAGGCTTTTTTACCCATTTTTGTATAAGGGATATGGAAGCTCAAAGCCGCATAATCTTTTGCTGTCCGCTGATTTTTTTCGCAATGGGCTTGCCAAACTTGTTTGAAAGAATCGATATAAACGGCATTTGACAAATGACCATCTACCATTGGATATTGATGTCCTACTGGACGCCAAAAATCATAAATATCTTGCGTCAACATCAAATTATCATTTTCAAGCTGCAAAATTGCTGGATCCGCCGAGATCAACATAGCAACAGCGCCCACACCTTGAGTCGGCTCGCCACCAGAAGCTAAGCCATAACGGGCGATATCTGAAGCCACGACCAAAACTTTGCTTTGTGGATTGGCTTGTACATGGGCTTTGCCAAATTGTAAGCCCGCCGTTGCGCCGTAACATGCCTCTTTGATTTCAAAGGACCGTGCAAATGGCTGGATACCTAATAGGCGATGCAAAACCACTGCCGAAGCTTTTGATTCATCGATACCAGATTCTGTTCCGACGATCACCATATCAATTGCTTGTAAATCTTCTTTCGTAAGGATATCTTTTGCCGCGTGCATGGCAAAGGTGACGATATCTTGTGTTTTTTTATTGACCGCCATTTGATCTTGACCGATCCCGATCGTAAATTTATTCGGGTCTACCTCTCGGGCGTGAGCTAGATCAACCATATCTATAAAATAGGGGGGGACAAAAAAATTTATTTTATCAATACCAACGTTCATTCCGTCGCTCCTTTATGTTCTACATACTTAGTAGGCTACACGTTCTAAGGTATCATATTTTTTGAAAAAAATGAAAAAGAATTGATTAGAATTTAAACTTTATTAAAGAAAGTAGAAAAGGGTGCGACAACCGAATGTGGGGTATTCTTTTTTGGAGGATTTAATGATATATTTCAAGAGGAGGTGACGTACGTGGAAGAAGTTGTCATTATCGACGCACTAAGAACGCCAATTGGCAAATACCATGGGTCATTAAAAGAATATACAGCGGTAGAATTAGGAACAGTCGCTGCAAAAGCCTTGTTGGCAAGAAACCAACAAGCAAAAGAACATATCGCACAAGTGATTATCGGAAATGTGCTACAAGCAGGCAGTGGTCAAAATCCAGGACGCCAAGTTTCCTTGCAAAGTGGGCTTTCCTCAGATATTCCAGCCTCAACGATCAACGAAGTATGTGGTTCGGGAATGAAAGCGATTCTAATGGGGATGGAGCAAATTCAATTGAACAAGGCATCCGTCGTATTGACTGGTGGGATTGAAAGTATGACGAATGCGCCGCTCTTTAGTTATTATAACAAGGCGGAAGATCAGTATTCAGCTCCGGTGTCAACAATGATGCATGACGGATTGACAGATGCATTCAGCAGC
This sequence comes from Enterococcus sp. FZMF, assembly GCF_030263915.1. Taxonomy (NCBI): domain Bacteria; kingdom Bacillati; phylum Bacillota; class Bacilli; order Lactobacillales; family Enterococcaceae; genus Enterococcus; species Enterococcus sp. FZMF. Next base: position 2,347,928 of record NZ_CP127160.1, on the reverse strand, counting down.
AAGCCAATGGGACTGACGGCTGAGACGGTAGCAGAAAGATACGGGATCACTCGCAAAGAGCAAGATGAGTTTGCCTACCACTCACAAATGAAAGCTGCCAAAGCGCAAGCAGCAAAGAAATTTGATCAAGAGATCGTGCCGTTGACTGAAAAATCAGCGACCGTTCTTCAGGACGAAGGCATTCGCGCCGCTACGACAGTCGAAAAATTAGCTGAATTAAAAACAGTTTTCAAAAAAGACGGTACGGTGACTGCTGGGAACGCCTCAACCATCAATGATGGGGCGGCCATGGTCTTGATCGCGTCAAAAAGCTATTGTGAAGAGCATCAGATTCCTTATCTGGCAGTGATCAAAGAGATCGTCGAAGTCGGTTTCGCCCCAGAGATCATGGGAATCTCACCAATCAAAGCAATCGATACGTTACTGAAAAAGCAAGCACTGACGATTGAAGATATCGGTATTTTTGAGATCAATGAAGCCTTTGCAGTTTCTTCGATCGTAGTAGAACGTGAACTTGGTTTGGATCCGAAGAAAGTCAACCGTTACGGCGGGGGCATTTCACTGGGACATGCCATTGGAGCGACTGGCGCGCGGATCGCAACGACCGTCGCTTATCAGCTAAAAGACACCCAAGAGCGCTATGGAATCGCCTCTTTGTGTGTCGGTGGCGGATTAGGGCTAGCGATGCTGTTAGAAAATCCTTCGGCGACAGCAAGTCAAACGAATTTTGATGAAGAGTCGTCATCAGAAAAAACAGAAAAAAAAAAGTTCTACGCCCTCGCGCCTAATGAACGATTAGCCTTTCTTGAAGCACAAGGAGCGATCACAGCAGCAGAATCCTTGGTTTTTCAAGAAATGACACTAAACAAGGAAACTGCTAATCACTTGATCGAAAACCAAATCAGTGAAGTAGAGATCCCGTTAGGCGTAGGGCTGAACCTGCAGGTGAATGGCAAAGCATACAATGTCCCGTTAGCCACAGAAGAACCCTCGGTGATCGCAGCGATGAGCAATGGAGCAAAAATGGCTGGGCCCATTACAACGACCAGTCAAGAACGTTTGCTTCGAGGCCAGATCGTCTTTATGGATGTTCAGGATCCGGAAGCGATTTTGGCAAAAGTTGAATCCGAGCAAGCAGCGATCTTTGCAGTGGCGAATGAGACGTATCCTTCCATCGTGAAACGCGGCGGTGGATTGCGAAGAGTGATCGGTCGGAACTTCTCGCCAGCAGAATCTGACTTAGCAACCGCTTATGTGTCGATCGATTTAATGGTTGATGTCAAAGATGCGATGGGCGCCAATATCATCAATTCAATTTTAGAAGGAGTGGCAGAGCTTTTTCGCAAATGGTTCCCAGAAGAAGAAATTCTCTTTAGTATTTTAAGCAATCTCGCTACGGAATCGTTAGTAACAGCCACTTGCTCGGTGCCTTTTGACAAATTGAGCAAGACCGGAAATGTCAGACAAGTTGCCGAAAAAATTGTTCATGCAGCTGATTTTGCCAAGATCGATCCATATCGTGCCGCTACCCATAACAAAGGGATCATGAATGGCGTTGAAGCGCTGATTTTGGCTACCGGAAACGACACTCGCGCCGTTTCTGCCGCTTGTCATGGCTATGCTGCCCGTAATGGCCGCATGCAAGGGTTGACTTCCTGGACTATCATAGAAGACCGTTTGATTGGTAGTATCACACTGCCGTTGGCGATCGCCACAGTCGGGGGTGCCACAAAAATATTGCCAAAAGCCCAAGCGGCGTTGGCATTGACTGGTGTTGAAACGGCGAGTGAGTTAGCTTCGCTGGCGGCAAGTGTCGGGTTGGTTCAGAATCTGGCAGCGTTGCGGGCATTGGTTTCAGAAGGTATCCAGCAAGGCCATATGAGCATGCAAGCCCGTTCATTAGCTATTTCAGTTGGGGCAAAAGGAACCGAGATTGAACAGCTGGCAGCTAAGCTGCGAGCTGCGACTCAAATGAACCAAGAGCAAGCCCGTAAATTTTTAACCGAAATACGCAATTAAAAAAGGTTCTCTAGTTTTTAAAACTTTTTATCCTAAACAATAAATGGAAAGGACGAATCCCCTTACTAAAGGGAGTTCGTCCTTTTTTTATTTTGGAGATAATAATGCAATAGATAAAAAATCTCGCTGTACTTTTGCTGATAGAGGACTTTTTTAATTTGTCGGTTTCAAGCAGCGATTTATCAAAAATAGTTTTACTAGGACAAAAAGAAAAAACAACTATGACAAAAAACGCTTTCAATTATACATCTTTTTACGAAGAATCAAAGCTATAATGATTTCATCAGGAGGGAATCAAATGAATGAACGGATCCGAAGAATTCTCACACGATTGGTAAAAAAACCCGAGACAAAGATGGCAGAGTTAACCACATCACTTTCTTTAACAAGAAGACAGATTAATTATTCCATTAAGCAATTTAATGAGGAGTTACTTGAAAACGGTTTGCCTCAAATCAGGCGTAACCATATGGGAGATTTTATTATTCCTTTAGAAGTGTTACGAATGATTTCTCTTGAACAAAATAAAGAAGATTCTTCTGCCATAGTTACAATTTTCTCTGAATATGAGCGGATTGCCATCATGTTAAGTTATTTATGTACTAATACCGGTTACATTGGGATGGATCATTTTACACAGCTCTTATCGGTAAGTCGCAATACGATTCAAGAAGATTTAAAGAAAGCGAAGCAGTTTGTTAGCAAATACGCCCTGTCCATTCACTATGATCGTCAAAGCGGTTATCAACTGCAAGGATTGGAAAGGAGAATCTTACAACTGCTCTCTGATTTAATTAAGCAGCATTCATTATTTCGTCTTGATGATATTAAAGGAAAATTGGCACCGACTATTCCTGAAGAAGAGGTTGTTCATTTGATACACAACATGGAGCAATTGCTTCATTTAAGGTACTCAGATGAATCTATTGATTATCTGCAATCAGCTGTAAGAATGACCTTGCAACGTGCAACTTCACCTATTGCTTCAAAAGATGAAATGGTACAAATAGAGATTCGAAAAACTCCAGAATATAAAGTTCTGACTATTTTGCTTCAAGATACACCTTGGTCCAGCATGTCTCCTAACTATCTTTCTTGGCTAGCTCTGCTATTTTTGACATCTAATATTTTTGAACGTAAGACGACTCAAGTATTTGATTCAGATAGTGAATTAAGATGTTTGATCAGTGAAATGGTTACAAGTTTTCAAAACCAAACACTAATTATGATTGAAGATAGAGAGGCATTTGAACGTCGGATTTTGGGCCATCTGCGTCCAGCGTGTTTTCGTATAAAATACAATTTGAGCTTGGGCATGTACTCCCTTGATAGCTTAGTTCAAGATAGCAACCATGCAATTTTGAAGGATCTTATGAAGGAGCTGATTGTTCCCACAGAAAACTGGTTAGGCCGAGCGTTTCCAAATGATGAGTTGGCACTTCTATCTTATTACTTTGGTTTTCAATTAATGAGTCCTCGTCAAATAGCAGCGCAATTACCAAGGGCAGTAGTTGTCTGTGCAAATGGGGTCATGGTTTCAAAACTGATGAGAGAAAATTTAAAAAAACTATTTCCCGAGTTGCATTTTTTAGCTTCATTTTCAGTAAGAGATTTTTATAAATTTGGAACGGATTATGACTTGGTTTTTACAACTACTGCATTAAACAGTGAATTACCGCAATTTATTATTGATCCTATCATGACTTATAAGCAGCAGATCAGTCTGCGATACCGTGTGTTAAAAGAGTTAGGATTAAATGAAGTAGACCGCTCAGTTGATGAGTTGTTTTCGGTGATTCGCACATATGCTCAAATAAATGATACGAAGCAACTAAGGGAAGAGTTAGAGTACTTTTTATTGAAGCAAAAGCAAGATTCACCTTTAGAAAATTTTAAAGCGTTACCATCATTGACTGATTATTTGAAACCCGATTTTATAAGAAGAACGTCAGAGAAGCTAACTTGGCAACAAGCAGTGAAATTTGCTTGCGATCCTTTGTTAGAAAATCAGATGATTACAGAGCTGTTTATTCAAGATTGTTTGGATCAAATCGAAGAACAAGGATACGCTGGGTATTTAGGGAGTCAAACGTGTATCCCGCATACAGCACCACAAAATGGCGTGTTAAAAGACGGGATAAGTCTATTGATTGCTGCTGAGCCAATCGCTTTTCCAAACGGTAAAAAAATCCATTTTATTTATCCATTATCGTTTTATGATTTGACGAAACATTTGAAAGCTGTGAATCAGTTAGCAGATATTAGTAATGATTCTACGTTTTTAAATCGTTTGAAGGAAAGCTCAGATACGAAAACAGCTTATCAGCTAATTAGACAAGTGACTTAGGAGGAAAACGATGAAAGTAGAAGATTACCCACGCTTTACAATTATTATGAGGGGTTACACATATGAACAAGCTTATGCAGTTTTAACGGCAATGAGTGGGCTTGAGAAAGAGTTTGCAGTTGAAATCACATTAAACACTTTAGGGGCTATAGAACATATCAACAAGTTAAGCAAATTATTTGGTGAAACTATTCTCATTGGGGCAGGAACAGTAAGAACGTTACCTGACGCCCAAAAAGCCGTCGCAGCTGGGGCTCGTTTTTTATTAGGTCCCCATCGTTTTAAGAAGCAAATAATGGATTTTGCAAGGAAAGAGCAAGTGCTCTCAGTACCAGCGGCAATGAGCCCTTCTGAGATCAATGAGATGTTTACAGATGGAGCGGATATCGTTAAAGTTTTCCCCGCTGCAGTTGTGACACCACGCTTTTTCACAGATGTGCAAGCTCCATTGGGCAAGCTACCTTTGATGGGTGTTGGTGGAATTTCGATTTCTAACGCCAAGGAATATTTTGACCATGGAGCGAGTTATCTTGGTTTAGGTTCCAATCTTTTTCAATCGCAAGACTTGCACGCTGCTGACCCAGCAAAACTAGCGCTATCACTACAGAAATTAGCGACAGAGATTTAAGGAGGAAAACAAATGGAATTGCAACTGAACGAAGAACTAGTATTTCGAAATATAAAAGCAGGCAGTGATAAAGAAGTCCTTGCTTTTTTAGCGAATGAACTATACCAACGAGGCTATGTCAAAGAAGATTATATCGAAGCAATACAGTTACGCGAGTCCGAATATCCAACCGGTTTACCTTCGACACAGCCCGGCGTAGCAATTCCTCATGCAAATTTTGATTTGGTCAATCAAACAACTTTGGCGATTGCAACCTTAGAAACAGCTGTAGGGTTTCGCAATATGGAAGATAATCAAGTCATTTTACCTACTAAAATCGTTATCATGATGGCCATCGGTGAACCGCACGGCCAAGTGGAGATGTTACAAAAGATTGTCAGTATTATTCAAGATGAGCCACTTCGTGAACAAATGACGGCGGCGAATTCGGATCTAAAATTGCTAACATTATTAAAAAAGGCGATAGCCTAAAAAATAGGAGGAAATGAAAATGAAAAGAATTTTAATTGCTTGTGGGAATGGGATTGCGACTTCAACCGTAGTAGCATCAAAAGTGAAGGATTATCTGAATGAACATGGAGTTGAGGCTTCCACAACCCAAACCAAACTGATGGAAGTACCTAGTAAAGTTCAAGACTATGACTTGTTAGTGACAACTGGTCAATTTGAAGGTCAGACTGGTGAAGTTCCTGTGGTAAAGGGAATGCCTATTTTAACGGGAATTGGTTCTGAACAAACTATGGAAGAAATTTTGAATTATTTAAAATAAAAAATTTAAGGAGAAAAAAGAATGAATTATGTAATGAATGTATTCAATTTCTTTATTGACGCTGGTCCTACAGTGATGCTTCCTGTCATTATTACAATTATCGGCATGATTTTCGGTTTGAAAATCTCAAGAGCATTTAAGTCTGGGCTAACACTAGGAATCGGATTTGCAGGGATTCGTCTGATTCTGGATTTTATGACAACCAATGTCGGACCAGCAGCCCGTGCTATGGTAGAGCGGACCGGCGTACAGCTGGATGCCTTGGACGTAGGATGGGGCTCAATCGCGGCAGTTACTTGGGCATCTCCAATTATTGCACTGCTTATATTTGCTATATTGATCGTTAATATCATCTTGTTGGTTCTCAAAAGAACTCAAACGTTGGATGTTGATATTTGGAATTATCATCATATGGCTATTGTTGGTGTAATGGTTTATTTTGTGACTAAGAACGTAGCGTTAGGTGTGGGCGCATCAGTTGTAATGGCAATTGTCACATTTAAAATGTCTGATTGGTCACAGCCTTTGGTTGAAGATTTTTTTGGAATTCCAGGGGTTTCATTACCCACGGTTTCAGCCTTATCTTCTTTAGTAATTGCATGGCCGTTAAACTGGCTTTTAGACCGCATTCCTCTTTTTCGAAATTCCAAGTTTACCATTAAGGATGCACAAAAATATTTGGGCTTCTTTGGGGACTCTATGATTATGGGCGGTGTCATAGGTATCGCAATCGGCTTTTTAGCTGGCTATGATATCACTCAGATTCTTCAATTAGGGGTTAGTATGTCTGCTGTCCTTGTTCTGATACCAAAAATGACCTCTCTTTTTATGGAAGGATTAATGCCTATTTCGGACGCAGCGCAAAAATGGTCTCAAAAGAAATTTAAAGGTCGTCGTTTATTTATTGGACTAGATGCAGCGGTTGTTGTGGGCAATCCAGATGTTATAACAACTGCACTGATTATTATTCCTTTAACAATTGCTATGGCTTTGGTCTTACCCGGAAATCGTGTGTTACCATTTGCCGATTTAGCTGTAGTTCCATTTCGAGTAGCAATGGTTGTTGCATTGACTAGAGGAAACTTGCTGAAAAACATTATTATCGGTTTAGTTGTCACAGCCTCTTTGCTTTGGTGTGGAACAGTCACTTCACCTATTCTAACCGAAATAGCCAAACAGGTAGGGATTGATCTTGGGTCCAGTGCCATGCTTATTTCTTCTTTTGCAGCAACTTCAATGATTCAAAGTTACTTGGTTTTCATTGCATTCACCTATGAACCGATGATTGGTATTCCAGTTCTTCTTCTAGCATTTGGCGGTGTATGGTATTTCTTTGAAGGAATCAAAAAAATTAATCGTGAAGCAGCAATTGAATAAAATATTGTCGAAAAAGAGGAGTAGATTGTTTTGAAAATTTCTAAAATTACAGTATATAAAGTAAAACCCCGCTGGATTTTTGTAAAATTGTCAACAGATGAAGGAATCGATGGCTGGGGAGAGATGATTTCTGGAACAAAAACCGAAACAGTTGTTGCAGGAGCTTATGAGGTAGGGGAAAGATTTCTGTTAGGACAAAACCCGTTTGAGATTGAGCGATTGTTCCAAGAAATGCACCGATCTTTCTTTCGTGGCGGTCCCATACATGGAACAATCGTGTCTGGTCTAGAGATGGCTTTGTGGGATATTAAAGGAAAAGCATTGAATGTTCCTATCTACGAACTATTAGGCGGTGCTGCTCGTGACAGAATCAAAGTATATTCTTGGATCGGCGGTGATCGTCCGGATGATGTCGCAGAGCAAGCACAAGATCGTGTTGACCGTGGGTTTACTGCAGTTAAAATGAACGCAACAGAGGAACTGCACTATATTGACTCTTATGTAAAGATAGAGGAAGTGGTGGAACGTGTCGCTTCGATTAGGGAACGCTTTGGTAATAAATTGGATATTGGAATTGATTTTCATGGGAGAGTCCACAAGCCGATGGCAAAAGTTTTAGCGAAGGCATTAGAACCTTATCATCCAATGTTTTTAGAAGAAGTTGTTCTTCCTGAGAATGAGGAACATTTTAAAGAAGTTGCCCAGCTTGTGGCAACGCCTCTAGCCACTGGGGAGAGACTGTATACTCGCTGGCAGTTTAAAACACTTTTTCAGCAAGGAGCAATAGATGTGATCCAGCCTGATGTGGCATTATGTGGAGGGATCATGGAAATGCGAAAAATAGCTGCCATGGCTGAAGCTTATGACGTGGCTGTTGCCCCGCACGCACCATATGGTCCCGTTGCTTTAGCAGCAACACTGCAAGTTGATTCTTGTACCCCAAATGTTTTTATTCAAGAGCAAAGCTTAGGAATCCATTATAATAAAGGTTTTGATCTGTTAGATTTTGTGAAAAACAAAGAAGTATTTCAGTATAAGGATGGCTATGTAGAATTACCAAGTAAGCCCGGTTTAGGGTTGGAGATGGATGAGGATAGAGTTAGAGATATTTCACAAGAAGGGTTGGTTTGGACCAATCCTAAATGGAAGAACTATGATGGCACTATTGCAGAATGGTAGTCTGAAAGGAAGTTATTCATGGCGGAAGCAATTATGATCAACTTATTTTTACTCGTTCTGTTAGTGATGCAACTCAAAGAGCAGCGCAAAATTCTTTTGCAGGCAAAAGCGAGCTCTATAAAAAAGACAACTGCTTTCATTCTGTCTGCGCTTCTTTTCGTCATTTTTTGGCCAGATCAGTTGAGTGACCAGTTGAAATTGTTTGCACTGATCGGCTTAGTCTGTTTAGTTGGTTTTTCAAAAGAAGGCTTAGGAGCAGATCAGCTGATCAAACTGGGTGTTTTAAAAGGTGAATATGATCAATATACTGCAATAGAGATTGAACAGACAGTAAATAATCAAACTTTTGTAACCTTTTATAAAAGCAAAAATAGCCGCTTCTCGCTTTTGTTTTCAGAGTCACCGCAAATCTTGGCAGAGTACTTCAGTTTATTGAAGAAGGAAGAGAAGCTAGTGTTTAAGGAAGAAGGATTGACGCAAAAGAAGCAAAGGAATACTAAAGTATCCCATTAATTTCGTTTGTGAAGAAGGACAAATTTAATAAATTGTGGTAATTCTTACTGATTTTAAGCAAAGACTAAAAATCAATCAGCTATATTTTTATTCACTATCGTCGGGTTATAAAAAAACTGGGAGAATGAACCATTCTCCCAGTTTTTTATCGTTTCGAAATCGCCGTGTGGGCATACGCCTCGATCAATGGAATGACTTCTAATTTTACTTTGTATTTGCGCTCTAGCGCAGTTTCGATGGTAAAAGTATCACTTTCTGTTTCAGAAATCGTTGCTAGAACACGATCTTCTTTCGGGGAAGCTTCGATCACGATCGTTTCTCCTGAAGATTGTTTGGCAGAAAATTTAGGGAATGCTGCGATTTTTTCAGCAAATGCTGAAAAAGTCATTGTGTTGTCAGCAGTATCAGCCATTGTTTCAGTTGCTTTTTCTACTTCTTTAGTTGATGCAGAGGTAGTCGGTGCAGCCGCTTCAGCTGGTGCTGATTCTTCCTTCACTTTCGCTGGTTCTTTTGCAGGAGCGGGTGCCGTACTTTCTTGCGGATTGGTCGGCAACCAGTAAGCAGCGATCTCATCGACTAAGTTATCGCTGAAACGATCAAGCAAACCAGCTTCTAAGCGTTGGATTCGTTTCACGACGATCTTGAAGTTCTCATCTAAAGGAACAGCGATTTTTTGTTCTTTTGGCGTTTCCTTCAACAATTCAATCAATAATTCCTCTTGGTTTTTAGGATTGATATACACAGTCGTCGGAAGGTCAAACTTATCTGCTGTTTTGCGCTCGATCGCTGTAAACAACTGTTGTCGAGCTGTTTCATAAGACGGGCGGAATTGTTGTTTCAATTTTGCTAATTGTTTCTTTTTCATAATCTTCTCCTCTCGATCACTATCGATTATAAGGAAAATTTACAGAAAAGAACAGTGATTCTCATGAAAAAATACAAAAAAATTTATATACTTCCTGAAAAAACACCATCGCTGCTAAAAAAGCGGCGCTGGTGTTTCTACTAGATCATTGATTTGATGGTACTTGGGCATCAGGACCAAAAGGTCATTTTCTCCAGTTGCGACTAAGTAGTTTTCCCAAAGAAAAAAGCGTGGTTCCCCAGTAAGTTTCTCGGTCAGCATCTGCTGATAGTCGCTGGTCGTCCATTGACGTGCTGGAAAGTGTTGGACTTTGTCTGGCCAAACGAGAAAAACAAAATCAGCATGTAAGGCTTTTTGAACAGCAGGGGAGAGGTGATTCAAATCAGTTTTTTTCATAGACTTCTCCTTTATAGAGAGTGAAATTAAAACCCTGTCGTATCTGGATTGGTCGCTTTCCCAACCACACCATCTAATTGATCGATCGTTTTCATGTCCTCTTCAGATAGCTCAAAATCAAAGACGTGGATGTTTTCTTCGATCCGACTTGGTGTGACTGATTTTGGTAATGGCAAGAAACCATGTTGTAAAGACCAGCGTAATGCAACTTGAGCGATTGATTTTTGATGCTTTTCAGCTAATGCTTTCATTTCTGGTACATCAAAGATCTTCCCAGTACCTAATGGGCTGTATGCTTCAAGCAATACATCGTGTTCTTGGCAATAAGTCACGACTTCTTCTTGTAACTCGCCAGGTGCAAGGAAAATTTGATTGACCATTGGGAAGATAGTCGCTGTTTTTTTCAATTCTTCAAAATGATGTGGTAAGAAGTTGCTGACGCCGATCGCTTTGATTTTGCCTGCTTGATACAACTCTTCAAAAGCACGCCATGTTTCTGCGTTCGCTGTTTGCCAATTGTCGCGAAAAGCCACTGGATTTGGCCAATGGATCAAGAAAAGATCGATATAGTCTGTTTGTAATTTTTCTAAAGATTCTTCAAAAGAGGACATCACAAGATCATAAGAATGGTTCGCATTCCATAATTTTGTAGTCAAGAAAAGCTCTTCGCGGGGAATGCCGCTTTCTTTGATCGCTTGACCAACACTGGCTTCATTTTTATAGCCTTGTGCTGTATCAATATGGCGGTAACCTACTTCTAGTGCTTTTTTGACTGATGCTACGGCAACGTCGCCGTCTGGTGTTTGCCATGTGCCAAAGCCTAGCTCAGGGATGGTCACATTGTTTGATAACGTATAGCTGTTCATGTTCATTCCTCCGTTTTCTGTGATACTTCTAGTTTAGCAGACGAGGCAGGAATTTCCAATGATTGCACCTTTTAAAAAGAAAGCGAATGTTGAAGGAAAATGCCGATTCGCTCTTGTCAGTTCGCCTATTTATTTTGTACACTAGACAAATGGATAAGGAGCGTAACCAATGGATATTTATTTGAAACATGCGATTTTACACATTGTGGACCGTCAAACAGGCGATCCAGTTTTTTCTCAAGTTGAACTTGATTTAACAACGGAATACATTCGTGATTATTTGACGAAGAAAATACAGAAACTTGCTACACCGCAAACCAAAACAGGTCGTTTACTCGAAACTTCAACGATCGCTCAATTGGTCAAACAAGCACCAGACGACTTTATCGCAGCCAGTGAAGCGATCGTGCAACGCTGGTATGAAGCGTACAAGGAAAGTGAAGATGCGCCAAGTGCGGATGCGTTTGTCGTCTTATATGAATTAGATACAAGAATGCAGCTGGCTTTTTTGAAGGTCAATTATCAAGATGGCTATACGCATTTTATTGATAATGGGGAGGCTGGGATCGAAAATAATTTGATTTTGCATCGTGCCTTATTAGCTGGTAAAACCCAAAAGGCAGATGAAGGGATCACGATCGATGTGGAGAGCTTAGACTTTGAACTGATTGAAAAGAAATATAGCTTTTCAGGTGAAAAATACGCCTACTTTTCAACAAAAGTCATTGATGCCGAACCGATCCCATCTTTAGAAGAAAATGTCAAAGTCATCAAAAAAGTAGCCGAAAAAATTGGTCAGAAATTTGAAACACCCACCTATAACGTTGTTGCCGATTTGAAAGAAGCGGTCTACGATACGATCGAAGAGTCTGGTCATATCGATGTGAGTGAAGTGGCGCAAAAAGTCTTTAAAGACAATATTACTGCTCAGCTTTCATTTCAAGAAGAAGTGGTTGAAAAAGGATTCGTCAATCAAGCACCGATGATGCGGGATGTTCGTGAAATCTCGGAGAAAAAATTTGGTAAGCAAAAACTAAAATTATCGAATGGAATCGAATTGATCGTTCCTTTGGATGTTTACCGAGATCCGAATTTGATCGAATTTATCAATAACCCCGATGGCACGATTTCCGTAACGATCAAAAATGTAGAAGAAGTGATTAATCGGATGTAACAAGAGCTGTTTTTAAGCAAACGATGGCAGAACAAGCACAAAAAGCAGGGCGTCCTCATTTAGAAAGAGGACGCCCTGCTTTTTTACAGACGCTTGCTTGATAGCAGCAATTATTGAGGGGTCAACTTTTCAAGAGCCGCTTGAGGAACGTCTTCTTCAGAAACTTCTTCCCAGCTTATAACGCCTTTGTTTGGATTGACCAATAGTTTCAAATAGGCGCCTTCTTTCAAAGGAGCGGAACGGTGTTCATTCATTTTGACCGTTTTGACGTCACCAGAGGCGCTGTAGGCTGTTTGTGTATAACGATAGATGTTTTCAACGACCCCCTCGTCACTGACTTCGGTATCGTGTTCCCCCGCATCGTTGATAACTGTATAATAGTCACTTCCACCATAGTAATAGTCATAAGTAAGGAAGCAGCCGCCAAGAAAAATTGCTGTAAAAACCAGCGCTGCAATGATTTTCTTCACATTTCTCACCTCATCTTCTATTATTCATAAAAACCAGGCTTGCGTCCAATCGATCACAAAAAGCAAAGAAATTCTTAGGGATTAGCTGCCGAGACCTCTTGCTTGACTTTGACTAATTTTGACCTATAATAAGGGTAGATTTAAACTTACAAAAAATAAGTTAATCCTTATCTCTTTGGAAGCGTAAATCGCAAAAATATGATTCGAGTCAACCAACGACTCAACTTTCTCTAGGAGGGAAACAATATGGCAAAACAACATTATGATCGTAGCAAACCCCATGTCAACATCGGAACGATTGGACACGTCGACCATGGGAAAACCACCTTGACTGCTGCAATTACCACAGTTCTTGGGAAAAAAGGGCTTGCCAATCCGCAAGATTACGCAAGTATCGACGCGGCTCCTGAGGAACGCGAACGTGGTATCACAATCAATACTGCTCATGTGGAATATGAAACGGAAAAACGGCACTATGCCCATATCGATGCACCGGGACACGCGGATTATGTGAAAAATATGATTACAGGGGCTGCTCAAATGGACGGCGCAATCTTGGTCGTATCAGCGACAGATGGCCCAATGCCACAAACACGGGAGCATATTTTGCTTTCTCGTCAAGTGGGTGTGAAACATTTGATCGTCTTTTTGAATAAGACGGACCTTGTCGATGATGACGAGTTGATCGATTTAGTTGAAATGGAAGTCAGAGAATTGCTGACTGAATATGATTTTCCTGGCGACGACATTCCTGTGATCAAGGGCTCTGCGTTAAAAGCCTTGGAAGGGGACCCAGATGCTGAAGCAGCGATCTTAACGCTGATGGATACAGTAGATGAATATATCCCAACGCCTGAACGAGATACTGACAAACCATTGTTGTTACCGATCGAAGATGTCTTTTCGATCACAGGACGGGGAACCGTTGCTTCTGGTCGGATCGATCGCGGCATGGTAAAAGTCGGGGATGAAGTAGAAATCGTCGGAATCAAACCTGAAACACAAAAAGCAGTCGTGACAGGGGTAGAAATGTTCCGCAAAACGATGGACTTCGGAGAAGCTGGCGATAACGTAGGGGTATTGTTACGGGGCATCACCCGTGATGAAATTGAACGTGGCCAAGTGTTAGCAAAACCAGGTTCTATCACACCGCATACGAAATTCCAAGCGGAAGTCTATGTGTTGACAAAAGAAGAAGGCGGTCGCCATACCCCATTCTTTAATAACTATCGCCCACAATTTTACTTCCGTACAACGGACGTAACTGGGAATATCGTTTTACCAGAAGGAACGGAAATGGTGATGCCTGGTGACAACGTAACGATCGATGTGGAATTGATCCATCCGATCGCTGTAGAAAATGGAACGACCTTCTCGATTCGTGAAGGTGGACGAACAGTCGGTTCTGGTATTGTTACCACGATCGAAAAATAATGATGAGTGAAACAGTGCTTCCTTTTGAAGAAGCGCTGTTTCCTTTTTCTTGTCGAAAGATCGCCAATCCCTCGGTCAGCTTAGGATTGCTTGTTTTTTTCTAAATAATCTTGTGATTTTATTAAGGATTTTTTAGGAGAGAAAAAATTCTAGTCAGCCCGTTCATTTCATAGTACGATAGATTCTGACTTAGAAAAGATGGGATGTATTTGATGAGAAAAATTCGACGTTTCCTAGGATTTATACTGAAGCTGGCCCTCGTGCTGCTGCTGATCGGGGCAGGGGTTTGGGTCTATCGAAACTACACGGCATTGAAAGCTGTCTATGCGTATGAAGAAGCAATCGCGCAACAGACGCAAGCCCACGACATCTCTGAATATCAGTCATTAGCCATGAGCATCATGCTGACGGAGTCAAAAGGACAAGGCAACGACCCGATGCAAAGTTCTGAAAGTGTTTATGGAAAACAAAATCAGTTCGATACGCCAGAACAAAGCATCGAACAAGGTGTTTCCTATTTAGCTGAGTTGATTGAAAAAGCCGAGCAAATGAACTGTGATCTTTGGACCGCCGTACAGGCGTATAATTTTGGTACAGATTATATTGATTATGTCGCTGCCCGAGGGGGAGTGAACACCTTAGAGTTAGCAGAAACATATTCCAGAGAGGTTTTATCTCCATTGTTAGGCAATGATACGGAACAAACCTATCGTTACTGGGGCATCCAATCCGTTTTTTATAATGGTGGTCACCTGTATCATAACGGCGGCAATTTATTCTACGCTGATTTAATAAAAATGAATCAATGGAAGATCAATGTTACGGCGCGTTTCTTTTCATAAGCGTTGTAAAATAACTGAAACAAAAAAGCTTGAAATACAAATAAAATATGGTAAAATCATTATGAGTGATTCTGTCTAATTATTCTTCGCACTGATATCTATTAGTGCGTTTTTTTACCTAGTAAACCGATGAATACTTACCAAATGGAGGTGAGTGGATGGCACGAATTCCTCAAACGGTCATTGACGACATTCGCGAACGTAGCAATATCGTCGATATCGTGGGACAGTATGTCCAGTTAAAGAAGTCTGGAAAAAATTATTTTGGTTTGTGTCCGTTCCATAATGAAAAATCACCTTCTTTTTCCGTTGCAGAGGACAAACAAATTTTTCATTGCTTTGGTTGTGGTCGTGGTGGAAATGTGTATGGTTTCTTACAGGAGCTTGAAGGGATCAGTTTTCCAGAAGCAGTCGTCAAAGTAGCAGAAATGAATGATATTCCTCTTGATCCGCAATATCAGCAGTCTGAAGGCATCAATGAAGCGACCTCACAAACGAGTCAATTGATTGCGTTACATGAAAAAGCCGCTGAAGTCTATCATCACATGTTGGTGAATACGGCTGCTGGACAAGAAGCGCTTGATTATTTATTAGATCGTGGATTGACGATGGCACTGATCGAAGAGTTCAATATTGGCTTTGCACCGAATGAACGCTCGTTTTTGGAGAAAGTTTTTTTGAATGAAAAAGCCAAAGCAGAGTTTTTTCCTGATACAGGACTCTTTGTTCAGCGCAACGATGGCTCACTGGCGGATCGCTTTTACCAGCGAATCATGTTTCCGATCCGCAATCCTCAGGGGAAAACGATTGGTTTTTCTGGTCGGTGGTTAGCAAGCGAAAAAGTCGGTGATCAAGACCAACCAAAATATTTAAATAGTCCTGAAACGATTCTTTTCAATAAACGCGAGGTTCTTTTCAACTTTGACAAAGCGCGACGAGCGATGCGTAAAGATGGCCAAGTGTATTTATTTGAAGGATTTATGGACGTGATCGCCGCTTGGCAAGCAGGGATCGAAAATGGGATCGCCTCGATGGGGACCAGCCTGACCAATCAGCAGATCGCTCACATCGAGCGAGTGGCACAAGAAGTGATTCTTTGTTACGATGGAGATAGTGCAGGGGTTGAAGCCACGAACCGTGGGATCGATCTTTTGCAAAACAATAGCCGCTTGAAATTATCTGTGGTTCGAGTGCCGGAACGGATGGACCCAGATGACTATTTGCGCAAATATGGGACAGAAGCTTTTTATAAATTAGCTGTACATGGGAAAGAAACCGTCTTTGCTTTCAAAATGGATTACCATCGAGCAAATCGAAATTTGGCCAATGAGAAAGAGCAGCTAGATTATGTCCAAGTCGTTTTAAAGGAATTACAGCGGGTGGATTCTTTGCTGGAGCAAGACCGTTATTTGACTCAGTTGTCCACAGAGTTCAACTTGAGCCGTGAGACCTTGCAGCAGCAGCTCAAGCAAAACCGGCAAGAGCAGCAGCCGCGGCAAGATGCACCGCCGCCAGCGCCAACAACCAATAATCCTATGGTCTTTACGCCGCCAACGCGGCAGCAGCCCAAAACACAGGTAGAAAAAGCACAAGAATTATTATTGTACCGTTTGTTTCATGACAGTACGTTAAACCATCGCTTTCGAGCGAGTGGCATATCCTTTATCCATGATCGTTACCAACAGCTTTATCTGCTGTTTGATGCGTATATGGAAACAGAAGAACACTTTGTTTTAGCAAAGTTCTTAGATTTTTTAAAAGAAGATTCAATGAAAAAAATGGTGATCGATATTGCAGATCTTAAAGCTTCTGAGGAAGGGACTGAACAAGAATTTCAGGACATTCTGCAGGTATTTCAAAAGTCGGGCATTGCTGAAGAAATCAATCAAAAACGAATCCAGCAGCAAGAAGCAAGACAAAAAGGAAACCAGCAATTAGAACTTGAACTTGCGATCGAAATCATTGATTTAACCAAACGGTTGAAACAAGCTAAATAGCGAACTGAAAGGGGCTTTCTTTCATGGCAGAAGAAACAAAAAAAACGTATGACAAAGCAGTTGCCGAATACATCCGAGAAAACAAAACAAAGGGGCAAGTTGTTTACGATGACATTACGAATCGTTTAGCAACGCCGTATACTTTGGATGCTGATGCAATGGACAAATTAATTCAAAAACTGGAGGATTCAGGCATCAGTGTCGTGGATGAAAATGGAGAGCCTTCAGTCCATAGTCTAAAGAGCAATGAAAAACGACAAGAAACACAACCTCAAGAAGATCTGTCTGCACCAACTGGTGTGAAAATCAATGACCCCGTTCGGATGTACTTGAAAGAAATCGGTCGTGTGCCGTTATTGACCGCAGAAGAAGAAGTGGCGCTCGCACTGAAAATCGAAGAAGGCGATCAAGAGGCAAAACAGCGTTTGGCAGAAGCCAACCTACGTTTGGTCGTTAGTATTGCCAAACGTTATGTGGGTCGAGGAATGCAATTCCTTGATTTGATCCAAGAAGGAAACATGGGCTTGATGAAAGCCGTTGAGAAATTCGAC
Organism: Enterococcus sp. FZMF; assembly: GCF_030263915.1. Classification (NCBI taxonomy): domain Bacteria; kingdom Bacillati; phylum Bacillota; class Bacilli; order Lactobacillales; family Enterococcaceae; genus Enterococcus; species Enterococcus sp. FZMF. The sequence goes on along the minus strand of NZ_CP127160.1, from coordinate 2,330,501 downwards.
TACCGCAAAGGGTTCAAATTCTCGACGTATGCGACCTGGTGGATCCGTCAAGCGATCACCCGTGCGATCGCTGACCAAGCGCGAACCATTCGTATTCCTGTGCATATGGTGGAAACCATCAACAAATTGATCCGTATTCAACGGCAATTGCTGCAAGACTTAGGGCGCGAACCGACACCAGAAGAAATCGGCGCAGAAATGGATCTGCCGACGGAAAAAGTTCGTGAAATCTTGAAGATCGCTCAAGAACCTGTTTCATTAGAAACACCGATCGGTGAAGAAGACGATTCTCATCTAGGTGATTTTATTGAAGACCAAGATGCCACAAGTCCAGCAGAGCATGCGGCTTATGAGCTGTTGAAAGAGCAGCTAGAAGATGTACTGGATACGTTGACTGACCGTGAAGAAAACGTGCTGCGCTTGCGTTTCGGAATCGATGATGGTCGTACTCGGACATTAGAAGAAGTCGGCAAAGTCTTTGGGGTAACGAGAGAACGGATTCGTCAGATCGAAGCAAAAGCATTACGGAAACTACGCCATCCATCTCGTTCAAAACAATTGAAAGATTTCTTAGAATAATCAAGGTTTATCGACTTTCCAAAGGAACCCTTTGGAAAGTCTTTTTTATTCAGATTCTGTCCTCTCGACACAAGATTGGTAAAGAACTTAATAAAAACGTAACCAAGCAAGTGTTGGCTAATTGCCAAGAATGTGATAAATTTAATTTTGTGCATCTGCATCAAAACGTAACAAACAACGAAGTGTCAAAAAAGACCCATTATTTGCTGGTCTAAAAAAAGAAGCAGTAGGTACAGCAAGCGTCTGATGAAAGAGGCGACTGCTTCATAAAAGGAAATGCAAAAAACAAAAGGAGTCAGTTTGAATCAATGAAGAAGACATGTCCTGAATGTGGATTTCAAGCAATAGAAGAAACACCCGTTTGTCCCAATTGCGGGTTCCAATGGAACCAGGCAAAGGAGAATGAACTGGAACCAACATCTGACTCTTCCGTTACGCCAGAAGAGCCACAGAATAAAAATGATGATATTCGCTGGTCAGACTTTAAAAACGTCCCGATCGGAAAAATGGAGGAGCACTTAGGTGATCGGCCATCCTCAAATGAAGAAACGATCGACCTCGCGCAGCAAGGGACTTTTTCCGATGAGCAACATGTAACCCCCACATCAGCCTCTAAAAAAGAAGCTGAGGAAAAAACGGAAGTAGAAAGTTCTAGCGCAACGCAAGAGCATGCGACATCAGCCAGTGAGGAAGCAAGTGAAACCGATGCATTAAGTACGGAGGAACAGCATGACGCTGATATTTTGGCTGCTTATATCCGCCAACACAAACTTGATGAAGAAGAAAAAGCCGCTGCTCTAGAAGCAGAAGCCGCCACTGATGATTTGTCTGCTACTGAAGAAGAAAGTCAGGAACAAGCCAGTGAGGAACCTCTACTGATAAGCGAAGATGAACCAGTGACGGATCCAGTCATTGAAGAAGCGAAGAAGCAGCCAGAACCAGTGATCGATCCAATTCCTGAGCCGATCACCGCAGCGGATGAAGCACCGAAAAAGGCGACTACTGAAGAAAAAACGTCGACGCCTAGCGAAAAAAAGAAGAGTCCTCGCAAAGCACTCTATATTACAGCGGCTTGTTTATTAGTGGCAGCTGGTGGCGGTTGGGCGTATTACTATCAACAGCAGCAACAAGAAACAGCCCGAGAAACGCAACTGGCGCAGGAAAACCGTACACTCGATCAAATTGAAAATGAGCTGAATGATTTTTATACAAATGATGAACGAGTGTTCATTAAAAACGACAAAACATCAGAACAGCTGACGGCTGTGACGAATCAGTTGGCAGAGTTTCAAGACCATGAACGGTACGATGCCTTGTCACAAGAAGCTGCGACGATCGCTGACAAACTAGCAACTTTGACCGAGATCAACAGCTATTTTAGCAGTCCTGCCGTTGTGGAAGATCAATTGGAAGAAGTCTCATTGAAAGAAGCGGCTGCCGTCACAATGGCGAAGCGTGAGAACGGGGATGCCTTTGATGAGTTGATCAATCAAGCCATCGACATGGGACAAAAAGAGTTCAGTGCGATCGAGGAAGTTCAAAATGCGGTGAAGAGCATGGTGGCTTTAAGTGGTGATGGTGAAGCACCTGAAAGTGTCACCCGTGAGAACTACAATGCCTTGATGAAAAAAGTCCAAGCTTTACCGATCGATTCATTGGTGGAAAGTCTCACTGCTGATCTGCGCAAAGTCGATACTGCGTTGACGAAGCGTGAAACCGCTACGCAAGAAGCAGCGGCACAACAACAAGCGGCCCAAGAAGCAGCACAAGCGGCGGCTTCTGAGAACAACGCTTCCGCTTCGAGCGGCGGTTCTACAAGCGCTGCGACGCCTGCACAAAGCACGTCTGAAGAAGAGTATGTGCTTTCGCCAAATACGCCAACAAATACCAATAATCAGCCAATTATTCCAGCCCGTCAAAGTGATTTGAATGATGTAAACAATAGCGCTTGGGTGTGGGCAGATGGTGTCCAAGAAAAAATCATTGCCACAGCGATTGCCCGTGGTTACGTGGTTGATGGTGGTTATACTTTTGAACGTGTGCGGATCGTCAACGGCGAAGGCTATTACAATTTTTATGCGACAAATGCCCAAGGCAGCTTGCTTAAAGGAACGGATGATTCAGCGTTCCCGCTATACTTATTTACGGTAAACGCCAAAACTGGCTATTTCAGAGGCAATGGGAACGATCACACCGTTCGCTAAGTCTCCTGAGTCACTAGAAAACTTTCAGAGTTATTACATGCACATGTGAAAAATACTTGTTTCCCCTCCCTGTTTTCGATATGATGAAAGATAATCGTTCAAACAGGGAGGGTTTTTTGTGCAGAAAATAGAAAGATATGATCGCTTTGAAGATGGGGTCATTGCTTGTGTACCAACGATTCTTGGGTACTTAGGGATTGGTTTTGCGATGGGGGTCGTAGGAAAAGGTGTTGGGTTGTCGATTCTTGAAATTATTTTAATGTCTATTATTGTCTATGCAGGCAGTGCTCAATTTATTATTTGTGCATTACTCGCGATTCAAGCACCTTTCATGACGATCGTCGCAACCGTCTTTTTAGTGAATTTACGACATTTCTTAATGAGCTTATCAGTGGCTTCCTATTTTAAAAAGACTCCTTTGCTTTCTGCTATTGGGATTGGGACGCTTTTGACTGATGAGTCCTATGGCGTTTTGACGACGGCACTGCAACAAGACAAACCAGTCACAGCGAAATGGACCCATGGGTTGAACGTGATGGCGTATTTGAGTTGGATCTTCGCAACCTTTTTGGGCGGACTATTAGGCTCGTTTATTCCAGATCCAGAAGCGTTAGGCTTAGATTTTGCCTTGGTAGCCATATTTGTTGGTCTTTTTTTATTTCAAGTAGAGCGACCCCTCAAGAAGAAAACCCAGCAAACGCTCTTAGTACTCGGGTCAGTTATGGGGACATTGATTTTATTTATGCGTTTTTCTACTGCTGAGATCGCGGTAATTGCTGCGACCTTGGCAGGATGTTTGGTTGGGACGGTGACACATCATGACTAATTTTGTTATACTAATGCTAGCATGTGGGTTGGTTACTTGGATTCCGCGGATCGTTCCTTTTTTATTTTCTAAAAAGCTCGTATTTCCGAAACCTTTCACCATCTTTTTGAGTTACTTGCCGTTGTGTATTTTGGCGGCATTGTTGGTTCAAAATTTGCTGATCTTTCGAGAAGGGCAATTTCCCATCTTGAAAGTCAAAGAAACTATTGCCTGTATCCCAGCATTGTTGGTGGGGTATTATACAAAAGATTTGATGAAGATCGTTATCACAGGCGTTATTGCTATGGCACTGCTGCGTTTCTTTTTCTAGCAACGGGCAGTTTTTATGAAGAAGGAGAGAATAGATGAAAGACTTATTAGCATCCGTATTTAGCGGATTGATCATTGATGAAAATGAACAGAATTATTTTGTTCAAAAAGGCGGGGTTACCTTCCGACTAGCCAAGGAAGAAGGCGAACATCATTTAGGTGAAGCCGTCGAAGGGTTTGGCTATCAAAACCAAAAGCAAGAAAATGTACTCACTACGAATATTCCGAAAAGCCGCAAAGGGCATTATGCCTTTGGTACAGTCACAGGAAGCCGTCGCGACTTAGGTGTTTTCGTCGATATCGGTTTAAAAGACAAGGACATGGTGGTTTCATTAGATGAATTGCCAACAATGCGGGAACTTTGGCCCAAAAAAGGCGATCGTTTGATGGTCAGCTTGCGCGTCGACGACAAAGAGCGTATATGGGCTTCGTTAGCAGATGAGAAAATCTTCAAGGCACTGAGTAAGAATGGTACGGAACAGATGAAGAATCAAGATGTTACAGGTACCGTGTATCGCTTAAAACTAGCGGGAACCTACTTATTGACGGATGATTTTTATATTGGCTTCGTCCACCCATCAGAGCGCTATCAAGAGCCGCGTCTTGGGGAAGTTGTCAAAGGACGAGTGATTGGGGTTCGTCCAGATGGCGTCTTGAACCTTTCGTTGAAACCAAGAGCTCACGAGGCGATTTCAAATGATGCCGCCATGGTCCTAACCTTTTTAGAACGAGCACCAGAAAATAAAATTCCTTTTACCGATAAATCAGCACCAGAAGAGATTTTACAAACGTTTGGTATTAGTAAAGGCCAATTTAAACGGGCGTTAGGAACCTTGATGAAACAGCGTTTGATTGAGCAAAAAGATGGCTTTACGATTCTTGTTAAAAAACCTAATTGAGAATACTTGTTTCTTTTGCTGTTCTAATTTATAATGATTACAATGTTTGTCTTGGGTGATTCTCACTCAAATTAGAATCGTTATAAATTAGCGGCATACGGAGGCAACTATGAACACAACAGCAGCGTTAAAAAAGACCAAGAAACAATTGCACGAGTCGGGGTTCAAATTAACTCCTCAGCGAGAAGCAACGTTGTTGGTCTTATTAGAAAATGAGAAAGATCATTTATCCGCCGAAGAGATTTTCTTCTTTGTGCGCAAAAAAAATTCTGAGATTGGCTTAGCAACCGTCTATCGAACATTGGAGATTTTGACGGATTTGAAAATCGTCGATAAAGTCAGTTTTAATGACGGTGTCGCTCGTTATGACCTACGTAAAGAAGGCGCCAAGCATTTCCATCATCACTTGTTGTGTTTGGAATGCGGCAATATCGAAGAGGTTGAAGAGGATCTGTTGGGCACAGTCGAAGAGATCGTCGAACAAAAGTACCATTTTTTAGTAAAGGATCATCGGTTGACATTTCATGGTGTCTGCCAAAAATGCCAAAACAAAGCCTAGTGTCTGTAGCTGGGTAATTTGAAAAAAATTTGTTATCACCCGAATGATAGTCAGATGGTTTCGATAGGAAGAGTGCTCTTTTTTCCAATTTGAAAGAACCAAAAAATCTGCTATGATTCGGGTGTTTCCTTGGGAAAAAGATACGGGTAGATGCCTCTTTTTTGTTGGCAAGCTACTATCTAAACGAGCCAGAATTTGATATGATAAAAAAGCTGAAAGTAGAGGAAGCCCCATGAACGAACAAATTATTGATTATCTTCATTATTTGACCATTGAGCGCGGGCTATCCCAAAATACCCGTGCCAGCTACCAGCGGGATCTGCAACAGTATCTTGCGTTTTTACAAAAAAAACAAGTGACGCAGTGGCAACAGATCGACCGAGTGATCGTTTTGTCTTTTTTGCAAAGTTTGCAAGAGGCGGGAAAATCCTCGGCAACCGTGATTCGGATGGTTTCCAGTTTGCGAAGATTCCATCAATATTTGCGTCAAGAACGGTTGACAGATCATGATCCGATGCAGCATATTGATTCGCCGAAAAAACAGCAGAAGCTACCTGACACTTTGAGTTTGCAGGAAGTGGAGCGCTTGATCGAAACACCAGATACTCGAGCGGTGTTGGGCATTCGCGATCGAGCGATTTTGGAAGTGATGTATGCGACAGGCTTGCGCGTCAGCGAGTTGATCGGCTTGAAACTGAATGATTTGCATTTAAGTATGGGCTTGTTGCAAACAACCGGGAAAGGCGACAAAGAACGGATCGTCCCACTAGGGGATTTAGCGATTCAATGGATCGAAACGTATCTCAGCGATGCACGTCCGTATTTGACGAGAAAAACACCGGATGAAAGCCACCTGTTTGTAAACAACCACGGTACGCAGCTGTCTCGTCAAGGGATCTGGAAAAATTTAAAAGCCTTGGTTCGACAAGCTGGGATCACCAAAAATGTGACTCCCCATACACTGCGCCATAGTTTTGCGACCCATCTATTAGAAAACGGGGCAGATCTGCGAACGGTTCAAGAGCTGTTAGGACACGCAGATATCTCGACCACTCAGATTTACACGCATATAACGAAGAAACGGATGACGGAAGTGTACAAGCAGCACTTTCCGCGCGCCTAGAAATCGAGGATGGAATGGAAGAAATCAAAATAAAATTAGCTGTCTTTGAAGGACCGTTGGATTTGCTGCTTCATTTGATCAAAAAACTGGAAATCGATGTTTATGACATTCCAGTTGCAACCATCACCGAACAATACATGCAGTATATCCATGCCATGAAAATTTTAGAATTAGAAGTCGCTGGTGAATATTTAGTCATGGCGGCAACTCTGATGGCGATCAAAAGCCAGATGCTGTTACCGAAACAAGAGCTGATTGCTGAAGTGGAAGAGTACGAAGAAGATCCACGAGATATGCTGGTGGCACAGCTGCTAGAATACCGCAAATTTAAGTATGCAGCCGAGCAGCTTTCCGAAAAAGCGGAAGAGCGCAGTTTGTATTATACGAAAGATCCGATGGATGTCGATGAATACAAAGAGGAAGAAGATCAGTTAAGAGCCAATCAATTTAATACGATCGATCTCTTTTTGGCTTTTCAAAAAATGATCGAGAAAAAGAAAAATCGCCAAGTACTAGAAACCAAAATTTCTCCTGATGAAAGCACCATCGATGAAAAGATGGCGGCGATTCAGCTGGAGATGCAACATGTCAGTGCCAAAAAAGGCCGCAGCTTTGATTCGTTTTTTACGACCTACAATAAAACAGAAGTTGTGGTAACTTTTATGGCACTATTAGAATTAATGAAAAAAGGAACGATTCGAGTAGAGCAAACAGACAATTATGCGTCGATTCTGCTCTATCCAACAGGTAAAGAAGATGAGTAAATATAGTGAATTAGAAGCGATCTTATTCGTCGTCGGTGATGAGGGGATCGGACTTGAAGAATTGAGTTACTTAGTCAAAAGCAATACTGCCAGTGTCTATCAGCATTTGCAGGAACTAAATCAGCAATATGAAGAAAATGAACATACTGCGTTGCATATTCTTGAAGTGGGCAATCATTTTATTTTGACCACCAAGAAACAATTTGCCCCTTTATTGAAGAAATATGCTGAATCACCGATGGGCTGCTCGTTGTCGCAGGCCGCTTTAGAAACGTTGTCGATCATTGCTTACAAGCAGCCGATCACTCGGATGGAAGTAGAAGAGATTCGAGGCGTCCAATCTAGCGGATCGGTTCAAAAATTGGTGGCAAAACGACTGATTGAAGAAAAAGGCCGCGTTGACGGACCAGGACGAGCGATCCTATATGGTACGACGGAATACTTTATGGATTATTTTGGCTTAAAAAGTTTGGCTGAATTACCCGATATCCAATCCATGGAAGATGAACTTGAAGAAGATGCACCGTTTGATCTTTTTTACGACCGCTACAAACAAGCAGAAACAGAAGGAGAATGAAGATGGAACGTTTGCAAAAAGTGATTGCCCATGCTGGCATCACCTCAAGAAGAAAAGCTGAAGGATTGATAACCGAAGGCCGAGTGCGCGTCAACGGGCAAGTGATCAAAGAATTAGGGGTCCAAGTTAGTTCAAAAGATGTTGTTGAAGTCGATGGTGTACCAATCGAACAAGAACAACACGTCTATTATCTATTCTACAAACCTCGTGGTGTGATCTCAGCTGTAACGGATGATAAAAAGCGCAAAGTCGTTTTGGATTATTTTGCTGAAGTTCCTGAACGGGTGTATCCCGTCGGGCGCTTGGACTATGATACCTCTGGTTTGTTATTGCTGACAAATGATGGGGAATTGTCACAGACACTGATGCATCCGAAACACGAAGTCGACAAAGTGTACGTTGCCAAAGTCAAAGGGATTGCGGATAAAAAGCAGCTGCTCCCATTGACAAAAGGGATTCGGATCGAAGGTCGTAAGACGGCACCTGCTCGCTTTGAGATCTTGTCGACAGACCAAACAGCGCAATCTAGTATTGTGCAATTGACGATCCACGAAGGACGCAACCATCAAGTCAAAAATATGTTAAAAGCAGTTGGTTTGCCTGTGCAAAAATTAAAACGGGAAAATTATGGTCCGTTAGATTTGAAAGGTCTTCGTCCAGGGGAATACCGAGAGCTGACGAAGAAGGAAGTCAGCCAGCTGAAAAACAGTGCAAAATAATTGAAAAGTATCTGAAAACGTAACTATTGTTAATTTTTAGATTTTGTGTATAATAGGACATGTAATAAATAGAATAAAGGTTCGTCTTCAGGGGCAGGGTGCAATTCCCGACCGGTGGTTATAGTCCACGACCTATTTCTTCGGAAATAGCTGAATCGGTGAAATTCCGATACCGACAGTACAGTCTGGATAAAGAAGATAGAGCGTATTTGATTTGCTTATGGCTATTTCGAATGCCCTCTTTTTTCCCTGTGGAAAAAAGAGGGTATTTTTTGTCTGGCGCCGACAAGAAAGCCGAGGAAATTTAATAGGTTCGTTTGAAGAGGAATCCTGAACTTAGGAGGATTTATACTGATGAACAACAAAACAAGAAAAATGGTGACGATCGCCATGTGTGCTGCTATGGGAACAATTTTGCAATTTATCGCTTTTCCGATTTTCCCAGCATTTAGCTTTTTAAAGATCGATTTTAGTGATATTCCCGTGATGATCATGATGTTTTTATTTGGTCCTTGGAGCGGGGTATTGACTGCTTTCATTCGTTCGGTGCTGCATTTGTTCTTATCTGGTTTTTCACCTGCTGATATGGTGGGGGATACGGCAAGCTTTTTAGCATCATGTGCCTTTACTTTGCCAATGTACTACTTTTTCCGCAAAGGTATTCACACCAAAAACAAAATGGTTGGTGTCATCAGCGGTATCTTGTCGGTAACGATTTTTATGAGTGTGGCGAACCTATTTGTGATCACACCGCTTTACCTGCGCTTTTTCGGGGTTACAGCCGATCAATTTTTAGGAATGTCTTTGCCGCAATATGTGGCGATCGGGATCTTACCTTTCAATTTGGTCAAAGGCGCAATCGTCAGTGCTGTCTTTTTAGCACTTCACGCCAAACTGCTGCCATGGTTGGCTCGTAAGCAGCCCCATCATTCTGCTATAGGAAAATAAAAAAATGAGCCGACTTGCTGTTGCAGACGAAAGGTCTGTCAATGGCAAGTCGGCTTTTTTTATTTTTCCATGATAATCGCACGGGTAGGGCATTTGCGATAAGCAGTTTTGACTTTTTCTTGTTGGTCTTCTATGATAAACTGTTGCCGAGCATTCGGTTCTTGGGCAAATAAAACGATCCCGTCTTCATCATAATCGAAGATCTCGGGGGCATAGATCGCACATAGGCCACAAGCAATGCAGCGCTCAGGAATAATTTTACAGCGTTGTGACATTTTTTAGTCCTTTCTGGAGGGGAAATATGGATTCTTTTATTTTAGCGCTGTTTTCTGATACTGACAAGCTGCGCCCATCGACACTTTATCAAATTCTCATTGGTAAGCGTACTAGCTCTGTCTTGAGTTATGCTTTTTTTTATGATCGCTTAGGTCTCTTTCAATCGTTGCCCCAGTTGAATGAGAAAGCGTATCAACAGACGCTCGCTGACTTGATCCAACGAGGGGCTCTAAGTCGAGATTCAGATGGTCTGCTGCTCAAAACGACCGCTATAAACAGCCAGCAGCCAGGTGAACGATTGTTGCGTTATGCGAATTACTTTCGTTATGGACGAACGACGGAGGAGGCTTGGCGTTTTGTTCGGCTGCTGGTTCAAGCAGCTGCGTATCAAGGCGTGACCAATCAGTATATTCCCGTTGAAAACACGCCACTCTATACAGAACCTGTCCGTCAGCTGATCCGTCACAATCCTGACATCAAAAAGTGCTTGTATCAAGAGTTAACAGCAATTTTTGACCAGCTTCCCGCAGAAGTGGCAGATTTTTTAGCGGGCACCTTATCGGGTCCAGATATTCTAGGGCAGGCGTTTTTTCAGCTTTTACCAGAAAATGTTCGAAGTAAGCCTTGGGACACTCTTTATGTAGGAGCTTCGATCCATCAATTTTTAACCTTGATCGAAAAAACGCCCCAGACGATCCTGTTTCGAGGATTGTCGCCTTTTCTAAAGAGAAGTTTAAACCAAAGCATGGTGGAAAGCCGAGCATTGTTTTTGCGAGGCGATTCTGTCGAGCAGATTATGGAAAAAAGAAGGATCAAACGAGGAACTGTTAATGATCATTTGATTGAGTGGGCATTGCTTGATCCCACGTTTCCTTTTCAGCGCTTTGATACAGCGTTGTTGAAAAAGCTGCCAGAAGCTTCTTGGAAAAATAGCTATCAAGAATTACAGGCGCTTCTTACGACTGATTTTTTGACGATTCGTTTGTTACAGATTGCTCAGAAGCGAGGGATTCGATGTTAGAAGATGCGCTGAATCAGTATTTTGGTTTCAAAACATTCCGCCAAGGACAAAAAGAAGTCATCGAAAGTGTTTTAGCACAGCAAGATACGTTAGCGATTCTACCTACTGGGAATGGCAAAAGTCTGTGCTATCAGCTGCCAGGGTACCTAGTAGACGGGATCGTGATCATTATCTCGCCGTTAGTCTCTTTGATGGAAGATCAAGTCTACGGCTTACAAAAGCAAAGGGAAAAACGCGCGATTGCGTTTAATAGTCAATTGGACCTTGCCGATCGCCAGTATGTGATGCAGCATTTGCAGAAGTACAAGTTTTTGTTTTTAAGTCCAGAAATGATCGTACAAGAAGCTGTTTTGCATCAATTGGAACAGGTTAAGATCGCCATGCTCGTGGTGGATGAAGCCCACTGTGTTTCGCAATGGGGCATTGATTTTCGACCAGAGTACTTGCAGCTTGGTGAAGTAAAGAAACGCTTGAAGGCACCCGTTACGTTAGCCTTGACGGCCACTGCAACAGCACAAGTGGAAGAAGACATACGGCAAGTATTATTAGCAAAGAACGCCAATGTCTACCGTTATTCGATGAACCGCAGCAATATCGGCTTGTTCGTAGAGCAAACGACAGACAAAGATGCGGCATTAGCAGACTATCTCAGCCGCTTAGGCGGGGCTGGGATCATCTACTGTTCCACAAGAAGCAAAGTCGAAGAAGTCTATAACAAACTGCGTCAGCGCTATCTGGTAGGCTATTATCATGGTGGTCTCGCGAGTGATCAAAGAAAAACATTGCAGCAGCAGTTTTCTCAGAATAAATTAAAATTACTCGTTGCTACCAATGCCTTTGGGATGGGGATCAATAAGGAAGATATTCGCTTTGTGATCCATTATGATCTACCTGATTCGTTAGAGAATTACAGTCAAGAAATCGGGCGAGCTGGTCGTGATGGCAAACAAAGCAATGCGATTTTGCTTTATCAGGAACATGATGAGCAGATCCATTACTTCTTTCAGCGAGAAAATAAAGAAGAACGCCTTGCTTTAGAACGAATGATTCAGGAGAAGAGGAAAGAACCCTTGACACCGTTGCAAGAAAAGTGGCAGCAAAAAATGAAAGAGTTGGGGACTTCCTTTTGGCTGGAAACATTAAAACGCAATGAACAGCAAAAACAAGAACAATTACAGAAAATGTTGGCTTATATTCATTTTACAGGTTGTCGCCGACAATTTTTACTGGCGCATTTCGGAGAGGAAGCCCAGGAGAATCCTTATTGTTGCGACAATGACGGGATCGAAATAGCGGGTGAAGAACAGCTGCCCGAGAAAAAGGAAGCCCATCATTGGCAGGAACGTTTAATAAAAATTTTTAAAGATATAAATTGAATCGTATTTTGTAGGACAGTTTTTATTTACCTATGGTATAATACATCGGAAGGAAACTAGGAGGGAATACGAGTGAGCAAGAAAGACAATGACTACAATTCAGAAAATCAAGAACCGTGGGAACAACCAATCTATGATACAGAATACGATGATTCTGCATCAAGATCCCAACAAAGAAAACAAAAGCGTGGGAATTCACTCTTTTTGACGATCGTTTTAGTTTTGCTTTTCTTGATCGTGGCAATTCCGGTTGGTGCCGGTATTTGGGTATTGAACCATAACAATGATGCCCCAACCACAGCAAGTTCGAGCAGTACTGTAGAAAGTACGACAGAGTCTTCAACAACCGAATCATCAACGACGGAATCATCCACTACGGAATCGACAAGTGAAACGAGTTCGTCAACAAGTGAATCAAGTTCTTCATCAAGTAGCAGTAGTTCTGCACCAGCTTCAACGACGCCATCAAGTAGTGAACCGGCGCAACAAGAAAACAATGCGGGACAAGAGAATACGCAAACTGATCAAGGTCAAGGCGCAACTGGTACCGAGGAATACACGACAGTCCAAGCTGGCGAAGGTCCTGAACAAGTGGCAGCCCGTACAGGCATCTCAGTTGAAACCCTATATCAATTAAATGGGATTGATCCAAACAACTACATGCTTTACCCTGGCGACACCTTACGAATTAAATAAAAAACCGCTTTGGCGGTTTTTTTTCTTGAAAGAAAGAAGCCAAGGTGGACGATAAGCAGAAACGATGAAGGAATACACATCGTTGGGAAACGAGGAGTAAGAAAAATGAAAAAAATCAACATCGCTATTGATGGTCCTGCGTCATCTGGGAAAAGCACAGTGGCAAAAATCATCGCGAATGACCTGGGATTTATTTATACGGATACTGGTGCCATGTATCGAAGCATCACGTATTTAGCTTTAAAAACGGGCTGTTCACTTGAAGATGAAGCGGCGATCGCTGCTTTGATCGATCAATACCCCATCACTTTTGAACCGACTGAACACGGTCAAGAGGTCTTTGCAGGAGGAGAGCAAGTCACCGAAGCGATCCGTCAGCCAGAAGTAACCAACGCAGTTTCGAAGGTGTCGGCATACCCTGCGATTCGTGAAAAACTCGTCCAACAACAGCAGTTGATCGCTAAAGATGGCGGTGTCGTGATGGATGGGCGCGATATTGGTACGGCGGTTTTACCACAAGCAGAAGTTAAGATTTTTCTGGTAGCAAGTGTGGAAGAACGCGCACAGCGCCGTTTTAAAGAAAATCAGCAAAAAGGGATCAAAACCGATTATGAGACGTTGAAAGAAGAAATCCAGCAAAGAGATTATCTGGATTCTCACAGAGAAGTCTCCCCTTTGAAACAAGCGGAGGATGCGGTTCGAATCGATACGTCTGGTTTAACGATTGAGCAAGTCGTCGAAGCAATCAAAAATACCATCAAAGAAAAAATTGATTAACAAAAACAATGGGTGTTCCCCATTGTTTTTTTATTTTTCGAAACCAAAAGATGAAAGTGAGTAAGAAAACAGAGGTGAAAAGACTTTTTTAACGAAAAAACCGTAGTTTTTTAGGAAAATAAGAGAAATCGCTTTATTTTTTTTTCATTCTATTTTAAACTAAAAGATGTAGTGCAATTATTGCAGAATTGTTGGTTAGGAGGACATGAGAGATGACAGAATTTGAAAATAATCAGGTTGAGAGTGGAAATGAATCAATGGAAGCCGCTTTAGACAATTTCCAAGAAGTAAAAGTTGGAGATATCGTTAAAGGTGAGGTATTGGCCATTGAGGATAAACAAGCGATCGTAGGGATCGAAGGCGCCGGCGTTGAAGGCGTTGTTCCTGCAAAAGAATTATCAACTTTACCTGTTGAAGACATCAACGAAGCAGTCAAAGTTGGGGATGTCTTAGAATTGGTTGTGATTTCAGCAATCGGTAAAGACAAAGAAAACGGCAGCTATCTCCTTTCTAAACGTCGCTTAGACGCGAAAAAAGTTTGGGAAGATATCGAAAAAGATTTCCAAGAAGGAAAAATCATTGAAGCACCAGTCACCAACGTCGTTAAGGGCGGGTTAGTGGTTGATGTAGGTGTTCGTGGGTTTGTCCCAGCATCAATGGTCGAAGACCATTTTGTTGCGGATTTCGAAGATTACAAAGGGAAAACATTGACCTTCAAAATCGTTGAGATCGAGCCTTCAGAAAACCGTTTGATCCTTTCTCATAAAGCAGTTGTCGAAGCAGAAAAAGCAAAACAAAAAGAAGCTTTATTAGCTGATTTATATGAAGGACAAGAAGTAGAAGGAAAAGTAGCGCGTTTGACCGACTTTGGTGCCTTCGTAGACCTTGGCGGCATCGATGGACTTGTCCATGTCTCTGAAATTTCTCATGGACATGTTGGCAAACCGAGTGACGTTTTATCTGTTGGCGATACCGTCAATGTGCGTATCTTATCTGTTGATGCAGACAAAGAACGTGTGTCACTTTCGATCAAAGACACATTGCCTGGACCTTGGACCAATATTGAAGAGCAAGCGGCTGTTGGCAGTGTCTTGACAGGGACTGTTAAACGCTTGACAAGCTTCGGTGCGTTTGTGGAAGTCTTCCCAGGTGTTGAAGGGCTGATCCATATTTCACAAATCTCCCATAAACACATTGCGACACCACATGAAGTCTTACAAGAAGGTGATGAAGTGCAAGTGAAAGTGCTTGAAGTGAACCCTTCAGAACACCGAATCGCATTAAGTATCAAAGCATTAGAAAAAGCCGAAAACACCAATGAAACACAAGAGGTTTCAGAGGACGACTATCAATTGCCAGAAGAATCAACTGGTTTTACTATGGGTGATATCTTAGGTGATGCCTTAAAAGACAGCGACGAAGAGTAATTGTATGCCATCAGCTTATAACGATTCGATGTTTGAATTTGTTATAAGCTGGTTTTTTGTTTGCCAGGAAAGCTTGCAACTTTCCATGGCTTTAGGTAAACTAAGTAAGATTGAATACAAGAAGCAGCGTACAAGGACTGCTTTTTTAAATGGAGGGTAAAAAATGTCAAATCCAACAATAGCGATCGTTGGACGTCCGAATGTGGGGAAATCGACCATTTTCAACCGGATAGCTGGAGAACGAATTTCGATCGTTGAGGATACTCCAGGAGTGACCAGAGATCGTATTTATGCCACCGGTGAATGGCTAGGCCGTGAGTTTAGCGTAATCGATACAGGTGGGATCGATTTAAGTGATGAGCCGTTTATGGATCAAATCAAGCATCAAGCAGAAATCGCCATCGATGAAGCAGATGTCATTGTTTTTATTACGAGTGCTCGTGAAGGAGTAACCGATGCTGATGAGCTTGTGGCTCGTTTGCTGTACAAAAGCAACAAACCCGTGATTTTAGCCGTCAACAAAGTTGATAATCCCGAGATGCGTACCGACATCTATGAATTTTATGGTTTGGGTCTAGGCGATCCATACCCAATCTCAGGAAGTCATGGATTAGGGATCGGGGATGTTCTTGATGAAGCAGTCAAACACTTCACCAATGAAGCAGAAGAAGAAGATGATTCCATCATCAAGTTTAGTTTGATTGGTCGTCCAAATGTCGGTAAATCCTCTTTGATCAATGCAATTCTAGGGGAAGAGCGAGTGATCGTTTCTGATATCGAAGGAACGACTCGTGATGCGATCGATACCCATTTTACCAGCGAAAGCGGTCAAGAATTTACCATGATCGATACCGCCGGCATGCGTAAAAAAGGGAAGGTCTACGAGTCTACTGAAAAATACAGTGTCATGCGGGCGATGCGGGCCATTGAACGCTCAGACGTCGTCTTGATGGTCTTGAACGCTGAAGAAGGGATTCGCGAGCAAGACAAACGGATCGCTGGCTATGCCCATGAAGCAGGACGTGGAATCATTATTGTTGTCAATAAATGGGATACATTGAAAAAAGAAACGAATACGATGCGTGATTTTGAAGAAGAAATCAGAGATGAATTCCAATATTTGGATTACGCGCCAATCATTTTTGTTTCCGCAGTGACGAAACAGCGCTTGAATAAGCTGCCGCGATTGATTGAAGAAGTCAGCATGAATCAAAACATGCGTATTCCATCTGCGTTGTTGAATGACGTCATTATGGACGCTGTGGCAATCAACCCAACCCCAACAGACAAAGGCAAACGTTTGAAGATTTTTTATGCGACGCAAGTAGCTGTCAAACCGCCAACTTTTGTTATTTTTGTCAACGAAGAAGAACTGATGCATTTCTCTTATGCACGTTTCTTAGAAAATCAAATCCGCAAGGCATTCACTTTTGAAGGAACGCCGATTCGGATCATTCCTCGCAGAAGAAAATAGAGATTTTATCATACTTTGTTTCTTTTTACAAAGAAATCTGTCCTTTTCTAGAAAAATGGGAAAAAACCAAAAAAAAACCCCCTAAAAACGTTAAAATCCTTGATATTACAAGGTTCTTATGATAACGTTATATCAGAATATTGATGGTAATCAATATTTGACAAAAACCTTGGACCACTCAAGATTTTTGTTGATGCATGACATCAAAAAAAATATCAGGAGGTGAAACCATCCATGGCAAATAAAGCAGAATTAATCGAAAAAGTTGCAGCAGCTACTGACTTAACTAAGAAAGACGCAACTGCAGCAGTAGACGCTGTATTCTCAACAATTCAAGACGCTTTAGCTAACGGTGAAAAAGTTCAATTGATCGGCTTTGGTAACTTTGAAGTTCGTTCTCGTGCAGAACGCAAAGGACGCAACCCACAAACTGGTGAAGAAATCAAGATCCCTGCTAGCAAAGTACCTGCATTCAAACCAGGTAAAGCTCTTAAAGACGCAGTGAAATAATTGAGTCTTGTAGAAACCCTTGAGTAATCAAGGGTTTTTTCTTTTGTCTAACTAGGGACTGCCACCATGCAGGCGGATCGAATGGGAAAAGGAACAGTTATTATTGTCAGAAAATTCAAAAATATTTTTTGTTTTTCTTTTGGTCTAAAAAAAACAAGGGTTGCGGGCACACTTTAATTCTCAAGCAAGAATAAAGGTGATTTAAAAGTCATTTTTATCAAAAGAAGCAAGCGATTAAATGACATCTAATGTGAGGAAGGGTTCCTTGGAATTGTCATTATTGAAAAAAAATTCAGAAAATTCGTTGACAAGTGTTTTTGCAAAGGGTATATTGGTAAACAATTACAAGAACGTTACTATTTCTAATGAAGGAGCCATTTTCTATGCGCAATTTTAATCAATATTTATTAGTCATTATTATTGATACCAGGACTTAGAACACGGAAGCAAAAATTATCCGTTTGTTTGAGTCCTATTTGCGTAAGTAAAATGGGATTCTGGCAAAGCATCCCAGTTTTTTATAACCGGGATGCTTTTTTTTATTCCAAAATGCAGGAGATGATGAGTGTGAGAAGTGATCAGATTAAAAAAGGGATCGATGCAGCGCCAGCTAGGAGTCTGCTCTATGCCACAGGACAAGTAAAAAATATCCATGACATGAACAAGCCATTTATTGCGATATGTAATTCCTATATCGATATTGTGCCTGGACATGTGCATTTACGGGAGTTAGCAGATATCGCTAAGGAAGCGATTCGTGAAGCTGGCGGCATCCCTTTTGAGTTCAATACGATCGGTGTGGATGATGGCATTGCGATGGGACATATTGGCATGCGTTATTCGCTACCCAGCCGAGAATTGATCGCTGATTCCGCAGAAACCGTGATCAATGCTCACTGGTTTGACGGCGTATTTTATATCCCGAATTGCGACAAGATCACTCCTGGCATGATTTTAGCAGCGATGCGGACGAATGTACCGGGGATCTTTTGTTCTGGCGGTCCGATGAAAGCCGGTATTGATCCACGGGGCCACCAGATAACCTTGTCTTCCATGTTTGAAGCCGTGGGGACTTACAAGACTGGCAACATGACGAAAGAAGACTTTGAATTTATGGAGCAAAATGCCTGTCCGACTTGCGGTTCCTGTGCAGGGATGTTTACTGCCAATTCAATGAACTGTCTCTTAGAGATCTTAGGATTGGCAATGCCAGGCAATGGTACGATTCTTGCCGTGTCTGAAGAACGACGAGAACTAGTTAGACAAGCCGCCTTTAAGTTGATGGATCTTGTTGAAAAACAAGTGAAACCTCGAGACATCGTGACCAAAGAAGCTATTGATGATGCCTTCGCTTTAGACATGGCGATGGGGGGGTCCACCAACACAGTGTTGCATACCTTAGCGATCGCCAATGAAGCTGAGATCGATTATGACTTAAGACGGGTCAATGAAATCGCTAAAAGAGTGCCTTATCTCTCAAAAATCGCGCCATCATCAGCCTATTCGATGCACGATGTTCATGAAGCTGGCGGCGTTTCGGCAATCATAAGGGAGCTTTGTGATATCGAGGGAGCGATACATCCTGATCGACCGACTGTCACAGGCAAGACGTTACGAGAAAATGTCGCTGAAGCGAAGATCCACAACGAAGAAGTTATTCATCCCAAAGAAAATCCGTATAGTCCTGTGGGTGGTCTATCGATCTTGTACGGTAACATCGCCCCAGAAGGCAGTGTCATCAAGGTCGGTGGGGTCGATCCAAGTGTCCAAGTGTTCAAAGGCAAAGCGATCTGTTTTGATTCACATGATGAAGCAGTTGCTGCCATCGACAATCATACCGTACAAAAAGGACATGTTGTAGTGATCCGCTATGAGGGACCAAAAGGAGGACCAGGTATGCCAGAAATGTTGGCGCCTACCTCAAGCATCGTTGGACGTGGGTTAGGCAAAGATGTCGCCTTGATCACCGATGGTCGCTTTTCAGGAGCGACCCGAGGAATCGCCGTTGGCCATATTTCGCCAGAAGCCGCTGCAGGGGGTCCATTAGGCCTTGTCAACGATGGCGATGAAATCATTATTGATTTACCAAATCGAACGCTGAATCTGCAAGTATCCGATGAAGAGCTTGCCCAGCGTGCGCAAGAACGACCGAAGTTTCGTTCAAAAGTGAAAAAAGGATGGCTTGCACGTTATACCGCTTTAGTGACTTCTGCCAATACGGGCGGGATTATGCGAGTACCTGATGAGGAGGAGTAGCAATGGAAAATATCGAGTATCAAGCATCGCATCTAAGGACTGGCGCACAAGTATTAGTGGACAGCTTACAAGAGCAAGGCGTCGAAATGATCTTTGGCTATCCGGGCGGCGCCGTCCTGCCGTTATATGATCAATTATATGATGCAGCGATTCCGAATATTTTGACGCGTCACGAGCAAGGCGCGATCCACGCCGCTGAAGGCTATGCCAAAGCTACTGGCAATGTTGGGGTCGTTTTAGTGACGAGCGGACCAGGTGCTACAAATGTCGTCACGGGCATTGCCGATGCTATGAGTGATTCCGTACCATTGGTAGTTATCACAGGGCAAGTGGCGGTACCAGGAATTGGCAAAGATGCCTTCCAAGAGGCGGATATTCTGGGTATCACGTTGCCGATCACGAAGCACAACTACCAAGTCCGCTGTGTCGATGAGCTGCCAAAAGTGATCGCTGAAGCCTTCCATATCGCTTCCACAGGGCGAAAAGGACCGGTTGTCATCGACCTTCCGAAAGATATTACATTACAAGAAACCGCTGAAACCTGCTCATTGCCGATCACAAGGAAAAGTTATCAGCCGACGGCAGAGCCATCCCGTCTGCAAATCGAAAAACTGATGCAAGTCTTGGAAAAAGCTCAGCGACCAGTGGTATTGGCGGGTGCAGGCGTGATCGCTGCTGAAGCTGCAGCTGAACTAAATGCATTTATTGCCAAGTACAAGTTGCCGACAGTGACAACGTTGCTTGGCTTAGGCTTACTGCCAAGTGATCATCAATTTTTCTTAGGCATGGGCGGTATGCATGGCACCTATGCGGCGAACATGGCTTTATCAGAAGCTGATTTGATTATCAATATCGGCTCTCGCTTCGATGATCGCCTAGCAACGGCCGGCAGTCAGTTCGGCAAGCAGGCGATCGTTGCTCATATCGATATTGACCCAGTGGAGATCGGCAAGATCGTAACGACAAAGATCCCAATCGTCGGCGATGCCAAGGCTGCTTTGCAGCAAATGCTGCGGTACCCACCAACAAGAGGAACCTGGACGACTTGGTTGGATCTATGCCAAAAACGGAAAAAGGAAAAACCTTATCGCTATGATCGCACTCAGACACAAGAGATCAAACCACAAAAAGTCATCGAAGAAGTAGGGCGTTTGACCAAAGGAGAGGCTTATGTCATCACCGATGTTGGTCAGCATCAAATGTGGGTCGCGCAGTATTATCCTTTTCGCTTTCCCAAACAATTGATCACCAGTGGCGGACTAGGGACGATGGGCTATGGCATCCCTGCAGGAATCGGCGTTCAATTTGCTCATCCAGAAAAAATGGTTGTGGTGTTCGTTGGCGATGGTGGATTTCAAATGACGAACCAAGAATTTGCGATTTTGAATGAGTATGGCTTGAATGTCAAATTTGTGTTATTGAACAACTGCTCTTTAGGAATGGTTCGCCAATGGCAAGAAACATTCCATGGCAAGCGGCGCTCTGCCTCCGTTTTTGCGCAGCAGCCTGATTTTGTCAAACTGGCACAGGCTTATGGCATTGAAGGCTGTCGGATCGATGCCCCAGAGCAACTGGTTGATCAATTGGCAGCAGCTTTTTCTCAAGCAGGGCCGCAGCTGATCGAAGTAATGGTCTCGCCATCTGAGCATGTGCTGCCGATGATCCCACCGGGGAAAGCCAATCATGAAATGATGGGGGTCTAAGGGGATGAAACGGGTATTAGCAGCAATCGTCCATAATGAAGCAGGTGTTTTGAGCCGTATCACGAGTGTCTTGAACCGTCGTCAAGTCAATATCGAGAGTATCTCTGTCGGTACGACAGAACGACCAGAGTTTTCACGTATGACGATCATTGTCAATGTGAACGATTTGGCAGAAACAGAACAAGTGACTAAGCATCTGAACAAGCAGATCGATGTCTTGAAGGTTTCTGATATTACAGAAGTTCCTCATATCGAACGGGAGCTGGTGCTGATCAAAGTCAATGCGCCAACCACAAGCCGTTCGGAGATCCAAGCAGTGATCGATCCATTTCGAGCACACATTGTCGATGTGGCACTAAAAACAATCGTTGTGCAAGTTGCTGGCGATACGAAAAAGGTAGAAGCGTGCATCGAAGTTTTACGTCCATACGGCATCAAACAATTGGCACGGACGGGTGTCACTGGCTTTACAAGAGGGTAAGTGCAATTTTGAATTGCTTAAAATAAAGAAAGAATTCGGAGGAAACAAGTATGGTAAAAGTATATTACAACGAGGAAGTTACAGATAATTTAGGAGACAAGAAGATTGCGATCGTCGGCTACGGCTCTCAAGGGCACGCTCATGCGCAAAATTTACGGGACACAGGTCATGAAGTCTTTATCGGCATTCGTGAAGGAAAATCAGCGGAAGCCGCAAGAAACGATGGATTTGAGGTTTTCCCAGTAGCCGAAGCCGTTCAAAAAGCGGATGTAGTCATGATCTTGGCACCCGATGAGATCCAAGGATCGTTGTATAAAAATGAGATCGAACCGAATCTTTCTGCGGGCAATGCATTAGCATTTGCTCATGGTTTCAATATTCATTTTGATGTGATCGCGCCACCAAAAGAGGTGGATGTTTTTCTAGTTGCGCCAAAAGGACCAGGTCATTTGGTGCGTCGAACCTTTACCGAAGGGTTTGCGGTACCAGCCTTGTTTGCAGTTTATCAAGATGCGACTGGTAACGCACAAGCAACGGCTTTATCCTATGCAAAAGGCATCGGTGCCACACGGGTCGGCGTTTTGGAAACGACCTTTAAAGAAGAGACCGAAACCGATCTTTTCGGTGAGCAAGCCGTACTTTGTGGCGGTTTGACCAGTATGATCGAAGCGGGCTTTGAAACATTGGTAGAAGCGGGGTACCAACCGGAATTGGCTTATTTTGAAGTTTGTCATGAATTGAAACTGATCGTTGACTTGATTTATGAAGGAGGCTTCAAAAAAATGCGCCATTCGATCTCGAATACGGCTGAGTATGGTGACTACGTTTCTGGTGCTCGGGTGATCACTGCACAAGCCAAAGAAAACATGAAAGCCGTATTGACAGACATCCAAAACGGCCAATTTGCGAAAGGATTCATTGAAGACAATCAAAACGGCTTCCCTGAATTCCATAAAATGCGTGAGGAAAACGGCAATCATCAAATTGAAAAAGTCGGCAGCGAGTTACGGAAAATGATGCCGTTTGTTGCGAAAGATTAGGAGGGACGCGTTTGTTGGTGACAGTTTCTGCAATCGAACAAGCCTACGAGCGACTGCGGGGAGCAGTTAGTCATACGCCGCTGCAGTATGATCGCTTTTTATCTGAGAAGTATCAAGCGACGGTCTTGTTGAAGCGAGAGGACTTGCAAAAAGTCCGCTCCTTCAAATTACGCGGTGCCTACTATGCGATCACCCAGGCAGATCCTGAACTGACTCGTCGTGGCGTCGTCTGTGCCAGTGCCGGGAACCATGCGCAAGGTGTTGCTTATACCTGTCAAGAACAGCAGATCCGAGCGGTTATTTTCATGCCGACAACGACGCCACAGCAAAAAATCGCGCAAGTCCTCTTTTTCGGTGGAGATTGTGTCAAAATCGAATTGGTGGGAGATACGTTTGATGCGGCAGCCCAAGCGGCTAAACACTTTGCAAAAGAACAGCAAATGGCTTTCATTGCTCCCTTTGACGATCCTAATATTATCGCAGGACAAGGAACCGTTGCTGTGGAGATGCTGGCGGATGCTGAAAAAAAACAAGTAACGATCGATCTGGTCGTGGCAGCGATTGGCGGGGGCGGCTTGATCAGCGGAACCGCAGCCTATTTGAAAGAAAAGCAACCGAAGATAAAAGTTGTTGGAGCAGAACCTGTAGGGGCAGCCTCGATGCAAGCCGCCTTTGATCATCAAGGACCAGTGGCACTGGAGCATATTGAAACCTTTGTGGATGGTGCAGCGGTCAAACAAGTCGGAGCTCAAACCTATGCCCATGCCAAACGCTACGTGGATCAATTGGTAGCTGTGGAAGAAGGCGCAATCTGTCAAACGATTCTGGAATTGTACAGCAAGCAAGCGATCGTCGCTGAACCAGCTGGTGCCTTGAGTGTGGCAGCTTTGGATCTGATCAAAGAGCAAATCAAAGGCAAAACAGTCGTCTGTATTGTGAGTGGCGGTAACAATGATAGTTCCCGTATGGCAGAGATCGAAGAGAAATCACTGATCTATCAAGGATTGAAACATTATTTTATCGTCAATTTCCCACAACGTCCCGGTGCGTTGAAGGAATTTGTTAGCCATGTATTAGGTCCCGATGATGATATCACTAGGTTTGAATATACAAAAAAAATCAATCGTGGAACAGGACCAGTAATGCTGGGAATCTTGTTGAAACACAAAAAAGATCTCCCCGCATTACTGTCACGAATTGAACAGTTTGACCAAAACTATATCAACCTTCAGCAAAATCAATCACTCTACTCACTTTTGGTTTAAGAAAAAACATGATTTTCCTTTGGAAGAAGAGGAAATCATGTTTTTTGCTTTTTATCGGATCGTTGAACCAATCACAGGAAAATACTTCCTAATCATTAGCGATTTAGTAGGTGTTTAAGCTCCTTCTTGTTATAATAGGAAGTAGTAGCAAAGGAGTGAGCCGATGGAAGCTGTTTTTTTCCGAAATGAACAAGAAACCCAAATTTCTTATGGTGAAACACTAGCATCGGTCATGAGAGAACAGTCGATCGAGCCGCAGCAGGTGATCATTTTGACGAATCAGCGCTATTATGACCGCTTTTCAGAAAAATTGACCCGCCTGTTTTTGCCACGAGAGGTCAATTGGTATATTTGTACCAATCAAATGTATTGCAACAACTTTAGCGAGTTTAAAGCTGCAATGGATTTCTTCGGTCGCTTTTCAAAACAAGAGCCGCTGTTGATCGTCGGTTTTGGCAATGAAGGCGTGTTGGCATTGAGCAGTTTTATCCACGCGACGTCGGTTCTGACGACACAGCTTTGGCTGATTCCCGTTTCCTTGCGGGCCTTAGCTAAAAGTGTGAAAGAAACAGCGATCGTTGTGAAAAAGCCAGATATCCCGATGCTGGAAAATCCTAATACACCCGAATTTGTTATTTACGATCAGACGATCGCAGAAAAACAAATTGATGGGAAATTGGTCGATTTTTTGACTCTGATTCGTTGTGGCGTGCTTGCCGATAGTGAGTTTTTAAAAGAGCTTTATCGAACCTATCCCAGTCATCAGGCGTTGATGAGACATTCGTTGGCTGCGTATACCGATCGGTTGATCCAACTATACCAGCAATCAGGCAGCGAATTGGAGGAGTTTGGCCAACTCTTTGCTGATGCTGCTTATCGAACGGAAAATGGGCACTTGTTGTCTGATGCGATGAAATTATTCTTTGGCTTTTTGTTTCATTTTATGTGGACCGTCCAGCAGCAGCAATTGACTGTCGATCTGCCCGTGTTCTGCCAATGGCTTGCCCGATTGGGTTTTCCTATCGAATTGCCCGAGTCTTTTTCATTAAGCGAATATTTCAGTCATGTACTGGAATTGCAGCAAAAAGAAAAAAAACTGTTATTTTTGGCAAAAGTTGGTACAATAGGGGGCAGAACAAAAATCGAGGAAAAAGATCTCGTCCAGACGATGGAGACTTATCAGCGATTAATCAATGAGATTCGAGGGGTTTAAATGGAAACATATAGTGAAAAAATGTTAAAAGCATTAGCCGCGGAAGAACTGGCTGAAGCACAATTAAATTTTACCGAAGCTCTGCAAAAAGATGATGATGAGACATTAGGCGCTTTAGGTGATGAACTATTGCAGATCGGCTTTTTGGAAGAGGCGAAAACGTTATTTGAAACCTTGCAGCAACGACATCCTGATAATGAAGCTTTGCTGCTTCCTTTAGCAGAAATTGCGATGGAAGAAGACCAGATCGAAACGGCTTTTGCCTATATTGATCAAATACCACCGACCAGTGAAGCGTATTTGCAAGCCTTGCTATTGAGTGCGGATCTTTACCAATTGATCGGTATCCCTGAAGTTAGTGAAGCCAAACTAAAAGAAGCGCAAAGCATTGTGCCAGATGAACCTTTGATACGGTTTGCCTTAGCTGAGTTAGCCTTTTCGACTGATCGCTATCAAGAAGCCGTTGACCTTTATCAAGGATTGCTGGAAGAAGAAATCACGGATATTTCGGGGATCTCGATCGTTGAACGGACGGGTACATCATTGAGTATGGCGGGCAAGTTTGAAGAGGCATTGGAATATTTTGAAGCAAGCCTAGAAGACGAACAGACCGATGAGCGTCTTTTTCAAACAGCTTTAGTCTATTTGCAGCTAAAAGAAAATGAACAAGCGATTCGCTACTTGCAGCAGTTGCGGGTCATGAATCCGCAATACCGTGCCTTGTATCTTTATCTTGCAGAAGCATTGCAAGAAGAAGAGCAGCTGGAAGAAGCGCAGCGTGTGATCGAAGAAGGAATTCATGAAGATCCATATCAAGTGGATTTCTATCATTTTGCTGCCGAGAATGCTTACCGACTTCATGACAGTGAAGCAGCAGAATCATTTTTACTAAAAGCATTGGAGACTGGTGACAAAGAAGATGATACGTTACTGACCTTAAGTAATTTATACTTGAATGAAGAGCGTTGGCAAGAAGCGATCTTGACCATCGAACGAATGGAAGACAATGAGCAGCCGCATGCCCTTTGGAATTTGGCGCAAGCGTATAATGCGCTGGAAGATTTTGACAAGGCAGCAAACTATTACGAAGAAGCCAATGCTGATTTGCACCATGAGCCAGCATTTATGAAAGAATATGGCATTTTCTTACGTGAAGAAGGGCGTTTACCTGAAGCACTTCATTTGCTGCAACATTATTTGGCGCATGAGCCAGGTGATTTAGAAGTACAGTCGATCGTGGAGGATTTATTAGAAAGATAGGTGAGAGAAATGAACATCAATGTACAAGAAAAGAAAAAGTTTCTTAATTGGTTAGTTTCGACCGTTTCCTTCAGCCGCCGAGAAGTCTCTTGGGTGTTAAACTATCTGGCGAACCATGAAGCGATCTTGACCAATGTTCATTTTGTAGAAGGGGCAGCCGCAGCCAAACGGGGCTTGAGTGTCCGCAGTACAGAAATTGGGGGCGAACCGTTTGTCTTGAGCATCGAAGGGCAGACCTTTTATGACATTGATCAGATTTTTCATGAGATTCGCATGAATTGGAAACAACCCTTGTATCTTGAATGTCTCTTCCCAGATTCTTGGTCGCAATCCTTTTATTTAGCAGTTTTAGAAGACAATCCTTATGAACGTTGGAACGACCACTTGGATCAAGAAATGACCCAACATGTTACTCAGTACCTTGAAAAAGAAGAAACAAAAACCAAAATCGATACCTTGTATCGGCAAATCGATCTAGCCTTGGAAAATGGGGATCGTGATGCCTTCTTAGAACTTTCC
This sequence comes from Enterococcus sp. FZMF, assembly GCF_030263915.1. Taxonomy (NCBI): domain Bacteria; kingdom Bacillati; phylum Bacillota; class Bacilli; order Lactobacillales; family Enterococcaceae; genus Enterococcus; species Enterococcus sp. FZMF. The sequence continues at coordinate 2,303,700 of NZ_CP127160.1, read as the reverse complement.
GATGAAGTAAATCGACACTTGCTCCAGCAAAAAGAAGAAAGCCGTTAACAAGCAAAAAGCAGCCCTTTAACCGGGGCTGCTTTTTTCAGTCTTTATTTCGTTTTAGAAACAGCGGTTTTGCGCTGTAAGAACCGCGACTTAGGTCTTAAGTAGGTAAAGCCTTCACCTTCGACTTCATGGACATTGATGACAGAAACAAACGCTTGCGGATCAAAGTCATGAACGATGCGCTTGACTTCAGAAATCTCCCGCCCGCTGACCACCATATAAATGATTTGTTTCGACACTCTTGAGTAAGCCCCTTCGCCCTGTAAAAACGTGACGCCTCGTTCTAATTCATCCATTAAAATAGGAGCCATCTCTTCGCTATGATTGCTGATCACTAATATCCCTTTGGCTGAATAGCCGCCGTCTAGGATCGAATCGATCACGCGCGTGAAGACATAAGAAAAAATCAAGGTATACATCATGCGGTTCAAATCTATATAAGTCAAAGAAAGCAACAGGACGAACACATCAAAGATCAAAAGCGAACGACCGATCGTCACCCCAAAGTTTTTCTCTAAAATACGTGCCAATACATCGACTCCGCCAGTTGTTCCCCCGACCTTGTAGACGATCCCACTACCGATCCCTGCAATCAAACCAGCCAAGAGCGCAACGATCAGCAGATCGTGCTGCAGATCGATCAACAGGGGAACACTCTGCCAAAATGCCAACCAAAAAGACAAACCAAAAGTTCCTAAAATCGTATACACTAATGAGCGTCGACCAAGAATTTTGCCACCGATCAAAATGATCGGAATATTTAAGATCAGTGTACTGATGGCAGGATTGATTCCCCATAAGGCTCGCAGGATCAAGGTGATCCCCGTCACACCGCCTTCTGCTAAGTCATTTGGGATATTTAGATAGACTAGACCGAAGCCATAGATACTTGTACCAAAAATAATCAAAATAATATCGCGAATCGTTCGCCATGAAAAAAATGCCCGCATCCTGTTTCCTCCGTTATTCAACTTCCACAAGTATCAATGTAGCACGAAATCATTGAATGCACAACAAATCCTGAAGGGGGCTCTATCTAGGCAGGCAGCCATTCTTTTGGTAAGATAAACGAGAAAGGGTGGAGAAAATGACAGAAAAACGTTCTTTGGCATCGATGCAAGAAGAAGTCGATGCGTATATTCAGCAATTCAAAACTGGCTATTTCAGCCCCCTCGCCCAAATGGCTCGTTTGACCGAAGAAGTCGGCGAATTGGCGCGAGAAGTGAATCACTATTACGGGGAAAAAAATAAAAAAAGCGATGAAGTTGAAAAAACAGTGGCAGAAGAGCTCGGTGATGTACTCTTTGTGACGATGATCATGGCCAATTCACTAGACATCGACCTGACTGAAGTGTTTGAGGAAAATATGGCAAAATTCAATCAGCGGGATGCGTATCGTTTTGAAAGAAAAGATGGGAAAGTAAATGAAACTGACTAAACTACCAAAAGAATTTGCAGAAGCTGCACCGCTTTTAAAAAAAATCGAAGCCGCAGGCTATGAAGCATACTTTGTCGGCGGCAGCGTGCGAGACACGATCTTAGGCCAGCCGATTCATGATGTCGATATTGCTACCAGTGCATTTCCAGCCGAAATCAAGGCGCTTTTTCCTCGAACCATTGACATTGGCATCGAGCATGGGACGGTGTTGGTTTTGTGGGAGCAGGCGCAGTATGAGATCACTACGTTTCGAACGGAAGCAGCCTATCAAGATTACCGCAGACCCGACAAAGTGGATTTTGTCCGTTCCCTGAAAGAAGATCTAAAACGGCGGGACTTTACCATCAATGCGTTGGCACTTCAAGAAGATGGTGTCATCATTGATCTTTTCGATGGTCTGGCAGATATCGATAATCAGATTTTACGAGCAGTGGGTCACCCCCAGGAACGTTTCCATGAGGACGCCCTACGAATGATGAGGGGGCTGCGTTTTGTCAGTCAATTGGGCTTTGTTTTAGAAACAGAAACAGTGGCTGCTATCCATGCGAATCATGCTTTGTTGGGAAAAATCTCTGTTGAACGGATCATGATTGAATTCGTGAAATTGCTGTTAGGCAATCATCGGAACCAAGCACTACGGGCGCTAGTAGAAACCGAATGCTATATCTATTGCCCAGGCTTGCGGGAATACGGTGAGGCGTTACTGCGGATGGCAGACCTGCCAGCGATTCCATTAGAAAACGAAACGGCGGCCTGGGTTTTGCTCATTGACCAAATGGGTTTAGCGCCAGAGGCAGTCCGCAGCTTTTTAAAAGCTTGGAAATGTTCCAATGACTGCATCCGCCAAGTACACACGGCTTATCAAGCACTGCTCGCGCGTCGAAACGGCGAATGGAATGACCTAGTGTTGTATCAGTTCGGTCTAGAAGCAACCTGTTTAGCCGAAGGATTATTGCGTTATGACAATCAGCCCAACGATCCAGCAAAAATCAGTCAGCGCTATCAGCAGCTGCCGATCCATTCACTGAAGGAGTTGGCGATCAATGGACGTGATTTACTGCAAACGATCGATCGTTCTTCTGGTCCGTGGCTCAAAGAAGTCTTGACCGCTGCCGAAGCTGCAGTCATCACACGAAAAATCCCTAATGAAAAAGAAGCACTATTAGCGTTTGTCCAAGCGTATTTAGCAAAGGAGGGATAACTGAAGAATGGAAAGCAAAAAAGAATTTATCGTGGGACAGCAAGACACTGCGGCTGTTTTGGGTTCTGGAGGATTAGACGTTTTAGCAACCCCGCGATTGGTAGCAATGGTGGAAAACACCTGTTGGGAAGCCCTTGAGCCTACTTTAGATAAAGGGTTTACTACCGTCGTTACAAAGTTTTCGATCAATCATTTGAAACCTTCACCAGTTGGAGCGACGATCACAGTTCTTGTGCAGTGGGAAAAAGAACAGGGGCTCCAATTTCATTATCAGGTAATAGACGCGAAACAACAGATCATTGCCAATGGGACGCATCAACGAGCAGCAGTGGAAATCTCTCGGTTCATGAAAAAAGTCAACGAAAAACAAAGTTAATTTGTGTCCCGATGGCGACTATGTGTTAGAATTAAAGTGTATTACTAATAAAAAGGAGCGTTTTGTCATGGCTAGAGAAATGAAAGCTTTAAAATTTTATTTCCGTAATGGAGAAACATGGACGATTGAGCGCCGTTACATCGGTGACTTGTGGATCAAACAAATCACGACCAGTTTTGGCCGCATCCACGGAAGCGAATTTGTTGAGATTCATCCATGTGCTGGGTTCAAAATTGAAATCTTCCAAGAAGGCGATCATGTGGCAACGCATGACATCAACTTAGGTGGGCTTGAATTAGGGATGTTTGCCCGTGCGTTGAAATATGAAGATATCGAACGGATGGAAATTCTTTACCGTAACGGTACACCGGATCTTGTGTATTTCCCATATAAGGACAAAGATACGGAAGGATTGGATAACGTATACCAATCAACAAAAATCAGTGAGAAAACGAAGAGCCTTTATATCGTGATCGACCCGAACCAGACAGTCGATGATGTTTATAAAGAACATTTCGAAGAATAAGAAAAACGCAGAACCAGTTGGTTCTGCGTTTTTTTTAGAATGATTCTTGGAACATATCCGTATACTTTTTTAATAAAAGATAATCTTCGGCATATTCATCTTTTAAAACGATCGTATCGCCAAAGAAACTCTTACGCGCATGTTGGATGATACGATGCTGAATATCTTTTTCTAAAAGGTAATCGATCTCAGACTGTTTCAGGTTTTGTGCAGCAGTCGCCCGATTCTTTTCTAAATATTGCAGCAAATCGTACTCAAGGTGTCCCGCACCGTTGATGACTCGTTTGTATTCGATTTTGTCAATTTTCATCTGCTCACACTCCTTGCTATTAAAGTACCTTAGAAAAGAACAAAGGGGGAGGTGGGCGAATCGAAATTACATAAATCTTTAAAAAATGGACCGTTTGTTAATGTTATCTTAAGATTTGTCAGCAAAAAGGAAAGAAAAACGAATCAAGTGCCAGTATTTTTCGAACCATCAGCAAACGGTTCTTTTTCCTTTTGCTGATGGACAGGTCCTATATTAGCGATCCCATCTAGACCACCGGCATGTCCGCCGACTAATTTGCTGCGAGCAATGGCGCGAGCGCCTTCCATTCGGCTTGTGGCATGAACGATCGAAGTGAAGCCATATTTCTCACGAATCTTATCGATAATCAAATCTAATTTACGCTGGCGCAACTGCGCTTCTGCTTGCTCAAAAAGATCCAGCTGGACATTTTCTGTATAAACCAATTTTGAATAGGTAATACCGATGTGGCGAACGACTTGCCCCGTATAAAATTTTCGAAAGAGAAACAGGCAATGAGCGACAAGTTTGCGGGTATTGTCAGTTGGCGGGATCTTCATTTGTCGGGAAAAACCAGAGGCAGTTTCACCAAAGGCTACGCCGATGTAAACATTGATACAAGCGGTCTGACAATGATGACGGCGAATCCGAGCGGCAACTTGCTCCGCCATTTCCTTGATGACGATCTCGATTTCTTCTTGTAAATAATAATTGCGATGTAGGACTTGGCTATTGCCGTAGCTTTTTTCCATCACTTGTGGTGTCGGTTCAGATAAAATCGTGCGATCAATGCCATGGGCGTGATGATAGAGCTGCTCGCCAATGATCCCCATGCGACTGCGTAAAAGATCAGGACTAGTGTGAGCCAATTGCTCGATCGTTTCAATCCCCATCAAGTGAAGTCGTTTTTCTGTACGCCGACCGATCCCCCAGAACTCTGTCATAGGGGCGATCTGCCAAACTTTTGTCGGTACATCGTCATAGGTCCATTCAGCGATCAAGGAACGATTGTGTTTGGATTCGTTATCTAAAGCTAGTTTTGCTAACAATGGATTGTCGCCAATGCCGATGGTGACATACAATTTCGTTGTTTCGTAAATGTCTTTTTGAATTTGCTGGGCAATCAACCAACGTTTTTCTTCGCGAGAGATCGTTTTATCGGGAATGAAAAGATCCAGTGTACGGGTCAGATCCATCATCGTTTCGTCGATCGAATAGAGCAGCAAGTCGTCTTGTCCAACATATTTGCGAAAGACATTATTGACTTTGGTGTTTTCTTTGATATAAAAACTCATGCGCGGCGATGCTTTGTACAAATCGGGATGTGTCGGCAGGTTGTCATTGCGAGTCACATTTGAAATCCCCAATACCGATTTTGCCTTTGGGGAAGCTGCTAAGACTAAGCCGTTACCAGTATTGTCAGAATGTGACATGACGACCAGCATCGCTTGGATAGGATCTAATCCGCGAGAGATGCATTCGACAGAAGATAGCGATAGGTAATCCTTTGATGCAATCTCCAGATTTTCCCCCGCTCCACACCGTACGTGCGACTTTCACCGCATACGGCGTTCCATCAAAGTTTACTAACAGTATCATACAGTTATAGATTCAGCGACAATTCACGATTCTTAGCTTTTTTGCGAAACTGGTTGATTATCTCAAGTTGAGCACTTGTAACTCTCATGTTTTGTATGAGAAGTGATGCTCTTGTTTTATCCTCTTCATGAATAAGTGAGTGAATGTTCCGGTGGACAATGACCAGATTTTGATAATTGTCTTTCCCACCTAGATTTTTAGGGACAATACGGTGGCAGTATATGTCTGCTAGCTCTAAGACTTCTTTCGTTACTCGGCAACGGCCGACTTGGGAAGAGTACTTGGATACACGATTGTCTCTAAACTCAATGCTTTCATTAGGATTAGACATGTTCATGAGTTGGTTGATAATATCGATTGGGAAAGTAAGATACCTGTGTATCAGCACACGACCTTCGGGCGTGTATTTACAGGTTCCTATCTTGGGCAGGGAGGTGTGGCTATGTTTTATGAATCCAAAAGGAAGCATAGGAACACCATTAAGCCACCTCAACTGCTTTGACCGAGCGTAATTTTTTTTAATAAAATCACTCGGTGGAGGACCCTTTCTCTTAATATCTAGTCGATTTTTGATGATAATCATTAGGCGTTGATTTATTCTTGGGCAGTCCACACTGATGTGGGTTGCCTTTTTATAATATTGATGGATACCTACTACCATTGAGTTATAAATACTTAACTGTTTTTGAAGTTCAACTTGGGTAGGTGAATGTTGAATCACCTTAATTTGTTTTGCTAACTTATTAGATGCTGCACTCATGGCTTTGGCGCACATGTGCGTTTCAATCACAAAGCTTTTTCTTTTGCGTACCAGTTTCATTGTGAATCCGAGAAAATCAGATTTCTGTTTCTTTAGATTCACTACCTTTGATTTTTCAGCACTTATATCAAGTTTCAGTCGGTCTTTTAACCATAATTTAGTGGCTAGAAAGATTTTGTCTGCGTCACTTCGTTTTCTACAGAAGATTTTGAAGTCATCTGCGTATCTAACAATATAAATCTCTTTTAGTTTCGAAGCACGCAGTGCTCGATATTTGTTGCTCTTAATCCATTGCTTTCTTGTTTGATGATAACAATCGTAGTTTTTCCTAGTCGGGTGTGTTTCCCATTGAGAAGATATCCACCAGTCCAGTTCATTCAAAACAACATTGGCAAGAAGTGGAGAGAGAACACCGCCTTGCGGGGTTCCTTTCTTTGGATGTTCAATGCGTCCATCCCTATGAATAATAGGTGCTTTAAGCATTGCTCGGATAACACCTAGAAGCCATTTATCACGTACCCCTAATGTCCAAAACTGTTTAATAAGTTTTGAATGGTTTACGTTATCAAAGAATCCTTCTATGTCTATGTCTACTACAAAAGTTAGTTTTGAAAGTTGCGCCATTCGTACTGCTTGAGCGAATGCATGATGTGCCGACCGGTTAGGTCGGAAACCATAGTTCTTATCATGAAACTTTGCTTCCATGATCGGTTCTAAAACTTGTAGTAGACACTGTTGTATGATTCTATCCCATATTGTTGGTATACCTAGTGGTCTAGTTTTCCCATTTGGCTTAGGAATATCTACTCGTTTAACTGGTTGCGGTTTATATTCTGAAAATTTTGTTTGAACAGTTTTTATAAACTCGATATTCGGTATTGCTTTTAAATCATCAATATTCTTTTTGTCGACGCCTGGGGAAGTACTACCAGAATTTCCTTTAACATTCCGAAATGCCAATAGAATGTTATTAGGAGAAGTGACAATTTCCATAAGGTTACTGAAAATTTTGTTCTCGCTACTCTCTTTGTAAAGAGAATCAAAGCTATCAATAAGACCATAATATTCCATATGGCGAATTGAATGTGATGCTGATACGTTTTCCATAGCACCGCCTCCTTTCGGACGTCGGCGTTTATTTTGTCATACTCGATTCTATGGATTGTATCATAACTGTTAGTAAAGCAAATTGACTTGTGGCTATCCCTCCACAGCTTATTATCACTGCTTCATAGGTACTGTGCCACTACTCTCACTAGTGTAAATGAGCTTATTATTCTTCGTCTCAACCGTTTCAAAGGAAGTTAGTCCTCCACGACACTAGCTTTCAACGTTCCAATGATTTTATCCCTGCATTTACTTTTAGGCGCTCACTCTGAACCTGTAACTTTCCAATGCCTACTACATTGCACGGTTGTTCATATCTACGATTCTTACTTAACCGCAAGCTACACCCTTTGTCACAGTAATATTTGTGCGGGTAAGATACATTTCTGTACCCCAAGCTTATAGATTCGTACATTCGCGAGTTCGTCAGTGCAGCTGCACATTCTCACCATGAGTAATTTCTGGACTCCCGGCCTATAGGTTACACCATTCACCGCTGAACAGCTTTCGATTGCATAATGCAACTGCGGTAACTCTCAGCCGACTTTACCGAGCTTTTGACAATTCCTATTCTAACTTAAGGTATTGCCAATCGGAGTATCAGAGGGAGCGCTTCAGGTCGTTACACCGTCATTTCACTCCTCAAATCATTAGTTCTACACAAGAAAATCTTGTGTGCCTAACCTTTTCAGTTAGGAACGTTTCGCACCATAAAAACTTTTGACATCGATAAATAAGATATCGCGTTTTGGCTCGAGCGCATAATTAAAACCACCCATTTTTATCACTCCTTACCGAGATTATACGAACGTTTGTTCTTTTTTGTCAAGCGAACAGGAGCGGATGAGGGGGATTTGTTTTTTTATAGAGAGGTTATTTTTGTTTTATAATGATGGGAAACGTTGGCTTATAAGGAATACATTCATTTCAGATTATCGGAATTCGATTGGACATAAATACGGGGTTTTGTCTTTTTACCCGAAAAACGGATAAAAAAACAGCCGCTCCATTGGACCGACTGTCGTAGCTTAAATCAATTTTCGGCAGATAGGGTTGCAAACAAACTTAAGAGATTGCCGTCTATATCTTTGACAATGGCATAGCGTTGCCCCCAAAAGGCAGACCAAGGTTCTTTGAAAGACTGATACCCGGCAGCAACGACTTTTGCATGAAGGGCATCAACTTCTTCAGGAGAATCACATAAAAAGGCTAATTCAATTGTATCACCCACAGTCATTGGTGCATGTCCGTAGATCCCAGCAACCATCTGGCGGCTATTCAAGGAGATGCGAACCCCGTCGTTTGCTAATTCCATATAATCTTCTGAGTGCTGACCTAATGGCGTGAAGCCAAGTACTTGATAAAAAGCCAGTGCCTGTTCCATGTTTTTTGTGATAATACCGACCATATCTAGTTTCATTGTTTTCTTCCTTTCATGTGGGCGTTCTTTACATAACAGTCAATGCAGTTGCTAGCAATGAAGATCACCTCGTTTCTGTCAGACGGTAATGGTGCAACCGTTCAGTCAACGTACCAGTATGCAATTCAAACAAATGGTTGTCATCGTCATAAAAATAAATAGAAGCACCTTCGCCTTTGCTGCGGGAACGATCTTTTTCGATCTTCAATCCTAGTCCTTGGATGCGCGTAATCAAGGAATCGATTTGAGCTTGATCGATTTTAAAGGCAATATGGTTATACGTTTTCGGCAGCTTCTGAGAGGCATCCTCCATAACGGCAAGCCATAAGCCATCGATCAAAAAGAATTTTTCTGGGAAGTAAGAATGGGTCTGATCTTGACTATCATAAACTTCCTCTGCATCAAACAATGTTTCCAGCATCGTTGTCGTCTTTGCTAAATTCTGTACGATCAACGTGATATGGGAAATCTCCATCGCATCAATACTCCTTTGCTATGACGAAATAGGGGAAAGAGAAACAATCAGTATCAAAAGAAGCACTATGTTAGTGATTGTGAAATACCAAGAGGAAGAGCAGAACATAAAACAGTGCATCTGTTGCGCAAGGAATAAGTTTCTTCGTGTATTTTGTCCAAAAGAAGACATTTATTAAGAAAAGGACAATCACCGTCGGTAGGCTAAAGGTCCAAGCAGGGTGTTTGATGAAAATGAAAAGCATATTTCCAATAAGAGCAAAAAGAAAAGCGCCATAAAACAGACGATAGTTACTAGGTAGATACGCAAAATTGCCAAGCATGGGTTCACCTCCTATAGGCAGTATAGCATGAAAGGGTCGATCGGAGCTCAAAGTATACAGAAAAGGTGGCAACGGGAGAGAGCGGCTTCATATTATAGTTATTGCCAAAATCATCTCGCGCATAATCGCGGGAGAGATACTGCAAAAAATTTCGGAAAATAAAGCTGTCGCTAATCGCCCCTGAAACTTTTGTGGTTGCTCATGGGTTCGCCTTATTCTTCCGCCAGAAAAAAAGCAGCAGTGCATTCACTAAGTGAATTTGGCTACTGCCTGCTTTTTTTTATGATGGACAAAGAGAGACAATAAAACGATGAAAAGAATAGTTATTCGATGTGTTCCAGGAGAAGCTTTTCTGAGCAATTTAGGCAAAGGATCGGCGCGTTTATCAGTGCTAATTCTTTTCTGGGTTTTAGTTGGTAAGCAGAAGCTTTCGGCGGAAACGGCCATTTTGTCCAAACGACTTCCCCTGTGTCGATCACTTTTTTGCAATGGTTGCAACGAAACTCTTTTTCTTCTTTGTTAAACATTTAATTTCTCCTTTTTTCTATACATTATACATTAAAATTTATTTTTGTGACTTTACAAAGAAATGGCTTAAAAGTCCAAAGAAGAGAAGTCAAGAAGCAGCTAAAACAAAGAGTAATCAAGGAGACGATGCAATTACTATCTAAGTTTGAAAGAACAAGGGCTAATAGAAGGGGAGTTCCATTCAAAACCATCACCTCAAAGCTAGTTTTTACAAAAAAAGAAGTTCGCAAACGCCTTGGTTATCAGCGTTTGCGAACTTCTTAAATAGCATTATTTTGTTTCGCGGTGTAAAGTAACTTTTCTTTCGCGTGGGCAATATTTTTTCTTTTCCAAACGATCAGGATTGTTACGTTTGTTTTTGTTTGATAAGTAGTTGCGTTCTTTACAAGAAGTGCACTCTAATGTGATGTTTACGCGCATGATTTTCCCCCCTAACGATACAAGAATCCTCTAAGAAATCTCTCAGACTAAAATATAATAGCATGTTTCGTGAGGGAATGCTAGCTTTTTCCTGAAATTTGTTAAGTAGTTTTACTTGACGAATTTCTTGAAACCCATTAGTCCAATTTGCTCTGGATATCTTCGATCATTTTGGTATAGGCGATCGGACCGTTGTAGAGCCAGCTTGATTCAGGGCCGAATTCCCATAAATGATTGTTTTTGACTGCATCAAGATTTTGCCAGACTTGTTCACTGAAAAAATCAGCGCCTTTATCACTATTCACTAAAATCAGGTAATCGGCATCCAATTCTGCTAATTTTTCCAGAGAAACGGCAGACCAATCAGCAGTGGCACTTTCACTGATTTCCGAAACCAGTGCGGGAACTTCAAACCCGAGTTCGTGATACAGCAGCTGACCGCTTGATTTTGTTTCTGAAACCATGAAGACAGAGTTATTGACCACCCATAAAACAGCGATCGACTTGCCTTGGATTTGATCAGCGTACGTTTCCTTGGTAGCAGCGACTAAGTCATCATAATCAGCTTCTACTTGGGCAGCTTGCTCTTCTTTGTGTAACAACTTTGCGATATCTGTCAGACGTTCCCGCCAAGTCACGTCTTCGCCATTTGTGACCACATAGGTCGGCGCAATTTTATTGTATTGATCATATTTGTCGCCTTCCACCATGAAATTGCTATCCATCAGCAGCAGGTCTGGCTCAAAGCTCAAGACATCTTCAAAGGGCAGATCGTAGTTGATCCTTGGAACCTCCGCCAGTTTGTCTTGCAAGTATGCTTGATCACTGTCATTGCCGACGGTCCATTGAGCAACCGGTTTTACCCCTAAAGCGACCAAATAATCTTCCAAATAACTACCAATCACCCGCTGTGGGTTTTCGGGAACAGTGACTTCATTTCCCATCGCATCGGTAAAGGTTGTTGCTATTTCTGAAGAAGTAGTGGCTGATCCACTGCTATCCGTTGAGTCATTATTCGTGCTGCAAGCACCCAGTAGGGTAAGGGAGCAGGCAGCTAGCAGGGTAAGCCAAGTACTTCTTTTTGACCATTGTTTCATAGAAACATTTCCTCCTTTGTTACATGTTGAGCACTTATTATTTTAATTGAGAATAATTCTCATTTGCTGATAGCTATTATCACGAAGAAACGCGCCTTTGTCAATCTTATTTTTTTATTTCCTTTTTTTAGAACTATTGACGAATAGTAGGATTACATTCATAATTGATAAGCATTATCAATCATTTATTTTGGGGACGAATATGGCGAAATTACGAACAGTTGACTTGAGTGTCGGCTATCAAAAACAAAAAATTGTGCAAAATCTAACAATTGAGATGCCAGAAGGGAAAATCATCGGCTTGATTGGTCCGAACGGCAGTGGGAAATCGACGTTTTTAAAGGCACTTGCCCGAATTTTACAGCCATTGTCTGGTGAGGTCCTTTTAGATGCACAAAACCTGCAAAACATCAAAACCAAAGAAGTAGCGAAAAAGATTGCGCTGCTCTCACAAGTTAGCGATTCATCGATTGGCTTGACGATTCGCGAAATTGTTTCTTATGGTCGTTTTCCCTATCAAAAAGGACTAAATAGTTTATCGGAACAAGATCTTGCGGCGATCGACTGGTCCTTGAAGGCAACGGGTTTGACAGCACTAGCAGATGAAACGATCAGCACGCTGTCAGGGGGACAAAAACAGCGCGTTTGGATCGCCATGGCACTTGCGCAAGATACGGATATCGTTATTTTAGATGAACCAACCACCTTTTTAGATCCAGCGCATCAATTAGAAATTTTGCTCTTATTACAGCAAATCAATAAAACCTACGGAAAAACGATCATTATGTCGATTCATGACCTGAATCATGCCTCACGTTTTTCTGATTATATTTATGCATTAAAAGGTGGAGAACTGTTGGTCTCTGGTACACCAGAAACAGTGCTGACCAAAGAGTGGCTGCAGCGTTTGTTTGAGATCGACGCCATGTTAGGAACCTTTCCTAATAGCACAAAGCCATTGGTCTTGACCTATGAGTTAGGAGCCCAAGCATGAAAAAGTTTTCTTGGTTGCTGCTGCTTTTTAGCGGCTGCTTTATTATCTGTTTCTTTTTGGCGATCACCCAAGGCGCTGCAGACCTTTCCTTTGAAACGATCTGGGATGCTATCTTTGCTTTTGATTATGAGAATCAGCTGCATCAAGTCTTGCGCAATATTCGATTGCCCCGTGTGTTGGCTGCTTTTCTAGTAGGAAGTTGTTTTGCTGTTACGGGAGCTATCATGCAGGGAATTACGAAAAACGCTCTGGCAGATGGCGGTCTTTTAGGTGTCAACAGTGGGGCTGCGATGGGATTAGCGATCGCATTTATCCTATTTCCTAGTATTCAACCGAGTCAAGCGGCGCTATTTTCGTTTTTTGGTGCCTTTGCGGCAACTGCGCTGCTTTTTTTATTGACTCGCTATGCCAAATTGGGTATGTCACCTACAGGTTTGATTTTGGCTGGTGTGGCACTAAGTTCTTTTTTCTCAGCCATCAGTCAGACCCTGTCACTGCAATTTGATTTAAATCAAGAGCTAGCCTTTTGGTTTATCGGTGGTGCCGCAAATGTGACTTGGCAGCAACTGCGTTTTGTGGGCCCCATCTATCTGATTGCCATCGTTTTTGTGCTACGTCTAGGAAAAGCGTTGAATCTGTTAGCGCTAGGAGATGACACCGTCATTTCATTAGGCAAGCACCCGCATTTGATTCGGGCATCTGCCTTACTGTTAGTCGTAGTTTTGGCGGGAATGGCGGTTTCGCTTGTTGGACCGGTCAGTTTTGTCGGCTTAATGGTTCCTCATGTCGTGCGGGGAATGGTGGGCAAAAACTATCAACTGATTTTGCCTTTGACGATTCTTGGAGGGGGAACACTGGTGATGGCCGCTGATCTGGCTGGCCGCCTGATCAATCCGCCCTTTGAGACACCCTTTGGGATACTGATGGCATTGATTGGTGTGCCTTTTCTATTGATCAAGATACGGAGGGAAGGCTGATGAAAAAAACACTCTCTGTTTTTTTCCTACTGCTGATGGTCGCTTTTTTAGGAAGTGTCATGGTGGGAAAAACAATTTTATCCTTTCAGGCATTAGGGGCAATCTTTCAAGGAACGGCATCTTCGAGTCAAGTACTGACTTTTACTGAGTTTCGACTACCACGGGCTTGTCTAGCGCTGATCGCTGGTGGTGCCTTTGGTTTTTCTGGGTTTGTCTTGCAAGGAGTAACGAGAAATGAGTTGGCTGATGCAAGTATCGTAGGAATCAACAATGGGGCAGGGCTCTTTGTGATGATCTACTTAGGTTTTTATACCCAAGGATCGCAGCTTTTGCCTGTCGTTGGGATCATCGGTGGTTTATTAGCTGCTGTACTGGTCTATTTGATTGCCTATAAACACCGCCAATTGTTGTCGATGGAGCGAGTGCTACTGGCGGGAATCGCCGTCAATGCAGGGCTGGCGGCGGCTACCTTACTCTTTACGGTGGAATTATCAAAAGACCGCTATCGCTTTGTAACAGCGTGGCTTTCTGGTTCGATTTGGGGAACTTCTTGGCAGCAAATCACCAGTCTGCTTCCTTGGGTCATCGTATTGTCTGCCGCAGCTTTCTGGACCGTACCAAGGCTTAACTTACTTGGCTTTGGCGAGGAGCAGGCAATTAGCTTAGGGGTTTCTTTGACCCGTTTGCGGACGTGGTTTTTAGTGATCGCGGTTGGTTTGGCTGCCAGTACGGTTGGCTATACTGGTAATTTAGCCTTTGTGGGCTTATTGGCGCCTCATATCGCTAAGGGACTCATCGGCAGAGAATCTCGCAGTGCCTTTTTCTTAGCGGGAATGATCGGCAGTCTGCTAGTCTTAGTCAGTGATACGATCGGTCGTTTGCTATTGACAAGCGGCGAGATCCCAGCTGGTATCATCATTTCTATCGTGGGGGCACCGTACTTTGTCTTTTTGCTGATCCGACGTAAAGAAGGATGAGCAACTAGTCATGATCTTGTCAAGAAATCTGCGATTCTAGTTTGCTATTTGGACACAGTTTTTGGTACTATTTCTGAGAGGAGTGATCCAATGGAAAAACCAGTCATTAGAGAGCACATGATCCAAACATTAAAACAAATGCCAATCAAACAAAAGCAGCAGAAAGAAACGCTGATTTTGCAGTTGCTGTTTTCTTCTCAGATTTGGCAAACAGCTGAGTCAGTAGGTGTGATCCGTTCGTTGCCATTTGAATTTGATACAGCGGCTATTTTTGCTAAAGGATTTGAACAAAACAAACGAATCGCAGTGCCGAAAGCACAACAGCAAAAATTGCAGTTTTATCATGTGGAGCCGACAACACGTTATGAAGCGTCGGCATTTGGAGTTGAAGAGCCGATCAGTGAGCAAGAAGCCCATCACTTGGATTTGCTGATTGTTCCCGGTTTGGCGTTTTCTAAAAACGGCTATCGCATCGGCTTTGGCGGTGGCTATTATGATCGTTTCTTGTCAGCTTTCGATGGCAAGACCGTTTCTTTGGTCTTCGGAGAGCAATTCAACGATCAATGGACACCAGATGTATTCGACATCCCAATCGATAAAATCTATACGGATTTTCTTATTCGCACGTAAAGGAGCACGTCAATGAATTCTCAAATGAAAAGATGGCTGAATCAGCCGGTCTTCACGTATCTGTTTTTAGCTATCCAAACAATAGTGTTTATCTTAGGTTATTTTAGTCCCTCTATTCAATCAGGCGGGGTGATGTTTGGTCCGTTTGTCGTTTATTTAAATGAATATTGGCGTTTCGTTACCCCGATCTTTCTACATTTCGGTTTGGCTCATTTTGCGATCAATTCTGTGATTCTGTATTATATGGGGCAGCAAGTAGAAGCCATCTATGGTCATAGCCGTTTTTTTGCCTTGTATTTGCTAAGCGGCATCATGGGCAATACCATGAGTTTTGCCTTCAACCAAATAGGGGTTCAATCAGCAGGCGCTAGTACTTCTTTATTCGGACTTTTCGGGGCATTTTTGATTTTAGGTTGGCATTTTAGAAATGATTACCGCATCCAAGCAATGGTACGGCAATTTGCCCTATTCGTTGGATTGAACCTGGTTTTTGGGGTGTTTGATCAAACGATCGATATGTGGGGACACATTGGGGGGATCCTCGGTGGGTTATTACTAGGGAATCTTTTGGCATTGCCAAAGAACTACGGAAAATATTCGATCCACACCAGAATCCTCTCTGGCGTACTCTTTGTTTTCTTATTGGCTATTTTTGTGATATATGGTTTTAAAAAATATTAATTACTTGTATAATAAGCAGGAAGTGGTTAAATGGAAACGTTATATGACGTACAACAATTACTGAAACAATTTGGTGTTTACGTATATGTCGGCAAGCGGATCTACGATATAGAACTGATGCAAATCGAGCTGAAAAACTTTTATGACAGTCGCTTGATAGATCGGGATGTATATCTGACTGCCCGGCGAATTCTTACGCGGGAGCATCGAATTGAAGAAAGCCGGGAGGAAAACAAGTGATGGACAAAAAAATCATCGGAATTGATTTAGGCGGAACAACGGTGAAATTCGCTATTTTAACGAGCGAAGGCGAGATTCAGCAAAAATGGAGTATTGACACCAATATTCTTGATGAAGGCTCACATATTGTGCCAGAAATCGTGGCATCGATCAATCATCGCCTAGAATTATATGGCTTACAGCCAGAAGCATTTATCGGTATTGGTATGGGGACACCAGGAAGTGTCGATCGTGACAAAGGAACCGTTATCGGTGCCTACAATCTGAACTGGAAAACACTTCAGCCAGTCAAAGAACTGATTGAAAAAGGCACAAAAATCCCCTTTGCCATCGATAACGATGCCAATGTAGCAGCTTTAGGTGAGCGCTGGAAAGGGGCAGGGGATAACAATCCTGATGTCATCTTTATCACACTAGGTACAGGTGTTGGCGGCGGTATCATCATGGAAGGGCAATTGCTTCATGGTGTTGCTGGTTGTGCTGGAGAAATCGGTCATATCACTGTTGATCCTGAAGGGTTTGAATGTACTTGCGGCAAACGTGGTTGTTTAGAAACGGTTTCTAGTGCGACGGGTGTTGTGCGAGTTGCTCGACAGTTGGCAGAAGAATATGCTGGCGATTCGGCATTGAAACAGCAGCTGGACAATGGGGAAGATGTTTCAAGTAAAGATATTTTTGAAGCGGCTCAAGCAAACGATCCATTTGGCTTGATGGTCGTTGATAAAGTGTGCTTCTACCTTGGGTTGGCATGCGGAAACTTAGGAAACACATTAAATCCATCAAGTATCGTTTTAGGTGGAGGCGTATCAGCAGCTGGTGAATTTTTACGTGAACGGGTTGCTGCCTACTTTGCTCAGTTTACCTTCCCACAGGTAACGGAAAGTACCGAAATCAAATTGGCAGAACTTGGGAATGATGCCGGTGTAATCGGGGCAGCATCATTAGCTTTGCAATTTGCAGCAAAAGCTTAGATGCCAAGCTGCTAGGCAATGATACATTCAAGCAGCATAAATCAAAAAAAGAATGATTGTTACAATAGAGAGGAATAGAAGAAATGACACCAATTATGTGGCTAAACTTGGTTTTGGGATTAATCATCTTAGCAATCGCTTTGAACTGGGCGTATTTTCAAATCATGGGACGCCGTTCAGCAACGATCATCTCAGAAGATGAATTCAAAGCAGGAATGAAGAAAGCCCAAGTGATCGATGTTCGGGAAAAAAATGAGTTTGACAGTGGACATATTTTAGGGGCGCGTAATATTCCTTTTACTGTTTTGACGAATTCCTTCAGCGCATTTCGTAAAGATCAACCGATCTACTTATATGACACGCGTAAATCGTTGAGTATTCGCGCAGCGAATAAATTACGTAAAGAAGGCTTTACCAATGTCTATATCCTAAAAGAAGGATATGAAGGCTGGAGCGGCAAGACGAAAAAGAAAAATAGTTTATAAAACAGAGAACTCAAGGCAAAAGAACACAAGCAAATTTGAATGAGTGACGAAACACCAAACGGAGTGTTTCAAGTAAGTCATTGTTCAATTTACATTGTGGGCTTTTGCCTTTATTTGAACTTAGGTCTATTAATAAGGAGAGTGTGCGTTGATCAAGCGAAAAAGAATTTATGAAGCGGCGGAAACGACAGATGGCTATCGGGTATTGGTGGATCGCATCTGGCCTAGAGGGATGAAAAAGGAAACAGCTCAGATCGATCTATGGCTCAAAGCAGTCGCACCAAGTACTGAATTGCGCAAATGGTTTGGGCATGATCCTGAACGTTTTGATGCGTTTAAAGACCGCTATCTACAAGAATTAGAGAAAGCGCCCGCAAAAGTTGCCTTGGCACAGTTAAACGCGTTGGTTGCTGAACAAGAGACCGTGACCTTACTATACGGAGCGAAAAATGAAGAACAAAATCAAGCCGTGATTTTGCAGGACTTATTGGAGAAGGAAGAATGATTACCTAAAAGAGCCGCCAGCCTATTGAAGGCTGACGGCTCTTTTGTAGCAAATGATTAACGGGCAACGCTTTTACGCATCGCACGTTTCCGTTTTTCATCATGATCCGCTTGTTGTTCATCAATTGGATCAATCACTTGTTTCTTGACCGTCATAACAACACTTGCAGCTGCAGCAACCGTTGCGACTGTTCCTACTAAAAATCCTGAAAGAAATCGTTTCATCATTAAACACCTCGCCTTTAGTTATAGGTTCATTATGAATGAAAACGGAAAAAATATCAAAAAAAATCACTTTTGGGATTGAAAACGCTTGAAATAATTTAGTAAATATTTTACAATAAGTTTACTAAAAAGAAAGTGGGAGTGAGAGAAATGGAGCAATTGCAACAGATATTTATTGATAAATTTGGAACAGAAGGCACAGGCATGTATTTTGCACCAGGGAGAATCAACTTGATCGGTGAACACACGGATTACAATGGCGGTTATGTTTTCCCGGCGGCGATCACATTAGGGACGTATGCAGTAGCGCGAAAACGTGAAGACCAGTTGATCCAACTCTATTCAGAGAACTTTCCAGAAAAAGGCGTGATCTCCTTTTCGTTAGATGAGCTGGATTACCGAAAAGAAGATGATTGGACAAACTATCCGAAAGGGGTCGTTCGTTTCCTAAAAGAAGCAGGGCAAGTGATCGATCGAGGCTTTGACATCGCTTTTTATGGCAACATTCCGAATGGCGCAGGTCTTTCTTCTTCGGCATCGATTGAATTGCTGACGGGGGTTTGTCTAAAAGATCTCTTTGATTTAACCCTGACGACCTTGGACTTAGTTAAAATCGGCAAGAAAGTCGAAAATGAGTTTATTGGCGTTAACTCAGGGATCATGGATCAATTTGCGATCGGAATGGGTCAAAAAGACCATGCATTGCTTTTAGATACGAACACGTTAAATTATGAAGTCGTACCAGCGGCATTTGGCGATTATGTCGTAGCGATCATGAATACCAATAAGCGTCGCGAATTGGCTGATTCTAAATACAATGAACGACGTGCAGAATGTGAAGAAGCATTGGCTCGTTTGCAAAAATCATTAGCCATTGATTCATTGGGCGCATTAGACGAAGCAACCTTTTTTGCAAATACAGCATTGATCGATGATCCACGCTTGATCAAACGGGCGAAACATGCGGTGACGGAAAACCAACGGACATTGAAAGCAAAAGCTGCTTTGACTGCTGGTGATCTTGAAGAATTCGGCCAGTTATTAAATGCCTCCCATGCTTCATTGCGAGATGATTATGAAGTGACAGGGCATGAACTAGATACACTAGTCGCAGCCGCTCAAGCGCACCCTGCTGTTCTAGGTGCGCGGATGACGGGTGCGGGCTTTGGCGGTTGCGGGATCGCATTGGTCAAAGCAAGTGAATGGGCTGATTTCGAAGCGTCAGTCAAAGCAGCCTATTTAGCAGAAATCGGCTACGCAACCGACATTTATCAAGCAAGTATTGATGATGGTGCACGAAAACTGTAGAATAAGAAACGATGAAGGAATGAAGAAAGAAGGCTGAAAATATGGCGATTTTAGTATTAGGAGGAGCCGGCTATATCGGTTCTCATGCAGTCGATCAATTGATCGAACAAGGAAAACAAGTCGTTGTCGTTGACAATTTGCTGACAGGACATCGCCAAGCGATCCATCCAGCAGCAACCTTTTATGAAGGAGATATTCGCGACAAAGCATTTTTACAATCGGTATTTGAAAAAGAAACGATCGATGGCGTGATTCACTTTGCTGCCAGCTCTTTGGTGGGAGAATCTGTGGAAAAACCATTGAAGTATTTCAACAATAATGTGTATGGGATGCAGGTCCTCTTAGAAGTGATGAAGGAACATCAAGTGAAACATATCGTCTTTTCCTCTACAGCAGCAACTTATGGGGAACCTGACCATAGTCCAATCACGGAAGAAACCCCAACAAATCCTAAAAATCCATATGGCGAAAGCAAGTTGATCATGGAAAAAATGATGCGTTGGTGCGATGAAGCTTATGGAATGAAGTATGTCGCATTGCGTTATTTCAATGTGGCTGGCGCGAAGTCGGATGCTTCGATTGGTGAAGACCATGATCCAGAAACACACTTAGTACCGATCATCTTGCAAGCTGCTTTAGGACAACGTAAAGAGGTTGCGATTTTTGGGGAGGATTACGATACTCCAGATGGTACTTGTGTTCGCGATTATGTCCATGTTGAAGATCTGATCGCTGCTCACCTGTTGGCATTAGAATATTTACAAAAAGGCAATGAGAGCAATGTCTTCAATTTAGGCAGCAATCATGGGTACTCTGTGAAAGAAATGGTGGAAGCTGCTCGCAATGTAACGAAAAAAGAGATCCCAGCCAGAGTGGCGCCTCGCCGTGCCGGTGATCCAAGTACCTTAGTGGCATCGAGTGAAAAAGCACGAAAGGTTTTAGGCTGGAAACCAGTCTATACCGACGTCGAAGCAATCATCGAGACTGCTTGGAATTGGCATGTCAGCCATCCAAATGGGTATCAAGGTCAGGAGGAATAACCAATGACGATCAGCCAAACAATCAGCGATTTCGTCACTTTAGCAATCAAGGCTGGCGGCTGGATGGAAATGGATCGTATTTATTTGCAAAACCGAGTACTAGCCATGATCGGGGAAGCTGTTTTTGAGCCCAGTGAAATTCGTTCTGTCGATCGTTCTTCCATTGATTTGATGGACGAGCTGGTGGCATGCGCTTTGAGCAATCAGCAATTTGGCGATTCTCACGCAGAAAGAGAAATCTTTGAAGCCCAGTTGATGGACTTTTTGACGCCACCGCCTTCAGTAGTCAATGCTTTTTTTGCGCAGCATTATGCCAATGATCCTAAAGAAGCGACGGATTATTTCTTTGAGCTGTGCCGTCAAAATGATTACATCAAGACTCGGGCCATCGCAAAGAATATCGTGTTCCCAGTTGATACCGAATATGGGGAGATCGAGATCACGATCAATTTATCAAAACCTGAAAAAGATCCCAAGCAAATAGCGAAAGAAGGAGCTGCTGCTTCTGTAGATTATCCGAAATGTATGTTGTGTTTGGAAAATGAAGGCTACCAAGGACGAGTCAATTATCCAGCGCGGACCAACCATCGGATCATCCGTATGAATTTGGATAATGAAGCATGGGGCTTTCAATATTCGCCCTATGCCTACTACAATGAGCATTCGATTTTTCTCTCTTTAGACCATCGTCCTATGAAAATCAATTTGCAAACCTTCGCTCGCTTGTTGCAGATCATTGAAGTGATGCCGCATTATTTTGTCGGGTCCAATGCCGATCTGCCGATCGTTGGGGGTTCGATCTTGTCTCATGACCATTATCAAGGAGGACGGCACACGTTTGCCATGGCAAAAGCGCCGATCGAGCAACGCTTTTCTTTAACTGGTTTTCCTGATGTCGTTGCGGGGATCGTGAAGTGGCCAATGTCGGTGATACGACTACAAGCGAAAAACAAACAAAAATTAGCCGCCGCTTGCCAATATGTGTTAGCCCAATGGCAACAGTACTCAGATCCAAGTGTTTCGATCAATGCCTTTTCAGAAGATGGAACGCCTCATCATACGGTGACACCGATCGCACGCAAGCAAGGAGAGCTGTTTGAAATGGACTTAGTCTTGCGGGATAATAATGTTTCCAAAGAACATCCTGACGGCATTTTTCATCCGCATCAAGAAGTGCAGCATATCAAAAAAGAAAATATTGGATTGATTGAAGTCATGGGCTTGGCAGTTTTACCGCCGCGTTTAGCTCCTGAACTAGAAGAAGTGACTGCTTATCTATTGGATCAGCCCAATCAAATCGCGGCATACCATGTTCCTTGGGCAGATGCGATCAAAGCCCAGCACCCAGAATGCAATGCCGAAAACGTGTCGCAGATTTTACGTAATGCATTAGGGGAAGTCTTTACACAAGTATTGACGCATGCAGGCGTCTTCAAGCGAGACCAGACAGGGCAAGCGGCCTTTGCTCGCTTTATAGCTACTTTATAAAAAAGTTCCCCGCAAAAAAAGGAGGCTGGAAGATGGCAACGATTAAAGATATTGCACAACAGGCTGGCGTCTCGCCAGCCACTGTATCACGGGTGCTGAATTACGATTCAGAATTATCGGTCAGTTCTGAAACCAAAGAGAAAATTTTTAAAGCCGCAGAAGCACTCAATTACACAAAACATAAAAAAAAGAGTCAGCCAGAAACCAGTAGTATGCGCTTGATCCAATGGTTTGATACCGAGGAAGAATTAGCGGATCTTTACTACTTAGCGATCCGTATCGGGATTGAAAACAAAACCGAAGAATTAGGGATTCGTTTGCTGAAAGAACCCTACGAAGGATTGACTGATACCGCAGTCGATGGAACGATTGCACTAGGAAAATTCGATGATCACCAGATTCGACAATTGAAAAAAAGCCAATCCAATTTGTTGATGGTCGATTTTGACGCATTGGCTCAGGGCGTCAATTCTCTGGTAGTGGACTTTCAACAAGCGGTGGATTTAGTGATCGATGACTTTATTGCAAAAGGCCACCAAAGGATCGGCTTGTTATCAGGCGTTGAGTTTACCAAGGATCATCACCAAGAAATCGAAGACCCTCGGCGCCGAATTTTTGAGGAACGGCTCCGTCGGTTGAAGCTGCACCACCCACAATATCACCTAAGCGCACCGTTTACAGTAGAGGGCGGTTATGAGGCGATGAAAGAGTATTTGCAGCAAAACAAAGAGTTGCCAAGTGCTTTATTTGCTTCCAGTGATGCCTTAGCGATTGGCGCTATGCGTGCTTTGCAAGAAAAAAACATCAAGATTCCTGAGGAGATCGCAATTATCGGCTTCAACGATGTCAGTGTTGCAAAGTACGTCTTTCCGACGCTATCAACCATCAAAGTTCATACGGAATGGCTGGGGGAGCTGGCAGTGACGACCTTGCTGGATATCATTACGAATGCAGCTCCCGTACCTCGCAAAGTTACGATCGCAACGGAACTGATTACGCGCCAATCCTCCTAGCAACCAGTTGAATTACCGAAGGATGTCGTTACACACGTCAACTGAGTTTTAATGGAATAACAAAAAAATGACTATCGTCTTACCCGAACCTTTAAACAGCCTCGTCGGTTTGCAGCTGCAGCCGTGCTTGCTTTTTTCAAAGGTTCGGGTATTGTTGTCCTATTGCTTTTTTTCTAAACGCAGGCATCTTTTTGGAGACTTGGTTGGGCATTTGATTAGAATATGGTAGAATATGAGAGAGTTTTTTGAATGGGGAGAAGATAGATGAAAACATTAGCGATTGATACCTCAAACCAGACACTGGCGGTTGCGGTGGTCGATGGTCAAGAAGTGTTGGGACAAAGCCAGACGATGGCGATCAAAAACCACAGCACAGCATTGATGCCTGCCATTGATGGATTGATGCAAGCGGTGGGGATGGCACCTAAAGAGCTGGAGCAAATCGTTGTTGCGAAAGGTCCTGGTTCATATACAGGTTTGAGAATCGGCGTCACAACAGCAAAAACGCTGGCGCAAACATTGAACATCCCGCTGATTGGTGTTTCTAGTTTGAAAGCAGTCGCTGCCAATTGTGTGGGCGTATCGCAAGTGATCGTGCCGTTGTTTGACGCTCGCCGTCAAAATGTCTACGCAGGTGCCTACCAATGGCATAATGGGACCTTAGAAAAAAGGATCAAAGACCAGCATATCTCACTGTCTGAATTATTGACCCAGTTAAAAGCAGTCGATGGTCAAGAAGTGCTATTTGTCGGCGCCGATACCATCAAATTTAAAGACATGATCGAGGCGGAACTGCCGACAGCCCATATCAATCAAGTATCGTTATGGAATTACCCGAATGGCGTTGTTTTAGCTGCTATTGCGAAAGAAGAAGCGCCGGTCGCTTCGATCCATGATTTTGTACCAGACTATTTAAAATTAGTTGAAGCCGAAGAAAAATGGTTAGCCTCGCATGAACCGGGAGTGGATGCCTATGTTGAAAAAATTTAAAACGATGACGGGAAAGCTGGCTCTTTTCCGTCAGATTCAATACCCAGAGCGTAAAAAAGAGATACGAGGGGAAACGTACGTTGTTCGTGAATTAGTCGGAGATGACATTAAAGAGCTGCTGCAGGTGGAGCGTCTCGTGTATGCTGGGGAACTGCCTTGGACCAAGAGCGCCTTTTTGTCAGAGCTTTATTCACGGGTCAAACATCTTTATTTGGGCATCTTGCATAATGAGCGGATGATTGGGTTTATCGGGGTGCGGATTTTAGGCGCTGATGCCCATATCACCAATATCGCGATCATTCCTGATTATCAAGGAAAAGGAATCGGTTCTTTCTTGCTAGGAGAAATCGAACGTTATGCACGGAAAAACAAATGCGACCGTTTGACATTAGAAGTTCGCCTGGGCAATCGTGATGCGCAACGTTTGTATCGGACCCTTGGGTTTGTTTCACAGGCGATTAAAACGGCGTACTACACCGAAGGCAATGAAGACGCATTGGATATGGTGAAATTTTTAAATGACTAACGAACAAGCAGATCAAACGATCCCGACACCGCAAATGCTCTGGTCATTGGCAGATCAGAGCTATCCCTTTGGCTCGCCTTGGAATGTGCAGCAATTTCAACAAGATTTGCAAAACAGCAACAGTCGCTATTTGTTCCGTTATGGAAAAACCAATCAAGAGCTGATTGGGTTTCTCTGTTTTCAGCAAGTGCTGGATGAAGCAGAGCTGTTTAATGTAGCGGTTTTACCAGCGTATCAAGGTCGCGGTTTGGCGAAAGAATTGTTGAAGCAAATGGAATCGCTCGTGGAACAAACCGATGGTCGGCGCATCTATCTTGAAGTGCGTGTGTCGAATTTGCAAGCACAAGCTCTTTATTTACGTATGGGCTATACAGTCATCGGTCGTAGAAAAAAATATTACAGTCATCCAGAAGAGGATGCGTTGATTATGGAAAAGAAAGTAGGCGGACAAAAATCAAATGAATGAATTGATTTTAGCCATTGAAAGCAGTTGTGATGAAACCAGTGTGGCAGTGATTAAAAACGGCGACACCATTTTAAGTAACATTGTTGCTTCGCAGATCAAGAGCCACCAGCGCTTCGGCGGTGTCGTACCAGAAGTCGCTAGTCGTCACCATGTCGAACAGATTACTTTATGTATCGAAGAAGCATTGACACAGGCCGACACCCAACCTGAAGAGTTGTCAGCTGTTGCTGTTACCTATGGTCCAGGGTTGGTTGGGGCACTGTTGATTGGGCTTTCTGCAGCAAAAGCCTTTGCGTGGGCCCACAGCTTACCGCTGATTCCGGTCAATCACATGGCAGGACATATTTATGCAGCTCGCCTAGTGAAGCCATTGGTTTTTCCTTTAATGGCATTATTGGTCAGTGGTGGCCACACAGAATTGGTGTATATGGCAGAAGATGGCTCTTTTGAGATCATCGGTGAAACGAGAGATGATGCCGCTGGTGAAGCCTATGACAAAGTCGGTCGTGTTCTGGGGTTGCCTTATCCTAGTGGGAAAGAAATTGATCGCCTTGCGCATCTAGGCAGTGATACGTATCACTTTCCTCGAGCAATGATACAAGAAGATAATTTTGATTTTAGTTTCAGCGGCTTAAAGAGTTCCTTTATCAATTTTGTGCATAATGCACAGCAAAGAGAGGAAGCTTTGTCAGTAGAAAATCTAGCAGCTAGTTTCCAAGCCAGCGTTGTCGAAGTATTGGTTCACAAAACGTTGCGGGCGTGCCAAGCTTATCCTGTAAACCAGCTGATCGTTGCTGGGGGAGTCGCGGCGAATCAAGGCTTGCGTGACGCTTTACAAAAAGCGATGCAGGAATTGCCGGAAGTGGAATTGTTGATTCCACCGTTGCGTCTTTGCGGAGATAATGCGGCCATGATTGGAGCTTATGCCCATGTTGCGTTGAAAAAGCAGCGCTTAGCAGATCTTTCATTGAATGCTGATCCAAGTGTCAGCTTTGCCCATACGATTTCTTAAGATGATTGCACCTAAGATCCGTTCTTAGGTGTTTTTTTTTTTGTTTCTTTATGAGCAAATAGAAGATTTTGTTGTATTTTATTTCATCATTTGATATTATCATGTATAATTATTAGTTAATTGAAGGGCGGGTATGCAATGACATCGGTTTTTAAAGGACGCAGTTTTTTAGCAGAAAAGGATTTTACAAAAGAAGAACTACAATATTTGATTGATTTTTCCCAGCACTTGAAAGGGATGAAGGCCAACAATCAACCACATCGTTATTTAGATGGCAAAAACATTGCACTTTTGTTTGAAAAGAATTCGACACGGACGCGAGCAGCCTTTACGGTTGCAGCGGTGGATCTGGGGGCACATCCGGAATTTTTAGGGGCCAATGATATTCAGTTGGGGTCTAAAGAATCTGTTGAAGATACCGCCAAAGTATTCGGCCGCATGTTCGACGGGATCGAGTTTCGCGGCTTTAGTCAACAGGTTGTCGAAGATCTGGCCAACTATTCAGGTGTACCTGTTTGGAATGGCTTAACGGATGAATGGCATCCAACGCAAATGATTGCTGACTTTTTAACCATTCAAGAAAACTTTGGTGAGCTGACTGGCTTGACCATCGCATACTGTGGGGATGGGCGCAACAATGTCGCTAATTCTTTATTAGTGACCAGTGCGATTTTAGGGGTCAATATTCATGTCGTCACCCCGAAGGCCTTGCAGCCAGAAGCAACCATCATCGCACAGGCACAAGCCTATGCCAAGCAATCGGGCGCAAAGATTTTGGTGACTGATGATGTGGATCAAGGTGTTCTAGGCGCTGATGTCGTGTATACCGATGTTTGGGTATCAATGGGTGAAGAAGAAAAATTCCAAGAGCGGATCGAACAGCTGCTGCCGTATCAAGTCAACCAATCGTTGATGAAAAAAACACAAAACGATCAAGTGATTTTTATGCATTGTTTGCCAGCATTTCATGATGATCAGACCACGTATGGCAAAAAAGCAGCGCAGGCGTATGGAATTTCTGAGATGGAAGTCACTGATGAGGTCTTTCGCAGTAAGTATGCCCGTCAATTTGATCAAGCCGAAAATCGTTTGCACTCAATCAAAGCGATCATGGCAGTGACTGCTGGAGATCTATTTATTCCTAAAGTATAAAATAATTTTTTTTGAAAATGCCAAAATCTCGCTAGCCAAACAAACATTTCTTTGCTATACTTTCTGGGAAGTAAATAGCCTTGATTTGATGAAACAAGAGAAGTAGCGATTCGAGTATCAGTTAGCGAGTTCGGGGTGGTGGAAGCCGAATTGATCAGATTGTGAAACGCACTTGTGAGAATTTGCCAAGCAAACGGAATTCTGCCGTTATCAGAAAAAAGTAGGTCCGAAAAGGACAATCAGAGTGGTACCGCGGGAAATCTCGTCTCTAGTGCATGTTATGCGCTAGAGGCTTTTTTTGTTTTTATCAATCATTTCTTGCGTTAAAAACATACAGCTGTTTGCTTGCTTCAAACAACTTTTCATCAAAACATGGGCTCAGTCATTATAGGAGGGATACTATGAATAACAAAGAAATCGTCGCACAAGCCATCCATCAAGTAGTAAAAGAAGATCTATCGATCGAACAAGTTCAGCAACTACTGGAAAATCCAAAGTCAGCTGACCATGGGGATGTGGCATTCCCAGCCTTCTCGCTAGCAAAAGTCTATCGGAAAGCGCCGCAGCAAATTGCCGCAGACTTAGCAGAAAAAATCGATCAAGCGTCTTTTGAAAAAATTGAAGTGGTCGGTCCATATTTAAACTTCTTTATGGATAAAAAAGCAATCTCTGCCCATGTCTTAGAGATGGTTCTCAAAGAAAAAAATCATTTTGGCGATCAAACCATCGGCAATCAGCAAGCAGTACCCATCGATATGTCTTCACCAAATATTGCCAAACCCATCTCAATGGGGCATTTGCGTTCCACTGTGATCGGTAACTCGATCGGCTTTATTTTAGAAAAAATCGGTTACCAGCCAATTCGCATCAACCATTTAGGCGACTGGGGCACACAATTTGGGAAATTGATCGTGGCCTATAAAAAATGGGGGTCAGAAGAAGCGGTCAAAGCGGAACCAATCAACGAACTGTTGCGTTTGTATGTTGATTTTCACGAAGCTGCCGAGACAGATAAACAATTAGAAGATGATGCGAGAGCTTGGTTCAAGAAACTCGAAGATGGTGACCAAGAAGCAATGGATTTGTGGCAATGGTTCCGTGATGAATCATTAAAAGAATTCAATAAAATCTATGATATGTTGGAAGTTTCCTTTGATTCATTGAATGGCGAAGCTTTCTATAATGATAAAATGACAGAAGTCGTGGAATTATTAGAGGAAAAACACTTGTTGAAAGAAGACCAAGGGGCAGAGATCGTTGATTTGGCTGCGTATGACTTAAATCCAGCCTTGATCCGCAAATCCGATGGTGCGACTCTTTACATCACACGGGACATGGCTGCTGCATTGTACCGCAAACGGACCTACAATTTTGCTAAATCATTGTACGTGGTAGGAAATGAGCAAAGTTATCACTTCAAGCAATTAAAAGCTGTTTTGAAGGAAATGGGCTTTGAGTGGGCAGATGATATGACCCACGTACCATTTGGATTGATCACCAAAGATGGGAAAAAATTATCTACGAGAAAAGGGAAGATCGTTCTTTTAGAAGAAGTATTGAATGAAGCGATCGATTCAGCGAAAGAACAAATCACTGAAAAGAACCCAACGCTTGAAAACAAAGAAGCAGTTGCAAAACAAGTCGGTGTCGGGGCAGTCGTTTTCCACGACTTGAAAAATGACCGTTTGAATAATTTCGACTTTACGCTAGAAGAAGTTGTCCGTTTTGAAGGAGAGACCGGACCCTATGTGCAATATTCTCATGCCCGTGCCATGAGCATTCTTGAAAAAGCCGACTTTGATCCTGCTGCTGTCAGCAGTTTGTCATTGGCAGATACTGAGAGCTGGGAAGTCATCAAATTGATTCAGCGCTACCCAGAAACCGTGCTGCAAGCAGCAGAAAAATATGAACCATCCGTCATTGCTAAACATGCCATCAAATTGGCACAGGCCTTTAATAAGTATTACGCCAATGTGAAAATCTTGGCTGAAGATGCGGAAAAAGACGCACGTCTGGCTCTAGTTTATGCAGTAACGACCTTATTAAAAGAAGATTTACGGTTGCTTGGTTTACATGCACCCGACAAAATGTAACAAAAAAAGCTGTGTCCTTGTTTCGACAAGGACACAGCTTTTTTGTAGTAAAAATACAGATAGGTCACATTTGTTCGGTGTCTTATAAGACCGCGTGGTTTCTGATAAATTGATAAAAAGTTTCAGCATCTTCGTCGCTGCGGGAAATCACCGCTACTGTATCAAAGCCCGCCAACGAGCAAACTTTTTCTGGCATAGTCACTTCATCGATCGCAGCCGAAAGCAAAGGCGCATTGTCCGCAACGGTATGGATCAACGTCATAAATTGCACACGATCTACTTTAGTGACAACGTCTTCGATCATCTGTATCAAACGCTGCTCTTCTTCTTTTTCATCTTCTGACGATTGCATTCCTTGAAAAATGACAAACTTCGTCTGACCAGTTTCATCGGGCACTTTCACGATTTTCAAATCACGAATATCGCGAGAGATGGTCGCTTGCGTGGCGGAGACGCCTTGGGCTTCCAATTGCTGCAATAATTCTTCTTGCGTGCGTACAGTATGTTCAGTAATGATTTGTCTAATAAGTAAATGGCGATCAGCTTTTCGCATAGGTAAACTCCTTTAAGCATGATTGATTAAGTCAGCCTTATCATAGCAGATAAAGCCGAAAAAACCTAGATATAATAAGAAAAGAATTAGAACGTTAAAAAAAAGCTGGACCACGAATCGTAGTTTTTCATTTGAATCAGTTGCATTTCTTTTTTAGCTACTGTATACTGTTTAAGGCGTGAGTTTTTCACGTCAATCCCACATCTTGTTCCATCTGCGAAGCGGTGCTGATCGATTCAGTTCTTCAAGGAGTAAAAGAGCAAGAGAGGAAAACAAAAAAACCAAATTGGAGGAAACACAACATGGCAGTAATCTCAATGAAACAATTACTAGAAGCCGGCGTACACTTTGGTCACCAAACTCGTCGCTGGAACCCAAAAATGAAGAAATATATCTTCACAGAAAGAAACGGCATCTACATCATTGATTTGCAAAAAACAGTGAAATTAGTAGACGCAGCTTACGACTACATGAAAAATGTTGCTGAAGAAGGCGGCGTTGCATTGTTCGTAGGTACTAAAAAACAAGCACAAGAAGCAATCAAAGAAGAAGCAATCCGTTCAGGTCAATACTATGTTAACCATCGTTGGTTAGGTGGAACTTTGACAAACTGGGAAACAATCCAAAAACGTGTTGCTCGTTTGAAACAAATCAACAAAATGGAAGAAGATGGCACATTTGCTGTTCTTCCTAAAAAAGAAGTCGTTGGCTTGAACAAAGAGCGCGAACGTCTTGAAAAATTCTTAGGCGGTATCGCTGATATGCCAAGAATTCCAGATGTAATGTACGTTGTTGACCCACGTAAAGAACGTATCGCGATCCAAGAAGCACGCAAATTAAATATCCCGATCGTAGCGATGGTCGATACAAACTGTGATCCAGACGAAATCGATGTTGTTATCCCATCAAATGATGACGCTATTCGTGCCGTTAAATTGATCACTGCGAAAATGGCAGATGCTTTCATCGAAGGTAACCAAGGCGAAGACCAAGTAGCAGAAGAAGATTTTGCTGCTGAATCAACAGAAAACGCAACTTCAATCGAAGAAATCGTTGATGTTGTCGAAGGCGACAACGCATCAGCTGAATAATAAATGATGGAGCTGTTTCAAAGGCTAGGCGCCAAGCCTCACTCTCCTTTGAAACAGCTTTTTTTAAAGACAAGCAATCTTGTTTAAAAACATTTAGGAGGAAACAAAAAATGGCAGAAGTAACAGCTAAATTAGTAAAAGAATTACGCGATATGACTGGTGTAGGAATGATGGACGCAAAACGTGCATTAGTTGAAGTAGAAGGCGACATCGAAAAAGCCGTAGACTTATTACGTGAAAAAGGTATGGCAAAAGCTGCGAAGAAAAACGACCGTATTGCTGCTGAAGGTTTAGCATCTGTAGCGATCAACGGCAACACAGCAGCAATCGTTGAAGTGAACTCAGAAACTGACTTCGTTTCTAAAAACGAAATGTTCCAAGACTTAGTAAAAGAAATCGCTGAAGTAATCGCAGCAAACAAACCAGCTGATATGGATGCTGCTTTAAAATTAGAAACTTCTAAAGGCACAATGGATGCTGCGTTGATCGAAGCAACACAAGTAATCGGAGAAAAAATCAGCTTCCGTCGTTTTGAAGTTGTTGAAAAAGATGACAATGCTGCTTTCGGCGGTTACCTACACATGGGCGGACGTATTGCTGTATTGACTGTTCTTGAAGGAACAACTGACGAATCAGTTGCGAAAGATGTTGCAATGCACGTTGCAGCGATCAACCCTCGCTACGTGAACGAAGCACAAATCTCTCAAGAAGAATTGGATCATGAAAAACAAGTCTTGACAGAACAAGCATTGAACGAAGGCAAACCAGCGAACATCGTTGAAAAAATGGTTGAAGGACGCTTGAAGAAATTTAAAGCAGAAATCGCTTTGGTTGACCAACCATTCGTTAAAGACCCAGATATGACAGTTGAAAAATACGTTGCATCAAAAGGCGCAACTGTGAAATCTTTTGTCCGCTTTGAAGTCGGCGAAGGTATCGAAAAACGCGAAGACAACTTCGTTGAAGAAGTAATGAGCCAAGTGAAAAAATAATTCTGTTCCTCGAACAGATGGGAACGCATGGAAGTGCGCTCCCTTTTTTTAAGCAAAAACGGTTTTTGAAGAAATAGTGTAGATAATTTTCAACGAAAGAGCACCAATATGCTACAATAGTATTGGAGAATGTACGGAGGAATCATGATGGGCAAACCAAAATATCAACGTGTTGTATTAAAATTAAGTGGTGAAGCATTAGCGGGTGACGAAGGCTTTGGGATCAAACCACCGACGATCCAAGAGATCGTTAAAGAGATCAAGGAAGTCCACGAATTAGGCGTACAGATGGCGATCGTGGTCGGCGGCGGAAACATTTGGCGTGGACAAATCGGCGCGCAAATGGGGATGGAAAGAGCACAAGCTGATTACATGGGCATGTTAGCGACTGTGATGAATGCTTTAGCATTACAAGACACGCTAGAAAATGCTGGTGTACCAACGCGTGTCCAAACTTCGATCGAAATGCGTCAAATCGCAGAGCCTTATATTCGTCGCAGAGCAGAACGTCACTTAGAAAAAGGGCGGGTCGTCATTTTTGCAGGCGGAACCGGAAACCCTTATTTCTCAACTGATACGACCGCAGCCTTACGGGCAGCTGAAATCAACGCTGATGTCATTTTGATGGCGAAAAACAATGTTGATGGCGTCTACTCAGCAGATCCTAAAACGGACCAAAGTGCTGTGAAATTTGAAGAATTGACCCATTTAGAAGTCATTTCTAAAGGATTGCAAGTAATGGATTCAACCGCAAGTTCATTAAGTATGGACAACGATATTCCATTAGTCGTATTCAACTTGAATGAGCATGGAAACATTCGCCGCGCCATTTTAGGTGAACATATTGGAACGACAGTAAGGGGGAAATAACATGGCTGACAAAATTTTAACAGAAGCAAAAGACAAAATGAAAAAAGCAGCAGAAAACTTGCAGCGGGAATTAGGACAAATCCGTGCTGGCCGCGCGAACGCGAGCATCTTAGACCGCGTAATGGTTACTTACTATGGTGTACCAACACCCTTGAACCAAATGGCTTCAATTACGATTCCAGAAGCAAGAATTTTGATGATCACACCTTTTGACAAAACAATGATCCAAGAAGTAGAAAAAGCTATCATGCAAAGTGATATTGGTATCACGCCTGCCAATGACGGAACAGTCATTCGTTTGGTGATTCCTCAATTAACGGAAGAACGTCGTAAAGAATTAGCCAAAGACGTGAAAAAAGAAGCTGAAAATGCGAAAATCGCGGTCCGTAACATTCGCCGTGATGCGATGGAAGCTTACAAGAAACAAGAAAAAGCTGGCGATATCACAGAAGATGATTTGCGTGAATCTGAAAAAGAAGTGCAAACTGCTACAGATAACAGCATCAAAGAAATCGATGCGATCGCAGCTGAAAAAGAGCAAGAGCTACTTGAGGTTTAAAAGGAATGACGAAGAGTCGCTTCAGCGGCTCTTTTTTTATGGTCGAAAGTGCCGTATGTACTTGAATATCACGACTGTTTTTTTGTTTTTTCTTAATATGGAAATCTTTTCTTGGTTTTCATAGGCAAGAAATCTGATTATTGTTATAATGTAAAAGATGAATTTCAAGAATTGGAAGAGGAGCGAATACGATGCTGCGTTTTTTTCCACAAAAAGACAAATATATCAAAGAAGCGGCTGAACATGAATTTGATCCATCACTGCCGATTCCCCAACACATCGCGATCATTATGGATGGCAATGGCAGATGGGCGCAAAACCGGCGCTTGCCAAGAGTAGCTGGTCACAAAGAAGGCATGGAGACGGTAAAAAAGATCACGAAACATGCTTCACACCTTGGTGTGAAAGTATTGACTCTTTATGCGTTTTCAACAGAGAATTGGAAACGGCCAAATGAAGAAGTGGACTTTTTGATGCAACTGCCCGTCGACTTTTTCGACACGTTTGTTCCTGAGCTGATCAAAGAAAATGTTCAAGTCAAAGTGATGGGGTTCACGGAATCTTTACCCGAACACACACAAGAAGCGGTCAAGCGAGCGATTGACCAAACCAAAGATAATACTGGGATGATCTTGAATTTTGCTTTAAATTACGGCAGCCGCGCAGAAATTTTGACTGCGGTCCAAGCCCTTTATGAAGAGCTTGCAGCTTCGGAGGAAGCCCTGCCCAAGCTCACGGAAGACATGCTGGCGACACATTTGATGACTGGTTTTTTGCCAAACGCGTTACGTGATCCTGAATTGGTGATTCGCACGAGTGGCGAAGAACGTATCAGCAACTTCTTGTTATGGCAGATTGCTTACAGCGAATTATTCTTTACGAAAGCGCTCTGGCCTGATTTCGATGCTGCTTTACTAGAAGATGCGATCGGGAGCTTTCAACAACGAAACCGGCGTTTTGGCGGTTTGAAAACGAAGGAGGAAGAAGAGTGAGACAACGTGTAATCACTGCGGTCGTCGCATTAGCCTTTTTCCTGCCAATTATTTACGTTGGCGGCATTGCCGTCGAATTGCTGGCAGCAGCGATGGCAGGGATTGGTGTTTATGAATTATTTCGGATGAAAGGACTAGCTGTTTTCAGTTTTGAAGGAATTCTTTCAATCATCGGTGCGGTGATTTTAGTTTTACCTCAAGAACGCTGGTTTTTCTTTTTGCCAGAGGGCACAGATAAAAGTGCCTTGTATTATGTAATCGTCCTTTTATTACTAGGGATCGCGGTTATTTCTAAAAATACGTATACTATCGATGAAGCTGGTTTTCCAGTGATCGTCAGCTTATATACGGGTGTCGGTTTTGAACGTTTCTTGACGGCACGTTCAGCAACAGATGGCTTAGTCGTTTTAGTTTTCGGTCTGTTTATCGTGTGGGCAACAGATATTGGGGCTTACATGGTGGGACGGCGTTACGGTCAACGAAAATTATGGCCAGAGATTTCCCCTAATAAAACGATCGAAGGGGCCCTAGGCGGGATTGCTGCTGCGGTGGTCGTAGCCGGTTTG
Organism: Enterococcus sp. FZMF; assembly: GCF_030263915.1. Lineage (NCBI taxonomy): Bacteria > Bacillati > Bacillota > Bacilli > Lactobacillales > Enterococcaceae > Enterococcus > Enterococcus sp. FZMF. The sequence goes on along the minus strand of NZ_CP127160.1, from coordinate 2,268,699 downwards.
TATCTGCTAGCATTTCCAGGGAAAGATTATTTTGGACATGGTAGTGCCATCATGATCTTATTGACGGTCCTCTTTTCGATCGCTGGTCAATTCGGGGATTTAGTGGAATCGGCAATCAAACGTCATTATGGCGTGAAGGATTCAGGCAATCTTTTGCCAGGACATGGCGGGATCTTGGATCGCTTCGATAGCATGCTGTTTGTGTTTCCAATCATGTATTTATTCGGTGTTTTTTAGAAATTATTTAGAAGTGCAGGCTTGGCTTGCGCTTCTTTTTTTAAATTCTTGTTACAACGGGAATGTGAGTTCCTCAACGGGAATCGGTGTGATAAAATAAGGAAAGGCTGCCCTGAATGAGAGGGATGCTGTGAAAGAGAGGAACGAGCATGAAAACGATACTTGTATTTATCATTATCTTTTCCGTAGTGGTAGTGATTCACGAGTTTGGACACTACTTCTTTGCAAAACGGGCAGGTATTTTAGTAAGAGAGTTTGCCATCGGTATGGGGCCTAAATTGTTCGCGCATCAAGCGAAAGATGGGACGACCTACACGATTCGGATGCTGCCATTAGGCGGGTATGTCCAAATGGCGGGCTGGGGTGAAGATGAAACAGAATTAACACCAGGTATGCCAGTCTCCTTGGTTCAAGATGCAACTGGCAAAGTTATCAAAATCAATACGAGCAAAAAGATCCAATTGCCGCAAGCGATCCCTATGGAAGTGACCGACTTTGACTTGGAGGAGAAGTTGACGATCACAGGGTTCATCAATGGTAATGAACAAGAAGCGATTACGTACGCTGTGGATCATGATGCAACGATCATCCATGAAGATGGGGTTGAAGTTCGGATCGCACCTAAAGACGTTCAATTCCAGTCCGCAAAGCTTTGGCAGCGAATGCTGACGAATTTTGCTGGACCGATGAACAACTTTATTTTATCCTTGGTCTTATTCACTGGGTTGGTGTTTGCACAAGGTGGTGTTGCGAATCAAGATGCAACCATCGTGACAGGAATCGAAGCAGGAACACCGGCAGCTGAAGCAGGGCTGCAAAATGGCGATGAAATCTTAGCTGTCGAAGGTGTCGATGTTTCTAACTGGTCAGAATTAACGACTGAGATCCAAAAGTACCCAGATACTCAGATTGCTCTAGCAGTCAAACGAGGATCAGAAACACTTGATTTGACGGCAACTCCTGCGAGTCAAGAATCAGGGGAGACCACGATTGGTTTCTTAGGGATCACCGCTTCCTTAAAAACTGGGATCGGAGATATCTTACTGGGCGGCTTGCAAACGACCATTGACAATTCACTGGTGATTTATAGAGCAGTCGGCAACTTGATTGCCCAACCAGATATCAATAAATTGGGTGGACCGGTAGCGATTTTCCAACTGTCTTCTCAAGCTGCATCGCAAGGGGTAACAACGGTGATCGCGATGATGGCGATGATTTCTATCAACTTGGGGATCTTTAATTTATTACCGATTCCTGGATTGGATGGCGGTAAGCTGGTTTTAAATATTTTAGAAGGTTTGCGAGGCAAGCCAATCAGCCAAGAAAAAGAAGGCATCATTACTCTGATTGGGTTTGGGTTTTTGATGTTGCTGATGGTTCTCGTTACCTGGAATGATATCCAACGTTTCTTCTTTTAAAAATAAGACGCACAAGCAAATCAATTGTTGATCGGGTGAACATGATTTTTTGTAGCAAAGGAGAAAAAAATGAAACAGTCAAAATGTTTGATTCCGACATTGCGGGAAACCCCCAGTGATGCGGAGACGTTAAGTCATCAACTGTTAGTTAGGGCAGGGTATATTCGACAAGTGGCGGCAGGCATTTATGTTTACTTGCCGCTAGCACAAAGGGTGTTAGAAAAGATCAAGCGGGTCATCCGTGAAGAATTGGCACAAATCGATGCCGTAGAGATGGCGATGCCTTCTTTGCTTCCGTATGAGCCATGGAAGGAGTCAGGACGTGCCTCATTGTATGGTGAATCCTTGTATCGATTAACAGATCGAAACGAACGAGAGATCGTTTTAGGACCTACTCATGAAGAGCCGTTTACGACATTGATCAAAAACGAGATCACGTCTTATAAACGGCTGCCATTGAGCTTGTATCAGATCCAAACGAAATATCGGGACGAACAGCGGCCGCGCTTTGGATTGATCCGCAGCCGCGAATTTATCATGCAAGATGGCTATTCCTTTCATGCCGATGAAGCCAGCTTAGATCAAACCTATAATCGTTACGAAATGGCTTATCATGCAATATTGAAACGCTGTGGGATCGAGTATCGGGCAGTGGTCGGGGACAATGGCTTGATGGGTGGCAGAGATTCGAAAGAATTTTTGGCATTGTCGGGGATCGGCGAAGAGCTGATCTGCTACTCGACCGAAAGCGATTATGTCGCCAATTGGAAATTAGCAACCAGTCAATACATCGCCAAAAAATCTCACGAGACCTATTTAGAATTACAAAAAGTCGTTCAGGATGAGCCTTTAACGTTAGAGGAGCTGGCGCAGGCATACGAAACAGACTTGCAAAAAATCGTTCAAGTATCTTTATTACTCGTTGACGAGCAAGTCATTATGGTGTTATTACGAGGCGATCACAGCCTCAATGAAACAAAGGTCAAGCATTACTTAGCCGCTGATCAAGTGAAGGTGCTGACTGTTGAGGAAGCGGAGTCTTATCTGACGAGTGAGACGCAGCTGCGCAGTCCCATTGCGCTTGCTGATTCGATCCAGTTGTACGCCGATCAGCATGTCCAAGATATGGCGAATCTGATCGTTCCAGCGGCAGAAAAACAAAGCTATTATCTCAATGCGAATGTGGGGCGTGATTTTCAACCATTAGCCTTTGCCGATTTTCGCTTGGTTCAAGAAGGTGATCCTTCCCCAGATGGAAAAGGAACCTTAACCTTTACGCGAGGAATCGAAGTTGGCCATATCTTCAAGTTAGGAACCAAGTACAGTGAGGCGCAAGAAGCGACGGTTGTCGATGAAAACGGCGATGAGCAACCAATCATCATGGGCTGTTATGGGCTGGGGGTTTCTCGGCTGCTTTCAACGATCGTCGAACAATACGGCAATGAGTTTGGGATCGATTGGCCCCAAGAAATTGCCCCATTTGATGTGCATATCATTCAAACGTCGATTGAAGATAGCTATCAAAATGCCTTAAGTGAAGAAGTAGAAGAAATGATGAACCAAGTCGGCTATCAAGTGCTGGTAGATGACCGCAATGAACGTGCAGGGGTCAAATTTGCAGATGCCGATTTGATTGGCTGTCCGATTCGCTTGACTATCGGTAAAAAAGCCGTAGAAGGTATCGTAGAGATCAAAATCAAGCATACTGGTGCGACCGTTGAAGTGAGAAAAGAAGAAGTCGCTTCGACCCTGACGATTTTGTTAGCCAATCAGGAATAAACAGGAACGAACAAGAATGAATAGCAGATCGAGAGAGGAAATCCTTTCTCGATTTTTTAATGAAAATGAGGGCAAAAAGAGGTATACTAGTGAGTACTGAGAAAAGGAGGATCTTCAATTGTCAAAAGAAAGAGAGACCTTTGAGATATTATTAGACCAAATTGCAGCTGCCCCAAATCTTCGGCAGCATCCGTTGATGCAGACTGCCCAAATCAAACAAGTAACCGTGCATCGACAATCAAAAGCGTGGACGTTTTATTTCCAATTTGAACGTTTATTACCGGTGATGGTGTATCAGTCCTTTAAACAACATATTGAATTGGCGTTTAAAGAGATTGCGGAAGTTCGTATCATCATTGAAGCTCAAGATGGTTCCTTTGATGAGCAATTCATTCAAGAATATTGGCCATTGGCGTTAGCCAATCAAAATTGTGATCGGCCATTGGTTCATCAAGTGATCAAAAACCAAATGCCTGTGCTGCAAGAGAACAAAGTGATTTTGCCAGTCAACAATGATGCGGTCATCACGATTTTGCAGCAGCAGTACTTGCCGATCATTGAGGAGAATTATAGTACCTTCGGCTTTCAAAAATTTCGGATCTTGCCGCAGCTAGACCAAGAGCAAGCGGAGGCGGCCTTAAAAGAACTTGAAGCACGCAAGGAAGAGCAAACAGCAGCGTTCCAACAACAAGCTGCTGAGAACTTGATGGCGCACGAGCAACGCAAAAAAGAAGTCAAAACAGTCGAATTTGACGGACCGATCGCACTTGGGCGTAATATTCCTGCCGATGAACCTGTGACACCGATGATCAATATCATCGAGGAAGAACGCCGAGTTACGATCCAAGGGTATGTCTTTGATAAAGAAGTCCGCGAACTGCGCTCAAAACGGAAGATTTTGATCTTAAAAATCACCGACTATACGTCATCGTTTAGTGTGAAAAAATTCTCCAACAATGAAAAAGATGAACAAGTCTTTGATGCCATCACCAAAGGTAGTTGGGTCAAAGTACGCGGTAGCGTCCAAGAAGATACCTTCATGCGAGATCTTGTTATGAATGCGCAAGATTTGCTGGAAGTTAAACACGAAGCTCGCAAAGACTATGCACCTGAAGGCGAAAAACGGGTCGAACTCCACCTGCATTCCAATATGAGTACGATGGATGCCACCAACAACGTAGCGGATTTTGTCGCTCAAGCAGGCAAATGGGGCCATAAGGCGATTGCGATCACCGATCATGGTGGAGCGCAAGGGTTCCCTGATGCCCATCATGCAGGAGAAAAGGCTGGTGTTAAAATTCTTTACGGTGTGGAAGCCAATATCGTGGATGACGGCGTAGCGGTTGCCTACAATCCTCAGCCTGTTCCACTGACCGATGCTACTTATATCGTGTTTGACGTGGAGACCACTGGGTTGTCTGCAGTATACGACACCATCATTGAGTTGGCCGCTGTGCGGATGCATAAAGGCAACGTGGAGGCATCCTTTGATGAATTTATCGATCCAGGTCATCCGTTATCGCGAACGACCGTAGAACTGACGGGAATCACCGATGAAATGGTTCGCGGATCAAAATCAGAAGAAGAAGTCTTACGTTTGTTCCGTGAGTTTTCTGAAGGAGCCATTTTAGTTGCCCACAATGCGTCATTTGATATGGGCTTCTTAAATACCAGTTATCAAAAATACGGTATTCCAGAAGCGGAGAATCCGGTCATTGATACATTGGAACTCGCTCGTTATTTGTATCCAGAGTTTAAGCGATTCGGTTTAGGTGTCCTTTCCAAAAAATTCGGCGTCAGCTTAGAACAACATCACCGAGCGATCTACGATGCGGAGGCAACCGGTCATTTAGCATGGATCTTTGTCAAAGAAGCAATGGAAAAACATGAGATGCTGCTGCACGAAGAGTTGAACCGACACGTGGGGGGCGAGAACTCCTACAAAGCAGCTCGACCCTTCCATGCCACGATCTTGGCTCGAACACAGGCAGGATTGAAGAATTTATTCAAGCTGATCTCGATGTCGAATGTGAAGTACTTCCATGATAAAGTCCCACGAATCCCACGTTCAGAATTGGTGAAATTGCGGGAAGGATTGTTAGTCGGAACCGCCTGTGATAAAGGAGAAGTCTTTGTCGCAATGATGCAAAAAGGGGTCGATGCAGCACGAGAACTTGCCAAGTTTTATGACTACATCGAAGTCATGCCCAAAGCAGTTTATGCTCATCTTTTGGAAACGGAACTCGTGAAAAGTGAAAAAGACCTAGAAGACATCATTCGGAATCTGGTAAAAATGGGGGAAGAGTTAGGGAAAATCGTTGTGGCTACTGGGAATGCCCATTACCTAAACGAAGAAGACGCCATTTATCGCAAGGTCTTGATCAATTCAATGGGAGGCGCCAATCCGTTGAATCGTCATAGCCTACCAGACGTGCACTTCCGTACTACGGATGAGATGCTGACCGCTTTTCAATTTTTAGGTCCAGAAGTAGCGAAAGAAATCGTGGTGACGAACCCGAATAAAATCGCTGATCTTTGTGAAAAAGTCATTCCGGTAAAAGATGATTTGTATACACCAAAGATTCCCGGATCTGAACAAGAGATCACCGACTTGAGTTACAACCGTGCCAAAGAGCTATACGGTGATCCATTACCAGAAATTGTGGAAAAACGTTTGAAAAAAGAGCTTGATTCGATCATTGGGAATGGGTTTTCCGTGATCTATTTGATCTCACAAAAACTCGTTCATAAAAGCAATGAAGACGGCTATCTAGTAGGGTCACGGGGATCAGTCGGTTCTAGTTTCGTGGCAACCATGACGGGGATCACTGAGGTCAATCCATTAGCTCCTCATTATTATTGTCCCGATTGCCAGTATTCGGAGTTTTACGAAGACGGTTCGTATGGTTCTGGTTATGATATGCCAGAGAAAAAATGTCCAAAATGCGGCACCCGTCTGAACAAAGATGGCCACGATATTCCCTTTGAAACGTTCCTTGGTTTCCACGGCGATAAAGTACCCGATATCGATTTGAACTTCTCAGGGGAATATCAGCCAGAAGCCCATAACTATACGAAAGTACTCTTCGGTGAAGAATACGTCTATCGTGCAGGAACGATCGGTACCGTAGCCGACAAAACAGCCTTTGGTTTCGTAAAAGGCTTTGAGCGCGATCATAATCTTCATTATCGAGCAGCCGAAGTCGATCGCCTGGCAAAAGGTGCCACAGGCGTCAAACGGACGACTGGTCAGCATCCGGGGGGAATCATCGTTATTCCCGACTATATGGATGTCTATGATTTCACCCCGATCCAATACCCAGCGGATGATCAAAATGCGGAGTGGAAAACGACCCACTTTGATTTCCATTCGATTCATGACAATATCTTGAAACTGGATATCCTCGGACACGATGATCCGACAGTCATTCGGATGCTGCAGGATCTATCAGGCATCGATCCAAAAACGATCCCCACCGATGATCCAGAAGTGATGCGTATTTTTGGCGGCACGGATGTGTTAGGCGTGACCGAAGAGCAGATCTATTCGAAAACCGGTACATTAGGCATCCCAGAATTTGGTACCCGCTTTGTGCGGGGGATGCTGGATCAAACCCATCCATCGACCTTTGCTGAACTCCTGCAGATCTCTGGTCTTTCCCATGGTACCGATGTATGGTTGGGCAATGCGGAAGAATTGATCCGTCGCGGAGATGCCAGCCTAGCGGAAGTAATCGGCTGTCGGGATGATATCATGGTGTATTTGATCCACGCCGGTTTAGATGACGGCATGGCCTTTAAAATCATGGAGACGGTCCGTAAAGGACAATGGAACAAGATCCCTGACGACTTGCGAGATACTTACTTGCAAGCGATGCGGGAAAACAATGTCCCAGAATGGTATATCGATTCTTGTTCGAAGATCAAGTACATGTTCCCGAAAGCCCATGCTGCGGCGTATGTTTTGATGGCGTTGCGAGTGGCTTACTTTAAAGTGTACTTCCCAATTCTCTATTACTGTGCTTATTTCTCTGTCCGAGCAGACGACTTTGATTTGATTGCCATGTCAAAAGGAAAAGACGCCGTAAAAGAACGGATGCAAGAAATCACTGACAAAGGATTGGATGCATCAACGAAAGAAAAAAATCTGTTGACAGTTCTGGAATTAGCCAATGAAATGCTGGAGCGCGGCTATGAATTCGGGATGATCGATCTGTATAAATCCGATGCAGAAAATTTCGTGATCGATGGGAAAAAATTGATCGCACCGTTCCGAGCAGTACCGAGTTTAGGGCTGAACGTAGCGAAACAAATCGTGGAAGCACGAAAAGATGGTCCCTTCTTATCGAAAGAAGACCTCGCCAATCGCGGGAAAGTTTCTAAGACATTGATTGAATACATGACGGATAACGGTGTTCTAAAAGATCTACCAGATGAAAATCAGTTGTCGTTGTTCGATATGTTGTAAGCCAACGGCTGTTCACTTAAAAAAAATAAGCCCATCATTGCAGCATCTAGTATAGCTAGTTTCTGCATGATGGGATTTTTATGTCTTGTTTAAGAAGGTAACCTAAGCAGCCGCAATCTGACCAAAATCAGAAAAATCGTGATCTATAGTGAAAAATCATAAGGGGAGTTGCCGCTTGGACAGCGAATCAATCGAACCTTTACCATACAAAGAGAAGAAAAATACTCGTTACCGAAAGAAGCGAATGCCTTTGGCAACGAGTATTTTTCGACAAAGTTCGTTAACTAGCTAAAAAAAGAAAAAAAGCAAAACAGGCAGATACACCATGTACAGTAAGACGGAATAGCCTAGACATGAAGTTGCAAATTCTTCATCCCCTTGGTAGTTTCGTACAAGGATCGGGACAGAGTTTTGGACGGGCATGGAGGCTTGGATAATAAACACAGAAAGCATCAGTTCAGGAACAGGGATGATCCTGCTTAATAGCCATACAACGAGGGGCGAAAGAATGAAGCGACCAAATAGGACACCAGCAATGTCTTTGGTCATTCGCAAGTTCTTGAGCCCGCCAAAGTACACGATGATCCCGATAATAAACATTGATAGAGGCGTCGTTAAATCTGCTAGGTAGCTTCCAAGTCCATCAACAAAGGAGGGCAGTGGGAATGTGAACAGCATCCAGATCAAGCCGATAATGAAACCAATCAAGGCTGGCGAAAAAATCTTTTTTAGCATGACCAATGGATGAAAGGAAATGCGGGCTTCGCCGAAATCGGGGTTATCTTTTGCTAACTCAAAAATACCGATGGTCCAAAATAATGTCGTATTTACGATGTAGTACAACAACACATAGGGAACGGCTTTTTCACCAAAAATGGCTAAATTGATCGGTAAGCCGATGAAGATCGTATTGGAAAAGGTAAACATGGCGGAAAATGCCCCTTGGTGTTTGGTTTCAACTTGCGCGAAACGGCGCCATAAATAACCGGCGAAGTAAGTGATCATCATGGAAAGCAAAGGGATGATCATCCCGGAAACTAATGAGAGAAACTCGTCTTTCGTAAAGTTTTTAATGATCGTCAAAAACATATTGGCGGGTAATGAGACATTTAACACCAGTTTTGAAAACGTATCGGCGGTTCGATTAGAAAACCATTGTTTGTAAGACAACCAATAACCGATAAACATGAGACTGAAAATGACAAAAATATTGATATATGCTTGAAACATGCGCTCACCTCTCATTTACTATAGCGAAAGGCAATAGAAGAAGCAACTGATTCCCATTTGAAAACAACAAAAAACCAAACCGCCCAATGAGCGATTTGGTCAAGAATTACTTCCGTTGCTGCTTGCCAGCGTTACGACCTTTTCCGTTAGGCTTTGTCGTGTTCAACGCTTTTTTGACAGCTTCTGTTTTTTCAGGCGTTACGTCTTTACGAGGCGTAACTACCGTTTTAGGCGGATTTGCTTTCATTTCCGCTTCGACTTGGGCACGAATTTTTGGTTTCATGATGACATTCGTGATAAACGTTTGGATACAACTGAAGACCCCACCAACTACCCAGTAAAGTGTCACACCAGCTGGTGCACTCATGGACATGAAAACGATCATCAATGGAGAAACGATCAACATGGTTTTCATCGTTTTTTTCTGTTCTTCAGGAATCCCGATGGTTGAAATATACCCTTGTGCCAAGTAGGAAAGACCAGCAATCGCCACAAAGAGGATGCTTGGGTCGCCTAAAGATACGCCAAAGAATTCAGAGTTTTGGATTCCTTGTGTGTAACGAGCGGTGAAATAAAGAGCAGAGAAGATCGGCATCTGAATCAGCAAAGGGAGACAACCGATACCGCCAAACATACTGACGTTGTTTTCAGAGTAAATTTTTTGCATCTCCGCTTGCGCTTGCATTTGTTCTTCCCGAGTGGTCGCTTTTTTCAAATTGGCTTGCGCAATATCCACTTGAGGTTTCAGAAACTGCATTTTTTCACTTTGAACCATCGTTTTTCGAGACTGATGGATCCCTAATGGTAAGATAATGACACGGACAACGATCGTTACGGCGATGATCGCCCAGCCGTAAGACCAGTTGAAGTTTTCTACGAGCATCGTGATCATATCCCCTAATGGTTTCACCAAAAAGCGATAAATCATTCCTGTTTCTTTCGGCGTACCATCAGCATTGGTACTGACACAGCCTGATAATGCTAATAACAGGCCAAATAATCCTGATGAAAGCAGCCATTTATTCATTTTAGACATTCTATTCTTCCTCTTCACAATAAATTTAGACAAAAATAACTATACTAAAAAAGACCGACTATTTCAATGTACAAAGAGAAATTCATTGAAAAATCAATCTTTCGACTTAGAAAATATTCAATTGTTAATAGTACACTACATCAAAACTCCGACGCTCTTTGATAGCATCGTCTGGTTGGACGTCGATCTGATTTACTTTCCCAGCGGGTGAAGGAGAATCCTTAACCCCAGCAACAAAGGCATCAATGGCTTTGTCATCGCCAATTGCTTCAATCGAAACAGAACCATCCGCTTCGTTTTTTACAGATCCGGTGACGCCCAACTGATCGGCAAGCATTTTTGTGGTATAACGAAAGCCGACGCCTTGGACACGTCCTTGCACATGGATTCGTAGTTTCTTCATGGACAATCCCTCCTCTGCTTTATATGATAGCGTTTTTTCAGTAAAAGAACAAGTTAGATCGATTGACTCATGCTATAATGAATCGAGGTGACAAGATGAAAGAAATTCAATCGAAAAAAAATACCTTTATCAAGGAAATCAAAAAACTAACACAAAAAAAACATCGAACACAAACCAATACCTATCTGATCGATGGCTGGCATTTGGTGCAAGAAGCATTGCATGCACAAGTACCCATCAAAGCATTGTTGGTGACCCCGCGAGGGTTAAGTGAAGCCAACGGGCAACTCGATGATTATCAGGAAGAAAGCTATTTGATCACAGAGGAGATCGCAGCGATGCTTTCTGATTTGCCAACACCACAAGGGATTTTTGCCGTGGTGGAAAAGCAAGAACAAGACTTACAGACACTGACGGGCAATTGGCTGATTTTAGATAATGTGCAAGATCCTGGAAACGTTGGCACCATGATTCGAACAGCGGATGCCGCTGGATTCAGCGGGGTTTTTCTCGGCGAAGGAACAGCCGATCTCTACAGCACCAAAGTCTTGCGCAGCATGCAAGGGAGCAACTATCATCTGCCGATCGTAGAAGGAGCGATCCCGCCATTTTTAAAGCAGCTGCAGGCAGCTGGTGTGGCGATTTATGGTACCGAGTTAAACAAAGAAGCAGTCCCTTATACCGAGCTTCCTAAAGAACAAGCGGCTGCCTTCATTTTAGGCAACGAGGGGCAAGGGGTCAATCAGGAACTGTTGGCATTGACCGATAAAAATCTATATATTCCTATCTATGGTCAGGCGGAATCATTGAACGTCGCCATTGCGGCAGGTATTTTGATGTATTTTGCTGTCAGCTAGATTTTTAAGGAACTGTTAAACTATTTGAATCTATTGCACCTCACCTAGAAACTTGCAGGAATAGGTGCTATACTTTGTCTTGTAACAATCAAGCAGATCAAAAAAGGTGGCAGACAAAAATTTATGACAGAAAAATGGCAAGAAGATAGCGAATATATGTCTTACGTGGCTGACCTGTTAGAAACAGAAGCTGTAAAAAAATTAGCCAATTTTGTGCAGCATATGAACTCCACACGTTTGGAACATTCGATCAGCGTCTCTTATTATAGTTACAAATTGGCCAAGAAATGGGGCGGCGATGCTCGTGCAACAGCTCGTGCAGGACTCCTTCATGATTTATTTTATTACGATTGGCGTACTACAAAGTTTGACGAAGGTACCCATGCGTACATGCATCCACGAATCGCAGTAAAAAATGCCGAAAAAATCACTGAACTTAGTGATCTTGAAAAAGATATCATCTTGAAACATATGTGGGGAGCAACGATTGCACCGCCACGCTATAAAGAAAGCTATATCGTCACGATGGTGGACAAATATTGTGCGATCAAAGAAGCATCAGAACCCCTTACAGACAGCATGAAAGAAAAATGGCAACAACGCTTCTGGAAGAAACATCGCACGATTCAATAAGAAAAAAGTTCTTCGAACCAACTGGTTCAAAGAACTTTTTTTGTTTGTTTAGCCAAAAATAAGTTGGAGGATCGCTGCTCCTGCATAGAGAATCAGTAAGGTGATCAATACCGTTAAATGTCGTCTTTTGTGCATAAAAAGGATTGCCACGAATTCTCTTAAAAAGGCATTCGGTAAATAGTAAAAGGCAGTAAGTGCTCCGATACCATCCGCTTTAAGTTGGGCTTGATCTGCATAGAGACCAGCACGAAAAATATGGTAATTGTTTGAGGCAAAGATTGCTTTGTAGCCGTTTGGCTTAAGCGAATCCATGATTTCTTTCGAAAATTTCATGTTTTCATAAGTAGTCGTGGAATTTGTTTCCACTAAAATCTCACCTTCTGGTACGCCTTGGGCAATCGCATATTCTTTCATAGCAACAGCTTCCGGCAGCTGCTCATCGCTTCCTTGTCCACCTGACATCAGTAATCGAGGCGCGGTTTTTTTCGCTTTAAATTGCGATTCGTAGAACGAGATCGCTGTATTGATGCGTTTTGCCAATAAAGGGGAGACCGTGGTGCCATTCAAAAGGCCTGCACCTAAGACGATGATAAAGTCCTGATTATAGCGAGGATGGTTGAACTGATAAATGACTGAAATGGATAAAAAGTTCAAAAAGACTACAAACAGATACAAAAGACTTAGGGGAACAATGCCGAATAAGGTTCGGATCCAATCTGGGAAAAAGTGCAAAAGGGTATCTGAAAATAGTAAAACGGTCAAAACCACCGCTAAGATCAGGGTTAACAAATTGGCGATCGATCGCGATTCTCTTCGTAGTACGATAATGGAATTCCAGTAAAGAAAGACCACGAGTGTTGCCAAACCGAATAATAGTACAGCAACGAAGATTGCCAGTAATACAGCGAGTAAACCACCTACGAGTATGTCTTGGGTTCGGTATAAATTAATGACTAAGTAGCCGCCAAAAGCCAGCACGAACAAATTAAAAAGCAAGCCATTTACAAGTTGGTGCTTGTTGCGCCGATAAGAAAATAAAAAAAGGCCGGCGAAGGCGACGGGTATCAGAATAAAGAAACTACCTGTCCGTAATTCTGAGACAGCTAAATAAATTAGCAGGGCTAGAATCGTCCAACAACATTCAAAAAAGAAAATATCCGGATCATCTTTTTTCTTGCGCCATTTTTGAACGACGATCACGCCCGACACATAGCTGATGGCAAAAATCAGCAATTGCGTAAAATCCATGTTTTTCACTCCTTTAACGATACACTTAGTATACCGAAAAATGGCAGAAATTGCTTGTTGCTAAGGTCAAAGTTGCTGAATTTCTTGCAGTTCGCTAAAATGAAGGAAAGAAGGAGGAAGGAACATGCAATTAGGTGAAGTGATTCGCGTCGAACGACCCGCTTTTTATGTGATTGGAAAAGAGGGCAAGGGGTTAGCAGAAGAAGGTGCTTCTTGGGTACCAGCACTTTGGGAACTTGCAACAAAGGATTTTGAAGAGATCGAATTTCTCGTAAGTGATCAAAAGGCAGAAGAACTGGAATTTTGGGGCTTGATGAGTGATGGCACCAATTGGTTAGAGCCTTGGCAAGAAACCGGTCGCTACTTGGCAGGCGTTCAAGTCCAGACAGAAAATTTTCCTCCTGTCGGTTGGGTCCGTTGGGAAATGCCCGCAATGACCTATCTCGTTGTAAAAACGGATGAAAAAAACTTAACGATGATGACTGAAAAAATGCTGATGGAAGTTTTACCAGAAAACAACGTCCAGTTGTCAGCAGCCATCCAAGAAAGGTATCTTCCTCATTTTAAGGAGGGGGAAGTTGAATTGTTTTTCCCTGTAGAACCATTGGCAACAGCAACGGTGGAAACAGTAGAATAAAAAAAATCTGTCCGAGAAGCAGTCTTTGCTTCGGACAGATTTTTTCGTTTAGGTTAAAAAAGATTACTGAAAAAGTTGGACACGCCGCGCCAAGCCCGAACAAAGATGTTGGCTTTTTCCACTGTTTGTGTTGTGATCAATCCTGCAGTCTCGTCATGATCGGAATCATCAATATAACCAAGCGTATCAGCTGGAATCGAAGCACTTACGGTACCGACTTCTGTGCCCTCAGTCAATGACGCTTGCAGGGCAGAATCACGATAATGCTCATTAAAGTCAATGGTTGTTTCAAAGGCGGTGGCATCCATATCTCCACGTACCCATAAGGTCAAACCTTGATTTAAGGCAACGGGCACACTCAATTCTTTCCCATCTTTGACTGCAACCGTCTGGGTATCTTCTAGTTGCGCATTTTCTGGTAAAATCTCTACTTGTTCCCAAGCGTCAAACGAGTAATCCATCAAACGGCCTGTTTCAATAAAACGAACACTAGGATTTTCTGCATGACCATTGACGTTTAGCACCACGGTGATGATTCGTTGGCCATCTTTAACGGCGGTTCCGACAAAGCAGGCGCCTGCCATATCTGTCGTACCAGTCTTCAGACCGTCGACACCATCTTTCGTATTCGTAAAACCTGGAAGCATCCAGTTCCAATTGACCATCTCGACAGGCGAATAGGAACCTTCACCAAATTGTTTCGTTGAAAGGCTGGTTACTTCCAAAACATCTGGAAAGTCTTGTAACAAATGACGGGCAATCAATGCCACATCTTTTGCGGATAGTTCGTTTTCATCAGTTGATGTTGATCCTGGGTAAATATTTTCCCCTAGATAAGCATTGTTCAAGCCAGAAGCATTGACGATCTTTGCATCGGTGATGCCCCATGATTGCACTTTTTCTTGCATTAAATCCACAAAGGCACTTTCAGAGCCAGCAATCAGCTCCGCGAGCGCGACGATTGCAGCATTTGCAGATTGGATATAACTGGCATCATACAGATCTTTTACTGTATAGGTAACGTCTTGATGCAAAGGGACATTTGATAAGTTAGGGGACACGCTGAGATTAGCGGCATAATCGGAAATCGGCACAGGATCATCCCAAGCGATCGTTCCTTGTTCTACTTGCTCAGCGACAAGGTAGAGGCTGATGATCTTGGTAATGGAGGCAATACCCATGGCTGTCTCGCCATCTTGATCATACAACACTTTCCCTGTGTCAAAATCAATGGAGTAGGCGGCTTTGGCGTCAATCGAAAAATCTTGGATCTCTTCGATGCTCATTGCTGTATCATCAGCATATGAAACGAGGGGGATGCCGACAGCAGCAAAGAGGATTGCCAAAGCAGCAACGAAGGAATACCCGAACTTGGTTATTTTCTGCATATATGTAGTAGCTCCTTTTAAGTTGTATCTAAGCAAAAATTTTAACAAAGAGTATCCGCTGTTGCAATACTCTAAGAGAAAACTTAGCATTTAATTGCACGAAGACCGCTCAAAGGGGGAATGGGCGTTGTTAAACCATTTCAAACTAGAAGACCTAAGGGCAACAGACAGCAAAAAAAACTTGCCTTCCTATTTAATAAAGAAGACAAGTTTTTCTGAATTGACATTGGGTCAAACGATTTCACTTAGCGACGATTGGAATGGATTCTCGGGTTTTGGTTTTGGGCTCTGACGGGAACTTTCACTGCTCTCGTTTCTTGTTGCATGGCCAATTTTGCTAAAAAGAATGTCCCAGCTAGTAACGCAGCTAAAGCAAAGATGGAAAAGAGTGAAATAAAGGTCGTTAACATAAAAATCCCTTCTTTCTGTTTAAAATAAATGTGGAAGGTAGGAATCGAACCTACACCTTAATCTATGAACGATCAAACATCACTCAACGGAACACCTTGTTCAACCACTTGTTAAGTTAATGATAGCATGGATTGCCAGGAAATGCTGATAAAAAGTCTGAGAATTGACCGAAGAAAATGTGAAGAAAACATGAACTCGATCTTCTCATGTCCCTTAGGCGATTTTTGTCAAAGAATAGTGGCAATCTTCTGCTTCATCATATAAAGTAATAACGGAGCCTTTTTGTTCCAGGACTAAATGATAGCCAAATGTGTCCAGTAACACTAATCGCGTCGGAGTCAGTTCAACAATGGAAACAGGCAACGGTTTGCCTTCGATGGTCAATGAATAATTATTGGCAATTTCTAAAATGACATCTTCTTTTGTCTTTGAAGTAAAACGCCAATTTCCAATGAAATTTTGGCGGTTTTCATTTTTTTGTTTTTCCTTTCGCAACAGTAAGGAGCTGACCACTCCTGTTGCTAGAGATAAACCAATCAATAGAGACCTTTTCTTCATTTATACACGTCCTATCACTTACGATTCATCTAGTTGCACCTTGTGAACAAGATGCCCGCTTCTGCACACTAGAAAATAATTGCCATAAGTATACCATGAGAAGGTAAAAAAGCATGGTACTTTAGTTTGAAGTTTAGAAGTTTTTATCAAAATATGCTATGATTCAAAAGAGCAGGTGAGAAAATGAATTATCCAAATACCCTCTTAGCCACGTTTCTCGTTCGCGACAACCGATTCATTGCCCGATGTCTAGTCGATGGGCAAGAAGTGATCGTCCATGTGAAAAATACGGGACGAGGAAAAGAACTATTGCACAAAGGGGCACTCGTGACCCTCCAATATTGGGACAATCCGAAACGTAAAACCAATTACGATTTGATCTCAGTCAAGAAAGAAGACCAATGGATCAATATTGATAGTCAAGTACCCAATCGGTTAGGCTATGAAGGCCTTTTGGATGGCACGATCCAGTTGCCAAATATCAAAGGGAAAATTGCCCTCTTGCGGCGTGAAGTCGTCTATGGGATGTCTAAGTTTGATCTTTATTTTGAAACAGACGAACAAGAAAAAGGGTTTATAGAAATTAAAGGGATGACACTTGAAAACAAGCAAATCGGCGCTTTCCCAGATGCGCCAACGATTCGCGGCTTGAAACACGTCAATGAATTGATCCATGCCAAAGAAGCAGGCTATTATGCGGCGGTTTTGTTCATGATCCAATTTGAAGTGGTGCAAAGAGCCACGATCCATCGACAGATGCAGCCGGATCTGGCCGATAAGATCGCTGAAGCGCAAAGCAAAGGTGTCGAAGTGTTTGCTTATAATTGCCAGGTAAACCAAGGGATGATTGCGGTCAAAGAACCGATCCCTTTTGATTTGAACGTCGAATTTGACGACCCCAATCTATAGAAGAAAGAAGGAAAACACATGATTCATTTAGGGATTATCGGCACAAATTGGATCACCGATCAATTTGTACAAGCAGCCCACGAAACCAAACGGTATCAATTGGTAGCCGTATACTCAAGAAAATTAGCCACAGCGCAACGCTTTGGGGAAAAATACGGGGACATCGAATATGCGACCGATTTGGCCACTTTTTTTGGCTTAGCTCATATGGACACGGTCTATATCGCTTCTCCGAACAGTTTGCACTTTGAACAAGCCAAGCAAGGTATTTTGGCAGGAAAAAATGTCATTGTGGAAAAGTCAGCCTTTTCAACACCTGAGGAAATGGCGGAGATCATTGACCTAGCAAACCAACAACAGGTTTTATTCTTTGAAGCAGCTCGCAACATTCATGAAGCGAGTTTTTCAACCGTAGCCGAATTCTTACCGACACGCGGTGCCATTCTTGGGGCGAACTTTTCTTATATGAAATACTCGTCTCGTTAT
This sequence comes from Enterococcus sp. FZMF, assembly GCF_030263915.1. NCBI lineage: Bacteria > Bacillati > Bacillota > Bacilli > Lactobacillales > Enterococcaceae > Enterococcus > Enterococcus sp. FZMF. Next base: position 2,251,001 of record NZ_CP127160.1, on the reverse strand, counting down.
GACGCTGTACTAGCTGGGGAGGAACCAAATATCTTTTCTCCACATTTTTCTGGCGGAGCTTTAGCCGACTTGGGTGTGTATCCAGTATATGCGGCGGTCGCTTGGTTTGGTAAACCGCAGGACGTTCATTATTTTGCGCGTAAATTATCGACCGGTGTAGATGGTATCGGGACTGCTGTGCTACGCTATGCTGATTTTGATGTCACGATCCAAACAGGCAAAATCGCTGATTCAGAGTTACGATCAGAAATTTATTTTGAAGACGGGACATTAGATTTGAATGCCGTCAATGCTATTGAAGAAGCAGCATTTTATGAACGCCAAACAAAACAAACGCATCCATTAGCAGTCGCTGCTTTAGACAATCCGATGATCGAAGAAGCGCAAGACTTTGCAGACATCATTGAAAACAAAGATGATCCTAAACAAGGACAACGCTATGAGGAATGGGTGGAACTTGCCCGCAGTGTCAATGAAACCGTCTCTTTGATGCGTAAGCAGGCCGACATCATTTTTGATGCAGATAAAAAATAAGGAATGGAACATTTATGACAGTATTTGAATTGACACAATTGCCAGACGTCTGGCAGGAAAAATGGCAAGCGGCTGGGTATCACGCACCGTCCTTGATCCAAGAAAAAACCTTTGGTCCTTTAAAAGACGGCGCGTCTGTCATAGGAATCTCACCGACCGGTTCAGGTAAAACTTTGGCGTATCTCTTGCCATTGTTAACGAAGGTTGAAAAAAAGCAAGGCAATCAGCTGTTGATTTTGACTTCTTCACAAGAATTAGCGATGCAAGTCACAGAAGTAGCACGGGAATGGGCCCAAGCCATTGGTTTGACCGTTCTGCCGCTAATTGGCGGCGCAAGTACAAAACGCCAAGTGGAAAAACTAAAAGACAAACCCGAGGTCTTGATCGGTACCCCAGGCCGTGTGTTAGAGTTGATCAAAGCCAAAAAAATCAAGACCCAGCAGCTGCAATCGTTGGTATTGGATGAGGTTGACCAATTATTGAAAGAGGGTGCCTTCACCCTGGCAGCCAAGATCAATCAAACATTACCAAAACAAATCCAGCGTAGTTTCTTTTCAGCAACCGCGAACGAAGTGATCGATGAGATTCGACCATTCGTGTCAAAAGAGCCGCTGATCATTGATGTTACCCAAGAAGATCAGAGCAAAGGCGTCATCCATCATTACTATTTGAACTATCCGCAACGACGAATCGTGGATGCTTTAAGACGCTTTGCTCATTTACCAAACTTTCAAGCCTTGGTTTTCTTCAATGAATTAAGCACAATGGGGAATGCGGAAGAAAAGCTATTGTTTCATGGCTTGCCGGTGGCATCTCTGGCATCTGATCAAAACAAACTTGCACGAAAAGGTGCATTAGAGAGCTTTCGTCAAGGAAAACTAGTGGAACTATTGACGACCGACGTCGCCTCTCGCGGCTTAGATGTCGTGGATCTGCCTTACGTGATCAATACAGAAGTCCCTTTAGAAAATGAATCCTATTTACACCGCGCAGGACGCGTTGGAAGAATGGGTAAAGAAGGAACTGTCGTTACGATCGTTCAAGACCATTCGTTGAAGGATTTGAAAAAAATCGCGAATCAGTTGTCCATTGAACTCAAGGAAGTCTATCTGCATGGAGGACAGTTACACACAGAAGCTCCTGTTGTCGAAAAAGAAAGCAAGAAAGAAACGAAAACAGCAAGTGTGCAGAAAATTTCCAAGAAAACGCCTGAAAAATTACACACTCCTGTCAAAAAGAGCAAGAAAAAGACGAAAAAGCAAAAAGACAAAGGAAAAAGACGCCATTGAGCGTCTTTTTGTGTTACCATTAACGTTGTTTATTATTAGTGTGTAAAAAAATGAGGAGGCTATCGAATGAATTCGCGAAAAGAAGAGATTTTTCAAACGATCGAACTGCATAAGCAAGGGTTGACCGCAGTTGATGTCGCTAAAATCTTACAAATCGATCGCAGCAATGCAAGCCGTTATCTCAGTGAGCTTTATAAAGAAAAGAAAATCGGCAAACGTTCCGGCCGTCCGGTTGTTTATGAGCCTTTAGAAGAAACGGTCCATGTGGATGTTTCCTCTGAAGTTAGTTTTGAAAGTCTGGTTGGAGTCCAAGCTTCCTTGAAAGTAAGTATCCAGCAAGCCAAAGCGGCGATCTTATATCCACCTAGAGGACTCCATACCATTATTTTTGGTGAGACAGGTACGGGTAAATCCTTATTTGCCGAATGTATGTATCATTTTGCGGTTGAATCAAATATGTTAGAAAAAGATGCCCCATTCGTATCCTTTAACTGTGCGGATTATGCACAAAATCCGCAATTGTTGTTTGGTCACATCTTTGGCATCAAAAAAGGCGCCTACACTGGTGCGGCAGAAGATAGTCCGGGGTTGATAGCAAAAGCCGATGGCGGCATCCTGTTCTTAGATGAGATCCATCGACTGCCGCCAGAAGGCCAAGAAATGCTCTTTACCTTCATTGATAAAGGGATCTACCGTCCATTAGGGGAAAGTAATCAAGTTCATGAAGCCGCCGTGCAGATCATCGGTGCCACCACGGAATCATCAGAAACCTTTTTAACGACCTTCAATCGGCGAATTCCCATGGCTATTACTTTGCCAAATGTGGAAAGTCGTTCCTTAGATGAACGGTATGAAATCATTTCGTTGTTTATCAAGCAAGAGGCGACCCGTCTGAACCAACGAATTGATGTCGAACGAGATGCGATATTGGCCTTTATGCTCTATGATGCAGAAGGCAACATTGGTCAAATCAAGCGCGACCTTAAACTCGTCTGTGCCAAAGCATTTTTGCATTATCGAACCTATGGAAAAAAACACTTGCTGATTCGAAAAGGCGACTGCTCCTTGCAAGTTCAAAAAGGCTTGCTGAAGATCAAAGAAATGTCGGAACGCTTGGATCGGTTTTTGGATGGCAAAGGCGACTTTCTAAGTTTTGAACCTGGCGACCCAGATGTCGTCTGGTCTCGTGATCCGCAACGGAATATGCAAGTGTATAACGAGATCGAAGAAAAAGTTAGCTCGCTGATTGAAACGGGCGTAGCCAATGTCGATCTGGAAAATTTGATCTCTAAAGATGTCGATGCGTACTTTGAAAAGTATGTCGAAGAATTGATCCAAAATCCCGTTCATAAAGAACTGATTCCAGAAGACATTTGGAAACTGACAAATGTTCTTTATGATCTAGCTGGGCAAAGATTGTCTCGAACCTATAGTGAAAAAGCCCGCTTTGCCTTTGCACTGCATTTGCAAAGTACACTGGAACGTGTCAAGGAAGGACATATGATCGTTCACCCAGATTTGAATACAGTCAGAAAAAACTTGAAATCCGAGTTCCAGGTGGCAATGGATCTATCGACCATTATCGAAGAAGAACGCCATGTCGAGATCCCCTTCGATGAGATCGGCTTTATCAGTATGTTTTTAGCGATTCAAGTCAAACAACCCTCGCAACTGCCCCTTGAAAAAGTCGAGATCATTGTCTTGATGCACGGCAAGGCGACTGCCAGTAGTATGTTGGAAACGGCACAAGAGCTGCTTGAAACCGACCACGGCAAAGCGATGAATATGTCTTTAGATATGGAAGTCGGTCAAATGTATGAGCAGCTATTGAACTATGTCACTGACAATAAGGAAAAGATGAGCAACGGCTTATTGCTTTTAACTGATATGGGTTCCCTCAATTCATTTGCGAATTTGATTTCCGAAGAGACCGGAATTCGTACGAAAGCCATCTCGATGGTCAGTACGATGATCGTCTTAGAGGCTTTGCGAATGGCGGAAAGTGGCCGAAGTTTAGAAGACATTTATCAAAACATTCAGCGTTCTTTTGAAACCATCGTGCAAGAACAGTTCCGCACAGTGCGCGAAGCGAAGGGGAATAAAAAGGCAGTCATCGTCACTTGCTTTACTGGAGAAGGTGTCGCTGCCAAACTTTATCAACGAATTTATCCCGTCGTCGATCAATCAAAAGTCGAGATCATTCAAATGCAATTTATTGAAAAAGAAACCTTCAAAAAACATATTGATGGCTTGCTAGAAGAATATGAGATCAAAGCCATTGCGGGCACCGTCGAGATCGATTATCAAAATATCCCGTTCTTTTCCGCCTATGATGTCTTTGATGACAATCGGTTGAATGTACTGAAGCGGATCGTTTCAGATGAAGTGCCGATCGAAAAAATCGTACGTTCATTAGAAAATACCTTAACGCATGTGGGGTCCGTCTATCATCTGATCGAAAGTCTGCAGCGAATCGTTCATCAAATTCAAAATCAATTGCATGTGATTGTTGAACCTACCGTTGATGCGGGCTTAGTGATTCATTTAGCCTTTCTAGTGGAAAGTTTATTGAAGAAGGAACATTCCCGTACCTTCCCCAATTTGGCGGCCTTCCAAAAACGCTATCGTATCGAAACAGATGTGTTACGAACTCATTTATTGCAGATAGAGAAAAACTATCAAATCAAAATCTCTGAAGATGAGATCGCCTATTTAACACAAATGTTCTTAGAAAATGAAATAAAAAGTTATGATGAATCCGCACACAATATTAGTGTGTAATGAAAAATCCGTGAGTGTGCAAAAGAAAAATTGGTTCAGACCATTGATACATAAAGGTCTGGACTTATTTTTTTTTGGCACGCTTTTTGCTTTATAGTAAAGTGTAACTTACAACAGAAAGGAGCAGATACGCGATGGCGAAAAAAACGATTATGCTTGTTTGTTCAGCAGGAATGAGTACCAGTCTATTGGTGACGAAAATGCAAAAAGCAGCCGAAGCAAAAGGAATGGAAGCAGATATCTTTGCTGTTTCAGCTTCAGAAGCCGACCAACATTTGGAGTCGAAACCAGTCGATGTCCTATTATTAGGACCACAAGTACGATTCATGAAATCACAATTTGAACAAAAGCTAGCACCAAAAGGCATTCCTTTGGACGTGATCAACATGGCAGACTATGGCATGATGAACGGCGAAAAAGTATTGCAACAAGCAGAAACATTAATGAACTAAGATTTTTAGGATCGAAGTGTAAGGAGGATTTTTAAAGATGGATGAGCAAAATTTGGAAGCCATTATGGGATTGATCATGTATGGTGGTAATGCAAAAAGTGACGCAATGGAAGCAATCGCGGCAGCAAAAGAAGGGGACTTCGAATTAGCTGACCAAAAAATCAAAGATGCTGAAGCATCTCTTGTGGAAGCGCATCATTCGCAAACAGGATTATTGACACAAGAAGCGCAAGGCAATCATATGACCGTGACATTGTTGACAGTGCATTCACAAGATCACCTAATGACGTCAATCGCATTTACCGATTTAGCGAAAGAAATCATTGATGTCTATCGACGTCTAAATAACGAATAATCTTTGAACGGATAGAAGTAGTTATTGTCGATGAATCAAAAAATCTTCTTTGACGAATAGAACTTATAGGAGGAATTAAGAATGGATGGATTAACAAGTTGGATGGAGAGACACATTCTCCCAGTTGCAGCTAAAATTGGTGCGCAAAAGCATTTGGTTGCTTTGCGGGATGCCTTTATCGGAATGATGCCAGCAACGATGGCTGGGGCAATTGCAGTATTATTGAACGCCTTCATGCGTGATTTTCCAAACACTTATCTAGGTGCGGACAATGCAATCACCAAATTTTTCACACCAGTGATTGCCGTCAACGGATTAGTTTGGACAGGTACCTTAGCAATCATGGCGGTTATCTTCTCAGCATCTTTTGGCTATAATTTAGCAAAGGCTTACAATGTTGATGCACTATCAGGTGCGTTGGTTTCTTTAGCAGCATTTATTATGGGTATTCCACAATCAGCTTCTCTTTCTTTAGCATTAGAAGAAGCACTACCAACCAACGTAGTAGACTTGATCAACAGCACAAGTGCTACATCAGGATTTGCAGCAGATGGTTCAACGATCAGCGCTGCTGGCTGGGGCTATTTCCCATTTAGTGCTTATATGGGCGGCTCAGGATTGTTTACCGCAATCATCTTTGGTTTCGTTTCAGTTATTATCTTTGCAAAATTGATGCAAAAAAATATTATTATCAAAATGCCAGATTCAGTGCCACCAGCAGTTTCTCGTGCTTTCGCAGCAATTATCCCAGGGATCGCCGGGCTATATGCATCAGGCTTGATTTACTACCTATTTGAACGTTTCGTTGGTATGCCAATTATTGACTGGATCTCCGAATCGATCCAAAAACCATTATTGGGTCTTTCTCAAGGATACTTTGCCGTATTTATCATTGTATTGCTTGTCCATGTTTTGTGGTTCTTTGGCTTACATGGTACAAATATCATGGGACCCGTTTTACAATCGATTTACGGTGTGGCCATGGTTGAAAATACCAATGCTTACCAATTAGGGGAAGCAGTTCCTTATAAATGGGTAGCAGGTTCGTTCGAAGCGTTTGTTTGGCCTGGTGGAGCAGGTGTGACTTTAATGCTCTTGATCGCAATCTTGCTATTTTCTAAACGTGCCGACTACAAGACAGTTGGTAAACTAGGGATTGGACCTGGTTTGTTTAACATCAATGAACCAGTAATGTTCGGTCTACCGATCGTGTTGAACCCATTGTTTATCATTCCATTTATTGTTGCACCATTAGTTACAGCGACAATTGCTTACTTTGCAACAACATTAGGCTTAGTTGCACCAGTTGTGGTAAATGTGATCTGGGTAATGCCAACGATCCTAAGTGGCTTCTTGGCTACCGGTGGGGACTGGCGTGCAATCATCTTGACGATCATTAATTTGGCTGTAGCTTTATTGATTTGGGCACCATTTATTATTGCTGCCAACAAAATCAATCCAGCAGACCAAGAGAACTAATCAAACGAAGCAAACGTTCTAGATGGGTGATTTCACCCATCTAGCTATCTTTTTTAGGAGGAGAAAAAATGATTATCGTAAATTCCGCAATGCAGCAAGACAACATCAAAGCATTACTTGAGTCTTTGTCAGAAGATGAGATCAAGTATACCTTCAAAGAAAAAAAAGGGATTCAGTTGATTTTTGAAACAACGGCAGATGACAAAGAAAAAGCAGTGAAACTTGCCAAGGACGCAATCAAAAATACCGATTGGGGCCGAGTACTATACTTCAACGTCGTTAGTCAATAGTGAGGTGATATCATGTTTAAAAATGGATTGTTTTTTATAAGTATCGGTAGTATGTTATTTATATATAGCGCCAATGCGCAGTCAGGTGAATACCACTGGGTGAATCTCATCACGTCAGTCATTCTAATGGCTATTGGAGGAATCATGGCTTCAATTGGACACAAACGCAACAAGAAAGACAAGGAGGCGCAAGATGGAAATCACTAAAAAAATGAATGTACCCGCTGACTTTTTATATAAAACGATCATCGATTCCGTTTTACATGATATTAAACAAGCGACAGATCAAACGTTGACAGAAGACCAATTAGAAGGCTATAGTTATCTAAAACAATTTTATAAAGATAGCAATGCCAACATAACGATTGAAACAGTCAAGAAAAACCAAGCCTATGCGTTCCAAACGGCGACGAAAAAAAATACCTTCCGTGTACACTATCAAATTGAAGCGATAGATGACGCGCATTGCACCTTGCACTATGAAGAAAAAATGACTTCTGAAGGAATGATCCAGCAATTGAATGACATGCTCTTAGGCACCATTCTAGGATATTTCAAACGCAAGCAATTTAAAAAAATGTTGAGTATGATGGAAGAAGCATATTAAGGGGTCGACTGACGCCTTTTTTGCGTTTCTTGCGTGTTTTCAAGTAGAGGAGATGAAGGAATGACAGATGTCAAAAAAATGACCGAATTCGGTTCGCAAGAAGTACTGGAATTGGTTTCTTATGCCTTTCAGTGGGAGTTGAATGAAACAAATATCAAGCGCTATCGCAAGCTTGCGGAGAATTCATGGAATTATGGTTCTTACGACGAGGACGGAAAACTAGCGAGCCAAATCATGGCAACTATTTTTGATGTGAATTTTCATGGAACGACTTATCCAATGGCAGGGATCGGTTTTGTGGCTTCTTATCCAGAGTATCGCAGCCAAGGTCGAATCGATCGGATCATGAAACAAATCATTAAAGATTGCTATGAACAAAAAATCGTTCTTTCTTATCTAGCACCTTTCTCCTTTGCGTTTTATCGCAGATATGGGTATGAATATACCTTTGAACGCACCGTTTATGAAGTTGATGCGCATCAATGGCCCGATGGCAAGAAAGTGAACGGAAGGATTCAACGCATGAATTGGGAGGAAGCACAGCCGATCATTCACGAGATTTATCATCAATTGCCTCGCCATCAAAAAGGTGGGCTGATTCGCCAAGCCTGGTGGGAAGAAATCAAGTTTGTTATGCGCAGACCGTATACGTTTGCGATTTATCGCAATGAAGCGGGCGTTCCTGAAGGGTATTTGATCTACTTTGTTGAAGGAGGACGCTTTGATATTCAAGAGCGGGGCTATTTGACCGCTGACGCGTATCAAGGATTCAATCGGTTTATCGTTTCCCATGCAGATTCAGTAGCGCAGATCCATTATCGACCGGGGTTTGATGGGGAAGTCCTGCAAGTAAATGCAGCCAAACCATTGGCTCACTACCAAGTGCGCCCAGACATGATGGCAAGAGTCGTCGATGTGGAAGGGTTTCTAAAAAGCTATCCATTTACGTTGAAAAAAGCTGGTCGTTTTGCCATAGAAATTCAAGGGGACGAATATGCCCCATGGAATAATGGGTGTTATGAAGTGACGATCGAAAACGCTCAGCATCATGTCACGAAAACGACCGCCACCCAGATGCCAAAAGCAACCTTGACGATTCAGCGCTTTGTGCAACTGTTTTTGCAGGCGCAATCCCTTGATTCCTTGGTCTTTTTCCAGCAAATGGAAACGGAGAAGGAAGCTGCAGTGATGATTCAGGAAAACTTACCAGACGGAAAGCCGATTCTGGAAGATTATTTCTAAGCAAATCGAGGCAGAGGTAGTTGCTTTCCAACAAAAAAAGATTCCTTAAAAATAAGGAATCTTTTTCTTCAAAAAACGTTCCCTGCCGGAATCGAACCAGCAACTAATCCTTAGGAGGGACTTGTTATATCCATTTAACTAAGGGAACACAATAGCTATATTTTACCTGTTATTCGTGTTTCTCGCAAGATGAGAAGGAAAAGAAAGGAAGAAAAACATGGTCAAACGCTTGATAAGTGCAAACTATAGTGAAATCAAAGAAATGTCGGCGCAAGAATTGAAACAATCCATTAAAGCGAGCGAAGGACGAGTGATCGTCTGTGAAACGGTGGTTCAAACCATGCCGCAAGCTGGCGACATCACCAACGCAGAAGTCGCGGCAGCTTTTGGGGCTGACTTGATTTTGTTGAATGGCTTTGATTGTTATCGTCCAGCTATTTTTGGGATGCCTGGTATCACATTGGAGCAGCTGCTTGATCCTTCACAGCCCATTGAAAATCCGATTCCTCAACTAAAACAACTGATTGGACGACCTGTCGGCATCAATCTTGAGCCGATCCCAGCTACGACGGAAATGATGAGTGAAAAGATCAGCATCAGTCAAGGCCGAACAAGTTCGGTTGACACCATTAAAAAAGCCCAAGAACTCGGGGTGGACTTTCTCTGCTTTACAGGCAATCCTGGAACGGGTGTGACCAACCGAGAAATCGCTAAAGCAGTAAAATTGGCAAAAGAACATTTCTCTGGGTTGATCATCGCTGGAAAAATGCACAGTGCCGGCTCAGATGAACCTGTGGTTGATCGAGACGCCATCATTTCTTACGCTGAAGCTGGGGCAGATATTTTGTTACTGCCTTCCGTTGGCTCGATTCAAGGCTTTCTAGAAAAAGATCTGATCGAAGCTGTTCAAATTGCCAAACAATATGACTTATTGACGATGTCAGCGATCGGAACGAGTCAAGAAAGCGCGCGTCCAGAAACGTTGCGACAATTAGCCATTATCAACAAAACTTGTGGGGTCGATCTGCAGCATATCGGTGATGCCGGCTATGGCGGCATGGCACCGACCGAAAATATTTTCGAAACATCAGTTGCAATTAGAGGCATGCGCCATACGATCAATCGTGTCGGGCGTTCAATCAATCGTTAAATCAGAAAAAATTACTAGCGAAGGAAAACGGAGAATCGTTCTGCTTCGCTTTTTGCGTTTTTTTCGCTAAGTTAGAAAGAAAGGAGGAAACACAAAATGAAACAAGCATTGATCATTTACGGAGGTTGGGAAGGACACGCCCCAAAAGAAACCAGTCAGTTTTACCAAACACTGCTGGAGTCAGAAGGATATCAGGTGACACTCGCCTCAGATTTTGAACCTCTCTATCATAAAGAAGAATTAAAAAGGCTGGATCTGTTGATCATGAATTGGACGCGAGGAGAATTGCCTGATGAGCCGCTGCAAAATGTCACTCAGGCTGTAGCAGAAGGGTTAGGATTAGCAGGCGTTCATGGCGGCTTTGCTTCGGCTTTTCAAGCCAGTAAAGGCTGGTTGTTTCTGACTGGCGGCTGTTTTTTGGCACATCCTGGTGGATTGGAAACGACCTATAGCATCGATCTTACGACAGATCACTATATTACGGCAAATACTCAATCGATCCCTCAGTTGACGACGGAGCAATACTATTGTCTGGTTGATCCAGCCGTCACTGTGTTAGCTACCTCAACATTTGCCGCTAAAGATCATCCGAATGCAGCTAACCAAGAAGTCATACTGCCAATGATGTGGATCAAAAAATGGGGCAAGGGCAGAGTCTTTTTCCAATCCGTTGGACACAGTCTAAAAGAGCTAGAAGAGCCCACCATTCAGACTTGGACCAAACGAGGCTTTCTATGGGCCACCAGAAATACCTTGGCTGATCCGCTGAAAAATAGCCAGTATAGTGAGTAATCAGAAAAACGAATGAGGAAATAAACGCGTGCAATCGTTTTACTTTATGGAAGAAAATAAGCATGGTACACTTTATTTGTATTTGATTAAGCAGGAGGTAATGTGGAATGGGAAAATTTGGAAAAAGTTTTTTATCGCAGGTAATATCTGACGGAATCAAAGGACCATTTGTCACGATCATGCTCAATACGCATGTCGGCCACCAGAATGTCGAAAAGGATCAAATCAAATTTAAGAACTTTGCCAAAGATGCGAAGCGCCGCTTTGAAAAGAAATACCCAGAACATTCTTGGGATCTTTTTCAAACGAAAATTGATGAACTGCTTGCAGATCAATCATTTTGGCGTAACAGTACAACGAGTGTGGCGGTGATTATCACACCAGAAGATGTACTAGTTCATCGGTTAAGTATTCGTGTGGATGACCAATATTACGTAGGGGAAACCCCGTATGTATTAGCTGTCATCAAAAACGCACAATTTAATTACCCATTTTATCTCTTAGCGTTGAATCGCGATTCAATGCAAGTCTATCAAGTTGAAAACAATCAAGTGCGTGAAGTCGAGTTGCCAGAAGAGGCACCGACAACGATCGAAAAAGCGCTAGGGGAAGAAATCACTGGCGGCGGCAACTTTAATTACAGTGCCCAAGGTGGCCCTAACTCAGGAGGAGAAGGCGTCGCTTATCACGGCTTTAGTGCCAAAGATGAAGAAGTCGAGATTGATCACGTCAACTACTACCAAGCAGTTGATGCATTTTTTAAAAATGATTTTTCAAACGAAGAGCATTTACCAATGTATCTTTTTGCTTTACCAGAAAATCAAACGCTGTTTAAAAAAGTGGCAAAAACGAACTTTTTCAAAGCAGAACCAAGCATTTCCTCTTCACCAGCATCGTTATCTTTGAAAGAGATCCAAACGTGTACGCAAAAGCTGATTGCGGAGTTGACACAAAAAGAAGTTGGGGAATACGGCAAGCTGTTGGATCGGAAATTTATTGACCAATTGGTTGATATCGTACCTGCAGCTAAAGAAGGCAGGATCGCCAATCTGTTTGTAGCGACTTCCAATCTCGCCGATGGGTTTGGAGAAGATCCTGACACGGAATACGATCGTCGCCAAGTGTTAAATACGCTGGCAATCGATGTTTTAGAAAACGGCGGCGAGGTATCTATTTTGGAACAAAAAGATGCCCCAGGAGAAAAAAGTTTGACTGCGGTTTTGCGCTACTAAACGCAGTTTCGTCCTTCGTAAATAAATCGTTTCCAAAAAAGAAAAGACTGTTGTAGATCTTTAGTGCAGCAGTCTTTTTGCGAATCATAAAAAAATAAAGGCGTTTTCATTTTTTTTGATTTTCTATTAGTCATAAAGAAGATAATGTGCTATAATACAAAGTGTAGTTTTTGTTACGGTAAATTATGGTAGCTTGTTTCATCTTAAACATCTTCCACATTTTCACCTTATACAAGTAATTGCAAAATATGTGTATAAACACAAGGAGGATTTTTATTATGGAAACAGGTACAGTTAAATGGTTTAACTCAGACAAAGGTTTTGGATTCATCACTGCAGAAAACGGTAACGATGTATTCGTTCATTTCTCAGCTATCCAAGGCGAAGGCTTCAAAACTTTAGAAGAAGGTCAAGCAGTGACTTTCGATATCGAAGACGGACAACGTGGCCCTCAAGCGACTAACGTTAACAAAGCGTAATTTATGAATGCCTTTTAAGAGCAGCTTAGCTGCTCTTTTTTTTGTGCGCGTGATATTTGCTTGCGGAGAAAGTAGTTGTTATACTCTTAGAAAAAAAGGAGGCAGACTGATGGGATTGAATGAATTTATTCTTGGATTGGCTAATTTAGAAAAAATCCAACGAGCACCTGGATTTTTTAAGTTTACCGAGCACAGCGTGGCCGCTCATTCGTTTCGAGTAACCATGATTGCCCAGACCTTAGCCGATATCGAAGAACAAGCGGGAAATCAAGTCGATTGGCAAATTCTTTATGAAAAAGCCTTGAACCATGATTACACGGAACGTTTCATCGGCGACATCAAAACGCCAGTCAAATATGCAAACAAAGAATTGCGGGCGATGTTATCAACCGTTGAAGAAAAAATGACCGATGCCTTCATCGAAGAAGAAATCCCCCAAAGCTTTCAAGCGACGTATCGCAGACGCTTGGCGGATGGCAAAGACAACAGCCTTGAAGGACAGCTGTTGGCAATTGCGGATAAGATCGATCTTTTATATGAATCTTTTGAAGAGATCTCAAAAAGCAACCCCGACAAAGTGTTCAAAGAAATGTTTCGTGAAGCGGTTTTGACGGTCAAAGCGTTTCAGCATCGTCCATGTGTGACCTATTTCTTTGAAGCCATTTTTCCCGAGTTATTGAATGCAGATTTTTATGGCAAGACTGCTTTTCTAGAAGAAATCGCAGCTTTGGTGGAAAAATAAACAAAAAGAAAAAACGAAAAATCAAGAAATGATCCATCTCACAGGTTTTACTTGAAACAAGTGAGGGGAGCAGGTTTGATTTTTCGTTTTTTTGTTGTATTAAAGCAAAGATTCCGCTCCATCAATATAGACTTCCGTTCCAGAAATATTGCCCGCAGCCTCTGAAGATAGAAAAAGCACAAGGTTGGCGACTTGTTCTGGCACGCCTGTTTCTTGTTTTAATGGTCGAGAACGTTCTGGATATTTGACGGGGATCTCAACGCGAGCAACCTCTTCTTCAATCTCTGTGCTGGCATCGATATTCGTTGTGATCGCCCCAGGGCAGATGGCATTGACCCGAATATTATAACCAGAAAGTTCCAGCGCAGCCATTTTTGTAAAGGCGACTTGACCTGCCTTAGATGTACTGTAAGCAGTTGCACCAAAATTGCTGAAGATGCGGTTTCCATTGACCGAACTCGTAATGACAATGCTGCCGCCGTTTGCTTTCATAAATGGGATCGCAGCTTTGACGGTAATAAAGGTACTGCGTAAATTTGTGTTGATAGTCTGGTCCCATTCTGCCACCGTCAATTCTTCGATCGGTGTCCAAGTACCGTTGATGCCGGCATTGACGTGGAGTACATCGAGACCGCCTAGTTCTTCCACAAGACCACTCATCGCTTCTTGCAGCTTCTCTGCTTCAGTGACGTCAACGGCACGATAGTGGGTTTGTGCGTCATAGTCAGCAAGAAACTCCTGTAGCTCCTCTTCGTTGCGATCAATCAACCCAACAAGAGCACCCTGGGCTAGAAATTGTTCTGCCACCGCTTTTCCAATCCCTGAAGCAGCACCCGTTACAATCACTCGTTTGTTTTTGAAATCATTCATTTTTTTCGCCTCCTTAGAGTAAATTATAAAAAAGATCCCTTTTTTTGTCGAAAAAAGCGATCAAAGACGAGTGACAAATTCCTCTAGCTGATAAATACGGATACTAGATAGTAAGGTTCTTCTTCCTGCGAACCCTCGTATCCGATGGGAAAACAGATGTAATCGCCATTGATTTTGTAGTATAATGCAGACAGTGTGCAAGGAGGAATACAATGAAACCCATATACGCTGTGGTGGATCTTGAAACAACAGGAACCGATTCGACGATTGATCGAATTATTCAATTTGGCTGCGTCTTAGTCCAAGATGGCAAGATCATTAATCGTTTTGCCGCAGATATCAACCCTGACCGCAGAATTTCTAAGCAAATTCAACGATTGACACACATCACAAACCAGCAAGTAAGCAAAGCGCCTTATTTCGAAGACATAGCTGACACGATCTACAACTTACTCAGCAATACGATTTTTGTGGCGCATAACATTTATTTTGACTATCATTTTTTAAGCAATGAATTGGTTCGTTGCGGTCTGCCGCCTTTATCGATTCCAGGGATCGATACGGTGGAATTGGCGCAAGTGTTTTTGCCGACAGAAAGCAGCTTTCGCTTAGGTGATCTGGCAGACAGCATCGGCTTTCGTCATGACAACCCGCATCAAGCCGATAGTGATGCAGAAGTGACCGCAGCATTATTTTTATACATTGAAGCAATCATGCGACAGCTACCACGGACGACTCTTAAACAGATTGCGCTTTTAAGCGGTCAGATGGGGATGCAAACGAGTGAGTATATTCACGGAATTTTGAAAGAAAAAGGACCAGAGTTGGCGGAAGATTTCGAAGTGATCGACGGCGTCGTCCTGCGAAAAAAAACTGTTCCGCTTTTTGAAGCCACGCATTTTCAAGAAACGTATCCGAAAGTAAAAACGGAAAAAGAACAGCGCTTTGGCGAGCACTTGATCTATCGGAAACAACAAGCACGTTTGATGAATGCGGTGTATACGCATTACACCCAACCAGAGAAAAATTTGATTATTGAAGCAGAAACGGGGATGGGAAAAACCATCGGTTACTTGTTTCCAGCCGCTTATTTAGCGACGCCAGAAAATCCATTGATCGTTAGCACCTCATCGATTCTTTTACAAAATCAGATCATTAGCAAAGACATTCCATTGGTGAACCAAGTACTGCAGCAGCCTTTGCAAGCGGTCTTGGTCAAAAGCCATCGTCATTACATTGATTTGCAGCGCTTTAAAGCGACGCTGGATCAACCGGTAGAACAAAAGCAATACGCCCAATATCAGATGGGGATCTTAGTCTGGCTGACCAAAACAGAAACAGGTGACTTTGATGAATTGAATTTAGTTCGTCTTGATCATCCTTTATTTACCGACATTCGCCATCGCGGGGTCGACTTTTTAGCCAAAGATCAACCCTTCTATGAACAAGATTTTGTTCGACATTTATATCGGCGGATGGCGCAAAGCAATGTTTTGATCGTCAATCATGCCTTTTTAATGCAGGAAAACCGACGGGCGCAGCCACTGTTGCCAACGAGTGATTATTTGTTGATCGATGAAGCCCAACAGTTGCCGCAGCAAGCAGAAGGATTTAGTCAACATGTCTTTGACTCTGCTCATTTCAAGCGGCAGTTTTTACAGCTGAATGAAGAAGGACTATTTGAAGAAATTGCCCAGATCATTACCGAGGACGATTTTTTGCAACGGATGTTCTCGTTGTATCGAAATGCATTGTCGGTTTTGGTCGAAACACAAGAACAGTATTTTCGCACCTTATCGATCGATGCCCCAGAATTACAAGTCGTTCAGCATCGTGACCTCTATGATGGGTCATTAGAGCAGGACAAGCTACATCAAAAATTGAGCCTCTATTATCAGGAAATCAATGAGATTCAACAGCAGCTGCGTCAGCGATTCGAGTTGACCAATGATCGGTGGTATGCAAGACAACGGATCGTGATTGCCCGTTTATTTGATTTCTTTAGTCAAATGGACGCACAGGAACAAACAGTGACCGCGTGGTTGACTTGGTGGCATCCTCGTTACGTTCATTGGCTGAAAAAGCATCCCCAGTCAGGAAATGCTGTGATTGAGTTAGCTGATCTAGAAGGACATTCGATCGTGGAGAGCACATGGTACCAACGCTATCAGCACATCATTTATCTAGGGGGGACATTGAAGATCCCAGGCAACAAAGAATATTTTGCCCATCAGATCGGCTTGACGGATGTGCCAGTCAAAACGATTCCTGCCTTTTATGATTACAGCAAGCAAACGCGACTGTATGTAATCAAAAAAGGTCTCTCGATCCAACAAGCATCAGCTGCCGAATACGCGGATTATTTAGTCGAAGCGTTGGTCCCGATTTTGTTTGACAATCCGCAACCAGCGCTTGTGTTGTTTACGGCGCACGAAACTTTGAAAAATGTCTATGATCGATTGAATAAAAAAGCCCTGCATTATGGCAGAGAAATCGTTGCTCAAGGGACTGGCGGAACCCGTGAGAAAATCTTAAAGAAATTTTTATTAGCGGAAAATGGTATCTTATTAGGGACTAGCAGTTTTTGGGAAGGGGTCGATTTACCAGGACAGGCACTGAAGATCGCTGTGGTGACCCGATTGCCTTTTGAGAACCCTAAACAACCCATGGTCCAAGCACGGCACGCCTTTTTGGAAGCAGAAGGCATTGATTCTTTTAAAGAAGATGCCTTACCTAAAGCGATTTTACGGCTGCGCCAAGCATTGGGGCGCTTGATCCGTTCCGAGGAGGATACCGGCGTGATGGTCGTCCTTGATCGACGCTTGCTATCGACAAAATATGGCAAACGAATGGTCAAAGGCTTACCCAAAAACTTACCTCTGATTGAAGCAAGTCCAATCGAGATCGCCGAAGACATCCAACATTTTTTTGCGCAAGAGGAAAAAGCAGCAGCCGATTTTGAAAAATGAGTTGAACATCTGATATAATGAATTTTATTTAAGATTGGAGTACGAAGTGTGAAAACAAAAGACAAAGAACATCGGCGTGTGGTTATTTTGCTGAGTGCGATCACAGTCTTACTGGTCGTTATTCTCTTCGCTTCTATTTTCTATCTCCGTTCTTCTCGTCCAATGCGACAAGCAAGAAACGAAGCAATCGAAATAGCAGAAAGATACACCGATTTAGCAGAGGTCGAACAATTTTATTGGTTTACCCGTGAGGAAACCTCCTTTAGCATTGTTGGAAAGGATACGAATAACAATGAGATCGTTGTGATCATCCCAAAAAGCGGTGAGAAGGTTTCTGTTTTTAATCAAGCGGATGGGCTGACGGAAGCACAAGCTAAGGCATTTGTTCGCGACAATCATCAAGGTCAGGAAATCCAAAAGGCCGCATTGGGTATTTTTGAAGGCCAGCCAACTTGGGAAGTCATGACGAAAGATGGCGAGGGTCGTTTGAACTATTATTTGATTGGTTTCAAAGATGGCGAAGAAATCAAAGCGATCACTGAACTATAGGAAGACGCTTATGATAGAATGAATTTTGGATCGTAGAAAGGATGATAAACATGGTACTTTCAAAAAGAGCAGAAAAATTGGAACCCTCCGCAACGTTAGCGGCATCTGCTAAGGCAAAAGCGTTAGCGGACCAAGGTGTAGACGTATTAAGTCTAACTGTCGGTGAACCCGACTTTATTACCCCGAAAAACATTCGCCAAGCAGCGATCGCAGCGATTGAGAGCGGCAAGGCCAGTTTTTACACAGCAACTGCGGGGATTCCTGAGTTAAAACAGGCGATTCTTGCTTATATGAAAGAGTTTTATGGTGCTGACTATGATTCAAACCAAGTGATCGTGACAGATGGCGCGAAGTTTGCCCTTTATACGCTGTTTCAAGCGCTCCTTGATGAAGAGGATGAAGTACTCATTCCAGTGCCTTATTGGGTCAGCTATGCGGAACAAGTCCGTTTAGCGCAAGGGACACCTGTGTTTGTTGAAGCCAAGCAAGAAGCCGATTTTAAAGTTTCTGTGGCTCAATTAGAAGCTGCTCGTACAGAGAAAACGAAAGCCATCATTTTAAACTCGCCTGCCAACCCTACAGGGGCGATTTACTCAAAAGAAGCGTTAACGGCAATCGGCAACTGGGCAGTGGAAAATAATATTTGGATCATTGCCGATGATATCTATGGTCGTTTGGTTTATAACGGCAATACCTTTACATCGATCGCAAGCTTATCAGAAGAGATCCGCAAACAAACCATCGTGATCAATGGCGTTTCTAAAACCTATTCTATGACTGGGTGGCGGATCGGATTTGCTGTCGGCGATGCAAAAATCATCAAAGCGATGATCGATATCGCTTCCCAAGCTACTAGCAACCCGCCGGCTGCTAGCCAATACGCAGCAGTTGAGGCACTGACTGGGAATCAAGAATCGATTGAAGTGATGCGTCAGGCCTTCGAAGAGCGCTTGAACAAACTATATCCGCTAATTGCCGCTATTCCTGGTTTTCAGGTGACGAAACCCCAAGGCGCGTTTTACTTGTTCCCAAATGTCAAAGAAGCCATGACGATGTGCGGCTATCAAACCATTGATGCCTTCGTGGAGGCCTTGCTGATGGAAGCCCACGTGGCAGTAGTGACTGGTGCTGGTTTTGGTACACCAGATTATTTACGCATCAGCTATGCAACTGATTGGGACACGTTAGCGGAAGCTACCAAACGAATCCATGATTTTGTTGAAAAGAAACGCCAAAAAGCTTAAAATGCTCTATGGTGCCTTTATTAATTAGATAGGAGAGAATCAAGTGGAATCTATTCAAATTTTAGATGCAAAAAAACACGTTGGCGAAACCGTTCAAATCGGAGCATGGGTTGCTAACAAACGTTCTAGCGGCAAGATCGCCTTTTTACAACTTCGTGACGGAACAGCGTATTTTCAAGGAATCGTTGTAAAAAGTGAAGTAGGGGAAGAAGTTTTCCAATTAGCGAAAAATCTAAATCAGGAAACTGCCGTACTGGTCACTGGGGAAATCAGAGAAGACAGCCGCTCAAAATTCGGCTATGAAATTGGTATCTCTGGTTTAGAGGTTGTTGGGGAAAGCCATGATTACCCAATCACACCAAAAGAACACGGAACAGATTTCTTGATGGACCATCGTCATTTATGGTTGCGTTCCTCAAAACAACACGCCATCATGCAAATCCGAAACGAAATCATTCGGGCAACGTATGAATTTTTCAACAAGAATGGCTTCATCAAAATCGATCCACCGATCCTAACCGGATCAGCACCAGAAGGAACGACTGATTTATTCGAAACCAACTATTTCGATCAAAAAGCATATTTGTCTCAGTCTGGTCAATTGTACATGGAAGCTGCCGCTATGGCGTTTGGCAAAGTCTTTTCTTTTGGACCAACTTTCCGTGCCGAAAAATCAAAGACACGTCGTCACTTGATTGAGTTTTGGATGATTGAACCAGAAATGGCCTTTATGCACCAAGAAGAAAGCTTGGAAGTCCAAGAGCAGTACGTGGCATTCTTAGTGCAAAATGTGCTCGATAACTGTGACTATGCATTAGACGTCTTAGGCCGTGACCGTGAAGTCTTGAAAAAATACACCAAATTACCATTCCCACGAATCTCTTACGATGATGCAGTGGCATTATTACAAAAGAACGGCTTTGATGATATTCAATGGGGCGATGACTTTGGCTCACCACATGAGACCTTTATTGCCAATTCATTCGATCAGCCCGTCTTTATCTTAAACTATCCAAAAGACATCAAACCTTTCTATATGAAGCCACATCCAACGAGAGAAGATGTCGTGATCTGTGCCGATATGATCGCACCAGAAGGCTATGGCGAGATCATAGGCGGTTCTGAACGTGCTATCGATCATGAATACCTGCTAGAACAAATCCGCGCCCACGGCTTGGACGAAAATGAATATTCATGGTATTTAGATCTACGCAAGTACGGCTCAGTTCCTCACACCGGCTTTGGTCTTGGATTAGAACGGACCGTTACCTGGTTATCAGGAATTGAGCACGTAAGAGAATCCATTCCGTTTCCACGGTTGTTGAATCGGATTTATCCGTAAAAAAGATAAAAAGTCAGCTTGATTTGAAGCTGACTTTTTTGATTTCTTAAATGTGATGAATAAGATTACTGCTAATTGACTGATGCTAATGAAAGAAAAGCTCAAAAACAGTTAGAGTAATATAACGGTTTTGTTACAATTATTTTCTTTTCACTAATAATCATGTAAAATAAGAACTAATGTGAAAATAGAGGGTAATTATGAAAAAAAATTTTTTTGTTTCATTATCAAAAGAAGTATATTTATTTTTAGTTCGTCTTTGTTCCTTAGGGAAAAGGCGTAAAAATGATAAAATCATTTTTCTTGTCAGTTTTCCTTCAACAAGCAACTACGTTTTGGAAGCTCTGGCTGAAGCCTATGGTGATCGACTGATAATTTGTTACACCAGAAATGCGCGACAAATGGTTTCAGTATTTGAGAAACAAGGATTTAAGAGCTATCTTGTGGATTCCTTTGCAATCCTTTGTTTAAAAATCATACCGATACTAAAGAAGTCAAAATTGATCATTTGTGATAATTACTTTGCTTTTTTGGGTGGTATGATATTAGATAAACAAACGAATGTTGTTCAAATTTGGCATGCCAATGGAGCAATTAAAAAGTTTGGTCTTCAAGCACAGTATGCAAAAAATGCTGCTCCTGCGGATCGTCGGCGCTATCAGAAAGTTTATAATAAATTTACTCATTTTGTAGTAAGTTCACCCACAATGGCAACGATTTTCAAGGATAGTTATAATATTGATCCGATCTTTCTAAAGTTCGGCTATCCATTAACTGATTATTACTATCAATTAGATGATGAAACAATAACTTATCAAAAAAACGCTTTGCTAGAGGATATGAACAAGAAAATCGCTCTTTATTTACCTACCTACAGAGAGAATACCGATGATAATAATCCCTTAGATTTTGATTCTATATCAAATCAACTGAATGAAGATTGGGCATTATTCATTCATCCACATCCACATGATAAAAAGATGATAGAATTAGCAAACCAATACCCAGAATATTTTATTAAAGATGATAAGGACTACGATTTAAAAAATTTAATAGCAATGGCGGACTGTTTGATTACAGATTATTCTTCAGTACCTTTTGAATATTCTTTAGTAAACCCTCGTGGGAAGATCATTTATTTCTGTTATGATTTTGAACTGTACGATGAAATTGTCGGAATTCAAGAAGAGTTTAAGAAAGATATAGGTTCTTCCATTGTGAAATCCTCCGAGGAACTTTTTTCCAGTATAGAGACGATGGGAAATGAGGATTTGTCAGATTTTAACCAAACTTGGAATACGTATGTTTCCGGGCGCGCCATTGACTCTTTTTTAGAATGGATTGATAAGCAATATGAAATCTGAAAATATAATGGGCGTTTTAGTTGATCCAATCACCTATGGAGAAGTGATGGACGATTTACCTCACTATATCGATAGTAATAAAAAAATGACTATCATTAGTGTAAACCCGCAGATTATTACTGAAAGCAGAAAACATCCAGATATCGTAACGTTTATCAATCAGAGTACCCATCGGATACCTGATGGAGTCGGAGTGGTTCTTGTTTCAAGATTAACTGGAGGAAAGATAAAAGAAAGAGTTACTGGTTATGATTTAATGGTAAGATTGCTAGGTTACGCAAATGAAAATAAGATGAGTGCTTTTTTTTATGGCGCTAAACCTGAAGTGCTGTCTGATGCGATAAAAAATATTAATGATCAGTACCCCAACCTAGGGATTGCGGGTGCTATAGACGGTTATACGACTCTTGATAATGAGTCAATTGTAAATAAAATAAACGCTGTAAAGCCAGATTTTGTATTTGTTGCGTTAGGATTTCCCAGACAAGAACGGTGGCTTGCCCAAAATATGAATGCGATACACGCTTCTGTTTTTCAAGATGTTGGTGGGAGCTTTGATGTTTTGAGTGGTCATGTAAAAAGAGCCCCTAATTTTTTTATAAACCTTCACTTAGAATGGTTGTATCGCTCGTTAAGTAATCCGACCAGATTAGGAAGAATTGCGCAATTGCCTGTTTTTTTAGTTAAAAGTATCTATTGGAAGCTGGTGAATAGAAGTGATCAAAAGAATAATTAGTTTTTTTTATCGAATACTATTTAATTTTATAGCATCTATTTTTCCAGTAAAAAAACAAATGGTTATATTCGAAAGTTTTAACGGGAAAATTCCTTCTGATAATCCTTTAGCGATCTATCAAGAGATGATACAATCGACTGATTTTGCAGATTGGACTTTCTACTGGAGTATAAAAAAAGAAAGTTTGTCAGAAGCGAAAGAAAAATATCCTGAAATATTTTTTATCTCACGTTTTTCCTTTAAATGGCTTTTGTTAATGCCAAGGGCTGGTTTTTGGATCTTTAACTCCCGTTTATCTGAATGGCTTAAAAAAAATAAGCAGACAATTTATTTGCAAACGTGGCATGGTACGCCCCTTAAAAAATTAGGAGCAGATATTGATAACGTGGTTATGCCAAATACTGATACGCAAAAATACAAAGCTGGCTTCTACAAAGAAAGTAATCGGTGGGATTACTTGATTGCCCCAAATGAGTATTCAAAAAATATCTTCAAGACGGCGTTTGGTTTTGAAAATACTTTCTTAGATATTGGTTATCCAAGAAATGATGTTTTAGTACGTTTCAAAGATGATAATACTACAATTAGCCAGCTTAAGAAAAAAATTATTGGAGATAGAAAAGGGCATGTTCTATTATATGCACCGACCTGGCGGGACGATTATTTTATTTCAAAAGGAAACTACAAGTTCTTTATGCCATTTGAATTGAGTCAACTTACTTCTAGAATGAATAAAGACGATACATTGATAATTCGACCGCACTATTTAGTCAAAGAATCTATTGTAATAGATGGCTATGAAGACCAAATCAAAATATGTTCGGATGAGGATATTAATGAGTTATATTTAATTAGTGACTGTCTCATAACGGATTATTCTTCTGTAATGTTCGATTATTTGATATTAAAAAAACCGTTGATTTTCTATCCATATGATTTAAATCATTATGAAAATGGGATCCGAGGATTTTACTTCGATTATAGTGAAGTACCAGGATCTATCTGTTTAGATGAACAGTCATTCTACCAGGTTATAGAAAAATTTTGTCGTCAAACTATTGATTCAGAATGTTCGGATACGAAATATTTAGAATTCTATAATAAATTTTGTTCTTGGGAAAATGGTGATGCTGCTAATAAGGTAGCTGAACTGATCAAAGAATGCAATATAAGGGGATAACACATGAGTGCTTTAAGTAATGTGAAAACGATATTAAGTAAAGTAGTGACTAGTTTTGTTTCAGAAAATGGCAAAATAGCATCATACTATATAAAAGCGAGTAAAAAGAAAATACAAAAGAACACGATCCTTTATGAAGTTCGAGATGGGCAATCGATTGTAGATTCTCCCTACGCAATGTTTATGCATTTAGTAAAAGATCCCGAATATGCTCATTTTCATCATATCTGGGTTATCAACGACTTAAATTATCCCACAGTAAAACGTATTAAGGCAGAGTTCGACAATGTTGAATTTGTAGAAAGAAACTCAAAAAGATATTTGCTTTGGCTGGCAACAGCAGAGTATTTAATTAACAATGCTACTTTCCAGTCATTTTTCTTAAAGAGAGAAGGTCAAACATACATAAATACTTGGCACGGAACGCCTTTGAAATATATGGGATTTGACATTCCTGGTAATCCTGCCCATTCTCAAAATGTTGTACGAAATTTTTTAATGGCTGATTACATCTTGTCACCTAACTCACATACAACAGAGATTTTCTCAAAAAGCTATCGTCTAGATGGATTGTTTCCTGGAACGATTTTAGAAGGCGGATATCCAAGGATCGATAGGACGAATAAAACGGAACGGCTGAACACTCAAAAAGAGTTTGACTTATTAGGTCTGGATTACAATGACCAATTACCTACGATTTTATATACACCTACATGGAAGGGAGCTTCTATTCTAAACCCTTCAAATGATAAGCAGCAAATTATCAATGAAACAATATTTTTAAAACAATATTTCAAAGGACGATACAATGTTTTGGTCAAAGTACATCCGTACGTTTATAAATCACTAAGCAAAAATGATCAAATTAGAACAATATTAGTTCCTGATTATTTTGATCCAAATGAAGTCTTATCGGTGGTAGATTTACTAATTACGGATTATTCTAGTATATTTTTTGACTATTTAGTTACAGATAAGCCAGTTATTTTTTATGTATGGGATAGAGATTTATATGAAGTAAATCGAGGGATGTATATTAAAGAAAGAGATCTTCCAGGTCCTGTAGCTGAAACGATAGAAGATCTTATAGATTTAATAGAAAATAAAGAAACTTTTATTACTGAATCTTATGAACGTTATGTTGCTATGAAAAATAGTATCAATTATTACCAAGATGGACAGGTAACACAACGTTATATTGAGAGGATATTTCGCAATGTAGCTTCTACCAAAATTAAAGAGATATCTCTTAGAACACAATTGAAGAAAATAGTTATATATCCTGGAGGAATGAGAAATAATGGGATAACCACTAGCTTTATCAATTTGTCTAATACAATAGATCATCAGCAATATGATGTTTCGATTATTCTTAATAAACCAATTTCAGATGAAGAAGTAAAAAACTTGAAGAAAATCAATCATAATGTACGTATGCTTTTTAGACCTGGGAAACCTCTATATACAAGAGGTGAATTACTAAGAGATGTTTTTTTTCAAATGTTTACAGTGAAAAAATTTTTAAGAACAATTTTACCAAGCAAAGCATATGAAAGAGAAGCTGCGAGAGCTGTAGGTAATGTATATTTTGATGTGGCTATTGATTTTAGTGGCTATAGTTTTTTTTGGTCAAAATTAATAGCATTCATGAAATGTAGAAAAAAAATAATATTTCAGCATAATGATTTATTGAGCGATTCAAAAAAAATCATTAATGGAAAAGCACCGCACAAAAAAAATCTACCAGCAGTTTTTTCGATTTATTACTTGTTTGATCGTATTTTAAGTGTTTCAAAAGAAACAATGGAAGTAAATAAAGTGAATTTGAGTAAGTATATTCAAGATGATCAAATTGGATATACAACTAATACAATTGATATTGAAAAGATATTAACAAATAAATCCCCTTCGTTTAATTTTTCTGATGGAGAGGATATAAAAATATATGATTATAGATTTAGTGGCAAAATTATTAAGTCAGGCAATTATAAGCTAGCTAAAAATTTGTCTGCTGTAGTTAAAAAGACTTTCTCTAGTATGAATATTACGGAGGATGATAATCTTTATGTAATAGCATCCGCTTTTTATGACAACCATGAATATGTAAAAGTAACAATAAATGGAATATATAGAGGTTGGATGCAAAAAAAGTATATCTATGTTGTTAATGAAACAGAGACGTCATCGAATGAATTGGTAGAAAGATGCTCGTTAATTGCCACTGTCAATTGTATTAATGATGATTTAATCTACCATTCATTAGATGATTTCGAAAAAGCTAGATCTCCACTCAGGTATTTAAATAATACTTATGTATATCTAAGCAAAACTAAAAAAATCAATGATTATGATTATTACTATATCGAAAATCGTTTAGGCGCTATTGGATGGGTTAAAACTGATTATTTATCAAACTTTCATCGTATTTTTCATTTTGGGCTGCTAAAAAAATATTTTCTAAATAAAATATCGGAACGCAAATCACTTGTTTTGGACAACTTTGAATCTATTTCTATCCTAGGAAAATTTAAAAAAGATATTTCTGTGGCTTGGTCTGAACCTGAACAAATTTTAGGAAGTGAGCCTGTTTTCGTAGATTTTAAAAAAAACGATAAATTATTATTCATTAAAAAAGGTGCTATGAATAACGTAGAATATTATTGTAGTAATGTGATGGATGGGAAATTATTGTGGTTCAAAGCTGATAATGTTGTTGAGATAACGACGGAAACTAAGCAGAAGCCTCCTATAGATTTTGAAATAAAGAAAGATTTAATACAAAATTTAAGGTTACCTGAAATAAAAAATGAATGTATTAATCTAGTTAATATGGGAAGACTTTCACCAGAGAAGAACCAACTGAATTTGATTAAAGCAATAGGTATGTTGATTAATAAGTACCCAAAATTGTGTTTGTATATTCTGGGGGAAGGTCCATTAAAATTGGAAATGCAACAATTGATCCAAGAGTTAGACCTAAAACACAATGTGTTTTTATTGGGGCATCAGGACAATCCGTTTGATATAATGAAGCAATGTGATTTCTTTGTTTTTCCTTCTATTTATGAAGGACAACCGATGGTACTACTTGAAGCACTAACGTTAAAATTGCCAGTCTTGGCATCTGAAATACCTGCCAATATCTCTGTTTTAAAAGGGCAATCTTCTCAGTATATCAAAGGTTTTACACCTATGGAAATAGCAGAAGCGATTCAAAAATACTTAGAGACAAATAAAAAAGAAGTTTCTTTTGATCCATATGCTTACAATGAAAGAGCAATAAGAAATCTATATTTAGAATTAGAATAATTTGAAATATAAAATAGGATAATTTATATATACATGGAGACGATTCTATATAAAAGAGCAATAACCATTGCTCTTTTTCAAAAAAACAATCATATATGTGAAAAAATCTACGCTTAATAAAGTGAGGAAATGAAATGGCTTCTGAAAAAAACACACTTATGTCTGAATTTAGTTCAGAAGAAAACAAGTTAGAAAGAATTTATTTAAATTTTGGTAACTATTCAGAATTGAATATGGGGGATATTTTATGTCTCAAAGATATTCATGAAGAATGTTTCCAATTTCCAATAATTACAGACGGTCAAAGTTCATTTATTTCTGTTAATCAAAATGATTTTGAAAATCTAGTGGGAAAACCATTATATATTGTTAGCAGCAACAATAATGAATCTAAATTCCCATCAATATTAACAAAATATATAAAGTTATCTGGCAAGTTTACACAGCCAGAACAAATAAATGAATCTTTCTGGTGGGTCCTCCAAAAAGATAAAACTGATTTCTTGATATATATTGATTCTAAGCAAAATGTGCTTAACTATGTAGCTCAAAAGATTATCTCAGCAAACATAATCTCTTTCAAAGAACTAGTTTATTCAGAAAAAGTTGAATTAACAGCTGAGTATAATTCAAATGAGTTTGAATTTTCTGGCGTTCATTTTCATCAAGGTGGAATGAATAATTGGGACAGCTTTATTCCTTGTTCAGCAGAAAATAATCGATTTTCTATAATAATAAATTTTAATGATATATTAAGGGAACCTGATAGATATGAAATGTATTTAAGATTTACGTATGAAAAGCATTTGTTTTTTGTGCCATTGAATTCATTATTTCAAAAATATCTAAAATATTCCCTAGAAGAAAATGAACGTATAGCAATAACTTTTGAAAAAAATAGACCATTTAGTGTAAGATGGTATTTTGAAAATTATAATTTATCGATAACTAATTTTCATTTTGACTCAAATAAATATAAATTTAAATTGGTAGAAAGAGTTAGTGTTGGTGAAACAACAAAACAAATTAGAATCAAAAAGAGGAAAACAAATCAGTTTTATTATGTAACTTTATTTAAGGAAAATGATTATTATTGCTTTTCTGCTGAAGAATTGTCAACTATTAAAGTTGATGAATTATTTCGAGGGGATCTCCAGCTCCCTGTGATTTATCCCTCTGGTAGAGTGGATTATTATTATTTGAAA
Source organism: Enterococcus sp. FZMF (assembly GCF_030263915.1). Lineage (NCBI taxonomy): Bacteria > Bacillati > Bacillota > Bacilli > Lactobacillales > Enterococcaceae > Enterococcus > Enterococcus sp. FZMF. Next base: position 2,222,809 of record NZ_CP127160.1, on the reverse strand, counting down.
GAACAAATTAAATTGATTGGAAAGTACATTAATATAGATGCCTGTAATCATTCTGATTTTTTGAGTCAGTCGTTTTACATCGCTCAAAATGGAAGGGTTTCTTATGTTATAGGAACGCATCAGCGAGTTCTTAATGAGTCATACTCATGGATCAATCCGCTTTTGAACAGAATCTCGGTAAAAAAAAATCACTTTATTGTAGAAGTAGATACCAGAACTACAGAGTTTAAGGCATCATGTCTTCATATCCATTTTCGTAAAGGTGAGGATTGGAATGAAAAACAAATAGTTCCTAACTCTGAGAGGCTCTCAAAAGATGGAAATATTATTCAGCTTTTTTTTATTGATGTACAAAAATATGATTGGGAGCAATTTTATCAAGATTTATATTTAAAATATGAAGCAAATTCGGGAATTACTTTTTTCAGAAAAATTAAAAATGAATCCAGAGTTACAAAATGGAAATTAAGATATAGCTTAAACAGTAACCAATTTCTTTTTCCTTATGATTCAGAAATAGATGGACGTTATCTTATATATCCATACATCACCAGAAGCAATGAATTAAGCCTAAATTATCGGATTCAAGGTAAATTCGAGACAAGAAAGTATAAATGGAATGAAAAATTAGCCGTTCTTCAATTTCTATTCACATGGTGGCGTCCAGATTTGAAAAACCTTTGGTTGACGCATGAAAAGTATGGAGAAACTGCTCAAGATAATTCTTATTATTTTTTTAAGTTTATGTATGATCATCATCCAGAAAAAAAACTGTTTTATGTGATTGACGATACATCTAGTGACTTTAAGCGATTGAGCGGTATGGAGGATCGAGTTCTTTCATTTATGAGTAGAAAACATTTATATTATTTGCTTTTCGCCAGTCTGATAGTTGCATCAGAATCTAAAGGTCATGGTTTTTCATGGAGAACATCTAAAGGACTTGTAAGGCAAGCATTGGATTTAAAACCTTTTGTTTTTTTACAGCATGGTGTATTGGGACTTAAGCAAATTGATGATACATTCTCTGCTTCGGGACTTAATAAAGCTGAAATGTTCACTACTAGTTCAGAGTTCGAAAAACATATAGTCATTGATTATTTGGGGTATAAGGAAGATGCAGTTGTGGTAACTGGACTACCAAGATGGGATAATTTGAATCAAGGAGAATGTAAAAAAAATAAGTCAATTCTTATTATGCCCACATGGAGAAACTGGCTGGAGGAAGTGGAAGACAAAGTTTTTCTACAATCTCAATATTTCATTACTTATAACAATCTGATAAATTCTCAAGAATTTGCAGCTTTTCTAAAAAAATATGATTTAACCGCTAATTTTTACCTACATCCTAAATTTAACCAATATAGCCATCTATTTAAGAATGTAAATCCAAATTTACACATTATTTACTTTGGGGAAGCTCCGGTAAATGAATTAATAAAGCAGTCCTCAATTTTAGTAACTGATTATTCAAGTGTCGCCTGGGAAGCCTTATATCAAAAAATTCCAACGATATTTTATCAATTTGATCAAGAAAAATATTTAGAAGAGCAAGGTGCATATATGGATCTTAATAAAGATTTATTTGGACCTGTGAGTATTACTGAAAAGGATCTTTTGAATGACCTTTCTCTATCAATTGAAAATGGACTGGATGAAAATACAATTAGTGATATACAAAAAAAATACTTTTCATTTGTTGATCAGAATAACGCTAAGCGAGTCTATAGAGAGATTTTGAAGAGAGAAAAGAATATCGAAGTCTCAACTGTAGATCTGATTATCCAAAGAATTAAATCAAGATTGTTATTCTGGAGGAGGAAATTATGAATATAGAGTTCAAAGAGAGTCAGGATACAATTGTAATAGACGCTTTTGGTAGTATCATTCTTAAAGAAAATGGTGAAAATAATAAAAAAGCTCTTGTTTTAACTCATCTAGAAAGAAATATAACTAAAAAAATTCATGTAGATAAAAATAGTGTGAGTAAGGAAGAACTTTTAGAACAGGTAGCACTACTCGATAAAGGGGAATGGCTGTTACAATTCATTATAGAGTGCCAAAATAAAATAGAGGTGTACAATGTAAAAGCTGAGTTTTTCAGTGAAATTATTAGTAGTCCTTTTTATCGAATATTATATCGAAATAATGAGTGCATTTTGAACGTGCTCACAAAAAAATTAACATTTTCTTTCATAGAACTTAATACTCATATTATTACACTTTCTTCTGAAATATTGAAAAAAGTTGAAATAAAGAAAGTGATCAATAAAACTAATAGCAAGTTTGAAACGAAATTTGAAGTGATAAATGATAAACTGCTAATCGATTTGGAAACTATTACTTCGCATAAATATTATGGTGAAATTAATTTAGAACTTGAGTATTGCGATGGAGTCACACTAAATACATCTGCAATTACTTGCATAAACGTAGAGAATGAAGAAAAAAAATATAAATTAGAGACAAAAGATATATCGGAAGATTGGGTGAAAATTAGTTCGAAGGGAACTCTTTCGATTGTCAATTCAAAATTTGGCAAAGAGTTATTGCAATTAGAAAAGTTATCAAGCTTAAAAGAAGAATTTACATTGTTTATACAAAATGAAAACGGAAACTCTTTTTCTTTTGCATTATCTTCAAGAATGAGTGATGAAGAGCAGATTGCGAATGAAATTAATAATATTATTTCTGAGATGCCATATTCAAAAAAATGGCAAATGCTTGCCGTGGACTCAAAAGGACATGTGCATCAAATTATGTATGATAATTTTTTTGCAGAAAAAGTGAATGTATTTTATAAGGAACAATTTATATTGGTATCTGACGAAAGGAATTCAATGGTATGTATTAATCAAAGATTGGCAAAAGAACATCCTATTTTTGGTATTAAAGAATTGTTCAAAAATGGAAGCCATGATTTAATAATTACATTGCTAAATTCAAAGAATTTTTCAAATCTTAGATTTTATTTTATTCATAGAAGAACAAAGAATAAGACTAGTGAAATACTTTATTCTCAGAATGGATTCGAAATTTCGATTGACCTGTCACAGTTAAATCAATCAATCTATAAGTTAAGAGGGCTGTATGATTTATATTGTGAATATGATTTTCAAGGTAATAGCTTTACATTAAAAGTTACAGATTCAATAAAAGATTCCACTTTTTTAGTAGAAAAGAATATTTTCTCTGAAGATTTTTCAGTTTATCAAAAAGTCTATTTATCAAAGGAACGATGTATCACAGTTTACGGTTCTTCACTTAATGCAAGAATTAAATATCTTTATGAAAATGAGGAGCATATAGTACTGGCATACCAATTCTTACTTAATAGTTTGAATTTAGATGAGGTGAAAAATGAGTCGGTCAGTCTAACAAACATAACTACTGAAGAAAAGCACCTGTTAGAAAAAAGTTTTGTTAAAAAAGAGACGAATGAATTTCTTATTTTTTTAGATAAAAAAGAAATGCTTCATATTGTTAATGAGATCTCAAACCTTAAGTTCTATATTGATGTAGATCTTTCGTATAACGACACTATTTATTCTATAAGGATGAATGAGAACAAATTTGAAAAATTTTCTCCTCAGAAATATAAAAGATATCCTGAATTCAATATATCTGATGTGTATAAAATTCAGTTTTTATTTGCGAAGAATGAACTAATATTAACTATATCTTCTCAAACAAAAACAGAAGTACTTAGCATAAGAAAAAATACGATAGTTATAAAAGATATTTTCAGAACAGATGTAAGACTTGTTGGTATAAAAGGAAACGAAATTTTTGACATTGCAAAGGGTGTTAGAAGAAAGCACGGGCTAACTTTCGAAATCGATTCATTATTTTTAGAGTCACTAAAAATGAATAATAGTTACTTTAAGTTGCTTATTATGGATGATGAGAATAATTTATTTAATATATTAAAAGGAAAGATGGACCAGAAGAAAGTTTGCTATAAAAGCTACAAAGATGGTGCATATAAAATTTCATGGCATACTAAAAGCGAAGAACTGTATCTTGATTTTTTATATTTAGTTAATCCGATTACAAAATCTTATCTTTTGAAAAATAGGTTAGCTTATATAGGAGCATCTGTCTCTCGCCTATTTAATAAAAATCCAACTTGGTTAGTTGGTGAAAATTTTGGAATTTCACATCAAGATAATGGTTATTTGTTTTTTAGTAGCTCATTAAAATCATCAGTACCAGAGAAAACATATTTTGTAACTAGACAACTGTCAGAATTTAGTAATCAAGATAATTTGTTGGTTTATGATAGTTTTAAACATCTTTACAAGTATCATTTATCCTCAAAATTGATCGTGTCCCATGGAGTAAGAGATGCTATTCCTTCTTTATATCATTATGATAGAAATAATGATAAATCCATTTATCACCTGCAGCACGGGATAATAGCAATGAAAAAAGTTTATTTTAATCCAAATTCTTATAGAGGTAAAATGAGAAAAATGGTTGTGAGTTCACAAAAGGAAGCTGATATTTTAATCAAAAATATGGATTTTAGACCAGTAAATATCATGGTGACTGGACTTACGAGGTATGATTATTTAGTCAACTCAAGCTATTTAGACAAGAATAAGGAGATTTTTGTAATGCCAACATGGAGAGATTGGCTTGTAAAAGATGAAGATAATTTTAAACATAGTGACTTTTTTAAATATTACTATAAACTTTTGAATGATAAAGACTTATCCGATTTTCTTATTGGTCATAACATAGTACTTAAATTTCTACCTCACATAGAAATGCTTCGAAGATATGGTGATTATTTTAAAAGTGAACTTCCGAATATAGATATAGTTGATAGTCATACAGAATCAATACAAGATTTAATTAAATCTTCAAGCTTATTAGTCACAGATTATTCTAGTGTTGCATTTGATTTTGCTTATCTAAATAAACCGATTATATTTTTCCAATTTGATGTGGAAGAATATATGAATCAGCGTGGGGCGTTTATTAATTTTAATAAAGATTTATTTGGAGACAGATGTAAAGACTACGAAGAATTAAAAGCTTCATTGATTAAAACGGTGGAAAATAATTATTCAAACAATCCTTTTTACAGAGAAAGAGCAAATCAATTTTTTGATTTTCATGATGATGAGAATTTTTTGAGAACTTATCAAGGAATAAAGAGGGATAATGTATGAAGGTCACATTTATAGTTTATAATATATATGGAATTGGCGGAACTGTACGGACCGTTGTTAACACAGCAAATTATCTGGTTAATAATGGATATGATGTATCAATAATGAGCATTAAGAAAACTTTTGATACGCCTAAGTTTGAAATTGATAAGCAAGTCAAATTAGTGCCGCTATTGAATACTAGAAAGCAATTTTCAGATAAGTCTTTTAAATCTAAGATGGCTGCATCCATTAATAAGCTTCCAAGTTTATTCATAGATAGAAATGAACTCCTTTATAAAAATCTATCTTTGTACACGGATATTTTATTAATTAAAGCATTAAAAAATTTAAAATCAGATGTTGTTATTTCTACATTTCCATCACTAAATTTTTTTAACGCTAAGTATGTTAACAAGAATGTCGTAAAAATTGGACAAGAGCATGCACAGCTTTCTGCACATCACAATACGATTAAAAGAAAAATAAAGAGATATTATAATGAGTTGGATTGTTTAACTGTTTTGACACCGAAAGAACAAGAAGATTATGAAGCATTTCTAGACCAATCGATCGACATTAAGGTAATTCCAAACGGAATTAATAATACAGAATTCAAAACAGATTACAGCAATAAAGTAATCGTATCAGCTGGAAGATTTGTTTTTGAAAAAGGTTATGAGAGATTAATATCCTTATATGAGCCTATTGCAAAAAAATATCCTGATTGGGAACTGAGAATATATGGTTCTGGAAATGATTTTAATTTGATGCTAGATACTATTTTTGAAAAGGGAATTTATAATAATGTTTTTCTCTATCCTAATACACCATTAATTATGGAAGAGCTCTCGAAATCTTCAATATTTGTATTACCATCTAGATTTGAATCTTTCGGAATGGTTGTCATCGAGGCTATGTCAGTCGGATTGCCTGTCATATCTTATGATACGTATGGACCGACCAATATTATAGAAGACTCAGTTGATGGATTTGTTGTTCCTATGGATGATGAAAAAGAATTTCAAGAAAAACTTGAACAACTTATAGAAAACCATGATCTTTTGGAACAGATGGGAGAAAATGCGAAAGTAAAGTCAAAATCATATTTATTTGAAAATATAGGGAGCTTATGGGACAATCTTTTAAAAACTTTCAGATAAATGATGTCTTATAGAACAAAGAAGGAGATCAAATGAAAATAAAAAGTTGTTTACCTATAATTTGTTTTCTTTTAGTACTTGTATCTATTAATGAGCTTGTTATTTCAGATGAAATAATCACCTCTACTGAGTCCACTGAATCAATAGATGGTTTTAGAGGAAAGAATTCGGGAGATGAAGAAACTCTTATATCGACATTTCCAAGTACAAATGAGAATTTAGTAAGTGAAAATGAGACCACTAATTCCTCTACAGCCTATTCTAATATTGAAAAAGTAGAGGAGAGCATTACTGCTGAAACAGAAGAAGGTATTTCTGTTTCAAAAGAATATGCAATACCTTCTGGACGTTCTGACTTGTATGAAACAACGAATGAAAATTCAGTAAGAAGATCGACAAGAGCAGCTGTTTTAAATCCTCCAATCGTTAAAGCGGAGGACTTGAATACTCCGAGGAAAGATTTTATTGATGTGTCGTCGCACAATGGTGAAATATCTATAGATAATTATCTAATGATGAAGCAATACGGTGTCAAAGGTGTAGTGGTTAAACTAACAGAATATACTACTTATAAAAATCCTTATGCAAAAAAGCAAATTGAAAATGCGTAACAAGCGGGCTTGAAAGTTTCAGTGTATCATTATAGCTGGTTCACCAATGAATCTGAGGCTATCGCAGAAGCAAATTATTTTGCAGCTTTCGCACAGGAATTAGGACTTTCTAAGACTACTCTAATGGTAAATAATATTGAGGAACCAAAAATTGTAGATAAAGGGAATCATACGCAAAATTCACTTTCATTTAAAAAACGTTTAAATGAACTTGGATATGGAAATGTTATTCATTATAGCGGCTTGTACTGGATTACAGAAGGGTTAATGGATGCTTCAATTCTAGGAGCAAAAAATATTTGGGTTGCTGCTTATCCATACTCTTTATCCAATGTTCAGATGTATTCTCAATATGGAGCATGGCAATGGTCCTCGTTAGTAACATTTCCTAACCTTAGTACATCATTTGATATGTCTTCTGATTATTTAGGAATATTTACCAATAATGAAAATAATACAGTTGATTTATCTAAATACTATACAAGCAACCCTAATTATATCATTATGAAAAAAAATGATTACATTTATAGCAAACTATCATTTGGGACTGCTAATCGTTTAAGAAAAGTGAGTAAAAACCAAGTTATTAAGATAAAAGGAATTGCATATGATAACAAAACACCTAGATTAATTACTGATGATGGGTATTTAACGGCGAATAAATCTTATGTACAGAAAATTTTAAGCAGCTACAAGAACTATATGTATGTCTTACCATCTTCTGGCTATGTCTATACAAAAAAAGATGATTATTCGTATTCAAATGTAACTTTTACTTCTCGAAAAACAAAATATCCAAAGGGCTCTGTTATTAAAGTAAAAGGGATTGCATATGCACCAGATGGGTGTCCGAGATTAATCTTATCTGATGGTTCATATTTTACAGCGAATTTATCTAGAGTATCAACAGTGACTTCTTCGTACAATTCTTATTTATTGTCTAAACCCCAATTTGTTATTTTTAATAAAGATGACTATTTTTATAAAGATGTAAATTTTAAAAACAGGGGCGCTAAAATTAAGAAAAATCAAGTTTTGAAGGTCAATGACGTTGTTTTCACTTCATCAGGAGTACCAAGGCTAAAAGTTAATAACGGATATGTGACCACTAATAAGAAATATGTTTCTAAACTTATAGCTAGTTACTCAAACTATTACTACAAAGATATCTCAAGTGTCATTTTACAGAAAAATGATTATTTTTACTCTTCTGTAAATTTTAGTAATGGAGCCAGTAAGAAAAAAGCAACAAAAGGTATGGTTGTAAAAGTTCAAGGAATCGAGTTTGATGCTAATGGTACACCACGGCTTAGAACAAACCAAGGGTATCTATCAGCGAAAAAAACAATTGTAAAAGCTAAGTAGCTCTTGAAGGGACTATTAATCTTTTTCTATTCCACTCCTCCTAACTTTCGTGTATAATGGTACAAGCCAGTATTACGAAAGTTAGGAGGAGTTGTTTTGAGTAAACAACATCCAGAGGATAAGTCCTTTAAAGACGAAGTATTAGGAGCTTTAAAGCAACCTCAATCAGATCAAACCCAAGAAAGCAATGGTTTGAACGAGCGTCCTATTCAACAACCTCAAGAAGAGGTGGGTTCGCGAACTGCAAGTGGAAAGGCCAAAAATAAACAAGCAAAGCAAGCTGCTACAAGTCGTAGGGCAGCAGAAGAAGAAGTGCCCATAGCTGAAGGTGGGGAAACGCAATTGCGCAAGCAGCAACGCAAAAAAGAAGATCGGATTGTCAATCGGATCGTTTTGATCGTAGTCCTTGCTCTGCTCGTCATCGGTGGTGTTTTAGGATTTTCAATGTATCGTTATGTAACATCAGGATTGCAGCCGTTGAATCCAGAAGATACCGAAACGGTGGCGGTTGAGATTCCTAGTGGATCGTCCAACAAAGCAATTGGAGAAATATTGGAAGAAGACAATATCATTAAAAGTGGTATGATTTTTAACTATTATACGAAATTCAATAATTTAACTGGATTTCAAGCAGGAAATTATCATTTTTCTCCTAGTATGACATTGGATCAAATCTCAAAGATGCTGCAAAATGGTGAAGGATCGGTCACCTCTGATGCAAAAGTGACGATTCCAGAAGGATTTGATGTTGATCAAATCGGTGATGCTCTAGCGGAAGCAACGAATATCTCGAAAGACGATTTCTTAGCTTTGATGGAAAGCGATGAGTTCTTTGAAAAAATGAAAGAAACCTATCCTGAGCTTTTAGCAAGTGCCGGCGATGCGCAAGGTGTGCGTTACCGACTAGAAGGATACTTGTTCCCAGCAACTTACGACTACTATACAGGGAATACCCTAGAAGAAGTCGTTACCCAAATGGTGGATAAATCAAATTCAGTCTTGTCAAAATATTTCGATCAAATTGCTCAAAAAGAAATGACGGTTCAAGAAGTCCTTACTTTGGCTTCACTTGTTGAAAAAGAGGGCAGTAAGCTAGAAGATCGTAAAAATATCGCACAGGTATTCTTCAATCGTTTAGCGATTGATATGCCACTGCAATCGGATATTTCGATTCTATACGCGTTAGGTGAGCACAAAGAGCTAGTTACTTATGAGGACACTCAAGTTGACTCTCCTTATAATCTCTATGTGCATACTGGCTACGGACCTGGACCATTCAACAATCCAAGTGAAGCAGCGATCCAAGCGGTCTTAGATCCAACACCGAACAACTACTATTATTTCGTTGCTGACATTCAAACCCAAGAAGTTTACTTTGCGGAAACCTATGAACAGCATATGCAATTAGTGGAACAATATGTAAACAATACCTCAAATTAAATTTTCATAGGTTTATAGTTTACATTTAAAAAAAAGCATGGTAATCTTTTGTGGACTCATCGCAAAAGATTACCTTTTGCGATTTATTAGAAGTTACTAAAAGGAGAAAAGAACTATGGTAGAAAAAGTTTACCCAATGACACTTGAAGGAAAAGAAAAGCTAGAACAAGAATTAGAAGAATTGAAAACGGTAAAACGCGGCGAAATCATTGAACGTATCAAGGTAGCCCGCAGTTTTGGCGATTTATCCGAAAACTCAGAGTATGAGTCTGCTAAAGATGAACAAGCGTTTGTCGAAGGCCGAATCACTACTTTAGAAAATATGATTCGTTTTGCAGAGATCATTGATAATGAGGGTGTAGACTCTGATGAAGTCTCCATCGGAAAAACAGTGATTTTTGTTGAGTTGCCTGATGGTGACGAAGAAGAGTACATGATCGTCGGTAGTGCTGAAGCAGATCCGTTTTCTGGTAAAATTTCCAATGATTCACCAATCGCTCGTGCCTTGATTGGGAAAAAAGTCAACGATGAAGTGACGATCTCAACGCCAGGCGGAGATATGCAAGTAAGAATCACAGAAGTAAAGAAAAGCTAATTGCTTGATCACTCGATCAATCTAGTTGACCCTGTTGTTCATTCTCCTTTAGGGAATTTGATCAAACAGGGTCTTTTTTCGGACCAGCGACGGATGGACAAACCATTTTTTTCAGGTATGATAGAGTAGAATTACTAGGAGGAGGAGCTTGAATGAAAAGTCCTTGGCGTTTTTTCTTTATTGTTGAAGCGCTCTTACTGCTTTTTGCGGTATGGCAAATTTTATCTAATCCGCCATTATTATTTTTATTAATACTTGGTGTGACGTGCTTGGTCCTTGTGAACCGAAGTGAGCGCAAGAGCAATTTTAAAAATTTCTTGATGGTCTCAAGTTCCATTGCTATTTTGATCAGTTTGTTAAATAGTCCAGCACTGTGGCTGATGCTGATTTTTGCGATTTTATTTATTGGTTTAAAAGGAGTCGAGATTACCGGAATCGACTTAACTAAAAATTCATTCTGGCGCAAAAAACAAATGATTATCGTTGAAACTGAAGAACCCAAAGCTGATCATCCACTGAAACAAAAGCAGCAATGGTTAGGTAATGAACGGATCGGCAGTCAAGTCTATGAATGGGACGATATCAATTTAGATATCTTGACGGGAGACACTTTCATCGATCTAGGCAACACTTTATTGCCTAAGAAAGAAAACGTCGTGATCGTACGAAAAGGCTTTGGCAGAACTCGTATTTTAGTGCCTGCTGGCGTAGCAATCAAATTAGAGCACAGTACTTTTATTGGCTCCGTTATCTTTGAAGGCGAAGAAACGAGCTTGAAAAATGAAAAAGTGACGATCTACAGCCCGGATTATGGCGAAAATAGTCGGCGTTTGAAAATCTTGACGAATACCCTTGTTGGTGATGTTGAGGTGATTCGGGTATGATCGGGAAATTTTCAAGAGGCATGATCGCTTTTTATGCAGGATTAGCAAGTTTTTTCACCATGATTTTGATGCTGTTTTCCTATTTGTATGCCAGTGGGAAAAATAATTGGCTGATAGAAGTCTTTCAAATCAAGCTCTTCTTTATCCCAATCGTCTTTCACTTACTTGTAATATCTGCATTGATTGCGTTAGCTGTCTTTTTACTGATTTCTTTTTTTCGCAACCGTCAATATGGTCCGGTGGAAGAAAAGTTAAGACTGTTAGCCAGCGGCTATATCGATAGCCCTTTATTGGAAACAAAAATCCCCCATGCGTCTGAAAACCATTTGATTGCGAATGTGGATCGTGATATTGCCAGTATCCAATCGAAGATGAAACAGATGTCGATGGAATTACAGCAATTGAATGCGAAACCGCAGTTTGTTGATGGTCAGACGAAAGAAGAGATTTTAGAAGCAGAAAGGCAGCGTCTGGCTCGTGAATTGCACGACTCTGTTTCTCAACAGCTGTTTGCCGCCATGATGATGATGTCTGCACTAAATGAGCAAGCGATTCGAACAGATGCTCCAGAAAGTCAAAAGAAACAGTTAGCTATGGTCACAGACATTATCAATGCTTCGCAATCTGAAATGCGGGCGCTCTTGCTTCATCTACGACCTGTTACTTTGGAAGGGAAGAGTCTAAAGCAAGGAATCGAGCAATTGTTAAAAGAATTAGAGACCAAAATCAAAATTCTATTGACTTGGGATATTGAAGAATTTACGATGCCTAGTTCGATTGAAGATCAACTCTTTCGTGTGATCCAAGAACTCTTATCTAATACACTGCGTCACGCCAAGGCCAATGAGTTGGAAGTTTACTTGCATCGCATTGATAATAACGTGTTGTTGCGGGTGATCGATGACGGTGTTGGCTTTGATCCACAAGATCAAAAGGCCGGCAGCTATGGTTTGATGAATATCCGAGAACGGGTAAGTGCCGTTGGCGGAACGTTGAAAATTATTAGTTTTAAAAATCAAGGAACCAGTATTGAAATTAAAGTTCCACTGTTGAAGGAGGCATAAGGTATGATTAAAGTGTTGTTAGTTGATGACCATGAAATGGTTCGTCTGGGGGTTTCTTCTTATCTATCGATTCAAGACGATATAGAAGTAATTGGGGAAGCGGAAAATGGTCGAGTCGGGTATGAAAAGGCATTGGAATTACGTCCAGATGTGATTTTGATGGATTTGGTGATGGATGAAATGGATGGGATCGAATCTACGAAATTGATTTTAAATGATTGGCCCGAAGCAAAAATCATTATTGTCACTAGTTTTATTGATGACGAAAAAGTCTATCCTGCTATTGAAGCGGGGGCGGCAGGTTACCTGTTAAAGACGTCTACTGCTCATGAGATTGCGGAAGCCATTCGTGCAACCCAGCGAGGAGAGCGGGTCTTAGAACCCGAAGTCACCACGAAAATGATGGATCGTTTGACGAATCGGACACCGATCCTACATGAAGATTTGACCAATCGGGAACAAGAAGTGTTACTGTTGATCGCCGAAGGAAAGAGCAACCAAGAGATTGCGGATTCACTCTTCATTACGCTGAAAACAGTGAAGACACATGTGTCAAATATCTTATCAAAATTAGAAGTAGAAGATCGTACACAAGCTACGATATATGCTTTTAAACATGGTTTGATAAAATAAAGTCTTAATAATCATACCTCCTCATGGCAAGCAGAGGAGGTTTTTGTTATACTAAATTATGATCTGGTAAAAAAGGAGCGTTTGTGGTGAAGCAAAATTATGCAATAATCGGTCTGGGCCGTTTTGGTGGCAGTATTTGTCGCACGTTGATTGAATCTGGACAAGAAGTACTGGCGATCGATAGCAACGAAGATCGTGTCAATGAGTACATGAATATCGCCACCCATGCGGTGGTCGGCAACGCACAAGATGAGATGACGTTACGCTCATTGGGTATCCGTAACTTTGACCATGTCATTGTTGCGATTGGTGAGGATATTCAAGCTAGTATTTTGGTGACCTTGATGGTCAAAGAAATGGGTGTTCCTAATATCTTAGCGAAAGCCCAAAACGAATACCATGCCCGTGTGCTGGAAAAACTCGGCGCAGACCGTGTCGTTCATCCCGAACGTGACATGGGGATTCGCATCGCCCATAATCTTGTTTCCAAAAATATTTTAGATTATATTGAACTATCTGACGAATTTTCTCTAGCAGAGATTCGCGTGTCCAATCCACGCTTTTTCAATAAATCCCTGATTGAGCTGAATTTTCGACAAAAGTATGGTCTGACAGTCGTTGCGATTCGTCGGGGACCAGGACAAGTGATCGTTTCGCCTGATGCAGAGGCGATCGTGCGTGAAAATGACAATTTACTCGTGATCGGCAATACAGATGATGTAGATATACTTGATGAACATATGAATGATTAGGAGTGAAGAAAATGAACTTAACAATAAGTCCTGAAGCAATGCAATGGTTTAAAAAAGAATTGGTGGTAGACCAAGGAAGCGGGATTCGTTTTTTCGGAAAAATTTATGGCAAAACACAAGTGCATGACGGATTTTCCGTGGGAATGTCAGTCGATAAACCAGAACGTCCGATCGTCGAACAAACCATTGATGGCTTGCTTTTTTTTATTGATGAAGCAGACGAATGGTTTTTCAAAGGCTATGATCTAACTGTGGACTATGATGAAACGTTAGATGAACCGAAATATGATTTTAGCGAAGATAAAAAATAATGTGGATTCGGTCCCAGCTGACCGATTTCCCACGATTGGCTCTAGGAGATGAAACCGATGTTATCAATTGTTGTACCTTGTTTTAATGAAGAGGCAAGCTTGCCGATTTTTTTTGAAGAAACAGAAAAAGTGAAGAAACACTTAAATATGCCTTTTGAATATATTTTTGTTAATGACGGGTCTTCAGATCAAACTCTGTCTGTTTTAAGAGACTTGTATCACGCCCACCCTGAAAGTGTTCGCTATCTATCTTTTTCGAGAAACTTTGGCAAAGAAGCTGCTCTTTATGCGGGGCTACAAGCTGCTAGAGGCGATTTTGTCACTGTAATGGATGCAGATTTACAAGATCCGCCGTCATTACTACCTGAAATGTTTTCTTTGCTAAGAAGTAAACCAGAGCTTGACTGTGTGGGGACGAGACGTGCCGATAGAAAAGGTGAGCCAAAGATTCGCAGTTTTTTTTCGAACTCGTTCTATAACATCATCAACAAAATTGCCGATACTGAAATGGTAAACGGTGCGCGAGATTTTCGCTTGATGCGCCGCAATATGGTTGATGCAGTTTTACAGCTGTCAGAGTACAATCGCTTTTCAAAAGGGATCTTCAGCTGGGTTGGGTTTGATACAGAATACATCGCCTATGAGAATCGAGAAAGAGTAGCGGGTGAGACGTCCTGGTCATTCTGGAAGCTATTCCAATATTCGATCGATGGCATCGTCAATTTTTCAGATACACCTTTGAATATCGCCTCGTTTATTGGTGCGCTTTCCTGTTTTGGTTCTCTGATTGCTTTGATCTTTATTGTGATAAGAACCTTTATTTTTGGAGATCCGACATCAGGGTGGCCTTCAATGGTCAGTATCTTCTTATTTGTTGGTGGATTGCAATTGCTTTGTTTAGGGATCATCGGCAAGTATATCGGAAAAATTTTCTTAGAGACTAAACATAGACCCTTGTACTTCTTGAAAGAAACCGAAAAAGACCAAGAAAAATAATGATAAAATAAAAGTGTACAATTTGAAGGGGTTGCCTTCAACTGTACACTTTTTTTGCGGAAAGAATTTGTTAGTATCCCTTATCCAAGTTTATCTCATTTTTAACAAGTTCTTGTTTTGTTAAAAATTGTTGGAAATTCGCTAAGAAAATATCCATAAATACCTTTTGAAAATGGGGCGTGTGTCCTGAGATATGAGGAGTAATCAACAGGTTTTCGGTATGCCATAGTGGATCATTTTCTGGTAGAGGTTCCTCTTCAAAAACATCTAGTGCGGCAAATGCCAGCTGCTTTTTCTCTAATGCCTTTGTTAATGCGGCAGTATCCACGCTAGGACCGCGACCGACATTATAAAATGAAGCGGAAGGCTTCATTTGTGCAAAAAAGGCTTCGTCATACAAATGTGTGGTTTCTTCTGTCAGTGGAAGAATATTGATGATGCAATCGGCGGTTTTTGCGCAAGCGTGTAAGTCAGATAACGCAAACGTTTTTTCAAAATTCGCCACCTCATGGCCGCTTGTATTAATGCCGATCGGATGTACACCAAAAAAGGTTAATGCTTGGGCTAATCTTTGGCCGATTTGTCCCGTACCAACGATCAAAATCTCTTGATCAGATAGCTTTGCATAAGGAATCGTATCCGGTGCCCATTGCTGTTTTCTTTGTTGTTGGATTGCTTGGAAAATCCCGCGGTTTTCCATAAAGAGCAAAGCCAATAAATGGTCTGTAATCGATTCAGCGTGGATGCCACTGCCATTTGATAAGAGAATGTCGTATTTTGCAAACTCTTTTAATGGCAAGGTGTCCACACCAGCCGAAATCGCTTGGACCCATTTCAAATTTGTTTTTTCGGTTAACAGGTGTTCGTTCCATGCTGGCTTCCAACCGATAGTGATTTCCACTTGTGACCAATCAATTGCTTGGTCCTTTGAGTACACGAGAAATTGATAGTCTTTTTCCATTTGTTCCACATAAGTGTCGCGAAAGTTGCGAGTGGCTAAGATTATTTTTTTCATTGCCAAGCCTCCTTGTATCTTAAGTGTAGCAAAGAATGAGAAAAAAACCATGTTCAATGAATTGAACATGGCATAGATCATTTTTTTAATTGTATTTTTGGGGAATCTTTGACACCTTGCGTAAATAAGAATAGGGAACCAAACAAAATAAAGGTGGTAGCATCAAAGGAAGGTAGCGCTAGTTGTACAATAACACTAATGAGTGTAGGCAATGCAGCACAGACAATGAGAATCTTTAAATTTTCGAAAAAGGTATAAGAGAATAGCTTCAATTTCGTATAGATCGTTGCAATAAAGGTTCCCATGATTAAGGTGATCAGTAAGCTGACAAACGTGGGATATAAGGCGACAAAAAAGACAATGATTTTTATCAGCCATGGGATCGCTTGGTTGGATAAGGTTTCTCGAATCGCCTGACCGTTAAGATTACGCAGTGCTGGTTCACTATAATCAAACTCTAATTGGTTTGAATCGAACATAGACGTTGAGAAACCAGAAGAAGGGATACGAATGACCAGCTGATCTTTTAACAAACCTACTGCGATCACCGAGCCGGTAACATCAGATGCAATATCCGCTGGTGTACGATTGCCATCAGGATCAAAAGTAAAGATGATCGAATCGGTTTGATAGATGAACCCTTGCGTATTGGGAGCGACAGAAAGCTGTCCATTTTCGATCGTGAAATCAGGAATCGTTTCTCCGATTTTTTGTCCATCTGCTTGCACATCACGAAAGACGCCTAAGACATTGATGGTAACTGGCAAAGCCATCATCACGGCTGCACCTAATAGAAAAACGATTACTTTGGAAAACTCTGCTTTTTTGACGAATTTTAGTTCGGGTATTCGAAAAAAAGCAATTTTAAATAGTTGGACGATAGTCATTTGCTGATAAACTCCTTTGTGGTATAACTAGAGTAATTGTAACGAAGGGTTCTTAGGATTACAAGGAATTCACAAAAAAAGAGCCAAATATCTATTGAATAAGTAAATAAAGTAATGAAAGTAGGCATATGTATGCAAAAGTTTATTGAATACAAACAAATTTTACAACAAAAAAAACTATGGGAGCCACTCACGTATTTATTTTTTGGTGGTTTGACCACCGTAGTCAATATTGTCGTCTATCTTATTTTTCGTGAAGGGTTTGGTTTTTATTATCAAACAGCGAATGTGATTTCTTGGATCGCTTCTGTTTTATTCGCTTACTTTACAAATAAGTTATGGGTTTTTGAAGCAAAAACAAAAACGAAGCAAGAGTCTTGGGCGGCATTTGGAAAGTTCATTTTTTTTCGCGTTATATCATTAGGCTTGGACATGCTCTGTATGTATTTCTTTATCTCAGTTTTAGCTACCGGAGATCTTGTTGCCAAGCTGGTCACCCAAGTCGTTGTTGTTTTGGCAAATTATGTGTTTAGTAAATTTTTGATTTTCAATACGAAAAAAAGTGAGAAAAAGTAAGCATATTTTTTGAACAAAGTCTGATAGTCTGATAATGTTACTTATGTAAACATTATCATTGAGGAGGATTTTTTTTATGACTTACACATTACCAGATTTACCTTACGCATACGATGCATTGGAACCATATATTGATGAAGAAACGATGCATTTGCATCATGATAAACACCACAACACTTATGTAACAAACTTAAATGCAGCGATTGAAAAACATCCTGAATTAGGTGAAAAAACAGTTGAAGAATTATTAGCAGACTTTTCTTCTGTACCTGAAGATATTCAAACAGCGGTTCGCAACAATGGCGGCGGCCATGCTAACCACACATTCTTCTGGGAAATCTTAGGCCCAAATGCCGGTGGCGAACCTACTGGAGCAATCAAAGAGGCAATTGAAGAAACTTTTGGCAGCTTTGAAGACTTTAAAGAAGAATTTAAAACTGCTGCAACTGGACGTTTTGGTTCAGGTTGGGCATGGTTAGTCGTTAAAGACGGTAAACTAGCAATCACTTCAACCGCGAATCAAGATTCACCATTGATGGATGGTCAAACACCTGTATTAGGTTTAGATGTTTGGGAACATGCGTATTACTTAAAATACAAAAATGTTCGTCCAGATTACATCAATGCTTTCTGGAGTGTTGTTAACTGGGACAAAGTAAACGAATATTTCGCAAAAGCTTAAACAAACTATTAGGAAGAAGCCTGACTAAGGGCTTCTTTTTTGTTGATGGAAAGAAATTTCATTATTGCTAACGCTTACATATTCCGCTATAATGAAATCGACGGAATCGTCGGATTATAATTATTGGAGGCTTTACACACTATGGAACATGGGAAAGTAAAATGGTTCAATAACGAAAAAGGGTTTGGTTTTATTACAGTTGACGGTGGCGATGATGTATTTGTTCACTTCTCTGCCATTCAAGGAGATGGGTTTAAATCGCTTGAAGAAGGACAAGAAGTTGAATTTACGATCGTTGAAGGTGCCCGCGGACCGCAGGCAGCGGAAGTAACCAAAGTCTAAATCAGAACAAAAAAGCTGAGTAACCTCTCAGCTTTTTTAATTTGCTATTTCCTGCCATTTTTGGTATCTTCAATACATTAAAGACTAGAAAACGAAGAGGTACAAGAATGAAACGAGTAATTACTTATGGAACATTTGACTTGTTACACTATGGACATATTAATCTTTTACGTCGTGCAAAAGAGCAAGGCGATTATTTAATCGTGGCACTATCAACGGATGAATTTAATTGGAATGAAAAACAAAAAAAATGCTACTTTTCCTATGAGAAAAGAAAGCAATTATTAGAAGCGATTCGTTATGTGGATTTAGTTATTCCCGAGAAAGAATGGGCACAAAAAGTTTCTGATGTCAAAGAGTATCATGTTGATACCTTTGTTATGGGAGATGATTGGGCGGGAAAATTTGATTTTATTCAAGAAGAAACCGATGCTGAAGTGATTTATCTAGCGAGGACGCCAGAAATATCAACCACTCAAATTAAAAAAGAGTTGAAACTAAATAATTGAACAATTCTAATAGAAAAAGCATCTTTTACAGATGTTTTTTTTATTGAAACAAACTCCAAGAACTTAAGAATTTATTACTAGTTTTTCATTGATTATTTGTTCAGAACTCAAAATATGGTATGATGTTTTGTGAGTTGACTTGATCAATTAGAAATTCTATGAGAATGGATGAAGAAAGTGGAAAAAGAAATCAAAGTCCGTGCAACTTTAGTGACGAAAGAATACGACTTATATAAAAAGAAAGCTGATAAAGTAAAAGCGCTATTCAAGTTCTATCATCGCAATGTTCCCCGATTTTGGGCATTAAAAGGAGTCAGCTTCGATGTGAAAGCTGGTGAATCAGTGGGGATCATTGGGATCAATGGTTCTGGGAAATCAACTTTATCCAACGTGATCAGTGGGATTATCCCTCCGACATCCGGTACGATGGAAGTAAATGGTGATACCTCGATCATCGCAATCGGTGCCGGGTTAAAATATCAGCTGACAGGGTTAGAAAATATTCGGCTTAAAGCATTGATGTTTGGAATGACTAATAAAGAAATTGATGAAAAAATGCCTGAGATCGTAGCCTTTGCTGATTTAGGTGACTTTATCAATCAACCCGTTAAAAGCTATTCCAGTGGGATGAAATCACGATTAGGCTTTGCTATTGCGGTTCATAATGATCCAGATATTTTAGTCATTGATGAGGCGTTATCTGTCGGAGACGAAACGTTTTATCAAAAATGTGTGGATAAGATCATGGAATTTAAAGAAGCAGGAAAAACGATCTTTTTTGTTAGTCATGCTTTAGGACAGGTAGAAAAACTTTGTGACCGAACGATTTGGATGCATTATGGGGATTTACGGATGTTTGGTCCTACTGAAGAAGTAATGGCTGAATACCGCAAATTTATCGATTGGTTCAAAAAACAACCAAAGAAAGAGCAAAAAGCCTATCAAGATAACTATAAAGAAGAACAAAAAGCATTTAACTTGGACAAACTAGCAGAAAAAAGCCGTGAAGATCATTTTTTGCAACAACAAAATCTTTCCGACCAAATGATTCAAAAAAACTTGAAGCGCACGCCATTAGGAGAAAAAATGAGCTGGCCGACAAAAGGGATCTTAGGTTTGGTCGTAGTCGCAACGATATTCTGTTCGCTGGTTTCTTTTAGTGGGCGTTCGATTACTTACGCAATTAAAAATCCTGTTGAAACGATTAGTCAAGTTTTCAAATAAAGAAGATGTTTCTTTGTTTAGTTCAAATAGAAAAGGAAGAAGTTTGTGAAAGAGATTGCTGCAGTTATAAAAGAACAATTTAAACATGCGGGAATTATATTCCGGATGTCTCGATACGAAGATAAGGCTACTTATCAGAGCCATTATTTGGGATTAGCTTGGCAAATATTAAACCCTGCGATTCAAATCGGTATTTATTATTTAGTTTTCGGATTAGGAGTGAACGGGAATAGAGAAGTTGATGGCGTTCCTTTTATTATTTGGATGCTGATTGGGATCACGGCATGGTTTTATATTAATGCATCTGTGTTAGGTGCCTCCAACAGTATTCATCGACAAGTAGGAATGGTAGCGAAAATGAAGTTCCCAGTAAGCATTTTACCATCGATCAATATTATAAGTAATCTGTCATCGTACATCCCTATGGTGGCAATCGTGGTAGGTTCGTTATTCATAGCGGGTGTAACACCAAGCATCTATTGGTTACAATTTATTTATTACTTTCTTGCGATGGTCATCTTCTTATTTGCATTTGGCCTTTTGAATGCAACCATAACGGTACTGATTCGTGACTATCACATTTTTCTGCAGTCTGTTTTGAGATTATTATTTTATGTTTCTGGTCCAATATGGGATATTAATAATCGAAACATGCCTGTTTGGTTGATTAAAATCCTTCGCTTAAACCCATTTTACTATTTAATCGAAGGATTTCGGGATGCTTTCCTTTCTCGAGCATGGGTTTGGGAAAAAACGACCTACACACTTATATTCTGGTGTCTAACTTTGATGCTTCTTATTTTAGGAAGCCATTTGCATATGAAGTTCCGTGCTCGTTTTGTTGATTACATTTAAAAATGATGTTTTGACGTGTGCTCTCTAACTTAGAGAGCGCACTTTATTTGTTTGTAATTTTTTCTTTATTTCAAATAAGTTACAGAAACGTTACGGATGAAAGTTATTCTTGATAGCGGTTGCTGAACGTTGTATTTTGTGGGAAAATTTACTCGATAAGTGATTTTTTATTGGCGAGGTGCAGGATGCGGAGTTATCAAAAAGTAATAGTCAGTCTTTTAGTCGTGTTAGTAGTTGGAATCATTGGGTTAACGATTTATGGCATGCAGATCTATCAAGAGACGAATGCTACATTCAACCAAATCTCAAAGTCTGTTGATCGTAAAACAGACAAACGAGAAACAGCGATCAGCATTGAAGAGCGCGATCCATTTTCCATTCTGTTAATGGGGATTGATACAGGGGCGCTGGGACGAACCGAGCAAGGCCGTTCAGATAGCATGATGGTGGTAACAGTCAATCCTGAGAAAAAGCAGTCAACGATCGTTAGTCTTGACCGTGATATCTATACGCAAATCGTTGGCTTTAATACGATCGATAAGTTGAATCATGCCTATGCTTTCGGTGGTGAAGCGATGGCAATGGATTCAGTTGAAAATCTTTTAGACATTCCTATCGACCATTATGTGACGATCAATATGCAAGGGATGCGGGATTTGATTGATGCAGTAGGTGGTATCGAAGTGACAAATACCATCGATTTTACGTTAGAAGGTGTCCATGTCCCTAAATGACAAATCACTTTAAATGGGAAAACAGGCTTGGCCTACGCAAGAATGCGTAAACAAGATCTAGAGGGAGATATAGGTCGACAAAGAAGGCAAAGAGAAGTGGTGACGAAAATCCTTCAAAAAGTCATGAGTTTGGAGGGAATAGGAAATTACCGCAACATCCTTAAAGCAGTTGAAAAAAATTCGAAGACGGATCTTACCTGGAATGACATGATGGATATCGGTACGAATTACATGCCAGCTTTTGCGACCATTGAGCAAGAGCAGCTGCAAGGGGAAGGACAACTGATTGGTGGAGTGTATTATCAGTTATTGGGGACGAATCAGTTATTGCATACGCAAAATTTGTTAAAGGAGCAGTTGCAACTTCCGACGAACGAGGGGTTGACCCAAGGCGATGAATATACTAACGGATCGCCTAATTATCAGTTATACGACGACAGTTTGACCTTCTCAGAAGAAAATTCAACAACTGGGGAGTAGCTAGTTTCTTTAGAAGCCTAAAAAGCAGGGTGACAAAATGTCCTCCTGCTTTTAGTTTTCCACAATAACATCAATCAATTTCTTGTTTCACGAAATCAACAAATGAAAAAACATAAGAAAGCTTAAAAAAACAATTTTTTCATGAAAGAGTGAAAATGAAACATTCTATCTGTGAAACATTCAGGCAGATATCGTTGAGTTTTTATAGTTTTTTCTAAGGATTAATGGATATTTTTTGTTTTTTCTGTTTCAGATCGAATTTTTTGGTAAAATAGGACAGTAGTCATTATAGATTGGAAGGATAGATGAGATGAAGAATTTGAAAGATAAAGTTGTCCAAGGGATACGTAAGGGGCCAGAAGAACCAAAGGCCAAATCGTATCGCAAATCTCATGTTCCATTTCGATTGAACTTTTTGTTTTTTATTATATTTGCTTTGTTTGTATCATTGATTGTCCAATTAGGCTATCTACAGATCGTCAATGGCGAAAATATTGAGCAGCAATTGAAAGCTTCATCTGTAGTGGAAGTAAAAGGAAGTGCCCCTCGGGGGATGATTTACGATGCTTCTGGGAAAGCTTTAGTGGAAAATCAAGCCAATGCAGCAATCACTTTTACGCGGGGAAACAAAATGACCGCTCAAGATCTTTTGGAAACGGCCAAAAAATTGAGCGAGTTGATCGAAATGCCAGTCGACAAAAACTTGTCTGATCGAGATCTTAAGGACTTTTGGTTGGCAGATGAAGACAATCTTGAAAAAGCAACTGAACGATTGAGTGATGAAGAGCGTTCTTTAGGTACTTCTGAACAATATGCGGCAACCGTTGAGAAAGTGACTGAAGAAGAAATCAATTTTTCCGATGCCGAATTAGAAGCAGCCACGATTTTCAAGCGGATGAACAGCGCACAATCCTTGAGTACGGTCTTTATTAAGACGTCGGATGTGTCTGACCAAGAATTGGCAGTTGTTGCTGAAAACATGGTCGATTTACCAGGAATCTCCACCGGGACCGATTGGACACGAAAGATCGTTGAAGGAAGTTCTCTGGCTAGTTTGATCGGAACGGTGACTAGTGAAGAACAAGGAATACCTGAAGAAGTTCTAGACGAATTCTTAGAAAAAGGTTACGCACGTAATGATCGCGTTGGCCGTAGTTATTTAGAACAGCAATATGAAGAAGTTTTACAAGGAACAAAATCCATCTCTGAAATATCGCTTGACAACAACAACAATATTGAAAGTCAAAAAGAAACCTTTGCAGGCGCAAAGGGGGATAATCTGGTTTTAACACTCGATGCTGAATTTCAAGCGAAAGTTGACAAGATTTTGCAAGACAATTTTCAAAAACTGATTGATTCTGGTGCTGCAGAGTATTCCCCAGGGGTATACGCAGTGGCGTTAAATCCGAAAACCGGCGGTGTCCTTTCCATGTCCGGGTATCATCATGACACGGGATCAAATGAAATGCAGGAAAATGCCATTGGTACCTTTATTAATTCCTTTGTACCAGGGTCCGTCGTCAAAGCAGGAACCTTGGCTGCCGGTTGGGAAAACGGCGTCTTAAACGGCAACGAAGTGCTGCTGGATCAACCAATCAGAATCGGCTCCGATGTAAAAGCTTCTATTTTCAACCCAACTGGGGCAAATAATCGCAATCTTTCTGCAGAGCAGTCGTTAGAAGTTTCTTCTAACTCCTATATGATGCAAGTCGCTTTACGTTTGATGGGCATCAATTATCAGTCAGGCATCTCGATTCCAACAGTGGATCGTCAAGGGGATGTCTACGAAAAACTCCGTTCCTCTTTTGCCTCTTTTGGTATGGGAACTGAAACAGGGATCGATTTACCAGGAGAAGCAACTGGTATCAGCACATCCATTGAGAACATGGACCCTGTCAGTGATGGCGGAAAGATCCTCGACTTAGCATTCGGCCAGTTTGATACTTATACGACACTGCAACTGGCACAATATGCAGCAACTGTTGCTAATGGTGGCAAAAGATTGCAGCCTCACATCGTTGACGGAATCTACGACAATGATGAAACAGGCGGACTAGGTTCGCTGATTGAGGACATCGAACCAACAGTATTGAACGAGGTTGGTTTATCAGATGCGCAAATGCAAATTATCCAAAATGGCTTTTACGATGCGGTTCATGGAACGGATGCTTGGGCAACTGCCAAAGGCTTGGCTTCTGCGAAAATGGAAGTCTCTGCCAAAACAGGTACTGCCGAAACACCCATCGTGGATAGTAATGGCAATACCATCAGCTTAGTTAACTTAAACATCGTTGCCTACGGGCCAAGCAGTGATGCGGATATTGCGATTGCGATCGTGATGCCTCAATTAAAAGGAGACACCGATACGCATCCCAATATTCAAATCGCGAAAGAGATCATGGATGCTTATTACGACTTGTATATGAAATAAACAAAAAATCGCAGTGAAAGCTGCGGTTTTTTTAGTTTATAAGAATGCGGATAGAAAACCATCTTTTAGTGAGAAAGACTTGCTATTTTTGAATGATTGGCTTAGAATACTAGCGGTCAAGAGATAATTTTGATTTATACGATAAATAAAAAGATAAACTGATAATAAAAGGGGCCCAAAGCACAATCATGAACAAGGAATGTTTAAGCAAACAAGAACTGATGAAACAGTTGGGACAATTTACACCAGCTGAAAAAAAAGAGATTCGTGAGTACTTGCAACGGAAAAATCCATTGCTTTTTCGTAAATTTGAGCGAATGAAACACGATCTTTACCGCTTGGAATCACGGCGTGTCCAATGCGAAATTGAAAATAACGAAAAGGAGTTAGGTCTTCTAAACGATAAGATCCTTTTGAAAAAAGAAGATTTTCTTGAGCTGTTATTAGCTATTCGAAAGAAAAGAGGGTAATGGATGGAATTTATTGAACTCGTCATTATCATTGCAATTCTCGTCACGTTATCAAATGTGGCGAGCAAAATATTACCCTCGGTACCGATCTTTTTTATTCAAATCATCTTAGGGATTTTACTAGGTTTAACAGAAATGGGACAGGAAATCGCTTTTGAACCGGAAATGTTTTTAGTAATGATCATTGGACCATTGCTGTTTCGTGAAGGAGAACGAGCAGATGTACCTGAAATCCTCAAAAACAGCAAGATCGTATTGTTTTTGGCTTTTGGCGGCGTTTTAATGACACTGTTTGCTGTCGGCGGAACGCTCCATTGGTTGATGCCCACGATTCCTCTGGCTGCTTGTTTCGCTTTTGGTGCTGCGTTAGGACCAACTGATGCAGTGGCAGTCTCCTCATTAGCAAAACGTTTGAAAATTTCCAAAAACATTATGCATATTCTGGAAGGCGAGGGCTTACTGAACGATGCTTCAGGGGTTACCGCATTGCAGTTTGCTATCGTAGCTTTGACCACCGGGAGCTTTTCAGCAGCCAACGCAGGGTTCCAGCTCCTATTCTCTAGTATCGGCGGCGGGCTTGTCGGTTACTTGATCGTGTGGCTGAAACGCCGAATTTTGCGCTTTATTGAAAAAATCTCGGCACAAGATGTCACAGTATACTTATTGATCGAACTGCTCTTGCCATTTGCTGCCTATTTGCTGGCCGAAATGATCGGGGTCTCAGGGATCATCGCAGCCGTTGTGGCAGGTGTAGCCCAAGCCCAAAGAAAACGACGGATCTCGTTGTTTGATGCAGAGCTGGCGAACATTTCAGAAAGTACTTGGTCGACCATTGTCTTTACATTGAATGCATTGGTGTTTCTTTTTCTAGGAATCGAGTTGTCACAAGTATTTTCACCAATCTGGGAGAGCAATAATTATGCAAACTGGCATCTAGTGATTACGATTTTGGTGATCACGGCGGTGATCTTCCTTGTTCGTTTTCTCTTTTTGTTGTTTTACTATTGGTTTTTACAGTCAAAAAAACAAGTATCAATGAATCAAGTCGCCTTGTTGACTTTTGGCGGAGTCAAAGGAACAGTCAGTTTGGCAGCCATCTTTATTTTGCCTGTGATGGTGCATGATGCACCCTTTCATGAAAGAGGCTTGCTTCTGTTTTTGACCGCTTGTGTGATCTTACTGACATTGATCATCAGCGTGATGGTCTTGCCATACTTGGCAGATGGGGAAGCTGCCGAAAGCGTCGACTTCAATCACTTGCTGATCTTAGAAGACGTCATCGAACAATTGGAAGCAGAAGAAAAGCAGGAACTCTCGGATAAAGGCCGTTTAGCGATCGATGCTGTCATCAATTCCTATGAAAATCGGCGCTGGGAGTTGTATCGCAATAGTTTGACTGATTCAGAAAAACAAGAAATCCAAGAAATTCAAGGATTGATCCTATCGATCGAACAAGACGGCTTGGATGAAGCGTATCGAAATGGGAAAGTCAGCTTAAATGGCTACCGTTTTTATTCACGGTTTATTTCTCAGCAACAGCATTCCCTCGCAAAACAAATTCTCTCATTCTTTAGTTTTTGGCTCTTCTTTATTCAGCGATTTATCCGTATTTTGATTCATCCTCGCTTGTTTTTACAAAGACAGCAGCAGCTAAAAGCTGCCTTGAAGCAACGAGACATTTCTGAAGTACAAAAAATTTACTTAAAGAACAGTGAATATATTTTTCATAGTTTGAGCAATTTAGAAGATGTCTATGATTCCTCGCTGATCAATTTCTTTATTCGTCAACGAGAAATGAGCATCAAACGATTTGAACACAGCAATTTCATTGAAACGATCATGATCGAGCAAGACCCGATTTTTGTTAAGAAAGTCCTTTGGGGCTATTACCTTGAGCGCAAGACGATCGATGAATATGAAGTGGCTGAAAAAATCTCAACGATTTCGGCAAATGAATACCGACGCAATGTCAATCTGTTAGAATCGTATGCGATGTCTCGAGCAGAAGAACAGCCGAAGCAGCGAATGTTTCGCCGATAATACGTCTCAAGAGGCGCACAACTTGAGGCACGTTTTATGGAGTGTCTTCGTCAGGTTATTCCTAAAAGATGATCAACATCGATGATCAGAAGGAGTAGACTGACGAAGGCATTCTTTTTTTCAAAAATTGATTTTTTTCTCTCATCGTTTCCGCTGATGAAATGTGGTACAATGAGCGAAGAAAAAACTCAGGAGGGATTCTGTGAAAGAATTAAAAGTAAGTGAATTAACCAAAACATATGGTGAAAAAACACTGTTTGATCAGCTTTCTTTTCTGATACATGAAAAAGATCGAATCGGTTTGATCGGTGTCAATGGCACGGGTAAATCGAGTTTGTTACGGATCTTGGCCGGTTTGGATCGCGGAGATGGCGATCGCCAAACGGTATTTGCCGCCCAAGATTATCGCATCGGTTTCTTGACTCAAGACAATCAGTTACAAGAAGAATTATCTGTTGTAGATGCTGTTTTTCAAGGCACCAGTCCGCTGATTCGCGTTGTTCGTGACTATGAAAAAGCGCTGATTGCCTTAGAGAATAATGGCTTGGATCAACAAACGCAACGGAATTATCAGTTGGCAGAAGAAGCGATGAATAAAGCCGATGCTTGGAATACAGATACAACTGCCAAGATCATTTTACAAAAACTTGGGATCAATGAGTTAGAAAAAAAGGTCAGTGAATTATCTGGAGGTCAAAAGAAACGAGTGGCTATGGCTCAAGTATTGATCGATGAACCAGACTTGTTGTTATTGGATGAACCGACTAACCACTTAGATTATGATGCGATCCAATGGTTGGAAGGCTATCTAAAAAATTATCGGGGTGCGTTACTGATGGTGACCCACGATCGCTACTTTTTGGATCGAGTCGTTAGTCGGATCTTTGAATTGTCTTTTGGCAAGCTACATGAATATCAGGGCAATTACGAGACGTATCTTCATGCTCGAGCAGAACGAGAACGTGTGGAGGAGACGCAAGAAGACAAGCGCAAGCAGTTGTACAAACATGAGTTGGCTTGGATTCGCACTGGAGCGAAGGCCCGTACAACGAAACAACAGGCACGGATCGATCGTTTCGATGATTTAAAAGAAAACCTACATCAAGTAAAACGAAACGGCGAAGTGGCCATTGATGTTGCTACGACACGCTTAGGCAAACAAGTCTTAGAGCTAAAAGATGCGAGTTTCAAGATTGAAAACAAAACGATTTTGTCTCACTTTGATTTGTTGATTCAATCAAGAGAACGCTTAGGGATCACAGGAGAAAACGGTGCGGGCAAATCGACGTTGCTCAATATTTTAGCTGGTCGCCTGCCTTTAGAAGAAGGGGAGCGTACGATGGGCGTGACTGTGAAAATGGCTTATTATACGCAAACGATTGAAGCGATGAACCCTGATCAGCGAATGATTGCTTATTTGCAAGAAGCAGCCGAGGAAGTGCAAAAAGTGGATGGCTCCCAAGTCAGTGTCGCAGAAATGCTGGAACAGTTTTTATTTCCGCGATCCATGCATGGCACCAAGATCGGCAAGCTGTCTGGCGGGGAAAAACGACGACTATTTTTACTCAAGCTATTGATTGGACAGCCAAATGTTCTCTTGTTAGATGAACCGACCAACGATTTGGATATTGATACCTTGACGATTTTGGAAAGTTATTTGGAAACATTTCCAGGTGCAGTCATCACTGTTTCCCATGACCGCTACTTTTTAGATAAAGTTGCCCAAAAATTGCTGATCTTCGAAGGAAATGGCAGGATTACGTCCTACTTTGGTTCCATCAATGAATATCTAGCAGCCAATACCAATAAAGCTAGTTCGAGTGTACTAGAGCCAAAAGAAACAAAATCCGATTCACTTTCTGCTGAAAGTGAGGCGTCTGCTGCAGCGCCTGTTAAAAAGAAACTGAGTTATATGGAACAAAAAGAGTGGGCGACGATTGAAGATGATATCGCGGCATTAGAAGAAAAAGCAGCCGCTTTGACCGAAGAAATGAATCATCAAGGTGCGGACTTTACGAAGCTGCAAAAATTACAGCAAGAAATCAGCGAGGTTGAAACACAACTGGCAGAAAAAATGGATCGTTGGGAATATTTGAGCGAATTTGTGTAGAGTAAAGGAGAGAACGATGGAACAAGCATATTTAGATCTAGGAAGAAAAATATTAGCAGAAGGCAATGATAAAAGTGATCGTACAGGAACGGGAACACGCAGTGTCTTTGGTCATCAAATGCGTTTTGATCTGTCCCAAGGCTTTCCTTTGCTGACAACAAAAAGAGTTCCTTTTGGCTTGATCAAGAGCGAATTATTGTGGTTTCTAAAGGGAGATACCAATATCCGCTACCTGCTGGAACATAATAACCACATTTGGGATGAATGGGCGTTTGAACGTTACATTAAAAGTGATGCTTATACAGGTCCTGATATGACAGACTTTGGTCGCCGTTCATTAGTGGATGAAGCTTTCAATGAACAGTATCAACATGAGTTGAAACTATTTTGTGAAAAAATCTTAGCCGATGATGCTTTCGCTGAAACTTTCGGCGATTTGGGCCATGTATATGGGTATCAATGGCGGCATTGGGAAAAAAGTACCGGCGGGTTTATCGATCAAATCAAAGAAGTGATCGACATGATCAAAACGACGCCGGATTCTCGCCGTCTGATCGTCTCCGCATGGAATCCTGAAGATGTACCGACGATGGCGTTGCCACCTTGTCACACAATGTTTCAATTTTATGTTCATGAGGGTCGCTTAAGCTGTCAGCTGTATCAACGCAGTGCCGATGTCTTTTTAGGCGTTCCCTTCAATATTGCTAGTTATGCGCTATTAACGCACCTGATTGCTCATGAAACTGGATTAGAAGTCGGGGATTTTGTCCATACATTAGGCGATGCTCATCTGTACAGCAATCATATGGAACAGATGAAGGAACAGTTGACTCGTTCGGTACGTCCTGCGCCAACCTTACAGTTAAATCCTGAAAAACAGTCGATCTTTGATTTTGAAATGGAAGATATTACCTTGGCAGGGTATGATCCGCATCCAACGATCAAAGCACCGATCGCAGTTTAAGTGGTTGTTTGGGTTTCATTTCATAAAGAAAGGAATGAGGCGTAATGGTAAATACCCACAAGCGAGGCTTTGCGGCGACCTTTCATCAGAGACATGCTGGATCGATTACTGCAGCGCTCATTGAGCAAGTCATCGAGTTCTTGCATCAGCACTATGATGCAGTTTGGCTATCCGTATCCGAAGAAACAGTGCCAGAGCTAAAGGAAGCCATTCGATCAAATCAGCAGTGTACTGCCATTTTTATACCAGCAAAAGGAGCAGCGGATGCCCGCAGAAGGCTTGTTTTTGCTGCCCAGCACCACCTGCCAGCTCTGGATTCGCTGCATATTTGTGATTTTGATCGCGTGGTGACGTGGATGAAGACCTATCCAGAAGAACTAGTGGCTATAAGCAAAAAGCCTTTACCTGCGAATACGTATTGTATCCTTGGACGAACTGCAAGGGCATTTGCGAGTCATCCGCAAACGTGGCAAAGAACGGAGCGCTTGATCAACGAGATCGCTGCTGACTTTTTTCAAATAGAAGAAGTTGATATCGCAGCTGGCAGTGCTCTCTTTCCAATCTCCCTGATACCGACCTTGCTGAAAAACAACAACGCGCATTTAAACGATGGGGAATGGCCGCGAAATATCCAAAGAAGCGGCGGCACAATTGTTTACCAAGCCTGTGATGGCTTGCGCTTTGAGGAGCGCAACAAAGATCCATTTGAGCATGAATCAGCTTTTCAGCTGATGCAGCGGCTGCAGGTTGCTGCTATTATTTCGGAATCATTTTATACAGAAGGGATGTAATTTTTATGTTGATCGCACTTTGGGCACAAGATCAAAAAGGGTTGATCGGAGCGGATGGTACACTGCCGTGGCATTTGCCGAATGATTTGAAATTTTTTAAAGAGCAAACCATCAATAATACGATTATAATGG
This sequence comes from Enterococcus sp. FZMF, assembly GCF_030263915.1. Lineage (NCBI taxonomy): Bacteria > Bacillati > Bacillota > Bacilli > Lactobacillales > Enterococcaceae > Enterococcus > Enterococcus sp. FZMF. The sequence continues at coordinate 2,191,594 of NZ_CP127160.1, read as the reverse complement.
GGCGCAAAACCTTTGAAGGCATGGGAAAAAGATTACTGCCACAGCGTACGACGATCGTTTTGACGAGTGATCAGGATTATCAAGCCAACGGCGCCTTAGTGATGCATGACCGTGAGGAAATTTTGGCGTATGTGAAGCAGCAAGAGCATCCCGTTTTTTTAACTGGTGGAGCAGGTGTTTTTGAAGCGATGATTGACGATTGCGATCAATTGTACCGTACAGTGATCGCTGCGGAATTTAACGGAGATGTGTATTTCCCAGAGATTGATTGGACGCAATGGAAACTTGATCATGTGATCGATGGGATCGTCGATGAAAAGAACCATTATCCCCATCAATTTGAATTTTATCGTAGAAAATAAAAGAACAGGAAGCTTTCTGCAGCGAAAGTTTCCTGTTCTTTTTTTGTAAGCAGTGCTTCATTTTTAGGTATACAACAAGACGGAAAAGTACATCAGTCCCGCACCTAACATAACGAATAGGTGCCAAACCACATGCATGAACCGAACGGATTTTAAACTATAGAATAGCGCACCTACAGTATAAGAAACACCACCGCTTCCTAGTAAAAATGTTCCCCAGTAGCCTAAATGTTCGATCAGAGGTTTAAAGGCAATAACACATAGCCAGCCCATGATGATGTAGATCAGGGTGGAGATTTTTGAGACGGTCTCTTTTTTATGAAGAGTCAGTGACTTATAAACGATGCCGCTAATTGCTAGTAGCCAAATCAAGACAAAGAGTGACCAGCCAAGCAAGCCTTGGATACTAAGCAAGCAAAAAGGTGTATAACTTCCAGCGATCAGCAAGAAAATGGAGGCATGATCAAAGACTTGGAAGACCTTTTTTGCTTTGGTAAAAATCAAACTGTGAAATAAGGTAGAAAAGAGGAAGAGCAAAATCATCATCGACCCATAAATGGCATAGGAAACGATGTGGATAGGTGACCCTAGATTTGCCCCCTTGATTAAGAGGATGACCAATCCTGCGATACTCAGTCCTAATCCGATCCCGTGGGTTACTGCATTTAATACTTCATTGACGATCAAATATCTGCGACTAAACTTCATGTGCTGCATTCGGCACCGTCCTTTCGAATCGAAATTAGATGAAAAAAAATTTTCTCTCTGTTATACTTAGTATAAATGGTCTGTGGTTATTTTACCACGAAAAAAGACTTGATTTAAAGAGAGAGTGAATATATGATGGCAAATCTTAAAATTGTGACAGATTCTTCCAGTACGATGGAACCAAGTGTCCGTGATGCTTTGGCTATCCATGTCGTGCCTTTATCTGTAATGATCGATGGTGTCGTTTATCCAGATGATGAAACGCTGCCGGGAGAAAAATTTATGCAAATGATGGCGCAAGCCAAAGAGTTACCTAAAACTAGTCAGCCGCCGATTGGTCATTTTGTAGAACTGTATGACGAATTAGGCAAAGATGGCAGTGAAATACTATCGATCCATATGACCAAAGGTCTTAGTGGCACTGTGGAAGCGGCTCGTCAAGCCAGTCATTTATCAAAAGCGAAAGTCACCGTGATCGATAGCGACACGACAGACCAAGCGTTGGCTTTTCAAGTGATTCGGGCAGCAGAATTGGCTAAAGCCGGTAAGACATTAGAAGAAGTTTTACCAGAAGTGGATCTGGTGCGTGAGCATACGAAATTATTTATCGGCGTTTCAACGTTAGAAAACTTAGTAAAAGGTGGGCGCATCAGTCGCGCCAAAGGTCTTTTATCGAGCTTACTGAACATGAAAGTGATCATGGATTTTGATCATTCAGAACTGATTCCAGTCGTCAAAGGACGCGGCGTCAAGACGTTCAATAAATGGTTTGAGGAATTAAAAGCAGAATTGAAGAATATGCCAAAAGTGACGAAAATTGGTATTTCTCATGCAGAAGGGTTAGAAATTACGGAACGTTTCCAAAAAGAACTAGCAGAATTGTTTCCTGACTTGGAGATCCCATTGCTTCACACAACACCGATCATCGCCACTCATACAGGTAGAGGAGCGTTTGCGATCACTTACAGTACGGAATAAAAAAGGTGCTTCCTTTCAGCGATTCGTTTGACGACGAATCGCTTTTTGGTGTATGAAAAGCTGAAAGGAAGAAAAAGCAGAATGAAGCTGCGTTTCTTTGTCTATTCAGAGAGTAGGGAGCTGTTTTCTTTCTTAAGTTTGAAGGATTGCGACTAGGAATTTTATGAGAATTTTGTTAAAATAGCAAAGATTACAAAGGAGTTTGAATACCTGTGAAATGGAAGAAATTAGTAACTTATTTGATCGTTGTGGGACTGATAGCCGTTGGAACGGGTGTACTGTTTCACTTAGCTGTTCCCAAAGCGCAACCACTGCTGACCCCTGTGGATAAGCTAGCAGCCAATGATTCGAAAAAATCCGCCATTGAATACCTCGCACTTGGGGATTCATTGACAGAGGGTGTTGGGGATGAAACAGCTCGGGGCGGCTTTGTGCCTATTTTGGCAGGAGATCTAGAGGACCGCTATGATCTGAGCAATTTAGTAACCAAAAATTATGGGGTCGCTGGTGAACGAAGCGACCAGATTTTAAAACGAGTCAAAAATGATGAAGACTTGCGCCAAGACCTTAGTCAAGCGGACCTGATTACTTTGACCGTCGGCGGAAATGACGTCTTAAAAGTGATCCAAAGCAATTTCTTCGGTCTGAGTATCGAGACGTTTACGGAACCGATGGCAGAATATAATGAACGCTTAAAAGATTTATTCGCTCAAATCCGTGAACTAAATAGCGATGCCCCAATCTATGTTTTGGGTATTTACAATCCATTTTATCTGAACTTTCCAGAGATCACCGACATGCAGACGATCATTGATAACTGGAATAAACAGACGGAAACGTTCGTCAATCAGCAAGAAAATGCCTTTTTTATTCCTATTAACGATTTGCTCTATAAAGGGTTAAGTGATGAGGTCGGTATTGCGGATACAGAAGAAGACGCAACTGAGGAAACAACACAAACAACCGACACTGGAAGTTTACCTGAGTCATCGGCGTCAAATGCTGATGAGACACAAAGCAGCACGTCGGCGACTACCGACTCATCGCAAGCTGTCGGGAATAATATCACCAACAATGTTTTGTATGAAGGCGATCGCTTCCATCCCAATAATCTTGGGTATCAACTGATGGCGAATGCCGTTCGCGATGAAGTGATCAAAACACAAAACTATTGGTTGCTAGAGGAGGAAGCAAAATGAAACCAAGCGAATCAACGAAGCAGCCGGAAAAAACAGCTGCAAACACTAAAAAATCGATCAACTACTGGAAAATTGCTTTTCTAGTTCTGGTCGGCATCCTTTTGGGGACAACGGTTTTCTTTGCTTCAAGAATTTTTCAGCAGCGAGAAACTGGCTTAAATGAAAGTGCTGAACTTGTTCAACGGGAGGGCAGTCCTGTTCTGACCGTTAACAGCAACAAAAGCCAAGTCAATCAATTGATTGATTTTTATCTATCTGATTTTCAAAAGGATCAAGAGGTAAAATATAATTTTGAGCTGAGAAACGAAGCACTCTTAACAGGCGAGTTTCAAGTATTAGGGTTTCCTATCACGTTTTATCTCTATTTTGATCCTTATGTGACAGAAGAAGGCAATGTCCAATTAAAAGCCAAAAGTTTATCGATTGGCACCTTGGATTTGCCCACTAGTGAAGTAATGAAAATGATCAAACGTAGTTTTAAATTTCCCGAATGGATCGATGTCAATGCCGATGAACAAATTATACTGATACGATTGGATCAATTCCGCATGCAAAACGGATTGTTCATCAAGGCAAACAAAATCAATCTTGTAGATGATGAAATTCAAATGAGCTTATATTTACCAGCTGAAACGGAGGATGAATAATGGAACGAGCAATTTTTGCAGGTGGGTGTTTCTGGTGTATGATCCAGCCCTTTGATGAACTCGAAGGGGTGCATTCGATTTTTTCTGGTTATACCGCAGGACATACCGAAAATCCAACCTATGAAGAAGTCAAAAGCCATCAAACAGGGCATACTGAAGCAGTAGAAATCATTTTCGACCCAGAAAAAATCAGTTATGAGGAGCTCTTGACGATTTATTGGCAGCAAACAGATCCAACGGATGCTTTTGGCCAATTTGAAGATCGCGGCGACAATTATCGTCCGGTTATCTTCTATTTTAACGAAGAGCAACGAAAAAAAGCCGAAGCCAGCAAAGCAGCACTTCAGGCTTCCGGTCGCTTTACCGATCCGATCGTGACTACGATCGAACCAGCGCAACCCTTTTATTTAGCGGAAGAAGAACATCAAGAGTACTACAAAAAGAATCCTGAAAATTTTGCTCGCAATCATGCCCGTCGAGCAGCCTTTTTAGAAGATCATTGGGAGCAAGAACATGCGTAAAAGTTTTTATAGCTATTTAATGGCAGTCAAAGGTCCGAGTCATACAGATGAGGCTCAGATCTTTGCCACTCATGCGAGTCATGATATTCAGTTTCCAAAGCACAGTGATGATTATGATGAAGTCTCTTCTTATCTGGAACTAAACGTTGATTATTTGCCATCCATGGATATTTTTGATCGTATCTGGGCAGAGTATCTCGAAAATAACAAATAAAAACGTCCTTCGTTTTGCCTGCATAAATGCTCAGAACGAAGTTGTTTTTTCTCAGAGAGGTGTTGTGAATGAAAAATGTAACGACAAGCCGATATATCGTTTCTCTTGTCTGTGTCGCGATTTTGTCGGGAGGCGGTGTCTACTTATGGCAAACAGCCCAGCAAAATCAGCAGACGACACAGCCGGCGACAGAAACGACGACAGCAGCCAGCGGGATGGAGAAAATCCAGTCGTTGTATGACCAGATCCTTGCGAATTATTACCAAGAAGTCGATGAGGATGCATTGATTGAGGGTGCTCTTCAAGGGATGACCGATGCGCTTGACGATCCTTACACGACGTATCTGAACCAATCAGATGCGGATAACTTGGATCAGTCCCTCTCAGGAAGTTTTGAAGGGATCGGTGCTACTTTGTCGATCGTGGAAGACTATCCCGAGGTCGCACAAGCGCCAATCAAAAACACCCCTGCAGAAAAAAGTGGTCTGCGCATGAATGATCGAATCGTCAAAGTCGATGGGGAAGATACGCAAGGACAGGAATTGTCTGAAGTCGTGAGTAAGATTCGAGGGGAAAAAGGCACGCAGGTGACCTTAACGATTCAGCGTGGAGCAGATACCTTTGATGTGGAAATCACTCGGGACGTGATCCCAATCGAAACGGTCCATGGTGAACTGGTTGAAAATGATGATACGATCGGTCGAATTGATATTACCTCCTTTGCCGAAAACACAGCAGCTGAGTTGAAAGAAACGATCACCGAGTTGCGGGAAGACGGTGTGAAATCGTTTGTTCTTGATCTAAGACAAAATCCTGGTGGATTGCTGGATCAAGTCCAGATCATGGCAAGTATGTTTTTAGAAAACGGCCAAACGATCGTGAAGTTTGCCAACAATCAAGGGGTTGTCAGTGAGACCAAAGCGAGCGAAGCATTGGATGAAGGATTCAAAGTCACAGAGCCAGTCGTTGTTTTAGTCGACGGCGGCAGTGCCTCCGCAGCTGAGATTTTTGCCGCAGCCTTGCAAGAATCAGCGGATATCCCAGTCGTTGGTACGGAAACCTTTGGTAAGGGGACCGTTCAAAATGTGAAGGATCTGGGGGATAATAGTGAATTAAAAATGACGGTCATGAAATGGCTGACACCGAATGAAAATTGGGTCAACGATCAAGGTGTGATGCCGGACTATGAAGAGGATTATCCTGAATATGCGTATTTCCCGCCATTACCTCGTGATAATGCCTTAAAAGCTGGACAATCGTCAACGGCTGTCAACAATCTGAATCAATTTCTTAAAGCGTTAGGGTATGCCACGAGCGGAGATACCTTCAATGACAAGACGACTGCAGCTGTGAAAGCCTTCCAAGAAGCTCATGACCTAAAGGCAACTGGTGAAGTCGATGCCGACACTGCCCAAGCAATTGAAAAAGAAGTAGCAGAAAAACTCAAAGCAGAGGACCCAGCGTACTTAAAAGCACTGTCCTTGCTTTCAGAAAAATAAGTAAGGAATAAATCGGAGAGGAGGTAGATTTGTGAATGCCAAGAAACAGTGGATCGATCGTTTTTGGCTAGTCGTAAAATATGCCTTGATCGCCTTTGCAACAGCCTTCTTGATTCGGGCATTTTTACTGATTCCGGTTCCTGTTGAAGGGAACTCCATGGAAGGAACGTTGCAACAAGGAGATATGGTAGTCATCGAAAAGATTTCACCGATTCAGCGTTTTGATGTCGTTGTTTTCCAGCTGCCAGATGGTTCGACCTATATCAAGCGGGTGATTGGCTTGCCGGGTGAGTCGGTAAAATATGTCAATGATCAGCTTTACATTGATGATGAACCGGTAGATGAAGATTTTCTAGTGAAAAACCGCAGCAACGATCATGAGTCTGCCTCTTATACCAATGATTTTGATTTGGAATCTTTATTGGGCGTGGAGAAATTAGGCAAAGACAGTTATTTTGTCATTGGTGATAATCGACGTGCCTCTAAAGATAGCCGCTCCTTTGGTCCTATATCAGGCGATGCGATTTTAGGCAATGCCCGCTTTGTTTATTATCCATTGACTCATATTCGGCTGATTTAGACTGAGAAAAATAGAATGTTCCTAACTAAACATCCCCCTTGGAATCATCTGTTGATTCCAAGGGGGGATTTTGTATAGCAATGATCCCTTTTCAAAAGGATGTGGTTTGTATCGAGAAAAGGGTGGACTTAGGCGCTATTGGCAGTTATTCTTTGTATTTTTTCATTAAAAGCAGCCAAGAGTTTCTGACATAGATTCGTTTCAAAATCACGGTAGCGGCAAAAATCAATGATCGCCGTGTTTTCCTCGGTTGTAAAAGGAGGTAAAAGCTGTGGGGAACTCAGAATATAAAAATCAAAAGGTTCCTCTGTGGGCAGCGTGATCCGTTCTATTTCAACATAGGGCAATCGTTCACATATATTAAACACTTCCATTGAGACCAAGTAATTGGATACATAGACAAAAGCAACTTTAAGCTTATATTTCTGTTCCTTTTCGATGTAAATGGGGTAAAGCAAACACGCTTGATAAAAAGCAAGATCCGTATAACAGGCTTTTAACCACTCGTAGCCTTTGCGATTTGCTATTTTACGCCAAAAACTCTGAATCGTATTTGTCAAAATCGTATGTAATGGGTACTTATCTTTGATTATAGTAGCTTCAAAAAAATTTAAAAGAGGGACTTTTTGCTTGAATATGCAGAACTTCAGCAATGTAAGATATGTATTCATATAAAGAAACGATTGATGGTCGAAATCAAAATCACAGAGAAATTTTTGGCAGTGTGCTTCAAATTCAGCCATCAGTTCCTTTAACTCCGATTTTTCATGCTTGTAACAGTCTTGAATGATCGGAAGGCGCACGTCTGCTGCTGAAGTTAGCATCGGCCAGTAATAAAAAAGGAAAAACAAAGCATTGATCTCAAGAATATCTATCGCTGAATCAATGATTTCAAAAAACGCTGAAAAGAAATCAAGATTTTCACCACTGGGAATAAAGGACTGGTTCGTTAACTGATAAAGATTTGTCGCGTGGCCATTCTTGATACGAAATAGACAGATTTTGCAATGAAGCAAGGCTTCTTTTTTGCCAATCTCATACTTGCTTTTGTACTTCGTTCCTTCGTAAGTCACAAAAAGTTCTTCGATCTCTTGATCAAATGCCCTCGCCAAACTATCTCCTAAAGAAATGTGCCAGATAAAATTAAACAATAAGATGCGAATCACCATCTCCGAACCTGTAAGTGCCATAGCGGACTGATTTAACGTCACGTTGAATTCTTTCAAATGGTCTTGCAGCTTCTTTGTTTGCCGAAAGCAAGTCGAACGACTGATATAGTTTCTTTGGCAAAATGCCAGTAAACTTTCATCTTGATTGGTCAAGATGCTTAACAATAATTTGTAAGAAATGCTTTCTTGCGCTAAAAATTGCTGATATTGGTTGTATTCAATCAAATTTTTAGGAAGATTCAGGGTGTTTTTATGTAATGAAAGATTCACTGGGGAGAGGTTTTGCAAGTCGATTTGGATCGAGGAAAGTAAACTTTTCAATCGTGTTGCACTTAAGTGGGTCAGATTTTTCACGAACTCTAGGTTGTATTCACCCGGAGCAATTGATAATAGTTTTCCGTAGAGTCCGATTTTGTCTAACGCTCGGGTATCTAAGAGTATTTTTTCAATCAAATGATCACCTTCTTGTTTTATTAATAACGTATTTATATAACGGTGTAAAGACACGTCTCAAAACTTTTGCTTTTTTTTAGAAAAATTGAGACAAATTTTTCATAGAACTGTCTCATAAAGAATAAAAATAGAAATCGCAGGTGAAAAACGATAGTTTTTTACATTATTAAATAACATGTCGATAATGAATTAACTTTAAAATAACTAACTTTTTTTCTTATGAATAACTACAGGTGTGCCAATTAGTTCTATTTTTCAGAAAATAAAAAAAAGAGGTGCCTTTTGCTTCTTTCTTGTATGATCAGCTTGTAATTTTTGCTTCTTTGAAAGGAGGTCTTTTTATGTTTTTGACAAAGAGACACCACTGGTTCTCTTTCATTTTCTGTATGTTAGGGGGGATACTATTTTTCATTTATTCGAGTTTGCAAATAAATGGGACTGCAAGTGCACAAGAAGAAAACACGATCACTATTGCTGAAACGAAGCAGATCAAGCTGACTGGTCACCAAGAGGACCATCAATTTTCTTTATGCTATCAGCTACCACAAAAAAACAAACAGCAGCGTCTCTGGGTACAACTATATGCGATCGATGAAACGAAGGAACAGTTGTTATTAAAAACAAGCAATGAAGAGATGACTCAAGTCAAGGATGATTCCGCACAGTCTTGGCTTACAACCCAAGATTTCTTACAAACACCAACGGAACAAGAACTAATCTTTCAGCTGCCTGAAGAAACGAAAAAGCTAAAATTGACGATTCAGATCGAAGAATATGACAAGGAACGTGAAGAATCGTACAACCTACTGTCTTTGAATGAATCAGTTTTTGACATCCCACTTGCCACAAATTCTGCTTCTTCAGAAACGTCAGAAGTCAATTCTGGCACTGGATCCTCTTCAGAAGCCGTGAGTGAGTCGACCTCGGAGCAAACGGCGACTGAAAGTTCAAAAGAAGTTTCGAACGAAGAAACGAAGGAAGAGACAAACGAGACAGGAACGGCGACAAGTGCTCCTGAAGAGGAAACGCTTATTGAACCATTTAAACAAGAACATCTTTATCAAAAAACGACCGTTTCACAGGCTTTTGCTTCGATTGAACCAGATTATACGACAGACCAAAGCGGGACGTATCCTGTGGCGAACTGGAAAACTGATGAAAACAGTAACGTCTTAAATCATCAGGGGAACAAGGATGCAGGCGAAACGTGGGACGGCATAACTACATGGAATGGCGATCCAGCAAATTTGACCCATTCATATATTGAATATGGTGGTGTAGGAGACGAAGCAGATTTCGCGCTACGAAAATTTACCAAAGAGACGAATACCCCAGGACTATTTGATGTCTACCTAAATGTACGAGGGAATGTTCAACGTCAAATTGATCCCATCGATGTCGTGTTGGTAGTGGATTGGTCAGGCAGTATGAATGAGATGGGACGGATCGCAGAAGTGAAAAAAGGCGTGGATCGCTTTTTGAATCAAATTGAAGGAAGCGGCATGCAGGATAGTGTCTACATGGGCTATGTCGGTTATTCCAGTGATGGCAGCAATTACCAAAACAAAACCTGCCAATTAGGAAAATTTTCTGAAGTCAAAGAGACGATCCGATCGATGACGCCAGAAACAGCAGCTGGGGGAACCTTTACACAAAGGGGGCTACGTCAAGCAGGGGATATGCTATCGACGCAAAATGGACATAAGAAAGTCATCGTTTTGCTAACGGATGGCGTTCCTACTTACAGTTATCATGTGTCTAAAGTGCATACCCAGGCAGACGGCAGTTATTATGGAACCGCCTTTTCTCTTACTCAAGACCAGCCGATGAATACATCGTTTCTCTACAATGGCTATTTTGCGTTTGATCAACAGAACAATTATAAATGGATCAACAATACCTTTATCGCCACGATTGGTGAAGCGATGGCGTTAAAAGAACGCGGCATCGAGATTCATGGGTTGGGGATTCAACTGCAAGGAGATCAAACCGCTGGGTATACAAAGGCCGATGTCGAGAAAAAAATGAGACAGATGGTTTCTGCTGATGAAGACGGCCATCTTTATTATGAGTCAGCGAATGAAGCAGCGGATATTGCCGACTATCTCGAGAAAAAAGCCCTTCACATTGCGGCAACAGTCACCGATGGCGAGATTACTGACCCCATTTCGCAGCCATTTGTCTACGAAGAAAATAGCTTGTCCGTCAAAAGTGTCGGGTCGGCTGCTCTAACGGTGCAGCCTGACATTTCGATGTCTGACAATACAATCCATGCTTCTGGTCTTTATTTAGGCGAAGGGCAAGAACTGCAAATTCATTATCAAGTGCGGATTCAAACAGAAGCAGCGGATTTTAAACCAGATACTTGGTATCAAATGAATGGCGAAACGGTATTTTATCCGAATCATCAGTCCGATCAAAAGGCATTGTTTGGTGTGCCATCCGCCAAAGCACCTGGGAAGGAGGTGACGATCAAAAAACACTGGGAAGAATACGATGGCGATAGCTCCAGTCGTCCCGAAACGATCTATTTTGAAATAAGCAGGAGTCCTGTCAGCAATGAGAATAGCTGGCAAACAGGGTATCTCAAACTTACTGAGACCGATGCCCAAGACCAGACAACTTGGGAACGAAGCAAGGTTTACGCGCTTTCTGAAAAGGATGGGATGGAGTACGAAGAAACCGTTTACTGCCGCTGTATAACAATCAAGGAGAAACTTTTGATTATCAAGTCACAAATGAACGAGCAGTGGCAGGTTATGAAGCGGCAAAAGTGGACGCTTATACATGGAAAAACACAAAGGCGTTTGTGCCCTTGGCATTAAACCTGATCAAAAAATCCGCTGTAGGAGAGGTGAAGCTGACAGGTGCCGTTTTTGAATTAACGGAGGCAGGAGAGACAGTGACCCTTGTGGATCAAGGGGATGGAACGTATGGGCTGCCAGCAGATACTGTGTTGCAAAAAGATCAGACCTATCGTTTGGAGGAAGTCACTGCACCGGCGGGACATCATTTATCTAAGCAGACAGAGTGGCTAATTCATATTGATGCGCAAGGGAATACGACGATCGATGGGCAACCCGTCACAGTGGACGATCATACGATTACGCTGGAGATCACCAATCCGTTTACAGAAATTCCAGTTGCTATTCGAAAATATACGGTACAAAAAGAGCAGCAAGTACTGTTAGCTGGGGCTGTCTTTTCTCTGCAACAAAAAACAGCAGCGGGGAACTATCAAGAAATTGCCTCAGAAACATCGAATGATGTGGGGATGGCTGAATTTACGATCCTTGAGCCGGGCGCTTATCGCATCTCAGAAACAGCCGGTCCGCTTGGATACGATACGATTGCTGGTGATTATGAGTTTGTCGTTGGTTCAGACGGAAAGATCCAGTATCAAGGGGAAAACGTCGCTGCAGCTGCCAACTGTTGGACTCTTACCCATGGCAATCAGTTAAAACCTTTTGATTTGGTGGTCAATAAACAGGATGAACTGGGACAAGCACTTGAGGGAGCCAAATTCCGCTTAAGCGGAAACGGTCAGACGATAGAAATACCAGAATCCCAAGAATCGCTAGCGGTATTTCATTTCCATGATCTAACACCAGGCAGCTATACCTTAGAAGAAATTGTTACGCCTACAGGCTATGCTGGTTTAACAGCACCTGTGAAAATCAGGATCGAAGAGGATGGCAGTGTCTTGATTGACGAAAAATTGCAGCCGAATCTTCTTGTTTCTGGAGAAAAGAACAATCAAATAGAATTGATCGTCACCAATCAAGTAAAAGTGTCTCTTCCTGAAACAGGAGGGAATTGGCATGGGTGGCTGGCGATTCTTTCAGCAGGTCTACTAGTCCTTTTAACAGGTAGCTATCTGTACGTTACGCGCAAAGATAAGCCTTCATTAAAGTAATTTGACCATTCGTGAAAAAACGAAAATATCAAACATAGAAGAGAGGAAAGAACAATGAAAAAGATTTTTAATCATACGAAAATGGTTTGTCTCCTATTTTTACTTCTGCCATTTGTCTTTTTTGGAACGAAAAATCAGCAAGTATCCGCAGAGAGCAATTTGGCACAGGTCCATCTGCATAAAAAGAAAATGGTCAATTTGCCAGGTTCATTGATTCAAAATAGTGGGACTGAGATGGCAGAGTTTGATCAATACCAAGGCTTAGCCGATGTCACTTTTTCTGTCTATGATGTGACCACAGCATTTTATGAAAAACGATCTGCAGGGGCATCCGTTGAAGAAGCGAAGCGTCAAGTCCAAACCTTGACGCCTGGTTCCCCTGTAGCTAGCGGGAGACAGATGCAGCCGGTGATTTGGTTTTTGAATTGCCGAAAAAACAAGCCGATCGGGATGCAGTTTACACCATTGTAGAAGCCCCTAAAGACGGTGTTACCACTGCTGAGAACATGGTGATCGCCTTTCCTGTTTACGAAATGATCCAACAAGCAGACGGGTCGTATGCTTACGGGGAAGAAGAATTAGACACGATTCATCTTTATCCTAAAAATACTGTCACAAATGAAGGAACGCTCCTTGTGAATAAGCGAGGAACGGGGGAAAACGAACCACTGAATGATGCGGAATTTGTCATCTCAAAGCAAGAAGGAAACCAACAGACCAAGAAATATATTTTAAGTGCAGCCGATGGACTTTATACGTGGACGACTGACAAACAAGCAGCGTACCGCTTTTTAACAGGTAAACAATATGCTGCTGGAGAAACGACCATCGATGTTGAAGAAAACCAAAAAGGACAGTTAAAAGTTGAGCAGTTAGAAGCAGGCACCTATCAATTAGAGGAAACGAAAGCCCCAAGTCAAGCCGCCTTGATCGAGCAAGAAACCATCAAGGATTTTTCGATCGCAGCAGGCAATGACGTCACGGTTGAGTTAACAGTCAAGAATGACACGACAAATGTTACCAAAACAACACCACAATTAGACGGCAAAGACGTGGGAATCGGCGAAAGAATTCAATATCACCTAACGGTCAATATCCCATTAGGTATCCAAGACAAAGTAGGAGCAGAAAACAAATACAAACAATTCCAATTGATCGATGCGCACGATCCAGCGTTGACTTTTGAAAATACAGCAGAGGGAGAAACTGGCTATGCGTTGTATGATGGAGAAAAGAAAATCGATTCAACGAACTATCAAGTAACGGAAAAAGAGCATGGCTTTACGGTAACCATCAATCCAGAATTTGTGCCGCAATTAACGCCGGGAAATCAATTGCGCTTTGTGTATTATATGTATTTAAATGAACAGGCTATGCCTATCAATGGCTTTAAGAATGAAGCAAATGTAGAAACAGATTTCATGACGGATCAAACGCCGCCAAGCGTGGAAGTTTTGACCGGGGGCAAACGCTTCTTAAAAGTCGATGGGGCTGTGACCGCTACCGAAGCGCTGGCAGATGCAGTTTTTGTTGTACGAGATCAAGACCGTGATGATGCCAACTACTTGAAAATCGAAGAGGGAACCAAACAGGTATCTTGGGTGCAAACAGCGGATGAAGCGACGAAATTTACCACAGGTACAGATGGATTGGTTGATATCATCGGGTTGAAATTTGGCACGTACTATTTGGAAGAAGTAAAAGCACCGAAAAATTACGTGCTGCTAACAAATCGCATCGCTTTTGAAGTCCATGAAACGTCTTATGGAACGAAAGAGCAATTGGGAGAGCCCGAAAAAGTTCCTAACCGCCGCAAAGGAACCTTGCCAGCAACTGGTGGTGTCGGCACGTATTTAATAGGCGCAATCGGAGTGGTGATCGTTGGTTTAGCAGCGGGTTATTTTGTAAAACGGAAAGGGTAAGTAAATGAGATGAAAAAGCACGATGAGTATCAGACGAAGAAATGGCGTAAAAGCACCAACTAGAAAAGTAACTTTATTGGATTTTCTGATGGGTGTTCTGCTGCTGCTAGGGGTTTTGATCATCAGTTATCCTTTTGTAAGTAATCAGCTCAACACGTTTTTGGATCAACAGTTGATCAGTTACTACCAAAGCCAAGCCAAAAAAATGAGTGAAATAGAAAAACAACAAAAAAGGAACCAGTTGGAACGAGCAAATCAAGAGCTGGCACAGCAACCCAGCAATCCTGGAATCAAAGAAACGCAAGATTTATCAGAAACAAGAGACTCAGAATCAGTTGATACACCTGATTACTATGAACGACATACGATCGGTGTTTTAAAGATCCCCGTAATCGGTGTCGCTCTCCCGATTTTTGATCAAACCACCGATACGTTGTTAAAAAGAGGTGCAACATTATTGGAGGGCGCTTCGTATCCAATAGGTGGTGAAGATACCTATGCGGTTCTTTGTGGGCACCGTGGGTTAACGAGTGCAACGCTCTTTACTGATCTGCCTAAGCTGCAGATCGGCGATGAGTTTTATATCGAAACGTTTGATGATACATTGGCGTATCAAGTAGATCAAATAAAAACGGTCGACCCTGATGATACTCAGGCATTAAAAATTGTGAAAGGCAGCGATTACGTCACGCTGTTGACCTGTACCCCCTATATGGTCAATAGCCATCGTTTATTGGTACGGGGCAAAAGAATTCCTTATGTTGAAGAAAAAGAAACAGCCGCCGCCAAAAAAGTACAGCAGCAAAAAGTAGGATTGATGCTAGGCGTGATCACTGTTCTTATCCTCCTCTTGGTGATTAGTAACAGGATTCAGCGGAAAAAACGTCTTCATTCGAATACTTCCATTGATGAAAAGTAAGGATCGTTCGTTTTTCTCACTCAGTAGAAGAAAATGACTTTTTAACCTAAGTCAGAATGAAACATGTCGTGTGAAATATGGTACAATAACTAAGATAAAAGATAGCAAAAAAGCAGTCAGACTATTGTGCGTGTGTTAGGAAAAACCAAAATAAAGCGGTAAGGATGCTTCATTCAACCACTTCCCCAAAATTAAAAGTCAAGGAGCGTTGAAACAAACGCGCTCGAAGCTTTTCCTATGCATCAGGTTGGAAAAAGAACCTTGATCCGCAAACAGTTCAGCTAGTTTGCTGCACTGCTGGGTTTTTCAGACTCAAAAAAAGCAAGTAGCCTTCGTTCTTGTCACCTATAGACTACACGAATATAAAAACGACTGTCTTTTTTATCAATTCGAAGAAGTACCAAGGAGGAAAACGTTCAAATGACCATTCAATGGTTTCCAGGCCATATGGCGAAAGCCAGACGTGAAGTAAGTGAAAAATTAAAGTTCGTGGATATCGTTTTTGAACTCGTGGACGCACGCTTGCCGATTTCATCCCGCAATCCCATGTTAGATCAATTATTACAACAAAAACCACGATTGATCTTGATCAATAAAGCGGATCTCGCAGATCCCGTTCAAACCAAAAAATGGGAACATTATTTCCAAGCGCAAGGCTATCTAGCACTGGCAATCAACGCCCAAGACAATCAAGGGGTTAAAGCCATTGTTCCTACAGCAAAACAAGTCTTGAAGGAAAAAATTGCTCGTGACAAAGCGAGAGGCTTGAAGCCTCGTGCGATTCGAGCAATGGTGATCGGCATCCCGAATGTCGGAAAATCGACCTTGATGAACCGCTTAGTAGGGAAGAAAATCGCTCAGACGGGCAATAAACCCGGCGTGACGAAAGGGCAGCAATGGCTGCGTTTTGGGACTGATCTAGAGCTTCTAGATACGCCTGGGATCTTATGGCCAAAATTTGAAGATCCTGAGATCGGCAAGAAGCTGGCATTGACCGGAGCGATCAAAGACCAGCTGATCCACTTGGATGATATCGCATTGTATGGTCTTGATTTTTTTGCCCGCTATTATCCTGAAAGAATCGCGAATCGTTACCAACTAAAAGCGGAAGAAGAGGCGTTGTTAGCGCCCGATCTGTTGATGAAAATCACGGAAAAACGTGGCTATAAAGACAATTACGATCGAGGAAGCGAACTCGTTGTCTTCGACATTCGGCAAGGGAAATTGGGCCGATATACACTAGATCGAGTGGAGGAAATGGAAAGCCAAGATGAAACAACCGATTAAGACAATCAAAGAGCGATTATTTGATCCAGCTTTCAATGACCAAGCGTATTTGCAGGCGCTGCAAGCAGATGAACGAGCGGGGGTCCAAAAGCTGCTGCAACAATACGAGAAACAGCGAGTGAAACACCAGCTATTGCAGGAAAAATACGAAGAAATGATGCGTTTTGAAAACGAAGCATTTCAGCAAGGCGCTCGTTTTATTGCTGGTTTAGATGAAGTGGGGCGCGGACCATTAGCAGGACCCGTTGTGTCAGCTGCGGTCATCTTGCCTAAGGAATGTCAGATCTTAGGTCTAAATGATTCCAAACAGCTTTCTGCCAAGAAAAGAGAAGAGCTATTTATCGAAATTCAAAACAAAGCCGTTGCTGTCGGTATCGGTGTGGTCAGTCCAGAAGAGATCGATCGGATCAATATCTATCAAGCCAGTCGTCTAGCAATGAAAGAAGCCTTGATCGACTTAGCAGTCAAGCCCGAGTATTTACTGATCGATGCGATGACGATCGATACGGAAATCCCTCAACAAAGCTTGATCAAAGGAGATGCCCGTTCCATTTCCATTGCCGCTGCAAGTATCATCGCCAAGGTATATCGAGACAACTTAATGAAAGATTTTCATGAAGTCTATCCTTTTTATGGGTTTGATCAAAATGCTGGGTATGGAACCAAAGTCCATTTAGAAGGGCTAGCTGCCCACGGAATCTGTCCTATTCATCGTAAAACATTTGCGCCAGTAAAACAATATCTATAAATTTCATCCATCCCTCTTTTTTTAGCGAATCTTATAAGTAAGATTACTAAGAAAAGAGGGCTTTGTTTATGAAGTATCAACAAGCAACAGATTTTGAAAAACAGTTGATAAAACTGTACTACTGTCAGGGAATTGGTCTGCAAGGTTGTTGGAAGATCATTTGGCATTGGTTGGAAACAAAAGAGATGAATTGTTCGCTGGAAGAGATGATTGCCATCGGGGTCCTTCCACAGCACCGTGCGGTTTTTCGGCGATCATGGGAGCGATTGACGGACGAACACATCGCACAAAAGATGGGCGCACAAAACTACCTCACTTTCTTCTCGGCGGAGTATCCGATGCTTTTACGACAAATCGCGGACCCGCCATTGATGCTTTTTTATGAAGGGAATCTGCAATTGCTACAAACGACCATGATTGGCTTTGTTGGTGCAAGAACGGCGTCCTTATACGCACGAAAAGTTTGCGAAAAGCTGATTCCACCTCTAGCGACGGAAAATTATACCATCGTTAGCGGATTGGCCAATGGTGTCGACAGCTTTGCCCATGAATCAGCCATCAGAAATCGTGGACAAACCATTGCTGTGATTGCTTCTGGGATGGACCATTGTTATCCGTCATCTTCCTACCGTTTGTTCCAGCAGATCCGTCAAGAACATCTGGTGCTAAGCGAATATCCGCACGATACCCAACCGCAAAGATACCACTTTCCGCTGCGCAATCGCATTATTGCTGGGATCTCAAAAGGGGTCTGCGTAATTGAAGCCAAGGAAAGAAGCGGTTCTTTGATTACGGCACAGTTAGCGATGGAAAACGGACGAGAAGTTTTTGCAGTGCCTGGTGAAATGATTTCGGATCAGTCAAAAGGTTGTCACAGCTTGATTCAAGATGGTGCAAAATGTACGATTAGCGTGTCGGATATTTTACAAGAGTTAGCCTTTTTTTGATTTTTCCAATCAACCTTCCTTGACAAACCTTTTCTTGAAAGCTATGATAAGCTACGATTTGTATGTTTCATCTGCATACGATAGGTTCACTGATTGATAGAATATAATAGTAGGAAAAATTCAGGAAGGAGCCATTTTTTATATGGCATATAAATATTTAGTAATCGTGGAATCGCCCGCAAAGGCGAAAACCATTGAAAAATACCTTGGACGAAATTACAAAGTCGTCGCAAGTGTCGGTCATATTCGTGATCTCCCTAAAAGTAAGATGGGGATCGATGTCGAAAATGATTATGAGCCTCATTACATTTCCATCCGTGGAAAAGGTGACGTGATCAAAAGTCTCCGTTCTGCTGCGAAAAAAGCTGAAAAAGTCTACCTCGCAAGTGACCCGGATAGAGAAGGAGAAGCTATTGCTTGGCATTTAGCTTTTCTACTTGGACTAGATTTAAAAGATAAAAATCGTGTCGTCTTTAATGAAATCACTAAAGATGCGGTCAAAGCAGCCTTCAAAGAGCCAAGAACGATCGATGTGGATCTCGTCGATGCTCAACAAGCACGGCGGATCTTAGACCGATTAGTCGGGTATTCATTGAGTCCGATCCTTTGGCGCAAAGTCAAAAAAGGGTTAAGTGCTGGACGTGTTCAATCGGTGGCGCTTAAGATCATTATTGATCGTGAAAAAGAGATCCGTGATTTTGTTCCTGAAGAATATTGGAGCATTGATGGAAACTTTAAAAAAGCCACGAAGAAATTCAAAGCCAATTTTTGGGGCTTAGATGGCAAAAAGAAAAAATTACCGAATGCTGAAAGTATTAAAGAAGTCACCGATCGCCTTTCTGGTAAAGACTTTCAAGTGACAAAGGTTGAAAAGAAAGAACGCAAACGGAATCCATCTGCACCATTTACCACCAGTAGTTTGCAACAAGAAGCAGCCCGCAAACTGAATTTTCGAACACGGAAAACCATGATGGTCGCACAGCAGCTCTATGAAGGGATCGCCCTTGGCAAACAAGGGACTGTCGGTTTGATTACCTATATGCGTACCGACTCGACGCGAATCGCTGACACAGCCAAAGGGGAAGCAGCCGAATTTATCGAAAACACCTATGGTTCAGAGTTCTCCGCTCACGGTGGCAAAAAACGCGCCAATGCACAAGGGGCGCAGGATGCCCATGAAGCAGTAAGACCGACCAGTGTTTTGCGTACGCCAGAAGCCATGGAGAAATTCTTAGACAAAGACCAATTAAAATTGTATCGCTTGATCTGGTCTCGCTTTGTGGCTAGTCAAATGACGCCTGCCATTTTGGATACGATGAAAGTTACTTTGGATCAAAATGGTGTCATCTTTATTGCCAATGGTTCAAAGATCAAATTCAAAGGATTTATGCAGGTCTATGTGGAAGGACGCGATGATGGCAAAGAAGACAAAGAGAACATCTTGCCAGAGTTAGTCGAAGGAGATGTCGTTCAATCCGTATCGATCGAACCGAAACAGCATTTCACCCAACCACCTGCTCGTTACAGCGAAGCAACGTTGATCAAAACCCTTGAGGAAAACGGTGTGGGTCGTCCTTCAACCTATGCACCGACGTTAGAAACCATTCAGCGGCGTTATTATGTGAAATTGACGCAAAAACGTTTTGAGCCAACTGAACTTGGTGAGATCGTCAATTCGTTGATCGAGGAATTCTTCCCGCAAATTGTTGATATGCATTTTACTGCTGAAATGGAAAATAGCTTGGATAGCATTGAAGCTGGGAAAGAAGAATGGGTCAAAGTTGTCGATCAGTTTTATCGCCCATTTGAAAAAGAATTGACAACTGCAGAAGAAAGTATCGAAAAAATTCAAATCAAAGATGAACCTGCAGGCTTTGATTGCGATCTTTGTGGTCATCCGATGGTGATCAAATTAGGCCGCTACGGAAAGTTTTATGCTTGCAGTAATTTCCCAGATTGCCGCAACACAAAACCAATCGTGAAAGAAATCGGCGTTGAGTGCCCTGTCTGTCATCAAGGGCAAGTCGTTGAACGCAAATCGAAGAAAAACCGGTTGTTTTATGGTTGTACCCGCTACCCTGAATGTGACTTTACTTCTTGGGACAAACCAGTGGGTCGTAATTGTCCGAAGTGTGATAATTATTTAGTCGAAAAGAAAGTCAAAGGCGGGAAACAAGTCGTTTGTATCAAAGGCGACTATGAAGAAAATGTGCAAAAATAACTAGCAGGATATCCTGTTAAAAAAGAATCGGCGTATTCTCTTAAACGGTCAGCCTCATCGTTGGCTGACAAAAGAAAGCGCCGGTCCTTTTGATTAATACAAGCTGTTTCTTATGAAAAGAGACGAGCTTTTGAAATAAAAGGAGAGCACTATGAAAGAAATCAATGTTATTGGTGCCGGTTTAGCCGGAAGCGAGGCTGCGTGGCAAGCAGCGCAAGCAGGTGTCGCAGTAAATCTTTATGAAATGCGTCCTAAGAAGTCGACAGAAGCCCATCACACAAATAATTTTGCCGAGCTTGTTTGTACCAATTCACTACGAGGCAACAATTTAACGAATGCGGTCGGTGTCTTGAAAGAAGAAATGCGTCGCTTGGATTCAGTGATTATCACTTCTGCAGACAAAACAGCGGTTCCAGCAGGTGGTGCCTTAGCTGTGGATCGCGATGATTTTTCAGAGTTGGTCACCAAACGTGTCAAGGAGCATCCTTTAGTTACAGTCATCGAAGAGGAGATCACTGAAATTCCAGAAGGCATCACTGTGATCGCAACAGGTCCATTGACTTCTGAACCGCTATCAAAAGCGATCCAAGCGTTTAACGGATCTGAAGGATTTTATTTCTATGATGCCGCAGCTCCAATCGTTGACAAATCAACCATCAATATGGATAAAGTTTATTTGAAATCTCGTTACGATAAAGGTGAAGCAGCCTATCTGAACTGTCCGATGAATGAAGAGGAGTTTTATGCGTTTCGTGAGGCCTTGGTCAAAGCAGAGGTGGCTCCTTTGAAAGAATTTGAAAAAGAAAAATTCTTTGAAGGGTGTATGCCGATCGAAGTCATGGCTGGTCGTGGTCCGAAAACCATGTTGTTTGGTCCGATGAAACCAGTTGGGTTAGAAGATCCGAAAACTGGCAAGCGTCCTTACGCAGTGATTCAGCTGCGTCAAGATAATGCGGCGGCTTCTCTTTACAACATCGTTGGCTTTCAAACACATTTGAAATGGGGCGAACAAAAACGGGTATTTCGGATGATCCCTGGCTTGGAAGAGGCTGAATTTGTGCGCTATGGCGTGATGCATCGGAATAGTTTTATGAATTCACCTGAGCTTTTGCAACAAACCTATCAATCGAAAAAACGTGAGGACCTCTTTTTTGCTGGACAAATGACAGGGGTCGAAGGATATGTGGAAAGTGCAGCCAGCGGGTTGATGGCTGGCATCAACGCTGCCAAACTTGCAAAAGGCGAAGCACCGATCATTATGCCACAAGAAACGACGATTGGTAGTATGGCGTATTATATCACCCATGCTGAAGGCAAACACTTCCAACCAATGAATGCAAACTTTGGGTTGTTGCCAGAACTTCCAGAGCGAATCAGAGACAAGAAATCCCGTTATGAAGCATTGGCAAATCGAGCGTTAGCTGCTTTAGAAAAAGCCAAGGAACAATTATAAGCACGATGATTGAAAACTTTCTTACTGATAATTGGGCTCTTTGTCAATAAGGACTGATGAGTTGTGCAAAATCAAATCTGGGTCAGAATGAACCACATTCTGGCTCAGATTTTTTGTTATCTTACATTGATTAATTGATTGATCAAAAAGATTCTAATTCTCATGTTCTCAAATGATTTAAATCCGTAGGATACTCGTTTCATTGTCTTTATGTGGGTATTCTTCGCTTCTATTTTTCCATTGGAATAAGGATAGATCATTGCGTTGGTGATGCCTTCTTCATAGGTCAGAAGGTTTTGAAGCTTTTCCCGAAAGCTGTCATCTAACGTTTCGGGAAGTTCTGCCAATAAGGAGAAAAATAAGTCAGGGTCTTTGTCTCGAAAGGCTTCAACTAATTCATGAAAAAAGGGATACGCCTCCTTTAGGGGCGGAGAAAACTCAAGCAATCGATCAATCATCATTGCTTCAGTAAGAAATGGGTATTTTGGTGCTCGGAAATTTTTCCATGTTTTGTATTCATAATGGTTGATGTTTGCACGATTTTTTAGCAAAAAGCGCCAGTTCTTTTTCAGTTTTTCTGCCTGGCTTTTCTGTCCGGCTTTACGAAGTTCATTCATTTCACGGATACGCAACTCATTGAACGCTTGATTCATGTGTTTGACAATATGAAACCGATCAATCACGACTTTCGCATTTGGCAGAACACGTTTGGTGAGCTGGAAGTAGGCGGCGTTCATGTCTGTCACCAAGAATTCTACTTCTTCTGGATTGGTACAACCTAAGAAATAGCTTGTTAATCGAGGTAATTTACGCGTAGGCAAAACATCTATTAATTTTCCTGTTTCGCCATCTGCACAAATAAAGCTCATTTTATCTTCTATAGAAGCATGCGAACGAAATTCATCAACCATCAATACTCTGGGGAGAATCTTCTTAGATTGCTTTGGTAAATAGCTTTTAAACTCTTTCAATGTACGAATAACGGTGGTCAAAGATACCTGACAGCTTTTCGCAATAAAAGATAAAGATACTTTTTCAGTCAGTAAAGAAGCAATTTTATATCTAACATGATTTGCGATTGAATGTCTGGGTTGGACAAAATAACTTTGAGCCGTCCAATGGGTTCGGCAGTTTTTACAGGTATAGCGCTGCTTTTTTAGGCGCATAACCAAAGGCATATGATTGTATTGTTCAAAACGGACAATCGTTTCCTTCTTCCCATTTTTCACTATAATTGCTTTCCCGTTTCCATCTACCACAGTAGAACCACAACTTCTACAAGCACGAGGAGTAGGCGAGAGAACAGCATCGACGACCAACGTCTTTTTCTTCTGAAGGGTCTCGTAAGAGACCTCTGTAATCATCAAATCTTTCTCTATTATTCTCAGCATTTTTTTGATAGAATCATTCATATAGCATATCGTCCTCTCAGTTGTTTATTTTGTGGTGATTTAATCATACTAGAGAACGATATGTTTTTTAATACCTAAAATGAAAATGGGGCTGAAGAATCAATTCTGATTCATCAGTCCCATAAATTATAGAGCCGATAATTGGTGAGAAAGTTTTTTTTTAATTTGTCTTGAAACTTTAATCAAGGTGACTTATGATAGACAGTAACAATGACAGAAGGTGGTGAAGATGGTGATCGGAGAATGGATTCATTTGATTCAAAACTATTTACAGCGTTTTCCTACAGTGATCCAATTTTTAGGCTGGCTGATCCTCTTGGTCGGGGTCATTTTCGTTGTCTTTGTTGCATTTAGTTTGCTGTTGGGGCCCTTTATGTGGCTCTACAATCGCATCACAGACAAAAACCGCAGCAATGTCATTAGCCGCAATGAGTTTGTGATCGGCGAACTGACGGAAAAGATTGTCGGAGATACAATCGGCGAAGTCATGGAAATAGGGAGTCAAGGTGCACGTTCTGTTTATCCTGCTCGTTTTTTTCGAGAAGAAGATCGTGAAAACAATGTTCGATTGCCAGTCGGAACCAAAGTCATCATTGTCGATTTTGATAAAAAAGGGATCGCGTTGGTGGTTGAAAGTAAAAATTTTATAGAATAGGAAGTGTTAGGTTATGGTGGATACAGGATCAGCAGTTGATTTTTTAAGTAATCCGATTTTATGGGGCGTTGTCCTCGTAGTTTTATTGATCGCCTTTTTGATGATACGCTACCGAATCGGAAAACCCGATGAAGCGTTGATCGTCACGGGGTCGTTTTTAGGAAAAGAAGGCATCAAGATTTTAAAAAACAGTGGGACGTTTGTGATTCCTATTGTTCAAAAGGCACATAAATTAAGTTTACTGACCCACAAGTTAGAGATTGGGACACCAGAAGTTTATACAGAACAAGGCGTACCTATCAAAGCCAGTGCCACGGTATTAGTGAAAGTCGGCAACAGTACCGAGTCGATCAAGACAGCCGCTGAACAATACTTAGGCAAATCCACTGGTGAACTGGAAGATGAAGCGCAAGAAGTCTTAGAAGGTCACTTACGGGCAATTCTAGGAACGATGACGGTGGAAGCCATCTACAAAAACCGCGATGATTTTGCGGAACAAGTACAAGAAGTTGCCTCTACGGATTTGAAAAAAATGGGACTGGAGATCGTTTCATTTACGATCAAAGACGTTAGCGACAGCAATGGGTACCTCGATGCTTTAGGGCGTCCCCAGATTGCTGAAGTGAAGAAGAATGCTGAAGTAGCAGAATCCAATGCCTTAAGAGAAACGCGGATCAAGCAAGCCGAGAATGAACAGTTGGCACAGCATGAAGAGATCCGTCGCCAAACAGAAATCGCAGAAGCGACAAAAGATATGGCATTGAAACAAGCGCAGTACAAACAAGAACGTGAAGTTGCGGATGCGAAAGCAGAGCAAATCGCGGTCGGTGAGCAAATGAAAGTACAATTGATCGAGCAAGAAAAAAATATTGAGATTCAAGAGAAACAAGCGGAATTGACAGAAAAAGAATTGAATGCAACTGTCCGTAAAAAAGCCGAAGCAGATAAATATGTCGTTGAACAAAACGCATTAGCAGACAAAGCACGTGAAATCGCCCGAGCACAAGCCGAAGCGGAAAAAGTCAAATTGGCTGCACAAGCGGAAGCGGAACGAATTGAAAAATTAGGTAGTGCCGATGCGGAACGAATCGCAAAAGTCGGTCAAGCCGAAGCGGAAAGCCGAGAAAAAATGGCGATCGCTTTGACCAAGCTGAACGAAGCTGGTATTTTGATGGAATTTATCAAAGTGCTACCTGAAATTGCGAAAGAAGTCAATGCACCCCTTAGCAATATCGATAAAGTGGTCAGCTTTGGCGGCAACGATGGGCTCCAATCAATGGGAGAAGCTGGCTTAGCTCGAACCTTTGATACGATCAAAGAAACCACCGGATTAGACTTAGTGGCGTTGATCAATGACACCATGTCCACAAAACAAGGAAACAAAGAGCTAGTTCAGGCTGTTTCACAAAGCAATGGTTCGCCTCAGCCAACAACGGAGCGGATCGAATAAAAGGAAATAAATGGAAACGTACCCGTCCCTCTCTATTTTGAGAAAGGGACGGGTACGTTTTTATGGCTCTTTTGAGTGATCTTTCTGAAGAATGATAAGAATCTTACGAAGATTCTTAAAAAGTTTTCACAATTATGTCTAAACTTTGAAATATTGATTAAATTCTGACAATTCATTTGTTTTTTTTTGTGGTCTATGCTAAAGTTATTTCGAATCATGAAAAGGGGGGTTACTTTGCAAACGGATCAATTACAAGAAGAGTTTTTTCGTTATCTTATTGTTGAAAGAGGGTATTCGGAAAAGACAAAAAAAGCGTATCAAGAAGATATGAACGATTTTTTTCACTTCTTGAAAGAGTCTGGCAATGAAGACCCGTTAGCGGTGGAGTATCGTGATGTTCGTGTCTATTTGAGCTACTTGACGGAACGAGGGTATAGCCGTAATTCCATCAGTCGGAAAATGGCTAGCTTGCGTTCATTCTACCAATTTCTAACCAAGCATGAGATCGTCAAAGAGAATCCCTTCGCCTACATTCATTTAAAAAAGAAAAACGCTAAATTGCCGCGTTTTTTTTATGAAAAGGAAATGGATGCTCTTTTTCAAAGTGTCGCTGGTGATGAGCCATTACAACAGCGCAATCAAGCATTGTTAGAAGTCCTTTACGGTTCAGGTCTGCGGGTCAGCGAGTGTAGCAGTCTGACGCTGGGCGCGATCGATTGGGAAAGCGGCGTTTTGCTGATCCACGGAAAAGGCAACAAAGATCGCTATGTTCCTTTCGGCAGTTACGCACAAGCGGCAGTCAAGCGCTATCTTTCCTCAGGACGCAAGCAACTGATGGAAAAGCAGAACAAGGAACACGAGGTTCTCTTCGTGAATCATCTAGGTGATGGGATCACTGCAACAGGGATCGAGTATGTGTTGAATCAAATCATCCGAAAAAGCAGTTTAGACAGTAAAATCCATCCTCATATGCTGCGGCATACGTTTGCGACCCATCTATTAAACAACGGCGCCGATATGCGGACCGTTCAAGAATTGTTGGGGCATGCCAATCTATCTACGACACAGATCTATGCGCATGTCACCAAAGACAGTTTACAAAAAAATTATCGCCAATTTCATCCACGTGCGTAAAATTGGTACAGGAGGAACGTAAATGAAGTCAGAATTTCATTCAACCACCATCTGTGCGGTTGAAAAAGATGGCAAGTTTGCCATGGCTGGTGACGGTCAGGTAACGATGGGAGAACAGGTCGTTATGAAAGGAACCGCTCGGAAAGTCCGTCGAATTTACAACGGTGAAGTGATCGTTGGCTTTGCCGGTAGTGTGGCAGATGCCTTTACCTTGGAAGAAAAATTTGAAGGAAAACTAAATGAATACAACGGAAACTTGCAACGAGCTGCAGTAGAATTGGCACAAGAATGGCGGACGCAGCAATCGATGCAAAAATTAGAGGCGATGCTGATCGTCATGAATGACAAGGAGATGCTCTTAGTCTCAGGGACAGGTGAGGTCATTTCGCCAGATGAAGGGATTTTAGCTATCGGTTCAGGTGGAAACTATGCCTTGGCGGCAGCCCGTGCGATGAAACGTTATGGCGGTGAACTATCTGCCAAAGAAATCGCTGAAGGTGCCTTGAATATCGCAGCAGACATTTGTGTCTTTACGAATCACAATATCATTGTAGAAGAGTTTTAAAGAGGGATGACGATATGACAAACCAAAACAAATCACCACGAGAGATCGTGAAAGAATTAGATGAATACATCGTTGGACAAACCAATGCCAAAAAATCAGTGGCGGTTGCATTAAGAAATCGTTACCGCCGACTGCAATTAGATGAAAAAATGCAGCAAGATGTCACACCAAAAAATATTTTGATGATTGGACCAACGGGTGTTGGGAAAACGGAAATTGCGCGACGGTTAGCGAAAATCGTTGATGCGCCTTTTGTTAAGCTAGAAGCAACGAAATTCACAGAAGTCGGTTATGTCGGTCGAGACGTAGAATCGATGGTTCGTGACCTTGTAGAAAACGCGATCCAAATCGTGAAAAAAGAACAATATAAAAACGTACGCATCCAAGCGGAGAAAAAAGCCAATCGTCGTTTAGTAAAAGTCTTAGTTCCTGGTATTAAAAAGGAACAGAAAAAGAACACCAATCCTTATGAACAAATGATGAATATGTTCAACGCCGCACAACAACCAGAAGAACCAAAAGAAGAATTGACAGATGAGATTCGCAGCAATCGCCAAGCAATTTTCGAACAATTAGAAAAAGGCCTTTTGGATAACCGAGAAGTGACGATCCAAGTCGATGAACCGAAAAATCAAGCGCCAATGATGAACAATGGCTTAGAACAAATGGGCATTGATTTGAATGAAACATTAGGTGCATTGAAACCGCAAAAGAAAATTGAACGCACAGTAACCGTGAAAGAAGCGCGGGAATTGTTAATTCAAGAAGAATCCTCCAAACTGGTCAACGACGCGGATATTCATAGCGAAGCATTACGTTTGGCGGAATCTAGCGGCATCATTTTTCTTGATGAAATCGACAAAGTATCTTCGAAATCGCAGCAATCAGGAGAAGTTTCTCGTGAAGGGGTGCAAAGAGATATCTTGCCGATCGTTGAAGGTTCACAAGTCAATACGAAATATGGAACGTTACAAACCGACCATATTCTCTTTATCGCCTCAGGCGCGTTCCATCTATCAAAACCAAGCGATTTGATCCCTGAGTTGCAAGGGCGTTTCCCAATCCGCGTGGAACTGGATGACTTGACGAAGGAAGACTTTGTTAAAATTTTAACGGAACCAAACAATGCCTTAGTCAAACAATACGTTGCCTTGTTAGGAACCGAGAATGTCAAAGTGGTCTTTACGATGGAAGCCATCGAAAAAATTGCCGAAATCGCGTATCAAGTGAATCGCGATACCGACAATATCGGTGCCCGTCGTTTGCATACGATTCTAGAGAAACTACTTGAAGATCTATTGTTTGAAGCATCTGAGATGCAAATGGGGGAAATCACGATCACAGAAGCGTATGTGGAAGAAAAACTTGCGTCAATCGCAAAAGATGAAGACTTAAGCCGGTATATTTTATAAAGGGAGCGGACCAATGAAAACATTATTAGAAAAGACGAGACAAATCAACGAATTATTGCAACAAAAAAACACCTTTAATTTAGCTTCTGATTTGCCTTACGACAAAATGGCTGTCATTTTAGGAAACATCCTAGACAGCAATGCGTATATTATTAGCGTCGATGGTAGCGTGTTAGGTTTTGTTGAGAACCATGATGTCAATAATGAACGCATCAAAAAAATGTTTGTCGAAAAACAGTTTCCTAAAAATTATACAGATTTAGTCGATCACCTGACTTCCACAGAAGCCAATGTGCCGATCAGTGACGATATGACGGCTTTTCCTGTGGAAGGGCGCGAGCTGTATCCCAATGGTCTCACAACCATCGTACCAATCTACGGTGCAGGAGAACGCTTAGGGACGATCATTCTTTCCAGAATCGATGCATCCTTTGATGATGATGATTTGGTATTAGCGGAATACAGTGCGACGGTTGTTGGTATGCAGTTTCTGTATCAAAAATCCCGTAGTATCGAAGAAGATGTTCGCAGTACCACAGCTGTTCAAATGGCGATCAACACGCTTTCTTATAGTGAGCTAAAAGCTGTTCAAGCAATTTTTGAGGCATTAGAAGGAGACGAAGGTCGTTTGACCGCATCAAGTATCGCTGACCGTATCGGTATCACCCGTTCGGTGATCGTGAACGCTTTGCGTAAATTAGAGTCTGCCGGTATTATTGAATCCCGCTCTTTGGGGATGAAAGGCACCTATTTAAAAGTGCTTAACGGCCGCTTTAAAGAGGAATTGACGAAACATCAATATTAGGAGATGAGACCATGACAGTTACCATCACGGCCGGTCATCTGCAAGCAAAGATTGCAGAAAAAGGGGCTGAGCTGCAAAGCTTAGTCGATACGAGCAATGACCTTGAATATATTTGGCAAGCTGATCCAAACCACTGGGGAAAGCATGCACCGATCTTATTTCCAATCGTGGGTGCGTTAAAAGAGGACACCTATCAACATGAGGGCAAGAGTTATCATTTGCCTCGCCATGGATTTGCCAGAGACATGTTATTTACTGTCGTTGAACAACGCACAGATTACGCTTTGTTTTTACTAGAAAGTTCGACTGAAACCAAAGCAAAGTATCCGTTTGATTTTCAGCTGTATGTCAGTTATGAATTAGGCGGTGATGGCTTAGTCGTCAAATACCAAGTGAAGAATAGCGGTCAAAAAGAACTCTATTTCTCCATTGGTGGACACCCTGCATTCAACGTTCCACTTGAAAAAGGGCTGACTTTTGAAGACTATTATCTTTCTTTTTCTCCAAAGAAATCACGGGTGAAATTGCCGTTAAAAGGCAACTATATTGATTATGAGCAACGCACACTCGGTCAAACGAATACGGATCTACGCTTGACCCATGACATGTTTGCAAATGATGCGCTAGTTTATGAAACGAAAGGCTTACATTCCTACTCGATTCGCAGTGAAAAATCGCCTCATAGTGTCACGTTAAGCTACAATAATATGCCGTATGTCGGTTTTTGGTCCACGTATCCAGTGAAATCGCCATTTCTATGTATTGAACCATGGTGCGGCATCGCAGATACGCTAGAAGCCTCCGGTGAGCTGTCAGAAAAGCTGGGGATTCAAGCACTTCCACCTGAAGAATTATTTGAAACAAAGTATTCCATTACAGTTAAATAAACGTATGTAAAAAGAAGCTGGGAAAAGCGCAATGACTTTTCTCAGCTTCTGCTTATTTGTTCGTTTGACCCTTATTCAGTCCAAAGGGTACCCGACTTTCGGTCCCATCTTTGATGCGGGTAATGTTTTCACGATGGCGAATAAAGATAAAAATCGTTACGGCGATCGCAATGAAGGTCAGCAGCCAATTTTGCTCAGGCAAGATCGCAGGAGCGATAAAAGGCAAGACGATCGTCGATAAGGTGATCAAACACGCCGCGATCATACTGGTCAGGCTCACCGTACTTGTCACATAAAGACAGATAACGAAAATCAATGAAGAATAAATGAAAAAGAGCGGATTGTATCCTAAGAGCATCCCAGCACTTGTCGCCACTGCTTTGCCGCCTTTAAATTTGGCAAAGATCGGGAAGGTATGACCTAAGATCGCACAGACCCCAAACCAGAGCGGATTGACAGTATGGAGACCAAAGATGACTGGCAAGCTGGTCGCCAAAGTTCCTTTTAAGATATCCATCAATAAAACAACGATGCCGGCTTTTTTTCCTAAGACGCGAAATGTATTGGTCGTTCCCGTATTGCCGCTGCCGAATTGGCGAATATCTTTTTTGAAAAACAGTTGGCCAATCCAAACACCAGAGGGGATCGAACCTAAAAGGTAAGCAACAATAAATAAAAGAATCGTATTCATAATAACCAACTTTCTTTGCAAGGCTAGGGCAATTTTAGCATGAAAACGCCTTTC
Organism: Enterococcus sp. FZMF; assembly: GCF_030263915.1. NCBI lineage: Bacteria > Bacillati > Bacillota > Bacilli > Lactobacillales > Enterococcaceae > Enterococcus > Enterococcus sp. FZMF. The sequence goes on along the minus strand of NZ_CP127160.1, from coordinate 2,160,786 downwards.
CAACAATAAGAAAATCTTTCGCTGGTCAGACAAAGAAGAAAAACAGCTTTTCTCAGAGCTGTGAAACACAAACAAGCCATTTTGCGACTCTAGCTTGTGCAAACAAAGGAAAAAGGATAAGATAGTTTAGAAAAATGTTCGCTTGAAAAAAGCGTATTTTGTGTTAAGATTTTTTTTGCAGTCCTTTCAGCTTTAGAAAAGGACTGATCAAGATTAAAGGAGCGGTGGGTTTGGCAAAGAAAACCACAGAATATAATGATGCTTCCATTCAGGTCTTAGAGGGTCTGGAAGCAGTAAGAAAACGACCAGGAATGTATATCGGCTCGACCGATAGCCGCGGCTTGCACCACTTAGTGTATGAAATCGTCGATAATGCGGTTGATGAGGCACTCTCAGGATACGGCAATGAAATCGATGTTACGATCCATAAAGACAATAGTATCAGTGTTCGAGACAATGGTCGGGGAATGCCGGTCGGGACACATGCATCTGGAATCCCAACTGTTGAAGTGATCTTCACCGTGTTACATGCTGGCGGAAAGTTTGGCCAAGGCGGCTACAAAACTTCTGGCGGCCTTCATGGGGTTGGTGCCAGTGTTGTAAATGCCTTATCCAGCTGGCTAGAAGTGGTCATCGTTCGAGACGGTATCGAATACAAACAGAGCTTCAAAGACGGCGGGAAACCAGCAGGTACTTTGAAAAAAATCGGCAAAACCCGTAAACCAACGGGAACAACCGTTACGTTCAAACCAGACGATACAATCTTTTCTGCAACCAAATTCTCCTATGAGATTCTCGCTGAACGTTTGAGAGAATCAGCGTTCTTGTTGAAAGGGGTCAAAATCTCCCTGACGGACGAACGTGGGGAAGAACCGATTCATGAAGTCTTTTTATATGAGGAAGGCATCAAAGAATTTGTTGATTATTTAAATGAAGAAAAAGATACATTGACCCAAGTGGTTTATTTTTCTGGCACGAAAGAAGCCATCGAAGTAGAGCTTGCCTTTCAATACAATGATGGGTATTCAGAAAACGTCTTGTCCTTTGTCAACAATGTACGTACCAAAGATGGCGGTACCCATGAAGTTGGGATGAAGACGTCAATGACCAAAGCCTTCAATGAGTATGCCCGCAAGGTCAATTTGTTGAAGGAAAAAGATAAGAACCTTGAAGGCAGTGATTTCCGTGAAGGGTTAGCGGCAGTTCTGTCGATCCGCGTGCCAGAAAATCTTTTGCAATTTGAAGGACAGACCAAAGGGAAATTAGGGACACCCTTAGCAAGAAATGCGGTAGACAATGTGATTGGTGAGCAGCTAGGCTATTATCTACAAGAAAACAGTGAAATGAGTCAAATGCTGGTTCGTAAAGCGATCAAGGCAAGAGAGGCCCGTGAAGCTGCCAGAAAGGCGAGAGAAGAAAGCCGTACTGGAAAGAAACGCAAAAAAGGCGAGTCACTGCTTTCTGGTAAATTAACACCTGCGCAATCTCGTAATCCTAAGAAAAATGAATTGTATTTGGTGGAGGGGGATTCTGCGGGTGGTTCAGCAAAGCAAGGACGAGACCGCAAGTTCCAAGCCATCTTGCCATTGCGAGGCAAAGTCATCAATACTGAAAAAGCCAAGATGCAGGATATTTTGAAAAATGAAGAAATCAATACGATGATCTATACTATCGGTGCCGGTGTTGGCCCAGAGTTTTCAATTGAAGACTGCAACTATGATAAAGTGATCATCATGACCGATGCGGATACCGATGGGGCGCACATCCAAGTGCTGCTTTTAACCTTTTTCTACCGGTATATGAAACCTTTGATTGAAGCGGGGAAAGTATACATTGCTTTGCCGCCTCTGTACAAAGTCTCAAAAGGATTAGGGAAAAAGTCAGTAGTTGAATACGCTTGGACCGATGATGAACTAAATAAACTGACCCAAAAAATCGGCAAAGGCTATCTCCTACAGCGCTATAAAGGGTTAGGGGAAATGAATGCCGACCAATTGTGGGAAACGACCATGGACCCAGAAACGCGGACACTGATTCGGGTACGGATCGATGATGCTGCCCAAGCAGAACGTCGCGTCACCACTTTGATGGGGGACAAGGTAGAACCTCGTCGGAAGTGGATCGAAAGTCATGTTCAATTTAGTTTAGAAGAAGATGGCAGTATTTTGGATAAAAAAGAAGATACGGTACCTGAATTAGTTGATGAAAAATTAATGGATACCGAACAAGCAGACAGCAAACAGTTAGTTAAGGAATAGGAGGTGGTCTCTTGGAACACAAAAGCAATATACAAGAATTGACATTGGAAGAAGTGATGGGAGATCGCTTCGGTCGATATTCCAAATACATTATTCAAGAACGGGCATTGCCAGATATTCGTGATGGGTTAAAACCGGTTCAGCGGCGGATTTTATTTGCTATGAACCAAGACGGCAATACCTATGACAAAGGTTTCCGCAAATCAGCAAAATCTGTCGGAAATATCATGGGGAATTTTCACCCCCATGGGGACTCGAGTATCTATGAAGCAATGGTCCGCATGAGTCAAGACTGGAAGCTACGTCAGATTTTGATTGAAATGCACGGGAACAACGGGAGTATGGATGGTGATCCGCCAGCTGCCATGCGTTATACGGAAGCACGGCTTTCGGAATTAAGTGGTGAGCTATTAAAAGATATTGAAAAAAACACCGTGGAATTGGTTTGGAACTTTGATGATACTGAAAAAGAACCAACTGTTCTACCAGCAAAATACCCGAATCTGTTAGTCAATGGCTCAACTGGGATCTCAGCTGGCTATGCAACGGAGATCCCTACCCACAATTTAGGGGAAATCATCGATGGAACGATCTATTTGATCGACCATCCGCAAGCTTCTTTGGATCAGCTGATGAAGTACATTCCTGGCCCTGATTTTCCAACAGGGGGTATTTTACAAGGGAAAGAAGAAATCAAAAAAGCGTATGAAACAGGCAAAGGCAAAGTGATCCTGCGTTCGAAAACCAAGATCGAAGACATCAAAGGCGGCAAACAGCAAATCGTCATCAATGAGATCCCGTATGAGGTCAATAAAGCCAACTTAGTCAAAAAAATGGATGAGATCCGTTTGAATAAACGCATTGATGGGATTGCTGAAGTACGAGATGAAACAGATCGTACTGGACTACAGATTGTTGTCGAGCTGAAAAAAGAGGCAAATGCGCAAGGGATTTTAAATTATTTATTTAAGAATACCGAATTGCAGATCAACTACAACTTCAACATGGTGGCAATCGACAATATGCGTCCTCAGCAAGTCGGATTAAAGCGGATTTTAGAAAGCTACATCAAACATCGCCGTGAAGTGATCGAAAAACGCAGTCGTTTTGAGCTGCAAAAAGCGCAAAAAAGACAGCATATCGTTGATGGGCTGATCAAAGCTTTGTCGATCCTTGATGAGGTGATCGCTACCATTCGCGGTAGTAAAGACAAAAAAGATGCCAAAAATAATCTGGTGGTTCAACATGGTTTTACCGAAGAACAAGCAGAAGCCATTGTGAACTTACAGTTGTATCGCTTGACCAATACGGACATTACACAATTGCAAGCAGAAGCAAAAGAACTTGCAGAAACGATCGCTGAATTGACAACGATTTTGAATGAAGAAAATGAATTGCTGAAAGTGATCAAGAAAGAACTGCGAGAGATCAAGAAAAAATATACGACGGCGCGGTTGACTGAGATCGAAGCAGAAATTCAAGAAATCAAGATCGAAACACAAGTCTTGGTCGCCCAAGAAGAAGTCGTCGTGACGGTCACAAGAGACGGCTATGTCAAACGCAGCAGCTTGCGTTCTTACGGTGCTTCAAAACCAGAAGAGATCGGCATGAAAGAAGGTGACTCTTTACTTTACAGTAATCAAATGAACACGTTGGATCACCTGTTGTTGGTTACTAATAAAGGGAACACGATCTATCGACCGGTCCATGAATTACCTGATTTAAAATGGAAAGATTTAGGGGAACATATTTCGCAAACAGTCATGACACTGGCGCAAGATGAAATGATCATTGGGGTCTTTGCGTACAAAGAGATCGATCCATTGAAAAATTTCGTGCTGATCAGTAAAAACGGTATGATCAAACAGACACGAATGACGGAATTTGAACCTTGGCGCACCTATAAAACACGGCCGATGACGATCATGAAGCTGAAAGATGAATCAGATGAATTGGTCAACGTCTTTTTGACGGATCAAACGGAAGAAATGGATGTATTCTTAGTCAGTCATCTTGCCTTTGGCTTACGCTACCCGCTTAATGAAGTGCCTGTTGTGGGACCAAAAGCAGCTGGGGTCAAAGCGATGAACCTTAAAGCGGATGATTATCTTATCAATGGGTTGCTCGTTTATTCCGAAGGGGATACACCGATCGTTTTGATCACCCAACGTGGCGCAGCAAAGCGAATGTTGGCTCAAGAAATCAACCAATTAGGTCGGGCGAAGCGCGGATTGATGGTCTTGCGGGAATTGAAGAAAAATCCTCATCGCGTCGTCTATATGGGCAGTGGGGAAAATCAGCAACTGCTAGTGACGAATCAAAAAGGACAATCCTTTGAAGTGATCACCAACCAAATCCCGATCAATGATCGGACCTCCAACGGCTCATTTATCATGGATGAGAAAACAGGAGGACAAATCTACGAAGTGAAAACCCAAATCAGTCCTGCAATCGCAGAGGATTCTGTACTATAAATTATAACAAGGCAACCCTTCTGTACCAGTACAGAAGGGTTGCTTTTTGTCTCATAATTAATCTTTCACATTAACGAAAAAGGTACTTTAATAAAAGTTTCACATTTATTAAACACCTATAAATCAACGTTTTTAGTAATTAATATCTTAAAAAAAAATAAATTGTTAAAAATAATTCTTGAAAATGCTTGCAATCATTAAGGTGTGTGTTATACTGTTCACGTAAAGCTGTTACATTAGTGAACAGAAAATTTAAGGAGGTCCATCAAATGGAACAATGGAATGGATTTAAAGGAAAAACTTGGAAAGAAGAAGTAAACGTACGCGACTTCATCCAAGAAAACTACACACCTTATGACGGAACAGATGAATTCCTAGCAGATGCTACTGAAGCAACGACGAAGCTATGGGATCAAGTCATGGAACTGAACAAGCAAGAGCGTGAAGCTGGCGGCGTATTGGATATGGATACAAAAGTCGTTTCAACGATCACTTCTCATGGACCTGGCTACTTAGACAAAGACTTAGAAACAGTTGTTGGTTTCCAAACGGAAAAACCATTTAAACGCAGCTTGCAACCATTTGGTGGCATCCGCATGTCAGAACAAGCAGCAGAATCTTATGGCTATGAAATTGATGCGGAAGTCTCTCACATTTTCCGTGACTACCGTAAAACACATAACCAAGGAGTTTTTGATGCTTATACACCTGAAATCAGAGCAGCGCGCCGTTCTGGTGTAATCACAGGTCTTCCTGATGCTTACGGCCGTGGCCGAATCATTGGTGACTACCGACGTGTGGCATTATACGGTGTGGACTTCTTGATCAAAGAAAAACAACAAGACCTATTGTATTGCGGAAACGGAACGATGTCTGAAGACATTATCCGCCAACGTGAAGAATTGAGTGAACAAATTCGTGCGTTAAGCGAATTGAAAGAATTAGGAAACATTTACGGATTTGATATTTCTAAACCAGCTCAAACGGCGAAAGAAGCATTCCAATGGTTATACCTTGGCTACTTAGCAGCCATCAAAGAGCAAAATGGTGCAGCAATGTCATTGGGACGTACGTCAACTTTCCTTGATATTTATGTTGAACGCGATTTGAAGAATGGCGTGATCACTGAAGAAGAAGCACAAGAAATCGTTGACCATTTCGTCATGAAACTACGTCTTGTGAAATTTGCTCGGACGCCTGATTACAACGCATTGTTCTCTGGTGACCCAACTTGGGTAACTGAATCAATCGCTGGTATGGGTGAAGACGGACGTCATATGGTAACGAAAAACAGCTTCCGTTTCTTACACACTTTAGCAAACTTAGGCCCAGCACCAGAACCAAACTTGACTGTTTTATGGTCAACACGTTTGCCTCATAACTTCAAAACATTCTGTGCGAAAATGTCGATCCAAACATCAGCGATTCAATATGAAAATGATGATGTGATGCGTGGACATTGGGGCGACGACTACGGAATCGCTTGTTGTGTATCCGCAATGCGCATCGGGAAACAAATGCAATTCTTTGGTGCTCGTGCCAACTTAGCGAAAACATTGTTGTATGCAATCAACGGTGGGGTCGATGAAAAATCAAAAGCACAAGTTGGACCAAAATTCCAACCAATTACTTCTGAATACTTGGATTATAACGAAGTAATGGAAAAATATGACACAATGATGGACTGGATTTGTGATCTGTATGTGAACACATTGAACATCATTCATTACATGCACGACAAATATTCTTATGAACGCATTGAAATGGCGCTACAAGATACAGACATTCTACGTACGATGGCTACTGGTATCGCTGGTTTCTCTGTTGCAGTTGACTCATTATCAGCGATCAAATATGCCAAAGTTCGTACGATCCGTGATGAAAACGGCATTGTTGAAGATTACGAAATCGAAGGCGATTATCCGAAATACGGAAACAATGATGATCGCGTAGATGATATCGCAGTCAACTTGTTGAAAGCCTTCATGAAAAAAGTAAAACGCACGAAAACATACCGTGATTCAAAACACACAACGTCGATCCTTACTATCACTTCTAACGTGGTTTATGGTAAGAAAACAGGGAACACGCCTGATGGACGTCGTGCAGGCGCACCATTTGCTCCAGGTGCAAACCCAATGCATGGTCGCGATACGCATGGTGCTTTGGCAAGTCTTTCATCAGTTGCGAAATTACCATATGATTACTCATTAGATGGTATTTCAAACACCTTCTCAATCGTACCTAAAGCATTAGGACGTGACGACGAAACACAACAAGAAAACCTAGCAACAATGCTAGATGGCTATGCAGCAAAAGGTGGTCACCACTTAAATATCAACGTATTTAACCGTGACACATTGCTTGATGCGCAAGCTCACCCAGAAAAATACCCACAATTAACGATTCGGGTATCTGGCTATGCAGTAAACTTCATTAAATTAACAAAAGAACAACAAGATGACGTGATTGCTCGTACAATGCACGAAGCAATGTAATAAGCAACAACTTCAGGCGGCGGACGGGAAAATCCGCCGCCTCTTGTTTTGAAAGTATCAGACGGAGCGTGGTCATCCGTCGTTTCGAAGAAAGGAAGAGCATTATGGCAGTAACAGGACAAGTACATTCAACAGAAAGTTTTGGATCAGTAGATGGACCAGGTATCCGTTTTATTGTATTCATGCAAGGATGCCGCATGCGTTGCCAGTTTTGTCATAATCCAGATACATGGAAGATTGGCACCGGTGTCGAACGAACGACTGATGATGTCTTAGAAGAGGCATTGAAATATCGCGAATTCTGGGGACAAAAAGGTGGGATCACCGTCAGTGGTGGGGAACCATTGCTTCAGATGGACTTTCTGATCGATCTGTTTCGTAAAGCCAAAGCAGAAGGTGTCAGCACGACATTAGATACTTGTGGAAAACCATTTACACGGGAAGAACCATTTTTTAGCAAGTTTCAAGAGCTGATGACCGTTACTGACTTGTTATTGTTTGATATCAAGCACATCGATAACAAAGCCCATAAAGAGTTGACTACCCAATCGAACGATAATATTTTGGATATGGCGAATTATCTTTCAGAGATCAATCAGCCTGTCTGGATTCGTCACGTGCTGGTTCCTTTTAGAAGCGACTATGATGAATTTTTGATCCGTTTGGATGAGTTTATCAAAACACTGAAGAATGTCGATAAAGTAGAGATCTTGCCTTATCACACGATGGGGAAATACAAGTGGGATGAGCTTGGTTTGAAATATCCCCTTGAAGGGATCGAACCACCAACAGAAGATCGGGTGAAAAATGCCAAGCGTTTGCTTCATGTAGACGACTATAAAGGTTACTTAACCCGTTGATCAAAACAGGAAAGAAGAGATTGCTATTGCTTCTTTCCTGTTTTTTTACTATGATTAGAAAGTGAATATCAATTGAAATAGGAGCGATGAAGAAATGTCGAAAATATTAGTATTCGGTCATCAAAATCCTGATACCGACGCCATTGGTGCAGCAATTGCCTTTGCAAATTTACAAAATCAACTTGGAAAAGATTGTGAAGCAGTAGCGCTTGGTACACCGAATGAAGAGACACAATTTGCGTTAGATACCTTTGGCCTAACTGCCCCTCGGGTGATCGATTCAGTGGCAAAGGAAACCCAAGAAGTAATGTTAGTGGATCATAATGAATTTCAACAAAGTGTAGCGGATATTGCGGATGTCACTGTGTTGGCAGTTGTTGATCATCATCGTATCGCTAACTTTGAAACGGCAAACCCACTGTATTATCGTGCAGAGCCGGTCGGTTGTACAAGTACGATCGTGTTGAAATTATACAAAGAAAATCAAGTGGAAATTCCAAAAGCGATCACAGGAATCATGCTCTCAGCGATCATCTCTGATACATTGTTGTTTAAATCACCAACATGTACCGACGAAGACGTAACAGCAGCCAAAGAACTAGCCGTTATAGCAGATGTAGAACTGGAAGTCTATGGATTAGATATGTTAAAAGCTGGTACGAATCTTGGAACGAAATCAGCAGCAGAATTGCTGGACCTAGATGCCAAAAGCTTCCCAATGGGTGCTAAAAACATCCGTATCGGACAAGTCAACACGGTTGATCTAAAAGAAGTCTTTGACCGTCAAGCAGAGTTGGAAGCGGCTATGAAGGATTCAATGGCAGCAAATGGCTATGATCTGTTCTTGCTGGTTGCCACTGATATCTTAGATAGTAATTCTGAGCTGCTAGTCGTTGGTGAACCAACTGCCCCAGTAGAAGCAGCCTTTAAAACGACATTAACCAACAATCGTGCGTTTTTACCTGGTGTCGTTTCTCGTAAAAAACAAATCGTACCTCAATTAACAGAGGTTTTTGAAGGATAATTAAGCTAACTGTCTGAATGCTGGTGAGATCTGTTTTGGTAGATCAAGCCAGCATTTTTCATGATTGTTTGGATAAGGAGTACACGCAGTGAAATTTTTTTACAGTCCCCACTTTCGCTCATTGCAACCGATACTGGAATCTTCGAAATTCCATGAATTGGTAGAGGAGCTATTAAATAGCCAAGAGCCGCCGACGCTACGAGCATTAAAAGCGAAGTTTACAGATGGTTCATTTGATAAAATTCTTGACCGCTTGATCGCAGAAAAGTTGATCATCCGCCAAGAACGACGCTATTATTTAGGCTTCCCCATCTATACTGAACAGGATCAACAGCAGATACAAGTAAGTGATGATTTCTATCAAGCAGCGCGCAATTGGTCAACACAAGAAATCGCTGGTTTTATCAAAAGCTTTGTTGCGTCAAGTGTTGAAAATAAATACTTTTACGGTTGTCAGCAAGGAGTTGAACAAGGAGCGGTCTATGCATTGAGTCATGAACAATTTCAGTTGATCTCTTACTCAGAAACACAGTGGCCACCAACACTGCCTGCTTTTTTTGAAGCGAATGAACAGTTGCGCACCCTTGCGATCTATGATGAATTAATGGATTTGATCGGTGATGTTGATCCAGTCTATTACTTAGACCAAGTGAGTGTGATCCTTGAACGCATTCGTAAAAATAAAAAAGTCCGTCCGAGTATTTTTCTGGAATCACTTCGACGGGGCGAGATCATAAGTCCTGAGCTACATTTGTTGCTGGAAGAAATAAATTGTGATAATCTAAAAAACGAGCGTTATCCGTCTTCTGAAAAGGATCTGTTCGTCCAACGGCTTGTGATTGCTCACTTGGCAAACAAATCAGGTTCATACAATAAACTTTATTTCAATAATAATTAGAATTTCTAATAATTATGTTATTTGTTTTAAAATTTCTGACTATTTAAAAGTTGCTAGATTCGATTCTAGCAGCTTTTTTTCTTATTTCTTCAAATGATAATTTGATGAATAAAAATTAAAAAACAACAATCGTTTTGTTTGGAGTTTTGATTTCTTGATGATATGATGATTCTAGAACTTTGAAAGGGGATATAAAAATGGAAGGATATAAAACGGTTGATTTTGAACAGTTGGAACAAAACAAAACGAAAGCAGAAATGATCACGTTCGTATCAATGTCAGAAATAGAAGCTGCTCGGCAAGCAATTACAAAAGCGGGGATCGATGAAACGCGTTTTTCTGATGGCGATCTCATTCTTGCGTTAAAACAACAGGAACGGTTTGGGGCAAATACGATCGTTTCCGTGATCATTGATTGGCTCATCAATCAAAACTATCTGGTGAATCCAGCTCATGCCTTGCGTTACTTAGCAAAGAAAATGGCAAATGGGCCAGTGACGAGTTACAAATTATTAAGTGAGGGTGAGTTTGATTGTGACGGGAACTATTACTTGATTGCTCGAACAAACACCTCCTCATCGGCAAATAAAGTCTATAAAGTTTACACGGATGGACAAGTAAAAGAGCTTTGGCAGGCAAAATAAGTACAGATGATTTCGGCTCTAGTGAATAAGGAAAACGGCTGTGTAAGCAGTAGTTAGCGGAAAAAGGATTTTTTTAGATTGAAGGTTGTGAAAGACGCGTGAAACTAAACATTCGAATCGGCTTAGCTGGCAGTCATCTTCTGATTGGCGCATTCAGCTTGCTCGGCGCTCTGCTGACGCTTTATAAAGTACCGACAAGTTTTGGTGCGATCCAAGCCTTGTTAGGTGAAATTTATTATACCGATACGGTATTTGACCGATTTACTCAGCTCTTCTTGTTGGGGATCATCAGTCTTTATACCGTGGTGACCAGTTTTTATGGGTTTCGATTTTGGTGTTTTTGCTCCGCCTCTTCTGCATTTGGGACACTGTTGGCATATTTTGAATTAACTGAAACACTTCCAGTGATGGTAGTTTTCATTCTTGTTTTAGCAAGTTTGTTTCAGTTATGGGTAGTCACATACTTCATTTTCCAAAAGCTAAAAAGTAGAGCTGAAACAGGTTGAACAGATACGTTCAAGCTGTTTTTTTCTGTCAAAGATTATTTGCTGGCAACTAAGGTTATTGCGTTACTAGCGCAGTGTTTTATGCTATGCTAGATAGAGAGATGTAGTTAATTTTGAAACGATTAATTAAAGATTAATAAAAGGTGAAAGAGCGTAACAAGGTCGTTGGCATTTCAGTCAGCGATCAAAATGAATTTGAGGAGGACTGATGAGAGAGTGGTTACCAAACAACAGGTACTGACTGCGGAAAAAGACTTTCTGAGTGGTGAAAATTTTTATGTACAGCATTTCTTAGGCACCCATCAAGTAGATGATGGCTACGTGTTTCGCGTTTGGGCACCAAATGCTCAGCAAGTTTGGCTTGTTGGCGACTTCAACCAATGGACGGACACCTTGCCGATGAACAAAAGGGCAGAATCCGGTGTTTGGGAAATTGAGACCAATCAAGTAAAAGAAGGACAGCTTTACAAATACAAAGTAAAACAAGCAAATGGACGAGAAGTATTGAAGATCGATCCTTTTGCTGTCCATTTCGAAGCTCGACCAGGAACTGCTGCCGTGTTGCATTCGATCCCACAAAAAAAATGGCGGGATGGGTTATGGCAAGGACGGAAAAAAAGACAAAAAACATTTAATCGACCTCTTAATATTTATGAAGTTCATGCCAGCTCCTGGAAGCATCACGAAGATGGCACCCCTTATCGCTTCTCCGAATTAAAAGATGAACTTATTCCTTACGTGAAAAAAATGGGCTACACCCATATCGAATTTATGCCTTTGATGGAACATCCCTTAGGAACCTCCTGGGGCTATCAATTGACTGGTTACTTTGCACTTAGCTCCTATTATGGGACACCAGAACAATTTCAAGACTTTGTAGAGGCTTGTCATTTGGAAAATATAGGTGTCTTCGTTGATTGGGTGCCAGGACATTTCTGTGTCAATGATGACAGTCTTGCCTATTATGATGGCACGCCGACCTTTGAATACATGGATGAAAACCGAGCGAAAAATGTTCGCTGGGGTGCGATCAACTTTGATCTAGGCAAACCGCAAGTCCAAAGCTTTCTGATCTCAAGTGCATTGTTCTGGATCGAATTTTACCACATTGATGGTATTCGGGTAGATGCCGTTTCCAACATGATCTATCGCGATTATGATGAAGGTCCATGGGAACCGAATCACGAAGGGGGCAATCGGAATTTTGAAGGGTACTATTTCTTACAAAAGCTCAATTCAGTCATCAAGTTAGCCCATCCTGCAATTGTCATGATTGCAGAGGAAAGTACTTCCGAGACCAAAATAACAGGAATGGTCGAAGGAGGCGCTCTCGGGTTTGACTACAAATGGAATATGGGCTGGATGAATGATGTCCTGCGTTTTTACGAAATGGACCCGATTTTCCGTAAAGATCATCTAAGCCTTTTATCTTTTTCTTTCATGTATCGGATGCAAGAAAATTATATCTTGCCACTCTCCCATGACGAAGTGGTTCATGGCAAAAAAAGTTTGATGCACAAAATGTGGGGAGACCGCTACAAACAGTTTTCACAACTACGAAATCTCTATACGTACATGATGATGCATCCAGGGAAAAAACTGTTATTCATGGGTAGTGAATGGGGACAGTTTTTAGAATGGAAATATGATCATGGGCTTGAATGGGTCGATTTAAACGACGCATTCAATGCAAAAATGCAGTTCTTCACCCAAACCTTGAATGAATTGTACAAAGAAGAACGAGCCCTTTGGGAATTGGATGATCAAGAAGAATCATTGATGGTGATCGATGCAGACAACTTAGATGAAACGACATTGACTTTCTTGCGACAAGGAAAAACGAAAAAAGATTTCTTGATCGTGGTTGTCAATCTGACACCAGTGGAGCGTCACGATTTTGCGATCGGCGTGCCATACGAAGGAACGTATCGCGAGATTTTAAACACGGAACGGGATGTATTTGGCGGAACTTGGGTGGCGAATAACCCAGACTGCCAGACCAGTAATACCCCTTTTAAGCAATACGACTATCAAATCAAAACAATTTTGCCTGCACTTGGGGCTTTAATCATCAAACCAGAAAAAATCAAAATGACTCGAAAAAAAGCAGTAAAGAAAGTACAAAAAAAAGAGTAGAGGGGGAACGGTGAGTAGATCACCAAACAAAATGAAAACAGAGATGTTAGCAATGATCCTCGCAGGGGGACAAGGGACTCGATTAGGGAAATTAACAAAGAATATTGCTAAACCAGCGGTTCCATTTGGTGGCAGATATCGGATCATCGATTTCACGTTGAGTAATTGTGTCAATTCAGGAATCAAAAATGTGGGTGTTGTCACTCAGTACCAGCCATTAGCACTAAACAACCATATCGGAAATGGTGCGAGCTGGGGATTGGATGGAATCAGTACCGGTGTGACGATCTTACAGCCATATTCAAATTCAGAAGGCGAAAAATGGTTTGAAGGAACTGCTCATGCGATCTATCAAAACATCGCTTATATCGATGAAATGGACCCGCAATATGTCTTGATTTTATCAGGCGACCATATCTACAAAATGGATTATGAAGAAATGCTGGAAAAACACAAAGAAAATGATGCTTCATTGACGGTTGCAGTTCTCGAAGTACCGATGAAAGATGCCTCGCGTTTCGGAATCATGAACACCGATAAAAATGACCGTATCATCGAATTTGATGAAAAACCAGCCGAACCAAAAAGCAATCTCGCTTCAATGGGGATCTATATTTTCGATTGGAGTCGTTTGCGCAGTATGCTGTTGAGTAACTATACAAAAGACGGCGAAATGGTCGATTTTGGGAAACATGTCATTCCTTCTTATCTCGAAAGCGGCGACAACGTTTTTGCCTATCGATTCTCTGGCTATTGGAAAGACGTAGGAACGATCGATTCATTGTGGGAAGCCAATATGGAATTTATTGATCCAGCAATGGAGTTGAATATTCGGGATAAAAGTTGGCAAGTATTTTCTAAAAACCCAATCGCACCACCACATTTTGTGACTGAGACTGGGGCTGCGAGAAACTCTCTCGTGATGGATGGCTGTTATGTTGCAGGGGAAATCGAGCACAGTATTTTATCAGAAAATGTGCAGGTGAAAGAAGGATCGACGATCAAGGACAGCGTGATCATGCCTGGAGCGGTGATCGGTAGAAATGTTAAATTAAACCGAGTGATCGTTGGGGAAAATGCAGTGATTGGTGACGATGCAGAGATCGATGGAACAGACGAAATTGCCGTAGTCGGCTATTCTGAAATTTTAGGGGTGACGATTGATGAGAACTAATAAAATGTGTGCGATTTTAGGGAATCTGCAACGATACCAAGACTTGATGCCATTAACAGAAAACCGTCCGCTGTCGACTTTATTGTTTGACTGCAAATATCGCTTGTTAGATTTTAATCTTTCAAGTATCGAAAATGCCAATATCAAACAAGTCTATATGATTTTCAATGAAGGAGAAACGCAGTCGGTCTTCGATCATATCGGTGGCGGAAAAGAGTGGAACTTGGACGGCGTACAAAATCGTTTCTTTATTCACCTGTTCCAAGACTCATTGAAAAAGCAAGCAGAAGGACAAGAGTATTATTATAATGTCATCGACTATTTGGAAAAATCCAAATCGGATCATACCGTATTTATGGGCAGCAAAGTCTTATGCAACATTGATTTGCGTGCCTTGCTGAAAATCCATCAGCTACAAGGCAATGAAATGACCGTCGTATACAAACGCATCAGCAGTGACAATGTTTGCGAAAGTGATCTGTTGTTCAATGTAGACAGTGAAGGTCACTTAGAAGAAGCGATCCAAGCGAAAAAAGGTGAGGTCAGTGACCTTGTCAACTTATGTACGGATATTTTTATCATTCAAACAGATCGTCTGATCGCTGCGCTAAAAGAGGGGCAAAAAGTTGGCGCAACGGCAGACCTCGGTCAATTTTTACGAGAAATGATCGCTGTTGAAAGTACAGGTCTATATGAGTACACTGGTTACTTAAGTAACATTTATGACATCTCTTCTTACTATCAAACAAATATGGATATGCTCGATGTGCATAAATTTACGTCGTTGCTTTATTCGAATCAAAAGATCTATACCAAACTGAAAAACGAAGTGCCAACGTATTATTCGGAAACATCTGACGTGAAAAATAGCCACTTTGCTTCTGGCTGCATCGTGGAAGGAACGGTCGAACAGTCACTCGTTGCCCGCCGCACGAAGATCCATCCTGAAGCAAAAGTCAAAGGAGCGATCATCTTCGGAAATAATGAGATCAAAGCAGGTGCCGAAGTCTCTTATGCGATCCTAGATAAAAATGTGACCATCGCAGAAGGCGTCAAAGTGCAAGGAACCAAAGAAACGCCAATCGTCATTAAGAAAAATTCTCATGTGACACAAGACGTTATTGGAGGGGCAAGCGCATGAAGGTTCTGTTTACAGCAGCGGAATGCGCCCCATTTTTTAAAACAGGCGGATTAGGGGATGTTGCAGGGGCATTACCAAAAGAATTGGTCAAAAAAGGCGTCGAGACGATTGTGGTCTTACCTTATTTCACGAAAATGCCTGCTGAATACCAGGAGCAAATGGAAGATTGTTTTTCCTTTGAAGTGGCGGTCGGCTGGCGCAAGCAATATTGTGGGATCAAAAAATTAGTTCTAGGCTCTGTGACCTATTATTTCATAGACAATCTCTACTATTTTGGCCGCGAACGGCTCTATGATTTTTATGATGATGGGGAACGCTTTGCTTTCTTCCAATTAGCCGTGATCGAAATGATGGAACGCATTGAATTTATTCCAGACATCGTGCATGTCAATGATTACCATACGGCGATGATTCCCTTCTTGATCAAAGAAAAATATCATTGGATTCAAGCGTATCAAAACATACGCACCGTTTTGACGATCCATAACATTGGGTTTCAAGGGTGGTATAGTCGTGATATTTTACCAGATCTTTTTGGTATGGGGACTGAGAGATACGATGATGGCACACTACGTTTAAACGATTGCTTGAACTTTATGAAAGCAGGAATCTTGTATGCGGACCGCATCACGACGGTCAGTCCTTCCTATAGTGAAGAAATCAAAACCTCTGAGTTTGGCTGTGGGCTTGAAGTGATTTTACGTATGGAAAGCGGCAAACTCAGCGGCATTTTAAACGGAATTGATTACGAAATGAACGATCCAGAAACCGATCCTCATTTGGACTATCCTTTCAGTGTCGAGGATTTATCAGGAAAAGTCAAAAACAAGCGAGCGCTACAAGAACAGTTTGGTTTGCCTACCCGTAAAGATGTCCCATTGATTTCTGTTGTTAGCCGTTTGACCACTCAAAAAGGGTTCCATTTGGTCCTTGAAGAAATGGAAAATCTCTTGCAATTTGATGTTCAGTTCATCTTACTAGGGACTGGCGAACATGATTTTGAAGAAGGCTTTCGCTATTTTGCTCAGAAATATCCTGACAAATGTGCTGCCGCGATTTCTTTTGATATTGCATTGGCGCAAAAGTTATACGCAGCAGCGGATCTTTTCTTGATGCCTTCCGCCTTCGAACCATGCGGACTGTCACAGATGATCGCGATGCGTTATGGTACATTACCGGTCGTTCACGAAATCGGTGGCTTGAAAGATACGGTAGATTCCTATAATCCGATCACGAAACAAGGTACCGGCTTTGGCTTTCAAGAGTTTTCACCATTTTACTTGATGAATGCCTTGAAGCAAGGGATCGAATTGTATCAATCTGATCAGGCAACGTGGAACGTATTGGTCAAGCAAGCAATGGCAAAAGATTTCAGCTGGAATCAAAGTTCCGATCTTTATATCCAGTTGTATAATACTATCAAAGTTTGATTGTTTTAAGACAGAAGAATCCTTGTCTGCAACAGAACTGCTAGTTGTATGACTAGCAATTTTGGCGGCAAGGATTCTTCTTTTTTATAAATTGAATGCAAAAAGGAGTGTAACCCTATGACAAAAGAACGATTGCGTGAACTGCTAGAAATCAGTGTTCATGAACTCTTTGCGATTGAAGTGGATGAAGCTTCACCGCAGGAATTGTTTCAAGCACTAGCCAATGTGGTGAAGCAAATGTATTCAGAAGACTGGCGTCAAACCAGAAAAAATCTCTTGCTGGAGGATCAAAAACAAGCGTACTATTTTTCAATCGAATTTTTGCCTGGCAAAATGCTAAAAAGCAATTTGTTGAATATGCAGCTGCTGGAACAAGCGGAAGCCGTTTTTGAAGAGTTAGGCGTTTCCCTTGATGAGGTTGCGGATACAGAAAAAGACATGGCTTTAGGAAACGGGGGCCTGGGTCGTTTGGCCTCTTGTTTTATGGACTCGCTGGCTTCATTAAGCTTGCCCGGAAATGGGAACGGGATTCGCTATCGCTATGGATTATTTAAACAAAAATTTATTGACGGCCATCAAGTAGAATTACCAGATGATTGGTTACGCTCTGGGAATGTCTGGGAAGTCCGCAAAGAAAGTAAAGCGGTGCCTATTCGATTTGGTGGGCAGGTCTATCTCGTTACGGGAGAGGACGGAAAACTAGCGCCAGTCTATGAAGGCGGCTTTACCTGGCGGGCAGTTCCGTATGACACCGCGATGGTTGGCTATCAGAATCAACACATCAACACACTGCGCTTGTGGAGTGTCGAAGTGCCTGCTGAAGATGAGGCTCATTATGCGACATTGGAATCACGGCAAGCCTTAGAAAATTTGACTGCTGTTTTATATCCAGATGACTCAAACGAGATCGGCAAACGTACACGATTGATGCAAGAATACTTTTTTGTTTCTGCAGGCATTCAAAGTATCATTCGCTATTATAAAAAATCGAATCTGCCTTTAGCGATGCTCAGTGAACGAGTCGCAATCCATATCAACGACACGCACCCAGCGCTTTGTGTCCCAGAACTGATGCGCATTTTAGTTGATGAAGAAGGCCTTGCTTGGGAACAAGCGTGGTCGATCACTGTGAAAGTCATGAGTTATACGAACCATACGATCATGGCGGAAGCCTTAGAAAAATGGCCAGTTCGCATGATTGAAGAAGTGTTGCCGAGAATGGATCAGATCATCAAAGAAATTGATCGGCGCTTTGTCGAAGGAATGCAAGGGGTCCATCCGCAAGCCTTACTGGATCGGACGCGAATCATTATTGATGATCAAGTCCATATGGCACATCTAGCCATCATCGGCAGCCATAGTGTCAATGGGGTAGCCAAGCTCCATTCTGATTTACTAAAATCAGTGGTACTCCATGACTTCTATCTCATTTATCCTGCCCGTTTCAACAATAAAACCAACGGCATCGCACAACGGCGTTGGCTTCAGCTAGCCAATCAACCATTAGCCAAAGTGCTGGATCAGTCGATCGGTACGAGTTGGCGCAATGACCCCTTGGATCTGCAGCTGCTCAAAAATTATTATGATGACGAAACCGTTCTGCAACAAATTGCCGACGCAAAAATGAGTAACAAGCGTGCACTGGCACAGCACATTCAAAAAGCAACGGGCATTACAGTAGATCCAACGGCAATTTTTGATGTGCAGATCAAACGCCTGCATGCGTACAAACGACAACTGCTGAATCTAATGCGAATTTTGAAGCTCTACTTTGAGGTCAAAGACGATCCGACTGCAGCGTTTCATCCAAGAGTCTTTATTTTTGGTGCCAAAGCAGCACCAAGCTATCACTACGCAAAATCGATCATTAAAGTCATCAATGAAGTGGCGAATCTGATCAATCATGATGAAACCATCAATGATAAAATCAAGGTTGTATTTTTAGAAAATTACAACGTTTCATTAGCAGAAAAAATCATTCCAGCAGCGGATGTCAGTGAACAAATCTCATTGGCCTCTAAAGAAGCGTCAGGGACAAGCAATATGAAGTTGATGCTAAATGGGGCAGTAACGATCGCGACTTTAGATGGTGCCAATATTGAGATTCGAGATGCGATCGGTGATGAAAACATTGCGATCTTTGGGTTGACGGAAGAAGAAGTGTATCAGTATTACGCCCAGCATAATTATTCTGCTTACACCTACTATGAGTCAGATCCAGTCTTGCAACGGGTGGTCAATGCCTTTATTGATGGGACGATCCCGAATATTCAAGTTGAAGGTCGGGAAATCTTTGATTCCCTTTTGAAATACAATGATGAATACTTTTTATTAAAGGATTTTCATGCCTATTGTGACGCGCAGCATCGGGTAGATAGTGCCTATCAGGATACGCCACGTTGGCGTAAAGTCAGCCTAATGAATATTGCCAATGCAGGCAAATTTTCGGCAGATGAAACGGTGCGAAATTATGCTGCAGATATTTGGCAGATCGATCCATTATTTGCCCATGTCAAAGAACCAAATGCAGCAAGCTTGACGGAGACGGTGCCTCCAGCCGAATTTAGCTGAAGTGTCCTCATCTGAAATGGTGTAGTCTTTCGTGAAATTCTCCTTAATTTATGGTATGATGAAAAAAATGCATGTAAGAGGATGAGTACAGTGGCAAATTATTTAGATGTGAAACGAAAACACTTCCGTTTTCCTGCTTATGATGATACAGATGGTGTGAAGCTGCAATCCGAGCATCGCCCCGCATTCAGTAAAGCAGATGATTGGATTTTAACCGAAATCAAAGATCCCGTGAGTCATTCTCACAAGGATGAAAATCAATCTTTACAGCGCAAAGTGCAGTCCAGCCAACGGGATCGGGGGCACAATGTTCGTCAAAAAGAAGAGCTTGCCAATCACCGTGCCAACTTGCCTCAGTACGGAAAACGTCCAGTGAAAGAGCAAATGCCAACAGAAAAAACCAACTTTTTTGGCAAAGAGGCGAACCATTCTTCTTATCAAGTGACTAGTAAGAAGGAAAAAGCTGAGGTTCCTGTTTCTTCGAAAAAAGAATATTCGGGGCGCTCTTATTTCGTGCCTAAATATATTCCTGCATCGATTATTCCAGATGAGCAAAAACCTGAAATTACGCCGAACGATTTGATGGATGCAATGGCAAAAAAACAAGAAAGTTATTTGTTGTTTGATACTGAACCAGCAGCTTATCAAGTCAAAGAAGAAAATGATCCGACCGTCAAAAAATTCAATCGCCACCCCTCTGTTGGGATGACACGCAGTGAGTTTCGAGCCAGCAATAAAAAAAATGGTGAAAAAAAACGTTCCGTTTTAGATCGATCATTAAAAGGAATGATTGAAGACGATCAACAAGAAGAATCTTCAAATGGCTATTTTCGTTCTAAATAGCAGTGACAGTTACTCTTAATAGAAGTGGTCCTTTGAGCATAACGATGAATGATTTCAGCTAGATGGCTAACATCTAGCTGTTTTTTTTGTGTGCCGAAACTATCGATTTCACAAAGTGATTAGTTGAAATACATTTTTCACCGCCTGAGGAATATTCTGATTTTACTAAGCAATAGCGTGGGCTATAGAATAAAGTGAAACGATCAAAACCATCGTTATTTATAATGTTTGTTATTTTAATTGGCGATTATTTTTGTCATTTAAAATCGATGGCAAGTCAAACGGTGGCAGGACAGTGGTTTTCTGATCAGCTGCAATTGAAAAAGGGAAGCAAGCGTCCTGATGGCTAAAGCTGCTCTTTGGGAAGGACTGATCCTTGATCGATTTCAAGGGAAAGATACGCTGAAAGGTGGGGCATCAACAAATGAACAAGAAAAAGAGAAAGGTATATTTCACCATCATTATTGGCTTACTTGGAGGAATCTACTTTTTCTCAACCATGAGAGTGGTTTCTTCAAACGTTTTCTTTGCTGCGGAGCTGGAGGAAGAAACGGTTACGAGTGAATCATTCGATCCGATACGAGAGCAAGAGGCTGAGGAAAGAGTTGCCATTTATTTTGATGAATCAAGTAAAGTCGGGACTGTAGGAGACCTGTTACTGGTTGCGTTTCATACGGACCGTCCCATTAGTGAAATAGCGATCCGATTGCCGAAAGCTGCGGTTATTGCTGAAGAGGAGTTGCCAAAGGGAGTCAAGATCACGCCACTCACTGAAGAGAACGGTTGGAAACTAACGACCGATACCCCTAGAAGTGATTTTTTGGTTCCATTGATAGTTGATACAGCAGGATCGTTTCCATTTGAAGCAGCAGATTCAATGATAATGCTTGAAATAAAGGAAGCACGGGAAAACCTTACGGACACACAAGAGGATGAGCGAACTGATTCGAGTGACTCCACTGATCAATTGGATCATTTGGATCAAGAGGATCAAGAAGATCAACTAGCAGAAGAGAAGGAAATAGAAAGCCAGCTTCCTGAGGCATCAACATCTGATCCTGGCAATCTTTATCTTTTAGGCGACGACGTAAAAAAAAGAGGAGTTGCTAACTGGGTCGAATTTATGGCTGCAATGGTCGATCCGACGGTCAACTATATTTATTTGACAGCCAGTTTTCAAACGAACGATAATCCTCGTTTAGGCATTACGGGAATTGACGGCTGGAGCAGCAGCGTCAATCCTAACGGCGGATTAGCCTATGTTTATATCAATGCCTCGAGAGTTTCAAGAACGTTAATCATCGATGGCCTCGACAAATATCAGATGGATCTTAGAGCCGTAGCGATCTGTTTCCGCGATTCGAGTGTCAATCCTGATTCTCCATGGGACATTACCTTGCAAAATTTGGAACTCTATCATGGAAACTTTTGGGGGGCAATTGAATACCATGATTTGAACATGACAAATCAGCAGCGTTCAATCATTCGATACCACAATCTCAACCATACGGGCAATCAGTTGTTTTACGGGTTGCACTCTCGAGCCAGCTTTTCTGGACATTCGGTTTCACACCAAACGCCTAGATATACATCAGACTTCAATGCTTCTTGGACGATTCACACAAATACTCAGGCGAATTTTGAAATCAACCAAATAGAGCTTCGTGAGGGAGCAAACGTCGAAATGTCGACGATCAGCTCAGGAAATCTTGATTTTTATAATACAAATGCGCGTCTCGTATTAGGGGATAATGCCCGACTATCATTAAATGCCAACGGTTCAGCTGGTGAAGCAGGCGGTGCTAATATTCGCTTTGTCGCTGGCAATGGACGCATTGAGTTAGGAAAAGGCGCGGAATTGGCACTAAATACACAAAACAACAGCCCAGCAGTCATCACATCAGGCACGCCCCATGATATTCGCTTAATGGAAAAAAGTCGCTTGTCGGTTGCTGCTGCAAACCGAACGTTGTACAGTCATATTTTCTGGTTAAGTGCCAATACGCATGTCACCTTAGAAGACAGCAGCACCTTAGAGGTTGAAGCAACAAATCAAAATACAACCGCAAATATCTTCCACTTCTCTGGCACGACTGGCAATCTCAACGTAGGCAAAGATGCTACCTTAGATATTCGTTCGGACAGCCCGCAAGCTGTCCAACGGCTACTTTTCTTTACCGGCGCCAACAATCCCGCAAGATTGACGATCGACGATGCCAAGCGTGTCAATTTGCAAAGAACCCGCCCCATAACGACCACCACAAATGGTCTAATTGAAGGGGGAGGAATCACTGCAAAGAATCAGGCGATTCGCCAGTGGCGGCATGGAAATACAGGAGAGACAGTTGATTTTCAGTGGCAACCGATTCTGTCCATGACTGCGGCGATTTCAGGAACCAATACCAATGTGACCAATGTATCTTCGCTAAATGAGGAAACAAGTCGAGGGTTTGCCGCGCAGTTTGCTTCTCGTTCGCAACGGTTATCGTTTGAGAACATACCAGACGTCACGGTGACCATCGATCCTTTGACAGAAGATAGAACCTTACCTAATGCCTATACGATTTCGGGAACCGCCAATCCTGGTAGCTACCTTCGATTCCAAAGAGAGGGACTGATGCCAGAACCGACGCTTGAAACGACAGTCGATAGTGCTGGCAATAGCACGTATTTTCACACCCAAGCGGATGAAAACGGGCATTATTTACTTGATCTATCTGATTTAGAACCTTTCCAGTATTTTACTCAAGGTGAGGTGGTCACCGCTCAGGCATTTCTTGATGGCAAATGGGCAGAAGCATCAACCACTGTGGAACCCATTGGTGACGTAGACCCAAAAGATCCCCTTGATCCTGATCAACCGATTCTACCTGAAAATCCACCCTTGATACCAGAAAATCGCGGGTTTATCAGTATAGACTTTGTTTCACAATTCAATTTTGGTACAGTACCGATTCGCTCGTCGACAAGCCGCTATCCGGCGCGTCCGCAACGAATTTCTTTAGTGGATGATCATGAATCAACCGAACGACCAAACTACATTCAGGTTTCCGATCGTCGATTTCTTCAAAAGGGCTGGACCTTGAATGCCCGATTATCAGAGGAAGGGTTCGTTAGCACGGATGCGTTTAAGCACCACTTAAAAGGAGCGAGTGTGCATTTGACGAATATTGAAATGGTTACCTCTAGAGAAAATCCCTCTGAAGCACCAGACTACTTTGATGCAATCGAGCTGGGACCGCAGAACCAAGTGATTGCACGTGCCAATGAAAAGCAAGGGGCGGGAACTTGGATTCAACGCTATGGAAACGAGGATACCATGCAAAAAAGTGTCGAGCTGGAAATCCCTATTGGCGCGAGGCCGCAAGCAACAAGTTATCAAGGAACTATCCATTGGGAGCTGAGTTTCGTACCTGGTGCTGACGAATAACCCCTTGGAAAACAAGTAAGTATGTTCTGCAATCGTGAATATGATCGAACACTGTAAAAGTTGATCAGACAAAAAGAAGTCCATTTGCCATTGGACTTCTTTTTTGTCTGAAACAAACGAGTAGTGGTTTACACTACTTTTCCCACTTTGGTGGATACGCTTTTCAATCAATAGAAGTGAGTGAAACCACAGGTAGTGTATCGATGAGCAAAATCATAACATGGTAGTCCTCAACAAAATCACCTGAGCACTGTGTCTTCTCCAGCATAAATTTTATTTAGCTATTTTAGTAATTAAATCCTGCTCAAATATTTTAATTTTCGCTTACCTTTTGATATGCTAAGAACAAGGGGGAATCAAAGATGGAAGTTGATCTACAAATGCTGGCGATGATTTTCTTTATCAATCTCGCCTATGTTACATTGAACACACTGCGATTTTTATTGACAATGAAAGGGTATCGCGTGATTGCCCCATTAGTGAGTATGATCGAAATCACGATCTATATTTTAGGCTTATCTATGGTATTGGATCGTTTGGATAACCCGCTGAATCTCTTATTCTATGCACTAGGCTATGCTGCAGGAGTCAGTATTGGGATCAAAATCGAAGATAAGCTGGCTCTGGGCTATACAATGGTCACAGTGATCCTACCTAGTAATACAGATGAAGAAAAGAGTTTGCCGAAGATTTTGCGACAAGAGGGTTACGGTGTGACACAAAGCTTTGGTGAAGGATTGGAAGGCCCGCGACTGATTTTAGAGATTCTTTCCCAAAGAAAAAGTGAGAAAAAGCTCTATCAAACGATCAAAGCGGTGGAAGAGCGAGCGTTTATCATCAGCTATGAACCCAAGTATATCTCGGGCGGTTTTTGGACCAAAAAAATCAGCCGTAGAGAGGCGAAGTTGAAAAAGCAAGCACCTGTTGATTGAGGAACTAGAGGCAGCTTGATCCATTCGTGAAGAATAGTTGCATAATAAGCAGGGAGTTTATTGATGAGAGGAAGCGTTAGGTGTGGAAAAGAAAGCAAATGGCATGATGGCGGTCATCGCTGCATTGATCTCAAACATTTTGGTGGCGATCAGTAAGTTTGTCGGTTATGCCTTGAGCGGTAGTGCGGCCATGCTGAATGAAAGCATTCATAGCGTCGTGGATTGCAGCAATCAGATCTTTTTATTGATCGGTGATAAACGGGCAACAAAGGGACAAAGTGAGCTGCATCAGTTTGGTGAAGGTCGGGCGAAATATTTTTTCAGCACGATCGTTGCGATGATGCTCTTCTTTGGTGGGGGCGCACTAGGCGTGATGGAAGCAGTGGAAAAGCTGCTGCATCCCGCCCATGAAGTCGGCAATACCTGGTTAGTGATCGCTATCTTGATTTTCGGGATGATCGTTGAAGGAAGTTCGTTGTGGATCGCAATCAAGGAGATCCGCGAGCTAAACGTCGAACGTCAACCAATCTATCGTTTTTTGAAAGAAAGTCGGCATAGTGAGATCTTGATCATTTTCACAGAAGACTTTTGTGCGGTGATCGGTCTGATGATCGCACTGATCGGAACGGTTTTAACAATGATTACCGAGAACGCATTTTTTGATGCCTTTAGCGGCTTATTGATTGGTCTTTTATTGATGGTTGCAGCGATCTTCTTAGCCCGCGAATTTTACAGTCTACTGATTGGGGAAAGTGTTACTAAACGTGATTTAGCGGTGATCAAACAAGCGTTTGAACGTCCCGATGTTGATCGCTTGATCGATGTGAAAACAGTCCATTTAGGGCCAGCAGAAATTTTGATTGCAGCGAAAGTTGATATTGCCGCAAAACAAGAAGAGGTCGGCTATGAGATCATTAATGAGATCGAAGCCGAGATCCGACATCAAATGGCAGATAAAAAAGTCTATATTTATATTGAAACGGATGAGTACGATCCTCACTACATGGAGAAGCGGCGCAAACTTGTGCGACCTTCCCACTGATTTAGCTAGAATAAAGCTGTTTTTTTTGATACAATAGACAAGGATTATCACATAGTGAAGGAGATTTCAAAATTATGATCAATGCAAGTGACTTAAGAGCTGGAATGACGTTTGTTCAAGACGGCAAACTTATCAAAGTATTAGATGCCAGCCACCACAAACCAGGTAAAGGAAATACGGTTATGCGTATGAAATTACGTGACGTTCGGACTGGTTCTACTTACGATACAACCTTCCGTCCAGAAGAAAAATTTGAAAAAGCGCATATCGATACGAAAGCTGTACAATACCTATATACAATGGACGATACCGCATTCTTTATGGATCTGGAAACCTATGAACAATATGAAATTCCAGTTGAAGTGGTTGAAGAAGAAATGAAGTTCATCCTAGAAAACATGGAAGTAAAAATCCAATTCTTCGGCAGCGAAGTGATTGGCGTGCAATTACCTTCAAGTGTAATCTTGAAAGTTGTTGAAACACAGCCATCGATCAAAGGGGCAACTGTGACTGGTTCAGGAAAACCGGCAACGATGGAAACGGGCTTAGTTGTCAATGTTCCTGACTTTGTTGAAGAAGGCGAAATGCTAGAAATCAATACAGCTGAAGGTACCTATTTAAAACGTGCAAAATAGCAAAAAACCGCGACTTGTTCGCGGTTTTTTCTTTGCTCAAGTTGTGTTTAGAAGTGGCTCATTGTCCTTTTGCCGATCTTTTTTGTAACGGATAGATACTATAAGGTTTACTGATAAAGTAGGCGACGGAGCAGACGATCACAAAGAAGGGTAGATTTTGAAAGCCAAAGACTTCTCCACCAATAAAGATCGGTGCAAATAAGGTGCTAGTGGCGCTGCCAAAAACACTGGCATAGCCTAGTGCTGCTACCAGTTCGATAGGCAGTCCGAACAGTGGCGCCAACACGACCCCCAAAGAAGAGCCAATCGCAAACAAAGGGGTGACTTCTCCACCCAAAAAACCAATGCTGATGGTCAATACGGTCAACACCAACTTAAGCAGCCAATCATAAGAATAGATCGGTTGCTTCGTGAAACTCGCGCTGATCAAATTTGTTCCTAAGCCTGAATAACGCCCTTGATACAACAGAACAAAAAGCAAGACTAACGCCAATGCGCCAATCCCAATACGCCAAAGTGGATTCGGGAAGCGCCGCTTCATGATGCGTTTCATCGTTTCTAAACAGCCCGCAAAGCTGCCGCCAACCATACCAAAAATCACCCCAATCACAAGTAATTTCAGAAAAACAGGTATCGTCAAATCGACGGATTGAGGCAACATAAGACTAAATTTTTCTAAGCCTAACCATTGAGAAGTCATACTAGCAGTGAAAGCAGCCAGCAAAGCAGGTAAGAGGGCATGATGACTGAATTTACCGATGACAAGCACTTCCAATGCAAAGAACGTCGCAGCGATGGGGGTTTCAAATAAACCAGCAAATCCCGCAGCCATCCCAATCATGATCAGGGTGCGGGCGTACTTTTCTAGTCGCAGCCAATTTCCTAAACGATTGGCGATGGTGGCACCTAACTGAACCGCAACTCCTTCTCTGCCTGCGCTTCCTCCAAATAAATGCGTCAGCCAGGTTCCCACCATTACAAAAGGAATCAAACGCAGCGGAATATCTTTTTCTTCTTCCTGCCCGACTAAAAACACTAAGTTCATTCCTTGAGGACTCCGATCGCCATACTTTTGGAAAAGGTAAGTAAAGCAAATACCGATAATTGGTAAGAAGAGAATCAATGGCAAAAAATGACTTTCACGGAAGGCACTTAAGAACAGCAAAATTTTGCCAAAGAAAGTGTCAACAGCTCCAGCAAGCACCCCAATCACCAGACTGAGCAAACCTAATGCAGTCAGTTCAAAATACGTTGTTTCTTGTTTCTTCATTTCTATCACGATCCTTTAAAAAAGATAGGAATAATGCTCTTGCAACTATGACGAACGAGTGAAAATAAAAAATGACTACTACACACTAAAAAAAAGTGGTAGAAGTCATTAGCAAAATTGCGGTTTCAGTAAGAACTGAGGGAGACATTCATTCCCTATTAGCATCAATATTATCTGATAAAACCCTCGTTTTGTCAATGGATGCTGGTCGTGAAAAGCAATCCAACGAATACTTATCTTTTATACATACTTATGGTAAAATTAATTTCATAAGAATTTACATGTGAATCGAGCGTCGGAAGAGTCGCTGGCAAGAAAAGGGATGAAAGGACGATCCTTCTACTGGTTGACCAAGGGAAAAACAGTAGGTAGTGAGGAATCGAAGGGGAAGAAAGAATGATTGCATTTATGACGATCGAAAAATGGCTGCAAAGTGAGCGCTTTTACTATGTGATCCTACCAATTCTCATGGTGGTTGGACTGATTGCGTTATTAGGGTTCCTGATGGTTCTGCTTTATCGAGAAAACCGTAACCCGAAAGTGACGCTATTCCTTGGCGGCATAGTCGTTGCGTGTCTGCTAGGCTTTTTTATTGGAGATCAAGTGTATGGTGAATTCAAAACGTATAATGCGCTGATCACACCGAATATCCGAGACCGCGAAAAAATGTTTTTAGGCTATAAATATTACGAATCTGATACTACAGCAGTTTATCAGCGCATCCAAAGCAATGAAGCGATTGAAACTTTAGGGATCTATCAAGCAGTACCAGTGGAACGGGCGATTGAATTTCTTGGATCTGCTCATAACTCCGTATATTTTAAAATGGGCGCCCAGGTTTACTATGCTCGCTATCAACCGACATTTGTGGAAGAGGAAACAACGGCTAAGCTGCAGGGGGTTCAATACCATTTGACTGATCCTTCCTTTGAAACGATCGGCTTCTATTCCGAAACCAACAACTATTTGACGGCAATTACGATTCCAAAGACTCAAGAAACCCTCGAATATCAATCCATCGATTCTGTGATCCCGAAAGAATTTGGGAAAAGTCAAACCCAATGGGCGTTACCAAATAGGAATGAATAACCATAAAAGAAAACTACCTAAGTCACGAAAGAAAGTTCCCTCAAGAAGGAATCTTCCGTGCGTAGGTAGTTTTTTTGTATACTTAATCAGATAACATTACTCTCGCTATGGCTGCTCAGGTAGGCCTCTTTCTTTTTGCGAGACAATTTTTTGAAGGCGGCTTCCGCTTGAGTGGCTTCACTGCGAGTAGAAAAGCTTTCCGCATGGATCATTTGTAATGGTCTGCGACTGGTAGGACGGGTATATTTTGCTCCGATCCCTTTGTTGTGCTCTAATAAGCGGCGGCTCAAATCAGTGGTATAACCACCGTAGAAGGATTGATCGTTGCAACGCAAGACATAAAAATAATGATTTTCAGCAGCCATAGAGCATCGCCTTCACTTCGGGACTATAGGCACCCGTTTCATCATAGGTAACGAGAGGGGAATCAATTTTAAAGCCATCCGCCTTGCCATCCTTGATTCCTTCAATCAATAAAATATTGGCCTCTTTGCCTACTTTCGGATAGACGAAGCGGACGCGTTTTGGTGCGATTCGATGGGCGCGCATATGGTCCAAAATATCGAGAAAGCGATCCGGGCGATGAACCATCGCAAACCGTCCGTTCATTTTTAACGCTTTGCTAGCGGTTTGGATCACTTCATCTAAAGTTGTGGTGATCTCGTGCCGGGCGATCGCTAAATAGGGATTCGGGTTTTTGATCGCCGTCGGTACATTTTTAAAATAAGGCGGATTGCAGACCAAAAGATCGACGGAATCAGGCTTGATTTTTTGAAAGAGGTTCTTCAAGTCCATAGGATAGACCGTCAACTGGTCTTGCAAGTCGTTTAATTCGATACTGCGCTGCGCCATATCCGCTAAGCGTTCCTGCAATTCGATTTGATAAATATGAGCGGTCGTTTTTTTGCTGATAAATAAACCGACTGCGCCATTCCCTGCACAAAGGTCAACGATTACACCTCTTTTTGGCACTCTAGCGTAATTTGCTAATAACACAGCATCTAATGAAAAAGAAAAAACTTCGGAACTTTGAATGATCTTTATGTCATCGGCATACAATTGGTCGATGCGTTCGTTCGGTTGCAACATGAAGCATACTCCTGTTCTAAATTCATTACAATGTATTATACTACGATTAAGAATAATGGGAAACGCTAAAAAATGCTTGTCATTTAAACCGTTTTTTTGCATACTTGAATAGGAGAGAAATAGAAAGGAAAATGAGTATGTTTTTTCGCTTTATGCGCGGTGTGGTTCGCGTAGTATTATTTTTGATCAATGGCAATGCTCGTTATCAAAACAAAGAAGTTTTACCTAAAAATGAAAACTACATTTTAGTGGCTCCTCACCGAACCTGGTGGGATCCATTGTACCTAGCAGTGGCTGCTCGACCAAAGAAATTTAGTTTTATGGCGAAAGAAGAGCTGTTCAAAAACCCGATTTTACGGTTCATATTGATCCATGCCAATGCTTTTCCAGTCAAACGAGACAAACCGGGACCGAGCGCGGTAAAGACGCCAGTCAAAATTTTGAAGGAAACGGATCTTAGCTTGATCATGTTTCCAAGTGGTACGAGACACGCAACGGCTTTAAAAGGCGGCATGGCGTTGATCGCAAAAATGGCTAAGGTCAAGATCGTTCCCTCTGTTTATCAAGGACCGCTGACGTTAAAAGATCTTTTTAAACGCAAACGAGTAACCGTCCGCTTTGGGGAGCCCATTGACATCAGTGACATCAAAAAGATGGACAAAGAGGGCTTGGCGGAAGTCGAACGGCGCATCCAGGGTGCATTTGACACACTGGATCAAGCGATTGATCCGTCATTTGTTTATCAAATCGATGAGTCCAAAAGAGAAGATTAATACCTAAGAAAAGCCGCTGACCCTTTTGTGATCAGCGGCTTTTTTCTAATGAGTTAATCCAATAATTCGAAAGCAAATTTGGTCCACGGTTTTAAATATTCCAACAAAGGCAGCTCGTCACTTGAAATGGCGCCGACTTTGTTTTTTCGCGTGTCTTGGTGAGGGGTCAAAACGATCTGCAATTCGTTTTTGTATTGGCCAAAGGTATCATTGCCGATAACGATGTCCCCATAGGCAAAAGGTTCTTGGTTTGTATGAGGGAGGTTTTCGATGGGACGGTACTTCACCCGTGACTGTGTGGAACGAGCGACTAACGCATTACTGTCACCACGCCGAAAATGATTGGTTTCGGCTAATATTCTTCGTTCGATTTCGCTGGCGTCTGCTTCTACGAGAACGCCAAAGGTCAGCTTGTAACGATCGATCGCCGCCAGAGCTTTCAGCTCTGCATCCGACGCATAAGCATTGCCGATAATCACGGTATCGATCAACCCAGAAGCAAAAAGCAGCTTCCCTTGCAGCGCCAATGGTAAATCTCGACAAGATTCTAAGGTCGGTAAGCCATCATTGACTTCCCAAGGGCCGATTTTGGCTGATTGACTAGTGATGAAGGCGGCTGTTTTCAACCCGTATTTTTTAAAACGTTGGCTGCAGCTGCGGAAAAAAGCATCCGTTAAGCCTGTGCCTCGTTGGGGGTAAAAATTGTGGCAGCCATATAAAAAAGGTTCATTGGCTTGATAAGAAAGGATATTTTCTAAATAGTTCACATCATTACTCATATTCAATTCAATCGCCAAGCCAAATGGATTAAAGGTCAGCTGGGCTTCTTTATTGCCATCAAACCCTTGATCCAAGCGGATACCGTCCGCACCTAATTCTGCAAAGAAGCTAAGATCGTCATAAGAGATCGCCAGATCACTAAAAACAGCAGGCGAAATATCTAATATCGTTTCAAAGCCAAGGTTCTTGGCAAAGCCGATAATCGAAGAGAATTTTTTTCTGACGGTCTCTTTGCCTTCACTGACTTCCAGCATACTCATAAATAAGCGAGAGTAACCAAGGGCAGCAGCTTTTTTTAAATAGTCTTGATCCAGTAAAGGATCGCTATGGTCGGGGTAAATCGAAAGGCCAATTTCTCGTTTCAATGGTTTTCCTTCTTTCTAAAAAACCGCACGAAGCACCTCTTGGCATTGGAAAAAGCTGCTGAGGAAGGCTTCTTCTGTTTGTCTTGGTGGGTGCTTCGTACGACCGTTATTTACACATTATTGTGCGACTGGTTGATTTTCTTTTTCCAATTCGTTTTTGTCGTAGATTTTTACGAATGGGTAATAGATCAGGATCGATAAAAGAATCAAAAGAACATTCAGCACGATCGCACGCCAATCGCCGCCAGTCGCTAAGAAAGCGCCAATTGGTCCAGGCAATGTCCAAGGGGCATTGACCGTAACTGCATTGACTAAACCAGCTGAGGTAGCGACCCACGCAATGACGCCATTGATCAGTGGTGCAATGATGAAAGGTGGGATCAAGATTGGGTTCAAAACGATCGGTGTACCGAAAATCAGTGGTTCGTTGATGTTGAAAATAGCTGGAATCAAGGCTGTTTTTCCTAGTTTTGAACCGAATTCCGATTTGGTGCGAAACGCTAACAAGATAGCCAAACCAATCGTTGAACCAGCCCCACCGATCCAGATGAACCATTGATAAAATGGTTCGGCTGCGATATTGGGAATCATATCTCCTGAAGCAAGTGCAGTCGTATTTCCTTCCAATAACTGCAACCATAATGGACGAGCCAGTGAACCAACGATAGAAGCACCATGGATCCCGAATGACCAGAAGAAGGTCGTCAAGAAGGTGATCAAAAGCACACTTGGCAAAGTGTCTGCGGCACTGACCAAAGGATCGACGACTTTTGCCACGATCGTGTGCCAGTCAAAGCCGATATAGTAAGTGATCGCACCCATTCCTAAAATAATGACTAAGGTAGGGGTCAAGGCTTCGAAAGAACGAGCGACTGCAGGTGGGACTTGTTCTGGCATCGTGATTTTAAATTTCGATTTGTCCGTTAACCGATAGATTTCAACGGCAAGAATCGAGGTGATGATCGCCACGAACATACCAGCACTCCCTAAATTGGCCATTGGCAAGACAAAGCCGACCGTTCCAGCAGCATCCAAGGCTTCTGCTGGGATATTGACAGGGGTGAAGGTCAGTAAGAAGGCGGTCGTAGCTAGGATCCCGCCAGAAAGACCATCAAGCTTATAAGAGCGAGAAAGACTGTATCCGATCCCGAATGCCGCATACAAGCTCATAATGTACATCGTCATTCGATAAGGCAATAAGATCGTTGTGGCATTGCTAGACAAGAATTGATAGATGCCCCAACTTTGAGGCAGCGGTGGAAAGGCTAAAATCATAAAGAACGAACTGACGATGATCAATGGCAAGGTTGAAACGATCCCGTCACGAACCGCCCGCAAGTGACGCTGGCTGCCAAGTTTTTCCATCGGTCCTGCCAAATGGCGCTCGATGAATTGAGTGAATTTATCTAACATGGTTTATCCTCCTAAGGTGTTTTACATTTTTGCTTCCCATGGATTCGGAATGATTTTCCCTAAAATCACGCCTTGGGCTGCCCCGGTTGCTGCAGGGGCATTATTGACACGGCTGTGAAGGGTTTCATTTCCTAAGATGGCAAAAGCCACCGCTTCTTTGGCATCGTTGGAACCGCCAATGTCATCTTGTGTTCCAACGGCTACTGATTCTGGTAAATAGCCTTGGATCAGTTCAATCAGCAGATGATTGTGGGCACCACCGCCCGAGAGAATCACTTCCAGATCGTTTGTTCCCAACTGAGGAAAAATGAACCGTTGGTAACTGTCAGCGATGGAAAAAGCGGTGAAATCGGTTAAAGTCCTCACCAAGTCTTCAGGGGCTGCTTCGGGATACTTGGTCAATAACTGCTGCACAAAATGTTTTCCAAAAAGCTCACGCCCGGTGCTTTTCGGCGGTTGCTGGGACAAATAAAAATGAGTTCTTAATTCCTTTTGCAAGGTGGGTATAATTGCTCCCGCACGGGCTGTTTCACCAAACGCATCATAAGGCTGGCCGAATAACTGAACCATTAATTCACCGATGACCATGTTTCCTGGACCTGTATCAAAGGCATACAGCTCGTTTAAGCTGCCACTTTTTGGTAGTACAGTAACATTGCCGATGCCGCCAATGTTTTGCAGCAAACGATTTTTGCTGTCTGATTGATAGAGCAGATAATCTGTATAAGGAACAAGAGGGGCGCCTTGACCGCCAGCAGACATATCCATCACTCGAAAATCGGCGACGACTTTCGTTTGTAAGCCATAAGCGATAATCGAAGGTTCGCCAATTTGCAAGGTGCTGTTTTTCGCTGGATCAGAATCGGGGGAGTGCCAGATCGTTTGTCCGTGGCTGGCAACAAAATCAATGCTTTTTTCTTCAATACCAGCTTTTTGGCAGAGGATTTGACACGCTTTCAAAAATTGATATCCTAATTCAGTATTTAATTGGCAGATGAGGGGAACATTTGATTCCACCGGATCACAAGCAGTTTTTATTCGTTCCTTCAATTCTTCACCAATGGGTAGTGTGACCATTTCCATCAGCTGTACGTCTGTTTCGGTGCCGCAGCCATTGATTTTTACTAAAGCAGCGTCGATCCCATCCAAACTGGTTCCTGACATTAGTCCTATTGCAAGCATAGCGTTTCTCCTTTCTTTTAGAATAGTGATGAAAGCGATTGTTGAATTCGATTTCACACTCATTGTAAATGAAGTGTAATTATATTTCAAGATATAAATTTATAATTGAAAAAACATTTCAACATAATGATGTCAGGTGTTCGCTCTTTTTATCAAAAATGGGTGGTAAGTGAAATTTCGCTGGCAGAGAGATGTCTAACGATCAGGGAAAGTGGTATAATGGTTGGAAGGATATTTTTTAAGAAGGTGAAGAAATGCGCTTTATACATACAGCTGATTGGCACATCGGAAAAAAACTACATGGCTATGATCTGCTGGAGGACCAGCGAGCAATTATCGATCAAATCATTGCGATCGCTTTAGAAGAAAAAGCCGCTGCCATCGTCGTTGCAGGTGATCTGTATGATCGTTCCGTTCCCGCTGTCGATGCGGTCAAATTATTGAATGAAAAAATCGCAGAAATCAATCTAACGAATGAACTGCCTTTATTGGCTATCTCAGGAAACCATGATAGCCCAACGCGGCTAGAAACTGGTAGTCAGTGGTTTCAGCAAACACGTTTTTATCTGTCCACCAGCATCGAACAAAGTTTACAACCGGTCGAGTTTGACGATACACAATTCTTTTTGCTGCCTTATTTTGAACCGATCGAGGCGCGCTTATTTTTTGACGAACCGTTAACGAAAATTTCAGATAGTGTCCAAAGAGTGATCGAGGAGATGACCAAGCACTTTGATTCGTCAAAAAAACAAGTGTTAGTGACCCATTTTTTTGTGGCGGGCGCTAGCCAAACGGATTCTGAAACGAAAATTCAAGTTGGCGGATTGGACAGCGTGCCGACCACAGCTTTTGCGCCTTTTGATCGAGTCGTTTTGGGGCATTTACATGCCAATACCGCCCTGAAGCATCCGAAAATCGGGTACAGTGGCTCTCCGCTGAAATTTTCCCTTTCTGAACGGACGAACCAAAAAGGGGTCTATCTTGTTGATACTGTAAAAGACACAAATGAATTTATTCCCCTGACACCAAAAAGGGATATCCAGCAACTGACAGCCTCCTTTGAGGAGTTGATCGATCCGGTTTTTTACCGTGAGCTGGATCGTGAGGCGTTTTGGCATTTTCTGCTGACGGATCGTGCTGTGATTCCAAATATGATGAATCAGTTGCGAAAGATCTATCCATTTATTTTGTCTGTCGAACGGTTGAATGGTCGAGAACAGACGAAAAAAAGACAGCTAACGACACGAGAAACCGACCCGCAGGCCTTGATCAGTCATTTCTTTCAAGAGATGACGGGAGATTCATTGCTCGATGCACAAACCAAGTGGATCGAACAAGGATTAAATGAAGCATTTGTCGTGGAAAAGAGGGAATAGTCATGCAACCGAAGTCTTTACAAATGAGAAATTTTGGTCCATTCATTGATGAAAAATTGGATTTTAGTCAGCTGCAAGCTGGCGGTTTGTTTTTGATCAGCGGCAAAACGGGTGCAGGAAAAACGACGATTTTCGATGGCATGACGTTTGCCTTGTTCGGTGAAACATCGGGGAATCTGCGCTCAGGCAAAGAAATGCGCTCGATGTTTGCTTCACCAACCGAAGAGACCAGCGTCACCTTTACTTTTGAACATCAGCGTTTTACCTATCAGATCCAACGGAAACCGGAACAGACCTTAGCAAAAAAACGTGGTGACGGGGTCACCAACCAAACGGCAAAAGTCCAGCTGACGATTTTTGACGCCGAAGGCAAAGAGAAAAAGCAGATCAGTAAACGCACAGAAGTTGATGCATTTATCAAGGATCTGCTGCAGCTGGATGCCAAACAGTTTTTTCAAATCATGATGTTGCCGCAAGGAGAATTTCGTAATTTTTTGATTGCCAGCAGCAATGAGAAAGAACGCGTTTTACGGAATTTATTTGGCACGGAAATGTATCAACAATTTAATGAATGGTTGAAAGAGCAAGTCAAAGCACAAAGTAAAAAGCTTGAGCATCAGCAGCTGCTTGCCTCGCAAATCATGGAGCGCTTTGAATGGGAAGAAGCGCAGGAGGTTTTAACGGTTGCGGAAGGTCTGACTTTGTGGGCGCAGGATTTAGAAAAACAACAGGCGCAGCTTCAGCAGTTATTGCACAAAAAAGACCAAGCGATCCAAGAAATGAAAGCTGCGCAAGACGCTTTTTACCGTGCAAAAGAAATTGAAAATGCACGGATCGAATGGCAAGGTCTACAAGAAAAAGCCCGAGAGCTGCATGCTAAAAAAACCGAGATCGCTCAGAAAAAAGCACAGTTGAACCAGTTGGTGTGGGCGCTTGAACATCAAGAAATCATGCAGCAAAAAGAAGAACGAGTGAAAGAAGCACAGCAAGCTACTCAGCAAATCAACGAAACAAAGCAGCAGCTGCAAGAAATACAGCAGCAACAAGTAAGCTGGCAAGACCAACGAGCGTTGATTGACGGCATCAAGAAAAAACAGGAAGCTGCTAGTCAAAAAGTTCAACGAATCCAGCAGCAGATCCCGCTAGCACAGCGCACACAAGCGCAGCAAGAAGAAGTGGTGCAACTTGAAAAAGCCGCACAACAACAGACCACCGAATTAACGAAGTTAAACCAAGCGCAAGCAAGTGCCAAAGCGCAAGCGCAGCATCTGGCAGAAGAAATCGAAGCATTGCGAGGGTTTCAAGCAGAAGCGGTGAAATTGGTAGAAACGCAGGCTCTGGTAGAAAAATGGCAGCAAGCAAAAGCGCAGTTTCGTGAAGCCGAGCAAAAAGCAGGGGAACAGCAACAAATTCATTCGGAGTTGGTTCTTGAACAACAGCAATTAGCAGCATCCTTGCTGGAGCTGCAAAAAACGTTAAAACAAGAAACCAGTCAAAATGCTCGAATGCAAATTGCTCGGCTTCGTCTTTTGCTGGAAGAAAATGAACCCTGTCCGGTTTGCGGATCCTTGGATCATCCGAATACACAAGAGCACACGACCTATCGCATCGAAGACATCATTGCCAGTGAACAAAGACTGGAGCAAACACAAGAAAAATTGACGAAGATCCAGCAGCAAGTATCGGCAAATCAAACGCTGCAGGAGCAAGCCACATTGCGAATCAGCGAATGGCAAGCCAACAGTGCTGCTGCGCAGAAGCAAGTGGCATTCGCTTGGACTACAGTTCAACAGGCATTTGCTGCCTTGCAGCCGATAGAAAACCAAGAGGCGATTACCGAGGAAACGACGGTAGCGGAATTAAAGAAACGGCAATCTTTCAATCAACAAAAAGCCGCTTCTTATGAAGACGCGCAGAAGAAACATCAGGCAGTAAATGAGAAATTAGCAACGTTAAATGAGTCCTATCAGCAAGTCAGTGAGCAAGCGAAAAAAGCCCAAGAAGCGCGCCAGCTTGCGGAGGGGAAATTGGCTTCTTTACAGGAACAACTTGCAGGCGCAACGTATGAACAATTACAAGCCGATTTAGCAAAAAACAATGGTTTACTGAGGGAATATACGCAACAAATTGAGGCTGATGCCCGACAAGAAGCGCAGCTAAACGAACAGCAAGCGATTCTTTCAGAGAAGCTGAAAAATCTGCAGCAATTTTTTGAAGAAAAGCAAGCGGCTAAGACAAAAGCAGAACAACGACTGACGCAGCGACTCCAAGAAGCTGGTATGACTGAGGAAACGATGCGGGAATTGATTGCCCAAGCCGCTCAAACAACCGTTCTCTCAGAAGAAATCAAAACCTATGAGCAAGAAATGGTGTTTGTTCAACAACGGCTAGCATTGTTAGATGCACAGTTAAAAGAGCAAGCTGCGATCGATTTAAACCAATTGGAAGCTGACTACCTTCAGTTGCAGACCGTGATGGAGGAACTACAGCAAGAAACAATTCGCAAACAGGAGAAAGTCAACGGCAATCAACGGTTGTTTGACGAGCTGCAGGTCATTTATCAGCAAAATGTCGAAGAACTCGCCCAACTAGGCCAACTTCAGCAGTTGGCAGAAACCATCAACGGCGAAAATGTCAAAAAAACCAGCTTGGAACGGTATGTACTGCAGCAATTTCTGACAGAGATCTTAGAAGTCGCCAATGAACGCTTGGCTCGGTTGACTCGTGGCCGCTATCAATTTGAATTAGCGGATAAAGTCGGGAGCTATCGAAGCTCAACAGGTTTAGAAATTGACATATATGACGATAATGCGGGACAGGTCAGAAGAGCTCATACACTTTCAGGCGGCGAAAGCTTTATTGCTGCCTTAGCGTTGGCGATCTCTTTGGCGGATGTGATCCAGCAACGAGCTGGTGGGATCGAGATCGAAGCCCTCTTTATTGATGAGGGCTTTGGATCGCTTGATGAAGAATCATTGGAAATGGCGATGGAAGCATTAGAAATGATCGAAAATGAAGGGCGCATGATTGGGATCATCAGTCATGTTCGAGAACTGCGGGCAAGAATCCTGCAGCAAGTTTTCGTAGAAACTAACGGCAGCGGGCAAAGCCGGATCCGAATAAAAGAATAAGGAGAGGAGGGCTCTTATGAAGTGGAGTATTCCAGAAAAAGTAATTGAGCGTGGCAGAACGTATGTCAACGAAGATCGCGTCTTATCTGTCACACCAGACAAAGAAAAAAATGTGTGGCACGCAGAAGTATTGGGGACAGAATTGTATTTAGTGACCTTAGATGCTACAGCCAAAGAGGTAGATTATTGCCAATGTCCGTACTGGGAAGAGCATCATTATTGCAAACACACGGTGGCAGTCGAACTTTATCTACGCAAACAAGGGAAAACACGAAAAATCAATGAGCAAACCCCCATCAAAAAAGCCTTTTCTGCTTCAGAGATGTTTTCCAACGGCTTTGCCCGCTTAGGGAGCGAAAAAGAAACGAGCCAACCCTTACAGGTTGAATTTCGGATAGATACCATCGCCACCAATCCTTACCATCAAGAAATGGATATCTTAGGGATTTCCCTCAAAGTCGGCCATCGTGGCACCGCACGGACCTACGTCGTTAAAAACATTTATAAATTTTTGCAGATGTACCAAGAAAACAAGCAGTACGCAGCGAATAAGCAGCAGACCTTCTTTCTATCTGCGGATGCCTTTGATGAGAAAAATCGAGCCTTGTTGAATCGATTGGCAGGAATCGCGCAAACGCAACAGTTAATCGGGCAAGCAGGCATTCAGATCAGTGGTAAACTTGACAAAAAGTATTTGCTGCTACCAGTTGAGTTCGGCAAAGAATTGTTGTTACAGTTAAACGAAGTCTATACGCAAATAACCATTGGTGAAACAAAAGTCAATGAAGCCAATTTTCAAATCGGTGAACCTTTGTCGTTTTCAGTCACAAAACAGGAGGATCATTTTCCGCTGGAATTCGTGAAAGATTTTGACCATTTACTTAGCTATTATAATTGGGGTTTGCTGGATGGAACCTTTTATGAACTGACTGTCGAACAAAAGGAAATCTATGTCACGATGCAACAGTTGTTTAAACGATTTGAACAGCCAGTCATTGACTATCCGAAAGAAGAACTAGCGAATCTCTTTATGAAAGTATTGCCGTATTTGCGAAAAATCGGGCGTGTCCAAGTAGCACCAGAAGTTCAAAATGAAATCGAAGAGTCTGAATTGAAAGCCGTCTTTTCGTTACGGAAAATCAAAGGACAAGTCGATTTACAAGTAGACTTCACTTATGGAGAAGTCGTTTTTTCAAGTGATGAAAAACATCACTATATGCCAGAAAATCATCCCGAGATTTTACGTGATTTTCAACAAGAAGCACGAATTGAAGCGATTATTGAAACCTTTGGCTATCAAGCGAGCACTAAAAATTGGCAAAAAAGCTTACCTGCGGGGGAACAACTTTATACCTTTTTTACAAGGGAGATCCCTGTTTTAAGGCAATTAGGTGAAGTCCGTATCGGCAAGAAGCTGCGGGAACTTTACCTTGACGCCCAACACCATCGACCAGAAATCGTTATCGAAGAAAATGGTTCTTGGTTGGATATCAAGTTTGATGTCAGCGGCATTCAAGAGTCAGAGATCAATGAGGTCTTGCGCAGCCTGTTACAGTCTGCACAATTTTATACCACTGAAAATGGGCAAGTCCTTTCATTGGAATCGGAAGAGTTTCAAGAAGCAAGTGCTGTCCTGAAAAAATTGCGTCTTTCACTAGAAGCGAAGGATGGGGCGATCCAAGTTCCTTTGAATCAAGGGCTGCTCCTGCAAGAGCAGTTTGCTGATCAAGCCAGCTTTAGCGCCGGTTTTCAGCAAATGACGGAAGACTTGATCCACCCAGAAAACTTTGAGGCGCAGCTGCCAGAAAACTTGCATGCTGAGTTGCGGCAATACCAAGAAGTTGGCTTCCGTTGGCTAAAAATGTTGAGCCACTATCAATTTGGCGGTATCCTTGCCGATGAAATGGGGTTAGGGAAGACCGTTCAGACGATCAGCTACTTACTTTCAGAAAAACAAGAGAAACAAAAATTGAATGCATTAATCGTGGCACCGGCGAGTCTAACATTCAACTGGCAACAAGAAATCAAACGGTTTGCGCCGACGATTTCTGCGTCTGTCATCAGCGGAACGAAAGAAGAGCGCGAAGGGCAGATGGCGCAACCAGCGGACGTCCGCATCACTTCTTATGCAAGTTTGCGGCAAGACATTGATGCCTATCAAGCATTAGATCTGACTTGTTTGATTTTAGATGAAGCGCAAATGGTCAAAAACAGTGCGACCAAAACGGCACAGGCCTTGCGCTCCTTGGAAGTTCCACAGCGGTTCGCCCTCAGCGGCACACCGATCGAGAACAATTTAGAAGAATTGTGGTCCTTGTTCCAAATGATCATGCCAGGCTTTTTCCCGAACAAGCAGAAATTTAAAGAACTGTCTACGCAAGAAATTGCGAAAATGATCAAACCATTTATTTTGCGAAGAGACAAAAGATCCGTGCTACATGATTTGCCGCAAAAATTGGAAACAAATTATTACAGTGTTTTAACAGAAGAACAAAAGAAAATCTATTTGGCGTACTTGCGGCAAATGCGGGAAGAAATCGCGCAAATGGATTCTACGTCTTTTCGTAAAAATCGAATCAGTATCTTAGCTGGTTTGACTCGACTGCGGCAAATCTGTTGTGACCCACGATTATTCGTGGAGGATTATGAAGGGTCTTCTGGGAAACTTGAACAGGTCAAAGATTTACTCTTAGCAGCCAAAGAAAATGGGCGTCGTGTGCTGTTATTTTCTCAGTTTACTAGCATGCTTTCGATCATTGAAGAAGAGCTAGCACAAGAAGGGTTTGAGTCCTTTTACTTGCGAGGCAGCACACCGCCGCAAGATCGTTTGACGATGGTCGATGCCTTCAATAGTGGAGAAAAGGACGTCTTCTTGATCTCGTTAAAAGCAGGAGGAACAGGACTGAATCTGACCGGCGCAGACACCGTGATCTTATACGATTTGTGGTGGAACCCGGCGGTAGAAGAACAAGCCGCTGGACGAGCCCATCGGATCGGTCAAAAAAATGTTGTCGAAGTCTGGCGAATGATTGCTGAAGGAACCATTGAAGAACGAATGGATGCGTTGCAACAAGAAAAACGTGAGCTTTTCCAAAAAGTGATCCAAGGCAATGAAACACAGCTTCAACAAATGACAGAAGAAGATATTCGCTTGATATTGAGTATCGGCGAAGAAAGTTAGCCAATCAAAAAGATGGACCTGCCGCAGGAGCGAAGGTCCATCTTTTTTTAGTTATACATGTATGCAGGCACTTGCATCAGTGTGTCAATACTGTCTTGCAGCTGTGAAAAAGCAGTGATCGATGCATCTGGTAAGTCTTCCAATCCACTAGGCGCTTGACGGAGACGATGATTGAACCACAAAGCTTGCCAACCGGCTTTCTTACAGCCAACCACGTCGTTATCAAAATTATCACCAACGTACAGTGTGGTTTCCGGATCAAGAGCAAAGGCGGTTTCTGCCAATTGGAAAATTTCTAGTTGGGGCTTTTGATAACCAGTTGCTTGTGAAATGATCATATGCTCTGGTTTGATCCATCGAGTCAGTTGCAACTGATCCAATTTTTTTTGCTGGTGGTCAGTGGGACCATTGGTAATAATTCCTAGTTTGACTGGCAATGTGCACAAATAGTTCAAAGTTGACTCAACTTCAGGATGCAGCGTGATGGCAGCTAGTTCTTGTTCATAACACAGCTGAAATTTACAGCTTTCTTCCATTGAAATAGGTAAGTACCCTAAATCCGTTAATGAATGGGTCAGTCGAAAATAACGAAAATGATCTAGCGTCCATTCATTTGCTAATACCCGTCCAAACTGCTCGTCACTGTGCACCCGAAACCGTAAGTAAAGAGCAGTTAAATCTTTGTGGGCTATTTGTGGGAAACATGAGGTTACGGCATTGCGAAATGGTTGTTGCTGGTCATATAAGGTATCATCGACATCAAAAAGAATACTAGTGATCAAAAAAGACACGCCTTTCAGAGTTAGTGAAAATTTTCAGTTTGTTTTCGAATCAATCATAAGCCATTATTCCTGTAAAAAAAAGAGGGAAATCCCTGTAAAATAAAGGTTTTATTTACTGTTTTTAGAAATCCGCGTCTTTATAGGTTTTCAAAATTATAGTGAATTTTACCCATTTTCACATGTTTCTCATTTTGCATTTCTACTGAGAGTTGCTTATAATGATAGCTATTGAGGAGGGGGAAATGTGTTAAAAAGGTTTTTTCGTTATTATCGACCGTATCGGTCACTATTTATACTCGACTTTACTTGTGCGGTATTTGCTGGTTTATTGGAACTAGCCTTTCCAGTTGCCGTCAACCAAGTAATCGATAAGATCATGCCCCAGAACAACTTTCGCCTAATACTGTTGGCTTGCTTAGGCTTGTTCTTGTTTTATGTGATCAATACTGTGTTGCAATATATCGTGGTTTTTTATGGTCATAAACTTGGGGTCAATATTGAAACTGATATGCGTCAAGAGTTATTTCGACATCTGCAAACGCAATCTTTTGAATATTATGATAATCAAAAGACTGGCAAGCTGATCAGTCGTTTGACTACGGATCTCTTTGAGATTTCTGAAGTCGCTCACCATGGGCCAGAAGATGTTTTTATTACCATCATGACTTTGGTCGGTTCATTCCTATTGATGTTAAATATGCATGTTCAATTAGCTGTGGCAACATTTGCGTTGATTCCCTTGATCACGATCGCCTT
Source organism: Enterococcus sp. FZMF (assembly GCF_030263915.1). NCBI lineage: Bacteria > Bacillati > Bacillota > Bacilli > Lactobacillales > Enterococcaceae > Enterococcus > Enterococcus sp. FZMF. The sequence goes on along the minus strand of NZ_CP127160.1, from coordinate 2,117,103 downwards.
GGTTTTTTTCAATAAGAAAATGACCAAAGTCAACACACAGATCTATGATAATCTCGGTGAGTTCAACGCCGGAGTGGAAGCATCTGTCAGTGGCATTCGAGTGACACAATCATTTGCCAATGAAACGTTTGAACATAAACGCTTTGACGGGTTAAGTGAGATTTATCGGCAGTCTAAGATCCTTTTTTATAAGGTAATGGCAATCAGTTCAGCGTACAATTATTTCTTGATTCGGTTGATCAACTTGTTTGCTCTGATCTTTGGTGCCTACTACGTGATTCGTGGTGAACTGACGTACGGTCAGTTCGTAGGGTTTATTTTATTGTCAAATGTCTTTGTTAGACCAATTGAGAAGGTTAATACGATGATCGAAAGCTATCCGAAAGGAATCGCTGGCTTCAAACGCTTGACCGAAGAGTTGGATAAAGAACCGACGATCAAAGACAAGCCAGGGGCACGGGCAGTAACTTCCTTAAAGGGAGACATCGTCTACCATGATGTTTCTTTTTCCTATGCGGATGCGACGAAAGTCTTGAATCACATAGACTTGTCGATCAAAGCGGGTGAGACGATCGCCTTCGTTGGGCAAAGTGGTTCAGGGAAAACAACGTTATGCAACTTGTTGCCGCGGTTTTATGAAGTCACGGAAGGCGCCATTACGATTGATGGCATCAATATTCAGGAGATGACCTTGGCGTCTTTACGTCAGCAGATTGGTACGGTGCAGCAAGATGTTTTTCTTTTCCCTGGAACGATTCGAGAAAATATTGCTTATGGCAAACTTGATGCAACAGAAGAGGAGATTTTAAAGGCAGTCAAATTGGCACACTTAGAAAAAGTCATTGATCAAATGACGGATGGCTTGGATACGGTCATCGGTGAACGAGGCGTCAGATTATCCGGTGGCCAAAAGCAGCGAGTAGCGATTGCTCGGATGTTCTTGAAAAACCCGCCGATTTTGATTCTAGATGAAGCAACTTCAGCGTTAGATACCGAAACGGAACAAGTGATCCAAGAATCATTGAATTCTTTGGCAGATGGGCGTACAACCTTGATCATTGCCCATCGCCTCGCAACGATCAAACATGCGACACGAATCATTGTCGTTAGTGAGAAGGGGATCTTAGAAGAAGGAACCCATGAAGAGTTGATGGCGAGAAAAGGGCATTATCGTGCATTGCATGATGCTCAATTTGCTCGCGACCGAGAACCAACACTCGCTTAGAAGAAAGACATGGTAAACGATCAGTTCAAGAATAGTACAGTCTATTATGCTTTGTCAGTGACCAAGCAACATAGTGGCTGGCTTCTTGGATTGATCGTTTTTTACTGAGTTTTTTGTGAGAAACCCTTTTCATTTATAAGCAGATGTTCATTTCTGCTGCTGTTTTATAGCAGATTATGACAGAAATGCTTCTATGGTTTTCTGATTAAAAAGGAATGTGATACAATAAAACCAAGAAGAAAGAGAGTGGTTGCGATTACTCATACAAAAAAATAACATCCATTTTCATTGTAGCGCGATCGTTTCTCGGCAAAGGAAGGATCGTGAAAAAGTTCTTTTGAAAACGATTGAGCGATGGCCTTGGTTTTTCTCTCATTTTTTGATTACATCTGTAATTGTCGAAGGGAAATTAAAAAACGTTGCCTTCTGTTAAAAGAATATTTTAATATTCTGACATCTTTTTGATACACCTTTGACACACTGTTGTATAAAAGGAGTAATATTAAAAAAAAATTTGAGTTTTCTCATTTAAAAATAAACTTTTTGAATGAAACCTTTTGCCTTAAAGGTTTCGCTTTTAATATAACTTTCGAGTTTTATTAAAAAATATGAGATTTAGACTAGATTTTTTTTTATTAAACCTGTATAATTGAAATCAAGCGAGGGAACAGGACTTGCTTGATTGAAAATTAAAAAGGAGAGATGCACGTTGTTGACACTATACACTTCCCCAAGTTGCACATCTTGTCGCAAAGCTCGTGCGTGGTTACAAGAGCACGAAATCCCTTTTGTTGAAAGAAATATTTTTTCAGAACCGTTAAATATTTCTGAGCTTAAGGCAATTCTACAAATGACAGAAGATGGCACAGAAGAAATTATTTCCACCAGATCCAAAGTATTCCAAAAGTTGAATATGGATCTAGATGACCTGCCCCTAAAAGATTTATTGACACTTGTTCAAGAAAACCCAGGATTATTGCGTCGTCCGATCATGATTGATGAAAAACGATTGCAAGTTGGGTTCAACGAAGATGAAATTCGTCGGTTCTTACCTAGGGATGTTCGCCAGCTGGAACTAAGACAAGCGCAATTAATGGCAGGATTATAAATTTGACTTCATCGACTCGCTTTCTCTTTGAAAGTGAGTCTTTTTTTGAGTTTTTACGTTTTTCTTAAGAGGATATTCGTTTTCTCTTTACTTTTTATCAGGTTTCGATACAATGAACCTATAGTGAGTAGCAAAAGTGAGGTGTAGCTAATATGGAAATGGAACATATCAATGAGAACACCATTCGTGTATTGATCAAAAGTGAAGACTTAGCTGCGAGAGGCATCACTTTTCTTGACCTTCTAGGAAATCACAATGAAATTGAAAACTTCTTTTACAGTATTCTTGAAGAAGTTGATATTGACGAAGAATTTAAGGGCAGTGAAGCTGTAACTTTCCAAGTCTTGCCTAAAGGCGATGGGTTAGAATTGTTTATTAGCAAAAATCTTCCACCAGAAGGAATGGAAAATTTTGATGAGATGAACGATGAAGCGAATGAAGACATTACCGACATGTTGAAAAAGCATGTGGCGGCTCAATTACAAGAGTCGGAGCAAGCAGAAGACATCGGCAATCGTTTTGTATTCGAGTTGTTGCGATTCGAAGATATGATTCAATTGGCATCCGAAGTATATTTGGATTCCGTTGCAACCAATCTTTACCAAATGGGTAACCATTATTATATTGAAATTCGATTCATGGATGCAGAGGTTACTGATATTGAAGTGGAAAATGCACTTTCTTATTTGATGGAATTTGCCCAACGGACATCAGTGACGCCAGAGGTTTTATCTGAATATGGTCAGTTGATCATGGAAAACGATGCACTTGAATTGACTCGTTTCTACTTCAAGAATGATTAATGAATGAAATTCATTTCCAGCCAAGAACATGTTGCTAATGTTCTTGGCATTTTCAATTGTGTTTGATGAAAATGGCGTATCTTTTATTGAGGTGAGTTAGATGCTGAAAGCATTGAACCAAAGAAAAGAAGTCATTGCAGCGAAAGGGAGAAAGAAAGCATCAGGTCCTTTTTATTGCCCAGGGTGTCACCAAGAAGTGACTTTGCGGCAAGGAACCAAACGACAGCCCCACTTTGCCCATCAAGCAACTGCTGATTGTCAGACTTACAGCGAAGGGGAGACGAAGGAACACTTGGAAGCCAAACAACTATTGTTTGAATGGTTTCAAGATACAGGGATTGAGATCGAAGCCTTTTTGCCTAAACTCCAACAGCGTCCTGACCTTTGTTATAAGAATATCGCCATTGAAGTACAGTGTTCTTCCCTCAAGTTTTCACGTTTTCTTGAAAGAACCAGCACGTATTTAGCAAACGGCTATCGACCATGGTGGATCTTAGGGGAGAAATTGCATCCGAAACGCCAATGGTCACTTTTGGCAAAAGCCTGCTGTAGTTATCAGGCAACTGGTTTTTGTTTGTGGCTGATTGATACGCAAAATCAATCCTTAATGAAGTTAGAACATATCAACTGGCACTATCAAGAAGGAGTCAGCAGTCAACAAAGCGATGCTCGAAAAGGGGCGCCTTACCATAAAGAAACACTTCGCCCTTTGTGCAAAGGACAAAGATCAAACCATCACCGTCCTCCTGAATGGCTTGCTGCAGACTATCAGGTGTGGTTGATACAAAAACTGCGAAAGAACCTGTCAAAAATCCGTGTGATCCAAGAAATATTGTATCCGTTAAAAGGCAATGTCTCCCAGCTGCCTATGTGGTGCTACTGTGCAAGCAGCTTTGGCATTTTATTTGAGCATCGAATATTGGTTTTTCGCTTTCTTTATTTAAGTGACTGTCCACTTCGTTTTGATCAATGGGTAGCACGGCTGCGGCAGCTGGATTGGCAATGGCAATTCCCGTTACTGGATCAGCGGGAAATTTTGCGCGGACTCTTTCAAGAATGCCAATATTTAGAAAATTCGGTTTCTTTTTAAGCCAATGATTTGGTTTCACTGAAAAGTATGATAAGATATTTTTAACCAATGAACAAGGAGTGAAGGGAATGTCAGAAACAAAACAATTACCAGCACGTGAATCGATTCCAGTCGAAAAAACGTGGGACTTAACGAAAATCTATGCCGATGATGCGGCTTTTGACATAGAATTTCAAGAGATCCAAGCACAAGTCAAAGAAGCAAGTCGTTACCAAGGTACTTTAGCCGATGGGCCGCAAGCCTTCTTATCTGCATTAGAATTTGTTTTAGCGCTTTCTCGTCGTTTAGAGAAACTCTATGTATACAGTCATTTGAAAAACGACCAAGATACTGCCAATACGACGTATCAAGGCTTGTATGCAAAAGCAAGTAACTTGGTTGCGCAAGTAAGTGAAGCCGTTGCTTGGTTTGATCCTGAGCTATTGACAATGTCTGATGAAACGATTTGGGGCTATTTCGATCAAGAGCCGAAACTAGCTGTTTATCGTCATATGATCGAAAAAACCATCAACGAGCGTCCACATGTCTTGCCAGCGGAGCAAGAAGCGTTATTAGCCGGTGCTGGCGAAATTTTTGGGGCACCTGGCAACATTTTTTCTGTTTTAAACAATGCTGATTTGGATTTTCCAGTAGTTGAAGACGAAAACGGGGAAAAAGTACAGTTATCTCATGGTGTATACGGTGAGTTGATGGAAAGCACGGATCGGTCTGTCCGTGAAGCAGCCTTTAAAGGTCTTTATGGTGTCTATGAGCAATTCCGCAATACCTTTGCCCAAACATTAAGCACCAATATCAAAGCCCATAACTTTAAAGCAAAAGCCCGCAAATTTGATTCGGCACGGCAAGCCGCTTTGAGTGCCAACCACATTCCTGAAAGTGTCTACGATACATTAGTGGATGTCGTCAATCAGCACCTGCCATTGTTGCATCGTTATATGGCATTAAGAAAACGCCTGTTGGCTGTCGATACGTTGCATATGTATGATGTTTATACGCCGATTTTAGGGGAAGCACCCATTCGATATACCTATGAAGAAGCGGTCGAAAAAGCGAAAGAAGCGTTAAAACCATTAGGTGAAGAATACCTTGCGGTGGTTGAAGAAGCCTTCAGCAATCGGTGGATCGATGTCGTTGAAAACAAAGGCAAACGCAGTGGCGCGTATTCTTCTGGTGCCTATGATACGCTGCCATATATCCTGATGAACTGGAATGATCGATTGGATCAACTCTTTACTCTTGTTCATGAAATGGGACACAGTGTGCATAGTTACTTTACACGTAACAACCAGCCTTATGCCTATGGGGATTATTCGATCTTTTTAGCGGAAATCGCTTCAACCACCAATGAAAATATTTTGACAGAGTATATGCTGCAGACTGAGACAGATCCACGGGTCAAAGCTTATGTCTTGAATCATTTTCTCGATGGCTTCAAAGGAACGATTTTCCGTCAAACGCAATTTGCCGAGTTTGAACACTTCATGCACGTGGAAGATGCGAAAGGAACGCCATTGACCAGTGAGTTCTTAAGCGAGAACTATGCCGAGTTAAATGCAAAATACTACGGACCTTCTGTTGAAAAAGATCCTGAGATTCGTCTTGAGTGGTCACGCATTCCGCATTTCTATTACAATTACTATGTTTACCAGTATTCAACCGGATTTTCGGCAGCTTCTGCTTTAGCGAAGAAAATCTTAGCAGGTGAACCAGATGCCTTAACCAACTATTTGAACTATTTGAAAGCTGGACGCAGTGATTATCCAATCGAAGTCATGAAAAAAGCGGGCGTCGATATGACAAAAGCAGATTATATTGAAGACGCGATGAAAGTATTTGAGCAACGCTTGAATGAATTGGAAGAACTCGTCAAAGAAATTGAAGCATAATTGAAAAGCGAACCAATCCGTAAAGGATTGGTTTGTTTTTTTGTTTGTCCACAATAAAAAACGCTGCGCAGCGAGCCAAACACAAGATCATCGTTTGGCTCGCTGCGCAGCGTCGCTATTGAATAGGGTTTCATAAAAGAATCAACCCGCGATCAATTTCATGAATAGTGGAAAGTTTTGGTGTTTTCAAAGACTGAGCTTTTTGCAAAAATGTATCGAGTTCTGTTGCTGTACCACAGACGAGCGGAAGACTTCTCAGTTCCTCTGATCCTTCTAAAAGGACCCCATATTCTTCTTCACTTGAAAAATCATACACCACAGCAGAGGGTGTGATCGTGATGCCCATATCTTTGGCTACACGCTGATCGGTGGCAAAGTTCTTTTTCACTAGCTCAGAGGATCGATCTTCTAGGAACATCTCTAAATCACCATTCGTTTCAGAAAATAATTCTTTCACTAAGGCATCGCTATATTCTTGTCTTTCGATCCCTATCCGTTGTTGCAGTTTCAACAAGAAATCCCGCGCAATTTTTTTTCCTTGCAACTGAGCTGCCTTATAGTCCAGTGATGCAGCATAGATTTGGTTGGTCTGTTCATTTCGCAAGACCAAATCCGCCTTATTCATGGACAAATAGTCCATTGAGACACCTACGGAAAACAAGTTAACGAAAGGTAGGATCTGCAAATGGATTTTTTTGCGGCTGGTGTTTAATTTATTGAGAATCTCTTTTTCGATATCATAACAAATAGGCCCAATCGGATTAATAAATAAAAACAGTTCGATCATTTGAATCTCTCCCCAATTAAGATTCTTTTGTACCTTGAAAAACAAAATAAGTATGTTTTATTAAATATAGCAAAAAAACGCGAAAAAAGTAAGCAAAAGGACAGCTTACTATGATTTTTCTTCAACGGCTCGGATGATCTTGTTTTTCGCTGGTCGGTAAGGAACGCCAAAGAGACGTAACAAGGAGTGAAAGGCATCTTTCCCTTTAATCGGTTCGTTGACTTCTAACTCCAACTCATAATCATGCTGTTGACCATACCAGCTTTCATCTAACGCGAGCAATCCTTCTTCAATCGGAAATTCCGCCCGTTTCGTTTTTAATGCTGCGATCATACGTAACGTGTCAGGCTCGATACCTGCCGCTCTTAGGCGCTGAGCAACGATACCCGTAGGTAGAATTTTTTCTGAAGCAATCAATGCAGCTGCCGACGTTTTCGTTAAAGGATCAGTCGTCTCTAATAATCCGTGCTCAATGGGGGTTTTTAGCGTTAATTCCGCATTGGTAGCAGTCGTGCGAATACGCAAACCAAAGTGCTTTTCCCGCAGCTTATGATCTACCGTATCAAAATAGTAATTGGTTTGTATCTTAAATGCTTCTTCTGACAAATTGTAATAAGCAAGCAGCTGGTGGTATTCTTTTTCCGTCAACATCGTCTTGTATTCGATCTCTACTTGTTCGCCCATCGTTTCTCACTCTCTTTCTATTGCAACCATAGTGTACGCTGTTTCAGCTATTCCGTCAAAGAAACCAAACAAAGAAAATCAGAGATGTTGGGGGAGAGACAAAAAATCTTTTGTTTCTGCTCTTCTGTTCATTCAGTTTTATTCCAAGAGTATGGTAGAATAAGAGGTATGTTATGAACAGAATCGAGGGAGAAGAATGATTCGAGATTGGGAAGAATTCTTAGCGCCTTATGAACAGGCGGTTTCAGAATTAAAAGTAAAATTAAGAGGCATACGAAAACAATATCGGGAACAAAACAAGCATGTTCCCATTGAATTTGTCACTGGGCGGGTCAAGCCAGTGGATAGCATTTTAACGAAAAGTAAATTACGTGGGATTGCTTTGGATTGGCTTGAAGAAGAGATGTCTGATATCGCTGGCTTGCGAATCATGTGTCAATTTGTGGAAGACATTCACCAAGTCGTTGAACTCTTACGAACACGCAAAGACATGAAAGTGATCATTGAACGGGATTATATCACCAATAAAAAAGCCAGTGGCTACCGTTCGTATCATCTAGTGATCGAATATCCCGTTCAACTGATCGACGGGGAAAAAATTATTTTAGCTGAGATTCAAATCCGGACACTAGCGATGAATTTTTGGGCAACGATCGAACATTCACTAAACTACAAATACCAAGGGGAATTTCCCGCTGAAATCAGTGAACGGCTGCGTCGGTCGGCAGAAGCCGCCTATCAGCTAGATGAAGAAATGTCCAATATCCGTGAAGAGATCCAAGAGGCACAACGGTTATTTTCACATGGGAAAGGCAAGCGAAGCGGACATGATCAGAACCCGTTGCCAAAGGGGGAAACGGAATGAAAGGTATCCGCGTGGCAATCGTCCATAATCAAGAAAGCAAGTCGGTAGAAGTGACAAAGCGTTTAACTACGCTTTTAGAACAATCTGAAAATAAGATCGATCAAGACAATCCTGAATTAGTGATTTCTGTTGGGGGAGATGGCACGCTCCTTTCTGCTTTTCACTTGTACAATCATAAGTTGGACCAAGTACAGTTTTTAGGCGTCCATACGGGTCATCTCGGCTTTTACACGGACTGGCGAGATTATGAATTGGAAGAACTAGTCGAGTCATTATGCAATGACCATCAAAAAAGCGTCAGCTATCCGTTATTAGATGTCCGTATCACGTATGCGAATGGAAAATCAGACAAGCATTTCCTAGCATTGAATGAATCAACGATCAAGCGCGGCAATCGCACGATGGTTGCCGATATTTCTATTAAAGAAGACCTCTTTGAAAAGTTTCGCGGCGATGGCTTATCGATCTCAACGCCCACCGGCTCCACTGCTTATAACAAGAGTGTTGGTGGGGCAGTCTTGCACCCAAGTATCAATGCCTTTCAATTGGCAGAAATTGCTTCGTTGAACAATCGTGTCTTTCGGACCCTTGGTTCGCCGATCGTCGTGGGTCACCATGAATGGGTCAAAGTACAACTGCAGCAAAGCACCGACTATTTAGTGACGATCGATCAGTTTACCATCGAACAAGAAGAAATCGATGCTATCTATTACCGTATTGCCGATGAACGGATTCATTTTGCGTCTTATCGGCATATGCATTTTTGGAATCGGGTCAAAGATTCCTTTATTGGAGAAGAATAAACCCATGGAATTTACGTATCACTATACTGGACAAGGACAGCAAGTCAAATACTTTTTGAAGGAACAAGGGGTGTCCAAAGGACTATTAGCAAAAATCAAGTTTCAAGGCGGAAAGATATTTGTCAACGATCACGAGCAAAACGTCTTGTTTTCTTTGGCGCAAAATGATAGGGTAACTATTGTAATTCCTCCCGAAGGGGAACATGAGACGATGCTGGCTGACCCGACACCGATTGAGATCGTGTATGAAGATGCCCATCTGTTAGTCGTGAATAAGCCAGCAGGCATCTCATCGATCCCTGCGCAATATCATCCGACTGGCACGATGGCCAATCGCGTCAAGGCCTACTATCAAGCGCAGCACTATGAAGATCAAGTGATTCATGTAGTCACGCGGTTAGACCGTGACACATCAGGATTGATGCTTTTTGCAAAACATGGGTTTGCCCATGCGAAGCTGGATAGCCAGTTGCGAAAGAAGCAGGTCGTAAAAAAATATCAAGCCCTCGTTGCTGGTGAACTGCCCGCACTTTCTGCCCATGGTGAGATTGAGCTGCCGATTGCTAGGGACCTGACGTCACTATTGAAACGTAAGGTCAGTGACGAAGGAAAAGAAGCACGGACGGAGTATTGGCTAAAACAACGCAATTCAGATTGCGCTTTAGTTGATATTCAGTTACACACAGGCAGGACACATCAAATAAGGGTCCATTTTTCTGCAATCGGTTGTCCTTTATTAGGAGACGAGATGTATGGCGGTACAATGGCTCTTGGGATCAAACGACAAGCATTACACTGCTGTCAGCTGCAATTTCAGCATCCCTTTACGAATGAACCGTTGGCTTTTAAGCTGCCCTTACCAGCAGACATGGCCGCTGTTTGCTCAGCCATGGATAGGCAATAACAAATGAGGTGAAGAGATTGGATGAAAATCAAGAATTAACTGAACGGTTTGATCAACTGAATCAAGCATTAAAAGACAATGATATCCAGGGATTTCGTGAGGCGTTCTTGGATCTGCATATCTACGAGCAGGGTCAGTTCTACCAATCTCTAGAAGCAGCCGATCGACAAATCGTCTATACGTACCTTTCCCCGAAAGAATTGGCAGACATGTTTGACGTCATTGAAGAAGATGATGAACACATGGTGGACTATCTTTCAGAGATGCGCCCTGCCTATGCGGCTGATATGTTGGCGCAAATGTATACCGATAATGCGGTTGACCTGCTGAATACTCTGGATAAAAAACAAACAGCAAAATATTTGAGTTTGATGACCGCTGAAGCTGCTAGCGAAATCAAAGAGCTGCTGCACTATGAAGATGAAACTGCTGGATCGCTGATGACTACCGAGTTTGTTTCCATTGTTGCCAACCAAACGGTTCGTTCAGCGATGTATGTCTTAAAAAATGCCGCAGATGTTGCCGAGACGATTTACTATATTTACGTCGTGGATACTGATAATAAGCTTGTGGGCGTTATTTCTTTAAGAGACTTGATCATCAATGATGAAGATACCATGATCGCTGATATTTTGAACGAGCGGGTGATGTCGGTCCATGTTGGAGATGACCAAGAGGATGTCGCTCAGACCTTCCGAGATTATGACTTTCTCGCATTGCCAGTCACCGATTATGACGATCACCTATTAGGGATCGTGACCGTCGATGATATCATCGACGTTATCGATGATGAAGCAGCCAGTGACTACTCTGGTTTGGCAGGGGTCAATGTGGAAGAAGTCAGTGAGAACCCGATCAAAGCGTCTTCGAGACGCTTGCCTTGGCTTATCACCTTACTCTTTCTCGGAATGGCCACCGCCAGTCTGATCAGTCATTATGAAGAGTTGGTCAGCGAAGCAAGTATTCTCGCTGTTTTTATCTCACTGATCACTGGGACCGCCGGTAATGCTGGTACCCAATCCTTAGCCGTAGCCGTTCGTCGTCTGGCGATCAATGACGACAAAGAAAACAGCTTTATGAAGACGGTGGTCGGTGAAGTGCTGACGGGACTGTTCACAGGTGCCATCACGGGATTGACGATTTTTGCTATCGTAGCTGTCTGGAAACAAAATCCGATTCTAGGGTTTGTGATTGGGATGGCGATGATGTGTGCCATCACAGTAGCCAACTTAGCGGGAAGTTTGATCCCGATGCTGATGGACAAGCTGGGTTTTGATCCAGCAGTGGCAAGTGGTCCGTTTATCACGACCCTTAGCGATTTGACCAGTGTTTTGATCTACTTCAACATTGCCAGTCTTTTTATGAACTATTTTATTCAATGAACAAAGAGCAAGCCGATGATTCTTCATTCGAAGGAAGGTCATCGGCTTGCTCTTTAATTTTTTGGTTTTGGCAATACCCCAGAAGGAGAGACACCATAAAGTTTTTTAAAAGACTTGCTAAAGTGATAAGCATCCTGATAGCCCACAGCAGAGGCGACTTCTTTGATCGTGAGGTTTTCATTTTTTAACATGTCTTTGGCACGCTTTAAGCGAATCTCAATCAAGTAGTTGATGGGACTGACACCCGTCGCCTCTTTAAAAATCTTTGAAAGGTACGTCGGGCTGAGAAATTGATCCTGTGCGAGCTTCTCTAACGTGATTTCTTCTTTGTAATGATTTTCCAAGTAATAGACCGTATAGTTGACGATCTGTTGTTGTCGTCGTTGGCTTTTGGAAAGGTAAGGCACGACATTGATATGGTCTTCATTTAGTCCACGTAAAATGTAGACGAGCATCTCCATCAAAACAGCCTTTTGCATCAATTGAAACTCATCCCGCTCTTCACTGCTTTCTCTCACCAACTGCCAGGCTTTTTCCAAAACTTGATGATGGTATTTGCCTAGCTCCAACAAGGGGTGTTTGTTCGGGAAAAAATTCCGTTTAAACCCTTCCAAAGAAATATTTTTTAAACCAATATGCAGCTGATGTGAGCGAGTGCCCTTAGGCTGCAATTCGCAGTGATCGACGCCAGGATTGAAAAGCATGACGCTGCCAGCACGGATTTTTTTCGCTGGTTCTTTTTCAAAATAATAGGTACTTTCTCCTTCTAATAAGACGCTGATTTCTAAAAAGTCATGATGGTGCATTTCTCCATGACTTTCTGATTGCGTCCATGGGTCAAAGAGATAGATGATTTCTGGATTAAACGTGCGAGGGTTAACTAAATTCATGGCTGATTCACTCCAATTGGGTGCTTATTTCCTGTAAAAAAAGGGAATGGTGCTTCTTACTAATATTTTACATCAAAATGAGTAAGAAAAACCATTCAAATCGCTTTTCAAAACGCTAAGCTTAACAACGAGAGGGGGAATTAGATGAGTAATACACAATGGATCTGGCGCTATGCCAAAAAGAACCGGGGAAAAATCATATTGGCAGTCCTGTTTTTAGTGATCAATGCAGCGCTGATCATTGTTAATCCGTACTTGGGAGGAATGGTGATCGATGATGTCATCAATCAGCAAAAAACGCACTTATTGATTCCATTATTGTTGATCATGATCGCAACGACCGTCATTCGTACCATTGTCCGCTACAGTTATCAAATTTTATTTGAACGGGTCGGCCAAAATACGCTATACGATTTACGGGAAGATTTGTATCAGAAGCTGCAAGAATTGGATTTCGACTTTTTCAATCACACTCGTGTGGGAGATATTATGGCACGGATGACTGGTGATACCGATGCCATTCGCCACTTTGTTTCTTGGGTGACCTACAATATCGCTGAATGTATCTTGTGGTTCTTTTCAGCAGTGGTGGTTATGAGCTTTATTGATTGGAAATTGATGTTGGCGCTGGTGGCTGTCACACCGATCATATTTCTGTTGACCAATCGCATGTCTAAGAAAGCACACCCGTTGTTTTTTGACATTCGTGAGAGCTTTTCGCGCTTGAATTCAATGGTGGAAGAAAATATCGGCGGCAATCGAGTGGTGAAAGCTTTTGCTCGTGAAAATTTTGAGATTGAAAAATTTCGCTCTTACAACGAAGATTTTAAGACCCGCAATATGGCATCTGCCAAAGTATCCCGTACCTATCTGCCATGGCTTGATGGCTTAGCAGGAAGTTTGTCAGTCATTGCCTTGATTTTGGGTGGGATCTTCGTTATCAACGGCGAGATGACATTAGGGGATCTTGTTGCGTTTAATGGCTATCTTTGGATGTTGAATAATCCTATGCGCATGAGTGGTTGGTTGATCAACGATGTTCAGCGATTTTCCGCAGCCTGTATCAAAATTCGACAAATGTTGGCGCAAGAATCGAAAATTCCTGTTCATCAACAAGAAAAATTAGAGCCAATCAAAGGATTTGTAGAGTTTAAAGATGTTTCCTTCCACTTTTCGGATGATCCGAATCAAAATGTGTTGGAAAACATCAACTTCAAAATTGGCCCTGGCCAAACGTTAGGGATCTTAGGGGAAACCGGTTCAGGGAAAACGACGTTAGTGAATTTAGTTGGACGCTTTTATGATCCGACTGAAGGGGAAGTATTGATTGATGGAAAAAACGCCAAAGAGTATCCCGTGCGCCAAATGCGGGAAAACATTTCAATGGTGATGCAAGATGTTTTCTTGTTTTCCAATACCATCTCCGACAACATTGCTTTTGGAAATCCTTTAGCTGATGAAGGCTTTATTCGGCAAATGGCGGTAGTCGCTGATGCAGATACCTTTATTTCTCGGATGCCTCAAGGCTATGAAACGATCGTGGGCGAGCGAGGTGTAGGGCTTTCTGGCGGACAAAAACAACGGATCTCCCTAGCACGGGCCTTAGCCAAAGATCCATCGATCTTGATTTTGGATGATACGACGTCTGCCGTCGATATGGAGACAGAATCGAAGATCCAACAGGAGCTGACAAAATTAACAGGAGAGAAAACGACGTTTATCATTGCGCATCGGATCTCCTCTGTTCGAGAAGCCGATCAGATTTTGATGATGGAAAAAGGACGAGTCGTTGAACAAGGGACCCATGAAGAACTTGTCAGTCTGCGGGGCAAATACTACGAAGTGTATCAAAAACAATTAGGCTTGTCAGGAGGTGAAGACGATGGCGAGAAATAAATTTGATGTGGATGAGGAATTAGACCAGGAATTTAGCTGGAAGGATTTCAAACGCTTGTCACAATATGTCGTTCCTTATAAAAAAAGTATTGCCAAAGTCCTATTTACGATCATTCTGGCAAACTTAGCAGGAATGTTGGCGCCCGTATTCACAAAGATCGCGATCGATTCATCGATTCCTGAGAAAAATGTCAACCAATTGCTGCTTCTAGGAGCTGCCTTTCTAGTGACCTTGATCGTTATCGGCGTCTGCATGCGTTACCGTATCTACCATATCACGAATATTGGTCAAGACGTATTGAAGGATATGCGCTTTGATATTTTTGAACATCTGCAGCGACTGCCTTTTTCTTATTTTGATACAAGGCCCCACGGCAAGATCTTGATTCGCATCGTAAACTATATCAATACACTGAGTGACCTATTGAGCAACGGCCTGATCAATTTGATCTCGGATGTTTTCAACGTCATCATCACCTTGATCTTTATGTTTGCGATCGACTTCAAATTGACCTTGTATTCCCTTGCGTTGCTGCCAATTTTGTTCATCATGGTGATGGTGATCAAGAATAACCAGCGCAAAGCCTATCAGGTGTTGAGTAATAAACAATCCAATCTAAATGCTTACATTCATGAAAGTATTGCTGGTATCAAGATTACTCAATCCTTTGCGCGAGAAGAAGAAAATGCTGAGATCTTCCAAGAAGTCAGCAATGATTACCGGACTTCATGGATGAAAGCTGTCAAAATTCAGTTTCTGATGTGGCCAGGGGTGCAAAACATTTCAGTCATTACGACTTGTTTGATTTATTTTGTCGGCATTCGTCAGATCGGTGTCGATGTCAGCACAGGTACTCTGATCGCTTTTATCAGTTATATCAATAATTTCTGGAATCCAGTCATCAATATCGGGAATTTTTATAATTCTTTGATTACAGCAACAGCCTATCTTGAACGGATTTTTGAAACGATGGATGAAGTCCCAGATATCGAAGACAAACCTGATGCAAAAGTATTGCCGACGATGAAAGGGACCGTTGATTTTGAACACGTGACCTTCCGATACGAAGAAGGCAAAAACATTCTTTCTGATGTTAACTTCCACATTGAACCTGGGGAAAGTATTGCTTTGGTTGGTCCTACTGGTGCAGGGAAAACCACGATCATCAACTTGCTGAGCCGCTTTTATGATGTCAATGAAGGCAGTGTTAAAGTGGATGGGATGGACGTTCGTGACGTGACGCTGGAATCGCTGCGCTCACAAATGGGGGTCATGCTGCAAGATACCTTTATTTTCTCAGGAACGATCATAGAGAATATTCGCTATGGAAAATTAGATGCGACAGAAGAAGAGATCATCGAAGCAGCGAAGATCGTCCGTGCCCACGACTTTATCACGGAGTTGAAAGACGGCTATCAAACCGTCGTCGAAGAACGAGGAAGTACTTTATCTGCAGGGCAACGGCAACTGATTTCCTTTGCCCGAGCGTTGTTGGCTGATCCAAAAATTTTGATCTTAGATGAAGCGACCTCAAGTATCGATACGAAGACAGAAGAATTGCTGCAAGAAGGATTGTTGAAGCTGTTAGAAGGCAGAACCTCATTTATCATCGCTCACCGACTGTCCACGATCAAAAATTCTGATCGAATCTTTTACGTGGCAGGGGGGACAATCGCTGAATCGGGTAACCATGATCAGCTAATGGCACAAAAAGGCTTGTATCACCATTTGTATCAATCACAATACGACTTATTGCAAGCGATCTAAAAGAATCCCCACAAACGATAGAAACGCATCGTTTGTGGGGATTTCTTTGTGTCCTTCAAGCTCAATCGTTAAGGTCAACGATTCTGGTTCCATGAACTTCTTTTACACCTAGTGTATCGGCAACTTCTTGGGCATTTTCAAAGGAAATGCCACCGCCAGGTAAAATCGTTAAACGCTCACCAGCATAGGCGATCAATTCTTTCAGACGATCGAAATTTGCTTCGATTGGAGTGCCTGCAGCACCACCATGGGTCAAAATCCGCTGTACCCCATGCTCAGCTAACCAATCGATCGCCTTGAATTGGCGCGCTGCAGGAATCGCGTCGAACGCCATGTGAAAAGTAACCTGCAAGCCTTCTGCGGTTTCTAACAGTAGCTCCAATGCTTCTTCGTCCAACCAGCCGCTAGGTGTTAAGCAACCTAGAACAACGCCGTCTGTTCCTAATTTTTTTGCTTCGATCAAGTCGGTATGCATGATTTTCAATTCTGTATCATTGTAAACAAAATCACCGCCCCGAGGTCGAATGATCGTCATAACGGGTATTCCTTTTTCGCCAGCATATTGCAGAACTTCTTCTTGCACGCCGGTACTTGGTGTTGTTCCGCCGACTGCTAAATTATCACAGAGTTCGATGCGCTTTGCACCTCGGGCGATTGCTAAGGGAATATTGGTATAGTTTTCTGCACAAAATTCTTTTAACATGATTTACCTCCATTTGATGGGTGTTCAATTGATTTGTTATTCTATCCACTAGCATTCTACCACAAGAATATGCTAAAGTAGAGCAGAGATGAGGGAAGTTGAATGTTAAAAAAAATCGATCGCGGGCGCCTATTTTTAAACGCCCATTATCACTTGTTTGAATGTCCATTGTGCCGCCAAGCATTTTTCCCGACCGAAAATGGCTTGGTTTGTCCAAATCGTCATCGATTTGACTTATCAAAGAAAGGCACACTTTTCTTTTTGGATCATCAAGTCAAAGCAGATTATGATCAAGCACTGTTTTTGCCGCGTCAACGAATGATCGCTAGCGGCATGTATGCACCAGTCCTTGAGACCATCAAAGCAGCTTTGGGAGATGCTAAGCATCTTTTAGATGTTGGCTGCGGGGAAGGCAGTTTTCTGGCTCAGCTGGTCAATGAAAAGACTCAGGCGGCTGTCGGCTTTGATATTGCCAAGGACGGAGTCTATCTAGCAACCAATCAAAACGTACCAGCTTTTTGGTGTGTGGCGGATCTGACCAACCTGCCGTTTGCTGAAGCGAGCTTTGATACGATTTTCAATCTATTTTCGCCGTCAAATTATGGGGAGTTTAACCGCATTCTAAGAAAAGGCGGACAGCTGATCAAAGTGGTTCCTGCGGCGGACTATTTAAAAGAGCTACGAGCCGCTTTTTATCCTGATAACGAAACAAAACAGCAGTATTCGAATGAACGGGTCGTTAGCAAATTTTTTGAACACTATCCCAACGCATCCCGTCAAAGAGTGACGCATGTTTTTGCGATCCCTGAAGAAAATCGTCAAGATTTACTTGCCATGTCCCCGTTAGAGTGGGGGGCTTCGGAGGAACGCAAAGAAAAGCTGCGACAAACCCCTTTGACACAGATTACGGTTGATGTTGAGGTGTTGATTGCGAAAATTTCCTGAAAATATTTTGAACTTTTTTGTTATTTACTCTTGCAATCATGCCATGGGAGTGATATATTGTTCTCAAGTCATTTTTCATTGGTTTTTATCAGGTTCCTGTTCTGATAAAAGTTAGTGAAAAGAGCTTCACTAACGTAACGACTCGCAGTGATCGACACCGAGTTGGTACGTTTTTTTTATGCCCAAAAAAGCGCCCAAAAAATGTTGTTTCTAGAAAAACAAGCGTGCCAAAATATGGTACTATAGAAGTTATTGAAGTAGTTACTGAGCATGCAATGGAAAACGTAACGTTTAACGACACAAATCAATGCGAGAACCGATCGGCAGTATCCGATCGAAAGGAGTTTTTATCTATGAATCACATCGTTCTTTTTGAACCCCAGATCCCAGCCAATACGGGGAATATTGCACGGACGTGTGCAGCAACAAATACTCATTTACACTTAATCGAGCCTTTAGGCTTTTCAACGGATGACAAGCAATTGAAGCGTGCTGGGCTTGATTATTGGCACGATGTCAATATTACCTATCATAAAGATTTAGCTGCTTTTATGGACTTTTTAGGAGCGCGTCCGTTGTACCTGATCTCGAAATTTGCCAATCGCGTGTATTCTGATGTCGATTACACCGCAGATGACGATCAGTTCTTCATTTTTGGGAAAGAAACGACGGGGCTTCCAGAAAGCTTTATGCGTGAGCATGCCGAAAAATGCTTGCGGATCCCTATGAATGATGAGCACGTTCGTTCCCTAAATCTATCAAATACGGCTGCGTTGATTATTTATGAAGTTTTGCGGCAGCAAGGATTTCCGCAGTTGGAATTGACGCATCATTACGAGAACGACAAATTAGACTAAGAAGCGAGGCTTTTTCGATGCAATTATACTTTACCCGTCACGGAAAAACAGAGTGGAACCAAGCACGCCGCTTTCAAGGAATGCTGGGGGATTCGCCGTTATTGCCAGAAAGTTATGATGAGATCAAATTACTCGGTGATTATCTGGCAGCTATTCCTTTTGAGAAGATTTACTCAAGTACATCTTTGCGAGCAAAAGTGACTGCTCAAGAGATCCAAGCAAGACTCCAACACCCTGTTGAAATCATTTATAATGAGAACCTGCGAGAAATCGGACTCGGTGAATTGGAAGGTCGGTCCATCGATGAAATGCATGAGAAGTATCCCCAGCAACTGACTGATCTGCGTAATCACCTGGATCTTTACGATCCCAGTGCCTTTAACGGTGAGCCGATCCAAGAAACATTGAGCCGAATCGAGACCGTCGTCATGGATGCGGTGATGCAGCATGAAGGCCCATTATTGTTCGTCGGTCATGGAGCATCCTTTACGGCTTCTATTCAGTGGCTTGCAGGCAAACCATTAGCCGAATTAAGAGAACAAGGTGGATTAGTCAATAACAGCGTTAGCTTATTAGAGACGAATGAACAAAAAGTATTGCCTTTTGAACTAAAAGTTTGGAATGAAGCAAGCTTTTTAAGCAATCAGGCAGGATTAGACGCTTTATTGTAAACCATGAAAGGAGCGGCACCATGATTCCAGAAAGAACGTTTTTTGTCGGCCATGTTGCCGCCATCTTTTTCCAGAATCCCAGCAATTTTTATAAAGTACTATTAGTTAAAGTCACTGAGAATAATGCCGACTACAAAGACTCGGAGATCGTCGTTACTGGTAGTTTCGGCGAAATCCAAGAAGAGGAAAAGTATCGGTTTTTTGGTGAGCTGGTCAATCATCCCAAGTATGGCGTCCAGTTGAAGGCCGAAAGCTACCAACAAGAACAACCGACCTCTGAACAAGGGTTGATCGCCTATCTTTCTGGAGAAAAATTTCCAGGGATCGGCAAGAAGACCGCTGAAAAAATCGTTGATCTTTTAGGAGAAGAAGCGATCGACCGGATGCTGGAAGAACCAACATTGTTGGAGCAGATTCCAGGATTGAATGAAAGTAAGCAAAAAATGATTTTAGATACCGTTCGGCAAAATCATGGGATGGATCAAGTGATCGTTGGCTTGAGCCGTTATGGTTTTGGTAGTCAGCTTTCTTTTGCAATCTACCAAGCCTACAAAAATGAAGCATTAGCAATTATCGAAGAAAATCCTTACCAGCTGGTGGAAGACATTGAAGGCATTGGCTTTAAACGCGCAGATGGCATCGCTGAGCAGCTAGGGATCGAAGCTTCGTCACCGCAACGGTTTCGAGCGGCAGTCTTGCATCAGATCTTTGCCCAATCCTTGCAGACGGGTAATACCTTTATCCACGCCCAGGACTTGTTAGAGCAGACACTGCGTTTATTAGAGACGAGTCGACCTATTGAGATCGCGCCAGACGACCTGGCATCAACGATCATTCAATTAGTGGAAGAAGGAAAAATCCAGCAAGAAGAAACTCGTTTATATGAAAACAGTTTGTACTTTTCTGAGTGGGGAATCGCTAGTTCCATCGAACGCTTGCTTTCCCGCAAAAAAGAGATCGTGTATCCTGAGAAAAAAATCAGCAAAACGCTGCGAAAAATTGAGAAGCATTTAGGCATCACCTATGGGTCTTCGCAAGAAGAAGCAATCAAAGAAGCCATTCGTTCGCCATTGTTTATTTTGACAGGAGGACCTGGTACTGGGAAAACGACGGTGATCAATGGGATCGTACAATTGTTTGCTGAATTGAACGATTTGGACTTAGAACCATCAAAATACAGCGACGAAACCTTTCCGATTCTCTTGGCAGCACCGACTGGTCGAGCCGCCAAACGAATGAACGAAACGACTGGCTTGCCTAGTGGTACGATCCATCGTTTGTTAGGCTTGAACGGACGTGAAAAAGCGCCATCGATCAGTCCAAAAGAATTAGAAGGCGGCTTACTGATCGTCGATGAGATGTCTATGGTGGATACATGGCTGGCGAATACCCTCTTTAAGTCGATTCCTACGAATATGCAAGTGATTTTTGTGGGGGATAAAGATCAGCTTCCTTCTGTGGGACCAGGGCAAGTCCTTCATGACTTGCTAGCGATCGATGCGATCCCGAAACAAGAATTGACGGAAATCTATCGTCAAGGTGATGGGTCAAGTATTATTCCACTCGCCCATGCCATAAAAAACGGGCAGCTGCCTGCTGATTTTACACAAAACCAAAAAGATCGTTCTTTCTTTGCGTGTGATGCTTACAAAATCGAACCGTTGATCGCTCAAATCGTGAAACGGGCAAAAGACAAAGGCTACACGCCGCAAGATATTCAAGTGTTGGCACCGATGTATCGTGGGGCAGCGGGTATCGATGCCCTTAATAAAATGATGCAAGAGATTTTTAACCCCAATGATGGGACCAAAAAAGAGGTGACCTTCAATGATACGGTGTATCGTATCGGCGATAAGGTCTTGCAGTTGGTAAACTCTCCTGAAGATAACGTGTTTAATGGCGATATGGGGAAAATCGTTGGGATCACTCTATCCAAACAGTCGGAAGACAAGATCGACGAGCTGGTCATTCAATTTGATGCCAACGAAGTAACCTATAAGCGGAATGAATGGAACAAGATCACGTTATCCTACTGTTGTTCGATCCATAAATCTCAAGGTAGTGAATTTCAAATGGTCATTTTGCCGATGGTTCATCAATACCAACGCATGCTGCAGCGCAATTTGCTATATACTGCTGTGACCCGCAGCAAAGAGATGCTGATTTTACTTGGTGAACCACAAGCGTACCAAACTTGTGTCAACCACGAATCTGCGACTCGTTTAACGACGCTGAAAGAACGCATCAATGGCACAGAAAAAATGACGCCGTTGCAACGAGCAAAATTGGCCCAATTTGAAGAAGCGGATGATCCATTTTATGATGATTCCTCTGTTGACACGAAAGTAAAAATGTCTTCGACGAAGATAAAGGAGCAATCCAGCACTGAAGTTACTGCTAACAAGCAAGCGGTAGAAAAGACCTCAGATAGTGGGCTTGATTTGTTTGCTTTTGCCGAGACGGAGCCGTCAGCATCAAATCAGACAGAAACGGCAAAGCCTCTGTCAGGGGATAAGGCTCTAAGTGAAGGAACCACGGGGGAAGAAGCACTCATCGAAGAAACGCCAAACGATGGTGTATTGACTTTAACGATGGTCAAAAAGCATTTAGTGGATCCAATGATTGGCATGAAGGATTGTTCTCCATACGACTTTATGCCCACAAAAAATGGTTGATTCAAAGATGAGAAAATACTAAAAAAGGGTCGTTAGTGAGCGCTTTCTTTTGGTTTTTTAGCTTCTTATGCTAAGCTAAAATCAAAAGGAGGCGTTACGTTATGGCGAAAGAAACCGAAGATAAATTAGCAAAATTAGCAAAAGAATCTGGCAACGATTTTAAAAAGTTAGATGAGATGGAAAAAGAATTCAAATTGGATGAAAGTCCTGAGTCAGAACGAGGCGATCGGGAAGAATCTGGCTTAGAAAAAACGTTAGATAAGGCACCGATTTTTCCGCCTAACACACCGAATAATCCAACGAATCCTGGCAGTCCTGGAAATCCATAGCTTGTCCACCAAAAAAACTACGACAGTCGGATAATCGAATAGAAAACAAAAAGCCTGAAGAATGCAGCTTCGCATTCTTCAGGCTTTTTTTCAATCGATGAGGTTTACTGTAAATGCTGATAATAATAGATCGCTAATTGCGTGCGATCCCGCAACTCCAGCTTTTCTAGTAATTGACTGATGTAATTACGAATGGTTCCATCACTCAAATACAAGGCATCAGCGATTTCTTTATTGTTTTTACCCGCTGCTACTTCTTTGATGATCGCAAGTTCACGTTCGCTAAAAGATGCTTGATTGTCTATCGCTGGTTGGTTCTTCATCATTTGCGTGAAGGTCTCGACGATCTCATTCCCAAACACGACTTGCCCATTGTATGCGGCTTTGACAGAAGGGATGATCGCTTGCAGGTTCTGTTTGATCAAATATCCTTTGACACCGATAGAAAAGGCTTCACGAATGTATTCTTGATCTTTGAAGGTGGTCAAAAGCAAGAGGATCGCTTGCGGAAATTTAGCCAGTATTTCTTTGGCAGCAGCGATCCCAGTTTGTTCCGGCATACGGATGTCGGTCAACAAAACGTCCGGACGATGGGCTTCGTAAAGAGCAATGGCGTCTTTGGCACAATGACCGATACCCAACACCTGAATTTCTTCTGTGCTTTCAAGAATGGTTTGTAACGAGGTCGTCACAAACGGGTCATCATCAATAATGACTACAGTAATCATTGGTGTTCCTCCTTTGGTAAAATGATCGTCAACTGAAAGCGTTGGTTTTCTTGCAAAATATGAACTTGACCTTGCAGCTCCTGGACCCGTTGACGCATCGTTTTCAGACCGATTCCGCTGTTTGCAGTTTGGGGTGAATTGACGTCCTCGTTGGTGATTTGCAAACGGTAAAAGGCGGGCAGCGTTCGAAAATGCACGACAACGGTTTTGGCATGACTGTGTTTGATGCTGTTGGTCAAGGCTTCTTTGATGACCATTAAGAAACAGTTTTGCTGTGCTTCGCTCAATCCTTCAAACAAGTTTCCTTCAATCGTTACGGAAGAGGGAAAATCAGCAATCAGAAACTCTATGGCTTGCGGAAAAGAAATCGATGTTTCATGGAGATCATGAACGCTTTGCCGAATGCGATCCATCCCAGTGTGAACCGTTGCACTCAAATTTGCTAACGGCACATTTAATTTCGGCTCTTGATTGATCATTTCAAGCGCACCAATTTGTAAAATGGCACTCGAAAGTAGATGGCCGACATTGTCATGGATATCTCGCGCGATTCGATTTCGTTCTTCCGCGATTTGTAAGGCTAATTTTGTCTCTTGTGACAGGGCTAATGCTTTGTTTTGTTCCGATAACTGCTGCTGCTTTTCCCAATGGGTATCTTTTGAAGCAATATATTTTTTCTCAAGATCGATCATTCGCTGCTCTTTTTTTCGTAAATAAAAAGCGAAAAGCAGTAACAGGATGATAAAGGCGAGCTCAGTGGGGGAATGATTGCCCACCGTCGAAATCAACAAAAAACCTAATAGGAATAAACCATCATCTTGTCTTTCTTTTGGAGCGATCACCCGCATCATTGCGGGCAAAAAGAGGGCAAGCGCTGGCCAAAAGGCACATAGCAGCAACAGAATAACTTGAAAAAACCAGCTTGGTTTCTTAGGCAGCAAATAACTGACGCCAGTAAATAAAACAGCGATCAGCAGATAGATGACTTGCACAGCAACAAATCCTTGGTTTACCAATAAGAACAATGAGATAGCGAGGAAAAAGCCCGCTTCGGTGAGTGGTCGATAGTTCGTCATAGGAGACTCCTTCATTGTGACAAATGTCATGGTTGGTTTAGCCAATCGTCACTAGTTTCTTTCCTTGAACTTTATTATAGTCAGATTAACAAGAAATTTGGAAGGAGTTTTTCATCATGATTATCGAAATTGATAAATTAGTAAAACGCTATGGTGATTTTGTGGCATTGAACCATTTTGATCTGCAAGTTCAAGAAGGAGAAGTTTTAGGATTATTGGGACCAAACGGGAGCGGAAAATCCACCGCCATCAACTGTATGCTCTCTTTGTTAAATTATGACAAAGGGACCATTAAACTGTTTGGATCAATCATGACGCCGGAAAATTATGCCGTCAAGGCAATGATTGGCGTCGTTCCTCAAGATGTTGCCGTCTTTGAAGAACTTAGTGTGCAAGAAAATATCGATTACTTTTGCGGTTTATATGTTGCTGACAAACAGAAACGCCAAGCCTTGATCGAAGAAGTGATTCAATTAGTGGGATTGGAAAATTTTGTGACGTTTCACCCAGGCGAGCTCAGCGGTGGGTTGAAGCGACGATTGAATATCGCCTGCGGGATCGCTCATAAGCCGCGCTTGATCTTTTTAGATGAACCCACGGTAGCGGTCGATCCTCAAAGTCGGAACAAAATATTAGAAAGTATCAAAGAACTGAATCGTCAAGGAGCGACGATTGTTTATACGACCCATTACATGGAAGAGGTGGAGATTCTTTGTGATCAGATCGTGATTATGGATCAAGGACAGGTGATTGCTAAAGGAACCAAGGAATCTCTAAAAGATATGGTACGGACAGCGGATCGTTTGACCATCGATATCCCCTTACTGCCTGAGCCTGTATTGACAACGATTCAGCAAACCATTGCTTCTGATGGGATCGCCTATAAAAACGGTCAGCTTGAAGTAACAACGACGGAGCTGAATACAGTTTTATTACCGATTCTGACGCTCTTACAAGCAGAGCATATTACTTATGGAAAAATCGCAACCAAAGAAGCCACCTTGAATGATGTCTTTTTAGAGATCACGGGCAAGGAATTGAGAGATTAAAGGAGGGAATCACAATGTTTTGGCATTTTTATAAATACCGCACAAAAGTGTTGCTGCGAAATAAATCCATGCTGTTTTGGACGTTGGCGTTTCCTATCCTCTTAGGTCTAATGTTTATGGCTGCCTTCGGGGAGATCGATCAAGCGGGCAATCTAGAAACGATCCCAACGGGGATCGTAAAGACTGGAGATCAAACAGCGCTTTCGGAAAATTTTTCCACCGTCCTTGAACAAGTAAAAATCAATGAAAAACCATTATTTGAACTCGAGGAATTACAAGAGGCAGAGGCAGCTGAGAAGCTGACTGCCGGTGATTTAGCTGGGTATTATCTGATTGATGATGAAACCATTTCTCTGCATGTGGGCCAAGCGGGCATGAGCCAGTCGTTGATGAAAAATGTAATGGATCAATTTTTACAACGCACAGCAATCATTGCTAGTAAAGCGGCAGAACTTGAGAGCCTTGATCTGGCACCAATTCTATCGGCTTTTGAGCAGGAAGCGACTTTTCAAGAAGTGAATGCTGATCGTGACATGAGTTTCAAAAGTTTCTATTTCTTTACGTTGATCGGGATGGCGATCCTCTACGGGACGATGTGGGGTGTCCGCAATGTCCAGGATCAGCAAGCCAATCAATCCGCGAATGGTATTCGGCTTTCCTTGATACCAAGAAAACGGACATTGGTTTCAAGTGCGAATTTAGCGGCGAGTTTTACGATTGTGTTAGTAGAAGTCTACATTATTTTAGCGGTGTTTCGTTTTGTCTATCAAGTAGACTTTGGCGATCGTTGGCAATGGTTACTGCTGGTTGCCGCATTAGGATCATTGTGTGCGATTTTGCTAGGGACATTGATTGGGAATCTGACACCAAAAATGAATTTGGTGCAAAAGGACGGAATTTTGATTTCCGTGACGATGGCAATGAGCTTTTTTGCCGGGATGATGGGCTCGGAACAAATCAAGTATTGGCTTGATCTGCATGTGCCACTGTTGGGGCAAGTGAATCTCGTCAATTTGATCAGTGAAAGCCTGTATCAATTGTACTACTATACAGATTTGACTAGCTTTTATAGCAATCTTCTATGGCTGACTGGTTTTATCGTCCTATTTGCCATCGGGAATGCTTGGGTCGAAAGAGGGGTGCGCTATGACGCTTTATAAAACGATTTGGACTTTGCTTAAATCAAATAAGTCGAACTTACTGATTGGGGTATTGATCACTGTTGTTGTCACATTCTTTTATGCACAAAGCATCGATGTCGAAAACACCTCTTTGCAAGAGGCAAAAATTGCGTTGATCAGTGAGGAGGAGTCGCCTGTCGTGGATGGTCTCCGAGCCTACTTAAAAGAAAAGCAAACCTTGGTCACTTTGGATGGCACCTCGCAAAAAGAAATTGATGATGCGCTTTATTTTAATCGTGTAAACATCGTCTTGCATGTGCCAGCAGATTTCACTCATCAAGTTGAGGCAGGCAAGATGCCGACGATCGAGATTCAAAGTCGACCAGATGCCTTTTCTAAAACAGTCGTCACTCAGCAAGTGAACACTTTTTTACAAACAGTCCTTTTGTTTCAGGAGGAAGGCAAAACCGTCGGATCGGCGATAGAACAAGCGCAATCTGCACTGGCGGTCACAGGGGATGTGAAGCTGAGTGCAGAGTATGGGCAGCGAATGAAAAAACTGTTGACTGGCATGACCTTTAACTTATTGTCTTATGGGCTCTTTCTCTCGGTATTTAGCGGGTTTGGTGTGATCAACTTGGCATTCAATCGCAAAGAAATCAGCAAGCGAAACCAGAGTGCACCACTTCCGAAGCGTGTATTGCAGCGGAAAATCCTTCTAAGTTTGATCAGCTACTCGCTACTCTTGACCTTCGGCTTTCTACTACTGATGGTGTTATTAGTGATTCGCACGTCTTGGGATACAGCAGCCTGGTACCACATTTTGAATACGTTCTTGTTTTTATTGCCAGTTATCAGCTTTTCAGCTTGTGTCACTTCCCTGGTGAAAAACTCAGAAGCAATCGGTGGGATCAGCAATATCTTTATAACAGGAAGTTGTTTTGTCGGTGGTGTCTTTGTATCCGCGAATTTCCTGCCAGATATCGTCAATAAAATTGCAGCGTTTACGCCAACCTATTGGTTTGTACAAAACAATACATTGATCAGTGAAACCCTCACTTATAATCAAGCGTTCACAGAATCTTTTTGGTTCAATGGCTTCGTACTAGTTGCTTTTGCTGCCGTATTTTCAATGCTCCAATTTATTTTGGGAAGAGAAGGAAGACGTCGTTGGCAATACCACTCGGCGAAAAATTAATGATCGAACGTATAGAAAAACGATACAAATCAGCAGCGATTTGTATCGTTTTTTTATGGGCACCAGAATAATTGTGAAGCCGTGGTAAAGGTAATATCAAAGGGGCGTTGCCCCATTTCCTCGCCATCTTCTTGTCCATGTTGAGGAACGGTGGAGATGATTCTCAGCTTCGAAGTGGAAAGATGGTGAAAGTAACGTGAATTCATGTGTTTCTTTCGCATCAGTAAGCCGATCAGCCAAAAAATCTTAAAAAGCGACACACGTTCGACAAGAACGAAATCAAACTTTTTCTCTTTGACTGAAGCAGTTGGGGCAATCGCCACACCGCCGCCAAAGTAAGGATGATTGGTCGTGGTACATAAAAAAGCTTTTTTGTAACTGAACTGCTGCCCATTGCACTCAACTAAGATCGGGAAGCCTTTTTGGCGAAACAAAACCCGAATAATCGCAGCGATATAGGAAAAGGAGCCAAGATTAAACTTATTTAGATGGCTTTTTGCCATAGAGTGATTGGTGGTATAGACGATTGCCGCATCAAGACCAATTCCGACATTGTTAAGGGCAATGCCATTTTCTTCTTGGATCTGCTCCTCATAACGGATAATGGTCAATTCTTGAGGTTTAGTAGTACCAGCAATTTTCCAAAATGCTTTTTCTGGTTCCCGCGGCAACTCAATACTCCGAGCAAAATCATTTCCTGAACCAGCAGGGATATAGGCAACGGGGATTTGTTGTTGTTCAAGTTGTAACTCTGATACTACTTGGTGCAACGTTCCATCACCGCCGATAACCACCAATAATGGATAAAGCATCTCGCCGTTTTCTAAATAGACCTCATCCCAAGGAATGAGGCGTTCTTTTAAGAGTTTTCGTGTGATCGTTCGTTCATCACCTGGAGACTTTGTTACATAGACTTGATGGGGGAAACGATGTTTTTTTACAATTTTTTGCACACGTTCCACCGCTTTTTTTCCTCGTCCACTGCCTGAAGCAGGGTTCACGAGGAAGTGATAATAATAGTTCATTTTATGAATAGCTCCATATCGTTTTTTCGTTCAATGCGATTAATTATAGCATGTTTCGACAGAAGGAGGGGGGACGATGCCTGAAAAAAAGAGCAAAAAAATAGATTCGACGATTGTGCTTTCTAGGTTCTCAAAGGTTCTTATGTCCACTTTGATCCTCAGGTAACGATGCCCATCGCCGAATCCTATTCAATTAGTAAGGAGTAACTCAAATTCCCACATCCTTTGTCTTTTATTCTAAGTTGACAACAATTCTTTTCTTGCAGAACCTGCTTCGTCTGCTTTACTGGGAATCCTTGCTCCTTACACTTACAGTATAGCAGGTTTTCCTATTTTAGCAATCGCTTACAATATTTACTTTGTGCTTTTTAAAGAATTTTAAACTTTCTAAATGAAAGGTAAAGAAAAAAAGCAAAATCGATGGACAAACGATTTTGCTTTTAAAGTTTACGGTTCGAGGAGCCACGAAAGATTATTTTTTGGGATTTTTCACGAAAGTTAAAAGTAAAATTGGAATCACCAAAAATATAATCGCATTATTGATTATCAGCACATCTGAATTACTAAAATTTAATGGATTATTTTGCCAAGTTTGAATCATAAATCCCAGTAAATTATGAGTGTGAGCAATATAAAACAGAGCAGAAGTGCCTATCACATTTAAAATAATCGCGATAATGCTTAAGATTCGTACCAGTTTGATTAGTACTTTTTTCATCGCATTTCTCCTTTAATTATGGCTGCATTTCTGGTAAATTACCGAAAGCTTCTGTTAGTTTTACAGAGTCCTCCAAAATATCCATATAGATATCGTGATAGGCCCAGCCGTCACCTAAATCAGCAGCTTCAATTGCTTCTGTAGTCTTTTGTAATTCTCTCATCAAATCAGTATAATTGCGCATGATAGAGGTGTAGGCTGTTAAGTCATACGTGTCAGGATTCGCAATATAACCCTCCACTTCTGCAATCATTTCAGCGTACGTATCGGATAATTTTTCAAGTTGTACTTCTAAATCGTCAGCAGACACTTGATTCGCTTCGCTGTCAGTTTCTTCTTCAGAACTTTCACTGATGTCGGCATCAGAATCATCAGTTTCGTCTGAATCATCTATCTCTTCATCATCTTCAGATGGCGCCGTCGTGGTTTCTGTTGTTTGTTGTGAGGATTCGACAGTATCACTTTCCGCGTCTTCACTCGAGCAGCCAGCCATAAATAAGGCCGTTACCAACACAAATCCAAATAGAGTCTTTTTCATTTGTTTATCCCCTTTGTTCAAAGAAAACGATAATTTCTTTTTATTATTTTCGATGAATTAGTATTTTTGTATTGTAAAAAAAGAACGGTTACCATTCTTTCCTAATACTCTATCTATTTTACATTTAAGCACTTCTTAAATAAAGAAATATTCCGATTTTTAATCATTATTTAACAATGTATACGTGATAATGTTGTTAAAATTGAATAAATTTTCGCTTTCATCGATGGAAGGACTTTCAAGGTAGCTGATTTTTGTTGTTTTGTAGTAATAAAACAATCATAATATATCTAACTATTTTTTTATTAATATTTCTTCCGTTTTACTTGTTAAAAAAATGCGATAGGAGTAAATTAAAGGTGTAAAAACTTATTTTAGGAGGAATTAGGATGTGTACTGCGCTAACGTATGTAACGAAGGATCATTATTTTGGCAGAAATTTTGATTACGATGTTTCTTATAAAGAAGTGGTGACCATTACTCCGAGAAATTACCAATTGAAATTTCGCAAAGCAAGTGAAATAGATCACCATTATGCGATGATCGGGATTGCTGCTGGAGTCGCTGAATACCCACTCTATTATGATGCGGTCAACGAAAAAGGCTTAGGTATCGCTGGTTTGAATTTTCCAGAAAATGCTGTATACAATGAGTTTCAAGAGGGGAAAGAAAACGTCACGCCTTTTGAATTCATCCCATGGTTACTAGGACAATGCGCTACCGTGGAAGAAGCAAAAGCCCTGTTGGCGAAGGTTAATCTGGTAAAGATCAATTTTAGTGAAGAACTACCATTATCGCCATTGCATTGGATGATTGCTGATAAAAAGAGCGCCATCGTTGTTGAGAGTATGAGTGATGGTCTTCATATTCATGAAAATCCGGTCGGGGTCTTAACGAATAATCCGCCATTTGACTACCAGTTATTCAATTTGAATAACTACCGTGTGTTATCATCGAAAACACCAGAAACGCATTTTTCTGACAAGCTGGATTTTGATGAGTACAGTCGTGGAATGGGGGGCTTAGGTCTGCCAGGAGATCTTTCTTCGATGTCTCGTTTTGTCAAAGCGGCATTTACCCGATTGAATTCCGTTTCTGGAGAATCTGAATCCGAAAGCATTAGTCAGTTTTTCCATATTCTAGGTTCGGTCGAACAGCAAAAAGGACTATGTGATATTGGAAATGAAAACTATGAATACACGATTTATACTTCTTGCTGCAATACAGACAAAGGGATCTATTACTATCGTACGTATGAAAATAGTCAAATCGTTGCAGTCGATATGAATAAAGAAGATTTGGAAGGCAATGTACCGATCGCTTATCCATTAGTTGAAGACCAACAAGTATTTTTCAGTAACTGATCCATTTTTAAAACCCCATCTCAATGCCGTTTTGAGATGGGGTTCTTTTTCTGCTTTGTTTCAAACCGAATCGCTCTGACTCGGTGTTGCCTTCGTTTGTGCAGTGCGTTTATTGGGGAATGGAAAAAAGCGATTTACCAGTATGGCGATCGTCATGCCTGTGAAGCTGTCAATAATCCGGTTAAAGGCATACAAGTATGATTCAGTTTGAGGAATCATAAATAAAATCGTCAATAGTGTGGCACAGGCGCCAACTGTTCCCTCGGAGTAATCAAATTTGACCAATAAAGCGATCATCAACATGATCACTAAAGGGATCGCAATGATTTGTATAACGGACGAATGTCCGAAAAAGTTAAATATCGCAATACAAAATACGGAAGCGATTGCGCCAAAGCTGTTGCCGGCAATCCGATGTTTCCCGTATTTGACAGTGTTTTCATGGTCTTCTCGTAATGTGAAAACAGCTGTGATCGTCGATACAACATACGTTTCACGATTCAAAAGAAAACTAATCAAAATACATAGAAATACACTAATGCCAGTTTTTACATTTCTTAAGCCAAAGGTCAATCCAAATAATTTCAATCATGCCATCCTCTCAAAACAATTTCAACGAAATAGATTATACCATATCGCAAGCACTCATATTTTAGATTTTCAGAAAAATGAACAACGATTCTTTCATCGTGCGTTGAGAGGTACATTCTACCAGTAGTCGAAAAGCTAGTTTTATCCTATGCACTTTTCAACTTTGAGTATTGAAAGGAATACAATAAGTAAACCTAATTCTGAATGAATTGATTTTCGCATTCCTCATTTAAGGCTCCTTTCCATGAGTGATCCTTCTTTTGATTTTTCAGTCCTGTTATCATTTATATAAGTTGTTTTGATAAAAAACTACTTATTGTTTATAAAAAGTTTGTTTTTTAGATATTATATTGAGATAATCAAAAATAAGGAGGGGATAAAATGAAAAAAGTTTCTGTATTACTTGTTTTCTTACTTAGTTTTGTTGTTTTTCCAGTGACAGTTTTCGCTGCTTCTTCACCGAGCGTGAGCTATCAAACGAATGTCCAGTCTCAAGGGTGGCAATCATGGAAAACAAACGCTCAGACGTCAGGGACTACAGGAAAAGGGAAGCGACTTGAAGCAATCAAAATAAAAATTACAAACGAAAAATATAAAGGAAGTATTGAATATAAAACATCCATTCAGAAACAAGGATGGGAAAAATCTTTTAGAAAAAATGGTGCGCTATCTGGTACAAGCGGTAAGGGGCAGCGTTTGGAAGCGATCCAAATCAAACTTACCGGTGAGATCGCTAAGTATTATGATGTCTATTATCGAGTCAATGCACAACAATTTGGCTGGATGGGTTGGGCAAAAAACGGCCAGTCCTCAGGAACTTCTGGCTTTGGCTTTCAATTGGAAGCAATTCAGATCAAGCTGGTAAAAAAAGGTGGGAAAGCACCTGGAACGACGAATAATGGCTTTCGAGATGGACGAAAAAAATATGTAGATAAACGGGGCAAAGGGTTGATCAAAGGGTCAAAACAAAAGATTTATCACCTGCCGGGCAGTCAATACTATAAGAAAACGACCAGTCCGATTCGTATGTTCAAGACAGAGATGGAAGCTTACAAAGCGGGCTTTCGACCAGCTAAATAGAGAAGGACTCAGTCAATGTTTACACAATCGGGCACTTGAAACTGGTTCGATCACTATAAAAAATTCCTTCCTCTCAGCGGGAAAGGAGTTTTTTATTCCATAGTATTTTTATGCTAGATATGAGGATTCACAAAGTAAGTTTACTGGCTGCCCGCTTTATAGGCTGATCCTTTTTTTAGCGAGGTGTCAGCACAAAGCTACCATCTTCATCGTTCATTCCTTCAATAAATGTAAAAATAATATATTTACCATCTCTTTCAAGGAAGAAGTAGGACATCTCAGTTTCATATTCTGGATCTTGCATCACTAGCTGATTGTCTTCAAGGGTATAGTTGTAGGTATACTCGAATTCTTCCCAGATTACCCCATCAAAAGCTGCTCCAAGCTCTTCCAGTTCATCATCTTCTTCTGATTGTAGCGAGCTATTATCGATACCAATAGTAAGATTCGTTTCACTAAATGTGGCTGTCATCACTGCATACTCACCATCATCATCATCTATCTCAATAAGCCAGTCATTTTTTTGTAAGTCTTCTTTTGTGATATTTTCATTACCATTACCATTTCCACAACCAACAGCTATGACCATCAGAAGGAGAATTGTTAAGTTTATCGCTATTTTTTTCATTATTACACCTTTTGTTCCTTTTGTTTTTGTTTATTTGAGTATATTGTAACATATTTATTGCGTACCTCGTTAAAGTAAAAAAGTATGATTATCCATCACGTGATTTGCGACATCGATTACAAGTGCTTCTCTCCCTTCTTTTTTTAGTTTTCTATCTGAAAGATCAGCATGACTAGCGGTACTTTTTTATTAGTAAGCGTAGGCTTTGCAAGAGTATTTCTCATTGAGTTTGCTTTCCAAAAGTATGCTTTTATTGGAAGCCAAAAAGAAAAGCTACCCCATGAGCCGTGACTAGCTTGTTTAAGTAGAATAAAGAAGCACTGAATGAATGGCAATCGGTGAGAAACTTGACTTAGAAAAAGCTTTTAAGGTGATTTAGAAAAGGATTTGGCTGGTTTAACATTGATATATGGCTATTAATGTGTATAATAAGTACTTGTGCGAAGCGCACCGCGGTTCATCAACCAAAACGTTTATATTCCATTAAAACCCTTCAAACCAACATAAAAAGCTCCTTTTTAGCTTTTTCATCCACAAAACATCCACATGAAAATAGAATTTATTTTAGAAATAACGTTCATACATAGATATAGCTTCAGTTTCCATTTTTTTAGAAACATGAAGATACACGTTTGCGGTCATATTTATCGAAGAGTGTCCTAAACGTTCCGATACATATTTAATATTTGACCCACTTTCAAGTAAGTGTACTGCATGAGAATGTCTTAGTGCATGAGGCGAGAGGCGAGGTAGCTCGGCTAAATCGCACATTTTATAAAAGTAGGTTCTATAATTCGACTGCTTGATAAAGTTCCCGCGTTCATCTGTAAAAATATACTCTTGATTAGGTATGCTTCTGGATGAAGCGATGGCTAGCTCGTTTTTCTTGATTTTGAAATTCTTCAATAATTCGATTAAGTATCTGTCAATTACAATTATTCTATAGCTTGATTGAGTTTTTGGAGGGTTTATATAGTCAGTTTTTCCCTCTCGATACAAAGTTTTGTTGATTTCTATTTTATTTCTGTTCCAATCATCCCATTTTAATGCAGAAGCTTCTCCTAGTCGCAAACCAGTTCGCGATAAGAGTGTTGATAGTACAAAATACAGGTAATCCACAAAATCATTTTCTTCCGCGTGACATTTGCTGATGTCTAAAAAATAAACTAAATCATCTTTTTCAAAGAATTTGATTTCTTTTTTGTTTTTGTGTGATTTAGGATACTTTATATTCTTCATTGGATTGGATTCTAGTAGCTGGTATTCTACAACAGCATCCTCGAGCGCGCTATTAAATGGGGCAACATATGATTTGACAGAATCTACATTTAAGTGATCACAGAGTTCATTTATCCATGTTATACATTCAAGCCTCGCGATTTCGGTGAGTTTGTAAAACTCGAAACGTGGAAGGATGTATAAACGAAGGGACTTTTTTATTCTATATAAAGTTGACTGTTTGACAGTCCGTGCTTTCAGATCAATCCACATCTTTAAATAGTCCCCCACAAGCATGGATTCATTGTATAAAGCCTTGCCCTTTTTTATCCTGTTTTCAATCTCGATAGATGCTGCTAATGCTTCTTTTTCTGTTTTAAAACCTTGTTTGGCAACTTCCTTGTAAACTCCGTTTTTCTTATAGCGAACCCGGTAACGCCAATTGTCTTTAGCTACTTCTTTAATGTTTGCCATATTGTACCAACTCCTGATATTTGATAAAATAGGCATAGCAAATAAGCCTATTTGTTTATTGCTCTGCACGCCTTCTGACCGCCAAGAAAGAGGGGCGTGCTTTTTATTTGAAATAATTAATGTCGTATCCCATACCAATGTCGAAAGTTTCTATAACCTGACTATAATTATAAAAACCATCATTCTCATTAATTATATAGTTGACCATAAAATTGTTTGCTTCGTTTTCCATCTTAGAATGAGCAACAAAATTCTTATATAGAGCGACGTAGTCTTCGTGGTCAATTACATGTTTCATCTCGTGAACTATCACTCTTTTCATCTCTTCATCAGATAATTTCTGATTTACAAAAATGATTTTCCACGCAGGAACGTAATATCCATTTTTTTCCATTTCTTTAACTACTATTTTGACCCCGAGTTCATCCAATTGGCTTCGCAGCTCGTTCACAAAATCACCTCATTATTTACCTTTACGGCCCATCATATAAGCAATTATTGCTTCTTTATCGCTTTCGGTCATTTCTTCGCCGTCAAACGAAAGTACATTTTTTAAAGCGGCTCTTAATTCAGTCTCTTCTTTTGTTATATCCTTCCTTTCCAATAAATCATCAATAGATGCTCCAAAAAAATCAGCAACTTTTTGTACATTCTCAACTTTAGGAGAAGCGTTATCCCACCTTCTGATTTGTCCATTAGAGAGACCAACTTTTCTTTCGATTTCAGCAAAAGTGACATTTTTCTCGTCTGCAAGTCGTTTGATATTTTGTACTAAACTCACTTATATCAACCTTTCTAGTGCTTACGAAAAAATATATTAACTTTTAAGCTATTTTCGTTTGACAATTGACTTAAAAGCTATTATACTGTGTTCATAAGCTAATATTAAAGCTAACAAGTACAACGAAAAAACTCATGTTAATTAATTATTCGTGGTCGCCAAACTTTGAATCATTAATATAGAGCTATTTGTGCGCTTATTTAACTATGTACTTATGATAGCTTAAAAGTTAACTATCGTCAACTACTTTCTTTGGTGTTAGCTTAAAAATTATTTAGGAAGGAGAATATTATGATTATCACGGATTTTGCTGAAATTGTAGAAATCAAACGAAACCGCGAAGGCAAGACTTTAAAGTACTTGGCGGATCTGATCGGCGGTAAATCAATTGTCTACACAAAGCAAGTAATCGCAGGAATTCAAAACGGTGAAAATGCTAGAAAGTATCGTCAAATTATCGCTGACGATCTTGGGATATCACTCGCTGAATTAGAAGAAATGAAGAATTCGAACGGGGAGGGCAAGTAATGATTGAACAACCTCGAATTGAAATCGTTGCGGATAATGATTGGCTTGAGAAGTTTGCCAAAGAATATTTGCAGCAATTATATGATGAACGTTTGAAACCAGAATGGCTTACAATTCCAGATTTGGAAGAAATTACGAGACACGAAAGAAAATGGATCATGGAACATATCATTAATGATCCCTACGTTCAGAAAAACGGAATCGCAAAGAAGGCTGGCGGAAACACTAAGTCAAAATGGATTGTTGATGCAGAAAAAATAAGACCTTTTTTGAAAAGATTATTTGCTAGTTTCCCAAATGAATAGAAGGAGGAACCAAAATGGAACACGAAAACGTAAAAGACGCTTTGGCAGCTGCTATAGAAATTGCAGAAGCTAAGGGAATAAAAGTTGATGGTAAGCCAGCGACTGTTCATGACATTCAAAATTTGACGAAAGAACATCTTTATTTTATCGCAGACTTGCTTGGTTTGTCAGAAGTGTATCTGGGTAAATAGCCTATGCCATACACACTACAACAGGAACTATCCATCCACGACCTAGCAAAAGACAAAGTCAGAATGCTACACGACGAACTAAACGACAAGAAAAACCCGTTGAGCGACCAGCAGCGTGACCTATTACTGCGCGAATTAAAAAGGTACCAGGAACTACTGTATGCCAACCGATTAAATCGGCAGATTAACATATAAAGGAGAAAAAACATTGAAAAACAAACTAGCAAAAACAACAGCAATCATCGGACTAGCACTAGGCAGTGGAGTTATCGGCTACGCAGCAAGTAACGCATTCCAAGACTTGGACACGATCAAGGCGAACTTCAATACAGTCCTACAATACGGACAAACGAAATCGCAACGTGTGTCAGAACTCGAATCACAGCTATCTAACAACACTCGCACACAGGAGCAGCTGAAAGCCGAAATTGAGCAAATCAAATCGGACAAGCAAAAGGAAATCGAAGCCAAGCAACGAGAGATCGAAGCTAAGCAGCAAGAAATCAACACAAAGCAACAGGAAGCCGATAGTTTGCGTCAACAACTGAATACGGTGCAAAACGACAAGGAACAGCTCGAACAGCGTGTGAGCGAGTTACGGCAGTATACGGATCAAAAAGTAGGGGAGTTGGGTAAATGAAAGAGTTGACTATTTATGACCCGAATATTTCATGGGCCAAACACACAATTAAAGTTTCTTTTATGATTTGGGATTACAAAGGATACGTTACTTACAAAGTGGGCGGTAACACTAAGGGTTTATCATTAATAGCTATTGATTCAGACGATCTATATGATGCTAATTTCGAGGATAACCCCGTTAATTTCCGCGACCTTGATGAAGATTGGTTCTCTATGGAACTTACTAACGATAAAGGCGACAGTACACTTGTAGAAGATGAATTCGACAGACTAGGTGATTATATTGTCGGTGTTGAAATTATTGCGCACGAACCAGAATAGGAGAGTGAATACAAAATGATTAAAAGAATCACTATAGCAGTTGAGGAAGATAGTGGATCGACAATGCAGCATACCGTCTCAACAAAAGAAGAAGCGCTCGCTTTGATCGATCGATACTTCAAGGAGGAGTCAGCATGAATAAAAAATGGCTAGCAAGTCTAAATAGAAATCACTTTTACAAAGCACGACAACTCCAAGCAATTTCATATTTAAGCATTGGTTTAAACATCGTACTTTTGTTAACACTGATTTGGATCATGGGGGTTAAGTAGTATGACCAGAGCAGAAGCGCTATGTATAGGCAAAATCATTGCTGATCGATGGTACAAGCATAACAAGCCGTTGATTCAGTCAAGGCAGAATATTGAACGACAAAAAGACCGACTAGCCGGCAAGCTATAGTCAGTCAGAAACGAAAAAATATTTACCTAAGTTTACCACAAATAAAGAGGAGTGGGAAGATGTCAGATTATATCGCAACAGATTACGACAACCTGATTCAAGACGAAAGCAGCCACGTGTTCCCAAATATCCATTCTGAGGAGGCACAAGAAGAGGTTGACCCATCAGCGCATTGGAACGAAGACGACAACGAAACGCCCGTACACTCAGCGGACTGGTTGTTTATAGGCTACAGAAAGAACGGACTGACACGTACTAAGTTTGTCTTACAGCAAGAAAACTTTCTAAGCATGGTCGAGGAATTCGGACCATCATCATTGCTTATGAACGAATTACGGATTGTCAGTGGAGCAGATTGGTTAGATCAAAGATTGGAGGAATTTAAGTGAGCGATAAAGAACGAACATTTCTAGAGAGAGTATCTCTTTTGATAACAGAATTGAAGGCTCCCAAGAGCCAAAGAAATAATTTCGGTAAATACAACTATAGAAGTGCCGAAGATATTCTGGAAGCAGTGAAGCCACTGGCAAACAATTATGGCTTGGTACCTAAACTTTCTGATGAACCAGTTATGATAGGCGATTGGCATTACATTAAAGCGACCGCATCTATCAAAGATGTAAAAACAGGGGAAGTAGAAATCGCAACAGCTTATGCTAGAGAACCGCTTGCTAAAAAGGGAATGGATGAATCTCAAATAACAGGAACAGCTTCATCTTATGCCCGTAAATATGCAATGAACGGACTTTATCAGATTGATGATACCAAGGATGCAGATTCGGATGAATATACCGAGCAAGTTAAGCAAGCAACACCTAAACCAATTACAAAATCGCAACAAGAAGCTTTGCAAAAACGATCTGATGAAATTGCTAAGATGGCGAAACTTGAAAGCAAAAATTTCTTTGACCAGATTACGGAAAAGAAAATTGGTTACTCAGTAGATATCAGCAAGGTTAACACAGAACAACTCGGGACATTGACTAGATATCTTAATGAACTGGAAAAATACTATCAAGGCAAGAAGTGATGTAAATGTTTGATTTAGGTAAAGTAATCGACCATCAAGGGAAAAGATTGACTATCGAATTTGAAGAGGAAATAAATGCCGAATACCTAAAAATGATGGCTCGTGAGAAAGAAAATCTGGTCAAAGTGAAGCTCTTAGATAACAAACCACTCTCAGTAAAGCAGAATAAGCTTTCTCACGCATTAATTCGTGACATAGCTAATTGGTATGTTGATGATCCAGGACACGTAGAAACAATGCTTAAGTACGAATACGAGTACACAGAAGACGAACCTTTCTCGCACGCCATAGCAAGTATGAATGAAGGCAATATTTGGATAACGAAACTCATTCAATTTGTCATAAGAGAAGGGGTCCAACTTAACCAAAGATACTCATATCTACTAGAACATGATAGCTTTTTCTACTATTGCTGCAAGTACCGAAAATGTGCAGTTTCTGGTAGACCAGGAGCGCAAATACATCATGTTACGGCAGTTGGTAATCGGCATAGAAATAACGTTGACCATCGGCTATTTCCATTCGTGGCTTTGGATTGGAAAACACACAATATTGCTCACCAACTTGGGCAACAGGAATTTCTGAAGAGATATCAGATCAAGCCTGTTTATTTAGATAAAGAAGCTTTAATCAAGATTGGCATTATGAGTAACGCTCAAATAATGCGTTTTGATGAAAAGTACGAAACAGAAGAGCTGTTCAAGAAAGCGATAGAGGAGGGACAATGACCGTGAGAACGATCAATGACAATTACAAACGTTTAAAAGAATCAACAAGCGAGCTGAAAGCCCTTAGAGAGACGTTTATCAGGCAAGAGAA
Organism: Enterococcus sp. FZMF; assembly: GCF_030263915.1. Classification (NCBI taxonomy): domain Bacteria; kingdom Bacillati; phylum Bacillota; class Bacilli; order Lactobacillales; family Enterococcaceae; genus Enterococcus; species Enterococcus sp. FZMF. Next base: position 2,077,005 of record NZ_CP127160.1, on the reverse strand, counting down.
AAAGCTATTGCAAGAAATTGAATTACAAGAAAAATATATCGAAGAATTTAGCAAGCGTGATGAAAAAACAGCTGTTGGAATGCAACTTGTGATTTGCAGAAAGTACGAAAATTGGGGAAAAGAGTTTAAGGATCTATTGAATTTCGCCATCAGCAAGATTAAAAGCGGATATCTGCCAGAGTTGCTTTCTAGAAGAGAAGTTTTTGGATATTGGCACAACAGCGGGTTTCAATCAGGAAACTCCAGGCTAATTGGAAGATATATGGGAGAAACCTACGGAAACGAGCGGGCACAAATTAGATTCGCTGATGAAATGTATGAAGATGGTTATGAACTTACAACTCAAGATACCTTAGCAATATTATCCTACTTGACGCATTTGATGTCCGATTCAAAGGAGGGATAACGTGGCTGAAATAAGTTGGATTAAGCTTAAGACGACAATGTTTGATGATGAAAAAATAAGGTTAATTCAAGCTGTTCCTGAGTCAGATGCAATCTTAGTCATTTGGATAAGACTTCTCGTATTAGCAGGGAAGACTAATGATGATGGCTTAATCTATATACAAAGAAATATGCCCTATTCAGAAGAAATGCTAGCAACCCTTTTTGGTAAAAACGTCAACACAGTTAGATTAGCGCTGACGACCTTAGCTAGTTTCAACATGATTGATCTTAGCAACGATGGCTTAATAGCAATTAGTAATTGGGAAAAGCATCAAAACGTTGAAGGCATGGAACAAGTAAGGTTGAAAAATGCCATAAGAAACAGGGAATATCGTGAACGGAAGAAACAAGAAAAGCTTCTATTAGAGCGTGACGTTAGCGTGACGTCACGTGACGGTACAGATATAGATAAAGAATTAGATAAAGAAAGAGATATAGATAAAGAGAAAATACCATATAGCGACATCATCAAATACTTGAACGAAGCAACAAGTAAATCATTCAAAGTTACTCAGAAATGGAAAGACCTGATCAAAGCAAGGTGGAATGAAGGTCAACGATTAGATGATTTTAAGAAAGTGATTGATGTGAAAACAAACCAATGGTTGAACAACCAAGAAATGAATAAGTATCTAAGACCAGCAACACTCTTTGGAAATAAATTTGATGATTATTTGAATGAATATCGTCCACAAGTTAATTCTTCAATCTCCGATGAAATTGCTGAATCTCAAAGGAGGTTGTCTGAAGCCTATGAACAATGAGTTGAAACTTGTGGCTGAAATGCTAAATAATCCATCAATCATTACCAACATTGACATCGATTCAGAATGGTTTGAAAGTTCTCAGTGCAAATTGATTGTAGAGTCAATGACGAGACTGCGTGGAATGAAATACACCACCGAACAGGTCCATCGAGAAATGCGCACCATTGACTACTTCAAAGCAGGGACAGCTGATGAATTAGACATCTTGAAGAATTCTGCGAATCAGCTTGGAATCGAAAGAGAACTAGCAAGGATCATACACAATGATTATCTTGACCGTAAGTTGCATTCAGCGTCCATAAAATACGCTGAGACGCTTTCTAAGACAGATGGCGATAAGTTAACACGATTGCTAGAAGAAAAGCGTGACGTGAACCATATTAAGTCTGATGGCAAGTTGGATAAAGCATTCTCTGAATTCTCGGAGAACTTGGATAAGCCAAGCGATGTTCTAACGACATACAAACCGCTAGATGCATTTCTTGGTGGTGGACTAACTGGTGGCAAGTTGATTGTTTTAGCAGGAAGACCAGCTACAGGGAAAACGGCGTTTGCTTTAAACATCATGCACAAATTATTTACAGATAACGAAAATGTCCAGTGCGACTTTTTCACTTTTGAAATGGGCCAAAACGAGCTAATGACTCGACTGGTTTCAAAAGAGACACATATCAACTCACTTCTATTTGTGGGCAAGGATAAGCTGTCACAGGAAAATAAAGTCAAAGCACGCAAAGCCTACGAAGAAATTAAAAATACATTCGATCTACGTGTCTATACATCCGAGTACTCAAACTTAAACGATATTAAATACGCAATTAAGCAGCGTTTGAGTGATAAGAAGTATGTCGTGTTTGTAGACTATGCAGGGCTGATCACAGTTAACGATACTCGCAAAAATGAGCGTCAAGTGATGAACGAAGTCACACGAGAGCTGAAGAAGCTCACAACAGACTATGGAATCACCATTGTGTTGCTAGCTCAGTTAAGCAGGGCAGTCGAACAGAGACAAGACAAGCGGCCAATGCTCAGTGATTTGAAAGAGTCTGGATCATTAGAACAAGATGCGAATGTCACGCTCTTGCTTTCTGCTGACGACAAAGACAGCCGAAAGATTCGATGTGATGTAGCCAAAAACAGAGAAGGTATGACAGGAGTTGCGCCATTTATCTTTGACAAGAAGTTTATGGATTTTTCAGTAGACTTTGACGAATGGAGAGGTTAGATGGACGGACAAACATATCTGGCTATCTTCAAAGAAAACGGCCTTGTGCGATCGGACTTAGTAAGGATATTGGAAAATCAAGTTAAGGTGTTTGAAGAAAACAGCATGCTAGAAAACGCAGAAGAAGCTAAGTGGTTGGCAATCGAAATAGCTGAGGAAGAAAAAGCACAAGGTTATCCATTCTTAAATGGCAATGAAACTAGAGAACAGATTGCCGAAAGATATCTGAATGCGAGGGGAAAGATGTGAACGAACTCGATTTACAAAAGCAAATAAGAAATTCACTCAAGGTAATCGGGCATGATTGCTGGAAAGTTGATACAGGTCCAGTCAAACGCGCTAGCCATAAGCAAATGAACCTTGAAAAAGGATTCCCTGATTTGTTCGGATTCCGAAAAGAAGATAAACGGATTTTCTTTATAGAAATCAAAATGCCGAAAGGGAAATTAAAACAAGAGCAAAAAGAGTTCCTTTTAGATAAAAATCGGAAAGGGTGTCTCAATGGAGTAGCTAGGAATCTTGTTGAAGCGATCGAAATAATTCAAGGTACTCGAACGATTGAAAATGAATTGGAGGAAGAAAAATGATAAACAATTTAACTTTGGTCGGAAGACTAACGAAAGATCCGGATTTGAAATATACAGGCAACGGAACCGCAGTTGCCACCTTCACATTAGCTGTGAATCGCAACTTCACGAATCAGAGCGGAGAGCGAGAAGCGGACTTCATCAACTGCGTGATTTGGAGAAAGCCAGCTGAAACATTAGCGAACTATGCGAAAAAAGGCGTGTTGATCGGAGTGACGGGGCGGATTCAAACTCGTTCTTACGATAACCAACAAGGACAAAAAGTTTATGTCACCGAAGTGATTGCGGACAACTTCCAGTTGTTAGAAAGCAAGAAAGCCGATTCTAGCCAAAATACACAAGGTAGCGGCGTTTCAAATGGTCAAACGAATAATTACACTCGCAGCCAACAAAACCGCAACAACGATGAATCAGACCCATTTGGTAACTCGTCTATTGATATCAGCGATGACGACTTACCATTTTGAGAGGTGAGTAGATATGGAATTGAAACAGGCGGAATTTTTAAAGGCGAGCTCGTTAGCTAAATTCATTAACAACAGAAAAATAAAACAAAGCGATATACAAGCGATCGTACGCAACGAGGGGATTTACACCGTATTTTATTGGGAAAATCACTATCAGTATTAAGAGGTGAGCAGATGACACCGACACAAGAGCAAATACGCAAACTATCAGATAAAGAGTTAATAGCACAACTAAAAATCGTGCGCAGCGCACAAAGGCGATTTGATTTTCGTGAAAAATGGATTTGTGAAGAAATGGAACGGAGGAGTAAAGATGAACAAACAAGAATTGACTGAGATGGTTAAGAACGCAGAAGTTGCAGCGCAGACGGGAATTAATTTAATTCGAAGATACAAAGACGAAGATGGCGAATATCAAAGAGGACAAAGGAATGCCTATAGAGATGTTGCTACTTGGATTGAAGAATTTGACGAACAACCAAAAGAAACGGTACCTAAGTTTGTAGCTGATTGGATCAAGCAATGCAAAGAAAAAGCTACACTAGCTGATTGCTTAAATGGATATTATCAAATCTCAAATGGTGAAGTTGTTAGCTCGGAAGATTTTCAAAATTGGGTTGTAGACAACGAAAATGATGAACTGACTGCTAAAGCGTGGATCTTTGGATATGAAGTGAAGAAAGAACCACTATATCAAATTGAACTTCCCGGAACATCATGGGGCGCATATCTAACTAAAGCTGATAATGGAGATTTAGTGATATTTCAAAATACTACAAGCGGATCAACATTTACCGAATCAGAAATAAAAGCAATCGATGAAAGATATTGGGCATTCGCAGTACTAGTGGAGGAAGTCAAATGAAACTAGCAGACACAGTAACAGGCGTGCAAGACGGCAAGTATAGCCCACCGTCACGAGTAGTCAGAAAGCAACGTAGAGTAAAAGCAGGCATCGAGTATTGGTGCGTGACCGAACGTTTTACAAAACCTTTTAAAGCAGTGTGTGTCAAAGTGCTTGAGAACTCAGCTATTGTGACGTTTGGCAGCGATCGGACAGTAGTTAAATTGCGAAATATGAAGAGGGTGGAATGATGGCTAACAAAGAAGATTTGTATCGGTTGGAAAAGTTAGTTAATACGCCAGGTGCTGATGCAGACGAAATCAGAGTTTTGAGAAAGGCTTTGTGGGGAAAGAGTTACGATCGACCAAAGCAAAATAGATACAACTCAACGCCAGTCAGGTTTACTTTTCCAGATGGTGAAGTCAAAGAATTCAGCACACAGCGTGAAGCCGCAGAGATGTCAGGGCTGAACAAATGGACTTTGGATCGAGCATGCAGATTGCAGATACCTTTGAAGAAAGGCAATTTTGCAGGTGCAACGGTCGAGATATTGAGTCAGTGATCGGAAGAAATTACCAACTAGGAGGAAAACAAAATGAATCAATCAATTCATATTAGCTATGCAACGAGAAAATTTTTGTGTTTAGAATCTTTTTCATCTGAAGGAAGACATTGTTTAAAAGATGAAACTTATACAGCACACCCTATTGATGGAGGGTATAAGTTAGTGTTTGAAAATGGTGATATGAACTTTACGGATGAACTATTTGAACGTGTTGTAGATGCGTGGTCAGATGTATTAATTGAAATTACTGGATAATCCACTATCCACCAAAATAACCAACTAAGAAAGGAGTAAGAAATGTTCAATAACTTGGTAAACTTTAGCATGGACTTATACGATCTAGACAGCAATATTACATTCCAAATGTCTACAGATAATATAACTATTGATTTTAACGATAGGAAAAAGCAAATGGTTTTATGGATTCAAGATGATGATGTATATCCAGAGATAGTTCACAATCTAGATAGTAACCATGCTATTCCTCTAGATACTGTTATGAAAGTGTTGGAGATAACCAAAAAATATTTGTAGGGAGAAATTTGAATTAGTGTGAATACAAATATGTCAATCACATGTAGAGCGAGTTGATTAAACGACGAAATAGCAGAAAGCGAGGAATGAATGTGAGTGAAGAACGCAAAATAACTGCAGGTACAATCAGTGGTGCGACTTTTAAAAGTATAGATATTGAACCGTCAATAATAGTTGATGGGAAAAGCTATACCGCTAGTGAATTTAATAAAGCCGTTGAAATGTTAAAACAACCGCAACTCAACGAGAATCAGCAGATTGTGTTGGATTATTTAAAAAAACAATTCGGTAAACATTCGATATTTGTGAAAAGCATATTCGATCCTATCAGTGATTTGCTGTCCGATATTTGGATTGATGATGTGGATATAGCTTTTGAACAATTGGATCTGAAACAAGAAATTCAAGTCTTAGAAGTATTTAGCCAATGGGTGCAGGAACAGGAGGAAGAATGATGATTCTTAGACCAGTAGTAATTCGAGAGAAGAAAGAAGAGCATGCTTTTAGTGAAATAACGAGTGTGCGGTATTGCGTTAGTTGCGAATACACAGACACAGAAATAAAAGGCAAATTTCATCAGTGGATATCCGAATATGCTGCTAACGAGTATGGAGAAAGATCCAACCTATACGCAGTAGTAGAAATGAACGATGGAACAATAGCGCTATATGAGCATGACTTGATAAGGTTTATCGATTAATTCCGCAATCGTCAGCGATAACGGAAAAAAGACCCACTAAGAGTCTTCTTTTGGAACTATTGAAATTCCTTGTGTTTTCAGATCGAATGCAACACGTTCAGTCACTCTGACCATAAATTGTTGCTTAAGAATTTCAGAAAATTCATCAGAATACTCATTTATGTAAATCCTCAGTTGTTTCAGAAATTCGTTAGGATCATCGCTTAATTCGATGACTCGTAATGGATACATCATTTCATTAACAGCATCAATGACGGCTATTGGAACAACTGAGTTTAGATCAACAGTAATTTTCATACGATCGCCTCCTATGGCGATTATATCATGAACGGGGGGGTAAAATGATGCCAAAATTTAGATGTTGGGATGAACGAGTAGGTTTGACAGAAGTTGTGAGCATTGATTTTTTAAGAAAGACAATCAAAATTAACCACTGGGAGTACGGAGATTCTAATTTCTTCCCTTTAGATGAGGTTGTCCTCATGCAGTCCACTGGCTTAAAGGACAAGAACGGCGTGGATATTTTTGAAGGGGATGTTCTTTTGCACACAAGTTCATCCGTTAATTACAGTGATACTTACTGGCATAGCTATGTACAAGCATACCGAATGGATAACGGGGCGTATAGAATCAAAGGCAAGCATATTTATGATACAGATTTGATGAGTGCTAGAAGCAGAATAGAGGTAGTAGGAAATATTTATCAACATCAAAAATTGTTAGAAAAAGAATACTTTAGCACGTCTGATGGCGTTGTGGTGCAAGCCAATGAAAACTAGTCATGCAATCTTGTTGATACTGCTGACAATCGCTGGTCTAAGTTGGCTATCCTATACAATAGTTGACCAACAACAGCAGATTGAGCAGCTAGAACAGCAGCTGCAGCATGAGCAGATGAAGTACAAGATTATTATCAATGATCCGTTAGTCAGGGATGCGATGGAAGCGGGGGGATGAAAATGGGACTACCTAAGAAATCAAATCATGTTCGTGAAGTTAAAATGATGGAAGTTATTCATGTCGTTTCGTTCGAAGGTGTGGGAACCGAAGAAAACCCAGCAAGGTTGATCCATGAATATTACTCCAAAGAAGGTGCCTTGCTAGCAACGAAAGATGAATGGCTAGAGCGAGAAATTGAGAAGGTACAAAAATGACAGAAGCGGTTTTAATATTTGTAGCCGTAATAGCGACAGTGGTCGCAAGTGTGATTTTTGGTAAGGAAGACAATGAGGAGGGCAAGTGATTGGAGAAATGGCGTGTTGAACGAGTCAAGGCAGTGTTGAAAGATTACCGAGATACGGATAAGTACGTCAGAAAGCTTGAAGAAGAGATTCGAATTCCGTATCGAGAAGAGGATGTTAATGGGGACATTAAGGGAACAAGAAGCGACAGCGATTTGATGTTCGGCACATTGTGGACCATCGAGACGGATAAGCAGATTCGGCGGTTGAAACGCAATAAGCAGATTGTACAAGAACTTCTCGATGAGTGCGGCAGTGACACTGAGACGATCATTCGAGAGTTGTATATCAAACGATTTCCGCAATACACGATGCAAGGGTTGGTGGAGCAGAGAATTATTCTTGCTAGTGTGAGTACGGCGAAGAGATTGCGTAATAAGTTTTTTGAAGAAGTCGATAAACAGCTTGATTTATGAACCCTTTTTGAACTTTTTGAGGCATAAAAATGTTATAAAATAGTATTATCAGATATCGCCCACAAGCAGAAACGCACAACGGCATTCAACCTCCTTTTGATACGTAAAAATTATTCTGTGGGCGATAGTCACTGTGGCGGAAGTAGAAGACGCAACTAAGGAACACGGTGTTCTGTACGTAGAAGTGACTTTATAGTTACAGCGTGAGTACAAATCAGAACGTGAGTGGGGCAGTACCACTCCAGTGACTTAAAGAACCTACGGAAACAATCAATCTTATCGGATGCCGATTGGTTGGCTGAATTAAACAGCGTGTCTGTGAATCAGTTAATAGGCATAAAATACTAGCACAGACGTGTGCCACCTCTCAGGTGTAGGTTAGGAGAGAAACATTAGCAACCGAGGGTTGGAAATGGGCGCTCAAAGTACAAGAGCAAGGCGATGTCGGTAGTAATCGACGGAATCGGTGTAGGTTGCTTTAAATTTAAGTCAATACTCTCATTCCTTTGTGGCAGACGTGTATCTGATATGAGAGTTTTATAAGTCACTCATTGCGAGTGGCTTTTTATTTTGCAGAAAAGCGAGGTGGCAGACATTACTAAATGGACAGAACAGCAGGTCAAACGATTGTCGGAATTGGCAAATGAAGGACTAACCAATATTGAGATAGCGCCAATGCTTTCAGAGGAGTTCGGCAAAGAGTTCTCATGGCCAAGCGTTAGAAGTAAACGTGCCAGGTTGAATTTGCCACCGAGCGAAAAGAATATGCGTGTTAAGCAAACAGATAAGGATAAGAAGAATGTAGTATCTACAGAAATCAAATCAGATGGTACTCAGACAAACCTTATCAAGCTGCGTATGACTGAAGAGCAGTCGAAGAATCCTAATTATGTATTACAAGCACATGGTTATGATCCAGAAAATTGGGAATTGGTTCAAGCGACTAATAACATCTGGGAACAGAACAACCAAGTAGATGGACTTATACAGCTTTATCAATCAAAGATAGTTGTTAAGCCGAGGGCGGCAGCGAACATTCAAACGTTGGCTACTAAATTGCTGCAAAGTACTAAGCCGATTACAATTCAACCAATTATCAAAGGGAAGAGCAATCTAGTCATACCGTTGGCTGATTTGCACTTCCCTATTTTGTCGGAACGAAAGTTTGAAACCTATCTATCCGATGTTTTAGCAATCATAAATAAAGGCTATAAGACAATCGTTATAGAAGTGTTAGGGGATATCTTTCACTCAAACGCTATGAAGGCAAGCCAAACGATCAAAGGTACCCAACTTGAAGATGTGGATATGGTCGAAGCAATTGAGTTGGCTAAAACATTCTTCATTACGCTGATAGATGAATCATTAAGAAAAAGCTCAGAAGTGCGGATTGAATTTGCTAGTGGTAATCACAGTGACTTTGAATATTTGTTTCTAATGTACTTAGAGACACTCTATCCACAGATATCGGTAAACAAACACAACCTACCAAGGGTCGCATATCAGCTAGACAATGTAGGCATTATGCTCACTCATGGACACTTTGGGAAAAAAGGCGATTATCCTATGCTATTCGCTACCGAGTTTCGAGACGTATGGAGCAAGAGTAGTTGGCTAGAGATTCACCAAGGGCATTATCACTCGATGGAAGCTCAAAACCTTAAAGGCGTGATTCACCGGCAGCTTGGAACAATTAAACCTAACGATCAGTATGAGTCGGAGAATGGTTACACAATGAACTATAAGAGCACACAGGCATTTGAGTATTCAGCAGATAAGCTGAAAGTAATCTATGAGTTGGGGTGACTGATATGCATTACTATTACATCCAACTATCAGTAGGAATACTTAGACATAAGAACATCCGACAAGCGGAGTTGAAACCTAAGCATACGTTGCTTGAATGCTATCAGCATTTTAATGACGAGTATATCGATCGGCATAAGCTGGTGTACATTGGGCATGGATGGAAGAGTGATCCGCATATTGTGGAGAGGTTGAACAGATTTTTATAGAAAGGCGGTGGCGTTGATGTGGCTAAGTTAACAAACAAACGTTATGGAGTAGTTTACTTAATAACTAACATTGTAAACAACAAAAAATATGTAGGCATAACCACACGATCCATCGATTCTAGGTTTGAAGAACACTGCAAAGCTGATAGTCTAATAGGAAAAGCTATAAGAAAATACGGTAAAGATAATTTCACGATTGAAATCATAGCTGAAACTACGAGTAAAGAAGATACTGTAGAAAAAGAAATTTATTATATATCCAATTACAATAGTTTCGAGAATGGTTATAACTTAACTATTGGTGGGGATGGAGTTGTTCAAAAGTTCAAAAGAGAAGTTCCTTTAAGCGAAGAACAGATAGAGTATTTGAATAATTTCCCACGTGATAACAATAGACATAAAGATTATTTAAAAATGACCAAAGTAGAATTTGTTAACGTGACTATAAAATGCCTCGTTAAAATGTATTTAGAATGCGAATACGAATTAGGGGTTAAACGAATTTTTGAATTTTTAAAAGGAAAAAGAGCTAGTGATTTTAATTTCTTAGAAGCCTTTTTAGAAACTGGTTTAATTTCTGAATATCATATCAAAAAATACGTAGCATAATCCAATCAGAAGGGAGGTCATTACGTGGCAATTGGAAAATATAAAAAGTGGCTTGAGCAAGAGAATCTTATTTTGTTAGAAGGTTGGGCACGTGATGGACTGACCGATGAACAGATAGCACAAAGAATGGGTATAAGCACAACTACATTGTACAGGTGGAAAAGTGAGCATCGGGAGATTAGGGAGGCCATAAAAAAAGGGAAAGAAGTCGTTGATTTCGAAGTGGAAAACGCCTTATTAAGAAATGCTAGAAAAGGTGATACGACAGCTCAAATATTTTGGTTAAAAAATAGGCGTCCTGATAAGTGGCGAGATAGTAGAGATAGAACAGATAGACAAGATAAGCTTATGGCTGCTCAACTACAAAAAGAAGAAATGCAAGCTAAGAAAACAGAAGTGGAAATAAAACTTGCTGAGGCTAAACTTGAGAAAATCAAAAATGGCACAACTCAGACTACTGAAGATAAGTTGGATGAGTTGTTAGAGAAGATTAGTGGTGAATTGAATGATTAGTGATGTTTACACTGCTAAACAAATTCAAGTTTTGAATGAAACGGTAAAGAAAGATTGGTTCATTACTTTGCTGCATGGAGCTAAGCGATCAGGAAAGACAAAGATAAACAACGACTTATTTTTGTTTGAGTTAAGACGTGTGCGCAAGATAGCAGATAAAGAAGGCATTAAAGAGCCGATGTATATTCTCGCTGGTGTATCGAGTGCTACTATTCAGAAGAACATTCTGCAAGAACTGTACAACATGTATAGCATTGAACCCAAATTTGATAAGCATAATAACTTTGTCTTGTTCGGTGTGAAGGTGGTTCAAGCATACACTGGAAACATTGGCGGTGTTGGTGCTATTCGTGGTATGACGGCTCATGGTGCATATATCAATGAAGCTTCATTAGCTAAGCAAGAAGTATTTGCTGAAATCGTTTCTCGTTGTTCAGGAACAGGCGCTAGGATATTGGGCGATACTAACCCAGATAATCCAGAGCATTGGCTAAAAAAGGAATATATCGACAATACAAGTAAAAATATCAAGGCGTTTCATTTTGAATTAGATGACAACACGTTTCTTTCTGATCGATACAGAGAAAACATCAAAGAGTCAACGCCTAGTGGTATGTTCTACGATCGTGACATAAAAGGATTATGGGTGTCTGCTGAAGGTGTGGTATATCAAGACTTTGATGCGAGTAAGCATTACGTCCAATCAAATGAAATCCCTCAGTTATCCTCTTTCTATTGTGGAGTTGACTGGGGATACGAACACTGGGGATCAATTGTTGTTATAGGTGAAACAGATAACGGGACAGCATATCTCGTAGAAGAACATGCCACACAGTTTGAAGAGATTGATTATTGGGTAGAGATTGCCAAAGGTATTCAAGAGCGATATGGCTCTAGGATACCTTTTTATTGTGATTCTGCTAGACCAGAACATGTTGCTAGGTTCAAACGTGAACGCATCGAAGCATTTAACGCAGACAAAGCCAGATTAAGCGGTGTTGAATCTGTTGCCAAGAAGATTAAAGCGGATAAGCTTTTTATCTGTCGTGACAAAGTTAAGAAGTTTCCAAACGAGATTTATCAATATGTTTGGGATAAACGAAAAGGGGAACCAATCAAAGAATTTGATGATGTTCTTGATGCATTAAGGTATGCAATTTACTCACACGAATTGAAGAAAAGCAAAAAAGCTCAAATCGTCAGCAAAGTTAAATTCGGATTTTAAGAGAGGTGATATTGTGGCAATAGTAGTTAACAGACAGATAGCCGGTGACTTAAATAACCCGTCTGCTGAGTTGCTTAATTTTTGTATCCAACAGCACATGATGGAATTGGCGAGACTAGAAAGGCTATCAGATTATTACGATGGTAAGCATGACATTCTTAATCGCAAGAAAGAAAATGAAGCAGCGCCAAATAATAAAGTGTTGATCAACCATGCGAAATATGTAGTGGATATGAACGTTGGTTTTATGGTGGGTAATCCGATTTCTTATGTATCTGAATCAGATAAGAACATATCGCCAATCTTAGATGCTTACGACAGGATTGACATCGTTTCTCATGATACAGAATTGGAGAAAGACCTATCGACGTTCGGCGTTGGTTATGAACTTGTGTATCTAAACAAGACAAAGGAAAACGATGGAACACAATTAGAAATCAAATGTATTGATCCTAGAGGTATCTTCTTAGTTACGGATGACACAGTAGACAAGAACCCTTTGTTTGCAGTTCATTATCAACCCGTACTAACGCTACAAGGCGGCATTGATCACTATGTGGTTAAGTATTACAACGACAATCGAGTGATTACGTTTCACGCAAGCTCTAGGGGATTTGGCGAATACTTACTAGTGGATGCCAAGCCACATTACTTCAAAGCAGTGCCGGTCATTGAGTATCGGAACAATGAAGAAAAGCAAGGTGACTTTGAACAAGCTATTTCTTTGATCGATGCATACAATCTACTCCAATCTGATCGACTAAACGATAAAGAAGCCTTTGTAGATGCAATTCTGTTTATTAGAGGATTTACTTTAGAAGATGGTGATGGCGAGAAGTTGGCGAAAGAAAAGATGCTTCAAACGGCTGCAATGCCTAATGAAGTAGACGCAGGGTATCTTACAAAGGAATTAAATGAGGACGGTGTTAATCTTTTACGATCAGCAATCCTTGACGATATTCATAAGATTACCTATGTACCAGACATGAATGATGAAAAGTTTTCTGGAAATGTTTCTGGTGAAGCTATGAAGTACAAACTGTTTGGCTTACTTCAGCTTATGTCGGTTAAATCACGTTATATGATTAAAGGTTTGAGAAAGCGCATGGAACTGTTTGAAACAATTTTGAAGGTTACAGACAATTCCGTTGATGCGCAAGGAACGAAGATCAAACTTAAGCCTAATTTACCTGTAAACACTAGCGATATCATCAATCAAATCGTCAGTGCTTATCAAGCTGGTATTCTGCCGCTTAAAGTTCTTCTAGGATGGTTGCCAGATATTGACGATGTTGACGAAGTATTGAAACAGTTGCACCTTGAAAAAGAAGAAGCTATTGTGATGAACCAGAAAGCATTAGGTGTGCAAGCTGAAGATAGTCATTCAGATTTGGATGAACAACCTGAAGATGATGTTCAGGAAGACTAGGAGCTGATTAAATGGCTCAAAAGAAACGTAAGCTATCCTACTGGGAACGACGGAACATTGATGCTGAACAAAAGATAAACGATGGCGCAATTAAAGTCGAGGAAGCTGTAGCCAAGGCTTACAGGCAAGCACAGACATACTTAACCCAAAAGGTTAGGAAGTTATTTGCACGCTCTCAGCAACGTTCTGGACTATCTGAGGAAGAGGCTAAACGGATACTGAATCAAACAACATCGGTTGAGGAATTAGCGGAATTGAGGAAGCTATCCAAGCAGATTAAAGATCCAGAGTTGCAAGCGTCAGCAAAGAATCGATTGCAAGCATTAGCATTTAAAGAGCGTATCACTCGTGCAGAGGACTTGAAAGCCAAGTCTTTTTTAGTTTCCAAGCAAGTTGCTGATGTTCAGTTAGAAAAACAGACAGAGTTCTATGTAGATGCTATTCACGAATCCTATCGGGAGGCAACTGCTGAATCAGTCATCCGAAAGGCGCAAGAGAATGCCAAGAATGGCGTAGTCATTGAAGTATGGAATAAGAAGGATTATCAGTTCAAAGAATTGTCTACCAGGTATACAAAGAACATCCTCGATAGCCACTGGCATGGATCAAATTATTCTAAACGGCTGTGGGGCGATACTGATGCTTTAGCCGTAAGACTGGAAGAGTTATTCACTGTCGAGTCTATGACTGGCATGTCTGAGTTTGAGATGGCCAAGGCTATTGCTAGTGAATTTGACCGCTCTATTGGCGTTGCTAGGCGCTTGATTCGTACAGAAGCTAACTACATGGCTAACCAAGCGAAACTCAAAGCGTGGCAAGATAACGGCGTAAAAGAGTACATGCTAGTAGCTGTATTGGACTTGCGGACATCTGAAATCTGTAAAGGTAAAGATCATAAGATTTATCGAGTTTCTGAAGCTAAGGTAAACGGTGCTAGCGGAACGTATCCGCCATTTCATCCTTGGTGCAGAACAATAGCTATTATGTACAGTAAACGCACCATGAAGCTACCTAGGAATGCTTTAGATCCTATCAGTGGGAAAGTCATTCCAATCAGAGGCGACACAACCTATAACGAATGGATGAACAAACTTAAAGAAAAGTATTCGGATGAAGAGATAGCTTTGCAGAAGAAAAAAATAATGGGAGTGTGAATCACTTGGATTTCAGAGAGATGAAACGCAAGAAAGAGCGTGGTGTTAGCAATGAAGAGTTTATGGATAAATCGAAAGAATTCTTCAAAGACGCTGACAGCATTATAGTTGTAGGCATGGATAAAGATGGGTTTATCAACACCTTTTACACTCAACTAAGTTCAACACAGGTTATCGGCATGGTTGAGATTGCAAAACAACAATTGATTCAAGAAACGGAAGTCTAGTTAGAAGTTACTTAAAAAAAGAAAGGATTGTGTAAAATGGGAGATCAAGAATTTGTAACGGCAGCAAAAAATGCAATCGTCAAGGCGTTTAACGAACGAAAGGGATCGCTACATACACCACTAAAAGAGGAAGAGTTGTACGTGGTTTGGCTAGTAAAAGCGTTACAAAACAACAAGGCGCTCTTATCAACTAGTCGCTCTGGTGATGGGCTTTACTTTGAAGTAACTAACAACGGGGATAAGAATGAAATGTATTTGGATGTATACAAAAAACAAGAAAATATTCGTATTCCTTATTAATCAGAAGTCTAGCAGTCGCTAGGCTTTTTGTCATGTCCAAGCGTGATGACATTAAAAGCTTCGGAAGTGCAAGCATTTATCCACTCTAAAAGATATGGAAGGAGTAATAAACATGGGAAACAAAAAACTGTTGCCACTTAACCTACAATTCTTTGCTGAGAAAGATGAATCAGATACTCCGGATGATTCTGAAACATCAAAACAGCTAAATGTAGAAGAGTTGAGCGACGAAGAGATTGCAGCAATCAAAGAGAAGTTTGGTTTCAAGGACGACAAAGAAGTAGACTCTATTGTCAAAAGTAAAAAGTCACGCTGGCAGAAAGAATTTGAAGAAGAAAAGAATGAAGCTGCCCGTTTGGCCAAGCTAAGCGAGGAAGAACGGCAGAAAGAATTGCTAAACAAAGAAAAGACTGCCTTCGAAAAGGAAAAAGAAGCTTTTCGACAAGAACAATTATTTGTTGAAAAAGGTAATCAGTTACAGTCGATCGGAATCAGCAAAGAGTTAGCAGCACGCATTAAAGGTGACACCGCAGAAGAAATTTTGGAAGATGTCAAAACATTCAAGAAAGCATGGGATGAAGCACTAAAAGTTGCTGTTGATCAAGCGCTATTGAATTCAGTTGATTCGCCACTAGGTTCTAATACAACTTTGCCTGACACTAATCCGTTTGCTGCAGAAACCTTAAACCTTACTGAGCAGGGAAGATTGCTGCGAGAAGATCCAGAAAAAGCAAAAGCCTTACAGGCATTAGCGAATAAATAGAAAGTGGGAGAAAAAATGAAAAAAAGTTTAATGAAAATGAACTTGCAGTATTTTGCTGCTAAAACAAAAATCGAAGATGTCATTGTACCAGAAGTCTTCAATCGTTACGTTATTGAACGTACTGCTGAATTATCAGCGTTGTACCAATCGGGAATCGTTGTGAAAGATCCAGAATTAGATGCTTTGGCTACTGCTGGTGGTAAGTTGATCAACATGCCGTTTTGGCAAGATTTAACAGGCGACGATGAAGTGTTATCTGATACAGATTCATTGGCAACAGATAAAATCACTGCTGGTCAAGACGTTGCCGCTCTCTTGATGCGTGGTAAAGCTTGGAAAGTAAATGATTTATCTAAAGCATTGTCTGGTGACGATCCTATGCGTGCTATCGGTGACTTGGTTGCTGCTTATTGGGCCCGCCGTCAACAAGCTACTTTGTTGAGCGTCTTAAAAGGTGTGTTTGGTGCCACAACTACTAAAATGGGCGACAATAGCTTAGATATTTCTGCTTTAACAGGTAACGATGCAGCATTCACTGGTGAAACATTCCTAGATGCTTCATACAAATTAGGTGATGCAGAAGAAAAACTGACTGCCATTGCCGTTCATTCATCTGTATATGCTAACCTGCGTAAACAAAACTTGATTGAGTTCTTGCTAGATTCAAACAACACGAAAATCCCAACTTACATGGGTAAACGCGTGATCGTTGATGATGGTATGCCTAATTCTGGCGGAGTGTTCACATCTTACATCTTTGGCCAAGGGGCTATCGGTTTAGGTAACGGCGCTGCTCCAGTTCCAACAGAAACAGATCGTGATGCATTAGCTGGCGATGATATCTTGGTTAACCGACAACATTTCTTGTTACATCCACGTGGAGTTAAGTTCACAAGTAAGTCTGTTGCTGGTTCTTCTCCAACAAACACTGAGTTAGCTACTGGCGGTAACTGGGAACGTGTATACGAATCTAAAAATGTTCGTATCGTTCAATTCAAGCACAAACTTTGGACGCCAACCACAACGGTAGCTGGCGGAACTGGCGAATAAGGAGTGAAATCATGGACGAGAAACGAGATGAAGTTATTTCAGTACTAGCTGAGCAATTGGAGATATCTCCTATCTCAGCAACAGTATTGATCGAGGACGCTATCGCACTCGTCCTTGATTATACTGGTCGGGAGGAAATGATTAAGAGCATGTGGGTGTATGCAAGACAACTTGCGACTATCGCGTACAACCAACAGGGCGCTGAAGGTGAAGCTTCAAGGTCTCAAGGTGGCGTGTCGCAATCTTTCTTGACCGATATACCGGCTACTATCCAACGTGGTCTAAACAGGTTCCGTGTAGGAAAGGTTGTGAGTTACTATGCGCCTACTGAACAATAGCCTACAAACTGTTTATCTAAAGAGGCGGAAAGTCACCCTTGACGAAGAAGCAGAGGAAATAATCACTTACCCATATGATCCAATTGAGTTACGAATGAATGTTCAAGCTGCAAGCGGTACGGTAAACGCACAGATTTACGGTAGCAAGCTTGAAACAATGAAAGCATGCAAATACCAAGGCGACAAGATTAACGAGGCACAGAACGAACTAGACGGTGTTTGCGTGTACGTTGGCAAAGACGAAGAACCCGACTTTACGATCAGGTCTATCCAGACTTTTTCTACACATAAGAATATTATGCTAGAAAGGAATGATAATCGTGGGAGTTGAAATCAAAGGCCTTGAAAGGTTACGGCGAAAAGTCAAAGCAATACCGCAAATCTTAGATGATGCGATGTGGGATGCAACTTTTGAAATTACCGAGTTGATTAAACAAACCGCTGAATTGCGATTATCGTCTAGCATGAAATATTCTAGCGGCGAATTGTTGGGTAGTTTGAAGAATGAGGTCGTCATCAACGCACAAAATCAAATAGTCGGGCGTGTCTGGTCAGATAAGCAACAGGCTATGTTTCGAGAGTTTGGTACTGGTCCTGTCGGTGAAGCTAGTCCTAAAGATTTGCCAGACGGAATCACGCCAGTTTATTCGCAAACAGCATGGTTTATCCCAGCAAAAGATGTTGCTGTAGATTTGGAAGCTATATACGGTATTCCTCGTGTGACTGTTCAAGGTACAGACTTCTACATTACCAAAGGACAGCCAGCACGTCCGTTCTTGTATCCTTCTCTAGTAGATTTGATTGGTGAAGCACCAGAAATCTATAAAGAGCATGTGCAGCGCAAGTTAAGGGAGTTGAAGTGATGGAAAAAGTGAATATGAAGATAGTGACTGTTGAAGTTCTACAAGCCGTTACTGCTATCAAAAAGATCGCGACGGACTATCCTTCAACTTGGAACACCTTTCCATTGGCTATCTATCGAACGGCCAACAAGCCACATCAGATTGATTCGTTGGGCAATGAGCTACAAACAGAATGGACAATCACAGTTGAATTATACGGAGACAAAAGCCAGACCAGTATTGCTGAAAGTGTTTTAAGCACGTTCGGTAGTATTGGTTTTTCTGGTACCGCCAAGGATGCTAACACGGCTGATCTAAAGCGAATCATCGTTGAAGTAACAGCGGTGGTTGACAACTATACAAAATATGTATTCAAAAAATAGGAGGAATTACACATGGATTTTGCAGGACTATTATCAAAAGGCACTGTCTTAACTTATAAAGATGGCGAAACAACTAAAACTGTAGCAGCAGTTAAATCTATCCCGGCGTTGGGCAGTGAACCAGAAAAAGTTGATGTTACACATTTGGGATCAGAAAAGAAGGCGTATATCAAGGGTATTGAAGATACTGATAACTTGGAATTTGCGATCGTATATCAAGGAGATAACTTCCGTGATATTCACGCACTAGTTGAAACTGGAAAATCTGTTGATTGGACAATTACGTTCCCAGATGGAATGACATCAGAATTTACGGGAGAGCCTTACTACAAATTCGACGGGGTAGAAGTTAACCAAGCGGTCGGCTTTAACTTAGGGGTAGTTGTGAGCGATGGTCCAGATATTACTCCAGCTCCTGCGCCGGGGGCGTAACAATCCTCAATATTACTGAGTAAGATAACGTAAACGAGTCGGAGACTGAGGAATAATCCTTGGTCTCTATTTTTTATAACTTAGGAGGAAACATACATGTCAAAAAACAACGTAGTACAAATGCCAAACACTAAATCATTTCAGCTAGGAGACCTAACTTTACAACTTCGTTTAGACGGTAAATCGATTTTAGCAATCGAAAAGCGCTTAGATGAAGGGATTATGGGACTGTTTGTTAAAAAACAAGGCGAAATCAAATTACCACCAGCCAACAGTTTATTGATTATCTTACAAGGCGCCAATAAAACAAGCGGCGTGACAGATAAAGCAATCGTTGATGCGTTCGAGCAATACATTGAATCAGGAAAAACAACGATGGATCTATTTGGCGAAATCAATGACTTCTTGGATGAAGCTGGTTTTTTCGGAAAGAAAGAAACGGCGAACGAAGCGACAGATGGGGAATCTTTGGATCAAACGAACAGCGAAGACAGTCTTCTGTAAAAAACTTCAATAATCTTTCCGAAATGCTTGAGTACATGTACCCACAAGCGGTCGAATCAGGAATCCCTGCCACTGACTACTGGGGAATGACGCTTGAGGAAATCATGATACAAGTTCAAGCAAACAAAAAGATCAAAGAGAATGAGTTAAAAGAAAAAGCATTATTCGACTATTCTCAGCAAAGGCTAGCCGTTTTTGCATTTAATGATCCGAAGAAGTTTCCAAAATTTGAAGATGCTTATCCATTTCTCAAACAAATTGAACAAGCCGTTGAAGAAGCAAAAACGGAGGAAGAAACAAAGCAGGAAACTATGCAGCGTGAGCAAGAAATGTTCTTGGCCCAAGCGCAGGCTATCAAAGCAACAAGAGAAAGAAAAAAACTCATTGAAGAAAGGTAGGTGAGAAAGCATGGAATTAGAAACACTTGAAGTCCTGTTGGATATCAATACTGCACGAGTTGAGCAATCCTTAGAGAATGTGCTGCCAAAAATCGAGGCTGCAATGAATCGTATTCAGCAAATGTCTGGCAACTCTATGGATCGTACTGAAAAGAACATGAACATCGAAAAAGGTGCAAACAACTTCTCTAAGCAATTAGATAAGATGACGCAGCTGCTTGAAAAGTCACTCAATAACTTTGAACGATCAACAAAGCAAACATCTGAAACGGTGGGAGATAACTTTTCTTCTGGAATCCGCAAGGCGCGGCCGAAAGTTACCAAAGAAATCGATGCCATGGTCAACGAAATCAATGCCAAGATGGGTCAAGCAAAAGCAGCGCAAGAAAAGGTTGCTTATCTGAAATCACAACGACAATCAGCATCTAACAAAGGCGATACTGGCCAAGTGGTTAAATACGATGAACAGATTGCTAGAGCGCAAGCTCAGATGACGAAATTCCAAGATCAAGCAAAAGGCATGGGCAATACAATCAAGCGTGAGTTAGACGCTGTGCCGTCGTCTTTAGACAACATAACCAAAGGTATGAGCCAAAACGAAGCGCAGATTGAAGCGATGCGTAAGCGACTAAGAACACTAAAAGCTGAGTACAACGATCAACGTGTGCCAACTGGAAGTTTTAGTTCTGGATTCAAGAACTATGAGGATACTCCTCAGTCTCTGAAAACGTCTGGCGAGATCCAAAAGCAATCTATCAAGATGAATAAGCTGATTAGCGACAACGATCGATTACAAAAGGAATACGCACAAACAGAAGACCGCGCAGACGCACTGAGAAAGGCGCTACAACGAGTTAATTCAGCATTAGGACAATCATCCATCCAAACGGGTAACGCCTCTAGCGGCGCTAGTATGACAGGTACAGGATTGAAACAATCTGAACGGGCTGTTTCTAAATATGGCGGTGTATTCAACCGCATGTCCAATGCAGTTTCTCATGGATTTGGGAGCGTCGGAAATGGCTTAAGGAACTCTCTTGGATTTATTGGAAAGTTCGGAAGTCTATTTTCTAGTAACTCCAATAAAGTAACGGCCGGAACAAACAGAATGACTGGAAGCACAAACGCTTTTGGCCAGTCAATGAAATACTTGCTACCTTCATTAGTTGTGTATCAATTATTAGGTGGCGCAATCACCAAAATGGCTAGCGGTATGATGTCAGCATTGAAAACGAACGATCAATTCAGCGCCTCGTTGAATCAGATTAAAGTCAATCTTATGACGGCATTCTATCCAATATACACGGCAATCTTACCAGCGTTGAATGCGTTAATGAGTACAGTGGCCCAACTCACGGGGCAGCTTGCTTCATTTATTGCAATGTTATTCGGGACAACCTATGACGCGGCAAAACAAGGCGCTAGTGGATTGTATGACAATATCCAAGCGCTGAACGATACTGGTTCTTCTGCAAATAAGGCCAATGAGAAAGTCAAAAAACTGCAACGATCGTTAATGGGATTTGATCAAATCAACAAGCTAACGATGAATACTGATGATGCAAAGAAAGAAGATCCTGCTCCTGGTATTGATTTTGGGTCTGCAACTGGTAACTATTCTACGCCCAAATGGATGAAGGATATTCAAAATATTTTGAAGGATTTCTTCAAACCTTTCCAAGATGCATGGAAAAATCAAGGACAGCGAGTGATCGATGCTTGGAAGTATGCATTAGGTGAGGTAATAGGTTTGGCTTCTGCTATCGGCAAGTCATTTATGGAAGTGTGGACGAATGGAACTGGACAGAAGTTTATCGAAAACATCCTTATTCTTTTGGCAGATGTACTGGGGATCATTGGCGATATAGCTGGTGCTTTCAGACGAGCGTGGGAAGACAACGGACGAGGAACACGCTTGATTCAATCCATTTTTGATATGTGGAACCGAATCCTTGAATTGCTTCATGAAATTGCTGTTGCTTTTCGTGATGCATGGAATGATGGCCGTGGAGAAAGTATAGCTGCCAATATCCTTGAAATCTATACCAACATATTCAACACGATCGGCAACATAGCTGAACAGTTGAAGAAAGCTTGGAAAGAGGGCAAGGTTGGGGAGTCTATTTTCGGCACTATTCTTGATGCAGTAGATGATTTGCTAGGCAATATAAACGACATGACCAAAGCGACTGAAGAATGGGCGAAGAATCTTGATTTCACACCATTACTCAAAGCTATAGATGGATTATTCAAATCGATTCGTCCAATCTTGAAAAATGTAGGTGATGGGCTTGAGTGGTTGTATAAAAACGTATTGTTGCCACTGGCAAGTTTTTACATTGAAGACTACGTGCCCAAATATTTTGATTATCTATCAGCTGCTCTAGATGTGCTGAACCAAGTAATTGAGATTTTCAAACCAATCTTTAAATGGTTCTGGGATGTCGTTATTGTTCCTCTTGCTCAGGTGGCTAAATTCCTGATTATTGGACAAATTGAACTCTTGACAAAAGGGTTAGAAATTCTTGCTGGCGTGTTAGAAAAAGTTGCTAACGCAGTTAAGAATCCTAAAAAAGCGATTGGTGAACTTAAAGATGTCATAGATGACAAGTTTGGCAGCATCATGACTTTTGTTTCTGATACTTGGGGAAATGTTCAAAAATGGACCAGTGATACTTGGGCCAACGCCAAGAAAACTGTTTCGGAAAAAGCTTCTGATATTTGGAAGAATGTTAGCGGACGATGGAGTGACATCAAGAAGAATACCAAAGAAACTTGGGACACTTTTTCTACAGATGTATCAAACAAAGCAAGAACTGCTAAGGATAATGCATCCAAACGTTTACAAGAACTTAGAACGAACATTTCTGATCGATGGAGTAACGTCAAAAAGAATACCGTTGAAAAATGGAATGAAATACAAGACAAAGTTACAACAGCAGCAGGAAATGCAAAATCAAAAGCAAGCATAGCGTTCTCTAATCTTAAGACTAGTATGGGCGGATCTTTTGAAACAATGAAGAAAAATGCTTCTGAAGCTTTCGATAAAATTACTGGTTGGGCAACCGGATTAGGTAGCAAGATTGGTAAAGGTTTGAGCAATGGTGTCAAATCTGTCAAAGAAGGCGCTGGAAAAATTTTCAACGGAATGGTCGGAGTTATCGGAAAAGGTGTCAACGGTGTAATCAGCGGTATCAACTGGGTACTAAACAAAGTTGGTGCAGGAAGTAGCGCTTTGAAAAAATGGACAATTCCTACTTATGCTAAAGGTACTGGGTATCATCCAGGCGGCATGGCTCTGGTCAACGACGGACTAGGTTCTAATTATCAGGAAGCTTACCGGACACCAGATGGACGTACGGGTATCTTTCCAGCGCAAAGAAATCTGATGGTTAACTTACCAAAAGGAACGTCTGTTTTAAGTGGTCCAAAGACTGCTGCAATGTATGGCGTACCAGCCTATGCAAATGGTATAGGTGAATGGTTTAAAGAGAAATGGAATGGTGCAAAAGAAATTGCATCGGATATTTGGTCTTATGCATCAAATCCGAAGAAGCTTTTGAATGCTGCAATTTCTAAGTTCGTTAACTTGAAAGGTGCTGTTGAACCGGCTCTATCAATGGCGAAAGGTTCCGTTGGTACGATCGCAGAAGGTTCTTATGAATGGTTTAAATCGAAGTTCAATGCAGGATATGAAGCACAAAATAGTTCGTTTGATGGATCAATGGGGAGTTGGGGTGTATACAAATACCTATATGATATCGCTAGAAAAACTGTCGATCGATATCCTGGTATGAGAATCACTTCTGGCTTTAGACCAGGTGATCCACATTCCCACGGAAAGCATCAAGCAATTGATGTCGCCTATCCAGCAAGTATGAACGGATCTTCGAAATACTTTGCTCCAGCGAACTGGGTGTTTGATAACTTTGCTTCAAAAGTAGCTTACGTAATCACTCAAGGTAAAGTTCGAGACCGAAAAGGAATGTCTGGTACTGGATCAAGCGGTAGTTGGGTTAAATGGCCAGCAAACGACCATTACGATCATTTGCATATCAACGGCTCACTCGGAGCAAGCGACATTGACAAGAATGCTTCGTTTGGTGCATCTGGAGGTGCAGCAGTTGCTGGTAAGTATGGTTCATCAGTAGAAAGATGGCGTTCGACTGTCAATAGCGCATTGAACAAACTAGGAATTTACTCACTAGCCAATGCAAATCGCACGCTTTACCAAATGAAGACTGAATCAAATGGTAACCCTAACGCTATCAACAATTGGGATATCAACGCCAAAAATGGCACACCTTCAAAAGGTTTGATGCAGGTTATTGATCCAACGTTTAGAGCGTATGCCCGAAGCCCATACAACAAAAATATTTGGGACCCAATGTCGAATATTTTGGCATCTATGAGATATGCATTAAGTCGTTATGGATCACTTGCTGCAGCTTATCGAGGTGTTGGATATGAGAATGGCGGTTTGGTAACTCAAGACGGTTTATATCGCATGGGTGAAGGCAACAAGAAAGAGATGGTCATTCCACTTGAGAGACCTCAACGTGCTGCTGAACTGATTCAACAAGCTGTTGAGTATCTTGGGCTTGATATGTTCAACTCAAGCCTTGTTTTGCCAGAAATGTTCACAGAACCAACTAGTGTTTCAAGTATTTCTTCAAGCTTCAACAATCAAAGCGCACCTTCTCAATCAATGGGAACAGATGAACTTTACCGTATTCTGTTGATGTTGCTAAATCGTCCGGGTAATGGAGGCGGTGACAATCCAACTCCGACAAGGACTGAAGTAAACCTTAAAGTTGATCGTGCTACCTTAGCAACAGTTGTACTAGAGGAAATAAAAAAAATTGAGAAACAAACTGGCGTTAATCCAGTAATTGGAAAATAGGAGGGTGGTAAGATGGCAAACTTAAGTATCAATGGGAGCGTGGTCAAGCCACCCAAGACTTTTTCAGCAAGCATCCAAACAATTGATGCTGATTCTACCGGAAGAAACGCCAGCGGGAAAATGATCAGAGATATAATCGCAGAGAAAGTAAAGCTTGATATTGCTTGGGGACCATTATCTGATAGCGAAATATCACAAATACTCTCAAAAGTATCTGCTGCTTTTTTCTCGGTTTCATATCCTGATCCGCAAGTTGGCGGAAATACAACTAAAAGATTTTACGTAGGGGATAGGACTGCCGCTTCATATTCTTGGAATGATAAGTTTCAAGCTATGAAGTGGGAAGGTCTAACCCTAAGTTTTATTGAGGAGTGATTATATGTTGAAATCAAGTATTAAATTCAATGAAGCTTTCGAGAAAAACGAACGTAAAATTTATGCACGGGTCACTATTAATGATCAGTCATTTACTGAAGCTGATATTTTCAATATAAAATTTGAATCTGGAAGTATAAACGGACCTGGTTATCAAATCGGGTCTGTTTTTTCTGATTATGTCTCGATAACTTTAGATAAGGTTATCCGTGGAATCAATGAGTTGGATCAAGTGATCGTAGAGTTGGGTATTGAACGGGAACAAAAAACAGGTTCTGAAGCAAGAAAATATGTGAATAAGACTAACAAAATGAGAATAGGCGGCTATCTGAACAAGATTTTTTATGAGAACCCAATTGAATACGTTCGGTTAGGCACTTTTTTTGTTAGTGAGCATGTAGATGTTGATGAGAACGAAAAAACAACAACTATAAATTGTATGGACTCAGTTTTGTTTCTGGAAGGCACATACAATCCAACGGTAACTTTCCCAGCCAAGCTATTTGATGTAGCTGCAGATGCTTGCTATCAAGCAGGCGTTACCATGGATGTTGAAACATTCTTACAACTGCCAGATAAAAAAATCACAACTATACCAACAGACCTAACCGTTAGGCAAGTGTTGGGTTATATTTCCCAGTATGTAGCAGGATACATCAAGTTTTCCAAATATGATGTACTTCAACTAAAGAGTGGTAGCGATACTGTGAAGATTATCAATACAGATTTGTACTATTCGAAAGGCCTAAGCAAAAATGATTTGAAATATAAAATCAGCGGATTGACAAATTCTCCAGCGGGCGATTCGGCTAGTATAACAGTTGGATCTACCACAGGTAATCAATTAGAAATCGATAATCCATTTGTTAGTCAAAAAGATTTGCAAGATATATTTTCACTGCTTAGTAAGGTCGAGTACTATCCATTCAACATTGAATGGCGTGGTATCCCTTCGATAGAAGCAGGAGACTGGATGATTGTCGAAGATATCGAAGGCAATCAATACAAGATACCTAATTTGAAATACACTCTTTCCTATAACGGAGGGTTGCGTGCGACTAGTTCAGCAGAAGCAGAAGCAGTTTCGAACGCAACAACAGCATATAAGAGTAAAGCTGATTCTGGGGTCAAAGCTGTAGCAGCTCAAGTTGCAAGTGTTAAAAATGAAATGATCAATAAAGAAAAAATTATTGAACAGATTAATTTATCCGAGGAAAAAGATCCCGATAACAATACATTACGAATAAACCCCAACAAAATAAGAATCGGTATGAATACTGAAATTGATAATAATTCTATTGAGGGAGAAAAAATTAAAGAGGTAAAAGCCGATAAACTTGTTGGTGAATATAGTGGCGATGAGTTGAAGGTTAGCTTCGATGAACAGTCTGTTGAAACTAGGATTAATGATAAAAACAAAGTTATGTTGTCAAACGGTATGATTTCTCTACACAACGCCGGAAAAATTGTTTCGAATATATCTGCAGATCAAATAAGGAACCCGGTTATATTCGATGGCGACATAGCGATACAAGCTATAAAAAACACCGATGTGGTTTCGTTTGAATATTTGGTAAATGGAGATAGCGGCTTAGGGATATTGCTTTCCAATGAGTTCATAGCAGACAGCTCGATTATAGATTTAGATGGAACTGTTTCAGAAACCAAATTAATATATTTACTTTTTTCAGCTATTAAAAATTTAGAAATAAGAATATCAGAACTTGAAGGAGCGGATGCATAAATGGTTTATCAAAGACAATATTGGAAAGAATATGATGAAAGTAAGACAGAAACTCAAAATATTGAAAACGGATCTGTAGTTACGGCCGAAAGATTAAACATATTAGAGAGTGGAGTAGTTAACAACTATAATGAATTAGATACAAATAAAGCAGACAAAACGAGCTTAAGTACCACAAACCAGAAAGTAGACAGTCTTGCCGCTGGAAAGGTCGATAAAAACGGAGCTGGTCAAGTTACGTGGGGGATGATCGCTCAAGACGCTAGAGAGAACATCACTAATCAACCTGCTGTAGTAGGAAAAAATTCTGTTTCTACAGATAACATAGTAGATTCATCGGTAAATACAAACAAAGTAACTCCGCTTGTACAAAGTGGCTATTTTATTCCGAATGATTGGCGAGCAAAAGTTAATTTTGACACGACTAGCGGTGTTTTGACCACGCCTTCTGGACAATTTTTCTTTGCCAATAAACCGTATGTCACTGCTTCCGGAACGCAAGATAAGTCTAATTTGTTAACTAATCAGACCTACTTGTTTTTGATTTTTGTTAGATCGAGTTCTACTTTCGACTTGTTGTCTCGTGCTGATTATATCGCCTTAACTGACCAAAACGTTGTTTTGTGTGGCTTTTTCAGAATAGATACATTAGCAGGAAACGTAAGGATTCCCTTTACGTTGAATGGTCAGAAGATCAGGAATGAAAGAATAACAGACGGAGAAGTTACAAACAGCAATTTAACCGGGATTTCAAAACCTGGTTTTTACTTGCCATCGGTTTTAAATCGAACGCTAAATCTAGATACAACTTTAAAAACGCTGACAGTTGGTGCAGGGGATGTTTTTCAAGGGTTAACACGTTATAACATTGCCAATCATTCTACTGACGTTGCGGAAGCTTTTGAAACAGGAATGAGCAATAAATTGACATTATTGTTGGATATTGCTACAAGAAAATTTACAGTTAAATCCATCACTATGTACAACGCAATGGATGAAAATTATGTCAACTTTGGTGTATTCGATTTGGCAACAGGTCTGGGTAATTTGACAGTCCCTTTAGTTGTAGATGGTGTCGCTGTAAAAAATGGGGATTTATATCAAAATCGCATGTTATCAACAACTGTTGACCCTGTGAATATTGATTTTATTAGTAAGAAAATTATAATTCCTCGATTCACTAGAGTTATCGATGGATCAACTAATGTACAACCTTCGTTGTTTAGTCTAAATATGTTGAGTGGCGAACAAGTGGTATATTTTAGGCATTCCACTAGAGCTATTTCTGTCGTACCGTTGGGAGACCCAGCACTTACAGGAGACATTACTTTTTTGTTGTATCTAAATGCTGATACAGGATCTGTACAAACGCCTTACGAGTATACGATAAATGGATTTTTATCGAGCTCGGTTGATGGTGTGCCCAACTATGCTATCGCGCGTGTCGATGATATAGTGGACGAAATTTCGGAGACCAAAAACAAAAAAATGCTTACTTTTGGGTTGATATCAGACACTCATGGAGATTCGCGGCATTTAAATAGTTTGGTTTATTCAAGTAAATTTGGCGTTTGCGACTTTTATGTGCATGCGGGTGATATAAATTTAACAGAATCTGATAAAAAAAAGGTGCGCAATTACTATAATCAATGTCAACTTGCATTAGAGAAAATAAAAGCGCCGGTTTATGTTGCTCAGGGCAATCACGATCAGGCAGGTACAGGTGGTAATGATGTCGGAACATTACCTAAAAGCGAGTTTGCTAATAGGTTTATTCTAAGTCAAAAACAAAATACAAATGTAGTTTTCCCGGATGACGAAACACTAGGGTATTATTACGTGGATGATGATAAACATAAGGTAAGACTTGTTGTCGTCAACAGTTGTAGTGAGGCGAGTGGTAATTCAAAACGATGGGGAATCGACATGCAACAATTAAAATGGATAGCCGAAAACGCACTTGATTTAACCCAAAAGCAAAATAATGAACAAGAATGGCAAGTGTTGGTTATCTCACACCACAACTTATCCGCTGCTCTATCTGTTGATGCGACTTTCGCTAAAAATGGTGATGTATTATTAGGTATTTTAAAAGCTTTTAAAGAAGGATCAAGTTACACAAATGAAACGTTGGGTATAGATGTAGACTATGCGAAAACGCATATCTTGATTGCGACACTTTGTGGCCATGTGCATGCGGACAATTTGTATCTAGATGAAGAACTCGGTTTTTATCAAATATCAACAACTTGTAGCCAAACATTAAATCAAAAGACATCTGCTACAACTGGCGAGATTTTAGAACGAACATTAGGGACAATCACAGAAGACGCGTGGGATATTTTTTGTATCGATTTAGAAAATCGACATGCAGAAATTAAACGTTTTGGCGCGGGAGATAATAGACAGTTTGATTATTAGGAAAATATCAAATATGGCGGACAATCATTCTTGGTTGTCTGCTTTTTGGCTAATTGTGTTGTGGATTATGTTTTAGGAAAGTAGGTGATGAATGATGAAAGTTGAAAACTTATCAACTGAAGCGTTTAGAGAAGATAATATTGAGAAGAAAAAGATAATAAAGAAATTTATTGAATCCTTTAAAAATGATATCATTGTTGTAAAAACCAAAGGAGATAATGATGGAAATTTTAGGGATGAAAGAACAAATGATAAAAACATTAGACACTCCATTAGGAAATAGAATTTCTATAAGCGCAGATTTTGAGATGCCAGAAAAATTAAACATGGAAATACTAATGGCCATAAAACTTGTAGAGTTAGAAATGGAGTCGCAAGGAATCAATATTGAAAAACTAAAGGGTACGAACTTAATCATCCTTGCTTCAGGAGAAGTTAAGTTGAAAATGAGTAGTATAGGTAATTACATTCGTTTTTCTGTCATAGATTACTCTAAACTAGCAAATGTCAGAAATGAGAGCGCTAGAATTGCTGTAATAATTGAAGAGTTAGTCCATAATTTTTGGAATTATAGCGATGAAGAAAAAATTAAACTGATTGATATTAAAATTCTAAAAAGGTTTGATCAGAAAGTTGAGCTTGAAGATATATTTGACATGAGTACTATAGAGGATTCTGAAAAAATTAATTATCTAGTACTTACACCCGAAAATTTTGATAAGTAGTAAATTAAGCGCGCTCAGTCGAGTGTGCTTTTTATTTTATGAAAGTAGGTGGCATATGTGGGAATTAATTAGATATACACTCGGATATATTAATAAACGAAGTACATCTTTCGCTTTCTCTCTAGGTTCAATCGCCTATGGCTTCTACCACTTTTTCAATTCAAACATACTTTCATATTCAAACGCATATGCGGCTATTAATAATATCTTCGGATTTATTGGTGGTCGTTATTTTGGTTTGATGTTTATAATCATCGGCGCTTTGAAAGTGTTTGGGTTGATAATTGATAATGTGTATCTCAAACTCCCTCTGTACTTTGTATTGCTGTTTCTGTGGCTCCTCTTAGGCTCTTGTTTCTTGGTAACTTTCATAGATGGCAGTACAAATCCATCGTGGATTTATTGCTTCACAATAGCGCTAATGAGCACAAATATCCTGAAGGCACATCAACAGGAAATAATTATAAAGGATGAAGCAGATGGATAGATTTTGGACCAGCGGATTTCCGCAAATCATGACGATTATCGGCGTTTTTCTTTCGGCGGTATACGGTCCGAAATTAGTGGCTAAAGTGCAGGGGAAGAACAAAGTTGAAGAAGTGAAAACAGAAGGGGATAACAACGCAGAAGCTTTGTATATCCAAAACATGGGAAACATTATTGAAGGCTATCGATTGCAAGTGAAGGAATTTAAAGACGAGCTAGCAGCAGTTAGATCAGAATTCCGAGAGTTTAAGGAAGAACACGAGAAGCAAGTGACGGCATACAAGGAACAAATTGGGTTTCTTGAGTTGCAAGTTGAAGAACGTGATGAACGCATTCAAGAACTCGAAGGAGAAAACGAAACATTGAAAAATGAGAACACTATTTTGAAAGGCGGAATTTAGATGGAAGCACTACAAGATGCATTGTTAAACTTATTGATTGTTGTGGTTGGTTTAGTTGCGGCCTTTATCGGTCAAAAGGGATCAGAATACTTGAAGAAGAAAGGTGTCTTAGCTCAGTTGGAAAGCAAGAAAAACTATGTAGCGATCGTTGTATCAGCAGTTCAGCAAGTTTACGCAGAAGCAAACGGAGATGCTAAGTTACAAGAAGCCAAAGCTCAGTTAGTGGACTTGCTTAACAAGAACGGCATCAAGTTCACCGAAGACGAGCTGAATCTATTAATCGAATCAGCAGTAAAAGGGATGAAAGATGGCGTTGACCAAGGAGTGGCTGAATAAGCCGCTCTTTTTCTATACCTAAAGGAGGAATATTTATGACAATCCAATCAGTACACGCAGGACATGGCGGAAAGAAAAACGGAAATGCATGGACAGATCCAGGAGCGGTAGGCTGCGGTTATAAAGAAGCGGATGTAGCACGTACAATCACCGATTTAATGGTCAAGAAAACTGGCGCAAAAAACGTTACCGATAATACAAGCTCGACATCGAATGGAATTATCAACAATGTAGCGGCGAACATCAATAAATGTGCTGACGGCTGGCAAATTTCTAATCACTTGAATGCCTTCAACGGAAAAGCTACGGGCGTGGAAGTCTTATATGGTTCAGCAACTAATAAAGCAACAGCTGCCAAGGTATCTGCCGCAATTGCCAAAACATTAGGTTTAGTTGATCGTGGCGCCAAAAACGGCTCTTGGCTAGGTATCGCTCGTAACTCGGGATCAGGTAAAAAAGTCCTGTTGATCGAATGGGGATTTATCGACAACGCATCCGATATGAAAGCTTTATTCGCTAAAATGGATGCAGCAGTTAATGCGGCGCTGGCTGTGTTCGGATATTCTGCAAATTCATCTAGCAACAACAATACATCCACAAGCAAGCCAGCTGCTTCAACAAGTTTTAAAGTAGGAGACAAGGTGAAAATCACTGATGCGCTATATAAGGATAGTACAGGCGCTGGTCGGTCGACTGCTAGTCGTGGTAAAACTGGCACAATCAAGCGAGTTGTGAGTGGCAACAAACCATATTTGATTGACAGCCTAGGTTGGGCCCACAAGAACGATATCCAACTGGTTACTAGCTCAACTACAACCGCTACTAAAAAAGTAGGCGATACCGTGACAGTGCAAAGTCATGCCACTCAATACCAGACCGGGCAAAATATCCCGTCTTGGGTTAAAGGTAAGAAATATAAAATCAAACAGATTAAATCAGTTAACCAATCTAAATCTAAAAAAGCATACTTGCTGGACGGAATCAATTCTTGGTTCTTGGAGCAAGATGTCAAGTAACACAAATACCCCTTACTCATTTGAGTAGGGGGCTTTCTTTTCTAATATTCGTTTTACTTGCAGTAAATAAGTTTATACTATACATTAGTAATTGCGTGCAATACTTTATGAAGAGTAGTTAGGCGGTGGTAGCTTGGGGAAGTGCGCCTAATACTCTTCTTGTTTATTTTATCATTATTTTTATTTAATAGATATTATTGTTCAGAATATCGTCTAAAATATTTCTATGTTTTTCAGCATATTATAATATTCACTTCATGACAAAAATAAATAAATCTGTCTCTCAAAATTATATAATATTTTTATTTGAATTAAACTAAGATAAATTGTAAAATAGTGATAGCCTTTAAAAAGGCTATCTTTTTTATCATTTCTGTGCCCACTCTACCCGAGGGTGGGTTATTTTTTTTGAAAAAAATAGCACAGCATATTCTCATATGCCGTGCAAGTGGAACCATGTTCCGTCATCATAATAATCATCATATAGTAATTTACTTAATAGGCAAAGTAATACGCTTATCGAACATTCATTGCTTCAAATTCAATCATGATCTTCGTTTTGCCAAGAACACTATACTTCTTCACAACAAACTGTTTGCGATCGTTATACTCGCCAGCAACCACAATTTGCATTCCTTCATCTACATCTGCCAAGAAGTTCAAACTATGCGCTGCAATCAGGCAATTCTCATTATCCAAAGAGAACCGCACCAAAGGGGTCTTGCTCATCTTCAACACACGTATCTTCGAAACATAGCCTTTCATCGATTTCATAACAATCGCCTCCATAAGCTTGTACATAATAGCGACAATCCGTTTTACCTAAAGTGACAGCAACATAAAACTCGACACATTTTGCGCCGTATAAAGCTTCCTGTGACTCAGAAATACTGTACGGAAAATCATTTATAAACTCAGAGAAAGATAGGTAGCCCTGCTCATATTGACTGATTATGTTCATATCAGTTACCGCCAGGTTTATATTTAATGTTAGGATCATACTTCCTAAGTATCTTGTCTTGTGTCCTAACGTGATCAAATAGATAGTTTTCTCCGTCTTTCTTAAATACATAAGCCAATTCTTCTGGGTAACCACTATAGCTTGATGGCACGGTAAAGTAGGGTTTGCCGAAGTTCTCCATCGTCCGAACAAATTGATCGTACAATAAGTGCGCTGGACCCATTCTTTCTATAAACTCATAGTAGTAGCGTTCAAAAGCATATGTCCGTTGATTAGCTAATGGTATTTGCATATCAATCACTCCTTGCAAGAATTATACGAACGAACGTTCGTTTTGTAAAGCGAACAGAAAATAAAAAAAGCTCCCTACCAAATCAGGTAGGAGCAATTTTGTGAGTTTGTTTAATTCAAACAACCGTATTTTAAGTTCTGCCATTCATCAATTATTTAGTCAAATCGAATGTGACATCAAAATCTTTATAATTATCCTCGTCGTAATTTTCGGTGTCGTAGCTAGCCGACCATTTCAATCGAATATTAGACACGTTGCTAACATCTTCTATTTTAGGCACTGAAAATGTCACAATTCCTTCTTTTGTTACACCGCTTAAGATTTCTCCACCAATACTATCACTTAAAAACATCTCAGCTTCGATTTGCTGACCCTCCACGACCATTGTTGCTTGGTCTGGATAAGTATCGAAATCCATGTCCGAATTGTTGGTAATTTCGAAATATACTTGAACAGCGTATTTATTTTCTAGACCTTGCATTTCAATCTCATCATCGGATAGTTCTACAATCACTACTTTATTGATGTTCGTGGTCAGGCCATTCCAATCTTCTGAAAAATTCGCTGAATATTCGGCACGGTCCACAGTAGCGCTATTGCTTTCTACGGTGCTGCTTTCTGTCGTATTTTCAGCAGAAGATTCAACAATTGATTCGGTTTGAGCAGTGGCAGAACCTTGAGTAACTGTTTTCTCATCTTCGGGACTTGAGCAAGCCGATAAGAATAATAAATTGATACCAATAAAAACACCCAAATAAACTTTTTTCATGTTCGTTATAAACTCCTCTTCTTTTTTCTTAATTGTATCAGAAAAGGGCGATACTTTGTAAACAAAAATGATAGTGCTTAACTAAGTAATAAAAGTAAAAAGATTAAATAACACAGCTTTCGAGGGTTTCATCCACAAAACATCCACACAGTTTATCCAAATTAATATAATAAACGGAAAACAAAAAGAGAACAATGTGCATAGAAAGGTTGATAAAACAATATTCTTGTGTATAATAAGTACTTGTGCGAAGCGCACCGCGGTTCATCAACCATCCCGCGTAATCAAAACTCGGAGAAAGTAGGGATCAAATGGAAAAATCAACAAATCTAACCAATCAACGTTTGCGTGTCGTCGCAGCCAATGGGATCATTATGGCACTTTATGTTGCTGTAACGGTTCTGGTCGCACCAGTCGCCTCAGGAGCGATTCAATTCAGAATATCTGAAGGGTTGAATCACTTAGTCGTTTTCAACAGAAAATTGATGTGGGGTGTCGTCGGTGGGGTCGTTGTGTATAACTTGTTCTTTGGAATGGGGATCTTGGATGTCGTATTCGGCGGTTTCGGAAGCTTTTTAGCCTTAGGAGCAACTGCCTTGGTACATAAGAAGATTCCAAATGTTTTCTTAAGACTCGCATTTAATACAATTGTTTTTTCATTAAGCATGTTCCTGATTGCGATTATGCTAAACATCACCTTAGCATTACCTTTCTGGCCAACCTTTGCAACAACGGCATTGAGTGAATTTATCGTGATGACGATCACTGCACCTGTGATGTATATCATCAATCGTGCCGTTCGTTTCGATAAACGCGTTTAAAAAAAAATCTTGTTTTTTGCTTTGATGGTTCTCAAAAAACAAGAAAAAAGATCATTCCTTTCTTTCTTAGGAATGATCTTTTGTTTTATTCTGCTTTTAGGTCTTCGATCTCCACAACTTTGAAATTTTTTGCTTCCAGTTGAGAAACGATCTTGTCGCATAATTCTTTTGATGTGTTCGCTGGTAAAGTGATCATCGTACGACGGATAAATTCATCTTTACCGATATCCAGTGTGATACAGCTGGCAATACTGCTGTATTTTGCGATTATTTTTGCGATGACTGCTAAGTCGCCTTGTTGACCAGTTGATGCGATCGTCAACACGTAGCTTCCTTGCTCAACACTCCATGACTGTGACAACATGTTCAACAAAGAACTGTGTGTCAAGATGCCATAAAATTGATTGTTTTCATCTAATACAGCAATATAAGGCAATTCTTTGATCGTGAAGAAAACGTTAAAGAAAGAAGAATTGACATAAATAAATTTGGTTGCATTTTTTAGTAGATAAGTGACTGGCAAAGTCATGTCGCCGCCGTTTGCTTTGTGGCGATAAATGTGCATTTTATAAATATTTCCTCTGAAAATCTTGCCTGATTCATCTAGGATAGGCACACAACGATAACCAGATTCTTCCAAAATTGCCAGCGCTTCTTCTAAAGTAGCTGTTTCTTTTACCGTTGTTAAATCGCGTTTTTTGTAAACCATTGTTTTTAATAACATAATTTTCCCTCCCAAATACCCATTTAACACCATTATCATACCACAAAATTAGAAGAAACTATATTTTTACAACAGAAAATCAAAAATTGACACATTCTTAAATAAATGGTATTTTTAGTGTTGGAAAACTTTATAAAAAGGGGGAGGACACTAAGATGGCAACAAAAAAAGCTGCTTTGGCTTGTTCTGTCTGCGGATCCCGCAACTATTCAAAATCAGTCAGTGAAGGTAAAAAAGGCGAACGCCTTGAAATCAACAAATTTTGCAAGTATTGTAATCAATATACGTTGCATCGTGAAACGAAGTAAGGAGGGAATCAAATGAAATTTTTGAAAAATGTTGTTGAAGAAATGAAAAACGTTTCTTGGCCATCAAAAAAGCAATTACGGAAAGATACCTTTGTGGTGATTCAAACAACCATTATTTTTGCATTGATGTTCTTTGTGATGGATACACTGATTCAAACAGTCTTCAATTGGATCCTAAAGTAAGACTTCTTACTGATAGCGCTAGTCATTTATCGCAAATCATGCTATAATCGCTTTGAGGAAAAACTTCGGTGCAGCTGAGGTTTTTTTATTTTACAAAAAGATGGGGAGTCCGAAAAAAATGGAATCTTTTGAAAAAAATTGGTATGTACTGCATACTTATTCTGGCTATGAAAACAAAGTAAAAGCGAACCTAGAGTCACGTGCACAAAGCATGGGTATGGGTGATTATATTTTCCGTGTCGTCGTTCCCGAAGAAGTAGAAACAGAAGAAAAAAACGGCAAAACCAAAGAAATCGTTCATAAAACATTTCCTGGCTATGTATTAGTTGAAATGGTCATGACGGATGAATCTTGGTACGTTGTACGTAATACTCCTGGGGTAACAGGTTTCGTTGGTTCCCATGGTGCAGGAAGCAAGCCAGCGCCTTTATTACAAGAAGAAATCAATTCAATTTTACGTTCGATCGGTATGAGCACTCGGACGGTTGAACTGGAAGTAGAAATTGGCGAAACCGTCAAAATCATCGAAGGTGCGTTTTCTGGTCTAGAAGGACAAGTAGCAGAAATCGATGAAGAAAAACAAAAACTAAAAGTGAACATCGATATGTTCGGTCGTGAAACGAGTACAGAACTTGATTTTGAGCAAGTAGATAAGATTTAACTACTGGATTCACTAGCAAGAATGACTCTTTTACGGTAAAATAACAGTAATGAGAATAAAGTGGACCAATTCGTTGGCCCACTTTTTTTCTCAAAATCAGTAAGCGCTTTATAAGAGGAAGGGGTCCTATGTCAAAACTAGTCACTTTTTTTAGAGTAAAGTTTCACAATGATTTTCATCCCCATGGTAAAGGGATGATCTCTGTACATAATGGATATAGCTTGTTATTTCTTTTCAATTTGCTGCTATTTTTCTTTGCTATGTTGTTTTTTGATCCAATGGTGGCAATCGAAGGAGAGTGTAAAATATTTTGTGTAAATGAATAAAACCATACAAAAAAGGAAGTCCCTTCTGTAGAATAAAGTTAACGACAACCAATTCACAGAAAAGAGGACTTCCCTATGAATGATTTTACTACAGAAATTGTACAAACTCTAGTCACTAAAGGCGATTTAAATGAATTATTCCGGTCACACTTAGAAAGAGCGATAAACACTCTCCTACGGACAGAATTAACGGCTTTCTTGGATTATGAAAAATATGACCCCACTGGTTTTAATTCCGGTAATTCGAGGAACGGTTCTTATTTTCGATCAATCAAAACCGAATATGGTGAACTAACCTTGGAGATACCTAGAGATCGAAATGGTGAGTTTAAACAACAAACTTTACCAGCCTACAAAAGAACAAACGACACATTGGAAACAACCATTATCCATTTGTTCAAAAAAGGCGTTACGATGTCTGAAATCGCTGATTTAATCGAAAAAATGTATGGACATCATTATACTCCACAAACCATGTCAAACATGACTAAAGTGTTGACTGAAGAAGTAAACGCATTTAAAGCCAGAGCCTTAAATGATAAGTATGTCTCTATTTTTATGGACGCTACTTATATTCCACTAAAACGTCAAACCGTGTCAAAAGAAGCCATTTACATTGCCATTGGAATACGAGAAGATGGTACTAAAGAAGTACTAGGTTATGCGATTGCCCCGACTGAGTCAACACACGTTTGGAATGAGCTACTACAAGATATTAGCTCCAGAGGCGTTCAAGATGTCTTGCTCTTTATTACGGATGGCTTAAAAGGTATGAAAGATACCATTCATAAAATTTATCCGAAAGCAAAATACCAACACTGTTGTATCCATGTATCTCGTAATATTGCTCATAAAGTACGTGTCAAAGACCGAAAAGAAATCTGTGATGACTTTAAGACTGTTTATCAAGCCAATTCAAAGGAAGAAGCGAGTACCTTCTTGTCCTGTATGGTTGAGAAGTGGCAGAAAACTTATCCTAAAGTGACGCAGTCGCTCATAGAAAACCAAGATTTATTGACTTTCTATGAGTTTCCGCCTAGTATTCGCAGAACCATTTACTCAACCAATCTGATCGAGTCATTCAATAAGCAAATCAAGAAATACAGCCGCAGAAAAGAGCAGTTCCAAAATGAAGAATCATTAGAACGTTTCCTAGTATCCATCTTTGATACATACAATCAAAAATTTCTAAGCAGAAGCCATAAAGGTTTCCAGCAAGTAACCGATACATTAGCTTCAATGTTTAATAAGTGACAGATTATTTTGCAGAAGGACGATTTATTTACACAAAAATATTGACGCTCTCAATCGAAGAGCTCAAGTTGATTTTGTTTTCGGAAAGTCATTTAGTCACCGATTATATTGCCATGACCTCGGTAGGGACGGCTTTGTTAAATAGCAGTCTGATGACCTTTGTAGCGATCTCGATTTGCTATCACTATCGGGTACCGATCACGGGCGGTGCAGTCTCTGCGATCTTCATGGTGACTGGCTATGGTTTTTTTGGAAAAAATCTCCTGAATTTTATCCCAATATTTTTAGGCGTTCGACTGTATTCGTATTTTATGAACGAACCATTGAAAAAATTTCTGTTGATCGCCCTCTATGGGTCATCGGTTTCCCCAATCGTCAGCTATTTTGCTTTCAATGATTCCTTACCACCATACTTTAGTCTAGTGATGGGGTATGGCATTGGGATCTTCACCGGTTTTTTGATGGTTCCTATGGCCTTATACTTTCAAGCGCTGTTTCAAAGCGTCAGTCTATACAGTGCGGGATTTACTTCAGGGATGCTATGTACACTGGTCGCTGCCATCTGCCGAATGTTTGGCTTGACGATCGAGCTAAGAACATTAGTATCTCAAGAGCAGCAACCTCGATTGATTTTTATGATGCTAGTTTTAGGTGGGGTATTCGTCGGCTATGGCTTGTTGATGGCGATCAAGAAAAAACGATTGAATATGCGAGCGATTTGGTCGCATAGTGGCAAAATCGAGCGAGATATTTTAAGGGATACTGGCGTATACAATACGATGATCAATATGGGGTTAATGACATTCTTGTTAGTGGCTTACGTTGTCAGTATTGGTGCGGTTTTAAACGGACCAGTTATCGGTGCGATCTTTTGCGTCATCGGCTTTTCTGCTTGTGGCTCTCATGTGTTTAACTCGCTGCCTTTATTGGCAGGGGTGACGATCGCCAATCTATTGAGCGTATACACCATCAACGAGACAGTTACAGTCACGTCAGCGATTTTTGCGATGATGCTCTGTGCAGTAACGAATGCCTATGGCTGGAAAGGCGGCTTGGTGGTCGGTTTTGTCCACGCCTCAATGGTACTGAATATTGATTTCTTACATGGAGGTTTGAATCTGTATAACAATGGTTTTTCTGGCGGGCTCGTCGCCATGATGATCATTCCCTTATTGGATCTCAGCAAACAGCTCTGGCAAAAATCAGCCGATCAGGCACAAGCTACCCAGGAAGAAAAACCACAAATGGACTTGAAAGCACAAAAAAGCGAGCAGCCATTGGTCCCAATGGATCAAAGAGAAGGAAAACCTAAATTTTCCGAGCCTGTGAAGGTATTAAAACCCGTTGCCCAAAAGAAACACTATAGGTTAGGTGAGTGGGAGTAGAAAAATCGCCAATGCCATTTGGTACTTGTTTAACAAGCATGGGTTGCATGTCTTTTCGTCGCTGGAAATCATGGGAAAATGAAAACCAACCAAGAACAAGCAACGATTGGTTGTTCTTGGTTGGTTTTTATTCGTGTTCGTTTCTAAAAAAATCAACGATTGGCTTCTAAGATTTCTGCCTGCAAGCGTTGGGCAGTCGGTGTCATGGCCAGACCGCCTTCAGCCGTTTCCTTGAAAATGCTAGGCATTTGCCGACCGACTTGATACATCGCTAAGACCACTTCATCAGGTGGGATAACACTTTTGATTCCTGCCAGTGCCATGTCGGCAGAGATAAAGGCTTGGGAAGATCCCAGGGCATTGCGCTTCACGCATGGGACTTCGACTAAGCCCGCGACAGGGTCACAAATCAAGCCCATCATATTTTTGAGGGTGATCGCCACCGCTTGAGCCGCTTGGTGAGGGGTGCCACCTTTTGCACAAACCAAAGCTGCCGCTGCCATTGCGCTAGCAGAACCGATCTCCGCTTGACAACCGCCTTCGGCTCCAGAAATCGAGGCATTGTTGGCAATCACTAGACCAAAGGCGCCGGCTGTAAACAAAAAGTCGACTTGTTGCGCTCGAGTCAGTGCCAAACGTTCACGTACGGCCATCAAGACACCAGAAACAACACCCGCACTACCGGCGGTCGGTGTTGCACAGATCAAGCCCATTTTCGCATTGACTTCGTTGACTGCAATGGCATTTTGGACCGCTTGTAGAATGGTTTCTCCGCTTAAAAAATCACCGGCAGCAAGATAGTCGTTCATGCGTGTCGCATCGCCGCCGGTCAACCCCGTCACCGATTTTACACCAGCGACACCTTCAGCGACTGATTGTTCCATAACAACTAAATTCTTTTCCATGATTGCAAGGATCTGTTCGCGACTACGGCCAGTATTTTCTGCTTCGATCGCAATCATCATCTCTGCAACGGAAGGATAATTTTTACTCTCTGTTACTAATTCTTCTATTGTATAGAACATGTGCCTTTTCTCCTTTAATCAAAATACGCAGCGCTGTAAACGTGTGGCAAAACTTTGATTTGTTGCGCCAGCTGATCATTGCGCTGATCGACTTCGATGATCATGATTGCTTTATCACCAACAGCTTCTCTTGTTACAGTCATCGTACCGATATTGATTTGAGCCTCTGATAGTAAATTGGTTACTTTTGCAATCATTCCTGGAACATCTTGATGAACGATCACATAAGTTGGCGTACCCAGCGTCAGAGAAATTTTGAAGCCGTTAAGCTCTGAGATTTGAATATTGCCACCACCGATCGAGATACCAGTGACAGAAAGTTTGTGGCTACCTTTTGTCAAAATCATCTTGACCATATTTGGATGTTCCGCTTTTTCTTTTTTAGGAACGAATAGGACTTCGATCCCTTTCTCATAAGCGATTTTTAAAGAGTCTGCTAGGCGAGCATCATCTGGCTCCATGCCTAAAAGACCGCCAACTAACGCAATATCGGTTCCATGACCGCGATAGGTTTTGGCAAACGATTCATACAAAAGGATATCAACACTGTCTGGCTGTTCACCAAAAATACTGCGAACGATTTTTCCGATCCGAGCCGCACCGGCTGTATGAGAACTGCTGGGACCCACCATGATGGGACCGATTATATCAAATACACTGCGGTATTTTAATTGTTCCATTTTTTTCACCTCGATAGTAGTAAACGAATAGGGAAGAATTCCAGTAGTAGTGTAGCATAAAAAAATGAGAGAATGAAAAAAGCAGACCAAAAGCAAGGGATTTTTATTTATTTTTTTATCAAAGGAATGACGAAAAGCGATGGTGAGTATTTTTTCAAAAAAATATGCTGAAAAACCTTGAATTATTCCTTAAAGATGCTATAATATTCCAGTGTGCTTTCGTCACACGTTTTTTGTGTGTGCACATGAATCACCAAAGTGGGAGGAGAAATTTGGATCTCCAATTAACCACATCACGGACTCAAGGAGGTATGTCTCGTGGCAAAAAAAGTAGAAAAAATCGTTAAATTGCAAATTCCTGCAGGTAAAGCAACACCAGCTCCGCCGGTAGGTCCTGCGCTAGGTCAAGCGGGTATCAACATCATGGGATTCACTAAAGAATTCAATGCTCGTACAGCTGATCAAGCAGGTTTGATCATTCCAGTAGTGATCTCTGTATACGAAGACCGTTCATTTACTTTCGTTACAAAAACACCACCAGCAGCAGTATTGTTGAAAAAAGCAGCAAACGTTGAAAAAGGTTCAGGCGAACCAAACAAAACAAAAGTTGCAAAAGTTTCACGCGATCAAGTAAAAGAAATCGCTGAATTGAAAATGGAAGACCTAAACGCAGCTGACGTTGAAGCAGCAATGCGCATGGTTGAAGGAACTGCACGAAGCATGGGGATCACTGTAGAATAATTACAGCCCTAAGGAAGTAGCTTCTCAGTCGGCTTCATATTGAAAAATATGGGACACGTGGGAGGTTCTACCGTTATAACCACATCAAGGAGGAAACAAAATGGCTAAAAAAAGCAAAAAAATGCAAGAAGCATTGAAAAAAGTTGATGCTACAAAAGCTTATTCAGTTGAAGAAGCAGTAGCTTTGGCAAAAGAAACAAATATTGCAAAATTCGACGCAACGGTTGAAGTTGCTTA
This sequence comes from Enterococcus sp. FZMF, assembly GCF_030263915.1. NCBI lineage: Bacteria > Bacillati > Bacillota > Bacilli > Lactobacillales > Enterococcaceae > Enterococcus > Enterococcus sp. FZMF. The sequence continues at coordinate 2,034,256 of NZ_CP127160.1, read as the reverse complement.
CAAATTAAACGTAGACCCTAAAAAAGCGGATCAACAAATCCGTGGCGCGGTTGTATTACCAAACGGTACTGGTAAAACACAAACAGTTTTAGTTTTTGCTAAAGGCGATAAAGCCAAAGAAGCAGAAGCAGCTGGTGCTGATTTCGTTGGTGACGACGATATGGTTCAAAAAATCCAAGGTGGCTGGTTCGATTTTGACGTTGTTGTTGCAACGCCTGACATGATGGCTACTGTTGGTAAATTAGGTCGTGTGTTAGGCCCTAAAGGTTTGATGCCTAACCCTAAAACTGGTACAGTAACAATGGACGTAACAAAAGCAGTTAACGAAGTTAAAGCTGGTAAAGTAACTTACCGTGTTGACAAAGCTGGAAACATCCACGTACCAATCGGAAAAGTTTCATTTGAAGATGACAAATTAATCGAAAACTTCAAAACAATCCATGAAACATTGTTGAAAGCTAAACCTTCAGCAGCAAAAGGTCAATACATGAAAAATATCTCAGTTACAACAACATTTGGACCTGGGATCCATGTAGAACAAGCTTCTTTCTAATTTAATACAAAAATTTAAAACTTTTATTGACTTGACTGCCTTATCTATGGTAAGGTAGTCAAGGTTAAAAGTTTAACTGTACCGAAGACAGTAGGTGGCATTTGCCTTAATTTCCTACCGAGGACGTTTATTGAGAACCTTCAATAGTCCCTCTATGTCTACGGTGGCATAGAGTTTTTTATTGTCTTTTTTTAAGACAAAGGAACCGTTCGTTTCGAAGAAACTCTTCCATCAAAATCAGGAGGTGAAATATAAATGAGTGAAGCAGCTATCGCTAAAAAATCCGCGATCGTTGATGAAGTGAGTGAAAAATTCTCTGCAGCCGCATCTGTAGTCGTTGTTGACTACCGTGGATTAACTGTTGATGAAGTAACTCGCTTACGTAAACAATTGCGTGATGCAAACGTTGAGATGAAAGTTATCAAAAACTCAATTCTTTCTCGTGCTGCTGAAAAAGCTGGTCTAGAAGGTTTAGGTGAAGTATTCACTGGTCCTACTGCCGTAGCATTCAGTAACGAAGACGTTGTTGCACCTGCAAAAATCATTAACGATTTCGCAAAAGAAGCAAAAGCTTTAGAAATTAAAGGCGGTATCATCGAAGGCAAAGTTTCTTCATTGGAAGAAATTACTGCATTGGCGAAATTGCCAAACCGCGAAGGACTTCTTTCTATGTTGCTATCTGTGCTACAAGCACCTATCCGCAACGTGGCTTACGCTGTCAAAGCAGTGGCAGAAAAAGAAGAAGATGCAGCATAATTGCCGCATGATTTTTCAGTATTAAAAAACTAAACTACTTACTTAAATGGAGGAAAACAAAATGGCATTGAACATTGAAAACATTGTCGAAGAGCTAAAAGGCGCGACAATCTTAGAATTAAACGATTTAATTAAAGCTATCGAAGAAGAATTTGGCGTATCTGCTGCAGCTCCTGTAGCTGTAGCTGGTGGAGCTGGCGATGCTGGTGCTGCTGAAGAACAAACTGAATTCACTGTAGAATTGACTGCAGCTGGCGATCAAAAAGTTAAAGTTATCAAAGCAGTTCGTGAAGCAACTGGCTTAGGCTTGAAAGAAGCGAAAGCAGTCGTTGACGGAGCTCCTTCAGCAGTTAAAGAAGGCATCTCTAAAGATGAAGCTGAAGCATTGAAAGCAGCTTTAGAAGAAGTTGGCGCTTCAGTAACAGTTAAATAATTTTTCTTAGTGTCAAATCCTTTTTTATGAAGGGATTTGGCGCTTTTTTTTAGTAAATGAAATTCCTGCAAAAGGAATAAGCAGCGATCCCCGTTTCTTACTAGCGAGGATCACTGCTTATTTTTTTCGGAATTGTTGGAATAGGAACACAAAAATAAAAAAGAAAAATGCTTCCCACAATGTTGTGGTCCAGCTAAAGCTGCGGTTGATACCAAAAACGAGATTACCGATATTGGAAACCACCAAATACAATGCTGTTGCAAGCAAAGAATAGCCGAGTCGTTTACCCATCATTACGCCTCCCTTTGCTATGATTGTAACAAGACGAAAGAGTTGTGGCAATCAATTCTCTCCTGATGGAAAGGAATTGGTTGGCGGAAAGAGAATAAAACGAACGATCACAGTGGACCGTTCGTTTATAATGGTCTATGGGTGTGGCTATTTCAATGGGACATCAAAGATCCAACCTGTTGGGGCCGCAATATCTCCAAATTGAATGCCGGTCAATTGATCATACAATGCTTTTGTTTGTGGACCAACTTCCGTTTCACTATAGAACACATGAAAATCCTCACCGTTTTGGATCCCGCCGATTGGGGAGATAACAGCAGCTGTTCCGCAGGCACCCGCTTCGACAAACCGATCCAGCTCATTGAGATAAACATCGCCTTCAACAGGGGTCAATCCTAATGAGTGTTGCGCTAGATGCAGCAATGAATATTTTGTGATACTTGGCAAAATAGAAGGAGATTTTGGTGTCACAAATTCATTGTCAGCCGTGATTCCGAAAAAGTTAGCAGAACCGACTTCTTCGATTTTGGTATGCGTTTCTGGATCCAGATAGATGCAGTCGGAAAATTTCCGCTGATGGGCTTCGTATCCAGGCAACAAACTCGCAGCATAATTTCCACCAACTTTGGCTGCGCCAGTACCATTTGGTGCCGCGCGATCATAATCAGAAACAATGAAATTGGTCGGTGTCAATCCGCCCTTAAAGTAAGGACCGACAGGCATACAAAAAACCGTAAAGATATACTCTGGTGCTGGACTGACACCGATGTTTTCTCCGACCCCAATCAATAGAGGACGAATATACAAGGTGGCGCCGCTGCCATAAGGCGGAACATATTCCTGATTTGCTTTTACTACTTGTTTTACCGCATCTAAGAAAAAGTCCTCAGGAACCTCTGGCATGCGCAGGCGATAGGCACTGCGATTCATCCGTTTGCTATTTTCGTCTGGACGGAACAAATTGATGCCGCCATTTTTTCTTCGGTAGGCTTTTAGTCCTTCAAAACATTGTTGTCCATAATGAAGAGCGGTTGATCCCTCGTGGATATGCAGATAATTATCCTCGGTAAGTTCGCCTTCATTCCAAGAACCGTCTTTCCATGTTGCCAAAAAACGCCATGGCGTCTTGATATAAGAAAACCCTAAATTTGACCAATCGATTGTCATTCGTTCACACCCTTTTTTAATTTTTCTAAGTATAGCACTTCAGAAAAGAAATGTCATTATTTTCTGAAAATTCTTCTGTAAGAATAGTTGGTGACATTGACGTGTAAAGGATAGGGAAGTGCTCTTTGCTTGTACGAGTTCCCCAGTTTGTTTTTCTACAAGTTCTGTGCTTCAATGAGAGTATAAAAAAACAAAAAAGGGGGAACGTTTGTGATTGAGGAAGTGTTGACGGACAGTCTGGGGATCGCTGCTGCGTATCGACGATTGAAACCAATCATGATCCATACACCACTTGCACCAAGTAATATTTTAGGCAAAGAAAAAGAGGGCACGATATTTTTGAAATTAGAAAATCTACAGCGTACCGGCTCCTTTAAAGCGCGGGGGGCGTATAACAAGCTCGCTTCATTGACTGATGCAGAAAAACTTCGCGGTGTCATCGCCTGTTCTGCAGGAAATCATGCGCAAGGTGTTGCTCTCGCAGGATCGTTACTAGGGATCAATGTCCGAATCTTTATGCCATTAACGGCTGCTAAAACAAAAATAGAGGCGACAAGAAGCTATGGCGCACAAGTCGTTTTAGCAGGAGAGACGTTTGATGAAACCAAACAACTGACAGTAGACGCCATGAAAGACAGTGGCGAAGTTTTTGTCTCTCCCTTTGATGATCGTGCAGTAATGGAGGGGCAAGGAACGATTGCGATCGAACTGTTGGAGGATCTTCCAGATGTTGATAATGTCATTATTCCCATCGGCGGTGGTGGGTTGATCGCTGGGATGGCTTTAGCCTTAAAAGAACTTCGTCCAGAAGTCAAAATCATCGGCGTTCAATCCTATGGCGTTTATGGTATGATCGCATCGATCTGGCAGCAAAAGCTGGTAGCCAATCGCCGCAGTAGAACGATCGCCGACGGCTGTGATGTCGCTTTGGCAGGGGAGCTGACCTATGATGTTTTAAAGACCCGTATCGATGAAACGGTCTTAGTTGAAGAATCCGACATCGAACAAGCGATCCATTACTTGGCTTTGAAGGAAAAAGTCATTGCAGAAGGTGCTGGTGCATTAAGTACAGCGGCGATTTTAAGCGGACAGATCGATCATTTACTTCGTGGAAAGAAAACTGTGGCATTGGTCTCCGGCGGCAATATTGATTTCTCTGTGTTTAAGGAAATAATTTGAATAAAAAGTATACTCAAGTAAAATCGATGAGGTTCATTTGAAATTATCAAAAGGATCTCTATATCTTTACCTGCGATAGGGTCAAAATCATTGTGACGATAGCTAAAGGATCTTGTCGATTCATGGTATGAATAGCAGCAAAAAAAGGCTCTATAATTTATGGGACTGATGAATCAGAATTGATTCTTCAGTCCCATTTTCATTTTAGGTATTAAAAAACATATCGTTCTCTAGTATGATTAAATCACCACAAAATAAACAACTGAGAGGATGATATGCTATATGAATGATTCTATCAAAAAAATGCTGAGAATAATAGAGAAAGATTTGATGATTACAGAGGTCTCTTACGAGACCCTTCAGAAGAAAAAGACGTTGGTCGTCGATGCTGTTCTCTCGCCTACTCCTCGTGCTTGTAGAAGTTGTGGTTCTACTGTGGTAGATGGAAACGGGAAAGCAATTATAGTGAAAAATGGGAAGAAGGAAACGATTGTCCGTTTTGAACAATACAATCATATGCCTTTGGTTATGCGCCTAAAAAAGCAGCGCTATACCTGTAAAAACTGCCGAACCCATTGGACGGCTCAAAGTTATTTTGTCCAACCCAGACATTCAATCGCAAATCATGTTAGATATAAAATTGCTTCTTTACTGACTGAAAAAGTATCTTTATCTTTTATTGCGAAAAGCTGTCAGGTATCTTTGACCACCGTTATTCGTACATTGAAAGAGTTTAAAAGCTATTTACCAAAGCAATCTAAGAAGATTCTCCCCAGAGTATTGATGGTTGATAAATTTCGTTCGCATGCTTCCATAGAAGATAAAATGAGCTTTATTTGTGCAGATGGCGAAACAGGAAAATTAATAGATGTTTTGCCTACGCGTAAATTCCCCCGATTAACAAGCTATTTCTTAAAGTGTACCAATCCAGAAGAAGTAGAATTCTTGGTGACAGACATGAACGCCGCCTACTTCCAGCTCACCAAACGTGTTCTGCCAAATGCGAAAATAGTGATTGATCGGTTTCATATTGTCAAACACATGAATCAAGCGTTCAATGAGTTGCGTATCCGTGAAATGAATGAACTTCGTAAAGCCAGGCAGAAAAACTGAAAAAGAACTGGCGCTTTTTGCTAAAAAATCGTGCAAACATCAACCATTATGAATACAAAACATGGAAAAGTTTCCGAGCACCAAAATACCCATTTCTTACTGAAGCAATGATGATTGATCGATTGCTTGAGTTTTCTCCGCCCCTAAAGGAGGCGTATCGCTTTTTTCATGAATTAGTTGAAGCCTTTCGAGACAAAGACCCTGACTTATTTTTCTCCTTATTGGCAGAACTTCCCGAAACGTTAGATGACAGCTTTCGGGAAAAGCTTCAAAACCTTCTGACCTATGAAGAAGGCATCACCAACGCAATGATCTATCCTTATTCCAATGGAAAAATAGAAGCGAAGAATACCCACATAAAGACAATGAAACGAGTATCCTACGGATTTAAATCATTCGAGAACATGAGAATTAGAATCTTTTTGATCAATCAATTAATCAATGTAAGATAACAAAAAATCTGAGCCAGAATGTGGTTCATTCTGACCCAGATTTGATTTTGCACAACTCATCAGTCCTTATTGACAAAGAGCCCAAAAAAAAAGTTCCCGTTTGAAGGAACTCTTTTTTACATTCAAAACAACTATTTAACGATTAGAAACTGCGTCCGCCGCCGCCGAAAGTACCGCCGCCAGAAGAGTGGGTCGTACTGCCGCCTCCGCCGCCAGAAAAACCGCCACCACCGCCGCCTCCGCTATTATCCGAAGGACGGGGGATGCGTCTGGTTGTGACAAAGGAGTTGACTAAGCGATCTTCTTTTTGAGTCAGATCAATACTTGATTTTTCTAGATAGTTAAATTTGTAGCCGCCCATTTTTAATTGATAACGGGATTTAACAATGATGAAAAAGGCGATACTGATCACTGCCGCGATCGCTAAGCAAATAGCAATTTCTAGTGGCGTCATCACTTTGTAATAAGTAATTTTTCCAGTATCACGATCGATACGATAGTGATCGGCAGGAACACCTGCTTCCACAAAACCAGCTGCTTTTTGCAGATAGACCAATGCCGCTTGGTAATAATTTCCCTCTGCCATCTGGTCAAATACCGCATCAAGAAGATTGTCTAGACGTGAATCGGTGAGGTAATCGATCATATTTCCAGAAGTCGAAACGTGAAATTTACGTTGCGACATATCGATCACCAAAGCGGATCCGTTGTTGTCGTTGCCGATCCGTCTCGAAAGATACCGATTAGTATACAACTCGATATCTCCCGTGTTGCTGTTCGTTGTTTGAATAAACACTTCGCCTTTGATTTTCGCATTCAGCGCTTCTGCTTCTTCATTTAACTTCTGGATTTCTTGTTCGGTAAAAAGTCCAGCGTGGTCTGCGACTGTCTCTTCGGCTGCAAAGGCGGGCAGGGTGGTGAAGAAAAAGCCAACCAGCAGAAGCAACAAATAAGATAGTTTTTTCATAAGAAATACGCTCCAATCAATGCGAGGATGGTCGTTGCCGCGAAAATTGCGCCACTGACGATTCCCAAGCGTTTGTAACTGATCGGTAAAACACCGCTGACTTTTCCTGTTTGCCCATTCATCGCATAATAAAAGGCACTCTTGTTTTCATCATCGGCTCGATAGGTCACTAGCCATACAGGAAGCAAAACGTAGTTGTTTTCTTCTTTTGTTAGATTGATGGATCGATTGTTGCGTTTAAAACTAGTATAGCCATTGACCGTACCTGCTAGCAGATTTTCAGCATAACCCGATAATTCGTTTTTGACTTCGTCGGAAAGATCAATGTATTCAATGTCTCTTTTTTCTGCTTGGAAGCCGGCTAAATACTGACTGCGAAAATTAACAGCTTTTTCAAGGGGAAACGGCTGAACACCAGTTACCATTTTTTGCTGAACGTTTTTTGACAGCGCATTTTTGAGTAATTCGTTTACCTTGATTTTGCCTAGTCGCAAGACGTCGTATTGTTTATGCTCGGTATATTCAATGTCACCCACTCGCCAAATTCGCAAGGAGGTACCCATTCCTGAAAGGGAGCCGTTCATCTCGGCATCGACGACCCAATAAGGGAAGTATACGCCAGTCAATTTCTCTACTTGTGCTTGGTCGAAGAAATCCCGTGGGACGAATTTTTTCTTTTGCGCCCATTCTAAAAACTTTTGCGTTGCTTCTTCTTTTTCGATCGCAAAGGGAAGGACTTTGTTTGGCAAAAATTCTCCCGAAAGCCGTCCAGATAAAACGACCGGGTTATGGCAAAAGTAGCAATAGGTTGCAGCTGTAGTTGCATCCGTCACGATTTCAGCACCGCAGCTGGGGCAGGTGAAAAGGTCCATCTGTCCCGCTTGTGCATTGGCTTGTTGCTGCACTTCTTCTTCAAGGCTCGGCTCCGTCACTGAGGCAGCCGTGGCATCTAAAGAAGAATCAGCGGCCATTTGCGCTTCTTTTTGCTTTTCTTCAAAGGCAGTGACTTCGTCTTCAGTAAAAATACTCAGACAAAATGGACAATGAAATTTTTGATCGCCAGGATCAAAGGTTAAAGCGCCCCCGCAATTGGGGCACTTATGTGTGATAACATCCATCAGCAATCCTCCTCAATTAGTCTACTGGGACACCTTTGAAAGGTTTGCCGCAATTCGGACAGAATTTTGGAATGCCGTTGGCTAAATCAATCACTTCACCACAATCGCTGCATTTCATTTTCAGACTTGGTCCATCGCTCGTTGGTTTAGGCGTGCCGCAATTGCTGCAGAATTTACCAGTATTAGATGTGCCGCATTGTGGGCAGTCCCAATGATCTGCGTTGCTTTGTGCAGGTGCTTGTTGCTGCTGCATCTGCTGTTGGTTGTTTTGTGACGCTTGGTTCAAATAACCGCCACCAGCGTTCATCCCCATGCCCATGCCAACAAACCCAGTCGTAGCGCCAGCGGCATTGCTACCGGCAGATTCCATACCACGAGCTACCGAACCTTGAACATAGCCTTCACGAATCGAAGGGTCACCTAACATTGCCCCTTGGTTCCGCATGTTGATCAATTTTACGGAATCATCCGTATAAGAGATGCTTGCGACGGCAACCGAAACGATTTCCATTCCTCGGAGTTCTCGCCAGCTGTCATCAAGAACTGTTCCCATATATTTGCTTAATTCCATGCTCTTAGATGGAACGTAAGAAATTCGTTCGCCATCAGCGGACATTTTGTTGATCGCTGTTTGTAGGGCGGTCAAAAATTCAGCTAAGTACTGCTCGTTGATGTCGTTGATATCGACTTGACTTTTGTTTTTTGGGATCGCATTCGTATAGAACAAAATTGGATCGGTAATTCGTAAGGAATAGTTTCCGTGCGCCCGCAAGAAAAGTTCTGCGTTGTAAAAGTTGTCAAAATAATTCAAAGGCGAGGAAGTACCGAAGCGAATCCCATTGATTTCTTGTAGATTGATATAAAAAACTTGTTGTTTTTGCGGTGTAACGCCACCAAACTTAAAGCGGTCAAACGTTTCAGAAATCGCATCTTTCAATGAACCGTTTAACATTGAAGGCGCTAATTCGTTTTTCACTGTATAGTAGCCTTCTTCGGCGGTATAATCGATGATTCGCCCGCCATCAACCAATAACATCATCATATTCGGATAGACATGGATCACTGAGCCATCAGTGATGACATCTTCTGTGCCTTTTCTGTTGGAACCGCGTTTGTCATTACGCCGCACTTTGACACCTTTTGTCATTACTGTCGAATCGCTCATATTGTCAGGCTCGATCACCTCTAGCCATTGATCTGCTAATCCGCCGCCAATTGCGCTTGTTGCCGCTTTGATAATACCCATTTTCAGTCCTCCTTTAAATTGTTTTCATCACAATAGATGAACATAGATTCATTATACCATAGGAGGTGAGATTTACGTTATCAGTCTAAAGTTGGAGAGGAGTTTTTCGCAAAATCCATCAATAAACGGTTCGTTCGCAGGTGGATTTGAATAAAAGAGACAAATTGGAGATTGCGGATTAAATTTCCATTTCTTTTGAGATTCCCCCACGCAAACGGTGGTTTTTTTGGCTGATATTACGTATAATAGAAGGTAGCGAATTTTGAAATGAGTGTGGAAAACTATGGCTTATCAAGCATTATATCGTGTTTGGCGTTCTCAGCGTTTTGATGATGTTGTCGGACAAAAAGCAATTACCCAAACCTTAAAAAATGCAATCGATCAAAACCAGATCTCGCATGCCTATTTATTTACGGGTCCTCGAGGAACCGGGAAAACAAGTGCAGCGAAAATTTTTGCCAAAGCCATCAATTGTCCGAACCAGGTCAACGGTGAGCCTTGCAATGAGTGCGACATGTGTCGCTCAATCACAGCAGGGACGCAAGAAGACGTGATCGAAATCGATGCGGCAAGCAACAACGGTGTAGAAGAAATTCGCTTTATTCGTGATCGTGCGAACTATGCACCGACCCAAGCTGAATACAAAGTTTATATCATCGATGAAGTGCACATGCTGTCAACAGGTGCATTCAACGCTTTACTAAAAACATTGGAAGAACCGCGGAAAAATGTTGTCTTTATTTTGGCAACAACAGAGCCCCATAAGATTCCAGCAACGATCATTTCTCGAACCCAACGTTTTGATTTCAAACGGATCAATACGCAAGATATCGTGGGTCATTTAGAAACGGTCCTTACTACTAGTGAGATCAATTACGAAGCAGAAGCTTTACAGATCATTGCGCGAGCCGCAGAAGGCGGTATGCGGGATGCCTTGAGTATCACCGACCAGGCGATCGCTTTTAGTGATGGAACCGTAACGACCCAAGATGCTCTTGAAGTGACGGGCAGCTTGTCCTATGAAATGATGGACCGTCTGATGCAAGCTTGCGGGGAAAAAGAAGTTGCCGATGCGTTAGCGACCTTGCGGGAGTTATTAGCCTCTGGTAAAGAAGCCCGACGTTTATTGGAAAACTTGTTGGTTTATTGTCGAGACTTGCTGATGTATCAACAAGCGCCGCAGCTGCTCTCTGAAAAGTCGCTGCAGTTGACTGAAGCGTTTCAAACGCTGGCAAAAAATACCCCGCCAGCAAAAATCTATCACTGGATCACGGTCTTAAACGATACGCAAAATGAAGTACGATTTACGAACAATCCTACGATCTATTTGGAAGTGGCTGTGGTCAAATTAGCCAATGATCCAGAAAGTGCTGCTGTTGCTAGCAATTCAGCTGATAATAGTCAAGAAGTGGCGCAGTTACGGCAAGCATTGCAAAAACTTCAGGCAGAGGTGCAACGACTGCAGGAGAATCGACCGGCAGGTGCCGTTGCGGAAACCACTGCGCCAGTGAAGAAAGCCAAGGCGAGTACTACGTTCCGTTTACCAAAGGAACGCGTGTTCCAAGTACTGAAAAGTGCAACGAAGAAAGACTTGGCAAACGTTCGCAATGTTTGGGACGATCTTTTGATGTCTCTTTCCGTGACGCAAAGAGCGATGCTGCATTCCAGTGAAGCAAAAGCTGCCAGCGAATCGGGCGTCGTGATCGCTTTTGACTATGAGATCTTATGCCAGCGAGCAAGTAACGACCAAGAGTTTCAATTGATGATCCATAATCAATTGTCTCGTATGATCAAAGACTATGCCGCCCAGGCTGTCTTTATCACAAAAGAAAGTTGGCCAGCACTACGGCAAGAGTTTTTGGCCGGCGGTCAAGCAACGGCAGATTCGGAAATTGAAGTAGACCAAGAGGAGACCGAAGCCGCTCCTGTCGAACCTGAAAATGACGACTTAGTAACAAAAGCGCAAGAGTTATTTGGTGAATTAACCAGCATTGAAGAAAATTAATGAAAATGGAGTGATTGATAATGATGCGAGGCATGGGAAATATGCAAGGCATGATGAAACAAATGCAAAAAATGCAAAAAGAAATGATGAAAGAACAAGAAGCGCTGAACAGCAAACAATTTATCGGCGAATCGACAAATGGCTATGTCAAAGCGACCTTTACTGGCGATAAGACGTTACAAGACATTGCTATAAATGAAGCGATCGTTGATGCTGACGATGTGGAAATGCTGCAAGATATGATCATTTTAGCTGTCAATGACGGATTGAAGAAAATTGAAAAAGAATCGGAACAAACGATGGGCAAATACACAAGAAACATTCCGGGTCTATAAAAGGAGAAATGACGGTGCAATATCCTGAACCGATCGCCCGATTGATCGACAGTTACATGAAACTGCCGGGAATCGGACAAAAAACCGCGACACGTTTGGCATTTTATACGATCGATATGAAAGAAGAAGTCGTCAATGAGTTTGCCAAATCGTTGCTTAGTGTCAAACGAGATTTGCACTTTTGCAGTATTTGCGGAAATATAACTGAAGAAGATCCTTGTGAGATCTGCAGTGATCCAACAAGAGACAAAGAAACGATTTTAGTGGTTGAAGAGCCTAAAGATGTCATGGCACTAGAAAAAGTCCGGGAGTATCATGGACTTTATCATGTGCTGCATGGCGTGTTATCCCCGATGGAAGGGACAGGTCCAGAAGATATCAACATTGCATCGCTGATACAGCGGCTGCATGATGATCAGGTCAAAGAAGTGATTATTGCGACCAATGCGACCACGGAAGGTGAAGCAACGGCGATGTATATGTCACGTTTGATCAAGCCTGCTGGTATTAAAGTCACGCGTTTGGCTCATGGCTTATCTGTGGGCAGCGATATTGAATACGCGGATGAAGTGACCTTGCTAAAAGCAGTAGAAGGTCGCCGAGAATTATAAAGATATTGGAGGCAATTAGGGTGAATGGATTGTTTATAACCATCGAAGGACCGGATGGTGCTGGAAAAACCAGTGTGATCGAAGAGTTGTATCCTCGGTTACAGCTTGAAGCAACAAGAAAAATCGTGAAAACAAGAGAACCTGGCGGAGTTAAAATCGCTGAAAAGATTCGTAAAATTATTTTAGATCCGCGAAATGAAGAAATGGATGAGCGGACGGAAGCCTTACTTTATGCAGCGGCCCGCCGCCAACACTTGATTGAGGTTGTCCTGCCGGCATTGAATGCTGGACACATCGTGATCTGTGACCGCTTTGTTGACAGTTCGCTTGCCTATCAAGGAGCTGGACGCCGCATCGGGATTCCTGAGATCGCACGGATCAACGAGTTTGCAACGGAAGGAACGACGCCTGATTTTACCTTGTATCTAGATGTTGACTCTGATACCGGCTTGCGTCGCATCCAAGAAAACCGCGCACATCAATATGACCGCTTAGATTCAGAAGGATTGGAGTTTCACCAACGGGTTCGTCATGCGTATCTCAAGCTGGCGGAAGAAAATCCTGTACGCATTCATAAGATTGATGCTAGAATGGGGTTACAAGAAGTTGTTGAATCCAGCTATTCAGCAATCGTTGAATCGTATCCTACTTACTTCAAGTCAATCTAGGGTAGGTTGGATAACACAAAGGAGATGGTCCCATGAAATTAATTATGGCAATCGTACAAGACAAAGACAGTAATCGTTTGGCAAATGAGTTTATTGATGCCAATATCCGTGCTACAAAATTGTCCTCAACGGGTGGGTTTTTAAAGGCTGGCAACAGTACGTTTATCATTGGTATTGAAGACGATCGGGTACAAGATGCATTAGAATCGATCAAAAAAACCTGTCAATCAAGAAAACAATATGTCTCGACACCGATGTCTCTAGACATTTCCTTAGACGGTCAAGTTCCTTATCCAGTCGAAGTCGAAGTCGGCGGAGCAACTGTGTTCGTGCTACCGGTTGACGGATTCCATCAATATTAAAAAAGGAGCTTTTCATGGAGGAGTTATTTCTACAAGAATATCAGCCTCTTGTTTTTGCCCAACTAAAAAAAAGTATCAAGCATGGGCGCATTGCTCATGCTTATCTTTTTGAAGGGGACAAGGGGACTGGCAAGCACGAATTAAGTCTGTGGCTCGCAAAACGCCTTTTTTGTACCAATGTGCAAGAAGAAGCCCCGTGCGGCACATGCAGCAATTGTCTGCGGATCGCCCAAGGAGAGCATCCTGACGTCATCCAAATCGAGCCGGATGGACAGATGATCAAAGTCGACCAGATTCGGCAGCTGCAAGAGGAGTTCTCAAAGAGCGGCTTTGAAAGTCGTCTGAAAATCTTTATTTTGTCTCAAGCTGACAAAATGAACAACAGCGCTGCCAACAGCCTATTAAAGTTTTTGGAAGAACCGGTGGGAAACTTTTTGGCGATTTTAGAAACTGAGAGTTTAGGACGTATTTTGCCGACGATTCAGTCTCGCTGTCAGATCATTCATTTTTCGCAGCTGTCAAAAGAAAAACTACAGGAGAAGCTCCAAGAAGAAGGACTTTCCAAAGAGACGAGTCGACTTCTGAGCCACTTGACGAATAGTTATCATAAAGCAGTTGAAATCTCGCAGAATGAATGGTTTAATGAAACTAAGGATGCTGTTAAGCGTTGGGTGAATTACCTTTTGAAGAAAGACCCGCAAGCATTTATTTTTGTTCAGAAAAAATTATTGGGTCTAGCAAAAGAAAAAAATCAGCAATCAGAAATCTTTTTGCTCTTGTTATTTTACTTTCAAGAGGAACGAGATCGATTGTTGGCACAAGGTTTATGGGGAAAAGAGATCAATCGTGCCATTGAAGCCGCATTGCAAGCACAAAAAAAATTGCAAGCCAATGTATCTTTCCAAGGAGTGGCAGAACAATTTTCCGTGAAAATCATCTATGGATAAAACGCAGCAGCCGGAAAAGGAGACCAGAGATGATCGAAGTTGTCGGAGTGCGTTATCATGACGTGGGCCAGATTTATTTTTACACACCAAAAAAACAGACCTATACCATAAATGAACAAGTCATCGTGGAATCACAAGATGCCAAATGTCTTGCCACGGTGGTTACCAAAAGCAGAAAAATGAATGAGAGCGATTTGCCTCAAGCAGTCAAACCGATCCTGCGTCGAGCGACGAAAAAAGATTTGGAGCAAGCTGCCGCCAATCAAAAAGCAGCAGACGAAGCGTTGAAAATCGGGAAAGAAAAAATCCGAGCACACCAGCTACCAATGAAGCTGATTCGGGTGGCGTATACCTTTGAGCGCACAAAACTGATTTTTTCGTTCACGGCAGAAAGCCGCGTTGATTTTCGTGAGTTGGTCAAAGACTTAGCAAGTGAATTTCATACACGGATCGAACTGCGCCAAATTGGTGTCAGGGATGAAGCGAAGGCGCTGGGGGGAGTTGGACCCTGCGGTCGCAAACTATGCTGTGCGACGTTTTTAGGCGATTTTATCCCAGTGTCCATCAAGATGGCTAAGGATCAAGGACTCTCCTTAAATCCTGCAAAAATTTCAGGGTTATGTGGTCGTTTGATGTGTTGTCTTAAGTACGAAAGTGAAGAGTATGAGCGTGCAAAAAAAGAATTGCCGGATCGCGGCAAGGAAGTTGAAACGCCAGATGGCAAAGGACGTGTGGTTGGGCTGGATCTGTTGAGCCGAGTGATCAAAGTCCGTTTGCATGATCGGCAAACACCAATCGAGTATGATTATGAAGAACTAGTGACAAAATAAGTAGGTGACCATAATGAGCATGGACAAACGATCAATATATGACGGATTGAATCAGTTAGAAGTGGAGTTGCAAAATTCCTTGAATAATCTTGCGGAAATGAAGCAGTCTTTGCAAGAAATCGTCGAAAAAAATACGACATTAGAATTGGAAAATCAACGCTTACGTGAACACATTCGTGAGTTGAACCAAGTGGCAGATGCACCCGCTGAATCGGTCAAACAAGAGCTTTCTAAATCGCGGATGAATTTAGAAAAGATTTACGAAGAAGGATTTCATGTTTGTTATGACTTATACGGTTCTCGCAGAGAACATGACGAACCTTGTGCGTTTTGTCTAGAAGTGATCTATCGTGAAAGCGGCAAATAGCTGACAGACGAAGCGGTTCGTTAGAAAAAAGATCAATTTCTGCTGGTCTTTTTTTCGAAAGGAGCAGTACATGCAAAAGCAGCAAAGTTATAAACAAGACACTGGAAAACTGTATCTTGTTCCAACACCGATCGGTAACTTGGAAGATATGACGTTCCGATGTGTCAAAATTTTAAAAGAAGCGGACCTGATCGCAAGTGAAGATACTCGAAATACCCAGAAATTGTTGAATCATTTTGAGATTGCGACACCGCAAAAAAGCTTACATGAACACAATTATAAAGAACGGGTGCCACAGCTGATAGAACAGCTGCAAATGGGCAAGACTATTGCCCAATGCAGTGATGCTGGTATGCCCTCCATTAGTGATCCAGGTCATGAATTAGTCAAGGCGTGCTTGGTCGAAGGAATCGCAGTGATTGCGCTCCCAGGTCCTACGGCTGGTTTGACCGCGCTGATCGCTTCTGGCTTATCACCGCAGCCGAATCTTTTTTATGGCTTTTTACCTCGTAAGAAAAAAGAACAAAAGCAAGCGTTAAGTGAATTGGCAAGCCAAAAAGCTACGATGATTTTTTATGAGTCACCGTATCGAATCGCAGCGACGATCGAAACGATGAAAGAGGTATTGGGAGAACGTCAAGCAGTTATCTGCCGTGAATTGACAAAAATCCACGAAGAATACTTGCGAGGGACCTTTTCAGAATTGATTGAATACCTCGACCAACAACCGATCAAAGGGGAATGCTGTCTATTAGTGGAAGGCGCTTCTGAAATCCCTGAAGTCGTTTATGAAGGAAGCTATGCTGAACAGGTGGCAGCCTTGATGGAAGAGGCAGACTTGTCTTCGAAAGAAGCCATCAAAGAAGTGGCTAAACGCAATCAAGTGAAGAAACAGCTTGTTTATCAAGCCTACCATCAATTAGAAACGTAATCATACCGAGAATTCTCTCGGTATTTTTTTGTCTTTTTTCGGACTTGTGTTAAATTATCTGACATCAACAGTTAGCTATTTTCAGAAAATTCACGATTTTCTCAGAAAAATCTAGATTATTTGAACATATGATGTTAGGATAGCTAACATAAAGAAAAGGAGGCGTCAAAAATGAACACAGGGAATATTGCATTTATTTTAATTTGTAGCGGTATGGTTTTTCTTATGACTCCAGCATTGGCATTTTTTTACGGAGGATTGGAACGTCGCAAAAACATCCTCAATACCATGATGATGGTGATTTGTACGATGGGCTTGGCGTCTGTGCTATGGGTCGCTTTAGGGTATACCTTATCTTTTAGCGGCACAGGCTCATTTATTGGGAATTTAGATAAAGTCTTTTTCAATCATGTCTCGATGACAGAAGGAGAAGGGATTCCTGAAGGGTTATTTGCGGCCTTTCAAATGATGTTTGCCTTGATCACAACGGCGATCATTACTGGATCTGTCGTGGGCAGAATGCGTTTCTCAGCTATTTTCCTATTTATCGGCTTCTGGCTAGTTCTCGTGTATTTTCCAATGGCACATATGGTATGGGGCGGCGGTTTCTTAGATGCGATCGGCTCGATCGATTTTGCAGGAGGCAATGTCGTTCATATCAGTTCGGGTATCAGTGGGTTAGTCTTAGCGATCGTTGTCGGTAAGCGGCGAGAATTTCATCAAACCGAATATCGTCCTCATAATATTCCATTTGTTGTACTAGGTGCTGGCCTTTTATGGTTTGGCTGGTTTGGCTTTAATGCTGGCTCTGCGTTAGCAGCTGATGGTCTAGCGATCCACGCCCTAATGACCACGAATACGGCAGCAGCCAGTGCGATGCTTTCTTGGATGCTGATCGAAAAAATCGTGTTGGGCAAACCGACGATCGTTGGTGCGTGTACTGGAGCCGTCGTGGGCTTAGTTGCCATCACACCAGGTGCGGGATTTGTCTCGCTTTGGTCTTCCTTTATCATTGGCGCTTTAGTCAGTCCGTTTTGCTACTTCTTTATTTCTGTCATCAAACATCGTCTAGGCTTAGATGATGCACTGGATGCCTTTGGCTGCCATGGCGTAGGCGGGATCTTTGGCGGTTTGATGACAGGGATCTTTGCGGATCCAGCAGTGGGTGGACAGTCAGGATTGCTATATGGCGGCGTTGATCTTTTTCTCGCACAAGCCGAAAGTATCGTATTTACGATTCTATTTGCAGGTATCTTATCCTTTGTCATTATCACTTTGATCAAATGGGTGATGCCGATTCGCGTATCGCAACAAGAAGAAGCAGTGGGGATGGATCGGATCGAACATGACGAAACGGCCTATCCTACCTTTATGGGGTTAGATTCTTAAGAGTGGAGGAGCAGTCATGAAAAAAGTTGAAGCGATTATTCGCCAAGAAAAATTAGAAGAACTAAAGGCCGCTTTGGACCAGTCTGATTTGATCAGCGGCATGACAGTCAGTCAAGTGCTGGGCTGCGGCAATCAAAAAGGCCTCAAAGAGTTTATTCGTGGCCAAGAAGTGATCACAACTCTTTTACCAAAAGTAAATGTCCGTTTTGTTTTAGCAGATGAAAAAGTCGATGCGGTGATTGAGCTGATTGTATCGATCTGTCGGACAGATGAAGTCGGTGACGGCAAAATATTCGTCTACCCGTTGGAAGAAGCGATTCGGATTCGCACTAATGAACGAGGGGAAGCTGCCTTATAGTAGAACTTCTTGGACCATGAAGAGGGCCGTAAAAGCAGTGAATGTAGAAGGAAGGACCAATGAAGATTGGTCCTTTTTGTGTGCTTCCCTCGATTCCTTGCTTGATAGGGAACCTCTGTTCGTTTATAATAAGAAGTGAGGTGAACAACGATGTCGGAACTGCAATTTCCCTTAAAAAATGATACGAGCCGCAAAATTATTCATATTGATATGGATGCTTTTTTTGCTTCGGTGGAAGAACGGGATGATCCAGAGCTTGCCAAGCATCCCCTCGTCATTGCCCGTCACCCAAGTGATACTGGCGGACGAGGAGTGGTCACGACCGCCAATTATCTGGCACGACAATATGGCATCCACTCGGCAATGAGTGCGCAAAAAGCCTATGAGCTTTGTCCTCAAGCGATTTTTAAACCGGGAAATCATCAAAAGTATCGTGAAGTGTCCCAGCAAGTCAGAGAAATTTTTCATCGATACACCGACATCATCGAACCAGTTTCTATTGATGAAGCGTATCTAGATGTCACAGTCAACAAGATCAATTGTCCTTCAGCAATTAAGATCGCTCGTTTGATTCAACGAGACATCTGGCAAGAGACTCATCTGACCTGTTCGGCAGGAGTCAGTTACAACAAATTCTTGGCAAAACTGTCTTCGGATTATCATAAACCACGAGGATTGACGGTGGTGATGCCAGATGAGGCAGTGGCATTTTTGCAACAATTACCCATTGATAAATTTCACGGGATCGGGAAGAAAACTGTTCCGCGGATGCATGAGTTAGGTATTTTTACAGGAGCTGATCTGTATGGCTGGAGTGAGATGGCGCTGATTCGTGAATTTGGCAAAATGGGGTATTCCTTGTATCGGAAAGTTAGAGGGATCCATGATTCCCCAGTTAGTGTGACGAGAGAACGGAAATCAGTTGGAAAAGAGCATACATACGGCAATCCATTAACCAGTGAAGAACAAGTATTGAGCCAGTTACGGGCTATCGCAGAAGAAGTCGAAAGATCCCTGAAGCGCACACAAAAACATGGCAAGACGGTCGTGTTGAAAGTTCGTTACAGTGATTACTCTACGATCACCAAGCGAGTGACCTTGCCAACCTATGTTCATAAAAAAGAACAGCTATTTTCCGAAGCAAGTCTGATTTGGGAAGAAATTTTAGGTCTGGAAAAAGGCATCCGTCTTTTGGGGATCACCGTCACAAATCTTGATCCACTGACCTATGAAAATATCGTACTACCCTTATGGCAACTATCTGACGAGCAGTAGGCAGAAGAGGAGGAGCAAAATGACACTCTATCAAGTATATGACACAATGACAGGATTGGCTGATCAGGAGCGAAGTGAAAAAATGGCCGCCTACATGCGGCATCAGTTTGATTTTTTAGGCATTCCTACGCCGTTGCGCCGCCAGCAGGAGAAAAAGCGACCTTCAAAGCAGCAAAACAAACGAAAACGGTTGATTGGGACTTTATCGATCATTGTTGGCAAAGCAGCTATCGGGAACACCAATACCTTGCAATTGATTATTTAGTGGTGATGGAGCCGTTTCTAGCGGCCATCGATCTGGCAAAAATTGAACAGCTAGTCATAACAAAAGCTTGGTGGGATAGCGTGGATGCCCTAAGTGAGGTTGTCAGAAAACTAGTTCGCCGACTGCCAGCGTTAAAAGCTGAAATGCTTCGCTGGAGTCTTGAGGAAAATCTTTGGCTGCGGCGAGTGGCAATACTCCATCAACTGCTGCAAAAAGAACAGATGGATCGACCACTGCTTGAAGAGGTCCTCGTCAATAATTTGGGGAGTTCTGAATTCTTTATCAACAAAGCCATTGGCTGGAGCTTACGAGATTATGCCAAGACGAATCCTCAGTGGGTCCAAGACTTTCTGCTTCGCTATCAAACAAGTCTGGCGCCTTTGACGATTCGTGAAGCAAGTAAGTACCTGTAAAAAGCTTGGTCACTGAGTTGATATAACATAAAAAAACACCGTGCATCATCTTTGAAGGAAGAGGAGGTGACCGCCAAAAGTTCGATTTTTTGGTCTAACTTTTGGATCACCTCAAGATGCACGGTGTTTATAGTTTTTAAATTTGTTTTTTGATTTGTTCGTAGCTTGCTTCAGCATCTTTGCACTTTGCCCAGATAACCGCTTTTCCTTGTTCCCGAGATGCAGCAAGATCAATGATTCGTTGATTGCTGCTGCCGCGAAACTGCAAGTTTAAATTTCGTTTGCTCAGTTCAAAACGACCGTCGACTAAAATATCGATTTTGGATAAAAGTTCCAATTTATCGGGTGTTTCCAAAAGCAATTCTTCATAGGTGTAGCCTGACCAGCTCCAAATATCTTTGCTGTGCCCAAATTCAGCACGCACCCGATCAACGACTTTCAGACAGACTGTTGTGTTCAAGAAAGGTTCGCCGCCTAGGAGGGTCAGCCCTTGGACATAATCATGCCGCAGATCTTCGATGACTCGATCCTCTAGTTCTTGCGTAAAAGGTGTACCATAGCGAAAGTTTTGGACCGCTTTGTTGAAACAGCCTTCACAAGCAAAGAGACAGCCGCTCACGTATAAACTATTTCGAATGCCTTCACCATCAACAAAGTTGAAGGCTTTGTAATCAGCAATATAATTTTGGCTATATTCTTTGGCTTGCCATTCTTTAGGTTTCGGATTTCTCATAAGAAAACTTCTTTCTATCATGAATTACAGGGATTGGTCTTCAAGAAAAGGAGTGTAGAAGAATTCTAGCACTCCTTTTTCGTTTATTCTTGCAAATGTTTGACCCGGGCAGAAATTTCTTTGTGCCGTCCATTGACCATTGGACGAGCTTGAGGATTTCCAAGATACCCACAGGTTCTTTTGACGACGTCACAACTTTTTGGGTCATGATTGCCACATTGTGGGCATTCGAAGCCCCGTTCGGTTGGATTGAAATCTCCTTCATACCCACACTCATAACAGTGATCGATAGGGGTATTTGTTCCAAGATAGGCGACCCGATCATAAGCGTAATCCCATACCGCTTCTAACGCTTTTGGATTTTGCTGCAAGACTGGGTATTCACAGTAATGAATAAACCCGCCAGAACAGTATTTTGGATACTCTTTTTCAAAATCAAGTTTTTCAAATGGTGTCGGATTTTTCCGCACATCATAGTGGAAGCTGTTGGTGTAGTATTCTTTGTCGGTAATGTTTTCAACTTCACCGAATTTTTCGGTATCCAAGCGGCAGAAACGATCAGTCAGGCTTTCACTAGGCGTCGAGTATACGCTGAAATGATAGCCGTATTCATCGCCCCAAGCATCTGCATGAGCTTTCAATTCTTTCACGATCGCTAGGGTAAAGGCTTTTGCTTCTGGATCTTGTTCCCATGTTCCACCATAAAAAGCCGAAGCAGCTTCATACAAACCGATATATCCAAGAGAAACAGTAGCACGTTTGTTTTTGAATAGTTCATTCACATTGTCTTTGCGATCCAAACGTTCACCGAAAGCCCCATACATATAAAGGATCGGCGCATTCGCAGGGCTGGCTTCTTTACAGCGCTCCACCCGATAGACAAGAGCATCCTTGACGATTTGCAGACGATCTTCCAGCAGCGTCCAGAATTTTTCTTGATCACCATTTGCTTCTAAGGCGATCCGAGGAATATTCAATGTTACGACGCCTAGATTCATCCGACCGACATTGACTTCTTCGCCACGTTCGTTTTTCCAGCCTTGCAAGAAAGAACGACAGCCCATCGGCACTTTAAAGCTGCCGGTCAATTCAATTAATTTATCATAATTCAAAATATCAGGATACATCCGTTTGGTGGCACACTCTAAAGCCAGTTCTTTAATATCA
The DNA here is from genome assembly GCF_030263915.1 of Enterococcus sp. FZMF. Classification (NCBI taxonomy): domain Bacteria; kingdom Bacillati; phylum Bacillota; class Bacilli; order Lactobacillales; family Enterococcaceae; genus Enterococcus; species Enterococcus sp. FZMF. The sequence goes on along the minus strand of NZ_CP127160.1, from coordinate 2,012,325 downwards.
TAGTTCGGATCGGTAGGGGCCAAGTTGACGCCACGGCGAATACTAAAGATCAATTTTGGAAAAATAGCGGTACGCTTCTCACTGCCTAACCCGTTGATGCGAATTTGGAGAATCGCTCGTTGGATCTCCCGTTCGAACCAGTTGGTTCCTAAACCAAACCCAAGGGAAGTAAACGGCGTTTGTCCGTTTGAGGTGAATAACGTATTGATTTCGTATTCTAGACTTTGCATTGCATCGTAGATATCTTTGCGCGTTTTGCTCTTCGCATAAGCTTCCCGACGTTCAGGCGACTCGATCCATTCTTCGGCATCTTTTAGATGCTTTTGATAATTCAACTCAGCAAAAGGAGCCAATAATTCATCTGTTCGATCAGCAGAACAGCCGCCATATTGACTCGATGCTACGTTTGCAATGATTTGTGAGATTTGAGCGGTGGCCGTTTGGATCGATTTTGGCGATTCCACTTCGGCGTTCCCAATTTTAAACCCATTATTCAGCATGCCTTTAAAATCGATCAAGCAGCAGTTGGTCATTGGGGTGTAAGGATGATAATCCAAGTCATGGTAATGAATGTCGCCTTTTTGGTGAGCATTTGCCACGTGAGGAGGGAGCATTTTCAAACCGATCGATTTTCCTACGATCCCAGCGGTCAAATCACGTTGTGTATTGAACACATTGCTATCTTTATTGGCATTCTCATTGACGACCGATTGATCTTTATTCATCAATTTGTTGATCGTAAAGTTGATGTCTGTGGCTTTGCTGCGCTCGAAATCACGATGGGTCCGATAGTTGATATATTCTTCAGCCAAGGCATACTCGTTTTTTGCTAATAAGATATGCTCGACGATATTTTGGATCTCATAGATTTTTACATTCGTACGAAAACGTTCCGCGATCTCGTGATCGACACTGTCAACGATCTCGGTGATTTTTTCGTGGTCGATGGGCGAAAGCTCGCCGTTGATTTTTCTTAGGGCTTTCACTAACGCATCGTAAATTTTTTGATCATCAAAATCGACAAGCCGTCCATCACGTTTTACGATTTTTAACTGACGCAAAGCGGACTGTCTTTCCAACCCTTGCTCAGGATTTCTCTTAATGTTCATCATTTCTACCACTCCTTATCTTCCTCAATATAATAAAACAAATTGTAGAAATGAGCAACTATATATAGTGGTGAATAAGGGTTGGTAAATTGGATATACACAATATATGGTGTATATTCATTGGGGCGTTTTCTGAGAAAACTGATAAGATTAAGGATTTGGTTGTTCCATGTTTCACATAATGAATAAAAAACTTTTTTAAATTTATTTTTTCTCTGTTTTGAAGCAGAAGTATTCAATGAAAAAGTATGCTACCATAAGGAGAGAATTTTATTAAAGGAGGGTTCTATGTGAAAAATATGATTGATGTGAAGCATCTGACCAAAAGTTACGGCACTCGTTTCAATCAAACCAAAGTATTAGATAACCTTTCTTTTGCAGTGGATCAAGGAGAATTTGTCGGGGTCATGGGGCCTAGCGGTGCTGGGAAAACGACCTTGATGAATCTGTTGTCTTCAATTATGCGACCTAGCTTAGGCTCGATCTATATCGATGGCAAAGACATTACCCGAATGTCGGAAAAAGCCCTCAGTGATTTTCGTCGTCAGCAGATCGGTTTCATCTTTCAAGACTTTAATCTTTTAGAGACGTTGACAGCCAGAGACAATATCTTGCTTCCCCTTGCCATTGATCGTTTGCCCGTGAGTGAAACCCAAGAGCGCATTGAACAAACGGCCAATTTGTTAGGAATCGAGCACTTGTTAGATCGCTACCCAGAAGAATTGTCTGTAGGGCAAAAACAGCGGGTCGCTGCTGCTCGAGCAATCATTAGTCGTCCGGCGGTCCTTTTTGCTGATGAACCCACTGGCGCCCTTGATTCAAAAGCGGCGACAGAATTGTTACGGTATTTAGCGCAAATCAATCAACAAGAGAAAACGACGATCTTGATGGTCACGCATGATCCTTTCACCGCCAGCTACTGCAACCGAATTTTATTCATCCGAGACGGTGTCTTCTTTGCAGAAGTCGTCAAAAAAGGCGGGCGTCAGGAATTTTTCGAAAAAATCATCGATATGCAGGCAACGATTGGAGGCGGTCCGCGCCATGTTGTTTAAAATCGGCTGGCGGAGTTTCTTGCGGCAGTTTCGCAACTATATGGTGTATTTTATTTGTATGATGACCGCCGTGATGATTTTTTATTCCTTTAACGCCTTGATGAATGATCGTCTGCTGAATCAACGGGTCCAGCAAGATATCCGCATTGAAGGGGTTTTAGGATTCGGCAGCAGTGTGGTTGCCTTTGTCGTTTTGTTTTTTATGCTGAGTGCCAATCATTTTTTTCTTAGTCAGCGACAAAAAGAAATCAGTGTTTACCAGCTTTTGGGGCTGCGGCAAGGTCGTCTGGCTTGGCTGTTGCTGCGGGAAACGTTTCTATTGAACTTTTTCTCTTTAGTGACTGGCATCTTTATGGGGATTATTTTTTCGAAATTTTTTTCTATGATTTTGATTCGAGCGATGGGTTTGAATTTAACGAGTCATTTCTTTAATTCACCCCAATCGATTTTTTCAACGGTTTTTGTCTTTATCGCGGCGATGATTATTTTGAGTATTCAAGTGATCCTTTTTGTTTGGCGTACCCCAATGAGTGAGCTGATCAAGACTGAATACCGCTTACCGATCAAGAAAATGAAAATGACCCCGTTTCGTTCATTAATGGGGGTTCTAGGTCTGATTCTACTGGGGGTAGGCTACTATTTGTCTTTGACCCTGCGGGAAACGTGGACCAACTATATCACGTACACACAAGATTTTTCAGCAATTTTATGGATTCCTTTATTGATTCTGTTTTGTTGTGTGACGGCAACCTATCTTTTTTTTGATTGCTCGTTGCCGGCATTGTTATATTTTTTGAGTAAGCCGAAAAAACGTCTTATCAAAGGGGCGAAACTGATTGCTTACAATAACGTGCGGGCTTACTTGCAAAGAACGTGGAAAAGCTATGCGCTTTTGACGATCATCACAGCGATCGCAATCTCCCTGATCGGGGGAACGATGGGGGTCATCTCATTAAACTATCAAGCAACGAACCGCATTTATCCAACGTCCTTTCAAGTGTCAGAAGAGCAGGCAGATACCTTGCGGGACCTTTTAGAAAAAGCCGATACACCGATTATTGCCGAACAATCGATTCCCTATAAAATGACCAATATGACGGTCCAAACCCGTTACCTTGGAGAGTTGCAAGACGAAAATATTGAAAATATCATGGTGAATCTGGTCGCTTTTTCTGATTATCAGCGTCTGCGAAAACTGGTTCCCGATGCCCCGGAGATTCAACTGCGTACCGATAAACAAGCGGTGCTTTTTGACAGTCAATACGATGTGACTCGTTCGTTTATCACCTATCGCGATGAGGTCAAAATCGGCAGTCAACATACGTTCAAACTCATTCAAGCAGAACAGGATTATTTTGGGGATTCTGCCTTGCGCTATTCCTTGCCAAATGTCCTTGTCATCCAAGATGATGCGTACCAGCAAGTTGAGGGCTTCACCTATAGCGTTGCTTATTTACAAACAGACAAGGTGCAAACGGAGAGCTTGACTCAGCTGCTAGATGAAGAGCTGCCGATTGAGTGGACGCATCCTTTGACCTATGAGTTTAGCGATGACCAAAAAAGCGTGCGTTTTTATCCAGAGACTGCCCGAGATTCCACCAGTGAGAATAACCAGATGACCGCATATCGACTGACCTTAGCGAATCGTTTTACAACGATGCGCGGCGTGCGGCGGCAAGCAGGAATCGTTTTGTTTGTGTCATTATTTGTAGGTGTGATCGTTTTGATCACGACATCCAGCAGTTTGATCGTTCGGCAATTTTCAAATACCGAGCGGGAGAAACACAATTACCGATTATTGACCAAACTAGGTTACACCCGAAAAGAAGTACGCAAACTCGTTTACTGGCAAAACATCTGGATCTTTATGCCAGGTACGCTACTGGCGATCTTGCATGCCGTCTTTGCCATCAATACCTTCACCCAAATCATCGACAGTCCTGGGTATTGGGTCGCTCATTTGTTTGCGGCAGTTGCAGCAGTCGTCTATCTATTTGCCTATTTGATTACCGTCAAGCTGTGTCTGCGAATAATTGAAACTTGATTGAATTCTTGATAAAACGATCCTTAGAATTGAAGCGAACCTTACAAATTAGACCAAAAAATCTAATCTTGAGGATCACGACAAAACGAGGATCGTTTTTTCATTTAACCAATCTTTTTGTATTTCCCTCTGGCACCAGATTAAGAGAATGGTATAATCATAATCAATGAGACAAAGGAGGAAGCAAGATGGAGAAAAAAGAAGAACAGCTTTTAATAGACCTAACGACTGCACGTGGGGTTCCTGGGAATGAGGAGGAAGTGCGTGAAGTCTTTAAAGAATATGCCAAAGACTTTGCTGAAGATATCTTTTTTGATGGTTTAGGAAGTGTCATTGCCAAACATGTTGGTGATGGCGGTGGACCGAAAATTTTTATATCGGGACATATGGATGAAGTCGGCTTTATGGTAACTAAAATCACAGAAAAAGGCTTTATTGAATTCCAGACCCTTGGTGGTTGGTGGGGGCAAGTGATGCTGGCACAGCAAGTCGAGATCAAAACCAATGAAGGCAAATTGATCCACGGTGTCGTCGGTTCAAAACCACCCCATGTCTTGAGTCCAGAGACTCGAAATAAACCGTATGATATCAAAGATATGTTCATTGATATCGGCGCTTCAAGTGAAGAAGAAGCCAAAGGCTGGGGGATCCGTCCGGGCGATATGATCACCCCTTATATCCAATACAAACGGATGAACGACAGCAAATTTTTATTAGCCAAAGCATGGGACAATCGAATCGGCACGGCGGTATCACTGCGGGTATTAGAAACCTTGGCAGCAGAAGGACATCCAAACTGCTTGTTTGCTGGCAGTGACGTGATGGAAGAAGTTGGCCTAAGAGGGGCGCGAACAAGCACTCACTTAGTGAATCCCGATATCGCGATCGCACTAGATACTGGCACCGCTGGGGACACACCTGGAATGACACCAAAAGAAGCGGATTCTGTGTTAGGCAAAGGCCCACAAGTCCTGATTTTCGATGCTTCCATGATTCCTCACAAGAAATTATTGAATTTTGTGATCGATGTCGCAGAAGAGATGGAAATTCCTTTCCAATATACCGTGATCACTGGTGGAGGAACCGATGCTGGTCAAATGCATTTGACTCGTGATGGGGTCCCTTCGATCGCTATTACCGTGCCAGTTCGTTACCTGCATTCTCATACTTCTGTCATTCATGAGGATGACTACTTCAATACAGTCAAGCTTGTAACGGAAGTGGTTCGCCGCTTAGACGATAAGACCGTTAAAGCATTGCGCAGTTACTAAGGTGAGTCTATGAGATCAAATACAATGATTCGAGAGACCGCCAAAAACTCCTTGCGCGGATTCTGGGGAACGTTCGTCTTAAGTATTTTAGCGACGGTTGCGGTACAAGCGGTGGTCAGCTCGCTTTTTAGTAGTATTGGGACTTCTTTTGGTGCAAACAATGCAGGGAGCTGGATCGATCTGATCTTGGACAATTTTGTCTTCTTTGCGTTTTCGGTAGCGTTGAGTATCATGGCACTCTATCTGGTTCGTGGCAGAGGAATCAAGGTGGCGGATATTTTTCTAGTCTTTGATAAACGTCTGTATGTACCGTTTTTGCTACTAAATTTAGTGAGCGCGCTTTTAAATTATCTTTTGAGTTTTGCGATTTTCTTGCCGCAGTTTGTCTTATCAGGACTCAATCAATATTTGGACTTGGTATTCAATTTTAATCGGGGAATCTCTATTGATGTGGCGATGTTTAATGGCTCGGTCGCTTTTGTGATTGGGACCTTTCTCTCCATCATTTTGTTCTTCTTTTTGTCACAAGTCGTTACTGGTGTGATTCAATTAGCAATCTATCTGCGCTATGATCAACCGGAATTAGGGGTTCTTCAGTCAATTAAAGTGGCCTTTGCGCTCTTGCGTCCACATCTGGGTCAATACATTTGGCTACAGTTATCATTGATTGGCTGGTTTATTCTCGGCTTTTTGGCACTGATGATCGGGATGCTATGGGCAAACGCCTACGCTTATGCAGTCAATGCAGTATTTTATGAGGAATTGATCAATGAACAACGAGCGATGATCAGATAAACAAAAAAGACGACGGCCCATTGGTCTGGCTCCCTGCAGATAGAGTAAAAAACTCATTCATAGGGTTCTACCAATAGACGTCGTCTTTTTCTCGTTTTCTCGATCTTTTTTTGCAAAAAAATGGTCGGATTTTAGTCAAATCAGCTGAGATGTGATAGCATAAAAGAAGTAGAAAACCAGCTTGAGCCAAAGAGGAGGAAACACAAGTGAAAATAACTGTCTTAGGTTGTTTAGGTGCCTATCCGTATAATGGTGAAGGGACTACTGGCTATTTAATTGAGTCAGAAGGCTTTCATTTGCTGCTTGATGCGGGAAGCACCACCTTGGTCCAACTAGAAAAAATCCTTGATCCCTTAGACTTAGATGCAGTGATTCTGACGCATTACCATCACGATCATATTGCGGATCTAGGGGTATTGCAATACTATTGGCAATTATATCCAGGAAACGAAGAACGCCAGGTTTTGCCAATCTACGGACACGGGGAGGACACAGTTCATTTTGAAAGCCTGACGATGCCTGGAGTGACTCAAGGAATTGATTACCTCCAAACGGAGTCATTGGAATTGGGCCCGTTTACCATTACCTTTATGAAGACGATCCATCCAGTCACTTGCTATGCCATGCGATTTGTTGAGAAAAGTACAGGCAAGGTTTTTGTTTTTACAGGCGATTCTGGCTACTTAGAATCTTTTGTTCCGTTTGCACAAGGAGCTGACCTGTTTTTGGCAGATACCTATCTTTTTGCAGGCAATGAGCGGCACAAGGCTCATTTTACGTCAAAAGAAGCAGGCGAGATTGCCCATGCGGCACAGGTAAAAAAATTAATGTTGACGCATTTGCCGCAACACGGTGATTTAGAACAGTTACGAGAAGAGGCTGCACTAGCTGCCAATGGGATCCCCGTTGAATTGGCGGCTGTTCAAAAAATAATTGAAATCATCTAATTAGGAGGAACGAATAGTATGCTTTTTGTACCGAACGAACTGAATGACCCACGCATCAATTTAGCCATCGAGATTTTTCTTCTTCAAGAAATGAAAGTGGATGAACCCATCTTACTTTTTTACATTAATGAACCATCGATTATCATTGGACGCAATCAAAATACGATCGAAGAGATCAATAAGGAGTATGTGGATGAACATGGGATCCATGTCGTTCGTCGTTTCAGCGGCGGCGGTGCAGTCTATCATGATTTCGGAAACTTGAATTTCAGCTTTATTATGCCTGACGATGGGAATTCTTTCAGAGATTTTGAAAAACTGACCAAACCAATCGTCCAAGCTTTACATGAGATGGGGGTTGAAGGGGCGCAACTAAAAGGCCGCAACGACCTTGTGATCAATGACATGAAATTTTCTGGGAATGCGATGTACGCAACAAATGGCCGGATGTTTGCTCATGGCACGATCATGTTTGACAGTGATATCAATGAAGTAGTCAACGCCTTGAAAGTCCGTAAAGACAAAATCGAATCAAAAGGCATCAAATCGATCCGTTCAAGAGTGACCAACATCAAACCATTCTTGCCAAAAGAGAAGCAAGACATGACGACTGAAGAGTTCCGTCAAGAAATCTTATTGAAGATTTTTGGTGTCGATTCCGTGGAAGACGTCAAAACCTATGAACTAACAGAAGAGGATTGGGTCAAGATCAATGAGATTTCCGATAAGTATTATCGTAACTGGGATTGGAATTACGGCAAATCACCAGCCTTTGATATCGAACGCCGTCATCGATTCCCGATCGGCTCCATCGAAGTTCGTTTAAATGTGGCAGAAGGAAAAATCACAGATGCCAAAATCTTTGGCGACTTTTTCGGCCTAGGGGACATTGCAGATGTAGAACAAGCCCTGATCGGTACTCGTTATGCCAAAGAAGATTTGGCACAAGTCATTGCCAACATTGATGTCAAAAAATATTTTGGCAACATCACGCCTGAAGATTTTCTTTCATTGATTTATTAATCAAAAAACGAAGCAGCCTTTTCCATCTGGCTGCTTCGTTTTTTATTAGTATGCGCGGGCGATCCAAACGGTGTGTTTGGCAGGTTTGCCGCTGACAATATCGACTGTTTTTTCCATTGGTGCTTCAAACGGAATGTTTCGGGTAGTAAAGCCAGTTTCTTCTTTGATTTTGGCCTCGGTTTCTTCCGAGCCGTCCCAACCGATCAAAACAAAACCAGTCACTTTGTCTTCTTGTTTGCACGTTTCGATATGGGCTTTTAGTTCATCCAATGTATCGATGTTGGTGTACTCATTTTCTTTGTTTCGTTCCTTCGCAGCTGCTAATAAACGTGGAGTCATTGCTTGTAATTCTTGGTCAACAAACGCTTCTAATTCCTCAAGCGCCACCGTTTGCTTGTCAGGTAGGTCACGGACTTTGACCATGACTTTGCCAGCTTCTAAATCTCTTGGGCCACATTCGATTCGCAAGCAAGCGCCTTTTAGTTCCCATTCATTGAATTTATAGCCAGGTGAGTTATCAGAATCATCCAAACGAACACGAATGCCCTTGGCTTTAAAGTTGGCATACAGTTCTTCTAATTTTTCTAAGATGGCTGGATTCTTTTTCCAAGGACCGACTGGTAACAACACAACTTGGGTTGGTGCAATGGTTGGTGGGAAAACTAAACCATTTTCATCGCCATGGGTCATGATCAAGGCACCTAACAAGCGGGTAGAGACACCCCAAGAGGTTGTGTGGGCATGGGTATGCTTGTTTTCTTTCGTTAAATACGTAATATCAAATGCTTCAGCAAATTTTGTCCCCATGTAGTGGCTGGTTCCTGCTTGGACTGCTTTGCCGTCTTTCATCATCGCTTCGATCGAATAAGTATCTACTGCCCCCGCAAAGCGCTCAGATGGGGTTTTTTGTCCACGATAAACAGGGATCGCTAGAAATTCTTCGCAAAGGCGGGCATATTCATCTAAGACTTTCATGGTGCGTTGACGAGCATCTTCTTCATTTTCATGAGCGGTATGACCTTCTTGCCATAAAAACTCTGAGGTACGCAAGAAAGGCAATGTTTTCTTTTCCCAACGAAAGACGTTTGCCCATTGATTGATTTCATAAGGCAGGTCACGGTAGGAGTTGATCCAATCAGAAAAGGCAGAGCCGATCATGGTTTCTGAGGTTGGACGCAAGGCCAAAGGTTCTTCCAGTTTTTCGTTGCCGACTTCTGTGACCCAAGGTAATTCAGGGGCAAAGCCTTCGATATGATCCGCTTCCTTCATAAAGAAATTTTGCGGAATCAGCATTGGGAAGTATGCATTGCGAATGCCTTCTTTTTTCAAGAAACGATTGAACTCCTCTTGAATATGTTCCCAAAGTTCGAAACCGTCAGGACGGAAAATAATGGAACCTTTCACTGGGGAGTAAGCCATCAATTCGGCTTTTTGGATCGTTTGGATATACCATTCTGTAAAATCATTTTTTTGTGTCATTGTTTTTCCTCCTTAAAAAAATAAAAAAGCATCTCGTCCTAAAAAAGGACGAAATGCTTGGATTTCGCGGTACCACCTTTGTTGATTATCGATCAGGATAATCCAACTCGTAAAGGATAAGGCCTTTCCACCGACCGTTTTGCGGTCATTGCCATTGGGTAGGTTCATTTTATCAGCGGGTGTCGATTTTTCAGCTGTCATCGACTCTCTAAGACCATCATAAAATTACTATTCCAATGCTTGTTGCTGTTCTTTATCATGCTAAAGCGAAAAAGCGAAAAAAGCAAGAGTTTTTTCGCTTTTTCTTAAAATAGACCGTTTAACGTATCGGAGAAAAGGCAGTCAGTCAAAAGACAGCAGATCCGCTTTAGCGGCAAATGTTAAACGCAAAAAATGAAAACCATCTGAATCCTCGATACGCAGACTTCCTTGATAGACAAGACAAATTTGTTCCAGCATTTGCACATCATTATGGATCGCCTGTCGTTTTGCTTCATCAGTTTGCAGTTTTTCTGTCTCATCCTCTGTCAAAAGCGGCATTTGACAGTCGATATGTAGCTGTTCTTTTGTGTCAGTCACTTTCAACGAAAGCCTGCGATTTTGAGGATCTGTGACCGAACAGGTGTAGCGGATGGCGTACTCTAAGCAATGGGCGATCAAGGACAGACGATCATTTTCTTCCAATCGTTCCAGTGGTTCCGTGAGGTCATCGCAGGTAAGCGTGATCCTTTTTTGAGCGGCAGTGTGTTGATAATCAGCAAGCAGCATCGTCGTGATCGATTCTTTTTCAACCGCAGGGATCGTTAGCTGCTGCTTGATTTCTTCTTCAATCTCGCAAAGACCTTCATACGCAGCCGCTAGTTGTTCGTCTTCTAACATGTCTTTAATGGTATGGGTTCTCTTTTTGATGATTTGTAAAACTTGCTGCCATTGTGCCGTTTGATCTGGACCGATCGCCTGCTGATTTTCATACAATCGCACTTTGATGTCTGCTGTGTCGATCTGCTTATTTTTGCCTTCACTGGCAAAAAAGAGTTCGAGGAACCCATAACAAGTAAAAATAAGTATCAGTAAGAAAAAGATGATCGAGCGCCAATTGATGTCAGATTGCGGGAGGACTAAAATATCCTGGATATACAAGAACCCATGACCGATTGCCGCGACAACGATCCAAGGTGCACAAAGGACATAAAATTGATTCTTTTTTAACGCCTCATAAATCGCCGCAAACGAAGTCACAAAGGTGCTGGTGATGTTTAACAAAAACAGATAGTTCATGACGATTGGCAAACTTTGTTTTTGAAAAAGTGCCAAAAACATGGCAAAGATCCCGAAGGAGTAGTGAACAACCAACCATTTCTGATAATACTTACGTACGAAGTGCATGTTTGTGTAGTAAAACCCAATCAAAAACATGGGCGTAATAATCGAAAGAAAATTTAACATAAATGAATTCACGATGGGAGAAAAAAGCAGTCCACCCAGCAGATCCCCGAAGCCTGCTTCTAAACCTGCACTTAAGGCAAAGCCACTGAATAAAATGGAAGAGACTTTCAGCTTTCTTTGGTTGATAAAAGAAACGAAGAGATAAAATAAATTAAGGATACAAATAAATCCGGTAAATAGGAGGATATAGATATTCAAAATTGATAGACTAAAAACATAACCGATCAATGCATTGGCAGGACCGAAAAAGACTTCGGCTGGAAAGCCAGAATAGGTGTCGAAAGGACTAGTCACGTAGATCTTCAACGTCTTTCCAACGTAATCCTCTGGCAATGTGATAAAAGATAAGGTTTTGCCAGGATGGTTGAAGGTCAATGAATGTTCGGCAGCTTCATTGGTATAAATTTCTTGATCATCCAGATAGACGGTCATGTGTTGATGATCGCCAATCAGCAGCATCGTTGGATATTTGTATTCGTTGGTCATTTTTCGCTGCATGACAAATCGCTCATTGGCTTTTACGCTAGGTAAATATTTCACATAACGGCTAATAAAAGTAGAATCAGGATTGTCTTCCGCATAAAAAATCCAATCTTCCTTCTTCTCCACGGTATGGTTATCAGAAGTAGGATATAGGAAGAGTATAAGAAAAAAACCGATGCTTCCTAGCAAAAATAGAACGAGTAGGATAAAGGGAATCCAACGTTTAAAAAAGAACTTGTTATTTAAAAAAAGCATACTTTTTCTCCTATGTTTTTTAATCGCCTTTAGCATAATATAAATAGTAAAATAAAGTCAAATAATAATCAGAAAAAATATGCATAAAAATTCAATGAATCGTTTTTAAATATTTGAAAAAAATTTAATTATGTTATAGAATCGAAAAAGAAACTGAGCCTTAGAAGGAGAAAAGAAAATGAAACTTTTGCCAAAACAAAGTATCATGCTCTCACTTTTTGTATTGTTGTTTATGCTGATTTCTGTTTTAGCGGTCGTGATTCCTCATGCGTTTGGTTTCACAATGGCCATCGTTAACAGCGATGCAATGGAACCTACATATTCCGAAGGGACATTACTTTTTGTTAAAAAGGCTTCAGAAGACAATTTGGTCGTTGGTAATGAAGTGACCTATTATGTCGATCACGGCAGACAGATGCGCACACGGCGAATCGTTGCAGTGGGAGAAAACCAATCGGTGCTTTATGCGATCGGTGATAACCAAAGCCAGATGGAACCAAAAGAAATCCAAAAAAGCCAATTGATTGGGCAACCCATTTTTTATATCCCTAAAGTTGGGGCTTGGCTCAATCAAACGACGATCCAGCTTTTTAAAAACATGTATTTCCTTTTCGCAATGTATATTTTAGTGACCACCTTGTTTGTAACGCTCTATCAAATAAAATCTGGATCCATAAAAAAATCAATCATCTCTTAGCCATAAGAAGGAAAAAGCCAAAGAAACGGCAGTGTTTCTTTGGCTTTTTCTCTTTTTCCCCTTCATAAGAGCAGTGTTCCAGCGAGGCCGATTATCAGACAAAAAGATAGAAAGAGCATATCGGCGAAAGTGATGCGAAATGACTTGGCGTAGGTTCGCTTTGCCTCGCTGTCAAATCCTCTTGAAAGCATCGCAGTCGCCAAGAGCTCAGACCAACGAATCGATTTGACCAGTAAAGGGATCAGCATCTTGAATGAAAATGGATTGACGGGGATTCCTCTAGAACGCATGCTATTACGGATATTCTGATACTCGGCTGGAATGATGGGCGCAATTTGAAACGCAGCGAGCAGACCGTAGGCAAAAACGGCAGGGAGTCGCAGCTGTTGCTGTAGCGAATAAATCAGCTCATTGATCGTGGTCGATACACTGAAAGAACTGCCCAACATACCAAAGCAATAGATACGGCTTGCCATGTCAAGTCCATAGCGCATAGCTGCTGCTGAGGAGGAGCCACCTTGGTTGTCCTGGTAGTAAAGGAGTCCGGTGAAAAAGACCCCCACAGCTGCCAAGGTCAATGCAGAAACAAGCAAAAGGCTTTTTTTCAAAGAGCGTTCGCTTACAGAAACAGCAAAGAACAGGACACAGAGTAGCAGATTCAATCTGAAATTATTTTGAAAAGAAACCAGTAAGGCGAGTCCTAAAATGGCGAATAACTTGACTGTCGGGTTGAGAGTGCGCATCTATGTCCTCCTTTTCATAATGATTAAAATCAATGATTTGTGAACAAAATGCTTCCAATAATAAGACATCGTGACTAACGATCAAAACCAAGGTGCCGCTTGCGGCTTTTTCGGCTAACAGCTGCATGACCTGCCAAGCTTGCTTGACATCTTGGCCATAGGTCGGTTCATCCACCAACAGTAATTTGACTGGTCGCTGCAATAAAGCTGCTACTGCCAAGCGTCTTTGCTGGCCTTGGCTGAGTAGAAAAGGGGACTGAGTGCTCTTGTTTTGTAGTCGCAATTTTTCCAGCAGTTTGTCACTCTCGGTCGCTGCACGTCCTTGGCTAAGCTCCTGTGCCACTGTAGCAGCCAAAAACTGGTCCTGCGGATTTTGCATGATCCAGCTGATGGACCGAAAAGGGGAGGGATGCTTCTTGATTGGATCCCCGCACAGGCGAATGGTTCCTGAGTATGCCTGCTGCTGCAAGATCGCTTTTAAAAACGAAGATTTGCCGCTGCCGCTACGTCCGGTGAGCCCAATCATTGTCCCACTATCAAAAGTAAGATTTGGAAAAACAATCGCTTGGTTACGGATCGGCAGGCGAAAATCTTGAAAAGATAGCCACTCTTTTGCAGAAAGTTTCTTAATCTCAACAGGCGGTAGTGACCTGCGCAGCTCCTGATCGAGTGTGCGCATCTTTTCTTGATCGACGGATCTGAATCCTTCTTCAATCAGCAGCCACTCAGCTACCCAGTCAGCAGTTTCTTTGATTTGATGGTCGATCAGTAAGATGCCAATGGCATGTTGCTTTTGGAGCTGTCGCAGTTTTCGAATGATTTTTTGACTTGTGTCAGCGTCCAAATTGGCAAATGGTTCATCCAAAAGTAAGTAGCGACTCTTTAAAATCAGACAACAAGCCAATGCTACTAACTGTTTCTCACCGCCAGACAAGGTCGTAAAGGGCTGATCGGCAAGATGGCTGATCTCGCAAAACGTCAAGGCTTCCGCTACTTTTTTTGGCATGTCGGCTTGGGGAATACATTGATTTTCAAGACAAAACAGTAGTTCTTCTCGAGGCGTGGCCATACAAAATTGCATATCTGGATTTTGAAACAGTAAGCTGATCGACGTGCTTCTTTCTCGAATGGAAAGCTGGTTTAGCGTTCGGTCATCGATCGTATAGGTTCCTTCTTCAAACCCTTTCTCGTTAAGCCCCGCTAAGAGGTGGAAAAGAGTGCTTTTTCCTGTTCCTGAAGCACCATAGATTCCTTTTGTTTCTCCAGGGGCTAAAGACAGTGTCAGATCAAGCCGTTTTTGATCCACGAAAAAGCAGCCGTTTTTCACGAGCAGGCTCATGTCGCTTCTCGTTTGGCGCTAATGGTTTGGTCTTCAGCAATCGGATAACTGTTGAGAACGCCCATGCGTGTCAGATGATCACAGACGATCTTCACCAAAAAGGCGGAAAAGAATAAAGAAGAAAGCAAGCGAATAATAAAAATCACCACCAACAACTGCCATTGCAAGTCAACGAAATTTGACCGAATGATCCCCCAAAGAAAACTCGTGATCGTGGCGCCAATGGCACCAGTGATCAAAGGGAACCAGCCATAGCGACGGTAGCCACCTAATGCAAAGCCAGCTTCTGTTCCAATCCCTTGTACAAATCCGCTGATAAAAATAATCGGTCCATAAAAATTCCCCATAAACACTTCTAAAAGTGCGGCGATCATCTCAGTGATCGTCGCTGCGCCCGGTTTGCGCAGCACATAGCCAGCAAAAGCCGCTGCCATAAACCATACCCCGAAAATAAACTCATTCGCTAAAACAGACAAACCAAAGGGGGTTAAAAGCGTACCTAACAACAGCCCAAAATGAACAGCGCCCAAATAGATCACACCAAAAATCAACGAAGCGATCCCCACCATAATGACATCTTTTAAGACCCATTTAGTCATGCGACACCGCCTTCTTTTTGGAAGGACTGTTGACTGAGACCGTTGCTTCTAACACATAATGGGGAAGATGGTCATGAGCATACGCTAATGCCGCTTCAAAATACCCAAAGAGTTGGTTGGCCGTTCCCGTCAGCATCGTGACATAATGGGCGGAGCGAGGCGCCAAACCATAGGTTTCTGCCAGTTGGACGATGGTGGCGATCTCTTCCATATAATTGTTTTCCCCAAATACATAAAACGAGTATTTACAATCCACGTCAAACGTACCATTCATAAGATTGCTTGCTTTATTGGGTTGTGCCTGGTCTCCATTCAAAAACGCGTCACCTGCAGAATCGCCAGGACAGCCCTTAGAAAAAGTAAACTCACCCACGAGGTGTGTCTTGGATTCGTAAGCGTTGATAAATAGCCCAGCTGCCGCATCGACAACACTTGGGGCTTCCCCTCGGAAAAGGGTGCTGAACAGATCGGTTTGCTGCCAAACAGCTGTTGTATCCGTCCGCTCAATGCTCGCTACGATTTGTTGCGCGAAGTGGTCTTTCATGGGGTACAAACTTACTCGGCACCCAGTGATATCGATCCCGCCTGCGGCACAGGCGATTGGTTCATTTGTCATTTTCTCTTCTCCTCTCGATGGTTTTTCTGTCTACAAAAAAAGCGTTCCTCCTTTTTCTATCCACACGTAGACAGAAAAAATGGGAACGCGAAAAATCATGCGCTGCCACTTCCCTACGTTGGTACTAACCAAATCAGGTTCTAAGGGACCAGACTTACGTCTATCTCAGCATAAAGCGCCCCTAGTGGATAATCTTCTATTCAATTACCCCTCGAGTGTAGCACAGGACCCAGCAAAGGACAATAAAAAGAGATGTTCGACGATTGAAAAAAATCAGCAGAGCAGGTCTTTCAAGGAAATTTCTTCACTGATATCTGTGGTGGTACATATGAAGGTTTTTACATATAAAAAAACAAGTGGAAAAGCGGTTGACAGGTTGCAAATAGTTGTGTAAAGTATAAAACCGATGGTAAAACGTAAACGTTACGTTTTGTTTTTATAAATCGTAATTGATTAATCAGTATTTTACCAAGGGAAAGAAAAAGAGGAAAAATAAAAGGAGTGTAGTTAGAAAATGAAGAAGTTTTTTAAAATAACGATGTTATCAGCAGTAGCCCTCGCATTGGCTGCCTGTGGTCAAGGTGGATCTGACGCTACGGAGCAGTCAGGAAACGCCTCTTCTGAGAATGAACAAATTCAGGTCATGGCCACGTTTTATCCGATGTATGATTTTACACGCCAAGTCGTAGGGGATGAAGGGCAGGTCGAATTATTGATGCCCGCAGGCACTGATTCCCACGACTACGAACCTTCTGCAAAGGACATGGCAAAGATCCAAGATGCGGATGTCTTTGTCTACAACAATGAAAACATGGAAATGTGGGTTCCTTCGATTGAAGCTACGTTAAATGATGGCGATGTGACAGTGGTCAAAGCCACAGAAGGAATGGTCTTACTTCCAGGAGACGAGGATCATGATCATGACCACGATCATGGCGACGATGGTCATTCCCATGAATTGGATCCCCATGTTTGGTTAGCACCAAGCTTAGCCATGAAACAAGTAGAGGCGATCCGTGACCAACTAAGTGAGGCTTATCCAGCGAAAGCAACAGCCTTTGCTGAAAATGCTGCGAATTATTTAGCGAAGTTACAAGAGCTTCATGCGTCTTATGAAGAAGCGTTTAGCAATCCAGCGCAAAATCACTTCGTGACCCAGCACGCAGCTTTTGGTTATTTGGCATTGGAATATGGGTTGACCCAAGTACCGATCTCTGGTCTTTCACCAAGCGAGGAACCTTCCGCTTCACGAATCGCAGAACTAAAAGAGTTCGTTCAAGAAACAGGTATCCAAACGATTTACTTTGAAGAAAATGCCAAAGACAGTATTGCACGAACGTTAGCTTCAGAAGCAGGTGTCGAACTGGCTGTCTTGAATCCATTAGAAGGGTTGACCCAAGAACAAATGGATAACGGGGAAGACTATATTTCGATCATGGAACAAAACCGTGATGCCTTGAGAAAAACGACCGATGTAGCAAATGACAAAGAAATAGCGGAAGCCGAAAAAGAAAAAACGGTTTATAACGGCTATTTCGAGGATGCAGATGTTCAAGATCGTCCCTTATCTGATTGGGCAGGAGAATGGCAATCCGTGTATCCATTTTTACAAGACGGAACATTAGACCAAGTGTTTGATTATAAAGCAAAAATGGACAAGAAAATGACGGCTGACGAATACAAAGAGTATTATACGACCGGTTATCAAACAGATGTTGCTCAGATCAAGATCACAGACAATACAATGACGTTTATCTTCGATGATGGTACGAAGAAAGAAGCAAATTATGTGTATACTGGCAAAGAGATTTTGAACTATTCCGCTGGTAATCGTGGCGTACGTTTCTTGTTTGAAAGCACTGACGAAGATGCGGCATTCAAATACATCCAATTCAGCGACCATATGATCGCACCAAGTGCGTCCCATCATTTCCATATCTACTTCGGCAATGATAGTCATGAAGCCTTATTAGAAGAAATGGATCATTGGCCAACCTATTATCCAACTGGGATGAGCGGATTAGAAATTGCACAGGAAATGCTTTCCCATTAAAAAAAAGATTGACAATCCTCGCTCTTTTCGTCAAAGTAAACTTGATAGGAAGGAGCGAGAATTTTTTTGGAAAAAACATTGAAGAAATTAGCGAAAGTGATTGACCGTATGATGGATCACGTTGATTTGTATGGCGGACCAAGTGTGGTTAGTGACGACGATCTTGAACACTACTTAGATCCTGTTTTTTACTTGATCTTTTGCGCGGAAACAGATGGTGGCATGACTAAATTAAAAGACAAAGTCTTTGTCGAATCGGTGTATACCGAAATGCTGCCTCAAGAAGTACCGTACAGTTTAAATTTTCTTCCGTTTGCCAAAACAGCCATTGAAGACTTTTATTACTGCATGTATAAAGAAAAGCATATCACCAAATCACAATACCAAGAAATCGCCTTTGTATTGGCTGAAAAACAACCTATCTTTTTCGCACGGATGTCCAAACCCCAGTTTTGGTCAGCTGAAAAGAAAGAAGCGATGTTAGCGATGATTCAAGACACCGATCCTGAAGAACATGAACTATTGCCCGTTGATGACCCGCGTATTGCTGCAATCTCGCCAAAAATCGTCCCATTTCCAACGAAACATACGGCCTTTGATGAAGCGGCGAATAGACCAGTCGCCTATCAGATCCGTATTGATTTAGAAGGATACCGTCCGCCAATTTGGCGTCGTTTGATCATTCCTGCAGGGCTGACTTATGAGCAGCTGCATATTTTGATCCAGATTGCCTTTGAGTGGATGAATCAACATTTGTACTTGTTTATTGCCGGTTCGAAATCGATCGGCTTAGGCAATTCCGTACCAACGGATGCTTCCGGTATTGACCAAGATTTTCAGTATTGCAAGTCCATGACCTACATTTATGATATGGGGGCAGATTGGACACATAAGATCAAAATTGAAAAAGTGTTGACGACAGAAGATCACCCAGATCCCGTCGTTCCAGTTTGTATCAAAGCTGTTGGCGATGTTCCAATTGAAGATGCCTTTGATGACGATTTCCGAGAACCACTGGATCGCGAGATCATCAATGAAATGTTACTCGATTATTGGGAAACAGGAGAATATGTTTAGCGATCAGCTAGAAGACTGTATCGTAACTCTGCAAGACTATCAATGACAACCACCAGACCCTAGCGGTTCTGGTGGTTTTTTAGTCTTCTGTCAAAGACGCTTCTTGATATATTCTGTCATCGGTTTTGTGTAGCTCAAGAAATTTTTTGGTTGAGATCGTCCATCATTGATCCGATTGGCTAGGAGATAACCGATATAAGGCCCGGTCGTTAACCCAGAAGAACCAAGTCCACTGGCGGCGAACAAATTCGTTTCATCAGGCACTTCCCCAAAGAACGGCGCAAAATCAGAAGTATAGGCACGTGTGCCAACGCGCATGGTCACAGGCGTGGCAAAGAGTGCTTCGGGATCTTCAAGAAAAGCACCGATTCCTGTCATCAATTGTTGCTTGGCAGCTTCCGTAGGCGTCAGATCCCAACCAGCATCATTTTCATGCGTAGCGCCTAATAAAATTTGACCATTTGAGAAGGGGATCAAGTCGCCTTCACCCTCTAGCATGGCGACTGGCCAATTATCTGTCGGCAAGTTGGCAGCAAAGGAAAGCAATTGGCCTTTTTGCGGACGAATATCAACGTGATACCCCAAAGGTGATAACAAGTCTAACAATCCAGGTCCAGCTGTCAGACAAAGAACCTCTGCCTCAAGGAGTTGATCCTTTGCTTTGATTTGCCAATGGCTGTCCTTTCTTAAAATCTCGGCTTTTTCTTCGATAAAAGTCACTTGCTGCTGTAAGGCAACTCCTTTTACGTGCGCAAGATAAGCACGACCATCTAAACGACCACCTCCTGAGATCCGTAATGAGGACATTTCCTTCAATAATGGCAGTGCCTCTTTGGTTTGTGGTCCTGTCAGCAACTCGATCTTGCCGATTTCTGGGGCTTCTTTGCGGCGACTCACAGCCAGATCTGCTAGCTCCTGAAGCGCGTTTTCGGGACGCACCACCAACGTGCCACAGGGGGCATAGATGGATTCATCTAAAGCAAAATCCCGCACCAATTTTGGGAAAAACGCGGCACCATCTTGTGCAAGCTGACACCATTTTTTATTGCGGCGTTTGGAGAGCCAAGGGGAAATGATGCCAGCACTAGCAGACGTTGCTTGCCCGATAAGGGAATCAACGACAGTCACGTCAAATTTAGTTTTATCAAGATAATTGGCGAGGGTCAATCCAATGATCCCACCGCCGATAATCACAACTTTTTTCATAGTAGAAGACTCCTTTGATTGATTTCAATGAAAAGCGAATAAAAAGCGAAAGTTCTCTTAATGCCGTTTTCTTTGCGTACTTAATTGCGTATAATAAGGAAATGGAAAAGAGGGTATTATGCAAACTATTCAAACAGTCTTAAAAGAACATTTTGGCTATTCACAGTTTCGTGAAGGTCAAGAGACGATTATTCAATCTATTTTAACACAACAAAATGTTTTGGGAATCATGCATACTGGTGGCGGGAAATCGATTTGTTATCAGTTGCCAGCGCTCTTGCTGGATGGGGTCACCTTGGTCATTTCACCTTTGATTTCTTTAATGAAAGATCAAGTAGACAGCCTCGTTGATATGGGGATCCCCGCTGCTTACATCAATTCTTCCTTGACAGGATCACAGATCAATCAACGCTTGCAAGAAGCTCGCCAAGGACGAATCAAGCTGCTGTACGTTTCTCCAGAACGTCTGGACTCAGAAGCTTTTCGCTATTCGCTGCGGCAGATGCCGATCGCTTTGTTAGCCGTTGATGAGGCCCACTGTATTTCCCAATGGGGGCACGATTTTCGCCCGAGCTATCTGCGGCTCGCCGAAACGATCGACAATTGGGAACAAAAGCCAACGATCGTAGCCCTTACCGCAACAGCTACGCCCAAAGTTGCCGAAGATATCGAAAACTTACTTTCGATTCCAGCTGAAAATCAAGTCAAGACCGGCTTTGCGCGGGAAAATTTGGCTTTTCAAGTCGTCGAGGATCAAAAAGATACCTACATAACGACGTATTTGAAAATGAACCAAGGACAATCAGGTATTATTTACGCCAGCACCCGCAAAGAAGTGGAACGAATCTATCACCTGTTGAAGCATGAACACGTGTCAGTCGGGTATTACCATGGCGGGCTTTCAGAAGAAGAGCGCTCCTTTTTCCAAGAAGAATTTCTCTATGACCGCCTACAAGTGATGGTAGCCACCAATGCATTCGGAATGGGAATCAACAAAAGCAACGTCCGCTTCGTGATCCATGCCCAGATACCAGGTAATTTGGAGTCTTATTATCAAGAAGCAGGACGTGCTGGACGAGATGGGGAACCTAGTGATGCGATCTTGCTTTATGCTCCGCAAGACATGCAGATCCAGCAATTCTTTATCGATCAATCCGAATCAGACATTCTTTATCGCCAAAACGAATACTTGAAGTTGCGGGAGATGAGCCAATACGGACATACACAACTGTGTTTGCAGCGCTATATTTTGCGTTATTTCGGAGAAGATGGTCCCGATTGCGGACGTTGCAGCAATTGTCTTGATGAAAGAGAACAAGTGGATATCACAGTGGATACACAAAAAGTGTTGTCATGTGTGAAACGAATGGGCGAACGCTTTGGGAAAGCCATGGTGGGGAAAGTGCTAACTGGCTCAGGCGATCGAAAAGTCAAACAGTGGGGCTTTGAAAAGTTACCAACTTATGGATTAATGAAAGATTGGTCCCAAAAGGAAGTCAATCAGCTGATCGATTATTTAACAGCATCAGGGTATCTTTTGCCTTCTGAAGGGCAATACCCGTTGTTAAGTGTGACCAATGCGGGGATTGATGTGTTGCTTGGAAAAGCAAAAGTTTATAGAAAACAAACCAAAGTCAAACAGTTAGTGGTGGATGATGAGCTATTCGATCAACTGCGCACCTTACGATTGAATCTCGCACAAGAACAAAATTTGCCGCCGTATGTGGTTTTTTCTGATAAAACACTGCGAGAGCTGGCAGAAGTTCAGCCAAAAACGCCGATCGAGTTTTTACAGATCAAAGGAGTTGGCCAAAACAAGTTGGATAAGTATGGCGACGCCTTTTTAGCATTGCTTTCTGAATACGAAAAGACGGAAAGTGACTAAAATAGACAATTTTTTAAGATAAGACTAAAAAGACAGCAGGAAGGGACGAAACATCAGTGATTACGATTCGACCGGCAGTAGCTGCAGATCAAGCATTTTGGTTTTCTTTGGATACTCACTTACCAACGGAAGTCTTCGCCAAAAAGATAATGGAAAAAACTGCTTATGTTGTAGTTGCAGACGATCAGCCAGTAGGGTTGCTGCGCTACAATTTTTTCTGGGACACGATTCCTTTTTGTACCATGTTAGTGATCGCAGAAGCGCATCAAGGCAAGGGAATCGGGAAACGGTTGGTTACTTATTGGGAACAACAGCAAAAAGCAGCTGGCCACGCTCTTTGCTTGACTTCCACACAAGTCGACGAGCAGGCACAGCATTTCTATCGCAAACTCGGTTACCAAGATGCCGGTGGGTTACTTTTGACAAGTCCTGGATTTGAACAGCCGATGGAATTGTTTCTTGTCAAACAGTTGTGATGTTTCTGCCAGCTTATGGTACATTGATAGGAGAACAAAAAAATAGGAGCGTTTAACATGTCTTTTTTTGGAAAAATCGATTTCAATGAGTTATCAGAGACCGATCGTGCAATCTATCATTACATGTCCAGCCAAAGTGATAAAATTCCTTACATGCGTGTCCGGGAGATCGCGCTTGAATCACACACTTCAGCTTCTTCGGTCATGCGCTTTATCCGTAAATTAGGGTACGAAAGCTTTACGGAGTTTCGTACCCAGTTTAAAGTTCCTGAATTAGATGCCGTTAGTTTTTATAGCAGCATGAATGTCCTGAATGCTGAACATTTTCCGCGAGATATTGAAGGAAAGATTCGTCGGATCGCAGAAAGAATGTTGGAATGCGACAACATCATTTTTTATGGCATCGGTGCCTCTGGTTCCATGTGTGAATACGCTGCCCGCCGTTTTGCTACGATTGGGTTTAATAGCTATGCATTAGTGGATAATACGTACCCCATTTTTGCTAAGTTGAAGCATACTTCGGATAATATGATCGTCGTCTTGTCCATCACGGGAACGACTACCGAGATCATTGAAGTCGTCAATGGGTTTCGTAACAATCCAGACTTCACCACGGTAGCGATCACCAGTGACGCCAATAGCACTCTGGGACGAATGTCCGATTATGTCTTGGACTATTCAGTTGATGTAAAACGCATCAACAAGTATGAAGATTTGACGACGCAAATTCCTTGCCTTTTCTTAGTGGAAGCTTTATCAGAGACGGTTCGTCAGTTTTCGTTAACAGCAGAAGAATTGTAAACGGATTTTTCTCTTTATTCACACGTAAATTAACAAACAGCTTCATTCCATCAAAAGGGATTCCTTTGATGGAATGATTTGGCTGTTTGTTTTTTTATTGTGAAAAAAATAGGTGTAGGTATCGATGGGAATCGACTTGAAAAGTTTGCTGTATGAAAAAAAGTAAAGTGACAAGCAAGGGGAAATGAGGGTTGAGATAAAGTGTGCAGTAAAAATGACTTGGATTCGTGTCATTTTCAATAGATTTTTATAGAATGACGAGTATTTTGGAAGGAATGAGCCACGAAAGATAACGAAGATTCACAATATTCACCATTTGAAGAAGAATGTGAATTTTATCAAAAGTCAATCAACGATATAATAAATAGGACATGTTTGAAAACCATCGTTTTTGAGATGTGTTATTTTATTTTGAGTGGTATTTTTAATAAGGCTGATAAACCATGCTTTAAAATGGTTTTCTTCCACATTTCTTGCAAATCCTTTTATAATCTCAAAAACGATGGTTTTTGAAGTGAATTCTATAAAAGGAGGAGGGAGAATGAACATCAAAGGTGCGCGTTTTTTAGCAAAACTTCTAAAAGGCTGTCTCGCCTTATGGGTCGCTTGCAGCTTTCCAATAACAAGCTTCAGCGATGAGCTGCGATCAACCGAAACAGATGGAACCGTGCAGTTTACAGGAGTATATGAAACGCTAGATCCTCCAGAACCATCACCGCCAACAGAACCAGTTCCACGCCCGCCGCAAGACACGGTGAAGCCGGGGGGAGAACTGCCTCAGACTAACACCGTTCAGCGATTGGATTGGGTGATTCTAGGAGGTCTTTTGTTAATTATCGCGCTTGACTTATATGTACTAAAACAAATCATTCGAAAAGGAAAAGCTACTTCCCAAAAGTGGGAATAGCGTCCATTTAACAAACAAGAGAATGACATTTAGGAGTGAATGGGATGAACTCATTTTTTCGTATAAAAAATAAAGAATTGCTGGTTTTGCTTATCTTACTCCCTCTGATTATGATGTTCACAATCATGAATGCCGAGACGATTTTTTCGTGGACCCCAGAGGATGAACAAGAGGAGGAATCAGCTGAAGATGTAATCGGAGAAATCTCCTTTCCAGAAGAATTGATCCAAGGAGAAGTGGATCATGTACTAGATTTTATCTTCTACTCAGAAGCTGCCCTTGAAACGGTGGACCTCGCTTTGCCTGAACAAGTAAACATCGATCAGGAAGCATTGATGAAGGGGCTAATTGCTGTAAAAATAGAAAACGAAGGTGCGTGGCAGCTGACCAGCGAGACCCCACAAACTACCTTTGTCTTACCGATTATTGTGGATACGAGCGGAGAATATGAGCTCATCGTTGCCGATTCTGCGTCACAACGGCTTCTGATAGTTGAAAACACGGTGATTGAAGATATTGATCAAGACGAAGATGAAAATGATTCTGCGGAAGCTGCACCAGAGGAAGAAGTAGACGAGGCTTCGGATGAGGCAGCGAAAGAGGCGGAAGTGGATGATAGAAGTGATCAGATGGTCGAAGTGACGATTGACAAAAACAATTTTAGAGAACACTTTGATGTCCAAGGCACTGCTACTTACAATGAAGAAACTGGTCTATTAGTCTTGACAGAAGATATCACTTGGTCAGTCGGTTATGTTACCTTAAAAGACAGAATTAGTCTGGATCAGCCATTTACGCTTAAAGGTAGAGCTAATATAGGGGCTAAACTGAATGGTGCTGATGGGATGGCGTTTGGCTTTCACAATTCTGAGACTCACATAAGAGGTCACGAAGGCAATGCGTTTGGAATTGGAGGATTGAGGGATGCTTTTGCTTTTAAGCTAGACAATAACTATAATGATACTCGAGGTTTTTTTGACGAGAATAGGTTTATTGTTGAAAGGGACCCTATAGCCGTCGGTGGAGCACCTTTTGCTGGCTTTATCTATCATAGGACGCCATTGTTACTGGAAACATATATGGGAAATGACGCTCCAGCAGCAAGAACGGGTGCCAGAAATGGGGCAGATGATCCGATCTTGATTGAATATCAGCCAAATAATGAAGGTCGCTGGTTTCAAGTTACGTATAGAGATCGGACTTGGCGACGTGATATCAGTGACTGGCAGCCCGCTGATGTTTCTGCAATGGCATTTATTATAGCCGGCAGCACGGGAGCGAGAAGTGATCGCCATACCTTTTATTTTGAAGAAATGAACTACTACATTGGTACCGGAACCGTCCATGTAAACTATCTGGATCGAAAGACAGGAGAGCCTATTCTTCCTACTGAAACACTAGATCTGCCGTTACGTTTTCTTCATACACTGGACCCCAAGAACCGAGAGAGCGATGAACCCTATCAGTTAGGGTATGACTATTATGGTGTTGAGTATGAAGCAGAACACTTTGACCCAGATACATTTGACATTTTGCCGCAGCCGTTCCATCAGGAGGTGACTTTTTTATTTGATCGCGTGCCATCGAACATCAAAATCAATCACATAGATGAAGAAGGGGTAGCACTGAGGTAAACAACCTATCAAGGAGAATTCGTAAATGAATCGGTCGATATCCTGCCTGTGGAGATTCCTTATTATCAATATCTTTACGAGCGGGACGGTCAGCCGCTGGAAACAAGAGTCACCCGAGATGAACAAGAATACTGGCTGGTTTATGGTTTAGAAAGTACTCCGCAACCAGTAGATCCTCTTGACCCGGATACGCAAGTAAACCCTGAGAATCCGCCTGAGATTGATGAAGAACAAGGGTTTGTCAGCTTGGATTTTGTTTCCCAATTCCAGTTTGGGACAGTTGGCATTCGGTCAGAAACGACGACCTATGATGCCTTACCGCAAAAACTGCTTCATCCGGCTGATCCAAATGATAATCTACGCCCTAATTATGTGCAAGTTTCGGATCGGAGGCGGGAAAATTCTGGTTGGACCCTCCGTGCAACCTTACGAACCCCTTTTGAAAGTGATGAAGGGCATCAACTGAATGGTGCTAGAATTTTGTTAAACAATATCGATGTAGCAACGACTCGAGAAAATGCGTCTGATCCCCCTACGTATAAACCGCAAGCAACCCTGACTGTTGGACAGGCTGAAGTGATTGCGCAAGCAAATGCCAACGAAGGTAGAGGCACTTGGGTCCAGCGCTTTGGCGATCGAGAAACAATGGATCAAAGTGTGAAACTTGAGGTGCCAGTGAGTGCAGCACCTCAAGCCACGCGATATACAGCAACGATCCTCTGGGAACTTTCCTTTGTTCCTTAAGAATAAAGTAAAAAGAAGCTGCAGCTAGTTGCAGCTTCTTTTTATTAGAATCATGGAAGAGACAATGTCGGATGTATCAGGGGATTCGGTGCGATCCATTTTTTGTGGTACACCTTGTACCATGATGAAGATTTTTCCTTTTTCCCATGAGTTGCACCAAAGTAGGAACACTATCTTTTTTTGAAAACGTTTTTAATTATACTGGATGAAAGGAATAGATACTTTTTTGCTTCTGCTAAGAAGGCGCAAATAGGGCTTTTTTTAAGCAAAAGAAGAGAACCGAATGATTGGAGAGAATAATAGTGGAGACCGTAAAACTAAAAGAACTGATTGACCAAATGACCGTAGCTGAAAAAGTGGGCCAGTTAGTCCAACTGACGCCAGATTTTTTTGCACAAGGAGGAGAAATCACGGGTCCGATGCAGCAATGGCAAATGAGTGAAGACCAATTATTTACGATTGGTTCTGTGTTGGGCACTCATACTGCTGAACAAGTATATGCCATCCAAACGTCTTATCTTGAGAAAAGTCGTTTAAAGATTCCCCTTGTTTTTATGGCAGATGTTATCCATGGGTATGAAACGATTTTCCCAATTCCGCTTGCCTTAGCCTCTTCCTTTGATGCGCAGTTAGTGGAAGAGGTTGCTAAAGCTTCAGCGAAAGAAGCGGCAGAAGCTGGTATCCATGTCACGTTTTCACCGATGGCGGATCATGTCAAAGACGCGCGCTGGGGAAGGGTCTTGGAAAGTAATGGGGAAGATCCCACCTTATCTTCTGTATTGACGGCTGCTTATGTACGAGGGTATCAAGGAACTGCTTCCCTTGCAGAAAATAAACAGCGAATTGCCGCTTGTGTCAAACACTTTATCGGCTATGGCGCTGCAGAAGGTGGACGGGACTACCATACCGTTGATTTGTCCGATCTGGAGCTCTATCAGAATTATTTGCCCGCGTTTCAGGCTGCGATTGAAGCAGGGGCACAATTAGTAATGACCTCCTTTAATACGATCCACGGTGTTCCTGCCACCGCAAATCAACCCTTATTGCAGGAAGTATTACGACAAAAGCTGGGATTCGACGGCTTGATCATCTCAGATTGGGCAGCGGTAGCGGAATTGATGGCGCATCGTGTCGCTGCTGATCGAAAGGAAGCCGCAAAGAAAGCTTTTACTGCTGGCGTGGAAATGGATATGATGAGCGATTGCTATCTGAATGCATTGGAACAAATCATTCATGCAGAACCTGAAATGAACGAGCAGCTAAATAAGGCTGTCTTTCATGTGTTAAGCTTAAAAAATAAGTTGGGTCTTTTTGAAGACCCTTTTAGAGGATTAGTGCAGGGCAACTTAGCACCAAAATTAGCGCAGGAAACACGCCACCTTTCACGAGAAGCAGCAAAGAAAACAACGGTTCTTCTGAAAAACCAAGCACTGTTACCGTTGCAGAAAAAGCAAAAGGTCGCGTTGATCGGCCCCAAAGCAGCTTCGAAGGATCTTTTGGGGGCTTGGTCGTGGATCGGCAAACCGGAGGCTGCGGTCTCCTTAGCGGAGGGTCTTTCTCAAAAAGAAATTGACTTAACTGTCTTATCGTATCCTGACGGGGAAATGCTGACGAGCACCTTTATTGATAAGGCGTGTAAAGTTGCTAAAGAAGCTGAGGTTGTTTTATTGGCTCTGGGGGAAACTAGTGAGGAAGCGGGAGAAGCGGCAAGTCTGACCAAACTTTCTTTATCAAGAAAGCAAGAAGCATTGATTGAAGCAGTAAGTCAGGTCAATCCTAGGATCGCAACGATTCTTTTCTGTGGCAGACCACTGGTTTTGACCGCCATCGAGCCTCTTTGCCAAGCCATCATGATTGCCTGGTTCCCTGGATCAGAAGGAGGCAATGCGTTGGCAGATTTGTTGATGGGCGAGTCTGAACCGCAAGGACGTTTAGCTATGAGTTTTCCTCGAGCAGAAGGCCAATTACCGATGACCTATGCGCAACTCTCTACAGGGCGTCCACTGACTGAAGAGAATAGTGATCAAAAATATATTTCGCGTTATATGGATGAAAAAAATGAGCCATTGTTTTCTTTTGGCTCGGGGATGGGCTATGGTCGATGCACGATCACCCACACCCAAATCATTAATCCTCAGGAAAAGGATGCACCATTTGAGGTCAGCTGCACGTTGAAAAATGAGGGAGATGTGCCGCATACGACGACACTGCAACTCTATAGCAGAGACGATGTTACAGAAGTAGCGCGACCGATGCGGGAATTAAAACAATGGCAAAAAATCCATCTTGCTGCAGCCGAAGAAAGGCAGCATTCATTCTATGTTACACCAGAGGATTTTGCTTATGTTCATTCCGATTTCTCGACAAAAAGTGATCCTGGTACGATTTCTTTATACCTTGGCTTTGCTGCTGCCTCAGCGAAGTTGATTGGTACGCTCACGATTTAAAAGCCTTTCGAGGCTTTTTTTTGTAGGTACAACTTGTACCATGATGGCACAGGTTTCAAGTTGCTGGTACAAACGCCAATCAGCCCTAGAATCATTGTGGATGAAAACGTTTTTATATATAGTTGGATTATCAGATGACCAGTGAGGAAGCGGTCGTTCATTTTTCCGATAAAATAAAAACGTTTTTATTTTTGTGGGATCAATTTAGGAGGTGAGGGTCATTTGGCAAATCGAATCACGATCCGAGAAGTGGCGAAAGAAGCAAATGTGTCGATTGCGACGGTTTCTAAAGCACTCAACGGTGTCGATGTTGTTCGTCCAGCTACGAAAGAACGCGTGATGGCGGCAGCACAACGTTTGCATTATGTTCCCAATTTAATGGGCAAACAATTGAAAAACACGAAAACGAAAATGCTCGGTTTCTACACTACCAGCATGAAAGGGCCTTACTTTAGCGTATTAGTTGAAGCGATTGCCAGAAAGGCAGAAAAACATGGTTATGCGGTCAATGTCTTCTTATCCACGGATAAACGAGTGGTTCTCAATAGTATATTAGGCGGTGTTGTTGATGGCATTATTGGCTTTGAAGATTTTTTAACGAAGCAGGATTTGGCTGCAATGGAACGAGAACAAATCAAAGCCGTCTTTATCGATCGAAACATCCAAGAGAAGAACTTCGGCAGTGTAGTCTTTGATTCTTTCGAAAAAGGAAAAGCAGCCACCGAGTATCTTTTGTCACTTGGCCACAAAAAAATTGCCTTTATCAGTGGTATCACTGGTGTTTATGATAGTGATGAGCGCTTAAGAGGGTATTTAGAAGCATTAAACGAGGCAGGGGTTTCTAAACGGTCGGACTATCAATTACAGGGGTTCTTTGAAGAAGAACGAACGAGAGTCCGTGTGCAACAGTTTTTGTTAGAGCAGAAAGATTTACCCACAGCGTTTCTGGCGGGAAATGATCTTAGTGCGATCGGAACGGTCAAGGCGATCCATGAGACCAAGTGGCGGGTGCCAGATGATTTCAGCGTAATTGGTTTTGATGGCATCGATCTTTTGGACTATTTCATGCCTCGGTTGACGACTGTGAAAAATCCAATCCAATTGCAAGGGGTCACGGCAGTCAAACACTTGATCGAAATGATTGAGGAAAATGCCATTGGGATCTCCTACGTTTTATCAGGGGAATTGTGCATCAATCAATCGACAAAACAAGTAAATGAATAATGAGGGTGAAGCAATGTTTATTGGAATCGATGTTGGAGGAACCACCATCAAATATGGTGTGATCTTGAAAAACGGTGAAATTGTCAAAAAAGGACAGATGCCGACGATCCATGAAAAGGAGGGATTTTTGCAATCCATCACAGCATTGATCAAATCATTGCAGCAAGAAGCAATAGTCGATGGTGTCGGGATTAGCGCACCGGGCATCATCCAAAAAGATGGCACGATGATTACAGCAGGATCAATCAAATCCCTTTATGGAATCAATTTAAAGCAAGAAATAGAAGAACGTGTCAAGCTACCGGTCATGGTTGAAAATGATGCCAATGCAGCGGCGATCGCTGAAAAATGGCTTGGGCACGCACAGAACTGTGAGAACTATCTATGCCTTGTCGTCGGTACAGGCATTGGCGGTGGGATCATTGTTAATGATCAGCTTTATCGCGGCAGCCATGGCATGGCAGGTGAATTCGGATGGATGCTGATCGATAGCTTACCTGACCAAGGAAATTTAGAAACTGTTTCCTTGAACCAAAGAGCTGCTGTCGTGGGTGGTCTTTTCCATCAGTACCAGTTGGCACTTCAACAGCTTGGTCGGAGTGATTTCCCTCAAGATGCGGTGGAGATCTTTCAGCGAGGAGCGCAAGGAGAAGTGGTAGCGAACCAAGTGCTTGCACAGTTTTTTCAAGATTTATCGGTGGGATTGCTCAATTTGATCAGTACATTTGATCCCGAGCTGATTTTGATTGGTGGTGGGATCAGTGAAAATGATGGGTTTATGGCAAGGCTTGAAGAGACCCTCCATCAGCTAAAAGCTCGCCATGAAAGTATTGGTTACTTAGAAGGACGCACGATTGCACCGATTCGACGTGCAAAATTAAAAAACGATGCAGGTATGATTGGTGCGGTCTATCAGTTGATGAACCAACGAAGGAAGTAACTCATTTCCTTCAGATGAAAAAGTAAGCGTTTTAGAAAGGGTGGAACAATGGAATCTAAAGGAGTCGTACTTAAAGCAACCCCAAAGAAAAGAACCTTTTTGCAGAAACTAAAAGGCCAAAGTTTTTATCAAGCAATGGTTTGGCCAGGGATTATCCTGATGATTATTTTTAATTTTATCCCACTATACGGGATCGTCATCGCATTTAAAGATTACTCAGTGCTTGATTCGATCGCGAATGCAGAGTGGGTCGGTACCCAATATTTCCAAGAATTTTTTAGTGATTCAATGTTTTGGACGGTGATGAGTAATACGTTAGGCATCAGCTTTTTTAAACTACTGATTGGTTTTCCAGCAGCGATTGGCTTAGCGGTATTGATCAATGAAATCGTTCATGTGCGCTTGAAGAAGGTTGTTCAAACGGTGTCTTATTTGCCGCATTTTCTTTCTTGGGTCATCTTAGGAGGCATGTTTATTACGTGGTTGTCTGATACCGGTTTGGTCAATAATTTACTGTTAGGTGTTGGGTTGATCGATGAACCGATTCGCTTCTTGACTGATCCCGAAAAATATTGGGCGATTGCAGTCATTTCCGATATTTGGAAAGAAGTTGGATGGAATACGATTTTATACATTGCTGCTATGACAGGGATCAATCCAGCTCTTTATGAAGCAGCGAGAATGGATGGCGCCACGAAGTTTCAGCAGATCACTCGGATCACGATCCCTTCGATCCGTCATATTATCGCCTTGACATTTGTTTTGTCAGTCGGTGGGTTATTGGGTTCAAACCTCGATCAAACACTCGTCTTACAAAACCCTGTCAATTATCAGTCCAGTGAAGTCATTAATTCATTCGTCTATAAAATGGGGATTCAACAAGGAGACTTCTCCTATGCGACCGCCGTTGGTCTATTTGTGTCGGTTGTTTCATTGATCCTTGTGGTCGGTAGTCATCTTTTGACAAAAAAAATCAGTGATGAATCAGTCTTTTAGAGGAGGGAAAGTATGAAACAAACATTTTCAAAAGATGAGAAGATCTTCAATACTGCCAATGTGATTTTCATGGTGTTCTTCTTAGCCATCATTGCGTTGCCACTATGGAATATCGTTGCCTTATCTTTCAATGATGCAACCGATGCCGCAAGAGGGGGGATCTATTTCTGGCCACGGGAATTTTCACTAGAAAGTTACTACACCGTTTTTGAAGATTCTGCGATCTATAAAGCCTTTGTCATCTCAGTTGCAAAAACAGTGATTGGTGTTGTTTTGCATACGGCATTGACGGCGATGGTTGCTTACGGGATGAGTCGTAGAAACTTAATGGGGCGGAAAATCTATATGAACATGGGGATTTTAACGATGTTCGTTTCTGGAGGGATGATTCCTACCTTTCTCTTATTTAAAGAACTCGGCTTGTTAAATAATTTTTGGGTTTACATCATACCTGTCTTATTTTCTTTTTACGACATGGTGATTTTGATGAATTTTTTCCGGAGCATTCCATTTTCGCTGGAAGAATCTGCCATGATGGATGGCGCCAATCCTTTTATTATTTTCGTAAAAATCATTTTGCCATTGTCCCTTCCGGTTTTGGCAACCATCGCATTATTCCACGGCGTCTTTCAGTGGAACGACTACATGACCGCCAATATCTATGTTGATGATCGTAGTTTATATCCTTTACAAATGCTACTATTTCGGATCGTTTCGGAAAATCTATCGCCTGCAGTAGCAACAGGCACCAATGTGGTCAGAAATACGACTTCTCAGTCACTGCAATTAGCAACTATGGTGGTAACGACGGTTCCTGTCGTCGTGATCTATCCATTTTTACAAAAGTACTTTATTCAAGGGATGACTCTTGGATCAGTAAAAGAATAGATAAAAGGAGAGAAAAAAATGAAAGCAAGCAAATTATTCTTAGGAATCGGTCTCGTATGTACATCAGTCGTGGTATTAGGCGCCTGTGGTAATTCCAACAGCGAGTCAAAAGGAGCTGCTGTAGTAGAAGATCTGCCAGAAGCTCGCTTTGAAGCAGACAAAGATACCCCAAGCTGGCAAAAAGACACTGACCATGAAGCGACTTTGAAATGGTATGTCAATTTTGATTGGTATGCTCAGCCAGGTTGGGGAAAAGATACTGTGACACGAAAAATCAAAGAAGATATGAATATCAATGTCGAATTTATTTCAGGGAATGATGAGAACCTTAACACGATGTTAGCTGGAGGCGATCTGCCAGATATCATGACCTTCGATAAAAATCTATCTGCTGCCAACGAAGCGACGAAATTTGCTTTACCACTGAATCTTTTGGCAGAAAAATACGATCCTTATTTCCTAGAACATGCAGCGAAGCCTGAATCTGTTCAATGGTTTACTTTAGAAGATGGCAATATCTATGGATACCCAAGCTTTTCAACGACTGCGCAAGATTATGAGGACGGCAATGTAGTGGGAGATCAAGTCTTCATTGTCCGTAAAGATATTTACGAAGCATTAGGTGAACCTGATATGTCGACGCCCGAAGGATTTTTAGATGCGTTAAAACGGGCAAAAGAAGCATTTCCGACAGCAGATGATGGTGCTGCATTAGTCCCATTTGCTTCGACTGCATTAGATATTTCCAATGGCGGGGATGGCGCTTATGGTGGTACTTTGCAAGATTTTCTAAGCATTGCACCAAGTGTTGATGGGCAATTCAATGATCGAGACGCTGATGAGGAGTATATCACGTGGATCGAGACGTTTAGAAAAGCTTACAATGAAGGATACATCACCAACGACCAATTTTCAGATAATGACAACACGATGAAAGAAAAACTAGGGCAGGGCCGTTACTTTGCTTACTTGCATACAAACACGAAAGGACTCAATGAGTTCATGTCAGACAATAATGCCCGTAATCCTGAACAAACCTATATTGCCGTCGATGGGCCGAAGAATTCGAATGGCGATGATTCCACTTTTACTGGCGGAAATATTGGTGGATGGACACAAACCTTTATCACGACGTCGACAAAAGAACCCCAAAAAGCCATGGAGCTTTTGACCTATTTGGCAAGTGAATATGGCACGATGGTCACGACCTTTGGGATTGAAGGGGAAACATACAACCTCGTAGATGGCGTGGTTGAATACTCAGAGGAAACAGAGGCCTTACGAAATTCGGACATAGCTCGTTTTGACAAGGAAGTTGGGCTAGGTTCTTATTGGTTTGTTGGGAATGACAATTATGCTATCCAAATGGGACAAAAACCAGCTACATCGATTCGTCAGATGGTGGAATGGTCTCAAGATAAGTTAGCACCACGTTTTGAGATCGAAGACATTGATCCTCGCACCGGTTCTGAAGCAAGAAACCTCACTTCCATCAACACAGCAAGAGTGCAAGCGTTGGTCAACTTTATTCAAGCAGACTCTGAAGAAGCGGGACGTCAGATTTGGGAAGACTACTTACAAGAACGAGAAAACAATGGGTGGTCAGCAATCGTTGATTACCGAAATGAGAAAATCGCTGAAAATATTGAAAAACTAAACTAAAGGTGTGTGTGTGATGTTTGCTTTAGAGAGTCGTTTTTATCGTCTTTGCGAAGTTATTTTTCGTATGCTGGTTTTGAATCTCTTGTTTTTGGTGGTGTCGTTTCCGATCATCACGTTTCCTACAGCTATGCGAGCGGTCGTAGATGCTTATGAACATCCTGAAGCAAAACTGCTACGCCCCTTCTTGAAAAACAGCAAAAACGCATTGTTGAAGACCCTACCATTAGGGGTCTTCAATCTCTTCTCATTTTTATGCGGACTCAGCTTGTGGCGTTCTGCTGCTTTGACGAATTCATTGTTTTTCTCTTTTTTGACCATCATTTTTCTTACATTTTTGTTGTCCTACAACATTAACCTGTATGTGATGCAATCAAAATTGCAAGATCGGCAAAACCTGTTTGACCTTTTTCGTAGTAGTTTTTTCTTTACGATGATGCACTACCATAAAGGGATCGGAATTTTAGTCCTAGCAGCGATCGGCTATTTCTTCACATGGCAATCAGCACCAAGTATCTTCTATCTGTTTTGTCTGTCTGGGCCCTTGTATTTTTATCAAAAAGTGTTGCATCTAAACAGAGTGGATCAATCTTGATTCACTCTGTTTTTTGCTTGTATTCGCCACTAGCAAGGAAGTAGACAGGATGAAACATGTTCCAATCTTTGAAACGCATTGAATTGAAAACGTTTGCTATTCTATTAGTGACAAATGTTCCCTATAATGAACCTACAAATCAACTACAAAGGAGTTTCCTCAATGAAAGAAAAAGTGATGGATGCGATGCAGAAATTCTCCAGGGCAATGTTTGTGCCCGTTTTGATTTTGCCGATCGCAGGGATATTGATTGCCGTTGGGAATGTGTTTACAAATGTCCGCTTGCTTGAGCAGTTTCCTTTTTTGGATAATCCGATAACCACCGGTTTTGGTAGTATCTTATCCGCTTCCTTATTACCGATTTTAACCAATTTAGGCATTATTTTTTGTGTTGGGATCGCTCTAGGGCTAGCCAATAAGAAAAAGGCTGAAGCGGGATTTACCGCGTTGTTGGGATATTTCGTCTTCTTAAATGCCATGAACAAATTCATGGAGCTTCGGGGGATGTTGGTTCCAGCCGATGCGCTTCAAGGTTCAGGGCAAGCGATCGTTTTAGGGATCCAAGTGCTGGATATGGGGGTCTTTCTTGGCATCATTTTAGGAATCGTCGTGGCATTGGTCCACAATCGTTTCATCGATACGAGCTTTAACAATGCCTTTCAAGTTTATGGCGGCGCGCGCTTCGTCTTTATTGTCTTGATTCCGGTCGTCGTGTTATTAGCCATCGTTTCCACGTTTGTATGGCCAGTAATGCAAACTGGCATTGACGGTTTAGGCGGCATCATTCAACAAACGGGAAACTTTGGTATCTTCTTGTATGGTACGCTAGAACGCTTATTGATTCCAACTGGCTTGCATCACTTGATCTACACGCCGTTTTTGTATACTTCATTAGGCGGTGTCGCAGAAGTTGGCGGTCAAGTCTTTGAAGGGGCACGGAATATTTATTTTGCGGAAATTGCTGACCCAGCAGTCCGCGTATTATCGCAAAGTGTCATTTGGGACGCTCGTGGGATCTCAAAAATGTTTGGACTGATCGGTGCCTGTTTGGCGATGTATCAAACGGCAAAACCAGAAAATAAAGTCAAAGTCAAAGCCATTTTGATTCCCGCAGTTGTGACTTCCTTTATTGCAGGTGTGACTGAACCGATCGAATTTTCTTTTATGTTCGTGGCACCTGTTTTGTTCGTCATTCATTCTGCACTTAGCGGCTTGAGCATGGTGGCGTTAAATCTCTTTGGTTCTCGCGCCATCGGACCGAATGGCTTCATCGACTTTCTTTTGTACAACTTGCCCTTAGGGATCGAGAAAACTCGCTGGCCAGTGTACTTGATCGTCGGGGTCGTCTTCTTCTTTCTTTATTACTTCTTGTTCCGCTTTTTGATCACGAAACTGAATTTGAAAACGGTCGGGCGTGAAGAAGAAGGGGCAGAGACCAAACTGTACTCGAAGAAAGAGTACAAAGAAAAACAACTTGCTGGAGCAGGTGTCGGGGTCATGGCGAGTGACCAAGCCGCCCCTAGTCCAACTAGTGAAACAAGTATCTCAGCAATCATCACCAAAGCGCTAGGTGGCGATGACAATATCAAAACCATCGACAACTGCTATACCCGCTTACGTTTAAAACTAAAGGATCCTGAACTCGTGGATGAAGCACTGCTAAAAGACGAAACACAAGCCAAAGGCGTGATCAAAAACGGTGAAAATGTCCATGTCGTTTACGGGTTGACCGTGCCGAAAGTGCGGGAAGAATTAGAAAATTATCTTGGAAGAGAAGGAGAGATTGAATGATGAAAAATTTTTCAGTAGTGATCGCAGGGGGCGGCAGTACTTTTACCCCGGGAATCGTTATGATGCTGCTTGACAATCAAGAACGCTTTCCTTTAAGAAAGCTGAAACTATACGACAATGATGAGGCACGCCAAGCGATCCTTGGAGAAGCCCTAGCGATTTTATTAAAAGAACAAGCACCGCAAATCGAATTTTCGTTTACGACGGATCCTGAAGAAGCCTTCAGCGATGTCGATTTCTGTATGGCGCATATCCGAGTAGGAAAGTATGATATGCGGGAAAAAGATGAAAAAGTCCCTTTGCGCCATGGCGTCTTTGGCCAAGAAACCTGTGGACCAGGAGGGATCGCTTATGGGATGCGCAGCATCACTGGTATGCTGGAGATCATTGATTACATGGAAAAGTATTCCCCCGATTGTTGGATGCTGAATTATTCCAATCCAGCTGCAATCGTAGCTGAAGCATGTCGGGTCTTGCGTCCTAAATCAAAAGTTCTGAATATCTGTGACATGCCCGTGGGCACGTTGCGTCGGATGTCGCAAATCATTGGCAAGCAGCCAGAAGAGTTAGAAGTTCGCTACTTTGGCTTGAATCATTTTGGCTGGTGGACCAGCGTCAAAGACAAAGAAGGCACGGAGTACATTCAAACCATTCGGGACTACGTGGCAGAACACGGCTATTTGACACAGATCGAAGTGGATACCCAACATACAGACCCAAGTTGGCAAGACACCCATAAAAAAGCCAAAGACCTCTTGGCGCTCACACCAGAATATCTGCCAAATACGTACTTGAAGTATTATTTATACCCAGATTACGTCTACGACCACATGAAAGAACATCCAGAGTATACGCGTTCCAATGAAGTGATGGAAGGACGGGAAAAACGAGTGTTCGATCATGCCAAAAAAATCACGGCACAAGGATCTGCTGAAGGGATCGCTTTTGAGATTGATGCCCATGCAACCTTTATCGTTGATTTGGCACGCGCCATCTCTTTTAATACGCATGAGCGAATGGTGATGATTGTGGAAAACAACGGCGCAATTGCGAACTTCCCGGATGATGCCATGGTGGAAGTGCCATGTATCGTCGGTTCTGATGGACCAGAAGCTCTTGCTCAAGGAAAAATTCCTGCCTTCCAACAAGCGCTCATGTTCCAACAGGTGACTGTGGAAAAATTAGTGGTCGAAGCATATGTGGAAAAGAGCTATCAAAAAATGTGGCAAGCGTTAAGCCTTTCCAAAACGATTCCTAGCGCAAAAGTAGCCAAAGAGTTACTCGATGATTTGGTCTCGGAAAATGGTGATTACTGGCCAGGATTGTCTTGATTTGTTTCACATTTGCGAAACATTCGCTGGTTGGATAACTGAAAGAGGAAGATTCTCCAAGAATCTTTCTCTTTTTTGATTTTTGTTGTGGAAGGATAATTCTCTGAAGAAAATCACCACGAAACGTCTTATCAACAAAACGATCAGACAGGTATACTAGAATATGCCACTAACTATGGTAGAATAAAGCTAATTGAATCAGATGAGAGGGAGCAATGCGATGTTTTTAGGGATTGATATCGGCACGACAGCCATAAAGTTTGGGGTCATTGAAGATCGGAAAATAATTTACTCACAGTCATTACCAATCAAAACCCATAGCCACGGGTTAAAACAGACCCAATCAGCGACCCAGATCAGTAGCCAATTGATCAGTGGTGTCACAACGATTCCCGCTCAATTAAAAGCGGCAATCACAGTGATCGGGTTCAGTACCGCCATGCACAGTTTGATGCCAGTGGCTGGTGAGACAGCAGAAGAGATTTACATTTGGTCAGACAATCAAGCGAGTCAAACGATGACGGCCTTTCGTCAAACGGATCTGGCGGCAACGTTTTATGAAGAGACAGGGACACCGATCCATGCGATGTCTCCCTTTGCGAAACTGGCTTATTTCCAAACAAATGGTTCATATTCCAAAGAGACGAAATGGTTTGGCTTAAAAGAACTAGCAATGGCGTTGTTTACCGGACAAGCACGGATCGATTATAGTACCGCATCAGCGACCGGTCTTTTTTCTTTGAAAGAAAAGCAATGGAGTCAAAAAATTCTCAATTATTTATCCCTTTCAAAAGCCCAATTAGCGCCTTTATGTGCACCGACTGATCGTTTTTTGATTACCGAGGAGATGGCGCAGCGGTGTGGCTTGAAGCCTGAGGTAGAAGTGATGTGTGGGGCTAGTGATGGGTGTTTAGCAGCATATGCTGGCTATATTTCTACAGGGATCCGCAACAGCTTGACGATCGGAACCAGTGCGGCGGTTCGTAAAGTAAGTGAGACCACCGTCTTTGATCGCCAAAAACAAAATTTTTGCTACTATCTGCAAGATGACCTCTATGTCGTAGGGGCACCTTCAAACAATGGTGGCTGTGTCCTTGCTTGGGCAAAAGAGACCTTATCAGAAGATCCTGATGCGTTTTATCATTATCTGCCTCAAGTCATGGAGGAGTCGCCGATCGGCAGTAACGGCTTACGTTTTTTTCCCTATTTAAACGGGGAGCGGGCACCTTTTTGGACAAATGAGATCACAGGCGGCTTTTCTGGCTTGACCCTGAAACACAATCGCTCAGACATGTTGCGGGCAGTTATCGAAGGCATGCTGATGAACATCGATTTATTAAAGCAAATGGCGCAGTTGGAAGGGGCAGTCACTGTAAGTGGTGGTTTCTTTCAAACAAAACTTTTAGGTCAAATGACCGCGGATGTGTTGGGGCTGACCTGTTATCTTTCCGATGAAAACGAACCGATATTCGGCTTGTATGATTTATACAAAAGCTCTGTTGTGCGGCAAGATCAGCCAGATGAAAAATTTGTTCCTGATCCGCAGAACCAAGCGCTCTATCAAGAACTGGCAAAAACCTATTTTCAAGCATAAGCAAAAACCAGCAATCCACTAGGGTTGCTGGTTTTCTTTTTCAACATGCGTAAAAGCGTCGACGATATATTCCATCAATAAGAGCAGTTTACCAAAGAAGCTAGTGTACTGGATGTTTTGGGTGTCGTAGGGACGTTCATCGGTCACTTCAAAGGAAAAGGTCGCTAGTTGATTGGCGCGATGATCACCGTTCCCGCAAAACAAAACAGTTGGTATGTGATGTTCATTGGCTAATGCCATCTTTTCCAGCACTTTTTGTGTTTCGCCAGATTTAGAAATGGTGATCAACATACTGATGTTCTCGATGTTGTTACTAATGATCCCACCTGAGTCAGAAGCACTGACTAATAAGGTTTTGATGCCGTTGACAAGCATTTTTTTGTGGAGGTATTCTGCCACGATCCCAGAAAAACCTGTTGCATAAATCGTAATAAACTTGTGCTTGTTTCGTCCATAGATTTCTTTGATCGCATCGATCGTATCTGCAATACTGGCAGCGTCAATTTGGTAATCGATGGCGGCTTCAGTGATCGTCTGATTTTTCAAGCGATTCTTTAAGAAGTAAAGTAGCTCTAGATAGCCAGAAAAACCCAATTTTTGCGCAAGCCGCACGATGGTTGCGGGGGAAGTGTAGATCGCTTTAGCGATTTCTCTTAAGGGCAGTCCATCGATCGCAGCGGTATTTGCAAGCAAATAATCAAGGATTTGCAGCTCATTGTCAGTCAATTTTTTTCCTTTGATCAATACATTTAAGTCCATTGTTCGGCACTCCTTTGTCTTGTCTTCATCATACAATGAATAACGACAGAAAGTAAAATAGGAATCGCGTTATGCAGATATATAGGAAAAAAGATTGTGCATTTCCTAAAAAGATATTATAATTTCTTATATAGAAAATAAAGGTGGAGAAATGATGACGCAAAAACCATATGGAACCGTACTACTAAAAGCAGCAACCATTTTAGATTATCTCGCAGAAGCGCCAAGTAAACCATTGCAAGAAATTTCCGAAGCAACGAAACTAACCCCATCCACAGCTTTGAAAATATTAGAAACGCTGCAAATGATCGGCTATGTCAAACGCGACAAAGAGAAGAATTATCGCTTAGGGTCTAAGCTGATCAAGTATGCCAATCAAAACATTCAAGAGCTTGATTTAGTGGAAATCAGCTTGCCTTACTTGGAAGCATTGCAGAAAACGGCGGATGAAACGATCCACTTAGGGGTCTTGACTGCCAATGAGATTCTTTATGTCAATAAATTGGAGCCCCACAATCAAACGATCCGCATGTCTTCCAAAGTAGGGATCACAAGACCATTGTATAGTTCTGCCATGGGGAAAGCCGTTTTAGCGGAGTTTGATGCCCCTCAAGTGGAAGAATATTTGGCAGCAACGCCTTTAACCGCTTATACGGAAAACACCATTACGAATCAGTTGAAGTTGAAGAAAGAATTGGAACAGGCAAAAGAAAACCAAGTAGCGTTTGATGATGAAGAAATGGAACAAGAAATCTATTGCATCGGCGCCTCACTGATAAAAGATCAGGAGATCGTTGGGGCGTTTTCTATCAGCCTACCGAAATACCGCTTGACCCCAGAATACAAATCAACATTGATCGATGCGATTATTGCGACAAAACAACAAATTGAACAAGCATTATAAACTTTTTAGTGGAAAGCCCTTGCAAATAAAAACGAGAACGGTATAATAAACTTGTAAGTTTCTTTATAATAAATACCATTTTCCAAATAGGAAATAAATGGAGGGTCTCAATGAAAAAAGTAGCGAATTTAATGAAACTAAAAGAAAGCGGCGTGATCGCTGTTGTGCGTGGCGCTTCAAAAGAAGAAGCACTACAAGCAAGTAAAGCGATCGTTGCAGGGGGGATCACTGGCATTGAGTTGACTTTTACAGTGCCTCAAGCGGCGGATGTAATCGCTGAATTAGTAGCAACCTTCAAAGATAATCCAGAGGTAGTCGTTGGTGCTGGGACCGTTCTTGATGCAGTGACCGCTCGCTTAGCGATCATGGCAGGAGCACAATATGTGGTAAGCCCAACCTTTGATCAAGAAACGGCTGAATTATGTAATTTATATCAAATCCCGTATCTGCCTGGTTGCATGACCATTTCAGAAATGAAGGACGCCTTAAAAGCAGGCGCAGATATCATTAAACTATTCCCAGGTAGTGCGTATGGACCAAGTATCATCTCGGCCTTCAAAGCGCCATTGCCACAATTAAACATTATGCCGACCGGTGGTGTCAGCTTAGACAACATGCAAGAATGGTTTGC
The DNA here is from genome assembly GCF_030263915.1 of Enterococcus sp. FZMF. Classification (NCBI taxonomy): domain Bacteria; kingdom Bacillati; phylum Bacillota; class Bacilli; order Lactobacillales; family Enterococcaceae; genus Enterococcus; species Enterococcus sp. FZMF. The sequence goes on along the minus strand of NZ_CP127160.1, from coordinate 1,969,882 downwards.
GGCAGGTGTCGTAGCCGTTGGTGTAGGGGGGAATTTGTTAGCGCCAGCAGCAAGTGGGGATTTTGACAAAGTAACAGAAGTAGCGAAACAATATGCGGCAAAATTAAAAGAGATTCGAGGAAAGTAAGATGGCAAACATTCTGACACTAGGAGAAATCATGTTGCGTCTATCGACAACGTTAGGCGACCGAATCGCCCATAGTTCGATGTTTGCTGCCCATTATGGCGGTGGGGAAGCCAATGTTGCGATCTCCTTGGCGAATTTTGGTCATCGCGTTTCTTTTGCTAGTAAAGTGCCTGAGAATGCTTTAGGAGATGCCGTTTTTCATCATTTACGAAGCTATGGCGTCAACTGTCGCCACTTGCTTCGTGGCGGTTCCCGACTAGGTACTTACTATATTGAAACCGGTATCGGGGAACGAGCAGCGCGAGTGGTTTATGATCGCGCAGGCTCTAGCTTTGCTCAAATGAAAGAAAATGAGTGGCAATCTGACCTTTTTGATGGGGTTGACATTGTTCACCTTTCAGGGATCACGCCCGCTCTTTCAACGACTTGGCAGACACTTTTGCTGACGTTGATCAAAGAAGCGAAAGCAGCTGGTTGTAAAATCAGTTTCGATATCAATTATCGTGGAAAACTGTGGACGACCGCTGAAGCACGCGTCTTTTTGCAAGAAGTGCTCCCTTATGTCGATTATTGCTCGGCAGGACAGTTAGATGCCCAAGTCTTTATGGATGTATCAGCTCCAACAGAGGAAGTCGAAGATGACTACTATTATCAAGAAATGCATCGGAAATATTCAAATATCCAGCTCTTTTATTCAACTAGTCGTCAGGTGCTCTCAGCAAGTCACAATCAATTGACAGGAAGCCTATGGCACAACGGCAATTATGTCGTTTCTGCTACCCATGAGATCAATCCAATCGTTGATCGCGTCGGCGGCGGCGATGCCTTTTCAGCTGGTATCCTACATGGTCTTGTCACGAAGAAACAAGACCAAGAAATCATTGATTTTGCAACTGCAGCATCTGCTTTGAAACATACGATCCATGGCGACTGTAATCAGTTTAGTGCCAATGAGATACAAGAATTTATTGCAACAGGTTCAGGAAAAATTATCCGATAGGAGGAATAAAACATGCAACACATGGAAACACGCTATACCCATAGTCCACTTGATATTCGTCACTATAGTACCGAGGAATTACGCAGAGAATTTTTGGTAGAGAAAATTTTCACACCAGGACAAATCATGCTGACCTATACCCACAATGATCGGATGATCTTTGGCGGAGTGACACCGACAGAAGAAGCGTTAGAAGTGCAATTAAGCAGCGAATTAGGGGTGGAATACTTCTTAGAACGTCGCGAATTAGGTGTCATCAATATTGGAGGACCTGGTGCGATCACGATCGATGGCCAAAAAGAACCAATGAAAAAACAAGACGGCTACTATATCGGCAAGGAAACCAAACAAGTCTTGTTCCACTCAGATGATCCAGCAAATCCAGCGAAATTCTATCTATCTTGCGTGCCAGCACATAAGAAATACCCAAATGTAAAAATCAGTATCGATCAAGTCACACCAATGGAGACAGGCGAGGGCTTGACATTAAATGAACGGAAAATTTATCAATACATTCACCCAAATGTTTGTGAAAGCTGTCAATTACAAATGGGGTACACGATCTTAGAACCAGGCAGTGCTTGGAATACGATGCCAAGTCATACCCATGAACGTCGGATGGAAGCATATGTGTATTTTGATTTTGCCAACGAAGACACAAAAGTGTTCCATATGATGGGCAAACCAGATGAAACGAAGCATTTAGTCGTTAGTGAAGAACAAGCAGTTATTTCTCCAAGCTGGTCGATCCATTCGGGTGTTGGAACCAGTAACTACTCCTTTATCTGGGCAATGTGTGGCGAAAATATCACCTATACCGACATGGATATGGTGGCAATGGACGACTTAAAATAAAAAGAAAGAGGGTTTATCAATTATGGATTTTTCAATGGATCAATTTCGTTTAGATGGTAAGATCGCATTAGTGACAGGAGCTGTCTATGGGATCGGTTTTACGATCGCTCGTTCATTAGCAGCAGCAGGAGCAACGATCGTTTTTAACAACTTGGATCAAGAATCAGTGGATAAAGGATTAGCAAACTATCGTGAAGCAGGGATCGAAGCCCACGGCTATGTCTGTGATGTAACGGATGAAAAAGCAGTCAACGAAATGGTCAAGCAGATCGAAGAAGAAGTTGGCGTGATCGATATCTTAGTCAATAATGCTGGGATCATCAAACGAATTCCGATGTTGGAGATGTCTGCTGAAGACTTCCGCCAAGTCGTTGACGTGGACTTGAACGCTCCATTTATCGTTTCAAAAGCAGTCTTACCGTCAATGATCAAAAAAGGACATGGAAAAATCATTAACATTTGCTCAATGATGAGTGAATTGGGAAGAGAAACGGTGGCTGGTTACGCAGCGGCTAAAGGCGGCTTGAAAATGTTGACGAAAAACATTTGTGCTGAATTTGGTTCAGCTAACATTCAATGTAATGGGATCGGACCTGGTTATATTGCAACACCGCAAACCGCACCATTACGAGAGATCCAACCAGACGGTTCTCGTCACCCATTTGATCAATTTATCGTAGCGAAAACACCTGCTGCCCGTTGGGGTGAGCCAGAAGATTTAGCAGGACCAACTGTTTTCTTAGCTTCTGAGGCATCCAACTTTGTCAATGGACATGTCTTATATGTAGACGGCGGTATCTTGGCGTATATCGGGAAACAACCTGAATAAAACAATCAGTAGTAAGGATGGGGACGATTGCAATCGTTCCCATTTTTATGGTGCAACACCTAAGAAATGCAAGGCTTTAAAAGGTAGCTTGGCGATAAAGGGGTTGAAGCAAAGGAATGGCAAACAAATCTTTTAGAAAGAGTGAAAAGCAAAACGCTGTGAAGGAAAATGTTCTTCGCAGCGTTTTGCTTGAGTAGCTCTTTTTCAAATCAGGTAGCGTATTTATGTTAGGGGAAGATTCAACACGAACAATGAGTTTCAATCTAAAAGAACTTGTTGTGCAAGCGGTAATGGAGCATTTGTCAAACATTTGGCAACTAATTTGGCGACGGCTGTAGCACCTTGGTTATTCAAATGGGTGTTATCCGTAATGCCGGCTGGATAATTGGGGTGCTGGTTTTTTTCTAAATGAAGAAAATAGGTTTTCGCCTGTTGTGGTTCCAGTGCTGAAAAGAACCGTTGTGTTGCGGCAAAAAGATCCAGACAGACCACATCCAAGGAGGTAGCCAAAGCACGCATTGCTTCTGGGTAAGGACCGACTGCCAAAGGATCAAGTTGCTGTTGGTCCACGTAATGCAAACGAGTGATCGAGGTCAATAGGATCGGTGTCGCTTGCTGCTGGCGTGCCGTTTGCACGAAGGTTGCTAAATTATGCTGATATTCTACAGGTGTCGTACCACGACTATCTGTTTTTTGATCGTTGTGTCCAAATTGAATCAAGAGATAATCACCAACATATACTTCTTTTTTTGCCTGCAACAAGCGTCCTTCTTCAATGAAGCTTTTGGAGGAACGCCCATTTTTTGCCAAGTTGACGATTTGATGCTGGGGGAGATAGCGTGAGATCTTTTCACCCCAGCCCGTTTCTGGACGAGCGCTAGGCTCTTTGATCGATGCGGTGGAATCACCGACGATGACGATTTTTTCCATTGTCTTTCTCCTAAAATTTGAAGTAGTTGTTGGCGTTTTGATAACAGACATTTTCTACTAATGGTTTTAGCTGACGAAGATCAGCAGGTGCTTCACCACGTACAACGATCTCAGCAAGCCATTCACAAAAGACGCGTCGGAAATATTCATGACGGGTGTAAGACAAAAAGCTTCTTGAATCCGTCAGCATGCCGACAAAGTTAAAGATCACACTGCCGTCTGCGAATTTCGTCAATTGGTGACGCATGCCTGCGCGGGTGTCGTTATACCACCAGCCAGATCCTAACTGCAATTTATTATTGCCTTCTTGCTGGAAGCACCCCATCAAAGCGACGAGTGCATCATAGTCATTGGGATTTAAGGAGTAGAGAATCGTTTGAGGCAAATGGTCCTGCGCATCAGCAGCGTTCAATAATTTCTGCAAGCTTTGAGTCAGTGGTTGATCATTGATGCCATCGTAGCCCGTATCTGGTCCCAAGCGCTCAAACATTCGTTGATTGCAGTTACGGTACGCATGGACATGCAGTTGCATCGTCCAACCATGTTCGTGATACAGCTTCATCAGTTCAACTAGAACATTGGTTTTGAAGAACGAGACTTCGTTTTCCTCCAAAGATTCTCCAGCTAATGCTTTGGCAAAAATTGCTTCAAGGGATAACTGTTCGTCTGCAGCATACACTAAAGTATCCAGTGCATGGTCAGACAAGCGGCAGTGATGCTGGTGAAAGTAGGTTACACGGTCCCGCAAGGCTCTCAAGAAAGCATCGTAGGTAGTGATCGCGTTTTCGACACTCTTTTCGAGTTTGGTAACATAGGTAAGAAAATTCGGATGGTCGATTTGTAACGCTTTGTCAGGTCGAAAGGTCGGCAAGACCCGAAAACGTTGTTCTGTTTGGCTTAATTGGTGATGATAGTGAAGATCATCGACTGGATCATCTGTGGTGCAAACGATCTCGACGTTACTGCGAGCAATCAAAGCTCTTCGGGTAAAGTCTTTTTGCTGCAATTTTTCGTTGCATAGCCTCCACAAAGTTTCGGCGTTTTCTTCAGTAACGGGAAGATCGATCTCAAAAAATCGCTTTAATTCTAAATGGGTCCAACTGTAAAGGGGATTTCCCACCAATTTTGGCACTGTTTGACACTATACCAAAAATTTTTCATAATCACTGGCATTGCCCGTAATCGCTTCTTCGGGTACGCCACAAGCGCGCATCAATCGCCATTTGTAATGATCACCACTTAGCCATGCCTCGGTGATAGTTTTAAACGGCCGATCCTCATAGATTTCTTTCGGGTCTAGGTGGCAGTGGTAATCAATAATCGGCAGCTCTTTGGCATAGTCATGGTATAGTGTTTGAGCAATTTCATTTGGCAATAAATAGTTTTCATTTAAAAACATGTCGGACCTCTTTTCTTTGATTATAGTGTCACGCCATTTTTAAAGATGGCGATCTCACGAACGTTGTTGGCTTCATTACGCGTCGGTTTTCCACTGGCAGTATCGATGATCGCTTGAATAAAATCTTCCAGCACGACCTCCATCGGCTCTTCCAACAAGCGACCAGCGTTGAAATCCATCCAGTGGGGTTTCTTATGATAAATCTCTTGATTTGTGGCAACTTTCATGGTCGGCACATAGGCACCAAATGGCGTGCCGCGGCCAGTGGTAAATAAGACGAGTTGACAATCGGCAGAAGCCAGTGCAGAAGCGGCAACAAGGTCGTTTCCTGGACCTTCCAGCAGGCTCAAGCCTGGCTTACGGAGTTTTTCCCCATATTTTAAGACATCGACGACAGCGGAAGTCCCAGATTTTTGAGTACAGCCTAATGACTTATCTTCTAGCGTAGTGATGCCGCCTGCCTTATTGCCAGGAGAAGGATTTTCATAGACCGGTTCACCGTATGCAAGAAAATAATCTTTAAAGTCGTTGATTAGATGGAGGATTTTTTCAAAGGTTGCTTCATCTTGTGCACGCGCCATCAAGACTTGTTCAGCGCCAAACATTTCGGGTACTTCCGTCAAGACCGTACTGCCACCTTGAGAAACTAAAAAGTCAGAAAATGCCCCCAACAAAGGGTTGGCGGTGATCCCAGAAAACCCGTCGGAACCCCCACATTTTAACCCGATCTTTAGCTCACTCAAGGGAACGGCTTCTCGTTGATCCTCTTTTGCTGCTTCCAGTAATTCTTCTAATAAGCTTTCGCCGACCGCAATTTCATCGTCGCTTTCCTGTGCCACTATAAATTTGACGCGCTTTGGATCGTAGTCACCCAGGTTTTTCTTAAACTCGGGAACGGTGTTGTTCTCACAACCTAAGCCAAAGACCAAGACGCCACCGGCATTTGGATGATGCACCGCATCAATTAAAATTTGACGGGTGTTTTGATGATCTTGGCCTAACTGGGAGCAGCCGTAGGGATGTTTAAGGATCGTAATATGATCAAAAGTGCCAAGATCTGGATGATTCTTCTTGAAGTTTTCAACAATGATCTCTGCGATGCCATTGATACAACCAACTGTTGGCACGATCAGTAAATCATTACGAATTCCAACTTTGCCGTTTGCTCGACGGTACCCTTGGAACGTCGCAGCCCTTTTTGGATAACGGACAGGATGCAAATCGGGGGCATAGGTGTATGCTAAGGTACCAGAAAGGTTGGTTTTGACATTGTGGGTATGCAACCATTGGCCAGTTTTCACGTCAGCTAAGAGATGTCCAATGGGATAGCCATATTTGATCACGTCTTGTGATTGTGCGAGGTCTTTGAGGGCGATTTTGTGTCCTTGTGGAATATCCTCAAAAAGGGTGATCGTTTGACCTTCAAATGCAAGGGTCGTTTTAGCAGCTAGTGGTTTTAATGCGACTGCGACATTATCTTTAGGGTGCAATTTCAATAGTTGCGCGGGTGTTTCTGTTAATGTGCTGGACATAAAGATTCTCCTTTATTTCAAACTTGGCTCAGGGGTGTCAATCGACGCAAGTAACTGGCGGGGTCCGTCTTGTTTTAGACATGCGCACATTTCATTGATCGTCTCTGTCATAAAGCTCAGGTCTGCATGCCAAAGTTGCTCATTTTTTAATAGAGCTGCGATCTGTTCTTCTGCTGGTAATTGTTTCACTTGCTGAAATATGGTTGTCACTAGCTCATCATCTTGAAAGGGTCGTGTGAGATAGAAAGTCAGCAATCCAGCCAGTGCGGCAGTGATTCGTTTTGGTACCTGCTGGTTTTGTTGGACATAACGACTTAAGACTGGTTGAAGACGCGCACGGAATTTTGAGACGCTGTTTAAAGCGATCGATTGCAGCTGATGCTTCACATAAGGATTTCTGAAGCGCTCTTTGATTTGGTCCGCATAAGCTGTAAGCTGTGCTTTAGGCAAATCAAGCATTGGAATCAACTCTTCCTGAAAAAGACCATCCAAAAAGGCTGCAAATTCACGGTCGTTCATTACTTCTTCAACGGTTTCTAAACCCGCTAAAAGACCGAGTGGAACCATCGCCGTATGAGGACCATTTAATAAATGTACTTTTTGTTCACGGTAAGGAGTCATATCTTCTGTCACGATCACATTCAACCCAGCTTCTTGCAAAGGGAGCTTTTCGGCTACGCCGTTTCCTTCGATCACCCATAGCATAAAGGGTTCCGCAGTGACCATTACGGCATCCTCATAGCCAAGAACCTCTTGGTATTGTGCCACTTTGTCGCGAGGATATCCTGGAACGATCCGATCGACTAAGCTGCAGCAGAAGGTGTTTTCTTTTTCTAACCAGTTGACGAAGTCTGATTCCAAAGACCATAATGCGGCATATTGTAAGACGATCTCTTTTAGTTTTTCCCCATTCCGATCGATCAATTCACAAGGAATGATCAAAAATCCCTTTTTTCGTAGTTGAAAACGACGATACAAAAGAGCGGTCAGTTTTGCGGGAAAACTTTGGGGAGGGGTATCGTGTAAGGTATCCTCTGGGTGAAACGCAATACCTGCTTCCGTCGTATTAGAAACGATAATCTCAAGTTGCTCGTCTTCGGCTAAAGCAAGATAGTCTTCCCATTGCTGATAAGGATTCAGCACTTGATCAATGGTGGAGACGACTTCAAATGTTTGAGATAAAGCGCCATCGACAAGTCCTTCTAAGATAACGGTGTAGAGATTTTCTTGTTGTGACAACAGCTCTTTCAAGCCGTGATCAATCGGCTGTACCACAACGTCACTGCCGTTAAAAAGACCGTTCTTGTTCATTTGCTGCAGTTGCCAGTTAAAAAAGCCCCGCATAAAATTGCCTTCCCCGAATTGAATCACTCGGGCTGGATAGGTTTGATGGGGTTGTTCGGTAATTTTTTTCATAGAATCCTCCTTAAAAAATAGTTATGCACACGTTAACATTTTTTGCGTAAGCGCTCTTGAAAACAAGAGGCTTACAGCGATTGACGAATGATTAACGAGGTATCAAAGAAATGTTGTTTCTCAACCACTTGATTGGCAAATGCTTGCAACAGCAGAGTTGCTGCCAATTGACTCATTTCATAGACTGGTTTGCGGATCGTTGTTAATGGGGGATACGTATAGGGAGAAAAGGAACTATCATCAAAACCGATGATACCGATCTCCTCTGGGATCTTTCGTCCTGCTTGATGACAGGCATTGATCGCCCCGATCGCCATATCATCATTGGCGCAAAAAATCACTTCAGGTGGTTCAGGTAAAGCGAGTAGTTGCTGGGCACCCAGCTGACCACTTTCCAAAGAGTAGTCGCCAGCTACGAAGTATTCTTTCGGGCAGACAAGCTGCTTTTCTTGAATCGCTTTCATAAATCCTTTGCGGCGCTCTCTAGCGGAACCAAAGGAAGCGATCCCTTCGATCATGGCGATCTTTCGAAAGCCTTGTTCAAGCACATAGGTGATCATTTGATAGACCCCTTGGGCATCATTACTAGTGACATTCATCAAGGTTGCATCCTGTAATTGACGATTCAAAACGACGATGGGAATGTTTTTCTTTGAAAGAGCAGCGATAAAGCCGTCATCACGATCGCTTTGACTCATCACGATCGCTCCATCGAGGCGATTCGGCTCTTCATCAAATGTATCGGATTGCAATAATTCATGAACCGCCAAAGTATATTCGGATGGTAGGGTATCACTGATTCCTTTGATCACTTCGACTAAAAAGCTATCGGAAGTACCAATGGATAGATGAGAAAAATAAAGACCAATGATATAGGATTTTTGATTCACCAGACTTTTGGCATTGACATTGGGCACATAGTGTAAAGATTCAGCGATGGCTGCGATCTTCTTTTTTGTTTCTGGCTTAATTAATGGGCTATCGTTTAGCGCACGAGAAACAGTTGTATGTGAAACACCAGCGACTTTGGCGATATCTTTGATCGTGACCATAGAAAACCTTCTTCCTTTTTGCTTGATTCAAGCATAGCTTGTTCCCACGAGAATGTCAATACACCAAGGATGCACACGTGAAACATTTTTCAAAATAACATAGGAACTTTTTCTGGGATGTGCTAGTATAAAAGAAGATAGTTAGGTAATGGGAGGGTGTCTATGAAATTCTTTTTAAGCTATCATCAAACGTCCAACTTGTTTTATAAAATATTTATTTTGATTTTTCTAATTGGTAGCGCTTTAATCGTTGGGTTTAGTGGGGTCATTTATCATCGAACGTATCAAAACATTCAAGAAACATTTTTGCAAAGTCAACATAATTTGGTCAACCAAGTCAAAGAAAATCTGGATCAAAAAATTCAGATGGTGGAGTATGCCTTTTCTACATACAGTAGCACACAAAGCTTTTCCGATACGATGGAACAGCCGTTTTCTGTGACGAATTATCGACAAGTACGAGAGATCAATTCACAACTGGCTTACATTGGTGTGATGGGGATCGAAAACGCCAGTTACCAATTGGTGAATTTGAACCAGCATTGGAAAATCGAAGAAGGCTCCTTAAAACAGATCGATGATACTGAATTCGCTGCTTTTCAAGCGTTGATCGACAACCAACGCTACTTGTATTGGTTGCCAGAAGATGGCTATTTAAAAATGGTGATGACGCTGCCTGTGTTTCGACAGGAAACCACTGCTTTGGGGATCGCTGAAATCCAAGACCATACCATTGCGCAGTTGGTGGCAGATCATGACGATTCCTTTTTGAATATTTTTCATGCTGACGGACAACTGCTTTTCGATAATGGTGAAGTGATCGATTCTGCCTTACAAGAAACAATGATTGCAGCTGCCCACGGCGATGGCATCTTCACTGACAAAGAAAACAATAAGTATGTGGTCACACAATCGGATTACAATCAGTGGTATCATGTGATCCGCCTGGCGCCTGCTAGCGTTTCACAAGCAATCCGTGAATTAAGAAGCGGTTTGATCGTGATTGGCAGTCTTTTGATCATCCTCTTTTTATTAGTATCCTATCGCATTGCGATCGTGGCTACCTCACCCATCAATCGGATCGGTGAGCTTTTAAAGCCCAAAAAACAAGGTCAGAAATTAGAAGTCAATCAGTTGATTTCCGATATCGACCAGGTCTTACATCAAAACCACGATCTCGCCGTCAAAGTCGAGCATCAAAAGCCCGAATTAGAATCCTTGTTTCTATTAAACTTGTTTCGCGGCTGTATCTCAGAAGAAGATATTCACTTAAAACTGTCACAATTTGGGTATGAAGTATCCAAAACAGAACACTTTGCCGTATTACTGATTCAAATCGATGATTTGTGTGGACGAGAAACAGCGACTATTGATATTTTCTTGCTTGCCATCGAGAATCTCGTTTCTGAGATCATTCCAGAAAATTTGCGTTTTCAACCAATCATCTCCAGTCAAGAAACCCAAGGAACGATTTTAAAGCTTCCTGAATCAGTTGACCAAAAACAAGTATTGACCTATTGTCAAAAGATCCATCAAGCGGCAAAAGATTACTTGAAAATCAAAATAAGTTGTGGGGTCTCACAATCCTATGACCGCCTCGTAGAAACCAAATTAGCGGTTGATAACGCCAAAGAAGCCTTGCACTATCGAATGAATTTAGGGGAAGAAGTCATTATCTTTTTTGACGACATTGCAGCACAATTAGACAATAATGCGATCGTTCAATACCCTAGAGAAGCAGAAAGCACCTTTTTGGATGCGATGCGTAGTGGGGAACTAGCGACCATCAAAGCAAGTTACACGGAAGTCGTACGGGAAATCATTCATGAAAACAAAAATCCGTTGACGATTGAAAGTGCCTTGTTTAAGTTGATCAACAGTATCGTTCAGCTAGGGCAACTCTTAGGAGCGGATCATACCAGCTTGCAGAATAGTCGCAAAGTTTATCAATCCGTGCTTAATCAAACCAGTTTGTTCAAAGTTGAGCAAATCATCTATCATGAGTTAGTTTTACCTATCGTTGAAACGACACAAGCCAAAACAGATCGAGAAATTCGCTCCTTATCTGAAAAGATGGTCTTGATCGTACACCAACAATACGATCAAGATCTCTCCTTAGATAGCATTGCTGAACAGCTGCATTATAATGCCAATTACTTAAGTAATGTGTTTAAAAAGGAATTATCCATCAATTTTGCCGATTACTTACAAAACTATCGGTTGCAAATCGCCAAAAAATGGTTGCGGGAAACGGATATGACGATCAAGGAAATCGCAGCCAACCTTCAATATACCAACTCTCAAAACTTCATTCGCTTTTTCAAAAAGAAAGAAGAGATGACACCTGGAGAGTATCGCAAACGATCCAAAGACTAAAAGAAAAAAGCGCTTTTTGATCGTCGATCAAAAAGCGCTTTTTTCTTTGCTGCCTGTTGGTTACCCTTTGACGGAACCAACCATTGCACCTTTCACGAAATACTTCTGGACAAAGGGATAGGCGATCAACATTGGGAGAGTTGCAACGACAATCACGGCCATTTTTACGGATTGTGCTGGGGGGACAACATCGACACTAGCGGCATCGGCGTTCATCCCGCTGGAGACGATCACGATTTGTCGAAGGAGCACTTGGATCGGCCATTTCGCTGAATCATTGATGTACAAGATTGCTGATTGATAAGTATTCCAATAACTAACAGCGTAGAACAAAGAGATTGTCGCAATCGATGGTAAGGAAAGAGGTAAGATGATACGGAAAAAGACGCCCCAATCAGAGCAACCATCCATTTTTGCGGATTCCTCTAAACTATCAGGAATCCCTTGGAAAAAGTTTCTCATAATGATCATATTATATGCACTGATGGCGCTCGGTAAGATCAATGCCCAGAGAGAATCGATCAAGCCGAGGCTTTGTACCAAAATAAAACTTGGGATCATCCCACCGCTAAACAACATGGTAAATACGACAATAAAGTTGAAGATGCCGCGTCCATGCAAATATTTTCTCGAAAGAGCATAGGCCATAAAAGAGGTCAAGATCATTGAAAGAACCGTTCCGACGATGGTCACGAAAAGGGAAACACCAATACTCGTAAAAATCGTGGGTGTCGAGAGAATATACCGGTAAGCATTTAAGCTAAATTCACGTGGGATAATGATAAATGTTCGTGTCGCGATCTCAGAAGAAGAAGCAAAGGAGCTTCCGAGAATGTTTAGAAAAGGTAAGAGACACGTTAAGGTGAAGAGTAGTAGAAAGCCAATAATAAATCCTTGAACGACCCGTTCACTTTTCGGGCGGTTCGTTTTTTTCAGGGTTTGTTGCATAGAAAAAACCTCCATCTTTTTTTACTTAAATAGGTACTTCCAACGTATCATGAGGCGGGGACAACGTATATAATCACTTTTACATGTTAAGAAATTCACAATAGTGATAAACGTTGATAAATCAAGGGTTTTCCAAATCGATTGAGAAATAACCTTAAAAAATGTATGCCTTTTCAAAGCTGAGAAAATGATTATATACGTTATCTTTTTTTCACGCTACCATGGGACTATCAAATCAAAAAAATTCGGAGGAACAAGTATGGAAACAAAAGTTGATAATTACTTCTCACCACTTAATGAAGAAGAACAGCGGCTGCGGCTGAAAAAGAAAAAATGGGCGCAAATCAGAAAAAATCGTGCCCTCTATATTATGGTATTGCCGGGGATTTTATATTTTCTTATTTTCCGTTACATACCGATGGGCGGTTTGGTCATCGCTTTTCAAGACTACCAACCATTCTTGGGGATCCTAGGAAGCCCCTTTGTTGGCTTCACTCATTTTATTCGGCTCTTTACTGAAGATACCTTCGTGATGTTGATGCGCAATACACTGATCATGTTTTTCTTAAATATCACGATTTCTTTCCCTTTTCCTATATTATTGGCACTTATGCTAAATGAAGTAAACAATCGCCGTTTGAAAATAGGGATTCAAACCATCATTTATTTGCCTCATTTTATGTCGTGGGTCATCGTTGTTTCCATCTTCTATGTTTTATTAACGACAGAAGGTGGTGTAATCAATAACATGATCGAAAGTCTTGGTGGCGAACGTATCCCGTTTCTAACAAGCCGCACGTGGTTGCGTCCAATGTACATTTTCCAAGATCTTTGGAAAGGTGCCGGTTGGGGGACGATCGTCTATCTAGCCGCTATTACCAATGTTGATGAACAGCTTTATGAAGCTGCGGATATGGATGGGGCTGGCAAGCTACGAAAAATGTGGCATATCACATTGCCTTGTATTCGTCCAACGATCGTAACCTTATTGATTTTAAAGATCGGTTCGATCTTAGATATGGGCTTTGAGCATATGTTCTTGTTGATGAACTCAATGAACCGTGAAGTTGCCCAAATCTTTGATACCTTTGTCTATACCGCCGGGATTCAAAATGGTCAATTGAGTTACTCGACAGCTGTTGGGCTGTTTAAAGGACTTGTTGGCTTGATCCTCGTTATCTTTGCGAATCGTTTGGCGAAAAAAATTGGCGAAGACGGGATTTATTAAGAAAGAAGGGATCACATGACGATCGAAAAGATCACGAAAATCAACGAAGGATTACTCGCATTTTTGACGCTGATCGTACTTCACTTTCTTTGGCTCAGTGTGACTCTCCTGGGAGGGGGCCTCTTTGGCATTGGCCCTGCGTCGTATGCCATGATGAAATATTATGATCGCTGGCTTCGTCTTCATGAACGACCACCTTTGATCAAAAGTTTTTTCTACTATAGTAAAGAACGGTTCCGACAATCGGTGCTGATCAGTTGGTTGTTTCTGATCATTGCAGCGATCGTGATCACCAACATATTTGCGCCATTTCCATGGTTTATCCAAGTAGCGAATGTCCTCTTTTTGATTGCGTTTCTCTTTTTATTCATGCACGTGTATACCGTCATGGCAGCCACCAACTTTGTGACCGTGTTTGAGATCCTGCGGGGGAGTGCGTTGTTAGGTTTAGGCTATCTGCATTATTCGATCATAAGTTGGACGATTTTGATCGTTGGCTATTTAGTCCTGGGTAGTTATTTCTTGATCGGCCTCTTTTTGATGGGTAGCAGCTTAGTTGGTGGTGTTTTTGCCCTTGCTGGTAAAAAAATTCTTCAAGATATCCACCCAATTGAAACAGATCAGGTGGTTTCAAAAACGGCATCGACTACGGAGCAAACCGTTGCCAGCAAAGGAGATGAGGTCATTATCTAAAGAAAACGGCTCAAAGACTTTTACTGGTCCGCAAACAAAACGGTCACTAGAGAACACCTGAAAATAGCAAGACAAGCTGAACCCTCATGAAATACAGCCGGTAGAACGGATTCATTCAAATAGCTCTATGAATTGAGGAGACTACAATAAAAGGAAGTATCGTACATGAAGAACTATTCGGAAATTGCTTTGAACACATTATTTGAGCGCTATGACTACTTATGCAAAGAAAAAATTTATCACGGAAAATGGTCCTATGACATCGGAGTCGTTTTACAAGGCGTGAAAGAAGCCTATGAGCAAACTGGTGACAAACGCTATTTCGATTATATCCAAAACACGATGGATTTTTATATTGACGAAGACGGTCGTATCAAAAACTATCAGATGGATGCGATGAATATCGATTACATCAATAATGGCAAATGTTTATTCTTACTATACAAAGAAACAGGTGCTTCAAAATACAAGATCGCCTTGGACACGCTGTATCAACAATTACAGCAGATGCCAAGAACAAGCGAAGGCGGGTTCTGGCATAAAAAAATCTATCCTTATCAAATGTGGTTAGATGGCTTATATATGGGGGCCCCATTTCTAACAGAATACGCACTGACATTTGAGAAAGAAGAAGCATTGGAAGATGTAATCAAGCAATTCACCTTATGCTTTACTCATACCCTAGATCGAAAAACGGGTCTTTTGTATCACGCGTGGGATGAACAAAAAGTCCAGCCGTGGGCAGATCCTGAGACCGGTTGTTCAAAAAATTTCTGGGGACGGTCAATGGGATGGTTCATGATGGCACTCGCAGATACGATGGTGCTATTAGGGGAATCAGAGCAGAAGAATCCATTAGAAAAAATGTTTGTCTCCTGTCTAGAAGCTCTTGCTAAAGTAAGAGATCCCCAGAAAAAAGTGTGGTATCAAGTCTTAGATAAAGGCAGTGAGCGTGGGAATTATTTAGAAGCATCCGCTTCTTCAATGATTTGTTACGCAACAGCGAAAGCAGTCAAAGCAGGGATCATCGATCAAAAATGGCAAGTGTTTGCCCAAGAGACCTATCAAGGATTGCTTGATGAGTTTGTCTTTTTAACAAAAGAAGGCTGGTTGAATCTGATCAGAAACTGTGAAGTTGCTGGTCTTGGTGGACCAGATGATCGAGATGGTACGTTTGTTTACTATATCAGTGAACCCGTTATCACGAATGATTTCAAAGGATACGGTGCCTTTTTACAAGCGAGTTTACTGCTACAACCACTAACGGAGGAAGGAAGCAAGAAATGAATATCCAATTGACTACAGCTGATTTACAAGAAAAAGAAGGTCTGTTGACAGAAGCGATTCAAGAAAAAATTGATGAATTGCATCAACAAGGAGGAGGCAGAATCACTTTTTCCGCAGGACGCTATCCGACAGGAGCGCTCTTTTTAAAAAGTAATATTGAACTGCACCTACTATTGGGAGCGACCTTAGTATTTTCTGATGATCCCAAAGACTATCCCGTCGTCGTGTCTCGCTGGGAAGGGGTCAAACGGGAAGTTTATGCCTCTTGTTTATATGCCGAGAATGCGGAAAATATCGCTGTCACAGGATTAGGAATGCTTGATGGACAAGGGCAAAGATGGTGGAAGACCTTTCGGGAAAACCGTGAACAACTTGCTTATCCACGACCTAAATTGATCAGTTTTGACTCTTGCCAGCAAATTACGTTGAAAGATATCCGTCTTGTCGATTCACCAAGTTGGACCGTCAATCCGATTCTTTGCCAAGATCTAACGATCGATAATCTTCGCATCAAAAATCCAGCGGATTCGCCAAATACGGATGGGATCGATCCTGAATCTTGTAAAAATGTCCGCATCAGTAACTGTCATATCGATGTTGGTGATGATTGTATCGCCATCAAATCAGGAACGGAGGACACCAAAGAACGGGTCGCTTGTGAGAATATCACGATCGTAAATTGCCATATGCTTCATGGGCATGGGGCAGTCGTTCTAGGTAGTGAGATGAGCGGCGATATTCGTAATGTCACCATCAGTAATTGTATTTTTCAAGATACCGATCGTGGGATTCGGTTGAAATCCCGTCGGGGACGTGGCGGAACGATCGAAGATATTCGAGTGAATAACATTGTGATGGATAATGTTATCTGTCCATTCACTTTAAATCTTTACTATTTCTGTGGACCGAAAGGCAAAGAAAAGTATGTTTGGGATAAAAATCCGTACCCGATCACCGAGGAAACCCCTCATTTTCGGAGAATCCATTTTGCAAATATCTCGGCTCGGAATGTTCATGCGGCCGCTGGATTTGTTTATGGCTTGGCTGAACAATTTATTTCAGATATCACTTTCCAAGATATTGCTGTCTCTATGGCTGAACACCCAATTCCAGGAAAGCCTGCAATGATGACAGGTATCGAAGAGATGACAAAACAAGGCTTTTATATTGGCTGTGGACGGAATATTCAGTTTGATCGTATCAATTTGGAAGGCGTAACTGAAGCGTTCCATATCGAGAATAGTCGGGAAATCTCCGTCACACAATCATTTGAGAATCGTCAGCCTCTGGCATTTCAAGGAGATTTTTTGTGAGGGATCCTCAGTTACTTCAGCTGCTAGGTCCTGATATGAAAGTTGCACCACAAGTGGTTCAGCAAACAAAAGAGCAAGTGAAAAATTATACCTTGGAACATTTACTTCTACGATTAAATCAAGAAGAGGATGTCCCTGCATACTTTGCTTATCCTAGCTCTCAGCAACCTGTTCCACTCGTTTTGTTCAATCATTCTCATGGCGGCGACTTCACGAGGGGGAAAGAAGAACTGCGACAAAGTCCGTGTTATATGCAAAAAGAAAGCCTATTCGCTACATTTATGAAGTTGGGCGTCGCCGTTGGGGTGATCGACATGTGGGGCTTTGGCGAACGAAAAAACGGTGAGAATGATAGCTACAAGCGGTTTTTGTTGCAAGGCAAAACATTATGGGGACAACGAATCTATGACAATCAACAGTTTTTGACCTATCTTGCTTCCCGTAAAGAAGTGAAACAGTCCGCTATCGCCACATTGGGACTTTCTATGGGCGGCTTGATGAGCTGGTGGTTGGCAGCACTTGATGAACGGATATCAGTGGTGGTGGACATGGCAGCACAAGTGGACTATCAAGCATTGATCGAAGAGGACTGTCTAAGCAAACATGGGTTTTACTATTATGTTCCTAATGTGTTGAAAGACTTTACGACTGCGGCGATCCAAAAACAGATCGCACCACGCCCGCGTTTGAGTTTGGTTGGCAAAGAGGATCGTGGCTGCCCCTCAAGCGGCGTCGCTCGTTTGGATCAGCAGATCGGGCAGCATTATGAAGCAATAGGCTACAAGGAGCATTGGCAGGCGTGTTGCTTGCCAGGCGGTCATGAAGAAACCAAGGAGATGAGAGCGCAGTGGATCGAATTTCTAAAACAGCACCTCCTATCAAGCTAAAGGTTAGTAAAGAGCCGCAAAAGGGTGATTTTACGAGTATCCAAGCAGCCGTGCTGGCTGCTGAAGCCTTAAAAGCACCTTGTGAAATCACGATCGCCTCTGGCGTGTATCAAGAACAGGTGAAAATTTATAAAAACCAGCTTACGTTGATCGCGGAACCTAACACGTTCTTATGCTACCACTTGGCTGCCGAGCAAACCGATGAAAAAGGGCAAAAAAGAGGAACGTTTCAAACAGCGACGCTCTTTATCAATAGCCGAGAAGTCTTTGTAAAAAACCTGACCATCATCAATGACGCAGGGTATGGGCAAGCAGTCGGGCAAGCAGTTGCCGTCTATATCGAAGGGGATGACATTCGCTTCGAACGCTGTCATCTCGATGCTTTTCAAGATACCTTGTGCCTGGGTCCATTGCCAAAATATACCAAAGAAGGCGAACCAATGATCAGTCCTTGGCGAAAGACAATCTTTGACCAACAACAGAGTTTGTTTTTGCATTGCAGAATCAGTGGAACAGTCGATTTTATTTTTGGCGGTGGTTCCGCCACCTTTGAAGAGTGTCGCTTGCATTGTAAAAATACACCACAAACGAACTACGTTACTGCTGCCTCAACTAGCAAACAAGCAAGCGGGTTAACCTTCGATCGGTGCCGAGTGACAGGGCACAAAGTCTATTATTTAGGCCGTCCTTGGCGTAATGACGCCAAAGTCACCTTTTTATCCTGCTGCTTTGATCAACAGCTCGCCCCTTGCGGATGGTCTGATTGGGGAAAAACAGCAAGCCACCAAACGGTCACATTCACGGAGCGAATGTGTTGTTACCAAACAAGTCCCCAACGTCCTGAATGGGTGACTCTTGAAGGAGTGATAGAAAAATGAGCAAGGCAAAATGGTCTGGCTGGATCGGGATGGTTCTCGCTCTGGTGTTGATGGGCGGCTTTTCCTTGGCGATCAATCAAATGACTGTCCAGCAGTTCGATGAGATCTTTCAACGTGCGTTTCCCACTATACTGAATCAAATGACGGCAGAAGCAGCATTGGCGCAATTTCAAACACTCGGCGCTTGGTTTGGCTTCACGCTGGTGGCACTCCTGATATTGGTTTCAGTGGCGACGATGCTTGTTCGCTATCGTAATTATCGAAAGCAATCTTGTGCTATTTATTTTTTGACTGGTGTCGTGACATTGATTGGTAGTCAAATGATCGCTTTTCCGATTGCCTTTTGTTTCTTTTTAGCGGCGGGTTTTTGTTTTCTCCATCGCGATGACGGACACAAGAAAAAAACAACGGACGCAGTCAGCAAACAAGGAGGGGTTGCATGAAGGCAATAATCAATAATCCGATTTTAAGAGGGTTTCATCCTGATCCGAGTATTTTAAAAGTCGAGGATACTTATTATTTAGCGGTTTCTTCCTTTGAGTGGTTGCCAGGAATTCGGGTCTACTGTTCTCAAGATCTAGTTAATTGGTCCCATGAAACAGATATTCTGACCAATCAAGTGGATTTATTAGGCAACGCAGCAAATTGCAGCATTTGGGCACCGCAAATCAGTTACGCAAACGGACAATACTATTGTGTCTATACAAATGTTCGCAACACGACACGCCCCTTCAAAGACTGTCGAAACTATCTCATCACGGCTCCTACCATTCATGGGCCATGGAGTGAGCCCATTTACTTAAATGGTAGTGGCTTTGATCCGTCCTTGTTTCATGATCAAGAGGGGCGTATCTGGTTATTGAATGCGCTTTGGGATTATCGTAAGGATACACCAAATAAATCGGTGGGGATCGTGCTCCAAGAATACTCTGAAGCACAAGGCCGCTTGATCGGTGACAGAGTGCCAATTTTTTCTGGAACCCAGCTGGCGAAGACTGAAGCACCGCATCTTTATTACCATAATGAGTGTTATTACTTACTGACGGCAGAAGGAGGAACGGGTGCAGGTCATGCGGTAACAGTTTGTCGTAGTAAAACCATCACTGGACCTTATGAAGTAGATCCGCATTTTCCCATGATGCGTGCCTATCAGCGCGAAGATTCCCCTTTTCAATGTACAGGTCATGGCAGTTTGACGATTGCGCCATCAGGAGAATGGGTCATGAGCTATTTGATGACTCGGCCAGTAGAAGGGGCAGCGATCCTTGGACGAGAGACAGCACTCCAAACTGTCTATTGGGATCACGAAGGATGGCTGCGTCTTAGCAATAACGATACGATCCCAGATCAAACCATCAGGCTCGCTAGCGACGCTCAGAAGCAAAGGGCATCACCTGCTGTTTTTATTGATGACTTTAAAGGATCGTTGCAAAAAGCATGGAACGGTAGACGATTGCTGCCCAATGAAGAGTGGTGCAATCTGAGTGAGCGACCAGGGTATTTGCGATTGATCGGCGGAGAATCGATGCAATCGAACTTTCATAAGCACTTATTGGCGATTCGTCAACAAGACTTTTGTTTTGAAGCTGAAACAGTGATGGGATACCACCCCCAATCGTTCAATCAGATGGCTGGATTGTCGCTTTTCTTAAATGAAGAAAACTATTTGTTTTTCTACGTAACCTATGATGAAAAAGAAGACAAGGTCCTTCGGATGCTGCGGTGTTGTGAAGGAGAATTTCACTTGTTCCCAGATAAATTGCCCCTCGCTGCTGCAAGTGAGCCGATCGGATTGAAAGTAGTCGGTTCTTATCTAGAAGCCCAATGGTTCTATCGGCAATCACAAACGTGGCATCCCTTTAAAAAGCAAAACATCCAGTTCTTGTCTGGTGGTTTTACGGGGAATTTCATTGGAATCAGTGCCCATGATTTAGATCACTTTGGCAAAAGCTATGCCGATTTTGAATATTTTACGTATCAAGGGAAAGATCCGCTCGATGATGGCTCCCTAAAAATAGAGAAAGAAGGTTAACAAATGAAAAAGTTGAAAGTTGCAAGTTTATTATTATGTGCTGGACTGTTTTTAGCAGGCTGCGGCGATGGTGGAGGTTCACCTGAAGGACCAGAAAGCGAAGGGAAATCAAGTATTTCGTGGATGGCGATGCTACATACTGCTTCCCCACCATCTGGAGATGTCACGCAAAAGTTAGAAGAATACACAGGGGTCGAGATCGACTTTACGTGGGTGCCAGATGCTTCAAAAACAGAACGCTTGAATGCAGCATTGGCGTCGAATTCTTTAGCAGATATCGTTAGTCTGACAGAAATCAATAACACAACCGTCCGCAGCTCACTCGCATCTGGAATGTTCTGGGATGTGGAACCCTATTTAGAAGAGTTCCCGAATTTGGCAGAAATCTCCGAAGATCGGTTAGAGTCTTCTCGAATTGATGGTCGAATCTACGGCGTTCCGTTTTTAAAACCGATCGCTCGTTATGGCGTCCTTGTCAGAAAAGATTGGTTGGATAATTTAGGATTAGACGTGCCATCGACATTAGAAGAATTAGCAGCTGTCGCCCAAGCCTTTACGGAAGATGATCCAGATGGAAACGGTGCGGATGATACGGTTGGTTTCGTAGAGCGTGATGAATCCTTTAACGTTGGGTTCCGTTCACTTTCAGGTTACTTTGGTGCAGACAATTGGTTTACGATCACGGATGATGATGAGGTGATACCATCCTTTATGCAACCAGAATACAAAGAAGCAATGGAATGGTTCCGTAATATCTATGATAACGGCTGGATGAATTCTGATTTTGCGGTAATGGCGAAAAATGATCAGAAGAACTATATCGTTCAAGGTCGTGGTGGGATCGTATTGAGTGGTTTGCAAGAAGTACGTAACTACATTGATGATGCAGCTGGTACTGATGAAGAGCATATGGAATGGGTCTTGATTAATGATATCGTCCATGAAAATGTGGAACGTCGTATCCTTTCTGATACCAATGGTGGAATGGGCGGCTGGTTAGCCATTCCGAAAAACAATGTTGAAACCGAAGAAGACTTACGTGTTGTTTTGAAATTTATCAATGATTTGATGGACGAAGAGCCGTTTACGTTGATGACGCAAGGGATCGAAGGGGTCCATTATGAAATTGATGATGAGGGTGTCTGTGTCCGTTTAGATGATACGAAGTGGCAACAAGAAGTACAACCATTTTCTTCGTCTCGTCCATCAGAATTAGTAACAGTTTTCCCTTCAAGCAACCCATATGTCAACTTAGCCAATGAAAAGATTCGCGAAAATGAAGAGTTTGCGGTGATCAATCCTGCACAATCGCTGACCTCTGAAACCTATGATCGTTCATGGTCAAGCTTGATTGAAGGAATCTCAGACGCTTACTACCAATATATGACTGGGGAAATCGAGATCGATGGGTTTGATACAGCGATCGAAACCTTCTTAAGAAATGGTGGACAGCAAATCATTGACGAGTTCACGGAAGACTATCGTTCACAACAATAAAGGTCACAAAAGGTTCTGATCATCTATTGAGAAGAAATGGATGAAGTGAGGAGCCGCTACTGCTGAAAGATTTGAAGACCAAGACCAGTTGAAGTGATTCGCTGCTTGGTCTTCTTTTTGCTTCAAAAGCAGTGAAGAAAGGAGAAGCTATGTTTCAACTAACTGTTCGGGGGCATGATTTAAAGAATTATGGGTCCCCAGAAGAATTAGCGCAAAAAATTGCCGCCAAAAACATTCATAACATTCAATTTGCATTAAATAAATCCTTCCCACAATGGGCAGAGCCAGAGCAATTAAGCCCTGGTTTAGGCCGCTTTTTCAAACGAGTTTTTGGTCAATCTCACGTTCAGGTCGCTTTATTAAGTTGTTATTGTAATCTGATCCATCCTGATCTGGAAAAACGGGAAGCGATTTTATCCAGATTCGAGACCTATCTCGCACATGCCAAATATTTTGATGCAGCTATGGTCGCAAGTGAAACTGGTTCGGTTTTGCCAAATATGGGGTATACCGAGGAAAATTTTAGTGACGTCGTTTTCGATGATTTGGTTCAGGTGATCAAGCGTTTGGTCCAAGTGGCTAAGAGACATCAAGTGATGCTAGGAATTGAAGCGGGCTTGAATCATCCACTATCATCGATCGACCGAATCCAAGAATTGCTGGAACGGGTACCCTCTGACTATTTAGGGATCATCTTTGATCCAACCAATCTGATTACTGCGAAGAACTATCAAGAGCAAGTCGCTTTGACAAGGGAAGCTTTTTCTCGCTTTGGCGATGCCATCGTTTGCTTGCACTTGAAAGATTATCAAGTAATCGATGGGAAAATCAAGGTAGTCCCATTGGGAGAAGGAATGATTGATTATCAACAACTATTGGCCATCACCGCTGAATACAAGCCATATTGCTATGTTGTGTTAGAAGGGACGACCGAAGAAGCGTTGCAGCCAGCCATTTCACTGATTGAAGCACTGAAAAAGTGAGCGAGTTGTCTTTGATTGTGACTGATGAGGAAATGCTTTATTTCTAGGAATCACGGAAGATCACGGAGTCCTTTCCTCAACAAGCAGATTTATTTACTTACTAAAAGTTAGTGTTATACTTAAAGGTACAAGTGAATTTAACTGTTTAGAAAAGAGGAAATAGCGATGAAAATGATTCAATCAACCTATCAAATCGATGCAGCAGCCGCAATTGGCAAAGTCGTTTTAAAAGTAGCAAACATAGAAAAAATGAGCCAGTTTTATTCGGACGTGATCGGCCTGACTTTATTGGAGCAAAGTGTAGATCACGCGCGATTAGGCGTGGGAGCGCAAGCGCTTTTAGTTCTAGAGAAGGTGAGTGATCCGTTGCCTTTGACACGGAAAACAGGCCTTTTCCATACGGCGTTTCTTTTGCCTAGCCGTAAAGACCTAGGAAATATGCTGATTCATTATTTGGAAACCAAAGCTCCCCTGGATGGTGCCAGCGATCATGGATATAGTGAAGCGTTATACCTGACCGACCCAGAAGGAAACGGGATCGAGGTGTATCGTGACAAACCGATGAGTGAATGGGATATTCGAGCAGATGGTGAGATCGTAGGCGTTACTATCGAAATGGACGCGCAAGGCGTGCTGGGAGCCGCTGACCGATCTCAAACGACCTTTCCAGCTGGCACCACGGTGGGGCATGTCCATTTGAAAGTGGCGGACTTGGCAAAAACAGAAGAATTCTACACAGAAGTTTTAGGCATGCGTTTGACTTCAGATTTTGGTAGCCAAGCAAAGTTTTTTGCTGCTGGTGCGTATCATCACCATATCGGATCGAATATTTGGATGGGAAGAAATGTTCCAGCTATGGAAGAACAGGATCTAGGCTTAGCGTACTTTACGATCGTATTGCCAGCTTTGGCTTTTTCTACGTTACGAAGTCATCTAAAGGCAAGTGGCGTTTCGTATGAGTTAGAAACAGACAGCCGCTTGCATTTGACTGATCCGAATGGGATCAATCTGATCATCGAAAGAAAGAATCAGCCTTAAGATGGAGGTTTTTTCATTCATGAAATGAGAGAATAACTTATAATCAAGTAAAAGGAGAGCAAGCATGAAAAAAAACGGGGCGGGACAATCACTATTTCTAGCATTATTGATCAGCATGGGCTTATTTTTCTTTGTCCAAGGGAAACAATTAATAGAAAGTGGGGCGTCTCCTGTGATTTTTATTGCTTTTTCGGCTTTTGCAGGAATTATCGGAGTTGGTGTCTATGGTCTTCAAGCAATAATGAAGCAGCATCGGCGCAAAGCCATGGTACCAATCAAAACCAAAAAATAAAGAAACCGACCAATCTTAAACAGGAAGATTGGTCGGTTTTTTGTTTAAGCTAAGACAAAATGGGAAATGGGGTCTCGTCCCCTACATATTAATTTTCCATGTTTTCAATCGCAAATTCGATCTCATCAGGTGAGAAGCCGTTCCCTTCAAGATGAGCAGCCATATTTCTTTGACGGATCCCTAACACCCGACGGGATTGATTGGCGCGTCCTAAAGCATGGCGATACCAATCTACATCTAGGGTTTCTAGTGCCCATTGTGTTTCCTCCGCAGTAAAACCTTCTGTTTCTAACAGTTCTGCCATCTCTTGTTTTGAATAAAAGCGACGATTTCCTTGCGCTCTAACGAGGAAAAAGGCTTCAAGTTCTCGTTCTGTCGCATTGTTTTCGCGCTCATAGCGTGCTGCTACAGTCGGGGCGAGATGAAACCCTGCTAAAATCGTTTCCTCGGTCACTTCGTTATCAAACACGTAGGTTCTGAATTGAAAACGATTGTCGTTTTCCAGTTCAAGCCATAGTGATTCAACCAGAAATCGATAACCGTATGGAATCGTTTCATAAACAGCATCGGCAATTTCGTAAAAATAAGCGGAAACGGCTTCGTAAGGAGTCATTATCTCGGGAACGATTTCCGTCGTTTGTCCATTAAACAAAGTGATTGCGGAAGGGTAGGTCTCACCAGCATTCGTAAATGTGAGAATCCCCACTGGCTCATATTTTGTTGAAAAGACATTCATGGTCACACCGTTCGCCAAATCAATCGCACTCTGCCACTCGATTTCTTGGTCATCGCTTTGTTGGTGTAAGTGTTCAAGTGTATCAGGTGTCAAACCAAGCTTTTCTCGTGTATCTTCATTGATTTCTTCTTCATCGGCAAGTGGATTGTTTGCTCCAGCGGTCACTAGTGCCAAATCCTCTTCGTATTCGTTGAATAATTCTTGCAATTTTGCTCGTCTACTGACGATGATCGGGCTTTCCTCATGGATGGCAAGTAAGGCTTCGATACGGCCATTGCGAGCGGCAACCCAACTGGGCATATCCAGATAGCGAGCTTCGATCGCTTCTTGAGCGAGTGCGATCATTGTTTCCGTGTTTTCAATGAATGCCGCCTTGTGTTTTGAGTTGCTATTGACCTGGTCTAGAAAGGCCAATTCTGCTTCTTTGCCTCGAATCATCAGTTCGAGATTTTCAATACTTAAATCATAAGTAAGATTTTCTGCATGATAGGTATGTTCCCAACCAGCATCTAAAGCTGCACCGATGCGCTCAGAAAGTTCCTCAGGGCTTGCTGAATTTATCGTCCCACATCCTGAAATCAGGGACAGTATTAGTAATAAAGGCAACAAAACTTGTTTTTTCATTTTTCTCCTCCTCGTGAGACTCTAGTAAACCTCGCCAATTTGTACGAATGAACGCATCAGAGCACTTTCTTGGGTATAAACATAGCCACAATATAAGGGACATCAACTGACCCCCAAAGTTAGACCAAAAAACCTAACTTTTTGGGGTCACTACAACAGCATATGGGCATCGCGATGCCCTTTTCTTCGCTAGCTTTTAGTTACCTATGTTTGTCATCGCGTAGTCGATTTGTTCTTCTGAAAAGTCTTCAAAAGTCAATAACCGGCGAATGTTGTCAGGAGGAAGACTCATCAAGGAATGGTAACTATTTGCTTTCTTCAACGCCTGCTCGTTCCAATCAATCGTGAGCTGATCAACTGCCCATTGTGCATCATTATGGGTAAACCCTTCAAATTCTAATTGTTGTATCAATCGTGCACGTGAGAAAGCCATGAGGTTCGTAAAGGATTCGGCACGAGCGATTGCTCGTCTTTGTTCTGAAGATCCTTTATTCTCGGTCTGAGTTTGTTCGTCCTTGTTTTGCTCTTGCTGCAAAGCCGAAGCTGCTTCTTGTTTGGCGTTTGCTTCTTGAAGCTGTTGATACACGGTAGTAACCATGTCTTGATCAATGTCATGATCAAAGCTATAGGTCATCACCGCCAGCTGATGTTCATCAGAAGATTGATCGAATCGATTCATAAACATCAACGATTCACGAGGAATATTTACGGCGAGCGCTCGTAAAATCGTTTCATAGAAAGCAGCTTTTTGCTCGTCGGCAGTTTCCCGATTAAGAACAGTAAACCCAGATGCGTACTCCTCATCGGGCATCGCAAAAACGAAGACGTCAACATTCGTTTCGCTTGTGTGGTAAACGGTGGCAGTGAGTCCATCGTCAAGTTCGATTGTGCGATGAAGAGTAAGCGCATCTTCTGTGAGCTGCTGAAGCTGCTCGATATCGTCTGCCAAAAGCCCCAGCTTTTCCCGCGGATCGGCTTCAGGAATCGTTTCGTTTGCTACCTCTAGTAGACTGTCGAGGTTGTCTTGATTACTGAGGATGATCGGACTTTTTTCATGGATTGCAGCAAGGGCTTGGCTGCGACCAATGCGAGCGGCAAACCAAGCAGGGACATCGATCCGACGCTCCACTAACGCTCGTTCAGCGGTTGCCATCAAATCAATCGTGTGGCTGATCAATTGCTGAAGGTCTTCGTCGGAAGAATCAAGTTCTTCCAAAATAGCCAGTTCGGCTTGGCTGCCGGCAATCAGCAATTCTAAGGTCGCTGGTTGATAATAGGCCCAACCCGTTCCGGACTGGTTTGTATATTCCAGTCGTGCGTCGATGCCAAGCGCAACGGTCTCTGACAGTTCTTCATCTGCCTTCGTGCAGCCGATAAGCAAAATAACGAATGACAATAGGGTGATCAGTATTCTTTTTTTCATTAGACTCCTTCTTTCTATCGAAAGTAACTGAGAAAACGGTCGGCAGAGGTTGGTTCATCTGGGGGAAGGAGGAGGGCAGGTGAATGGAAAAAATGTTGAAAAGATTTCCATCACAAGTTCATTCAAGCAATTGTTTCTGATACGCTAATAAGAAAAAACGGAACATCGAACTAAATTTTATGAATAGCCGTTATATTATTCATTTTATATGAAAAATATCACTAGATGCAATGATAAAAGGATTTTTATTGAATTTTTTATATTTAGGGAAAGGAAGGTTACTATCAACTTTTGAGGAGTAGGTACTCAAGATCAAAGCGATCAAGGGAATTCATTGAAGGATCGCCAGGGGGGATCTTTTGTGCAAACAAAAAACAGCTTCCCACAATGGGGAAGCTGTAAGGATGCGGAAAATGGGATTTGAACCCACACGAGCGATTGCTCACAAGACCCTCAATCTTGCACGTCTGCCATTCCGTCATTTCCGCAAATACTATAAGGAAACGCAGGCTAAGGTAGTTCTGTCACGCCGCGTCTAGAAAATATCTTACCTGATTTTCAGCAGGTTTGTCAATAACTTTTCCAAATGCTATTTGAAAGAATTTTCAGACTTTAGATTGCATTTTTTTCCATAAAAGGTATGCTAAAAGAATGAATAATTTTTTTGAGAGGAGAGCAAATGAACTATTTTAAAAACCAACTGGTAAAAGCTGTTAAGCAGAAAACATTCATCTTCCTACTCATTGGTGCCATTAGTTTAGGCTGCTGTTTTTCCATTTATTTGAAACTGATGGAACCTGTCAACTTGCCCGCTACCATTACCGCAGAAAAAGCGGAGGCTTCACGGCTTGTTGATCGCTACCAAGCCAATCAATCTGGTTCACCGGATGAGCAAGAGGTATATCAGCTATTACTTGATAACAATACTCTGACCTCACGGCAGCTGTCCAACTTGATTATGGAGGAATATGAACGATTTAATCAAACGAGTATTCAAATGGCGGAGCTAAAAAAGCAGATTTGGGCGTCTGCAGTTGATGACAAAGCCTTTTTACCGCCGATGTGGTCGATCGAACAAGAGCAGACGGTCTATCAAGCCTTAGACGAGCAAGAAAAAGATCCGGTTCTCACGGCTGCTAATACCCAGACGGCTGTCGCTTTGGCAATAACGTTTTTACTGAATTTTGGGTTCTTCTTCTGGGCTTTTTTTGCTAGTGACAATTTATTAGAAGAAAGAGAACACTTCTCCTTGATCCGCTCATACCCACAGATTTTCCCGATTCGGATGGTCAGTAAGGTTTTTGTCAAAACGATCACCAATTTAGGAATCTTGCTCGTGTTTTTCTTAGGCGTCTTTCTTTCAATGAGCCTTCTGGGGGAGTTCGGGGATTGGCAGTATCCAATAGCCGTTTATCTCAGTGGGGATTGGGTAGCCTTACCTTTTTGGCAGAGCGTTTTATCTAGTATGGTTTCTTTTGCCTTGCTGATTGGTTTGATCGAATGCTTAGGTTTTGTCATGAACATGGTCGCAGCCAATCGATACGTCTCTTTCTTTTTATTGGTGCTTTTTTATGGATTCGGCTTGATTCCGATGCTGCAAAAGATCCCTATATTACCAGTTCATCTAGCTGCTATGGATAAATTTTATTCGGGTGCCTTTGCTTTGGGCTCCGGCACTTCTTGGGGCGTCTATGCCAGTTGGATGCTGACGCTAGTGTGGATCTTCCTTTGTTTAAGCATCATGCTTGTTGCGGATAAACAGAATCGCTTGTTGAGAGGAGGTAAAGGATGAAAGACTATTTTTTCTTTGAATTACGCCAGCTGTTAAAAAGCAAGAAAACCATTGGCCTTTTTTGCTTGCTGCTGATCTACAGCGGCGTTTACAGTTTTTGGCAAAGAGACTTTCGCCCAATTGAACGAGTAGATAAAACAGAAATGCAACAACGCTATACCGTGCGACAAGATTTTCTTGATCAACAAGCAGCCAATCCCTCTGACCATTGGTCGGCATTCATGGCAGTCGAAATGTTTACCCCATGGAATGAAGCAGAAAAACAACGGCTCGACGCGCTAGCCGAGAAAGACTGGCAAGCATACGCACAAAGCACAAGTACTTGGTATCATCTCGCTTTGCAATTTACCGATGAACGAAATATATTTTATACCCCTGATTATTACACGTTTCGAAATTACTATGCTGGGTATGACGGGCGCTTCGGCTATGCATCAACCGCAAAACTGATGGAGGCTTTTAGCCAGCTGCCCAATAGCAAACTCTCTCAAGCAGTCATGGAGCAAAAAACGGGGGTGCAAGCATTACAGCGAAGCTTTACTGAATATTTACCGATTCTATTAATTGCTGTTTCTTTATTTTTGGCGATCGATTGTTTACCAAAAGAACGAAGACATAAATCTCTGTTTCTTTCACTGCCATTATCGACAGAAGAGATCCTTTGGAGCAAAACGGCAGCGTTGATGGTTGGTTCTGCAATCGCAACGCTAGGAACCATGTTCTTTATCTGGTTTGGCTCTGGTATTCAATTCGGCTTTGGTTCCATGGAACTGCCAGTCACGATTTTATCATCGTCCTTTGATGCCCGCTACCCGATCACAGATTTCAATGCTTTTGAAACACAAGCCATCGGTCTTTTTTTAAGTCAATGTTTTCTTGCAACGCTTTTCTTGCAATTTCTTTATTGTCGCGGCATCTTGCTGTTCAGTGCCCTGTTTCGCTCAGAGCTGATTAATCTGCTTGTGGCTGGTTTTTGTTTGCTTTCGCCCTTTCTTTTCCAACGGCGCTGGTTTAGTGCCTACCTTGATAAAACGCTGTATGTCTATCTGTATCAAAATGTGGGACAAGTCCTTTCAGGCTGGACACGCTTTTACTTTGGTTCTGCAGGATTTACGATGGAGAAAGGCTTACTTTTATTAGGCGGGGTTTGGCTTCTGATCGAATTGTGTTTCTTTTTGACGATCCAACGCAAAAAATTTCATTTGGCATAGGAGGAACGATATGTTAGAACTGAAAAATGTGACTGTCACGTATACGAGAAAAGTATTGGATCAACTTTCCGTTGCTTTTTCTCCCGGGGAGATCGTCGGGTTAGTCGCCCCTAACGGCACTGGGAAATCCACGCTACTGAATGTGGCGATGAATTTCATCCAGCCGAATGAAGGCGCAGTATTTTTAAACGGCAGTCAAGTATATGTGACCAAAAAATCAGAAGTGGCAGCGCATCAACAAATTTCATTTTTTCCTGACCAAAATGATTTGTACAATGATTTAAGCGGACTCGAGCATTTGAAACTGTATCAGCGAATTTGGCGTTCAGAGGAACGCTTGGTGGAAGAAACGATTGCTCGTTTGCGAATGAGCGATTATATCAAACGCCCAGTGGGAACCTATTCGCTGGGGATGCGGCAACGTCTGTGTTTTGCGATGCAGATCGTGACAGATACGCCATACATGCTGATGGATGAGGTGATGAATGGCTTAGATCCGACAAATGTCGAATTGATCTCCAACGTGTTGAAAGCCTTGCGGGAGCAAAAGAAAGCGATCGTGATCGCTTCGCATATTCTGACGAATTTAGATTCTTACGCGGATCGGGTCTTGTTTTTAAAAGACGGTAAGATCATTCACGAATACCTTGGCCGCAAGTCGTTGATCAATGAACCGTTGTATGTAAAGACGGACTCGGCGGATTTCTTGGTGGCTTTTCCAGAGTTAACGACAGTGACTATCGATCTGCAAGGGCGAATCTATCTAGTAGAAATCAGCGATCCGCAGCTGCCGCAACGTTTTATCGCAGCAGGAATCACTGATTTTTCGGTGGGGCATTTGGCGTTAAATGAATTGTACTTGAAGTATTTTCCTGAAAATTCCTGAATGAACCAAATTCAGTGGATGAACACAGGGCAAGCCCTCTCGACCGAGAGGTGAAAAATTTTCGCCACAGTTAAATTTTTTTTGCTATAATAGGTTCAATCTGAAAAGAGATCAACGACGAGAACCAATAACCTGACGTTGACCTATGGTTAAAGGAGAAATGGAATATGAAGAAATTTTCAAAGTCGTCAAAACTTGAAGGGGTCAGTTATGATGTACGCGGCCCTGTTTTAGAAGAAGCTGATCGGATGCAAGAAGAAGGCATCAGTATCTTAAAATTAAATACTGGGAATCCCGCGCCCTTTGGCTTTGAAGCCCCAAATGAAATCGTTAGAGATTTAATCATGAATGTGCGAGAGTCGGAAGGCTATTCTGATTCAAAAGGGATTTTCTCGGCCCGTAAAGCGATCGAGCAATATTATCAATTACAAAAATTTCCTGATGTGACCATCAATGATATTTACACAGGTAATGGTGTTTCCGAGCTGATCACGATGTGTATGCAAGGGTTATGTAACAATGGGGACGAAGTGCTCGTGCCGATGCCAGACTATCCCTTGTGGACTGCTTCGATCTCATTAGCTGGCGGAAAACCCGTCCATTATATTTGTGATGAACAAGCAGATTGGAATCCTGATATCGAGGATATCAAAGCCAAAGTAACCAGCAAGACGAAGGCCATCGTCATTATTAATCCAAATAATCCCACCGGCGCCGTTTATCCGAAAGAAGTTTTGCAACAAATCGTCGAGGTTGCTCGTGAGCATGACTTGATCATTTTCTCCGATGAGATCTATGACCGTTTAGTCATGGATGATTATGTCCATGTACCGATTGCTACACTAGCACCAGATCGCTTCGTTGTGACGCTAGGCGGTTTGTCTAAGTCTCACCGAGTGGCAGGCTTCCGCGTTGGCTGGATGGTTCTCAGCGGGGATAAGTCCAATGTCAAAGACTATATCGAAGGCTTGAATATGTTGTCATCGATGCGGCTGTGTTCCAATGTTTTATCGCAACAAATCGTCCAGACTGCATTAGGCGGCTATCAAAGCTCCGATGAGCTGCTGCTGCCAGGTGGTCGAATCTATGAACAAAGAGAGTTTATCTACAAGGCAATCAATGATATTCCTGGATTGTCAGCAGTGAAACCGAAAGCAGCCTTTTATATTTTTCCTAAAATTGATATTCAGCGCTTTAACATTACCAATGATGAACAATTTGTTCTCGACTTTTTACATGAACACCATATCTTGTTGGTGCACGGCGGTGGGTTCAATTGGCAACAGCCCGATCATTTCCGTATCGTCTACCTTCCTAATATGGAAGATTTAAAAACGACTGCTGAAAAAATGACAGAATTCTTGGCAGCGTATCGCCAGAAGTAAGTACATGAAAAAGCACCGCTCCTTCAGCGATCGTGAGGGAGCGGTGCTTATGTTTTTATTCGGTAACTGGTTGACAAATTTTTTTGCTGACAATCATCCGATTGGTAAACTTATCCAGCATTTCAGCACTAGGATCGGTCACTTGAACGAGGACCGAATTTTCATATTCCCGTTCGATGATCCCTTGGTATTTTTTGCCTTCCCATGTAAAAAAGATCGTACTGTCGATCGTCATCTTAACACCTCATTTGAAATTGTGGAAAAATAACAAGACATTCTTGAAATTGCTTTCCTTTTTGTCATTATGTGCTAAAATAAAGAAAATTAAAAATGCGAATTCGCATTTTTGACAAGAAACGTTCGATTTTTTTAGAATTCCCCCTGGAGGACGATTATGAAAAAAAGAGATGAATCTTTTGGTCAAAATATCCGTTCAATTCGGTTGAAACGAAAGATGACCCAGAAGATGTTAGCGGAAGATATTTGTTCGCAAAGTGTGTTAAGTCGTATCGAAAACAACGAAGAGCTGCCCAATGTCTGGGTGATGTACCAAATCTGTCAACGCTTAGGCGTCACCTTAGATCAAGTAATGATGCTTCATTCGGAAGAGATCAACAAAACCAATCAAATCTTTGCCGAAATCGAATCACATTTTGTCCATAAACAATTTCAAGAAATGCGGGAAAAAATGGAAGACAAGGCGATCAAGGATTATCTGTATCTGGATTCAGATATGCAAATGTATTACTACTATCTAGGCAGCTGTGATTATTTCCTCGATCAAAACTATGATGCCGCCCTTGAGGCGCTGAAAAAAGGACTGGCCTATTCCTATCAACAGGATAAGACCAATGTTTCGGTGATGGAAATTCGTATCCTGAGCTGCATGGGTCGTGTCTATAGTGATTTGCTGCAACTGGGTGAGGCGCGTTTTTACTTAGAAAAAGCCTACGGTGCCATGCATGCCTTGCCGCCAGAGCGACTGTCCACAGCGCTGACCAAAATTTATTACAACTATGCGGTCTTTTTAAAAGAGCAACAAGAAGACTGTCGCGCGCTAAAAGTAACCAACGAAGGCATTGCTCTAGCGAGAGAGAAAAATAGCTTATATTTTCTAGAAGAATTGTTTGAACTAAAAGGACAATTGCTTCAAAGACTAAAAGAAGAAAAAGCAGCTGAAAAAAGTTTTCAACTGTATCGTGCCGTCATGGATATTCGCCAATCTGACAAAGTGGTGTAGACCTTTCTTGACTTCTGCTGCAAATAAGAGTACTTTTAAGAAAGAAAAGAAATAGAGGAGCGATCAAGATGAATAAATATATTTACGCAGACAAATTCTTTCTGAAATCAGCGGTTCATGGCCCTGGTTACTTGGAGGTCAAGGAGGGAAAATTCGGCGCGATCGTCGATGAAGTCCCTGCTGGTGCAGACGTAGAAGATTATTCAGGCAAATGGGTAGCACCGGGTCTTGTGGATACTCATATCCACGGGTTTATGAACCATGATGTGATGGATAACGATGCAGAAGGCATCAAAGCCATGTCAGAAGGTCTTTTGTCTTGTGGTGTGACATCTTTCTTACCGACAACCTTAACATCCAGCAAAGAACGGTTGCGTGATGTTGCTGAAACCGTTGGGAAAGTCAAAGACGAAGTTACAGGAGCGAAGATCCAAGGGATCTACTTTGAAGGACCGTTCTTTACTGAAGAACATAAAGGGGCACAAAATCCGATCTATTTTGGTGATCCTGATATTGATACCTTCCATGAATGGCAAGAAGCTTCTGGTGGAATTATCAAGAAAATCGCCTTGGCTCCTGAGCGCGAAGGTGTGAGTGAGTTTGTTTCGCAAGTGACGGAAGAAGGCGTAGTGGTTGCGCTAGGGCATAGTAACGGAACGTTACAAGAAGCGCAAACAGCAGTAGAAGCTGGTGCCAGTGTTTTTGTTCATGCCTTCAACGGAATGCGCGGATTAAACCATCGTGAACCTGGAATGGTCGGTGCTTTACTTTCATTAAAAGAAGTTTTTTCTGAGTTGATTTGTGATGGCCACCATGTGCATCCTCAAGCAGCTGAGATTTTGATGGAAAAAGCTGGTCACGACCATGTGGCCTTGATCACCGACTGTATGATGGCTGGCGGTATGCCAGACGGTGATTACATTTTAGGTGAATTTCCAGTAGTGGTAAAAGATGGCACGGCTCGAATGGAATCAGGCAATCTTGCTGGCAGCATCTTGAAACTAAAAGAAGCCGTGAAAAATGTTGTAGAGTGGGGAATTGCTACTCCTCAAGAAGCGGTCATGATGGCCAGCTTGATCCCAGCGATCAGCTGCAAGATCGACCACGCTTGCGGTATGATCAAACAAGGTCGTCCAGCCGACTTCATTGTTTTGGATCAAGAAATGAATTTAGCAGTCACTTATTTAGATGGTGTTTGCCGTTACCAAGCATAAAATGAAACAATCTGCTTCAAGAAACAAGAAGAGAGCTTCTCTTGATCTGTTTTTTGAGCAGATTTTTTTGTTTTCAGTTATGATGAAAGAAAACGGTATTCTTAGAAGGGGAAGGTGGCAAATTGAAGACGATTTTAGTTACGGGTGCCAACGCTGGCATGGGCTTTGCAACAGCCAAACAATTGGCAGAATTGGGGATGCATGTGATTTTGTATTGCCGTTCTGCCGAACGAGGACAGGCAGCACAGCAACGTTTGAAGGAAGAGACAGGCAATCCAAGCATCGATCTAGTGATCGGTGATTTGGGGTCGTTGGCTAGCGTACGCAAGTCAGCCGCTGAAATCAATGCCCGCTTTGAGAAATTGGATGTACTGATCAATAATGCGGGCATCGTCAATTTAAAAAAAGAGCGAACAGCCGATGGATTTGAACAAATGCTGGGCGTAAACTACGTGGGGCATTTTGAACTGACCCGTCAGTTATTGCCGTTAATAAAACGTGCGGATGCTGGTAGGATCGTTAATGTTGCTTCTGGTGCTTACAAATTTGTAAAGAAAAAGGATCAGCGCTTTTTCGATGTGGCGAATTTTTTGCCTTGGCGGGAATATGGCCGCTCAAAAAAAGCCCTGATTTTATTTACAGATGCGCTTGCGTTTCAACTGCGCAATACGACCGTTACTGCCAATGCCTTGCATCCGGGAGCTGTGGCGACGAGCTTAGGGGTCAGCCGACAGACGGGATTTGGTCAATCTGTCTACAAAATGCTCACGCCTTTTTTCAAAACACCAGAGGAAGGGTCCGATACAGCGATATATTTGGCACTAAGCCCCGAGGTGGCTGGCATTAGCGGGCGCTACTTTGTCGATCGGCAGGCAGTGCCGACGGAGATCCTTGATGAGCGGCAGCAAGCGCAAAAACTTTGGGAAGAAACCCAGCGAAGAATTGCCGACCAAGCACAATGATTGGTTTTTGTTCTTTGTCAATCAAATTAGATGGAAGTGTAAAATCGATTCTGGGAGAGAATGAGCATCATTTTGTCTCAGATTTATTAATTTGATAAAATAAGCTGCTTTTTTGCTGTTTCTTTCGCAGGAATAAGTATGATACACTATTAAGCGAGAAAGCGCATGCGGCGCTGGAATTCTTGGAGGAACATAATGAGTTATATCGAAGTTGTGAAAGAAGTGAAGAAATACACAATGGGCGACACGGTCATTGCTGCTAATGATGGTGTTTCGTTTTCCGTAGAAAAAGGAGAGATCGCACTGATCCTTGGTCCTAGTGGCGCTGGTAAGTCCACCGTTTTGAACATATTAGGTGGAATGGATCAATGTGATAGTGGCAAAGTGATCGTTGATGGAACAGATATTGCTGGCTTTGATGCCAAACAATTGACGACCTATCGCCGCAAAGATGTCGGTTTTGTCTTTCAGTTTTATAATTTGGTCCCTAATTTGACAGCCAGAGAAAACGTTGAACTCTCAGCACAAATCGTGCCAGAGGCACTTGATGCA
Organism: Enterococcus sp. FZMF; assembly: GCF_030263915.1. Classification (NCBI taxonomy): domain Bacteria; kingdom Bacillati; phylum Bacillota; class Bacilli; order Lactobacillales; family Enterococcaceae; genus Enterococcus; species Enterococcus sp. FZMF. The sequence goes on along the minus strand of NZ_CP127160.1, from coordinate 1,933,265 downwards.
GCTGAGATCTTGACCCAAGTTGGGCTTGGTGATCGCTTGGATCACTTTCCAGCGCAATTGTCTGGTGGCGAGCAGCAGCGAGTCACGATCGCTCGTGCTATTGCGAAGAAGCCCAAATTGCTGCTTTGTGATGAACCAACTGGGGCCCTTGACTATGAAACGGGGAAACAGATTCTAGCAATTCTAGAAAAAACGGCTCGCGAGACTGGGACGACCGTTTTGATCATTACACATAACAGCGCATTGGCTCCCATGGCTGATCGTGTGATCCATATCAATGATGCAAAGGTCCGCAAGATGGAAAAAAATACTCATCCGATTCCAATTGCCTCTATTTCTTGGTAAATGCCTATGAAAAAAACATTATTACGTTCCAGTTTACGTGAAATCAGGCAAGCACCCGGACGGTTTTTGTCCATATTAGGCATTATCTTTTTAGGGGTCGCTTTTTTTGTGGGGATCAGTGCAACTGGTCCGAATATGGAACAAGCAGCTGAAGATTATTTTGCTCGCCAGAAATTAGCGGACTTTACGATTGCGTCAACATTAGGGTTGTCGACTGCCGATCGGGAAATCATTGAAGAAATGCCTGGTGTCACGTCTGTTGAAGCAGAGCAGATCGCCGATATCAATGCCGAAAATCACCGTGCCGTGATCCGTGTCTTTTCCCTTTCGAAGGAGCGGCAAGTCAATCAATATCAGGTGACTTCTGGTCGATTGCCACAAAAGTCAGGGGAAATTGCTTTGGATCAAGCGGCACAAAGCAGCGGTGGGTTTGCACTAGATGAAACTTTTGAACTGCCAGAAAGCGGTGAAAACCAGCTAGAAACGCACACTTACACGATCGTTGGCTTTGTCAATAGTCCCGAATTTATTGAGAATTTTCATCGAGGCAATAGTACCGTTGGGAATGGGACGGTCGATTACTTTGCAGTAATTCTAGAAGAAGATTTTAAAGAAACTGCGTATGCTAGATTGTTAGTTCGTTTTGATGAGCTATCGCAAGTGGCTAGCTATTCAGAAGCATATCAGACAAAAAGGGATCAAGTAAGTGATGAAGTAGAAGAACGGTTGGCTCCGCGGGCACAAGGACGGCGGCAAGAGTTGATCGATGAAGCGCAACCAGCCATTGATGAGGCCAAAGAACAGATCCGTGATGGCGAAGAAGCATTGCAGCAAGCGCAAGCGGAACTTGACGACGCAACAGAGAAATTGGCGCAGGCGCATCAGGAGTTGACGGAACAAGAAGCAGCTTTTCAGACAGAGATTCAAACTGCCCAAGAGCAATTGAATGGAGAAGCGCAAAAATTAGCTGAGGGGAAACAGGCATTGATCGAAAATCAACGCCTGCTAGATCAAAATGAACAAGCATTGATTCAGCAAGAAGCCCAAGTACAGTCAGCCCAAGCTCAGTTGGCACCCGTTTTGGCACAAAGACCTGAACTACAAAGGGGCATCCAGCAGGTAGAGGAGCAACTGGCGCTGGCATACCAAGGCATGGATCAAATCAGAAGTGTGGGTCAACTTTCTGCAGAGGAGCAAATGGCCCAGCTGCCTACCGTCTATGCACAAGTAACCGCCGCTCTGGCACAGTTGAACCTGCCGACAGATGTCCTTGGTCCGATTCCTGATCTGGAGGAAATCGATGAAACGATGATTGCTACTATGCTGACGGCAGCAGAAGATACATTGCGTCCACTCATTGCCGAAGGTGAGCAACAACGTGCTCAATTACTTGGGCAAATGGCTGCGATCGATGACCAAGAAGCGCAACTTCAGCAGGCACAACAGCAAGTCAATGCTGGCTGGAGCCAAATCAGAGCTGGGCGCCAAGAATTGGCACAAGCGCAGACCCAGATCACCCAAGGAGAGACGCAGCTGAGCGACGCTCGTGAGACCTTAGCTTCTGAAAAAGCAAAGGGTCAGTCTTTATTAGCTGCTGGTTGGCAAGAATATCGAGAAAACGAAGCAACCCTTCAAGAAAAGCTTGACGAATTTAAAGAAAGAGCACCAAAAGAACGCGAAAAACTTGAAGATGCCAAAAAAGAAGTTGCTGAGAAAGAGCAGGAATTATTGGATCTAAAACCGGCAGTTTATCGTGTCGCGAACCGCGATGCGAATCCTGGTTATTCAGAGTACCAAGACAATGCGGAACGAGTTTCTTCGTTAGCGACGATTTTCCCAGTTATCTTCTTTTTGATTGCAGCGTTAGTCAGTCTAACCACCATGACGCGGATGATCGATGAAAAACGTAGTGAGATCGGTACATTGAAAGCATTAGGCTATCGTAACTGGGAGATTGGACAGAAATTTTTGCTTTATTCCTCTGCAGCAGGCATCACAGGTGCTGTATTGGGTCTAGCGGTCGGCTTTTCCTTTTTTCCAGCAATCATCATTCAAGCTTATGGACCGCTTTACAATCTCACGGAGTATGACACCCCATGGTATTTGCGGCTTTCATTGATTGCTGTGGGAGTCAGCTTGCTTTGCACCATCGGTATCGCACTGCTGGTTTTACGTTTTGATTTAAGACAGTCATCGGCTTCATTGTTACGACCAAAGGCACCCAAAACAGGAAAACGAATTCTCTTAGAAAGAATCACCGTTATATGGCGGCACTTAAGTTTTATTCAAAAAGTTACAATGCGAAACCTGTTTCGCTACAAGTCCAGAATGCTCATGACCATCTTAGGGATCGCGGGATGTACCTCCATGATCTTGACTGGATTTGGCCTAAGAGATTCCATCAGCAATATCATTCCTTTACAGTTTGAGAAAATCTGGCAGTATCAGGCGGTGATCACCTTTGATGATGAGGATTCGGAAGCAATGAGTGAAACAAAAGCCGCCGCAGAAGATATTGCTGGTTTTGAAGCAGGGTTATTCTTGCATACGGAAAGTCTGACGTTGGCTCAATCAGGGGTCACGCAGCAAGAAATAACCGTCACCGTGCCAGAAGATCCTGCGGCTTTATCGAGATTTGTCCACTTGAATGATCGGGTTTCAGGAGAAGCTTACGAGCTAGAAGGAGAGGGCGCCATCATCAATGAAAAGCTTACTAAGTTGTTTGGATTATCGGTGGGTGATACGATAACGTTGACGAATGAAAGCGGCGAAGCATTTGAACTGAATGTGGCTGCAATCGCAGAAAACTACACAGGGCATTTTGCTTATTTGACCCCAGATGCGTATCAAAAGATCTTTCAGGCCGCCCCTTCTTACAACAGTGAGTTATTGAAATTCAGTCAGCGTTTGACGAAATCGGAGGAAGAAGCGATCGCGGCTGATTTGATGGCACAAGACAATGTCATCAATGTTTCCTTCCTCTCAGCTTCAGCGGATGCCTTAGATGACACGACAGCAACCTTGAACATCGTCATCTGGATCTTGATCTCGTCTGCGGGGGCATTAGCCTTTATCGTGTTGTACAACTTGAACAACATCAATATAGCGGAACGCATTCGCGAGTTGTCGACCATCAAAGTATTGGGCTTTTATGATCGAGAAGTGACCATGTACGTCTTTCGTGAAAATATCTTTCTGACGATCTTCGGCATTGCATTTGGTTTATTATTAGGGGTGCTTCAGCATCAATTTGTCTTACAGACCATCGAAGTCGATATCGCCATGTTTTCACCGACAGTCGAACCAATGAGCTATGTGTATGCCGCTGGATTGACCTGCTTATTTTCAAGCGTGGTAGGGATCGCAATGTATTTCAAACTGAAACATGTCAATATGATCGATGCACTGAAAGCCAATGAGTAACAAAAACAGCCTTTTCTCAGAATGATTCTGGAAAAAGGCTGTTTTTATTTTTCTTGTTTTTCTTGTTCGGAAATCTCGCCTTGGACTTCTTCTAGCATGGCTTTTAGTTCAAGCTCTTTTTGCCTCAGCACCACCAGATCTTCTTGGATTTCATCCTTTTTCTCTTCCTCAGGTGGTCGAATGACGAAATTGATCGATAGGGCAACTAACGTGCCGATAAAGGTGTCCAATACACGGTCTAAGGCGAAGATGATCGATTCCCCTTGAGGGACACTGGAAGTGATCAAAAGCATCGTCGCAATAGCAGAGATAATGCCAGAATTGTTATTGATGCCATCTGAAAAAACGATGACAAAAATGACTAGCGCTGGCAAGACAAACAATTCGATCAGAAAGTCATTTTGAAAATATTGCTTCGTCAAAAAGTAAAAAATGGCTGTACCGCCGCCGATCGTATTTCCTAATACCCGTGACTTACCAAAAGAGATCGTTGTGGTCAGGTCTTGTCGCAAAGAAAACACAGCCGACAAGGCAGCAATCAATGGTTGGCCACGATCAAGAAAATGAAAGAGCAGAATACAAAGCATGACAGCGATGGCTGTTTTTATCGTTCGCATACCTAAGCGAAAACGCCCCAGTTTCATGGTCAAATGCCCCCTTTACTTAATCATACCCAAAGCAGTTGAGAAATTCTAGTCTTATTCCTCACAATTTAGTATACTTTTCACAGGAGGTGACAAAAATGAAAATCGGAATGAGGACCTTGAAAACGGCGATTGCTGCTGGTTTATCAATGTTTCTGGCACAACAGATCGGTCTTTTGTATGCGCCAGCCGCAGGGATCATCGCCATTTTAAGCGTCGGTAATACAAAGAAAACGTCACTTTTTACGGGAATCGGGCGTTTGATCTCTTTGGCGATCGCAACGCTCTTAGCTTTTGTCAGCTTCCATTTATTAGGCTTTGGGCCGATAGGATTTGTTCTTTTTCTCTTTCTCTTTATCCCAACCGCTGTCTATTTCAATTTGACCGATGGGATCGTCGTCAATTCTGTCTTGGTGACCCATTATATGATGGAACGTTCGTTTGCTTGGCCACTGATTGGGAATGCTTTTTTATTGATGAGTATTGGCATTGGCTTTGCACTTTTGTTCAATTTATATATGCCAGATGGCGAACGAGCATTGAAAGAAAGACAGCAATTAGTGGAAGAATCGTTTAAAAGTCTTTTAAAAGACATGTCGATTGCCTTAACTGAAAAAGAAAAGGCGACGCTTCCCCAGGTCTGCCAAACGCTTTTGGGGGATATCAAGCAAGGCAAACAACAAGCAATGGTGCATAGTGAAAATCAATGGCGAGGAGAAGCCTCCTATTATGAAGAGTACTTTACCATGCGCCAAAGTCAGGCACGCTTACTCTTAGGAATGGTTGACTTATTGCAGTTGTTTTGGGTAGAAGAAGCCTATACAAATGCGTTTCAAGAGTTGCTATCCTTTACTGCCGAGTCCTTTCACGAAAATAACGATGGGAAAGAGATCTTGGCAAAAATTGCTGCGCTTTATGAAGATTATCGACAAAAGCCATTGCCCCAAACAAGAGCAGAGTTTGAAAATCGCGCTCAGCTGTTTCAGTTTCTGCAAACCTTTAAAAGTTTTATTGAAATCAAAGCCGACTTTTCTGATCAAATGCAAACAATGGCACGCTAAAAAAAGACTCCTAAAAAGGAGTCTTTTTCATTTTACTGCTGTTCCCAAAAAGCTTGCATTTGATCAAGAACGTCAATGACATCGGTGGTCAAATGGATCGATCCTTCGATCTCGCCATCGATGGCTTTGATCATATTGGCAATTTCATAATTAAGGGCTTGACTGCTGTCGCCAGCTTCAATCACTTCATTTGTTCCATCTCGGAAATGGATCACGGCTTTGTCCGCACGAGGGTATTCATCTACGGTAATGTATCCTTCTTCGAAAGCGACGATACCGGTTTTAGGCATTTTCGCTTGAAAAGTCAGCGTGACACTAGCCATTTCATCGGCTGGATTTTGTAGGATCGTGACTGATTGTTCATCCACACCTGTAGAGAAGGGCTTCATGCTGCTAAACGTCACTTCTGGTGTATCCGTCATGAAAAAGCGGGCAAATGAAACAGCATACGTACCGATATCCAATAAAGCACCGCCACCTAAATCTGGATTGAAGAAACGATTGCTTGGGTCTGGATCTTTGTAGCTGCCAAATGGTGCTTGGATCATTTTTAATTTTCCTAATCGTCCGGCATCGATCTCTTCTTTCAACCGAGCATAAACCGGCATATTGAAAATCGTCATTGCTTCTTCTAAGATTAGATTTTTTTCTTTGGCTAAGGCTAGTTCTTCCGCTAGCTCATCGGCACTGGTGGTGATGGCTTTTTCGCAGAGGACATGTTTTCCTGCCATCAGAGCTTTTATAATAAATTCATGATGAAGATCATTAGGTACTGCAATATAAACAATATCGATTTGCGGATCTTCTAACATGGCATCTGTGCTTTCACAGGCATGGGGAATAGAGTGTTTCTCAGCAAATGCTTGGACTTTAGGGAAACTCCGGGCACTGACCCCATATAGTTCACTTGCTTCATTAGAAAAGCCAGCAGCAAATTGCGTTGCGATATCTCCGAGGCCAATCATTCCCCAACGGTATTTTTTCATCATTGATCATCTCCTTCGTATTTAGTATAACAAAAGAAATCAATTCTTTAAAATAATCAAAAACAATCGCAAAAAGTTTCCATTACGGCTGACTTTCAGTAAAATATAGAAGAGGAGGGATAACATATGCATAATGTATCAATTGCAATTATTTTAAATACCATCATCGAGCAATACGCATCAGAAAAACAGTTTTATGAAACACAATTAGGCATCACCGAGGAGCAATGGGAGGCATGGAAAAATGGCACAATGAGTCTGTCACCTGCTGAAAATCAGAAAGTGAAGCTGCTGTTTTCAGATTATGAATGGATGTTGATCCAAAAAATCATTCGGCAAACCGTCATTTATCCAGAAAAACGCAATCAAGCGGTCGTCGAGTTCAAAAAAATGAAGACCCAAATCGCCAGAACGTGGTTAGCAAGCGATTTAGCGAAAGTCGAATTGTTAACAGAATCTGAAGAAACAGCCCAATACCTTGATTTGAGAGTCAGTATTACGTATGATGAGTGGGGTTATGATGATATACTAAACTTCCGATTGCCCGCTTTTGTTCAGCAGCAAATTCGCAATGAAAAAATCGAACTGTTGGAGTGGGTCAAAGAAAATCTGGAAGAAACTTACAACTAAAGGTAGGATATTTTTTGAAAAAGTATTATGGAATGGCTGCGGCGGCGGGCTTCTTGTTTCTGGTTCTTTTAACCATTCAAGTGAACCGAGTGACCGCAGTCACCCCAACAAAGAGTGCAAGTATCGCTCGTTCAACAGATCAAGCAACAACGAGTGAAACAACAGAAACAAATGAAAAAGAGCCAAATGGGAACACGCAAGAGTCACAAGAACAAGCAAGTGCTAGTGATGAAGTGAACGAAGAGGATTTTCCAACTGTCTCATTGGATGATTGGTCATTAGTTTTGGTAGGCCCAAACAATAAAATCAAAAGCGAAATTGCCCAAAAAGATTTAGGGAAATTGTCGAATGGCTATCTCGTCGATCAACGCATCGTTTCAGCTTATGAAAAGCTGGCAGATGCCGCAAAAGCTGCAGGACATCCTTTGGTGATGGTCTCTGCCTACCGTTCAGTCGCGTATCAAGAGGAGATATTCAATGCCAATGTCAACACCCTGATGAGTCAAGGTCATACAAAAGAAGAAGCAATTCGGATCACGAAACTGACCTTTACTGAGCCTGGCTATAGCGAACACCATACTGGGCTTGCTGTTGATGTTGTGGATCAGGATTGGTATCAAAATCATACAGGAGAACTGCTCAATGAGGGGTTCGGTGATACTGAGGGTGGAAAATGGCTACAAGCTCATGCAAGGGAGTATGGGTTTATCATCCGTTACCCGAAAGGAAAACATGCTATTACGCAAATCGATTATGAGCCTTGGCATCTGCGATATATAGGGGTCGAAGTGGCAACCTACATTGAGGAGCAGGAGTTGACCTTTGAAGAGTTTCTGGAAGAAGCAAAAGAACACATCGCTCGAAAAGAAGCAGAACTGTCCTCTCACGAATGGGAAGATCCTTTGGCAGAGGACTGGATCTATGAGGGGTCTCTTGCTAAAAGTCAGGAAAGCAGTGAGCTTCCACAAGATGAGTTGTTGCTGAATGGAGGCAATTTGTTTTCTGAAAATGTGTTTAGTCAGACAAAGGAAGTGAAAAAATGAGCGCAAGACGAAAAAAACAGAAGACTCGTTTCCCATTAGTCTTTCTAGGGTTATTCTTGATTGGGATTGCTTTTATTTTTTCCTTGAATAGTTTGGCAGACCCTCTTCCAAAAGAGGAAGAAACAAACACGGAAGCCATCTCCCATGAAGAATTTATTGATCGCATCGCTCCTTACGCACAAGAACTGCAAAAGGGCTACGGGATTTTACCAAGTATCATTATTGGACAGGCAATCCTTGAATCAGATTGGGGTCAAAGTTCTCTAGCCAGTGAATACAATAATTTATTTGGAATTAAGTCGTTTGGCCATTCAAAAAAGGTGACATTAGATACCCAAGAGTTTTATAATGGAGAATGGGTCACGATTCAAGGAGATTTTCGTGTCTATGATACTTGGGAAGAATCAATGGATGATCATACGATGTTGTTTGTAAATGGTGTGGATTGGAATCCTGCACTTTATGTAAATGTCTTGACAGCAAACGACTACCGCAGTGCCGCACAAGCATTACAAGATGCAGGGTATGCAACGGATCCGGATTATGCCAGCAAAATCATTCAAGTCATTGAAACCTACCAATTGAATCGATTTGATCAATAAGAAAAGAGAGTTGGCTGCTTATGGAAGAAAAATATATGCCAAAAATCACCACCGATTTGCGTAAAGATATCGTGAAAGTGCCTAAAGTTATTCGAGAGGCTAGCGGTATTCAAATATTTGGAAAACAAATCCGCTCCATTATTTTCACAACGGATATTGCGATCATCCGTAATACAAATGCGGATGCTGTGATTGCGGTCTATCCCTTTACACCACACCCAGCAATTACGAAAGCAATCATCGAAGCAGCGGACATTCCAGTGTTTTCTGGTGTCGGCGGGGGCTTGACCCAAGGATTTCGCTCGTCTTATATGAGCATGTTTGCTGAAGCCCAGGGGTCGATCGGGGTCGTCTTAAACGGACCAACGCCACTGAAAACTGTGGAGCAGGTCTGTAAAGTTGTAGATATTCCCGTTATCAGTACCGTAACGAGTAAGTATACCGAAATTGATGCCAAGCTTGAAGCTGGTGTGAAAGTCATCAATATCAGTGCGGGCAAGGACACAGCAGATACCGTGGCTTTCTTCCGTAAAAAATATCCGAAGCTTCCGATCATCGCAACCGGTGGACCAACCGATGAAAGCATCTTAGAAACGATTGAAGCAGGCGCTAATGCCATCACCTACACGCCACCGTCCAATGGGGAGCTTTTCAGTAAAAAGATGGAACACTATCGCGATATGGAGAAGCCAGAGTAGGAAATGATCCACAAATGAGAATATTTTTATTTATAAAGGGCATTCCATGCTTGTGTTTTTAATCAAAGACAGGCATAATCGAATCTATCATTTAAAAATTACTTGTATATCGTCGAAATATGGTCGACAGTCTCTACCCGATACCGTAAATATCGGACTATAAGTAAAAATCGTGCCTGTTAGACACTTTTTTTGCTTTGGCAAAAAGAGTGTCTTTTTTTTCAGGATGGAATAGAAAGGAACGAGGAGAGCTAGGATGGAAAAATTAGTTGAGCGTATCAAAACACACGGAAATGTGCTGGGCGAAGGGGTTCTTAAAGTGGACCAATTTTTGACCCACCAAGTGGATTATGAGTTGATGAAAGAAATCGGTACAGTCTTCGCGGAACGGTTTCAAGGAAGCGGCATCACAAAAGTAGTGACCATCGAAGCTTCAGGGATCGCACCAGCCCTTTATACTGCAGAACAGTTACAAGTACCAATGATCTTTGCCCGTAAAGCAAAGAGTCTGACAATGGATGAAGAGCTGCTGACTGCATCTGTCTATTCCTTTACCAAGCAAGTGACCAGCCAAGTATCGATTTCCAAGAAATTTTTAACTTCAGAGGATACAGTCTTGATTATTGATGATTTTTTAGCAAACGGACAAGCAGCAAAAGGCTTGATCGAACTGTGTCAACAAGCAGGAGCCAACGTCGTCGGTATCGGTATCGTGATTGAAAAATCATTCCAAAGTGGTCGACAATTACTTGAAGAAATGGGGATTCCTGTTGTTTCACTAGCACGGATCGCCTCATTGTCTGAGGGACAAGTCAGCTTTATAGAGGGAGATGCCTAATGAAAGAAACGAATAGCCGTTCAGCAGTTTTAGGCTTGCAGCATTTGCTAGCGATGTATGCAGGAGCTGTTGCCGTTCCTTTGCTGATTGGAACAGGTCTGGGCTTCAATGAAGCTCAGATGACGTATTTGATCTCGATCGATATTTTCATGTGCGGAATCGCTACGCTTTTGCAACTAGTTGTTACCCGCTTTTTCGGGATCGGCCTACCAGTCGTTTTAGGCTGTGCCATCCAAGCTGTCTCCCCATTGATTTTGATTGGCACCAAATCAGGGATCAGTGCGATTTACGGAGCGATCATTGCCGCTGGGATTTTCATTGTTCTGATCGCTGGCATTTTTTCGAAAATCAAAGTCTTGTTTCCCCCATTGGTGACGGGAACCGTGATTACCGTCATCGGCTTGACCTTGATTCCAGTCGCCATCACTAAAATCGGTGGAGGCGATGCTGCAGCTGCTAACTTTGGTGATCCAACGAATTTATTGTTAGGCTTTGTGACGATTGCCTTGATCATTGGGGTGCAGGTCTTTGGGAAAGGCTTTATTCGCTCGATTGCCGTTTTGATCGGTTTGATCGGGGGGACCATTTTAGCAGCGCTCTTAGGATTGGTGGATCTTTCTGCCATCGCCCATGCGCCTGTGTTTCATTTGCCTCAGCCTTTTTATTTTGGCTTACCAACCTTTGATCTGTGGTCGATCGTTTTGATGATCATTATTTCCATCGTGAGTCTGGTAGAGTCCACTGGCGTTTATTTTGCGCTGGGAGATATTACTGAAAAACCGATTACAGGCAATGACTTAAAGCGCGGCTATCGTGCGGAAGGCTTGGCGGTGATCCTTGGGGGGATCTTCAATACATTCCCTTATACTGGATTTTCACAAAATGTAGGTTTGGTTCAACTTTCAGGTATTAAGACGCGACGCCCGATTTTCTTTTCAGCTATCTTTTTGATCGTATTAGGGCTGTTTCCAAAAGTTGGTGCCATTGCGCAAATCATTCCAGAAGCAGTACTGGGAGGCGGCATGTTAGTGATGTTTGGCATGGTCGCTGTTCAAGGGATGCGAATGCTGAGCAAAGTTGATTTTATGAATGACAAGAACTTGTTAGTGATTGCGGTATCGATCGGTTTTGGTTTAGGGTTCAATATGATGCCAACCTTATTCAGTCAGATGCCTGAAACCGTCCAAATGTTTACAGGCAATGGGATCGTCATGAGTAGTTTGACAGCCATTGTTTTGAATCTGTTCTTCAATGGATTGCCGAAAGAAACAGACGAAGTGACGGAATTGAGCTTGCAACAGTAAGTTGATTTGATCCAGACGAGGATTCGTCTGGATTTTTTGTATTGTTCCTTTATTTGTCTTTTTCCTACCAAACAGAAAGACTGAATGGTTTTCTTAGCCATAAAAACGAACGATACAAAGATAAACTAGCAAATAGTTCGAAAATATTTTGACATTGCTCCGGCAACTCGTTACTATTTAAAGGGGAAAGTGATTGTTAGTCATAACGTGCTATGCAAGGGGCGTTGGGTCGCAGTGACAAACTGCTGCTAACAAACTAATTTCGTGAGAAAATACTTCTGAGCTTGTTTCAGAAGAAACTAGTAAAAAATCGTTGGAGGGAAAATCAAATGAAACCAGCAGTTGCAGTGATTATGGGGAGCAAGTCAGATTGGGAAACAATGAAGGAGTGCTGCTTGATTTTTGATGAGTTAGCGATACCTTATCAGAAAAAAGTCGTTTCGGCACATCGTACACCAGATTTGATGTTCGAATTTGCCGAAACTGCTCGTGCAGAAGGAATCAAAGTCATTGTCGCAGGAGCAGGGGGAGCAGCTCATTTGCCAGGAATGGTCGCAGCGAAAACAACGTTGCCCGTCATTGGTGTGCCTGTACAATCTCGCGCATTAAACGGGTTGGATTCCCTACTATCGATCGTGCAGATGCCAGCTGGTATACCAGTGGCAACAACAGCGATCGGAAAAGCTGGCGCAACTAACGCAGGACTACTTGCAGCGCAGATGCTTTCCATGTATGATTTAGAGATAGCGGAGAAATTAAACGCGCGAAGAAATACATTAAAAGAAATTGTATTGGAAAGTAGTGATCAACTTGATTAAACCTTTAATGCCCAACGCAACGATCGGAATCGTTGGCGGAGGACAGCTAGGTCGTATGATGGCAATGAGTGCCAAAGAAATGGGCTTTCGGGTTGGCGTCTTAGACCCTACTGCCAATTGTCCAACAGCCCAAGTCGCTGATTGGCATATTGTTGCTGCCTACGATGATGTGTTTGCTTTAGAAGAAATGGCTCGACGTGCCGACGTGATCACCTATGAATTCGAAAATGTCAGTGTCGAGGCTTTGAATTCCATTTTGCCTTATTCCCATATCCCTCAAGGGACTGACCTGTTAGCAATCACTCAAGATCGTTTATTAGAAAAGTCATTTCTAGAGGCTAACAATATCGTGATTGCACCTTATGCCACGATCATCAGTCCAACAGATATCCAAGATGCCATCGACAGTATCGGTTATCCCTGTGTGTTAAAAACGACTAGAGGCGGTTATGACGGAAAAGGGCAGCACGTGTTATACAGTACCGCAGATTTAGCGCCTTCGATGAACTTACTGCGTGAAGGGACGTGCGAATTAGAAGCGTGGATTCCTTTTGAGAAAGAATTGTCGATTTTAGTTGCTGGTAATGGAGAAACCTTTACCACTTTCCCAGTGGTAGAAAACATCCATCGCAACAATATTTTGCATCAAACGATCGCTCCTGCGCGCATTGATCCAGAAGTTGCCGAAGAAGCCAAACGGATCGCTCATATTATTGCGAAGGCCTTGGATCTGCAAGGCGTTTTAGCCATCGAAATGTTCTTGACTAAAAGTGGCGGCTTGTATGTCAATGAGTTAGCACCGCGACCGCATAATTCTGGTCACTATTCGATCGAAGCTTGTTCCATGAGTCAGTTTGATGCCCATATCCGGGGGATCTGTGGCTGGCCATTACCAGAAGTTTCATTGCTTTCACCAGCAGTCATGGTCAATGTCTTAGGCGATGAATTGACAGAAACGTATGAGCTGATTGCCACAAAACCTGCTTGGCAATTCCATTACTATGGCAAAGAAGAAGCTAAAACCGGGCGTAAAATGGGTCATATCACTGTTTTGACGGAAGATATCGCAGAGACCACTGAAGAAATCTATCAAACCAATATTTGGGATTAAAGGAGATAATAACATGTTAGAGCGTTACACAAGACCAGAAATGGGTGCTATTTGGACCGATCAAAACCGTTACCAAGCGTGGTTAGAAGTAGAAATACTGGCGGATGAAGCTTGGGCGGAACTAGGGGAGATACCGAAAGAGGATGTTGCTTTGATTCGTGAAAAAGCAACCTTCGATATCGACCGTATCTTAGAGATCGAAGCGCAAACGCGACATGATGTGGTTGCTTTTACCCGAGCAGTCTCTGAATCTTTAGGTGATGAAAGTAAGTGGGTCCACTACGGCTTGACGTCGACGGATGTTGTTGATACTGCGTATGGCTACTTGATGAAACAAGCCAACGACTTGATTCGGGAAGATTTAAATCGTTTTGTGACGATCATTGGTGAAAAAGCCAAAGAATACAAACATACCGTAATGATGGGACGTACCCATGGTGTACATGCGGAACCAACGACCTTTGGCTTGAAATTAGCCTTATGGTATGCGGAAATGAAACGCAATGTCGAGCGTTTTGAGCGAGCAGCAAAAGGGGTCGAAGCAGGAAAGATCAGCGGAGCAGTTGGAACCTTTGCAAATATTCCACCGTTTGTCGAAGAGTATGTCTGTGAAAAATTAGGGATTCGTGCGCAAGATATTTCCACACAAGTACTACCTCGTGACTTGCATGCAGAGTATTTCTCTGCAATGGCGTTGATCGCAACTAGCATTGAGAAATTTGCAACCGAAATCCGGGGCTTACAAAAATCAGAAACCCGAGAAGTTGAAGAATTCTTCGCAAAAGGTCAAAAAGGTTCTTCTGCCATGCCCCATAAGCGTAACCCAATCGGTTCTGAAAATATGGCGGGACTTGCACGAGTCGTTCGCGGCCATATGGTGACAGCTTATGAAAATGTCTCACTGTGGCATGAACGGGATATCTCACATTCATCGGCAGAACGGATCATTATTCCGGATACGACGATTTTGATCGATTATATGCTGAATCGCTTTGGCAATATCGTCAAAAATCTGACTGTTTTCCCAGAGAATATGAAGCGCAATATGAATGCGACCTTTGGATTGATTTACAGCCAACGAGTGATGTTGAAATTGATCGATCACGGTATGACAAGAGAGCAAGCCTATGACTTGGTTCAGCCAAAAACAGCGCAAGCTTGGGATGAGCAAACGGATTTCCGTCCACTATTAGAAGCTGATCCAGCCATTACGGATGTGTTGACCAAAGCAGACTTAGACGATGCGTTTGATTACAACCATCACTTAAAACAAGTCGACACGATCTTTGAACGTGTCGGTTTAGCCGAATAAGAAAAAAGCCGCAACCTTCAGATCCTTATCTGAAGGTTGCAGCTTTTTTTAATAATGTTCAGCTAAGTAGGTCAATAGCTCAGGTGCTAAACCAGTTGCTGATTGGTTTTCCTGGCGATCTTCTAGCATGGAGACCATCAGAAATCCTTGGTCTTGCGAATCAAAGGCAAATAAGAAGCTGTTTTCCTGGCCTTTTTCATCTTGCTTTTCTTTGATTTCAGCTGTTCCTGTCTTAGCAGCTAATGGAATGTTTAATGCTGCCAAGGAATGTGCAGTTCCGTTTGGATCGGAAACAACGGCGGTCAAATCTTGATTGATTTGATCGATCGTTTCTGCTTTAAAGACTTCTTTGTCTTTTTGCTCTGCCTCTTTCACTAAACGGGGATAGACCAGCTTCCCTTGATTGGCAAAGACGGAGTAGATCGCCGCTTGCTGGATTGGATTCAATAACAATTCTCCTTGGCCATAGCCGGTATCTGCCAGTAAAATGTCCGAATTGAAGGAGTCTTCATTTGAAATTTGAGCAGGATTCATCGCGATCGGTAAATCCAATGTTTCACCAAAAATCAACTTCGACAAGCCGTCACGAAAGGCATCTTCGCCCATAGATAGGGTTTGTTGCGCCATATAAATGTTATCAGAGTATACCAGTGCATCCTTGAGATTCACAGAAGCTACATCAGTAACTCTCGTCACAAAGTAGTCGCCCCACGAGCTATCTTTTTGCCATTTCAATCCATCGATTGCGATACTCTGCGTAGGATCGATCGTGCCATTTTCCAAGCCGATCGCACCAGTGATGGCCTTAAAGGTCGAACCAGGTGCATAGGCCGTAGCAAAGCGGCTGATGAAAGGCAGGTCTTCATTTTGTTCATACGCATCATAATCTTCTTGTGAGATCCCTTGGGTCATTTTATTGGGATCATAACTTGGCGAGCTGGCAAGTACCAGCAGATCGCCAGTTTTGGGTTCGGTAACGACCGTTGCTCCTGCTTGGTTTTGTAAGGAGTCAAACGCCGTCTTTTGCGCTTGGGCATCAATGGTCAATTGGATATCCTTGCCATCTGCGCGTTCTTTTTCTAAAAGGACGGCTTTCTCAGCACCATCTTCATCTGTGATGGCGATTTTTCCGCCGTTTTCTCCTCGCAACTCTTTATCGAAGGCAGCTTCCAGACCACTACGACCAATTTGTCCGTTGCTTGCTAGTGTTTCATCTTTTTCGATATCTTCCGCTGTTACATTTCCTAAGTAACCAATCAGTTGGGCGGCAGCTTCCCCAAGTGGGTAAGTGCGTCCAGTCGTTTCTTTTAAACTTGTTCCAGTTGGCATCTCATCCGTTGGTTCGATGATCTTCAAGGGAACGAACAACTCATCTTGAACCCAAGATTGACCCAACGCTTGATTGATGGCTTCTTCTGTCAGGTCGAAACGTTCCGCGATCGCTTTGATATTGGCGGTTTTTTCGTCTCCCGTGCCCAGTTGCCCCGGAACGACGCCTAACTCATAAAGCGTGCCATTTTCTGCTAGTGGTTCGTTGTTTCGGTCGAGAATCTCGCCGCGAGTGGCATTATCTACGGAGATACTGACTTTGTCTTGTCCCTCCATTCCTGGAAAGATTAACTGAGGGGACCAATCGATCTTGGCTTCGTTATCTGCTACAGTGATCGTGCCACTATAAGAAAGCTCGGTTAATTCACCTAACGAGGTGGTCAAGGAACCGTTGTATTGGAAATTGAATTGATCGGAATCCTTGTCATTAGGAGTTACCTCAATCCCAGATGCTTTAAATGATTCGGCACCGATACCAGTGAAGATCGCTTCGTATTTTTCAGAGACTTCGTCTGCGGTAAAGCCGGTTGATGCTAAACTGTCTTCAGACACGAAGGCAGGCAAGTCACTGTACTTCTGATCGGCCAAAGCGTCGATAAAGGAAGTGAGGGCTTTTTTAGCAGCCGCTTCTTCTTGCCGATCCTGATAGACGGTATAACCATAATAGCCGCCGCCTAGTACCAATAAGGCGGCAGGAAGTGCCAACCAGACGAAGCGCTTGGGCTTTTTCGCTGGCTTTTCGTTGCGAGAGCGCCGATTTTCTGACATATTATTGTTCCTCCTTCAAAGCCGTCATACGGGCATGATAAAGCGGCAACAGTGTTTGATAAACTGCTAAAATATCCGCCATCTCAACGTCTTCGATCATTTCTTTCGGAAAAATCTTTCCAATTTGAAGCTCACTTTTTTTGACTTTCTTCAATCGTTCCAGATAGGTTGGCCACATGGCGATAGGGTAGTGGTCGTATTTTGTGTGATCAGGAGAAAGTGTAAAGTCAGCTGGTAATTGATCGAATAATTCTTTTTGGGCCAACCAGGATTCAGCGATCGTTGCCTGATTTTTCGGTTGATCGATCACGCTGAGCCAAACAAAGACATACGCTTGATTGATCCCAATTTGAAAGTGGGCATCCATTTTATAGCCTCGTTTGTTCGGACCGATCCCTGCCCAGGTTTCGGCAGGAGGGTAGACGGTTCTGCGTCGGTGCTGAGCAATATGCAAATAAAAAGGCTCTTGGCAGCTTTCTTCAATTAATGGGATCGCTGTCTCACCGATCGTTTGAAAAATCGGCTGAATCTCGGCACGGATTTTTTCCATTCGTTCGTCTAATGTTTCTAAAGAAAAAGCATCAAATGATTGTTTCGTAAATAGCATAATCGTATCCTTTCTGTTGTCTGAAAATAGTATAACAAAAAAAGCCCGATAAATTACGGGCTTTTGTTTATTTTACCTTTTTTTATCGAAGGATACTCAGTCAATTTGCCGCTGGACTCAATTTAAACGTTGGTGTCTGGCTTTGTTCCTTCAAAAGATGCAAAAGATCATCCAAGAAAGAAAAGTCCATTTCTTCTAAATTAAAATAAATCCGAAAAGAATACGTATGTTTAAATAAGCTTTGGCGATGGATTTGATGAATGATCAATTCGTCATTGCGCTCATTTTGAAATTGTAGAACACGCTTTTGTTCTTCGGCATAATGAGGGCGAGTCCCTTTTTTGAAGGGACTGAATAAATAGAAACTTGTTTGTTGGTTGATGGAAAGGATTTGCTGCACGGCCAATAATTCGTTATGGAGCTGTTGTTTTTCTTTGTCTGATAAATGAGCTAAAAAAAGTTCAGCACGATTCTTTAGCGACCACATATAGTACTCCTCCTTGAATGTAGCTACAATACGACCTAAATATAGCATGAAAAAAGAATATTGTAAACGCTTTATAAATCCTTCACTGCTTCTAAAGAGGAATCTGCTTTCAACCAACTAGGTAAAAAGCGAACATTCGTGTTTATTAATATGTAAATGTACAGATAATCATTGACCCGCTTTTTCTGCGTTGTTAGAATAATAAGCAAATAAAGATGTGTGTCATCGCTATGTGAAAAATATTACTTAACTGAGGTGGATTATGGAATCAGAAGTGCTTCTTTATGAAGGAAAAGCCAAAAAATTGTTTAAAACCAACGAAGAGGATGTATTGAGAGTCGTTTATTTGGATCAAGCTACTGCATTGAATGGTCAAAAGAAAGATGCCGTTGTAGGAAAGGGTGCCTTGAACAATCAGATCACTGCGCATCTTTTTCAGCGGCTAGCCGACAAAAACGTCCCAAGTCACTTTCTTCAATTAGTGTCTAAACACGAACAATTAATTCGAGCTGTCACCATGATTCCTTTAGAAGTCGTTGTTCGCAACACGGCTGCTGGTAGTTTTTCAACGCGCTTGGGCATCGAAGAAGGAACCAAACTGCCAAAGCCGATCGTAGAGTTTTACTACAAAGAAGATCGCTTGGATGATCCGTTTATCAATGATGATCATGTGTTTTATATAGGGCTTGCCTCAGAAGAGGAGCTGGACCAGATCAAAACATTGGCGCTGCAAGTCAACGCTGCGTTACTGGAAATCTTTGCGAACATCAACATTCGCTTGATCGATTTTAAAATCGAGATCGGCAAAACCAAAAAGGGCGAGTTGCTTCTGGCTGATGAGATTTCACCAGATACTTGTCGTTTATGGGATATGGGGACAAATGAGCATCTTGATAAAGATGTTTATCGACGTGATTTAGGGGACATCGTTCCTGTTTATGAAGAAGTCTTAAATCGTTTAGAAAAGGAGAATTCAGCATGTATTTAGTCAAAGTTTATGTAACCTATAAGGAATCTGTTTTAGACCCTCAAGGAGAAGCTGTGAAAGGAGCGGTTCATCGCTTGGGGTATCAAGATGTCAGTGATATTCGGATCGGGAAATACTTTGAAATCAAAGTGACACCTTCAAACAATCAAACACAAGCAGCTGTAGCAGAAGAAATCGAAGCGATCTGCGACAAGCTTTTGGCAAATGTCAATATGGAAACCTACCGTTATGAAATGGTTCAAATGGAGGAAGCGGCCCTATGAAATTTGCAGTGATCGTTTTTCCTGGATCAAATTGTGATGTTGATTTGATGTGGGCAATCAAAGATATCATGGGGGCAGAAGCAGAATATGTGCGCCATGATGCAGACAGTTTAGCTGGTTTTGACGGTGTTTTGCTTCCAGGAGGATTTTCTTATGGTGATTACTTAAGATGCGGAGCGATTGCCCGTTTTTCTACGATCATGTCAGAGGTCATTCGTTTGGCAAATGAAGGCAAACCTGTCTTTGGTACCTGCAATGGGTTTCAAATTTTAACGGAAGCGGGCTTGTTACCAGGGGTTTTACAAAGAAATGAATCACTCCATTTTATTTGCAAACCGGTCCGTCTGCAAGTGAATAATCAAACAGCTTTTACTTCTGAGTATGAAACGGATCAAGTCATTACGCTTCCTGTCGCTCATGGTGAGGGCAATTATTATTGTGATGAAACGACTTATCAGGAATTGGTTGCCAACAATCAAATCGTTTTCCGTTATGAAGATAACGTCAACGGCAGCCTACACAACATCGCTGGTATCTGTAATAAAGCTGGCAATGTTCTAGGCATGATGCCTCATCCAGAACGAGCGATGGAAAGCTTATTGGGCTCAGAAGATGGCAAGAAGTTTTTTGCTTCATTATTGAAAAATTTTGGGAAGGTGCCGGTAAATGGATAAAATGATCGTAAAAGAACCTACACCACAAGAAATCAAAGACACGAAATTATACGAGCAATGGGGATTGACCCAAGAAGAATATCGGATGATCTCAGAAGATATTTTGGGACGTTTACCGAACTATACCGAAACTGGACTCTTTTCAGTGATGTGGAGTGAACATTGTTCTTACAAAAATTCCAAACCTGTTTTGCGGAAATTCCCGACAGAAGGGCCGCAAGTACTGCAAGGGCCTGGAGAAGGTGCGGGTATCGTGGATATCGGCGATGATCTAGCCGTCGTTTTTAAAGCGGAAAGCCATAATCATCCTTCTGCGGTGGAACCTTATGAAGGAGCAGCAACTGGTGTTGGTGGGATCATCCGCGACATCTTCAGTATGGGAGCAAGACCGATTGCTGTTTTAGACTCCTTACGATTTGGTGAGTTAGATAATCCAAGAACGAAATATCTTTTGGAAGAAGTCGTTGCTGGAATCAGTGGCTATGGCAACTGTATTGGGATTCCGACCGTCGGTGGTGAAGTGGCATTTGATCCTTGTTATGAAGGTAATCCATTAGTCAATGCGATGTGTGTAGGGATCATTGCCCACAAGGATATTCAAAAAGGGCAGGCCAAAGGTGTTGGAAACACCATCATGTATGTCGGCGCAAAAACAGGACGCGACGGGATACATGGGGCGACTTTTGCATCGGAAGAATTTGTCGAAGGGGAAGAACAACAACGTTCCGCCGTACAAGTCGGTGATCCTTTTATGGAAAAACTTTTGTTGGAAGCTTGTTTGGAATTGATCGTGGATCATTCGGACATTTTAGTCGGAATTCAAGATATGGGTGCTGCTGGATTGGTTTCTTCTAGTGCCGAGATGGCATCAAAAGCCGGATCAGGGTTGCGTTTAACGTTAGATGATGTTCCACAACGAGAAACCAATATGACGCCTTATGAAATGATGTTGTCAGAATCTCAAGAGCGGATGCTGATCTGTGTCAAAAAAGGACATGAAACTGAAGTGGAAGCACTCTTTAAGAAATACGATCTAGAAGCCGTCGTGATCGGTGAAGTAACAGATGATGGCAACTATCGTTTGTTCCATCACGGACAGGAAGTCGCTAATTTGCCCGTAGATGCTTTAGCTGAAGATGCGCCGACTTACTACAAAGAGATGGCAGAACCGAAACGGATCAAAGTGTTTAAGGAAACACCAGACTTTGTTCCAGTGATTCATTCAGCAACGTCTGTATTTGCCGATCTACTGCAGCAGCCGACGATCGCTTCAAAACGCTCGATTTTTGAAACCTACGACTCGCAAGTTCGTACCAATACCGTGGTAGGACCCGGCGGTGATGCCGCTGTTTTACGAATCAAGGGAACCAATAAAGCCTTGGCGATGACGACTGACTGTAATGCTCGTTACCTGTACTTAGATCCAGAAGTCGGCGGACAGATCGCAGTTGCAGAAGCTGCTCGAAATATCGTCGCTTCCGGTGGGCGTCCATTGGCGATCACTGACTGCCTTAACTTCGGCTCGCCAGATAAACCAGAAGGATTCTGGGAGTTATCCACGGCTGCTGACGGGATCTCAGAAGCTTGTCGTGTGCTAGAGACACCAGTCATTTCTGGGAACGTCTCCTTATACAACGAAACGGACGGACAATCGGTCTATCCAACGCCGGTAATTGGGATGGTCGGATTGATCGAAGAGCTGGCGCATATCACGACGCAGCATTTCCAAGCAGCGGGGGATCTGATCTATGTCCTAGGGGAAACCCATGCTGACTTCAATGGGTCTGAATTGCAAAAACTGCAGACAGGAAAGATCGCTGGGCGTTTAATGTCCTTTGACCTTGAAACAGAAAAAATGAACCAACAATTGGTTACCGCAGCGATCCAAGCAAGTCTTGTTCAAAGTGCCCACGATTGTGCCGAAGGTGGTTTAGCGATCGCTTTAGCCGAATCCGCTTTTGACAAGGGCTTTGGTCTAAATGTGACCGTGTCATTGCCAGCAGCACAATTGTTTTCAGAAACCCAATCCCGATTCGTGATTTCAGTCGCACCTGATAAGCAAGCAGCTTTTGAAGCGCTGGTAGGCGCTGCTGCAACAGCGATCGGGGAAGTGACTGCTGATGGCCAGATTCGCATGCAAGCACAAGATGATACGATCGAGATGCCCCTTACTGAGGCGAAATTGAAATGGGAGGAAGCCATTCCATGTTTAATGAAGTAAAGAGCCTCAACGAGGAATGTGGGGTTTTTGGTGTTTGGGGTCATCCAGATGCCGCTCGTGTCACCTACTTCGGACTACACAGTTTGCAACATCGCGGCCAAGAAGGTGCAGGGATTGTCACGAATGATGCGGGGAAACTCAATGGCCACCGTGATTTAGGGTTGCTAGCGGAAGTCTTTTCGGATGAACGTGTCCTCCAGCGTCTGACAGGAGATGCTGCCATTGGTCACGTTCGTTACGCAACTGCTGGTAATGGTAGCGTTGATAATATTCAACCATTTTTATTCAAATTTTTTGATCAGCAGATTGGCTTAGCTCATAACGGCAACTTGACGAATGCGAAAAGTCTACGGAAATCCTTAGAAAAGGCTGGTGCGATTTTCCACTCGAATTCCGATACAGAGATTCTCATGCACTTGATCCGTCGCAGCGAAGAACCGCTTTTTATGGATCGGGTCAAGGAGGCATTAAATCAAGTTAAAGGAGGATTTGCGTACCTTTTACTGACCGAAAATGCCATGATCGCAGCACTAGACCCCAATGGCTTTCGGCCATTGTCAATCGGGAAAATGGTCAATGGTGCTTATGTGGTGGCTTCAGAAACCTGTGCGTTGGAAGTCATCGGTGCGGAATTTATTCGTGATGTCCGACCAGGCGAAGTCGTGATCATTGATGATGCAGGCATTCAAATTGAACAGTATACCCAAGAAGTACAACCTGCGATATGTTCGATGGAGTTTATCTATTTTGCCCGTCCTGATTCCAACATCGCTGGCGTCAACGTCCATCGTGCCCGTAAAAATATGGGCCGTCGCTTAGCACAAGAGGCGCCGATCGAAGCGGATATGGTCATTGGTGTACCGAATTCATCCTTATCTGCTGCCAGCGGGTATGCAGAAGCTTCAGGTATTCCCTATGAATTAGGCTTAGTAAAAAATCAATACATCGCACGAACGTTTATTCAACCGACGCAGGAGTTAAGGGAACAAGGTGTACGGATGAAGCTCTCAGCTGTTCGTGGCGTAGTCGAAGGCAAACGAGTGATTCTAGTCGACGATTCGATCGTCCGAGGAACCACCAGCCGCCGTATCGTGCAACTGCTAAAAGAAGCCGGTGCCAAAGAAGTTCATGTACGTATCGGTTCGCCGCCTTTGCGCTATCCGTGTTTTTACGGGATCGACATTCAAACGAGAAAAGAATTGATCGCAGCCAAATATACGGAAGCTGAGATTTGTGAAAAAATCGAAGCAGATTCTTTGGCCTTTTTAAGTGAAGACGGGTTGATCGAAGCGATCGGTTTAGATTTTGACGCACCTTACTCAGGATTGTGTATGGCCTATTTCAATGGCGATTATCCAACCCCTTTGTATGATTATGAAGAAAACTATCTCGCGTCTTTAGCTGAATAAATTGTAGGCAAAAATGGTTTTTCAAACGAAGCAGTGAAGGACCGCTGGTTTACTTGCGTTAACGACGAATGAGCTGAATGAAGAAAAGCGGATGAATGATTGAGGAGGAACAAACGTGGCAAATGCATATGCAAAAGCCGGTGTCGATGTCGAAGCCGGTTATGAAGTAGTCGAACGGATCAAAAAGCATGTGAAACGAACAGAACGTCTAGGCGTGATGGGGGCAATCGGGGGTTTTGGTGGCTGTTTTGACTTATCATCGTACCAATTGAAAGAACCAGTACTCGTTTCTGGGACAGATGGTGTAGGAACTAAGCTTTTATTGGCGATCCAGCAAGAACAGCACACAACGATCGGCATTGATTGTGTCGCAATGTGCGTGAATGATATCGTCGCTCAAGGGGCAGAACCTATCTACTTCCTTGACTATGTTGCAGTCGGTAAAAACGATCCTGCAAAGATCGAACAAATCATTGCTGGTGTCGCAGAGGGCTGTGTGCAAGCGGGTGCTGCCCTGATTGGTGGGGAAACCGCTGAAATGCCGGGAATGTACCAACCAGAAGAATATGATCTTGCTGGCTTTGCCGTAGGAATCGTCGAAAAAAGTCGCTTGATCACTGGAGAAACCATCAAAGAAGGCGATGAGCTGATTGGTTTGCCTTCATCAGGCATTCACTCGAATGGGTACTCTTTAGTCAGAAAAGTCTTTTTTGAACAGCATGGCTATACAGGAGCAGAAACATTTGCAGAACTTGGCAACCAAACACTTGCAGAAAGTTTATTGACGCCAACGAGAATTTACGTGGATGCATTGAAGCCTTTATTGACAGAAGGATTGCTAGCTGGAATTTCTCATATCACTGGTGGCGGATTTGTTGAAAATATCCCGCGGATGCTGCCTGAAGGTCTGGCGGCAGAAATCTCCTTAGACACTTGGCCGCAGTTGCCGATATTTGATCTGATCGCTGCTCATGGCGCGATTCCTCACCAAGAAATGTTCGAGATTTTCAACATGGGGATCGGTATGGTCTTAGCCGTTGCGCCAGAAAATGTTGCGGCAGTAATGGCGCTTCTATCCGCCAATGAAGAACCAGCGTATCGGATCGGTAAAGTGACGAAACGTGACAACGAAGCTGTCTGCTTTAAAGAGGCAGTCCGATGAGGATCGCCGTCTTTGCTTCTGGAACGGGCAGCAATTTTACAGCGATCGCCGATGCGATCCAGGCTAATGAAATCAAAGGGGCGCAGATCGGATTGGTCTTTTCCGATAAACCTGCAGCGCCAGTGATAGAAAAAGCCCGCGCAAGAGACTATGAAACGCTTGTCTTGGAGCCAGCTGCTTTTGCGTCAAAAGCAGCCTTTGAAAGGAAATTGATCGAAGAATTGCAGTATCATGCCATCGATTTTATTGTTTTAGCTGGGTATATGCGGATCATCGGGAACACCCTATTATCCGCTTACGAAGGCAGAGTCATCAATATCCATCCCTCGTTGTTGCCGAGCTTCCCAGGCAAATCTGGGATTGCCGATGCCTTCGCTTATGGCGTGAAAGTGACGGGGGTTACGGTTCATTATGTCGATGCTGGCATTGATACAGGGCCAATCATTGCCCAAGAAATCGTTCGGATTGACACCGACGATACGTTAACAAGTGTGACAGAGAAAATTCATCAAGTGGAACACCAAATCTATCCAGCTGTTTTAGCTGAAATTGTGGAAAAGGGGCTATCAAATCGTGAATAAACGTGCATTAATCAGTGTGTCTGACAAAGAAGGACTGGTACCATTTGTCCAAGAATTGACCAATTTAGGATTTGAGATCATTTCAACTGGCGGGACCAAAACCGTCTTGGAGGAAGCAGGGCTTCAACCGATCGGCATCGAAGCGATCACAGAATTTCCTGAAATGATGGACGGTAGGGTAAAAACGCTACATCCGCGGGTGCATGGTGGTCTGTTAGGGCGACGTGATCTGCCTTCTCATATGGAGGCAATGGCTGAGCACGGTATTTTACCGATCGACCTCGTTGTCGTCAATCTTTATCCATTTAAAGAAACGATCAGCAAGCCTGATGTCACAGAAGCCGACGCAATCGAAAATATCGACATCGGCGGACCAAGCATGCTGCGTTCTGCGGCAAAAAACCATGCCTCAGTAACTGTTGTCGTTGATCCCAAGGATTACGACTGGGTTTTAACTGAGCTGAAGGAAGGCAATACGACGTTGGCATCAAGAAAGAAATTAGCTGCCAAAGTCTTCCGCCATACCGCAGCCTACGATGCCTTGATTGGTGAATACTTGACCAAAGCGGTGGCTGAAACAGAAACGGAGAACTTGACGAAAACCTATGTTTTGAAACAAACATTGCGTTATGGTGAAAATAGTCATCAGAAAGCTTCCTTCTATCAAGACGCATTACCCGTGCCCTATTCGATTGCCAGCGCAAAACAAATCCACGGCAAAGAATTGTCTTACAACAACATTAAAGATGCTGACGCTGCCTTACGGATCGCAGAAGAATTTACAGAGCCAACTGCAGTAGCCCTAAAGCACATGAATCCATGTGGAATCGGAAGTGGAGAAACGATTGCTGAAGCTTTCCAAGAAGCTTACGAAGCAGACCCAGTGTCGATTTTTGGCGGGATTATCGTCTTAAATCGTCCAGTTGATGTGGCAACTGCGCAGCAGCTGCAGCGGATTTTTCTTGAGATCATTATTGCACCTGCATTTGAAGAAGGAGCACTTGAAATCCTAACGAAGAAAAAAAATCTGCGCTTGCTGGTTGTTGATTTCGAAAAAGCAGCCAAACAGCCAGAAGTTGTCTCTGTCCTTGGGGGCTTATTGGTGCAAGAACCAGACGATCAAATGGAGTCACCAGCAGATTGGACCGTGGTGACCAAAAGGCAGCCGACACCAGAAGAAATCGCAGCCTTGGCATTTGCTTGGAAAGCGGTGAAACACGTGAAGTCCAATGCGATCGTTTTAGCCAATCAACAGCAAACCGTCGGGATCGGTGCTGGTCAGATGAACCGCGTTGGTTCAGTGAAAATCGCTGTGGAACAAGCCCGTGAAAACAATAAATTGGCTGGTTCAGTGCTGGCAAGCGATGCCTTTTTCCCGATGGATGACAGTGTCGAATATGCAGCACAACAAGGAATCAAAGCGATTATTCAACCTGGTGGTAGTATCAAAGATCAAGAATCGATCGACATGGCAGATAAGTACGGTGTGGCGATGGTCTTTACTGGTGTTCGTCATTTTAAACACTAAGAAATAGGAGAAGACGATGAAAATACTTGTTATTGGTAGTGGTGGCAGAGAACATGCCGTCGCAAAAAAGTTTCTGCAAGACCCTCAAGTTGAAACAGTCTTTTGTGCAATGGGCAATCCTGGAATGCGAAAAGACGGGATCGTGACAGTCGCAATTGAAGAGTCCGATCATGAAGGTTTGATTGCTTTTGCTCAAGAGCAGGAGGTTGATTGGACCTTCGTTGGTCCAGAAGTTCCATTACTAAATGGCATCGTAGATGATTTTCAGGCGGCGGGCTTGGAAATTTTTGGTCCCAATCGACAAGCAGCGATGATCGAAGGATCAAAAGAGTTTGCCAAAGAATTGATGCGTGCCAATCACATTCCAACAGCTGACTATCAAAGCTTTACAGATAGTGCGCAAGCAAAAGCATATATCCAACTTAAAGGTGCACCGATCGTTATCAAAGCGGATGGCTTAGCGGCAGGCAAAGGCGTAGTTGTTGCTGAAACCGTTGATGAGGCGAATGCAGCTGTCGAAGCGATGCTGGAGCAAAATGCTTTTGGTGAAAGTGGTGCAAAAGTGGTGATCGAAGAGTTTTTGGCTGGCGAAGAGTTTTCGCTCTTGGCGTTTGTTAAGGACGAAGCCGTCTATCCAATGGTCATTGCCCAAGACCATAAACGTGCGTTTGATGGCGATTTAGGGCCGAATACAGGAGGTATGGGGGCGTACACACCAGTACCGCAGATTCCGCAAGAAATGGTCGATCAAGCGGTCAAAGAAGTTTTACTTCCTGCAGCAAAAGGGATGATTCGTAATAAGACACCATTTACTGGTATTCTTTATGCAGGTCTGATTGCTACTAATGATGGACCGAAAGTCATTGAATTTAATGCTCGTTTTGGTGATCCAGAAACGCAAGTCGTGTTAAGTCGTTTAGATAGTAGCCTGGCACAGATCATTGATGATCTCTTGCAGGATCGAGAGCCCGCGATCCGCTGGAATCAAGCGGCTTCGATCGGTGTCGTGATTGCATCGCAAGGATATCCTGGCAAGTATCAGCAAGGAATGCCTGTTCCATCTCCTCAAGGAGAAGGAACACAATTCTTTTATGCAGGAGTGGAGGAGACTGCTGATCAAGGCGATTTGACGGCAGCTGGTGGTCGTGTTTTTCTTGTGGAAGCTTCAGCTGAGGATTTAGCTACTGCCCAAAAGAACGTCTATGAAGCAATCAATAAATTGCCTTTGTCGGGTTTGTTTTATCGAAATGACATTGGTGACAAAGCCTTACACTATAGCAACTCATCAAAGGCGATGAAGTAAAGAACGTTTCAATGCGTAATGCAAATTGAAAGTAAAGGATGACTGCCAGTAGAACCAATCGGTTGTGCTGGTGGTTTTCATTTTATAGGAGGTTTTTTTGACGTTGGTGTAGCGTTTTCATCTTGTTGTGCTAAAATAAGAATGTAGTTTAAATAAGGAGGAACTTTACGTGAAAAAAATTAAATTCGGTCCCACTGATTTAGAAGTATCTAGCGTGATTTTAGGTTTGATGCGAATCAACAATGCCAAAGACCCAGTGAAAGTATTGACGACAGCGATTGAAAATGACATTACCTTTTTTGACCATGCCGATATCTATGGGCGCGGGGAGTGTGAAACGATTTTTGCGGAAGCGTTAGCAAAAACGGATGCCAAAAGAGAAGAGTTGTTCATTCAATCAAAATGTGGCATCGTTCCAGGTGAAATGTTTGATTTTTCGAAAGAGCATATCATTTCCTCCGTGGAAGGTAGTTTACAGCGTTTGAAAACCGATCATTTGGATGCGCTACTATTGCATCGCCCTGACACTTTGTTTGAACCAGAAGAAGTGGCAGCTGCCTTTGATCAATTAGAAAAAGACGGCAAAGTGAAATACTTCGGTGTCAGCAATCAAAAACCTGGTCAAATCGAATTGTTGAAAAAATATGTTTCCCAACCTTTAGTAGCGAATCAGCTGCAATTCGGGATCATGCATACGGGAATGATCGATCAAGGAATTCATGTCAACATGACGGATGCTGGTAGTGTCGATCATGATGGAGAAATTCTTGAATATTCTCGCTTGCATGAGATGACGATCCAAGCTTGGTCTCCGTATCAATATGGTTTCTTCGAAGGTGTCTTTATCGGTAACGAGAAATTCCCAGAGTTGAACGAAAAATTGACCGAACTAGCGGACAAGTATCAAACGACACCAACAGGTATTGCTTCTGCGTGGATCTTACGTCACCCTGCAAACATGCAAGTGATTGCTGGAACGATGACCCCACATCGGATCGAAGAAATCGCGCAAGCATCTTCGATCGTATTGACCCGCCATGAATGGTATGAGGTGTATAAAGCAGCAGGAAACATCTTGCCGTAATTTATTAGTAAATCCCGTTTTTTTCAGTACTTATAAGGATGAATGTTCGCAAAAGACGAACATTCATCCTTTTTTTTCAAAAAGTATTTCTAAAAAGCTTGTATTTCACTTCTAGGTGGTTTAAATTGTTGTGGGCGTTAAAAATAGGCTGAGGCCATTTGATGCTTGCTTCACTCTTAGTAAGATTTGGAGGATATTTTTATGTTTGACATGAAAGTTTTTGATTACGAAGATATACAACTGATTCCTAACAAGTGTATCGTGAACAGCCGTTCAGAATGTGATACCACGGTGACATTAGGCGGACACTCTTTTAAGATGCCTGTCGTTCCTGCAAATATGCAAACGATTATTGATGATTCGATCGCAGAATTTTTAGCTGAAAATGGCTATTTTTATATTATGCACCGCTTTGATGAAGAAGCACGGATTCCATTTATCAAAAAAATGAAGAGCCGTGGCTTGATTGCTTCTATCAGCGTAGGTGTCAAAGAAAATGAATATGCCTTTGTGGAAGAACTAGCTGACAAAGAGCTTGTTCCTGATTTTATTACGATCGATATTGCTCATGGCCACTCAAACGCCGTGATCAATATGATCCAACACATCAAGAAGCATTTGCCAGCAACGTTTGTGATCGCTGGAAATGTTGGAACGCCAGAAGCAGTTCGTGAATTGGAAAACGCTGGTGCAGATGCAACGAAAGTCGGCATTGGACCTGGGAAAGTTTGTATCACAAAAATCAAAACTGGTTTCGGGACTGGCGGCTGGCAGTTAGCAGCACTACGCTGGTGTGCCAAAGCTGCTCGCAAACCAATCATTGCAGATGGCGGCATTCGGACACACGGCGATATCGCTAAATCTGTCCGTTTCGGTGCAACAATGGTCATGATCGGTTCGTTGTTTGCAGGTCATGAAGAATCACCTGGTGAAACGAAAGTAGAAAACGGTGTTGTGATGAAAGAATACTTTGGTTCTGCATCGGAATTTCAAAAAGGCGAAAAGAAAAACGTGGAAGGAAAGAAAATTTGGATTCAATACAAAGGTTCTTTGAAAGACACGTTAGTTGAAATGCAGCAAGACTTGCAGTCATCGATCTCTTATGCAGGTGGAAAAGATTTAGAATCGATTCGTAAAGTGGATTACGTAATCGTGAAAAATTCGATTTTCAATGGAGATACGATCTAAACAGGATACTAAAGAAGCGACCTCCTATTGGTCGTTTCTTTTTTTGTAAGAAGAACCATTTTGTTTTTCTGTTTTCTTCGTTATAATAGAAGCAATGAAGAGTAGAGGAGCGGGTGACCAAATGACAATCAAAGTGATGTCAGTGTTCGGTACCAGACCGGAAGCCATCAAAATGGCGCCACTAGTTAAGGAATTGGAAAACGACCCGCGTTTTGAATCGATCGTTGTGGTGACGGCGCAGCATCGAGAAATGTTGGATCAAGTATTAACGGTTTTTGAGATCACACCAGACTATGATCTGGATATTATGACTTTAGGGCAAACTTTAACAGGGATCACCACCAAAGTTTTACTAGATCTAGAACCGATCCTGCAAAAAGAAACTCCTGATATCGTGCTGGTTCATGGGGATACGACCACCGCTTATGCAGCCGCAACGGCCGCCTTTTATCAGCAAATTCCTGTGGGGCATGTGGAAGCCGGTTTGCGCACATGGAACAAAAAATCTCCTTATCCAGAGGAAGCCAATCGTCAGTTAATCGATGTCTTAGCTGATTTTTATTTTGCGCCAACTTCCCAAAGCAAAAAAAATCTGCTGGCTGAAAACCGCAATGAGGCCGCGATTTATGTAACAGGTAATACCGCCATTGATGCGATGCGTTATACGATCTCGGAGGAATACCAGCATCCAGATCTTTCCGCAGCAGATCAAACCATGATCCTACTAACAATGCATCGTCGAGAAAACTTAGGTGCTCCGATGCAGCAGGTCTTTCGTGCTTTAGCGCAGATCGCAAAAGAGAAGCCAACGATCAAAGTGGTTTTCCCTATGCATAAGAATCCTCAAGTGCGAGGGATTGCTCAGGAGATTCTTGGGGAACTAGCAAATGTTACGTTGATTGAACCTTTAGACGTCATTGATTTTCATAACGTTGCGAATCAAAGTACCTTGATTTTGACGGATTCCGGTGGTGTTCAAGAAGAAGCGCCGTCATTAGGTGTTCCTGTTTTGGTCTTGCGAGATACAACAGAGCGTCCCGAAGGCATTGCTGCAGGTACGTTAAAACTGATCGGTACGTCTGAAGCTGCGGTTTATCAAGAAACAAAGCGACTGCTAGAAGATCCAGAAGCTTACAATGCCATGGCACATGCAGAAAATCCATACGGCGATGGGAAAGCAAGCCAGCGAATCCTGCAAATTTTAGCCGATCATTTTTCGTGAGAGCTAGAGTGAATAATAATTCTCCCAGTATAGGGGAACATAGAGAAAGAGGCAGCTGTTTGTTACATGGCTGTCTTTTTATATACATGAAACCTGCGGGAACGCCGTTTCCATTTTTTCGTTGATTGTGACAAACGAAGAAGCTTGATTAAGTGTGAGTTTCGCTTTGAAAGGATTTCTGTTCATCTGCTCGTATATAAAGGTTTATCAAGTATAAAATCACATCGGTTCTTTAATGTTGTTATTTTATTGTAAGACCTTTCATTTGAAAACCTATGGAAAACTTTGAAAAAAGGGTACTTTTTTCCTTAGATGCTGTTGACATTGGTTAGGATAGCAGTTATTATGTGGGTAGTTGGAAGAAAGACTTCCGACGAACTGACATTTTATACAAATAATTGTTAGGTGAGGCTCCTATATGGACACAAGCTGCTGCCGCAAAAGCATCGAGAGATGCTTAGTTGGTAGGACAGGTCTAATCGTGAAGGTTAAACCCAAAGCAGCTGATAGCAAATTTGCTATCTACGCCCTATAGTGCTAAAGCTCTACAATGATCATGAGTTTTTTACGCATGCTTATTGGGAGCGTGCGTTTTTTTGTGTCTTTTGCGCGCGTTCCACAGTGACTTACCTAATAAAAAGAAAGGAAGATTCACATGGAATACCCCAGTCCCCAGATGAAACAGCGGAGTAGTTATCGAATCGCTAGGGGTGGCGCAAGCAACTCCTAAGTGCTAGGAGGAAAAAAAGATGTTAAAAAAACTATCGAAAGATCAAGAACTAAAATTACTTGCAAAATTGACCGAAAGAGAATTATTGATGGAGATGCGGACCTCCTTTCAAGGGTTATCGGAAGAAGATGCTGCAGAACGTTTAGCAGAGTATGGTCCAAACAAAGTCGACGCACAAAAACCAACACCCGCTTGGTTGATGATCTTAGGCGCTTTTAAAGATCCCTTTGTGTTAGTTTTAGCCCTATTAATGATTATTTCTTTTGTAACAGGCGATATTGAAGCAGTGATCGTGATGGGGATCATGATTTTAGCCAGTGTCATGATTACTTTCGTCCAAGAATACCGTTCCCAAAAAGCAAGCTTAGCGTTAAAAGAACTTATTGAAAATACTTGTTCCGTAACCAGAGATGGAATCACGAGAGAAATTCCAATGGATGAAGTCGTTCCTGGAGACATCGTCACCTTAGCAACTGGCGACATGATCCCTGCGGATGCGATCTTGATTTGGACCAAAGATTTATTTATCAATCAATCTTCATTAACAGGCGAATCAATGCCCGTTGAAAAATTTGTCGATGCTGGGATCAAAGAAAGCGATGAACAAATTTCTGCACTAGATATGCAAGATCTTGTTTTCATGGGTACCGATGTTTTAAGTGGTCAAGGAAAAGCCATTATTTTGAAAACCGGTCAAAGTACATTCTTTGGCGATATTGCTAAAAATGCGACCACGAAACGCGGCAAAACAACCTTTGAAGATGGCTTAACGAAAGTCAGCAAACTATTGTTGCGAATGGTCATGGTTCTTTTCCCAATCGTTTTATTGATCAATGGATTAACCAAGGGTGATTGGGGCGAAGCGTTGTTCTTCGCGATTGCAGTAGCAGTTGGTTTGACGCCAGAAATGCTACCAATGATCGTTACCAGTAACTTAGCCAAAGGGGCGATCTCTTTGTCAAAAGAAAAAGTGATCGTCAAAGAATTGCCTTCGATTCAAAACTTAGGTGCAATGGATGTATTATGTACCGATAAAACGGGTACGATCACCGAAGATCGTGTCGTGCTGGTACAACATTTAAACCCGTTTGGCGTAGAAGATAAACAAGTTCTTGATATGACCTATTTAAATTCTTACTATCAAACAGGGTGGAAAAACCTGATGGATATCGCAGTGCTAAACTACTATGAAGAAGAAGGTTTGGCAGCGCCATTTAACGATGTGACAAAAATCGATGAGATTCCTTTTGACTTTTCACGTCGTCGCTTGACGGTTGTTGTCAATGCGGATGGTCATCAACTGATGGTCACAAAAGGTGCAGCTGAAGAAATGGAACAAGTCTGCAAATACGTAGAAGTTGATGGCAAAGTGATGGAATTGACTCCTCAATTGAGAGAGCAATTACGTCAAGTGAACCTGCGCTTGAATAAACAAGGAATGCGCGTGTTGACAGTTGCCGTAAAACGCGATGCTCACGCAGATGCCGTTTATTCTGTAGCAGACGAACAAGACATGATCATGATTGGCTTTATGGGCTTCTTAGATCCAGCAAAAGAAACAGCCAAAACAGCGATTGCTTCTTTACACGGTCATGGCATTAATGTCAAAGTGTTGACTGGAGATAATGCGATCGTTGCGCAAAAAGTTTGCCGAGATGTTGGTATCGATGCAGATGAACACTTATTGGGAACCGATATTGATCATCTGTCAGATGAAGAGTTAGCAGCGAAAGCTGCAAAAACCAATCTGTTTGCAAAATTAAACCCAATGCAAAAATCACGAATCATTGAAACCATTCAAGCAGCAGGCCATACAGTCGGCTTTATGGGAGATGGCATCAACGATGCGCCTGCTTTACGCACGGCAGATGTTGGCATCTCGGTTGATACAGCAGCGGATATCACCAAAGATGCCAGCTCGATCATTTTATTAGAAAAAAGTTTAAATGTCCTTGATAAAGGGGTCATCGAAGGGCGAAAAGTATTTACCAATATGATGAAGTACATCAAAATGACGTTGAGTTCGAACTTCGGGAATGTCTTCTCGATCTTAGTTGCTAGTGCCTTTTTACCTTTCTTACCAATGTTGTCCATTCAATTGTTGGTTCAAAACTTGGTGTACGATATGGCACAATTGACGATTCCATGGGACAACGTAGACAAAGCAGAGTTAGAAAAACCAGTCAAATGGCAAGTAGGCGGACTATTGAAGTTTACCGTCGGCATTGGACCGGTCAGCAGCATCTTTGATATTTTGACCTTCTTTGTGATGTGGCATGTCTTTAGTGCAAATACGATCCAAGAGCAAGCCTTGTTCCAAGCAGGATGGTTTATGATCGGCTTAACGACACAAACCTTAGTCGTTCACATGATCCGAACAAGAAAATTACCATTTATCAATAGTATTGCTTCACCGGCAGTCTTGATCTCCAGCGTCCTAGCAATTGCAGTTGGCTTCTTAGTTATCTTGACGCCATTGCACACAGTCTTCGATTTTGCGGCGCTGCCATCAAGCTACTGGCCATGGTTTATTGGTATCAATTTCGCTTATTTAGTAACAGTTGAATTTGCCAAACGCATTTACATTCATGTGACGAAAGAATGGATTTAAAAAAACAGGTCGGCGTTCTTCCTATGGAGGGGAGAATTGCCGATCTGTTTCTTTTTATCCAATCTCTGTATTATTTTTTTCTCATCTTAAGAAAATTCTTTTTGATTCAAGTCGAATCCTTCACAAGTAATAAAAGGAGGTTAATGGTAAATCTGTTTAGCCAAATGATGATTGCTGTACTATTCTTAAATAAAAAAAAGAATCTGAAAAGAAAAAATTGAAGAAAGCGATTGCTTTAATGTGATAAATTTCACTAATGTTTTCTTAAGAGTTGCTACAGTGGGAATTGTTTTATTAAAAAAAATACCCTTTTCACTTGTCATTTTCGAAGTTAAATGATAATTTATAAGAGTAAATGAAATTTCGATAGTACAGATTTAAACCCTGTTACATACGAAAGTGAATTTTTATATCAGAGAGGAAAGTGTGTCAAGATGGCAAAAAAACAAAAAGCACTTGATTTCCAAGCGATTTTGGAGCAAGTCAATGCAGATTTTCCAACTTACCAAGCTTTGGACAAAGACGGGAAAATTGTAAATCAAGAGTTAGTACCAGATTTAAGTGACGACGAATTAGTTGAATTGATGACTCGTATGGTATGGTCTCGTGTATTAGACCAACGCTCAACTGCGTTAAACCGTCAAGGTCGTCTAGGTTTCTTCGCGCCAACTGCTGGACAAGAAGCAAGCCAATTAGCAAGTCAATTTGCTTTTGAAAAAGAAGACGTTCTATTACCAGGTTACCGTGATGTACCACAATTGATCCAACACGGTCTGCCATTGAAAGAAGCGTTCTTATGGTCACGTGGTCACGTTGCTGGGAACCTTTACCCAGAAGATTTAAAAGCATTGCCACCACAAATCATCATCGGTGCACAATACGTCCAAGCAGCCGGCGTTGCTTTAGGATTGAAAAAACGCAATAAGAAAAATGTTGTATTCACTTATACAGGTGATGGCGGTTCTTCACAAGGGGACTTCTATGAAGCAATCAACTTTGCAGGGGCATACCATGCAAACGCTGTATTCTACATCCAAAACAATGGTTTTGCGATCTCTACACCTCGTGAAGTACAAAGTGCGGCACCAACATTGGCACAAAAAGCAGCAGCAGCTGGGATCCCTGGTATCCAAGTTGACGGTATGGATCCATTGGCAGTGTACTATGTTTCTAAAGCAGCTCGTGAATGGGCAGCAAACGGCAACGGTCCTGTATTGATTGAAACCTTGACTTACCGTTACGGTCCACATACATTGTCTGGTGATGATCCAACCCGTTACCGTTCAAAAGACATGGACAGCGAATGGCAACAAAAAGATCCATTGGTACGTTTCCGTACTTACCTAACTGAAAAAGGACTTTGGTCTGAAGAAAAAGAAGAACAAGTCATTGAACAAACAAAAGAAGAAATCAAAGCAGCGATCGCTGAAGCTGACCGCGTGCCAAAACAAAAAGTTTCAGATTTCTTGAAAAACATGTTTGAAGTTCAACCACAAAACATTAAAGAACAAATTGCAACTTACGAAGCGAAGGAGTCGAAATAGTCATGGCACAAAAAACAATGATTCAAGCAATTACAGATGCCTTAGCTGTTGAAATGGAAAATGACAAAGAGATTTTAGTCTTTGGTGAAGATGTCGGTAAAAACGGCGGGGTTTTCCGTGCAACAGAAGGTTTACAAGAAAAATTCGGCGAAGCTCGTGTCTTCGATACCCCTCTTGCTGAATCTGGTATCGGCGGCTTGGCTTTCGGTTTAGCATTAGAAGGTTTCCGTCCAGTTCCAGAAATCCAATTCTTTGGTTTCGTATTTGAAACCTTTGACGAAATCGTTGGTCAAATGGCGCGTACTCGTTACCGTATGGGTGGTACACGTAATTTACCAATCACTATTCGTTCACCATTTGGTGGCGGTGTGCACACACCAGAATTGCACTCAGATAACTTGGAAGGATTGATCGCTCAATCACCTGGTATCCGTGTCGTTATTCCATCAAACCCATATGATGCAAAAGGATTATTGATTGCTTCTATCCGCAGCAATGACCCAGTTGTTTTCTTAGAGCACATGAAACTTTACCGTTCATTCCGTGAAGAAGTGCCGGAAGAAGCATACGAAGTTCCTTTAGACAAAGCAGCAGTAACTCGTGAAGGTTCTGATGTTTCCATCATCACTTATGGTGCGATGGTTCGTGAAGCAATCAAAGCTGCTGACAACTTAGCGAAAGAAAACATCAACGCTGAAATCATCGACTTGCGTACAGTTGCTCCTCTTGATGTTGAAACGATCATCAAATCAGTTGAAAAAACTGGTCGTGTGGTTGTCGTTCAAGAAGCACAAAAACAAGCAGGTGTTGGCGCTCAAGTCGTTTCTGAAATTTCTGAACGTGCGGTTCTATCACTAGAAGCTCCAATCGGACGCGTGTCTGCACCAGATACGATCTTCCCATTCGGTCAAGCTGAAAACATTTGGTTGCCAAATGCAAAAGACATCGAAGACAAAGTGAAAGAAATCGTGAACTTTTAATAGTTGAAGAAGGGAAGAATAGAAAATGGCATTTCAATTTAAATTACCGGATATCGGTGAAGGAATTGCAGAAGGCGAAATCGTAAAATGGTTCGTCAAAGCAGGGGATACCATCAATGAAGATGATACCTTACTAGAAGTTCAAAATGATAAATCAGTGGAAGAAATTCCATCTCCAGTAACAGGAACAGTGAAAAACATCGTTGTCCCTGAAGGTACAGTCGCAAACGTTGGGGATGTCCTTGTTGAGATCGATGCACCAGGACATGAAGACAACGAAGGCGATGAAGGTGTAGCAGCAGAGTCTCAAACACCAGCAAAACCAGCGGCAGAACCTACAACGGAAACGGCTGAAGCATCAGCTGGTTCTTCTGAAGGTTCAGGCGTTTTCCAATTCAAATTACCAGATATCGGTGAAGGTATTGCAGAAGGTGAAATCGTAAAATGGTTCGTTAAAGCAGGAGATACCATCAATGAAGATGATACGTTGCTTGAAGTTCAAAACGACAAATCAGTGGAAGAAATTCCATCTCCAGTAACAGGAACAGTGAAAAACATCGTTGTTGCTGAAGGAACAGTCGCAAATGTTGGGGATGTTTTAGTTGAAATCGACGCACCTGGTCACAACAGTGCGCCTGCTTCATCAAGCACATCTGCAGAAGCACCAAAAGAAAAAGTGGAAACTTCTGGTTCAGCAAGTGTTGTTGAAGCAGCAGATCCTAACAAACGCGTCTTGGCTATGCCTTCTGTCCGTCAATTTGCTCGTGAAAAAGATGTTGATATTTCTCAAGTATCAGCAACAGGTAAAGGCGGCCGTGTAACAAAAGAAGACATCGAAAACTTCCTATCAGGTGGCGGACAAGCTGCAAAAGCTGAAACTCAAGCTCCTGCGAAAGAAGAAACAAAAGCTGCAGCAACTGAAAGCAAACCAGCAGCTCCAGCAAAAGCCTTCAAATCAAACTTAGGTGATTTAGAAGAACGTGTGGCCTTAACACCTACACGTAAAGCAATCGCTAAAGCGATGGTAAACAGCAAACAAACAGCACCTCATGTAACCTTGCATGATGAAGTTGAAGTAACAAACCTATGGGATAACCGTAAGAAATTCAAAGAAGTTGCTGCTGCAAACGGCACAAAACTTACTTTCTTACCATATGTTGTGAAAGCATTGACTGCAACAGTGAAAAAATTCCCTATCTTGAATGCGTCGATCGATGATGCAAAACAAGAGATCGTATACAAAAACTATTACAACATCGGTATCGCAACAGATACTGACCATGGTTTGTATGTACCAAACGTAAAAGATGCAGATCGTAAAGGCATGTTTGCTATCGCTGATGAAATCAACGAAAAAGCAAAACTTGCTCATGACGGCAAATTAGCTGCAGATGATATGCGTAACGGTACCATCACGATCAGTAACATCGGTTCAGTTGGTGGCGGCTGGTTCACACCAGTAATCAACTACCCTGAAGTAGCTATTTTGGGTGTAGGTACGATCGCGCAACAACCAATCGTAAACGCTGAAGGCGAAATCGTTGTCGGACGTGTGATGAAACTTTCATTAAGCTTCGACCACCGTATCGTTGATGGCGCAACAGCGCAACAAGCAATGAATAATATCAAACGTCTATTAGCTGATCCAGAGCTATTAATGATGGAAGGATGATTAACAAATGGTAGTTGGAGATTTTGCTGTTGAATTAGATACAGTTGTAATCGGTGCGGGACCTGGCGGCTATGTAGCTGCCATCCGCGCTGCTGAAATGGGACAAAAAGTAGCAATCATTGAAAGAGAATACATCGGCGGCGTTTGTTTAAACGTTGGTTGTATCCCTTCAAAAGCTTTGATCGCTGCAGGTCATCATTACCAAGAATCTTTGGATTCAACAATGTTTGGTGTAACAAGTGAAAATGTTTCCCTTGATTTTACCAAAACACAAGAATGGAAAGACAACAAAGTCGTTAAAACGTTAACTTCTGGTGTTGGTTTCCTATTGAAAAAACATAAAGTTGAAACAATTGAAGGAGAAGCTTTCTTCGTTGATGATCACACATTGCGTGTCATCCACCCAGATTCAGCACAAACTTACTCTTTCAACAATGCAATCATCGCAACAGGTTCTCGTCCAATTGAAATCCCTGGTTTCAAATTCGGCGGACGTGTCCTTGATTCAACTGGCGGATTGGCATTAAAAGAAGTTCCTAAAAAATTCGTTGTTATCGGTGGCGGTGTCATCGGTTCTGAACTAGGTGCAGCGTATGCAAACCTAGGTGCAGAAGTAACGATCCTTGAAGGTTCTCCTCAAATCTTGCCAACCTATGAAAAAGACATGGTCAAATTGGTTGAAGAAGACTTTGCGAAAAAAGGTGTAACAGTCGTTACCAACGCAATGGCGAAAGAAGCAATTGACAATGGCGATAGCGTAACTGTGAAATATGCCGTAGATGGTAAAGAAGAATCAGTTACTGCTGATTACGTGATGGTTACTGTTGGCCGTCGTCCAAATACTGATGACATGGGCTTGGAACAAGCAGGTGTTGAAGTAGGCGAACGCGGATTGATCACGGTTGACAAACAAGGCCGTACCAACGTATCAAACATCTACGCAATTGGTGATATCGTTCCTGGTGCTGCATTAGCACATAAAGCCAGCTACGAAGCAAAAATCGCTGCTGAAGCAATCTCTGGCAAAAAAGTTGCTGTTGATTACAAAGCGATGCCTGCAGTTGCCTTTACTGACCCAGAATTGGCTTCTGTCGGTATGACCATCAAAGATGCCAAGGATGCTGGAATTGAAGCAAAAGCATTCAAATTCCCATTCTCAGGTAACGGTCGTGCGTTATCTCTAGGAAAAACCGAAGGATTCATTCGCTTAGTAACAACGGTTGAAGACAATGTGATCATCGGTGCGCAAATTGCTGGTTTAGGAGCAAGCGATATGGTTTCAGAACTTGCTCTTGCTATTGAATCTGGCATGAACGCAGAAGATATCGCGTTAACCATCCATCCACATCCATCTCTAGGTGAGATCACAATGGATGCTGCTGAGTTAGCTCTAGGTTTACCAATCCACATTTAAGCTTTTTGAAACTCGTTCATCATTTGGTGAACGAGTTTTTTTATCACCAAAAATAAAGCGATCCTAAGTTATTGACAGAATCTTCTGTAAATGATACGATGCTCTTAATATTTTAACCGTTGATGAGGAAAGTACATTGATTTGGCAAGCCTAGAGAGTCTTCGTAGGGTGCAAGAAGAACTTGTAGAATCAATCGAAAATGGCCTCAGAGGTGATCTTCTGAACTTGTACGAAAGATAAGAAGATCCGGGTGCGCCCGCTATCGCGTCAGAGTATAACGACGTTTATTTGTCGCGTACTTGCTGAGAAGCATGCTGGAAAGTCTGCTTGAATAAAGGTGGTAACACGTAAACACGTCCTTTGATATCTCGATATCAGAGGGCTTTTTTATTTGTATTATTAAGGAGGAATAGTATGACAGAAAGATTTGAGACGATTCAATTACACGGAGGACAAACACCAGATCCTACCACAGGGAGTCGCGCCGTACCCATTTATCAAACCACATCGTATGTGTTTGAGGACGCAGATCAAGCGGCAGCGAGATTTAGTCTTAGTGAGAATGGCAATATCTATACCCGTATTACCAATCCGACAACGGCTGTTCTAGAAGAACGATTAGCCCTCTTAGAAGGCGGTGTCGGTGCGTTAGCAACGGCTTCTGGCTCAGCAGCGATCACCTATGCGATTTTAAATCTTGCACAAGCAGGAGATCATATCGTTTCTGCTGCTTCAATTTATGGGGGGACCTATAATTTATTCGCTCATACGTTGCCAGATTTTGGCATCACTACAAGCTTTGTTGATAGTGAAGATCTGGCAGCACTAAAAGCAGCCATCCAAGAAAATACTAAAGCAGTTTTTCTAGAGTCTTTAGGCAATCCAGATATTGATATTGCCGACTTTAAAAAGATTGCAGCGATCGCTCATGAAGCAGGGATTCCCCTCATCATTGACAATACCTTTGCGACTCCCTATCTGTTTCGAGGATTTGAGCATGGGGCGGACATCGTCGTTTATTCCACGACAAAATACCTCGGTGGTCACGGCGCTGCTTTGGGAGGGGCCATTATCGACAGCGGCAACTTTGATTGGACAAATGGCAAATTTCCCAAGCTGGTCGATCCCGATCATAGCTACCATGGAATCTCATGGGTAGAAGCCGCTGGTAACGCTGCCTATATCACTCGAGCACGAACGATTCTTTTACGGGATACAGGCGCTGCGATTTCTCCCTTCAATTCATGGGTGTTGCTGTTAGGCATCGAGACGCTTTCGTTGCGGATGGAACGTCATGTAGAAAATGCGCAACAAGTTGCTGAATTTTTAGCCAAGCACTCGGAAGTCTCTTGGGTTCATTTCCCAACACTGCCGGACAGCCCCTATTTTGAACGGGCGCAGGAGTATTTCCCCAAAGGGACCAGTTCCGTCTTTTCCTTTGGATTAAAGGGTGGATCAGAAGCAAGCAAAACCTTTTGTGGCGCAACCAAGCTCTTCTCTTTGCTGGCAAATGTCGGGGATGCAAAGTCCTTGATCATCCATCCAGCTTCGACGACCCATTCCCAGCTTAGCGTAGAAGAACTTGCAGCAGCCAAAATTCGTCCAGAGACGATTCGCCTATCCATTGGATTGGAAAACATCAACGATCTATTGGAAGATCTCACGCAAGCCTTCCAACAGCTCTAAATAGTTGAAGCAGTAGGAAAAGCGCAGGATACTATGCTGCGCTTTTTTGTTGTCGGTTAGTGTTTCAAATAAAACTGCGGTTTCTGTTGTTAGAAGGATAGTAAATCCATCGGTTCTATGCTATATTTAGTTGCTAAGGAATATGGATAAGGTGGGGGATGTATGCGTAATCATGCAAGTGACAAGAGGATTCGGTTTTACTACACAAGTTTGCAATTTCTTTATTGGATGATGTTTTGCTCAATCTATGGCTTTGCGACGCTTTTTTTGATTTATTTCAAGGTCGATCCAGCAAAAATTGGCGGTATTTTAGCCTTAGTCAATATTGCGTCTACGATTTTGCAGCCCTTCATCAGTCAAGTCATTATCAAAAAAAGTAAAGTACCGCTGATCGTTGTCTTGAAAACGATGACAATCGGCGTGGTCGCGGTGCTCTTAGCAGGTGTGATTTTCCCTGCATTATCAATACTGACCTATGTCTTAGGAGGGATTTTGCTCGTTTCCATGCAGTCCTTTCTCAACGCCTTGGCGTTTGAATACACGAATAGCGGCAACAAAATCAATTTTGGCTTTTCGCGTGCGGGTGGGTCACTAGGATTTGCGGGGACCTCCTTTTTACTGGGGCAGCTCTTGGAGGAGTTTTCGGCAGCCCTTTTGCCAATGATCGCTATCGGGCAGGCCGTTTTGTTTCTCATTATTTTGCTTTTGCTGCCAGCGATCAAGAAGCCAGAAATGCCCGTGATGCTGACAGAACAAAGTCATTCAGGTGCCTTTTTGAAGAAATATCCTTTTCTACTCTTTCTCTTTGTCGGGTTTAGCTTTCTTTTCAGCTTCCACACGATGATCAACAGCTTTTTGGCACAAATTTTTGCCAATATTGGCGGTGGCAGTAAGGAAGTTGGCATCGCCCTGATGGTTGCGGCGTTATGCGAATTGCCAGGCATGATTTTCTTTGAACAGTTAGTGAGGATACGGTCTAGCCGTTTTTGGCTGTTGTTTTCCAGTGTTGCCTTTGCCATTCGTGGGGTGCTCATGCTGTTGATCAGCTCCATTATCTTGATGGAATTGAGCCATTTGATGCAAGGGGTTAGTTTTGCTTTGTTTATTCCAGCTTCGGCTTATTTGTTCAACCATAGTTTGGCAGATGAAGATCGGGTTTTTGGACAAACGATTATTATCATTGCTACCACGATCGGTGGCGTGATTGGCAATCTTTTGGGCGGGATGCTGATCCAAAGCTTCGGTGTTTGGGAAATGCTTTTGATTGGGACTGGGTTTGCCGTTCTAGGTGCTGCATTGACCTTTATCGGTGTGAAAAAAATCCCTAAAAGTAACAAGAAACTAGCGATCCTAAGCGAATGATCGATAGGTAGAAAAAAGAGTTGCGGCCGTATTTGCTTCGGTCGCAACTCTTTTGAATCTGATTAACGGGTACTATTTCTTTTCTAATACAGCGATAAATTCCCGCATATAGTCTGGTAGATCTGGAGGACGGCGGCTGGAAACGATATGTCCATCCGTAACCACAGGTGTATCCACCCATGTGGCTCCAGCATTTGTCATATCATCTTTGATGCCTGGTGTACTGGTGACCGTCTTGCCTTGCAGGATATTCGCAGAAATCAAGACCCAGCCTGCATGACAGATTTGACCAATGACTTTTTCGTCTTTGTCCATCGTTTGCACGAAAGAGATGACCTCTGGGAAACGTCGTAATTTATCAGGCGCCCAACCACCTGGAACTAAGATGGCATCGTAGTCATCGGCATGAATATCAGAAAAAGCATAGGCTGATTCTGCGGGTACACCGTATTTGCCAATATACGTTTTATGCGCTTCTTCACCGACTAAATCGACTTGCGCGCCTTCTTCCCGTAACCGATGGACCGGGTACCACAGTTCTAAATCTTCGAAATCATTGTCGACTAAGGCAATGATTTTTTTGTTTTCTAAACGCAAGAGAATTCCTCCTTTTTCTTGTTATTCTTACTGTAACATCATGCAAAGAGAAACACCAAAAGTATGCTTCTTAAAAAATGCCAAGAAGCTATTTTGAGAATGGTCATTCAGAGAAATGGTAGTGATGTAAGCGTTGTAATCATTAGGAAAGTAAGAGATAATGAAAGAAAGCCAAAGGAGGCGAAGATGTGGAAGCATTCGAAAATGCTCGAAAATTTATTTACAAAAACGCGCGCCCTTTAGACCTTGCTCGTTGGCAGTATCATTTTGAAAATGGATCTCGCGAGGC
Organism: Enterococcus sp. FZMF; assembly: GCF_030263915.1. Taxonomy (NCBI): domain Bacteria; kingdom Bacillati; phylum Bacillota; class Bacilli; order Lactobacillales; family Enterococcaceae; genus Enterococcus; species Enterococcus sp. FZMF. The sequence goes on along the minus strand of NZ_CP127160.1, from coordinate 1,888,751 downwards.
TGTACTACAGGCGTTACAATTCTACCAAAATGAAGATGGTGGGTATGGGCATGGTTTGGAACCTGATCATTGGAATCCCAACAGTACACCGATTGCAGTGTGGGAGGCATGTCGAATTTTAAGAGAGCTTAAATGCCTTCATTCGACAAATCCACAAGTCCAAGGGATTTTAAGGTATTTAGCTAGTGGAAAAGAGTTTTCTGAAGGGAAATGGTTCAACCAAGTGCCGTCAACGGTATCCTATCCGCATGCGATTTGGTGGGAGAGTCCTGTAGGCGTGCCAGCAGACAACCCAACAGTAAGTCTAGCTGGTATGATCTTAAAAACAGGGGAAGCTACCCTCTATCAAAAAGCACAAGAAATCGTCGAAACAGCAGTTGCAAGTTTCCTTAAGGAGCCAACCAGTGAAATGCACACATTAGTCGTCTATCTAGAATTATTACAAGACTGTGAAGAAATCCAGTATCAGCCTGTTTTAGCAAATGAACGCTTTCGCGAGATCTTATTCCAGCAAATTCGCCATACTGTCTCAAACGAGCCAGAAGAGTGGTTCACGTCTTATGTCAGCAAACCTTCAAATTTTTTCTTTACAAGAGAGCAGCTGCTTGGGATCTTTAGTGAAGAATTATGTAAAAAAGAAGCCCAAGAAATTTTAAAATACCAACAAGAAGATGGATCATTTGTCATTCCATGGCAATGGGGAACGGATTACCCAGAGTTTTTCATAAGTAAACAGTGGTGGAAATCAATTACTATCATTAAAAATTTTTTGTTTTTGCAGGCTTTTCTAGACGAACCTTTTTGAAATCGGTCATTTTCTAATAAGCAATCTCGTTGAAAGAACAAAGGAATTTCCTTCTTATTTGAGATTCATGGGTTTCAGCTTCTAAAAATCTGAATAGTTTGTATACAAGAGGTACATTCATTGCTAGGATGTACCTTTTTTGCAGCGGAGGCTCTGACCTATTTTTAATTTTGTGGTACACTGAATAAGATGAATAGGAGTGGTAATATGCGGGATTATCAATATCCTCTTGACTTAGATTGGTCGACAGATGAAATGGTCGTCGTCATGAAGATGTGGGAACGATTAGAACAAGCCTATGAAAAAGGCCTTCCTAGTAGCACGTTTCTTGAGGCGTATCAAGCCTTTAAGAAAGTCGTTCCTAGCATTGGCGAGGAACGCCGTTTAGGCAGAGAATTTGAAGAACTATCAGGCTATTCGCTGTACCATGCTGTGCAGGCAGCGAAAAAGACTGAGGGAAAACTAAAAATGAAAGGGTAGATCAACGAATGCATGAAATCGTTAATGAAGTTCGCCAGTGGATGATCGCTGCAGGTGAAACGATCAAAGACAATTTAAATAAAGAAGACTTAGTGGTCGAGACAAAATCAGGACGGAAAGACTTAGTGACAGAATTGGATAAAGCCACGCAAGATTTTCTGATTGGTAAGATCCAATCCTATGATCCGGATGCCAAAATTTTAGGTGAAGAAAACGGACTGGACACACTTGCCGACATGAGTGGGCGGGTCTTCATCATTGATCCGATCGATGGAACGATGAATTTCGTGTTAGAAAAAGAAAACTTTTGTATCATGATCGCGATTTACGAAGAGGGCAAAGGGCGCTTTGGCTTTGTCTATAATGTTATGAAAGATGAATTCTTATGGGGTGGGCCAGAGATTGGTGTCTATAACAATGGCAAGCAGATCGAACCGCCGAAAGATATTGCCTTATCCGAAGGTCTCGTTGGCTTGAATTCGCCCATGTTGATCCATAACCGCCACCACGAAACCGAGGTCAGTGACAAAGCATTAGGCATTCGTATGACTGGCTGTGCTGGGGTAGAGCTGATTGCCCTCGCTAAAGGACAAAGAGCAGGCTATCTTTCTCATCTTGCGCCATGGGATTATGCGCCAGGGGGCGTTTTGTTAGAAACCCTTGGATTAAAAATGGCAAACATCAAAGGAGAGCCGCTATCCTTGAATGGACGGGAATTGTTCGTAGGCGGTACACCGAAAGCTTTTGAAGAATTATTGGCGATCGTCAATCAATAAGAAAAAGCCAGATATTTAATAAATATCTGGCTTTTTCTGTAAAAATGAAAACTTTGCACTATATTTCAGAAAGAAATTCTGGTATAATGGCTTGTCGAGTGCAATGTCACCAAAAAAGGAGTTTATAAATTGAATATTAGAAATGATATCCGCAACGTCGCTATTATTGCCCACGTTGACCACGGAAAAACTACATTAGTTGATGAATTATTGAAACAATCCCAAACGTTAGATAGCCATACCCAATTACAAGAACGGGCGATGGATTCAAATGCGATCGAAAAAGAACGTGGTATCACGATCTTAGCGAAAAATACAGCGGTTGAATACAACGGAACCAAAATCAATATCATGGATACCCCAGGACACGCGGACTTCGGTGGTGAAGTAGAGCGGATCATGAAAATGGTCGATGGTGTTGTTTTAGTTGTTGATGCTTATGAAGGAACGATGCCTCAAACACGTTTCGTATTGAAAAAAGCGTTGGAACAACATTTAGTCCCAATCGTTGTTGTTAACAAAATCGACAAACCATCTGCTCGTCCTGAGCACGTGGTAGATGAAGTATTAGAACTATTTATCGAATTAGGTGCAGACGATGACCAATTGGACTTCCCAGTGATCTACGCTTCAGCGATCAACGGAACCTCAAGTGAATCAGATGATCCTGCCGATCAACAAAAAACGATGGCACCATTGTTTGATACGATCGTAAAACACATTCCAGCGCCAATCGACAACAGCGATGAGCCATTGCAATTCCAAGTATCTTTACTTGATTACAATGACTACGTTGGACGTATCGGAATCGGACGTGTCTTCCGTGGAACGATCAAAGTTGGTGACCAAGTTGCTTTGATGAAACTTGATGGCCAAGTGAAGAAATTCCGTGTCACAAAATTATTCGGTTTCTTCGGTTTGAAACGATTAGAGATCCAAGAAGCGAAAGCTGGCGATTTGATCGCTGTTTCTGGGATGGAAGACATCTTCGTTGGTGAAACAGTCACACCGATCGATCACCAAGATTCATTGCCTGTTTTACACATTGATGAGCCAACGTTACAAATGACCTTTGTCGTGAACAACTCACCATTTGCAGGTCGTGAAGGGAAATTCGTAACCGCTCGTAAAATTGAAGAACGCTTGATGGCGCAACTACAAACAGACGTGTCTCTACGTGTTGAACCAATCGGACCAGATTCTTGGACTGTTTCAGGACGTGGCGAACTTCATTTGTCGATCTTGATCGAAAACATGCGTCGTGAAGGCTTTGAATTGCAAGTTTCTCGTCCAGAAGTTATCGAACGCGAAATCGATGGCGTGAAATGCGAACCATTTGAACGAGTGCAAATCGACACACCAGAAGAATACATGGGTTCAGTGATTGAATCACTAGGGATTCGTAAAGCAGAAATGCAAGATATGATCAATACAGGAAATGGACAAGTACGGATCATTTTCTTAGCACCAGCTCGTGGCTTGATCGGCTATACGACAGAATTCCTATCAATGACTCGCGGCTACGGTATCATGCACCACACCTTCGACCAATACTTGCCAATGATTCAAGGGCAAATCGGCGGACGCCACCACGGCGCACTTGTATCGATCGATACAGGAAAAGCAACGACTTACTCAATCATGAGTATTGAAGAACGTGGAACGGTCTTCGTTGAACCAGGTACTGAAGTATATGAAGGAATGATCGTCGGCGAAAACTCTCGTGACAATGACTTAACGGTCAATATTACGAAGGCAAAACAAATGACCAACGTCCGTTCAGCGACGAAAGACCAAACATCTGTCATCAAGAAACCAAGAATCCTTTCACTAGAAGAATCATTGGAGTTCTTGAACGATGACGAATACTGTGAAGTAACACCAGAAAGCATTCGTTTGAGAAAACAAATCTTAAACAAGAGCGAACGGGAAAAATCACAGAAAAAGAAAAAAACAGCTGACAAATAAACAATGATCGAGGTTTTTACCAACTTCTGATCTGTTCGATTTTCCGAAGGATGGAAAAGGGATTGCTCCTGTGGTGCAGCGGCTCTTCGCCGCACCCCCTAGAAAAGCAATCAGCCGATTTCCCTCCTTCGGTTCTTTTTTGCACGTCTACCCGATCTGTTGAACCGTTAAAATAAGCAGCGCTTGCAATTTCGACCATTCCTTCTTAAAATGGAGAAAGCAAGCACAAAGGAGAAATCTATGAAAAATTATCCTGTTAAAAAGAATCAGGAACTTGAAGTCGATATTTTGGACCTTTCCCATGAAGGAAATGGGATCGCCAAAGTCGATGGGTACTTATTATTTATTGAAAACACCCTGCCAAATGAACGTGCCTTAGTCAAAGTGTTGAAAGTCGGCAACAAATTTGGTTTTGCCAAAGTGATGAAGCTGTTGCAAGCAAGTCCTGATCGGCAAGAATTACCGAATGAAGCATTGTTGCGCACCGGGATCGCCCCATTGGGTCATTTGAGCTATGACAAACAATTAGCCTTCAAACAGCAGCAAGTAGAGAATGTTTTGGCTAAAATCGCCAAACTGCCTGAAATCAAGGTCAAGGCACCAATCGGAATGGAAAAACCATTTGGTTACCGCAACAAAGCGCAAATCCCTGTGCAAAAGATTCATGGAAAATTAACGACTGGATTTTACCACAAAAACAGCCATACTCTGGTACCGATCGAAGACTTTTATATTCAAGATCCAAACATCGATCAAGCAATCATCAAAGTCAGAGATATTTTGCAGCGCTTCAATGTCAAAGCCTACAATGAAGAAGCCCATGAAGGGTTCTTACGCCACATTGTCGTTCGTCGTGGGCATCACTCAGGTGAAATGATGGTCGTATTAGTGACACGTAAACCGAAATTCTTCAAGGGAGAAGAGATCGCGGAAGTGATCCACGAAGAGATTCCAGAAGTTGTTTCTGTCATTCAAAACATCAATGAAGAAAAAACCAATGTGATCATGGGCGAGTTCGAGCGTGTCTTGTATGGCAAGTCATCGATCGATGATCAATTATTAGGCAAAACCTTCCAAATCTCAGCGAAATCTTTCTACCAAGTCAACACAGCGCAAACAGAAGTCTTGTACCAAACCGCCTTCGAGATGGCACAACTGTCTGAAAATGATATCGTTGTGGATGCCTATGCAGGAATCGGAACGATCGGAATCAGTTTGGCTGATCGCGTGAAAGAAGTGTTAGGGATGGAAGTCATTCCTGAAGCAGTGAACGATGCCAAAGCCAATGCCAAAAGAAATGGTGTCGAAAACGTGCATTACTTTATCGGTAAAGCCGAAAAGATCATGCCGCAATGGCTACGTGAAGGCATTCAACCGACGGTCGTCTTCGTTGATCCACCTCGCAAAGGTTTAGATGCCAGCTTTATTGAAACGACCGCTGCAGTTAAACCAGAGCGCATCGTTTACATTTCCTGCAATCCAGCAACCTTGGCTCGTGACCTCGCGTTGTTTGAAGAAGAAGGGTATGTGACAAAAGAAGTCCAACCTGTTGATTTGTTCCCACAAACGACCCATGTGGAGTGTGTCGTGTTGTTAGAACGTCGTTAAGAAAAACGAGTTCTTTTCAGTGATTTTGACCGTGAGTTCTTTTTATGGTAATTGTCATAAAGTCTTACGATAACAAAGTTACTAGAGAAGGCGAGTCAATTGAGAAATAAGCAACTATAACCCATCTGTCTATCTAATTACTTCGATTGTAACGTTTGGAATGGATGAAATATAAAACCAGAAACTGGAACAGAAAGACACTCTTTTTTGTTCCAGTTTTTTTGTTCTTTCTCACTAATGATGAGCGGGGAGAAAATCAATGCAAAAAGCAGGGAAGCTACAAATATGCAGACAGCCAAATCCTTTAACAAAATGGTTTGTCAGCAATTTATAGTTAATGTGTATAAAAATATGGCATGGCGTGATTAGAAAGTATTATAATAAACGTAGTGAATAGAAAATTTTGTTAGGAGGGATTGTACATGGCAACGATTCGTGCATTTTCACACAAAGAGATTACACCGCAAAATACGCATTTGTCGAGCTTTAAAGTGTTGATAGAGTCAGCTTTTTATGGGAACAATGTCACTTGGATTCATGATCTAGCCACTGCCTATCACTTAGCAAAAGAATCTTCTGGCGCTATTCTTACGGATATGCCGGTAACACACACCAAGGAGTTAGGACTACCAAAGGATGCAAAAGTCATCGTGTTTAATGACGGAAAAGTGGTTGGACGGACAGCGGCAGCTCGACGCATCATCGGGCATCCTGGAATCCAGCGAGAATTATATGAAGACATTTTGCGAGATGCCTTATACCAAGGAACCCGCAAGCAATTTTATGGTGGTGAAGTTGTTGTAGGATTAGATGAAGCGTTTATGGTCAAAGCTCACCTGTTGATACCAGAGCACTATGAAACCAACTTTTACTCTTATTTGTTGAATTTTCAATTGATGACGAAATCATGGGAAGAAAGGTACCAACGTTCCAAAGAATATCCAGAGACGGACATTTTTTTGTACGCTGATCCAGATTGGTCTCATCCTGATTTTCCTTATGGACTGTCTCTTTTTGATCCTGAACACAATGTTGCGGCAGTCTTAGGTTTAAACTATTTTGGTGAATTGAAAAAAGCGACATTAACTTTGGCTTGGGCTACCGCGCATCGCCATGACTTTGTGGCGTGTCATGGGGGAATGAAGCAGTATCAGTTACCGAATCGAACATTTACGATGGCTGCTTTTGGTCTTTCAGGATCAGGAAAATCGACCATCACATTGGCAGAACATGGTGGCAAATATGAGATCAAGGTTCTGCATGACGATGCATTTGTGATTAATCAAACAAATGGTGCCTCCACTGCTCTGGAACCTTCTTATTTTGATAAAACGCAAGACTATCCATTAACTAACCCAAATGTCCGCTACTTTATCACCTGTCAAAATGTTGGGGTTACTTTAGACGAGAAAGGAAAAAAGGTCCTCGTGACCCAAGATATTCGTAATGGGAATGGTCGAACTGTCAAATCACGATATGTCACACCTAATCGGGTGGACCATTTAGATTCGCCGATCGATGCAGTATTTTGGATCATGAAAGATGACACGCTGCCTCCTGTAGTAAAAATTGACGATCCGATTTTAGCCGCTGTTTTTGGGTTGACCTTAGCTACGAAGCGCACGACAGCTGAACATATTGTCGAGACCACGGATATAGATAAACTGGTCATCGAACCTTATGCCAATCCATTTAGAGTCTATCCTTTAGGGGAAGATTTTGCCCATTTCATGCACTTGTTTAAAGAAAACCAAACGGCTTGTTACATTTTAAATACAGGCTTTTACAAAGACAAGAAAGTCACGCCTGAAGTCACGCTGACATCGATTGAAAAAATTGTGGAAGGTGAGGCTAAATTTAAAAATTTCGGCGGGATCACCGAAATGAGTTTCCTGCCAGTAACAGGCTTTAAAGTCGATTTTCAAGATGCCTCCTATGTTGCTCATTTAAGAGAGCGGATGCAAGGACGGCTGGACTTTATTTTGGCTCAAGAGACAGAAAACGATGGCTATAATAAGTTGCCTAAAGAAGTAGCAACGGCAATGGAAAAGGTGATTTCTACATTAAGTGAGCTTCCTAGCTAATTTAGTTGAATCAAACTTCCGCAAGCGGCTTTTTTCCTGAAACACTTATTTTGTTTGCCAGAAAGGAGCGAATATGAACATTCAGTTTCACCATATCCAAATTACAGTCAATGATGTAAAAAAAGCAGAAGGCTTTTATGATCAATTATTTGCACTATTAGGTTTTGACCTCCAGAAGAAATATTCTGGGTATTTAGAACATGTCGATATGGAAGTAGTAGAATATATAGGCGATTCATTTGATTTCGGCATTTGTTCCCCACGAAAAGAATGGAAGAACGAGAAAATCGATTCAAGAAAACCTGGCTCTGTTCAGCATATAGCATTTAAAGCGGAAAGCCGCGAAGTCGTAGATGCGATCTTTCCCAAAATAAAAGCTTTAGGGGTAAAGATCCTTCACGATCGACCAATGGAGTACAAAGAGCGCATCGCCCCTAATTACTATGCCTTATTCTTTGAAAGCCCAGAAGGCATTCGTTTTGAACTATTTCATTATGCCTGATTCCTTAAACTAAAAGAGCGTGGCATGAACTTGTTGCGTGAGCGTGTTTCTATTCAGGTGATCTTTCATTGTGGGGTTCGTATAACCATGCGATTTCAGAGACAAACTTTTTTTAAACCTGTCATCAGTATAACTAGAACACTCTTTTTTAAAAGTAGGTCCGTCTAGAAAAAACTATTTGTTTTCTAAAATTCATTTGGATAATTCAAAAACAAAAACCTAACACATGTTTAAAAAAACGTTCGAATGTTTATCATTCTAGAAGCGATTGCACCGTGGGTCAATGAGGATTATTGGGTTGATTGCACGACACTTAAGAGATGGAGGAAGATCAATATGGATCAGAGGGTTCAGCAAGACATCGAAGCAATCATTTCCCATCAATATGATCATGGCGCCGATTTATGGTCGACGCCAGACCATAAATTACTAAAAGGAGCACCCTTTGCGACCTTAGAAAGTCCTCTTTATTTACTTGAACTTGGCATGTCACGTGAGGAGAACTTATTAAAAGAGACAGCCGCATTAATCTTTCAAGGATGGAGAGAAGACGGCAGATTTAAAATTTCTCCGTCAGGGGGGATCTATCCATGTCATACAGCGTTGGCTTTGCGAACGCTGTGTGCTCTTGGTTACGCAAGGGACCAGCGGCTGCAACAGACCTTTCACTATTTTCTTGCTACTCAGGAAGCAGATGGCGGCTGGAAGTGCAATAAGTATAGTTTTGGTCGCGGCCCTGAGACCCACTTTTCCACGCCAATGACGACGTTAACGGTCCTTGATGCTTTTCGCTATACTCATGATCGTGAAAAAATGGAAACGCTTAAGCAAGCAAGCGAATTTTTGCTTGCTCATTGGGAGCTCCGTCAGCCAATCAGTCCCTGTCAGTATGGGATGGGTACATTATTTATGCAGACAGAATACCCCTTTAGAGGATACAATCTTTTTTATTATCTGTATGTCTTGTCTTTTTATCCTTCTGCCAGAAAAGACGCACGATTTTTGGAGGCTTTGCAGCAGTTTGAATCGAAAGTTCAAAATGGCAATGTCATCGTAGAACGGGTCGTACCCAAACTGGGGAAACTGAATTTTTGCCAAAAAGGGCATATCAGTCCCTTTGCCACACAGCGTTACCAAGAAATTCTTGCTCGATTGGCAGAGGATTGAGGAAAAACAGCCCTTTGAAAGGTTCCCCCCATCTAGACGATTCTTTTTCTTTTCTGGTACACTGTCTGTAAAGAAGCAAGTGATTAATCAACAGAGAGGAGAAAGACATGCAAAAAATATATCTTGTTGAAGATGATGCAACGATCGTCTCTGTTCTAGCAGAATATTTACAGCAATGGGGGTACGAATGTGTTTCCGCGAAGAATTTTGCTAGCATCTTGCAAGAGTTTCATGAGATCAAACCGGATCTCGTTCTTTTAGATATTTCGCTGCCTTATTACAACGGGTATCATTGGTGCCAAGAAATTCGCAAGAAGTCAGAAGTGCCGATCATTTTCCTTTCGTCGATGGATCAACAGATGAATCAGATCATGGCGATGAACATGGGAGCAGATGATTATTTAACAAAACCCTTTGATTTAGCCTTCGTTTTGGCAAAAATCCAAGCATTGCTGCGGCGGAGCTATCAGTATAGCCACCAACAAGCGCTGACCTTTGAGATAGGGCAAGTAACCTTTTATCCCACAGAAAATGTATTAAAAAAACAGGGGGAACAGTTGCCACTGTCTCCAAATGAAGCTCGGATTCTTTCCTTGCTTTTGCAGCATCGAGGGAAGATCGTAGCCAAAGAGACCATCATTGAAATGCTCTGGAATAGTGAAGAATTCATCGATAATAACACATTAGCGGTCAATATGACCCGCTTGCGAAAAAAATTAAGCCAGATCGAACTATCCGATTTGATCCAGACGGTAAAGAATAAAGGGTATTTGATAGAAAAGGAACACGCCTATGACTAACGTGAAAGAATATTTCGTCCTTTATGGAAAGTTTTATCTCGTTTACCTGCTGTTTAGTGCGGGCCTATTTGGGCTATTCTTTCTCCACAGCCTTTCGTTGGAGCCCTTCATTGACTATGTGGTCTTTTCAGGGGTGATCTTAGGGGGACTTTCCCTTTTTCATTATTTTCGTTACGCACAAAAAAGAAAGCAGCTGCAGCATTTATTAAGAAAAGAACGTATGACGGAAGCGGCGTTGGCGTTCTTACCTGCCACTCGAAATCGTTTAGAAGACGAATACCAAGCCCTTCTTAAACAATTGGCAAGAGAAAAAACCACTTCTGATTACAAGGCAGCGTTAAAAAATGAAGAAATTTATGAAGATTTCGGCCTATGGCTTCATCAAATCAAAACGCCTCTAGCTGCGCTAGATCTTTTGGTCCAAAGCGATTCGTTGTCACCGACGGAGGTCAAAGCGGAATTATTTAAGGTGAATGATTACTTGCAAATGATGTTGAATTATTTACGACAAAATTTAGCGAATGAAGATTTTGTCTTTGAGTCGATTGCTTTAGCGCCCCTCGTTCGTCAAACGATCAAAAAGTATGCCTTGTTTTTCTCGAAAAAGAATCTGCAACTGGACATGGCGGTGGATTTGACGGTGACATCCGATCGAAAGTGGCTCGTTTTTATTTTTGAACAGGTTCTTTTCAACAGCTTGAAGTATACCGAAACTGGTGGCATCAACGTTTTCACTAAAGACAATGCCTTAGTGATTCAAGATAGCGGCATTGGTATTCGTAAGGAAGACTTACCAAGGGTGTTTGAGAAAGGATATACGGGACAAAATGGTCGCTTTCAGCAACGAGCGAGCGGCCTAGGCTTATATATGAGTCAACAAGCGGCTGAAAAAATCGGCTGCCGTTTAGCGATTGATTCTGAAGTAGGACAGGGAACCATCGTCACACTTCATTTTCCCACCACAAATAACGGATAGCCGCAAACTTTCAACACTGTAAGTTTGCGGTTTTTATTGTAAGTCGCTTTTTTCTGCCAGTCAGCTTATTCTAAAAAGGAAGGAGGGAACAAGATGACACTTTTAAACATTCAACAAGTAAAAAAAATCTATCAAAGCCAGCTGAACGGACAACCCGTTGAAGCGTTGAAAAATATTACCTTTATGGTAGAAGAAGGGGAATATGTCGCTATCATGGGGGAATCAGGTTCGGGAAAGAGTACGTTGCTGAACTTGATGGCGACGTTAGACCAACCAACAGCGGGTGAAATGCAGCTGAATGGCATCGATCTGACCACGATCAAAGAAAAAGACGCAGCGAGTTTTCGACGGGATCACTTAGGCTTTGTTTTTCAAGACTTTAATTTATTGGACACCTTTTCGGTAAAAGACAATATTTTATTGCCATTAGTTTTATCAAAAGTTTCCGTCAAACAAATGGAAAAGCAGCTTCAGCCTATCGTACAAACTTTAGGGATCGCCGATTTATTGCAGCACTATCCGTATGAATTGTCTGGCGGACAAAAACAACGAGTTGCTGTCGCACGAGCAATCATCACAAAACCGGAACTGCTATTAGCAGATGAGCCAACCGGAGCGCTGGATTCGAAAACCTCTGATCAATTACTGACATTATTTCAACAGATCAATCAAAATGGACAGACGATCGTGATGGTCACTCACAGTTCGATCGCAGCCAGTCGCGCACAACGCGTCTTGTTTATCAAAGACGGGTATGTGTTTCACCAGCTGTATCGAGGGGATCGCAGCAATACCGCTTTTCTAGAAGCAATAGCCGAAACAATGACTGCTGTCTTTGCAAAGGAGGAGTAACCAATGTTCTTTCAAAAAATCGCCTTCTCCAATTTGCGTAAAAATGCCAAAGCTTACACACCCTTTTTATTATCTATGAGTTTCTTGGTGGCTGTTTTGATGATGACGCAAATCATCGTGAACAATCCAGGAATGAAGGAACTTCCTAGTAGTCAAAGCGCCATCTTCATGTTTCGTTTAGGAAATATCATCCTCATGATTTTTGCGGCGATCTTTTCCTTTTACACCAATAACTTTTTGATCAAGCAGCGAAAAAAAGAATTTGGTCTCTACAATGTTTTAGGACTAGGAAAACGTGAGATAGCCTTCGTGGTCTTTTGGGAACTCTTTTACAGTTTTCTCATTAGCCTTGCCGCCGGACTGATCAGTGGCTTATTGTTTGCACGATTAGGATTTTTGATACTGAAGAAAATCTTAGCCGTAGGCGAGTTCTTTGTCTTCAAACTGTCATTTGAGAGCATTGGCTTGGTGATCCTGTATTTTATGTTCGTCTTTGGTTGTTTATTTTTATTTGACATACTGCAAGTCCGCAAAACCAATCCACTTCAATTACTGCAGGGAAGCAAGCGAAATGAAAAAGAACCACGAGCAAAAGGTATTTTGGCAGTATTAGGTGTCCTATGCTTAGTGGCAGGCTATACGATCTCTGTGACGATCAAGTCGCCCATCAGTGCATTAGGCCTGTTCTTTGTCGCCGTCGTCCTCGTAATCTTGGCTACCTATTTGTTGTTTATTGCGGGCAGTATCAAAGCTTTGCAGTTTTTAAGAAAACGAACGACCTATTATTATCAAACGACCCATTTTATCAATGTCTCTACCATGTTGTATCGGATGAAGCAAAATGCGGCTGGTTTAGCAAGTATTTGTATTTTATCAACGATGGTGTTAGTGACCGTTGCTACGACCGCCAGTCTTTATTTTGGACAAAAGAATGTGATCGAAACCCGTTTTCCTTACGATGTTCAAATTGAGTCAGCGGCTGATTCCCTGCAAATCAACACAGCAATTGATGGACTTGAAGATAAGCTAACGATCAAAGAGCGCCAACAAGTCACTACAACAAGACCGTTGCTTTTTACCTTTGAGGAACCAAATTTTGTTCCCTCAACCACTTTTGAAGAAAATAGCGGTAGTATAGATAAAGCCGTGTATCTTATTTTTCTTACCAGTTCTGAATACCATGAAATCACCGGGAAAACAGGACCCGCTGACGACGAACTATTCGTTTTTCCCACCACCTGGACGCATCAAGCATTACCAGAAAAGACGACGATCGATGATCGTCAATTTCGCTTGCGGGAATTGAAAGAACTGCCAACATTCACGAAAGTAGAAAACCCCGTTCAGCATCTTGTTCTCGTGGCGGATGATCAGTGGCTTGCCGAAAAGCTAAGCTCTTGGTATCAAAACGAAGAGTTTCAACTTTACCAGCAACCAGTGACAACAACAGTCTTTAATTTTCAAACAGAAGAAGCAAGCGATCGCGAAGCCATCGCAAAAGAGATTCGCAGCGAACTTCTGGCAGCAGATGCTCAGGCGAGCGTTGAATCAAAAGATCTTTTTGAAGTTGAGACAAAAACCTTTACCGGCGGCTTCTTCTTCTTAGGCTTGATTTTTGGTGTGATCTTTATTTTAGCTGCTGCATTGATCATTTATTATAAACAAGTTTCCGAAGGGATGGAGGATAAAGAACGTTTCGAGATCTTGCAAAAAGTTGGGTTAAGCCATAAGGAAGTCAAGCAAGTGATCCAGCAGCAAGTTTTGATGATCTTCTCATTTCCTTTGGTGGCAGCGATCATCCATTTGGCGTTTGCTTTACCAATGATTCGAAAATTACTGATTCTTTTTGGTCTGACGGATCGTAACTTATTGATCACGGTAACGATTATTTCTGTCCTATTGTTTACAATGATTTATCTACTGGTGTATTTCATCACCGCAAGAGTCTACTATCGATTGGTGGAGCGCAAACAGTAGCGGGGGGACAAATGCTATTTTGTCAGACGATAACTAGATGGATTAGTCGTCACCGCCAAGAGCTACAAAAAAATAAAATGTAAGAACACCTCATCCATGAAGCGACGCTCAAAAGTTAGGATTTTTGGTCTAACATTTAGTAAACACTACATGATTGAGGTGTTTTTTTGATAGGCACGCCCGTTAGCCCACTTTTTTAGAGTTGAAAAAAAGCCTTAGGTGACCTATAGTGAAAAGGAGTAAAGCACGGGTATAGAGTGCCGCGCGATTGATAGTCATTTCAAAATAAAAGTGATCATGTGATCCAAAAAGGAGAAAGCCCTATGAAAGAGCAGCCGATAACCATTGGATTCCCCTTAAGAGGTGAGTGGCTTGCGCCGACTAGACCAGCCGAGAAGATTCCTAGCCATGGTACCGATCGAATGGGGTTGCGTTATGCCTTTGATTTTTTACAAGTTAATTTTGAGGGGAAAACCAAAGCTTTTCATGATCGAAGCTTTTTGCGCTATTTCTTCTTAGGGGTCCCGCTGGAGAGCTGTTATTGTTGGGGCGAAAAAATCTATGCACCTTGTGATGGCGAAGTAATTGTTGCAAGAGATGGCTATCGGGAACGGAAAATCGTTCACTGGATCAGAGACTTTTCGATTGCTGTAAAAAATGGTTTGTTTTTTAATGAACACAAAGATGATTATCAACAAATAGCTGGCAACTACATTGTGATAAAAGCTTCTGAGGGCGTTTATATGGCATTTGTCCATCTGCAAAAAGGATCTGTCACTGTTTCCGTAGGACAAAACATCACCAAAGGGATGGTGATCGGAAACGTTGGCCATTCAGGAAATTCGACTTCGCCGCATCTGCATTTTCAAGTGATGGACACAAGTGATATCGCCCATGCAAAAGGTCTTCCTTGCCGCTTTGAAGAATATGAAGTGTACCAAGCAGGGGGATGGACAAAGGTGCAGAATCGGATATCAGGAAGTACGGATCGGATACGATTGTTGAAGGAATACTAAGGACCAGATTTGAAACATTCACATCAGGGCTTGCAGGATGCTCAACTGAAAGAACGTTTAAAAGTCTTTGGACTACTTTTAAGTACGTGAAATAATCTTAGGCTTTCAAAATTTGTGAAGAAAATGAAATGCAAGGAGAACAAATGAATCATTTACCCAATATCCTTACCACATCTCGACTGATTCTCGCACCACTTTTACTATTCCTTCAGCCAATGTCTGGCTGGTTTTGGCTGCTCTATTCCTATTGTTTTTTAAGCGACCTCGTCGATGGGCTGCTTGCAAGAAGGATGAATCTTACGAGTGAGGTGGGTGCCTTACTAGACAGTTTCGCAGATGTAAGCTTTTTTCTCGCTGTTTTTCTTTCTTTTCTACCACAGCTGTTGGCGGCTCATACACTTTGGGTCTGGCTACTAGTGATTGCTATGATTCGTTTTGTCAGTTATCTGATTGGCTATGTAAAATATCGGTCTTTTAGTAGTCTGCATACATGGCTCAACAAAGCAGTCGGTTTTCTTTTAGGTAGTTTCCCATTGCTGCTCATGGTGAGTCCTGCAAAAATTGTTGTCTTGATTTTGGGGACCATCGCCACTGTTTCCGCATTAGAAGAATTGCTGATAACGATCCTCTCAAAAAATCTGGATAGAAATCAAAAATCGATATTCGAAAGTTTTAAGTAAAGCGCCTCTATCATTGAGGGCCTTTTTTTGCGTATTCATCGCTAATAGTCTTTTAAAAGACCCTTCAAAAACAATTTTAAAAATAACATTGAAAACAATTTTTAATGGTATTATGCTTATCTTTGAAGGGAGGCTTCACAAATGAATAGACAAGAACTGCATGCATGTATCAGCAAAAACCAGCCTAATATTTGCCAAATTGCTGCCTACCAAAATGGAAAGGAAGTTTACTCGGATGAATGGCATGAGTATAAGCCAGAGGATACTTGCCACCTTATGTCCGCTACGAAAAGTATCGTTTCTCTACTAGTTGGGATAGCGATCGATCAAGGTGTCATCCGAAGTGTCAATGACAAAGTACTCGATTATTTTCCAGACTATCAAGTAAAACGGGGCGAAAAAACGATTCAGGATATTACGATCAGACACCTATTAACGATGCGAGCCCCGTATAAATGCAAAGGTGATCCATGGACAAAGGTTTGTTCGAGTGACGACTGGACCAGCGCCTCGCTTGATTTATTGGGAGGAAGAAAAGGAGTGACAAATGAATTCAATTATCAAACGGTTTGTCTGCAGATCCTCACTGGTTTGTTAGCGAAAGCTTCTGGAATGACGACCGTTGATTATGCGAACCATTATTTATTTCGACCTCTTGGTGTAGCCGAACTGACCAATTATTATGCGGAAACGGCACAAGAGCATAAGCACTTTACGATGAGCAAGGCACCAAAAAAACCGGTTTGGTTTTGCGATCCTTTAAATATTGGCACTGCAGGTTACGGGCTTTGTCTTTCAGCAAAAGATTTAGACAAAATCGGTGAGCTATGCTTGAACCAAGGCATCCATCAAGGACAACAAGTTATTTCTTCACAATGGCTCACTGAAATGGTCAATCCGCTAGAGACAAACATAGAGAAATTTCAAAATATGAGTTATGGGTATTTATGGTGGATCTTGGATGCTGAGAAAAGCACCTATGCCGCCATCGGCAATAGTGGAAATGTCCTTTATATTGATCCCGAATCAGAGACTGTTATCGCCATTACGGCGTATTTTAAGCCAACTGTCTTTGATCGCATCGACTTTATCGAGAAAGAGCTAAAACCGTTCCTTTTGCACTAATGAGCGTTAAGAAAAAGCAGTCTGCTGTCAAAAGTTGATTGCTTTTTTTGTAGGCGAAAGCTTAATGATCCTTTTTGTGACTATGGCAGGCAGGTGACCTACTGAAAAAGCTCGGTTGCTAGCCTTTTATGAAATTATAATTTAGCAATTTGATCCCGCAGGTAGGAGGCTAATTCAATAATAAACGGAAGATAAATGAGAAATGAATAAAATGACCAAACTATCAACGACGTAAACTTGGTATACTATAATTGAGAAGAAAATCACAAGTGAAAGGAGCGGTCGGGGTGTTTTCAGAAATCAGTATCTATCAAGTGAAACCCAGTAGTGTTGAGACTTTTGAAGCAGTCATGCAGGAAGCAACAGAGGCAATGAAGGCCATGGAGGGGCTTTGTTCTTTCGATTAATGAAACGAACCCATTACATCAAAGAAATGAGGACCATCAAGGAAGGTCGCCTGCCAGATCCATTGACGAGAATCATAAAATGTGTGAAATATGCTCACTATTGGGAGTTTGATAGCGAAGAAAATTATGGCAAAGCTCAAAAAAAGTTGTATGAAAGTTACTGGAAAGCAATGGAGAAATGTTTGATCGTTCCCCACGACAAACTATTGGGGGAAGTTCTTGAATGCTCGCTTTAGTACCAAATGCTCTCCTGCTGAACGGACTTTTTGTTGCAACTGTTAAGAAAGGACAGGGTAGAAATACAACGGACGTTAAAAAAGTCATTTGAACGGTTGAATGGAGAACTGTTAGTTTTTTTTTAAACGCTCTATTACTTGATGGAATCTAAAAGGAGGAAGCCCCGATGGCACAGGTTGCTTTTCATAATTCGTACAAATTAAAAAAAGGCGTTTCAACAGAGGAATTTGTTCGTGTCGTTGAACAATTAAACCGAGAATACATTTCCAAACAAAGAGGATACCTTTCTTTTGAATTATTAGTAAATGGAGAAACTTGGGCAGACATCACCAAGTTCGAAACGAAAGAAGATGCGGAAACATTTGCCCGATGCGGCACGCCTAATGCCTTTGCACAAAAGTTTTATTCATTCATCAATTTAAACAGTTGCAGCTCTCACCTATACACCATTGAAAAAACGTTCCAATAACTAGCCACTATGGAATGAACAGCGCAAAAAACAATTCATATGAAAAGAGGAACTTCTTATGACAAAGACAGCAGAATGGTATCAAGGAAAAGCCGGTCGGGCAGAACATTTGGTCTATTTAAATAAGGAAGCCAAAGAGCTTGAGAAACTGATTCAAGGTGACAAAACAATGATCATTCGGGGGGCAGCCGGCAGAAAATCACCTTTAGGAGGAAGAGCCAAAATCAACGATCTTGTTTATTTTGTGGAGACCGGCGGCGATTTGACCATCACTCATCGGGGCATCATTGCCAACGTAATTGAATCTGAAAAGATGACGAAAGAAGAATCTATAGATTTTGTAAAACGCTATGAAAAAGAGTTGAATTTATCGAAAAAACAAGTCGATCGATGGGCAGGGAAAAAGTATCTAGCGGTCTATGAAATCGCTGAATTAGAAGAAATAACACCGTTTCAGTACAATCGTGAAAAAAATATGGATGATTGGGTCATCACAGATGATATCAACAAAATCAAATTGTAACGTAGCGAAAACCTTAAAAAACGAAGCGCAAAGGAGTTGAGTGGAAGGATGGAAGGCAAAAAGCAATTGTTTCGAGACAAAAACGTGAAACCAACAGAGCAGCTGATTTCAGAATCTCTGGATGAAGGATATGTCATTTATCAACGTTTTATCGAAACCCTTGAAAACGAGGGGATCTCTCTTATGGATTGGCGCTATTACCAAGATGGAAAAGCGTGGTTGTCAAAAGGCGAATACAAATGGACAACGACTCGTGGAACGAATAAAGTGAAACCAATTTTTTGGCTCTCGATGTGGGAGGACTTCTTCAAAGTCTCTTTTCACTTTAGCGAGAAAGTCCGAACACAGTTATTGTCTTTACCAATCAGTGAAGAGACAAAGGAAACCATTCATAAGGCGCCAACTAATGGCACGAAAATGAAGTTTTTTTCTGTGATTTTTGATGTCGCTAATCCATCACTCTTTGAAGATATCACCGAATTGATCGTGTTCAAAAAAAGTAAATAAAGTAAGAGTATGTTTATTTAACTTGGATAGTCTGATTATATTACATCTATCAAAAAGGAATCTTTGTTATAGTTTACCCATTTTTTAGGTTAAGAAAAGTAAAAGTCAATCAGAAGACTCTAAGTTTATCGCCTTTCCTCTGATTGGGTTTTAATATAAGTAACTCTTAAGAAAACCAACGCTAATTTTGATTAGATTATCGGATAAAATTCACAATGAAATAAATTTTACTCGCTAAATATGCTATTATGGGTAAAATATGCTTTAATTACTTTTGAATTGATGGAAGACACATTGGAAAAGGAGAAAAGACAAATGACTATTCAACGAATCACAGCTTGCGTTCAAGTCAAAGGAGACTATCAGAAGTGTTATCATTTTTATACGGAAAAAGTTGGTTTGGTACCAACTTATGGCGATGAGTCAGGTCCTTATACAAGCTTTGCATCGAAGAAAGAGGAGGCGCCTTTTTTTGGTATGTTCCGAGTGGATGCCGTGATCGATCAAATGGAGGGCTATCCGATTTCGGATAATCGGATTTCATCTGATACGCTTTCGGCAACGTTTCACACCACGGATTTTGAAGAAGATTATACGAGAATGAACAATGCTGGTGTAGTGTTTGAAGTGAGTAAAACCGTTTTGGGGGAAGGGGACCAAGCTTTTCATATTGCCTATTTCCGCGATCCAGAAGGAAATTTGCTAAGCTTGGAGGATGGCGGTGTCTAAAGAGTTCACATTCAAAAAGAATCAGAAAAAAACGTAAAGAAAGATTTATCTCATAATTGTTTTGAGATAAATCTTTTTTTATTTGAAATCATTCCTCTATAAAGCGTTCCTTCATCCGCTCCAAGAAAAGTCCAGAGGCTTTTGAAAAAACTTGGGTGTTCTTCCAAATGACTGCAAGATCTGATTCAAGAGTGGGACACAATTTTCTAAAGCATAAAGGACTGTCAGGGGTGAAGTTGATTAATTTGTCGAGGGTCAATGCATAGCCGACGCCTTCTTCAACCAACTTTGACGCATTGTACACGAGATTATACGTGGCAACGACAGTCAATTTGTTCATGTCTTTTTTCAACCATTTAGAAAGCTCACTGCTGACCAGACTTTGTCGTGAAGTAATCAAGGGAACCTCCCAGAGATCCTTTGGTGTGATGACTTCGTTACTAGCAAGGGGACTGTCTTTTCGCATCAAGACGCCCCAGGTGTCTCTGGCAGGTAAGCGCAAGGAATGGTATTTTTTGACGTCGACGGGGCTGATCACGACGCCAAAATCCAACAATCCTTTGTCCAACCGTTCTTTGACCTCGTCAGCATTGCCGCTAAATAAATGAAATTTGACGTTAGGGTACTCAACTTGAATCTCCTTGATGATTTTTCCCAACATCTGGATCACGTAGGTTTCTCCAGCACCGATCGACACGTTGCCCGCAATCGTATCTCGAGGCGACAAAAATTCTGAACGGGTCTTTTCTAACAATTCTACGATTTCTTCCGCCCGCTTACGAAACAAGAGGCCATCTTCCGTCAGCGTAATTTTGCGATTGCCTCTGGTGAACAGCGTGACACCTAATTCTTTTTCTAACTCCATTAACTGTCGTGACAGGGATGGTTGCGAGAGATGCAGATGTTTTGCGGCAGCTGAAATCGTTTCTTTTTCTGCAACTGTTAGAAAGGTGGTTAAACTTTTTAATTCCATAGGTCTATACTCCTTTTTCTATGCTATATATGAATAGTTAGGTATTTGATATTAGTATTTTACATAGAAAGATGCTGCAAGTACAATAGGTTTATCCAAAAATAGCTCAAGCGATCAAGAAAAAACGATCATCCAGACCTTGATCATTTGAGAAACATTGGAGAATCGCCCTAAGGTACAGGATAGATGACCGAGAAAGAAGGCGAATGAAATGAAAAAATGGCAAAAGAAGGCCCTTGTGTCTTTAGTTGTGCTGGCACCGTTGGTTTTAGGTGCTTGTAGCAGCAATAATGAGGAGACGAATGAAGAGCCGCAAGCCAGCTCAGGAGGAGAAACGATGACAGAAAATGTTTCATTGACAGATGAATGGGATAAAGTTTTCCCAGAAAGTGACACGGTGAATCACCGAAAAGTGACTTTCCAGAATCGTTACGGGATCACTTTAGTTGCGGATCTTTATGAACCAATTGATGCGCAAGGACCACTTCCAGCAATCGCCGTTAGCGGACCTTTTGGAGCAGTCAAAGAGCAGACATCTGGTCTATATGCGCAAACGATGGCAGAGCGTGGTTTTGTTACGATCGCTTTTGATCCGTCCTATACAGGTGAAAGCGGTGGCGAACCACGCTATGTGGCTTCCCCAGACATTAATACAGAAGATTTTCAAGCAGCCGTCGATTTTCTATCTGTCCAAGAAAACGTAGATGAAGAAAGAATCGGTTTGATCGGGATTTGTGGCTGGGGTGGTCTAGCTTTGAACGCCGCAGCCATCGATACCCGTGTGAAAGCGACTGTTTCTGCCACCATGTATGACATGTCGCGAGTCAATGCTCAAGGGTATTTTGATGAAATGGGGGCTGAAGGACGCCATGAATTGCGCCAGCAGCTGAACGCCCAACGTACAGTTGATTTTGCAAATGGCAGCTACGAACGAGCAGGTGGGGTACCAGATACACTGCCAGAAGATGCCCCTGTCTTTATGCAGGATTATTTTGATTATTACAAAACAGACCGAGGCTACCACGAACGTTCCTTGAACTCTAATGATGGTTGGAATGTCACGTCTTCGCTGTCATTCTTAAATATGCCACTTTTGTCTTACATTGATGAGATCCAAAGCGCCGTTTTATTGCTTCATGGAGAAGAAGCCCACTCACTTTACTTCAGTCAAGACGCCTTTGAGCAATTGCAAGGCGATAACAAAGAGCTGACAGTCATTCCTAATGCTTCGCATGTTGATCTATACGACCAAACAGAGGTGATTCCTTTTGACCAAATGACCGAATTCTTCCAAGAGCATTTGAATTAAACAGCAACAACCAGCTGCACGACTGTTCAGTCCCATATCTTCTGCTGAGCAGTCGTGTTTTAGAAAATAAGCATTCCGTTGCCCGCCGCTACATCGAATCATCAGCAGAAAGGAGCGAAGCCATGTTGATAAAACTCATCCCTGCTGTCTTGCTGTTCCTACTAAGTGCCTGTGGGACAAGTGGAACAGAGGAGAGGCATGCGCTGTCTGCCAGCGAAACTTCCTCTGAAGCAAGTCAGGATCATGATCAACCGACGATTGAATCAGCAACAACTGTGGTCATTACGGTTGGTCAACAGGATTTTATAGCAAAGTTTTATGAAAATGAGGCGTCTGAATACCTAATGAATCAAATGCCCTTCACGTTGACAATGAGTGACTTGAACAACAACGAGAAATATTATCGTTTTTCTGAGAATTTGCCAGAAATGACTACAGAACGGCCGGAGATCATTCACGAAGGAGAAATCATGAGCTGGAATAGTCATACATTGGTGCTGTTTTATCAGACCTTTACCAATTCTTATGGTGGCTATAGTCGTATCGGCGTGATTGAAGATCCAGCAGGATTAAGAGAAGCGTTGGGGGGAGAAGACTTGGAGGTTGTCTTTTCGCTAGAAAATACTCGTGAGTAACGAATGATTAGGAGAAAAACAAATGACGATCGATCAATTAAACAAAATTATGGCAAGTGGTGAACCCTTACTTGCCGGTTCGCAAACTTCAAAACAAATGATGGCTTTGAGTGCTGAGGCGAGAAAATTGACCATGAAAATCAATACGGTTTATCATGAACCTCATGAATTACAAGAACTTTTTGCTCAATTGACTGGGAAAGCAGTTGAACCGACATTTTCGCTTTTTCCGCCTTTTTATACAGATTATGGCAAAAACATCCAAATTGGCAAAGGGGTGTTTCTTAACGCCGGTTGTCATTTTCAAGACCAAGGAGGGATCACGATCGGTGATGATACCCTAATTGGGCATAACGTTGTTCTAGCTACCTTGAATCATGGCCTTCACCCTGAAGATCGTAGCACGCTTTATCCAGCCCCCATTACGATTGGGAAGAATGTCTGGATTGGCTCAAATGCAACGATCGTGGCTGGTGTGAACATCGGTGACCATGCAATCATTGCTGCTGGGGCAGTGGTGACCAAAGATGTCGCTGAACGCACGATCGTGGCTGGTGTACCTGCAAACTATGTCAAAGAGGTCACTAAGTAAGCACAATAGCAATGAGTAAGAAAAAAACTGCTGTTCGCCCTGTCGCTTTTGAAGCGATGGAGACGAACAGCAGTTTTCTTAGTCTTGAGGCGGCTCGCTCGTATTGGAACCGGCGAAGTTTTCGATCAACGATTTCACATCAAGACCGAGGGTTTCTTTCAAAGTTTCTTGTGTGGTCGATAAGAGATTGGTGGCATAATTGGTGACACGATTGGCACCGCCGCCTTCACCTGATCCTGTATCAACGACCGAAATTTTATCGATATTGCCTAATGGGGCGGCAGCCTCTTTGACTAATTGCGGCATGATCTCAACGATCATGCTAAGGATCGCTGCTTCATCATATTTCTTGAAGGCTTCGGCGATTTTTTCCTTCGTTTCAGCTTCCGCCGTTCCTTTCGCCAAGGTCGTCTCCGCTTCTGCCAAACCAATCAGACGAATCTTATCGGCTTCAGCTTTTGCCAACGACTCTGTTCGAAACTGCTCAGCTTCAGTGGTTGCTAACGCAGACGCTTTTTTCGCTAATGCTTCTTGTTCAAGCGCATAACGATCGGCATCGGCTTTTTTCTTGATCTCAGAATCAAATTGGCGTTCACGACGCAAGATTTCTTTTTCTTCCAATTCGATTTGTTTTTGTCGTTCAACGACTTCGACTTCAATCTCTTGTTCTCGGACTTTTTGTTTCATGATGGCACTTTGCAGATGATAGGCTTGATCGGCATCGGCTTTGGCGATGTCTTGTTCTTTCTTATATAGCGCCAACTTCAATTCTTTTTCCTTCAATGCTTCAGCGATTTCGGTCATGCGTTTTGATTCCGCTGTTTGCGATTCTTGTTCCGATTGGGCTTTTTTGATGCGGGTTTCTTTCAGCGCTTCAGCTTCCGCAATTTCAGCATCCCGTTTGACTTGGGCGATTCTAGGTTTTCCAAGAGAATCTAAATAGCCATTTTTGTCTCGTACTTCTTTGATCGTAAAGGAGACAATGATCAAGCCCATTTTCGCTAGATCGACAGAGGCCACTTCTTGCACGCTTTGGCTGAATTTGTCGCGATTTTGATAGATTTCTTCGACGGTCATCGAACCGAGGATCGAACGCAGGTGACCTTCCAAGACTTCTCGTGCCTCATTTTCTAATTCTTCACGGGTTTTTCCTAGAAACTGTTCCGCTGCCGTTGCGATTTCTTCTACGGATGAGCCGATCTTGATAATGGAAGTTCCATCACACATAACGGGAACTCCTTGTTCCGTATACACTTCTGGTGTTGAAACATCTAGCTTGCTGGATAGCAAGCTGATTCGGTTTGATCGTTGGAACACTGGCAAAACAAAGGCTCCGCCACCACGCACGATTTTGATTTTGTTATTGCTCTCATCCGCATGAACATTTTTGTTGCCAAGGTAACTTCCGCTGATAATCAACGCTTCATCGGGCTTGGCTGTTTGATATTTCGTGACAAAGATGATCAAAAGCATCAGTAAAATGAACGCCACGATTGCGATCGGAAAGACAATTGGTGATAAGAAAATATCCATAGATGCACCTCTTTAGTGATTTATTTTAGTTGTCCAAAAATTTTTCTGTATAGGGAACGACGTAGCAAATACGCTCTTTGACTTCAATAATCAACACTTTTGATCCTGCTGCTAATGGTTCATCGATAGGTTGAAAAGCCGAGGCTGGACGATTACTTGAACCAGTGACACTTGTGAGTTGAATTTCACCCATTCCTTCACAAGGAATCGGCGTCAGCACCGTTGCGATTCGACCTTCAAAGTCTTTCTCGGAACTCGAAAGCGTCGCTTCAGCATTCCTCATGGGAATCAGCACGTAAAAATTCAAGAGAAAAACGAGCCCTGTAGACAGACAAGCGCTACCAATGAAAAGCATCATCGAATAGCCTGGGAAAATAGTTTCCCCTAAGTAACCGAAAAGACTCGTAAAGGCAAACCAGGGGATGATCAACATCGGATCAATTGGACCATCAAAATCGAAGATATCGCCAAACAGAAGCAGCAAAAAGGCTAAAATGGCACAGCCAATCAATACATACAAATAAATCTGATCAGGTGCGTAAGTGTGCAGCACGTATCCACCTCCTTTCAAATAGAGTGATTTGTAAGAACAATGAAAGCTAAGAAACAATCGGAAGAAGAACGAGGGAAGGAAAAGAACGGAATAGGTGTTCTGTTATAATTATACCAATAAATAATAAAAAAACTTAAATAAAATAGTAAAATTGAACAAATAGTACAACAAAGGGAGGTTTATTTTTTTGAAAGAGCCGATCAAAAATCAGCTTTTTTTCATCAGCCATTGACAAACCAGGAAAATCCAAGTAGATTAAATCAGGGTACTAGAAAAAGGCAAAATTAGCTGCAGATGATTTGAATCGTAAGAGGCAGCTTTTATTTTCTATTACCATAGATCGAAGGTAGTTGTTCGCAAACATAAAAGAAGTCAGGAACACTTCTTTTCAACCGACAGTATTGCTAAGAAATAGAGGTGGAATCGATGGATCAAAAAGAAAAAATGTTAGAGCTAATCAAGAAAAAACAAGGCGGCGGCCGTTCAAAAAAAATGGAATCCCCAAAAAACGATCGAAAAAACATGCGTAAAGGCCCGAAAATTTATAATAAGTAAGGCGATGCATTAGAAACATGAAATGGTTGATGAAAAAAAAGAGAGAAGGACAGGATTTCTGTCTTTCTCTCTTTTTTATTTACTCTTGAGAATCCACGTACAACTCACTCAAAGCTGGCAGATCATGGACTTGGTATTTTGCTTTAAAAGCTGCGATTTCTTCAGCGCTGAAGCGGTTCGGATCAAGTTTCAGTTCTTCGACAGGAAGAGGGCGTTCGTTAGCGATCTTGACATCGATCACCACAGGTCCGTGGCTTTCTTTAGCTTGTGTAAAGACGGATGCTAATTCTTCTTCCTTCGTTACCGTGAAGCCTTTCGCACCCAATGCTTCCCCAACTTTACCAAAATCAGCACCGGCTAGTTGGACACCGAACTTGGTTTGCTCGGTATCTTCTTGCTCCGCTTCGATGAAGCCGAATGAGTCATTGGAAAAGACCACGTTGATGATTGGCAAATCATATTTCACTTGGGTGATGATGTCTTGCATTTGCATCGCAAAACCGCCATCCCCACTAAAGGTAAATACTTGGCGATTCGGATAGCTCAATTGAGCTGCGATCCCACCAGGTACACCATTGCCCATTGTCGCAAACCAGCCAGACGTTGTGAAACGCTGTTCACCCGTCATTTCTAAATGACGGATACTGTGAATCGTCACATTACCGACATCCGTGACAAACAGGGCATCAGGAGCTGCAATCCGGTTGATTTCTCGATAGACAGGTTCAGGACGCAAAGGAACTTGCGAATCATGGTAAAAACGATGGCGCCATTCATGCCAATTGCGACAGTTTTCTTGATTGGCTTTTAACCAAGCATCTGCAGGACGAGGGGCTGCCATCTCTGTCCATTTTCTAAGAGCGGTCGCACCATCTCCTAAAACGGAGACATCCGTCTGATGACGACGACCAAATTTCGAGGCGTCGATATCAACTTGGACAAAGTTGGCACCAGGATTGAAAAAGCGGCGGCCAAAAGGGAAGTCACTGCCGACAAAAACGATGAGATCGGCTTCTGCCAAAGCTTCATTGGCAGGTTTTGTCGCAACCCGTCCAGCAAATCCAAGAAAGTTTTCATAAAGATCAGGCACGATGCCTTTGGCTAAGACAGAAGCTGCGATAGGCATCGAGAAATGCTTAGAAAAAGCATCGAAGGCATCAAAATGACCAAAGAGACCTTGTCCGATATAAAGGACGGGTTTTTTTGCTTGTTCAAAATAAGGAAGGGCAGCCTGTAAATCCTCTTCATCAGGCTGGAGAACACCTGTCTTATGATTTTTTGCGGTTGCAATCTCCTGTTCGTCGATTTCTGCAAACCCGTAATCGACCGGGATCGTTACCACAGCGACTCCTTTAAATTTGTAGGCTGCTTTAATGGCTTCGTCCACCACGTGGGGCAAACTTTCAGGGGACATGACCGTGCGATTGTAGATACTGACATCAGCGAACATCGGATTTTCATTCATTTCTTGAAAATCATTGTAGTTCATCGAGCTCGAAGCTACTTGTCCTAACAAGGCAACGACGGGCACGTTATCCATTTGAGCATCATATAAGCCATTGATCAAATGGGTGGCACCCGGACCAGCAGAACCAAAAACCGCACCGACTTTTCCCGTTAGCTTGGCATCAGCCGCTGCTGCCAGCGCACCTGCTTCTTCATGACGTACTTGAATATACTTGACCGATTGCCGTTCATGGTACAAAGCATCCATCGTTGAGTTGAAAGAGCCACCGGGGATTCCATAGATATGGTCGATGCCCCAAGCTTCAAAAACCTTGATCATTGCTGTACCAGCATTGATTTTTGTCATTTTCTTCACTCGCTTTCTCTGTTGTCATTCGTTCTCTTTTAAGTATAAACGTTTCTCAAAAAGACAACAAAGAATGCGCCTTCTGTCACAAGGCGCAGTGAAAGACTTATTTTAGGAAATGAACGACTCAGTTGCGCAGCTCTTGCACGAATCGGCTGGCGATCTCTTTTGGTCGGGTGATGGCACCACCAACCACGATACCCGTCACACCCATATCTTGGATTTTCTTTGCTTGTTTCGGGGTGTGGATCTTGCCTTCGGCTATCACTGGAACCTTTGCCGCAACCAATTGCTGGATCAATTGATAATCTGGTTCGTCAATGGTGGGACTATTCGCCGTATAGCCGGACAAAGTTGTACCAACAAAATCGACGCCCGCTTCAAAGGCATTGATGCCTTCCTCATAGGTGGCGATATCTGCCATGAGTAGTTGATGGGGATAAAGAGTTTTGATTTGTTTGATAAAGGCATTGACCGTCAAGCCATCGTGACGTTTGCGCAAGGTGCAGTCCAAAGCGATCACCGCAATCTGTAAAGCTGCTAATTCGTGCACCTCTTTGATGGTCGCTGTGATAAATGGTTCTTCAGGTGGATAGTTTTTTTTGATGATTCCGATGATCGGTAGATCAACAGCGGCTTGGATTTCGCGAATATCGCGAACGGAATTGGCACGGATGCCAACAGCTCCAGCTTCTTGAGCTGCTTTTGCCAATAGGGGCATGACACCGCCGTTTTCGGTATATAAGGGTTCTCCAGGCAATGCTTGACAAGAAACAATCAACTCGCCCTTGATTTGTTGGGTAAAGACTTCTTTTTCCATTTATATGACACTTCCCATTCTACTAAAGGTTCGTTTCTCCCTTCGACTATATCATGAGGTTTTTTGCTTGTAAATGAATCAACACCTCTTTGAATCAAAGGCAAGACATTCAAAAAACGTGCAGCAAGCATCATTGTCATGGATACTTGCTGCACGTAACGAATAGGCTAGGCAGATTTTTTATTCTGCTTGTTTTGACGTGCATTGCTTGAACTTTTCAAAATCGATCGTTTGATTAGCAGGCAGCACTTCGTATTGCAATCGTTCTGTTTCTTCATCGTGAATGATATGGAGGATTTTTCCTTCGTCATCTACTGGTCCCAGACTGATGATCGTAAAGCGTTCATTGATGACTTCTAAATTTTGTAAAACCCCAGAAAACACTTTGCGAATATGATGGGCGGTTTTGATTTTTTTGTCCGCTTTTTCAACAGCCTTGGCCAACGTAAAGCCTTCATCTAAAAACGTTTTGATCATTTCCACTTTGACGACCGTGGGCAGTCGGTATTTTCGTGGGGCATTTTCTTCTTGTGGGACCGATTGAATAAATCCTTTTTGTTCCCAATAACGCAATTGGCGAGGGGAGATATCACACATTTGGCTAAGTTCGCTGATGCCGACCAACAAGTTTTCATTATCAACGAGTTTTCGAAAAAGATGAGACATACGGACTCCATTCTTGTAAAGGTATTTGTTAATATTGTAACTTGTTTTACTTTTATGTCAAGTAGGTTGACAAATTTCAGGGAAAGATTTAAAGTAAAGAAGGTTTTATGAAAAATATACTGAAAAGAGTGTGAAATATGTCAACGAGTCGTCCTTTAGATATCTACGGCAAACCTTACAACCGTTCCTTACTGGTCATGGTTTTGCTGATCGGTACGTTTTGTACTGTTTTGAACCAAACATTGTTAACAACGGCTTTTCCAACTTTGATGGATGCCTTTGACATCTCAGCATCTGATGTTCAATGGCTGACCACTGGTTTCTTGCTGGTCAATGGGATCATGATCCCGATCACCGCATGGCTGATCAACAAGTTCAGCTCGAGAAGTCTTTACTTAACGGCAATGAGCATCTTCCTTGCAGGATCGATCGCTTGTTTTGCTGCACCGAACTTTTCTACATTATTGATTGGCCGCTTAGTGCAAGCTGCCGGTGTAGGGATCTCGATGCCGCTTTTGCAAAATATCATGTTGTCGATCTTCCCACCAGAAAAACGCGGTTCAGCCATGGGCATGTCAGGAATCGTTATTGGGTTAGCACCAGCCTTAGGCCCAACGTTATCTGGTTGGATCATTGATCATTATGACTGGCGCTATTTGTTCGGAATGGTCATTCCGATCGTCGTTTTAGTCTTAGTCTTAGCGCTCTTTCTAATGAAGAGTGTGATTGAATTGTCGCATCCGAAAATCGATCTGTTCTCAGCGATTTTATCAACCCTTGGTTTTGGTACATTGCTCTATGGCTTTTCAAGCGTCGGCGACAAAGGGTGGGGCAGTATGGAAGTAATCGGTTTTCTAGCAGCCGGTGTCTTTTTCATTGCTTTCTTTGCATGGCGTCAATTGCACATTGAGCATCCGTTCTTAGAGTTGCGCGTGTTCAAATCAACGACCTTTACCTTGGCGTCGATCCTTTCAGGGGTCACGAATATGGCGATGATCGGTGCTGAAATGGTTCTCCCATTGTATATCCAAAACATTCGTGGTGAGTCAGCGTTTCATTCAGGATTGATGTTATTGCCAGGTGCGTTGATCATGGGGATCATGATGCCGATCACTGGTGCGATCTTTGATAAGTATGGTGCAAAACGTTTAGCTATCACCGGGATGTTTATCTTGACTGCCGCAACCTTACCATTTGCTTTCTTAACAAAAGATACACCGATTTTGCATATCATCATTCTTTATGGGATTCGGATGTTCGGGATCTCAATGGTGATGATGCCAGTAACGACTTCAGGAATGAATGCCTTACCTGGTCATTTGATCAGTCACGGTACCGCGGTAAACAATACGTTCCGTCAAGTAGCCAGCTCAATTGGTACGGCTATCTTGATCAGTGTCTTGACAAACGTCACCAAGGGCAACTTGCCAAGTGATTCTTTGCTGGATGCAACGCCTTTGGCATACAAAGAAAAAGCAATCGAAGCGACTTTATCTGGCTACCATGCCGCCTTTTATGTGGCAGCGGTCTTTAGCTTCTTAGGATTCTTGATCGCCTTCTCCTTAAAGAAAAAAGAACCGCGATTGACGGTTCTTGAAGGAGGTGCGGACAAATGATCTTGCTTTTGATCGTTCTTAGCGTGTTAGGGTTTGCGGTACTGAATGTCTTTGCCAAAAACAAGCTGCAAACAGGTTTATCATTGGTCTTAGGTCTAGTCTTCGTGGCAAGTGTCGTCGCATTGATGGCCAATTTGACCTATCATTTTGGAATGGAAAAAGAAACGACTGCTAAAACAACCCCACTGGTTTCTAGTGCCGATAACGAGAATTTTGATTTGCTATTGTATCAGCCATTAGGAGATGGTACGGAAAAAATCTACCTATATAAAACGGATGCTGATCAAGAGGAACCAAAACAAACCGGTACTGATAAAGTGACTAATGTTGTGGAAACAGGGGCTGATTCAGCTCAATTAGAAACAAAAACGACGCGCTGGGTTTATAAAAGTGACCTATCACGCTTCTTGTTCGGGATCGCTGATAACGATGGCCAATATGTCAGCCGTACCAATACGTTCTCATTGCCAGATTCATGGGAAGTCTTGAGTGTGGATCAAGCAAAAAAACTGGCTTCTTTAGCGAAAGAACAAGCAGACACTATGAAAACACAAGGACAAGCCTATGTCCAAGAAAAAATGCAAGCTGCATTAATGGCTGATCCAACTATGGATGAGGCAGCCCAAAAAGCAAAAATCGCTGAATTGACAGAAGCTTATCAAAAAGAAGTGATGGCAAAATTGCTAGAAGAAGCAAAAAAGTAAAAACGAGCAGATAGTCAGGGGATGGAAGAATCAAATCGGATTCTTCTGTCCCTTTTTATATGGAACGTGATACTTTTGAAAAACGGCTACCACCAAAAAAAATCCCACACACTAGAAGTGAGTGGGATTTTCTTTAGTCAAATGAGCACGCGGCAATGCGGTCGAAAGCTTCTTTTAACAAGTCCAACGATTGGGTGGCAGCTAAGCGAACATAGCCATCGCCGGTCGTTTCTCCAAAGGCTTTCCCAGGGATCATCAGCACACTGGTTTCCTTTAATAATTTCTCGACAAAGCTGACAGAGTCCAACCCCGTTTGTTTAATGTTGATGAAGGCATACATGCTTCCTTTGACTGGGGATAAGGAAAGGAAGGGGATCTCAGCAACCCGTTGTTCAATGTAGGTCAGTCGTTCCTTAAAGACAGCAACCACTTGCGGCACGAGGGTATCATAGTGATTCAATGCGTAAATACCTGCCCGTTGTGAAGGAGTTGGTGCCGAATAGGCGATCGCCTCATTGATCAGTTTTGCCGTAAGATTGATCGATTCAGGTGCGATCATGTAACCGATCCGCCAGCCTGTCATGGCAAAGGCTTTTGAGAAACTGCTGAATGTGATGGTGTTCTCAGGTGCGAAGGCTGCCATCGGTACAAAGGTGTCATCAAAGCAAAAGGCTTCATAGACTTCATCTGAGAGGATCAGTAAGTCATGGTCAATGGCAACTGCTGCGATTTTTTCAAAAGTTTCTGGAGAAAAAACAGCACCAGTAGGATTGTTGGGTGAATTGATAATGATTGCCCGGGTTTTCTCAGTGATAGCGGCCTTTAAAACCTCGACGTCGATTTGAAAGCCATCTTTTTCAAAGGTCGGAATAAAGACTGGCACACCACCGACTAGTTCGACTTGTTGTTTGTAAGGCGAAAAGTACGGTTCGTGAATAATCACTTCATCACCGGGATCAATGATGGCAGCCAAAGCTAAGTACATGCCATGCAATGCACCGACAGTTCCTCGTACTTGGCTAGGAGAAAAAGTAAGCTGGTATTGCTTTTGATAAAAATCAACGACGGTTTGGATAAAATCAGCACTGCCGTCTGAAGCGGTGTATTTTGTATGACCCGCTTTGACGTCAGCAAAAGCTGCATCAATGATTGTCGCATCTGTAATCAAATCAGGATCACCAATCGACAAATCAATCAAATTCGGGGTTTTCTTCGCAAGAGTGGCGATCTCCATTAAAAGATTTTCTTCTGGTTGTAAAAAACGTTCTGCAATCAACGGACGGTTCATTTTGTCATCTCCAATTTCTATAAAACTTTGCTTAAAAAATCCTGTGTCCGCGCATTTTGCGGATGCTCAAAGATTTGTTCTGGTGTTCCTTGTTCTTGAATGATACCGTCAGCCATAAAGATGACACGATCGGCAACTTCTTTAGCGAAGCCCATTTCGTGGGTAACGACGACCATCGTCATGCCTTTTTCTGCCAAAGCTTGCATGACTGTCAACACTTCTCCAACCATTTCTGGGTCCAATGCTGAGGTTGGTTCGTCAAAGAGCATTACATCAGGATCCATTGCCAATGCTCTAGCAATAGCCACCCGTTGCTGCTGCCCGCCAGAAAGGCTAGAGGGGTAACTATCCGCTTTTTCAGCTAAGCCAACTTGCTCCAGCAATCCTTTCGCTGTCTCTTCGGCAGCAGCTTGCTCTTGCTGTTTGACTTTGATCGGGCTGATAGTCAGATTTTCTAACACCGTTTTATGAGGGAATAAATTGAAGCTTTGAAAGACCATTCCCATTTTTTGACGAATCTGATCGATTTTCACCCCTTTTGCCAATAAATCATTGCCTTCGAAGGTGATTTTCCCACCAGTCGGCTGTTCAAGTAGATTCAAGCAGCGTAAGAAAGTACTTTTCCCACTTCCTGAGGGTCCGATGATCACAACGACTTCACCAGGTGTCACTTCAAGATCGATTTCTTTTAAGACGGTATTCTCGCCAAATGTTTTCACTAATTTTTCAACTTTAATCACTAGTTTTCATTCTCCTTTCAGCAACACCCAATAGACGTGAGAGGGCGAAGGTCAATACAAAGTAGATCAATGATACGATAACGTATGGTAAAAATGGTTTGAAGCTGGCCCCTTGAACGACGCCTGTTTGGAAAATCAGTTCAGACACACCGATCACCGATACGACCGAAGACTCTTTGATGACCGTGACAAATTCATTTCCTAGAGCAGGCAAGATGTTTTTGATGGCTTGCGGGAAAATGATGAAGCGCATCGCTTGGATCTGATTCATGCCTAATGAACGAGCGGCTTCCAGCTGTCCTTTATTGACGGCATTGATCCCAGCACGGATGATTTCTGCCACATAGGCGGCACTGTTTAGTGCTAAGGCAATACAGCCGGCAGCTAATTTCGAAAGCTCTAAGCCTAACACGCCTGTTCCAAAGTATACAATAAATATTTGTACTAACAAAGGTGTTCCCCGAACATATTCAATATAGACAGCGGCAATGACTTTCAATGCTTTTGACTTAGAAAGCTTCATAAAGGCTAACAAGCTGCCACCGATAGAGCCGAATAATACGCCAACCAAGGCTAGGAAGATCGTATAGCCAGTTCCAGTGATGTAAAAAGGCAGATATTTTTCCCAAAAGCTTTGCTCTTCATCGATCGTGCCTTCTTCGGTAAACATCAATCGATAGGCATCTTCTTTGTATTGGCTTAAAAGATCATTACTAATGATAGTTTCAATGGAGGAATTGAGTTTTTCCAGTAAAACTGGCGCTTCTTTCGAGATGGCGATCGCGGTCTCCTTCACGCCGTTTTCAAACGTGACATTTTCGGCTAATGCCAAGGTATCATTCGCCGTCACATAAGCTTCAGCGACGGGACCTTCCATCACGATCGCATCGATCTTGCGTGATTTTAGATTGGTGATCAAATCAGGCACCCTTTGCAAAGAGGTGACGGTCGAGCCAGTCAATTCTGTATTTGCCAGCTCTTCTTGTGTGGTTTGTCGTTGTGCACCGACAGCTACACCATCAAAATCAGCCGTCGATTGGAAACGATCCGCATCTTCTGCTCGAACCAGGACGGTCTGTTGGACTTCCATATAAGTGTCAGTGAAATTGACTTCTTTACGGCGCTCATCCGTAGCAGCCATCCCAGAGATGACGACATCGATTTTACCCGTTTTTAGAGCCCCTAACAGCGCGTCGAACCCAAGCTCCTCAATTTTCAGATCGACCCCTAAGTCATCTGCAATTTTTTGGGCAATCGAGATATCGATCCCCACGATTTCATTTTTTCCATCAACATTGGCACGGAATTCATATGGTGCATAATCGGCAGATAAACCCACGACCAATACACCATTTTCTTTGACTTTTTCATAGATTGGATCGGTTTCTTCTGCATGTGCTTGTCCGACAAAGAAAAACGGCAGCAACGCTGTGATGATCCCTAATAAAACAGTACCCTTACTAAACCTTTTCATGTAAACGCCCCTTTAACTTTTTCTGCGCATCTATTAAAAATGCAAATAATAACTAATAAATGTATAAAAATACATATAAGTGATAGAAACTATCATAGCATAACATCAGTTGAAGTCAATAAGTCAGAGAAAAAAAGTCAAAAATTGTTGTAGAGCGTAAAACCATTTATTCAAATTATTTGCAATCCAAGGAAGAACAAAGTGGAGAAGGAGCAGCAGCCATTTTCTATACACATCTATTTGAAAGGATGCTTAGAAAATAACGGATAGTGAAGAAAGAAAGCAGCTTCGCTTAAACGAGAAACAGGATCTGCAATGACAAAATAA
Organism: Enterococcus sp. FZMF; assembly: GCF_030263915.1. NCBI lineage: Bacteria > Bacillati > Bacillota > Bacilli > Lactobacillales > Enterococcaceae > Enterococcus > Enterococcus sp. FZMF. The sequence continues at coordinate 1,853,465 of NZ_CP127160.1, read as the reverse complement.
AAAGTTGTCTGAAACAAAGCGGCAAAAACGAAACATAAGACATTTTTTGGATTTCTTGCGATAATAAAAGAGAAGAGGAGGCGATAGAATGAAGGTCGTATTGATTCGACATGGTGAAAGCGAAGCAAATTTTGAAAATTACTGGACAGGGTGGCTAGATGTTTCTCTGACCGAAAAAGGCCGACAACAAGCTTGGGCTGCGGGGGAACAGATCAAAGCATTGGGGATTTCCTTTGATTTTGCCTTTACATCTGTGCTGCAGCGAACGATCATCACTTGCGATGCCGTTCTGGAAGCCAGCGATCAGCTTTGGGTCCCTGTGAAAAAAACATGGCGCCTAAATGAACGTCATTATGGCCAATTAGTAGGGGTCAATAAAGATGAGATGGTGGCAAAGTATGGAAAAGAACAGGTGCAAAAATGGCGACGTGGATATGATGAACCGCCTTTATATGTGGAGAAAAATGATTTAGACCGACGCTATGATTCTTTAGACCCTCGCTTGATACCTAAGGGAGAAAATCTGGGGATGGTGGTGGCGCGAGTAGTCCCATTTTGGCAAGACCAGGTGGTTCCGTTACTTAAAGATCATAAGAATATTCTCATTACTGGTCATGGGAACAGCTTGCGGGCGTTAGTCAAATACTTGGAAGACGTGCCAAAAGACGCCATGGATACGATCGATATTCCTAACGCACAGCCGATCATTTATGAGTTTGATAGCCAAGCAAATAGGATTGAACGGGCGTAATAACGAACATTTAAAGAATAAACCACAATTTCGTTTGATGTTACATCGAAAATGTGGTTTTGTTGTGCTATAATAAGAAAAATTTTATGAAAGGCGGGAGGATATGAAAGCCGTATTAACCGTTATTGGAAAAGACAAGGTTGGGATCATTGCTGGTGTTAGCCAGAAATTAGCAGAATTAGAAATCAATATTTTAGATGTGTCCCAAACAATCATGGAAGATTACTTCACGATGATGATGCTTTTAAACATGGATGCCAATCAGGATTTTGATGGTGTTCGTGAGGAGCTTCACCAAATTGGTCGTACATTAGGTGTAAAAATCAGCATTCAAAATCAAGAGATTTTTGATACCATGCACAAATTATAGGAGGCACTATGGAGACAAATCAAATACTTGAAACCATTCGCATGGTGGAAGAAGAAAACTTAGATATTCGTACCATCACAATGGGGATCTCATTATTGGATTGTATTGACGCCGACATTGATCGTACCTGTGAGAAAATTTTTCGAAAAATTACAACAAAAGCGAAAGATCTTGTCAAAGTCGGCGAAGAGATCGAAAGTGAATATGGCATTCCGATCATTAACAAGCGGATTTCGGTTACCCCTGTAGCGATCGTAGTGGCAGCTTGCCAGCCGACACCCGCAGACTGTATCAAAGTTGCGAAGACCTTGGATCGAGCGGCGCAAGAAGTCGGAGTAAATTTCATCGGCGGCTATAGCGCACTAGTAGAAAAAGGCTATCAAGGCGGCGACCTTGCATTGATCGAATCGATTCCAGAAGCCTTGGCTCAAACCAATTTTGTCTGTTCGTCGGTCAATATTGGATCAACGAAAGCTGGGATCAACATGGATGCAGTACGTCTGATGGGAGAAACAGTCAAGAAGACGGCTGAGGCATCAGATATGGGCTGTGCGAAGCTCGTCGTCTTTGCGAATGCAGTGGAAGACAATCCCTTTATGGCGGGTGCTTTTCATGGGGTCGGTGAAGCTGATGTGGAAATCAACGTTGGTGTCAGCGGACCTGGTGTCGTCAAACGTGCCTTGGAAAAAGTCAAAGGCGAGTCCTTTGATGTCGTGGCGGAAACAGTCAAAAAAACAGCTTTCAAGATCACGCGGATGGGGCAATTGGTCGGGCGCGTGGCTTCAGAGCGCTTGGGCGTTCCATTCGGGATCGTCGATCTTTCGCTGGCGCCAACTCCTGCAGTCGGCGATAGTGTGGCATTGATTTTAGAAGAAATGGGTCTAGAATCTGTCGGTACCCACGGAACGACGGCGGCTTTGGCCTTGTTAAATGATGCTGTAAAAAAAGGCGGCGTAATGGCATGTAACCATGTTGGAGGTCTGTCGGGTGCCTTTATCCCCGTTTCTGAAGACGCAGGGATGATCAAGGCTGTAGAAGCTGGTTTATTGAATTTAGAAAAACTTGAAGCCATGACGGCGATCTGTTCTGTCGGTTTGGATATGATTGCGATTCCAGGAGATACTTCTGCTGAGACGATCGCCGCAATGATTGCGGATGAAGCAGCGATCGGCGTCATCAACCACAAGACGACAGCTGTCCGAATCATTCCAGCGAAAGACAAAAAAATCGGCGACCGCATTGAATTTGGTGGATTATTAGGGACGGCACCAGTGATGAAAACCAATCCTGCACAGTCTACTGATTTCATTTTACGTGGGGGACGTATTCCCGCTCCGATCCATTCATTCAAAAATTAATTTGTACTCCTTTAATAGGAAAATATGATAAAATGACCTTTAAAAGACCGACCAAAATGCTGTCTTTTAAAGGTTTTTTAGTCATGTAACTATTTTTTTCATGCTTAAGGCGGATGTTTTATCATTTGAAATCGAATACAATGAAAGATAACACGATGAAAAGGGGTGGTAAAATGAAGAAAATCTTCCAACTTGGGATGTTGGTTTTTGTTGGTTTGATGGGATTTTTTGTCCTTCAACCATCAATTGCCTTTGGACAGACATTTGTTCGTGATGATGCCGGGGTCCTTTCACAAGAGACGATCAAACAAATCGATACTTTGAATAAAGAGGGCTTTCAATCATTGACTGGAGCACCAGAATATGCTGTGATCACGATCCCTTCTTTAGATGGGCAATCGATTGAAGAGCGTAATTTGGAACTGTTCAATGAGTATGGTTTAGGAAATCCAGAGGACAATAATGGACTATTGTTTCTCTTTGCCATTGACGATCGTGAATTTCGTCTGGGTTATGGCGATGGACTATCCTATGTCTTCAGTGAGCTATCGGAAGATGATTTAGTGGATGAAGATGCCAAAGACGCATTACGAGATGAAGATTATGATACAGCGATATTGGCAGCTTCTAATGAAGTCTATCAGCGAATGAAAGAAGCGGATGAAACGATTGGTTTAGGGACGATCTATCAAGATGGCAAGCAAATGTTAGCAGAAAAACAGGCACAAGAAGCAGAAGCCACTAAGCAGATGTGGTTCACTATTGGTAAAATCGTCAGTGGTGTCGTAGCGGCAGCAGCTGCAGGCCTTGTCGGGTTCATCAGTTTTCGCCATCTTAAAACCAAACGGCGTTTTGAAGAGCACCTGCCATTGCCGAAACATCTGTTAGAAGATAGTCACTTCCAACAGAAAGATTTCTTGAAATGGGCAAGCAATAGAAAGAACTATCAGCGTTACCATCAGTATCAGACAGCAAAAGATTGTCGACAAGCATTTACGCAGTATGTGACGAGTACTTATGTGCCAGCGAAATTGACTTCGGTCACTGGATTGTCGACAGCGGATAAACGAGTCATCCAACACAGCTTGACGAATCCAGCAATTGGCGCCTATTTTTCAAACTTGCTGATGAAGAAACAAACCACGGTCAAACATTTCGGTCAGGTGATCCTTACACAACATGACACCTTAAAAACCTATGAAGCCCAATTAGGCAGGGAAGTGACTGAACGGATGGCAGACTACGATTTGACTGATGCGGTGTTACCCGAGAATCTGCCTTTAGCAGATGCTTATCGAGCAGAAATAGCCAAGCAAGCCAAAGAAGAGATCAGAAGACGCAATGAGCAAGGGCGATACTTAGCTCAACTTGTGACGGAAAAAGCGACCTATCCTGAGATGGTACAAGCCATTCCAAAAGAAGTTTCTGATGTTCTAGCGGAAGTGAAAACAGATGCCTTGTTCCAAGTTGACTTGAAACAGGTTTATCAAAATCACCCAGATTTAGCGAACAAATTATCCTCATTTGATGCTTCTGATCGAGCAGCCGTTTTGAATAATGCTCGCCAAGAGTATGACCCCCATGGTATGAATATGGCGTTGTTCTTTGTGATGATGAATAATCATGTGACCCATCAAGAACAAGTCATTGCCGATACGCAAAGTTCTTCGAATGATTTTGGCGGCTTTAGCGGAGGAAGCAGCAGCGGTGGCGGTGTTTCTGGTAGCTGGTAATTTTTCGTAAGGAAGAACGTTCATTGTTCTGCAATACATTCGCTTGCATGTAGGTTTGTGCAAGCGGAAGGATTGTATGGTCAATGGCGTTTTTTCTTGTAGAGGAAATCCCTTGATAAATAAGACAAATCAAACAAAGTGTGGTAAACTTTTTAGAGTTACTGAAAATGAATGGAACTTTCATTCATTTGAAAAAGGGAGAAAACGAGGGATATCATGTACCAATCTTACATATGGGATTTTGACGGAACACTTTACGACAGCTACCCAATCATGTTAAAAGCTTTTATCAAGACATTGAAGGAGTATGGCTTTGATCCAGATCCAGCGGAGATTTATTATATACTGAAAGATTCATCTTCCAAAAAAGTTGCTGAAAAATACAACTTAGATTTTCAAGAGTTCACTAAAGCATTCAAAGCAAATGAAGCGCTGGATGATCGTTTGCCGCTTTCCTTTGCAGGAACCAAAGAAACATTAGAAGCCGTGGTTGCTGCTGGGGGCAAGAACTACATTTTGACCCACCGCGATGTCGTCTCAACGAAAGAACTGTTAGAAAAAGAACAGATGGCAGACCTGATCGTTGAGATCGTTGGCCCAGAAAACAACTTCCCCCGCAAACCGGATCCAACTTCCCTGATTTATCTTGTTGAAAAGTATCAACTAGACAAAGATCAGACTGTCATGATCGGTGATCGCACGATGGATGTTTTTGCAGGACAAGGAGCAGGTGTCAAGACGATATTTTATGATATAGAAGGTCTCTTAAAAGATGTATCTGCCGACCATACCGTCCAATCAATGGCTGAAATACAAGAAATCATTAAGTCTTGAGAAATCAAGGCTTTTTTTGTGCAAAGAAAGTAAGTCATTCAGTACTCATGACGAACGGTATAAACGTGGTTCTCACTGGTCTTCTAGTCTTGGCACAACAAACCAAAAACAAGTCACACCATTTTTCGACTCAGCGCCATATTCGAAGGCATGAGAAGTCAAAATGGTTTTTACGATCGCTAAGCCGATGCCGGTTCCTTCTTTATGTCCTGCTTGATGTTGGACGCGTTGGTATCTTTCCCAAATAAGTTCGAGTTGTTCTGGAGGGATATCTTTTCCAGGATTGATGACAGCAACTTTTGTTCCTGCAGATGTATTCGTTAATTTGATTAAGAGTCGTTCATTTTTAGGTGTATGGTTGATGCCATTGTTTATTAAATTACGCAAAACCTGTTCCTTTTTGATGCGATCAAAAAGAGCATTTCCATTCGTACGATCTGCTTCAAAATCGACAGTGATCTCATATTGATTGGCGATCCCTCTTGCGTAAGCAACGACGGAGGAAACCACCTCGTATGTATTCCAGATTTCATTTTTAAGCTGTGTGTAGCCAGCTTGCATGATAGAGAAATCCATGATGTCATCGACCATAGCACTCATGCGGTGGGCTTCGCTGATAATTAGGTCCATATGTTCTTTTCGAAGGCGTTCGTCGTTTCCAGATACATCACGTACCATCTCCCCATAGCCAGTGATCAACGCGAGGGGGGAGCGTAGTTCATGAGAAACATTGGCAATGACTTCTTTTCGCAAGACGTCTACTCGCTGAAGTTCTGTGCTTAAGTCCGCAACCGATTCAGAAAGTGTACCTAATTCATCACTACGCTTAAGTTTGGGTACGGAATAAAGCTCGCCGTTGGTTAAGCGGATGATGGCTTCTTTGATGGTTTTGATCGGGCGAATAAAATGCTGTGCTAAAAAAAAGGAGATCGTTGACGCAAAAATAGTTAATATGATGGTGAATAGAAAGAGTTGCTGTCGATTCAAGCTTTGAAGCGCTTCGATTTGAGCGATCGTATTGGAGAGCAAAAGGGCAGCTGGGCGTTGGAAAAGAGTGGTAGGAACGCCAATAAGAATGGCAGAAGACTTTTCAAAGTCTTCTACAGCACTCAGGCTCTCGCCATCAAGGACAGTTGGTGCGTGAGATAACAACCAGTTGTATTCGTTGCTCAACCCATCTATGTTTAATTGTTGTCCATTGTTAAATGCCGCCAGAATTTCGCCATCCTCGTCGACTAAGAAAAGAGTCCCAACGATCGTTTTACTGAGGAAAAGTAATGGCTCTTCTGGTAAATCATCTGGATCTACTGCCATTTCTTCAATAGCGGCAGCTGTTTCCTGAACTGTTTCTAAAAGTGATTCTTTCGTTACATTGATATAATTTGGTTCAAAGAGCAAAATTTGAACAGTCCACAAAAAAGCGATGCCAATGATGACCAGCAGCATATTGGCGGACCAAAGCCGCACGAGTAATTTACTTTTGATGTAAGTAAAACCTAACCGACTAGTCTTCATAATCAAATTTATACCCAACTCCCCAAACCGTTTGGATCAACTCTCGGTAATCCCCTAGACGCTCTCGCAAGGACTTGATGTGTGTATCCACTGTTCTGGTATCTCCGAAATAATCAAAGCCCCAGACACCTTCTAAAATTGATTCTCGGCTCAAAGCGATATGATTATTTTTCGTCAAATAGACCAGCAGATCGAATTCTTTTGGCGTAAGCGGCAGAGGATTCTCTTTGATCGTTACAGTATGAGAAAAAACATTGACTTCGAGATCGCCAAAAACGATCTTTTCGAACTGAAACTGATTGCTTCGTTTCAACACAGCTTTGATGCGAGCCATCAGCTCTTTAGGGCTAAATGGCTTGGCAATATAATCATCGGCACCAAGATTGAAGCCAAAGAGTTTGTCATACTCTTCCTTTCGAGCGGTAATCATAATGACTGGCGTGTTACAGCTGCCTCTGATTTCCGAAAGCGTCTGAAAGCCATCTTTTCCCGGCATCATGACATCTAGGAGGATCAAATCGAATGAATGATTGGTTAATTTTTCCAAAGTTTCTTTTCCATCCGCTGCCTCAAAACATAGATACCCTTCGATCTCCGCATAAGTTTTCACTAAGGCACGCATATGAGTATCATCATCAACAATCAATATTTTTTGCAAATTTAATCACATCCTTAAAAATAATTTATATTTTTTAAAGTATATCACAGCATAATCGCTGATTTAATAGGAAAATGACTCTTTGAAAAATAATTGTTCTTTCCCTCACAAGATCATCACAAATACCCAATACTATAGAGGTATATTCAATCGAAAGGAGCGCTTTGGCGATGTATGACTATCATATGGTCAGAAAGAAAAAAGCAAAGAAAAATCGTAAGCTAGTCGGTCATTGGTTATACATAATCAGTCTTGCGCTTTTTATGGGGTTTTCTGCACGTTTGATTTACATTGTTCAAGTCGGCGTGATTGCAGGCGTCTCTTTGTCTGAAAGAATAGAAAATTTGTATTATAGTTCAAGATCGATTGAAACAAGTCGAGGGGCGATTTTTGATCGGCAGGGGACAGTGATCGCACAAGATATTCTTTCCTATACTGTTCGAGCGGTTCTTTCTGAAGATTACATTGATAATGGACGACCCATGTATCTAGACAGAGCGCGCTTTGAAGAGACCGCAACGATTCTTTCGGAGTATTTACCTATTTCTAACGAGCAAGTTTTGTCAATCTTGTCAGATGGTGCGAATCAAACAGATTCGCCTGTCTTTCAAGTGGAATTTGGCAATGTTGGCAGTGGTCTAAGTGTGACTACTCGAAATCAAATCGAAGCGGCGTGTGATGCAGCTGGAATCAACGGTATCTATTTCGATGCTCGTTCAAGTCGCAGCTATCCGAATGGTATCTTTTCTTCACATTTAATAGGGACCACGTCAGATGATGAAGAGATTCGAGTTGGAGTTTCTGGATTAGAATATGTACTGAACGACTTTTTGAAGAATCAAAATGGGCGAGAGTCCTTTCAAGTCAATGCTTCAGGGAATCCTGTTCCCGCAACCAATCAAACCGTAGAAGAAGGAGTAGATGGGAATGATGTTTGGACGACATTAGATGCTCATCTGCAGTTATTCACTGAATCAGTGATGGATGAAGTTATGGAACAAACACGACCAGAAAATCTAACGGCTTTATTGATGGATGCGAAAACTGGGGAGATTTTAACGATGGCTCAAAGACCTAGTTTTCATCCAGAGACCCAAGAAGGAATTGCGGATGAGCACTTTATTTGGCGTAATCTTTTTACGGAAGAGATGTATGAACCTGGTTCGACCTTGAAGCTGGCAACCGTTGCGGCAGCTATTGATGAAGGTGTTTTTGATCCGACGGAACGCTACAATCCTGTGAGTATGCAGATTGAAGATCGAGTCATCAATGACCACGACTCAGGAGCAAATGGTGAGTTGACGATGCGGCAAGCGTTAGCTTGGTCAAGCAACACTGGGATGGTTCGACTTCAGCAACGGATCGGTTTTGATAATTGGGCACAGTATTTAACTGATTTTGGATTAGGGAAAGTTACAGGAAGTGAGCTTCCTGGGGAAGTGCCTGGGATCTTACCTTCAAGAAATCGGGTGGATTATGCCATGAGTTCCTATGGCCATGCGATCGGCGTCAATCAGATGCAGATGATGCAGCTATTTAGTGCATTTGCCAATGGTGGCGAGATGATACGTCCGCAATTGATTCGGCGAGTAGGGGAAGAGACCCAAGTTTTTCCAGAAGTCGTTTCCCAGCCTATTTCACAAGCAGCAGCTGATGCTGTTTTAGAATACATGACCGATGTAGTGACGGATGAACGTTATGGCACCGCTTATGATGTATACCAACTGACGAACCATGAGATTTCTGTCAAAACTGGGACTGCTCAGATCGCCAATGAGAATGGTCAAGGCTACATGACGGGAGAGTTTGATTATATTTATTCGGCGGTCTCCATCTACCCAACCGATGATCCACAGTTTATTCTTTACCTCACTATCAAGCGACCAGAAGAATACGATCGACATACATTAGCTAAAATCGCCAATCCCTTGATGGAGCGTTCGATGGCGCTGCAAAGTTTTCGTGAGTAAAAAAGTTTCTTAACAGGAGCTTAAAAAGACCTAGATCATCTAAGAAATTTCATGATGCAGCTGGTCAACTTCCCACAGGAATGATAGTCTTTAGAAAAGACAGGAAGGGTGCATCAGCGATCCAATCTAGGGATGAATGGATAAACGATCGCGCTAAAGCTAACACATAAAGATTCATTGACGGAGGTGTCATATGAAAAAAATAAAATTCTTGATCAAAAGCATTTTTCTCATCGGGCTTCTTTATTTTGCAAGCCAGATGATCACATGGCAAGACGGGCGCTTGGCATTTCGTGATGCCCGACTCAACGAGATCACTCAATCTCTCTCGTCCCAATTTTCTCTTTCACAAGACACTTCAGCAAGGCCAGCGGCAGAAACGCCTGCCCAGACATATTTATATAATGAATCACGACAAGTGATCGAAGAAACCTTTGGGGAAGCGATCAATGAATCAGCGAATCGGTATGGACTGAACTGGACTTCCTATCACGATGATTTTCGTAACTTCATGATGGTGATGTACGATGAACATGATATTGCGCAAGGGATCTATACGAATCAAGATACGATTCTTATCGATGACACGCTAGGTATCGGGTCTTCAAAAGCAAGCGTTCGTAATCAGATGTGGACGCGTCAAGAAAGTCTACAACGAGGATCACGACGGTATCGCATCGATTCGGATGCCGACTATGATCTGTTCTTGCAAGACGATCAATTGATTACTTTTTTCTATGATGTTCATGCCGAAGATACAGTGACTGCGATCCAAATCATCAATCGCTCCCTAGAAACACGCCATGCGAATGATTTTCGCCAAAATCAAGCCGCCATTTTAAGCGGTTTACGAACACAGTTATTTGAATTAACGAATGCTACCCGAGTGAATTTTGGTTTGTCACCCCTTGGTTTCAGCGAAGCAACCAGTGAGACTGCCGTGAAGCATAGCCAAGACATGGCAGAACATCGATACTTTGACCATATTGGGTTAGATGGATCGACTCCATTTGATCGGATGCAAGAAGACGGGATCAGCTTCACTGCTGCAGGGGAGAATTTGGCATTTGGCCAGGCCAGCAGTATTTACGCCCATCAAGGTTTAATGAATTCAGAGGGACATCGGGCAACGATTCTAAACGATGAGTATCAATTTCTCGGGATCGGTATTGCGATCGATACCAGCGAACAGCCTTATTATACAACGTTGTATCACCGAGGATCGGCGTCGTAAATTCCTGAATTGCTTGAAACTGATTAGTAAAAAAACACTGCTCATTTGAGATTGTTGCGTTAGCATCATCAAGTGAGCAGTGTTTTTTTGTCGATAAAATGGTGTGCAGCAGTATTATTTAGTTTTGACGGTAGGCATGAGGAGAGCACTGATACTTCTTTTGAAACAGCTTATAGAAGAATGAGACATTTTTATAGCCGACTTGGTGTGCGATTTGTTCCACAGGTAGGGAGGAGTTTCTCAACAATAAACTGGCTTGATTGAGTTTTAATTCTTGAAGGATCGTCACAAAGGATCGACCAAGCTGCTGACTGATACGGCGACTCAAATAGCTCGGGTTGTATCCAAATGTCTCCGCAACCGAAGCTAGTGTGCAAGTAGCGAAATGTTTCTCCAGATAGTCCAACACTTCTCCGAGGTACAATTGGTCACTGTTTTGCGACTCGATCCGTTGTTTTTCCTGGAAGTTACGAACGAGTTCGGAAAAAATAATGATCATATAGGAATGGATGACTTCATGAGAACCGAAGGAGGGATTGAAGAACTGGGCCAAGACCCCGAAAATCGCATCAATCAAATAGTCGTTGTTACTCGTTTCAAACACTAAGTATTGATTGTGCTTTTGGCTTTCAGATAACGCATTGATGGCAAAATCGGCGATCATGCTATTGGATGCTAACCGACTGAGCATCTGCGTGGAAAAGTACTCTTTGCTGATCAAAAAGTTAATAACAATGTCGTCTTGATTTGTTTCGATAATTTGATGGATCACCCCAGTATCTAGTAAGCAAAAGTCACCTGCCTTTAGGATCACTTTTTTCTCATTGATCATGATCGTGACTGTTCCAGAAAAAACATAATTCATTTCGATAAAATCATGCTGATGTAGTGGCGTAGATGAAAAGCGTGCATGTTTTAAAATCAAGAGCTGGCTTGTCTTAAGAAATCCGCTATCATGCGGTCGTTTTCGTATGAGACGAGAAAGGTGTTTTTCGAAGGTATATTGGTAAATTGGCTCATTTTTCTCAGTGTAGACTTTCTTGAAATCCTCATAATTGTATGGAAGGGTTTGCGTCTTTTTAAGGGCTATTTCTTCGGTAGTCGTCAATTGTTGTAACTGCTGCAGAATGTTTTGTTTATCCATCGCTTTCTCCTTAGGTAAAAAATAGTCAATGAAATAGTAGAGTATCGTCATTGAAGACAGGTAGAGATAGTATATAATACTTGTATGGTAGCGTTATCAATTATCATAATCCGGATGATAATAATAGTCAATAGTACCAGCAAATTCGAAAGAAATGGGGAATCACCATGAACCACGACAAACCATCATTAGGGGATAAGATCCAAAGTACCCTTGGTCCATTTGCAAGTAAAGTCAATGGGAATATTTATATTACTTCAGTTAGGGATGCAATGTTAGCATACATGCCATTCACCTTTATTGCGTCGATCTTTTTAATTATTGCTTTTTTTCCGATCCAACAAGTGACCGATTTTATTACTATGGTGTTGCGAACAGAAGATGCTAGTGTCTGGCAAGAGAAATTGCTCTATGTCAACAATGCCACACTCGCAATCGGTGGTTTGCTAGTTGTCATTTCCCTCGCAAAATCTCTGGCAGAAAAAATTGAAACAAATGTTTTGCAATGTGTCTTAACTGCTTTTGTTTCCTTTTTACTATTAACACCGTTGGATGCAATGGAAGCAGGGACTTTTTTAGATATCACCCGCGTTAGCGCGCAATCGATGTTTTTAGCGATTATTGTCGGTATTTTTAGTACAGTTCTTTATAAAAAAATTGAGGGCAAAGGAATCAAAATCAAAATGCCAGCAGCGGTACCACCAGCTGTTTCTGGTCCATTCGAATCGGTGATTCCATCTTTTCTTGTCATCACGACGATTTGGGTCATCCGAGTCATCATCGAAGCCTTATTTAACAGTGATGCCATGACGTTGATCAATGGGACCCTTGGGATTCCATTAACTATGTTAGGTGGCTCCCTAGTTGGAATGGTCGTTGTGAAAATTTTCGAGCAATTCTTGTGGTTTTTTGGCCTTCATGGAACTTCGATCATTCAAGCAGTGATGGACCCAATCCATCAAGTCCTTGAAGATCAAAATCGTGTGGCATCAGTGGCGGGAGAGATTCCAACGAATATTATCAGTATGAGCTTTCGGAATCATTTTGCCTCGATTGGGGTCGTCGGTGCGATCATTGCTATTTTGATCGTAGCAAAAAGCAAACAGTACAAAGAGGTTGGAAAAATTGCTAGTGTTCCTTATATTTTCAATATCGGTGAACCAGCGTTGTTCGGGATACCGTTAATGTTGAATTTCAGTTTTCTCATTCCCTTTGTTTTTGCGAATGCCGTCACAACGATCGTCGCTTACTTTGCCTTTTATTTCGGGTTAGTCCCGATCCCAACAGGGCTTGCACAAATTCCTTGGACGACTCCGCCGATCATTAGCGGCTATTTTGTCACTGGTAGTATCATGGGCGCATTGCTACAAATCGTCTTGATCGTGATCGCAACGGTGATTTGGTTGCCATTTATCAAAGTTGCTGATAAGCAGATCTGTATTGAAGAAGCACAATAACCCACGAAAGGAGCAGCCTATGAAAGAAACGATAACCATCAACGGGAAGACAAAGCCATTAACAGTGGATTTAAATGATCCGGTCCTTATTGAGTGGTCGATGACCAATCACCAAGGCTATCGATTGCAACTCTTCAATGAACAGCAGCAAGCAGTGTATGACGTTTCCAACATAGCCGCTTCTGAGAATAAAATGGCGGTCCACTTACCACAGCATCCGCAGCGAAAAAAATATCAAGTCAAATTGACAGCAGGAGCAGGAAACGATGTCACCATTTACAGCAGTGTGTTTTTCACCATAGAAAAGCGTGAGCAACCTAAAGAAACCATGGGCAAGTGGATCACTCGCTTAGATGATCCCATTAAAAAAGAACGGTTTTACTTTTCAGAAGAGAAAAATAGCTGCTTGTCCCGCTCCTTCACACTGGAAAAGTGTCCTTCCTATGCAGTGATCGATTGCTGCGGGCTTGGTTTTTATCGCTTATCTGTTAATGGAAAAACGGTATCAGATGTTTACTTAAACAGTGATGTAACGAACTATGATCAAGTCGTCTACTATGATACTTATGAATTAACTGATTTTTTACAGGAGGGAGACAATCGGATCGAAGTTGAACTTGCGAATGGCTGGTACAACCCTGCTCCGATTGAGATTTTAGGACGGTATAACATCCGCAAACAACTAGCGATCGGTAAACCCTGTTTCTGGGGGGAGCTTCAGTTAAATGACGGAGGAGAGAATCGCTACATTTACTCAGACAATCAGTGGCAAAGTAGTTTTGGGCCTTATTTGCAAAACAATCTTTATATAGGAGAAATCGTTACCGATGTACCTGATCCTCGTCCAGAAGGAAAAACGGTACAAATTGCTGGTCCCGCGGGACGTTTTAAGCCAAGCTTTATTCCTAAAATCAAGCGCACACAATCGATCGTTCCCCAAAAAATGACCGAAACTGCAGCGGGACTGCTTATTGACTTCGGTCAAATCATCAGCGGTCAATTTGCTTGTACACTTGAGAAAGATTTCATTGGTCAGATCAGAATCAGCTATGCAGAAACATTAGATGAGCAAGGCAACCCTGATTATACGTCTACGATCAGTGGAACTTATGGCGTCTACGATCCCTATGAAGGGAAGCAGCCAGATGATCCCATCGTTCAACGAGACATCATTGAGAAAACGGCAGCGAGGACGTTCGTTTTTGAAAACCGCTACACGTATCATTCCTTTCGCTATGCGTTGATCGAGACGAAACCTGCTAACAACCTTCAAGCGATTGTGGGCGCAATCAAAGCCTATCGCCTGCATACGGATGTGAAATCGTTGGTAACCCTTGAAACCTCCGATCCCTTCTTGAATCAGTTATGGGCGGTTGGCCAAGCCACGCGGTTGAACAACATCCACTCGTATTTTGAGGACTGCACCCGTGAGCGGTTCGGATATGGCGGAGACATCGTCGCTTTATTGCCAACACAGATGGCAGATCTGGCGATTGAGCCGTTGTTGGAAAAAGTGTTGTGGGATTTTGCCAACGACCAACGACCGGATGGTGCAATGACTGCAACTGCGCCATTTGTAGGAATCATGACAAATGGTCCATCAAATGGTGGTGGTGCGTTAGGGTGGCAATTGGTAGTTCCAGAGCTTGCTTTGGCATTGGTGAAGACCTATGGGAAACAAGCAGTGGTTGCCAAGCTGCGTCCACACTTGGAACGGCATCTCAACTATTTACTCGCTTTTGATTTTGATTATATCGCCCAGTGCTGCCTCGGTGATTGGGGAGCAATTGATGAAACTCAGCAAAACGGGGTCATTACTTCGCCAGATCAGTCCTTTTGCTCTGCCTGCATGTATCTGCTTTTACTACAGCGTTACCAAGAATTGATCGACTTGAGGATCATTGGTAACGAGGACTATTGTCAGCGAGTGACAGCAGCGATCCAGTATACGACACAGCAAATCGAACAGCAGTTTTCTAAAGGAAATGAGCAATACGGTGCGGATACCTTGTCTAGCATGATCTTTGCAATGAAAACAGGACTCAGTGAAAAAAAACAAATCTTGCCAAAATTAGTACAAAGGATCAAGCAGCAAGAGGGTATTTTCTCTTTCGGCATCTTCGGGATGGCATGGAGTTATCAGTTGCTGGCTGAAGCTGGCTATAATGATATTATTTTTGATTGGTTAACGAGGAAATCTGCACCTAGTTATGCAGCAATGTTGGCAAGCGGAAACGGCACTTTGATGGAACATTTTCCAACGCCGCAACATTCAGCCACTTACGAGGGTTCGTTGAATCATGCCATGTTTGCTTCTTATGGGTATTGGTTTGTCCGTCATTTATTAGGCATTCAGATGACAAGCGCTGGGATACTGATACAACCAGCCTTCGATGTACCTGTAGCCCATGTCAAAGGCTCCTTACAAAGTACGTTTGGATTAGTAACTTTAAGCTGGGAAAAGACTGATCGTACCGTTCGCTTAACGGTGGAGTTGCCACGAACATGTGGCTATGAAATCAGTCAGATGAAAGGTTTTAGAAAAGTCAGCGAGAAAATAGAGGATGAGGGGAGCCAAAAGAAAGTTACCTGTATCTATACGATTACTTCTTAGCTAGTGAAAAAGTCGACACGTGGAAAGTGTTGACTTTTTTCTGTCGTTTTCTATTTTTTGCGTATTTCATCTATGAGGTGGTGAAAATGGATCAATGGAAGCTGCTCAAAGACTATTGGCGATTTGCAGTTGGTGGTGCTGTTTTGATGGTTTTGCTGATCATCTGGTTTGTACCGTTCTCGCAAAACAAAGAAACAAACTGGCAATCAATGGCAGATGCAGCAGGTCAATCGTCTGAAATGGGGGAAGGTGGAACCCTTCAAGAAGATGGTCTTCACGATGAAGAGTATGAGATCGTTATAGATGTCAAAGGAGAAGTGCACCAACCGGGCATTTATCGTTTAAAATCAGGTGCACGGATGTATGAATTGATCGAACAAGCAGGTGGTCTGACAGAAGAGGCGTTAGAAACAGCCATAAACTTAGCACAGGTGTTGCAAGATCAACAGATGGTGATCGTCCCTCATAAAGAGGATCAAGCGTTTATGGAGATGAATGTTTCAGGAGTAGGTGGCAGCCAGACAGCAGTGACACAAATCAATCTGAATCAAGCCAATGCGCAGCAACTGCAAGAACTGCCAGGCGTGGGTGCCAAAAAAGCAGAGGCAATCATCGCTTACCGCGAAGAATATGGCTTTTTTAAACAGATTGATGACCTAAAAAAGATCACAGGCATCGGAGAGAAGACCTTTGAGTCCTTGAAAGAGATGATTACAGTGACGGACTGAACCAAATAAAAGTAAGAAATACTAAGAAATGACGGTTGAAAATTCAAGAAATTCGATTAGAATAGAACTAATCAATCGCAAAGGAGCAAATGAATGAGCAATACGAGAATCCCTTGGGACCAATATTTTATGGCGCAAGCTGTTTTACTTTCTTTACGCAGTACGTGTTCCCGACTTGAAGTCGGCGCTACATTAGTCAAAGATCGCCGAATCATCGCTGGAGGCTACAATGGGTCAGTCAGTGGCGATGTACACTGCATCGACGATGGCTGTTATGTTGTCGATGACCATTGTATTCGGACGATTCATGCAGAAATGAATGCCTTATTGCAATGTGCAAAATTAGGGGTGTCAACAGACAATGCGGAAATCTATGTGACGCATTTCCCTTGCCTTCCCTGTACGAAAGCAATTTTGCAAGCAGGGGTCAAAACGATCCATTATTTGAATGACTATCGTAACAATCAGTATGCAATGGAATTGATTCAACAAGTAGGTGCTTCCGTCCACCAAGTTGAACTCGATCCGGTGTATTTTGAAAAACTTTCATTTGGTGTGCTGAATGATGCACAACCAACAAAAGAGAACTGATTCATTTTTATTTCTTAGTATTATTTTTGCTTGTTCGGTGACTGCTTACTATGTGCAGTCCATCTTACTGGGACTCATTGCACTTTATTATTTCGGGATGCTTGTCTTAAGACGACAAGCATTTTTGTGCATGATTTGTTTTGTCGGACTGTTGCTGTTAAGTGTCCGCGTCTGTCTTTCTCGGACTGGAAACATACAAGAAGGTGAGTATCAAGGGGTAGTCAATGTGTTGCCAGACACGATCAAAATCAATGGCGATCTGCTTACGTTTGAAGCAAAATCTTCCACAGGTAAAGTGATTGGTCGTTACACGATTTCTTCAGAGACTGAAAAACAGCAATGGCAGGATCGATCCGATTGGGGAAGAAAGCTGCTGGTGAAAGGATTTTTCTCTCTTCCTGAAAAACCACGAAACCGCCACGGGTTTGACTATTCTGCCTATCTAGCCAGTCGATCAATTATTGGCACAGTCCATATCGAGCAAATGGTAGGAATGGAAGCAGCAGACTCAGGCTTTTCGCTTGCAAAAGTTCGAGCAGAGGTTATTTCTTCTGTGCAACGAATCTTTCCTGAACGCTCAGCAGCCTATATCAATGCGTTGCTCTTTGGTTTTAAAGACCATGACTTTCAAGAAGTACGTCAAATGTATCGTGCTAGTGGCTTATTGCATTTCTTTACGATCTCAGGAATGCATGTCGTCTTATTTTTCAAGTGGTTTCGCGGATGCTTCTGCCGATTGGGGTTTACGCAAAAAGAAATGCTGTTGCCAATGGGGGTCTTTTTCTTGGTCGTAATTGGGATTTGTGGCGGCGGCATTAGTGTCTGGCGTGCTGTCTTGGCATTGTCGGTTACTCAAGTGACCACTCTTTATCAACAACGGCTATCAGCAAGTGATCATTATGGGATCGTCTTAACGGCTCTTTTATTCGTTGATCCCAAAGTATTGCTTCAAACATCGGGGCAACTAAGTCTTTTGATGACCTTCCTGATAATGATGCAGCGACCGATCAAATTGACGTGGTTTTGGCGCAGTCAGTTCCTCACGGTGCTAGCTGCGCCTGTCATTGTCTCGCTCTTTTATGAATTTCCATTATTTGGGGGCTTTTTGACGTTTGTCTTTTTACCGTTTTTTCAATTGGTTTTGCTGCCAGCCTGTTTCTTAATGTTCATTGCTGGGACGCTTTTCCCAACCATCAGTGGGCTGATTGCGCTTTTTGAAGAGCTTTTATTACTTATGGAAGTTGTCGTGGGCGCTGTAGGAGGCGTATCGATAACGGTGGGTGCCCTTCCTGCAGGATTGGCAGCTAGTTGTTGTTTGCTTGGCCTGCTCTGTTACCAAAAGAAACGGTGGCTGCTGGTGATCTGTTTTTCGATTGTTGTACCAATCGTCTTTCAACAGAATCGCGTTTTACCCACCATTAGTTATGTCGACGTTGGTCAAGGCGATAGTATCGTTTTACAGGCAGAAAAAAATCGCGAAGTTTATGTGATCGATACTGGAGGTTCTCTATCTTTTCCGAAAGAAAACTGGCAAGAGCGCAAACGACAAGCTGCCGCGGAATCTACATTGATTCCTTTTTTGAAAGGGGAGGGAGTCAGGAAGATTACTGGTTTGTTTTTAACTCACGGGGACACGGACCATATGGGAGATGCGCTAGCATTGATGAAGGCGATCCCTGTTGAAACGTTATATCTTGTACCAGGAAGTGAACAAGATCACCGTATCGCCAAGCTATTAAAAGAGCTGCCTAAGCAGACAAACGTTGTTTGGACGACGGTTGGCCAAGTGGTGGGGGATTCCCTTCAGTTGCAAGTATTGGCACCAGAATCAGGTGCAGGACAAAACGAAGATTCGATGGTGATAAAAACCAAGGTAGGGGATAAAACATTTTTGTTTACTGGCGATCTCGAACAGGCAGGGGAAAAAAAGTTGATTCATGATTATCCGAATTTAAAAGTTGATGTATTGAAACTAGGGCATCATGGCAGTCGAACCTCGACGGTACCTGAGTTTGTTGCGGCAATCGATCCCCAATTCGGGATCGTTTCAAGTGGACGGAACAATCGGTACGGGCATCCTCATGAAGAGGTGCTTGAAACGTTGGCAAATCAGACCGTTTTGCGAACCGATCAGCAGGGCATGATCCAATTTATTTGGTCTGAAAAACAACAATCATTTTTGATAAAAACGCTGCTAGACTATCCGATTGACTAATGGTAGGATAAGAATGAAAGCGGGGGGAACGATGGAATTACAAAAAGCGTTGCAAGCAATTCGAACCAAGGAGTTGCAATCGATTTATCTGGTCATCGGCAGTGAAATGTTTTTACAAGAGCAAGTTCGCACGGCCTTTTTGGAGCGTTTTTCCGTTGGGAAAGATGATCTGAATTTTGCTTCCTTTGACATGGAGAAAGATTCCCTTGATATGGTGATCCAAGAAGCCCAATCGTTGCCTTTTTTTGGCGATCAGCGATTACTGTTCGTTGAGCGGCCATTTTTCTTAACGGCTGAAAAAAAGAGCAATGCACCTGAGCATGACCTAGATGATTTTTTGAATTATATCAAAGACCCATTGGAATCATCGGTAATGGTGATTTTTGCAGATGTCGATAAATTAGATGAACGGAAAAAAATTACTAAGCAATTGAAAAAAGCCGCAGTTGTGATTGATGTCCCACCTATGAAAGAAGCCGACGTGCGTCAGTATCTCCAACAGTCGTTGGCCAATGATGGCATCGAAATGAGCCGAGAGGCGTTTGATTTGTTTTTACGGTTAACGGATCTGCACCTATCAAAAGCGATGCAGGAGTTACAGAAACTACGGCTGTATGCAGGAAATGGCAATAAAATTACGAAAGAGATCGTCTTGCAGTTGATCCCTAAGACGTTGGAACACAATGTCTTTGAATTAACCAGCGATGTCTTAAAGGGGAACGTATCGGATGCGTTGCGCTTGTATGACGATCTATTATTGCAAGGGGAAGAGACGATCAAGATCAATGCTATCTTGATCAGCCAAGTCCGTCTGCTGTTACAGGCGGCGATTTTGATGAAAATTGGCTACCAGCAAGCCAATATCGCAGAAACGTTGGGGATTCATCCGTACCGAGTGAAGTTAGCGATGCAGCAAGCTCGGGGGTTTGGAGAAAAGCAATTAGCGGCACTATATAGTGAATTGATCGAAAATGATTACTTAGTAAAAAGTGGTCAGATGGACAAAGAGTATTTGTTCCAGCTATTTGTTTTAAAACATGGCAAACAGTAAGTTAAAAAGAAGGGCGCAGCAATCGATGATTGCTGCGCCTTTCTTAATTTGCTTATTTTGCAATTTTTTTACTTAAACGAGATTTGTCGCGACTAGCTTTGTTCTTGTGGATCAATCCTTTAGTCTCAGCCATATCGATTGCTTTAACAGCATCTTTATATAACGCATCTACGTTATCAGCACCAGCTTCAACAGCTTGATCAAATTTTTTGATTGCTGTACGCATTGTGCTTACTTGAGATGAATTCTTAGCATTAGCCGCTTCGCTTGTGCGAACACGTTTGATTGCAGATTCAATGTTTGGCATGTATTTCACCTCCGAAAAAAAAGTTCAATTACGTTTAGAAAACGTATAAATCAACACTAGTCATTATACCTAATGCCAAGAGTGATTGCAATAAAAGTTGTAAAGAAATTTTACTTAACACAAAAATTTGTTTTTTGGCCGTGCTATTTTTTGCTTTATGGATTTTAAAAATGCTTCTTTACACATTTTTTACTGAATAGTTATAAAAAGTTTACACAGAAACAGCTTTCTATGCTATGATTACTTCGGAATTTTTAAATGGGGGAATCTATGTGAATATCGCTTTGTTTCTAACGATTGTGTTGTCATTAGGGGTGATTTTCGTCAACGGCTGGACGGATGCGCCGAATGCTATTGCAACCGCTGTCTCCACGAGAGTCTTACGCCCGAATATCGCCATTGGCATGGCAGTCGTCATGAATTTCTTAGGTGTGCTAGTGATGACGTATTTTAATGCGCAAGTTGCAGAAACCATCAGCAACATTGTGACTTTTGATTCAGGCGGGAGTTTTCGAGTCTCACAGATCGCATTGGCCGCTGCCTTGTTTTCAATTGTTGTTTGGACGGTCGCAGCTTGGTATTTTGGGATCCCAACCAGTGAATCCCACGCGTTGATCGCAGGACTGACTGGTGCAGCCATGGCCCTTGGTGGGTTACATGCAGTCAATGGCGAGGAGTGGCTGAAAGTTTTGATCGGTCTTGTCGTTTCTACGTTGATGGGTTTCATTGGTGGCTTTCTGATCACGAAACTGATCGTATGGCTCTTTCGCGATACCCAACGGCGAAAAGCCAACAAAATTTTTACAGTTGGTCAAGCCATTGCGGCTGGTGCCAATGCGTTCTTACATGGTGCACAAGATGGCCAAAAATTTATGGGTGTCTTCATGTTAGGGCTTTTCTACAACAATCTTGCTGAAAAGACCGGCAATGGCTTTTCGATCCCACTCTGGGTGATGGTTCTTTGTTCCTTGACCATGGGGATCGGTACTTCTGTCGGTGGGATGAAAATCATCAAATCAGTAGGGATGGATATGGTAAAACTGGAAAAATACCAAGGCTTTTCTGCAGATGTTACCGCTGCGATCTGTTTGTTCTTGTCTTCCGTATTTGGTATCCCAGTTTCAACGACCCATACAAAAACGACTGCCATCATGGGGGTAGGGGCTTCTCGACGTTTTTCTAGCGTTGATTGGCGCATCGTGAAAGAAATGATCTATGCTTGGATTTTAACGTTTCCTGGTTGTGGGTTGATAGCGTTTCTAATGGTGAAAATTTTATTGCTAATTTTGTGAGGAGAGAAAGTAATGGCACGAAAAAAAGGATTTGATTATTTTGCGGCAATGGAGCAGTTGGCAACAAATGGCCATCTAGCTGCGAAACGTTTTTCGCTGTTGATCAATGATTACTCTGAAACAGCGATAAGTGAAGCGGCAGCTGAGATTCATGGATTAGAAAAGGAAGGCGATCAGGTGATCGCTGAGCTAACGAATGAGTTGTACGACTCATTTATCACACCGATCGATCGCGAAGACATCCTGGTCATCTCTGAGCGCTTAGATGATATTTTGGATGGCATTATGGGATTGACTTATTTATTTGAGAATTTGGTCATTACGAAGATCCGCCCCGAGACGAACTTATTTGCTGAAATGATCGTTCAAGCGACACAGGGGGTCGAAACAGCATTAAAAGAGTTTCCGAAGTTCAAAAATTCAAAAACATTGCGTCAAATGATCAACGATGTAAATACGATTGAATCAGAAGCAGATCTTTTGTATTCAAAAATGAAAAAAGCGTTGTTTACGGATGAAAAAGAAGTGCTGGAAATCATTAAATGGAAAGATATTTATGATCGCTTTGAATCGATTATCAACGACACCGAAAGTGCGGTTGATATTATCGATGGTATGGTGATCAAAAACACGTGAGGAACTAGAGAGCATTCAAACGAAAAAAAAGAGCAACTCTTGGGCAGGTAACTGCCGCAATAGTTGCTCTTTTTGCTTATAATTGGATCAGCCAATAGCCGATCAAAATGATTCCTAAAACGATGCGATACCATCCAAATACGGTAAAATCATTCCGTTTGATGTAGTTCATCAAGAAACGGATCGCGATGATCGAAACGATGAATGACACGATGGTTCCTGTCAATAAGATGACGGTTCCTTGGAAATCAAAGGCATTGCCATCTTTCAAAAACTTGAAGATTTTCAAGGCACTGGCACCAAACATGGTGGGAATACCTAAGAAAAATGAAAATTCAGCAGCAACATAACGAGAAGCGCCGATCATGATAGCACCTAAGATAGTAGCACCAGAACGAGAAGTTCCTGGGATCAATGCCAATACTTGGAACATCCCAACGATCAATGCCGCTTTGTAGGTGAACTTATTCAAATCGGTACATTTTGGTGCTTTATTTTTGTTGCGTTTTTCTACCACGATAAAGCCGATCCCATAAACGATCAAGACGATCGAAACGGAGAAAAAGTTGTAGAAGTGCGCATCTAACCAATCATCTAACGGTAATCCGATAATAACCGATGGCAAGACCGCCACGACGACTTTAAACCATAACGTCCATGTATCTTTTTTCTCTAACTCATTTTTATGCGGTGAAAAAGGGTTTAGTTTATGGAAATACAAGTAGACGACTGCTAAAATCGCACCCAGTTGTATGACAACATTGAACATCGTCATAAACTCGGGAGTTACATTCAATCCGATAAATTCGTCGGCTAGAATCAAGTGACCCGTGCTGCTGATTGGCAGCCATTCCGTGATCCCTTCAATGATCCCAAATAAAATCGCTTTTATGAAATTTGTAAAAAACATTGGTTCAGTCCTTTCTATGACAAAATACAACTCTTAGTATACCGTTTCCTGATTCGAATACCAATCTTTTTCCTAAAAAAAGGGGGCAGTTTTTAAAACAAAAACTGCTCCTTTCTTAAAGAAATTGATCAACTGCCAAAGGTTTCTCTTAGGATAAAAGTTCTTGAGAGAGTGCCAAGCCTTTTTTGATGTAATCGGTATTGCCCACTTCAGCAATCGTAAAGCTGCCATCTTCGTAGATCAGTCGAGTGACCGAGCCATTTTCAATATCCATGCGAACATTGTTCTCATCATTGATCAGATGCAAAAGAAAAGCGATCGTTAAGCCGTGAGACACGACTAGCGCATTACCGCCGCCTTTTTTCTCAACGCGGTAGGCGATATCTTCAAACCCTGTTTTGACACGTTCGGTCAACACATCAAAGGTTTCCGCCCAATTGGCTGTATCTGCGTGATAGATCGCATTGGCGATCGCCTCAAACGAGACATGATTGGCAATCATATCATCGTAATCAGGAAAATCAAGAATCCGTGGCAGAACGCCCCACATTTCTGCATCATAGGCACCTTCAAGCGAGCCAAAGCACCATTCACGAATCCGTTTGTCGATATGATAAGGGATCTCTGGTCCTCTGACATGTTCACCCAGTATCAGACGCATCGTTTCGATCGCACGGCCGCTGTCACTGGATACTGCTTCCACAAAATCCACATCTCGTAACCCGAGTCCTAAATAATGGATGCCTTGTTCACCAGTACGAGTCAATGGGGTGTCGCACCAACCTTGCACACGCTGCAATGTGTTGAACATGGTTTTCCCGTGACGCACGACATACAATTCCGTTTTTGCCATAAGTAGTAATTCCTCCTTTGGTTCGTAATTCGTTTATGCGTTAAAAAACGGATTGGTCCGTTTCTCAATCTCGATCGTTGTTGGTTCCCCGTGGCCAGGATAAACGGCCATCTGATTCGGTAAAACAAAAAGTTGCGTTTGGATGCTGGTCAGCAATTGCTCAAGATTGCCAGTTGGTAGATCGGTCCGACCGATGCTACCTTTAAATAAGGCGTCTCCAGAAACGACAAACTTGTCAAAAATAAAACTGACGCTGCCGATGGAATGACCTGGGGTTGCAACAACCTTAAAGGACATGCCAGCTATCTCGTACGCTTTCAATTCTAGTTCGAATTCTGCTGGACGTGCGGTGATGGTTCCTAATTCAGGATGACGACCAGAAAGGTTTTTCATAGGATCACTTAGCCATTCTTGCTCAAGCGGACTAACGTAAACGGGGATCTGATAATAATCCCGCAAATGGTCAACTGCGCCGATATGGTCATAATGAGTGTGAGTCAATAAAATCGCTGCTGGTTTTGCGCCTGTTTTTTCGATCTCAGCGATCAATCTCGCTGCTTCTGCTCCAGGATCAATAATCAACAAAAAATCTTCTTTCCAAATAAGGTAACAATTTTCTTGAACGGGTCCTGTCACTAAACCAATGATTTTCATGCTAAAACCTCCTAGGATCACAAATACTTGTGTCTGACTATAAGTATAGCTTAAAGTATAAGAGGAAACAAAGAAAGGTTTTTAGGAGTGAAAAATTAATGATAAAAACGATGAACACAGAAGACAATCGTCAGGCGATCTGTCAATGGCTCAATCATTCAACGAAAAAAACAGAGGCAGTGAGTGCCTTTTCCGATCAAGAACAGCTTTCATTTGCATTTTTTGACAATCAGGATCAACTTGGTGGGTTGATTGGGAAACGGACAGGTAATACGATTCATATTCAATTGTTTGCAGTTGATCCAAACCATCAGAATCAAGGGGTGGGGAAACAATTAATGCAAGCACTTTTCGATCACGGTAAAAAAGCGGGGTGTCGTTCCGTGACAGTTACCACCCAAGACTACCAAGCGCCACAGTTCTATCAAGCAGTCGGCTTCGAACAATTTGCTGTGCTTTCTGACACACCTGTACTTGGCACGGATAGGCTTTATTTCGTGAAGATACTGTGACCACCCTTTGGCAGGCAGGTGATAAGGCTAACCAATAGTTTGATGAGAGAAAAGCTCAGAATTATTGTGGGAATTCGAAAATTTTTCTAAGAAACCGCATTAGCAAAAAACTGCTGTTATACTAATTAAAATAAGAAAGCGCGTGTTTCGTTTGAAACTGGTCTAATTTTTTCCTGCAGCAGAAACATTCGTCGTGACTAAGTTCGGGGAAAGTAAGTGTTCAGGACCTTGTGTTCGTTTTGATTGGTATACATCAACTTTTTGTAAGAAGGTGTTTTTTATGAAAAAATCGCTCCAATTCTTTTTCACTGTATGCTTTGCTGTGCTTCTTTTAGCGAGCTGTGCTGAGGAAGAGCTATCCATCGATGATTCGAAAGAAGTTTCTGAAACCGTTACTTCCGCCTCAAAAGCGGTTGAAAATGGCGACCTTGATTTGATGTTGATCCAAGATGAGAGTGTCATCTTTCCGCAAAGCCAAGGGGTTTATGATTTTCATGAGAATGAGTTGACGATCGTTAAGCAGTATTTGCCGATGGCAGACTTAGAAGATAGTTCAGCCAGCTCTAGTGATGTTGCCTTGTATAAAGGACAAATCGAAAGTGATTTTCAGCGTCATTTTTCCCATTCAGAGGTACAGTTGTCCAACGATCCTTATCAAATTTATGAGATCACCTATCAAGATGCCTCATACATCGTCGAAGGAAAACGTTTGACGATCATGGCAGATGGGCGAACCTTTGAGTTCACCTTAGATCCCAATAATCAGAAGGCCTATGATCAAAATGGCGTTAGCTATGACATTCAGGTCGATCAATAAATTCTCTTAAAAAATATTCCTGCTTTACTTGCTTAGGTGAGTAGAGTAGGTTTTTTTGGTAACCTTTCGTCAAACCCATTTTCTGGAAGTGGAAATGGCGTTGATTACCTGATGAGAAGGCATTTTGCCGCAAGTGGTTTTTTTAGAGATCAAACCTGTTTGGATAGGATACTCTCCGCAGAGGATGAAAAGCTGTTTCTGTTCGCTTTTCCAAAAGTGATCTATCCGCTATAATGGCAAACGAGAAGGTGAACACGTGTATAAAGGAAAAGTTGCGGTTAGAAAAATCGTAGAATTTATTTTGCGCAGAGGCGATATTGATAGCCGCAAAGTCAGTAATCATACCGCACAAGAAGGCGCCCGTATCCATCGCCAACTACAAAAAGAGGCTGGGGATGCGTATCAAAAAGAAGTCTTTTTCAAACGAGAAAGCCAAATTGAGAAAGATTCGATCACTGTCGAAGGACGTGCCGATGGTCTCTTTTTTGATGCAGCTGCTAATTCTTGGGTGATCGATGAGATCAAAACTTCAGAACCAGCTTTCGAAGATATCCCTGAAGATCAAATCGATTTGTTTTTTGCCCAGGGAATGGTTTATGCTTATTTGTTTTTACTACAAGAAAATGAACAAGCTGCGCTTACTGATAGTGAAAAACAAGAGAACCCAGAAGCAGAACCTACTGCTGAAGGAGAAAATGATCCGAGGAGACCCATCGATCGGATTGCCGTGCAATTGACTTATTATCAAACCACTGAAAAGCTGACCACCCGTACGAGAAGAACATTTCAGTTTTCAGAATTAGCTGTTTTTTATGAAGAATTACTTCAGGAATATCATAAATGGTTAGTTTTTCAAGAGAATTGGCGCCGTGTCCGCAATACGTCTTTGCAGCTGCTGTCTTTTCCCTTTGAAACCTTTCGCAAAGGGCAGCGAGAGTTAGCAGCAGCGGCGTATAAAACACTAAAAAATGGCAAGCGACTTTTTGCGGAAGCGCCAACGGGAACTGGAAAAACCATGTCAACGCTGTTTCCCGCATTAAAAGTTCTCGGGGAAGAAGGGGCAGATCGGGTCTTTTATCTGACGGCGAAGACGATCACCAGACAAGTGGCTGAAGATGCGTTGAGCAAGTTAGCAGACAACGGTAGTGAAACCAAGAGTGTCACGATCACTGCCAAAGATAAAATTTGCTTTCTGGATGAACGAAACTGTACGCCAGAGCATTGTCCTTATGCACAAGGTTATTACAATCGAATCAACGAAGCTTTGTGGGATCTGTTGCATCACGAAAACCAAATAACTCGAGAAGTGATCGAGACTTATGGAATGAAGCATACGGTTTGTCCCTTTGAGCTTTCACTGGATGTCAGTGTCTTTTGCGATGTCATTATTGGTGATTATAATTATTTGTTTGATCCAACCGTTTATTTACGGAGATTTTTTGAAGAGCCAGACGAAGAGTATTTCTTTTTAGTGGATGAAGCCCATAACTTAGTTAACCGTTCGAAAGAAATGTATTCCGCAACGATCTCCCGTCATCCATTTAAGGAATTAAAGAAGAAGCTGCCGAAGGATCAACAGAAATTAAAACGCGCACTAAACAGAGTTGATAAAGAATTTGCGGCTTTAGCCCAATTAGCAAAAGAGGAAGGATGGTCATACCACCATCAAGCAGCTCCCCATGAAACAATGGTCAATCAGCTATACAAATTAGCTGAATTGATGAAGGAATGGTTGCCGGCAAATCCTGAGCATGAATTGCAAGAAGAAGTGCTGCAAGTGTATTTTGAAGCCAACCATTATTTGAAGATCAGTGAATTTTATGATGATCACTACGAAACGACGGTGGAGATCGACCGCTATGATATCAAATTACGGCAATTTTGCATCGAACCAGCGCCGTTTTTGGAATCCGTGTTAGATAAGGGCAAGGCTAGCCTGTTGTTTTCTGCGAGCTTTACCCCTTTGTCGTATTATCAAGAAGTATTAGGTGGCGGCGATGAAGCTTTGCGCTATCGCTTGCCAAGTCCTTTTGATCCGAAAAATCAGGGGATTTTTATTGCGGACTATATTCAAACGACGTATCGCCAACGTGAAGCCAGCATTCCTGCGATCGTTGATGCGATCCAGCAAATGACGGCAGCGAAAGCGGGAAACTATATGGTCTTTTTCCCATCTTATCGTTACTTGGATGATGTGGCGGCAGCATTTTCTCAACAGGCGCCAGAGGTGGAGGTCTTGATTCAGGGGACTGCTATGAACGAAGCAGAGCGCGAGGCGTTTCTTGCGCAGTTTCAATCTTTTGACTCGCAACAATCATCCTTGCTGGATAAAAGTCAAGACGAACCAAAGAGTCAACCAAAAACTTTGGTGGCATTTTGTGTCCTTGGAGGAATTTTTTCTGAAGGGATTGACCTAAAAGGCGATCGCTTGATCGGTGCAGCAGTGGTAGGAGTCGGACTGCCGCAAATCAATCACGAGCAAGAATTGATTCGGGAATATTACGATGAGAAAAAGGCAGCTGGCTTTGCGTATGCCTATCAGCTGCCAGGGATGAATAAAGTCCTGCAAGCAGCCGGTCGAGTGATTCGGGATGTCAGCGATCGTGGCGTGGTGTTATTGCTGGATCAGCGCTTTCGGACACCGCGTTACCAAGAACTTTTCCCACTGCATTGGCAGCATGCCTTGCAGATTCGTCGGCCGCAAGAGTTATCAAAAGCATTGACTCATTTTTGGCAAGAAAAAAACTAGAAGCAGAGCTTTCAGGAGCGGTTGCGCAAAATCAGTAGATAAAGCTGATTTTGCCTAACCATCACGTTAGACTCTGTTCTAGTTTTTTTGATTAGCGATAATTTGTAAACTGTAAATCGATCGTCAGGGGCAGTTTACGTAACAATTGGATCACCTCTTGCAGATCGTCACGGCTTTTGCCTGTTACCCGAATTTGATTGTCTTGAATTTGGGTTTTAACTTTTAGCTTGGCGTTTTTGATCGCTGTCGTTATTTTTTTGGCGTTTTCTTTATCGATGCCATTGATCAATTCTGCCGTTTGACGAGCTTTTGCCCCCAAGGCATGCTCCGTTTCGCCAAATTGAATATTTTTCGTTGGTACATTCCGTTTGATCAGCTTCGCAAAGAGCACATCTTTGATTTGCTCCAACTTAAATTCGTCATCTCCAACGATCGTCAGTTTGCCCTCAGTCATCTTGATTTCTACTGTGGAGCCTTTAAAATCAAATCGGTTTTTCAATTCTTTTTCCGCCTGTTGAATGGCGTTTTTCACTTCTTCTGTGTTGATCTCAGATACGACATCAAAACTTGCTTCTTTTGCCAAAATCAATCACTCCTCTCATCTCTTACCTATGATTTTAACATGGAGGCGAACGATGCGGGAATGAAAAGTAAATTTTTGCAAATAATTGTTTCATTTTTTCACACAAACTGCTATTCTTTGGAAGGAGATTTTTAGTGAAGGAGCTAGATCATTGTGAGTAAGTTATTAACGAAGCACGAACAATCAGAACGATTGAAAAAAATAGGGGTTATTTTGCTGTCAGGTATTACTGCAGCCATTGCTTTAAATTTCTTTTTGATTCCCGCAAACGTTCTTTCTGCTGGGATGAACGGGGTCGCCCAATTGATCGTGGCACTTGCCTTGGAACATTTTGGCGTTCACCTTAGTACAGGGCTGTTTATTTTCCTCTTAAACTTGCCTATCTTTGTTCTCGGGTTCATCAAACTCGGGAAATCATCGACACTATTGAGCTTTATCAATGTCGTTGTCGTTTCCGTCTTAACGATGATCCTTCCGCAAGGAGCGATCACTGACAATATTTTGGTTAACGCTTTGCTAGGTGGCGTACTGTTGGGCGTCGGCGTTGCGTTTTCACTGAAAATGGGTTTTACCACCGGCGGAATGGATATTCTTTCGTTGATATTATCAAAAACGACTGGAAAAACAGTTGGTAAATATATGTTTATTTTAAACGGCATCATTGTCATGGTCTCAGGTTTCGTCTTTTCTTGGGAAAGTGCCTTGTACACGATCATTTCGATTTTCGCAATGAGCTACGTTGTGGACATGCTGCACACAAGTCATCAAAAGGTAACGGCAATGATTATTACGACCAATGCGGAAGCTGTTGGGAAAAATATCTCTAAGCATGTGTTTCGCGGCATGACTTTGTTCCCCTCAGTCGGAGGGTATTCAGGCGTACCTGGCAATATGATCATGATGGTCGTGACGCGCTACGAGATCTACGATTTAGAACAAGCCGTTTTAGAAGCTGACGGCAATGCGTTTATTAATTTTGTGCCGACCCAATCGATTACAGGCCGTTTTGCGACAGATGATGAACAACGGACCTTTAAAACGACAGGGGTCTTCCCAGAACTGAAAATACACAAGAAAAGCCGGCCATAATCAAGGATCGTCCATTTACAAATCTTGCAAAAGAAGGTATTATTTGAAACAAGAATTAAAGGAGGTCTTCAACCGTGGCATATACTGAAGTAGAAGCAGAAGCAATCAAAGAGCGTGTCTTGGCTGCCTTGGAAACCGTGATTGACCCTGAGTTGGGGATTGATATAGTGAATCTAGGCTTAGTTTATGAAGTCGAATTTGATGCAGAAACAGGCAATACTGTAATCAAAATGACCTTAACAACAATGGGCTGTCCCTTAGCCGACGTATTGACTGAATCGATACACGAAGCACTAAGCGATATTCCAGAAGTCAAAAATCCAGAGGTAAAATTAGTCTGGTATCCCGCTTGGACGACCGATAAAATGAGTCGTTACGCACGGATTGCTTTGGGGATTCGTTAAGGATTTTCAATCATAGAAAGTTGTTTCATATTTGTTAACTAGATGGAACAAGCTGTTTTCTTAGGTATCGGACAGTTGGCAAAATGAGGATATAAACACAGAACTCTTTTATTAACTTTGAAAAAGTTGGTAGAAGAGTTTTTTTATAGAATACTTTCTTAAATAAACAGTTACTTGGTGAAAAAGTTATGCTTTTTTACTAAAAGCATTAAAGAAAATCATATATTTTTAAACCTGAAAGCTCAACGTATTTTCCATTCATATGACAACTCAAAGTGAGTTAGTATTTAACTTTGCCGAAATAGTAATACTTTCTATAAACCTTCGATCATTTTGACAAAAAGAGAGCACAGATTAAATTCTTATTCATCCACATTGATAACCTTAAGGTGCATCCCAGAAAACATGTCTAAATAAAAGTTACTGAATTTAGTCAGAGGCTTTGGGATACGATGAATTTTCCTTAAGGAGTCAATGTAGAATGAAGAAGGATGATTCTAGGAATGCTTTTTCAAAGGTCATGTGATTTCATCCTATCAACTGACTCTTGGTTAACAAATATACAAATGTGTTCTATGCAACCATACATATAGGAAAACGATAGCCAAACTACAGTTTCGGTCAATCATTTAGCGAGTTACATATTTTTATTAGAGATTCGAGATTAATTAATTGTATTAATGTATAATTATAGTTAAGTTGTAAAAATGATTTGGTTGATTCCCTTGATCATAAAAACAAAAAGGAGTGTGTTTTGTGGATTTTCTATTTACTTTATTTGCTTTTATTTTCGTCGCAGTTATCTTATATCATATTGTCGAATTCTTAAAGGATCAATCTACGCCAGAAGTGGCAGTACTTGCCACGCTAGTAGATAAACGAATGACTAGTAGCACGAATATTGCTGCAAACGGCTTTACGAATCAATCCATTACCTATTATCTTTTATTTGAAATCGCAAGTGGCGAAAGATTAGAATTTAAAGTAGGGTATGGAAAATACAAATTATACGTCATCGGAGATACTGGAGTGTTGAGGTATCAAAGAAAAAGGTTTAATTCACTTGATAGGTAAAAAATTTGTATGTATATAGTATGTGTTTATTCGTTTTCAATTTCAAAAAAAAGTTGAACAGTCAATTAAAAAACTCCTATTCAAGTGTCTTATCATTTGAAATGATTTGAATTGTACGCTTTCGATGGAAAACGCAAGTATCATCGAGTAACACTTGAGAATTTCTACTTATGAGGTCGCATAAATAAAACCAAAACCGAAGGAAATTTCCTGCGAGGAATGGCTTAATTTAGTTCACCCATTCGATTTATTGGCGGAAGTGATGAGCTACGGATAGTTTTTAAATACTCATAAATAGAATAGATTGCTTCACCAAAATCTCGTGACTCATTGTTACGAGGTTTTTTGTTTTTTACGTGACTTCAGAAATAATTGCAAAAAGGAAAAATCGTTCTTGGTTTTTCACAAACATTTTCTCTTTCAAGTGACAAAGTCGTTGCCGTTTTGGGTTAGGAACGATTGGGTTGCTGACGATCCAATGGTTAAAAATTGCGGGTGTGAAAAAGATTATTGGCATTGATATTCAATCAGAGAAACTGAAACAAGCATTAGATTTAGGTGTCACCGATACGATCGATCTTAGTGTTCAAGACCTTGAAAAAGAGATTTCTCGGATAACGGATGGTTTAGGCGTAGATATTGCAATGGAGTGTGCAGGTACTAAAATAACCGAAGAACAATGTCTCTTAGTGACAAAAAAAGACGGGAAAATTGGATTTCAAGGGATCACTTATTCTGATGTTTTGATTAAGCAACGGGCATTTGAAAAATCTTTCGCAGTGAATTAACCATTAAGGGTTTTTGGAATAGCTATTCTGCGCCTTTCCCAGGCAAAGAATGGTTTGATTCAATAACCTTTTTAGAAAGCGGACGCTTGAGTGCCAGTCATAGGATTTCCCATCGCTTTCCGTTAGAATATCTTCAAAGAGCATTTGATTTAGCGGTAAATAGAAGTGAAAGCTTAAATAAAATCATGATCATGCTCTAAAAACTAGACATTTGATTACAGCACAAACAGATTGTTTTCAAAAACCATATTTATTCAGCAAGCTTTAACAAGCTGCTATGGATATGGTTTTTTTATTTGCTACAGTGATTAAATAGGTTGCTCCTTCTAAAACCTGTCCCAATCAAAGACACCGTTGCATTTTCAGAAATGAAACGGTAAACTAGTTGAAAAGATTGGAGGAATGAATCAATGTTAGCTACGAATTTTGGGAAATATACATACGAAAATCCGTTTATGAACGCCTCAGGGGTCCATTGTATGACGATCGAGGAATTAGATGAATTAGCGGTATCAGCAGCTGGATCATTTGTCACGAAGAGTGCAACGCTAGAAGCACGTGCCGGAAATCCAGAACCACGTTATACCGATTTACCTTTAGGAAGCATCAATTCGATGGGATTACCAAATCTAGGGGTGGACTACTACTTAAATTATGCCATCAAAAAGCAGCAGGAAATGACCCAGCAAGCGCCTTTCTTTTTCTCTGTCGCTGGTATGAGCGTGGCTGAAAACATTGAGTTATTGAAGAAGATCCAAGAAAGTGATTTTGAAGGAATCACTGAGTTGAATCTTTCTTGTCCAAACGTGCCAGGAAAACCACAAGTTGCCTATGATTTTCCTTTGACCGATCAAATTCTTGAAACAGTCTTTAGTTTTTTTACAAAACCTTTAGGTGTCAAATTGCCGCCATACTTTGATTTGGCTCACTTTGATGAGATGGCTAAGATATTAAACAAGTATCCGTTAACCTACATCAATTCAATCAACAGTATTGGGAATGCTTTATTCATCGATCCTGCTACTGACTCGGTAGTCATCAAACCAAAAGATGGTTTTGGTGGTCTCGGAGGCGAATATGTGAAACCGACGGCATTAGCCAATGTGCGGGCTTTCTATACACGTCTCAAGCCAGAAATCAAAATTATTGGTACTGGTGGGATTCGTAATGGTCAAGATGCGTATGAGCATTTGTTGTGTGGTGCCTCTATGTTGCAGATCGGCACAGAGTTGCAAAAAGAAGGGCCGGCGATCTTTGAACGATTGACGAAAGAGTTAGAAACGATCATGAAAGAAAAAGGATATCAATCAATCAGTGAATTTCAAGGCAAACTAAAAACGATTGATTAAAACGACTTTCTATCATCCTCTGTTTCTTTTTATAGAAGAAAGTCATAGAAGAAAGGTGGGGTTAAATGGAGAAATTTCGTAAAACAACTGAGGGCGATTTAACGGAGTTAATGGCGCTGATTGAGGAAGGAATTGCTTTTTTAAAAGCTCAAGGATCACCACAATGGCAAAATGGCTATGGCCCAAAAGAAACTCAAATCAAAGAAGATATTGCAAAAGGTGAAAGCTATGTGTTAGTGAAAGATGGGAAAATCGCAGCGTCTGCGGCACTGGTTTCTGGTGATGATCCTGTCTACAACGCAATTACCGGCGCAGGGTGGGATGGAAACGGTCCGTATCTATCCATTCATCGCGTCGTTGTCAGTTCTCATTTTAAAGGGCAAAAGTTAAGTGCCAAATTGCTGCAAGCTCTTGAAGTGGTTGCTTTAGAACAAGGAATACTTGATTTGCGTATCGATACGTATAAAGCCAATATTGGGATGCAAAAGAATATCCAAGCAGCTGGCTATCAATATAAAGGAGAGGTAACATTTCCTTTTCCGAATGGAGAGCGATTGGCTTTTCAAAAACGTTTGATCACAAACTAAACATTCTTTTTCCATTCTTGTCCCTTGGCTGAAAGAATGGAAAAGGTGTGTCAAAGTGAATTTTTGGTATGAAAATGTGGATAATGGTTGTCAGAATCCTTTCGGCTTGCTAAGATAAGCACGTAAAGGACGGTGCCAAATGAAGAAAAGAATCAAAAAGAAAAAAGCTTATAAAAAATACATCCATGATATTTTTGCAGGTTATGAAGAAATGCTTGAAAATCCAGCGATCGATGAGAAGAAGTTCTCTTATTTGAAAGAAGAAACAACCTTAAAACGAGACGATCAAAATCAAATCCGTTTCCGTACGATCGATATTGATTAAACTACCTTTTGGGTAGTTTTTTTCTTTGTTTTTGTTAATTGGAAAAATTTCAGAAAAAAAGCTTGCTCTTTCATTCATAGAATGATAAAGTATTCAACGTTGGCAATTGAGCCAGCGGGTCAAAACAACAGTTGAAAAATCTTCAAAAAAGACTTGACCAAAAATAAAACAGATGATATTATAACGAAGTCGCAATAATAAAATAGTTAATCAATGTTGATACATCAACAAAATTAATTGAAAAAAGTTGTTGACAAATAACAAATCATTTGTTATTCTAATTAAGTCGCTGAGGCAGCCGCTACGAAGTTGAAAAACAACGAGCGAAAAAAACTTTTTAAAAAAGAGTTGACAATTAAATGTCACTCTGATATGATATAAAAGTTGCTAACACAGAACGGTGGACCTTTGAAAACTGAACAAAGCAAGCAAACGAACCAATGTGTAGGACGTTTCAATTTATTGGAACAAATACATGCAAGCAATAGCTAGCAAAGTTAATTTTTATGAGCTTAATGACCGTATGGTCATTCAAACAAATCATTATGAGAGTTTGATCCTGGCTCAGGACGAACGCTGGCGGCGTGCCTAATACATGCAAGTCGAACGCTTTTTCTTTCACCGGAGCTTGCTCCACCGAAAGAAAAAGAGTGGCGAACGGGTGAGTAACACGTGGGTAACCTGCCCATCAGAAGGGGATAACACTTGGAAACAGGTGCTAATACCGTATAACACTATTTTCCGCATGGAAGAAAGTTGAAAGGCGCTTTTGCGTCACTGATGGATGGACCCGCGGTGCATTAGCTAGTTGGTGAGGTAACGGCTCACCAAGGCAACGATGCATAGCCGACCTGAGAGGGTGATCGGCCACACTGGGACTGAGACACGGCCCAGACTCCTACGGGAG
Organism: Enterococcus sp. FZMF; assembly: GCF_030263915.1. Lineage (NCBI taxonomy): Bacteria > Bacillati > Bacillota > Bacilli > Lactobacillales > Enterococcaceae > Enterococcus > Enterococcus sp. FZMF. The sequence continues at coordinate 1,817,406 of NZ_CP127160.1, read as the reverse complement.
GCAGCAGTAGGGAATCTTCGGCAATGGACGAAAGTCTGACCGAGCAACGCCGCGTGAGTGAAGAAGGTTTTCGGATCGTAAAACTCTGTTGTTAGAGAAGAACAAGGATGAGAGTAAAATGTTCATCCCTTGACGGTATCTAACCAGAAAGCCACGGCTAACTACGTGCCAGCAGCCGCGGTAATACGTAGGTGGCAAGCGTTGTCCGGATTTATTGGGCGTAAAGCGAGCGCAGGCGGTTTCTTAAGTCTGATGTGAAAGCCCCCGGCTCAACCGGGGAGGGTCATTGGAAACTGGGAGACTTGAGTGCAGAAGAGGAGAGTGGAATTCCATGTGTAGCGGTGAAATGCGTAGATATATGGAGGAACACCAGTGGCGAAGGCGGCTCTCTGGTCTGTAACTGACGCTGAGGCTCGAAAGCGTGGGGAGCGAACAGGATTAGATACCCTGGTAGTCCACGCCGTAAACGATGAGTGCTAAGTGTTGGAGGGTTTCCGCCCTTCAGTGCTGCAGCAAACGCATTAAGCACTCCGCCTGGGGAGTACGACCGCAAGGTTGAAACTCAAAGGAATTGACGGGGGCCCGCACAAGCGGTGGAGCATGTGGTTTAATTCGAAGCAACGCGAAGAACCTTACCAGGTCTTGACATCCTTTGACCACTCTAGAGATAGAGCTTCCCCTTCGGGGGCAAAGTGACAGGTGGTGCATGGTTGTCGTCAGCTCGTGTCGTGAGATGTTGGGTTAAGTCCCGCAACGAGCGCAACCCTTATTGTTAGTTGCCATCATTTAGTTGGGCACTCTAGCGAGACTGCCGGTGACAAACCGGAGGAAGGTGGGGATGACGTCAAATCATCATGCCCCTTATGACCTGGGCTACACACGTGCTACAATGGGAAGTACAACGAGTTGCGAAGTCGCGAGGCTAAGCTAATCTCTTAAAGCTTCTCTCAGTTCGGATTGTAGGCTGCAACTCGCCTACATGAAGCCGGAATCGCTAGTAATCGCGGATCAGCACGCCGCGGTGAATACGTTCCCGGGCCTTGTACACACCGCCCGTCACACCACGAGAGTTTGTAACACCCGAAGTCGGTGAGGTAACCTTTTTGGAGCCAGCCGCCTAAGGTGGGATAGATGATTGGGGTGAAGTCGTAACAAGGTAGCCGTATCGGAAGGTGCGGCTGGATCACCTCCTTTCTAAGGAATATTTCGGAAGACTACACATCGTTTGCCTTTGTTCAGTTTTGAGAGGTTTACTCTCAAACAAAATTTGTTCATTGAAAACTGGATATCGAAGAAATAATCAAAACAAGTAACACACACCGAGTTGAAATGTTAAAAGAGTTTTTTAATAAGTTCAACGCTTATTTTCTTGAGCAACCTTCTATCGCTAGAAGAAGTACTCAAAACCGACCGTAAGGTCAAAGGTTAAGTGAATAAGGGCGCACGGTGGATGCCTTGGCACTAGGAGCCGATGAAGGACGGGACTAACACCGATATGCTTTGGGGAGCTGTAAGTAAGCTATGATCCAGAGATTTCCGAATGGGGGAACCCAGCATCTTTTATAGGATGTTACGTCTGCGTGAATACATAGCGCAGTCGAGGTAGACGCAGAGAACTGAAACATCTAAGTACCTGCAGGAAGAGAAAGAAAATTCGATTCCCTGAGTAGCGGCGAGCGAAACGGGAAAAGCCCAAACCAACAAGCTTGCTTGTTGGGGTTGTAGGACTCCGATATGGTAGTCTATTCAGATAGTCGAAATACTTGGAAAAGTATGTCAAAGAGGGTAAAAACCCCGTAGGCGAAATTTGGATAACACCTAGGAGGATCCTGAGTACGGCGGAACACGAGGAATTCCGTCGGAATCCGGGAGGACCATCTCCCAAGGCTAAATACTCCCTAGTGACCGATAGTGAACCAGTACCGTGAGGGAAAGGTGAAAAGCACCCCGGAAGGGGAGTGAAATAGATCCTGAAACCGTGTGCCTACAACAAGTTAGAGCCCGTTAATGGGTGATAGCGTGCCTTTTGTAGAATGAACCGGCGAGTTACGATAGCATGCGAGGTTAAGTTGAAGAGACGGAGCCGTAGCGAAAGCGAGTCTGAATAGGGCGAATGAGTATGTTGTCGTAGACCCGAAACCATGTGATCTACCCATGTCCAGGTTGAAGGTGCGGTAAAACGCACTGGAGGACCGAACCCACGTACGTTGAAAAGTGCGGGGATGAGGTGTGGGTAGCGGAGAAATTCCAAACGAACTTGGAGATAGCTGGTTCTCTCCGAAATAGCTTTAGGGCTAGCCTCGGAATTGAGAATGATGGAGGTAGAGCACTGTTTGGACTAGGGGCCCATCTCGGGTTACCGAATTCAGATAAACTCCGAATGCCATTCATTCATATCCGGGAGTC
>NZ_CP127160.1:0-1812500 GCF_030263915.1 Enterococcus sp. FZMF | reverse complement strand
CAAAATCATGAGATTGACGAATTACTATCAAGAAAGTTCCATGATAACTTCACCCAAACATTTCCTTTCATGATGCATTGTGCCAAAATATCTCCTACCGTGCATTACTATAAGTTAGGGACCTATTATCATGAGCGAGCGACGATTGGTATCGATGCGAGCATTCCAGAAATTTTTGTTATCCCTGAGATAGACGAAGAATGGGAGAAGTTTCAACGAGGCGATCGTGAGATGCTGACAGCCATCGAACAACAAATGGATAAGCTGGAAGCCAAACGGATCACTGCCCTATCAGAAGTAAAGGAAATCCAAAATCAGATCGATAAGCTTACGGCATCTGTAAATGAATTGAGTGAGTCAAAGGGCTTTTTCAATCGGACAAAAATCGATGAAGAACTAGAGCAGTTGACTTCTGAGCGAAAAGCATTAGAAGCCAAACGTCGGGAATGGGAAAGATATTCAAATAATGACGAAGAGGTTTTTGCTGAAAAAGAGCGTCTGCAACAGCAATACCAAACATTGCGCTTAAAGAAAGCAATCGTGGAAAAAGAATTCCGTCAAATTGATACCTTTTTTGGATCATTTGATGAATTTACGGCAAAAATAATGGCTTTCTTAGCTCACTATACTGGAAAGGAGCTGACTGAAGTTGACGAAAGAAACGCAGACGAATCCTGAGGAATCACAGCTGCTGGAGCAGGAACCGACTCTAGAGGTCCAAACAGAAGGAGCTAATGAAGTCGAGGAAAACGTATCAACAAATGCGACGGACTTAGTGAATGACGGTCCTTTAGTAGAAGATAGTGGAAATGTAGTGGATGATTCTTTTGATTCAGCAAAAGAAGAAACTGACTACGAAGATGATTATTATGCTGTAAAAGCGCAAGATCACCAACGAATCGAATCGCTTATTGAGCAAGCCGAAAACGAACTAGCTGATTTAAAATTGAGAAAATCAATTATGGAAGCTGATTTTTCTGGATTGCTTGCTCATTACCGCCAGTTGATTTTAACAGATCAAGATATTTCGGTGATCGCCAAAAAGACATTGCTTGAATACTATGCCTATGAATTCTTGAAACCATTAAAAACGATTCATTTAACTGCTACTGATAACTATGACACATGGAAGACAAAGCATTTCAATGTCCGTTTTCGTTTAACAGAAACAAAGGAGCTCGAGTTTAGTTTCAAACTTAATCCAGTCAATTCTACGTATCAATCTAATTATTTGCCATTGTTGACTATCAATTCAAACTCCCAGTCGGTGGTTGTCAATGATGAACAGATTTTGCATTTAATCAGTCAATGGCATGCGGAGAATATTTTCTCGGTCAATCAGCTTTCGCTCTTTAATTATGATGTCAACTTGGTATTGGCGCATTTAAAAGAATTAGGCTTTACGGTTTCACCAAGCTTGATCGACAATACCCAAACATTGGCTGTCGATATGGAGACGGACTTTGCTGTTGCAGCAGAAGTTCTCGATCAAATTTTCATTATTACAATGGAGAATCAGCAATATGATTTTATCACAGAATACAAAGGTGAAATTCTTGTTTTACTTGATAAAAATCAACGATTGACGATTCATTTGTATACAGAGTCCACTTTACTAACGATTGATTCAGATCAATGGAAGCGATCCTTATTAGATTTCTTCACAAGCTATCCATTTTTGGTTCCGCTTGTCGTGGAAGGTGAAGAATAAATGTTCTAAATTCATTAAAAGTGCTAGAATGGTTTTTATAACTATTCAGCACTTTTTTTTGGAAGGAGCAGTATGATGAAAAACAAAGCACTAGGTTTTTATGAAGGACGATCTTTAGATGAGTCAAATGTATTTATTGAAAAGGAAATTCCGATACCCAATTGCCAAGCAAATGATTTATTGGTGGAAGTACAGGCAGTTTCGGTCAATCCAATCGATACAAAAAGACGGCAAATGACTGCTTTAAGTGAAGCGTTCCAGATCCAAGGGTATGACGCCGTTGGGATCGTTAAAGAAATCGGCTCAGCAGTTAATGGCTTTGCCGTTGGTGATCGGGTGTTTTATGCTGGAACCACACAACGACCTGGTGCGAATCAAAGGTTCCAAACAGTTGATTCTCGGATCGCAGCAAAGGCACCAGCCGGCTTTTCTGATGGCGATCTTGCAGCTATGCCATTAACGAGTATTACAGCGTGGGAATTGCTTTTTGAAAAATTTGGGTACGTGCCTGAAGAAAACGCGAATGAAGGATCGATTTTATTGGTCAATGCCAGCGGTGGTGTTGGCTCAATTGCGGCGCAACTAGCAAAATGGGCAGGATTGACAGTCTATGGCACTGCGAGTCCTAAGAACGATCAGTGGCTTAAAAACAATCAAGTGGATCAAGTACTTAATCATCGCTTGCCGTTGGCTGAACAAATCACTGAGCCTTTTTCAGCCGTTGCAATTTTTTATGACGCCTCGGCCTATTTGCCACAATTAACGAAAGCAATCTTGCCGTTTGGCAAAGTCGGAATGATCGTGAATACGAAAGAAGCGCTAGATTTAAATCCATTTAAAAACCTCGGCATCGATTTTTATTGGGAGTATATGTTCGCAAAAACAGATGCTCAGTTGATGATTGAAACACAAGGGAGCATTTTGCAACGGATCGCCTCGTTACTCGCTGACAAAAAGATCCATACGACTGCGGTCCAAACGTTTGATGGAGGAATTACCATCGAGACCTTAAAGATCGCTACAAAAGCGGTTGAGCAAGGAACGAAAGGAAAGACAGTGATCACTGGAGGCGTCCGCTAGATGGAAGAAGAGGAAGCGATGCTGTTTTGGGATGAATTTGCCCAAGAATATGCACAGATTCAAAGAGAATCCCAATTGAAAATTGCCGAAGAGGTAGCAGCTTTTTTGGTGGAGCAGAAAGTGTTCCCGATATCGGCCTTCGTTGACTTTGCTGCGGGGACTGGCCGCTACATTTCAGCATTTTATCCTTATGTAGATGAGTATTACGCAATTGATTTTTCAAAAGAAATGTTAAAAATCATTGAAGAAACGACGGAAGATCCGATGAACAAGCTCCATCTGGTTCAGCAGAGCCAAAAAGACTTTTTATCTGCAGACCAGCACTGGCCCTGTATTTTTATGGCAATGAATCCAGCAGTCAGAGACAAGGAAACATTGCTTCAGTTTCAAAAAAAGGCCCATCAATTGATTATTCTAAGAATGATCACAGAAGAAGAAAACGTGTTTCAGCCATATGAAAAAAATCTTTCAGCGAAGAATGACCTGAACCTAAACACTTGGTACAAGAAGTGGTTTTCAGAAGAAGCGATCGATTGGCAGAGTCGGCAATTCGAGTATATTTTGAAGGAGGAGATCGATCAAGAAATATTTCATCTTTATTTTGAGGAGGAGTACTCATTGGAACAACGGCAACAAATGGTTCAACATGTCTTTGGTGAGGCATTGACTGTCGAAAGCCAAACGAAAATCACTTTTGAGCTTCTTTTAGCTTAAGTAAAATCACACAATGGGTTTCAAAAAAACGAGATTCTGACATAAGATCAAGAAACAGGTACAGGAGCTAGGCTTCTTTTGGCTGCTGACTGGAAACATCTTATGCTGGAATCTCGTTTTACAGTGAATTTGCTACAATAGAAGGTATACGATGCTGCCTAATAACAGTAAAAAAATGATGTTGACGATAAAAAACAGCTTTTGAAACGTTCTCGCTTCTTTTGGTCTGGCTTGTTTCAATAATTTGTACCCAATCAAATTCGCCAAAGAAGCAATCAATGTACCCAAACCACCAACATTGACGCCCAAAAGAACGGCTTTTTCTAAATCGGTAAAAGGAGCAATCAAAATTGCTGCTGGAACGTTAGATATTCCTTGGGAGAGTAAAATACTACCTAAAAAAGCGCGATGCGTTTCTTGAAAATACGGTCGAATGTGATCGGTGACCAGAGATAGGTCTTGAATATTCCCGACGATCAAGAAGAAGCAGAGAAAGGTAAGTAGTAACTGATAATCAACTTTTGCAAATAATCGTTTATTACTAAACCAAACCACGGCTGCGACGACAAGCACGGCGATTGAAATAGGGAGAACACTAAAAATACCAAGAATCATAAGAACAAATAATCCTGCATTAAGCAGCGCTGGCTTTTTTTCAAAGGGTTCTTCTTGCAGGGCGATTTCCAATGGAGTCTTTGGGATGAGCTGGATCGAAACAAGGAGTAATAGTAATGAAAGTCCCACAAAGGTGCCGGTAGTCCACATGAATTGTGGCAGCGAAATCTGATAGTAAGAAAATAAAAATAGATTTTGCGGATTTCCAAATGGAAACAGGCTGCTTCCTAAATTGGCTGCTACGATCAAATAGACAGCGCCTAATAAGACACTGGTGTGCTGTTGTTCTTTCCTCGTTAAGAGTAAATAGATGGGCAATAAAGTTAAGATAGCCACGTCATTTGTTAAAAACATCGAACTGAAGAAGCTTAGCAAGACGATTGCGCGGATCAAGTCACGCAGATTGCGACTTTTTTCCACTAATTTTTGTCCAAATGCTCGTAAAAGACCAGCTTCTTCTAACCCATTGATTACTAACATTAATCCAAACAGTGATAAAATCACTTTAAAGTCAATAAACGACCAACGGAAGGTGCCGAAAAAACACGCAATAAGTGCTAGTAGCAGGGAAATCGAAAATAATCGATCCGTTCGAAAAAATGCTAACATTCGTTTTCCCATAGTTCACCACCTTTCTTCTCAAGAATTTTACCATTCCTATGCTTTAGGAACAATAAATAACGCTTTTTCCATCGAACTCAAAGACATTCAGGCAATTTTTTTAGTTGACAAACGACTCATTAATTGGGAAATTAGTATGTGAAAGGTGAAGGAGGTTCAAGAATGAATGTGATGCAGCTGCTTGAAAAAAATCAGCAGGTACATTTTCAAATTTTGGCTGTTTTTTTTCAGAATGGCTCAGAAGTCTCTTATAAAAAACTTGCAAAAACGTTATCCATTTCCGCGCCCACTTTGCAAAAAGAACTTCAAAATCTTCATCAAAATTTAGCTGCTTTCCATGAAGACGCAGCTTTGATCTATTCAGAAAATGATCAAGTGCAATTGGTATTGCCTCTTGATTTTTCCCTGAAGCAATTTTTTTATGCGTATCTTTCAGAAGCAATCGATTTTCAGATATTGTCGTATTTGTTTTTTCATCGAGATGAGTCAACGACGAAAATGATGTTAGAACTGATGTTGAGTGAAGCTTCATTGTTTCGTCGATTCAAAGCGATCAATCAGTTATTGAAAGAATTCGACATCCAATTAAAAAATAAAAAATTGATTGGGGATGAAAAACAGATTCGCTTTTTCTATTATCAGTTTTTTTCACAAAGTTATCCCAATGAAGAATTGATCGCTCGCTTGAATGCACCAGCCATCAACAATTTGATTCGAGTCATTGAAAAACAGTTGCAGACAACGTTTAGTCAAGCAGAGCGTTGGAAAGTCGGGCTTTGGTTAGGCATTATGGAAGCCCGTTTTGATTATCGCGGCTCGCAACAGCATGAAGCCTCGTATCCATTGTTGAAGTCATTGGAAAATGAAGCGATGTTCCAGCTTTTGCGGAATATATTAGGGCGCTATCTCAGTCGTTTTGCCGTATCCTGGAGCGATTATGAAACGGTATATTTCTATTTATTTTTATTAGCTGAAGGCTTGATTCGCCCTTCACTGGATGACTCCTTGCAAAAATCACTTTTCTTCCAAGAGATCGATGCGTTAAATGGGGAGCTGCTGCAGGCCATTGGTGATAGTGAAAGAAAGACTACAGAAACTTCTACGGAATTACGCGTCTTCTTGACGAGTGTGACGATCCAAGCGTTGTATATTCATGGCGGCATTATTGCCTTTGCTGAATTTCAGCCGCAAAGTGTTGCGAATGAGAGCTTGATCGAAGTGGCACAGCAAGCAATCGAACAGTTGGAGAAAAACGTAAACCAGTCCTTTTCTCTTGAGAAAAAGCAGCATTTGACCAATGAATTGCTTTTGATCCGTCAATGGATTCAAGTAAAACAGGAAAAAGCATTTACGGTAGGGATTTTACTGACTCAATCACGATTACGCAGTGGCTTTTTACGGCGCTTTTTGATCAAAGAATTGGCTGGCTATCCGAATATTCACTTCGATGGGACGAAGGAGAAGGACTATGATCTATTGATCGTTGATCATTCTGAGATCTCGGAAGGCTATCGTTATAAAAAACGATTGATTTTAACAGGTGGTGCAACCCCATTTGAAGAAGAGCGGCTTCATCAAATCGTGGATGAAATACGAAATGAGAACCTTGAAAGCGAGTTGGAAAAGATATGAGAATAGTGATTATTGGAGGCTCTCATGCAGGAATTGCTGCTGCCCGTCATTTAAAAAAAGTTGACCCAAAAGTCGATGTGATAATTATAGAAAAATCAAGCGTTCTTGGTTATGTTGCCAGCAGTTTGAATTTAGTACTGGAAGGTTACATTCAGCGTTTGGAAGATTCCAAAACGGCAACTGCCAGTGAACTTCTTTCAGAAGGAATCAATGTGATGCTAAACAGTGAAGTCACAAAAATCTTTCCGCAAGAACAAACGGTTCATTTTGTCACATCAACGGAATCTTATCAGCAAGAAGATGAAGTGAGTTATGATGGCTTGATTTTGGCGATGGGATCGAGTACTTTCCGTTCGGAGTTTGCCTCAGATGTCGAAGCACATATAACGACCTACAAAACCATTGGTCAATCAAAGCAAGCATTAGAAAAAATCGAGAATGCCCAAACCGTTGCGATCGTCGGCGCTGGTCTGATCGGGTTTGAATTAGCGGAATCTTTAAGCGGACAACAAAAAGCCGTTCATTTGATCGATCGCATGGATACGCTGTTGTTCCGTTATTTTGATCATGAAATTGCCAAAATTTTGATGGAACGCTTTCCTAAAAATTTGCAGATCTATCTTAACAGCAATGTCGCTCATACGATCAAAAATGAGAAAGGCGATTATCAAGGAATTGAGCTGTCAAATGGAACGAAAATTCAAGCTGACGTGGTCGTTTATGCTGTCAATCCACGTCCAAATGTTGCGCTAGTAGAAGATTTTCTGAAATTAAATCTGGATGGCACGGTATCGACAAATGAGTATTTGCAAACGTCTGACCCAGCGATTTATGCAATTGGGGACCTTGTTTCGATCCCATTTAATCATTCGGATAGCTCCTTGTATATTCCTTTAGTAACGAATGCTTACCGCACCGGGATCGTTGCTGCCACCAATTTATTGGCAAATGAACGGGGAACAACGAAAATTCCTTTTCCAAAAATGCAACGGACCGTCGTCAGTAAATTGTTTGGCTATTTCGTCAGCAGTTCAGGTATTAATGAGACCGAGGCACCGTATTACGGCTTTGAAGTAGATTCAGTGACGCAAACATTTCATTCTCGGACATTTTTCGCGACAGATGAGGATTTTGAAGTAACGTTAAAACTGATTTTTGATCAGCAAACGAAAGTGATCATGGGGGGACAAATCATTACGAGTGATCGTGGAAGTTTGGAGATCATCAATACGATCTCAACCTTGATCAATAGCAAGACGACCTTGCACCAATTAGCAACAATGGATTACTTTTTCAATCCAACCATCTCATTTCCACTGCACTTTTTGAATCAATTGGCCCTTGATGGCTTGTTAAAGTAAAATAGTAAGTCTTGATAAACCTGCGATGATCGTAGGTTTATTTTTGTGAATTGACGTTAATCGGGAGAAAATAGCGATTGCGCCCATGAAAGGTATCGCGTATTAAAACCAGGTGGGGTTCTGCTGAACTTTGATGCCGACTGGTATCGCTATCTTTTTGATGAAGAAACCCGTAAAAAATATGACGACGCTCGTTTTATGACTGAACGATTTTTGGTAATTGATTGTTATCGGTAGACGAATGTTCCTTGTATGGACACGTTAGCTCATCAGTACCCTTTATCTGAAAAGTTACCCCCAGCTTGGGCTGAGCATGTGTTAACTACACAGGGGTTTCAACAGATTGAAACGATTGAACGTGTAAATGATTTGTTATTGAATGAAACTCAGAAGTTGAATCTAGCCTTCTCAAGTATTTATTTGATTAAAGCGATTAAACAGACTTCATTGATAAAAAAGACGTGCTCGCAGTCTTTTATAAGAGAAAAATATCACATAATCCCTTGCCTTCGCAGATTCGTTTTCACTGAAATTGTGTTGGTAAAGGGATTTTTTTAAAAAAAATCTTGTGATTTTAAGTGAAATACGGTACCCTATTAAAGAGAGTGAGAATCATTCTCAATAAGGAAGGGGCGGGGCATGTTGAAAAAAATCGGATTACTGCTGATCTTGATTTTTCTTGTGGGCTGTTCCTTACTCGTAGGAACTCATGAATTATCATTAAGTGGTTTACAGCAGGGTGATCCGAATCATTGGCTTGTTTTGGTAAAAGTTAGGCTCCCACGGACGATCAGTTTGATCATTGCAGGTGGAATCATTAGTTTATGTGGGAAAACCATGCAACATATGATGCAAAATAAATTTGTGGCATCAGAGTCGATCGGGTTATCTGATAGTGCTCGTTTAGGAATTTTGCTAGTCATGCTTTTTCTGCCAAATGCTTCAAACTTGATTCGGACAACCGCAGCATTTGTGTTTGCTTATGCAGGTGTTTTGTTCTTTTTATTTTTAAGCCAATTTCTACCAAAGAAAGATCCAATGATGCTCCCTTTGACCGGGGTGATGTTCGGTAATATCATCGGTGCCATTAGCAGCTTCTTGGCCTATCGCTTCCAATTGGTTCAAAATGTCTCTTCTTGGCTTCAAGGAAACTTCGCTACTATTATGGCTGGCCAGTATGAACTTTTGTATTTGACGATTCCAGTATTCGGTCTGTTGTATTTCCTAGCTTATGAGATCACGATTGCTGGTTTAGGAGAAAGTGCCGCCAAGAGTCTAGGGATCAATTATCTGTTTTTACGCTTTGCTGTGTTCGCTCTGGTGGCGTTTGCCAGTAGTGTCGTTTTATTGACCGTTGGACAAATCCCTTTTCTGGGGATCGTTATCCCAAATATGATCGGCATGGTGTTTGGAGATCATTTGAAGAATAATCTACTGCTGATCAGCTTTGCTGGAAGTGCATTTTTACTTTTATGTGATGTATTGGCACGCATCGTGATTGCTCCGTATGAGATGCCCGTAAGTGTGGTTGCCGGTGTACTAGGTGGTTGCTGCTTCTTGATTTTGCTGCTGGGGAGGAAGTTTCAATGAAGAAAAAACTCTTTCTTTTGTTCTTTCTGATCCTTTGTGCCGCTACTGCCTATCTGACCTATAACACCTATGGTAATTGGTCATTTGCTTTTGCATTGCGAGGACGTCGGATCTTCGCCTTTGCTCTGGTGGCGATCGCAATTTCCTTTAGTACGATCACCTTACAGACTGTTACGAGCAATCGCTATTTAACACCAGGAATCTTAGGCTTGGATCAACTATATGTCCTGGTTCAGACCCTGTGTTTCTTTTTTATCGGCGGGATCCAGATGCTAAGCCAAGAAACAGCAGCGATGTTTTTATTCTCTGTCAGTCTGACTGCCATTCTAGGAAGTTTATTGATCGGTTTTTTCTATCAAAAAGCCGTCAACGGATTGTTTTTGTTGTTGATGGCTGGAATGGTATGCGGCACGATGTTCAGTAGTCTGAGCACGTTTTTGCAAGTCTTGATGGACCCGAATGAATATGATTTACTGCAAGGACGCTTATTCGCTAGCTTTGGCAATATCAATACGCAACATCTCTTAATTGCTGCTGTGATCATTTTGATCGGTAGTAGCTGCCTGATTCTGTTGATTCCAGAATTGAATCTATTACATTTAGGAAGCGGGCAAGCCAAAAGTCTAGGCGTTCCTGTTCAATGGCTTCATAGAGGTATTTTATTTTTGATTGCGCTTCTGACAGGTACCGCTACGGCACTCGTAGGTCCAGCTGTTTTTCTCGGCTTTGTAGTGGCAACGATCACCTATCAGCTTTTTCCCACCTATCGCCATGGGTGGTTGTTTGCTGGTGGCAGCCTGATTGGTTTTCTCCTGTTAATAGGAGGGCAGTTCTTAGTGGAACAAGTGTTTCAATGGCAAACGACCATTGGTACGGTGATTCAATTATTGGGTGGCGTCTTCTTTATAAGCAAATTGCTGCTGGAAAGGAAAAAATCATGATCGAAACAAAAAACGTATCCAAAAATTATGCGAAAACACAGGTGTTGACCGAGTGTTCTTTAGCATTACCTGAGCAGAAAATGATTGCCTTTATCGGGCCAAATGGTGCGGGAAAAAGCACCTTACTCTCCTTGGTCAGTCGGATGCTGGACCAGAGAACTGGTGATATTTATTTAGATGGAACTGAGATTCGCCAGTGGAAATCCAAAGAGCTAGCCAAAAAAATGGCTTTTTTGCAACAAAGCAATCGCTATGCAGTCAATCTGACTGTAAGAGAACTGGTGGCATTTGGTCGCTATCCGTATAACCGCGGGCGACAATCGGCAGCGGATGATAGGATCATTGATGATTCTTTAGCTAAGCTATCCCTTACCGAATACGCCGATCAATCGATTCATGAGCTTTCTGGTGGTCAGCTACAACGAGTTTACTTGGCGATGATCTTGGCTCAAGATACAGATTATCTGCTGTTGGACGAACCGTTAAACAATCTAGATTTGAAGCACGCCAACCAGCTGATGAAGCTATTGACCACCTTGGTGGAAGACTATCAGAAAACCGTTGTGATCGTTTTGCACGACATTAATTTTGCCGCTCGCTACGCCGATCACATCGTTGCCATGAAAGACGGTCAGATTTTTAAAGCGGCCGACACTGAGGCTGTGATCCAGGAGCAAGTGTTGGCATCATTATATGAGATTCCAATCAAACTGGTACAAGTGGATGGTCGGCAATTTTGCTATACCTTCCAATAAAATGTATTTCTAAGGAGGAAAAAAATGAAAAAAATTGTAGTAAGCTTTATGAGTATTTTCGTATTAGCGGGGTTGACCGCATGCGGATCAAATAATACTGGTACAATCGAATCGACAGGGACACAGCAAAGCCAAACTGCTCAGAGTGAACAGACACCGACAGAGGTTGAAATCACTGATAGCAATGGAACCGTTACTGTTCCTTATGCACCAGAAAAAGTGGTGGTTTTTGACAATAGTGCCTTAGACACGATGGATGCGCTTGGTGTCGGAGACCGAATCGTTGCTGCTGCGACCAGCAATTTACCAGATTATTTATCAGCGTATGCAGATGTTGAATCAGCAGGGGGAATCAAAGAGCCTGATTTAGAAAAAATCAATCAACTGCAGCCAGACCTAATCATTATTTCTGGGCGACAACGTGATTTCCAAGAGGAATTGTCTGCAATCGCGCCAACCGTTTTCTTAAGCGTTGACAATAGTGATACTTGGGCATCGATCGAAGCCAACATTACGACTATTGGTCAAATTTTTGGTAAGGAAGAGGAAGCGCAAGAACAACTAGCATCGTTACAAGGTCAGATCGATACCTTGAAGGAGCAAGCGCAAAATGCTGACGAGAAAGCCTTGGTTGTTATGGTAAATGAAGGCAATCTTTCTGCTTTTGGGCCAGGTTCTCGTTACAGTATCTTGTATGATACGTTTGGTTTCCCTGCAGTAGATGAGGAATTAGAGGCGTCGACACATGGACAAAGTATTTCTTATGAGTACTTGCTTGAGAAAAATCCTGATATCATTTTCGTGATCGACCGGACAAAAGCGATCGGCGGCAATGAAAGTGAAAGTGAATTTGTTGCAAATGAAATCGTCCAAGAAACAAATGCTGGGCAAAACGATCAAGTCATTGAATTGGATGCTGCGGTTTGGTATTTAGCAGGTTCAGGCTTGGAGTCGATCCAACTAATGATGGACGATGTCAAACCAGCCGTTGAATAAATAGGTGAGAAAAGCAATCAAGTAATTAGGACACGCGTATCAGTTTACTGAGAATGCGTGTCCCTTTTTATTTTCCTATTTTCTAAGACCTACGACTGATTTTTGATAACTTTCCCTGCTTTACTTTACCTGTCGTAGTAATTGTTTTATAATTAGTACGACAGATGAAGTAATTTAGGAGGCGATTGCGTGATCTCGAGTGACGGAATTCGCGGCTATAACGACGCAATCATTTTATCCATTCTTTCCAAAGAAGATTCTTATGGATATGAAATATCCAAGCGTATTCGCGAAGGAACAGATGCTTTATATGTGATCAAAGAAACGACGTTGTATTCCGCTTTTACTCGGTTAGAAAAACAAGGATTGATCCGCTCATATCCTGGAGAAGTGACGCATGGCAAAAAGCGGACGTATTACCAGATAACTGCAGACGGAAGAGCAAGCCTTACGGAGAAACTATTGGAGTGGCAGCAGACAAAGATCGTCGTTGACCAGTTCTTACAAGGAGGAGACAAATGAAAACCATTCATGACTATCTAGACAGCTTATTTTTATCAGTACCCATCACACCGGAAACCAAAAAGGCGAAAGAAGACCTCTTAGCGATTATGGAAGACCACTACTTAGAACTGATTCACCAAGGGAAAAGCGAGCATGAAGCCATCGGTGCAGTAATCAGTGAGTTTGGTTCCGTAGATGAGCTGTTGCAAGAGTTAAATGTTTCAAAAGAAGAAGCGCCGATTGATGATTGGTCCGATGCCATCACAGAAGACGATGCGTTTGATTATTGGGGAACTGTGCGACACTTTGCTTTCTCGTTATCTATAGGAATCGGTTTTTGTATCGCATCACTAGCAGCCTTGATGCTCTTTGTTAGTATATATGCTGAGACCTTTGGAATAATGGTGATGTTTCTTTTTATCGCCATCGGGGTCGGTTTTATTATCTCTAGCAGTTTGCACTTTTCCGGTGCTCGTAAACAGTTGGATGATCGTCCAATAAAAAGGGATGCCAAACGAGAAGCCGCTCAGCAACTCGCAAATTATGAAAAAAGTTTTCGGATTGGTCTTGTTTTAGGAATTGGTGCCTGTATTTTATCAATTGCGCCTGTACTTTTAAGTGAATTGTTTTATTATTCTGTTGAATTTGGGATTTCCTTGTTTTTCTTGACGGTTGCAGCAGGTGTGTTCTTTATTATTTATGTAAGTATTATCCGTACAGGCTTTGCGAAGCTGGCAACTGAGACGTATTTTATTCGCGACGAAGACCATCCGGGGGATCGAGCAACACGTCATAAATATGGCGAATCCGCTGGTCGAGTTACCTTTTTTCGAACAGTCTACTGGCCAGTGATTTTGGTCGTTTACATGCTTTGGTCCTTCATGTTTCATGCATGGGCTTACTCTTGGGTCATTTTTGTTATTGGTGGTGTCTTAGAGGACTACTTTATCGGACATACGAAAGCTAAAAAATAGAAGACACTTCAATCGAGAGTGCTTTCTTTACTTTTAAAAAAAGGAAGATTATAATACGTCTTGTAACTGAACCAATTAAAAAAGAACAGCGAGAAATATGGTTCTCTCAATGCTTTTAAAAAGTTCAGAATACAAGAAAAGAGGCAATGAATATGTTAGAAATTCATTATCTGAAAAATGGCAGCAAAGAAATAGCAACAGTCGAATCTCCGGAGCGCTTTCTCGCAAGTCAATACTTGGAAGTTCCACCTTTTCAAGACCATTACCCAGTCGAAGAAGTTTTTTTAGACGGTAAGCGGATTACATTGAGGGATCGAACGATCAGTGGATTGTTCAACTATTTAAATACTAAATAAAAAATTGCCTTTTTCTATGGCTCACTTTACTTGGTGAGGAATCATAGGAAGAGGCAATCTTTTTTGTTTAATTGAGAATGAGGGGTGTAATTGAGAATCTAACAAGTAGGGAATTGAAATGGAAACGATTAGTCAAACTTACAACTATACTCTATTTGTATTGGATAGGAAATAAATATGCTCATTTCTGAGGAGGATAACATTTTTTTTGACTATTTCTGAATAAACTATTGCTTTTTATAGTTAGATATACTAATAATTAATAGAGATTATTCTCAAATAATTATTCTAATTGGAGGAAATGATATGTCATTAATTGGAAAAGAGATTGGTTCATTCGAAGCGAAAGCTTACCACAATGGAAAATTTATCGATGTTTCATCAGAAGATTTTAAAGGAAAATGGAACGTTGTTTGTTTTTACCCTGCAGATTTCTCATTTGTTTGTCCGACAGAGCTTGAAGATTTGCAAGATCAATATGCATCATTAAAAGAATTAGGCGCAGAAGTTTATTCTGTATCAACAGATACTCATTACACTCATAAAGCATGGCATGATCATTCTGATGCCATCAATAAAATCGAATATATCATGATTGCAGATCCTTCTCATGTGATCTCAGAGATCTTTGATGTACTAGATGAAGCTTCTGGGTTGTCTCAACGTGGAACATTCATCATCGATCCAGATGGCGTAGTCCAAACAGTTGAGATCAATGCGGACGGTATCGGTCGTGATGCTAGTGGCTTGATCGATAAAATCCGTGCTGCACAATATGTCCGTACTCATCCAGGTGAAGTATGTCCTGCAAAATGGAAAGAAGGCGAAGAAACTTTAACGCCAAGCTTAGACCTTGTAGGCAAGATTTAGGAGGCTCTCATGGCATTAGATAAGGCAATCAAAGACCAACTGACGCAGTATCTCGCGATGCTAGAATCAGAGGTTGTTTTTGCGGCAACTTTAGGTGAGGATGATTCTTCCACAAAAGTACGTGAATTCTTAGAAGAAATCGCAGAAATGTCACCAAAAATCACTATCCAAGCTGTAGCAAGTGAACGGACACCAAGCTTTTCGATCAATCGTCCCGGTGAAGAAAGCGGCATCGCTTTTGCTGGTTTACCGTTAGGACATGAGTTCACTTCGTTTATTTTAGCGTTGCTTCAAGTAAGCGGTCGTCCGCCGAAAATTGACGAAGCACTTCAAAAGCGCATCAAAGCGATCGATAAGCCATTACATTTTGAAACCTATGTCAGTTTGACTTGCCATAACTGTCCTGATGTTGTTCAAGCGTTAAATATCATGGCAGTGCTAAATCCTTCCATCAGTCACACCATGATCGAAGGTGGGATGTTCAAAGAAGAAATTGACAAGAAAAAAATTATGGCTGTGCCAACCGTCTTTTTAGACGGTGAAGAATTTGCAAGCGGCCGTCAAACGATCGAACAGTTGTTGGAAAAAGCAGCTGGTCCGACGAGTAAAGATGACTTTGCTGAAAAAGAGCTTTTCGATGTGTTAGTTGTCGGTGGCGGACCTGCAGGCGGAAGCGCAGCGATTTATGCAGCGCGTAAAGGCATCAATACTGGGATGGTCGTCGAAACAATGGGTGGACAAGTAATGGAAACCCTGGGGATCGAAAACATGATCGGTACTCCTTATACCGAAGGACCAAAATTAATGCGTCAGGTAGAAGAGCACATCAACGAATACAATGTAGACGTGATGAAAGGGCAGCGTGCGAAAGATATTCGTCGCAATGATGTCATCGAAGTTGAATTAGAAAATGGTGCAGTATTAAAAACCAAAACGGCCATTTTAGCAACTGGCGCTCGCTGGCGTAACATCAATGTTCCAGGAGAAAAAGAATTCAAAAATAAAGGTGTTGCCTATTGTCCACATTGTGACGGCCCGTTATTTGCTGGGAAAGAGGTTGCTGTCATTGGCGGCGGAAACTCTGGGATCGAAGCAGCGATCGATTTAGCTGGCATGGCAAAACACGTCTATGTTCTTGAATTTTTACCGGAACTAAAAGCGGACCTTGTGCTACAAAACCGTTTGAACACGTTAGAAAATGTGACTGTTATTACGAATGCGGCAACGAAGGAAATTGCTGGATCCGATCATGTCGAACAATTGACCTACGTTGATCGTGAAACGAGTGGTGAATTCACATTAGCCGTTGAGGGTGTCTTCATCTTGATTGGCTTGATGCCGAATACCGAATGGTTAAAAGATCGCATCGTTTTAAACGAACGCAATGAGATCGTAGTAGACAAACACGGCGCAACCAATATTGAAGGGGTCTTTGCAGCAGGGGATTGTACCGATAGTGTATACAAACAGATCATCACTTCAATGGGTTCAGGTGCGACTGCGGCATTAGGTGCCTTTGATCACCTGATTCGCTCGTAAGCGCCTTGCATCATTTAAAATCAAAAAACGTCTCAGGGGCTTCTAGGAGCTGCTGAGCGTTTTTTCTTTTTGTAAGGGCAGTTTGGGTCCAGTTGACAGAAGGACAGCTTCTATATTACAATGAAAAAAACTCGTTCAAAAAAGAAAGAGGTATATTGATGAGTGTCGTAGGTATCTAATCAGCCAATTAAAACAAATAAGCAAAAACAGACTGTTTATTTGTTGTGCCTGTAGATACCGATAAAAATCGTTATTGATGAATCAGGTGATGGGAGACTATCGCTTTTTTTGTACACTTTTTTGGACGGGGATCTGATCGGAATCCTCAGGCACAAGAAAGGATAACTCATGAAGATACCTCAAGCAACTGAATTTGAACAAATTAAAGAACAAGTAAGTAAAAAAATAATCAGCGATTACGGCAAAGCGCGCTTTGCGAATGAAAAACCAGCAGCGACGATCCACTCTGCCCAAAAACGAGTGACAGAGACCACTGAAGCGATGGCGCTATTAGCCGCTGGTCGTCAAGTGCCTTTTATGGGGCTGCAGCATGTCTTACACCATACGGAGAAAATTGAAAAAGGATTTGTTTTAGAACCACAGGAGCTTATCGAATATGGAGACTTTTTACGGTCTTTTCGAATCATCCGTCAATTGTTCGAAAAGAATCAATCGATTGCCCCAAGATTACATCAATATGCACAAGGGTTAGAAGACTTTTCTGAAATCGCCGAAATGATTTTCCAAAAGATTCGCAATGGTCAGGTTGATAGTAATGCCAGCCGAGAATTGCGGAAAATTCGCGGCACGATCGAAAAATATGAAGCTGATCTGAAAAAAGTTTTTGCAAAGTTTTTTAAGGAAAGTCGCTATTTACAAGAAAATCGTGTCATCAAAAAGAACGACCGATATACGTTACCTGTGCGTGCTGAATTTCAACAGCAATTTAACGGAACGATCATCGAACGTTCCAATAAACGAGCGACTGTCTTTATTGAACCTGAGGCAGCTGCCCGTTTAAATGATCGATTGATCTTGGCGCAAGCAGAAGAAACAGCCGCTCAATACCAAGTGTTGTCAGAGTTGACAGGGGCGATCGCCGAACAAATGAACGCCGTGTTTGCCTGTCTTGACATTTTAGTTGTGCTGGATATTATTTTTGCTCGGGGAAAATATTGTCGAGAAATCAATGGGCAGCCGATAACTATGACTGAGGAAGAAGTTTTGCTTCTTGATCACGTCCGCCATCCTTTGCTGGGGAGTGATGCGGTTCCTCTTTCTTTAAAACTTGGCGAAGAAAACCGCTGCATGGTCATCACGGGGCCCAATGCTGGAGGCAAGACCGTCGTCTTAAAAACCGTTGGACTTGTTTGCGCAATGGCTCATTATGGCTTATTTCCAGCGCACAATGGCAAAAGCATTGTTCCGTTTTTAAAAAGTCTTTGGATGGATATTGGCGATCAACAAAGTCTGGAAAATTCTTTAAGTACCTTCTCTGGACACATGTCGAACATTGCTCAGATTATGAAGAATGCTACCCGACACAGTATTGTTTTATTGGATGAAATCGGCAGCGGCACTGAGCCCAATGAAGGGGCTGCTTTGGCGATCGCCATCATGGAATCCATCTATCGCTCAGGAGCTTTAATGATCGCAA
This sequence comes from Enterococcus sp. FZMF, assembly GCF_030263915.1. Classification (NCBI taxonomy): domain Bacteria; kingdom Bacillati; phylum Bacillota; class Bacilli; order Lactobacillales; family Enterococcaceae; genus Enterococcus; species Enterococcus sp. FZMF. Next base: position 1,794,584 of record NZ_CP127160.1, on the reverse strand, counting down.
CAACGCATTATGGTGAAATCAAGCAGTTTGCCGTCGATCATCAAGATTTCGAAACAGCGGCAATGGCTTTTGATGCCAAAACCTTGACACCAAAATATCGTTTGCTGACGAATGCAGTCGGTGATAGTAATGCGTTTTGGATTGCCGAAAAGATGGCAATCCCTGTTGACGTAGTCCAAACAGCAAAAGAATATTTAAAGCATAAAACCTATTCTTTTGAGAAGCAGCTTTTTGAAAAGGGGAAGATACAACCCCCTCAACAAGAAGCCAAGATAGATCTTATTTTTCAAAAAGGAGACTTGGTCTTTTCAACAGAACATAACCAGCGCGGACTTTTTTATGAGTATTTGGAACAAGGACAAGCGAAAATTTCAATAGAGAAACAATTTTTTGTTGTTGCCGCACGTCGCTTGCAACTCCTCACAAAGCGACAGGTGCTCTATCCCGCAGGTTATGATCTTGATCAGCTATTCGTTGAGTTTGCGCAGCGCAAGTTTACTCGAGATATTGAACGGGGATCTAAAAAAGCGCAGAAGCAGTTACGAAAAGCAGCGCAAGAACGGCAAACCAATCGACCCGTGGATTGATAGATTAAGAAAACTTTCAATCGATAGACCAAAATCAAGCAAGCAGTCCTTTTTCAGCACCTAGAAAAAGGACTGCTTTTTTAAAATGTTCGTTTTTTTAATAACGTCCTTTATCGATGCTGTTCCTTTGTTTGGATGATTATTTTGGTTGTTTTTTCTTTATAGAGCAGAAAATATTCGAAATATCTAAATTCTTTAAGAAAAGTTAAAGAAAAATAAAAATAACAGAGAATTGGTTGTATCTTTATTCGAGGAAGGGTACCATTCATATTGGATTGAAAAATAACATATAACCTTGTTAGGTGAGGCTCCTATACAAACACAAGCTATTGCGCAGAAACGTCGAAAGACGCCAATGTGTAAAACAGGAATTGTCGGATTAAGGCTTTTCATAAAATAGCTAAGAGAGCAAATGACTTTCTTTACGTTGTATAGTGCTAAAACTCGGACGATGAGATTGCTGCTAAAGTCTGACGTCCTAAGAGAAGTGAGACTTTTTTGCTTTTCTTTCTGATGGATGACGAAGCTCATAGAGCAAAATAACTGGTACCGTCTGAACACCTACTCCAAGGCAAGAGGAGTGGAAGCAATGATAGAAAAAAAGAAGATCGATTGGCTGCTGATCATAGCTTATTTGCTATTGAGCCTTATCGGTCTTTTAATGATTTATAGTGCAAGTTCATACCGTTTATTAACGAGAGATCAACCACCAGCGTCGCTATTTATCCGTCAATTGGTCTTTTTGTTACTTAGCTGGGTTCTTTTATTCATTATTCAGCGGACGCGAAGAGAGATTTTGCTTAGCAAATACTTAGCGATCGGTCTGCTAGCATTTGGGATCTTTACCTTGCTCTTAGCTCGTTTGCCCTTTTTCGGTGTCTCTGTTAATGGGGCACAACGCTGGGTCTCGATCGCAGGGATTCAATTTCAACCATCAGAGATTGTGAATGTAGGGATGGTCTTGTACCTTGCTCATTACTTTCAAACTGCAAAAACCACCTTGCAGGAAATGAAACGTCCGCTTTTCGTTTTGTTTTTGTGCTGTGTGTTGATCCTGATTCAACCGAAAGTAGCCGGTGTGATGATTTTACTCTTTTTAGCATTTGTCATGATAACTACGGTACAAGTCCCCGTGAAGCTGACAGCTCTTTTATTTGGTGGCTTAGTGATCAGTCTATTCCTGGTTGCCCTGTTGATCATGTTTTTAGGTGACAATGATTTATTGCCCCACATGTTTATGCACGTATATAACCGAATTCGCTTAGTAGGCGATCCATTCTCCGACCCTTACAATCAGGGGTTCCAAATGATCCATTCTTACTATGCTTTATTTAATGGAGGGCTTACTGGTCTCGGTTTAGGAAACAGTATTACGAAAAAAGGCTTTTTACCAGTTGCGGAAACCGATTTTATTTTTTCCGTTTTAGTAGAAGAGCTTGGCTTGCTTTTCGGGATTTTTGTTATTGGCTTATTATTCGTAATCATCTTACGTTTATTTATTCGTTCCGCAGCTATTGAAAATCCTCAGATTGGGTTGATATTGCTAGGAACAAGTACATTACTTTTGTTGCAAACAAGTATCAATATAGCCAGTATTTTAGGGTTGATGCCGATGACGGGGGTACCGTTGCCATTTATCAGCTATGGTGGCTCCAGTTACTTTATTCTTTCATTTGCCTTTAGTATGTGCCTGAAATTAGAGCGAGAGGAGGGCAAACGAAATGAAGTTCCTCAAACGACATGATGCAAACTATGCCTTGCTGCTACCCGTTTTTCTGCTTTTTTTGCTAAGCATTTGGGTCCAGCATCAAGCTTCTGTGATGGATGGCAACGATCCTTCTGGAATCGTTTTTCGACAGATCGTTTTTTGTGTTCTATCCGCCATCGCGCTCTTCGTTACGAGTTTGATCCCAACCAATCTGCTCTTACGCTTTTCGGGCCTTTTGTATGTATTGGCGCTAGGTCTGATGGCTTCTCTTCATTGGTTCTACGATCAAACGATGTTTGAGCAGACTTCTACCAAACGCTGGATCAGAATCGGCGACTTTACCATTCAGCCCTCAGAGTTTATGAAAGTGGCCTTTATGCTTTTTATGGTCTATCTCACCTTAGTATATGAAAAACGAATAGCCGAACGGACCATTAAATCTGATTTGATCTACGTCACTAAGATCTTGCTTTATAGTATACCGACATTTCTATTGATGTTTATGCAACGGGACTTTGGTACGAGTTTAGTGTTTATTGTGATGTTAGGGGCTTTATTTATTATCTCGGGTGTTCATTGGAAAATTTTGACCGTAGTGATCGGTTTGATCGCAGCCCTCGGCGCTATTTTATTGCTGCTCGTGTTTACGGAATGGGGCAATCGTGTCTTGTTTCGACTTCATTTCTCGCAGTATCAATTAGACCGAGTGCGAGCTTGGGCAGATCCCCTAGCGTACCAAGACTCTATCGCGTTCCAACAAGTTCGCAGTATGTGGGCGATTGGCTCAGGAGGCTTATTGGGAGCGCCTGACACCCATACGACAGTGTACGTGCCGGTTCGTGAATCAGATATGATTTTTACAGTTATTGGTGAAACCTATGGCTTTTTAGGAAGTACCTTAGTGATCTTTTTGTATTTTTATCTCATCTATCAAATCATCTTCGCAGCGTTAAAAACGAATAACAAGGCGTCGGTCTATATCGCCATCACGTACGTTTTTGGCTTAGTCTTTCAGATCTTTGAAAATATCGGAGCCGCGATTGGGTTGCTGCCATTAACGGGAATTCCTCTGCCATTTTTAGGCCAAGGAGGAACCTCGTTGATTGCGATCAGTATTGCGATGGGAATTATTTTCGGGTTAGAAAAATTCCCGACTAAAGCGAAGAAACGATCGTACGCATTAAAAGAAAGTAGGGGATTAACATGAGCAAGACAGCAAAACAAGGGGTGATAGGTGGACTGCTTTGTAGCTGTTTCGCATGGTTGTTTTTCCTTGTAGCATTAGAGCCGCAGTGGTTCCAAACGCTTGATACCCTGTTTTCCCACGTGCCTCAATGGCGGACGGCTACAGTAGAAGCGATTTTTATTCCGCTTGCTAGCACGGCAACGATCGTCCCGATAGCGGCTATTCATTTTCTATTGGCAGCAATTTTGTTTCTTCGGAAGAAACGGATCGAGAGTTTTTGGTTGATGAGTAATATGATCATAATCAGTGGTGTTGGCCAAGTGATCAAGAAATTCGTTGATCGCCCAAGACCGGAGTTTGCTGACAGTATGGAACGGGCGTCCGCCAGTTTTCCAAGTGGGCATACGCTATTAGCGACCACGCTAATTATTTCTCTCCTCTTTTTCTTCGCACAAACAGCTCCTGGCAAAAGAGGCAAACGTCCTATTAGCCAAAAACTAGCTATGTTTTTGGGATTGGTTTATTTACTGCTTATTATGATGAGCCGCTTGCTATTTGGGGTTCACTATCCTAGTGACTTGTTAGCGAGTATCTTGTTGGCAAGTGGAATCAGTTTTATCACATCTGCTTTTGTATTTTCGTTCAAAAAAAGTGTGCGTAGGGGGAAATAAAATGAGTACAGCGAAAAAACTGATAATTGTCTTCTTAGTACTGTTGATGGGCATCGTATCCGTCGGAACCGCCTATGCTATTAGGTTGTATTTTCAAGTAGAGGATGTCGTGGAGTCTATCCATCGACCGATCGAAGGGCGAGAAGAGGCGGAGGTTATCGAAAACGCTGAGCCCTTAAGTCTTCTCTTGTTAGGGATCGCCAATGACTCTCGTCGCAAAACGGATTACCGGGCAAACACGATCATGGTAGCGACGTTGAATCCTGCTACACGCAAAACGACCCTCACAAGTATTCCTCGAGATGCTTATGTGGAGATCGTTGGGCAAGGCTATCAGGATAAGATCAATCATGCCCATTCATTCGGTGGCGCAAAAATGATGATCGAAACTGTCGAACAATACTTGGATATACCGATTCATCATTATTTCTCCTTAAACATGGATGGGATGGCAGATCTTGTCGATGCGATTGGTGGAATCACGGTTGAAAATGAATTTGCTTTTACGGCAGAAAAAATCGATTATCCAGAGGGGACGCTCGAATTAGATGGCTGGGAGGCACTTCAATATACTCGTATGCGCAAAGATGACCCCGAAGGTGACTATGGACGCCAACGTCGTCAGCGAGAAGTGACAGAGATTTTGGCGAATGAATTAGTTTCTCTATCAAGCGTGATGCGGATTCAGGATCTGTTAACGATTATTGGGGAAAACGGTGAAACAGATTTAACGTTTTCTCAGATGAGTCAACTATTCACCCAATATCAATCGGCACTCGTTACTGTCGAATCTTACCAAATGGCGGGTACTGAGTTCACTGGCGATGGCTTTAGAGGTGAATACGGTATCTCTTATCAAGAAGTGTCGCCTGAAGAACAACAAGCGACGAGTCAGGGTTTAAAAAGCGAATTAATGCTTGATTAAGTAAGCCTTGGGTTTAATTAGTAATAACACCACTTCCTCTTTGTTCCTCTAGTAAATCGTGATTAGAGTTGACAGCTGCTTTTCCTCAGGATACTCTTTAGTCAAGCAAAGCAATTCGGCTTGAAGGGTAGCAAGAGCCTGTTCGGAGAAGGACTGTTAACTCTTTATTTGTTGCTATATCGTTTGGTTAAAAGTTACAAGGGGGGAAAAGAATGACTATCATCTTTAAAGATCAATTACCAGAGGATTCAAATCAGATTCTCGCTTTATATAAATGTGTTGGCTGGGTCGCCTATACGAAAGAACCAGAGCGACTATTAAACGGCCTAGCTCAGTCACAGGTGATCACTGCCTATGTTGAAGAGCAGCTAGTCGGACTTATTCGATGTATAACCGATGGACAAACCATTCTTTATATTCAGGATCTATTAGTAGCGCCAGCGTTCCAACGTCAAAAAATTGGCCAGCGATTGCTCAAAAAAATGCTGGCGAGATATCCATCGATTCGACAAAAGGTTTTGATCACGGACAACACAGAGAAAACGCGCCGATTTTATGAGTCTTGCGGCTTTTCCTCTGTAGAAACGCAGCAAATTGCAGCATTTATTTATTTACCTAAAAACGAGTAAATAGCCAGAAACCCGATCGCTAGTTGAAAATGGTCAATTTATTAACGGCTTTATGTTTGATGAAGGAGTGGGAGAAATGAAGCTGCGATTTGCATTATTTGTGTTAAGTTTAGTGATTGGTGTTGGCGCATGTGGAGGAAGCATGCTGGCGTTTATGAGTATTGAGCCATTAAGGAAAGGACAGTCATTTGCTGGGTTGGAATCGTCCATGCTCCAAGGAACGCCATTTACAACATTTCTGATTCCCGGGGTGTTTTTGCTAATTGTGTTAGGATTGGGCAATTTATTGGCAGCTATCCGATTGTGGCGCAACCAAGGGTATCATGGGGAATTGCTTTTAGGCATCTGTTTAGTTATCTGGATCATTGTTCAAGTGATTTTATTAAGGGGCGGGAATGTTTTGCATCTGATTTTCTTAGTGTTAGGTTTACTCCAGCTCGGTGTGGCAGCTTACTGTATCAAACACTTGCAACTCTCGGTTCCTTTTTCTGCTCATCAAAATTGATTTTGCAGAAGGGTTTTATGGGGGAAATAATTAAATTACTCAAAAGTTTCCTATGAAAAACGTGGATTTTTGAAAAAATATTCGCGAAAGGATCATTCGCTTAAAAAATTATGATAAACTGAAAGAAGTGAACGTATTTTCTAGAATCAGGAGGATCAATTATTGGAGTTTCTTAAAAAATCAAAAATTTTTGCAGGTCTGGTGATCGTCTGCCTTTTAGGGATCGCCGTCTGGATCTATTCAAATATACTGTTTGTTTTTCGACCATTAGAAGCAATCTTTTCTAGTGTCTTTTTACCAGTACTGATATCAATTTTTATTTTTTATATCTTTTTGCCTTTCTTTAATTGGGTAAAAAGAAGGACGAAAAAGAAAAGCATTGCGCTGTATGCGACACTGTTGTTGATCGTTTTTGCAGCCTATTTGATCATTCAGGTGATTGGACCCGCATTAGCCTATGAGATGGGACGCTTTATCAATCAAATACCCGTTATCATCAATTTGGTGATCGATAACATCGATCATTCCTATTTGGAGGAACTTTTCGGTCCTTTCATTGATTCGATCGATATTTCGCAAGCGAGCAATTTCGCTTTGCAGTTTATTACCGGGGCAACGAATAGTCTGACGAGTTTGATCTCCATCGTTTCTCACTCAGCGATCGTTTTGTTTACGATCCCACTGCTCTTAGTCTATATGTTTAAAGACGGTGAGAAAGTGCCAGACTTTTTAGCAAACAAAACACCAAAAAAGTACCAAGGTTTGATGCGTCAGTTATGCAGTGATTTCCACCAAGCAGCGTCTGCTTATATTGGCGGGAAATTACTTGTATGTTCGTACGTTGCCGTTTCCAGTTATTTGATTTTTTCTTTGCTAGGTTTGCAGAATGCGTTGCTTTTAGGCCTGATTTGCGGTGTCTTGGATATCATCCCATACTTCGGACCATTTATCGGAGCGGCACCCGCATTTCTATTTGCTTTAAGTTTAGATATCCGTACTGCCATTTTATTGGTAGTGGGCATCACGATCATTCAATTGGGTGAATCGTATCTAGTTTCACCTCTAGTAATGAATAAAGTGTTGCATATCCATCCGATTATTGCGGTGTTCTTATTATTGATCGCAGGCAACTTGCTGGGATTTGTTGGTATGATCGTTGCACTTCCAGTGTATTCGATCATTATGGCGATGTCTGGCACGCTACTCCGTTTTTTCCAGGAACGTAAACTAGAACGTTCTGTGATCGATAAGGAGTCATTGTAACAATAAAACTTGCAGTTGAAGAAATCTTCATCAGCAAGTTTTTTGTTTTAGATGACACATAGCACGGTATAAAGACTCATGCTATACTGATTGAAACGAAAACGACGATAGGAGTGAGGAAATGAAGGTTTTGTGGAATGATCAGATCGTTGATCGAGAGGTAGTGAGAATTGATATCGAAGACCGTGGCTATCAGTATGGTGATGGGATCTATGAAGTTATCCGAATATATAATGGCCACTGTTTTATGTTAGCGGAGCATATGGCTCGATTGGAAAGCAGTGCACAAAAAATTAAGCTAACGTTACCCTATTCGATTCCCCAATTGACTGAAAACCTAAAGTTACTCATTAAGACTGAAGGAATCACAGAAGGAGAAATCTATCTTCAGATCACCCGAGGAATCGCTTCTCCGAGAAATCACGAGTTTCCACCAGCTGGATCGGTCAAAGGGGTGGTGACGGCAAATGTGATCCCCTTTGAACGACCAGATGAAATGCAGCAAGCAGGGCTTTCGACAACCGTCCTTCCTGATGAACGCTGGTTGCATTGTGATATCAAATCATTGAGTTTGTTAGGGAATCTTTTGGCGCTGGATCAAGCGATCGAAGCTGGTTTCGATGATGCGTTACTGCAACGAGATGGCTTTTTTACAGAAGCATCTGCATCCAATCTCTGGTTTGTCATTGATGGGATCGTCTATACTCATCCGGACGGGCGCTTGGTGTTACCGGGGATCACGAAAATGAAGGTCCTTCAGTTGTGTCGCCAATTAGAAATTCCCTATCGAGAAGAACCCGTCCCGATTGAGGCACTACGCAACACGCAAGAGTGTTTCTTAACCAACTCAGTTTGGGAAATCGTTCCGATCGTCGCCATTGATGGGAAACCCGTTGGCACTGGCGAATTGGGTTCAATCACGAAACAATTGCAAGCAGCGTATATCGCTGCCACAAAGAATAAAAGCGATTCATTGTGATTATGCAATAGAAACCACCTAAAAAAGCTTTGGCAACACCCAGTATTTTTAAGGCTGGGTGGGACCAAAGCTTTTTCTTGCGTTGAAAATTGTTTCTTACCATTCACTAGGGTTCCACAACTTCCCGTCAAGTTCTCCTTGTTTCAATTCGATACGGGTTTCTTGCTGCTGCAACAACTGTCCCAGCTCTTGCAAAAATGCTTTTTCATGGTAATCAGTGGTTTCTTGAATGGATTGTTCTATCAGCGGTGTTAGCCAATCATGCCCCATCAAAGCACCTCCAATTCAGCTAAAGCATCTTCTAATTCGTTCAATGTTTCATGGTTTTCCTGCAACAGGGATAGCAAAGGAGAAAGCTGCGGTTTTTTAGAAACCAAATGTGCCAGTTTCTCAGCAAACCATTGTTGCTTTTGGTCAAACGTAAAGGGAGCGGGCATCGATAATAATTGCTGATAGGCAATGACAAAGGCACGCTTTTCTTTTTCCGTTTTATACATCAGTTGGTCAAGGACAACGATGGGTAACACGGTCATTTGGTGTTTTTTTGCCATCAGTACGAGTGGATGCAAAATTTCGTTAAAGGTCGTATTTTCTCGACCGCCTAACTGAAATTCTTTGGCAGCAACACCAGTAGAAACGGCGAAACTGATTTCTTTTCCCACCAAAGCAGGCGCACAATTTTCCCAAACCGTATCGATCCAAGCTTTCATTTTTGCTGGAACACTGTACCAATATAAGGGGAATTGTAAAACCAAACGGTCACAGTTTTGCAGCAGCGCCTGTTCATCGGCAAGAGAAAAGTCAGAAAAATCATCAAGAAAGTGTATGGTGACATTTGGAAGTTTGGCACTTTCACTGAAAAAACGTTGGGAAAGTGAGTTGTGGAAATCTGGGTGGCTAGCCACCACTAAGGTTTTTATCATGAGATTGATCATCCTTTCCTACTACATGTACCATATTTTACCAGAAAGGGAAACTAGTCTGCTTTGCTTTTCGTAGTGTTGGTCCTCTTTTAGTTTGATTTAAGGTACCTCGTCTATATTCATTGATAAGGAAGTGTCAGTAACAACTTACACGTGAAGGAAATGGGGGAATAGAGGATGGAATCAAATGATCCCTTGATCAAAGGTCTAGCAAATGTAGTAATGTTCGCCGCCAATACAGTGGAATATGTCGAAAATAAACTTGCCAGTTGCCGACAACGAATATCTGGAAAGCAACCCTCAAAAGAAAGTGACTATGGCAATGGGCAAGAGTTTACAGAATTGACTGCGCAAAAATGATAGATAGAGAGAAAATAGAAGAAGTGACTCACCTTTTACCTGGTGATTCACTTTTTTGCTGTCAAGTTCTTCATCATCAGTTGGTACTTTTCTTGATGGAAGGTATAATGAGTAAATGAAGCATAGTGGAGAGGAGAAGAATGAAGAAACAGTAGAGAGGAGAAGCAGGTGATGAACCATTTATACAAACGAATCCAATACAAAATCCCTGAGCTAAACCGAGTAGAACGAACCGTCCTTAACTATTGTTTGAGAGCGCCTGAGAAAGTTTCGGAAATGACGGCCGATGAGTTAGCTTCTCAAACCTATACTAGTCAAGCAACGATCAGTCGAATGGCGAAAAAGCTTGGCTTTACGGGTTTTCAAGAATTCAAATTTTCATTGAAAAGTTATCAAAGCCTTGAAAGAAACGAGTCTGCTACCCAAGCCTCTCTTGGCTTATCCCCACTGATCAAGCAAATGATTGACCAGCTGACGACATCCTTATCAATGATTGAAGAAGCTGACTTTCAGCGTGCCGTGGAAATGCTGCAGCAAGCACAACGAATCGAATTTTTCGCTTTAGGGCAAAGTGCGCCGGTCGCATTATCTGCAAGTCGAAAATTGCGCTTTTTAGGTAAAACAGTGGGTGCATCAACGGATTGGGATGAATTGACAACCATCGCGAACCAACTATCAAAAAATGATTTAGCTCTTTTTATTAGTCATAGTGGAGAAACGATCGGGATGCTAAATTATGCTACTCGTTTGAAACAAAGAGGCGTGCCGATTTTAGCCTGTATTGGTCAACCAAAAAGCACGTTAGAAAAGCTTGCCACCTTCTCTTTTCCTGTTGAAATGTCAGCGATTTATCATCATGAAGTCGATCTGAGCCCGCGGATCTCCTTAGCTGCGTTACTGGATATTTTAATTATTCAATACGCCAATCAAATCGAAGAAGGACTTGATCCTGAATGACCATTCCATTTTGTGAATGGTCATTCTTCTTTGGGGAACTGTATTGTAAGCCTTCTTGATATCGTTTACATTTTAAGAGATAAAAGTGTTAGGAGGAAATGATATGCAAAAAGGAAAGAAAGCAAGCTGGATGGAAATTTTTCAAGGACTTGGGAAAACATTTATGTTGCCAGTCGCTTTACTCGCATTCATGGGTTTATTTTTAGGGATTGGTAGTTCATTTTCATCTTCTTCAACGATCGACGTTTTCCCATTTTTAGGTGCCTCTTGGCTCCAAGTGGTTTTTCGATTCATGTCAACGATCGGTGGGTTTGCCTTTAGTTACTTACCCGTCATGTTTGCGATGGCGATTCCTTTAGGTCTAGCAAGAAAAGAGAAGGGAGTTGCGGCATTCTCAGGCTTTGTGGGCTATGTCGTGATGCATTTATCCATCAATTTTTATTTACAAGAAACGAATCAATTAGCTGCTGCAGATCAACTACGAGAAGCAGGGCAAGAGATCGTTTTTGGCATTCAAACATTATCAATGGGTGTTCTAGGAGGTATTATCGCAGGATTGATCGTTTATAAATTGCATATGCGCTTCTACCATTTTCAATTGCCAGATAGTTTTGCATTCTTTTCAGGAGCACGTTTTGTTCCAATCATCACCTCGCTTACTTTAGCTGTTGTCGGGGTGGTCATTCCGATGATTTGGCCGTTGTTTGCTATGATCATCACAGGAATCGGACATTTGATCCAACAAGCTGGTCCATTCGGTCCGTTCTTATTTGGTTCAGGTGAGCGCTTGTTACTGCCATTTGGATTACACCATATTTTGGTTTCCATGATTCGCTTTACCGAAGCCGGGGGAAGTCAGCTGATCGATGGTCAGCAAGTCTTTGGGGCGTTGAATATTTTTTATGCGGAATTACAAAACGGCTTGAGCATCTCACCAAGTGCAACTGCGTTCTTGTCTCAAGGGAAGATGCCAACCTTTATGTTTGGCTTACCGGCAGCAGCATTAGCTATGTACCACACGGCAAAACCTGAGAATCGTTCAAAAATAAAAGGCTTATTGATTTCAGGCGTCATTGCAACTTTTGTGACAGGAATTACTGAACCAATCGAATTTTTATTCTTATTCATCAGCCCTTTATTATGGATTTTTCATGTCATCATGACAGGTGCTGGATTTATGGTAATGAGTCTATTAGGTGTCACGATTGGAAATACCGATGGGGGCGTGCTTGATTTTCTTATCTTTGGTGTGATGCAAGGCGCATATACAAAATGGTGGCTCGTTCTGATCGTAGGAGCTTGCTGGTTTGCCCTTTATTACTTTGTTTTTAAAACAGTAATCCTTCGCAAGAACTTGAAGACACCTGGTAGAGAAGAGAACAGTGATCAAACGAATGAGTTGGAAGAGGAAATGACCTATTCTGGAAAGAGTGGCTACGATGCCCATGGTATTTTGGCAGCTTTAGGGGGAGCAAGCAATATTGATTCTTTAGACAATTGCATTACACGGCTACGCCTCGTTCTAAACGATGGTACATTGGTTGATGATGAACGGCTGAAAAAACTAGGTGCGCTTGGAGTCGTTCACTTAGATGATACTAACGTTCAAGTAATCATTGGAACGAAAGTAACAACAGTCAGAAATCAACTTGATGCGATTCTTTAGCAAAATTGTCAAGTAGTAGGAGTGAAGAAAATGTTTTTTGATGAACCAATCAATCGTAAAGGAACCCAGTGTACTCAATGGGATTATGTTGAAGACCGTTTTGGTGAAAAAAACTTGTTGCCATTTACGATTTCCGATACGGATTTCAAGGTGCCAGCTGCAGTTGAAGCGGCACTTATCAAGCGGATGCAGCACCCGGTTTTTGGGTACACACGTTGGAATCATAATGAATTCAAGCAAGCGGTCTGCAAATGGTATTCTGAACGTTTTAACAGCATGATCAAAAGCGATTGGCTGGTCTACAGTCCTTCCGTTATGTATAGCGTTAAACAGCTCGTCACCCTACTCAGTGAACCAGGAGATGGGATCATTATTCAGACGCCAGCGTATGATGCGTTTTATAAAATGATCAAAGAGAACAAAAGAAAAATCGTACCTAATACACTCATCTATGATGCTAAGTCGTATCGCATTGATTTCGAAGAGCTAACAAGATTGATGGCACAGCCTGAAAATAAAGTTCTTCTCCTCTGTAGTCCTCATAACCCAACTGGGAGAGTCTGGCAAAAGGATGAGTTGCAACGAATCATCGAATTGGCGAAAACCCATGATGTATTTATCATCTCTGATGAGATCCATATGGACATTGTAAGAAAAGGACAAAGGCATCAACCGATCATTGATTTGTTGCAAGAAAATGTAGCCCTTGTTACTTCGGGAAGTAAAACATTTAATTTCCCAGGGTTGATTTATTCTTATGGAATCATTCCTGATCCCAAGTTGCGTGAGCGCTTCTTAACTCAGTTAAAAGAAGCCGATGGGTTGAGCTCCACCAGTATTTTTGGCATGACCGCAACGATTGCTGCCTACGATAATGAAAGTAAGTGGGTGGATCAGCTCAATGACTATATTGATGGTAACATTGCTTATGTGATCGCTTATTTACAGGAACATCACCCAGAACTCGTTGTCACGAAAAGCGAAGCCACGTATCTTATGTGGATTGATTGTACAGCACTGGGTTTAACGATGGCGGAATTGCAGCAACGAATGATTCGAAAGGGGAAAGTCGCGATTATGTCAGGAGAGATCTATGGGAAAGAGGGGAGAAATTTTTTGCGCCTAAACATTGGCTGTTCGCGAGAAAAACTCATTGATGGCTTGAAGCGATTCACAATGAGTTTGACATAAAAAAGAACCCACTGAGCAATCAGAAAGATCCTGTATTCTTTCTGATCGCCAGTGGTTTTTTAGTCTTTCGTCGTGCGGGGAGTCATTGCAGTAGTAACGGGGATTGGTTCAACGACATGGAAATAACCTTCTTTGTCTTGAATGATCAGCATATCTTGCTGACTCTTGCTCTTGATGATCTCACCTTTAACAATTTCGTTGGTGACAGTCCGATAAATGCTTGTAGTCATGTTCATTCCTCCCAACGGTTTTTACCAATTGATCTTCAATAGGGGGACTAGTACAAATCAATTGCTTGATTTGTACCAGCAAGGAAAAAGAAAACGAATTGGTATCTTTAGTATAGGAGAGCAATGTTTAGATTGCTGCAATTCCATGTAAAGTTTTTGTTAATCCTTTTATTTTCAGCGATTGACTAATCGGCTAAAGAAAAACGCAAGGCCATTTTATTACTGCCAGACTCCACCATTTTTCCTAGTAACGTTGTTGCATTTTTTAAATACAGTTCGGCCATCTCAGCGTTGGCTTCTTCAAGCAGACGAGTAGGCTGCTTGTCAGCGGAAGCTTTACGATCAGTTTCTTGTTGGATGCGGCGACAAGCCGCCATCGTTTCCATTTCAAAACGGTTGGCAAGATCACTATAGCGATCGTAGTCGCTGTCTCCAATCAACGCCAAGGTGCGTCCTAACCAATAGCTATTTGATGGATCGTAGGTCTTTGTCGTATCACAATAGCCAAGTGGGGTCTTAGTGATAGCTGCATAAAAGGGCACAACGCCATTGAAGGTATTGGGGCCAAAGGCAAGCCAATGAATGCCAGCGATTGCTGCGGGCACGTGGTTGCGGATCTGTAAAATATGGACTTGCTGGTTGCGATTGAGAGCAATCGATCGGAATTGTGTTTTTTGTGTCTCGCTCCCTGTACCGTAAGGGTCAAAAGGCGTATTTTGGAAGTGGGAGCTCAATGCCCATTTTACATCTTCCACGGATAGCTTTTGTTTTGGGTAGCATACAAACGGGAGCTCTTGATCGATCGGTTCAGCGGCTGTTCCGCTAAAGTGTTTTTGAATGTACCATGCCCGCGGGTTATTGTAACGGGTATCTTTTTCTGAGGAGCTGCCAAAAATATGGCGTAGATTAATGCCTTCAAAATCAGGATTTAATTGATAGTCTTCAATCAACTGTTCGAGATCCTGCGAACACAACGTCATTTCTGAGGCGAAATCGAAGTGATCAATGTTTAAGCGATTTGGTGCCACGACATAGGCATCATCTGGTATGCGAACAGCTGCCCAGTGATGTCCACCGATGGTTTCCATATACCAGATTTCCTCGGCATCAGAAAAAGCGATCCCGTTGGCTTCATAGGTCCCATAGGTTTCTAAGAGTTCCCCTAAGCGTAAAACACCTTCTTTAGCGGAATGGATGTAAGGCAGTACGATGCTGACGAAATCAGCTTCCCCGATACCATCTTCCACATATGGATCAATAGCCAAAACGCGTGAATTGGTTGTGATCGTTTCTGTTGCAGTCATGGCGATATTTTCTTCATTGATTCCTGAAGCTGCCCAAACTCCTTGCGATTCATCTGCTTCAGGGGTTGAAGTATAGCGTAATGATTTTGCTGGCAAACTGATTCGACAGTCGCTTAAAACGGCGTAAAATTCATTTCCTTGCCGTTCTGGAGTGATGACGACGAATTTTTGCGGTTCCGAACCGCTTCCAGAATCTTCATTGCGGGCAATCATGGTCGAGCCGTCGATCGATGCTTTTTTTCCTACTAGTAAAGTGGTACAGGACGCTTTTTTTCTATCCATCTTTCCAACACTCCTTCATTTCTTCTTACGAATGATTGAAGCTAGTATATCCATAGTCTCATGGTTTTACAATGCTTTCTATAGAGAGGAACAAAAAAATTTCGCCTTTTTTATTAATTTTTAGTAGAATAAGGTGTTGTAAAAAAAATCAAAGGAGCCATTATTATGAAGAAAACAGTTGTTTTTAGTTATATTTTTTTACTAAGTCTGGTTTTTGCCGGCTGTGCCAAACCATCGATGGATGCGGGAAACTCCTCCAGTGAATCTTCGTCAGTCCAACAAAACGCCGAAGAGCGCACTGCCCAAATCAGCTTCAATAATAAAAGTGAAGAGCAAGACCAGGAGATCGAAACCAAAACGGTCACTTTTAAAGAAGGGGTTTCTTTGATGACTATCATGAAAGAGAACTTTGACTTGGAAGAAAATCAAGGGATGATCACCAGCATTGACGGTTTAGCGCAAGATGAAAAAGCTGGCTATTATTGGACATATACGATCAATGATGAAATGATTACAACTGGGGCAGATGATACCTTTTTAGGAAACAACGATAAAGTGGTTTTCACCTATGAAAAATTCGAATAAACCACTTGCATTTGCTGGAAAAGAAATTGCTTATTTAGGGCTGCTTGTGGCAGCGGCCGTCGTCGGCAGGTCACTTTTTCAACCCTTACCCAATGTTCAACCAATGACGGTGATCTTTTTATTAGTAACCATCCATTTAGGTCTTAGTCGTGGATTGATCGTTTGTCTGCTCTCGATGCTGATTACCAATTTTTACATGGGAATGGGAATATGGACGATTGCTCAATTAGTTAGCTATGCAATCATTATTTTGGGGATGTATCTGTTGTCAAAAAGCAAGCTGTTTATGAAACGATTGCTTTTACAAGTCAGCTACAGTGTATTTGCAGGGTTTGCTTATGGCTTTGTGATATCTTGGATCAGTGTCAAACTTTATGGGTTTCCTAGCTTTTGGGCTTATTATTTTCAAGGATTGAGCTTTGATGCCCTCCACGCAATAGGCAATGGCATTTTTTATCTGTTACTAGCACCGATTTTTCTGCGGCTTTTCCAACACTACTATCCAAAGAACAACAGCGAAGGGCACTAAGCGCTTCGCTTTTTTTGTTGAGTTAGCTAAGTTCGGGCAAAACGTCCATGACTAGAGGAAAAGTCTTTGACGATCAAGCGAGGTGAAAGGGGCTATGTGAGGAAACAAGCAGGCATATTGTTGTGCAAAAGCGGTTTCTGCAGGTATCCTTAAGGTATCTAAGGAAGGATGTGGCTTTTGATGAAATGGATCGTGAAAAAAGATGATTTAGAAAGCTACCGTGCGAAGTTCCATGGAAAACTGGCTGGTTATGCCGAGGAAGCCAAAATGATTGCCCTGCCAACACCAAAGTATTTTATCGTGGTGGTTGACGAAGAAAAAATCCACTTGATTCAGTTAGATCTGCAATTTCATGAAAAAGGGATGCAGACAATTATGATCCACGAGATCACAAAATTACAACTAGGCGGTGTGGTAAATAAAAAAGTCCAGATTCAGACACCTTCAACCACTGTCAAACTAATGATCAAACCGTTGGCGATCGGTATCAAAGAGGAGCAAAAAGCCTTGATCGATCGGTTTACCAGAATGTCGCGATAAACATCGGAGGAACACGCGGGAAAAATCAGCTGGATTTTTTCAAAAAAAAAGCAAGGGCAGTTGCCTGCACTTGCTTTTCGTGAGTCCTGTTATTCTGGCGTACCGACGATTTTAATAAACTCATCGATATTCTTGATTTTCATATGCTTGATCACTAACTGTTCCCGCTTGTTCCATTTTCCTTCGACTTCTAATTGGTATTTATTTAAAGGAAGGCGTAAGACATAACTGGCTAAGTAGCGATCCTTAATAATGCAATTCACGATTTTGTGGTCTTCTAAAAGTTGGATACCTGTTAGCATCATTGGCGTTTCTTGAAAAACACGGCTATTGACTAACAATCCAGTGTGGGTTTCGTTCATGGGATCTTCCTTTCTGATAAACCTGGGATAAATCATCTTTCTGTCTGTTATGTTACCTGATTTGCATCAGAAAGGCAATTCCTATAATAAATCCTCGTTATTATGTGCCACGTAAAAAGAAAGGAGGCAAAAGGAATGGTTGGGTATAACCGTTTCTCAAAAGAGTTTCAAAAGGCTTCGAAAGAACTCCGTGAAGGGAAGAAGTCCAAAAATGCCAATAAAGGGCTGCGAACACGACAAAAAATCGCTGCTGAAAAAGAACAAAAAGCACAAAATGCTTTTTCGACTGGTTTTTTGATCGGTTCCTTCAGAGAAATATTCCGCAAGAAATAAGCAAGTTCCGCTGCCAAAGCGGGACTTGCTTTTTGTTTAGAATAAATAATTGAAGAAGACACCGTTGAGAAAGGAAAAGCTCAGATAAAATAGAAAAAGTGTCACGATGTCCAGGGGTAGGCCTTTCAGAATTGGCGGAATTGCGGCAATTTGATTTCGTGTATGAACCCCTGACAAAGCACAGGAAAAGAGAAAATACATGCCTACAGCAACAAATAAATTGGTTAAATAATCGGTATAGGGAAATTGGGTCACAGTGGCGATCGTCAGCAAGATGACACTGACTAGGGTCGTCTTTTTTAGATCATTCGTCAAGAAACGTTTTTTTGCTGGAACGATCAGTAAGCATAAACTGGCAGTAATCAAGGCGATGATGGCAGCACTTACCAAATTGGTGACCACTTGATTGCCATAGACAAAGCGATTTTGAAGCAAAAGATAAAAACTTAAACCGCTCAACAAGTATGCGACTGCAATGATCCCTGACAGGAAAACCACCCGTGTCGTCACGTTCGGTTTTTTTTCTTTGACGGTCGGCGCCAAATTTTGACAGGCGTAATTTGTGAGTAGAATGACTAGGAAGACCACTAGTCGATTGGCGATCATCATATGAGAACGCTCCTTTCTTGCGTTTTAGCTCATGATTTTAAGGTTGAACGGGGTCTTTTTTCCTTCCCCTAAAATGCGAAGGCGTAAGAAGCGATCGATGAGTGGAGTAAAACAATTCATGATCAAGATGGCATAGCTCATGCCTTCGTTTGTGAAACCAAAGAAACGGAAGAGGACAACGAGAAGCCCCACGCCTAAGGCAAAAAGATTTTCTCCTGCTTTTGTTCCTGGAGTCGAAGAATAATCAGTCGCCATATAGATCGCACCCAACATGGCACCACCGCTGATGATATGCCCAATCACCGTTTGCCAACTGCCAGTAAAAAGTCCTTCTGGACCAAGGATAAAAGCAAAGAGCCCGATCGTTGCAAAAATAATCAGTGGGATACGAGGGGAGATGATTTTCTTGTAAACGAGAAAAATTCCACCCAGAAGTAAAAGCAAGGCACTGGTTTCACCGATTCGTCCCCCAGTAAATCCTAAAAAAGCATCCAACAGATCAGAACCGCTTAAGGTGTCCCCGGCCTTCATGACAGCTAATGGCGTAGCACCGGAAACGACATCGTTCGCCGTAGCTTGCGAAACCACATCAGGAGCGATGCTGCCAAAAGGTGGATCTGGCCAACTGATCAAAAACATCTGGTTATAAAACAAGCCAATCAACAAGGCGCGACCGCCAAGGGCTGGATTTAAAAAGTTATAGCCGATACCGCCAAAAAATTCTTTGACGATGATCACGGCAAACGCCACCCCGATCACTGGGAAATACCAAGGTGCGGTCGGTGGAAGATTCATCGTTAAAAGCAATGCCGTCACAACGATGCTTAGATCGAAACGAAATGGCCGTTTGATGAGGTAGGACCAAATTCCGTCTGCGGCAAACGCCGTGGCTAACGCAATGAAAAACAACCCATATACCTTGAGCCCGAAAAGGTAGCCCGAGAATAAAACTGCTGGTAGTAAGGCTAGTACTACACAGCCCATGATTTTGACTGTTTCGTCATTGCTGCGAATATGGGGGCTTGGTGGTGTTTCTTGGTTTTTTCGTTGCTGAAAGAGGCGCTCGCTATCGGAATCCTTGTAGTAATCAGGCACTTTCCTTCGCCTCCTTCTGCAGCTGTGCAACCTTGCCTTTTGCGGCAGTGATGTTGGCAGCTAAGGAACGTTTGGCTGGACAGACAAAGGTGCAAGCACCACAATTGATACACGCTTCTGCCAGCAATTCTTCACATTTTTGATAATCGCCTGCTCGATAGAATTGATCAATCTCCATCGGCATCAGGCGCATCGGACAAGCTTCAACACATTTATTGCAGCGAATGCAGGGGTTCTCGGCATATAGCCAATCGGTTTCTTCATTAAAAACAACGATCCCGTTGCTGCCTTTGGTGACCGGAACCTTTAATGTTTTGACGGATTTCCCCATCATGGGGCCGCCAAGAATCAGCTTGCTGGGCGCACCTTGAAAGCCGCCAGCAAAATCGATCAACTCTCCTGCGAGTGTTCCTAAAGGATTTTTGACGATGCGTGGATGTTGAACATCACCAGTCACGGTTGTATAGCGTTCAATCAGTGGTTTGTCATAACAGACCGCTTCAGCGATGGCAAAGCTGGTGGCAACATTGATCAATACGATCCCAATATCGGCAGTCAAGCCGCCTAAAGGTACCTCCTGATCGGTCAATAACTCTACTAACTGCTTTTCACCACCGGTTGGATAAACAGTTGGGACAGTAACGACTTCTATCGTGTCATCCTCTGCACTTGCGGCTTGCATCGCTGAAATGGCTAGCGGTTTATCATCCTCGATGCCAATGATGATTTTTGGATCAGCTAACAATTTTTGGGCAATTTTTGCCCCTTGGATGATTTTTTGGGCTTCTTTTTGCATTAAGAAGGCATCACTGCGCAAAAAGGGCTCACATTCAGATCCGTTTAAGATCAAGGTATGGATTTTTTTATTTTCATCAATACTGAATTTGACATGGGTGGGAAACGTTGCACCGCCTTTGCCGGCGATACCGCCTTGACGGATTTTTTTGAGGATCGTTTCGTTAGCAGCAGATTGCCAGTTGAATGGGGTAGACAAAAAATCATTATCGAAGGCATAATCGTTTTCAATGATGATGGTTTTTCCTTCTTCATTGTTTTGATTTGGCCAATCGACAATATCGACGATTTTGCCCGAAACAGATGCATGGACTTTCGCAGATACAAAGGCATCTGCTTCAGCGATCACTTGCCCTTGCTTGACGTACTCACCAACGGAAACCGTCGGTTCGACAGGGGCACCAATATGTTGTGCCAAAGGGATAAAGACCATCGTGGGTGAAAAGGTAAGGATTTCATCCTGTTCGATCATTAATTTTTCTTTTAACATTTGTAACGGGGGACTTAGTGAAATTCCACCAGTAAATGTTCTCATAGCCAACACTCCTTTTTTCTCCTAACTTTATTCTAGCATGCCATCCGCATTCTCAAAACCATAAACGCTTACATTTCACAAGAAAAACTTATTTCGGTTGACATATGATTGTTTGTTCATATATAATCAGGGTATAAACATGATTGGTCGTTCATATGTTCGATGGAATAGAGGAGGTTTTGATGATGGCTGAACATACTTGTCAACACGAGCACACAAAAACGAAGGGACATACGCATACCCATGATCATGGGACGTTTCCTCGTAAAGTTTACTTCGCGGGGGTAATCTTCTTTATAGTGGCGCTGTTTATTTCGAATCAATGGGTAAAAGACGGGGTTTATTTTGCTGCAGTTTTATTAGCGGGCTACCACATTTCGTGGGAAGGGATCGAGGATACCGTAAAAAGCACAAGAATCAATCGGCACTTTACGCCAAATGTACATCTATTGATGTTATTAGCAGCGATAGGGTCAATGATCATAGGCAATTTTAATGAGGCAGCCTTACTGATTTTGATTTTTGCTGGTGCTCACTTTTTAGAAGAATACGCGGAAGGGCAAAGCCGACGAGAAATCACCAATCTTCTCAAATTGAATCCAACGGAAGCACGTTTGATGGGCCCAGATGGGAAAGCCAAAAAAATTGCTGCTTCAGAGATAAAAAAAGGGGATATTTTACAAGTTTTGCCTGGTGATCAGTTAGCAACAGATGGGGTGATTCTTTCTGGCACGAGTGCCATCAACGAAGCTTCCATCAATGGTGAGAGTATACCGCGAGAAAAAACAGCGGGAGACGAAGTTTATGGCAGTACCATCAATGGCAATGGAACATTTTTGATGGAAGTCACAAAAGACAGCTCGGAAACGGTCTTTGCCAAAATTCTTTCAGTCGTTGAAGCGGCACAGTCGAATCAGTCACCAACAGAAACACGAATCAAAAAAATCGAACCAATCTATGTAACCATTGTTTTCATTGCAGTCCCTTTGTTCATCTTAACAGCACCGTTTCTACTTGGTTGGGATTGGTATACCAGTTTTTATCGCGGGATCGTGATGATGATTGCAGCGTCTCCTTGTGCGTTAGCGGCAAGTGCGGTACCTGCTAGTTTATCTGCGATTTCAAATCTAGCGAAAAAAGGGATTCTTTTTAAAGGCAGCAACTACTTAACGAATTTTGCTCAGATCAAAGCGGTGGCATTTGACAAAACGGGCACGTTGACCGTCGGAAAACCAACGGTCACGGATGTCATTTTCGCTGAAGCCATCGATCAAGCAGAGGCCGCTTCCATCATCGTTTCGCTGGAAAAACAAGCCAATCATCCATTAGCAGATGCGATCGTTACTTATTTTGAGAAGAACAATAAAGGGCAGCAAAGCGAACAGCTGACGGTTACGAATGAGATTGGTTCCGGTTTAGTAGCCGTCTCAGGAACAAAAACCTATCGATTAGGAAAAAGAACCGAAAACTCCCAGTTAACAGGTTCGTTGGAGCAACAGTACCGTCACCTGGAGGCGCAAGGAAAAACGATGGTCGTTTTTTCCATTAATGAAGAGGTTGTCGCAATCATCGCTTTGATGGATGAGCCGAACGAACAGGCAGCTTCTGTGATTCGTTATTTAAAAAATGAAGGGATCCATACCGTTATGATCACCGGAGATAGTGCGTCTGCTGGGGAAGCCATCGGAAAGCGGCTAAACGTTGATCAAGTGGCGGCTAATGTGTTGCCTGAGAACAAAGCGGAAGCGGTTCGAGCACTCCAAGAAGCCTACGGACAAACCGCCATGGTGGGGGATGGCATCAATGATGCGCCCGCACTTGTTCAGGCAGACATCGGTTTTGCGATGGGGGAAGGGTCAGATGTTGCTATCGAAGTGGGGGACGCCGTGATCATGAAAAATGATCTTTCACGCTTCGCGTATGCCTATCGCTTAGCGAAGAAAATGGATCGAATCATTTGGCAAAATATTTTCTTCTCCATGTTTATCGTCGCATTATTAGTCGGGTTGAATCTATTTGGAAAAATGAATATTGGGCTGGGGGTATTTGCCCATGAAGGAAGTACGTTGATTGTATTGTTTAACGGGTTGCGCCTTTTGCGCAAACTGCCAGATGCATAAAAAAAAGCGGCTATCGAAGGATAGCTGCTTTTTTAATGACTGAATTGTGTCGAAGTTGGAAAATCAAAGGCATCGATTTTTTGCAATCGATTTTCGATCCTTCTTAAAATCCCTTCAGAGGAATCCAACGGTTTGATTGCATGATAAGCAGTCAGTAACAGGTCTTTTTCTTTAGCGGGACGATTTTCGATGCGGTAGATATTTGCTAGTCGTTCCACGTATTCATAATGACTATAGTCTGTTTTGTTGATCAAGAAATGCAAAAGATCTTTTGCTTTTGCGTAGTCTTCTTGAAGATAGAAACTGATTGCTTCACGATACAATTTGATATCAAGTTCTTCGATCTGGTCAGGGGTTGCTTTAAGCGCACGCCACTCATTGATCGAGATTTTTCGTACGACTTTGCCAGTTGCATCGGTCAAAAAAATTACCGGTACATCGTTTGGATGTTTTGCTTCTTGCTTGATTTTCTTCATGTCGCACCTCCCGCGTGTCAATGGACTGACTGTTTGATATCTCCTATTTTAAAAGGAATAGCGGGAAAAGTCTACATGTAGATGTTAGATTCGTAGGAAATTTTAAAACATTCTCATTTATTAGGCTCTTTTTCGTTGAAAATGGTTGACCGCATCGGAGGCACCCATGAAAATCAAGATCCCGCCAAAAATTTGGAAGAATAACAACCAAGTGGCAAAAGGATTCAATACTAGGATGATCCCTGCAGCAATGATCAATAGACTGATGATCAAGCTAGTGATATAAGGTAAACCAATGCGTTTTTGGTTAAAGCTTGCCATCAATCGGGTGCAACCGCTGATGGTGATCATGATTCCTAAGAAAAATGGCACGATGGCAAGTAACCCTTTGGCAAAAACTAAAATCGCAGCTGCCGCAATCAGCAGTAAGATACCAGAGACGGATTGCACATTGCGATAGCCCTTTTGTTTTTCTTTGTAGCTCGTATACAAGCTAATGATCCCTAAACATGCAATATACCCGGCAACAAGATAAACGATCGTGTTAAAGACAGATCGGGGTGCAATCAAGATGATGAAGCCAAAGACGATATATACGACGGCACGAAGTAAATCATAGCGTTGTAATTTATCAAAAAATGCATTCATGATAATTCCTCCTTTTTTTCCTATTGTACCGAATTCTTGTTAAAATAGATATCAAAAAACCTACGAAATAGGCTAAGCCTTTTGTATCAGATGGTTTTTTGGTAGAATAAGGAAAAGAAAACAGAACGGAGAGTATTATGAGTGGGTTAACGCTAGTGATGTGTGCCTTTACGATCGTTTTATACCTTTATTTATTCGTGGTAAGGAAAGACATTCAATTTCTTGCTGTGGAGCGCAAACTAAGCAAGGTCGCCATTACGATTTTTTCAGTAATGATTATCCTATCTATGGTGATGATGGAAGAGGCACTTGATAATCGGGTGAGAGGGATCGTTTCGGGTTTGGTCTTTTTGAGCTTTGTTTTAGATAGCCGCGGCTTAGCACTTGATCGAATCATTGTCCATCCAATGAGTATCAAAGGGATACTATACCAAGAGATCGATCGAGTCGTTTTATTTCAAGAAAAGGAAGGGCAGCCCATCAAGATGAACTATTTTCGAAGAGGGATGAGAGGCCCATTGATGAAATTCAAGCAGCCATTAGCAGAATTGGTTGTTTTCTTGTCAGAACACTTGAATGAAGGGACACCGATCGATATTTTAGTCGATCATGATCAAGGAACAAAGGACTAAAAGACCCTCGATTACTGCCAGTTTAAGGCGTAATCAAGGGTCTTTTTTTAGGTTGAAAATTGATTAATGGAACACGCGGAAGCGCTCATCGTCACTTAGAAATTCTTTTTCGTTCGGTTCGCTTTCTTTTGAACCAAAAACTAGTTGCGCCCGTAGTTGCCAATTTTCAGGAATTGACCATTCAGCTGCAACAGCATCATCGATGACAGGGTTGTAATGCTGTAAGTTGGCACCTAATCCAGCTTCTTCTAAAGCGGTCCAAGCGTTCGCTTGAGCGATCCCATTCGATTGTTCTGCCCAAACGGGAAAGTTCTCTGCATATAGAGCAAATTGCTCTTGCAAATTTTTCACGGTATCCGTGTGAATAAAGAATAGAACGGTTCCGTAACCCGCTTTAAAACCAGCAAGTTTTTGTTTTGTCGCTTCAAACGCTTCGGGTGGTGTCAATGGTTCTATCGCAGCCTCTGTTAATGTCCACAATTTTTCGTGGGCTTCGCCAAATAAAATCACGGCTCTTGGTGATTGTGCGTTAAACGCAGTTGGACTATTTTTCACTGCTTCTTTCACAATGTCTTCGATTTCAGTGTCGGAAAGAGCCACATTTTTACCTAGCCCATAGATTGAGCGGCGCTGTTTGATTGTATCAAGAAATTTTGTCATCGTATTCCCACCTTTTCTATTGTCATAGAGTGAAGTATACATTCTTACTTAATGTTAGTAAAAGAAAATGCTTGGGACGTCAAAAAGTCAGGCAAACGCACCTGACTTTTTCTTATTGGGCATCGATAGCAATGAATTTAACGGTCACGTATTCTTCAGGGCCATATTTGCCGTTTTCACGACCAAAACCGGAATGCTTGACGCCGCCGAAGGGAGCCGCCGGATTTGAGATCGCAATGTCATTGACCCCAACCATCCCATAATGGAGGTTTTGGGCTACATCCGAGATCGTTTGCAAATTCGTTGAAAAGAAGTAGGAAGCTAGTCCAAATTCCGTATCATTTGCCGCAGCGATGACTGCTTGTCGATCCGTAAATGAGATCAATGGGATCACAGGTCCAAAGGTTTCTTCATAGTAGATAGCCATCTCGGAAGTAATCCCATCGATGACCGTTGGTGCGAAGAAGTTGCCTTTTTCGTACTCACCTTCAGTAAGCTTCTTACCACCGAGTAAAACTTTAGCTCCTTTATTTACCGCATCTTCCAACTGCTCGATGACTTTTTCAACGCCTGCTTGGTTGATCAAAGGACCAACAGTAGGGTTTTCCAGACCATTGCCGACCGTTACGGTTTCCATTTTCGCTAGTAATGTTTTGGTAAAGGCGTCTTTGACGGACTCTTCGACAAAAATTCGATTGGGGGATGTACAGACCTGACCGTTGTTGCGGAATTTTGCTGCAATTAATTTTTCAGCAGCTAAATCTAAATCAGCATCAGCAAAAACAAGAAACGGGGCATGACCACCTAACTCCAATGAAACTTTTTTCAGAGTTGGTGCTGCTTGTTCATATAATTTCATCCCAACTTTCGTGGAGCCGGTAAAGGTGATTTTTTTGACTTGTTCATTTTCGGTCAATTCTTTCCCAATCTCAGAAGAATCTCCTAAGACGATATTGACGACCCCGTCAGGAAGTCCTGCTTGTTGAAAAAGCTCGCCTAAAGCTAATGCGGATAGAGGGGTTTCTTTTGATGGTTTCATAACAAGGGTACAGCCAACGGCCATAGCAGGTGCAATTTTTCTTGCAATCATGTTAGAAGGAAAGTTCCAAGGCGTGATCGCGCCAACAACCCCGATCGCTTCTTTGCGTACCAGCCAATGATTGTGTTCAGGGGCTGGAATCACTTCGCCATAGACCCGTTGCGCTTCAGCTGCATTCCAACGGAAATTGTCAACGTTGGATTGGATTTCTGCCTCCGCTTCTTTTAATGGTTTTCCTTGTTCCATACTCATGATTTTTGCTAAACGATCGCTTTCTTCCTCCATCAAATCAGCAATGACGTTCATCAAGTCGGCACGTTCTCGAGGGGAGCGTTTTGACCATTCGGGAAAAGCAATCGCTGCGGCATCGATTGCTTGCTTGGTTTCCTCGATCCCTCCTTGACTGACTTTTACGAGTTCTTCATTAGTGGCAGGATTGGTAACCGAAACCGACTCTTTTGTTCCTTCAAGCCATTTTCCGTTAATCAATAACTTTGTTGGTACTTGTGGTAACTGTTGGTTCATCTTGGCACTTCCTTTCAATAATGGGTTCTTATTTAACCCTAGCACGGATCAGAAAGGATGACAATTCATATGCAAGTCTCTTGATTCTCCAAATTTTTGTAAAGAACCAAAGGGGAAATGTCCTGCTCCTATCATTTTATGGTAGAATAGAAAAATAAGAATGTTTGTTCGATTCTTGGAAAATATAGTAAAATATTCAAGGAGTGAGGGACGCGTGCAACAAGTAAAAGAGCTTTTAAAAACAGTAGGATTTGTCGTGATCTTCACTTTATTCCTCTTGTTATTAAGACAGTATGTCTTTACTCCTGTGATCGTAAAAGGAGATTCGATGGACCCCACATTACATGATGGTGAGCGGGTGATTGCTTTGAAAAATACCGAGATCGAACGTTTCGATATCATAACGTTTGAAGCACCGGATGAAACAGGCAAAAACTATATCAAACGCGTGATCGGTTTACCTGGCGATCAGGTTTCCTATCAAAACGATACCCTTTATATCAATGGACAAGCATATGATGAACCCTACTTGGATGAATTCAAAACAGCTGTCACAGATGGCTTTCCATTGACCAGTGATTTTGATATGGGGTTATTTGGTGTTGAAGTCATTCCTGAAGGTCAAATTTTAGTGTTAGGGGATAACCGCCGAATTTCCAAGGATAGTCGTCAATTAGGTTTGATCGATGAAGCAACGATTTTGGGTGATGTAAAATTTGTATTCTGGCCAATTGCCGATTTTGGTATGCTAGGCAAAGAGTGAAATTCTGCGACCGTTTTTTTGTTTTTAAGGAAATTCTTTTAAAAACAAAGACGCATTTGAAGAAGCGTGTCGCTGATTTTTAGTTTTTTTTTAAAAGACGATGGAGAGAAGGAGTCCTTTCATGAGTTTACGATTTATCCTTGGCGATGGCCGTTGTCGTCATGATCAAGCAGTGATAGAAAATGCAAAAAGTTGGTTAGAAAAAGACCATCAAGAAGTATTTTTTCTGGTACCTAACTACAACAAATTTGAACGAGAGCGCGAGATCCTTCAATTACTGAAAGAGGATCGCATAGAAGATTTTGCTTCTATTCGCGCGCAAGTGTATAGTTTTCACCGTTTGGCTTGGTTTTATTTGCAGCAAACCGGGTTGCTTTCTCAAAATGCCATCACTGAAAATGGTGCCTCCATGATCATGCGTAAGCTGCTTTTGGAACTAGAAGAAGAACTCGTCTTATACCGTGGTGAGATCAACAAAGCGGGTTTTATCCAGCAATTGTTGGCGTTCTATCAAGAAATGCATACAAGTCGATTGGGGATCGAAGATTTATTGGCAGGTGGTGCTGCACCAAGCGCAACCCAAGACGAGGAGAAAAAATACAGTGAATTAGCAAAAATATTTCAACGATTTGAACAAGAACTTCTGGAGCGTGCATTACAAGTCGAACAACCGGTCACCTTGTTGTCACGCTTTCTTGAAGGTTCCTTGCTGGATGATTCTCCAGTGGAGCAAGCAATGCCTAACGCGGTGTCAATGAACAAAGCACCAGATCTTTCCCATGCCTTATTTATTATCAGTGGGTTTTCCGCTTTTTCAACACAGGAACAGCAGCTGATTCAAGTGTTGATGAAAAAAAGTCATGTCATTATTGATCTTTTTCTGGATCGTGGGTATCCACAAGAGCTGCCTTCACCGTTAAATTTGTTTTATGAAGCAGGGCGAACCTATTATCAATTGATCAGTTTTGCCCGAGAAAATCAAGTGCCGATTTATTTGGATCAGAAACTTTCGGTCAACCAAGAGGTAGACAAGGAAGCGAAGGGATCGATGCAACAGGCGTATAATGAAATTGAAACATTTTGGCGGCAGACTCAGTCACAAGTCAACTATCAGCAACAGTCCTCTGTGAAGGACTTTCTGGCAGTTTGGAAAGTTGGGAATCCAGAAGAAGAGATCCGTCAGATTGCAGCGTCGATCCGTGGGATGATGAGCGATAAGAAACGGTACCCAGCATTACGATACCGAGAGATCCAATTATTGATCGCCGAACCAGAAATCTATCATCAATATATCCCTAAAATTTTTACTGAGTTTGAGATTCCTTTTTATATCGATGAAGAGCAGATGATGGCGCAACATCCATTGGTTGAGTTTTTGAATGCTTTTTTTGCTTGTCAATCCTATGGCTTTCGCTTAAATGATATTTTACGGTTGCTTAGAACGGAACTTTACTTACCGGCAGCCTATCGCTCCGAAGCAGATTGGCTCGTTGGGCGTGACCAGTTTCGTAAGTTGGTGGATATTACCGAGAACAAAGCGTTGGCTCATGATTTCCAAGGAGCAAGTTGGACGAGAAACGAAGATTGGGAACTGATCGAGTATTTACAATCGGAAGAAGAGCAGACGGATAAAGTGGATTTGACAGCGTATACCAACCAGTTGCGCAGGGCCTTTAAACAAGATGTTGCTGATACTCTTGACTGGCTGACGGCTGCTAGAACGAACCGCGATGCGGTCGAACTGCTGTATCGCTTTTTACTGAATGCCGGTGTTGAAGAACAACTGCGGCATTGGCGAGATCAAGCGATCCAGCAAGGGAAATTGGATCAAGCCCGTAATCATGAACAAGCATGGCAAGCCTTGATGGATTTGCTGGATGAATATGCTGCGATCTATGGGGAAGAGTCCTTTGATTTTGCGCTCTTTGAGGATGTCTTATTGACTGGCTTAGAAAATGTCACATTCGGGAAGATCCCAACAGCGATCGACCAAGTCAACATCAATCGCCTTGATCTGGCACGTCCAAAGCAAGCAAAGATCACATTTGCACCGGGATTGAATGAAACGGCGTTACCAAGAAAAATAGAGAACAAAACGTTGTTGACGAATGAAGAACGTCAGCATTTCAATCAGTTGTTCAATGGTGAAAAATACCTTAGAGATACAGTGGTGGAAGGCAGTGTCAAAGAGCCATTTGCCTTTTATTCTGTCTTGCTTTCAGCAACGGAACACTTATCACTGTCCTATGCCGTTAATTTTGATACCCAGCAAAACATCAAAATGTCGCCTTATTTAGATCGCGTGGTCAAACGTTTGGATGTCCCACTGCAAGAGCGAGGAATATTGACGCTAGTCAGCGATCCAAGAAACTATGTCGGCAGTTACCGTGGCCTGATCTATCAAATCAATAACCTCAGTCAGCAAGCGCAAAAAAACAAAGAGAATTTGCCTAGGGTTTGGGAGCAGCTGAAACAAGCACTGCTGCGTTCGGAATGGACAGATTTAGCTGCCCAAGTATTTGAAAGCCAAACGCATCAAAATATTCCGATTCCTTTGTCTCAAGCACAAGCTGCGGCACTATATGGACCATCGATCTACAGTTCCATTTCTCAGATGGAGACGTTCTATCAGTGTGAATACAAGTATTTCGTCAGCTACGGATTACGGTTAAAAGAACGGGAAGTTTATGGCTTAAATCCAGCAATGACCGGTGAGTTTTTCCATGATGCGTTGGACCGCTTTGTCAAAGTCCTGATTGCTGAAAATATTTCCTTGACCCAGTTAACTGCTGACCAACGCGTGCAATTTGTGGAAGTCGTTTTGCAGGAAATTTTTGGCGAAAGCCGTTATCGCTTACTGACGAGCTCTGCTCGGATGAATTTTATTCGGTATCAATTAGGCAAGACGATTCAGCGAGTAGCGTGGGCATTAGCGAAACAAGGACAAAAAATGCATTTTAGTCCTGAAAAGACGGAGGTGCTATTCGGTCAGATCGCTGGCTCAAATGGGATCAATGGGATCGAATTGCCATTAAGTTCTGGCGGGAAACTGCATGTGCGGGGGAAGATCGATCGTGTCGATACGGCGAAAACGGAAGAAGAACAATGGCTTTCTGTTGTTGACTATAAATCTAGCAGCCGAGATTTTGACCTTTCTGAAGCATACTACGGACTTGCGATGCAGTTGATCACCTATCTTGATGTCGCATTGACGGATGCTGTCCAACTGGTTGGTTCGCCAAATGTGCGACCAGCGGGGGCTTATTATCTGCATGTGCATAATCCGCTTTTGGACGGACAAGAAGCCAGTGAAGAAGAACGTTTAAAACGTTTCAAGTATGACGGGTTGTTTATTGACGAACCGGCTGTTTTCCCGTTGCTAGATGAGGATGTTGAAGCCAGCAAAAATTCACCGATATTTCCTGTTCGAAAAGACAAAAACGGCAATTATCAAAAAACAACGCAGGCGAAAAACAAGTTTTATACAGAAGAAGAGCTTGAACTGTTAAGAAAACACAATCGTAAAAACATGCAGCAAAGCGGTGAGAAGCTGTTGAGCGGTGAAATCGCCTTAAACCCGTCTTATAAAATAAAAGACAAAAAACGGGCGTGTGAATTTTGTCCGTTTCGCAGCATCTGTGACTTTGATGTATTGTTGAAAGAAAATGAGTACCACCGTTTAGAAAACTTATCTAAAGATGAGATTATCCATCGCTTAAGGGAGGAAGAAGATGAGTAAGATCCCTTTAAAACCGCAAAATGAAACCTTTACGGATACCCAATGGCAAGCCATTTTTGATAAAGGGGATAATATCCTCGTTTCCGCTTCAGCGGGTTCAGGCAAAACCACCGTTTTGGTTCGGCGAGTGATCGAAAAGCTAAAAGCAGGAACGACGATCGATTCTTTACTGATCGTAACCTTTACCGAAGCAGCTGCTCGAGAAATGAAAGAACGGATTCAAGTGGCATTGCAACAGGCCATCAATCAAGAAAGTGACGAGCAAAAGCGCCAGCACTTCGTTCGTCAGCTGCAGCTGTTGCCGACAGCTAACATTTCTACCTTGCATGCGTTTTGTTTAACTGTGATTCGGCGTTTTTATTATTTGATCGATTTAGATCCTAATTTCCGCATGATGACCGATGAAACCGAAATTTTATTGATGAAAGAAGAAATCTGGACACAGCTGAGAGATCAACAATATGAAGCCAATGATGAAGCCTTCTTTCGTTTGACGGAAAATTTTTCAAGTGATCGTTCTGATGAAGGCGTCGGGGATCTGATCCTGTCTCTTTATGACTTTGCCCGAGCCAATCCAGATCCAGTCAACTGGTTAGCCCATCTAAGTGATCACTATATCGGCAAAGAAACCTTTGCTGAAAATATCCTGTATCAATCGCAAATCAAACCGAGTTTGCAAGAAAATTTGAAGACAGCGGCGCATTTGCTGCAGGCGGCGCAAGACTATGCCCGTTCTGATGAAGCGATGGAAAAAGCGGCACAGTTGATCGATACCGAATTGGGCATGGTGGAAACCTTAAAGGCTCTGCTGGATGCAGACGATGTCGATGGCTTCTATGAGCAGATCCAAACATTGCGTTTTGGTCGTTACCCAGCTTTTCGCAAACCAGAACAAAAGGAATTGTCCCAAGAAATCAAGCCCTTACGCGATGATGCGAAAAAATTGGTCGAGCAATTGAAAGCCACCTTCCCGTATCCACCAGCTGAAATGATGGAGCTGCTTCATCGATCAGCACCTGTCGTTGAAAAAATGGCAGCGATGACCGAAGCATTTATGAAAGCATTTCAAGAAAGAAAGCTTTCAAAAGGCCGTTTAGACTTTAATGATTTGGAACATTTCACCTTGCAGATTTTACAAGGAGATGGCAGTGGAAGTGAGGCGTCGACCTATTATCGTGATCGCTTTGAAGAAGTTTTAGTCGATGAATACCAAGACGTCAATCGGCTGCAAGAGGCAATTTTATATTGGGTCAGACAAGTCGATCATAACCCTGGCAATATGTTTATGGTGGGGGATGTGAAGCAGTCGATCTATTCGTTTCGACTAGCAGATCCGACGCTATTTATCGAAAAATACTTGGCATTTGAAACAGAGAATGGTGGGCGAAGAATCGTCTTAGCAGAAAATTTTCGTTCTCGTTCCGATGTATTGGATTTTACGAATCTAGTTTTTCAACAACTGATGGATGAAAGGGTTGGACAAATCCCTTACGATGAGGCGGCAGCCTTGATTACCGGTTTTCCTGATTTTCCAGAAAGCGAGGCCTTTGCAACAGAGCTCTTGTTATATGAAAAAGAGCATGAATCCGAAGAACAATTGATCGATGACAAAACAGAAGGTGAAATGCAGATCACTGCCTTGAAGATTCGAGAGTTGATTGAATCAAACTTCATGATCTATGACAAAAAAGCCAAAACAAATCGACCAATCACTTACAATGACATCGTCTTATTGACCCCCACACGTAAAAACAATCTTGTCATTTTGGATGTCTTTAAGCAGTTTGGGATTCCGATGGCGGTCAATGATGCTCAAAACTATTTTCAGGCAACGGAGATCCAAACCGTCGTTTCTTTGCTGCAGATCATTGATAACCCGTACCAAGATATCCCACTTGTGGCCGTTTTGCGTTCGCCAATCGTCGGCCTAACAGAAGATCAATTGGCTGAGATCCGTTTGGCGAATCGTTCCAGCGACTACTACGATGCAGTATTGGATTACCATGGGCAACAAGAAGCGTCACCCTTGTGGCAAACAGTGGATGGGTTTTTAACAAAACTGGAACAATGGCGAGAGGAAGCACGACGATTACCAATCCCGACCTTACTTTGGCAAATCTATGAGGATACTGCCTATTTGGATTATGTCGTGGGACTGCCTGCAGGTCAGCAGCGCTATGCCAATTTAGCCGCATTGGTTCACAGAGCGGAGAAATATGAAAAGAGCAGTTTCCGTGGGTTGTACCAATTCATTCGCTTCATTGAAAAGATGCAAGAAAAAAACAAGGACTTGGCAGAGCCATTAGCTACACCAGTAGAAGATGCGGTTCGTGTGATGACCGTCCATGCAAGTAAAGGTTTGGAATTTCCTGTAGTCTTCTTATTGGATACAACAAAATTCTTTAATTACCAAGACTTTCAAAAACGCTATATCTTTGAAGAACAGCTGGGGGCTGGGATCCAATATGTGGAACCCGCAGAAAACCTTAAATTTGAAACACTGCCGTTTCAAGCCATCAAGCAAGTTCGTTTGAAAAAAGCCTTGTCAGAAGAGATGCGAAAATTATACGTAGCATTGACACGAGCAGAGCAGAAGCTTTTCTTAGTAGGCTCCTATAAAAATCAAGCGGATGCCTTCAAAACATGGCAATCTGGCTTGACACAATCCGAGATGGTTCTTGATCCAGCGTTGCGCCTTGTTGCTCGGGGGAGCTTGATGGATTGGGTCGGACGGACCCTGATGCGCCATCCAGATATGGAAGCAGTATTCTCCGAAGCGTCAGAACGCAAGCGGACGATCGATCATCCTGCTCATTTTCGTCTATCATGGTGGAATCAAGAAACGATCACGCAAGAAGTCCAAGAGACGCTTGCGCCAGTCGAGGAGCCTAAACGATTGATTGCGCCAGATAGCAATATCGATGATCTTTTGAAACGCCTAGCCTATCGCTATCCTTATCAAAAAGCGACCCAAACGACTAGTTATCAATCTGTTTCAGAATTGAAAAGACTCTATAACGATCCTGATGATCAACAGACCACTTTGTTGGAATGGCGGTCGGTTTCCGAGAAGACGAATCCTCAGCAATATCGCTACGTACAAGATGAATTGGCGAAACCCAAATTTCTGCAAGAAACGAAGCCTCTCGCCAGCAGTATCGGAACCGCAACACATACGGTTTTGCAAATGATCCCCTTAGGAATGAAGCCAACACAAGATACTTTGGCGCTCCTGATTGCTGAACTCGTGAAAAAGCAATTTTTTTCTGAAGAAATCGCCAAAAAAATTGACCGATCGAGTATTTTGTGGTTTTATCAAACTGAACTAGGTGAACTGCTGAACCAATTCTCTGATGTGGTGAAGCGGGAGCAGCCGTTTTCGATGCTAAAAGAGGCCGATACGATCTTTGAAGGGTTTGACGAACCAGATGCGCCGCTTTTGATCCATGGTATTATTGACGGCTATATTGAATTGGCGGATGAAATCATTTTGTATGACTTTAAAACAGATGATGTGTTCGGCAGTCAGGCTCAGATTGAACAGAAAATGCGCGAACGATATTATGGTCAATTAAAACTCTATTGCCAAGCATTGGAGAAAGCATTGAACAAACCAGTGAAACAGACCTATTTAGTGCTGTTAAAACCTAAGATGATCGTGGCATTCTAGCTGATCGATCCTAGTTTCTTACATTTCGTAAGTCATATGCTATAATAGGTAAAAGAGGTGATGGAGAATGATAAAAGTAGAATCGGATTATGCCCTTTGTCCTAAATTTGAAAAAGCTTTTTCTATTTTAGGCAAAAAGTGGAACGGCTTGATCATTGATGTCCTTCTTGAAGACGGCAAACAAAGATTTGTTGAGTTAGCAAACAAGATTCCTCAAGTGAGTGATCGGGTGTTAGTCGAACGCTTGAAAGAATTAGAGCGGGAAGAAATTGTCTGCAAAGAAAACAATCTTTACTGCTTGACGCCAAGAGGTATTGCTCTTGAAAAGAGTATGATGAGTGTGAAGCGTTGGGCAGAAACCTGGGTACGTGAGGAAGAATGCAGTTGATTTCTCAACGGAAATTAGGTAAACTAAGCTTAAATGAATAGTAAAAAAAAGCGTTGATAGAAACTAGTAATTTGGCTGGATCAGAAAAAGGGAGACTTGTCACAGACTGAAAGCAAGTCCTGTATTCGAAAAATGAATTTCACTTCTGGAGCTTGCTGAGAACAATCAGTCGGCAGTGTTGCTGTCGTTAGCCGAAGTGAGTGCGCGGAACTTTCCGCGAATGAGGATGGTAACACGAGACGTCGTTCCTTTTTTAAGGGATGACGTCTTTTTTTGTCTTTTTATCAAAAGATCGTCACTTTTTCCAGTCAAATCGTTTTTTACACTATTCACTGTATAGAAGGAGGAAACACATGTCTTTACAAGAAAAATTAGAAGCATTGAAGGAAACGACATTGCTTAAAATCAAAGAAAGTCCAACCATGAATGACTTGAATCAGATTCGAGTGGAAGTGCTTGGAAAAAAAGGTCCCATTACTGAAGTTCTACGGGGGATGAAAGATCTTTCTGCGGAAGAACGGCCGAAGGTGGGGAGCTATGCCAACGAGATTCGTGATATCTTGACAGAAGCGATCGAAGAAGCAAAATCGTCTATCGAAGCAGCAAACTTGGAAAAAGCCCTTGCTGAAGAATCCATCGACGTGACTTTGCCTGGTAAAAAGATGGACCGAGGAACACGCCATGTGCTAACGCAAATCATGGAAGAAATCGAAGATATCTTTGTTGGTATGGGCTACCAAGTAGTTGAAGGCTACGAAGTGGAAAAAGATCATTACAACTTCGAACGGATGAATCTGCCAAAAGATCATCCAGCCAGAGACATGCAGGATACTTTTTATATTTCAGAGGAAGTGCTGATTCGGACCCATACGTCACCAGTGCAAGCGCGAACAATGGAGACTCATGATTTTTCTAAAGGGCCGCTGCGGATGATCTCACCAGGGAAAGTTTTCCGTCGTGACACAGATGATGCGACCCATAGCCACCAATTCCATCAAATTGAAGGATTGGTGATCGATAAAAATATTACGATGGGTGACTTAAAAGGAACCTTAGAAGTCATGATGCAAAAAATGTTTGGTGAAGATCGCCAAATTCGCTTGCGACCAAGCTATTTCCCTTTCACAGAACCATCGGTCGAAGTTGATGTCAGCTGCTTCAAGTGCGGTGGTGCAGGTTGTAACGTTTGTAAACAAACTGGCTGGATCGAGATCCTCGGTGCTGGAATGGTGCATCCTAACGTCTTAGAAATGTCAGGGATCGATCCAACCCAATATTCAGGATTTGCTTTTGGTTTAGGTCCTGATCGAGTGGCAATGCTGCGCTACGGCGTAAACGACATTCGCCAATTCTATCAAAATGATGTGCGTTTCATTCGCCAGTTCAAGGGGGAACAATAAATGTTAGTATCGTACAAATGGTTAAATGAATACCTTGATCTGTCTGAGATCACACCAAAAGACCTGGCGGACAAAATGTCAGTGACCGGGATCGAAGTCGAAGGTATTGACGTGCCTGAAGAGGGTTTAAAAAAAATCGTTGTCGGAGAAGTGACCGACTGCCGACCACATCCAGATTCTGATCATCTATCGATTTGCCAAGTAAATATTGGTGAGGAAGAAGACACGCAAATCGTTTGTGGAGCACCAAATGTCAAAAGCGGCATCAAAGTCATCGTGGCATTACCAGGCTCTCGAATCGCGGGCAATGTAAAAATCAAAAAGGGCAAGATGCGGGGAGAAGTTTCGAACGGCATGATTTGTTCATTGCAAGAATTGGGATACGCCGATAGCGTGATTCCCAAAGAATATGCAGAAGGAATCTATTATTTACCAGCAGAAGCAGAAGTAGGAACACCGGTTTTTCCTTATCTCGATATGGATGATCACATTATCGAATTATCGATCACTCCGAACCGCGCGGATGCGTTGAGCATGCGGGGAGTTGCTTATGAAGTCGGTGCGATCTATCGGCAAACACCGAAGTTTCCTGAAATTGCGCTTAATGAAAGTGAAGTAGCTGCTGCCGATAAAATTCAGGTGAAGGTCACGGAAGCAACCGATGCACCCGCCTACCAAATTCGAATCATTGATGGTGTAACGATCGCCCCAAGTCCACAATGGCTGCAAAATCGCTTGATGAATGAAGGCATTCGTCCAATCAACAATGTTGTGGACGTGACAAATTATATCTTGTTATTATTTGGCCAACCATTGCATGCTTTTGATTATCAAAAGCTAGACAGCAAGGAAATACTGGTACGTCGCGGCAAAGAAAATGAAAGCCTGGTTACCTTAGATGGAGAAACACGTCAGCTTTCATCAGAAGACATCGTTATCACCAACGGAACGACACCCGTTGCGCTCGCAGGCGTCATGGGAGGGCTTGATTATGAAATCACGGAAACAACGACCACAGTCGCTTTAGAAGCGGCGCTGTTCGATCCATTAGCGATTCGTTTAACCTCAAAGAAATTCAATTTAAGAAGTGAGTCCTCTGCTCGTTTTGAAAAAGGGATCAACCAAGCAACGGTTGCAAAAGCTTGTGATGCAGCAGCAGCACTAATTGCAGAACTTGCTGGCGGAACGGTCTTAAAAGGGGCAGTAATAGGTTCCCAAGTAGCAGTAGAACCTGTGGAGGTTACAATCACTTTAGCTCGAATCAATAGCTATTTAGGCACAGAAATCACTGATGAAGAAGTGCAAGAAATCTTTGATGCATTAGGCTTTGGTCATCGTCAAGAAGCAGACAGCTATATTGTTTCTGTCCCACCTCGTCGTTGGGATATTACGATCGAAGCAGATATCATTGAAGAAGTGGCGCGTATTTACGGTTATGATCGTTTGCCATCGACTTTACCGCAAGGAGAAACGGTTGCCGGTCATCTAACCAAAGCGCAACGTCTGACTAGAGAAGTTCGGACGCTTTTAGAAGGCAACGGGGTCAGTGAAGCCATTAGCTATGCTTTGACCACTGAAGAGAAGGCACAACAATTTACGGATAAATCGAGCCAAGTGACTCGATTGGATTGGCCAATGACCGAAGAGCGTGCCGTCTTGCGCTTGAATCTGATTTCAGGCTTGTTAGACGACATTGCGTACAATTTGGCACGTAAAAACAATCGTGTTGCTTTGTATGAAATTGGTCGCGTCTTCTATCAAACAGGCGACAGTAAGCACGAGCTGCCAACAGAAGTCAATCACTTAGGGCTAGCTTTGACAGGAAATATCCATGAGAAAGACTGGCAAACCCAAGCTCAAAAAGTTGATTTCTTCCATTTGAAAGGCATTTTAGAAAATCTATTTGATTCGTTGGCATTAACCGACCGTATTCGTTATCAAAAAACGGCAGCTATCAAAGAGATGCATCCTGGCCGTACGGCAATGATCCTGCTAGATAACCAAGAAATCGGCTTCTTGGGACAAGTCCACCCATCGATCGCCAAAGATTATGAAGTGAGTGAAACCTATGTTGCTGAATTGAACTTAGATCAACTGTTAGCAGCGAAAACAGAACAATTGGTCTATCAACCAGTTTCTAAGTTCCCATCAGTAACGCGGGATATGGCACTCTTGCTTGATGAAACGATCGATAACCAGTCCGTGATGGAGATCATTCGCGAAAGTGCAGGTCGCTTCTTAAGTGCGATTCGTTTATTCGATGTTTATCAAGGGAAAAACATCGAAGCAGGCAAAAAATCATTAGGGTACAGCCTGACCTTTAGCAATCCAGAAGCTACCCTGACGGATGAAGAGATCAATCAAGCAATAGCGAAAATTACTCGTAACTTAGAAGAAAAAGTTCAAGCAGAAATCCGCTAATCAAATAAGTAGAAAAACGTTCTCCACCATACAAAGAAGTTGGGTGGGGAACGTTTTCTACTATTATAATAGATGCTCAGATGACACAAGAATGTGAGGAGTTGAGTGAAAGCCGTAAAAGATTTCTCTATAGAAGGCAATCCAGCTTTTTTGGTACAACTTTTTTTAAACACTGGCAAGGTTGAAAAAAAGGATTTTCTAATCCGCATTTTATGAGGTTATTTTTTAGGACAGCTCTCTTGGTTTTTGTGCAAGAAACAGCATCAAATCAAATTACACAAAGTGTCAGTCTGGGGAGGAAGGGTTCTCGTGAAATCTAACACAGAGTTGACACATAGGTTTTGTATGAAAGAATTCATTCCGATTTGTAAACAAAAAAACAAGCCGTAAAGGCTTGTTTTTTAGGCGAAGTAATTGATGCCCATTGCATTTTTGACTTCAGCTAACGTTTGGGCGGCAACTTGTTCTGCTTTTTCACTACCAATTTTTAATAAGTTCATCACTTCACCGGGATCTTTTGCAAAAGCTTCACGGCGTTCACGAATCGGTGCAAATTCGGCTTCCAGAACATCGATCAAATAGCGTTTGATTTTGACATCGCCTAGTCCACCACGGGTGTAATGTTCTTTTAATTCAGCAATTTTTTCTTTTTCAGTGCCAAATACATCAAGATACGTAAAGACCATATTGCCTTCGACTTGTCCAGGGTCGTTAACATGAATGTGATTTGGGTCCGTGTACATGCTCATCACTTTCTTTTGTAATACATCGGCTGGATCAGCTAAGTAAATACCATTGTTCAGTGATTTGCTCATTTTCCCGTTCCCATCGATCCCCGCTAAACGTCCCATGCCTTTTGGCGGTAAAACCGCTTTTGGTTCGACTAATACTTCACTATACGTAGAATTAAAACTATGCACGATTTCTTGCGTTTGTTCCAGCATTGGTTTTTGATCTTCTCCAACGGGGACTAAATTTGCTTTAAAAGCGGTGATATCCGCTGCTTGAGAGACAGGATAGATGAAGAAACCTGAAGGGACGCCTTCACCAAATTTTTTTTGTTCAATTTCGGCTTTAACGGTTGGATTGCGTCGTACTCGAGCAACACTGACTAGATTGAGATAATACATCGTCAATTCAGAGAGCTGAGGGATTTGCGATTGAATAAACATCGTTGTTTTTGCTGGATCCAATCCAACGGCTAAATAATCCAAAGCAACTTCTAGAATATTCGCTGAGACCTTCTCAGGTGTTTTCGCATTATCTGTTAGTGCCTGCATGTCAGCGACCATGATATAAAGCTGATTTTCAGGGTCAGCTTGCATTTCGACCCGTTTTTTTAAAGACCCCACATAATGGCCAAGATGCAATTTGCCAGTTGGGCGGTCGCCAGTTAAAATCGTATTCACTTTTTTTCCACCTTTTTCCTTTGTTATATGGTTTATCTTACCTTTTTTTAGCAAAAGAAACAACCGGTTCTCCTCGTGATCTGATGGGGTGAGAAAAATTTTCATGGACAAAAACCTCACATCAAAGTAAAATAGCACTTGTCTTTTCAGAAATAAGGGGGGAACATTGGAAAAGCACCTTTACAAATGAAAAAAGATTGAGCTATAATATGAATCAAATCTTTCCAATTACTCATTTAATTTTAAAAAAAGCTAGGAGTGTGAATCAATGGCAATGATCGAATTTAAGAACGTAGAGAAATATTACGGAAAGTTCCATGCATTAAAAAACATCAACCTTGAATTTGAAAAAGGTGAGGTCGTTGTTGTTATCGGACCTTCAGGATCTGGTAAAAGTACAATGCTCCGTACGATTAATGGTCTAGAAACCATTTCAGGTGGTCAATTATTGGTCAATGGCAAGAACTTGTTTGACAAAGATGTCAAAATGACAGAAATTAGAAAAAACATCGGCATGGTGTTTCAACATTTCAATTTGTATCCAAATAAAACCGTGTTAGAAAACATTACGTTGGCACCGATCAAAGTATTAAAACAAAATGAGCAAGAAGCCATCAATTTGGCGGAAAAGCTTCTTGATCGGGTAGGGATGTTAGATAAAAAAGATTCCTATCCTTCCATGTTATCTGGCGGACAACAGCAGCGGGTCGCAATTGCCAGAGGGCTTGCGATGAAACCAGAAATGCTGCTTTTTGATGAGCCAACGTCAGCATTGGATCCAGAAATGATTGGTGATGTCTTGGATGTCATGAAAAAAATTGCCAGTGAAGGCATGTCCATGATCGTTGTTACCCATGAAATGAGCTTTGCCCGTGAAGTAGCAGATCGAATCGTCTTTATGGCGGAAGGACAAGTCCTAGAGGATCGGCGCGATGTCGATGGATTCTTTGATGCACCAAGAGACGAACGTGCAAAACAATTCTTGAGCAAAGTCAGCAATCATTAAGCAATAGGAGGAACCCTTATGAGAAAGAAAATATTTTCTTTTCTAGTCTTAGCCTTTGCCCTTGTGACTTTCTCAGGTTGTAAAGGACAAAGTGCCGCAGAGATCGATATTTTAGAAAACAGCAAAGAGACGAATCAGATCGTTTGGGGCGTAAAAAACGATACCCGTCTTTTTGGATTAATGGATATCGCGACCAGAGAAGTACGGGGATTCGATATTGATATCGCTCGTGCAATCACTGAGAAAATTTTAGGTCGTGATGGCAATGCCATCTTTGTTGAAGTTACCTCAAAAACTCGGATTCCTCTTTTGAAAAACGGCAACATCGATGCAATCATCGCCACGATGACTATCACGGAAGAACGTAAAAAACAGGTCGATTTTTCCGATGTCTACTTTGATGCAGGCCAATCGTTATTAGTTGCCAAAGACAGTCCTATTCAAGGGATCGAAGATTTGACCGCAGATACCACTGTATTGGTCGTGAAAGGCTCTACTTCCGCTGTCAACATTCGTGAAGCAGCGCCAGAAGCGCAAATTTTGGAACTTGAGAATTATGCGGAAGCCTTTACCGCTTTACAATCTGGTCAAGGGGATGCTATGACCACGGATAATGCGATCTTATTAGGGATGGCGAGTGAAAATCCCAATTACCATTTAGTTGGCGAAACTTTTACAGAAGAACCTTATGGTATTGCTATCAATAAAGGACAAAAGCCGTTTCTTGATGCAGTGAATCAAGCGTTGCGGGAAATGCGTGAAGATGGAACCTATGATGAGATTTACAACAAGTGGTTCCCTGAAGACGAATCAGGAAAAGTAGAGTAGGAGGAAACTGAATGGTTGAATTATTTCAAACGTATACCGGTCAGTTTATTGAAGGCTTTAAATACACAGTCATGGCGAGTTTGATCGCACTGTTTTTTAGTCTTTTGATCGGAACCTTAATGGCAATTTTTCAGTTGTCAGACAATCGCCTCATCAAAGGGATTGCCAAAGCGTATGTTGAGTTTTTTAGAAATATTCCCTTATTGATCATCGTGATGTTCTTTTATGTCGTTGTGCCAATGTATTGGGTTTCTTTTGACGGCTTTCAAGCAGGAACGATCGGCTTAACGATCTATACATCGGCATTTATCGCTGAGACGATCCGTTCAGGAATTCAAACGGTCCCTAAAGGCCAGATGGAAGCTTCCTTGTCTTCTGGTTTTACTTACAGCCAAGCGATGCGCTACATTATTTTGCCTCAAGCATTTAAGATCGTCGTACCGCCGTTAGGCAATCAATTTATCAATCTTGTCAAAAATTCATCAATTTTGGCGATGGTTGCAGGATTAGATATTATGTATCAAGGCGATTTGATCGCAAGTGAGACCTTCAATACATTTGATACGTATATCATTGTTGGTCTTTTCTATTTGATCATTACCCTACCATTGTCTTATTTGATGGTTTACTTGGAACGGCGTTGGGCTGTCCGCTCATAGAAAGGAGCTAACGAACTATGGACTTTTTTGAAGCTTTTTCAGCGATTAACATTCGCTTCTTGATCGATGGCTTGCGGGTAACAGTTGAAGTGTCGATCCTATCGATTTTATTTAGCT
Organism: Enterococcus sp. FZMF; assembly: GCF_030263915.1. Classification (NCBI taxonomy): domain Bacteria; kingdom Bacillati; phylum Bacillota; class Bacilli; order Lactobacillales; family Enterococcaceae; genus Enterococcus; species Enterococcus sp. FZMF. Next base: position 1,751,335 of record NZ_CP127160.1, on the reverse strand, counting down.
TTATTATCGGAGGGATCGCCGGCATTTTGCGCTTCAGCTCGATCCCAGTCTTTTCTAAAGTATTAGGTGTCGTGATCGATGTTATTCGTAACTTGCCTTTGCTCTTGATCATCTTTTTCACTTACTTTGCATTGCCGCAGATCGGTATCCGCTTTAATATTTTTTGGTCAGCAGTTGTGGCGTTGACGATTTTTGAATCAGCGATGCTTTCTGAAATCTTTCGTGCTGGTTTGAATTCTGTGCCAAAAGGGCAGATGGAAGCTGGTTTGTCTACAGGGCTAAGCTATGTCGAAGTATTGCGGAGCATCGTCGTGCCGCAGGCATTTAAAGCGATGCTGCCAGCGATCGTCAGTCAGTTGATCTCTTTGATCAAAGATACGTCATTAGCTGTGATTATTTCTTTACCAGAGCTGACCCATCATGCTCGAATCATTTATGGTCAAAACACAAACTATGTTTTGCCTATGTTTTTGGCAATGACTGTTTTATACTTTTTGGTTTGTTATGCCTTGTCATTGCTTTCTGGCTTTTTGGAAAAACGTCAGTACGATTACTAAAACGAATAATCGACAAAAACATCCCCACGATCGGTCTTTCACCCATGCAAGTGCAACTTGTGAGGTGTAAGCCAATCTTGGGGATTTTTTCTTTTTGACCGTTTCGTGCTTTTTGGGAAAGCTTTTTTAGCAAACGAAAGGAATACTTGAAAAATAGTCAAAAAAAGTCCAAAATGAATAAGAGAGAAAAACGCCCAAACTCTTTCTTTCATGTAAAGGATGGAAACTATGACAAACAACAGACCAATTGGTTTTATCGATTCTGGTGTTGGTGGGTTGACGGTCGTCAAAGAAGCAATCAAGCAATTACCCAACGAATCGATTCTTTATCTGGGAGATACAGCCAGATGCCCGTATGGTCCGAGACCTGCTGAGCAAGTCATCGAGTATACGTGGCAAATGACCCGTTTTTTATTAGAAAAAAATATTAAAATGTTGGTGATCGCTTGTAATACAGCGACAGCGGTCGCCCTTGAAGAAATCAAAGAACAACTAGCGATCCCAGTGATCGGCGTGATCCTGCCTGGCAGTCGAGCAGCAGTCAAAGCAAGCAAAAACCAACGAATCGGTGTCATCGGGACAAACGGAACGATCAAAAGTGACTCTTACAAGCGCGCGCTTCATGGCAAAGCGCCCCATGCGTCCGTCGTCAGTTTGGCTTGCCCAAAGTTTGTGCCGATCGTAGAAAGCAAACAATACCATAGCTCGGTTGCCAAGAAAATCGTGGCAGAAACATTGCGTCCATTGAAAAACAAACGGCTAGATACAGTGATTTTGGGTTGTACCCATTATCCTTTATTGCGTCCTTTGATCCAAAATGAATTGGGCGCTCATATCCAGCTGATTGATTCAGGTGCAGAAACGGTGGGGGAAGTCAGTACCTTGTTGGACTATTTTTCCATTGCTGCAACGAGTCAGGACGATCCGCATCCGCAACATGCATTTTTTACTACTGGTTCACCGAAAATGTTTGATGAGATTGCCAATGATTGGCTTGATTTAGACACGATCTCATCGATTCACACTGATTTAGGAGGCTTTTAAATGCGACATGATGGCAGAAAAGAAACAATGTTAAGACCAGTTAAAATTCAAACCAACGTCTACAAACACCCCGAAGGATCGGTTGTGATCTCTTTTGGTGACACAACCGTGATCTGTTCGGCAACGATTGAAGATCGGGTCCCTCCGTTTTTACGAGATACGGGAAAAGGCTGGGTCACAGCCGAATACAGTATGCTCCCACGAGCGACCAACACTCGTAATCGTCGAGAAAGTGCCAAAGGCAAGCTTTCTGGTCGGACGATGGAGATCCAACGGCTGATCGCTCGTTCCTTGCGCGCAGTAGTCGATTTAGAAAAATTAGGGGAGCGCAGTATCGTGGTCGATTGTGATGTCGTTCAAGCAGATGGCGGTACCCGAACAGCTAGTATTACCGGCGCATTTGTCGCGTTGCGTTTAGCTATCGATACCTTGTTGCGTGACAAAGCGTTGACGGAAGATCCAATCAAGGAGCATTTGGCAGCAATTAGTGTCGGGATTTTACCAGATGGCACCTGTGTGACCGATCTTGATTATCAAGAAGATTCTTCAGCTGCTGTTGACATGAATTTGGTGATGACGGAATCTGGTCGATTTGTCGAATTGCAAGGAACTGGGGAAGAAGCGACCTTTGATGGTCAGCAGTTGAATGAGATGCTGATCTACGGAAAAACGGCTATCGAAGAATTGATCGCCTATCAAAAAGAGGCACTGTTTTTACCAGATGAACCCCCTTATGAGATTCCCGAAAAAACGATCGTCATTGCTACAGGCAATCCAGGAAAAGCCAAGGAATTTAAAGCCGTATTTGGCGCAGCAGGTTACGATGTCCGTACCTTAAAAGACTATCCTTCCTTGCCAGATGTTGAAGAAACCGGCACCACCTTTGAAGAAAATGCCCGCCTTAAAGCCGAAACCATCGCCAGAATTTTGGGAAGACCGGTGTTAGCTGATGACTCAGGACTGAAAGTCGATGCACTAGGGGGGCGACCAGGGGTGTATTCTGCTCGATTTGCTGGTGAGCAAAAAAGTGACGCTGCCAATAATGCAAAATTGCTCTATGAATTGACGGATGTCGAAGATGACAAACGCAGTGCCCAATTTCACTGTACGTTAGTTTTCGCAGCGCCAGGAAAAGAGAGTTTGGTGGTTGAAGCTCAATGGCCGGGGAGAATCGGCCGCATCCCTCGCGGAGAAAATGGGTTCGGCTACGATCCATTGTTTATTCCTGATGGTTCAGAGCAAAGCGCAGCCCAAATGAGTCAAGAAGAAAAGAACCGAGTGAGCCACCGTGGTCTAGCAATCAAAAAACTGCAGGAACAGTGGCGGGAGTGGTTAGAAGGAGAAAATGTATGAAATACTTAGTTGTCAGTGACAATCATTCAGATCGTGAGATTCTTGTTGATCTTAAAAATGAATTCGAAAATCAAGTCGATTTGTTCCTTCATTGTGGGGATTCAGAACTTCCTGAAACGGATCCTTTATGGGAAACATTCCAAGTCGTTTGTGGCAATTGCGATTACGGTGGTGGTTTTCCGAATGAGCGTATCGTTAAAACGCCGCTGGATACCATCTATATGACCCATGGCCATTTGGCGGATGTTCGTTTTGGCGTAACCAAATTAGGCTTAAAAGCGCAACAAGCAGATGCCTCGATCGCTTTGTTTGGTCATACGCATCAAATTGCTTGTGAGAAAGTCGGGAATCGACTTTTCTTGAATCCCGGCAGTATTTCCCAACCGCGAGGGCAAATTCAAATCAAAAGTTTTGCGATTATTGAAAGTACGCCAGAACAATGGGCAATCCAATACTATGATCGTTCCTTTCATAAAGTTCCAGAGCTAGCTTTCGTTTTTACACGTTAAGTAAGCGGAATCAAAAAGTAAAAATTTCATTATAATTTTGCAGGTTTCTACTTTCTATTCTCATTTTCAAGTAAAATAGAAGAGTAGCTGTGAAATGGAGGCAATTAGATTGATAGGACAGACCGTAGAAAAAATATTACTCGAGAATCAAGAAAATTTCTTGGTGCCGGCAGAGAATGTGGCATCGGTATTTTATAACCACCCTTTGAGTCACGCATTGCTTGTTTTATCAAAAGTGGGCTATTCAAAGATCCCAGTACTAGATAGTGAGGACCATTTAGTCGGCTTAATCAGCCTCTCAAACATCGTAGAACGAATGATGGATCTCACTGGCTTCAGTATGGAAAATATTGAAGGGCTGACTGTGGCAGATGTCATGGAAGTCAATGTGAATTGCATCAAAGAAAACGATGAGTTGGAAAGTATGCTGCATCTGTTAGTGGATCAAGCATTCTTGCCGATCGTTGATGATGACAATGTCTTTGTTGGGATTATCACCCGCAAAGAGATTTTAAAATCCGTCAATCATTTGGCGCATGAAATCGAAAGACGCTATTTGCTGATTTCGAAAGAAGATGCCCCAAAGATGACAGATGAACTGCATGTGGTATAGAAAAAAGGTTATCCCAGTTTCGGGATAACCTTTTTTTAAATACCGACGATCGGCGCATTGGGGATCGTATAGCCTTTGGCAGTTAAAGCATCGATCGATGCGGCCAAAAATTCCTCTTTGATTTTCCATTGCGTACCGTTGGTCACATACATGGTCGTGCGAATTGCAAAGTTGTTGTTCCCTAGATCCACCAGACCGAAGACCGTAGGGGCCGTTTGAATCTCTTCTTCGTGCTGCTGAGCAATCTGTTCATTGACTTCTTCAATGATGGCACGTATTTCATCTAAGCCTTCAGATGGTAAGATACGTACGTCTACCACGACTTGCATATTGGCTCTTGATGTATTACTGATGGTTGTGATGTTACGATTTGGGATATAATGAACGGTTCCGTCAACGGATTTTAATTGAACAGTCCGAATACCGACGGCCGTCACTGTACCTTCAAGCGTCAGATTGGTCAAGCGGACGTAATCACCAACGTTGATTTGTTGTTCAGTAATAATAAAGAAGCCAGTAATCAAGTCATTCATAAAGCCTTGGGCACCGAGACCGAGGGCGACACCGACGACTCCGGCACCGGCTAGTAGCGAGCCTACAGGTACGCCGATGGTTGAAAGGAGTGCATAGACAAAAAAGAAGCCTAATGTGTAATGAACCGTATTGCGGATCAGGGTATGGATCGTGTTGATTCGACTCACATTGAAGGTGGCTTTTTTTTCATAGGACCGATAGATCCGATCAATGATCATGTTGCTTATTTTTAATAAAATTCCGAATAAGATACACAAAAAAAGCAGCATCAGTGCTTTTTGGATCAGTAGGCCAATGATCGATTCCCAGTCGATCGATGCCCACCATTTTTGTAATGCATTGAGCTGAGCAGCTGCTGGTTCGGTAATGCTGGAACCACTTGAATCGGTCGTGCTAGCTGCAAGTAGCAGTTGTTTCATAAAATCCCTCCAAGTCTTACTGCATCTATTTTAACGAAGATAAAATAGAAATGCAAAGGAGGTTTTCTGAAATACCTGTTTTTTTCAGAAAAAGCCTGCTTAGCCAACGGGTAGGCAAATAGCAGACTTTTCTATGACACTCATTGATTAAGATAAATGAACGCCTTTATCAACGAAAATCACTTCGCCGATAATCCCGCTTGATAATGGACTGATCAAGAAGGCACAAGTATTGCCCACTTCTTCAATCGTCACACCAATATGATCAGGTGTTCGATCCTCTGACAATTGGATCAGTTTTTGATAGTCTTTTACACCAGTTACTGCCAGCGTCTTGATGGCACCAGCTGAAATCGCATTGACGCGGATTTTTTGCGGTGAAAGTTCGGCAGCTAAATAGCGAACGCTTGATTCTAAAGCGGCTTTTGCAATCCCCATCATATTGTAGTTCGGTACTGCTCGTTCGGCACCTAAGTAGGAAAGGGTAACGATTCCAGCATTTTCAGCTAAGATTGGTTTGGCATATTTAGTGACGGCAATCAATGAATAACTGCTGATGTCTTGCGCCAAAGCATAACCGTCACGAGAAATATTCAAAATATCGCCAGATAGATCTTCTTTATTGGCATAAGCAACGGCATGGACAACACCGTGAATCTCACCTGCATATTCTTTGATCGTTTCAAAGGCGGAAGCAATGCTTTCGTCATTGGCGACGTCACATTCCACTACAAATTCGTCAGACTCCAATAAGCGCTCTAAAGGCTTTTTCATGCGGTCGTTTTGATACGTGTAGATCACTTCGGCTCCTTGTGCTTTTAATGCTTGTGCACAGCCCCAAGCGATACTGCGTTTGTTAGCAACGCCCATGACGACAACTTTTTTACCGGTTAAAAAACTCATAATTCCACTCCTTAATAAATTCAACAATAATAAAATACGTATAATGACAAATAGTAAATCAAACTATCTTGATTTCTAATTATTAAGCATAATTGTTTGATTGTCAAACTATTTTTTTCTTAATAAATATTTAGTTGCGAATTTCGCTGAACTATGATACTTTGATAATCAAACTATAATAAATTCTTAAGCAAGGAAGGGAAACCATGAAAAAACTATTGACTGAAACAGAAGTCATGGATTTGATTCCAAATCGCTACCCAATTATATATATTGATTACGTCGATGAAATCGAGTCTGGCAAAAAGATTATCGCAACGAAAAATGTCACCATCAACGAAGACTTTTTCCAAGGACATTTCCCAGGAAATCCAGTAATGCCAGGTGCCTTGATTTTAGAAACATTGGCACAAGCAGGATCGATCCTGATCTTGAAATCCGAGGAATTCCAAGGTAGAACGGCGTATATCGGCGGCATCAACAAAGCCAAATTCCGTCAAAAAGTTGTTCCGGGAGATACCATGAAACTTGTTTTCGAGATCACTAAAATCAAAGGCTCTGTAGGAACTGCTGATGCGGTCGCTACAGTGGACGGCAAAAAAGCTGCGGAATGCGAATTCACCTTTATCGTTGGCGACCAAAAATAAAAGAAAACCGCTGAAATTCCCGATTAACGGAGACTTCAGCGGTTTATTATTTATTCTTTGGCTTCTTGCAAGACCTTGATCGTTTCGATCTTCACTGGCTCAACCGGTTGAGAATTCTCACCATTGCCAGAGTCTTGGGTTTCTGCTTGTGCAATTTTATCTACGACATCCATGCCTTCGATCACTTGACCAAATACAGTATAGCTACCGTCCAATTGTGGTGTTCCACCTTTTTTGTAGGCTTCGATGATTTTTTCAGGATAGTGTTGGATCGCTAGACCGTCGGATACATCTTGATCATTTTGAACGATGTAGAATTGACTGCCTTGGCTGTTTGGCGCACTTGATTTTGCCATTGCTAATGCGCCTCGCAAGTGATAAAGCTGGTTGGAATATTCTTCGCCGAATCCTTCGCCCCAAATGCTTTCTCCGCCAGTACCATCACCATTAGGGTCGCCCCCTTGGATCATAAACTCTTCTACGACACGATGGAAAGTCAAGCCGTCATAATACCCATCTTTGGCATGGGTCAAAAAGTTTTCGACTGCTTTGGGCGCGATCTCTGGGAAAAGTTTGATTTTGATCGAGCCTTCTTCCGTTACCATTTCAACTAAAGCTTCATTCTCTTGCACATCCGTTGATAATTGCGGCAATTCCAGGGCATTCAAGTCAACAGATTCTGAGGTTGACGTGCTTTCTGCCGAATTGCTTGCTGAGGGATCGGTGGTACTTGAACCTGTACAAGCAGCCAATAATAAAAGGCTAGCAGCTGCTGTCAGTGTGAATAGGATTTTTTTCATTCTTTCATTCCTTCCAGTTTTCTTAATGATAATCATAACAAAAAAGAGACATAGAAGAAAGCGCAGATTTTGTGGAATGAGAAAGAAACAGACGGAAAGGTGTAGACCACTTTTTAGATGTTTGCTATAATGAAAGAGGATTCATTATAATAAACGGATAGAATTTACAGGAGGTTTTTTTGATGGGAAAATTAGGGATATCGATTTATCCAGAGCGCTCAACGTTTGAAAAGGACAAAGCGTATCTAGACTTGGCACACAAATACGGCTTTAAACGGGTATTTACCAGTTTGCTGCAAATCAACGATGACAAAGAAAAAGTCTTGGCAGACTTTAAACAAGTCGTAGATTATGCCAATCAGTTAGGAATGGAAGTCATGGTAGATATCAATCCTGGTTTATTCGAACAGTTAGGTATTTCTTATGATGATTTATCCTTCTTTGATGAGATGGGGGCTTACGGTGTTCGGTTAGATATTGGTTTCACTGGTTCAGAAGAAGCCAAAATGACCCGTAATCCTTACGGGATCAAAATCGAAATCAATATGAGCAGCGGCACGAGCTACGTGGATAACATCATGAGTTATTCACCTAATACTGAAAATTTACTCGGTTCGCATAACTTCTATCCTCATCGCTATTCAGGGTTAGGCTATGACCATTTTGTTTTTTGTTCGGAAAAATTCCGCAAATACAATTTAAATACGATGGCTTTCGTGAATTCTCACGAAGCTGATTTCGGTCCATGGCCAACACAAGATGGTTTATGCTCTTTGGAAGACCATCGTGATCTGCCACTAGCTACACAAGTCAAACATTTAGTGTTGACTGGTTTGATCGATGATATCTCTATTGGCAATGCCTATGCTTCAGAAGCAGAATTGGCAGCAATGGCTGAAGCGTTTCATGCTGATTATCCGACATTAAGAGTCGATGTCGTTGACGGAATCACTGAAGATGAACGAATTTGTCTCTTCGATAATCTGCACAGCTATCGAGGAGATCGCTCAGAGTACATCTTGCGTTCAACGATGACGCGGATCTATTATAAAGACAAGGAATTTCCACCTCATGATACCCGTGATATGGTAAGAGGGGATGTCTTGATCGATAATGCTGGCTATGGACAATACAAAGGTGAGACGCAAATCGCCTTAAAAGCAATGAAAAATGATGGTCGCGTCAATGTCGTTGGTAAGATCGCTGATGAGGAACTATTCTTATTAGAATTTTTGAAACCTTGGTCAAGTTTTAAATTGGTCAAAAATAACTAATTATCACGAGAAATCAACCATTGCCAACAAAGCGTTTTGGCAATGGTTTTCTTTTTGGGCGCTTGCAATTGACAAACACGAGCAAAAAACGGTAATTTATGTAGTGGGTTCTTTCCATGAAGAACGATGAAACCATAATAATATTATGTAAACTATATAACAAGAGGACGTGACACGTGTGAAATTGCGCTGGAAGATTGCCATCGGAGTGGCTGTATTAGCAATTGCAGTATTAGGGTATGCAGGAAACTATTTTTACGATTATGCGGTGGTTCCTTCAGAAAAAGATTTTTTGGAAGGAGATACCCCTGGTACGGATGAAAATCAGACAGGAAATGAATCGCAAAATTGGTTTACAGATCCAGCAAATCGTGAGATATGGCAGCTGACTTCTGAAGATGATTTAAAATTATCCGCCATTTATCTACCGGCAAAGGAGAAGAATCGAGGAAAAACGGCGATCATCGCGCATGGCTACATGGGGAATGCAGAAACGATGGCGGACTATGCTAAGATGTATCATGATTTAGGCTATAATGTCTTGGTTCCAGACGCTCGAGGGCATGGTCAAAGCGAAGGAGATTATATTGGTTTTGGGTGGCACGAACGTAAGGATTATCTGCAATGGATCGATGAAGTACTCGCAAAAAATGGTCCTGAAGAAACGATCACTTTGTATGGCATCAGTATGGGGGCTGCCACGGTAATGATGACCAGTGGGGAAGACTTGCCGAAAAATGTCACTTCTATCATTGAAGATTGTGGGTATACCAACGTCAATGAAGAATTGGGGTATCAACTCGATCAATTGTTTGGTCTACCTGCCTTTCCATTGATGAATGTCACTAGCCTTGTCACAAAAATCCGAGCGGGGTATTTCTTTGGTGAAGCAGATGCAGTCAAACAACTGCAAAAGAATACGCGTCCAATCTTTTTTATCCATGGCGATGCAGATACGTTTGTTCCTTATTCGATGCTGGATATTTTGTATAACGCGACCGATGCACCAAAAGAAAAGTGGGTTGTTTCAGGTGCCGAGCATGCGAAAAGCTACAAAACAGATCCAGCGCTTTACAAAGAAAAAATTGCAGCTTTTTTGGACAAATACGATCGCCCAGCAAGTGAATAAAAAAGTGCCGGTTCAAAAAAAGAACCGGCACTTTTTGCTTGACCCTTGGCTTATAAACGAGCAAATTCTTCTAGCAAACGAATCATTTGGCAAGTAAAGCCATATTCATTATCATACCAAGCGACGGTTTTCACCAGTTGGAAATCGCCAGCCGTGGTTACTTCTGTTTGTGTCGGATCAAAGATAGAACCTTGAGTGGTACCAATCACATCTCCAGAGACGATCTCACGGTCATCGTAACCGAATGACGGATTATCGACGGTGTGTTTTCTGATCGCTTCATTGACTTCATCGGCGGTTACTTTGGTTTTCAAAATTGAGACTAATTCTGTTAAAGAACCATCGACGACAGGAACCCGTTGGGCGTGTCCTTGTAATTTGCCATTTAATTCTGGGATAACTAGACCGATCGCTTTAGCAGCACCTGTCGAGTGAGGGATCGTGTTGTCTGCAGCGGACCGAGCGGCTCTTAAGTTTCCGCCTTTTACCGGACCATCCAATAGCATTTGTGTAGAAGTATAGGCATGTACCGTCGTCATCGTACCAACTTCGATCCCGAATTCCTCATTTAAGAAGTAGGCCATCGGAGCTAAGCAGTTGGTCGTACAAGAACCTGCGGATATGATAGTATCCTCTGGTGTTAACGTGTCGGAGTTGACATTGTAAACGATCGTTTTCATATTACCAGCTGGTGCGGAGATAACGACTCGTTTGACACCCGCATCAAGATGGGCTTGTGCTTTTTCTGCGGAAGTGTAAAAACCCGTGCATTCTAAAACGATATCGACGCCATTTTCTTTTGCCCAAGGGATTTTGCTTGCGTCTGGTTCAGCGTACACACGGGTCTCTTTGCCATCGACAACGATAGCATTATCCGTTGCAGTAACAGTTCCAGGGTACGTGCCGTGGGTCGAGTCAAATTGCAATAAGTGTGCTAACATGACTGGACTCGTTAAATCATTGATTGCCACAACTTCAATATCGGCAGAAACTTCTTTGATCCTACGAAAAGCCAAACGTCCAATTCGTCCAAAACCATTGATTCCAACTTTTACTGTCATTTCTTGTTTCCTCCTTTGATTGTGTCTGGTACACTTAAAAGTTTGCTACGATTTCAAGTGACTGTCAAAGAATAACCCTTAAGAATTCGCGATTTCTTACGGAAACCCATGAGAAAAGATAGACAAAAGACGTTTCGGTCGTTACAATAAAATAGACTTTCTTATTAGAGAAATAGTAACCACTTAAGGTGAGATAACTGATAATCAAAAAGTATAGAAGGTAGTAAAAAAAGAATGGAGGACAAATAATGTCCATGTTTTTAGATCAAGTGACAATCGATGTCAAAGCAGGAAAAGGCGGCGACGGAATGGTTGCTTTTCGCCGAGAGAAATATGTCCCAGACGGCGGACCCGCAGGTGGTGACGGTGGACGTGGTGGTGATGTCATTTTAGTCGTAGACGAGGGTCTGCGTACATTAATGGATTTCCGTTTTAATCGTCATTTTAAAGCGCAACCCGGGGAAAACGGCATGAGTAAAGGAATGCACGGTCGTGGCTCAGATGATACCTACATCAAAGTACCACAGGGAACGACCGTTCGTGACGCTGAAACAGGTGCCTTATTAGGTGATTTGATTGAGCAAGGCCAAACATTAGTGATTGCTAAAGGTGGCCGTGGCGGCCGTGGCAACATTCGGTTTGCCTCTCCAAAAAACCCAGCCCCAGAATTAGCTGAGAATGGAGAACCTGGTCAAGAAAGAAAAATCGAGCTCGAATTAAAAGTTTTAGCAGATGTTGGTCTAGTTGGTTTCCCTTCAGTTGGGAAGTCTACATTACTCTCTGTGATTTCCTCTGCTCGACCAAAAATTGGTGCGTATCATTTTACCACGCTGGTACCAAATTTAGGTATGGTAACAACTACTGATGGCCGTAGTTTTGCGGTCGCTGATCTGCCTGGTCTGATCGAAGGAGCCTCACAAGGGGTTGGTTTAGGGACTCAGTTTTTACGCCATATCGAACGGACCCGCGTCATTTTACATGTGATCGATATGAGTGGCATGGAAGGACGCGATCCATACGAGGACTATTTGTCCATCAACAATGAATTGTCGACCCATAACTTGCGCTTACTAGAGCGACCACAAATCATCGTTGCCAATAAGATGGATATGCCGGATGCTGAAGAAAACCTAGCCCTTTTCAAAGAGCAGCTGGCAAAAGAAAAAACGGATGAGTTCGCGGATGAACCAATGATTTTCCCAATCTCTGGTGTCACTCGTAAGGGAATCGATGCCTTGTTGAATGCGACAGCGGATCTATTGGAAGTCACCCCTGAGTTCCTTTTATACGATGAAGAAATGGAAGAAGATGTTGTTCATTATGGCTTCCAATCGGATGAATCAGAGTTCTCAATTGATCGTGATCCTGATGCAACTTGGATCTTGAGCGGTGAAAAAATCGAAAAACTATTCCAGATGACGAATTTTGATCATGATGAGACCGTGATGCGTTTTGCTCGTCAGCTGCGTGGTTTAGGTGTCGATGAAGCATTACGGGCGCGTGGTGCCAAAGACGGCGATATCGTTCGGATCGGCAACTTCGAGTTCGAGTTTGTCGAATAATCGTTTAAAAGAACATCATTTGCCTAAAAAATACTTTTTTAATTGCAGTGGATTTGACTGCCGATCATTGATTTTCTCTAAGAAATCAATGATCGGCAGTCTTTTTGGTTTATTTTTTCATTTAAATGATTTACTGTTAAAATAAAGAAGAGAACAAATAAACCAAAGGGAGCGATTTTTATGTCAAAACGTGTCATTGTAATGAATTTTGATGCCAGTGCCAAAGCGTACCAAGCCTTTTCGGAAGTGAAGCGGATGCATATGGAACGGAAGATCAAAGGGGAACAAATGGCAGTTCTTACCCACACCAATGAAGGCGTGCATCAATTTAAAGTCGAGGACTTTCTCGATTTTACTGGGAACAATAAGACATCAACGGGTGGATTGATCGGGATGCTCGTTGGTGTGCTAGGCGGACCTTTAGGAATCATGCTGGGCTGGTTTGGTGGCAGTATGATCGGTGCTACTCGTGATGCAAAAGAGATCCAAAATGCGCAAATGCTTTTTGAACATGTCGGAAACCAAATTGGTGTTGGTGATACGGGGTTATTATTGATCGCAGATGAAGAAGACAATCGTCCTTTGAATCAATTGATCATGAATGAATTAGGCGGTGACATCACGCGCTTTGACTACGATGAAGTGGAAGCAGAGATTGAAACGGCTAAGAAAGTCGAAGAATCTACCAAAGCACGCGTTCAAGAAGACTGGAAAAACTCTCATAACGACGCAGAAGATCGCCAATCTGAGAAATAAAATCCACAAGCTTCAATTGCAACTTGATTTCTTTTCCGCTAAAATTGGAAAGAGATGAAAGGAAAGAAGCTTATGGAATTAGAATTTTTAGGAACAGGCGCGGGTGTGCCTGCGAAACATCGAAACGTGACCAGCATTGCGTTACGACTTTTAGATGAACGGAATGCCGTTTGGCTTTTTGATTGTGGCGAAGGGACGCAAATGCAGATTTTGCATTCTACGATTCGTCCACGAAAGATTGAAAAAATCTTTATCACTCATCTTCATGGTGACCATATCTATGGGTTGCCAGGATTGATCAGCAGCCGCTCCTTTCAAGGAGGCGACACGCCTCTAGAGATTTATGGACCCAAGGGGATCAAAGCATACGTTCAAACGGTTTTGCGGATTTCTCAGACCAAAGTCAGCTACCCCTTACATTTTTTCGAGATTGAAGAAGAAGGGATTCTTTTTAAAGATCAGCAATTTGAAGTATCGTGTCTGCGCCTTTATCATGGCATTGACAGTTTTGGTTATCGGATTGTTGAAGCAAGCCATCAAGGGGAATTGCAAGTGCAGGATTTACTGGAACTTGGGTTGAAACCTGGCCCGCTCTTCGGTCGTTTGAAAAAAGGTGAAGTAGTTACCCTTGACGATGGACGTCAAATCAATGGGGCTGATTTCTTGGGCCAAGCGAAAAAAGGTCGGATCGTGGCGATATTAGGTGATACGCGTAAATGTCAAAACGCCGTACTGCTAGCAGAAGATGCGGATGTATTGGTGCATGAAAGTACCTTTAACAAAGAAGAAGCCAAGTTGGCTCGCGCTTATTTTCACTCGACGACGCGGCAAGCTGCCGAAGTGGCACAAGAAGCTCAAGCGAAGCGTTTGCTGTTGACCCATATCAGTGCGCGTTACGTTGGCAAAGATATTACAAATTTAGTAAATGAAGCAAAAGAAGTATTTCCGAATACGTTGATCGTCAAAGATTTTGATATTGTCGAGATCCCTTTTGCCGGAGAGGAAGAAACAGATGAATTTAGAGAATAAAGTTGTCGTTGTAACAGGTGGCTCTGCTGGACTTGGAGAACAAATCTGTTATGAAGCCGCAAAACGTGGTGCGATCGTCGTGACTTGTGCCCGAAGAACGAATCTGATTGGAAAAGTCAAAGAACAATGTATGGAATTAAGCGGCAAAGAAGCGTATGCGTTTCAATTGGATGTAGCAAATCCTGAAAGTGTGGAGCGCTTACTAGAAAAAATCAATGAAAAAGTTGGTAAGATCGATGTCTTCGTCAATAATGCTGGCTACGGGATCTTTCAAGAATTTACAGAGATGGACCCGGCGGTCATCCGAAATATGTTCGAAGTCAATGTGCTTGGCATGATGGTTTTGACCCAGCAAGTAGCGATCCAAATGGCTGAACAAAAGCATGGTCATATCATAAATGTTGCTTCGATCGCAGGTAAGATCGCTACGCCAAAAACGGCCGTCTACTCTGCAACAAAATTTGCTGTGCTCGGTTTTTCTAACGCATTACGTTTAGAACTAAAACCATTAGGGATCAACGTAACAACGGTCAATCCTGGACCGATCGAAACGGCATTCTTTGACCAAGCAGACCCAAGCGGTAGTTACTTATCGTCGGTGGGCAGCCTAGTGCTCGAACCGAACAAATTAGCGCAAACGATCGTCAAAGCGATGATCCATCCAAAACGAGAAATCAATCGCCCACATATTTTAGGCGCTGCTGCGAAACTATATACCCTGTTTCCTTCAATCGGCGATTATATGGCGGGAACGATGTTCAACAAAAAATAGGAGTTGAAGCCCATGAAAAATCAATGGCGTGTTATCGTTGGTATTTTACTGATTTTAGTGATCGTTTTATTTGCCGTTGCAAACAATATGACTGTCCCGATCAACTTTGGCTTCACAACGATTCAATCGCCACTGATCTTAGTCATTATTGGTTCTGCTTTGTTAGGCGCATTGATTTTGCTGCTGGTTTCCACAAGCGCAATGTTCCGCCAAAAAAAAGAACTAAAGCAATTGAGAAAAGAGCTTTCAGATTATCGTTCGAATAACGAGAAGGTTCTCCAAGAACAACGAGAAGCTTTGGAACGGGAATACACGAACAAGCAGGCGGAGTTAGCGGCAAGACAGCAGCAGCTCGATGATCAAGAAGCCCAGCTTTCCTCACGTGCTGCGGGCGCATCCACGCCGCCAACGATCGATGAGGAAATGAAGTCTTTTGAATCGCAAGCCTAAAAGAACGACGTTTCACAAAAAAAGAGTTTGCTAGTGCAAGATTTGCTGCAAGCTCTTTTTTTTGTGTTGTAAAACGAGTGCTGTTTCTCTCGTTGTTTTTCTTTTTTGCATAAACTTTGCTATAATATCCTAGTTAGGAGTGATTTGGTGAAACGTGCAAATTTTCATTGGGTGCGTCCGCAAGAAAGCGAAACGACCCCAGTATTTAAAGAGCTGATCCAAGAAAGAAAGATCCCTGAGCGGATCGGCGCGTTGCTATGGCAGCGAAATATTCGAACAGCAGAGGCGCTCGATGCTTTTTTATCAACGGACCTGCAATATCTTCATGATCCGTTTTTATTTCATGATATGGCTAAAGCCGTGGAACGAATCCATGAAGCGATTTTAAATGGCGAACGAATCTTGATTTATGGTGATTACGATGCGGATGGGATTACGAGCACTACCGTGTTAAAGGAAACGTTGGAATTGCTAGGGGCGGAAGCTGAGTATTATTTGCCTAATCGTTTTACAGATGGATATGGTCCCAATCTAACTGTCTATCAAGATAAAATTGCAGCAGGGACGCAATTGATCATCACCGTCGACAATGGGGTGTCTGGTCATGAGGCGATTGCTTATGCTCAAGGACAAGGAGTTGACGTGATCGTCACAGATCACCATGAACTACCTGCAGAACTACCGGAGGCGTTTGCTATTGTCCATCCCCGTCACCCTCAAGGAAACTATCCTTTTGGTGATTTGGCTGGAGTCGGCGTTGCATTTAAAGTGGCTTGCGCTTTGTTAGAAGAAGTGCCAGTGGAATTGCTTGATCTTGTTGCGATTGGGACGATCGCTGATATGGTTTCTTTAACCGATGAGAATCGGCTATTAGTCAGCAACGGGTTGAAAATGATTCAGCAATCGGATCGCATCGGACTGAATGAGTTGCTGTCTGTCAGCGGTTTAAAAAAACAAACAGTCAACGAAACAGATATTGGCTTCGCCGTTGGACCACGGTTAAATGCGATCGGTCGTTTGGAGGATCCCAATCCGGCTGTTCGCTTGTTGACTACCTTCGATGAAGAAGAGGCAGTCAGCTTAGCGAAAACCTTAGATACAATCAATCAGCAGCGAAAAACCTTTGTTGAAGAAATCATGAAAGAAGCACAAGAAAAAATCGATCCTGCGAATCATGTTCATTTGGTGGTGGGAGATCATTGGCACGAAGGTGTTTTAGGGATCGTGGCAGGACGAATCATGCAAAGTACAGGACAACCAGTGATCGTTTTGACCAAAAAAGAAAATGGCTTAGCCAAAGGGTCGGGAAGAAGCATTGCTGCGTTGAATCTGTTTGAAATGCTGTCGACGATGAAAGACATGTTTACTAGCTTTGGCGGCCATCATGCAGCAGTTGGATTAAGTATCCCCATCGATCATTTAGATATGCTGCAAGCCCAAATGAATCGTTACGTTGAAGAAAATGGCATTGACCTCAGTCAGGGCATCCCATTAGCGATCGATGAGGAGTTACTGTTAACAGAAGTTTCGATCAGTTTTATTGAATCATTAAAAGTCTTAGCGCCTTTTGGAACGGACAACCCCTTACCGAAATTTTTATTTTCTAATCTGATGACTCAAAATGCTCGCCAGATTGGTTCAGAAAATCAGCATTTGAAGTTAGTGATGAGCGATGAGTCTAACACGCAGCTGGATGTCATTGGGTTTGGTTTTGGAAAAGATTTAGTAGCGTTTGAAAACGACCGCTTATCGATCGTTGGTCAGCTTTCCATCAATGAATGGAATGGCAACAAAAAACCGCAGCTCATGTTGGATGATTTTGCAGTGGAAGGGATTCAGCTATTTGATTATCGTTCGAAAAGAAGCCGCCAAGGTGTCTCTCTGGGCAGTCAAACATTAGGCGTTCTTTTCAAGCAGAAACTTCCTCGGGAATTGCAAGGCTTTTGTGGGCAAACCACCATATTTGACTCAGTTACAGCCTTGGAAGATACTTTTCGTGCTGGTCAGTTCCAAGAGATTGCATTTTTAGATTGTCCTGCTGACCCTGCAGTGATCAAAGAGATCGTTCAAGCGCTCCAGGCGTCAAGAGTTGCTTTTGTTTTCTACTCGACAGAAGATGCTTATTTAGATGGGGTAGGGACAAGAGAGCAATACAGTCGTCTCTTTCAACTGATCAAACAGCAGCCTCGTTTGGACATTCGTTACAAACTAAAGATGGTCGCTGACTATCTAAAAATCCCACAAAAATTACTTATTTTCATGATTCAGGTGTTTTCTGAGCTGGAATTTGTTACAATACAAGATGGTGTTTTGAATAAAACTGCTGATCCTGTTTCCCGTCCATTGACGGAGAGTCATTTGTATCAGCAACGACAAAAACTGATCAAAACA
This sequence comes from Enterococcus sp. FZMF, assembly GCF_030263915.1. Lineage (NCBI taxonomy): Bacteria > Bacillati > Bacillota > Bacilli > Lactobacillales > Enterococcaceae > Enterococcus > Enterococcus sp. FZMF. The sequence goes on along the minus strand of NZ_CP127160.1, from coordinate 1,733,532 downwards.
GAAGAATTTTTATTAATGAGTGATTTATCAACCCTTCGTCAGTGGTTGACAGTCTAGGAGGAAAGAAAATGGATTTAAAAGAGTATATTGCTAGTATTCCTGATTATCCCCAAGAGGGAATTATTTTTCGGGACATCTCGCCATTGATGGCAGATGGAGAAGCGTATCGGTATGCGACACAACAAATCGTTGAGTATGCACAAGAAAAAGGCATCGATATGGTGGTAGGACCTGAAGCCCGCGGCTTTATCGTTGGTTGTCCAGTTGCGTATCAATTAGGTGTCGGCTTTGCCCCAGTACGTAAAAAAGGCAAATTGCCACGGGAAACGATTGAAGCAGAATATGAAAAAGAGTACGGTGTGGATGTCTTGACGCTGCACGCCGATGCCATCAAACCAGGTCAACGTGTCTTGATCTGTGACGATCTACTAGCAACTGGTGGAACGATCAAAGCAACGATCGAACTCGTAGAAAAACTAGGTGGTATCGTTGTTGGCTGTGCTTTCTTGATCGAACTGATGGATCTACATGGAAGAGACAAGATCCAAGGTGTCGAAATCAAGACGTTAATGGAATACTAAAAAAGCAGAAACAAGAAAAGGACTCGCTGTGTAGTGACCCCAAAAAGTTAGACTTTTATGGAGTGGAGAAATCCACTCCTTTTTTGTACGATAAAATTAACTGTTAGACAGCTGTTTTTACAGCTTCTCGAAACTGAACCGGACTTCGCCAATTTAATTTCTTTTTGATGCGTTTATGGTTGTAATAATAGATATATTGGTCAATTTTTGTTTTCAATTCATCTAAACTCCGATAGACTTCTCCATGAAAAATCTCTTGCTTTAATAAACCAAAGAAGTTTTCCATAGGTGAGTTATCTAAACAATTCCCTTTACGAGACATACTCTGGAAGATTTTATGCTGCTTCAATTTATTCTTATAAGCATTCATTTGATAGGCCCATCCTTGATCTGAATGGAAGGTTCTACGAAATGGACAATCATTTGTCATCTGGATTGCTTCTTCTAATCCTTCCATTATGGCTAGTGCGTTTGGTTTTTCAGAAATCCGATAAGATAGAATTTCACTATTGTAGAAATCCATGAAAGGATCTAAATACAGCTTTTTCTGACGAACGACACCTGTGGTGTCTACTTCATAATACTTAAACTCTGTGGTATCAGTTGTAATTTTTTGGTGACAGATATTTGTATAAAACCGACGATGAATACGATTTTTGGCGACAGTGCCAACCTTCCCACGATAAGAATTGTACCGTCGAGATTTTCGAGTGTAAGACTTTACTTCGATACCTAGTTTTTTTATCAGACGTTGAATCTTCTTTTTATTGACATGAATCCCTTGATTCTCTAATTCTTTTTTTAGTCGCAGACAGCCATAGTCTTTATGCTCCTTGCGAATTTCAATCATTTTTTCTTCAATTTCTTGGTCTGGGTTTGGTCTGTCAAACCGTTTCTGCCAATACATATAGGTTGCTTTAGGAAATTTCAATGTTTCAAGAAGCTCAACTAGTTTGAATGATCCTCGGAGGCTGGCGATGATTCGTGCGATTGATTCTTGCGTCTTTGCTGGGCTTCCTGTTTTCGCAGCTTCCTCAACTCTTTTAAAAAGGCATTCTCAATTTGAAGGGATCGGACTTGCTTTTCTAATGCCTTGATACGATCGCGTTCTTCAGTTGTTGTATTTTCTTTTTTGTTCTCTTTTTTTCTAGCCAAAGTAAGTGATCGCCCTTTCTCTTTTGAGATCCCCTCAATACCTGCTTCTCTGAAATTACGCATCCAATTGGCAATAAGCGCAGGGTTGTTCATTTCTAAAGTGCTGGCAACTTCTCGATAGGACATCTCACTTGTTTGATATAACTCTATCGCATTTAACTTAAATTGAACAGAATATTTCTGATTTTGATGCTTTCTCAATAGACCTTCCTCTCCGTATTCACGATAGGCATTCACCCAATCACTTACTTGAGACTTGCTTGAAATACCGTATTTATTGGCAAGATGCCGATATCCACCCACACCACTAAGATATTCTTTAACGATTTTTAGTTTTAATTCAAAAGGATATTTTGCCATACAAATAGCGCCCCCAAAAAGTTAGATTTTTGGTCTAACTTTTGGGGGGCGCTTCACTGGAGTCCTTTTTTTGTTTCTGCTGCCTTATGGGCGTATGTAGGGGAAGGATCATGGTTCATAACGATAAAAATCATGATCGTGATAATAATGGCGGTTACGTTTGCGCTCTGCTTGACGGAATTTCTTTTCATCCCAAAGCATGAACCAAAGCATCATTAGAGGGCAAAAAATCAGAACAGCACTTAAAACGCCAAAATAGCCAATAACAATTCCCATCAATAATACCCACAACATAAAACCAAATCGACGAACTGCTTTCATCTCATTCACTCCTTAAATAATACGAACTTATGTTTGTATACTTATTATACGAATGTTTGTTCGCTTTGTAAAGAGGAAAGAAAAAAAATCTTCGTAAAAACGAAGATTTCCTAGTCAGCTCGTTGAGAATCAAAGCAGATGGCGATACAATCCAACAACCAATCCTAAAATCGTTACGTCAGGCAAAATGATTGGTTCTAAATAATCATTTTCTGGTTGTAAACGAATGTAATTCTTTTCTTTATAGAATCGTTTGCACGTAGCTTCGTCTTCATCTGTCATAGCAATCACGATATCGCCATTTTGAGCACTTTGTTGTTTACGAACGATTACTTGATCACCGTCGAGAATGCCAGCATTGATCATACTTTCTCCTCGGATCGTCAACATGAATAAACTTCCTGTGCTATTCGCTAAATCTGGCGGAATCGGAAAGAAATCGGATGCATCTTCCACGGCTAAAATCGGTTCTCCAGCAGTTACGACACCAAGCATCGGAATGGATGCTGGTTGAACATCGATTTTTTCAAGACCGGAAGCAGTTAATTCAATGGCTCTGGGTTTTGTAGGATCTCGTAAGATCAGCCCTTTTTTTTCAAGTCGGGACAAATGGCCATGAACAGTTGAGGTAGAAGATAACTGAACGGCTTCGCCAATTTCGCGAACAGTCGGCGGATAGCCTTTTTCAGTGACACGTGTATGAATGAACTTAAGAATTTCGATTTGTCGATTTTCTGTTCGTTTTGCCAAAACTGACACCTTCTTTCATTTGATAACCTTAGTGTACCATAGCTATATCGATTATTCAAACAAATGTTCGCTTTTTGTGCTATTGTTTTTGCTCGCTAGTTTGTAGTAAAATCAAGAGGGAAAAGGAGGAACAACTATGCTATCTCAAGAAAAATTAGCTCGAATCAATGAACTTGCCAACAAGAAAAAAACAGAAGGATTGACTGAGGCTGAGACCCACGAACAAAAAGTTCTGCGTGAAGAGTATTTAACCGCCTTTCGTGGAGGGATGCGACACCATATCGAAGGAATGAAAATCGTTGACCCTGAAGGTGCTGATGTGACACCAGAGAAGTTAAAAGAGATTCAAAAGAAAAAAGGTCTCCACGGCAGATAATTGTGAATTCCTTTTCATTGCTATTGAAATAAGCTTCTGAATCACGTATAATGAAAGATGTAATAAAGGTAAAAAAAACCTAAATTAGGAGGAACTACCATTGTTTGATAAAATCGATCAATTAGGAGTGAACACCCTTCGTACATTAAGTATCGAAGCCGTACAAAAAGCCAATTCAGGACATCCAGGATTACCGATGGGGGCAGCACCCATGGCCTATGCCTTGTGGACGAAACACTTGAAAGTCAATCCAACGACTTCTCGCAACTGGGTGGATCGTGACCGCTTTGTTTTGTCTGCTGGACACGGTTCGGCGTTATTGTACAGCTTGTTGCACGTGTCTGGTTACGATGTGACCATTGAGGATCTAAAAAACTTCCGTCAATGGGATAGCCGCACGCCAGGACATCCAGAAGTCGATCACACAGACGGCGTGGAAGCAACCACTGGACCTTTAGGACAAGGGATCGCCATGGCAGTCGGTATGGCAATGGCCGAAGCCCACTTGGCTGCAACCTACAATCGCGAAAAGTATCAAGTCATCGATCACTATACCTACGCTTTATGTGGCGATGGCGACTTGATGGAAGGTGTTTCGCAAGAAGCTGCATCCATGGCTGGTCACATGAAATTAGACAAACTGATCGTCTTGTACGATTCAAATGACATCTCCCTAGATGGCCCAACTTCAAAAGCCTTTACAGAAAATGTCGGTGCGCGTTTTGAAGCGTATGGCTGGCAACACATTCTCGTTGAAGACGGCAATGATTTAGAAGCGATCTCGAAAGCGATCGACGAAGCAAAAGCTGAAAGCGACAAACCAACCTTGATCGAAATCAAGACTGTGATCGGATACGGTGCGCCAAATCAAGGCACCTCTGCCGTTCATGGTGCGCCGATCGGTGCCGAAGGCATTTCTGCAGCCAAAGCGATTTATGGTTGGGAATACCCAGAATTTACCGTACCTGAAGAAGTTGCCGCGCGCTTCAAAGAAACCATGATCGATGAAGGGCAAAAAGCTGAAGCAGCTTGGAACGAAACCTTCCGTGCCTATGAAGCAGCCTACCCAGAACTTGCTGCGCAATTCAAACAAGCCTTTGCGGGTGAATTGCCAGCAGATTGGGATGCAGCATTACCAAGCTACGAAGTTGGCAGCTCACAAGCTAGTCGAGTATCCAGCAAAGAGATGATCCAAGCCTTATCCAAAGCCGTCCCTAGTCTCTGGGGTGGATCGGCTGACCTTTCTGGATCCAACAACACGATGGTGGCAGCAGAAAAAGACTTTGAACCTGGCCAATACGAAGGCCGCAACATTTGGTTTGGCGTCCGAGAATTTGCGATGGCGGCAGCGATGAACGGCATCCAATTGCATGGCGGTACGCGAATCTATGGCGGAACCTTCTTCGTCTTCGTTGATTACTTACGTCCAGCGGTGCGCTTGTCTGCGATCCAGCATGCACCTGTGATCTATGTCTTGACGCATGACTCCGTGGCGGTGGGAGAAGATGGACCGACGCATGAGCCAATCGAGCAATTAGCCAGCGTCCGTTGCATGCCAAATGTCCAAGTGATTCGTCCAGCAGACGGCAATGAAACCCGTGCTGCCTGGAAATTGGCCATGACGACAACGGATAAACCAACAGTCTTAGTCTTAAGCCGACAAAATCTACCAGTGATCGAAGGCACGCAAACCGGTGCGGATGAAAATGTCGCAAAAGGTGGTTACGTGATTTCAAAACAAGCTGGTGAAACACCAGCGGGGATTTTGATCGCCACAGGTTCTGAAGTGAATCTTGCGGTCCAAGCACAAGCTAAATTGGCAGAAGAAGGCATCGATGTATCGGTGGTCTCCTTACCAAGCTTTGATTTGTTTGAAGCACAAAGCTCAGAATACAAAGAAAGCGTCTTGCCAAAAGCAGTGAAGAAACGGGTAGCGATCGAAGCAGCTTCCCCATTTGGTTGGGAACGTTACACCGGTTGCCATGGAAAAGTGATCGCGATCGATCATTTCGGTGCATCCGCACCTGGTGACAAAGTCTTAGCGGAATTCGGCTTCAGTGTTGAGAATGTCGTGAATACTTTCAAATCAATCGATTAATTGATCGACAATCAATCAAAAATAGCACGTTCGAGAATCTTTTCGATTTTCGAGCGTGTTTTTTTGTCTGGATCATGGTTAGAGAACCACAAGGGAGAGGAATGAGAAACGCAAGTCACCGATTCAACAGGGAAATACTTTCTATCGATGAGCCAATCGTCAGAGAGAAATTGGATCAAACAAATAATAAACGTCACTTTGTTGTATAAAATTGAATATATATGAATAAAAATACTGGTTTTCGTTGTTGCAAGGCTGGTTCCTGTGTATAGTTAAAGAAAAGGAAACTAAACAATAAGAGCCAAGGAGAATGGCTCAAGAAAAGAGAACAAGGAAGAACGACTACTTGAAGAAAGAGGAATAAGGAGATGGGAAAACACGATGAAAAGGTTGAGGGTTAGTCACACGAACCGACGGAAGAAATGCGACGTTATGAGTGGAAAAAAGAAAAAAAACATTCTTTTGGTAATACTACTGCTAAAGCTATTTTCACGAGACGTTTACGCAACAGAATTGAATGAAATTGCAACAGGTGATGAAGCAAACGTTGTGATACATACTGATTTTCTCAAGAGTGAAGTGACAAATCCGTCTATTTATCTCACCTATACGGCCGTTCCGTCAAGTGGAAGTGAGATAGTTGATGTTCACGTTGAGATCAATGGGGCATACCATAGTCATCTTTATTTGAAAGATGAAAACAATCACGAAACAGTGGAGGAATTCGAATTCGGCAGTGGAATCGTTGTTTTGCCCTATCATCAACCAGAAGCGATGTATCTTGAGCTTGTAGCGGTTGACAGCAGCGGCGCCAGTGGGCGATTCAAATTAGAACATCCGATTACTGTGGTAGATCCACCCGCTCTGCCGTCACCAACTCCTGATGAAATTAGTACTGAATTTTTTTGGGAGGATGAAAGAACATTTGTGAACAATCGCTTATACATGGGAATCGCTGGGGAAACAGAAATAGACCGATTCCGAGTATCAGAAGCGAAGATCCATGAAGCAGTCGAATCGATTGGCGGGACAATTTTGCAAGAAGCGGATTGGTCATGGCACATTCTCATAGGTGTCAAAAAAAGTACCGCTGAAGAGCTGATCGCCATGATTATGAGTCTGGTTACGAATTATCCTGAGGTCTTCGACGGGGGCAGTTTAGATATAATTGAGAATGTCGGACATGTAGGAGAGACAAGTGAGACATTTGATGTGGACACGAACGAGACCTTAAATGATCCGTTGGCCTACGCACGATCAAATGAGGTTGCAGCTTCTACTGAGCCGGTGGAGATTTCCTCCAGAATGACACTATTTCTTTATATAGTAATGGTAATACCAGTGCTCAGTTTGGCCGTAACATGGTTTTTACTCAGACACAAACGCTAAATAGGAGGAAAAATGGAAATAAAAAAGAAACGATTGCGCAATAAAGTCGTGGTATTAGTGATCATCTTGCTGTTTACACCCAAAATCAGTCATGCTGAAACGAATAGTAATACAGAAAGAGACGGGCAAACGATCATAAACATGGAAGATAAACCGATCATCGAACTACTCAGTGAAGAGCCTGGTGCAGAATTAAATGTGCCCTTTTTTGAGATAATTTACGCAATAACCCCTACTACAGGCAGTTTTATTGATGAAGTGTTCGTGAAGGTCGATGGGGAATTCGATCGTTATCTTTTTCGAAGTATCACTTCATCAGTAATGATCGAACCCGGTCGAAAAATAGCTGACGCACGTTTATTTCTTCCAACTGAATCTGAAGCGCATCGATTTGAACTTGTAGCCATTGACAGCACAGGAGCAATGGCGACCTATTCATTTGAAGAACCATTTTATATGAACGAATCTCCAGGACTACCTGCACTGTTTTTGGAGGATATCACTACTTATGAGGCAGACGGCGTAAAAAAGAGTTTTGTGAACAATCGCATACACCTTGAAATCGACCGTGCTGCTCGCGATGAGCAGTTTCCCACATTGACTGAACAATTGTTGGATAGTCTCATCACACGTGAAGCTCAACTTTTAGCTGGACCTGATCAAAATGATCGAGTAACAATTGAAGTAGCACCCTTTTCCTTTGAGGAATTTCATCAGATCCTCTTTGAAATCAGACATTTTTCTTCTGGGTTGATCAAAAGGGGAGCTTTGGAAGAAATTGATCCCACGACTGTTTCACTTGATCCTAGAGACGAAAAGCATGCAGCTTGGCCCATGACAATTACTTCAGATATGGTTCAGACAGGGTGGGTCCCTGGACTATTTTTGCGCAAATATCAAACGAATCTGCTCAGGTTTAAGTTTACTCTTAGTGAGGAGAATTATTTGCTGCACAAGTACTTTCCGTCCACTGATTTAGGACGATCATTGTTCTATCAACGGGCGGACGATGCCGTAAGGCAAATCGATGGAATCAGAGTAATCGATCCTCTGCCGATGTTTCCGTATATATGGGTAGAACTCGATGAAAATAGTCCCAATGAATTGATCGAAAAGGCCCAAAAAGTAATGAGAGAATCCGCGGATGTATTTGACCAAGCAGAGATGGTCTTGATCAATGATTATCTAAATGGCGAACCATTCTACGAAAAGGTGCATAGGCAAGTACCAGTTGTGATCAATGAGAATGGTACCGTAGGCTCGCTGTCTTCGGTAAAATGGATAGGGATCACACCGACTATGAAGTCAATTTACCGCACTATCATAAGTCTCCCCATAATTTACTTATGCTTCATTTTTTGTGTGTATCTTTGGAACCGAGTGCGTTTTCGTCCCAAATAGTTTTAGATTTTTCAGGAATCGACGGCGATCAACAAGGCAGGTTCAGAAAGGAGCTAAGAAAGCAAGGTGGTTGAAGGAAGCTGAATTGTTGCAAATTAGCTTTTTGCTTATTCTTGAAACAGAGAAGAAGAAAGTGAAAAAACTTTTAAAAGTTTTTTATTTTGTTGAGAATACTAAGAATGTTCGTTTAGTTTTTTTAAAAGACTCTTTCCAAAGTGTAAAGTGATCATTGTTTGCACTGTTAGATGTTTTTCCGTATAATAGCTGTATTGATTTATTTGAAAAAACGTACAGTTACTGGAGGAAAAAAATGGGAAGTTATCAAACAAGAAGTGAAAGACATCATCAACCAAAGAAGACGATAAAAAGACCTACTAAAAAGGCGGTGGTCTCTTTGATGGGGGCAGGAATGATGTTAGCGCCAATGACGGTCACTTTCGTTCCTCAACAGGTACAAGCTGCTGAGAATCAATACGCAACGCAGGACATTTCAGGTTTTATCGAGCAAATTGGCTGGTCAGCACAAGATGTTGCTGCCAACAATGATCTCTATGCTTCTGTGATGATTGCTCAAGCGATTTTGGAAAGCGGCTATGGTTCTTCCGCGTTATCCAATGCACCCTATTACAATTTGTTTGGGGTCAAAGGCAGTTACAACGGACAAAGTGTCTATATGCCTACACAAGAGTATTTGAATGGTCAGTGGGTAGAGATGAATGAACCGTTTCGTCAATATAACTCTTACTGGGAATCGTTTCAGGATCATGCGAATGTCTTGCGAAGCACGAGTTTCGCGACAGGAACTGCTCATTACAGTGGTGTTTGGAAAAGCCAAACAACCTCATTTTATGATGCAACGAATTACTTGACGGGGCGCTATGCTACCGATCCAGGGTATGCACAAAAACTGAACTGGTTAATTGAAACGTATCAGCTCACACGCTTTGATACTGGGACAACGCAAAGTACCGCATGGACAAGTACAACGAGCACGACTAGCACCAGTACTACGCAAACTACAACGACGACTCAGGTAAACAGTGGATCTACAGCGCAGAGCTATCACGTTGCTTCAGGCGATACACTTTGGGATATCGCCAATAAATTTGGCACAACGGTCGACGCTCTAATGGCAACAAATGGGTTATCTAGTGAGGTCATTGTTGTTGGCCAAGAATTAATCGTTTAATTATCTGATACCGCCTTAAGAATGATTGCTCTAAATGGCATCATTCTTAAGGTTTTTTTGTAATGGAAAAACAAAATCAAGAAAGTGAATACAAACAAATATAAAAAAATAAGAAAAAAATTGAAATTGCTTACTTTTTATTCGCAACTCGGGGTTATTTTAGGTAGAATGGAAGAAGAAGAACGGGAGGGATTTTCAATGACAAAAATCTATCAATCGGTCAATGAGTTAGTTGGGCATACGCCAATCGTCAAATTAAATCACATCGTAGAAGAAGGTTCTGCGGATGTGTATCTGAAATTAGAGTTCTTCAATCCTGGGGGAAGTGTCAAGGACAGAATTGCTTTAGCCATGATTGAAAAAGCAGAAAAAAATGGCTTGTTAAAAGCTGGTGATACCATCATCGAACCAACATCTGGGAATACTGGGATCGGCTTAGCCATGATCGGTACGGCAAAAGGCTATCGTGTCGTGCTGGTTATGCCAGAAACCATGAGTATTGAAAGACGTAAAATTGTTCAAGCTTATGGCGCAGAGTTGATTTTGACCCCTGGGTCTGAAGGAATCACTGGTTCTATCAATAAAGCAAAAGAATTAGCAGAACAAGACGGCTATTATATGCCATTACAATTTGAAAACCCAGCCAATCCAGAAGTCCATGAAAAAACGACAGGGAAAGAAATTGAGGATGCGTTTGAATCTAAAGGGTTAGACGCTTTTGTTGCTGGGATCGGCACAGGTGGCACGATCACTGGTGCGGGGAAGGAATTAAAGCGCGTCTATCCTAATTTGAAGATCGTGGGCGTTGAGCCTGCAGAATCAGCTATTTTAGGAGGTGGCAAACCTGGTCCCCATAAGATCCAAGGGATCGGCACGGGATTTGTTCCTAAAGTACTAGACACTGAGATTTATGATCAGGTGATTGCCATCGCTAGTGAGGATGCCATGGAAACTGCGCGTCAAGTTGGGATGAAAGAAGGAATCTTAGTAGGGATTTCTTCTGGTGCAGCGATCAAAGCGGCATTAGAGGTTGCTAAGGACTTAGGAAAAGGCAAAAAAGTCTTAGCGATCGTACCAGATAATGGTGAACGCTATTTGTCTACGGCACTGTATCAGTTTGAAGACTAGCAAAGAGGGGGAAAGCAGGCATTCGTTTGTCTGCTTTTCTTTCTCGAAAAACTGAGGGAAGACGGGCTGGGCAAATGCGTTATTCCTTTAAAAAAACAAGGAAAGCTGTTTGAATTTTTAGGTTTTACATAGTATGATAGGTAAGATAAGAGAAATGGAGGAACTCCTGTGAGTACGATCTACGATGAAGCGATCAAACGATTAAAACATGAAAATATTCGTATTACACCGCAGCGAGTAGCGATATTAGAATTTTTAGCCAGTCACGATGCCCATCCGACCGCTGAAGAGATTTATCGGGCGATCGAAGTTCATTTTCCTGGTATAAGTGTCGCAACGGTATACAATAACTTACGTTTGTTCACAGAAATTGGCTTTGTAAAAGAAATGAATTATGGAGATGCCTCCAGTCGTTTTGATTTTACAACGGAGCCTCATTATCATGCTATCTGCCAAAAGTGTGGAAAGATCGCTGATTTTTACTATCCAGGATTGGAAGATGTCGAGATGGCAGCTTCGAAATTAACTGGGTATCAAATAAATAACCATCGACTAGAAGTTTATGGTCTATGTCCTGAATGCCAAGTGAAAGAGGAGGAAACAAAATGAAGATAATTTCTACAGATCAAGCACCACAAGCAATCGGTCCTTATGTTCAAGCAAAAATCGCAAACGGCTTTTTGTTTGCTTCTGGTCAAGTGCCATTAGATCCTGTTTCAGGGGAAGTTGTCGGTACGACGATTGAAGTACAGACTCAGCAAGTATTGAAAAATATTAACGCGATTCTTGAAGCGGCGGAACTTACGCCAGATGACATCGTTAAGACGACATGTTTTTTAAAAAATATGAATGATTTCGTTCCTTTCAATAATACGTATAGCACATTGTTCAATGAAGCGTTACCTGCACGTTCTGCTGTCGAAGTTGCTCGCTTACCAAAAGATGTTTTGGTTGAAGTTGAGATCATCGCAGCAGTCAAAGAAAAAGCGTAACCAACAAAGAATCGTGGGACGTCCGCATTTGCGTCGTCCCCTTTTTATTGATTCGATCCTGATAGGAAGAATCTTAATGTTTCAAGTGAGCCAAGGAGAAGAGGATGTAGTATGGTTTCGTTAAAGGAATATTTGGCAAAAGGGCAAACGACGATTTCAAATTTGCTTTTAGAGAATTACCATCATCTTGGTTTGACGAATGATGAATTTTTGTTATGGCTGCAACTGTATCGCAGCCATGAGCAAGGCAATGATTTTCCAGATTTACGTGAGATTGCCTCGGTGATGGGCAGCGACCAAAAAGAGATCTATCATTGGTTGAATCAATTGCTGAAAAAAGATGTGCTGCGAATGGGTTCTAAAAAAGACGACGCAGGAAAAATGGTGGATTATTATGATTTCACTGGCATTTATGAACGGCTCGAGTTTCTTTTGCAGCAGCAATCTAAAAAGGAAGTCGCTGAAACAAATGAAGAGAAGATACGCGAGTTGTATCGCTTATTTGAAGGAGAATTTGGTCGCCCCTTATCGGCGATCGAATACCAACGGATCGGGCAGTGGTTGGATGAGGACCACTATGATCCCGAGCTGGTCCAGTTTGCTTTGCGAGAAGCGGTCTTGAATCAAGCGTATAGTTTAAACTATATCGATCGTATTTTGCTTTCGTGGGAACGCAAGAATATTACCTCAAAAGCGCAAGTAGAAGAAGAGCAAAAAAGAAGAAAAAAACAGTTTCTTCAAAATGAAACCACGCCACAAGAAGATGGCCCAATGCCCAAAATCCCTATGCATAATTGGTTAGAAGGAGAGTAAGATACAAGGAGTTTAATTCGTCCAATGATCAGTAAAGAAAAAACAATGACTGCGATAGAAATAATGTATGAGATGTTTCCTGAAGCACATGGAGAACTAGTGTCAAAAAATGCCTTTGAATTGCTGATTGCTGTCATTCTAAGCGCACAGGCAACGGACGTGTCAGTCAATAAAGTGACACCGGCACTTTTTGAAGCATATCCAACGCCGCAGGCTCTCAGCGAGGCGCCGTTAGAAGACATTATTGAAAAAATCAAATCAATTGGCCTCTATCGAAACAAAGCGAAAAATATCAAAGCTTGTGCCTCTGAATTGTTGCTGCGTTTTGGAGGCGAAGTGCCTCAAACCAGAGAAGACTTAATTTCTTTGCCAGGTGTCGGCAGAAAAACAGCGAACGTCGTTCTTGGCGATGCATTTGGCATTCCAGCAATCGCTGTCGATACGCATGTCGAGCGGGTATCAAAAAGGCTGCGCATCTGTAAACTAGACGCCAACGTATTAGAAGTCGAACAAACATTGATGAAAAAGATTCCAGATACATTGTGGGTCAAAACGCATCACACGTTAATTTTCTTTGGTCGTTATCATTGCACAGCACGGGCACCTAAGTGTGAGGTTTGTCCATTGTTGACAATGTGCCAAGAAGGAAAACTTCGGATGAAGGGGAAGAAAACCATTTAATGGTGAACATAAACCAAAAGTAACTAGGATCAAGACGCTAAGCGAAATCGCTTAGCGTTTTTTTTGCACAAATTGATAAAAAAACAGGTAATTAACGTAATACCCTTTATTAAAGCCCTTTCAAGTAACTGGAAAAACATAAGCTTACTGAATTTTTTTGATTACACCACTCAAAATCAGGTGTTTTTTCACAAAGAGATCGTGTGAGGGGTGATGCTCGATGCGAAATGAACCTTCCAATACGCCTTTTTTTGAAACTATTTGTAAGCCTAGTATGATGGGCTTCTTTCGCACAATTTTCACCCTTTCTTTTCATAAAACTGCTTATTTTTGTTCAATAAAACGTAAAATTAATAAGAAAATTCACCTATTGGTGAAAAATAGTATTTCAAATCTGTGAAAATCATCAGTATAGTGAACTTTGTCAAAGGTTATAAGTCTTTCTCTGCTATTTTACGAATGACAGAAAAAGCGTTGCACAGTTCAAATGATTCTGTAACGATCTCAAAATCATTTTTTGTTAACGGGTCTTAGACAAACGCAGTTTTAAAAAGATCACTTATAAGATGTGGCAAGTATAGAGGAGGAGGGAGAATGAAAGGAGAAAAGGTATGGAAATTAGTTCGTATGGTTCTGTTTTGCACTCTTTTTTATGGGATAACTATTTCTACGGCAGCGGTGAATGCTCAGGAAGTGCAGTCGGTTGAAACAGAAAGCTCTGTGCTTTTTACCGGTGTTTATGAGCCTATTGGGCAACCCGAACCAGCACCGCCAGCAGGCCCTACAGAGAATATCTCGCCACCAAACGAGGTAGCAAAACCAGGTGGTATTTTACCAAAGACCAACGAGACAAGAACTTACGGCGTAATCTTACTTGGATTACTGCTCGTACTGGTTGTATTGTATGTGCAATATACCAAACATCGATCAAGATTTATGATGGTTAAAAAGAAAAGACAAATAATTTGAAAGCAGCGATGAATTTGAAATTCGTACGATTTGCATCGGCAGCTGTTTTAGCTGCAACTTTATTTACTATTAGCGCGCAAGCCTTCGCTACTGAAAGTGTAACAAACTATGATACAGAAGGGAAAGTTCTCTTTGTACCAAACGATAGCGAAGCGACAGTGGTTCAACCACCAAATCCTGGTCCTAATGGTCCAGATGTAGAGATCAATCCAGTCGGCCCGGAAGGACAAACGGGACCATTGACGATTGCTTACGCACCTACGCTTAATTTCGGTGAGCAAGTGATTTCTAATACCGATCAAGAATATAAGCTAGTGGCTGAATTACACAAGCTAAAAGACGCGGAAGATAGTGAAGAAAGAGTTCCATATGTTTCATTTGCTCAAGTCCAAGATACGCGTGGGACAAATGCTGGTTGGGATTTAAAAGTTTCCTTAAGTGCTTTTGAATCAGGAACACAGAATAATGAACTGACTGGAGCACGAATTCGTTTTAATTCGCCAAAATTGGAATATAACGGAAGCAAACAAGAAAATGAACCACAAATTCATGCGGATGGATTGATTTTAGATGCTACAAATAGTGAGCGTTCGGTTCTGACCGCTGCTCAAACAAAAGGTGCTGGCGTATCGTCAGTCGTTTGGGGCGATCAGGAAGAAATCAATCGACAAGTGGAAGCAGGCGCAGAGGTTGTTGAAAATGCTGGAATCGAGTTACTTGTTCCTGGATCAACAGCAAAAGACGCTGCTCTTTATGAAGCAACCCTTACTTGGACATTGGCTGCAACAGCTGGACCGGACGGAGAAACGGTTCAATAACTTGGTTTTGTACTGAATAAAAAAGAAAGAAGGAACTAGAAATGAAAAAGATTCGTTTAGCTACGGTCGCTGTATTATCCACCACTTTACTAGCAGGAGGCGTTCAAGCCTTTGCCCAATCTTCATTAGAAACGACTACCGATAACGTTGTAGGATTTACCTCAGACGGAAGCGATCTAACAGTGGTACAACCGCCAGTCGTGCACCCAGAAGTAGAAACGATCGAACCAACACCGCCAGGACAAACGGGTCCATTTACCATTGCTTATGCACCACAAACATTCGATTTTGGTCAGAATGCTATTTCTACCAGTGATCGTTGGTATTCGATCGTTGCTGATGAGCGTAATTTGGCTGATCAATCAGGTACGACACCGTATGTATCGTTTGCCCAAGTGCAAGATACCCGAGGAAAAAGGCAGTGTGAAAAATTAATGATAAAAAAGAAAAACAAAGGTTGGTTTTCTGCCCAAAAGCTAATGGACGAAGTGAATCAATTATCCATAGAAGAGCTGAATGAATTTGAGGAGACAAATCAAGAAGAGGGAATCGTTGAGGATCAAGGGTCCGCAAAGGCTACCCCTGAAAAAAATGAGGACGAGACCAATCGACCAGCAGACAATGAACTCCCTAAAACCCAGAAAGAAGCAGTAAAACCTGTCGCACAAACTTTCGCAAAACCGATTTCTCACCAAAGAGTGGCTGGAGATCAGCAGAAAGAGCAAAGTGTCAAAAAGATAGCAGTGCAGCAAAAGTCCTCTGGCAACCGTGATAGCTACGCCAAGGATAGTCAACTCGTTGAAGATAAAGGAGAACGTATGGAGAAAGAATTGAGTACAAATCAGACAAATAAGCAAGAGTCAAAAGAACAAGAAAAGGATCATATGATTGAAAATTTATCTTTTGAAATCAAAGAATTGATTTTAGAAAATGAGCAACTACAGGAAGAAAAAAATCAGTTGAAAAAACAGCAGAAGATAGTGGCTCAACAAGAAGCAGAGGCAAAAGAATTAAAAGCTTCGCTAGTAGAAGCAAATAAGAAAGTCAAAGACCTAGAAGAACAGTTTGCAAAAGTAGATACAGAAAAACTTGAAGCAAAAATCCAGCAATTAGAGGCCAAGTTAGCTGTTCAGCAAGAAAAAGAGCAACAAGAGAAACAAACTTACGAAAAGGAACGCGCTGAATGGACCTTGAAGCGGCAAGAAATCCAGCAGATGCAAGAGGTAATTGCTGATTTGAAACAGCAATTGGCAGAAAAAGAAGAGCTTGCTGCAAATGTATCAGCTAGCGAATCAAATGAAGAAGTCGCAGAGCTTCACGCGACAATCGAAGCATTAAGGGAAGAAAATGCAGCCCTACAAATCGAAAACGAGCAGTTCCAAACAGAAATCAGCGAGGTTTTAGTCTTTGCTAGAAGAAAAGCGAATCGCACGATTCAAGAAGCGAAAATCGAATCTGAACGAATGATCCGTACAACAGAAATGCGGATCGATGGGATTCATGATCGTGCCAAAGAGATTCTTTTTGAAGTGAACGAGACGAAAGAAAATGTGATTCACTTGTTTGACGATCTGCATAATCAAGTTTATCAGCTTTCCGATAAAAAATTGCTGTTTGAAGAGCTTGAAAAGTAAGCTTCTACATTTATATGGCAGTTAGTTATAAAAAAACAGTAGATCAGATTTTGATCTACTGTTTTTTGCGATTCTCCGTTATTCGACACTACCATCGTTTGGTTCCGGTGGGTCCGGTGGTGAGGAAGGATTATCTTCCGTATTCGGTGGTGTTGTTTGACCCGAATCCTGAGTGGTAGGAGGGGTCGTCACAGATGATGAATCATCCTCATCAGGGGTTGTCACTGGTGGTGTTACTTCGCTTGATGATTCTGTTGTACTTGATGGTGTTGATTCGCTACTTTCTGTAGAAGGTGTCGTTGGTTCAACGTAGGAACTGCTGCTGGACGAACTTGGTGCTGAATAGCTTGGTTGGGTGTACGTCCCTTCAAGATAAAGCTCTCTTCCGATCCGTGTCAATCCGTCAGGCATTGTCCAGTCCGTGTTTTCTACAGAAGCAGAAACATAGCGCATCAATTCACGATAGACATCTGAAGCCACATGGGTACTACTATCAGTGATCGGTGTCATTTTGTCGTTGTAGCCTGTCCAAACCGCCAATGAGTAGGAGGGAGTATAGCCGGCAAAGGTAATATCAGGGTAGGCACCATTCGATGTATCCAGTTGTGCTAACTGGTCATCGGTGTAGTTGGACGTTCCCGTTTTCCCTGCTTGGTACAAACCATCGATTTGCGCGTTGGTTCCAGTTCCGACAGAAATAACATCTTTCAAGATATCGGTCACCATGTAAGCTGTCGTATCATCCATTGCTTCTTGACCAGAAACTTTAAAGGATTCTTCGTCTTCTGTACCATCTTGCATGACGATTTTATTGACGTACTGTGGTTCATAATAGGTGCCACCATTTGAAAACGCAGCATAAGCAGCGGCCATTTTCAGACTGGAGATCCCATACTTTGTGCCATCTAATTTATCCGTATTGCTAGAAATCGCATTGGATTGGGTGATCGTATCATATTCGATTCCTAAACCACTGAGAAAGTCTGCGATATTGTCCGCGCCGACTTCATCAAACAGCTTCACTGCCGGCACATTTCTAGACTCTGCTAGAGCGGTCCGCAAGGTGATATTGCCCATATATTGGCGATCCCAGTTGTAAACAGGAATATTCGTCCCTTTATACGTGTAAGGTTCATCTAAAATCATTCTACCCGTGGAATCTTGTAGAAATTGAAAGGCAGGGCCATAGTCTGTGATTGGTTTGACGGTCGAACCAAAGTCTCGTGCGACATTGACAGCCAGGTTATTTGCTAGAACATCATCAACATTACGGGCACCGATCTGAGCGGTCACCTTGCCTGTGTTAACATCAACTAAGGTAGCGGCAACTTGCATCTTGTCATCTGGGTAATCAACGTAGTCGTCACTGTTGACGATGTCATATAATCGTTTTTGTGCATCGATATCGACATTAGTATAAATATCTAAGCCGTCAGTATACACATCTTTCCCAGTTTTTTCTTTGACTTCAGCGATCACTTCGTTGAAGTAATTATCAAAGTACTTCCACTCTTGGTTTTCACGGGGATTGTCTTGCAAGCCTTCTTGAATATCCTCGGCAACGGCGGCATCATATTCTGCTTGCGTGATTTTCTCGTTTTCAAGCATTGCGCCTAAAACCACATCTCGCCGACTTTTCGCATTATCAGGATGCGCGAATGGGTCAAAAGCTGAAGGGGCATTTGGTAAACCGGCAATCAAAGCGGTTTGTGCAAGGTCTAGTTCAGCTAACGGCTTGCCGTAAAACTTCATTGCGGCGGTTTGCATCCCATATACACCATTGGACATATATACTTTATTGATATAGTAAGTGAGGATCTCTTGTTTTGATTTCATTTGTTCAAGACGAACCGCCATCCATGCTTCTTGTGCTTTACGACGTAATGTTTGGTCTTCAGCGCTGGTAGAAAAGAAGGACAGCTTGATCAATTGCTGTGTCAACGTACTTCCGCCTTGCATACCGCCGGTTGTGGCATTGGATAATGCGGAACCGACGATCCGAATCGGATCGAATCCGATATGCTGGTAGAAGCGGCGATCTTCGACAGAGACGATCGCGTCTTCCAGCAGTTGAGGAATCTCACTTGCTGTAATTTTTTCTCTGGTTTCACTACCGAATTCAGTGATCAATTCGCCATTTGACGCATAGAAACGAGAAGAAACCGTTGAATCCAAACGTGTTTCATCAAGTGCAGGCGCATCTTTGGCATACCACCAGAATAGCCCCATCCCGGATAGAATCCCGATACAGCCCAAGAAAAACAGCCCCATAAATACTTTTAAAAGAATACTCCCAATGCTTCGTTTGCCTTTTGCCTTAGGAGGCTTTGGTGCTTTTTTAGCTGTACCTTTTTTAGAATCATGCCGAGAGGTCCTCGATTGTGATCCATTTGCCATACTAATCATTCTCCTTCATCGTTAAAAATTGATCAACTGCTTTTAAATAGGGAATACGCGGCGCAATTGAAGGGATGATTTCAATCCCATTCGTTTCAATATAGGCCAGTGTCATTGATTTTTTCCCCGTTTCTTTTTGCAGGTGCCATTGAGAAATTAAGCACTTGCTATCGAGAAAAAAGCAGCGTTGTAGACTAGAAAACCATAAAAGAACGAAACATAAACCCGCTTGTTCCAAACAGTCTTCCATATGCTTGATTTGGTGTGGATGAAAATTTTTAAAGGGAAATGACGTTTTGTTTTGAGTCTCTTTCGCTTCAAAGTCGATATATTGCCCTTGATAAACCCCATTGTAATCAGTGGTGGATGCCTCACGGAAATAGGCTTCTTTGATTACGGCGGCGCTTCTTCTTGGATAATCTACTTTTACGATTTGAATTGGTGTCGGTTTCTTATGAATGACAGCAAGTTTCCGATTCAAATAATAAAGGTTGCTTTCATTGATCGCTTCTTCAAAACGCATCCCACGATTGGCATACGTTTTTGGCTTTATTAGTTTCTCTTGCATTTTTTGTTTTTTGCCGTCATCA
Source organism: Enterococcus sp. FZMF (assembly GCF_030263915.1). Taxonomy (NCBI): domain Bacteria; kingdom Bacillati; phylum Bacillota; class Bacilli; order Lactobacillales; family Enterococcaceae; genus Enterococcus; species Enterococcus sp. FZMF. Next base: position 1,713,890 of record NZ_CP127160.1, on the reverse strand, counting down.
TAGGTAGTAGATTGTCCATTCGGGTAACGAATAACCATGTTGTTCACACTCCTAGGCAACATTATACCAAAAAGTCGTTTGGAAAGAAAAGAGATGACCAGAGAAACAATGAAAACCTTATACTTTACTGGCTATCGTAATTATGAATTAGGTGTCTTTCAAGCAAAAGATCCCAAGATTGCAGTTATTAAGAAAGTAATAATGTCGACTTTGACCAATTATGTCGAAGAAGGGCTAGAATGGCTCTTGATCAGCGGGAATCTTGGAGCGGAGCTGTGGTGTGCCGAAGCCGTTGAACAATTAAAACAAACATACCCAGAACTGAAACTAGGAATTATTTTTCCTTTTGAAGGGTTTGGTGAAAATTGGAACGAAACAAATCAGCAGGCACTGCAAACGGCGAAGTCATTTGCCGATTATGTCAATGCCACCAGCCATAAGCCTTACCAAGACCCCAGTCAATTAAGAAATCACACGGCATTTTTACTGGAGCATACCGAAGGCGCACTTGTGTTATATGATGACGAATTTCCAGGAAAACCTAATTATTTCTTAAGAGATGCCAAAGCTTATAGTGAGCAAAATCCCTACTTTATTCATCAAATAACAATGGATGACCTACAAAACGCAACATTTGATAGTAATTTACTTTGATTTTCGTATATTTTTTGATAGAATGGTCTAGAAAGTGAAAACCATTTGGAATAAACAATGAGGTGTAAATAATGGCAAATTTAATTTATAGTCCAAAAGATATTCTGCAACAAGAATTCAAAACAAAAATGCGCGGGTATGATCCAGTTGAAGTGGACGAGTTTTTAGATAATATCATTAAAGACTACGAAAGCTACAATAAAGAGATCTTAGCCCTGCAAGAAGAAAATGACCGTCTGACAGCGAAAATCGATCAATTGTCGAAAAACCAAGCGATCGCATCTCGTGTTCAACAAGAAGCGCCGAAAAGCCAAACCGTTACAAACTTTGATATTTTGAAACGTTTGTCTAATCTTGAAAAAGAAGTGTTTGGCAAAAAGCTTGATCGTGAATCAGAACCTGTCACTCGTTCTTCTTCCTACAACAGCAACTATACAAATGCTGATTTTGAAGATGACAACGAAAAAACCCGTCAATTCTAATCTAATGTAGAAAAGATAGTTGTGGTTTTCGGGTAATTGCGGCATAACTCGATTATGCTGAGGAAAGTCCATGCTCGCACAAGCTGAGATGCTTGTAGTGTTCGTGCCTAGCGAAACCATAAGCTAGGGTACTTGAGAAAGTAACGGCAGGAAAAATGGCTAAGGTGTAAGCTATGCCAAAGTATCCTTGAAAGTGCCACAGTGACGAAGCAAGGCGGGAAACCGTCTTGGTGGAACGCGGTAAACCCCTCGAGCGAGCAACCCAAACAATGGTAGGGGCACTTTTTGCACGGAAATGAACGGAGCAAGAAGGCAAGTAATTGCAGATAGATAATTACCCAGTGTTTTCTTCTCCCTGAGGAAAATACGGACAAAACATGGCTTATAGAAAATCACAACCTATCAGGGAATCCTTCCAGCAACGGAAGGTTTTTTTATACCAAGAAGGAGAGCGTTATGACTGAAAAAACATTTAATTGTATTGCCACCGCTGCGAGCGGTTTAGAAGCACTAGTGGGCAAAGAATTACGGGATTTAGGGATCGAATGTGAGGTTGAAAACGGCCGAGCGCGCTTTAAAGGGACAATGGAGACCATTGCTACCGCGAACTTGTGGCTCCGTACAGCGGACCGTATCAAAATTGTCGTCGGGGAATTTGACGTATTGACTTTCGATCAGCTGTTTGAGGAAGTTAAAGCGTTACCGTGGGAAGACTTTTTACCTTTAGATGCTGAATTTCCAGTAGCTGGAAAATCAATCAAATCAAAATTGTATAGTGTACCTGATTGTCAAGCGATTACCAAAAAAGCAATCGTCAATCGCTTAAGAGAAGTATACCATCGTCCAGCAAGTGTGCCGCTGACTGAAACGGGCGCTTTTTTCCAATTAGAAGTCGCTTTATTGAAAGACCATGCGATGATCACATTGGATACGACTGGCCCTAGTTTGTTTAAACGTGGCTATCGTTTAGAAAAAGGAGGCGCGCCGCTGAAAGAAAACATGGCTGCGGCTTTAGTGATGCTGACAAATTGGTACAAAGACAAGCCGTTTGTCGATCCCGTTTGTGGATCAGGCACGTTGTGCATTGAAGCAGCGTTGATCGGTCACAATATCGCCCCTGGCTTTAATCGGGAATTTGTTTGCGAAACGTGGGATTGGTTCCCAGCAGAAGTATTTGGAAAAGTACGGAAAGAAGCAGATGAAGCTGCAGATTATGATGTCGAATTAGATATTACCGGTTCGGATATCAATGGTCGAATGATTGAGATCGCCCGCAGAAATGCGGAAGAAATCGGTCTAGGAGACTCGATCACCTTCAAACAACAAGCCGTTAAAGACTTTAAAACAGAAAAAGAGTATGGTGTCGTTGTGGCTAACCCTCCTTATGGCGAACGCTTAGGAGAAGAAGCGTCCGTTCAGCGACTGTATCAGGAAATGGGCCAAGTGTTTCGGCCGCTTAAAACCTGGAGCAAGTACTTTTTGACCAGTGACTTGACTTTTGAGACCCATTACGGCGAAAAAGCGACAAAAAAACGCAAATTATACAACGGTGCGATTCGTACCGATCTCTTCCAATACTGGGGACAACGTCCGCCACGCAAAAAGGAGTCTGCTGAATGAAAGAACAAGAATTTCTGAAAGAATTAAAAGAAATCGATCTATTACAACAAGCAATGGGGATCTTAGGCTGGGATAATCAAACAGGGATGCCAGAAAAAGCCAGTGATTACCGTGCGGAAGTTGACAGCTATTTATATGGTCTATACTTTGATAAAAAAGTGGGGGAACCAATCCAAGAAGCCATCAGCTATTTCGGGAAACACCCAGATGAATTATCAGAAGTAGGGAAAGCTGCGTATCAATTAGTCAAAGAAGAATATGAATTGCAAAAAGATGTACCCAATGAGTTGGCGATGGCGGCTTCCGCAGCTACGTCAAAAGCACATACTGCTTGGCTCAAAGCCCGTAAAGAAAAAGATTTTTCTTTATTTAAAGACGCTCTTTCTGAAAACATTCGCTTGACAAAAGAATTGATTCCTTATTGGAAGAAAAATGAGCTGACGAACTATGACGTGTTATTAAACCAATACGAACCGAATATGACGGTTGAGATTTTGGATAACGTATTCTCACAAGTGAGAGACGGTATCATGGATATTCGTCGTCAATTGGCTGAAAAAGGAACAGCGCCAGATACTTCGATCCTTTCACGTAAGATGACCGAAGCGCAACAACGTAAATTTATCTCAAAAGTGATCGCCGACTTAGGCTATGACTTTTCTCGCGGCCGTTTGGATAATACGGTCCACCCATTTGCTACGGGGATCAATCACAATGATGTACGGTTGACCACACGCTGGAGCGAAACTGACTTCTCGATGGGACTGTTCGGTGTGATTCATGAAGCTGGTCACGGGATGTACGAGCAAAACATCGATGAGAAGTACGAAGGCACGCCTGTTCATGAAGGGGCGTCCATGGGAATCCACGAATCCCAATCGCTGTTTAATGAAATCATTATCGGCAGCAACCGCAATTTCTGGGCAAAGCAATACCCATTTTTCCAAGAATGTGCGGAAGGCACGTTTGATGATGTGTCTTTTGACACTTTCTATGACTCCTTGAAGCATTCAAAAGCTAGCTTGATCCGTATTGAAGCCGATAGTCTGACATATGTCATCCATATCATTATTCGTTACGAGATCGAAAAAATGATCTTTAATGAAACCGTATCGATCGATGAACTGCCAAAAATCTGGAATGACAAATACGAGGAATATTTAGGGATTCGTCCAGAAAATGATCTGGAAGGGATCTTACAAGACGTTCATTGGTCTGGTTCAAGCTTCGGGTATTTCCCATCCTATGCTCTAGGATATATGTATGCAGCACAATTACTCCACGCCATGGAAAAAGAAATCAATGTCGATGAAGTGTTGGCTTCGGATGATTATTCACCGATTCGTAAATGGCTGACTGAAAATATTCATCAATATGGCGCATCCAAGAAACCAAATGAATTGATTTTAGATGCAACGGATGAATTATTGAATCCTCAATATCTATTAGACTATTTACGCAAGATCTATTTTAGTGTCTATAAAATCAGCGAGACGCAAGTTTTCGCTTAAAAGTAACGAGTGGAAAGAAGCTTCGCAAGACGTTGCCGCCCAATTTATTTCATGGGGTGCTCGTCTTGTTGAACTTCTTTTCCTTTTGTATCAATCACCATCGAAAAAAGAAGGCTAGCTGCTTTCATATCGAAAGAAGGAAAAAAATGAAGGAAGAAAACAATGTTGCCGATCTTAGCAAAGTAATTACTTATGCCGAAAGTATTCTGGGGAATGATTACACAGGACATGGATTTGATCATGTCAAACGAGTGGCTGGGTTAAGTCAAGCCATCATTGATGCCGACGAATTGGCAGTTGATCGTTTTGTCGTACAGGCGGCAGCCTATCTCCATGATACGGTGGATGACAAAGTTGTGGCGGATGTCACAGCGGCGTCTAACGAAGTGCGAGCTTGTTTGACCACAGCGGGAGCCAGTGAAGCACAAACGAAAGAAATTTTTTCTATTATCGAGAATCTGTCATTTTCAAAAGAACTTTTGCAAGGCGCGCAAATTGTCTCAGTAGAAGGCCGCGTCGTTCGTGATGCAGATCGTCTCGATGCTTTAGGTGCGATCGGTATTTTACGGACGAGTTATTTTGGTGGCAGTCATCAACACCCGATCCATGTCAGTGACTTAGCCCCAAAGACGTTTCAAAATCACGAGGATTACCGAAAAGGGACGACGGTGATCAATCATTTTTATGAAAAACTATTTTTGCTTCCTGAAAAGATGACCACGGCGTATGGCAAAAAAGAAGCCCAGCGACGCGTGGATTTCATGAAGGATTTTTTAGAAGAATTCTATGCAGAATGGGATGTCTAACTTTGTTTAGAGTTTTTTAAACTAAAATTCGATTATTTCCTTTTTCCTCCTTTGTTCTTTATAATAGTAAGTACAAAGGAGGGATGGAAATGTACTACCAACAGGCATTACAACCGAATGAACTATTGCCAGCGATTTCCAATTCAGGGGAATGCTTTTTTGTCATTCGGGCTGAGCTACCCATCCGGCAATATCAAATCGCAGTCTATCTTTACGACGATCAATTCTTTTTGTTGCAAGATGATCGCTTGTTTGATCAAATCGACCATATCTCTAGTGAAACATTAGGGGATGAGGAAGAGATTTTACCATTTATCGAAGAAGCGCTGGAAGAAAACCATTATTTATTAGTGGAAAAAGCGTTTATTCGTTTAGATTTATCTACTTTACAAAAGATGACCGATCTTACTAGTTTCGATATCTTGTTTTATGAATTTTTTGACTCATGGGGGGAAGAAGGATGAAACGGACTGAATACGTAACGCTACAAGACCAAACATTGATTGACCTATTCCAGCAGTTAGGAGAGGATGTTTCGAATCTCGAGCTGATCGATGAAGAAAAGAATATCGATGTGGTGGTTGTGTCGAATAGTGACTGGCAATATTTATTGGAGCAAGTCAATGATGATGTGAAAGAGTCTTTTGCTGATACCTCAGAGACAGACCTGGATGAAGAATTAGCCGAGGAATAAACCTTTTTTTGGTTGATAAACTGTTTTACTACGAAAGTGGCGGATGGATCTTTAGAAGGGGTTTCGCAATCTAGGCAGCTTACCAAAAAATACGAAGCGATCTCATTTCCCGTCAAGAGGAGCAGGATCAATTCGTATTTCTAGGTAAGTTGTTTTTATTTTGTCCGCAGACGAACGTTTTTGACTTTTAAATAGCCGCGAATCAAGTTGACAATCAGTAAAAGAATGCCCACAATCAATGGAATCGCTAATAAGTAAGGCGAGTAAAGGTGGGTTTCTTGCACGTGTTCAAGAGATGTTTTCTCCACTTCATTGATGGCTTGTTGAATGACTTGTAAACTAAATCCTGTCAGAAAACCAGCAATGATGAAAAGGACAAAGCCTAAATAGGGAATATCGGAAGACCGGCGAAAAAGAGCAAAAGCTGCATATAAAACCAAAAGGAATGCCGGTACGCCAAAGGCAAAATAGGGATTTAACATGGTTTTTTAACCTCCTTTTCTTTTATGATACTCCAAAATTTACGTTTTGGGAAATAGCGTGTAAGATAAAAAGAAAACGTGAAGGAGTTCTTTATGTCCGCTTATATTACCCCAATAAAGGTTGCCTTGCTGGTTTTTCCTTTCCTAGCATTGGCGATATCAATGATTTTTTTTGTTATCCAATATCGAAAATACGGTCGTTTTATCTTGTCACGCGCACTGGTTCTGTATTCATTTGTCTTCTATTTATTGTGCGCCTATTTCTTAGTTATCCTACCATTGCCCTCGATCGAAGAGGTAGCACAGATGACTGGTCCTAAGATGGAATTGCAGTTAGGGGCATCGTGGCAACATTTTGTCCAACAGACCGTCTTAAACATTCACGATCCGCAAACCTATCTTCCCGCTATGAAGCAGGGGGTCTTTCTTGAGCCACTCTTTAATTTATTGTTGACCTTACCATTTGGGGTCTATTTGCGTTATTACTTCAAATGTTCCTTTTTAAAAACACTCGTTATTACGTTTTGCCTGACGTTGTTTTTTGAATTAACGCAGTTGACGGGCCTGTATTTTATTTATCCTCGTCCGTATCGCTTATTCGATGTCAATGATCTCTTTGTCAATACAGTTGGAGGGCTTGTGGGCTGGACGATCGCCCCGCTTTTTACATTCTTATTGCCATCAAGGGAAGAAATGGATGCCGATTCATACGCCAAAGGCACTCGGGTGACTGTGACACGAAGGGTGTTTGCTTGGTTGATCGACTGGGCAATACTGAATGTGATCAGTTTCCTTGTGGTGATCGCTGTTCGTTTGCTCACTCAACAGACGGTACGGGACTTTAGTGGGGACTATTGGTACTTTGCTCTTGAAGTGTTGCTGTACTTTGTGTTGTTGGCTTACCTTGCCAAAGGACAAACGATTGGAAAAAAACTCGTACGAATCAAAATCATGCAAGAAGGCCGTGAGCGTGTCAGCTTGGGGGCTTTATTGAAACGCTATGGTTTGTTTTATCTGATTTATGCCAGCATCAGTCGGGTCAATATCTTTTTCGCACCGTTTCTTGAGTCCAACAATCTGCTGCTTTTAGTCGTTAGTTTGTTGATGGTAGTTATTTTTGGGTTGATCCAGTTTGGTTTTTACTTGAATCTCTTGTGGGCAGCAATAAAAAAAGAAAGCCGCTTTTTCTATGAACGCCGCAGTGCAACGTATACTATCAGTACGATCGATCCTCAATCGATTACAAAAGAAAGTTAGGAAAACAAGGCAACATATGCTATAATCCAAAGGATGCTAAAAGAAAGAAGGTGTTTGAATGTCTTTTGAGTCATTTAAATTTCAACCATTTATTTATGAAGCACTTGCTGATAAAAAGTTCTCTAAGCCAACAGAAGTGCAAGAAAAACTGATACCTGTTATCCAAAAAGGACGCAGTGTTGTAGGGCAATCACAGACCGGAAGTGGTAAGACCCACTCATTTTTACTGCCGTTGATGGATAAAATCGATGCCGAAAAAGATGAAGTGCAAGTAGTGATCACTGCACCGAGTCGTGAATTAGCCACGCAAATCTATCACGCCGCAAAACAAATCGGCGGATTTCATGATCCTGAAATTCGAGTGTCAAATTTCGTCGGAGGAACGGATAAGCAACGTCAATTAAGCCGTCTGCAAAATCAACAGCCCCATGTCGTGATTGGGACACCTGGTCGTATCTTGGATATGATCAACGAACAAGCGTTAGGGGTTCACACTGCCAATGTATTTGTTGTGGATGAAGCAGACATGACCTTAGATATGGGCTTTTTAGAAGAAGTCGATCAAATTGCGGGGCGTTTGCCTGAGAAACTACAAATGCTGGTTTTCTCCGCAACGATTCCAGAGAAATTGCGCCCATTCTTGAAAAAATACATGGCCAATCCATTGATCGAAGAAATCAAATCGAAAGCAGTCATCTCTGATACGATCGAGAATTGGTTGATTTCTACCAAAGGGAAAAATACCAATAAATTGATCTACCAATTATTGACTACAGGCCATCCCTATCTTGCCATCGTTTTTGCCAACACGAAGAGCCGTGTGGATGAAATTACGGATTACTTAAAGGAACAAGGCTTAAAAGTAGCGAAGATCCACGGCGACATCAGTCCTCGTGAAAGAAAACGGATCATGCGCCAAGTGCAAAATTTGGACTACCAATATGTTGTCGCAACAGATTTAGCTGCGCGAGGAATTGATATTGAAGGGGTTTCTCATGTCATCAATGCTGAGATTCCAGCTGATTTAGACTTCTTTATCCACCGTGTTGGTCGGACCGGTCGAAACCAAATGGATGGGACCGCGATCACTTTATATGATCCAAGCGATGAAGGGGCAATCCAAGCCATCGAAGATCTAGGGGTTGTTTTCCAACCGAAGGAAATCAAAAATGGCGAGATCGTTGCGACTTACGATCGGAATCGTCGGCAAAAGCGGGAAAAATCTCGTGACGAATTAGACCCAACCTTGATTGGCTTAGTCAAGAAAAAGAAGAAAAAAATCAAGCCTGGCTACAAGAAAAAAATTCAATGGGCTGTTGATAAGAAGAACAAAGAAAAACGGAAGATCGAACGTCGTCAAACGACTCGAACGGCCCGTAAAAACAAGAAAAATTCGAATAGCTAATGCTTAGCAAAACAGCAGTCAAGGAAGAGAACTACTCTTCCTTGACTGCTGTTTTTAATTGTTTGGTCATTTCTACACACAATACGCCATCTTCAGCATAGGGTTCAGATGTTTTTTGATACCCACAGGATTCATAAAACGCACAAGCGTCGATCTCTGCGGATAACACTGATTGGAGGGCACCCTCTTGGACACCACGCATTTCGAGATAATGCAATAATTTGGTGCCGTATCCTTGGTGCCGATAGGCCTTAGCTACGCAAAAGCGATCAGGTTGCAGAGTGTTCGGTGAAGAGAATTGATAGCGAATGGTCGCGATCGGGATGCGTCCATCTAACCAAAGAAAGTATGGGCAGGTTTGGTCTTTTTCATCAAATTCCCATTCTATAGGGATGTGCTGTTCTTCCACAAAAACGGCTTGCCGCAGGGCGAAAACCGCTTGTAGCATCCACGGACTGCGTCCAAAATAAAGCATCCGTCGTTTTCCTCCTTTTTCGTGGTATACTCGTTATATAGTAATTGTAGCAGATGAGAGGAGAAATGACGTGGATTTTTTTGAGGCGTTACAATGGTCAAATTGGAAGACACTGTCCTTTGAAATCAAAGAACAGCTGATCCAGCAAATTTTAATGTATTTTGTCAGTCCTTTAAAGGAGATCACCGATGTCCATTTTAGTCAGTTGACGTATGCAGGGTTGAAATGTGCTACCTTTGAATTAACGATCGATGGCGAAGACTTTGTCTTTATACCAGGGAACTCTGAGGCGATCTTAGGTTGGGATCTCGGTGTGCAAGGATTACCAGCTACTTGCTGGAGTAAAAATTGGCAGTCAGCCCCCAACGAGATCATTCGCCAGCTGGAAACAATCTATGAGTTAGAAACCAGCCAGGATTGGGGGATTTTTGTCAATGAGTCTACGAGCCCTTTGCGCAAAGCTGTGATTGATCCTATGCTAGTCCAAAAAAGTTCTCTGCCTGCTGGCGCAAGGTATATCGGGCAGTTAAATACGATCACTGGGGAGTTTCACGGGTTAGTCGATCAATTCAGTGTTTTCGAAAAAGAGCTAAAGGCACAATTCACAGCACCAGCGTCCTTTGAGGAAAGCTTGCGTTGGGAATTACCCGCTTTTTATCACGAAGAGAATCGCTATTTTGCTGCACTCGAGCCGTTATCGGAAACTTATCAGTTATTTACTCACGAATCCGTCAGTCAAACAGAATTGAAACAGCAGTTAGACAAACAAGGCTTTCAGCTGCTATCAGAGGATCAATGGGAATACGTTTGCGGTGCTGCGACTCGGCGACTTTTTCGCTGGGGCAATGAAAAGTCCTGCGACGATGGTGTCTCTTTGTCAACCGCTGAATTGCTTGAACCGAATTTATTTGGCTGCACCTATGGGCTTGCGGATGCTTGGGAGCTGACAGATGGCTTGTCTTTAAAAATGGAGAACTGGCAGATTTGTGGGCATCCTTTATTCGATGCCTTGCCATATGCCAGTTATTACCGTTCACGGAAAATGCTGCAGCCAGATCAAAAGCTTTCTCCCCAGAGCTATCGTTACCGCAAAGCGATTCTGATCAACAAAGAACGGATTTGAGGATTGACTTTTTCGAAACATTTCCTTATACTTTGAATGACGAAGGATATGGTCGGTTTGATGATTCATTACAGAAAGTTTTTCACTGCTGAGAGAAAAACATGAATTCGGACGGATTGCTCCCTTTGGTGCTCAACTGCAGCAGAAATGTTGCCGTCCACTCCGCGTTAACGAGTCTAAGAGGTAATGAGTCACATCATTGCAAGCAAGGTGGTACCGCGTATCGACGTCCTTGCTCTGCAATGGTGTTTTTTTATCGTCAAAATGACTCTACAGGCATAAGAGCGCCTTACCAGCAATTTTGTCAGCCCCTGTATCTTAAGCGAACACAGAAGAAAGTAGGAGAATAACGTGAAACAATTATCCAGTGCAGAAGTACGCCAAATGTTTTTGGACTTCTTTCAATCAAAAGGACATTCCATCGAGCCGAGTGCGTCCCTTGTTCCAGTCAACGATCCAACCCTGTTATGGATCAATTCAGGGGTGGCAACGCTAAAAAAATATTTTGATGGCAGTGTTGTTCCTGAAAACCCAAGAATTACCAATGCGCAAAAATCGATTCGGACTAACGACATTGAAAACGTTGGGAAAACAGCAAGACATCATACGATGTTTGAAATGCTAGGCAACTTTTCAATCGGCGATTACTTCAAAAATGAGGCGATCCATTGGGCATGGGAGTTTTTGACCTCACCAGAATGGATGGGTTTTGATCCAGACAAATTATATGTCACGGTTTATCCAAAAGACACAGAAGCAAAACGGATTTGGGCAGAAGAAGTCGGCTTACCACCAGAGCATATCGTTGAGATTGAAGACAACTTTTGGGACATCGGTGCAGGACCTTGTGGACCGGATTCAGAGATTTTCTATGACCGTGGTCCTGAGTTTAATGACGTAGCGGAAGATGATCCCGAAAACTACCCTGGTGGCGAAAATGAACGCTATTTGGAAATCTGGAATCTGGTCTTTTCAGAATTCAATCATCAACCAGATGGCTCCTATGAACCACTACCACATAAAAACATTGATACGGGGATGGGGCTGGAACGAATGGTTTCTATCGTTCAAAATGCACCAACCAATTTTGAAACAGACTTGTTTCTGCCGATCATTAATGCAGTGGCAGATTTAAGCGGTCGTGTGAACTACGGCGACAGCAAAACGACAGATATCTCCTTTAAAGTGATTGCAGACCATATCCGCGCGCTTTCTTTTGCGATCGGCGATGGGGCACTTCCTTCAAATGAAGGCCGTGGCTATGTTTTACGTCGTTTATTACGTCGTGCAGTCATGCACGGGAAAAAATTAGGGATCGATACTGCCTTCTTATACAAATTAGTACCGATCGTTGGCGAGATCATGGAAAGCTACTATCCTGAAGTACTAGAGCAGCAAGAATTTATTGAGAAAGTGATCCGCAACGAGGAAGAACGTTTCCATGAAACGATCAATGAAGGGTTAGATATTTTAAATCAAGTGATCGCCCAAGTAAAAGCAGACGGTCAAGATACGTTAGCTGGTCAAGATATTTTCAAATTGTATGACACTTATGGCTTCCCAGTTGAATTGACAGAAGAAGTGGCGGAAGACGAAGGGTTGAAAGTGGACCACCAAGGGTTTGAACAAGAAATGGATGCACAACGTGCCCGTGCTCGTGCGGCTCGACAAACGGAGCTTTCAATGGGCGTACAATCCGCTTTATTGACAGATATCAAAGTAGACAGCCGTTTCGTTGGCTATGATTCACTTGAAGCAAACAGCGAATTATTAGTGATCATCCAAGACGAAGCGTTACATGATTCTGTTTCGACAAGTGAAGCAAAACTGATTTTTGCCGAAACACCATTTTACGCAGAAATGGGTGGACAAGTTGCGGACACAGGCACGATCGTAGCAGAAGATGGTACGATCGTAGCGGAAGTGACGGATGTCAAAAAAGCACCGAACGGTCAGTTCTTGCATACTGCTACAATCAAAGCGCCACTACAAGAAGGCGTGAACTATTTCTTACAAGTGGATCAGCATCGTCGCAATAAGATCATTAAAAATCATACGGCGACTCACTTATTGCATAAAGCCTTAAAAGAAGTATTAGGCAGCCATGCGAACCAAGCAGGTTCATTAGTTGCTCCAGGACATTTGCGCTTTGACTTTAGTCATTTTGGGCAAGTGACCAGCGAAGAGCTGAGCCAAATGGAACAAATCGTCAACCAGAAAATTTGGGAAGCTCTTCCTGTTGTGACGATCGAAACGGATATCGATACCGCAAAAGGCATGGGAGCGATGGCACTCTTTGGTGAAAAATATGGGCATGACGTTCGCGTCGTCAATGTTGCCGATTGGTCGATCGAATTATGTGGGGGAACCCATGTAGCAAATACGGAGGATATCGGTATTTTCAAAATCGTTTCTGAATCAGGGATCGGTGCTGGTGTTCGTCGGATCGAAGCAGTGACTAGTCAAGAAGCTTATACGTTATTGCATGAAGAAGAAGCGCAATTAAAAGCAATTGCAGGGATCGTTAAATCCGCCCAATTAAAAGAAGTTGTTGCCAAAACAGAACAACTGCAAGCGCAGCTGCGTGAATTGCAAAAAGAAAACGAAGCTCTTGCCAGCAAGTTAGCAAACCAGCAAGCAGGTGATGTTTTCAAGGATGTCAAAGAAGTAAATGGTCTGCGTCTGATCACAGCAAAAGTGACTGTAAAGGACATGAACCAATTACGTCAACTAGCTGACCAATGGAAACAAAAAGACCATTCTGATATTTTAGTGTTAGCTACCGCGAATGATGGCAAAGTGAATCTTTTAGCTGCCATGAACAAAGCAGCCAACGAAAAAGGATTGAAAGCGGGCGATTTGATCAAAGAGATCGCACCTAAAGTTGGCGGCGGCGGTGGCGGCCGTCCTGATATGGCACAAGCCGGCGGGAAGAATCCAGAAGGAATCGCAGCAGCACTTGAGACAGCAGCAGCGTGGTTAGCTGCCAAGTAAGCACACTATGGTTGAATCTGTACCCGCGAGTTCCTTTCCTTTAAGAAGATAGGTGAAAGAGGAGCGTAGGTCTTTAACACATTCCTTTTTTGAACGAAGATGACGGTGGGGGAGACCCTTCCGTTATCTTTTTCCTTTTTTCATACATGTTATCTGAAAATGCGTTTGATAATTGAAGGGAATTCGCTTTTTTTTCGAAAAAACGATACGAATAGTTGTTTAATTGAATTCCTTCGGGGTAAAATAAGAAAGATGGTTTTTTGAGAGGGTGATGATTTGCTAAACTTTTTTTTAGATCGTAGCAAAAAAAATGGTGTCTACGAACGTACAGCCATCGGGAAATTAGCAGGTAGCCTAGGGTTGCTTTCCAACCTACTATTATTTGCTGGGAAATTTATCATTGGCTTATCTGCCCAGTCTGTTTCGATTATGGCAGATGCCATCAACAGTCTTTCAGATACCGCCTCGTCTATTTTAACATTGATCGGTTTTCGGATCTCTGCGAAACCAGCCGACAGTGAACATCCATATGGTCATGAGCGATTTGAAGCCATCAGTGGGTTTGTAGTATCTTTGATCATCACGTTTGTTGGCGGCCAATTTCTCATCAGCTCTGTGCAACGCATCATGGAACCGACGAGTATCCGTCTTTCCCCACTATTGTTTATCGTTTTGGTCTTATCGATTTTGATCAAAATCTGGCAGGGAGCGATGTACCGCAAACTGGCGAACCTGATCGGCTCTCAAACACTTAAAGCCAGCGGACAAGACAGTCTCAACGATGTGTATACAACGGGGGCAGTTTTGTTTTCAGCGACGATCGAGTGGCTGACTGGCCTACGTATCGATGGCTTTGTCGGCTGTCTGATTGCCTTGTATATTTTGATTAGCGGAATCAAAATGATTCGTTCCTTTATCAACGAATTATTAGGGGCACGCCCAACCCAAGAAGAAGTAGCTGCCATGGAGCAACGCTTGGATCACTATCCGACGATTCTCGGTTACCATGATTTACTGGTTCATAATTATGGACCGAAAAATCGCTTTGCCAGTGTGCATATCGAAGTGGATGAAACGTGGTCTTTACGAGAAGCGCATGAGGTGATTGATGCGATTGAACAAGATTTTCGCCAATCTTTAAAGGTCGACCTGGTCTGTCATCTTGATCCAGTACCAATTCAAGATCAGCAGTATCGGCATTTAAAAAAAGACGTGTCAAAGATCATTCGCTTCGTTGACCCACAGTTACGGATGCATGATTTTCAGGTCAAAGGAGATCTGTTGGCTTTTGATTTAGTGATTCCCGCAAAACCGGCGTATAGTGATCAAGAAATCGAAGAAATGTTGAAACAAAAAATCAAAGAAACACTAGGGGACTATGAATTGAAGCTTGCTTTCGATCACAGTTACCTATTATAGGGTTACAGGATATAGGAGGAAACTATGATAAAAATGGATATGAGCATGATTTCCACGGTATTATTGGCACTTTTGTTTATTAATACGATCGCTGCCTTTATTACTGTTTTTCGGAAACCACGCTCGATTGCAAGTGTCTTTGCTTGGATGATGACGTTGGTATTCATCCCCGGCATCGGGTTCTTGTTGTACTTGTTTTGTGGTCGGGGGATCGACGGAGAAATTATTTATAAATTTAGTGAGCACCACCAAAGTAGGATCAATGAGTTGAATCAAATCATCAAAGTGCACAATTATTCTTTTCCTGAACATCCTTACTCAGATGACAATCATCTATTAGAGCGCTATTTTAAGAACCTTGATGAATCGCCCTTGACGAAAGGAAACAAAGTAGAATTTTATACAGATGGAAAAGAAAAATTTGCAGCATTGTTTGAGGACATGAAGCAAGCAGAAGATAATCTGCATGTGGAGTATTATTCGTTTTTTAATGATGAGATCGGTGGCCAATTCTTGTCAATCTTGATCGATAAAGCCCGTGAAGGTGTTGAAGTGCGTTTGGTCTATGATCCATGGGGGTCACCGAAGGCCAATCGGAAATTCTTTCAACCGTTGATTGATGCCGGTGGAAAAGTCGTGCCTTTCATCACTTCGAAGAACCTGATCCGCAACACACGATTGAACTACCATCTACATCGAAAAATCGTTGTGATCGACGGTCAAATCGGATGGACTGGCGGCTTTAATGTCGGCGATCAGTATTTAGGGAAAAAGGCCAAATTTGGCTATTGGCGAGACACCCATGCGAGAATCGTAGGTACTGCCAGTTTTACACTACAAGAGATTTTTATTCGTGACTGGAACGCATCTGTAAAAAGAGAAGAGGATCAGCTGGAATACGAGGATCGCTACTTTATTCTACCGCCGAAAGAGCGCTCTGGAAATGTTGATTTGCAGATCGTCGCTGATGGGCCTGAAAGTGAGACCCAAATTCTCAAAGGCGGTTTTGTAAAAATGATCTTAGCTGCCAAAGAATCGATTTGGATCCAAACGCCTTATTTGATTCCTGATGACAGTATGATGAACGCATTGGAAATTGCCATCCACTCAGGTGTAGACGTCCGAATCATGATTCCATGTATGCCTGACCACCCATTCATTTATCGGGCAACACAGCATTATGCCAATTACTTGCATCGCCGTGGTGCAAAAATCTACATCTATAACAATGGTTTCCTCCATGCGAAGACGGTCATGATGGATGATACCATTAGTTCCTTTGGGACGACGAATCAAGACATTCGGAGTTATGCCTTGAATTTTGAAGTCAATGCCTTCGCCTACGATCACGATGTCACGCAAACGTTGAAAGGCTTCTTTGAAGAAGATATGGCACAATCAACATTATTGACGGATGAAATTTTGGCGAAGCAATCTTACTGGTTGCGCTTCAAACAAAACTTCTCTCGGTTATTGTCTCCGATCCTTTAATTTCATCGCTTTTGCTAATCCTTGGCGTGCCAAATGGTCGGCACCTTTATTTTGACTCTCAGGGACCCATTGGATGATTGCTAAAGCGAACTGTTTCAACAAGTATTGAATTTCTGTTAAATAATCAGAAAAAGCAGGGTTTTTGGTATAATTCTTGTCGATGGTCTGCGCAACGACTTTGCTGTCGGTATAGAGCATAATTGTCTGTTCCTGTAAACCTTTGTCAATCAGCAGCTGCAACGCGTTGACCATCACAGCGAACTCTGCTTGGTGGTTGGTTGAATCAGGTAGCGGAAACGCAATTTGTTCATGCAGATCAGTACCGACAATGACGATTCCACCGCCACTAGGGCCGGGGTTGCCTTTCGTGGAAGCATCAAGATAAACTTTTAACATTGTCTCACCCTTTTTTGATATGATAAAGATAGTATACTAGAAATTTTATGTTGTGAGGAACTTTTATGAAGCGTAAATTGTATTGGCAACCGGAAGCTGCTACAGCGATCATTTATTGGTCGTTTACTATGATGATATTATTTATCAGTTTGATTCTTTCGCTAGAAAATACCAGACCTTATTGGAAAAGCAACCTCGTTTTAGCCGTCTTTTTCTTTTTTGTATGGTTAGGGATTCACCGAAGCATGCTCATCAGGAATGATTTGCTCCTGATTCGCTATGCGCGCTTATGGAAGAAAAGCCTTATTTCTTTACCTGAGATAGAAAAATGGCAAATTATAAACCGTTTAATAAGCATTACCGATCATCAAAAAACGTATACCTTCACGTTGCGTAAAAAAGATGTGGCATGGTTAGAAACTTTTTTTCAAGAAAAAATCCCTGAAAAAAGGGTGCAGGTCAAAACCAACGAGTAATTCATAGGAATCTAGAAAGCAGCGATCACTCCTTTTGGCGATACAGCCTTAGGAGGGACGTTGTTTTTTGTTTACATAAAGGATTCGTGAAACTTCTTGTAAAAGTGTGAAAAATCTCTCTTTCTTTCTGAATAAAATCAAGTATAATAAGAGCATAGCAAACAAAATACATTTTAAAGTGCTAAATAGTTCGTGAATTGAGGGTAAAAATGAAATCAGATATCGAAATTGCACAAGAATCAATGCCTAAACCGATTATTGAAATTGCTGAACCACTTGGTTTAACAGGGGATGACCTGGAACTTTATGGCAAGTATAAAGCAAAAATCGAATGGTCGGCAATCACCGAAAAAGCAAACAATCCGCTGGGTAAACTCATTTTAGTCACAGCGATCAGTCCGACACCCGCTGGAGAAGGCAAGTCAACCGTGACCATTGGACTTGCAGATGCGTTAAATCAAATCGGCAAGCAAACCGTCATCGCCTTACGTGAGCCATCTTTAGGACCAGTAATGGGCATCAAAGGCGGCGCTACCGGCGGCGGCAAAGCACAAGTGTTGCCGATGGAGGACATCAACTTACACTTCACTGGCGATATGCATGCGATCACAGCAGCAAACAATGCCTTGTCTGCATTGATCGACAATCATATCCAGCAAGGTAATGAGTTGGGGATCGACGGACGTCGGGTCACATGGAAACGGGTTGTCGATTTGAATGATCGAGCGTTACGACAAGTGATCGTCGGTCTAGGGGGACCGTTACAAGGCGTTCCCCGAGAAGACGGTTTTGACATCACCGTTGCTAGTGAAATCATGGCGATTTTGTGCTTGGCAACAAGCATTGATAATTTAAAAGAGCGATTAGGAAAGATTTTAATTGGTTATTCTTTTGAGAAACAACCGATTTACGTAAAAGATCTGGCGGTCCAAGGTGCTTTAGCCTTACTTTTGAAAGATGCCCTCAAACCGAATCTCGTTCAAACGATTGAAGGAACCCCTGCGCTGATCCATGGCGGACCTTTTGCAAATATCGCTCATGGGTGTAATAGTGTCATCGCAACCGAAACGGCTTTGCACTTAGGCGAATACACAGTGACCGAAGCTGGGTTTGGTGCTGACTTAGGGGCAGAGAAATTTCTTGATATCAAAACACCGAACTTATCAAAGGCACCAGATGCGATCGTAGTAGTAGCGACGATCAGAGCACTGAAGATGCATGGTGGGGTCGCTGTGGCTGATTTAGGGACAGAAAACTTAAAAGCATTAGAGTTAGGCTTCAGTAATTTAAAGCGACATGTTGAAAACATGCGTAAATACGGGATTCCAGTTGTCGTTGCGCTTAATGAGTTCTCACAAGACACCGAAGCGGAGCGAACACTAGTCGAAACCATGTGCCAGCAAATCGACGTCACCATCGCACGGACAGCCGTTTGGGCAGACGGTGGTGCAGGTGGAACGGATCTAGCAAAAGCAGTGGTTCAAGTAATCGAGGAAAAACCTGCCAACTATCAACGCTTGTATACCGACGATTTGCCTTTAGCGGATAAAGCTTCTTTGATCGTGCGGGAGATCTATGGCGGGGCAGAGGTTGAGTTTGCGCCGAAAGCCAAGGCACAGTTGCAAAGCTTCAAAGAACAAGGCTGGGATCAGCTGCCGATCTGTATGGCAAAAACCCAGTATTCCTTCAGTGATGATCCAAAGCGATTGGGCGCACCAGATGACTTTACAGTAACGATTCGCGAATTCGTGCCAAAATTAGGGGCTGGCTTTATCGTAGCCTTGACAGGTGCCGTGATGACGATGCCAGGATTACCGAAGAAACCTGCCGCCATCAATATGGACGTGACTTCTGATGGCCAAGCGATCGGTCTTTTCTAAAAGAGCACTCACAAACAAAGAAGGCATTCGCGGCATTTGAAACGGAAAAACGGAAAGAGATGATTTGAAAGGACGGATGCAAGCGGCATTCGTCTTTTTCTCGTTCATTAGACGTGATGGAAGATAAAAGTAGGGATTCTTGTTATAATAATCAAGGAAGCAAGCAAAAGTCTATTTTCTTTCTTTTGATAATCAAGTATACTTAACCAATTGAGGTGATCTTTGTCAATGGAGCTACAACTAACTAGGAGGACTGGTTTTTATGGAATGGGCAGTCCCTTGGTGATCATGCAAGGAAAAAAAAGAATCGCTGCCATCAATCATCAGCAAACGATTTTTTTGGCGCTGGCTGAGCAGACGCCGATCCGTGTGCGCATGTTTTTTTTGGAAAGTCAGCCTTTTCAGTTACCAAAAGACCAATCAGCGCTCAAGCTGGAGGTCGTGATGAATCCTGCGCTTAAAAGAATATATATCGGCTTTTATTTAAGCCTTTTTCTCATGATGGGGGTATTAGGCTTATTATCCATCTCCCTTTACTCGTTGCTTTTTGTCGGTGTGTATTTAGTGGCATATTTTGTCTTTGTTTTGATTTATTTAAAAAAAGCGTATCTTATCAAGGAGGTTCCTCATGGCTAGTGGTGCAGATCAATTTTTGAGCAGTTTTAATCGAATCGAAAAGCGGCTTCGTGACGAATTGGATAATCCGCGGAATATGGGTTTTTCTGAAATGGTTCGTCGCTTGTCAAAAAGCAA
This sequence comes from Enterococcus sp. FZMF, assembly GCF_030263915.1. Classification (NCBI taxonomy): domain Bacteria; kingdom Bacillati; phylum Bacillota; class Bacilli; order Lactobacillales; family Enterococcaceae; genus Enterococcus; species Enterococcus sp. FZMF. Next base: position 1,693,972 of record NZ_CP127160.1, on the reverse strand, counting down.
AAATATCAATGTCAGAAGAGCAGAAGATGATCTATTACAAATGGCTCAGCTGCGCAATGCCATCGTACATGAAAAAATCGGAGAAAACTTTGTCATTGCAGAACCGAATGAATGGGTCGTCAATCGCATCCAAGAAATTGAACGCTCCTTACTGGCACCTGAAAAAGTCATGCCGCGTTTTGCGAAACGAGTGACTGGTTTTGAAAAGCACCTGCCATTACCAGAGTTATTGAAAATCGTTGCCCAAAAGCGCTATTCACAATTTCCGATCTATGATAATGGTCGATTTTTGGGCTTGATCACCTTGCGGATGCTGGGATACTGGTTAGCGAAAGAAAGCCTCCATGGTGAAATCAAGTTGGCAGGCAGAACGGCAGATGAATTATTAGCAGGAGATGGGAAACGATCGAATTATTGTTTCGTGTCGGCTGAAACGACCATCGTAGAAGTGGAAGAATTGTTTCAAAAAAATGCCCTGCTTGAGGCGGTTTTGATCACCAAGGATAAAAATCCGAATGGAAATCTCTTGGGCATCATCCGTCCACGAGATATTTTTAAAGAAGAAAGAGTGGAAAATTTATGATCGCGTTGTTTTTTTTGTTAAGTGCTGTTGTCATTGGCTTGGATCAATGGCTGAAAATTTGGATCGTTGCCAATTATCAACTGGGCGAAACACATTCTCTGATCGACAATGTGTTGTCCCTGACCTATCTTCAGAATACGGGCGCAGCTTGGAGTATTCTAGAAGGAAAAATCACCTTTTTTGCGATCATCACCGTTATCGCGGTTGCTGTTGTTGTTTACCTATTGTTTCGCTACCAAAAAAGCAGTCTCTGGTTTCGTTTCGGACTGGCGTTTGTTCTAGGTGGGGCGATCGGTAATTTTATCGATCGGTTGCAGCATGGCTTTGTGGTCGATATGTTCCAGCTTGATTTTATCAATTTCCCAATTTTCAATATCGCTGATATGTCATTAGTGTTCGGGGTGATCTTGATTTTTATTTATGCACTGGTAGATGACGAAGCAAAAGGGAAACAAGGAGAATCAAATGGAAAAGCAAATTGAAGTAATCATTAAAGAAGAAAAAGGGCGGGTCGACAAAGTGTTGGCTGAACGCTTGCCAAATCATAGTCGGTCACAAATCCAGCAGTGGCTAAAAGAAGATGCGGTCACATTGAAGGGCGAAACGGTTCGGGCAAATTATAAGGTAAAAGCAGGTGATCACTTGATCATCCAAGTACCAGAACCTGAAATTGTAGACTTACAACCAGAAAATATCCCTTTGACGATCGTCTATCAAGATGCTGATGTGGCAGTCATCAACAAACCGCAAGGGATGGTGGTTCATCCATCCGCTGGGCATCCAAATGGCACCTTGGTTAATGCATTATTGTACCATATGGATGATTTATCCACGATCAATGATGTTATTCGGCCAGGAATCGTTCATCGAATCGACAAAGATACGTCGGGTCTGTTAATGATCGCCAAAAATGATCAGGCGCATGAGTCGTTAGCGAAACAATTGAAAGACAAAACATCGTTACGCAAGTACGTAGCATTGGTTCATGGTACGATCAGCCACGAAAAAGGCACCATCAATGCACCGATCGGTCGCTCAAAAGTCAATCGCAAAATGCAAGCCGTGATCGAAAATGGCAAACCCGCTGTCACTCACTTCACCGTGTTGGAGCGCTTCGAGCAGTTCACCTTAGTAGAACTACAGCTGGAAACAGGAAGAACCCATCAAATAAGAGTCCACATGCAGTACATCGGTTTCCCGCTAGCTGGCGATCCGCTATATGGACCTAAGCGCACGCTAAAAGGCAATGGGCAGTTTTTACATGCCAAGCTTCTAGGCTTCACCCACCCAACAACAGGCGAGTCGCTAGTCTTTGAAGCGCCATTACCAGAGCTGTTCGCGGACACGTTAAAAAAATTGCGAAAAAATGATTGATTTTTTTGTGTGAGAACTGTATAGTAATTGTAACAACTAAATAGCTCCTTTAAATGTAGTCCCGTGAGGCTAAGAAGGAATGAGTAAGCAGACGACTCCCGCGTTGGAGATTCGAACCCTTACTAGATGATAACGTGTACCCAAAATCCACAGAATGGGATTTTAGGCAACGATCGGAAAACATGACTCCTACCTCAAACAGGTAGGAGTTTTTTTATTGTTCAAAATCAGGAGGGAATAACATATGGCAGCGAAAGAAGTAGTAGATGCAGTAACAATGAAACGAGCGTTAACGCGGATCACCTATGAAATTATTGAAAGAAATCGAGGCATTGATAACTTGGTGCTGGTAGGGATCAAAACCCGCGGCATCTATATCGCGCAACGAATAGCAGAACGTTTAAAACAACTAGAAGGCGTAGAAGTACCTGTCGGTGAATTGGACATCACCTTGTACCGAGATGACAAAAAGACAGAAGATGATCCAGAGATCCATTCATCAGACATCCCGACTGCCATTGATGGCAAAGAAGTCATCTTGATCGATGATGTCTTGTTTACAGGACGGACGATTCGGGCAGCTTTGGATGCCATCATGGATATTGGTCGACCAAGAAGAATCTCACTCGCCGTTTTAGTTGACCGCGGTCATCGTGAACTACCGATTCGGGCAGATTTTGTTGGAAAAAATATTCCAACTGCTTTAAGTGAAGAAATTATCGTGGAGATGGAAGAATCCGATGGTTCTGACCGGATCATGATCAATAAAGAAAACGACTAGGAAGAAGAGTGACAGCAACATGCAGAAGCAAGAATTTCGTAATCCAGACGCAGTTTTAGACATCAAAGATCGGCCCAAAGCACTGCCTTGGTTAGGCCTAAGCTTACAACATCTTTTCACGATGTTTGGGGCAACCGTTTTAGTTCCGATCCTCGTTGGGATCAACCCCAGCATCGCTTTAGTTAGTTCAGGTATTGGAACATTGGTTTACTTGGTTACGACGAAAGGGAAGATTCCAGCGTATCTAGGCAGCAGCTTTGCGTTTATCGCAGCGATGCAGATGCTGATGAAATCTGACGGCTACCCAGCTATCGCACAAGGCGCCATCACGACTGGGTTGGTCTACGTGATCGTTTCGATGATCATTAAACGTGCAGGTGCTGCTTGGTTGGATAAGATCTTACCTCCGATCATTGTCGGTCCTGTGATTATGGTGATTGGATTAGGGTTAGCCGCTAACGCAGCTCAGAATGCGATGTACAATGACTCAGTCTATGATTTCAAGTACATTCTGGTAGCCTTGGCTACCTTAGGATTAACGATTTTCTTCAATATGTTTCTGCGAGGGTTCTTAGGACTGATTCCGATCCTTCTGGGGATCGTGGGCGGATACTTGATCGCCTTAGCAGCGGGAATCGTCGATGTACAGCCCATCATTGACGCCAACTGGTTTGGCATGCCGAGCTTCGAGATTCCCTTCATTAACTATGAACCAAAACTGTATCTGAATGCGATCACGACGATGGCGCCGATCGCTTTTGTTACCATGACCGAACACATCGGTCATCTGATGGTCTTGAACAAATTAACGAAGCGGAACTTTTTTGAAGAGCCAGGCTTGAACCGAACACTTTTGGGCGATGGTTTTGCTCAAATCGCAGCAGGTCTCGTTGGGGGACCCCCAGTGACAAGTTACGGAGAAAACATCGGGGTTTTAGCCATTACACGGGTCCACAGCGTGTTCGTCATCGGTGGTGCGGCAATTCTAGCCATCGTACTAGGCTTCGTTGGAAAACTAAGCGCATTGATCTTAAGTATTCCTGGTCCAGTCATCTCAGGGATCAGCTTCCTGCTCTTTGGCGTCATCGCTGCCAGCGGGTTGAAAATTTTGATCGACAATAAAATCGATTTTGATCGTAAAAAGAATTTGATCATTGCGTCAGTGATCCTTGTGGTAGGAATCGGCGGGCTTGTCTTCACGGTCGGTACCTTCACCTTATCCGCAATGGCGTTAGCAACTGTCCTAGGAATCTTCTTGAATCTTATTTTACCTGACAGCTCCCGCAGCGAAGAAAAATAACTTGTGCCAACTCATCGTTTAAACAGAATCAAAGGAGGAATTCATTCATGATTATTCAATCCGAAAGAATCAGCTTAAAGCATCTTTTGACGGTCGAAGCATTGACGGACCGTGAAGTGATGGGACTCATCCGCAGAGGACAAGAATTTAAAAGAGGGGCGAAATGGATGCCCCAAAAAGAACAATATTTCGCAACAAATCTCTTTTTTGAGAACAGTACCAGAACCCACAAAAGCTTCGATGTTGCTGAGAAAAAACTAGGGATCGAAGTCATCGAATTTGAAGCCTCCACCAGTTCTGTTCAAAAAGGCGAGACCTTGTATGACACGGTCTTGACGATGTCGGCTTTAGGTGTAGACGTTGCGGTCATTCGCCACGGTGATGAAAACTACTACGACTCTTTGATCCAAAGCAAAACGATCCAGTGCAGTATCATCAATGGCGGGGACGGCAGCGGCCAACACCCAACGCAATGTTTGCTAGATCTGATGACAATCTATGAAGAGTTCGGGCACTTTGACGACTTGAAAGTCGCAATCGTAGGCGACATCACCCATTCACGGGTCGCAAAATCAAACATGCAAATGTTGAAGCGTCTCGGCGCGAAAGTCTTCTTCTCAGGTCCAAAGGAATGGTATGACGAAGAATTTGAAGTATACGGTCACTGGTTGCCTCTCGACGAATTGGTCGCAGAAGTCGATGTCATGATGATGCTTCGTGTCCAGCACGAGCGCCATGATGGAACGGAAAGCTTTTCAAAAGAAGAATACTTAAAAAATCACGGGTTGACCGTCGAACGCGCCGCAAGAATGAAAGAGCATGCGATCATTATGCACCCAGCACCAGTCAATCGCGATGTGGAGTTAGCTGATGCCTTAGTTGAAAGCTTACGCTCGCGCATCATCACCCAGATGTCCAATGGCGTCTTTGTTCGAATGGCAATTCTTGAAGCGGTGTTGAACGGTAAGGCCTAACAGGCAAAAAGGAATGAATTAGAGGAGGAAGTTTACATGAAAACACTCATTAAAAACGGTAAAATCATCAAAAAAGACAATCACTGTGTTCCTGCAGCAATTTGGATCGAAGACGGAATCATACGCGGGATCGGTACAGCATTTCCCGAAACAGATTTTGACGAAGTCATCGATGCCAAAGAGCAATTGATCACACCAGGTTTAGTGGATGTTCATGTACACTTCAGAGAACCGGGCTTTGAATACAAAGAAACAATCGAAACGGGCAGCATGGCAGCCGCTCGTGGCGGGTTTACGACAGTTTGCGCAATGCCAAACCTTGACCCAGTTCCTGATACACCAGAAAAATTAGCAGCTGTTTACGAAAAAATCAACGCAGATGCATCAATCAATGTCTTACAATACGCCCCGATCACCGAAAACTTGCGCAGCGAAACGTTGACGGATGCAGCTGGAATGAAAGCCGCGGGGGCATTTGCCTTAACAAATGACGGTGTCGGGGTTCAGACTGCTGGCACAATGTATTTGGCAATGAAGCAAGCCGCCGAAAATGACTTGGCCTTGGTTGCCCATACAGAAGATGATTCCTTACTCTTTGGCGGCGTGATGCATGCTGGTAAAAAAGCGGAAGAACTTGGATTGCCAGGGATCTTGAGTGTAACAGAAGCATCTCAAATCGCTCGGGATGTGCTTTTAGCGGAAGTAACAGGAGCCCATTACCATGTCTGCCATGTCTCTACGAAAGAAAGTGTTCGAGTGATTCGAGATGCCAAAAAAGCTGGGATCCATGTGACAGCCGAAGTTTCTCCCCACCATTTGCTTCTCATCGATGAAGATATTCCTGCCGATGAAGGCTTTTGGAAAATGAACCCACCGCTACGTGGGCAAGAAGACCGTGAAGCGTTGATCGAAGGTCTGTTGGATGGCACGATCGATTGTATCGCGACGGATCATGCCCCACATGGCTATGAAGAAAAAATGCAAAGCTTTTTAAAAGCACCCTTTGGCATCGTCGGATCAGAATATGCCTTCCAATTGTTGTACACTCATTTTGTGAAAACAGGACGCTTTACCTTGCAGCAGCTAGTGGATTGGATGACCGTGAAACCAGCGTCGCTCTTTGGTCTAAGTGCTGGAACGATGATGGTCGGAGACAAAGCCGACCTGGCAATTTTTGACTTAGAATCAGCTTATAACGTGGATCCTAAGCAATTCCTATCAAAAGGAGTCAATACGCCTTTCGGTGGATGGATGTTATATGGGGATACGAGTTATACATTTGTAAATGGTAAAACAGTATGGCAAAAAGGTGGGCAATAATATGAAGCGTTGGCTTATTTTAGAAGATGGAACATACTTTGAAGGCGAAGGGTTTGGTGCCAGTGTCAATGTTTTTGGTGAGATCGTTTTTACCACAAGCATGACAGGGTATCAAGAAGCCATTACGGATCAAAGCTTTAACGGACAAATCATTACGTTTACGTATCCGATGGTTGGCAATTACGGCGTCAACCGAGACGATTACGAATCAATTTCACCGACTTGTAAAGGGGTTGTTGTGAAAGAACACGCGCGTCTAGCGAGCAATTGGCGGAAACAGCTGACGTTAGACGAATTTTTAAAACGCAAAAATATTCCAGGGATCGCAGGAATCGATACACGAGCGCTGACGAGAAAGATTCGTCAACACGGAACCATGAAAGCGAGTATCGTTGATGCAGGCGATATCTTTGATCATGCCTTTGATCAATTAAAAGCGGCGGTTTTACCAACCAATCAAGTGGCACAAGTTTCTACCTCAAAACCTTATCCAAGTCCTGGAACGGGTCGCAATATCGTGGTCATCGACTTCGGCTTGAAGCACAGTATTTTACGGGAGTTGTCACGCCGTAACTGCAATTTAACGATTTTGCCATACAATACGACAGCCCAAGAAATTTTAGACCTCGCACCAGATGGCGTAATGCTGACGAATGGACCAGGAGATCCAAAAAGCTTGCCAGAAGCAATTAAAATGATACAAGGGATTCAAGGCAAGGTACCAATCTTCGGGATTTGTTTAGGCCATCAGCTCTTCTCATTAGCGAATGGGGCAGATACCTATAAAATGAAATTCGGTCACCGCGGATTAAACCATCCGGTAAGAGAGATCGCCACTGGTCGGATCGATTTTACCTCACAAAACCATGGCTTTGCTGTGGATGAAGCATCCATCGATCCAGAAAAACTAATGGTGACCCACGTCGAAGTGAACGATGGCACGATCGAAGGGGTTCGTCATCGCCGTTACCCAGCATTCAGTGTCCAATACCACCCAGATGCGGCACCGGGCCCGCATGATGCAGTCCACTTATTTGACGAATTTTTAGAGATGATCGATGCATGGAAGGAGCAGAACTAATATGCCAAAACGTACAGATATCAAGAAAATCATGGTTATCGGTTCTGGACCGATTATTATAGGACAAGCGGCAGAGTTTGATTATGCCGGTACACAAGCTTGTTTAGCTTTACGAGAAGAAGGCTACGAAGTGGTGTTAGTCAATTCGAATCCCGCAACGATCATGACGGACAAAGAAATTGCTGACAAAGTCTACATTGAACCAATCACATTTGAGTTTGTCTCACGGATTTTACGTAAAGAACAGCCTGATGCAATTTTACCGACATTAGGCGGACAAACGGGCTTGAATATGGCGATGGAATTAGCCAACTCAGGTATTTTGGATGAATTAGGAATTGAGTTGCTAGGAACTAAATTAGCAGCAATCGACCAGGCAGAAGACAGAGATCTATTCAAACAATTAATGGAAGAATTGGATCAACCGATCCCAGAATCAGAAATCGTGTCAACGGTGGAAGCAGCAGTTGAATTTGCAAAAAAAATCGGCTTTCCAATCATTGTTCGTCCAGCATTTACGCTAGGAGGAACGGGCGGCGGCATGTGTAACAATGAAGAAGAACTTCGCCAAATCGCTGAAAACGGCTTGAAGCTCTCGCCAGTGACCCAATGCTTGATTGAACGGAGTATTGCTGGATATAAAGAGATTGAATATGAAGTGATGCGAGATTCTGCTGACAACGCGATCGTCGTTTGTAATATGGAAAACTTCGATCCAGTCGGTATCCACACCGGCGATTCCATCGTCTTTGCGCCGAGCCAAACTTTGTCAGACCATGAATACCAAATGTTACGGGATGCCTCATTAAAAATCATCCGCGCGTTAAAAATCGAAGGTGGCTGTAACGTTCAATTGGCGCTTGATCCTCATAGCTTCAACTACTATGTCATTGAAGTAAATCCACGGGTCTCACGTTCCTCTGCGTTAGCAAGTAAAGCTACAGGGTACCCGATTGCCAAACTGGCAGCGAAAATTGCCGTCGGTTTAACATTGGATGAAATGAAAAATCCAGTCACAGAAACGACGTATGCAGAATTTGAACCCGCTCTTGACTATGTCGTCGCAAAAATTCCTCGCTGGCCGTTTGACAAGTTTGAAACTGGGGAACGTCGATTAGGAACACAAATGAAAGCGACTGGTGAAGTGATGGCGATCGGTCGTAATATTGAAGAGTCATTATTAAAAGCCGTTCGTTCATTGGAGATCGGCACACACCATATCGAAATGAAAGAATTAGAAGCTCTTTCTGACAATGATCTGATGGAAAAAGTCATCAAGGCGCAAGATGATCGCCTATTCTACGTCATGGAAGCCATCCGAAGAGGGTACACCATCGAAGATTTGAACGAAATGACGAAAATCGACTTGTTCTTCTTGGATAAGATGCTTCACATCTTTGAGATCGAACAAGCATTAGCAAACGAACCACATTCCCTTGATGTGTTGAAAAAAGCCAAGCAAAACGGCTTTACGGATAAAAAGATTGCTGAGCTGTGGGAAACCACGGAAGCTGAGATCCGCACGCTGCGTCATGAGCAAAAGATTTTGCCCGTCTACAAAATGGTAGATACATGTGCCGCAGAATTTGAATCAGCAACACCTTATTTCTACAGTACCTATGAGTTTGAGAATGAAAGCAAGCGCAGTGAAAAAGAATCTGTTCTTGTCCTAGGTTCTGGACCGATCCGAATCGGACAAGGGGTGGAGTTCGACTATGCAACAGTGCACTCGGTGAAAGCGATCCAAGCTGCTGGCTATGAAGCGATCATCATGAACAGTAATCCTGAAACGGTTTCGACTGACTTTTCTATCTCCGACAAGCTGTACTTTGAACCATTGACCTTAGAGGATGTCTTACACGTCATCGATTTGGAACAACCCATTGGGGTCATCGTCCAATTTGGCGGGCAAACGGCGATCAACTTAGCAGAGCCTTTAGTAAAAGCTGGGGTCAAAATCTTAGGCACCAGCATTGAAGATCTTGATCGTGCCGAAAATCGTGATCTCTTTGAGCAAGCATTACAAGCGCTAGATATTCCGCAACCACCAGGGGATACAGCGACGAACGAACAAGAAGCGATCGCCATCGCTCAAGAAATCGGCTATCCTGTTTTAGTCCGCCCAAGTTATGTCTTAGGGGGACGTGCGATGGAAATCGTGGAAAACCAAGCCGATTTAGAAGATTATATGCGTCATGCAGTGAAAGCATCACCAGAACATCCTGTTTTGGTCGATCGTTACTTGGTCGGTAAAGAATGTGAAGTCGATGCTATCTGTGACGGCAAAACTGTTTTGATTCCTGGAATCATGGAACATATCGAGCGTGCAGGGGTCCATTCAGGAGATTCAATGGCGGTCTATCCACCGCAAAATCTTTCGGATGAACTAATTGCTACGATCGAAGAATATACCAAACGCTTGGCATTAGGTTTAAATTGTATCGGTATGATGAATATCCAATTTGTCATCCATGAGAACAAAGTGTATGTCATTGAAGTAAATCCTCGTGCTAGCCGAACCGTGCCATTTTTAAGCAAGGTAACAGAGATCCCAATGGCCCAAATTGCCACGAAGGCGATTCTCGGGGAAGAGATCACAGCATTAGGTTATCAAGACGGACTTGCGCCAACACCAAATGAAGTACACATCAAAGCACCTGTCTTCTCCTTTACAAAACTTTTAAAAGTCGATACTTACTTAGGCCCTGAAATGAAATCAACGGGTGAAGTAATGGGATCAGACAAAGATTTGGCAAAAGCACTTTATAAAGCTTTTGAGGCATCAGGCCTGCATATTCCTGAATTTGGAAAAGCACTTTTCACCGTTGCAGACGAAAGCAAAGAAGAGGCAGCAGCACTGGCAGAGCGTTTCGTAGAGGTCGGCTTCACCTTATTGGCTACCAATGGAACCGCCGATTACTTTGAAGAAAAAGGACTACAAGTGACTCGGGTTGCCAAGATTTCCGAACAGCAAGCAGAAGAAACGGTTGTTGATTTGATCCGTAAAGGAACGACCCAAGTAGTAGTCAATACCATGGACAAAGATCGCCAAAATGCAACGGAAGACGGATTTGTCATCCGCCGTGAAGCGGTGGAACATGGTGTACCGACCTTTACTTCTCTTGATACAGCGGATGCGATTCTAAAAGTGATGGAATCCCGCAGTTTTTCAACGAAAGCAATTTAACGCAGATAAAGGAGTTTTTTGATGAAGCAAGAAATCATGACCATCAGCAAACAGCGTCAACTGGCACCGCGGATTTTTGAAATGACATTGACGGGTGAATTAGTCAATGAGATGAGGACCCCAGGGCAATTTCTACACCTGCGGGTTCCTCAAAATGCCTTTCTTCTTCGCCGACCGATCAGTATCAATCATATCGATGCTGAGAAAAAAGAATGCCGAATCATTTATCGGGTCGAAGGAGATGGCACAAGAATTTTTTCAGAAATGACTGTTGGTGATCCAATCGATGTGATGGGGCCGTTAGGAAATGGGTTTCGCTATCATCATTTAAACCAGGGGGACACTGCATTTATCGTAGGTGGCGGTATCGGTGTACCGCCGCTCTATGAATTATCGAAACGCCTGACGCAACAAGGCGTCCACGTCATTCACTTTTTGGGCTTTGCCAGCAAAGACGTCATGTATTATGAAGAGGAATTTCGCGCACTGGGAGATACGAGGATCGCTACCGATGATGGCAGCGCGGGTTTACAAGGAAATGTTGGCAACCTGTTATTAGCTGCAGAGCAAACACCTGCGGCGGTCTTTGCTTGCGGAAATAACGGTCTTTTAAAAACCACCGCCCAGCTTTTCGAAGACCTTCCAGATGTTCAATTATCCATGGAGGCGCGAATGGCTTGCGGGATGGGTGCCTGTTATGCCTGTGTTTGCCATACGAAAGATGATGAACAAGGCACAAAAAGTGTCAAAGTTTGTGACGAAGGGCCTGTATTTCAGGCGAGAAAGGTGGTCATTTAATGTCGATCAATGTCGAGCTACCCGGATTGAGTCTAAAAAATCCGATCATGCCTGCCAGCGGCTGTTTTGGGTTTGGTGCAGAATATGATAAATATTATGACATCAGTCAATTAGGTGCGGTGATGATCAAAGCGACCACACCTGAACCACGTTTCGGCAATCCGACCCCAAGGGTAGCAGAAACGCCTAGCGGTATGTTAAATGCCATCGGGTTGCAAAATCCTGGGTTAGAAGCGGTCATGAATCAAATTTTACCCGACTTGGCCCAAAAACACCCCGATTTGCCAATCATCGCGAATGTTGCCGGTTCGACCGTCGAAGATTATGTTCTTGTGTGTCAGGAAATCAGTCAGGCAGAAAATGTCAAAGCGATCGAATTGAATATCTCTTGCCCGAACGTCAAGCATGGCGGCATCACGTTCGGAACCGATCCAGCGGTTGCTGGTGCATTGACTGAAGCGGTCAAAAAAGTCTCGCAAGTGCCGATCTATGTCAAACTTTCGCCGAATGTGACGGATATCGTCCCAATTGCACAAGCGATCGAAGCAGGCGGCGCCGACGGGTTTACGATGATCAATACACTTTTAGGCATGCGGATCGATCTAAAAACACGGAAACCAATTTTAGCTAACCAAACAGGGGGCTTGTCTGGTCCGTCAATCAAACCAGTGGCGATTCGCCTGATCAAACAAGTGGCGCAAGTTTCTCAATTACCAATTATTGGCATGGGGGGCGTGATGTCAGTGGATGATGTCCTTGAAATGTATCTGGCAGGTGCTAGTGCTGTTGCAGTCGGAACCGCAAACTTTACCGATCCTTACATTTGCCCAAAGTTGATTGAAGAATTGCCTATACGAATGGCAGAATTAGGAATCCCTTCTTTGGAACAGCTGATAAAAGAAGTGAGAGAGGAGCACATGTGATGAGTGAACGGCCAATTATTGCCTTAGATTTTCCTAACAAACAGGCTATTGAAACTTTTTTAGCGCAATTTCCTATAGAGGAAAAGTTGTTTGTGAAAGTGGGAATGGAGATTTTCTACCAAGAAGGACCAGCGATCGTTACTTGGTTAAAAGACTGTGGTCATGATATTTTTTTAGATTTAAAACTACATGATATTCCCAATACAGTAGGACGAGCAATGGAACGCTTAGCTTCTTTAGGTGTGGCTTTGACGAATGTTCATGCAGCCGGTGGGATCGAAATGATGACTGCTGCTAAAAAAGGCCTGCAGCAAGGAACCCCCGCAGGACACAAAGTTCCTGATTTGATTGCAGTTACCCAATTGACCTCCACTAGTGAGGCACAAATGCATCATGATCAGCAGATCATGACGTCACTGCAAGAAAGTGTCATGCATTACGCCACTTGTGCCCAAAAAGCTGGGTTAGACGGTGTTGTTTGCTCCGCTCACGAAGCAAAGCAGATCAAACAAAGGACAACGGATGCCTTCATACGCTTGACGCCTGGTATCCGACCAGCTGGCAGTGAAGTTGGTGATCAAAAACGGATCATGACACCTGCACAAGCTCGTAAAGCAGGGGCTACCATGATCGTTGTGGGACGTCCAATCACCCAATCTAAGGCACCGTATGAAAGTTATCTGCAAATAAAACAAGAATGGAAGGAAGCTAGCCAATGAAAGAACAATCCAATCAAATCGCCAAAGATCTTTTAGACATCGAGGCGATTTTCTTACGACCGAATGAACCATTTACTTGGGCAAGCGGCATTAAAAGCCCTATTTACTGCGACAATCGAATCACTATGAGTTATCCACATGTACGTCGCGCCATTGCGAAAGGCTTAGCTGCAGTCATCAAAACGACTTACCCAGAAGCAGAAGTGATTGCAGGGACCGCAACAGCTGGGATTCCCCATGCTGCATGGGTCGCTGAATTGTTAGATTTGCCAATGGTTTATATTCGCAGCAAAGCAAAAGAACACGGTAAAGGCAATCAAATTGAAGGGCGTATTCAACCAAATCAAAAAATGGTCGTCATTGAAGATTTATTGTCAACAGGTGGCAGTGTCTTAGAAGCTTGTGAAGCAGCCAAAAGAGAAGGAGCCGACGTATTAGGCGTCGCTGCGATCTTTACTTACGAGCTGCCTCAAGTCCAAGAAAATTTTGATCAAGCAGGTTTATCCTATGTGACTTTGACAAACTATACAGCGTTGATCGAGTCGGCTTTAGAAACGGGTGCTATTCAAGAATCTGATGTTGCCCTGTTACAAGAGTGGCGTAAAGATCCTGCTGCTTGGTTGAGTGAATAAGGAATTGAAATAAGAAACGGATATGTGAGGGAATGACCAAGCATATTCGTTTTATTTTTACCTATTTTCTGATAGCATTGGGAGAAAGTTTTTTGATAGGAAGGGCTATACCTTGCTGTCAACTTGAATTAGGAGGCTGTTTTTTTTGAAAAGAAATATGGACGTTCCCTGGAGTTATTCCGGAGACAATGGACCTGAACATTGGCACACTTTGTGCGACTGGTATGCACAAGGTGCCGAATTTCCTTACCAATCCCCAATCGCTTTAGTCCACGATGAGACCGAAGAACCCATCGATCAGGACTTGGCTTTTCACTATAAACGAGAGCGGTTCACGGAAAAAGAATTCAAAAATACGATTCACTTTGTTCCTTATAACAAAGAAAGCTATGTCACATTTAAAGGGATCAACCACTATTTGACGGATATTCATTTTCACATGCCGTCTGAACACATTATCGATGACGAGCAGCAAGAGTTAGAGTTTCACCTCGTTCATATGAATGATGACGGTGAAAACTTGGTGGTGGGTATCTTATTCAAACTGACGGATAAACTCAACTGGATCTGCAATCAGCAAGACGACAGCATCTGGGACTTTGAGAACCACACCCAATGGTTTGATCCGAGCATGTTCTTGCCAGAACGCACCCACCATTTTCATTATGTTGGTTCCTTGACGACCCCACCAACGAAAGGGCCAATCAACTGGTTTGTCTTTGACTGGGTTGGGGAGATGAGCCGTCGCTTCATTTTAGAATTCCGCGAAGAAGTATTAGAAAATAATAATCGCCCATTGCAAGACCGCAAAGATCGGCCTATTTATTTCTATTGATTTATAAAAATGGTTCCTTTTACGTATTTTTTTCGGACTTCTCTTCTGATTATCCTATAAAACCCGACGTAGTGGAAACCTTCTAGCAATACAATAGCTTAAAAACGAACGGAAAAAAAGACGAAAATCCTCGTCTTTTTTTTTATTTTCATAGGCATCGAGCACAAAGACTATGCTAAACTAATCAATAAGCAGGTTTTAAGTATTCGTTTTATTGTGAAATAAAACACAATTGAATCAATTGAAAAAGAGCAGACACGGTAAAGCTTTTTTAGCGAATTATTTTATAGTAAAAGAAAGGAAATTCATATGCATGCATGGGAGGCAATCCAAAAATCAATCGATTATATTGAAGACAATCTTACCGAGCCGTTAGAGATCGAAACGTTGGCGCAAGTTGCATCATTGTCCGTTTTTTATTATCAGCGCTTATTCACTCGTTTGGTTAAAATTTCTGTTAGGGAATATATAAAACTGCGTCGTTTGGCAAGAGGTGCGCTTTTATTGAAAAACCAAAAGAAGCGAGTCATTGATGTCGCTTTTGAAGTCGGCTTTAGCAGTCATGCCGTTTTTTCAAGAACGTTTAAAACGGTCTATAGAATTTCACCCTCGCTTTATCAGAAAAAGCCCATTGGCTTACAAAACTTTGATAAGCCAGATCTTTCATTAGGCTATATTGTGACGGAAGAGGGTATCCCATTGATCAGTGAAGGGGTTGTTTTAGAAATCCAGAAAAAAAGCAATCCGCATCCGCTGGTCTTCTATGGTGTCCTCGGTTACTACCCATTCAACTATGGGAAAATGCTAGGGCAACGAACAGGGATCGACCCGATTGAAGAAATTTGGCATGAATTTCTTCAAAAGATTGCCAATCAACCGGGAAATGCCAACTACCAGATCGGTGTTTCGTTTCCAGGAGATGCACCAGAAGGCTATTCGAGTTACTTTGTTGGCCAAGTAGGTGATGCCTCACAGGGATCGACCTTCAGTGAATGGACGCTACCAGCTCGGGATTACGTTGTTTGCAGTTTTGATACGATTTCAGAGCAACTGATCATCAATATGGGGAAGGCGATGCGCTATACCCGTTTCTGGTTAAAGAAGAATGGGTGGGTTGCTGAGGATTTTTTCCCTGAGCTTTATCAAAAAAAAGAAAATCATGTCGTTCATGTTGAATTATGGATTCCTTTTAAAAAAAGAAGTGAGATGTAAGGAGGAACAGTACAATGACTCAATTTGAAGAAGGAGTAAAACTACTTGAAGAAAAATTCGGACATTTTAAAGACAATGTGATCGCTCTTGCGACGACTGCTTGTAACGAGAATGACAAGGGAGGAACACAGCCAGTCGTCCGAGAAGTAGATGCTTTTTATGAAGACGGTGTTTTTTACGTGTCAACTCATGAGCAATCAAACAAAATGAAGCAAATCAGTAAAAATTCAGCAGTTGCGATTGCTGTCAGTGGTGAGTGGTTTACTGCGATCGGTCAAGGGGAGAATTTAGGGTGGGTGCTAGACCCTAAAAATGCAGAATTAAGAAGCAAAATTCGCAAAGCCTTTGTCTGGTACGACGAAGTTAACAATGAGGATGATAAAGGCTGTTGTTTTCTAGCGATCCGTTTGACCAAAGGAACGTTAAATATCAATCACTGGGAAAAGCTGTATCATTTTGATTTCGAGAAGAAAGTCACTATGAAGGATGGCGGGATATAGTAGCCAGCAAAACCTATTAGCCGCAGGTGCTGTTCAATTGCCATTCTAGCGGATCTAGCAGATATGTTGATGGCTGAATTCTGAGAAGGTTTGCCTTTTGTGGTACAAGCTAAGCAAAATTGTTGCTGAAAGAGCAGTAGAGAAAACGAAAAGCATAAAAAACCGATCACAAGCGCGTGCCTCTTCGCACCGCTTATGATCGGTTTTTTGATTGATTACTTTATGATTTTTTGATCCGAATAAACTTAGAAACAGCTAGGACTGTTTTAATCTCAAAATTCCCTCATCAGGTGTCACAAAAAGTGTTTTTTGATTCTCATAAATGACGAATCCAGGCTTGGCACCATTCGGTTTCCGAATATGTTTGACTTGCACGTAGTCCACTGGTACTTGGGCAGATTGACGATATTTTGAGAAATATGCGGCAAGCTCTGCAGCTTCCATTAAGGTTGTCTCACTAGGATCATCCGAACGAATGATGACATGAGAGCCAGGAATATTTTTGGTATGCAGCCAGATATCACTCTTACGAGCTGTTTTTAAGGTCAGTTGGTCATTTTGTAAATTGTTTTTTCCGACGAAAATTTCAGTTCCGTCTGAAGAAAGAAATCGTTCTGGTTGCGAAGGAGCAGCTTTTTTACGCTGTTTCGCCCGATTTTTGACATAGCCTTGTGCGATCAGTTCTTCCCGAATAACCGCCAGATCCATGGGAGAGGCGATTTCTAATTGGGCTAACACGGATTCGAGATACGCGATTTCTTCTTTCGTTTCGGCAATCTGCTGATGGATCAGTTTGACTGCATTTTTTAATTTCTGGTAACGTTGAAAATATTTCTGAGCATTTTGATTTGGAGAAAGAGCAGGATCGAGTTTGATCGTCAAAAGCCGATTCTCATCATAGTAATTTTCCAAATCAACTGAAGCAGCACCACGAGGGACTTGATTCATAAAGGTCGTCAAAAGCTCACCTTTTTGACGGAATTCTTCGGCGTTTTCTGAATCGATCAACGTTTGTTGGCGTTTCTTTAACTTCAATTGGTTCCGTTTCAGTTCATTCTCAATTTTTTTCAGTAATTCGCCACCTTGTTGTTTGACCCGATCTCTTTCCGCCTTATCGTGATAAAACGCATCTAAAAGCTCACTCAGACTCTGATAATGGGTGACAGTGGTGGTCGCATCCATCAATGATGGATAGGGAATGGGTGTAAAATATTCCTTTTTCTCTGACTGGAGATAACTTGGTGCTAGCTCCTGGGTAAGCTCTGTAAAAAAAGCTTCCCACTGACGCAGTTTTTCATTGGGATTGGCATTGATTCGAGCGATTAATTCTTCTGCTGTATCGCGGCCTAAGCCTTGGAATCGTTGTTGAAGTTCTTTTGCCGTCAATGGATCAAGAGTAGATAATTCTTCAAAAATCTTGGTGCGAGAGGCTGTGAAAGGATTAAGCGTCGATTGCTTTGGTGGTGCAACATAGACAGCACCTGGCAATAAGGTACGATACGTATTTTGTGAATGACCAATGTGTTTGATCGTATCGACGATTTTTCCGCTCGTCTTATTCATTAATAAAATCGTACTGTGACGGCCCATTAGTTCGACGATCAAGACGAGGGCTTGCAAATCACCTAATTCATCTCGTCGCGTGAAATGAAAATGGATCACACGGTCATTGTCGATTTGTTCGATTGATTCTAAGATCGCCCCTTCTAAATATTTCCGTAGCATCATCAAGAAATTCGGTGGGGTTTCTGGATTGCTATAGGCGATCGTTGTGCATTGTACACGAGCATAGGTGGGGTGTGCGGATAGCAAAAGTTTGTGATTTTTCCCTTGGGAACGAATCACAAATACGACCTCATTTTCATAAGGTTGATGAATTTTGTTTACACGTCCACTGGTTAATTGATTTTGTAATTCTTTGACCATTAAATGGGTAAAGACACCATCAAAAGACATATTGTTTCCCTCTTTTCTTTTAAGGATAGTTTGACTGAGGGATTGATCCTTCCAATGTCAAATATTCCTATCTATTATACCGAAGAATCCAAAGAAAAGCCATGGCAGCTAGCTTTCCTTTTTCTTGGTAGGTTGGTGATCGGTGGTTTGCAGTGCACGCTCGATTTCCTTGTTCAAGAAATAAGAGATGACTGTTCGAATAATAACGACGGCAGCTAGACGCACGATGTCTTCGAAAGTAGGATGGATGATCGTCTCGATAATATCTGCTGCAATCAAGATCTCTAGACCTAATAAAACATAACTCCCTAAATAATTGCGGATAAAATTATTCTCTCTGGCTGCCACCAATCGATCCTTTTCTGTTAATTCGTAGCGCACAAAATCAATGCCTGCGATCAATACACCCCAAACGATGACAAAAATGGAGAGAAAGTTCAAACAGACAACGATGAAATCGAAGATTGGATTGGCTCCAGTCATCAATGAATCAGCTAGATTATGCATAATGACTCCTTTACCGTTTTCTTTTATCTTACCGAATTATCGAAGAAATGTGAAGTTTCTTGACGTTCTAGGAGGGAATTGATAGTATGAATTAATAGTAGGATTTTTAAAAAAGGTGGGCAAATTATGGAACAAGTTAGGAACTTTGTTCATTACACGAAAGAAAAAATAGTTGAAAGCTGGCAAGCTTTTTTAGATGATCTTTATCGCGATCAGAAAAAAACGATTTTCACGCTGATCGGGGGAATTCTTTTCGCACTGGTCTTCGCAGGTTTGATCGTCTTTTCTCAAAATCGTATCAATGCTTCTTTAGTGGATCGGATCGCTTTTGACAAGCTGCCGTCAAAAAAAGTACAGCCATTGCCTTATCTGACTGCAGACAAGACGATTCGTGAAACACGAGCGATTTCGGTGATGTTTAGTAAGCCCAACGGACCTCAACTCGATCAAGTATTTGATCTGATCCAAGCGCAAGAAGATGAGCTGAATCGGACATTTTTTTATTATCCAATCGTCTATGATGCGGCTTTTTTCTCCAATGAATACAGCGTTGATCCTGATAAAGTGACGTTTGTTTTTTATGAAGAAGGGGTTGAGAAAAATCGCTTTACCTTTGATTCATTTGAGCAGCCAACGACGGAATTCATCCCGGAATTGAATCGTTTACCGATGTGGACGATTCGTTCTTCTGCCAATGATCGATAAAAAAATCTGACAATTTGACAGAAAATTGTTGACGTTTTTTTATCAATAAGCTAAACTGAATTCAATCAAGAAAGAAAACAAGTTGAGAAGGAGGAACAATCATGAAACTATTTATTCCATTGCAAGTGAAATCATGGCAAAACTGGCGTAGATAGTTGTATTGATGGGACCTCATTCCATAGATACAACTTTTTAGAGAACCTTCTAAAGTGCTGTATCTATGCTGGTAGTTGAATTTATCGCCGCATAGGACAAGCTTCTATGCGGCTTTTGCTTACTTGCAATTGCCGTCACATAGGCAGTTGCTTTTTTTGTTCTCAAAAACCATAAAATGAAAAACACGAAAAATGTAAGCAGAAAAAGGAGAATGAAAAATGAAAAACAAGGGATTAATTGCATCGGTTGCCGTTATTTTATTATTTTTAGGAGCGACATTTGTCTATCAGTTAGGAATGAGAAGTGGGACCAATCAAGCTAGTGAGACTTCGGAACCAGTAGAAAAAGCTGAAAAAACAGTCGGGATCCTACAATTTGTCAGTCATGAAGCACTGGATGCGATCACCGAGGGGATCAAAGAAGGCCTTAAAGAATCAGGCTATACCGAAGGGGACAACTTGACGATCGAATTCCAGAACGGTCAAGCGGATCAAAGCAAATTGGCAACGATGAGCCAGCAGCTGCTAAATAAAGATGCCGACGTTTTGGTTGGGGTAGCAACACCCGCAGCACAAGCGTTGGCGAATGTCACTCAGGATGTACCGATCGTTTTAGGAGCGGTCACTGATCCAGTTGGGGCAAATCTCGTGGCAGATATGGATCAACCCGGCGGCAATATCACTGGTGTTTCCGATAAAGCACCAGTTGCTGCACAAATCAAACTAGCAAAAGATTTGCTGCCAGAGGCAAAAACAGTCGGTATTTTGTATTCTTCGACCGAAGACAATTCGAAATACCAAGTGGCAGAAGCAGAAGCTGCTGCCGAAGAAAATGGCTTGACCAGCAAATCGTATGCCGTTCCTTCAAGTAATGAAATTGCGCAAATGGTGCAAGTGATGGCACGGGAAGTCGATTTTATCTATATTCCGTTAGACAATACGATCGCAAATGCTATGCAGACCGTAGTTCAAGAAGCCAATAAATCAAAAACACCAATCATTACTTCCGTAGACACGATGGTGGAACAAGGCGGTTTGGCAACGGTCGGACAAGATCAATTTACGATAGGCGTGGAAACTGGGAAGATGGTGGCAGCAATTCTTGATGGGACAGCAGAACCTGCGACAACACCGATCTATACATTCAGCGATGGCGAAACGATCATCAATGAAACTCAGGCGCAGTTATTGGGCATCACTATCCCAGAAAACCTCAAAGACGAGGCGAAACTGATTACAACGACGCCAGAAAGCGAAGCAAGTGACGAGTAACAACCAAGAACAGCGACCACCTGCGATCATCGAGAGGGTCTTGAAAGAGAAAACTTGTAAGAATATGGAGGAAGAATGATGATTGTTTCAGCAATAGGGCAAGGATTACTTTGGGGAATCCTGGGATTAGGGATTTTTATGACCTATCGAATTTTGAATTTCCCGGATATGACGACGGAAGGGTCCTTTCCGTTAGGCGGTGCTGTCTGTGTGACAGCGATCACCCATGGGGTGTCGCCCGTCTTAGCGACTTGTTTAGGAGTATTGGCTGGGATGTGTGCGGGCTGTGTGACAGGACTTCTTTATACAAAAGGCAAAATTCCCGTGATTTTAGCTGGAATCTTGGTGATGTCTTCATTGAACTCGGTCATGCTGTTTGTGATGCGCTCACCCAACCTCTCTTTATTAAATCAACCGAAAATTCAAGATTTTTTTACTAGAATGAATTTACCGAATTATTATGATACGGTGATCATTGGATTGATCATGGTCTTGTTGATCGGAGGCGTCTTGGTTTACTTTTTCCATACGAATTTGGGTCAAGCTTACATCGCTACAGGTGATAATGAGCATATGGCAAAATCGATGGGGATCAATACCGATCGAATGAAAATCATTGGATTGATCGTCTCCAATGGCGTGATCGCACTCTCAGGCGCATTGATTGCGCAAAATGACGGCTATGCCGACATAAGCAAAGGTATCGGTGTGATCGTTATCGGACTGGCGTCAATCATCATTGGTGAAGTGTTGTATGGGGAACTGACCTTGCTGGAACGTTTGATCGCTATTGTGATTGGCAGCATTATTTACCAATTATTGATCCTATTTGTGATCAAAGCTGGATTTGATACGACCTACTTGAAGATCTTCTCTGCAATCGTTTTGACGATCTGCTTGTTGATCCCTCAATTTAAACAAGCCTTGCATCTACGCACTGGTTTTGAAACGGAGGACGAATAATGTTAGCCTTAAAAAAAGCCTTTAAAGTTGTCGGCAACGGACCAAATGAGAAAAAAGTACTCTTGAATAAAATCGATCTTTCTTTAAAGCCAGGAGAATTTGTCACAGTCGTTGGAGGAAACGGTGCCGGCAAAAGCACGTTATTCAACTGCATCTCAGGCACCATGCCCTTGACGAGTGGGCAAGTGATGATCGATGATCAAAATGTGACTACACTTTCGGAAGAAAAACGCGCACGCTTTTTGGCGCGGGTTTTCCAAGATCCGAAAATGGGCACTGCTCCCCGTATGACAGTGGCAGAAAATCTGCTGTTAGCCCAAAAAAGAGGGCAAAAACGGTCACTTGGTCTTCGACAACTCCAAGGACAAAGGGAAATGTTCTTTGCGCTTTGTAAAGAAATCGGCAACGGGTTGGAAAATCATTTGGATACGCCAACGGGCAGTTTATCTGGTGGTCAACGACAGGCACTAAGTTTATTGATGGCAACGATTCAAACACCAAAACTGTTGTTGCTAGATGAACATACGGCTGCTTTAGATCCAAAGACTTCCAAACAGCTGATGCAAATCACTGCAAAACGCGTGGAAGAACAAAACCTGACCTGTCTAATGATCACCCATCGGATGGAAGATGCATTAAAATACGGGGACCGCTTGATCCTGCTCAGAAAAGGGGAGATCGTCAAAGATCTTTCAGCAGAGGAAAAAGCGCAATTAAGTTTACCAGAACTATTACTGTTCTTTGAGGATGACTTATAAACCCTTGATAGAACAGTGTTTTCAAAAAAAACAATCAAATAAATGAAAAAAATAAGAAAAAATCATTGACATCTTTCAAAGTTAAACCTATACTTAGGTCAATCTTACATCAGTTTGGAGCGAACGACTATGCAAAAATTATTGCTAACGAACCCCACACAACTGAATAAATATTACTTTAGCTATTTTAGATAGGTTTGTATTCATGAAGGCATGGGTACAAACGCTAAGTTTGTATCTATGATGGCTAGAGCATTTCGTAATGAATTCGCAGCCACGTAGATCGTAAAATCTATAGTGGCTATTTTTTATATTCACATATCGGCTCTGTCGTTATGTAATGTTTGAAGGTGTTCACTGTAGATTCTTAAATTTACGGTGGACATCTTTTTTTGTTGAAAGGAATGAACCAGATGAAACAAATGATAACCGGACACACACGGTTGGCGGCACTATTTGCCAAACCAGCCAAACACAGCATCTCTCCAGCGATGCACAATCTTTCTTTTGAAGAACAAGGGATCGACGCCGTGTATCTGGCCTTTGATGTTGAGCCGGATGATTTAGCCGCTAGTATCCAAAGCATCCGTCAGTTGGACCTCTTAGGTGTCAATTTATCGATGCCTCATAAAATGGCGGCTGTAGCGCTGATGGATGAATGTTCACCAGCAGCCGAGTTGATCGGCGCAATCAATACGATCGTCAATCAAGAAGGTCGCTTGATTGGGCACAATACAGACGGCATCGGCTTTATGCGAGCTCTTGAGGACATTCAAGTATCCATCATTGGCGACACCATGACGGTGATTGGAGCTGGCGGAGCGGCGACAGCGATCATTAGCCAAGCCGCACTAGACGGCGTCAAAACGATCCATGTCTTTAACCGCAAGGATGAGTTTTATCCAATCATCCAAGAAAAATTAACACAGATTGCACAAAAAACAGCTTGTGAAATTACCTTAACCGACTTAGAAGATCAGATGGCTTTAAAAACAGCCATCGATCAAAGCAGCTTATTGGTAAATGCCACGGGCGTGGGAATGAAACCAAATGATACCGTAAGTCCTCTGAAAGATAAAACACTCCTGCGGGAATCATTAGCTGTCTATGATGTCATCTATAATCCAAGAGAAACGCAGCTTTTGAAAGATGCGAAAGCAGTCGGCGCCAAAACTGCAAACGGCTTAAGCATGCTACTCTATCAAGGTGCAGCCGCATTTGAACTTTGGACTGGCAAAGCGATGCCTGTTGAAAAAGTCAAAGCACTCATCGAATCCATGTAAAAAATAAAAAACAGAAAAAAACGAAAGTAGGAAGAAAAAATGATCGTAATTATGAAACCAGGCGCTACGCCAGAACAAGTTGAAGTTGTTGTAACAAGAATCAAAAAAGAAGGCTTAGATGTTCAAGTCAACCAAGGAAAAGAACAGGTCGTTATCGGCTTAAAAGGGGATACCCGCCGCATCCAAGATGTTGCTTTTCGCAGCTACGAGGGTGTCGAAGATGCCATTCGGATCTCAAACACCTACAAATTGACCTCTCGTGAGTTCCATCCGCAAGATACGGTTGTGGATGTGGATGGCGTGAAAATCGGTGACGGCAACTTTGTTACGATGGCTGGTCCATGTTCGATTGAAGGCTTAGACCAAATTCGTGAATGTGCCCGAATCGCTAAAGCTGGTGGTGCACAAATCTTACGTGGTGGTGCCTTCAAACCACGCACGTCGCCATACGCATTCCAAGGGCTGGAAGAAGAAGGGCTAAAATACATTCGTCAAGCAGCGGATGAAACGGGCATGAAAGTCATCACAGAAGTCATGGACGAAGGACATATCGATATGGTTGCGGAATACAGTGATATTTTGCAGATTGGTGCTCGGAACATGCAAAACTTCAAATTGCTAGCTGCCGTTGGGAAAACTGGGAAACCAATTGGCCTTAAACGAGGCATCTCTGGCACGATCGACGAATGGTTGAATGCAGCGGAATACATCGCCGTTCAAGATAAAAGTGAAGTGATTTTCATTGAACGTGGGATCCGAACTTACGAAACAGCAACCCGTAATACCTTTGATCTAAGTGCGGTACCAATCATCAAAAAACTGAGCCACTTCCCAATCATCGTTGATCCTAGTCATGGAACAGGTATCTGGGATCTCGTACCGCCTATGGCTAGAGCGGGTGTTGCTGCTGGCTCCGATGGGATGATCGTTGAGATCCATCCAGATCCAGCCAATGCTTGGTCTGATGGTCCTCAATCACTTAATGAAAAAACGTACATGAACATGATGAAAGAAGTCCATATCATGGAAAAAGCGATGAAAGAAATCAAAGCGTTGCAAGACTAAGCGTCAAGACAACCAATAAAAGAGGTGCAAAAATCAATGTTACACATTCATTTAGAAGAACATTCCTATGATATCCTCATCAAACGAGGGGCGTTTCAAAACGTCGGAACCTGGGTGCAACAGTTGTGGGACAAACAGCGTATTGCCGTCATTACAGACAGCAACGTCGCACCCCTGTATGGCGGACAAATCGTCGATTCCTTAACCGCTGCAGGGTTTGAGGCAACACTGTTAGTCGTACCAGCTGGCGAAAAAAGCAAATCACTAGAGCAAGCAGCTAATTTATATGATGGTCTTGCCCAACTTGGAATGACCAGAAGCGATGGGATCATTGCCCTTGGTGGCGGTGTGATTGGTGATCTTGGAGGATTTGTTGCTTCTACTTATATGCGCGGCATTGATTTCTTGCAGATTCCAACGACGTTATTGGCACAGGTCGATTCAAGTATCGGCGGAAAAACAGCTGTAAATACTGGCAGTGCCAAGAATCTCGTCGGGACATTTGCACAACCAGCCGGTGTGATGATCGATCCAGATTTACTTACAAGTTTGCCCCTCAAACGCGTCCAAGAAGGCATTGCTGAAATCATCAAGTCGGCCGCTATTGCAGATCCTGAGCTTTGGGAAACGTTAGCAGGTTTGAAAGATGAAGTCGATCTTTTGGCACATGCTGAGAAAGTAATCACTGCTTCTTTAAAGGTAAAACAAAAAGTAGTAGAAGAAGATCCTTTTGATCATGGCAGTCGTCTGACACTGAACTTCGGTCATACGATCGGGCATGGCTTAGAAAGAACAGCTGCGTTTGACACCAGTCATGGCGAAGGGGTTGCAATGGGGATGATCATGATCACCCGTCATGCAGAAGCCATCGGATTAACACCAAAAGGTACGACCCAGCAGCTTACAGAAATGGTTGAGAAGTTTCATTTGCCGATCACACCAAGTGAAATAGATAAAGAGCAATTATACCAAGCAATTACTCATGATAAAAAAGCCCGCGGGCAACAATTGAAGATTATTCTATTAGAAGCGATCGGACAGGCGAAAATCGTGACGATCCCGACTGAAAAAATCAAAGACTACCTATTATAAGAAAGGAAGGTAACGGATCATGCGTTATATTACAGCAGGCGAATCACATGGACCAGAGTTGACCGCCATTATCGAAGGTTTACCGGCAGGATTGCCATTAACAGCAGAAGACATTAATTTTGAATTAGCGAGACGACAAACCGGCTATGGCCGTGGGGGACGGATGCTGATTGAAAAAGACCAAGTCCGTATCACTTCGGGTATCCGTCATGGAAAAACACTAGGCTCTCCTGTGACTTTAGTGGTTGAGAACAAAGATTGGAAAAACTGGACCAAGGTCATGGCGATCGAAGAGGTACCAGAAAAAGACCGCAAACTACGACGAGTGGCACGACCAAGACCTGGTCATGCTGACTTAGTCGGCGGCATGAAATACCATCATCAAGATTTACGAAACGTTTTGGAACGCTCATCTGCTCGTGAAACGACCATGCGGGTAGCCATCGGAGCAATCGCGAAGAAAATTTTAAAGGAGCTTGGCATCGATGTGGCGGGGCATGTAACAATGTTAGGCGGCATCAAAGCGGAAATTCCTGAAGGGTTGACCGTCAAAGAAATCGCAGAACGCTCTGAAGCTTCAGAAGTAAGGGTGTTAGATCCGTCAGTCGAAGAAGAAATCAAGCAGCTGATCGATCAAACGAAGAAAAATGGCGATACGATCGGCGGTGTAGTGGAAGTACTTGTTGGCGGCGTTCCTGCTGGTTTAGGCAGTTACGTGCAATGGGACAAAAAACTTGATGCGAAAATCGCCCAAGCCGTGGTCAGCATCAATGCCTTTAAAGGTGCTGAGTTCGGCGTTGGCTTTGAGGCTGGTGTTTTGCCAGGTTCCAAAGTCATGGATGAGATTTTATGGGACGAACAACGAGGCTATACCCGTCGAAGCAACAACCTTGGCGGGTTTGAAGGCGGCATGACGAACGGTGAACCAATCGTGGTTCGTGGTGTTATGAAGCCGATCCCGACCTTGTACAAGCCCTTGCAAAGTGTGGATATCGACAGCAAAGAACCGTATAAAGCAAGCGTCGAACGCTCAGATAGCACCGCTGTACCAGCAGCCAGTGTTGTTTGTGAGAGTGTGGTGGCGACAGTGGTGGCCAATGAACTATTAGAAAAGTTCCCAAGGGATTCATTCGCAGAATTGACCGCATCTGTTCAGGCGTATCGAGAATACTTGTTAACCTACTGATTAAAGAACTAGCCAAAATTCCAGTAGAAATGAGGATTCTTTTCATGAACCAAAATATCTTTGTCGCCGGTTTAGGATTGATCGGCGCTTCCTTAGCAAAATGTATCAAAAAGGCACATCCGCAAGTGCATTTGATGGGCTGGGATTGTCAGGAAACCAATGAGATCGCATTAGCAACAAGTTTAGTAGACGAAGTGCCCCCTTCATTTTCAGAAGGTGCTGTCCGTGCCGACGTGATTTTGTTGGCATTGCCGGTAGAGATCAACAAAAAATATCTTTCCGAACTGGGGGTACTTTCATTAAAGCCTTCGGTGCTAGTAACAGACACCGGCAGTACCAAAGCGGAAATCACCCAATTCGCCGAGTCCTTTTCCTTTGATTTTATTGGGGGCCATCCGATGGCTGGCTCTCATAAATCAGGGATCACAGCAGCCGATGAGAACCTTTTCGAGAATGCTTACTATATCTTCACACCGACGAAAAGTCAGCGGATGGAAGAGCTGCAAGAGCTTTTTCGCGGCACCAGAGCCAAATATGTGGCGCTTGCGCCAAAAGAGCATGATCAAATCACAGGGATGTTGAGCCATTTGCCCCATATTATTGCTTCTGGATTAGTCAATCAGGCAGACGCTTTCAACCAAGCCCACCCCAGAGCGCAACAACTTGCAGCAGGCGGTTTTCGCGATATCACTCGCATCGCTTCTTCAGATCCTCGCATGTGGACCGATATCTTATTGAGTAATCGACAGGAACTACTGCAGCTGATCGATGAGTGGCAAAAACAAATGACGACCATGGCTCACTGGTTGCAGGAAAAAGACGAACGGGCGATCTTTCGGTTCTTTGAATCCGCGAAGGAAACACGGGATCAATTGCCGGTTCATCAAAATGGCGCGATCCCGGCATTCTATGATCTATTCATCGATGTACCGGATCATCCCGGTGTTGTCGCTGAAGTGACGGGGCTATTGAGCGAACATCAGCTCTCTTTGATCAACTTAAAAATTCTTGAAACTCGAGAAGACATCATTGGTGTTTTACAGATTTCATTCAAAACGCAAAATGATTTGCTGCAAGCAGAGCAGCTGATCCAAAACAAGACGACCTATTCGTGTCGAAAAAAATAGGAGGCTGGGATGAAACTAAAAAAAGCAACACATTTAAAAGGGACGATGGCGGTCCCTGCTGACAAATCGATCTCGCATCGCAGTATCATGTTCGGGGCGTTAGCTGAAGGAACAACGACTGTCCGAAATTTCTTACGTGGAGAAGACTGCTATAGCACCCTTCATGCATTTCAATCATTAGGGGTTCCGATCCATGATGACGGTCAGACGATCACGATTGAAGGACAGGGCTTCAATAGCCTTAAGCCTGCCCACGAACCAATCGATATCGGTAATTCTGGTACAACGATTCGTCTAATGATGGGGATTTTGGCTGGACAGCCATTTACAACTACCTTATTCGGTGATGACTCATTGAATAGACGACCAATGAATCGCGTGATGCTGCCATTAAGAGAAATGGGTGCCAATGTGAGAGGGCATGAACAGACGGAGTTCCCACCGATCACCATCAATGGCACGGCTTCATTACATCCCATCAATTATCAGATGCCCGTAGCCAGTGCTCAAGTAAAATCAGCGCTGATTTTTGCGGCACTACAAGCACAAGGTACATCTACGATCATTGAAAAAGAAACAAGCCGCAACCACACCGAAGAAATGATCCGTCAATTCGGTGGTGTCATCACAACACAAGGCAAAATGATCACTGTGACGGGACCTCAAACACTCCAAGGACAAGAAGTAGTTGTTCCCGGTGATATTTCCTCCGCTGCCTTTTTCTTAACAGCCGGCGCGATTATGCCAGAAAGTGAGATCGTTTTAAAAAATGTCGGGATCAACCCCACTCGTACAGGAATTCTTGACGTGCTAGAGGAGATGGGTGCTTCGATTGCTTTTTCTAATCAAGACGATCAGAATCAATCAGCTGACCTTACCGTTCAAAGTTCTACCTTGCAGGCAGTAACCATCGCTGGCGATATTATCCCACGCTTGATCGATGAATTGCCGATCATTGCGTTGTTAGCCACGCAGGCGCATGGCAAAACGGTGATCAAAGATGCGGAAGAACTAAAAGTAAAAGAAACCAACCGAATCGATGCAACTGCCGAAGAGTTGACAAAACTAGGAGCGGACATCACTCCCACCGAGGACGGATTGATCATCAACGGTCCAACCCCTTTGCATGGCGGACGTGTGTCAAGTCGGGGGGACCATCGTATCGGCATGATGCTGCAAATTGCCGCCTTATTGACAGATGAAGAGGTAGAATTAGAAAAAGCCGAAGCCGTAGCAGTTTCTTATCCTGATTTTTTTGAGGATGTCGCACGTTTGGCTAAAGGAGGAAACAGCGAGTGAAAAAAGTGATATTAATTGGCTTTATGGGTGCTGGAAAAACCACGATTGGTCGTCTTTTGGCTGAAGAAACAAAACAGTCTCATGTGGATTTTGATGACTTGATCGTTGCTGAGATCGGCATGACCATTCAAGACTTTTTCGACCAACACGGTGAGGAAGCCTTTCGCAAAATCGAAACGGATATTTTAGCTAAAACTTTGGCGAAGGAACAAATTATTTCCACTGGTGGGGGCATCGTATTAAAAGAAGAAAATCGTCAGCTTTTAAAAGAGATGCCGCTCGTCGTGTATTTAAAAACAGATCCAGAGGAACTGATCCATCGCTTAAAGGCGGATACTGGCAGCATTCGCCCCTTAGTCGTCTCAAAATCACCAGAAGAAATATTGGCTGTTTACCGTCCTCGGATCCCTCTTTATGAAGAAACTGCTTCATTGATCGTTGAAACGACGAACAAAACACCAGAAGAAATCGTACAGGAAATTTTGATCAAAGCAGGTGCATAAAATGAAGATTGGTTATTTAGGACCGAAAAGTTCCTTTACGCATTTAGCTGCGCAAGAAGCGTATCCAGAAAATGCCTGTATCCCTTATGGATCGATTCCACTTTGTATTCAAGCGCTAGCTAACGGTGTGATCGATCGTGCGGTCGTTCCGAACGAGAACTCATTAGAAGGGTCCGTTCATGCCACTATTGATACACTGTTTCGTCAAAATCAATTGAGCATCGAACAGGAAATTATTTTACCGATCAATCATCAATTGTTAGTTTCTCAGCAAACAGCAAAAGACAACCGTCCCATCACTAAGATAATTTCTCATCCGCAAGCCTTGGCGCAATGTGCCGACTTCATCGAAGCCCGATTTGCTGGAGCTACTGTTGAGGCGGTTGCTTCCACAACGACTGCAGCAGCCTACGTAGCAAAACATCCAGAAGAAGCAGTTGCGGCGATTGCTTCCAAAGAAGCCGCTTTGGCTTATCAGTTATCGATCAAAGAAACCAATATTCAAGATGTTGCCTTTAATCAAACCCGTTTTTGGGCTTTGACGAAGAAAGCAGCAAACACCCAATTACCAGAGCAGACCGTCGAGAAAGCAACGATTTTTGTGACGCTGCCAGCAAATCGCCCGGGAATCTTGCACAAAATCTTAGCAACCTTTGGCTGGCGAGAAATTGATTTAAGCAAAATTGAATCGCGGCCGTCAAAAACCACCTTAGGGGAATACTTTTTCGTGATCGATCTGGTGATGGACAAGCCGTGGCAACTGATTGTAAATGCCTTTGAAGAGATTCAGTTGTTGGGTGGACACGTCCATCTTCTCGGCGTGTATTCGGTAAATGTTGTTGAGGAAGTGACAAAAAATGACTCAAGTCAAAATAAAAATTAGCCAAGATAAAACACTTTTAGCAACGTTTCATAAAGAGATCCAAACACAGCACCATCAATGGTACCCAACGATTTTTGAGCCCTTTGATCAGACAAGATTTGAACAAGCAATCACACAGCAGCTGCAAGAGCCAAGCCACCACTTTTTTATCGCTTGGTTGGCGGAACAGCCTTGTGGCTTTGTGCATCTTCAAGAGGTCTGTTTGCCACAAAATGCGATGATGCATGAACGAAAGTGGCTGGAAATTGCAGCGATCGCTGTTGACCCTCGGTACCAAGGGATGCATATTGGGAAACAATTGTTGGCATTTGCTGAAAATGTTGCGCTGGAAAAAGGCTTCGATAATCTCTCACTAAACTTTTGGTCGGCAAATCAAGTGAAATCATTTTATGAGCAAGCAGGATTTGTGAGCACACGACAAGGAGCATCAAAGCATCTAAGGTAAAAAAATGAAGAAATTTCCTAGAAAAAGGTTAAAATTTCAGAAAATAGCTTTCTTTCTATAAGGTCTAGGGTATCCTTATAGACAGAGAGCTATTTTTTAGTTGGAGGATCAGAAGCAATGAGCAGGATGGAAAAAAATAAAAAACTGCATGAACGGCTAGAAAAGGAATCCAGTCAGGCAGCCAAAGAAAGTATCTTTGCCCGCCGAGAAGCCAAAAGAAGAAACCAGCGCGTCAGACCAAGTGATTCTACTTCGTCTGCTGATGAGCCAGTAAGAGACATTTTGTCTCAAAACACCGAGCATCCTAGGGCAAGCGACCCTCGTGCGGCTCAAAGTTCCCGAGAACAGTCACAAGTAGGAATAAAAAAATCTGAGGGACGAAAAAGCGCAATCCCCCCGCTATCTGCTCAGGGACCTGCGATGCATCAAGGCCAGGAACAAAGCAAACAAAAACCGCAAAAGCTTAAGAAGACCAAGCAACCCAAACAAAAGAAAAAGCGGAAGCACCCAGTTCTACGTATTGTGGTCCGGGTACTATTGGTGCTTTTTGCCTATTCATTGATTGCGTTTCTTGTCGGTCAGCAAGTCGCAAGAAGTGACGCTGCTTTTGCTACGACTGATAAAGAGTCCTTTAATGGTACGGCCGCTGCAAATGGTGCTCGTAATATATTGCTCATTGGTAGTGATAGTCGTGAAGGAGAAGCTGGACGAGCAGACACTATTATGGTTTTGCAATTAGATGGTCCCAGTAAGCAACCGAAGCTGCTTTCCTTTATGCGGGATACTTTAGTTACGATTCCCGGTTATGGCGAAAACAAGATCAATGCGGCGTATGCCTTTGGTGGTGCTGATTTAGTCAGACAAACGTTAGCGGAAAACTTTGGGCTAGAAACCAACTATTATGCAAAAGTTGACTTTCGTTTCTTTGAAAAAGTGATCGACACACTGTTTCCCTCAGGTGTTGCTATCAATGCGGAAAAAGATATGAGTAAAAATCTTGAAGTTGCCATCAAACAAGGGCAACAACAAATGAATGGACTTGAGCTGTTGCAATACGCACGCTTTCGGATGGACGAAGAAGGTGACTTCGGTCGTGTAAGACGACAGCAGCAAGTAATGGATGCGATCTTTAGCGAAATGAAAAATCCTTTAGCTATTTTAAAATTGCCTTATGCAGCAGGAAAAGTCTTAGGCTATGCTTCCACCAACCTGCCAATGTCTTTCCTATTAAAAAATACCTTCTCGATTGCTCGAGGGGCGGGAGGAGTCGACAGCTTGACTGTCCCAGTCGCTGACTCTTGGCAATACGGTTCAAGTGCGAGTGCTGGAAGTGTGTTAGTCATCAATCTTGAAACCAATCAACAAGCGATCAGGAATTTTCTTAATGAGTAAGCAGAATGAAAAGTTCTGAAAACCATTTGAAAGTAAGTAAATTTATGCTATATTATTAATGACGTTTGAAATTTGTTGAAACGAGGAAAAAGAATGAAATTAGCCGTTGTTACTGACAGTACAGCTTATCTGCCGGAACGGATCAAAAACCATGAAGATTTGTTTATCATACCGATCCCTGTTATTTTAGATGGAAAAGTCTACAATGAGGGTATCGATATTGAAGCTGATGAGTATTACGCTTTGCTGAAAAACAGCAAAGAATTCCCAACCACTTCTCAACCGGTATTAGGAGAAGTGTTAGCCTTATATGAGTCATTGAAAGATCGCGGTTACGACACGATCATTAGTATACACTTATCAAGCGGGATCTCTGGATTTATCGGAACGCTTTATGGAATCACCGATGAAATCGAAGGCGTTCAAATCATTCCTTACGATTCGAAAATCACAAGTATGCCGATGGGTCACATGGTAGAAACCGCTCTTGATCTATCAAGTCAGGGCAAAACCGTCGAAGAGATCATTTCCCATCTGGACACTATCAGAGACAATACCTATGCCTATCTAATCGTGGACGACTTGAATAACTTGGTTCGCGGCGGTCGCTTAACCAATGGGGCAGCCTTGATTGGCGGATTATTAAAAATCAAACCGATCTTGACCTTTGATCAAGGAAAAATTGTGCTTTACGAGCGCATTCGTTCCAGTAAAAAAGCATTCAATCGCGCAGAAGATATCATTGGTCAACGGGAGCAAGAAATCGCATTGCCTGTTAAATTTTATGTAATCCACGCCAATAATTTAGAAGTAGCGAAAGAAGAAAAAGCGAAGCTACAAGCGAAATACCCAAATGCAGAAATTGAGATTGGTCACTTCGGACCAGTTATCGGCACGCATTTAGGCGAAAAAGCCATTGGGATCGCTATTTCAGCGCAATAATTTTTATTTTTTCTATGTTTATCACGCCATTATCTTTTCAAGACGATGGATGTATGTAAGAACCAGTTAGACGTTTGTCTAGCTGGTTCTTTTTTCTGCTTTTTTGAGATTCGCTTGTAAAAAATCACACAAACTCGTACAATAGGATCAAAATGAAGGACTGATAAAGGAGGAATTGCTATGAAGTGTTCCTTAAGAAGGTGGCAAATGAGCGATGCACAAGATTTAGCCCATGCGTTAAATAATCAAACCATCCACGATTATTTACGAGATGGGTTGCCATTCCCCTATACGGTCGCAGATACACAAGCCTATATTCGATCTGTGGAGGAAGCAGAATTTGCCTTTGCGATCACTGTGGATGACCGAGCAGTCGGCAGTATCCGTGCTGTTCGCAAAGAAAATATCCATTATAGAACGGATGAGATTGGCTACTCGATTGCACAAGAGTATTGGGGAAAAGGCTTGATGACCCAAGCTGTTCAGCAACTATGTGACTATGTATTTACTACATCAACTATTGTTCGTATTTCTGCTGAATCTTTTGCGAAGAATCATTCCTCTTGTCGTGTGTTGGAAAAGGCAGGTTTTACGTTAGAAGGCGTTTTGCGAAAGCATGCGGAGAAAAACCAGCAGCTGTTCGATATGAAGCTCTATGCGTTGATTCGTCAAGAGAAAGACGGGCAGAATGACCACAATCAAAAAGGAGAAACCTATGAATGAACTGCAAAAATTACCAAATGTAGGTCAGGTTTTAGCGGATCACCTGGTTCGTATCGGCATCAATACCCCTGAACAACTACGCACAAAAACGGCCGAAGAGGTTTTTCTAGCTATCCGCCACCAATGTGATGCGGACGCTTGCTTGCATATGCTCTACGGCATTGAAGGGGCGATCCAAGGCATTCCTAAAGCACAGCTTACATATCAGAGAAAACAAGCGTTGCGCCTTTTTTTCAATCAATTGAGTTAGTGAAGTAATGCGTCATAAAAAAGTACTTTTTAAGAGCGTTTGTTTTTAGATGCTTCTTATCAAGTGCTTTTTTACGACTTGTTTCCTCATTCAGCGAAGACACATTGGTCACATTGGTATTGGTTCCTGAAATCGCCGCAGTCATGGACAGAATCGTTTGCCACTGAAAATCAACTAAACATCTGTCCCTAGCTACTAGAAAAGACCTTTTGCTTGTTCCAAACCAGCTTCCTCATTATACTTACTCTATCTAGTAAATTACTAATTTACTAAACAAGGAGTGAGAATAATGAAAATACCAGAAAACTTGAAACATAAGCCCGTCATTAAAGTGGAAGACTATGATACTGTTGACGGAAAAAATGCGTTACATACAGATGCAAAAGGCCTTTCCCTCGGATTAGCACAATGGAATGATCGCGGAAAAGTCGATATCTCAGGCAAGGTTTGGCGCCATACAGGTGAAAAATGGTCTCGTCAGTCAGAAGAACTACCCCTCACTAGAATCTTAGATCTAGCAATCTTAGTGGCGCAATCTAGTTTGTATTTTCAAGAGGCCTATCGCCATGAAAAGTTTTACGATCCTGAAAATCCGTTGATCGAGATCATTGGCCTGCAAGGAAATCGTATGACCGTTGAAGTAGACACCGAAAATCCTAAAATCGACGAAGACATTCTGCTTTTTTATGATTCCTTGCAAAAAGATGGCGAGCTATACGGCGAACGCTTCAAAATCCTAAAGCGGCTTTTAGATGAGCTAGGTTATTAAGAAAAGGAGCAGATTGCCATGACAAAACATCAACCGTCTTTTGTCGTAACGAAAGGACGCGCTTTTAGCAAATTAGAACAAACCATGATTTGGAAAAAACCACAAAGTCATCAGACCAGTGCTGAAGAACTGCGAATTGCTTCAGAGATCGCGTTGAATTGGGCGGATCCAGAGATGAAGATCTTCAATGTGTTGCTGGAAGGCGATGCTGGGTCGGGTAAGACTCAGTTGGCAAAGGCACTTTCTGCCGACTTGCAACTGCCCTACACCAAAATCACCTGCTTTGCGGATATGGATAAGTCAGATGTATTTGGTGCTTTATTACCAGTGATCAACACCGACCAAGAAGAGGACAAGGACTTGCTGGATGCGATTTATCAAAGTGATTGTTTTGAAGATGTCTTGGCTTTGATCCAGCGGCATTTTTCCTTGACTCGTGAGCGGGCACGGGCGAAATTTGCGGAACTGATCGAACGGATTGAAACCAGTGATCAGCAACCGACGATTCAATACAAATTTTATCCCTCCGAAATCGTACGGGCGCTGGAAAAAGGCTATTTGCTTGAGATTCAAGAACCAACGGTCATTCGTGATGCTTCGGTACTAGTGGCACTAAACTCGGCCCTTGAACAAAACGGGATGCTAAATATCCCGACCGGTTTTGTTCGACGACACCCTGACTGTGTGGTGATCATCACAACGAATCGGAATTACCAAGGCAACCGCCCCTTGAACGAATCCTTGCGAGATCGGATGCAGCATGCTGAAAAAATGGATTTACCTGAGCTAGCAGTCATGGTGCAGCGAGGCATTGCCAAAACCAATTATCCGGACAAAACGACTGCAGAGAAAATGGCTGAAATCATACGATTACTAGACGTGACCGCCAAAGCCAACGCTATCAAAGGGGTGGCGGGCATGCGTTCTTATTTTTATTGGTTAAATGCAGTCAAACAAGGACAAGATCCCTTTACAGCAATTGATAGCAAAGTGCTCTACAAAATCACTACCGATCCAAATGAGCTTTCTCTGTTACAACAGGCGTTAGAAGCTTCAGGGTTATTGGCGCAATTGCGGCTTTTGTTTTCTGGACAACCGCTAAATGCCTTTAAAGAACAAATCAAAGGACGCCGAATCAGCAGTGAAGAGGCTGATCAACGCAATGTAGTGGAAGAAGGCACGCCCATCCTAAAAAATGAGCAAGTCCTTGAGACCGTCAATCAAGAAACTGAGGCGGAAACGATGGAAACCAGTGATTCTGAAAAACAAGAAGCGAAAAGCGCAGCAACTGAGGCGACGTTTTCAGAAGAACTAGAACGCAATAGTCATGATGGCCAAGCAAAAGCTGGGAGTGAGACACAAGAGGCAGCTCCTGCTTCTCATTCTTTGTCGATCGAAGCGTATGAAGCCCAGGAGAAAGAAAAGAAAACCACGGCATCAAAGGCAGCACGACAAGCATTGAAAGAATCGATCCATGCCAAAGAAGGGCTGATCGTTCATCGACCACCCGTCGATTTAGAAAAAGCGACTGAGGCCCAACAGCGTTTGCAGCCGTTGCTGCCGATCGTAGAGTCATTGATCAAGCAAACCCAAGAAGTATTGGAAAACGAACAAGCTTCGGCATACAGTAAAGGTAAGTACAGTGGTACACGCTTTGATGCCAGCAAGGTTGCGTATCAGGATTTCCGGACCTTTGACAAGAAGAATCCACCTCACGAACAGCCTTCCTTAGCTCTTGCTTTGCGCATCGATGAATCAGGTTCGATGATTCGAGAAGATCGGATATTGTATGCCCAACAGGCGGTCTTAGCGGTGAATACTTTTGCCGAACGTTTATCTTTACCATTGATGATCTATGGCGATACAGCGGACGTGACCGCTCGTGAAAAAACCTCGCTTTTTGCATACAAAGAATTTAATGAAGGCTTTGAATTTGTGCCAGAGAAACTCATGACAATGAAGCCTCGGCAAAATAACCGTGATGGAGCTGTCTTGCGCGTGCTAGCTGAAAAGCTCGCTCATCAGCCGGCAACCACTAAATTACTCTTGAATATCAGTGATGGCCAGCCAAAAGCTCTTCCTGATTATACAGGGGGAAAAGCCAAAGAAGATATTCAGCAGGTGATCGCTGACTATGAACGACAAGGGGTGCTGTTTCTTGCAGCTGCTATTGGGCAAGACAAAGAGGTGATCAAAGCGATTTATGGGGAAGAACGCTTTATTGATCTTTCCAATCTAACAGAATTTCCGCAGCGTTTGTTGCAGCTACTGACAAGGTATTTGTAAACGTCGATAGCGAAAGGGAAAAGAGTGTGGACTGCATGCCGCACTCTTTTTTTGATCATAATTATATTATGTAAACAAGATGATATTTGTCTAAATTTGGAAAGTTCTGTAAAATAGACGCCAAAAGGAGAGATATCATGAACAAATGGCGGTACTTCTACTATCCTTGCCAATTCGGCTGGCACGCGGCTCTTCGTAGGCGCAGTTTGCTGATGAGTGGTGTATTGGCGATTCTTCTACTGATCATCGCCATCTTTGCAGAGCATTGGCTAGTGTTTTTTCATCAATGGCTTCAATATGAAACAAATAGCAGTGAGAATCAGATGGATCTCACGTATGCCAGTTGGCTTTTCTTTTTGCAGTTACTACGCTTCGTACTAGGCGTTCTAACTGTAGGCTTGATCGCCGCCTTTTTATGGCACTGCAATCACATGTATCGTTTTCATTTGTTGGGAGAGGAGCAGCAATCTCTGAGTATTCGGTTGTTGTTAGGACAGTCTCCGTTGTTAATCACCTTAGAAGAACTTTTTTTGTAGGCATTCAAAGCATTGTTATTAGTTTGATAGGGCTTGTCAGCGGTTTGTGGCTTAGTCATAAAGCACTGCAGGATTTTTTCCATTTCTTTCATCTTCCCGCAGGCTTTACTTTTGAATTTCCCTTTAAAGGTCTATTAATCGCTCAACTTGGTGTGCTCTTGCTGCTTTTTTTGTTACGATTCCGCGGTACAAAGAGGACGGTTGAAGAGATTCTCGTTAACGGATACCCGAATGGGTGAGGGGATGATAGGCTGCTTTTATTTCCCTCTTCCAAAATGCGAACATATGTTTTATAATAGGTGAAACAAGACAAAGGTCGTGAATTTGTGAAGACATCCTTAACTTTAGAAATGGAAGAGGCACTTTATTATTATTGTCGTGAAAACAGTGATATTGTGGTAGAAGAGGTAGTCATGCCAGATGATCACGGCATCGTGGATACTTTGAGTTGTCGCTTGACGACTGAAACTACCTTTGAATGGCGTTGCTACGAACTCAAGGTTAGTTTGGCAGATTTTCGCTCAAAAGCAAAACTATCCTTTATTGGGAATTATAATTATTTTGTCTTACCCAAGGCATTGTATGAGAAAGTCAAAGATCAGATTGGACCTACAATTGGTGTTCTGGTCTATCATGCATTTCTTGAAAAAGAAACGGGCAGCAAAGGGTATTTCAGTGTCGAAAAGAAGCCCCAACGGCAAGAGCTGCAGGTTCCAGAAAATGCCTTATTGTTTCGGTTGATTTCGGCACAAGCGCGAGAAGTCGGCAAAGCAAAACAGACTGCTCGAGGATTGCGGGTATTTTCAACAGAACGTTTGTACCAAGAACTGAAGAAACGTCAGCCTGAGTATGACTTGTTCGGTGGTGGAGTCAATTACTATGATCGATTTATTGAAGATACTCAGCTGCAAGCGATCGAAGCCTTGAAAGAAGAATTGGCCGCTACGAGAGCAGCCTATGAAGCGCTGGAAAAACGTTTTTTATCAGGCGAGTAAGAAGGAGAGAAGAAGATGTACTTCCCGTATATTCGTGGAAAACAATTTGATTTATTGGCGTTGAAAGCACTGTTGGAACAAGATTGTTTGTCAGACGCGATCCAGCCGATCATTGAACCAGTCAAGCAATCAAAAACGTTTTGGACGACCATTGAGCTGTTTCAAAGGAAGCAGCATCCTTTTTATCTGGTTCGCAATCCACAGGCGGGGGCTTTTCTGACGGCAGAGGGATTAGCTGAGTTGCAAAATGTTGCTGCCCCTAAAGCAATGATCGTAGATCGTCCCATTGAAACAGTGGAAGAAAAGCCTGATCTTTGGATCATTCATCAAGCGGACCAAGCACTCGCTAGTGATTGGCGGGAAAATACGCTGCCGGTGCTGGTAAGCAAAGAGTTTCGTTTGTTAAATAAAATCAACGGCCCGAAACTACTGATGGAAGATCCGTTTACCCGTTTACCTAAAAATAGTTTTTATACAGAATGTCCAGACGAAGGATTTTCAAAAACCCATCATCTTTATCATAAATTGGGCTATGCGGGATTTAGTGATTTTTCTGTCGATAGCAAAATTTATTATGAGCACAGTTATCCCTCAAAACGGTTGGTTTTGCATTGGATCTATCCGACAGCAGAGCAAGACTTGCGAATCGTTCACTTATTTTCTGAGGAAGAATTACCAAGTCAGAAAGAAAAGTTTTTTGAAGTCATGGAAGCTTTGTTGCAGCATGAGGAAGAGTATCCTACACAAACAGCTGGGCTGCAGCTATTAGTTGCTGCTTATCAGCAAGGGGCGTTTCCTGGTATGGGCGTTATTCGGAAAGCCGCCGTTATGAATCACTTGGAACTCGTCAGTCGTCTTATTTAGTCGCTATACGCATACGATTGTAGGCTCTAACAAAATACTGCCATTTATTGTACAAAATACCTTGATTGCACCCATTGTTTTCAGGATAGTGATAAAATCAGGGAAAAGGAGTTGGCGCTCGTGGGAACAAAAGATAGAGAATATTATCGAAATGAAGGAAAAGAATTTGAAAAAAATAAGAAAAATCTGCTTATTCAACGTTTAAATCAACTAATCGTTGTCTTGGTCATTTTGATCATTGTCTTTTCAGCGATCCTGTATTACATAGTTTGAAACTTTTGTTGCTGCCAATAAAGTAATGACAGCAACAAAACGAAAATTGTACTTAGATGACTGTGAACCCTTGATTAGGACTCGCTATGGGAATCTGATCCGTTTAGGTGAAAACTGAACGCAACGAAACGTTTCTTGTTTATAGCGCTGCTGGTTTGCCTGTGATCAAGATTCCCATTAGGCTATTAGTTAGCACAAATTTGCTGGGTTAAGTGCGAATCATTACTGATAAGATCGTGAATAACGATACTTGACTGATTCATTGAGTTTGGCCAGCAGCTGCAAACAAAGCTTGAATTCAAAGATTCAAGAATCAACAAGATCAAATACAGACAAAGGTACAGCCATAATTTGTCAGTTGCATGTTGTTTCACTCGTAGAACCAACAAAAATCTAAAACTATCGCTCAAATGACCATTTTTTTGGATTATGCTGCCAATTAGGTGAATTTGAAGGAAATATTCCTAAATAAGAGGGAGGGGAGCCGTAAAATTATCCACTAAATACGGTGTTCGAAAAATTTT
This sequence comes from Enterococcus sp. FZMF, assembly GCF_030263915.1. Lineage (NCBI taxonomy): Bacteria > Bacillati > Bacillota > Bacilli > Lactobacillales > Enterococcaceae > Enterococcus > Enterococcus sp. FZMF. Next base: position 1,653,000 of record NZ_CP127160.1, on the reverse strand, counting down.
ATATTTTAGTTTACATAATATATATTATACAAAGTTGTATTCGAAAGGCGAATGTTAAGATTAAGCGCAACTATACATTACTTTTATATAAATATAGTTCGTCTTTTGCTCTTTTAAACCCTGTCGGTAAACTTAAATTGATACGATTGTTCGACAAAAACATTTTATAACAAATGAAATAATCTCTTGAAAATATCATGTAATTCTCGCGTATTCTAGTTTAAACTTTTGAGCTGGTGTTTTCCAATTTAGAATTTTTCTTGGTCTAGTATTTAAGTTTTCTACAGCGTCATCGACGATACGTTGCGAGACATTCTTAAAATTAAACGGTTTAGGGAAATATTCTCTAAGTAATCCATTATGATTTTCGTTAGAACCACGTTCATGAGGTGCATACGGATTTGCATAGTAAATTTTGCACCCGAAGGTGTCTTCAATAAGACCGACTTGAAATTGATTTACAAATTCAGTTCCTCGATCACAAGTAATAGATTTTACCCCTTGAGGATACATTTCTATTAGTTTTTTAATCGCTGCCATCATAGCGCGGCCTGTTTTATTAGGGAGTTTAATTGCTACGTATTGTCGTGTCTTTCTTTCGATAAAAGTTGCTAGACAGGTTGATATGCCTCGTTTTGAAACTACTGTATCAGCTTCCCAATGACCAAATTCTGTACGAAGCTGAACAGCTTCTGGGCGCAAATCAATGGTTCTATTTTCAAAGAAAGCTCGATCAATGCGAATCTTCGATCCAGATGACTTTACTTTATATCTTTTTCCATGTCTCCTAAGCTTTTTGATGTTGAAATCAATGGTTTTTGAGTAAATCCAGTTATAGATCGTGGATGTACATACCTTTACGCTTTTAATGGAATGTGCAATTTGTTCTGGAGAATATTTTAGATTCAGATATTTTAAAATAGTTTTGGTATTGTGAATCGTGGCTTTTTTAGTAACTCCACAGTTTTTTTTCCGCAATTTAGCGATATTTTGTGCACTTGAAGCTTGATAAGGCAACCGTGCGATACTGTTGGCTTTTCTAGCTTCAGTCCCCCGTTGAATCTCCCGAGTGATTGTTGAACGATGGCGATCTAATCTACGTGCTATTTCAGCTGGTCGTAATCCTTCGTCAAGATAGGCTTCAATTTTTCCACGCTCTTCAGCGGTTAAATGTTTATATACCATGTATCAAACTAGCTCCCTTGCTCTATTAATTACTACGGCAACGAATGATTTGACAATGAACCTTCACAGATATGAGATCCGCTTCCAACTAGGAGCTAACTTAAGACAAGTCAGCTCAGCCGATACAAGGCTATCATATCTGTGTTCATAATCAAATCGTACTCCCTGCAGTATGCAGGCAAATCGTATCATATTAAATAACGAGCATCAATATAAGTTTGTGGAGGTTTGTTGCGCTTTATTTTACTATTCAGGAGTTGTATTCGAAAAAGAGTTCGTGATATTTTAGACAGTTCAAGTCAATTTTGCATCATTTTACCTCCCTCCGAATGACTTTTATCAGGAAATTGTCACTAATTCATCTAAAATTCAACTAAAGCTAAGAATTTCTTATTTTACAAGTTTCTTCAGATTCTTTTTTTATGATTTACTGATCAACAGATTGTTAACGGTCTTGTAGCAAGTTACATACGGATTCGTCTTTTTTATCTCAGCAAATACAGATTCAAGCTATCAGCCTTGATTCACGAACCAATCGGTTTGATTGTATGCTATAATCATTTTGAAAATCTTTGAGCTTTTTTACCTAGAACTTTATTCATATAGCAAATCCGTTTCAAAATTCTGACACAAGTAGTTAGACGTTGCAAATGCCAACAAATATCTATTACATGATTCGATAAAAAAGAACCCTAAAATCATGTAGATAACTTAGGGTATTTCGTTATTTAATATAATTGTAATGTTCATAGGTCGCCATAAACGTCCATATTTTGCTAAAAAAGTCTGAATAAAGCGCCGTTGATCATTCCTTGGAATACTAGAACCATGGCAAGTAAAATCAAACCAGCAGCTATCCATAAGCTTATTTTTCCTTTTCGGCGACTGCTGAACGGGTTTTGCTTCAAGTTGCCACTCGTCAGGATGAAATACATAATCATGCTGAATGATATGAGCAAAATAATTTCTATCCCTATACCTAACCATAATCGCTGATTGTTTATTATTGTCATTTTATCACCTCAACTCATTTTACCATTAATGAGGTGCAGACTACTGATTTGCCTGGTTTGCAGCTTGTTTTTTCCATTTGTGTAATTAACACCCGATAAAAGCAATTCCATCCGTATAAGCTGACAATTCTAAAAGGAGAATAAAAATGAAAAAGAAGAACCAATTAAAGCTAGTCTTTTTACCAAAAATCTGGGCGTCACTCCTCTACTTGCTTTTCGTGTTCATAGCCCTCTTCCTCTACTTATCAAAGTACTTGGACATTTCTTTCTTTACTTCGATGTATCCTGACTTTTATCTTCATATCTCCAATTTTTCGATTAGTTTGATTATTGGCTTACTGGGGTACTTTTGGCTTCTCGTAGGTGCGCCATTTAAAGCCGTCACACTATTGACCCTGCTCTTACTCATTGCCAATCTATTGAGCGAGACTATCTTTGGCTTCATGAACACCCCTGATCGAATCGATTTACTTTTTGGAATTACAGGAACGCTCGTCGCATATTTTACTTTGGCAATGATCAAAAGACACGGTTTAGTCAAGAATCAATCGGTTTGATTCAAACAGTCGTGACTTCTCCTTATATGATCCCTTTGCTACTTAGGTCCAACCCAATTTTTGGGAAAAGAAACATCTTGCTGCAGTGATTTAGCCGAAAAAAAGCACTCAATAAAGGGAGTGTTTTTTTTCGTTTCCATTGGCGATACTTTCGTATGGCTAGTCACTTGGTAGCCAATACAATGGACTTAGCTGTAGATTTTCCCAATACGGGTTGTGAAACCCTATCAAATAGTGCATAGCTAAATACCCGAAAATCATAAAGCCAAATGACAAAGTCACGATCCGTCCCCACCGTGGTATTTCTTTGATAAATAGACCTAGCATACATATCAATAAGGGGAACGAATAATTAAACAGTAAATCACTTCTAATATTTTGGTTCCTAGGATCCTTCATTATTTTGTCATTTAAGCCCCAACTTATGCCGACGATCACAAACATAAGCGCCAGAATAGTCAATCGTTTGCGATCAAAAAGCCACTGTTCTTTATCTTTCCTACTTGCAAAGTAGATCGTAAGCAGGACCACAATTAATCCAGACATACTATTCTCCTTTTTCGCCAGCTATTTTCTAAAACGTTCATGATTCCTTCAGGATAAATTATAACATATATAGTATAAAAAAACGATACCCGCCACTATCCCCTTGTTTGATGCACTTTTTAGATGTTTCATAGAAGAATCAGAAATTTAAAAATCTGTTCGCTTTACAAAAGAGAACGTATGTTTGTATTATATAGATAAGAGGTGATTGCTATGGGTATGCTGCAACCATATGAAGATCGGAAAAAGCTAAAGTGGCAAGGATTCTTTTTATCTGAGCATACAACTGAAATTGAAGAAGAGCCGACACGCACGTTTGATTGTCCGCCTAAGCCGTCACTCACAACGGAAGAAATCAATCAATGCTTATTCGAAGCGATGAAAAAGAACGTAACTGTGGCGATCCAACGAGAAGAAGTCAATGAAGAAGGCGGCTATCCCCCAGATATTGTCGGAAAAATCAGCGGATACGACACATTGGGCATTTATTTGACGGGAGAAACCACAGAAAAAATCCATTATGATGAGATTCGTCATGTTGCTTTTTATAAAGAGAAAAAATGGTTTGATCTCAACGAATGATCCGCTTTTTACTACTTACTAAAGGAGGAATACCTGATGCAAACACAAAAAGGCGCTGTCTCAAAAATAAGGATCGTCTCCTTTGCCCCCTCCCCTTTGGTCCGCTTTACACTAGGCACCACCAACTGTTTGATTGCGAAGCACAGTTTGAATTTTTTAGGGGATGTTGATGAGGGCATGTTTCTAACTGTGGGTGGCTATTGGAATAAGCGCCACCAATTCGTGGTGCAAAAGTATACGGTGTACGGCAAAACAAAAATCATGTTGGATATCGATGCCTATCGACAAAAAACAGTAAAGGCGGGTTCACTATGAGAGCAAGAGACCTCTTGACAGCACTGACAACGTCGTCGAGTGCAGCAGATTACCAAGGAATTTATTTAACTTACAAAGAAAACCTGATTCCTTTTACGACGATCGCACAAGATAGTCATAACCAATTGATTTTATTTTTCGAACCCAAAAAGCCTGCTCTGACTCTGAAAGAATTATATACACAGCTAATGCTGCATAAGAATTTGGACTTGCTCTATTGGGATGGCGAGTCACGACAAAAGGTATTGGGGTTTCGTGAACAAGAAGAAAAAATCATCCTTTAGTCCCCTCGCCTATTTTGGCACACAACAAACGTTGAAAATCTCGGCAAAAAGAAAAAAATGAAGTATACTTTGTGTAAAGACTAAAGGAGTTTATCATGAAAAATCAAAAGATTACCCAAATGAGTTTTGCGAAAGTCTATCCTCTGTATATTGCCAAAGCAGAACGGAAAAATCGGACAAAAGAAGAAGTAGATCAGATTATTACCTGGCTGACTGGGTATGACCAAGAAACACTCCAACAGATGGCTGATGATGTTTCTTTTGAACGCTTTTTTAAGCAAGCCCCTCAGCTCAATCCTGCACGAAAACAGATTACTGGTGTGATTTGCGGGATTCGGGTAGAAGAGATCGAAGAGCCAATAGTTCAAGAAATTCGTTACCTAGATAAACTGATCGATGAATTGGCGAAAGGAAAAGCCATGACGAAAATTCTGCGCTCTGCTGAATGAGGCGTTTTTTTCGAGTTGCTATTTAAGAATCAACGCTTTATACTAGAAATACCTTGGCAGGGGCAAATCATTGCTCAAAACACAGTGGGACAACACCCCACTGTGTTTTTTTATCCTGCTTTTCTTGACGACAGTTTGTAACCAGGCAGGCGATCTTAGTTTAGTTCAACCACTTAGCATGTAGTGCCCTTTGAAATTGGCCGCCTTTTCATGAAAACACAAGAACATTGGCTGCGGCTCTCCTCTTCTTTACTCAACAAGGCGCTCTTGACACGTACAAAAAAGCACTCCTCTTATAGAAAGGAGTGCTAACTATTACTTTTTCATTTCTTTGATCTGTTCTTTTCGTTTCAAATACGCCAGCTCTTTTTCCATTTTGCGATAGCGAGCGAAGGCTGCTTCTGAAAGCTCACCGGCAGCAATAGCTGCTTTTACCGCACATTTCGGTTCTGTTTCATGCTGACTGTCTCTGAAGAAACAACCTTCAGCATATTGACTGATCGCTTCAAAGGATTGCTCGATCGAAGCTGACCGAACGGTACTGATGCCAACTTCCCGCATGCCAGGAGTATCGATGATCATTGCGCCAGAGGGCAGTGTGAACAACTGGCGACTCGTCGTCGTGTGTCGTCCTCGACTATCCTCTCGTATGTCATTGGTTTTTTGAACGGCTTGTTCCATGAGCTGATTTAATAAGCTGGACTTCCCGACGCCTGACGAACCGATAAATGCACTGATTTTTCCGTCTGAAAAGTAGGCTTCTGTCAGCAATTCGTTCGGTTCATGAATAGAAGTAGCGAATGCTTTCACACCAAAAGCATCGTTTAATGCTTGCAGCAGCTCTGCTTTTTCATCAGCTGTGACTTGATCGGCTTTGGTCAAGAGAATCACTGGGTTAGCGCCACTGTCCCAAGCGATCGTGACAAAGCGCTCTAACCGAGCGAAATTAAATTCTTCATTGGCGCTAGTTGCAATAAAAACCGTGTCGATGTTCGCAGCGATCCCTTGTTCATCCGTCCGATTTCCGGCTACTTTCCGTTGTAAAAAACTCTTTCGTGGGAGCAAAGCATCAATCAAGAAATGATCTTGATCATACACCTGCCCTTGGACAAAATCGCCAACAATAGGATAATCCTTTGGCGCTCGTGCCTGTTGACGAAATTTTCCTGAAACGGTTGCTAAACATTCTTCTCCTGTAGTCAGGCGGACTTTTGCGATATCCTTAGCCTGAAAGACCACGATTCCTTGTTTTTCCATGATTTCCCTCCAGTTAATTAGGAGGCCGCACTTAAAAAGAGAAACCTCCGAGTTGATGTTGCTTCATTTGATTTGTCATAGGACATTTCCCCTTTCTATGTTGTGCTCATCATGTGATGTCGCTTTATTATACCACTGGAACGGACAGTATGCTAAAGCAAATGACCCAAAAGAACATTTACTGAAACGAAGTAGATAAACAAGCCAGCAATATCTTTGATCGAGGTGATGATCGGTGCCGAACCGGCTGCTTGGTCGATGTTTAGTTTAATAAGTACAAACGGGACTAAAAAGCCAAGTGCTGCGGCTAAGGTCATAGCAAAAACTAATGAAATCCCAACAGCGACCCCTAACATCGGGATCCCTTGCCAAAGTGAAGCAGCGGTTCCAGAGATGATCCCGACGATCAAGCCTAGACTCAAACCGATCCAAACTTCTTTAAAGAAATGTCTGGTGAAGGTTGAAAGATCAATATGCCCTAACGACATCCCCCGAACAAATACAGTAGAGGATTGTGTACCAACGTTTCCACCCATATCCATGATCAAAGGAATAAAAATCGCAACGGCTGCCACCGACTCTAACGTTTGTTCAAATTCATCAATGACGACCCCAGCTAAAAGTCCAGCCACTAAAGTGATCACTAAGAATGGCAAGCGGACTTTCCAGATTTGCCACAGGCTGCCATTGATCAAAACATTACTACGGTCTGCTTCGTTGGAGGCGACATCGACCAAACCAGCGGCATTAAACATGTCTTCCGTTGTTTCCAACTCGATGACATCGATCGCGTCATCGACGGTAATGATCCCAACGATTCTTGATTCCTTGTCTACGACTGGCAGCGCAATGATATCTAGTTCATTTAGCAAACGGGCTGCTTCTTCTTGGTCAGTGTCAGTGGTCACATAAATAACTTTTTGGGACATGATCTCACTGATGCGTTGATCCCCTTGTGCCATTAAGAGATCTTTCAGCGACAAAACACCTTCTAACGTTTTCGTTTGATCAGTAACATAAAGCGTATAGATTGTTTCTTTTTCTTTGGCTTGCATTCGCACTTTTTCCAATGCTTGATTGACTGTCATATCTTTTTTCAATGTAATGAATTCCGGTGTCATCAAGCGACCCGCAGTTTCAGCTTCATACCCTAGTAAGAGGTTTGTTGCAGCTCGTTCATCAGGCGCCAACGATTGTAAAAGTTTTTGTGTTACGGTCGCTGGCAACTCATCTAAAAGCCGTACACGAACATCTGGCGCCATCTCATTCACAAATTCGGTTGCTCGTTCATCGGTGAAAGAGCGTAATAAGTGTTGTTGGGTAGCTGGTGTCAAATCTTCAAACAGGATAAGGGCTTTGTCTTTCGGTAACAGTCGGAAAACGATCACTTTTTCATCCGCGGATAAGTTGCTGAATAATTGTAATAGCGGCAGCTCTTCCATTCCTGATACGAGTTCTTTTAACTTTTCAGAGTCTTTCTTATTTAAATAATGTAAGATGGTTTCTTGCTGGTTCATGGGATACACTCCTTCTCCTATAATTTTGGTCAAAGAAAGAAAGGCAATCGTTCAGAAAATTGTCCAGTTTTCTTTCGTTTGAACGTTGTCTGCTAGACAGCTGAAAGTTTGTTCCGCAGCTGGAGATGACTGTTATTAAAACAGGCATCAAAGGGATATAGCAGCAACTTTATTCATTATATCACATAGTTTTTTTAAAATATGAAAAATATCACTCGCAGACGAAAAATTCTTTTAAAGGACATCGCTTGTAAAGAAAATTGACTGAAGTTTGTCAAGAACAAAAGGCAAAAGAAGCTAGCAGACGCTGTAAAACATCCCCCGCAAATGGTATGATAAACTAGTTGTGATTTTTTTACTCACCGTTTATTCTAAACCTATATCAATGAAAAGAGAGGCAATAAAGAGATGGCAAAGAAAAAAACATTGATTGGATCGGTCACTGCGCTTCTCGCACTCGCAGCAGTTGGCTTTGGTTTCCTACAAAACAATGACCTATTTCCAAAGCAGGAAACGCAACAATCAGAGGTAAGCACCCCTTCTGCTAAAGATATTCGCGCAGACGAATTGGCACAGCTAACCTACCAAGGCACCCAAACAATTGAAGTCAATCAAAACATCCCTGAGTTTTCAGAAGACGACCTTTCACTTGAAAATGGTGCCTGGGAAGCATACGGCGACCTTGACCACCTCAATCGAGCTACTTCGGCTGAAGCAATGTTGAATCAATCCTTAATGCCTACGGAAAAACGTGGCGATATCGCCAGCGTGAAACCGACAGGCTGGCGTAATAAACAGCTCCCCAATGGGAAATATTTATATAATCGGACGCATTTGATTGGATTTGCTTTAGCTGCCGAAAATGCAAACTGGAAGAATTTGATCACGGGAACTAGTCAATTGAACAATCCAGAGATGTTGCGCTTAGAAATGGATATCAACTACTATCTCAAGCAAGACAAAAACCATTATGTTCGATATTCTGTCACTCCAATCTATCGTGATGACGAGCTGGTTGCCCGTGGGGTACAGATGCAAGCCCAATCTATTGGCGACGATACGATCCAATTTAACTATTATATCTTCAACATCCAAGATGGTGTCACGATCAACTATGCGGATGGCAGCAGCGAGATTTCAAACGAAGATATGACGCAACAGGAGAATGCTACAAGTAGTGAGAACAACACGACAACAGCCACTTCTCAAAACAGTGAAACAGAGGAGAAACAGAAAGAATATGTCGATCAACAAGGAAATGGTTTGATCAAAGGATCAAGAAGCGGCATCTATCATTTGCCAGGATCTAAATACTATGATGATACGACGAATCCGAAAGAATGGTTCAAAACGATCGCTGAAGCGGAAGCTGCTGGCTACCGTGCACCAAAATAAAAAAGCCTCTAGGCTTTTTTATTTTGGTGTTAAGCTATTCTTCATTGCCATGCGTTTGTTTTTCGTCTGCTAAAAGTGCTTGTCGCAACGCTTTGACATAGGCCTTCCCTTCGTCTGTAAAACGAACCGAACGTGACTTAAAGCGATAAGCTCGGTAAATTAGGCCTCTTTTTTCGAGACGCAGCAAATGACGATAAACCAAAGAGGTCGTTTTTATTTCTTCATTGGCACAGATTTCTCGTATGGTAGGTGCGCAACCTTGAGCTTGCATATATTCGTCAATGAAAAGTAAGATTCGATCTTTTCTAGGCATAAGTCCTCCTTTCCGCAAAACAGTCTTCACTGCTGCAAATTCGTAAAAACCTATAAACTGCTACCTGGTCTGCTTTTTGTCCGATCAATACACTGAAAATCTATTGATCTGTCTCTTTTCCCCTTCTTCCAACGAGTAAAAGTTCTTTTTATACGCTGAAATTTTCCCCTTAACGAGAAAAGCATCGGCTAGCAGCGCTCTTTGGTATTGATTTTATCAAATTTAGCAGCAAATAATAGCAAATTTCAAAATTATTTTCCTTTTTATTGACATAAAAATAAATAGAGATATTATTTTTTCTTAGAATTTGTTATTCTAAATTTAAGTAAAGGAGGATTTTATGTTAGGGATCGGTTTATTTTTTGTAGGAATTACTTTGATAATAAATGGCTGGGGCAGCTTACTTCACATTGACTACCGCTCACTTGCTTTGATCAATCTTTTTACAGGTACGTTATCTTTTATTATCAATCTAATCTATATGCTTCAAGGCGTTTATTATGAAGCAGGCACTGGCTTTCTCTTTGCCTTCACGTATTTGTTGGTAGGGATCATTTACCTTTTTGATTTAGATCTACGTATTTATGGGATTTTCGCACTATTCGTAGCCATCAATACCTTACCTTTTGCTTGGGTCTCTTGGCAATGGGAGCAAGATCCCCTCTTTGCATTGATTTGGTTAACATGGGGAGCGTTATGGTTTTGCGGCTTTTTGGATACGATCGTGAAGGTAAACTTCGGTCGTAAGATTCATTATTTTGCGATCGCTTGTGGTATCTTCACTACATGGGTCCCAGGCTTGCTGATGCTAGTAGATCTCTATTAAAAAAGAATGATTATCTCAATGATTATCGCTCTTTTTTAATATATATCGAGTCCATCCACTCGTTTCTTTCAAGTATACTAAAAGTAGGCACATGTAGGAGTAGTTTTTTGCAGACCTTCTCGTTCATCTTTTTACATTATTTAACTAAAAATTTGCTATAATAAAGAAAACCTTTCCAGGAGTAAACCAATGCAAAAAAAAATATCTTCCTTGCGGCTTAGTACATTATCAAGCGGGCTCATGCTCTTTGCTTTCTTTTTCTTGATTCAACAATTTTGGGAAATGGTTGTTTCTGACTTTGCACTTTTGCCTTCGCTGGCATTCATCCAAATTCTCTTGATGATCCTTTCAACCTTTCTCATTAGCAAGTTTGTTAAAAAACGCTCGTGGCGGCAAGTGCTTTTTGGTAGCTACCTATTCATCATCGGCTCGCTATTTTCTTTCTGGCTAGCAAATAATCCATTGGAGCTGCAAGCAGTCATTCTTTATATGATAGGCGCTTTTTTTGGCGGCATTCTTTGGGAGTATTTGGCCCAGCGCTTGGCAACAGATCTTCTGGCCAAAGAACATCAACCTCGTTAACAGAGGTTTTTTTCTTTTTCTGATAGAAAAGGCAAACATTCTTCGTATATAGTGTGAAGGGGTGAAAAAGGTGCAGGATGAAGAAATCATTGAACGAATCAAAAAGAAAGACTATGCCGGCTTAGAAGAACTGTTAGCTGTTTATGGTGATAGCATGCTGAGGACGATTCATAGTGTCCTCTCCCAACCGCATGAAGTGAGCGAGCGCCAAGATGTAGCGAACAAAGTTTTTTACGAGGTTTGGCAAAAGATTGCTGCGTACCAACCAGAAAGAAGCCGCTTGATTACTTGGCTGCTTTTGATCAGTCGTAGTCGTGCGATTGACCACAAGCGGAAGTTGAACAAGTGCTCACTGGAAGAAAAACCTGTTGATGAGCAGGAACTAGCTATTGAAGAATCACCTTTGACAAAGGAAAACTTTTTGGGTTTTATTGAAGACCTTGAATCCCTCGATCAAAGGATCTTTCTGCTCTACTATTTTTACCAAGAGTCACCCGAAACCATCGCAGAGCAGACGGACTTAAATGTCTCAGCGATCTACAATCGTCTTTCCCGTGGCCGCAAACGCTTAAAAGAAAGGATGACTATCGATGGATTTTAAACAGTTAGTCTTAAATGAAAACAATTCACTGACAAAAATATCTGAACAAGAAAAAGCAGCAACCTTCGAGCTGTCCAAACAATATGTTTTCTTGCAAGATCTATTAGAGGAGCTTCGGACGCTTTTAGCAAAAGACGAAACGATTCTTGGCTATCTGCCTTTGACGCCAGATGGAAACCTCGCCTTCGCCAATCAAGGACTTGGCGCCTATGCCTATGCAACAACCGAGAAAGCAAAAGCATACCGTGACATCTTTCATGATACCCGCGGCAATCGTTTGTTAGTTTTCACAGAAACCCGCATGCTTTTTCTGGTCATCATCGACTATTTAGAAAGTAACACCTATTTCAGTTACCCCTATGAGACCATCAAGGCGTTCACGATCAAGCCAAGAAAGCTGATGAAGCACGAATCACCAGAAGATAAAGAACAATTCCATTGGGGCTATTTCGACTTTCAGGCAGGGACGCACATTTTCTCAGAAGTACTGACGAAAAAAGACTACGAATTATTTACGTCCTATCATGAATCGATCCCTGCACTCAAGAAAATTCCGATTCAAAACAAAGTTTACCGAGCAGCGAAATATCAGTATTTCCTGAGTAATTGGCATTTCAGTTTTCGCTTGATGACCGCTTTCAACCTGGTTTTCCTGCTGCTGTTTGTATTAATGATTCTCGGATTTTTCTTACACATTGGCCCACTGAAAGGATTTTATTATAAGGATCTGTTGGACATAGGTATGGTCATTTCCCTTTTTTATAGTAAGAACATCTTGCCATAAAAAAGGACTGCTGCTCCTTCCTAAGCATTTCTTTGGTATCAATTGAATAAAGCACCAGATTTTCTACAAAAGAGTACCCCTTGCAGGATTCAAGTCAAAATGAATGCTGCAAGAGGTATTTTTCGTCTCGGACTATTGGGATATTCCTAACCGTTCGTTTTTTTCATTTCCTTTTGAAATTCTCAGATTTCTTGTGAACTTTTCAGAAGACTCCACTCATAATTTCATACATGCCTAATGGGATTATTTTTTCCTTCACGCTTGCTTTTTAGGAAGAAACGTTATGATGATTTTACTTGCTAGGAGGTGTGAAAAATCGAACTTATCGGACATTTGGTCTTTTGGATCCCGTTTTGTCTTTTTCTAGTGATTGGATCGTTTTTCATACAATGGCGGAAACGTTTCGTTTCAACCCTTATTGCAGCGATCCCATTTCTCTTTTTTATGGTAAAAATATTCAATTATCGGCATTATGAGCCAGATTCTGTTTTCATCATCTATTTGGTCGGGCTCTTCTTGTCGGCGATCTTACTGATTGCTGCTGTCCGTCGGCTGTCAAAAAAAGCCTAAACCTAGGGTTACTAGAAAACAAAGATATTGCTTAAATGAAACCCAGCCTAACTTTAAGGTTCATTTAAGGTTCACGGACTATAGTCAATACGGACATAATAATTTAGAGCCTGTGCTAGCGGAAACTAGCGCAGGCTTGTTTGATTATTTATAGAAAATAGGACAAATCGCTAGCAGGTGTTGGGTAGGCAAAAATCATTTGGGCCAGCGCTTCTTTCGATAGCTGATTCTCCAACACAAAAACGAAGTGGTTGATCAACTCATCGGCCAATGCAGAAACAATTGTGACAGCAACGATGGTATCAGATGTGTCATAAACCAATTTGATTTTTGCATCTTGATCATTGATTCGTCGATAGGTATACCAAGAAGAAAGATCCATCACCTCGCTATGATACTCTGAGGCATGATCGGCAATCTCTTGCTCACTGATCCCGATTCTTGCTAGTTTTTCCGCACCAAAAACCAGCGTAGGGATCAGCGGATAGCGGATAGGTGTTTTCTGGTCATCTATATGATCAACAAGATAGGCGGCTTCAAAGCTAGCAACAGGCGTCAGTTTGGGCTGCTTTTTCGCTAGCACATCCCCAATTGCATAGATGTGTCTTTGACTAGTCTGCAAAAACTCATTTATTACGATCCCTTGTTTTGACGTTTCTACCCCTGCCTTTTCCAGTTGCAGCTGATCGCTATTGGGTCTGCGTCCCGTGGCACCAATCACTGCTTCTACGGTTAGAGACAATGCTTGTGTCTGGATCGTATAGTGGTTTTGTTCTTTCGTGATTCGCTGCGTGCTCTGATTAAAGTGGAACGAAACGCCTTGGTCCTGCATTGAACGAACCATTTCTGCGGTCAATTCAGCATCAAATCCTTTTAGCGGCTGCTCATTATGATGGATCACATGAACTTCAGCACCTGCTGCTTGAGCGATCATCGCCAATTCGAAGGTAATATACCCAGCACCTATGAAAGCAATCGTTGCTGGCATCTTTTCAAAGGAAAGAAAATCAGTACTGCTTTGTAAATGCTCCTTGCCGACGATGGGCAGTACGGCTGGACGCTGTCCTGTCGCAATAATTATTTTTTCTGCTTGAATCTCTTCTGCGTCCACGACGACCGTATGGGTATCACGAAAAGCGGCTTGTCCGTAGTAAGTAGTGATGCCTTCTGCTAGTAACCCTTGTTTGGTTGACTCTGGCACCCGATCGGTATACGAGCGCTTAAACGCCATCAGTGACGGCCAATCAATGGCTACCTGTCCTTGAACACCATTGCCTTGCATACGTTTCGCCTCTGTTTTGGCTTCTACGCCTCGCATCAGTAGTTTTTTCGGATCACACCCGCGATTGGGACAAGTGCCACCCCATAAATCGGCTTCAACGATCGCGACTGTCTTACCTTTGGCTTTTAACCCGTAGGCAGCAGCCGTTCCAGCTGGACCCGCTCCGATAATCAGTACATCCACCTTTTTCATCTGTCTCCTCCTTCTCCTAAAAAAAATATTCCTGCGCTTTCTCTTCCCTTCAAGTATAGCGAATCACGGCCAGTCGACAAAACAATTCGCCTTTTGCGGATCCTGCGAAAGATCACAATCAGCCCTTGAAGTTGCGTTTGATGTGGTATACTTTTCTTGTCAGTTTAACGACAAAGGAGAATGAATGACTGTGAGTTTTAAACGTTTTTTTCAGCTCTTTCTTTTTTATTTTCTCTCGATTCTGGTGGCATATGGCCTAATTGCATTTCTAGCAGTAGATAACTTTTGGCTGGTGGTCTGTTTGATGACGATTGTCGGCTACCTCACCTTGGGTATCCCACTAACCTTATTGAGTTTAAAGAAGAAAAAATAAGACAACAGACAAAGACACCAGCAACTTTTCTAAGAAGCTGGTGTCTTTCCTCATTGATGCGATTATCCTAATACGATCTGGGCATCTGCCAATGCTTTTTCCACGACTTCCATCACCAGCTTGCTATGGGCAAGGCGTTCCTTGACAAAGGCCTGATCATTTTCGTGAATGGCTTGTGCAAAGCGGACAAATTCTTCAAACATACGATGTCCGTGAACGCTGCGATCCTGATGGCTTTTTGCCCCATGAACCGGCTCAACGTCATAACTGGCAAGCATATTCGTCGGCCCATTGACGATGATCGATCCTTTCGTCCCTTGGATCGTTGAACGAATCGTCGCTGTCGAATCTTTGGCACCGATACAAACGACTTTTGTTTGTTCATAGTCTAAAAACAGCATGCCAGAAGTATCGATCCCCTGTTCGACATTAGCAAAATAGCGGACACTTTTTGGTTTTCCTAAAAGCCCGACGACAAAATGAATATTATAGATATTGATATCCATCAATGCCCCACCACCCATTTTCGGGTTAAATGCAGGTAAAACGGTTCCCTCTTTGAATAAATCATAACGAGAAGAATACTGCGAATAGTTGCATTCAATCACTTTCAGCTCTCCCAATGTTTCAAGCTGCGCTTTTATTCCTTGATAGTTGGCTAAGTACTGATTTGTGATGGCTTCCATCAAAAGCACTTCGTGGGCAGCAGCTAATTCTGTTAATTCTACTAATTCTCGTGTCTGCAACGTAAATGGCTTTTCACAAATGACGTGTTTGCCAGCGAGGATTGCTTCTTTGGCAAAGGAATAATGCAAATGATTGGGCAATGCGACATACACGGTGTCAACGGATGGATCCGCCAAACATGCCCCTAACTCTGTGTAGACGGTTTGAATCTTGTATTGCTGTTTTAAGTGATTCATTTTTTCTAAATCACTTTCTGTCCCAAAAATAGCGGACAGTTCAAGCTGCGGGACATCCCCTGCCACCGTTAAAAAATCATGGACGATCATGCCTGCCCCTAAAATCGCTAAGTTCATCTTGCTTCCCCTTTTCTATCTTCTTAGATCATTTGTTTCAATACTTCGGTGATCACTTTATGATCCTCTAAATGAGCCAAACCTGACACACAGATAGCACCCGTGACTTTTCTGTCTTCGATAATTGGAAAACCACCACCACAAATTGCATAATGTTCGTCTTGTGCCCATTTAGCAAATTGTATATCTCGATCTTTTTGCGCATAGACGTATAGTGAACTATGCCCGCTTTCTAGTACCGTTCGTTCTTTTCTTTCAAGCCAAGGGCTTTCTTTTCGCCCTGCCATTAAAAATCGAATGATCGGCAAGCCCTGATGAACAACTTTGATCCCTACCGGCTTCGGATAGTTCCTTTTAACGTACTGATCGATGGCAATAACCAACCGCAATGCGAGGTCATTGTCAAAATGAGCAAACTGCAGCTGCTGTTCTTCTTGCAGGATTTCTGAAGGTTCGATTCGGATCTACTCCTTTACGTTGAGTCAGTTGATGCCTTTAGACGCTTTGTTTGTCAAAAGCCCCCTAATCACTCTGCCTTATGACTCAGTGATCACTTGATTGATGCCTGTTTCTAGCATTTCGATTTGTAAAATCGTTTCTTCGTCTTTCACGATTTTCTCTTTGCCATGGATGATCGTTTCATAGACGCCCTCATACACACGGCTATAATCACCAATTTCAGAGATGACTTTTTCTTCATGGTAGTTCCCGTTAGCATCCATATAAGTTAGTGTGCCATAGTGCTCTGGCAAATCGATCCCAAAATCGGCATGATCTGGGAGATAAAACTGTTTTAGATGCTCTTCTTGTCGATCCTTCGTTTGTTTTACAAAAACGCCGTTTTCGCCATAAACGACAAAACTAGGCCGCTCTTTTAATCGGAAGTAACTAGATTTGACTGAGACTTTCATTCGACCATAAAATAGATCCAAATCGAAGTAATCATTCATGCGATTTTTTCCAAGTAATTGCCGGACCTCATAATGGACATCGTCTGGCTGTCCAAAATACGAGATCACTTGGTCCAGTGTATGACAAGCGTGTCCGTACAAGTAGCTAGTATTCAATGAAAATTCGGTCACTGACCGTGGAATCTCTGGACGAAAATAATCATAATGCATCTCTACTTCTAAGAGATCTCCGAGCACGCCGCTTTCGATCACTTTTTGCGTGGTCAAAAAATCGGAATCAAAACGGCGATTTTGATAGCATTGCACAAACAAGCCTTTCTCTTGCGCCAGTGCGAACAATTCCTTTGCTTGTGCCGAAGTTTCTGTAAAAGGTTTTTCGATCAAGACATTTTTCCCATGAAGCAAGACATCCTTGCCTAATTCATAATGCAAATGACTGGGGGTCGTGACCACAACTAATTGAATTTCAGGATCACGGTAGATATCCTCTAAGTCAGAGGTGTAATGAACACCTTCTAGTGTTGGCCAGGTCAGCTTTCCGCTTGGTGAATAGATCGTCTTTACTTTGATCTTATCCTGCAGCTTGGTTGAAAAAGGCAGATGGTAGCGATTGGTGCTTTTTCCGTTTCCGAGATATGCGATAGTTAACATTATGACGCCTCCTATAAATTGATAGCTTGATTATTGCTGATATCCTTCGAAATGAGAAGTCTTTTGCCAAAAACAGGTTCTTTTGACCAGACTTTTTCGCAAACTGCTCAGTGGTTCTGAACATTTTTACCAAATTGACAAAAAGGTACAGTTTTTGCTTTTGATTTTCTTTGTCCTAGGCTATGATTAGAAAGAGGTGGTTTGATGTTATTAGGAGATAAATTACGGCTTCAAGAAGGATTGACCAATACGGAGAAACGGATTGCCGATTATATTTTGCAAAACATCAATGATGTGCCTTCGTTGACGATTGAAGTCATCGCCAAGCATACATACACATCCCACTCTTCCGTCATTCGTCTAGCCAAAAAGATGGGGTATGAAGGATTTAAAAGTTTTCGCTTAGGTCTGGCTGAAATTGCCCATAATCAGATGTTCAACCCAACCTTTGTTGACGCGAATTTTCCCTTTTCGCCTAAGGATCAAACACCTGATATTTTGAAAAAAATGGCCGATCTAACGATCAACTCGATCCACAAAACCCATGCTCAGGTCGCTCCAGAAATGATGGAAGCAGTAGTGCAATCGTTGGAAGCTGCGCAACGGATTTTCTTATTTTCTCGCGGCGATTCTCAGATCCGAGCAAGAAGTTTTCAAAATAAGTTGGTCAAAATCAATAAGTATCTGATCGTAGCTGATGAATATGGGGATGATGCGTGGAATGCATCGAACGTCACGCAAAATGATTGTGCCGTGTTTATTACCTATCGGGGGAAAAATACGCAATACGAAAAAATCATGCAGCACTTTCGTGATGTCGGCGTACCAGTGATCGTGATTTCTGGCAACGCCTATGCGAAAATTATCCCATTAGCGACCCATGCGATCATCGCTTCTCATGATGAACGTGATTTTCTCAAAGTCGGCACCTTTTCTTCACAGGTCGCCTTTGAGTATATTTTAGATTCACTGTTTGCATTGCTGTATGCCAAAGAATACCAAAAAAATATTGTCGAGTTAAGAAAAAAACAAACTGTTTTGGAATCAGGGATTCTCTCAGAATACCCGTCAACTGAAGAAAAGAGGGAAATGAAATGATCAATTGGGGAATTATTGGTGCCGGAAATATCGCCAATCGCTTTGCTGCAAGTTTAGAAAATTTTCAAGACGCCCAGCTTTATGGGGTTGCTTGTCGTACGATGGAAAAAGCGCAAGCGTTTCAAGCAAAATTTCCGTGTGACGCCGTCTTTGATGACTACCAAAACCTATTAGATGATCCAACTATCGATGTCGTTTATATTGCTTTGCCACATTTGTATCATTATGAATGGATCATCAAAGCCTTTCAAGCGAAAAAAGCTGTTTTATGTGAAAAACCAGCAACCTTGACTGCACAAGAAATGCGCGATGTACAAAAACAAGCGCAAGCACACGAAGTCTTCTTTATGGAAGCCATGAAGCCACGCTTCACCCCAGCGTATCGCAAACTAAAAGAACTTGTGGATGGTGGTCATATCGGTGAGCTAACAAGTGTCACGACTACTTTTCGCCGCCATTTACCAGTCGAAGGCAGTTCTTACCATTATATGCCAAAACAAGGGGGTGCTTTACTGGATATGGGGATCTATAACTTAGCCTTTATCCAAGATTTTTCACCAGAAAATTTAACTGCCGAATTGCTTGATTACAGCCTGTATGAAACTGGGGTTGATACCTATGTTGAAGCACGCTTTGTCAGTGAAGACTTTGTTGCAGTGATTGAGACTGGATTTGACCAAACAAAAGAGACGGTGGCGGAGTTACAAGGAACAAAAGGGAAAATCACGATCCCCAACTTCCATCGCCCCGCTTCTTTTACCGTGACGATTGACCAAGAAGACACGGTCTATGATATTGGGTACGAGATCGATGATTTCCATTCAGAGATTCAAGCAGTTCACACCGCTCTTGCACAAGGACAACTCGAAAATCCCCTGATGTCCTTAACGGATAGTATTGCCTGTATCGCTTTAGCAGATGAACTAAGAAGCTTACTAGATGCGGAAAAAAAAGACAATTAAGATCATGCCCCATCGTTTTTGAATAGAACTGACCAGTGGCTACCACTCGGTCAGTTTTTTGTATCAAAAATTGAGCGCTTTCTTTGACGGTAGCGAAATGGTTATATTATATTTATTGAGTATATTTTTATACAAATAAAAAAAGAAAGGAAAACGCTTATGACTCCAGAAATTATAACGTATCTTATTTGTTTATTGACCTTCGCTTATCTAGCTGTGACGGTTTTTACTTTTGTAAAAAATCGTCGGACAGGTGACGGCTATCGCCTCCGTATTTTTTACGTGTTGGCAGCAGCACTCGTCTTTTTGCTTTCCGTTTATGCAATCGCTACCGGTCAAACCTATGACGACTTAGTGACATCGATAAATGATCTTTTTCAATAAAACAACGACGGCACGAACCCCTGCGGATCTCTTCGTTTGTGAACCTGTGGTTGAGGGAAGGATCAAAACAGAAACGAGCCAATGAAAGACTGCTAATCGATGGCTTTTCCATCAGGATCTGCTAAGCCGAATCAATGTCTTTCAATAAATGATGTCTGATTTTTTATGGAGGTGTGCATGCTCATTCAGCTTAAAGAAGCGAAGCTTTCCGATCTGCTTTCAATCTACTTGATACAAAAAGCGGCCTTCAAATCCCTCTTTCTCCGTTATCAAGACAAAGAAACTTCTCCCTATTTACAAAGTTTCGAGAAGCTAAACGCAAAGTTTTCTGCGTTGAATACCACTTATTATTTAATCATGACCGCTCAGAAAACCGTGGGCTTTATAAAACTGACGGTTGAGCAGGAACATACGACGAAGCTATCTTCCATCGCCCTTCTTCCCTCCTACGAGAACCGCGGGATTGGTAGACAAGCAATGATCTTGATTGAAAGGAACATACAAACAGATACGATTCGTTTGAATACGATCCTGCAAGAACCCAAGCTGGTTCACTTTTATCATTCTTTGGGGTATTTCCCAACTGGCAGGTTTCAAAGCCCCTCTTCAGCAATCTGCTTTGTCTCCTTTACGAAAAAAATTGCTGCGAAATAAAAAAGCCATCTCGCCTTTCATCGGCAGAGATGGTTTTTTCTATCAATTGCCATCCTTTACAGCAATCATTTTTATTGGTCCTGCAAGGTGTCATCGGTTTTTTTACGCAATCGCGGAATCTCTTTCACATTCATTAAATCTAAAAAGAAAGTGAACAATGGGATCCCGATGATCAAGCCCCACAAGCCAAAGAGATGTTCGCTAAGATACAGGAGAATAAACGTGTAAAACATCGGGATCTCTGTTTTATTAGCCATCAAGCGGGGATTTAAGATATAGGATTCCAACGCATGAACAAACACTATGATCAATAGAATGTAGATCACGTCATTAAATCCGCCGATAGAATAGGCAATAAACGTCAATGGAATACACGAGATGATCACACCAGCAACAGGAATCAAGCTGAGAAAGAAAATCATCAACGCCAAACTCAACAGCTGTGGAAAGCCCATCACCGCTAACGCGAAAACAGTGATCGCTGTATTGACTAAGGCGATCACCAACTGCGTCTCGATCACATTTCCGAAAGCCCGCGTGAACTTAGCCCCTAAATAGTAAACATCTTCAAAGAACCACGCCCCTCGCCCTTGCAAAAATAGCCGAGAAAACGCAACGGTCTTTTTGTTATCGATCATAAAGAAGAAACTAAGCAGAAAGGAGATCAGCACAGTCAACGCCAACTCACCGAAATTATACAGATAATTGATCACGACTAGAACGCCGCTTTGTAATTTCTGGATGTATTCGCTGGTCTGCAATAAATTCAAGACATATTCGATCAATTCATTATTGGAGTCTGTCCGTTGGTAGAAATCAGCAACGGAATTGACTAATTGGACGGATTGTTTGATGATGATGGGTACATAATTTGTTGCTACTAAATAAAGAATAAAAACAATCAAGCTGTAAGTCAGGATGCTCGTAAGCTTGATGGGCAGATGACTTTTTCGATGGAGCAAAAGAACCAGCCGATAAATCAGATACGTAAAGATAAAGGTCAGCAAAAGAATGGTCATCATACTGCGAAACAAAAAAAGAATGCCCGCAAGCATAAACAGGACCGTCCAGCGCCGCAACACAAGATTTTGAAGAAAAGCATTATAGTATTTCATCTGTAACTCCTTTATTCGTTGCAATGGAGCAACGAAGCATTTCAGTAGTGCCTAAGAATTATCTAATCATTAAACTATGCAAATAGCAAGAGATTTTATTTTTCTTAATCGAGCGAAAAAATGAAACAAAAAATCCTTAGAAGAATCGTTGCCTTTCTTCTAAGGAAAAGAGTTATTGGTAAACGGTCTTTCCTTCGTTTACGGGTAAAACCGAGTTGATGGACAATAAAAAGAAGCTGGCAGCCAACAGATCAGCACTGCCGCCGGGAGACACATTTTCTGACTGGCAGAAGGCTGCTAGTGCATGAAATGCTGGGTTCGGCAACGCTTGCTGATTGGCTTTTTGTGCGAGTTGCTGAACTAGTGCCAGTACCTCTTGATTGCTGCGGTATAAAATACACGTATCGTCCAGCGTAGCGATGATCGCCAACAGCATGTGGAGTCTTTTTTTGGTCTCATTGGAACAATCCCGAGAAAAATAATCTGCTAGAGCGATTTGAACATGAGGGAACCCAGCAGCAGCTTCCCCATACGCACCGAGATGTCCATATTTGGCTTGAACCGTTTTGCCATGACTTTCTGTTTGTTGAGTCAGTGCACGATCAGGAAATGCAGTGAGAAGCTGGATGTCAGAAAAGACTTCTGGTAAAAAAATCCGTTGTTTGCGACTAAGTTGGCTACTGACGGCGCTGATGAGCAAGCCTAATGCCCAGATGGCTCCTTTATGGGTGTTGATGCCACCAGTGGCTGCCAACATCGCCTGTTCTGCCTTCCGACCGATTGCAGCGATTGCTTCCCGCAACTCTTGAGACATGCTGCTGCCCCAAGACACCAAGGCCATTTCTTCAAAGTATGGCGTCAATGCTCGAGCTGATCGTAGAAAGAGTGCTTTATCCATATCGTGATGGGCACCTGAATCAATGGCATCCACTAACCCAGGTTTTGGGGACAATGTCACTTCTGCAATCAAGGCTTCTTCTACCAATTGGGCGAGTCGTCGACAATTTTCTTCTACAGCTAATGCAAACATCCAACTCCTCCTCTAGTTTTTGATTTGACCTTTGATCGTTACCCATAAAACATGCAAAACATAGCTTGTTAAAAAACCACAGCTGGCAGTTGCCAAATAAGCGACGATGATCATGATGCCCATTGGCAGTTTCAGCAACAAATCTTTGAAGCATAGCAACAAGACTTGAAAGACAAAAACATTGGCAAAATAGGTTCGATACGCATAAGTAGACAGCCACTTAAACGTCCCTAACTGTGGGGCATTGTTTTTGATCATGGTTGATCCAAACATAAAGACTGCAAAAATCAATACTAAGCTATATAAGCTTTGCAATGTATTTAAATACGGTGCATGAGCGAAACTTAGATCACCTGCATAATGTAGCAGATGATTGGCAGATAATAGCCCTAATGCGAAGCCCACTGGCAAGAAAGCGTAGCGAATCTTGTATAGGAAGCGATAGACGGTTTCGTGATAAATCAAAGCGGCTTCGCCATAGATCCCATAGATCACAAAGCTAAAGACAAACCGATCCAATAAATACCAGCTTTCATGATGCGGTCCTTCAAAAACTTGGCGATCGTAAAACACATACCAAACGACATACAAAGCAGTTGCGACGATCAATACTGGCCAAACAGCTTTTTTCTTCGTCAACACTTTGTAGCCTAACCAGACGAAAAACGGCATCAACAATTGGATCTGCAGCATCATGATCGTATACCATAAGTGTGGCGCCGCATCCCCCGTCACATATTTCAGTAAAAACGTTGCTGTGTCAGTATAAGGTTTTCCTTGTTGGACAGCGGGAAACAGCCATAAATAAGCCGTCGTCCAAAGCACATATGGCACGACAAGTTCAAAAAACTTTTCTTTCAAAAATTCTAGATAAGACAGATGTTGACTTGTCTTAACCATGTTATAAACAATAGCAAAAATAAACAGGGTTGCGGTAAATTTCACCAAGACATAAAAGGTACCGATGAATGCTGCAGTCTTTTCATCTTGGGTATTGGATAAGGCAAAAGTCAAAATCGTTTGCATCATTACTGCTGTCACGGCAAATACTTTTTGGAAATCACTGATGTTGATTTTTAAATCGTTGTTCTCAAACATGTTTTTCGCTCACTTTTCTAATAATTACCAAATCTCAGTGGTGAGTTTTGGCCCTTCGTCTGTTTTTACTAAGATTTTTTTTGATGGATGTTCCAAATACTCCTTTAAGGCAAACCCGCCTTGTTTTGTGATAACTTGAACATCGATCTGTTGAAAAAAGGCTGCCTGCTTTTCCAATAGTTCCAGTGGCAGCTTTTCTTTCGTGTCGGCATAAAGCAACAGATCTAAATCACTTGTCGGCTTGATTGCTGCCTGTTTTGCAGCCAATTCAAAACCCAAGCTGCCACCGATTCCCCAAGAATAGTGCTTCAATAAAAGTCGTGCTTGTTGATAGCTGCGGTAAACTGGATAATTGGCTACTTCATTGAATCGGAAGCTCTCACGAGTGATCAATTCCCAAGGATGGATCGTTCGTTTGATCATGTTGCAGGGTGCCTCAAAGGCAAACCGTTCTTGCCGCTTTTCCCCGCGCAACCCCACTGGTAAATAGCTGGGGTTACGGGGTTTCCCATGACGGACGGTCGCAAAAAGCTGTTCTTTTTCAGAAAACCATTTGGGAATATCAATCATATCAAGAACATCTTTATCTAATTGAACGATATCGTGGGCACGGTTCATTCGTTACTCATTCCATTCTGCATTCATTTTTTCAAATACGTTATTCGTTTCCAGCCGGCCGCTCTTTTTAGCGATCGGATTGGTGTAGCGACTGGTCAACATCGTGTCATTCGTTTTACGCACATCATCAAACGCCTCATTGATCGCTTCAATTACAGTCGCTTTGCTTTCAGAGGTGACAGACTGATCCGTAATGGAGGATAAGAAAGTGAAGATTGCCCCAAGTTTCGTATAATTTTTGATATCATAAGCAATACTTGGTACTTTTTCCGCCGCGGCTTCAATCGCTGCAATCGACCGTTTGGTGACTCGACTTGCACTTTCTTTTGACATTGCTTGAACAGTGATCTTTTCACTATTTAATGCGATCAGACGACTTGATTGCAAGCCATGCGCTAAGAAAGCCCCAGAGATCGCATTACCAGCGATAAAACCGATCACTGGATGACCCGCTTGGCGTAGTTTGGCATAAGCTGCCGCACTATTTGCTAAAGCTGCATGAATACCAATCAATTCTTCATTGTAGCCATACGCTTGGCTAGGGACATCGATGACCGCAACGATTGGCCGTTTGATTGCTTTCTCTTTGTCTTCTTGATAAACAGTTTCTAACAGATGGCCCATCTCGTACCCTTCGACTAAACCAACTTCTCCATTGCGTACCCGATACATCGGATTATTTGCGTTTGGCACGATCGCTGTAACAACGACTTCTTCAGTAAAAAGGTCAGATGCAGCTGCACAGACTGTTGCACTAGTTGAGGTTGGGAACTGCAGATTCGTCAATGCTGAAAACCAATGATAACCGATACTGTCAGCAGCAGCTTCTTGGCCTTCTGTTACAGTAATAGGTGCCACTTCAGTTGCTTTATGCGTTGCAAGAGCCTTATTGTATGCCTCGATAGTCAGCGGCTTTGATAGATCAAGTTCGTTTAAAAGAGAAAGATAAAAACCACTTTTTCCGCTGCGATGACTGTCTTTCTTTTCAACCATCGCCGCAATCACTGCTTCTTGGATCGATTCGACACTGTCAGTCACTAGTTCATCGATCATTTGTGCTTCCAAACGTTGTTTGGCGCCAATGGTATTCCAAATCAAATCTTTATCACTGGAATCAAATTCTCTCACGCCAGCTTCTTGTTCGATGACTTCAGGACCGTTCAAACCGATACGGGCTTTCTTCGTCGCTATCAAGTAACTCATAAGTGCTGAGGTAATCGACATACCGCCAAAAGAACCCACCCGACCTGGCACTAAGCCAATCACTGGCACATACGATTTTATTGCAACGATCAAATTGCCGATTTCTGCGATCAACAATAAGCCGTAATTCGCTTCTTGGAGGCGTACCCCACCAGTATCGAGGATGATGATCGGTGTGATCGGATTGCCCTTTTGGTTTTCTTCCAACACATGCGTCAATGCAGCGATGATTTTAGCACCAGAAACTTCACCGATACCGCCACCTTGGAATTTCCCTTCCATAGCGATCACGACCACGTTTTCTCCAGAAATCGTTCCACGACAAACAACGATCCCATCATCGCTTTGTGGCACGATGTCTTGAGCCACCAGATTGGGTGCGATCATTTGGTCGAATGGATCGATCAATTCACGACCGCTCTTGGCATCCAATAAGGCGTGCACCCGTTCTCGAGCATTTAATTCTACAAAACTATTCTTCATCTGCTAGTTCCTCCATTGCTTGGGTTAATCGTAGGTAAACCACACCGGGAGTGGCGCCAAAGTCGTTGATCACTATTTGCGCACTGATTGGATAGCGCTCAAAAAAACGCGTCAAGACATTTTGCCACACATCGCCAAAGCCGTCACTTCCTGTACAAACTGAAACGGTGGTTTCTTGTTTGTCTGTTGGAAAAAGCAGAATTTCCAAGTCACCAGAACCCACCACGCCAACATGGACTTTTTTGGTGACTGGTTTCGTTGTTTGATACGTATAAGCTAATTTTTCCATCTCTTCTTCTCTCCTCTTGCTCTTATTAAGACCACGTTCTGAATTTCATTGGCGGTTCGTACAACCCATCGGACCATTCGATCAAATCATCAACGGTTTGAGCTGCTAGCAATGATCGTTTGGCATCACTGCGTTTGATCCCTAAGTCTTCTGGTAATTTCACGATCCCCGCTTTGCGCAAGGCATCCAGAGAAGCTTTTGTGCTGGTCATTCCTAGTGGGGTTACACCACCGATGGCTGCGATGGCTGCTTGTTTTTCCTCTTTTGAATTTGCTTTATAAAGATAAGCGATGCCTTCTTCTGTCACGATATGCGTCGTATCTTCGCTATAGATCATAATTGGGGCATTGGCTAAACCAGCTTGCTTTTGGACAGCCAACGCATCTAACGTTTCTACAAAAACAGGTTTTTTATTGGACCCATACGTTTCAACCATTTGAACGACTAATTTTTGTCCTTTTGCTAAAGGATCTGTTTCATCCCGCAAGGATTGCCAAGCTGGAGTCGAATGCCGACGGCCCCCCGGATTATGCCCCATATTTGGTGCACCACCAAACCCAGATAAGCGGCCTTTCGTCACTGTAGAAGAATTTCCTTGATAATCTAGTTGTAAGGTCGAACCGATAAACATATCGATGGCATATTGACCTGCAGTTTGGGATAATGCTCGATTGCTGCGCATCGTGCCGTCTTTTCCGACAAAGAATACATCGGGTCGAGCGGCAATATATTTTTCCATACCAACTTCCCCACCAAAACTGTGGATGCTTTCGACCCAACCAGATTCGATAGCTGGAATCATCGTTGGATGAGGATTCAAAACCCAGTTTTTCGCTACTTTTCCTTTGATTCCAAGCGTTTCTCCATAGGTTGGTAAAAGTAACTCGATCGCAGCGGTGTTAAAACCGATCCCATGATTCAACGATTGTACTTCATGTTCTGCATAGATTCCTTTTAATGCCATCATCGCCATCAAAATTTGTAATTCCGTAATGTTTTGTGGATCTCTCGTAAAGAGGGCTTCTAATTGATACGGTTGGTCTGCTACCACGACGACATCGATCCAATCGCTGGGAATGTCGACCCGCGGCAAACGATCGACCACTTCATTAACTTGGACGATCACAATCCCATCTTTAAAGGCTGCTGCTTCGACGATCGTTGGCGTTTCTTCCGTATTGTAACCTGTATAAAGATTTCCTTGGCGATCGGCTTTGTCCGCCGCCACAAGGACCACATTCGGAATCAAGTCGATAAATAAGCGACCATATAATTCCAAATACGTATGAATGTCCCCTAATTTCATAGTTTTGTCTTCAATCATTTGGGCAACGCGCGTACTTTGTGCGCCTGCATAAGAAAAATCGATTTTCGCTGCAATGCCTTTTTCAAATATCGTCAAATGTTCTGGACGGGAGATACTCGACATGATCATATGCAAATTGTTGACTCTTTGAGCATCGACTTGTTCTAAGCTTTTTGATAGGAAGCTTGCTTGTTTTTGATTGTCGCCTTCAAGGACCACTTTGTCTCCCGGACGGATCAACTGTTCTAAGACTTCAATGATCTCTTCCGTTGGGACATATTTTCCATCGAGAAGATGCTCGATTTTTTTCATGGTTTGGGCCTTCTTTTCACGTTTACTTGCCCAGTTTCTTGCAGGTTTTTCCATTCTATTCATCTCCATTTTTGATATAGGAATAAAGCATCATCCAAGCCATGTTGATCCAAATTGATCACACGGATCGCTTTGTTTTCACCAAATTTTGCTTGGATCAGTTTTGTTAGGGTATTGCCAGGAGGAAATTCAAGAGCCAAATCAAGTCCTGCTTCGTAGGCAACATCCATGATCTTGTTCCACTGCACCGGATAAGCAATATTTTGCAGCAAATCACGGCGGATCTCTTCAGGGTTCATGGTCATCCGACCATCCGTATTTTTGAGGTACGGACAGATAGGCACATCAAGGGATACCGTGTTCATAAATGGCGCAAACCGTTTCACGGGTTCTGCCATCAACACACAATGGGACGGGACAGGCACTGCTAAAAGTTTGGCGGTTTGCGCATGATAATCTTTCGCTTGAGCTAGCGTCTTGCGCAAGCCTTTGATATGACCAGAGATCGTATGCTGCATGGGGCAATTTTCATTTGATAAATAGACGGGAGCAGCAGGATCAAATGTTTTTGCCACGAGCGCTTCTGCTTCACTTCTCGTTACACCAACCAGTACCCCCATGGCATAATCAGTCGGATAGGCTTCTTTCATCAATGTCGCCCGATGATAGACCAAGCTAGCGGCATTTTCGAAACTCAAGCTTTCACAAGCTAACGCAGCGGAAAAAGCGCCAATCGAATGCCCCGCCACAAGCTGAGGTTGCACACCAGATGCTTTCATCTGGTCCGTGTAAAAAGCCACTTTTACTAAAAGGGCCAACTGAATAGAGACGGTATCTTGTTTGAGATCCCCCAATACAGGGTGTAAATCAAAGCCTGTCGCCTGTTCTAGCCGATGGAAATAACTGGCAGGCACGTCCTCAAGCATCTTGCTGGTCTGACTGCCTTGTCCTGGGTATAAGAAACCTGTACTCATGAAACACCTCCTAAACAATTTCTCTTTCCTGTGTCATAATAACGGAAGTTTGTTATAATAAAAAATACCAGTTTCGTGAATATCCATAACCAAAAGGTATGGAAAGAGGAGTATCTGATGAACCTTGATCATTTACGCTACTTTAAAAAAGTAGCCGAATCGAAAAATATTACCCAATCTGCACAAGAATTATACATCTCACAACCTGCCTTAAGCCGTGCCATGAAACACCTAGAAAGTGAACTAGGCGTTCCTTTGTTCTATCATGCCGGTCGGCATATCGAGTTGACGATGTATGCTGAAGAATTTTATCCCTATGTCGTTGAGACGTTAGCACGTTTCGACGAAGGAATGAGTGCGATCCAAGCCTTAAATGGAGAAATGGTCCCTGCAGTGACGATTTACTCTGAAGTCGCTTCTGTTTCCTTGCCCAACTTGGTGGCGACATTCGTTGAAAAGCACCCTGAGATCCAACTTTCGATCAAGCAGCACGGCAGTAAGGAGACCAACAAAGAACAAGCCTTCTACATTACCTCTGAGCCAAAGAACGGCTTGACCAATCTGCCAATATTCACGGAACCCATCTTACTGGCGATCCCCAAAAAGCATCCCTTGGCAGAAAAAAAAGATTTGCAAGTTGCCGATATCCAACACGTGCCTTTGCTGATGCTGGTTGAAAACAGCCCGCTGCGTAGAACCATCGACGAAGCTTTTGAAGCAAAAAAAATCAGTTTGGCTATCGGTTCAACGACGGACGATCCGGCGACGTTGCGCTCCCTTATCAATCAAGGACTAGGAATCACGTTCTTTCCTAAAATTACTTGGGGCTATGAAGATGAGGCACCTTTCGTTTTACGTGAACTAGCAGATTTCCCCTTATCAAGGACGATCTATTTAGCATCAAGCTTTACTAAAGGTCATCCCATGACAAAACTAATTGCAAAAACGTTGATTGAATTTTATCTTGGCTAAACAAAAAGAAGCGTCCATTCGCACGTTAGCTGTGCAAGTGGACGCTTCTTTTTTCTCTCTTATTTACATAGGTTGAATCATCGGCTCGACCGTACATTCATTCACATTGATCACTCCGATCTCTTTTGACTCGCCACACTATTGGCTGCCCCAATCAGGTGAGACCCCATAAGATTTGTTACACGCCTTCCAGTACGGCTGCCTTATCATCGCTTATGCATCGGGCAATTGATCGTATTCTTCATCACTGACTGCTTCTAACCATTCTGAAGCACCAGCAGTAATCGCTACATGGGCAAACCAACTATTTTTTGCTGCACCATGCCAATGTTTGACCCCTTCCTTGATGACTACGACATCACCAACAGTAAGTTTTTGCGGTTTCTTGCCTGCTTCTTGGTACCAGCCTTCTCCTGAAGTCACCAACAACAATTGATACCCACCATCGATATGCCGATGCCAATTGTTGCGGCAACCTGGTTCAAAGGTCACATTGCCAACGTTGACTGGAATCGCTGGATCAGCTACTAAAGGATTCAAGTAACTCTGACCGCTAAAATATTGTGCATAGGCGTCATTTGTGTTGCCAAATGAAAAGATTCCAGCTTCTTTTGCTGCATCGAGTTTTGACATTTATTTTTCCTCCATTTCAGCTAGCTCTTCTTGATAAACCGTTTTGGCGATGTTAAAAGCAGACCAAGCTTTGGGCCAGCCAACATAGAAAGCCAGATGAGTGATTACTTCTGCAATTTCTTCTACTGTGATCCCGTTTTCTTTGCCAATCGTCAGATGGGCAGTCAATTGTTCAAAATTGCCACCCGAAATCAAGGCAGATATCGTTAATAAACTTCTTGTATGAGGAGCCAATTCTTCCTCACGTGACCAAACTTCACCAAATAACACATCATCATTTAATTGCGCAAATTTCGGCGCAAATGTCCCTAGTTTATCTCTTCCTGCAGTTTGTTTCTTTACCATATCGATCGACTCCTTCTTCTATTGTGATGAAATGCGGGTTCAGCCAATTTTGAATGGCAGTATCCGCCTTATTCACTCGTGACCCACGGATGGCTAATCCAGGATAAATGAGGGGTTCAGAACAAGTTTTTTTAAAGTCTTCAAGGCTAGAGCCGAATCCTGAGCCTTCATGGGTACAAAAGGGAAAAATAATCTTCCCATCGAAATGATGGTCTTTTAAAAAACTCACCACGATCCTCGGATAGCTCCCCCACCAGTTGGGAAATCCAACAAATAGTACCCGTTCTTTAAAAAACGCAGACGGTACTGTTTGATAACGGGGAAAATCATTAGTAGCTTTTTCTTTTTGTGCTTGTTCGACCATCGCCTGATAGCTTTCAGGATAAGGTTCCACAGGGGCAAGGGTATAAAGGGGGCATTGCAGCTGCTCTGACAGTTTCTCTGCTAGAATCTGCGTATTTCCTAAGCCCAGTTTTTTTAGCTGTCCCTCAATCAGATTTTCACCAGCTCGTGAACAAACAAGTATTGCCGCCATTGTGTCACCTCCTACTCTTTGTTTCCTGATAGATTTAATGGTAAGCCAATCGAGTTGGATTAGCTAATGCTTTTTCACACAAGACCTTATGCTTACAAAGCATAGCTGGTTTCGATATACAAAAAAGAAGCGGATATCACCGCTTCTTTTGATGTTTACACTGAGACTATTGAAAGGAATCGCGAAATCGCCGAATAAACTCGATAACGACTGGTGACAGCACACGATTCTTTTTCCAGACCAATACACAGCTGGTCTCGATTTGTGGTACTAAAGGTAGAAACTTGATTGCCTCATTCCTTCGTTCTCCGACTGCTCCGCTGATGGTCAATGCCGAACCAACATGGTTTTCTACTAAGGAAAAGACATTGAATATTAAATTGTAGGTGCCCACGATCGGCAACTCTTCCACTGGTGTCTTCGACCATTGACTGAACATTTGCTGTACTTCTGGACGCTTGGAGATCAATAAAGGCACACCTTTGATGTCTTCGGGTGTTATTTCTTCTTTATGCGCAAGAAAAGAATCAGCCGATGTCAAAAAGCCCCATGTTTCTTTTCGTGGAAGAACGATTTTTTCGTACTTCTCGATTTCAATCGGTTCGATCAAGATCGCTAGATCCAACAAGCCTTTCTCCAGGCGATCGCTGATGTCATCTCCCGTACCACTATGAATATGAAAGCGAACATCAGGATAGTCATTGATAAATTCTTCCAACATCAAGGAAAGCGTATCGGAATTATCTGCTTCCACACAACCAATCGTGAAGTGACCGCTAAATAAATGTTTTTTACGATCTTCAAACGCTTGCATTGTCTGGTCTGTCAAACTCAAAATCTCTTCTGCACGGCTTTTTAAAAAACGCCCCGCTTCCGTTAAAACCATTTTACGATTATCACGAGTGAATAGTGCCGTCCCTAACTCGTCTTCTAATTCTTTTAATTGTCGACTCAATGTCGGTTGTGTGATGTGGAGCACTTCTGCAGCTTGAGAAATCGTCCCTTCCTCCGCAATCGTGTAGAAATATTTTAATAACCGAATTTCCACAAAATCACCTCCTCATTTTTTTCTTTTGCATTCAAGGTGTTCGAAACAAAAGAGAACCTCCCTCTCCAGTCTCCTTATCAATTCTTATGATAACAAAGAATCACTGTTCCAGCGAATCTAGCTAAAAAAGCGTAGGAAATTGCAGAATTGTAAAAAGATTCGTCAACGACATGTAAAAACTGTTCGCTTAAACGAACAGTTTTGTCAGCTGCTTGCTTTTTACGGCTTTTGGCGTAGGATATATGAGTATCTTGGTATGAGTTCTCATACAATGATTTGGAGGAATACAATGTTAAATTTATCAATTCTTTTATTTTGTGTAGCGATCGCTTTACTCGGACTTGCAGGATTCATCTTTAGAGTGCGCGTGTTGCTGAACAAACGTCCGTGGAATGATCCAGTGTTGCCATTGTCGGTTATTGGTGTGATTCTTTTGATCGTCTCTTTGGTCATGATCTACCTTTCTTATCCGAAATAACAGAATTGTAGTCAACCTAGAACGAATAAATCGGAAAAACTGACTATTCTCGGGAATAAGTAGAAGCTCTTGCTCCTAATCCATCAGCGCATCCCCAAATGATTCATAAATCAACTGCATTAGTTTACCATAATTATATTATGATTATTTCGGTTTGTGGTACATCATGAACATTTAGCGAATCGAGAAACATCTACTCAATAAGAATGTTACTCATATCCTAGTTCATCGAGCCAATTCAACAGATTCGGTTCAGCGTCTTCAACACTTCCCGCTCTTGCTGCAAAGCCTTCAAGAAAATCATACGCTGGATACAACGTTTGAAGTTCGTTTTGACTATTGGTCAGTCCACTTCCCCCATGGGTTGCAAAAGGAATGATTTGTTTATCCGTAAGATCATAGGTTTCAAGAAATGATAAAACGGCTCTTGGGGCACGGTTCCACCAAACGGGAAAGCCGATAAAGAGAACATCCACTTCAGTCATTTCGGCAACGTCAGTCATCAACGTTGGTCGGGCATCTTCTTCCACCTCTCTAGTCGCAAAAGCTGTATGTTCATCGTAAACGTTAGGGTAACCTACTTCTGTTTGAATCGAGAACAACGCACCGCCGGTCTGTTCAGCAATCATTTCTGCTATCACCTGGACATCTCCTACCAAGGTGTCATCGATTACATTAAAACTACTTCCAGAAACTGCTTCGACCGCTGGTTCATGCTCTAAATTTTCTGGTCTTGTGAAATAGGCAATCAAAATATCGGCCTGTCCATCAATCCCTGTTTCTCTCATTTGTTGCGTAACGGTGTCACTAGTACTTGTTTCCGTTGTACCAATGTCTGGCTCGTCATTCATTGAATCACTGCTGCATCCTGCTAGAAAAATCATTGTCAGAAAAAGTCCTTTTGTCCATTTGTTCATTGAATTGCTCCTTTCTTTTCCCATCAAAAATGGTAGTTCCAGTATAATTCTTGAAGTGGACTTTAAGGCAAGGCTCTTGAGCAAACCTTCCCCTATTTTTTACATCTTTCTCACAACTTCCTCACAAAAAAATTTCCTTCCCAGCATACTGAAAAAAGCCGTAAACAAAGCTTTGTTTTACGACTTCTTCATTTAGTTATCGATTTTTCTCAAACTGGCAGCGACAAAATGATTTGTTCCTACCTGAACCCAATCCGGGTCCGCTGTTTCTTCTGTTTTAAATGTGGTGAAATCAAAGACATTGTTTTCCTTACTGTAAAAATCATCAGGCGCTGTTTTCTTGTTTCGAATGTCGGTTCTTAAAAACGCAGCAAGTAAGCGCCTTGTGTACGGATGGTAAGCATTTTTGAATATCTCATTGATTGGGGCACTCTCGACGATTTTTCCCCCATGCATCACGATCACATCATCGGCCATTTTACTAATGACACCCAAATCATGGGTAATAAATAAAATACTTGTATCCAGATTGTCTTTTAACTCATTCATTAACTTAAGGATTTCTGCTTGGATGATCACATCGAGTGCGGTAGTCGGTTCATCGGCAATCAAAAGCTTCGGATTGCAGGCTAATGCCATTGCGATCATTACCCGCTGACTCATTCCTCCAGATAACTGATGAGGATATTGCTTGGCTACTCGTTTAGGATCTGTGATCTTGACAGCTTCTAACAGCTCATATGCCCGTAAAGTCGCCGTCTTATTGTCGACGTGCTGATGAAGTTTCAAGGCTTCTTTCAGTTGTGCTTTGATTGTAAATACCGGATTCAAACTTGTCATAGGCTCTTGAAAGATCATTGAAATATCATTTCCA
The DNA here is from genome assembly GCF_030263915.1 of Enterococcus sp. FZMF. Taxonomy (NCBI): domain Bacteria; kingdom Bacillati; phylum Bacillota; class Bacilli; order Lactobacillales; family Enterococcaceae; genus Enterococcus; species Enterococcus sp. FZMF. The sequence goes on along the minus strand of NZ_CP127160.1, from coordinate 1,618,447 downwards.
CGAATTTTCAAAAGATCTTTTTTGCTTAATTCGAGGATATTTTTTCCATCAAAACGGATCTGCCCTTCCGCTATATATTGATTTCTCTGAAAAAGTTGAAGGATCGACATGGCTGTTTGACTTTTGCCACTCCCACTTTCTCCAACGATTCCTAATGTCTTCCCTCTTTTTAATGAAAAAGTAACGCCTTTGACAGCTTTGACAGTGCCCCGTTTCGTATCAAAATACGTATGCAGATTATCAACTTCTAGTAAATCCATCTGGACCTCCTTTTGATTTTTTCCCATTAAACCAATCGTATCATGCTTATGGTTCGATTGATTGACTCATCAACCATGTTTCAATTTCTATGTTCTAAAAAAACTATTTTCGCGTACACTTCACAAAATGATTCGGCTCGACTTCTACCCAATCTGGATCAGCATCGGTTTCTTTTGAATAGTTGAATGCCAAATCAGGATGGGTTTCATCAATAGGCCATGGGCGATACTCTTCGTCTAGCGTTGGAATGGCATTTAATAATTGCCGTGTGTACGGATGGATCGGGTTAGAAAAAATCGTCTCAGCTGAAGCTAATTCTACAAGATGCCCAAAATACATCACACCGATCCGATCAGAAATAAATTTTACGACTCCAAGATCATGGGTGATAAACAAGTAAGTCAAATTGAGTTCTTCCCGCAAATCATGAAGCAAATTGATGATCTGTGACTGAATCGAAACATCTAACGCTGAAACAGCTTCATCGCAAACAATGAATTTGGGCTTTAAAGCTAAGGCACGAGCAATCCCGATTCGTTGTCGTTGTCCACCAGAAAATTGATGCGGATAGCGATGAATAAATTCTTTCTTTAACCCACATTTTTCCATGATATCAAGAATATAGGTTTCATAGTTTGGGTCCTTTTTACTAGCAAAAAATTTGTGTATCAACAAACCTTCTCCAATAATATCACCCACTGTTAACCGTGGATCTAGTGAGGAGTAAGGGTCCTGAAAGATAATTTGCAGGTCTTTTCGTAAAACTCTTGATTCCTTTTGAGTCAAAGCAGCTAGATCGATGCCAGAATCAAGCTGCTCTTCATAGTATGAAAAATCTTTTTGGTTCATGACATCTTTTTTTAGTTGTGCGACTTGCTTATCAATAGCTGCTAAGTCATTTTGTTGTTCAGCGATCGTTTTTTCCAAATTTATGAGCTCTGATTGATCCACTGCCCCATTCATCGCTTGTTTTTGCTGATTAAATGTTAACGCTCGCTTGCTAGCGGCAACTTTTGCTGCAGCTTCGTAACGAGACGAAAGAAGCTTACTGACCTTTTGTAGATCATCATGCAAAATCAAGCCTCCGACTAATCGTAGGGTATTGCCATATTCATTTTCAAAAGCGATTTTCTTTAGACTCAACCGTTCCGTTGTTGCTTCTACATCAGCAGCTGAATCAGTAGCGTGTTTTGATTCGATCGACTGGAGCTCATTGACAGAATCAGTAAACTGTTTCATCTTCTGTGGCAGTTGTTGATAGACTTTTTTTACGTAACGAGGCATGAAATCTTCGATCGTCTCTCCATAGTAAAGGGTCGAGCCTCCGGTTTGTCGCTGGAGCTGAATAATCGTGCGTCCAAAGGTCGATTTTCCACAGCCACTTTCACCGACGATGCCTAATGTTTCTCCTTCATAGATATCGATCGTAAGATCTTTATTTGCTTTCACATAGTCTTTTCCCACCCCAAAAAAGTTTTTCTTCTTCACAGGAAAATACTTTTGTAGATTCTTGACGCGCATGATCGTGTCCATAACTGCTTACCTCTCTCTCATCTTCGGATCGATGGCATCTCGGATTCCGTCACCGATCAAATTGAAGGATAAAATGGTCAACATGATCGCGATCCCTGGATAAATCGTCAGGTAGGGATGTGTTCGGATATAGCCTCGTCCAAAATTTAACATCGTTCCCCATTCCGCAACGGAAGCCTCCATACCTAAGCCAATAAATCCTAAGCCAACAGCAGATAAAATTGCTGTGGCAACGCCCATTGATGAATGCACGATGACTGGTGAAAGGATATTTGGCAAGATGTGTTTAAAAATCAGCAATCCATTATTTGCGCCCAGCGCTTTTCCAGCTTCAATAAATTGCTTCTCTTTGACCGCCATCACACTTGCCCGAATAATACGAGCAAAAATGGGGATATTCGCCAACCCGATCGCCAAGATCATGTTCGGCAGACTGGATCCCAAAGAAGCCACGATGGCGATTGCCAACAAAATGGAAGGGATGGATAGTAAGATGTCACAAAAACGCATAATCAGCGTATCGATCCACCCTCTGAAATAACCGGATAAGACACCTAAGATGCCACCAAAAAAGAGTGCCAGTAACACCGCACAAACGCCTACAGTCAGCGATATTCTCGTGCCGTAAATCAAACGAGACAATACGTCACGTCCCAAGTCATCTGTCCCAAACCAATGAGAACGACTTGGAAATTGCAATGCATTGGCTAGATTTTGCTCCCGCATACCATAGGGAGCTATAAAGTCTGCAAAAATCGCAGTAATCGTCAGTAACGTGATAAATAGTAACCCAAACATTGCTCGGCGATTTGCTTTTAAGGAAAGCCAAATCTCTTGTTTCGATCCTTCTGGTACGCCTGCAAGTGCTTGCGTTTTCGCAATGGCCTTTTTTCTAGAAAACATGAGTTCCTCCCTTAATCATATGAGGTTTTAATTCGCGGATCGATATATGCATAGAGAATATCGACACATAGATTAACCATCGTAAAAATAAATGCAATAAATAAAACGCCGCCTTGGACGATCATTGTGTCTCTTGTACGGATCGCATTCACCATCAATGTCCCGATCCCATTGATACTAAAAACAGTCTCGGTCAATACAGCCCCACCTAATAAAGCCCCAAACTGCAAACCAATGACTGTCACTACGGGAATCAAGGCATTTCTTAAAGCATGATGGAACGTCACCTTTGAACCATTTACTCCTTTGGCTTTTGCCGTGCGAATATAATCTTGGTCTAAAACGTCCATCATACTCGACCTTGTGATCCGGGCGATCGTGCCAATTGACGAGGAAGCCAATGCAAATACTGGCATGATCATTTGCTGCCAAGTATCAAAACCAGATGCTGGCAACCAGCCCAGGGTAGAAGTAAAAAGAATAATTAAAAGGAGTGCCTGCCAAAAGGTTGGCATAGAAACCCTAACTAGTGAAAGAAACATCACGAAATTATCAACCTTGGAATAAGGTCTCGAAGCAGAGATCACTCCCAGTGGAATACCAATCAGCGAGGCAAATAACACACTCCATACTGATAATTTGATTGTGTTGGGCAAACGGACTAGGATTTTCATCCATGACCACCCGGCCAGAAAAATACGATCTCCCAAGATCAAATTCGACAACAACATTTTTTATATAATGAAAAAATTGTTCGATAAAACTACGGTCAAGCCCCATTTGCACACGCATGGCCTCATATTGTTCAGGAGTCGCTCCTTCCCCCAACACCATCGTTACAGGGTCTCCAGGTGATAGATACATAATCGTAAATACAATAAAAGAGACGCCTATCAGGATAGGAAACAACCACAGAATTCGTTTTACAATATATTGGAACATCTATTCATCTCCTCAAAATAAAGAGCCATTGCGGCTCTTTATTTTATACTCTCAATCCAATTTAGTTTTTTGACACCGTATCTAAGAAGTAACTTCCAGTTGGATGATGTTCGAACCCTTGCACCCAGTTGCGGATACCTGAAACATTTTCTCTGGTTTGTAAGTAAACCCATGGCATCTCATCATTGATAATCTCTTGCGCCTCGTGATAATAGGCCAAGCGTTCCTCTTGGTCAGAAGTGCTACGAGCTGCATCAAGTAATTCATCTACCCGTTCATTATGATAGAACGTACGATTTCCAGCTTCGCCAAAGCTACTTGAATGGAACAGTGGATACAATCCATAGTCAGCATCTGTTGTGATCGTTGTCCAACCTAGTAAGAACATATCTGGTTCACCAGCTGCTGCAGCATCTAAAAATGCTCCCCACTCCATTTGGTTGACCTCAACAGTGATACCTAATTCTTCTAAAGCAGCGGAAACAACCTGCGAGACACGGATTCGTTCTTGATTGTTATCACCGACATACAACGAAAGGGAGAACCCGCCATCTGGATAACCAGCTTCTGCTAATAGTTCTTTTGCTAATTCAACGTCATAAGGAGTAGCTTCCAAGTTTTCATTATATCCAAAAACCAATTCGTTGATCGGTCCACTCATTTGAGTCCCGATCCCCATATGAACCGTTTGGATAATCGATTCGACATCGATAGCATGGGCAATCGCGCGACGTACCCCTACTTCTTGCAATGGTGTATCATTTCGAACGTTGAAACCTAAGTATTCCGTTCCTAAATTTTCTGTCGCTAATAAAGTCAATTCATCGTTTTCTTCAACCTTTTCATTATCAGAAGGAGCGATATCATAAACAATATCGACGGTTCCTGACTCTAGTTCAATCAAACGAACACTTGAATCTGTAATTGTCCGAAACTCAATTCTTTCCATTCCCGCTGGCTCATCCCAGTGATCGTCAAATCGATCTAACGTCACGTGACTACCGGTTGCCCATTCAACAAATTCAAAGGGACCCGTTCCCACAACGCTGTTGATACCATAATCTTCACCAGCTTCTTCCACAGCTTTCTCACTCAAAATTCCAACCGCAGGATGTGCTAAATGAGTCAAGAAAGGCCCGAAGGCACCATTTGTCCCGATATGTATCGTATGATCATCGATCACTTCGATCGTATCAGGATCGATCGAACCAATGATATGACTGATCGAAGGTGAGTCAACCGCCCGTCGAAGGGTGTAGGCAACATCAGAAGCTGTCATCGCTTCCCCATTATGAAAGACAACATCTTCTCGCAACTTGAACTCATAAAGGTTCTCTTCAATTTCTTCCCACTCTGTTGCTAACCCTGGCACTAACTCAAGATCGTTGGTCTGTTTGATCAGTGTTTCGTAAATCTGTCTTGCTACCCTGGTAGTTGCTTGGTCGTTCGTTTGATGGATATCTAATGTCACTGGATCCGCACCTGATGCGACCACTAATACATTAGGATCAGAACTAGCTCCCCCTGTCACATTCCCTCCCGAACTATCTGTTGGGTCTTGGCCTCCACTACCACAAGCACCTAATACCATCAGACTTGTTAACAATACGAGAGCCCAGCTTGTTTTCCTTTTTTTCATGTTATCCTCCATTTCGTCCCCTGTAACTTAAGGATTTTTTTTTGCGCTCTTCTTCATACCAGCAAATATAGAAATTAGACGCATTGGCGTGTAACTTGGATCGAAAACACATACGCTCGTCCTGTTTTCTATCAACTAACTATAAAAAATTTGCTCATAATGAAGAAGCTTTTATCTGAATGATGAAAATTTTCAGATAATAGCAAACTTTAGCTTGGAAATGTGATAGATTTGTGATGAATACCTAATAAAATTGTCATTTTGTTAGAATAAAATGAAGAATTGCGATTTATTATCATTAATTTGACTTTTTCTTATAAGAATCCATTCAGTTAACAACTACTAATTCTTATTTTTGTTTCATTTGCTTGAAAGTGTGACAACGATTCTGTACTAGGAATTTTTAAGTCTCTAAATTTTTATCGTTATCAAATATAAACGTCATATATCATTATGTGATAAACTATTTTTGAATAAAGATGGGAGTGATTGAATGAACGTTTTCTTCAGACCACCACAAGAAGAAGATATCGATCGAATCATGCAGATTGAAAATGCAGGATTTACAGCTGATGAAGCAGCATCTAAAACTGCGATGATGAATCGAATACATACAATAAGTGATAGTTTTATTGTTGCAGTAAATGAAAAGGATTGTCCGATTGGCTACGTTGTAGGGCCCATTATTTCTAAACGTTATCTCTCTGACGATCTCTTTGAAAGTACTTGTCCTAATCAGCCTTTTGGTGGCTACCAAAGTATTCTGAGCTTAGCTGTCGCTCCTGATTATAGAAACTGTCAGATTGGTAGTAAACTACTGTCAGTCCTCGAAGAACAATGTCGTCTTCAAAACAGAAAAGGAATCACCTTAACTTGTTTAAAATCATTGATTCCATATTACAAAAAGCATGGCTATCAACTAGAAGGACTGTCAGATTCCCAACATGCAAATGTTGCTTGGTATAATATGGTGCTGGAATTGGACGATACGCCTAGTGAATTCTAATAAAAACTGCATACTAGATGAAACACCATTCAAAAGTAAGATATTTAGTCTTACTTTTGAATGGCGTTTCATCTCAATTTAATATTAATTAGGAACTTTTCTAAAACTTACTCTGATTTTTCTTGCTAACTTTTCATCCGTCAACGCTTTTTTAGTATTTGAAAGCAACATAACTCTTGATTCAGTGGGATCCATAATATATTTTCTCTCCCACTGATCTTGATCTGGACCATCGCCAATGATGCGAATGTAAGACAACAGACTTTTGATCATCTCTTTTGACAATGTTAGATTAGTATAGCCGTCGTTTTCATAAAAATCATACCATGTATCACTTGGATTTTCCTTCAGTATTTGAATTAGTTGATGGATTTCTTCTAACGCATCGAAAACTTTTACAAATACAAAGACCATTTCTTCCCGATCAAAGACCTGATAAGCGTCTAACAAATGGAGCAGTGCTTTTAACGTTTTGCATTGAACGGCTACTGAGAGATAAATATCATTAAAAAAGCGAGCATTTTGCGAATTTTTATCCTGAAGGGATAATGTAATCTGCTGGCATCTCAGCAATAGATTCTCCCAGGCTGCTATCTTTTCTCCTACCATAGAGAAAATTTCTGTGACTTGCTCCTTGATTTTTTTATCACCCGTCAACCATTCTATCCTCGGAATTTTTGTTTCTTGCTTGAGCCATGATTGGATAATTTTTCGAATCAAATAACAGGCAAACTCGTCCCCAGCGGTTTGATCCTCATGTGTTCCATAGCGGATAACCGCTTCAAAGTAAGCTTCATAGACAGCTTGGATCTCTTCTTGCTGATTTTGATAATATTGTGTTACATGCTCTGAAATTATCTCTTGATTGGTTCGTAACTGATAATCTGCTCGCCAGAAATTCGCTATTTCTTGTAAAAACAAAATATGCGGTTTTATGTTGCCTGTATTGACTAAGACAAACTTATCCATCTTGACTTCTCTAACCGCCATTAACTCTCTAGAAACAAATTCTGGGCTATTAGGCAAGATCGTCAAGAAATTAGATGCTTGTAAATCATGAAAGGCAACATGATAATAGATTCCTCTTGATTGATTTGGTTTTGATGTGTTTGTTAGCACCTCATCTCGTGGATCGTGATTTTCTTGTCTACGAGAAACCATTTTGCCATAACCATTATCCGCCCAAATCTCAATCACATCATCCGGAAGCTCAAGTAAGCCAAGATTAAATAATTCCGTCATCTCCCCATAAATGTTCATTGAACATACTGCATGAGGATCGACTTATGATATTGCAGATGGACGATTTCGTTGATCACTGCTGCTTTTTCCGCTGCTGACCACTGTCGATCAAGATCTTCTGCCCAAAAAGGACAATCCCCTTGTCCACGAAAACCGAGTGTGTAAATAACGTTGGTACCCTTTTGCTCGTGTAAGGCTTTTTTCCATAATTCCTGAAATAACTCAAAATGTTCCTCGTATGAAGCCTTCAAACCAGGATACCTTCTAGCAAACATCTCTGCGCCTAGTGGCTCGGCATGATGATGTGTATAGATCAACCCCATCGCTTGCGCACTTTCTCGATGTCTATGACTGTTCTTATCTTTTCCAGGGATGATGACATTTCCGCCTAAACGTAACAATGTTTCATAAATACGTTCCCATACGTATTCATTCGAACCATTATCTTCCCATTGATCCATCAGCAACTCATCATTGACAAACCAGCCCCGATAATCCGTTGCAAAATCAGTCAATGTTAAGTCAAAATCTGTCCATTCAATAAATGGCTTTTTTATTGGAGGAATCTCCATGAAATACCAAAAAGGTTGAACATCTAAAATTTTATGAGAGATTTCAAGAACCCCATACATTAATCCTAACGGCGTTTCAGCACACACTTTTACTTTATCTGGCGATACGAAAAGTATATGAAAAGCATCCGTTTCATTTTTTTCATCAAGTAAAACCAATTCAATTTCATTTGCCTTCCTCGTGTCTGTCACAACGGTTAAAATGTCACGCTGCAAGATCTCGCAAGCATGTCCAATCACTTCATTTTCCAACTGTTTTGACGTGACAGAAGTATTTTTCGAAATGAAAAATGTTGTTTCCATGTAATCACCCGTTTCATCTATATAGTTTATTATTTTATCTTCAATAAAGAACTTTCTACTATGTTGTAATAGACAATCGAATTGCTCATCAGCCATAAACCTCTCGTCACTATTTTCTGCAAAGATGTTTTTCAGATGGTCTAAACGTTTTGTTAACTGTTTACTATGATACCGCTCATAAATTTAGAATAAGCGAAAAGCTTGTCTAAAAAAATAGAGAAAGTCGATGAAAAATACGAAAAAACAGACTTTCTTTGTTTTTGGATTTTTCTCCGTCCCCCTTTAACTAATGTTTTATCTAGTCGTTGTAGAACATGATCTTCCATGCCTATTCAGCTTAGGGTGGTTAATCCTATGTACAGCAAACAAGCCCACACTCATACGAGCATGGGCTTATTGAGATCATTGTCAATTCAATATCTTCAATTGAAATCTGGCTTTTATCAGTTCAGATTTCAATTGCTGAATAATGTTGACAACTTCTTATTTTTCATCAATTACATATACTTCTCAACTTCATCAATTTCTTTTTGTAGTGCTTTTTCATCGTACTTTTCATACTTACCGGCTTCGTGTGCGATCTTTTTGATTTCATGAATCGCTTTTTTCTCAACGATCCATTTCTTCATACTATGTTTTTTTGCGTCTGCATCTAGTGTGTCTAATTCAGCTAAATTCTCATCTAACTTATCAAGAACCTCTGCAATCTTTACCAATGCTTTTGCTTCCTTTTCTTCATAGTTTGTCATAGATATCACTCCTTAAGTATTTGATATATTTATCTTACTGCTGTAATTAAATATTTTCAAATTAAATGTACTGTTTATCACAAAGTTTTATCTTATTCTCACTGAATAGATAGAAACTATAATTTTTTTGCAATATTCTATTCAATTTACATTTATTTTTATCCTTAAAGATGTATCATAAGAGAACTATCGATTATATAAAAAAATGCCTTAGTGAAACATCAAACATTCGGTGTATCGTTTGCAATAAAATCATTTAGTTTTGTTACTTTCTTATGGTTGCAAAAGAATTTTCCCGACACTTTTTCCAGATTCTAAATAATCATGGGCAGCTTTTCCGTCAGCTAATGAAAAAATGGTTGGTTGACTGATTTTCATTTGATCCTTGCTAAAGTAGTCAAACAATCGAGAGCTTCTTCTCTCCCGCTCTTGAAAACTTGTCAAGTAATCCCACAGATCTCCTGTCAAAATACTTTTTGATTTAGACAGCAAGGGAATGAAGTCGATCGCTGGCGGATTTCCGCCGGCCATGCCAAAAAAGACAACCTTCCCTCTATTTTTGAGCAAGTCGACACTTTCGGCTAATGTATGCCCAATGCCATCATAAACGGTATCAAAGAAAGAAGTATAGGTATCTTGCCATTTTGTATTTCTTAAAAAGACTTGTTTTGCTCCTTGGTCTAAAGCCAGTTGTCGCTTTTCTTCCGTAGAAGTGACGCCATAAACTTCTAGACCATCAGCCGTCAATAGTTGCGATAAAATTTGTCCGACGCCACCACTTATTCCATGGACGAAGACCTTACTATGATTCACATTATTGCCAAGATCATGAGCTAAAAAATCAGCTGTCAACCCTTGCAGACCAATACTGGCTGCTAATTTAGGTGGTATACCTGATGGGATACGGATGGCATTTTCCTCAGGAACAGCCACCAATTCTGCATTAGCAAAAGGAACATCCACAAAAAGAATCGTTTCCCCTAGCTGAAACTTGGAGACAGATGTTCCTTTTTGAATAATCCTCCCTACCCCTTCATAGCCATTAATAAGAGGGTCTCGGGATTCAATATGATAGCTGCCCTTTCTTCGATAAATATCTGCAAAATTCAACCCAATATACATCATCTCTACCAATAGCTCATTTTCATGAATGATGGGATCAGGCAAATCCCCATATGTTAAAACAGTTGAATCACCAAATTCATTAAAATACAACGCCTTCATGCGCAAATCATCTCCGATCTTCAATCTATCAAAAGCCACGCATCAATCGATTGAAACTATCTACTAAACAACCAGTGTATGTCCCTTCGGTCATTTTATATTTTTCCTTTTATTAAAAAAAGCACCTTCTCTCGAAGGTACTTTCATTTTATTCCTCTTACTGACATCCGTCAAAACAGATTATTTCTTCGGTTCGTCCTCATCCATTTTCAGAACGGCCATGAAGGCTTCTTATATCATTCTGATATTTAATAGTATTTATACGTCCTCCTTATTCCTTGTTCGTCCTTGATATAATTATATTCATCAATCCCTTATATTCTAAACAATGCCTATACTGCATTAAGAATGTTTATCGATACTTGTCAGATGGGCGGAATATTGGCGAAGAAAATGAAAAATGCTTTCAAATATCTGAATTTTATAATTCTGTTCGCTTTACAAAGAGAACAAACGTTCGTATACTTTTTTCATAAGGAGTGATAATTATGGGAATGATTAAACCCTATGAGGATCGTAAAAAATTAAAGTGGATAGGATTCTTCTTGTCTGAACATACAACCGATATTGATAGAGTTGACAAAGAGTTAGCTTATGTATGCCCTCCTAAACCAGAAATGGATGAAGAAGAAATAGGAAAGTTTCTTCAAGAAGCGCTTATGAAACACAAAAAGTTAGCGGTACAACTAAATTACACTCTGTTAGGGAAATTTATGCCTGATATAGCTGGATTTCTGTCTGGTCATAATGATTTGGGAATCTATATCGGATCTACCCTCATAGAATATGGTGAAATTCGAAATATAGATTTCTATTATGAGAAAAAGTGGTTTGATGTGTGATGAATATCATCAGCCAATACGAGCAAGGCTATTTATCCTATTCCGAGTTTATAAATGAATTTCCTGACTCTATTTCTGAATCACAGGAAGCATTATTCGGCGGAAAATGTGTCGAGTTTTATGTTGCTGTCACTTTAGGCAAAACAGATTGTTACTATTATGTACAACGCTATGGAGGCGATTGTTATGAAATCGATGAAAGGTTATGTATCAAAGATACGTATATTGGAGATGAGCAAGACCCCTTTGGTGCGATTCTCGCTTGATGGAGTGAACTGCTTAATTGTTGCACATAGTTTGAACTTTTTAGCAGATGTCGATGAAGATATGAGAATTGTCGTTGCTGGTGAATATAATTGTAGGAAACAGTTTGTAGTCCGTAAGTATTCGGTGATTGGTAAGACAAAAATCATGATAGAATTTGAATCACTAAATAATAACTCGGTGGTCGGGCCTAGCTCTTCAAAATAATTGACTACCTTATATCGTGCAAGAACAGTATAGCCACCACAGAAAAAAAGTTCTATCTTATGATAGGGCTTTTTTGATACAATAGAATAAAAATATGAAAAGAGGTTAAAAAATGAAAGTAGGTCTTAGAAAATCGAGTGTTAAGAAAAGTTTTAAGGCTAGAACTACTGGGAAAGCAAAACGGAAAATCAAAAAAGCGGTAATCCCCGGTTATGGAAAGAAAGGTATGGGATTTGCTAAATCACCTATAAAATCAACAAAAGCAAAGATTTATAGAAAAACAACGTTTAGTATATGGGATATTTTCAAATAGGTTTAGGGGGATAAACATGAAAAAGATTAGTTTAGGTGTTTTTGCTTTAATTGCTATTTTCTTTCTCGTCGCTTGTGAAAAAAAGATTACAACAGAAGATTTGAAAGCAAATGATTGGATTGCAGAATCTTCAAGCGAAGATGAACCAAATATGCTTTTATCTTTCTCTGAGCATGTAATGTCGGTATCCATCGATACTGACAGTATGACATCTAGTGCAAAAGATGAATGGGAGCAATTAGGTGAAGATATAGCAAAACAACTCATAGATCAAATGAGCTATAAACTTGAGTATGTTTTAGATAAAGATTCGATCAAGATTCAAGATACAGATGATGAAGATGCTTATGTTTATTACACTGTTTCAAAAGAAGATGATAACATAGTCTTCACACCGGATGAAAAAAAGAATAAAGACGATTCCGATGCGGAAAAGCTTGTTTTGAAACCTTACACGAAAAAGAAAGAAGTTGAATCAAGCTCATCATCTACAGAACAGACTACTGTATCATCAGAATCAGCTGCTGCAAATCTAGACGATATAATTGAGGCATTCTCGCAGCAATCGCTTGTGGTCTACAATCCACGGGATATGACGAAGGACGACTTTGGTATTGCGCCTATGTCGGCCACGAGTGCAAAGATATTTTCATTAGTTGAAACCGACAACGAAGATGATCAACGTAATGCTCGCTTGCTGACTTTTGATAATTTGGATGACTTAAGAGCGACTAAACAGTATTATGATGATCTTGGAAAAGATTCAGCAATGCTATTCTCCTATACCGCCGTTAATGAGGATGATTTGGTACTGATGCAGTTCAATGGCCAGCTCTCTCAAGACCTGGTTGAAAAATACGCGAAGGCAGCTTCTATGGAATTAACTGAATCACCTTTCGCTTCTAATTCTACAGAATCCGAAGCATATTCATCCGAAAGTGTGGCTGCTTATTCAGAAGAAAGTACCCAGCCTGTTGAGGTTCCTGCAAGCTCTGAAGAAACAGTGCCCGAAAGCAGCGTTCAAACTCAACCTGTTGAAGATTATACGACCGTTCAAAAAGGCGAAGGCCCTCCAGATATAGCTGCGCGGGTTGGGATTTCTGTCGAAGAGCTTTATGAACTAAACGGAATGGATCCAAATAATTTTATGCTTTATCCTGGTGATACTTTGAGGGTGAAATAATGGTTAACTATCAAACTCATCTCGATAAAATATTATCATCATCTACTGAAATTAACATTTGGAGAGACGGAGTAATATCTGAAAAACATTATTTTTCCGAAGATAATACAATTAAGATTTTATTCATTCTTCGTGAACCGGTAGATCTTTATAATCGTGAAGATATACTTTTAAACTATCTCAGAGACGGTGGTTACTATCGAGGTACCGCTCCTATGATTACAAGATTAACTCAATTAATCTACAAATGGAATGATGACCAACAAATCAACTTGAGTCTTATAAACGGTCAAAAACACAACCGAATTGCTTATCTAAACAAAATTGCATGGGTCAATTTAAAGAAGTCTCCTAATACAAAAAGTATTTATACTGATTGGAATAATTTTGAACAGATTGCTATAGATAATGCTGAGTTAATTAGAAAGCAAATTGAACTATGTAGTCCTGATATAATTGTTTGTGGCGGAAACTACGGTATATTAACGAATTATGTTCTTGAAGACGATTTTAAAAATAATGAAGTGATTGTTCAAAATGGGTTTAATTATTCTATTTCACATGATATCCCTATTATAGATTGCTACCACCCTTCGAGCAGAAAACCAAAAGAATTCATGACTAAGTTCTTATTTACATTAAACAGTATAAAACCTTTTAAAACTAACCCCTTTATGTAAGCGATAAAAAAAGCCCCCTACTCAAAACGATTAAGAGGATTTTACTATGTACCTTATAGGATTCGAACCTACGACCGGACGGTTATGAGCCGTCTGCTCTAACCAACTGAGCTAAAGGTACAAAACAACCCACCCTTGGAGAGAGTGGGCTTGAAACAGGGTTAAAAATGTCAGGATATTAGCCCCGGTTAAGGCTATTATCATTCTACAAGGTATCTTATTTAAATTCAACAAAAATCCACCCTACTATTCATAGAGCGGAAGTTTCGAAAGAGCAATTACAATAAAATGGATTAGTTGGTATAAATCCATGATACACTTTAGCTTTTTTTAATTCAAGAGATTTCAAGCAGAAATATTATTGAATTTTAGAGAGACAAACTTTTCTATTTTGTCATGAATTTACAATTATAATATGCTGAAAAACATAAAAATATTTTAGATGATATTCTGAAAAATAATATCTATTAAATAAAAATAATGATAAAATAAACATGAAGAGTATTAGGCACACTTCCCCAAGCTACCATCGCCTAACTACTCTTCATAAAGTATTGCACGCACCTACTAATTTATAGTATAAACTTATTTACTGCAAGTAAAATGAATATGATCTATGTACAAGCCCGCCAAAGCGGGCTATTTGTTTACCACGGAAGCTTGTTGTTGTTCAACGCTACTTGCAATGCTTTGACCATGTTAGATACAGGGCTGATAATACCGTCTTGCGTGGTACCCAAAGCTTTTTGCATTGCCTTAATTGTGTTCTTTCCGCACAATCCATCAACTGCACCATTGTAGTAACCTTTTGCTTTCAATCGTTTCTGCCATGTTCGAATCAACGTTGATCCTTTTAGCGTATTATCGAATTGCGCTGCATAAAGGTTCTTGTTGCACGCTTGCCGATACTGATGGCTGATTTCGTCATCTGGTGTGATACCTTCGTACTTCATGGCTTTATTGGCAGTACTTGGTCCAAACATTCCGTCTTCTTGGATTTTATTGGTATTTGGTTTTACAGTAGGTATGCTAGGTTTAGCTGCTGAATTAGAACCGCTAGTCTTGCCAAACACCGCATCTTTGAATCGTTCTAGCTCACTTGGTTTAGCTACCCATGGAGCTGGGCAATTCTTTCCAGTAACATCATAATGTCGCCAGATCTTATTACGAGTAATATTTGGATATTTTGCGATCAGTTCTTTGACAGCTTTAACGGTATTTTGGAATGTTTTTTCAGTGATATTCCCATTTTTATCCAAACACATCTCCACACCAATAGCACCATAATTAGCATTTCCGATTTGTGAATACAAAGGCTTGTAGATAGATCCATCAGAATTGTATCTAACCGTATCATTTGCATGGTAAGCGACTTCGTCTAATGGAATGATGCAAATAGCTTCATTGTCATCTACAAACAAATGAGCGGAAGCATAAACACCATTTAGATTATTGAAGTAGTCTTTGTGGTTTCGGGCAGTGCCGCCATTGTTTGCCGTGTAATGCATGATAATCCCTTTGACGCCATAGTTCTTGATTCCTGGACGAGAAAACTTGTTGATTCTGATATATTCGTATTTGATGAAACTCATTTATATCATCCTTTCTAAATTAAAAAAAGAGCAGCCAGTGGCTAATCCTTCTTTTCTGTAAACTCTTGTCCGTCACCGTAATCTGGTTTCGATTTGTTGCCTTTAATAAATCCAGCGCCTAAGTCATAGAAACCGCCTGCGGCTAAACCTGACAAGAATCCTGCCCAACCAAACACAATGAGTTGATCTGGTACCATTGTTGCGGCGTAAACAACCCCAACCGTAGTTCCTAGCAAAATATTGATTACTGGCAATAACTTATTGTTTGGGATCATTTGTTTCACTAGCCCCGTAACCGCCATAACCACCCCTACAATTACTGTTGCTGCTGTTAAAATATGTTCCATGTTAAATTCCACCTTTCAATATTGCATTTTCATTTTTCAACTCTTCGTTCTCGTCTTCTAGCTCTTCAACCAGTTTTTGATAGTAAGCAATTTCCTTCTCATACTTATTTTTGATATCTGAAATTTCTGCTTCGAGTTTATCGACTTTCTTTTCCAGCTTATCCACCATCTCCTGATACTTCCTGTAGAGAACGTCGGCGTTTTCGGTATTAGTCTTTTCAAGATTTGCTTTGTTAGAATATTTAGTTCCTAGATAGGTAATAAACCCACCACCAAGCGCCACAATGATCGTAGTCAAGTTGATGTCTTCCACAGTATCAGTCCTCCTTGATGGCAATCCCCATCGCAAGGAATGCCATTGCCAAGGATAAAATGCCGATTGTATTTGGTGGTGCAGATAACACAAAAGACACTCCGAAAAGTGTCCAAAAGAATGTTAGTAGTACTAGCACTGTATGCTTTAATTTCTTGTTATTGATCACAATTCCCAATATTTTGAGAAAACCCAGTATCATAAACACTGCGCTGATTGCTCGATAATCGAACAGCTCGTCAACCAACTGATATACTCTGTATTCCTGTAAGATTGAGGGATGCAAAAGCAACTGCAAACCGTATAAAACCGACACGATACTGAGAACTAAACTATCCCATTTGAGGATAATTATATTTTTCATATGCCACCTACTTTCCTAAAATAAAAAGCACACTCGATTGAGTATGCTTAATTTACTACTTATCAAAATCTTCGGGTGTAAGTACTAGATAATTAATTTTTTCAGAATCCTCTATAGTACTCATGTCAAATATATCTTCAAGCTCAACTTTCTGATCAAACCTCTTTAGAATTTTAAGATCAATCAGTTTAATTTTTTCTTCATCGCTATAATTCCAAAAATTATGGACTAACTCTTCAATTATTACAGCAATTCTAGCGCTCTCATTTCTAACATTTGCTAATTTAGAGTAATCTATGACAGAAAAACGAATGTAATTACCTATACTACTCATTTTCAACTTAACTTCTCCTGAAGCAAGGATGATTAAGTTCGTACCCTTTAGTTTTTCAATATTGATTCCTTGCGACTCCATTTCTAACTCTACAAGTTTTATGGCCATTAGTATTTCCATGTTTAATTTTTCTGGCATCTCAAAATCTGCGCTTATAGAAATTCTATTTCCTAATGGAGTGTCTAATGTTTTTATCATTTGTTCTTTCATCCCTAAAATTTCCATCATTATCTCCTTTGGTTTTTACAACAATGATATCATTTTTAAAGGATTCAATAAATTTCTTTATTATCTTTTTCTTCTCAATATTATCTTCTCTAAACGCTTCAGTTGATAAGTTTTCAACTTTCATCATTCATCACCTACTTTCCTAAAATATAATCCACAACACGATTAGCCAAAAAAGCAGACAACCAAGAATGATTGTCCGCCAGATCTGATATTTTTCTAATAATCAAACTGTCTATTTTCTCCTGCACCAAAACGTTTAATTTCTGCGTGTCGATTTTCTAAATCGATACAAAAAATATCCCACGCGTCTTCTGTGATTGTCCCTAATGTTCGTTCTAAAATCTCACTAGTTGTAGCAGATGTCTTTTGAGCTATTGTTTGGCTACAAGTTGTTGATATTTGATAGAACCCAAGTTCTTCATCTAGATACAAATTGTCCGCATGCACATGACCACAAAGTGTCGCAATCAAGATATGCGTTTTCGCATAGTCTACATCTATACCCAACGTTTCATTTGTGTAACTCGATCCTTCTTTAAAAGCTTTTAAAATACCTAATAATATATCGCCGTTTTTAGCAAAAGTCGCATCAACAGATAGAGCAGTGGATAAGTTGTGGTGTGAGATAACCAACACTTGCCATTCTTGTTCATTATTTTGCTTTTGGGTTAAATCAAGTGCGTTTTCGGCTATCCATTTTAATTGTTGCATGTCAATTCCCCATCGTTTTGAATTACCACTCGCCTCACTACAACTGTTGACGACAACAAGTCTCACCTTATGTTTATCATCATCCACGTAATAATACCCTAGTGTTTCGTCATCCGGGAAAACTACATTTGTATTTTGTTTTTGACTTAGAATAAACCTATTAGCAAACTCGCTTTTAGGTAATGTTCCGACATCATTCCCACCTGTACCTGCCTGATCGTGATTGCCCTGAGCAACATAAACCGGCACTTTTATTTTCTCTAATGCAAGTTGACATTGATTATAGTAATTGCGCACCTTTTTTTTATCAGATTCTGTTAAATTTATATCACCCGCATGCACATAAAAGTCGCAGACGCCAAATTTACTTGAATAAACCAAACTATTTAAATGCCGCGAATCTCCGTGAGTGTCTGATATCAATCCAAAAGTAAGCAATTTTTTGTTTTTGGTCTCCGAAATTTCGTCCACTATATCATCGACACGCGCGATAGCATAGTTAGGCACACCATCAACCGAGCTCGATAAAAATCCATTTATCGTATACTCGTAGGGCGTTTGTACAGATCCTGTATTAGCATTTAGATACAACAAAAAAGTAATGTCTCCTGTAAGTGCTGGGTCTCCCAACGGTACGACAGAAATAGCTCTAGTGGAATGCCTAAAATATACCACTTGTTCGCCACTCAACATATTTAAGCTAAACAACGAAGGTTGTACATTAGTTGATCCATCGATAACTCTAGTGAATCGAGGAATTATAATTTTCTTACTAATAAAATCAATATTCACAGGGTCAACAGTTGTTGATAACATGCGATTTTGATATAAATCCCCATTTTTTACAGCGACACCATCTACAACTAAAGGGACTGTCAAATTACCCAGACCTGTTGCCAAATCGAATACACCAAAGTTGACATAATTTTCATCCATTGCGTTGTACATAGTGATGGATTTAACTGTAAATTTTCTTGTAGCAATATCCAACAATAATGTCAATTTATTGCTCATTCCTGTTTCAAAAGCTTCCGCAACGTCAGTAGAATGATTGGCAATGTTATAACGTGTTAACCCTTGAAAAACATCCCCTGCACCAACTGTCAGCGTTTTTAAAGTTGTATCTAGATTTAGCGTTCGATTTAAAACCGATGGCAAGTAAAAACCAGGTTTTGAAATCCCGGTTAAATTGCTGTTTGTAACTTCTCCGTCTGTTATTCTTTCATTCCTGATCTTCTGACCATTCAACGAAAAGGGAATCCTTACGTTTCCTGCTAATGTATCTATTCTGAAAAAGCCACAAAAAACAACGTTTTGGTCAGTTAAGGCGATATAATCAGCACGAGACAACAAGTCGAAAGTAGAACTCGATCTAACAAAAATCAAAAACAAGTATGTCTGATTAGTTAGCAAATTAGACTTATCTTGCGTTCCGGAAGCGGTGACATACGGTTTATTGGCAAAGAAAAATTGTCCAGAAGGCGTGGTCAAAACACCGCTTGTCGTGTCAAAATTAACTTTTGCTCGCCAATCATTCGGAATAAAATAGCCACTTTGTACAAGTGGGGTTACTTTATTTGTATTTACCGATGAATCTACTATGTTATCTGTAGAAACAGAATTTTTTCCTACTACAGCAGGTTGATTAGTGATGTTCTCTCTAGCGTCTTGAGCAATCATCCCCCACGTAACTTGACCAGCTCCGTTTTTATCGACCTTTCCAGCGGCAAGGCTGTCTACTTTCTGGTTTGTGGTACTTAAGCTCGTTTTGTCTGCTTTATTTGTATCTAAAGCGTCGATATCTGTACGGAATTTATTAGAATCAGCCAGTACAGCAACCAATGCACTAAATTCTGCCTTTTCAACAATCCCTACAGGTTGCCCAGCTAATTCTTGGACAGTCAATTCAAATTGTTTTAAATTTGTTACTTTTCCATCTTGAATTATTTGAATGCTTGCAATAACTCTCCCGGGTGTCATCATGTGCTGCGGGTATTCGATTCGGTAAATACTATTGGCTTTATCTAAAACAGAAAAAGCCGACAAATCTGTCAATCCGCTTGCTTCATTATGCCAATTAAGATTTAACATCAATCCCGGAACTTCTCCGACAACGCCTTTGTTAGTCACCAGAACAGTAAGTGTTCGCCCCTTGTAATCTCCTTGCGAAACGAATTGCTTTTCTATAAACGTATAGTTCGCATAATCAATCACTAAATCGACATCTCTAAATTGATCTAGTTCCAAATCCATCACTCCTAAAAATTAATATAATTGCGCGGATTGATAAAATCATCCGAACTTGGCCAAGGCCCATTTGTAAAAAATTGAAAATGAAGATGCGGGCCAGTACTTGGACCAGTTGTTCCCATATTGCCTATTTTCTGCCCTTGGTTAACTGTATCACCTTGGCTAACATTTAGTTGGCTCAAATGTGCATATCCTGTGTAAAGTCCGTCAGAGTGCTTAATAACAACATAGTTTCCATACCAATCGGGGTAACTTCCTGCTATAACCACTTCGCCAGCAGCAGATGCATATATAGGCGTGGTAGCATTTCCGTTTACAAGGTCAATTCCATTGTGAAGCTCATATGATCCAGTAATTGGATGGTATCTATAGCCAAACTCACTAGTCACTGTAACTGGTTTACTAATAGGAACTACATACCCTACACTTTCGTTTACTTTTACATACTGTCGGATCATCGCAGCATAGTGGAAGTTACCACCATTTACATACAGATAAGTTCTGCCATCTGCTTGAGATACTGCATTCACATATGGATATGTTGCACCAGTTGTATTTCCTAGGGATGGCGCAACAACAGTTCTTGAATAAACCTCAGCCAAATCGGTGGTATTTACTCCACCTCTGTTTGAGAGCCAAGGGATATAGGCACTTCCGAAGTTGTAACCTTGCATTACACCCCATATGTCTACGTTTTGATCGTGACCGTTTTTAATCTGTTGTGCTAAATGCTTACAGCCTTGCTTTACTGAAGATTCACCTGTAAGATAACCGGGACCAGGATAACCTGCTGATTCAGAAGACTGCATGATATCATCTGTGCCGTCTGTACCGGGATTTTCTACCATTATCAGAGCATAAGCTAAGCCAATATAATCCGAGATACCGTATAGTTTTGTATACTTTTCAAGCCAAGCAACGATATTCACATTGCCGGTTATGTTGCTACCGATATTAATTGGATCGTACGTTGATCCACTAGGGCCAACACCGCCACCAGATCCACCAGGATATACTTGCTGTCCATTTATTTTTAAATCTCCACGAACATCAAAGTTTCCAGACAAAGTTATATCTCCGATAATTCGAATATTATCATCAATTAGGTACAATCCTTTGCCATTTCCTAAAATGATCCCTGTGCCAGTTTTTGCAGATAGTGCAATATAATCATTATCCGCATCACCACGAATCATCAAGGCTTTCCCGTCCATCAAAACAGGTCCATCTTGATCCACCAAGTCCGGAAAAGGTTCGCCAGCAGTACCGATAGTTCCTAATGACTTATCTCCACTCCAAAATTGCAATCCCTTCTTGGTCAGCTCCATAATTTTGAGTTCACCATTCCATAGTTGCAACGTTCCAGATACCATTCGTAATAAATCACCCATGCCGTTGAATGAGACTTCCATAATATTCGTACGAATCTTCCCTGCTCGAATAAAGTCGGCATTAAGAGTGCCATCAATCCCCCAAGCATTTACAAATGGTCCTAACCATCCAGTTCGTGAAAATCCAAGTCCTTGATTATTAATAGCTATAACGTCCTTTGCAGTGTCCCGTGAATCAGTATCCATATAATATGTGGTATGTGGCTTATTCTTGGGGTATTGCAACACGCTACCGCCCTCAACACCATTGATTAGGTTAGTTACATAATCGACAAATTCAGACATGTAACCTTTCTTTGTCAAGGTTTTGATAGTCTCTTGTAGCTCATAATTTTGTTTGGTGTAAAAAGCCATCTGGGCGTCGCCTGCATAGATTTTTTTGTTTTTCTCAGTTAAAGAATCGTACACAACACTCGTGATTTTTGTGTCAATGTGGATGTCATAGAGCCTGTGGTAAACCGAAAAAGTATCAAACAATCCATAATTTTTGATTTTAGCAAATTCTTTTGCTTCTTCGGAATCAGTCAGTTTTTCAATTTCTAACTCAATGCTGATTTTCGGCTTGTCTGAACCCGGATTGATAGACCTAAAATAATTTGCAGCAACTCGATTTAAACTAGCTAAATCTTTTACCCCTTGTTCTTCTGTAAATTGAATATGTTTAGCGTAAATATCCGGATAATTGGTTGCTAATTCTGACATAACTGCATTTCCATAAATCCGTTTAGTCGTTCCATCCTCGCTATTTTGCAAGTCAGCATATGGTAGCACCTTTGTTACGATACTTGACCAATCAAACTTGATTTTCAATCCATTTAAATCTTTTCCGTATCGAACAGTACCGACATTATCTCGGCCTCGTCTTCTCAACAGAGAAAGTTTGAACGGTTCTCGTTTGATCTCTCCGCCCCAATATTGAACCATACTTCCTTGTTCTCCTGAAATACAGCTCAACACATTACGGGCTTCAAAAACTGTGCTGGAAGTAGTTTGAATATCAGAAAATAGTTTCACATCACTGGGTTCATCCATTCCATTTTCAATAGCAACCATTGCTTCTGCGCCATTTTTTGAATCGATTTCAACATGACGCACTTCACGATTTCCAATTTTATACGTACGTGACTGCCCATAAATCAGTATGGTGTTACTTATGGTGTCTTTATAGGTATTCTTGATCTCAAAGATATGATAGTCCTCTTGATCATTGGGTTTTGCTTTGATTTGGTACCCATTTTCAAAATACTCCGAAAATCTGCTGATTAATGGATGCTCAATTTCCACTTCATATTTCCCATTTGCTTCTTCAGTAACATCACAACGACTTGTATCAATCATAATCCCTAACCCATTATGACTGAAATCCTTCTCAAGTGGATCATATATTCTAGGTTTCAAACTTTTGTCCACCACCTTGGCATCAAATTAAACTCCTGTACATTTCCTTGCCACTTTATAGTTGTCATACCTTTAGGCAAACTTGGAAAATCAATAAACTTGGTTTTGTTATCTTGGCTCTCAAAAATCCCATCAACAATGTGATAAGATTCTTCTAGTTGAGAATCGATGATTATTTCATTTCCAATATTTGTTAATTCAAACTTGTTATTGTTAATCCAAAAAGAAATATCCCCCGAGCCTAAAATTTGAATTTTAGGCTTCGAAGGATAATGTTCGTTATTGTGTATTTTCGTTTCATTGCTCAACCATTTAAGTCCTGTTCTTGACTGCTTGAAAGGACGTAAGCTGATTGTGAACTCAAATGGTATCCAATTGGCGTCTTTATGTGTACCCGTAAACACAGGAGGACTTACTACAATCGCTTGGTAGATATACTGCGTATCAAAACTGTAGGTGAAATCAGAGTAATTTGACATATCTAACCAAGACCGAATACGGTCCTCTAAATGCGATACATCATCTACATTATCCGCTTGTGCATTGCAAAGGATTTTCCATTCTACGTTTTTGTAGTAAGCAAAATCTACAACAATCGAATCATTGCCTGGCCTTGGCTTGAGTTCTATAACACGTCCTGCAGAAAGGCGTTGTGGTCTAGAACGTAAGTAAGTATTGAACCCTTCGCTATCCAAGCCATTGATTTTAAACTGTCCTGGTCTAAATACCATTCAATACGCCTCCTTTAGGTGCATCTTCTCTATCCTTCAATTCCTTGATGAATTTTACAAGTTTTTTAGCCATATCCATCAATTGGAAATCTGTCAATTCACCTAGCGCTTGCAAAGTGATATTAAAGTTGTCGCCTGATTTACCCTTTTCTTTTCCACTTGTAAAGTCATCCGAAATATCTTCTGTGTTCAAGGCGTTCGGATTAATTTGGCTCAAATCGACATTTGCTCCTAAACTGCTTGTGTCAAAGGTTAGTTTATTCGCTGCTTCAGTCAGTGCGTCTTGCATAGTGTAAGCATCTTGCTCAATTCCGCCTGCAATACCACGAGGAATCCATTTACCAACAGCGTCTCGTCCCCATCGTGAAGGAGAGTGAATACCAAAGAAACCAAGAACATTATCTTTGAATCCGCCAAGAACCCCTTTGGCTGCATCCCAAAGACCACCAGCAGCATTACTTATCCCTTGACCAATCCCCCTGATAATATTCATACCGACTTCACCCCAATCCACAGAAGTGAATTCATCGATGAAGCCTGTAATTAATTTCCACCCTACATTTCCTAATTCAGAAAGGTAGCTTAGAAAGCCGTCAATAACCGCTATCATAATTTGTGGTATTGCCGCCACAATTGCAATGATAATCTGTGGTAAATTCTCCACCAATGCGATAAATAGCGTAACGCCTGCATTAATTAATTCTGGAGTTGCATCACTAAACGCACGAACCACTGAGGTTATAATTTGAGGAATGGCTTTAACAATCGCTTGAATGATCGTTGGTAACGCCTCTACCAAAGCAACTAATAATTGTATACCTGCTTCAATGATCATTGGAATCGAACCAATAAAGAAACTTACCAAACTATTAATAATAGTCGGTAATGCTTGAATCAACATAGGTAACGCTGTAATTAGTCCTTGCGCTAAACCTACAATCAATTGCAACGCCGCATCCAACAGCATAGGCAAGTTATTGATCAGTCCTTGCACGATTGTTATCAATGCTTGAACTGCTGCCGGTATCAAGGTTGGTAAAGCTTGCGCGATACCTGTAACCAACGCTGTAATAATTTGCATAGCTACATCAATAAACAATGGTAGATTGTCAACAATCGTCTGCACAAGGCTCAATAAAGCATCAATTACAACAGGAATCAATCCCGGTAGTAGTGTTAACAATGTTTGCAATACTTGATTAAACAGATCGGTAACCGCCGATAGTAAAGTTGGCAACAAATCAGCAACCGCCGTGAGTAATCCATTCAAAAGCCCAGGTAAAGCAGATACAATATTTCCCAGAACTGGCGTAATATTTTTTACAACATAACCGAACTGTTCAACTAGATTATCAACCAGTTTACCTACGTCAGCGTCCGCATTACCCATTCCAGCTAGGAGATTTTGCCACGCTGATCCCATACCAGCGAGCGATCCGCTGATAGTTTCTGTTGCTTCTTGTGCTGTAGTCCCTGTGATTCCCATTTCTGTTTGCATCACGTGGATGGCTTCTGTGACATCAGCAAAACTAGAAATGTCATATTTAATGCCAGAAATCTTTTCAGCGTCAGCTAAGAGGCGTTTCATTTCTTCTTGAGTACCACCATATCCGAGCTTTAGGTTATCAAGCATCGTATAGTTTTGCTTAGCGAACCCTTGGTAAGCATTTTGGATACTGCCTATGTCTGAACCCATTTTATTGGCGTTATCGGACATATCAGTTACAGCTTGATTCGCCACATCTGCTGCTTTTGAGGTGTCTCCACCTAGGGATTGTAGCAAACTGGCACTAAAGCCTGTGACGGTTTCCATATACTCATTTGCTGATAGACCGGCTGTTAGAAATGCATCATCGGCGAATTGCTGCACCTTTTTAGATGCATCACCAAACAGCGTATCTACCCCACCTACAAGCTGTTCGTAATCAGCGTAAGCGGATATGACTTTTTGACTTAGGCCGACTGCAGCCGCTCCTGCTACACCAGCTGCAACCGCCATACCTGTACCGATTACTTTCAGACCGCCGCCAATTTTACTAAACATGGAGGTTGATTTTTCGGCTTTGCCTGTTGTTTCGTCAATGGCATCATTTGCTTTTTGGTTATCAGCATCAATGGTCCCAAACATTTCAAAGACATTAAACGCCAAAGCCATCACCTCCCATGTCTTCTAGCATTGCTAATGCATTTTTAGCGGCTTTTTGAGCCTCTGTTTCTACCTGCTCTTTTGGTTTAGCACTTTCAATGATTTTTTGTTTAAAATCACCAAATGAATCAGTACGAAACGGATTAGATAGATAGATTTGCCACAGTTGATCATCAAATTCACCATCGAATAGCACGGATAGAAATTCGGGCAAGTCTTTCCACTTGATCGTGGACAACAAAAAAGAGACATCGTTATATCTTTTGAATAACGTGTCCCTAAACTTATGCATGCCACCATGATTTTGAATTAAAAGAGCAATTCTAATGCTTCTCGTAATTCCGGCTTTAAGAAAAAATCCTTCACCAGCAATCCGTAGGTAACAATATTTGTTTTTCCAATTTCTTCAGGTGTTTTCCCAGTCAAATCTGCTAAAAGGCCATTTAGCTCTACTTTGATCTCGCTAGAATGTCCCAGGATGAATTTTGCAGCCTTAGCTACCAAGTCAAAGCTTTGAGCTGAGATATCTGCTTGGATATCTTTCACTTGTTTTGTAAACGACTCTTGTTCGCTCTCAGATTTTTTGCTGGCCACCAGTGCCAAACCTTGTGCTTTTTGAGTTTGAATTTTAGCGGCATCTTTTTGTTTTAAAAAGTCAGTGACTAATTCAGTGACATTCAAAATTTGTACAATTTCGATCACTTTAAATAAATCATCAGCTTGGAGTTCCCGCATGGAATACCCCAACAGCCGTTCTTTGATTTTATTGTTCTTTTCAGCCGCTTTGACCTCAGCAGCTTTTTTCGCGGCTTCAATCTGTTCAACGCTTAATTGATCATTTGCTTCACTCATTTAGCTTTTTCCTCCTCTGGCGCACCATCTACTATTTTTGTTGTTTCAACTGTCGCTTTTTTTGATCCGTCGGCATCGATTGGTTCAATCAAAACTCTTTTCAGTTTGTTATTCTCAGTAGATAGTTCTTTGATTCGT
Source organism: Enterococcus sp. FZMF (assembly GCF_030263915.1). Taxonomy (NCBI): domain Bacteria; kingdom Bacillati; phylum Bacillota; class Bacilli; order Lactobacillales; family Enterococcaceae; genus Enterococcus; species Enterococcus sp. FZMF. The sequence continues at coordinate 1,591,786 of NZ_CP127160.1, read as the reverse complement.
TTTTTGTCTTTATTGGTATAAATATCACCTGACCAATATTTAACCCCTTTTTCAATAAATGGATAAACTACTTTATATTTCAAATGTACTCATCCTTTCTATGCCTCTAATTCAGGCTCTTTGGGCATTAGGATCTTGACTGGTAAAGAGGTAGTAGTCACATCGTCCATTGGCGTACGAGCAGCAAATGTCAGAGGATAAATCGCTTCTGCTTTGTCTTTCGCTTCAAATTCCAATCCAGAAGTGCAGATAGCAAAATCCATGATGATAATAACTGGCTTATCCGATCCGCTAATTGTGCCGATATAACCAAGATTTTCAATGTAATCTGACTCTTCAATTTTCTGCTTAGGAGTGATCACATCGTATCCGGCTGGATATTTTGTGTCATCCGATTCTTCTACATCAGCAAAAAGGGCCATCTTGACATTGTCACGAGTGTGCTCAATGACATTCACTTCAAAGGTCCCTTCGCTCGATTCGATCATGTCACCGCCTACAGGTGTGGTGAATACACCATCAACTTCCACTTGGCGTAGATTATTTTTTAGTGACAACTTAGATCCGCCGCTTGTTGCACCAAGGAGATCATAGGTCCACTTTTTAGCCGTAGCATCCCAGGTTAAGTTCCGAACTAACGCACCTGCATTTAAAAGGTAGCGCTTAGGTGTATCAGCAGTATAGCCGCTTTTAGGTAAAGTCTCGCTAGTAATTGCCATTCTAAATCCTCCAATCAAATTTGGCATAAAGCCTTATATTCCGACGTTGCAAAGTATCTGATCCAGTTGGCACATCGTTGTCTGCATCATACTGTATCTGCACCAAAAATTTATCTGTCACTTGATAGAACGGCTCATTGTTAAATGCTTCCATCATTACTGACAATGCTTTTTCGATTGCTACGTCGCTCTTGTTGTTATCAAACAGATCAATATCAATGTAAAATCCTTGCCCTGCAAAATGAGTAGGTTCACCAGTCAGAGAAAAGGTTTGATAAGGATACACAACAGTTTTATTTTTGTTCTTTAGGTAATGTGTTTCGGGGACAATTTCACTGAAAAGCCCCGTTAAATAGTTGATTACATCAATACGTTGGCTCATCAGCTAAATTCCTCCGAATATTTCTTTTGCTAACGCTTCTATTTGTGATTTGTTTTTACGAAAAGCTGGGCGTAAATAGGGTTGGGGTTCTTGCCCCCAAGTGAAGAACCATTCCCCACTAGGATCTTGATACACCCAACCACCTTTACGCCCCATTCCATTTTCAGCAAATTCACCAGTGCCCATTTCTACATAAATGGCATACTCAACGTTTGTTCCTACATAACCGATCAATTCCGCCTCATCAACAACATAATCAATGGAATTCCTTAGTCTAGATGTATGAACAGCCGCTAATGCTACGGCTTGACCTTCAACTAGCATGCATGCTTGAAACAGCCATTGGATTGTTGCTTGTTTCAAAACTTCTTTGGCTTCATCGGAGTGATCAAGAAATTTCATCAAGCCCACCTCTTGCAATAAATCTCAAGGTGATCAGATAACTCCATCACATCATCGACATAGGTTATTTCGTATTCAATGCCTGATCTTGGGTTGAGGATGCGGTCGGTAGATAAGATTTCAAAGCTTGTATCTTCCGTTAAAAATATATGGCTAGACGTTGCCAGAAGGCTATTCTGATATGTCTGTTCATCAGAACCAGTGATCATATCCAACCAACCTAAAAGCTTGTGTACCGTCTGCCATTCAACGATAGGCTGATTCAATTCATCTTTTTCACCAGTTTCCTGTTCACGTCTGATTTCAAAGGGAAACATTGAATCACCTACCATTTCAACAGCTTATATTTGTTAATGAACGACATTAAAGCAGCTGGATATCCATTGACTGACTCTCCGCTGTTCTGATCATAGTAAGTCTCAGACATTCGAGAAACAGTCTTGGATTTCAATCCAACTTTATCGCGCATTTTAGCATCATAGGTCAAGAGTTTTCTAACCCCTGACAATATATCTGCCGGATACTCAACTTTGGTCAAAAACGCATCTGGATCTGTCCCCGTGAACAACCTAGGGTTTCCTTCTAGATTAATAAGTTGCCCATCAATATTGCTCACAACATACAGGCCATCGTTCCACTTACTACCTGAAACTTGAATAGTATCCTCTGCCCTAAGGCCTTGGATATCACCCAATACGGCAATAGTTGTTTCATTTTCAAATCGTATTTGTTTAAAACGAACCTTCCGATTCTGAAAAGGATTATTAGTCAGCATGCGAATTGATTTTTCGATACCATCTAGATCCTCTTGAGTCGCATCAGGATAAATCTTCTTTGCATCATCCAAGGATATGATCATAAGTCTGTCTCCTCTCTAAAGGAAAGAGGTCAGCTTATTTGCCATCCTCTTTTTTTGCAGCAGCATCAGTTGCATCTTTTTTTGATTCTTTGACCTGCTTTTTCAATGCTTTGTTTTCAGCTTCCAGTTTGGCGATTTGCTTTTCCAGATCAGCTGTATTAACTTCCTCAGGCTCTTCTTCAACGATGAAGCCTTTTTCTTTGAATCTAGAAATCAACCACGGATCATCAGTTTTGCCGATGCCATGTTGAAACATGACACCAAAAGATTCACCAGTATAGGATTTATTAGGCGCTTTGATTTGCATGATTTATCCTCCTATCTAACCTTCAAGTTACGCAACACGCCAGCTTTTCGTGTTTGCTTCAGTGCTACACCAGCAACCATTTCTACTTCGCCTTTTTTAACTGCACCAGGCGTTGTGAAATTAGGCATATAGGCTGTAATACCAGCACTTCCAAGTGGTGTAACACCGTGGAAACCATCTAAACCTAATGATACGGCATATAGGTCAGTCAAGCCGCCAACTGTATCTTCGCCAATCGTGCGCTCAACGATTTCCACGATAGGATCCGTTTTCTTGGTAGTGGCATTGTAGAAATACCCTAAGTCAACTAATGGGATATTGTCATATCCGCCAACTTTGTTACCAAAAGCATCTTCAGTGCGTGTGAAATAGCCCGCTTGACGTGCAACAGACTGAATCATGTTGATCAATTTGTTATTTCCAAGCAACATTGTTGGTTTGCCATCTAATTCTGACAAGAAATCATCCAATGTTTCCAAGATTTTGTATTTAGTCATAGAGACATCTGTTAAATCAGTAACTGTATCAGTTCCCAATTCTGTAGAAGAACCTGTCAACATTTTGTCTAAACCGTCAAAGCTATCCGCATCAACTGCAGAGTCACCGTTGATTGCAGTGTAGTGGAATAGGTTTGCAGCACCTCTAATTTTTTGTTCCATTTGGAAGGCTGATTCATTTAATTGACCAGATGTGTTTTGAATCACACGGTCAACTTCATACGATCCGCCAAAGATTTTCAATTTAACAGATTTGTCTTGTCGATCTGCTTCATTTGGTGTGTACTCCGTATTAATTTTACGGAAGCCGGCAGTTGATGGTGTTTTCAATTGAGTGTATCCATAAACCAGTGTAGATCCACCAGTACCAGGGGATACAGCGTCATCGAACGTCAATTGATCTAACAAAAATGAACTGCGACGAAATTCGTCAATTGCTGATTGGATAATTTTGTCTTGCATGGTTGCTTTTGCTTGTTCTAATGTAACTGGCATAATGTATGCCCTCCCTTAATTAGTTTTGTTGTTCTTCCATTGTTTGTGCCATTGCTTCACGAATAGATGTAGGTTCATTTTTAGATTGATGACCGTCTCCCGGTTTTGCATCAATCCGTTGGAACCCGCCTAGTTTGTCCTTAGCAGCATCTTTATCTTTGTCATCAGACTTGGCTTGAAAGTAGTCAGGCATAGATTTTTGTAAATCTTTCACTCGACTATCTAGATCTTTGACCTTGCCATCTTTGTCTAATTCCAAGGAGCCTAATTTAAATTTGGCATAGTCTAAATCCTTAGTACCAGCAGAACGTAGTGCAGATTCCACTTGAGAATCAATTTTCAGTTGGTTATTTTCAGCTTCAAGCGTTTGCGCCTTTGTTTTGTAAGTATCAAGCTCTTTCTGGATATCCGGATTATCCTTTGTTTTGTCTTCCAAACTTTTGATTGTGTCTTTGGCTGTCTTCAAACTGTCAGAAAGATTGTTGTATTGATCTTTAGGAACAGCATTCTTGGGAAATTCTTGATCAATTTCCTTGTTAGCCGCGTCCAAATCAACAGTGCCATCTTCCTTACGATGCTTTTCTAAAATACTTTTGATCCATTCCATGTTCTTTTCCTCCCATACCATTTATATAGCGGTCGGTTCCGCTTAGGATTTTCGGATATACTGCCGAATACAGTGTGAACCAGTTTATAGCGTCATGATTCAGGACAAAATAAAAAGGCCTAATCAATAATCAGGTCCCTAGTCTTCAGATGACATAATTTTGTCTAATTTACCGCTTTGAGCAAACTCAATCAGTTTTTCCAATGTTTGTACATCTACTTTGTGTTTTCCGATAATTATAGTTGGTTCACATGGTTGCCCTGCTATAATAGGTGTGCCATTAATAAAAAGACTTGGTTTCTTATCTTTTGTGCCAGCCTCTGTTTGATTCATTTTTCTTCCTCCCAGCTCTTATAAACTACAGTAGCTCCGTTGGTTTCATACCATTTAACTGATTGCTGTAAATTGGGTAATGTGTGGCTGATCATAGCAATTTTCAAAGTCGATTCAGGTTCCTGTACAGATTCGACAATATCCACACTCACATGATTACCATTCCATACAGGTTTGATTTCCGATAGCGTGGCCTTGCCATTTGAATCTTTCAGTTCATTTTTTACAAAATATCGACTATTTTCATCTTCTATAGCCTTTTTGTACGCACCTGCGAGGCTTGTTGGTACTTTTAAAGTTAAAACAGCTTCATGAAAGTCCTTCATGCTTATCCCTCCCTCTTACTATTTATCCATTCTTGATAATTCTTATAAGCCGAAACTTCGCCAGTTTCATTGTCACGCCTCAGTTTTGGCTCATATCCTCTAATCACATTGACTGTACGGCATCGACAGTTGCAATCCTCACTGGCAATACCGAACATATGTGGTTGCAAAGTTTTCATTCCAGCAATCTCAAAATAATCATCGATATCGCGGATTTGGCCATCAAGTTGTCTGTGAGTGTTCCTGGTGTCACCATCTAGTGTTGATATCCATTTCTTTTGCGCCTTGATACCAAGATCTTTGGCATGCTGTTGTGACTGCTGACGAGTGACACTTGTGACACGCCCTGATTCCGTTCGAGCGATATTCATGGCTCTTCGATAATTGGCACCACCGATTTCAGCTATTTGAGCAGCCATTTTCTGAGTTGACCACCCTTTGCTAAAGCCCCTTGTAAGCACTCTGTTAAGGTTTTTCTTCATCTTGGAAGAATTCCCCTTTAGACGAGTTGAAAGCTTCCTGCCTGCAACTGGTGTATTGATTATGGTAGCTATTTGCTTATCGGTCAGCAAAGCAAAGGAAAGAGGTATTTCCTCACTCATTTCAAACTCATAAAAGAGTTCGTTATATGCGGTACTAGCGTTGTGTTTTAAAAAATCATACATTATTTGTCGCTGGTTTTCTTCAAGTTGATTGGCTTTGGCATACATTTGACTACGAATGAACTCTAGGAGCTCCTTTTGAAGCTTTTTACTAAAATTATCATCTTTTTCAATCTGATCATTCAGTTCAATGATTTCCTTTGTCATTTCGTTTGCCAACTCTTTATACAATGCTTGCAGCTCCTGATTGATATTTGATTCGGACTTATTGAGTAGAGATTCTATTTCCTTCTGGTACTTCGACATCAGGAATCACATCCTCTTCATAGTCTTGTTCATCCATCAGCTTCTTGATCTCTTCATAATCAAGATCAAAGACTTCGCAAATGTATTTGAGTACTGTTTCATCATCCAAGCGGACTGCAGCATTCAAGATATTGTCAATTTCGATCTGCTTGCGCTCTGCCTTGGTCTTCTCACGTTCCTCGACTTCTGTTTCATCGATCATAGTGTCACGAGTTATTATGATTTCAAGGTCAGATGTATCATAAGCAGTATTGTTACGTTGATTAATATCCGCAACGATCATTTCAAGCATTTGTTTGATGATCTTACGCAATCGGATTTCTGCTTTATTACATTTCAGATCTAACAAGGTGTATCTGGACTGGATAACCACATTGGTCACATTGCCATCACCGACTTGCGAGGAATCAAATCCCATGCCGAATTTGTAGATACCCTCTTTATCAACCGTCAGTTTAGCTTTGCGGGCCTCCACTGGTATATTGACAGTATGGACATCAAGACCGCCGTTATCGCCAACACCAACTGCTCCACGAGAGCGCAGGTTATTAATCAATTGTTCATAGCCGTCACCATTAAAGCCTTTTACCGCAAAAAACGGCTGATCAAAGTCCTGTAGATTATTGGACAATGCGCAGGCCATTAAATCGTAGTCATCAATCAGTGGTTTGATTGGATCTAAATCAGTAGTTTGGTATTTATTGTTGTCATACCGTAGAAAGGGAATAAAATCAGCAACTCCAAGAGCATTACCAATCGATCGCCCATATGCTTCTTTGGTTTCAGGGTTCAATCTTGTGTCATGGTACAAAGGATTGACCTCTACCTTAGGATCAAGCTTGAAACTTTGCAGATAGCCGCCCTCACTGATGAAGTACCAGACTTTCTCGCTATCCCAAAGCTCCGATCGAGTAACACGCACCGTCTTGCCATCTTGATAGATGTCGGTATCATAGTAGCGGATAATAGCAATCAAATTGTAATCTGCATCATAGATTTCAATTACTTTTAGACTATCAGCCACTTGAAAAGACAAGCGATCCTCGCCTAGTTTCGTATAAACGAACTCATAGCCTTTTTGACTACCGCCTTCCACGAGTTCTTGTAGCATCAATTGAAAGTCCTCATCAATGTACTGATCAAGTAATTCTTGCAGCCCTTTTTGCTCTGTCTTTATTTCAACAGGATTTGACAACAAGTACTGGACCTTTTGATCAATAAGCTCTGTCAAATAGCCATGCGGTATTTTGATATTGCTTCTTGATGTTTCTTCATGTACTTTCCCTTCATTGTCCATATAGAACAATCGGAAGTGTAAAATGTCATGTTTGTATTGGTAATAATCGACACCTTTACGCATTTTTCGCTTATAGCTTGCTGTACGATCTGAATTCACTGCTTGTTGCACTGCATATGCTAACGTCTTGGGTTCCTGAGATAAAAAATATTTTGGATCCAATGAAGAATCACTCCTTTCCTCTAATATAACCAGCCATCTGGTTTGAGTACCGTATAGCAGAAATACCTAACAGCATCCATAGCATGGTCATTTTGCTTGGTAGGTTTATCTTCCCCACGATTAACAGCCTTCACATCCCAAATATAGGCACTAAACTCTTTCAGAGTGTTAATACAATTCGGTGCGAAAGCTATTTTATCTTCATTCAAAAGAGAACCAACGAATCTTATTCCGTCAAGAACATCGTTATTGGCTTTTCTGATGAAGTATCCATATTTTCTTAATTCAGCAATAAAGGAAGCCGCTGATGGGTCAATAATGATTGCTTTTGGCTTTATGCCACCAAGAAACTCAACTAAATCAGCAGCAAACTCACTATCAGTTTTTTGTTTCTTCTTATCTCTACCAGAATAGTAGTATTCTTTGACACATACCCATTTTCCGTCTTTGCTTTTTTGCCACATTAAAAAGACAGTGGCATTTTGCGTACCATAGTCAACACTGACATAGGTTTCACCAGTCGCAAGGTCAATAATTTTTTGATATACATGTTTTGCTTGATCAAACATATCGTAAATAATGCCTTCAGCGACCGTCCAAAGACCTAAAATATATCGTTGGTAAAATACACCAGAATACATATTTCGATATCTTTGCTTAATTGTTTCATCCAAACTAAGGTTGTCATCCATGGTGAAATGGAGATATACCAGATTCTTTTCTTTGAGCTTATCGATCCAATTCAGTTTGAACCAATGATATGGACCATCTGGGTTGCAGTTAAACCAAAACTTGGAACCTTTCTCGGAACAACGCCCAGTCGCTTGGTTTACAAATGATTCTGGCATAAGTGCTACTTCATCAAAAAACATACCAGCTAATGTAATACCTTGAATCAAGTCTTGCGATCGTTCATCTTTACCACCGAAAATATAGAAGTAATTTGTCTTACCTTTTTTTGTGACTTCTAACATATTGTCAGCACGATGGTCTTTGTAACGATAACCTCTCGATAGAAGCATTAGCTTTAGCCAAAAAAGCACGTTTCTTCTAAATGATCCGATAGTTTTCCCAGCCATTCCAAGGTTTTTGCTGTCAAATGTTGACATAGCCCACATGACATAAGATAAACACATTGAAATAGTTTTGCCTGAACGAATAGCGCCATCGGCTATGATTCCATCTTTATCTTTGACAGCAGACTTCTTGGTCCACCATGTAAGAATCATCTTCTGCTTTTTACTGAAAGGTTTGAATTTAAATACTGCCTGTTTTACTCTTCTGGCCATAGTTCTTCACCTTCAGCTTCCAATGCTGCCAAGAAACCATCATCTTCCATTTCAAACTCTTCGATGTCATCCTTATTCTTAGCAATAGCTGCAGCAATCTGCGCTTCTCGCAACCGATCACCGCCAAGATATTTCATGAGTTCTGACATTGCTTTTTGCTTGTCATAGAGTTTGACAGAAACACCGTCTTTCCCTTTTTTAACCTCTTGGATGAGTGTGCCATCGACTTCTTCACTGTTTTTCAATGAAACTTGGGATGACTTGTATGTTTCCAATTCACCAGTGAACTCGTTAAATACCTCACGCTTCTCACCAGCATCATCATACTCATACAGCTTATGTTCTGTTGATGAGAACTCAACAAAATCGGTGATATCAGCAAACACCTGCTTTGCATACTCTCGTATCAAGTCTTTTACATCAAGAAACACATCTTGCTGTAGTTCTGCCTTCAACCGTTTCAACTCAATCTTTATGCTATCTTTTGCTATCAATCTTATGCTATTAGCCCTAGCGGAATTGTAATCGCATTGGTATGCTTTCTGATAAGCCTTAGTGGCATTGAAACACTCTAGATAATAAAGACAAAACAGTTTTTGTTGTTCTGTTAGATCATCATTATCTATTACTGGTTGCACCTCTTTTTTGTGTGCAACCTTTTCTTTCTTGGTTGCACCCTTTTTTTCAGGAGGTGCATTCCACTTTCTAGACTTCCAAGATTTAACTGTATTGATAGATACATCATGTTTAGCGGCTATGTCTTTGTACTTCATGCCGTTTTGATAATCTATGTATGCTAACTCCCATTTCTGCACATCAACGCCACCGCCTCCGTAATGTTTTAACCACAAAAAAACGGCCCATAACCGGACCGCTTTCTTTTCATCTATACTTTAGTAGGAAGTATCAAAGATCATGTGAGTAATCTAATCGACAACTCCCAATCAGGAATGTAGGATTTGAACCTACGACCTCTACTGCCCAAGAGTAGCACTCTACCAAACTGAGCCAATTCCTGTCTTAAGACGGCTAGCGAATGAAGATAAGGAGTGTGTTCAACTCCATTCATAATAGATTTTTGGTCGCCGTCTTAATTAAATACAGGGCGCTGGGAATAATTTTCAGAAAGGAAGTCTGCCGACGTATCTTAAAGGAGTGCGCCCTGTTATTTACAATAATTGATAATACTATCTTACTATGGATTATTGGTACTAAACCGCCATTATACCGCCAAAAAACCGCCATTTTTCAGCGATAAGCGACAAGCTTGCCACGACGATAACTTTCAGCAAATTCAACCAATGCATCTGATTTCATTCGCTCAATTTGCCGAACTGAATAGCCCATCTCATCTGCGATCCGTAGATTAGAATATTGATCTTGTAAGCAGAAGCTATAATGAAGTATCTGTCTGCTTGTTAGCTTCAAAGCCATAAGCGCCACAATGATTGCATCTCTTTCTGTTTCTGCATCCAATCTTTGAATAAAAGCATCCTCAGACTTGTTTCCATTACTAGGTGTTCTAGGCATATCAGTAATAATCGGTGAGCGGACATCGATCTTTGAACGACCTGCAATCCGCTCCAACCGACGGTAGTTCTTCAAAACATATCGTGCATTCTTTCTCGTTTGAGAGAAATCAACTTCTCTTAGTAATAGCATCATTGCTCAATCGCCCCTTTATTTGGTATAATGAAATTACCTTGGCGGGGACAAAATCATTATTTTGGGGGCATTGGGCGATTGCTTAATGCTTTTTATTTTGCTTTACTTTCGATCTCTTTTAACTGCTCTGTGACGATCACTTCGATGATCAAAGCCATCTTGTTCCATAAAATAGCTTCCTCCATAATCTTGCTCCTTTTTGTCAGTAGCCTTGCCTATCACAACACATAGAAACATAATCACGACAAAAGCCGTTGTACCTAGTACTGCAAAAGTCATCTTCATCCTCCCGCTTCCATCGCATCCCTAACTAACGGATCATTGATAATAGTTTTGTACTTCATTTGTTCATGCTGAAGCTGTTCTTGTAACTGCTCAATTTGTTCCTGTTGGTCCACTATTGTATAGGATAGCCAACTAAAAATAATCACACCTATAATAAGTAACGAGATTATCTTTATCAATTTCTTCAAATAAGAAAACTGACAGTTATAAAATTTTGAATTCATAGATTTTCACCTTCTTTGTTGATATAATTTTCTAAAAAAGGAAGTGCTCAAATGTCAGAAGAAAAAAGCTCTCTAATTAATATTGAACTTATCCCAAAAGAGCTGATAACCAACGTCTTTGGTCCTGCTTCAAAATCTATAGGAGAAGGTTTAGGAGGCATTGCCAACTATGTGATGGGTCCTTTACGTAGACTCAATATCACAAGCGAAAAATCATATCAAGATTTTGTAAAAAAAATTAATACAAAAACCGATGAGATTCCACCAGAAAATCGAGATATATCAAAACTAGGACTATCCTTAAAAACTATGGAAGATTCTAGATATCAGCTTGAAGATGAAGAAATGCGTGAATATTTCGCAAATCTTTTAGCGGGATTAGTTGATAACAGGAAAAATCAAAAAGCATCTCCAAGATTCTCAACAATCTTATCTGAATTAACTACAAAGGAAGCTAATTTATTATCCAAAATTTATAAATTAGGTGCTGTACCTACAACTAATATTAGAGTTCAACGACCTAATGACGATGGGATTGATGTTATTAAAAACTTGCTTTTAGTTAGCGAAAGCGAATTTATTGATCCTAGTTCCTCCTTAAAAACACTAGAATCTTATGGATTAATTGAAGTTAGCAGTTTACAAAGTTTAAAAAGTGAAAATAAAGAAGCAATATACAATGCTTTTGACAATTCCTCTTACTTTGAAAGTTTGAAAGAGAAATATATGGATCTTTTTGAAGGCATGCCTTTTTTCATCGATAACGACTATACAGTTGTAAGTAATCGTGGATCATTAATTATATCCGATCTTGGCAAAGAATTTTGTTCAATGATTTTCCCTTTTCAAAAAGAGTAGCTTTTTGTCTACTCTTTTTTCCATTTCCTCTAGATTCTTCGCAATTTCACTGGTATACCAACGATAGAAAAAAATGTTGGTTAAACAAGTGATGATAAACGCCCCTATTAGATACATAAAGTTCCTCCATTCATTTATCGCTGACGATTGCGGAATTATCAATCACTTTAAACTGGTCACACACTGGGCAGTACCAAACGTCTTCGGTCTCATCTGGTTCAGGCTCTTGCTTTTGCATTGTGTACAAATCACACCGTTCGCAATAATCGGGTTCATTCATCACTATTCCTCCTGTTCCTGCGCCCAAGCAATCAATGTACTAAGAACTTGATAAAACTCTTCGTCATTTTTCAAATGATCCTTGTAATACCCAGTTGCGTAGGTGGTAAAGGCTAAATGAATTGCATTGAACTTCGGAATACCATAATTTTCATGATACTGCTTAACATCATTAACCACAATCTGCTGATTCTCGTTGAGTTGCGGTTGATCTAATTGATACACGTCGCATTTATCAAGATCTAGCACATCAATATGATTACCGAAATGCACGGCGAAACCATTTTTCGGCTCAAACTCGTATTCCCCAAACGTTCTTCGGCCAGACAATTTAACTTTCAGAAATACTTCTGTATCGTTTTTAGCAATTTCATCTAACTTGCTACTGTATCCAGTTGTTTCAAGTTTCTTTAATTCACTCACATTCATTCCTCGCTTTCTGCTATATCGTCGGATAGCTAACTAACTGCCACTAACGTATTTCCTTAAACTATGCAACCCTTTTCCGCGTCTTTTCGTTTTACGATCTATCCAAGTACCAGTTGTTCCCCAATAATCAATCATGCCTTTTGGCGTATTGATCGCAAATTGATGATTATTTGGATATTGGGTAAACTCAAAACCTAAAGCAGCAACATTTTTCAATGCTGAGTTACCCATACGATTAACGTGTTGGGCCCTTCGTTCCTTCAGATACGGTTTCACATCTTTCCAATATTCGCCCATATCTCCATAAAATACCTTCTTTCTTCCGATTCTTAACTAACAAATTTCTGATGCGACAACTTGAGTTCCTCGTCGCCGATCATTGAATATTTCAACGTTGTATCGATTGATTCATGGCCCAAGAAATTCATCACTAATTCGATCGGCATCCCGTGCCTTCTTGCCAAGGTGGCTGCAGTACGTCTGAATCTATGCGGATGGACATTTGCCACACCTGCTCGTTCACCTAAACGCTTAACAAGCTTCTGAACCCCTGCAGATGTCATTTCCTTGCCCAATGTCTGTCCAAAGAACAATGGTCCAGTGATATGTGGCACGTCTTTCAGATAATGATTTAACGCCATCTTAGCTTTTGCATTCAGGTATAGCGTTCGCTGCTTATTACCTTTACCGATGACATTGATAGAATCATTTTCTTGATCATAATCCCGAAAATTGAGTGAAACTAATTCGGAAACACGACACCCGGTACTTAGCAGCAATTCTATTACTAACGCTTCCTTGGAATTTGCTGTTGCTGATCGCAACCTTTCAACTTCTAATTCGCTGAACTCCTGTTTTCTTCGCTTTGGCACTTTGATATTCTCTACTCTGGTCCCAAGATCTTTTGCAATATATTCTTCGTTGCATAACCACTTGAAGAATCGAACAATACAACCTCGTTCTCTTGCGAGTGTGCCTTTGCTTACGTTGTCAATCATTTCTCGGTTTGCAATAAACAATCGAATGTCGTTGGTAGTAACATCACTGAATGGCTTCCTAACGCTTCTCATGAAGAGATTGATTGTCTGCATATAAATATTCAAAGTTCCGCTTGAAAGCCCCTGTATCTTCTTTGAAACGAAGAATTGCTTGTATGCAGCAACATCAGATGTTTCATCGTAAATTACAACTTCGTTTTTCTGTTCAGTGATCATATAATTCGCACATTCTACCGTTAGAACATCTTTTAGCTTTTTCAACTGATCTCCGCTTAACAGGTCCTGAAGTTCGAGTAATGTCCTATTGATCAATTTTTCTTGCAAGTAAGTCCACCTCGCTTCTAGCAGACTTCGTGGATTTTCTTAAGACTTACTACAGTCACATCGTTAAGATTTCATTGTATTTCATCATCTTTTTCTTCAATGCAGCTGAGGATCCTTACTCGTGCTGAATTCTTGTAGATACGACTTACTTGCGCTCTTATCTGACCTGAAAAAGGTCTTCCCGGAGTGCAGATGTAGCTTTCACCAACTTTTACAGATCCTTTTTCTTGAACATTTGCTGATTCATATTCTCCAAAATCTTCGAATGGCGCTTTAATGCTTCTGCTTCTCATTGATGGTCCCTCCTAAAGTGGATTAATTTCAATTTCTGTTCGAGGATTGAAGCTGTAAACTTTACGGCAGATGCTAACTGCTATCTGGCCATCGTCTTTATACAAAATGCCGTTTACCGCATCCGTCACTGCTTTGAAATAATTATCAATGTCTGGCTTTTTATCGCAGTACATTGTCTCGTCCTCAAGCAAAGTCCTGTTTTTCTTTACTTTTGAGATATAAGCTGGTGGATATACGAAGAAGCAGACATCAACAATTACTGGTCCTTTTTCAATTAACAGCGGCCTTATTGACATAGCATGGTATTTGACTGCATTTTTGTATGCTTTCATCGCTGATTCCTCATAGGGAGTCTTACGATACTTGGTGAACCTCGGCCTTGATTGCGGTTTTGGTGTGATCGGTATGACGATTTTCAAGCCATCTGCTCCTTTCAATGCTTCGTTTTGTTTAGATATGCTGCTAGTTTTGCATCAAGCTCTGCTTGGCGCTCAGGCGACAACTGTTCTTCCCCCTGTTCGTTTACAGCCCAATCAGGTAGTTTTTCCTCACGTATTGGCTTTTGATTATAGCCTTGTTTCTTAGCGCCTCTAGTTCGTTGATAATCCCTCGCTTGATCGATCGTTTTAACGTTAGCATCTGCCCATTCCTGCAAAGATGCCGTTAAAAAGCTAATAGCTCTATTCTTAGGGACGTCTTTACTCCCAGCAAGTTTAATGGCAGCTTCTACAAGTTCATCGCCATAGATATTCACCAGATTAAGCAGATCTTCAACCTGTACAACATTTGGAAAAAGCCATAATTTTTGGAAAGTTTCAAGGGACGCACTCTCGCCCGCAGTAGCATCTTCTTTTATTTCCTTTTCTTTACTTTCCTTTACTTTACTTTGTTGATTATTCCCCTGATTAACTGAGTTATTCCGCCCATTAATCGAGATATTCGACCGATTAACTTCATTTGTCAGCAAATACTTAAATTCAAGCTCAACTTTTTTACGTTCCTTAGTGGCTAGAATGTATCTGTTTTGAATTCCTTTAGAAGTTAATACGGAGTATTTATCAAAAATATCTTTATCAAAGAATTTTACTTGCACGGCTTTTCTAACCAGTTCTTCAACTGTGCCCTCCTTCGTACCAACTTCGTCAGCCACTAAGAACGCAAGGTCGTCATCCCACAAAACGTAATACCCCTCATCACGATAAATATTAGCCAGCAGGGCGACCAGTATATGAACGGCTTCTTTACCGCATGCTTTAATAATTCTTCGAACTTTTAAATCTGATAAAAAATCGACATCCAGAGGAAAATAATCAAGACCTTTCTTCGTTGGTCTTACCACGCTTATTCCTCCTAATCAGAGGGAGTTTAACTCCCTCATTGTTTTTCTAACGGTGGATTAGATGTATCGAACAAAGTATCAATGCTTCCAGTGTCCTCAACTCGTTCAGCTTCTTTTCGTTCTTGCGGCAATGGCTCCATATCTGATAGGTCAGTTTCTTCAATCAGATCACTGTCTTCATCAACACGGAAAACTTTTTCGTCAGAAGTGATTGCTGTTTGCATTTCAACTGAAAGTAATCCCCATTTTGATAAAAGATTTCGCAGTACAGTCTTAATGGCCATTGAATCGTAATTATCAACCCATGCCCCGCTTAATTTTTCTTTGTCCTTATTTTTTGAATTCTTAATACGATGACTCTCAATTTCTTGCTTGGTCCAGTAAACTGTCTTTTTAAATCCGTTCAGTAATTCAAAGAATCCTACATAACCTATAACTTCATCGGATACCTTACCTTTATAATCAAAGGTAAATTCTTCGGTCAGCGGATTCCAGTCAATTAGTTGACCTTCATAAATTGCCAAAGCATTCAATGCTTTGTATTGCCCACTTCTTTGTGCTAGCTGAATATATCCTTTGTATCCAAGAATGAATTGGGCTTCGTTGTGCGTGATCCAATTCTTACCTTTTTTCTCATAGCGATTAAACGGAACTACATATGCATAACCAAGGTTCTTATCAATCGGCAGGTCCATGGTAGCTGCCTTTAGCGCTGATGCAATAATTGTCATTGGTTCCGCTTGAGAGAGATAATTATCACCACCAACAAGTGTCATGAGTGATCCCATGAATGAATCTGATTTTTCGTGAAGGATATCTGTAAACTTCTTCTTCATTTGAGGCGTGCTCATCAGTGCTTTGAATCCTAATTTCGAAGGATCGACTAACTGGGTGTTTTTCTCTGCTAACTGATTCTTTAAAGTATCATTAGTTGCCATATTATTTGATCTCCTTTTCTGTAAGTCTTCGAGATTCAGTAACATTGTAAATTTCTTCATCATTGGCTACTTCAGGGTATTTCTCAGCAAGTTTTTTGCTGTTCATACGTCGTGTAGATACCAATTTCCAAGATATAATATTTTTCTGTGCGATACCGATACTAGCTTTCCGCTTGCCCAACTCGCTTATAATCTCGTTATCAAGCTGTCTAATTGAAGTTTCGATATCTTTCTTTGCTTTTTTTAATTCACGTTTTTGACTAACAAGATCATCAAACGTAGATGGTAAGGTCGTTTCTACTTCCTCTAACTCTGAATAACGATCTTTTAAAAATTCTTGAGTGGCTTCGCTGCCATCTATCAATGGTTCCTTACCTTTTACAACGTTATTTTCCCAAAAATCTACTAACAGTTCAGTAATGGTATCGATCAGTTCCTGGTCACGATCAACTCGTTTCCAAATGAATTTCTGACCACCGACAAGGACCGCAATGTAACAATATTCCTTGTTTAAGACATTCATATAATGCTGTACTTGACAAAGGTAACTAAGAGGTACTTCATCGCCTTCCCACTCTTTACCCAAGAACGCATTTGCAGTCTTACATTCTAACAGTGCATTTTCTCCTACGACCTCACGATCAATGTTTGCTCGCAGGAACGGATGTAGCGGATGTTCAAATACTTGATTTCTCCGACGCACTTTTTTTCCTGTCCGCTCTTGAAATTCTTTAGCAACAACTTCCTCTAAGACGTTGCCCCAATATGCAGGTTCGCTCTCAGTTTGTTCTAAATCGATTTGACCGGTCTTTTCTAACCATAATTGATATGGTGACTTCCATTTATTTAGACCAAGGATAGTAGCAACATCTGATCCCCCTATCCCTCTCATACGATCTTGTAGCCATTCTTCATGAGTCATTTCAAGAGTTGATTTACTCATCATCTGTCATCTCCTCATTTGAAACTGGTTGGCCCCATCCAGGAGTGGTCAAATACTCATCTAATGATTGTTCGAAAGAATTCATTGTCATTTCCCCTTTTCTGTTTTAAAATGGAGACAAAGATATTTACCAGAATATTTGATGGACTTGCTATTGCTTTGGTCGGCTAGCAAGTCTTTTTTCTTTGTCTTGATAATCTTTAGCAGCAACATCATAGACAACATTTGCAAAGGCCCATAAGAAAACTAATGCCAAACCTGCTGCAATGTGAATAGCTGAGAATGCTACTACAAATAGTAATAAAGTTGTTACGATTATTGTGTCTTTGATCGATCGTTTCATGTTTATGCCTCCTTGATATTGAATACATTGCTAATTTTTTCCAAGTTTTTTCGTTTCTTGGCTTCCTTAATAACTTGATCAAACTGCTTTCCAGCACTTTCCCTTAAAAACCTTTCAGCTTCATATATGCTGACCACTTTATTTGTACTAAACTGAATACTTTGAATTGCACCGAGATTTACTAAAGCGTATATATTATCTTTGCTAGTCTTAAACTCAGCGGCTAGTTCTGGTAATGTGTAAACCAACATTTTTAATCATTCCTTTCTCTTGTTTCTGACTGCCTAGTCATATCTCGCATATCCCAACCAAATCTATTGCACATTGATGATAAAACAGATAATTCCAATCTAACTTCATCACTAAGCTCAAACCAATATAGTTTCAGATGATCGATCTCAATATCTGAAAGTTCATCCGGTTCGATAGTAAGCAAATCCCAAACTTCAAATTTTTTCTCAACTTCAATTCGTTCCATTTCTTCCTTGTCTTGCCCAACCATTTTGGATAAAGGGTGATTATCTCTTCTTTTTCTGTTTAATGGTTTAGGTGTGTGGAATAGCGTTGCTGCAACCTCAAAGTCAACATTTGGATCTTGTAAGTATTCAGCAATATCTACAACCTTCTCAATCCCCATGGATCTACGTCCATTCAAAACATGACTCAGTAATTGTGGAGAAATATTTATATCCTGAGCCATCATCCTTTGATTAAGAGCTTGCTTGTCTACCTCCTTTCGATAGATAGCCGCAATGTTCTGTTCAATGGCATTTACGCTCATATCTTCATCTCCTTTGTATTTAATTATTTATTTTCGTAGCAGTTGAACTGCCATAAAATGTACTTAAGCAACAAGTTCTGGTGTTGAGGCGAACTGCCATTTTTCGTCAATATAGGAATAAATGTCCTGTGCTACTTCATCGGTAGCTAAAAAACGAATGATGATTTCTTCGACACCGCCAGGGTTTATGAACAGTTCGCCTTCAATACCAATTGAAATGCTAAACTTGCGTTTAATTGCAGGAATAATCATTTCTACATAGCGTGGTAGAAATCCCGAGTCGACATTCGCTTTTATCATTTGTGGTTTGTCTTTCATTTCGCCACCTCTTCTAACTCATTTTTGTAGTTAAACGCCATAAAAAAAATTTCTTCTTTTGGTGTATTGAAAATATCCTCAATATGTTGCATTTGAGAAGGCTTTGGGCTAGTTCTGCCAATTTCCCATGAACTAATTGTTTTTTGCGATACTTTCAGTAATTCAGCAAGTTTTCCTTGTGACATATATTGACTTGATCTTATTTCCGCAAGTTTGTTTTCCATGATTTCACCCCCATTACTATCTTATGTAGTAATAATATACTACAAAAAGTAGTATGTCAAACATTTTTACTACATTTTTTTGTAAAGGTATTTATTTGCTTTCTCTACTACGGTATGTAGTATATAATTTTATTGGAGGAGGGTTCATATGTTTAAAAGTCGATTAAAAGAATTAAGAGCAAGCAGAAAATGGACACAATCAGACTTAGCAAAGAAACTGAATGTTTCTCAGCAAACAATCGGCAGTTGGGAAGTTGGTCGAGCGGAGCCTAATTCTGATGCTTTGGCTAAAATCGCAGCCCTCTTTGGAACTTCTGTAGACTATCTGTTAGGAATTGATGATGAAAAGCTGCCTAATAAACCTTCAAATAAAATCGACACCATTGCTGCACATATAGATGACAATGTTACTGATCAACAAATGGATGAAATTTTAAACTTCATTGAATTTGTTAAAAATCGGGACCATAAAAAGTAGGTGATCGATTGCAATTGTCCGAAGAACTTATGACAATGTTTCCTGACCTTACATATAAGATAGAATCAACAATGCCCGATTCCCAAAAAGGGCTATTAATTAACGATGTGATCTATCTCAATCCCAACCAGGAACGTTATGAAATGAATAGCACCTTGGCAGAGGAACTAGGTCACTACCTCACCTCTTACGGGAATATTGTATTACAGGATACAAATGAAAAACGAAAACAAGAACGTCGAGCCAGAGATATTGGGGCTACTTTGGTTGTGACACCCTACGACATAATCAATTGTTTCGAAGATGGTTGCAGAACCGTGTTAGATTGTGCAGTCTACTTGGAAATCAGCGAAGAAACATTTAAAGACGCTGTTAAATATTATGCTCGTAGATTCACAGGCATTAAAACAGAAAACAACTACACTCTCCTATTCCAACCAGATGGGACCGTAGCAGTTTTGAAGTCTATAAATAATTTTTAGGAGTTGGGAAAATGAAAAAAGTATTTATATTTGGGTTAGCTTTATTTTCAACAATTTTATTAGCAGCATGTGGAAATAGCAATGAAGAATCTTCTGCATCATCAAAAAGTACAACAGAAACTACGATTAGCGTGCCTGATTCAGAAGAACAAGCTGATGTATATTTTGATGGAGAAACTTTAAAAATTAATATGGCTACTGTAAAAATCATTTCGTCAGAAGTTCTAACTCCTGACGAATCTGTATACAGAGATAACAATCAACTAGCTTTTGTTTATGAAGTAACTAATGACGATGAAGAACCGCTGGACGGTTCTATGGCTTGGATTGCATGCATGAACGCGTACCAAGAAACTGAAAATACAGTTGGAAAGTTGGATGTGGGCGCAACTCCACAAGACGAAAAATTTGCAGAATATCGTGAAGGCGAGTTTGATGAGTTGAAACCCGGTGGAACAAAAAAATACGTGATCGCGTATGACCTAAATGACACCACTACCCCAGTAGTTCTTAAAGCTACCCAAGGTGTTTCGGGTGATGAGCTTGGCGAGAAAACATTTAATTTGAAATAACTAGAAAATGAATAGAAGATTTTTATTTTTTTTATAAAGGAGGATTTATGGAACTTGTTGATGAAATTAAAAGAATCAATAAAGAAGTGGGGTCAATTCTTTCTGATTATGTAGTTGGTCACGAAACAGTTGCAACGCTGGAGAAAAAAAAGGATTTGCTCTTAGATCTTGCGAAGTTATCTTATCAATTCTATCTAAATAAGCTTGAAATTGAAGATATAAATGAAGATTTTTTTGCATGGAAAAACTCAAATGTACTCATCACCTTAGTTTTATTATCTGATTTCGAACTAGGATATCGAACAACTATTGGTTTTGCAGAGACATCCGAAGAGAATGAAATCAAAATTGTTGATGCTACCAATTTTGATTTACCATATTCCTTTTATAAAAAATTTAAAGGTACAGAAAAAATATCTTATTTACATCAAAAATCTATTATTTCAATTGATCCCGAAAAAATTATAATATCTTCATTAAAAAATGATATAAAATTTATAGATTTTTGGGCTAAAAGATGGGTACTTAAAGAATTTGAAAATATAGATACATTCATTATGCCTTCAATTGAGCTTTTAAATTTTAACGAATCAATTATCAGAGCAAAAAGATATAACTTTGAAGAAATGCTAACCGAAATAAATAACGAACAATTCACAATTGAATTTGATGAATGTCTTTATGCGTATAATAATGAAAAATGGTTTGTATGTGCAGCAGGTTTGGGTGGCATTTTAGAACATCTTCTATATCTTATTTTGGAAAAAAACAATATGATAGATAATAATTTTCCAGACGATGCTACTGCTAAAGTATATATTGAATATCTGAGTCGAAAACCTATCAATTTACGAAAAAGAGAGAAAACTCATTTAAGAAGTTTATTTTTAATAAGGAATTCTGTTTCACACTATAATCAAGGATTCACTTCTAAGGATCAATGCATGAGTTTACTAAATGGTATCAAAAACGTCTTCAATAATTATTATAGGAAAGATTTTAATTTATAAAACAATTGATTAATCTCATTTATTTTTAATGGTGCATATGAATCATAAGAAATATTACCACCTCTATATTCAAATGGGTTACCATCATCATCATATTGTATTTCATTTAATTGAGGATGTTGATAAAGAAATTCGGCGACTAACTCTTCAAATAAGACAATATCTTTTTTATTCAATTTCATGGAAACACCTCATTTTTTTAATACAAATTATATCACACATGAATAGCCTTCGGGCTTTTCTTTTTCAATACAAAAGAACATACGTTTGTATATTTCTAGCGTATTTATATACAAAACAGGTTTTAAGGAGGGATTGTCATGAATGGACATGTGCGGAAAATTGGCGGTAAATGGCATTACGTAATCGAAATGGCAAAGGTTGGGGGCAAACGCCAACGTATACAAAAAGGCGGTTGGAATACAAAAACAGAGGCACAAGAAAAACTAAGAGAGGCCTTAAGTCTTTATAAAGATGGAGGAAAAGTTGATATTAAGGAAATGAGTGTTTCTGATTACTTTGACTACTGGATGGAAAACTATGTTGAAAAGAAGTTAAAATACAACACTCAGAAAAATTATCAAAATGCGGTTAACAAATACATAAAACCAGAAATTGGCAAATACTATCTCAGCTCTATTGGGCCAGCAAGATTACAAGAATTGGTAAATAAATTACCTAATGGGTTTAATACCCCACTATCTAAACATTCAGTTGAAATTATCTTTACTGTTTTAAAAGGTGCATTCAAAAGAGCAGTCTATCCTTGGCAAGCAATCAATAACAATCCAATGATCTATGTAGAAATGCCAGCTTTTGAAAATAAACCTAAGCAAAATCGGGATGATATGAAAATAATAACCATGGAGCAGTATCAGGCTATATTGGATAGCAATCCACCTTCTAGCCCCTTTCATCTACCATTAATGATCGGGTTTCATACTGGTTTACGCCGTGGTGAGGTTTGCGGTCTCCAATGGTCCGATATTTCATTTGAGGATCAAACATTAACTGTGGATCGCATCATGCTTCAAGATAAACATGGCATACAGTTAGGAACACCAAAAACCCAATCTAGTTTTCGAACAATAGCAATAGATGATATTTTGCTCCAAGAATTAAAGAGAGTTCGCAAGCTCCAGTCTGAGAATAAACTCCGTCATGGGAAATACTATTTTGATAGTCAATTTGTTTGCACTAAAGAAAACGGTGAACCTGTCACACCGAATTCAATCAAATGGCATAGTGGAAAAGTAAAAAAAGAATTAGGGTTCGATTTTAACTTTCACTCCCTTAGACACACACATGCCACTATGCTTTTGGAGGATGGTGTAAAGCCTAAAATTGTACAAGAAAGACTTGGCCATTCCAGAATTTCAACTACAATGGATAAATACGTCCATGTAACGAAAAAAATGAGAACAGAAGCTGTCGATATATTCGCCCAAAGACTAAGAAAATCATCAAATTAGAATTTATTTTTCATAAAAAATGTCGCCCTAAAATAAATTAGGGCGACAAATGGGCGAATAAAATATGAAAATTAGATTTTTTTATCAAATATTTTCAAACAAACCCTTATTACTTCTTAGGTTCATCCTCATCCATTTTCAGAACGGCCATGAAGGCTTCTTGCGGTACTTCGACGGAGCCGATTTGTTTCATCCGCTTCTTCCCTTCTTTTTGTTTCTCTAGGAGTTTGCGTTTTCGAGAAACGTCACCGCCGTAACATTTCGCCAATACGTTTTTACGCAAGGCTTTGATGTCGGAACGCGCAACGATTTTTTGTCCGATGGCTGCTTGGATCGGTACTTCAAATTGTTGTCGTGGGATCAGTTTTTTCAGTTTTTCAACGATGGCTTTACCGCGTTCATAAGCAAAGTCACGGTGAACGATAAAGCTTAACGCATCGACTTTTTCAGTATTCAGCAAGATGTCCATCTTCACTAGCTTGCTAGTTCGGTAACCAGACATTTCATAATCCAGTGATGCGTAGCCTTTGGTGCTGGATTTCAATTTATCAAAGAAATCAAAGACGATTTCCGATAATGGGATCTCATAAACGACGTTCACTCGATAATCATCCAAGTAATCCATCGTGACAAAGTCTCCCCGTTTGCGTTGGGACAATTCCATTACAGCACCGACGTAATCATTAGGCACCATGATTTGTGCTTTGACGTAAGGTTCTTGTACGTTGTCGATCGTGACTGGTTCAGGAAATTCTGCTGGGTTATCAACGACGACCATTGAGCCATCTGTCTTGTTGACATGATAAATTACGGATGGTGCAGTCGTAATCAACTCAAGGTTAAATTCACGTTCTAGCCGTTCTTGCACGACATCCATATGTAATAGGCCTAAGAAGCCGCAACGGAACCCAAATCCTAATGCTTGAGAGGTTTCTGGTTCAAATTGCAATGCTGCATCATTCAATTGTAATTTTTCCAATGCTTCTCGAAGGTCGTTGTAGCGTGAAGTATCGATTGGGTACAATCCGCAATAAACCATCGGATTCATTTGACGATAACCAGCTAAGGCTTCTTCTGCTGGATTGTTGGCTAATGTCACCGTATCCCCGACTTGGGTATCTTTAACGGTCTTGATGGCAGCAGTGATATACCCAACATCGCCCACCATCAACGCATCTCGTTGAATGGCTTTTGGTGAAAAGACACCAACTTCCGTAACATCAAAGGTCTTGCCATTGCTCATCATTTTGATTTTATCTCCAGGTTTGACCATCCCGTCCATGATACGGACGTTTAAGACCACCCCACGATAGGAATCGTACACGGAGTCAAAGATCAACGCTTTTAGCGGTGCTTCAATATCACCTGCTGGAGCTGGGACATACTCAACAATTTGTTCCAAAATGTCTTCGATCCCAATACCTGCTTTGGCACTTGCTAAAACAGCTTCACTGGCATCGATACCGATCACATCTTCGATCTCTGTTCGTACTCGCTCAGGATCGGCAGCTGGCAAGTCTATTTTATTAATGACTGGTAGAATCTCTAAATCATTGTCTAACGCCAAGTAGACGTTTGCCAATGTCTGTGCTTCGATCCCTTGAGCCGCATCAACGACGAGCACGGCGCCTTCACAAGCGGCCAAACTGCGGGAAACTTCATAGGTGAAATCGACGTGCCCTGGGGTGTCGATCAAATGGAAGATGTAGGTTTCGCCGTCTTTGGCGGTATAGTTAAGTTCCACGGCATTTAATTTGATCGTGATTCCTCGTTCACGTTCAAGATCCATGGAGTCTAATAATTGATTTTGCATTTCCCGTGACGTTACCGTATGGGTTTGTTCCAAAATACGGTCCGCCAGTGTTGATTTCCCATGGTCGATATGGGCGATAATGGAGAAATTACGAATCTTCTCCTGTCGTTTTTTCATTTCTTCTATGTTCATGGATACGTTCCTCATTTCTTTTAGTCAGCTTTTCTATTATACCAACGAAACGCCAATAGATAAAGTATTTTTCTTAACCGTTATTTAGACATATTCATTCAGGTTTTGCTATACTAGAGCTAGCAAATAAATTGGAGTTGAAAGAATGGACAATAATTTTCATCAAAATCTACATATTCGAGCGGTGGAAGAAAAAGACGTTGATCAGTTCAACGAACTGTTAAGCTATGTTTTTCAGATCACTGAATCGGATATTGAAGAAAGCGGCTATGAGAGCAAACGGGAAATGATCAAATCTAAGCGCCCGATCTTAGAGCTTTCCAAGGTCTTTGGCTGGTTCAATGAAGACAAGTTGATCTCGCAAATCGCCGTTTATCCTTGTGAAGTCAATATACACGGCAAATTGATCAAAATGGGCGGAGTGACCGGTGTTGGGACCTACCCTGAGTATGCCGGGCATGGCCTGATGAAAGACTTGATCAAGCTTGCCTTAAAAACGATGCGGGAAGACCAGCAATGGATCTCCTACCTTTACCCTTATAATGTGCCCTACTATCGTCGCAAGGGCTGGGAGATCATGTCCGACAAGCTGACCTTTAAAATTCGTGATACCCAGCTTCCGAAAACCAAAGAAGTCCCTGGGATCGTAGAGCGCAAAGAAGTGGATGATGCTGATGTCTTTACTGTCTACAACCAATTCTCCCGCGACAACCATGGTGCCTTGCAGCGGACCTCTTTTCACTGGGAAGAGTATTGGCGCTATGAAAATGAAGAAGAGCGCACCGCGGCTGTTTATTACAATGCCAGTGGTCATCCGACTGGTGTACTTTTTTATTGGGTAGCCGAAGAAGTCTTCCATGTAAAGGAAATGTTCTACTTGAATCAAGAAGCCCGCAATGGTCTTTGGAATTTTATCTCTGCCCATTTCTCAATGGTTTATTGGGTCAAAGGAGACATTTATTCAAATGAACCCCTGTCCTTCTACTTGGACGATAGCCAAATCAAAGAAACCATCGAGCCTTATTACATGGCGCGGATCGTCGATGTTGAACAGTTTTTGAAAAACTTCCCATTTGAAGCCTTCCAAACACCCTTTCACTTTGTTGTTTCCGACCCAGTTGCCGATTGGAACAACGGGATCTTCGGTGTCCAATACAATCACGGGGAGATCGTGGTTTCAAGAGAAGCCATCGGAAAAGCGGTCCAGCTGGATATTCAGACATTGTCTTGTCTGTTGATGAATTACCGCCGCCCAGCTTACTTAGAGCGTGTGGAACGGCTAAATACCGATTCAGAAACACTGGCATTACTGGAATCGATCATCCCTGATATGGAAGCCTATTTCAGCGATTATTTCTAAACAACGAATCAACAAAATGTACAACTATGAATGATTAAGGAGTGTTTTTGAATGAAACTATATTTTGCTGCTCCCCTGTTTGCTGCTAGTGACCTGCGCTACAACGCCGAACTTGTTGCGTCGATTCGTCAGCAGTATCCGCAGCTGGAGATTTATTTACCTCAAGAAAATGCCGCGATCAATGATAAATCCGCCTATGCGGATAGCAAAATGATCGCTTTGGCAGATACCGAAAAAGTGCTGGAAAGTGATTTGATGATCGCATTGCTGGATGGTTTGACCATCGATGCTGGGGTTGCCTCTGAGATCGGTGTCGCCTATGCAAAAGGCATTCCTGTTTTAGGGCTTTATACGGATAGTCGCCAACAAGGTGCCGACAATCAGCAAAAGCTGGCAGCATTACAAACCGTTGCGGAAAATCAGTTCCACTATGTTAATCTTTATACGGTGGGGTTGATCAAGCTAAACGGGGAAATTTATTCCTCTGAAGCAGCCCTTTTAGCTGGCTTAGCCGACTATCTTTCGGAGGACAATTAAATGGGGCAAAATTATCAGCGACTGCAAAAGGTATTCACTATTTTCGGTATTCTCGTGTTTTGTTTTTCTTTGTGGGAATTTTTCCGTGGGGTCTACCCGCAAACACAAGGATTGATTTTCCTCGCCCAAGCCTTGCTTGGGATTTTATTGATCTTCGTCCCAGAAATGAGTAAAAAGTTCTTGAAAATCCAGCTACCAAACGCCACCGTCTACTTTTATTGGTTTTTCTTGCTGATCTCTGTATTTATGGGGACGATCTTACATTTGATCGAAACCATTTCTTTCTGGGATAAAATTCTGCATGCGGTAAGTCCAATGGTCTTGACGGCTGTCGGCTATGGATTGATCTGTCTGCTGCTGAAAGAAGTCAAAGTTTCAAACGTCTCTCCCTGGTTATTCTTACTGATGGGCTTTGCTTTTGCTGGCTTGTGTGGTATCTTCTGGGAGTTTTGGGAGTTTATCTGCGATTCTGTTGGTGGAATGAACCTCCAACGTTATGCAACCTTAGATGGTACTCCGTTTATCGGTCGTGAAGCATTGATGGATACGATGGGTGATTTACTGACCAACACGATTGGTGCTGCCTTAATGGGCGTGATCGCGTATGTGCAAGGTCGAGGCAAACCTGATTACTTTGAAAGTTATCGGATTAAAAAATTATCATAAACGACCTTTAAAAGCTTGTTGAAATCATCGTTTTTCAACAAGCTTTTTTCTTTTGTTCTTTTATTCATAAAGAAAAATTTACAAAAATACTTAAATAACACATCTTATTTTTATAGATTCGCTGTCTATCAAGGTTTGACCTTTCTTAAACTTCCCTATAAAACGATTACATCCACAAAAAAATTCCCTCGTTTAATCATTTTTATTTCCCCAAAAAACCATGGTCTGTTATAATTACATTATTCATTTGACGTTGCGTCAGTAAAGGAGAGGCTTATGGTTCTAACAGTGTTTTTTATTTTATGCTGCTTGATTTTTTCATCGATCACCTATGCGTTCTCTAAAGATGCTCGAAAATTTGTCCAACCTTTATCAATCAAAATTATTTTTATTGCATCAGCTATTATTGCGGTTTGGACAATGTTCTTTTCAATGGTTGCATTTGTCGCTTGGGTCATCTAAAAAACATTCTTGTCAGTTGCGATCGTTTTCGCTGCACTGGCAAGAATGTTTTTTCTTTTGATTAAAATAGTTTGATTTGATTCAATGGCCAAAAGCGCAGCAGCACTTTCCCTTCCATTTGATCTTCCGTTACAACCCCGAAACTGCGACTGTCTCTAGAGATCAAACGATTGTCTCCCATCACAAAATAGCTGCCTTCAGGCACCGTTACTGAGAAATCTTCCGTAAACTGTTCCGCACCAGCGGCGATTTGCTGAAACATTTCGCGATAAGAATATTCGTCTTGTAATTGATCGTCTGCAAATTTCTCTTTAAACTCATCTAAATAGGGTTCTTCGTATACTTCTCCATTGATCGTTAGGACATCATCTTTCATCTCGATGGTATCACCGGGTAAACCAATCAACCGCTTGACAGCGATTTTACTTGGATCATCTGGTTCAACACATATCACGATGTCTTGTCGGTCATAGGAGGAGATTTTTGATGCAATCAAACGCTGTTTATCTGCCAACGTTGGGTCCATAGAATGGCCACTGACTTGAACTGGGGTCAGGACAAACAGACGGATGAGAACCACGGCGACGATAAAGAAAAGCAGTAACCAATTTTCTTTGAGGATTTTTACCATAGCTGCTCTTTCGCTCCTTTACTGCATCTTTTGTCATCGGCGAAAGCTTGTTCTGCCATTTTGACAAAAGATATCTTCCTCAATCTTACGTGGAATTTTTGCTTTGAGCAAGAGAAATCATCGATTTTAAAAAATTTATGATATTTCTCGTTGCGAAAAGAATCGTTTACGTTCGATCACGACTCAAGAAAGCAAACACATCTTTTCGACGTAGACTCCCTATCAGTTGGTGATTTTCTTCGATCATCAACGTCTCATGACTCGCAAATAAAGTATACAACTCATTTAATGGCGTAGATGCTGCAATTTTCGGGTCAGCTTGATTGATGTCATTGCTGAAAAAGTTCATCCGTATCAAATCTCCTGCTGTGACCAGTTTCGCTTCATCTTCCCCGGTTTCTTCAAAGAAGCTTTTCACAAAAGCGGTTTTCGGTTGTGAAACAATGACTTCTGGTGTATCGCATTGAACGATCTTCCCTTGATTCATCACAGCGATGCGCGTCCCTAACTTTACCGCTTCTTTCATGTTATGCGTGACAAAAATAATCGTTGTCCCAAGCTCTTGGTGTAGATCGAGGACTAGCTCCTGTAAGGAATTACGAGAAATTGGATCAAGGGCACTAAAGGGTTCGTCCATCAGAATGATTTCGGGATTGGCAGCTAACGCGCGCAAGATCCCGATCCGTTGCTGTTCTCCACCAGACAATTCTTTCGGCATTCGATGACGGTACTGCTCTGGGTCAAGTTTGACCTGTGTCAGCAAACGATCCACGGCTTCTGAGCGATCTTTTTTTGACCACCCTAACATCTCTGGGATCACTTCGATATTTTGTTTGACATCCATCGTCGGAAACAGAGCGATTTGTTGGAGAACATACCCCATTTGCCAACGCATCTTTTGAATATTGTATTCTTTGATGCGTTTTTCTTTGAAGTAAATATCACCATCTGTCGGTTCTGACAACGCGTTGATCATCTTCAAAGTCGTCGTTTTCCCACTTCCAGAAGGACCGACCAAAACAAAGATTTCTCCTTTATTGATACTCAGATCTAATTGATCGATCACTAGTTTTTGATCAAACTTTTTACTGACGTTTTTAAATTCAATAATTGGTGTCATTCTTGTCCCTCCTTAATTAATCCTTCGTCTATCAGGAAGGTACGTGCGACTTCTGCTGGATTTTTTCCTTCGACATTGACCTGATAATTCATTTCACTCATTTGTTCTTCGGTGATTTTCCCTGCCAACTTTTCCAATGCACGGACGACTTCTGGATGTTCCTCGGCAAAGGCTTCTTTCATCAAAGGAGCTCCTTGATAAGGTGGAAATAGTTCCTGATCGTCTTCTAGAATAACTAAGCCATATTGACGCAATTCACTGTCCGTGGAATAGGCATCCAGTAGATTGATATCACCATTATTGATGGCTTGGTAACGCAATGCTGGTTCCATACTTTGGACACTTGGAAAATCTAGCCCATAAAGTTCTTGGATCCCCGCATATCCGTCCGTCCGATCAATGAATTCGAGAGTGAAGCCAGCTTTGATTTGATTTTCGATTTTCTTCAAATCAGAGATCGTGGTTAGTCCATTTTCCTCAGCAAATTCTTTTTTGACAGCCAACGCATAGGTATTTTGATACGCCATCGGCTGAAGCAAGGTCATCTCAAACTGATCCTTCAATAGATTGACTGCTTCGGTATAGGTTTCGTCGGAGTCAAGTTTTTGACTCGCAAGCTCTTCTGGTACTTCAACTAAGCTCTCCAACACGGTACCAGTAAACTCTGGATATATATCAACTTGACCATTGTCCAATGCGCTGAATAAGAAAGAGGTTTTTCCAAAATTTGGCTCTAGTTCAACTTGAGCATCAGGGTCTTCTTGTTCAATCAATTCTTTGTACATGTTGATCAAGATATCAGGTTCAGATCCTAGTTTCCCTGCGATGGTAATGGTTTTGGGAGCGAAAAATCCGCTTTGTGAAAAGGAAACCCCACCAATCAGCAAGATGATCGCTGCCAACGTGATCAAGGTATAGCGCGGTTTTAAATGTTGCAGGTAACGAATCAGGGTGCTGAAAACAATCGCCAACAAGGCAGACCCGATCGCACCAATCAACGTTAACTCAGGCGCATTTCGATCGATCCCTAACAAAATAAAGGAACCTAACCCGCCAGCGCCAATCAAAGCGGCTAGGGTTGCTGTTCCGATGATCAAGACCAGCGCCGTGCGAATCCCAGAAATTATGACAGGCAAAGCAATCGGCAATTCGACTTTGATCAATCGGCGCATCCGAGACATACCAAATGCCGCAGCAGCTTCTTCGATTGATGGATCGATCTCCGAAAGGCCAATATAGGTATTTTGAAAGATCGGCAATAACGCATAAATAACTAGTGCGATCAATGCAGGTGGCGTTCCGATCCCCACGAATGGAATCAATAAACCTAACAGTGCCAGTGATGGAATCGTCTGTAACACACTCGTTATTTGTAGGCCGACTTCCGCTGCCCGTTTATGATTAACCAGCCAAATAGCTAAAGGAACAGCAATAACGATCGCCACGAGCAGCGCAATGATCGACAATGACAAATGTTCAAAGACAGCTGTCAGCAATTCCCCTTTTCGCTCATTCAACGTTTCAAAAAAAGTATTCATCTTTTCATTCCTCTCCTACTCCATAAGAACAGTATAATCGAAGTGCGAATTTCCTCCAAACAACAAGCAAGGAGAACTTTTTTGTCATATGTTGAGCGACAAAAAAAGATGGCTGCCAATGAGATGGCAACCATCTTTTTCATTTATCCATTTGTTCTCTTTTTATTATGGCTCTATAATTTATGGGACTGATGAATCAGAATTGATTCTTCAGCCCCATTTTCATTTTAGGTATTAAAAAACATATCGTTCTCTAGTATGATTAAATCACCACAAAATAAACAACTGAGAGGACGATATGCTATATGAATGATTCTATCAAAAAAATGCTGAGAATAATAGAGAAAGATTTGATGATTACAGAGGTCTCTTACGAGACCCTTCAGAAGAAAAAGACGTTGGTCGTCGATGCTGTTCTCTCGCCTACTCCTCGTGCTTGTAGAAGTTGTGGTTCTACTGTGGTAGATGGAAACGGGAAAGCAATTATAGTGAAAAATGGGAAGAAGGAAACGATTGTCCGTTTTGAACAATACAATCATATGCCTTTGGTTATGCGCCTAAAAAAGCAGCGCTATACCTGTAAAAACTGCCGAACCCATTGGACGGCTCAAAGTTATTTTGTCCAACCCAGACATTCAATCGCAAATCATGTTAGATATAAAATTGCTTCTTTACTGACTGAAAAAGTATCTTTATCTTTTATTGCGAAAAGCTGTCAGGTATCTTTGACCACCGTTATTCGTACATTGAAAGAGTTTAAAAGCTATTTACCAAAGCAATCTAAGAAGATTCTCCCCAGAGTATTGATGGTTGATGAATTTCGTTCGCATGCTTCTATAGAAGATAAAATGAGCTTTATTTGTGCAGATGGCGAAACAGGAAAATTAATAGATGTTTTGCCTACGCGTAAATTACCTCGATTAACAAGCTATTTCTTAGGTTGTACCAATCCAGAAGAAGTAGAATTCTTGGTGACAGACATGAACGCCGCCTACTTCCAGCTCACCAAACGTGTTCTGCCAAATGCGAAAGTCGTGATTGATCGGTTTCATATTGTCAAACACATGAATCAAGCGTTCAATGAGTTGCGTATCCGTGAAATGAATGAACTTCGTAAAGCCGGACAGAAAAGCCAGGCAGAAAAACTGAAAAAGAACTGGCGCTTTTTGCTAAAAAATCGTGCAAACATCAACCATTATGAATACAAAACATGGAAAAATTTCCGAGCACCAAAATACCCATTTCTTACTGAAGCAATGATGATTGATCGATTGCTTGAGTTTTCTCCGCCCCTAAAGGAGGCGTATCCCTTTTTTCATGAATTAGTTGAAGCCTTTCGAGACAAAGACCCTGACTTATTTTTCTCCTTATTGGCAGAACTTCCCGAAACGTTAGATGACAGCTTTCGGGAAAAGCTTCAAAACCTTCTGACCTATGAAGAAGGCATCACCAACGCAATGATCTATCCTTATTCCAATGGAAAAATAGAAGCGAAGAATACCCACATAAAGACAATGAAACGAGTATCCTACGGATTTAAATCATTTGAGAACATGAGAATTAGAATCTTTTTGATCAATCAATTAATCAATGTAAGATAACAAAAAATCTGAGCCAGAATGTGGTTCATTCTGACCCAGATTTGATTTTGCACAACTCATCAGTCCTTATTGACAAAGAGCCTTTATTATTCGGTCATTGGCGTATTTTCAAAAACCAGCTGATCGTTCAATAATTCGATCGTGACTTGGGTCTTTGGTAAGACTCTGCCAGCAACGATTTCTTTTGCCAATGGGGTTTCGACTTCTCTTGTGATAAACCGACGGAGAGGTCGCGCACCATACGCTGGCTCATAAGCATTTTCAGCGATCCAGCGTTTGGCTTCTTCAGTGATCGTCAACAGTATATCTTGGACTTCCAGTCGTTGTGAAAGCTGTGCGATGATCTTGTCGACGATGCCTGTCACATCGCTTAGACTAAGCGGTGTGAATAAAATCGTATCGTCGATCCGATTTAAGAATTCTGGTTTGAAATGGCCTCTCAAGAGATTACGGACAGTTTCTGCGACAGTTTCTGGGAT
Source organism: Enterococcus sp. FZMF (assembly GCF_030263915.1). NCBI lineage: Bacteria > Bacillati > Bacillota > Bacilli > Lactobacillales > Enterococcaceae > Enterococcus > Enterococcus sp. FZMF. The sequence goes on along the minus strand of NZ_CP127160.1, from coordinate 1,558,608 downwards.
CGTCCCTTCTGCAGTCACGCCATCTAGCAAGACTTGAGAGCCGATGTTGCTGGTCATGATCAAGACGGTATTTTTGAAATCAACGACGCGTCCTTTTGAGTCTGTCAAACGGCCATCATCAAGCACTTGCAATAAGATATTGAAGACATCTGGATGGGCTTTTTCGATCTCATCCAATAAGACGATCGTGTATGGATTGCGTCGAACGGCTTCGGTCAATTGTCCGCCTTCTTCAAATCCAACATAGCCTGGAGGGGCACCGACCAAACGAGACACCGAATGTTTTTCCATGTATTCGCTCATATCGATCCGAACCATATGCTCTTCAGAGTCAAAGAGGTTGACCGCTAACGCTTTCGCTAATTCGGTCTTACCGACGCCGGTCGGTCCTAAGAACAAGAAGGAACCTAATGGTCGATTTGGATCTTGCAGACCAGCTCGGGAACGAATGACTGCATCACTGACGGCATCGACTGCCTCGTCTTGTCCAATCACTCGTTGATGCAAGGTCTCATTTAATTTCAACAGTTTTTCTCGTTCGCCCTCCACTAATTTCGCAACAGGGATTCCTGTCAAGCGGCCCACGACTAAGGCGATCTCATTTTCTGTCACTGACTCTTGAACCATTCGAATGCCTTCGTCTTGGTTTTTTTCTTCCAATTCAGCGAGTTCTTTTTCCAGTTGGGGAATCGTCCCATGACGAAGAACAGCTGCCCGTTCCAAATCATAGTTATTTTCAGCATCTTCCAACTCATGCTTGGCTTTATCGATCTCTGCCCGTTTATTGGAAACTGCATTGACTTCTTCTTTTTCCGTTTCCCACTGCATTTTCATGGTATTGACTTCTTCACGCAATTCCGCCAATTCTTCTTGTAAAATGCCTAAACGTTTTTTCGATGCATCATCAGATTCTTTTTTCAGTGCGGCTTCTTCGATCTCCAGTTGCATCAAACGTCGAGTGACCTGATCGAGCTCGGTAGGCATCGAATTCATTTCCACCCGAATCGTGGCACTTGCTTCGTCGATCAAATCGATGGCTTTGTCTGGTAAAAAGCGGTCCGTGATATACCGATCAGATAAGGTCGCAGCAGCAACAAGCGCATTGTCATGGATATTGACGCCATGATGGATCTCAAACCGTTCTTTCAAGCCACGTAAAATCGAAATCGTATCTTGAACGGTTGGTTCCTGTACCAGCACTTTTTGGAAACGACGTTCCAAGGCTTTGTCCTTTTCCATGTATTGACGGTATTCATCAAGTGTGGTTGCGCCAATCGTATGCAATTCTCCCCGTGCCAGCATTGGTTTAAGTAAGTTTCCAGCATCCATGCTACCTTCCGTCTTACCAGCACCTACAATATTGTGGATCTCATCAATAAAGAGAATGATCCGTCCATCGGCTTTTTTCACTTCTTGTAAGACGGCTTTCAAACGCTCTTCAAATTCACCACGGAACTTGGCACCTGCGATCAAGGCACCCATATCCAGAGAAAAGATCGTTTTGTCTTTTAGGTTTTCTGGGACGTCTTTTCGCACGATCCGTTGAGCCAATCCTTCAACAATGGCTGTTTTACCAACCCCCGGTTCACCAATCAAAACGGGATTGTTTTTTGTTTTCCGAGAAAGGATGCGAATCACGTCGCGAATTTCTTCGTCTCGTCCGATAATGGGGTCCATTTTTCCGCTGCGGACTTGTTGGACCAAGTCAACGCCGTATTTTTCTAATGCTTTGTATTGTTCTTCTTGATTTTGTGAGGTCACACGATCCCCTCCTCTTAATGTTTCGATCGTTTGCTTGATTTCTTTCGCGGTGATTCCTTGTTTCTTTAAATACACCGTCAATGGATGATTTTTCAATTTCATCAACGCATAAAGGACGATTTCTGTGGAAAGATACTCGTCTTGAAATTCATTTTTTAATTGATCTGCCTCAGACAAAAGATGAAACAGATTTTGACTCATGGATTGACCATAACGAACATTTCCTCCTTCAACCGAAGGCAGTTCATCTAGTAGCTGGTCGACTTCCTTTTCAAATGCATCGACATCAAGGCCTGTATCCGTATAAAAATTGCGGCCGAATTGATTGGCTTGCAATAAAATCTTCCATAAATGCGGAATATCGATTTCTTGGTGGTGACGCGTCATGGCAATCTGCTGTGCTTCCGCGATGGCACTCTGTAATGTAGTCGTCATTTTTTCTGGGTTCATACTTTTCCCTCCCAAAATGGTAGTCAGAAAAATTAGTACACTGCAAGCAGCATCCTTTTTTCTACTCTTCTATTATACAATATTGGTCAGTAATGGTCAAAAGATTTCCCTCGAAGATCAAGATTTTTTTCAGTATTCTTTCATGAAAATTGACAGATAGGAAGCCGCAATGGTATGCTAGGTCCTGATTGGTCAGGAACAATCGATTTTCCTGATCCTTTTGATCGCTCTTTGGCGATAGTTATTCAGTAAGATTATCTACTTAGCTGTAACGTCTACTGTTTACAGCTTTTTTATATGGAGGAAACGATGTTAACATTAACGAATATTAGCCAACAATTTGGCGACAAATTGCTTTACGAAGATGTTTCCGTTCAAATCAACCGTGGGGAAAAAGTCGGGTTGATTGGACGGAACGGCGCCGGCAAAAGTACTTTAATCAAAATCATTACAGGAGAAATTCTCCCAGACGATGGCTTTGTTCAATTTCCGAAAAATTTGAAAATGGGCTATTTGGATCAATATGTCAATGTTGATGAAACGCAATCGATCCGTGATTTTTTGCGCTCTGCCTTTGCAGAAGACTTCGAAAAAGAACAACAGATCGCAGATCTTTATACTGCTTATGGCGAAAGTCTTGACGATAAGCTTTTAGAAAAAGCCGGCGAATTGCAAAATCAATTGGATCAAGGGAATTTCTACCAAATGGATACATTGATCGATGATTTAGCAGAAGGATTAGGTATTTCGGTTCTCGGCATGGATACCCCCCTTGCTTCCTTAAGTGGTGGTCAACGCTCAAAATTGATCTTAGCAAAAATGCTGCTAGAAAAACCCGACATGCTGATTTTAGATGAACCGACCAACCACTTAGATGATGAGCATATCAAGTGGCTGGTTGAGTTTTTACAGGACTTTACTGGTACCTACTTAGTCGTTTCTCATGATCGTCAATTTTTGAATGAAATCACGACCCATATCATTGATATCGAATTTGGCAAGCTTTCTAAGTATACGGGGAATTTAGACAAAGCATTAAAGCTAAAAACGCTGCAAAATGAAAGTTATATGAAGCAATACGAAGCACAACAAGAGCATATCAAGAAAACCGAAAGCTATATCCGTAAATACAAAGCTGGTTCTCGTTCAACAATGGCAAAGAGTCGTGAAAAACAATTGGCAAAAATCGAACGTTTGACCCCACCCCAAGATGTCCCTAAACCGCATCTAGGATTTGATTTGGCACCGATCGTTACGACCTTGGCATTAGAGACGACCAATCTAGTGATTGGTTATGACCAAAAGCCTTTACTATCGCCAATTAACCTAACGATCCGCTATGGCGAAAAAATTGCGATTCGGGGATTTAATGGGATCGGTAAATCGACGTTGATCAAAACAATACTTGGTGTGATCCCTGCAATTGAAGGAACCGTTTCTTACCCACAGCATACAAAGTTTAATTACTTTTCTCAAGATCTTGACTGGGAGTATCCATTACAGACGCCTCTGCAATACCTCGAGGATCTTTTCCCAAAGGCAACCAACAAAGAATTGCGACGACAACTTTCTCGTGCGGGATTACCTAGCCAGCTTGCTCAAGAGGAATTGAAATTATTAAGTGGTGGCGAGCAGACAAAAGTGAAGTTAGCTGAAATGATGTTGATCAAAAGCAACTTTTTGATTCTTGATGAACCGACCAACCATATCGATCAAGACACGAAAAACAATTTGGAAGAAACCCTGGCAGCTTTTCCCGGAACCGTTCTGATCGTTTCCCATGAAGCTGAATTCTATGAATCCTTTGTTGATCGGATCATTGATTTGAAAGACTAAAAAAAACGCTTATCCTCTACTCGAAGATAAGCGTTTTTTTAACTTTCCACTTTTTCTTTTCTAAGCTCTGTCAGCTCTTGGCTAATGTCTTTGCGCTTTTCTTTCATTACATATGCAAAGCCAATAATGAAGGGCCAAATGAATGTCGCTAAGCGATACAGCAGCATAGAAGATGCTGCATCGACTGTGCCGACTAATGGACCAAAAAGCAGCATATAAATAAATTCAAAGGAACCGATCCCTGCCGGTGTTGGAATCACCCCGGACAAGACGACGGCAAAGCTGATGAAGGATAACGTCAACAAGAAATCGATCTCTGGGTGCTGCACGACAAGAATCACATAAGGGATCACGTACCAAGGCAGCATCTTCAAAAGATTCCAAAGATAGATGCGTAAGAAAGCGGTCCGGTCGGTAATGATTACATTGACCGTTTCTCGCAAAGAATAGATCTGGGTGTTACATTTGTCAACGATCCCTCTTAACGCTGCACTTTTGAATAGCTTATTGCTGACGATCACAAAAAAGACTTGAATGTTGATACTGACAGAAAGTGCCAATAAAGCGGCTATGATCAAAAAGACGAGTACGATCCCCGCCAATATCACCCAAATCATATTCGGCGCATTGTCATAGAATAACGAGAATTGAATGATCAACCCAGCGATCGCATAAGTCAATATGGCAAACTTATACATCACCATGTGTAAGGTGGTGACCCCAACCCCTTGTGACAACTGCAAGCCATTTTTACGATAAAAATTCACCTCTGAGATCAAGGTGCCCGCGCCAAACGTCACGATCCGATAAAACCCACTGTAACAGACGGTCAGAAACCCCGCCTTGGTGGTGAATTCCGGTTGAAAAGTCACGGCGATCTCTTTGACTGTTCGTCCTTCAATCACTAGGTACAATGTGCCAAGCCCCATAACCAGTAAGACGACGAGAAAGCTGGTCTCTCTTAGCCCCGCTAAAATTTCCATCATCGAGTTACGGACAAAAAAATACATCACACCCAGAATGCCTACCAGTAAAAGTAAATTAAGGGCGAACTTCACTTTAGTTTTCATATTAACTCCTTGCTTGTTAAACCGAATTTATGCAAAAAAGACCATCAGCAGGATAGCAAAAACGGTGCCGAAAGCAAAAAAGAAATAAAACTTCTTCTTTCTTGTTTTATGGCGAAACACGCGTTGCGCGATCAAACCGCCTAATCCGCCGCCAATCGCCCCCATAAAAAGGAGATTTGCTTCGGGAACCCGCCAACCTTGTTTTACTGCCTGATATTTATCATAACCCATCAGACAGAAAAGATAAAGATTGACTGCAATTAAATAAAACCACAATGGATTGTAAATCAGTGCATCCATCCATTTCCTCCATATGATTGATCGTAGGGACCATTATTTTGATTCTTGTGCTTCCTCAGGTACCAACATCGTCAACCCATGCTTGATGACTTTCATCTCGATTGGCAGATCATCCGTTGGATCGCCGTCGGTCCGAGTATGAACCGTTTTTTCTTTCGCCTTGATCGAGACCTTTGCGGCAGTGAAGTATTCAACACTTGGTACTTTGGCAATTCTACCACGAATGATTCTTGGCAAATACAAAATAAACCGTAAAATGTTCAATTTTGGCAAAAGAATAACATGGAACAAGCCATCGTCAGGTTTTGCTTCTTCATCAAAGTTCTTAAACCCACCTGCTGAATTCGACATGACGATCGTCAGTAATTGACTTTTCCCCTGCCATTTCCGTTCGTCAGCGATGACTTCCAATTTGTATTGTTTCTTTTTGATCAACAGATGAATGAACCGTTTCATAAACGCCAACGGACCGTACTGTTGTTTTTCTTCTTGGGAAGTTGCTGCTGCAGTATCTGCCAAAAGACCAATGGTCATCGTCGAGATCATTACTTGATCATTGACCATCCCATAATCGATCGGACGTTCAACCCCTGTTAAAATATTCTCAAACGCTTCTTCTGGCTTGACTGGTATACCCAACATTCGAGCGAAGTTATTTACCGTTCCTCCAGGAATGATCCCGATCTTCAGCTCATCCAGCTTTTCTTTGAAGGTTTGCAGCCCATGATGGATCGTGCCATCTCCGCCGATGATCACAATCGTATCGACTGCGTGTTTCTTGGCTGCCTCTTTAACATCCTCAGGGTCAACATCGGGATTTGAGGCTTGTAAAAACACTTGATGCTCATCGCCTTGTTCGTTCACATAAGCTTGGAATTTTTCTGCTGTTTCTTTTGCTTCACTTTTCCCCGCTGTATCGTTGTATAATACCAGAATTTTCATCCTATTCACATCCTAATAAAAGGCCGGGCCTTACGCAAGACCTGCGTGAAGAGTTCCCAGCCCTAAAGTTATTCTTTTCTTTCAATGAAGAAGCTGCTGCTATGCTTGCGCATTCAGTTCGGCGATTTTCACGATCACATCGGTCGCTTTCATCATTGATTGTAGTGAGACGAACTCATAACGTCCATGCATATTTTCTCCACCAGCAAAGATATTCGGCGTTGGAATCCCTAGATAGGAGATTTTCGAGCCATCGGTCCCACCACGGACAGGTTCTGTCATCGGTGTGATTCCAACTGCTTTCATCGCATCTTTCGCTAAATCAATGATGCTCATATCTTTTTCGATGATTTCTTTCATGTTGTAGTATTGATCATATAGATGAACGTGCACTCGTGGTTCATCAAAGCGGGCATTCAAGCTTTCTTGAACCGCTAATAATTGTGCTTTTCTTTCTTCGAAACGACTCCGGTCATGATCTCGAATAATGTATGCCATTTTCGCTTCTTCTACTGAACCACTAAGGCTCATCAAATGGAAGAACCCTTCTGTCCCTTCGGTTTTCTCAGGAACTTCATCAGCAGGTAGCGCATTTTGAAAATCGACTGCTAGTTGCAAGGCGTTGATCATGGTGTCTTTAGCAGTTCCAGGGTGGACATTTTTTCCTTGGATCGTAATTTCAGCTTGCGCCGCATTGAAGGTTTCGTATTGCAATTCTCCTACTGGACCGCCATCCATTGTATAGGCAAAATCAACATTGAAATCTTCCACATCGAATTTATCGGCACCAACACCAATTTCTTCATCAGGTCCAAATGCGACTTTGATTTCCCCATGCTTGATCGTTGGGTTTTTCAGTAAAATTTCCATGGCTGTCATGATTTCTGCAATACCTGACTTATCATCAGAACCTAATAAAGTGGTACCATCAGTAGTGATCAAGGTTTCGCCAGCATAATTTTTTAAATTCGGAAAATCTTTTGTGTTTAATGTGTATTTTCCTTCTTTATCTAATTTAATGGTCGATTCGCCATCGTAATTTTCGATGATCTGCGGATCAACATTTTCTGCATTAAAATCGGCGGTATCCATATGGGCGATAAAACCGATGGAGCGCACGTCATGATCGACGTTACTTGGTAATGTTGCGATCACGAAACCATTGGATTCATTGTAATGAACATCGCTTAATCCTAATTCTTCAAGTTCTTTTTGCAGTTCTTTAGCAAACGCGACTTGTGTTTGGGTGGAAGGTGTTGTGGTGCTTGTCGCATCTGAGCGAGTTTCTGTTTTGACATATTTTAAAAAGCGAGGCAATAAATTTTCGTACATAAAAGATTCTCCTATCTATAGTCAAATGGATTTGTTGAAGTGGTGGAAGGAACAAAGGTCACAGCCCAATTCTCTTCTGCTTTCCACTGATTGAATTTCTCAATAAACCGAGGAATACATTCCTTTTCGATATTGTGCCCTGGATCGATCCCGATCAACCCATTGGCTTGCATGTCATGGGCGAAGTGGTAACTGATATCGCCAGTGATGTACACATCCGCTTGATGGCGTAAGGCATCCGAATAAAACGATTGACCACTGCCGCCACAAATGGCGATTCGCTGAATTTTTTCAGGTGCATTAGGAAAACTGACAACCCGTAAAGCAGTCAAACCAAACCGCTCTTTGACACGTGCGACAAACTGATCAATGGAAAGAGGCTCAGCGAGGTTGCCAACCCGTCCGATTCCATAGGTCTTCGGCAAATTGTCTAAGGCATACAGATCATAAGCTGGCTCTTCGTAAGGATGAGCAGCGATCATTGCCGAAAGGACCTTTTTCTCGATCGTTTCTGGAAAAATGACTTCGATTTTCGCTTCTTGCACCTGTTCTTCTTTTCCGATCTCACCGATGGCAGGATGCGCCGCTTGCTGTGGTGTAAAGCGACCGGTGCCAATCAATGAATAGCTGGTGTTTTGGTTATTGCCTTGCTGACCAGCACCAGCTTTTCCTAATGCCTTTCGCAATGCTGGTGCCGATTCAACAGGCGTAAATACAGCTAACTTCTTCATTTTTACTTGATGGGTTTGCTTTAAGTACGTATCTGGTTCAACTTCTAGCAGTTCACAAAACCAATCGTTCAACCCGTCTTCAATAATATCCATATTGGTGTGGGCGGCGTAAACGGCGATATCATGCTTGACGAGATCCATCAACATCTTTTGTTGCGGATCATCGGTCAGCAAGCGGTTCAAAGGGCGAAAGATCGGTGGATGTTTCGCGATGATCAAGTCGATCTTTTTCTCGATGGCTTCGGTTACCACTTCTGGACGGACATCAAGGGTCATCATGACTCGCTCGAGGGGTTTGTTTAATGTACCGACATGCAGACCAACAGGATCGCCTTCTTCTGCCAACCATAACGGGCAGTATGCTTCAAAGCGTTTGATAAATTCTTGACCAGAAATCATGCCAGTACCTCCTTGATCCATTCGATTTGTTCTTTCAATTCATTCATTTTCTCAGCAGGTGGTTCTTTGGCTTTCTCTAACTCTTTGACCACTCGTTGACACTGCTTCAATTCATGCTGCCATTTTTTATAAAAAACTGGATTTTTTTCTTCTAATAAAAAGGGACCAAAAAATAATTGCTGGGTCGTGTACGTCGCTTTTCCAGTTTCCGCAACGATGATTTCATAATTTTTGTCATTTTCTTCTAACAGCACTTCATGAATGATCGTAAAATTGTGATCAACGAGCCATTCCCGCAAGGTCCTTTCGCCAACATTCGGTTGTAAGACCAAACGTTTGACCCCCGCTAAGCGATTTTTTCTGCTGCCTTCTTCTAAAATCGAGCGAATCAAAGTCCCCCCCATTCCAGCAACAACAACCGTGTCGATCTTATCTTCCGGCTGAACAGCGTCCAATCCGTCTGCTAAGCGCACCACGATCTTCTCTGTTAGCCCGTTTTTACGTACTTGTTTACTGGCAGAATCATAAGGTCCTTGAACGACTTCTCCAGCTACAGCATAAGTGATTTTGTTCTGCAGCATCAATGCCACAGGTAAATAAGCATGGTCGGAGCCGATGTCGGCGATACGTGCTTGGTCGGGAATTTGTTCGCCCACGCAAGCCAAACGATCCGATAATGCATGTTCGTTCATATTGTCACTCCTTCTTTCGTAGTATAACACGCTTTCCATAAATAGAAAAAAATGTGCGTCTTGACTGTGGTGCCATTGCCAAGGCGCACATTGCATTAATCGTTCACTAATTCAACCTTTTGAATCGAGTTACCGGGAATTTGCGGTGGGATCGACATCGTCATGATCGGGACGCCTTGCAGCGACACTTGGACTTTGTCTCCTTCAACTAACTCCTCGATCTCTCCTGAATAGGCCTCGATAGGGACATGGAGAATGACCCCATCATTTTGAAAACTTTGGACGACTTGATCCTCATCTTCAACTGCCGCTACGTCTTTCAAAAATAATTGAAAGGTATCATCTGAACCTGCTCGGGCATCTTCTTGAATAATACCAGTAAAAACCGTCGCTGTTTCGCTCTCTGAAGAACTATTGGCAACGGAACTAGCATTCTCACTTGATTCAGAAGGCGTGTTATCGCCACTTGATGCATTGTTGTTTTCGGGACTGCCACAAGCCGTTAACAGCAGCACTGCTGCTAAGGACAAGCCTAGAATCACTTGTTTTTTCATCATCTTCTTCCTCCAGTAATGGTCATTTTTTAGGCATCATTTCGTCGATTTTTGCCCGTCATTTGGATCTCTTGTGTCAAGTAACGAATACGTTCCATAATACGTTTGGCTTTCAATGGTTCGGATTCGCCGCGTTGCGTTACTGAAAGATGCTGCTCCAACTCATGCATAGTAAAATTCGAGGTAAAAAACGTCGGGAGTTGCTCTTGCATTCGGTATTGTAGAATCACACCGAAGACTTCATCACGTATCCAACTGCTCATCGCATCCGCACCGATATCGTCCATCATTAAGATTGGGGCTTTTTTCACTGCATTCAGCTTATCCCCCACCTGGTCTTTGCCGATTGCTTGTTTCATCTCTACTGCAAATGTCGGGAAGTGAACCAATGTCGTCGTGTAGCCTGCCTCCGCTAAATCTCTGGCGATCGCGCCAAGCAGATAGGTTTTTCCGATCCCAAAACTTCCCACAAAGTAAAGTCCTTTATGAAACTCCTGCGGATTGGCTGTCAACTCACTAATAAAATCAACGGCAGCTGCGATGGCCTCCATTCGGCCAGGCGTTTGCTGATAATCTGCAAAACTTGCTTCTTGTATATCTTTAGGCATATCCATCGCTTTGATGCGGCTGCGAATTTCTTCTTGTTTCTGATATGCCAGTAGTTCTTTCGTTGGTACATAGGTGACGTCAATAAAATGAAAATTTAACGCTAAGCGCGGCTCATAGCCCGGTGCGATCATGGATGGATCATTGATGCGGAATTTCCGCTTTTCTTGGACGAACTCATACAGTTTCGCATAGCTTTTTTGAATATCTGCTTCGGTCAATACCTCTTCATTTTCGGCAATAAACGCTTTGACATCAGGATCTTGTAAAACCTCTGCCATCATTGCTGAAAACTGATCACGGTAATTGCGTTTATCCAATAGTTTTCCTAAGTTTTTCCCTACATCTTCCATTACTTGTCACCAGCTTTCTTATGCAAGTAGTTTTGCAGTTTTTTATCTAATTCTGCTTGTCGCTCTGGCGTTAATGCTGTCTCTTCCACTGGTTTTTCAGCCCAAGAAGGCAACTTTTCTTCGCGAATGATTTTTTTGCCGCTGGTTTGTGGTCGGCTGCGTTTTTCCTTGGCACTTCGAACAAGGCTCCGAACATGTTTGATGGCATCTTCTGCCGTACCAATTTTTAATTCTGACCACTGAGCGGCGATATTGTTCACATAATTCCCTGACAAAGCGGCATTGTTTTGGACCACCAAGACATAATGAACCAGAACATTGATCACACTATTTGGCAATGGTGACCGTTCGACAAGGCTCTTGATCAGCCATTGTTCTGAATCCGTCATGAAACTGTTTTTTTCCGCTTTGATCGCCTTAAGAAAAGCGATCGGTGCATTGTTCTCACTTTCTTGAATCAATAACACATCATTTTCTGAAAAACCATTCTGTTTTAAGGTATTGAAGCGGCGCAACTGACTTTCCGCTTGGGGATCTTCTCTTTTTGATGTTTTCGTGAATGTTTGTCGTGATTTCTTCATGATGGTTTGTTCCAGCTTCTTCTGGTCAACCTCGCCTGTTGTCAAAGAAACATTGTCCGCCATCAAATCCAACAATTCCAACACATCATAGCCATATAAAGAATGGTATAGAACTAACTTTTGTCGAAAACTTGGCGTGAAATTAGCAGCACGGATATACCGACGCTGCGCTTCATATAAAAGAAAGTCCCAATCCAACTGGTTTTCGTCAAGCACCAAGTTCGCATTGGTTTCCTGAAAAGAATCACTGACTGCCTGTAACGTTTCTTCATGTGAAGCAAAACGTGCGGTATTTAACCCATAGGCGGCTGAGAAGGATTGGGTCACTTCCTGATAATCGGTCAAGGAACACTGCTTTGGTTGATACAGCTTGACCAGCTGATCAAATTTACGCTCTCCGACTCTTTCCAACAACAGATAAGCATACAATTCATCTTGAAAAAACGCTGCTGGATGGACCGGTTCTTGCAACCAATACAGATATGAGCTCCCGTTTTGAGCATCTGCTTTCTCATAAGACTTTAGCAAGCCGATGCCCTCTAAGTTTTGCTTGGCTTTTATGAAGCGAGGCATTCCCGCATTCATGGCATTCAAGATATCTAGATGCACGGTCGTCATCGACTCCTCGCCAGAAAAGCTTTGGGCTTGGACATCGCTTGCGAGTGTCAAATACAACGCTAAAGCATCACTTTCAATAATTGGTTGATACAAATAAATGAGGGCGTCTTTCCCTTCCGTTGTAAGTGGACGGCTTTTGAACACTTTGTACGATTGATTCGGTAAACTATTGCCCACTTGTTGTCCCCCTCTATTCTTGTGGTTCTTTCGCTTTTTCGACGATGTCTTGTAGTTCTTTTAAGAAAACTGACATGTCTTTAAACTGGCGATAGACACTGGCAAAACGGATATAAGCGATCTCGTCTAAATCAACTAAATCTTCCATCACATACTCACCAATCTGTGTTGTAGAAATTTCATTTTCACCAAGAGCACGAACACGACTTTCCACATGATCGACGATCGTTTCCATCTGATCCATTGTCACTGGACGTTTTTCAGCAGAACGAATCAAGCCCCGTAGGATTTTTTCGCGATTGAATTCTTCACGGGCACCATTTTTCTTAATGACAAGTAGGGGTGCCTCTTCGATACGTTCAAATGTTGTAAAGCGATAGCCGCAATTTTCGCATTCACGACGGCGGCGAATCACACGTCCATCATCGGCTTGTCGACTATCAACTACCCTAGAATTGTTATGATGACATTTTGGACATTGCATAGTTCCACCTCATTTTCTCTCTTATGCGCTTACGTATTTACGTAAAGTCATCGGTTTCTATGATTAATTATAACATGAAATCCGTTGGTACAATAGCCAAAGTGGTTTATTCTGTTCATTTATTACAAAATTTAAATAATGTTATAACTACTGTTTTTTTGAATTTGAAAAAACGGCAGAAATTTTTCTGCCGTTTCATTTCGTTATTTATCTTTCATTTGCAGCAAAGAAACAAAGTCATGCAAATTTGCTGGCTGTTCCATCTGCTGATTGCACCGTTGGCTATCCCGGCAAATATAGTTCCCCCGTTTGGTATACGTTCCATCGCCATTGCTTTTTGTCAAAGAAAGAAACATCGAGACATTCCCTTCATGCTGACACAAGGGACAGATTCCTTTCTTGACCTCGGTTGAGACATGACCGTGAAGTCCTGTAAACCCTTCTTCAGTGGCAATGATCATAAACTTACTTTGACTACCGATATCATCCCAAGAAAGATAGGTGGTCTCTTTTAAATCAACGGAAGCAAAATCAGGTATTTTCAGTTTTTTTACTTTCCGAAACATTTTTTCAATTTGTTTTGTTGTCGGTACCTGAAAGGGTCGGACGTACTCTTTGAGCTCTGTTAATAGCTCATTGCTGCGACTGATCGTCATCCCTGGTTGAAAGAAAGCAGCTAAAATTTCTCGTGGTGCTGTTTCTTCTTCAGGAAAAAATTGTTCTATGGCGTCTTTTGTCATCGTTTCAACCGTTTTGATCGTTCGAGGATCATTGACCGATTGATACGTTCGTACTAATTGGTATACTTGATGTTTAATTGAATGAAATTGGTAAGGTTCGATCATAAAAAAGCCTTCTTTCTAATTTTCCGTTTCCTATTGCGGCTGTTCTACTTTCTTGACAGTCGTACACAATGCATAAATAAGCATTTGATGACCACCTCCCAATTTCTTTGCTTCTTTCCATGCGATCTTAATGGATTATAATGAGAGGTTGAGAAATTGTCAACTGTGTAGGTGGTTGTCTTTCAACCTCTCTTTGGTCTCATTAACAAAAAATGCCTCGTCTAGAAGACGAAGGCATCCATGTTTGTTTATAATTTATCTTCAATTCCTGTGTAATGCTTCAGCTGGTCTGCATCCCGTCGATCATTCGAAGAAATTTTATTTGCATCGGGATTTTCAGCTCGCAATAGTTCTTCGCTGCTGACATTTTCAGGGGTGGTTCGATCATTGCGGGCATCACGCTCATCATTTTGATCATCTAGTTCATTGACTCGTTTTTGATCGTGCTCTTTCTTGATTTGACCTTCTTGTGCTTGTTCTTTTCCAGAGTGGGCAAGTTCTTCATTATTGGTCCACTCACCGATTTTTTCTTTGGCTTTGCCAACGATCACATCTTTTTCATCTTTAAAAGTACCCATAGTTATCATCCCTCCTGTATACTTTCATCATAACAAGCATTCTGATTTCTGACAAAAGATATGAATGCGATACCAAACAGTCAGCAAAATGTTTTTCTTTATGCTATAATATGAGCGATTATTTTCTGAATATTCTTACAACTGGAGGTGAAGAACCTGTTTAAGGTTCGACAATAGATGACAATCCTCGATTTCCAACAGGTTTCATTCGTTCGTGACAAGAACTATTTATTAAAAGCAATCAATTGGCAAGTGAAAAAAGATGAGCATTGGGCGATTTTGGGTCTGAATGGTGCTGGCAAAAGTTTATTACTCCAAATGATCACGGGAAGTTTATGGCCTTCTTCTGGTCAACGAACGGTCTTGGGTGAGCGTTACGGAAAAACGTCTGTGCCCGATCTTCAACGGCGCATTGGTTGGGTCAGTTCAGCGCTGCAAAGCAAGTTTTATGGTCGCGATCTTGCCGAAGAGATCGTTCTTTCGGGGCTTTATTCCAGTATTGGCCTTTATGAGTCCTACGAAGAAGAGCAGCTGATCCAAGCAAAAACGCTTTTGACTGACTTAGGTTTGTCGCATCTGATCCATCGATCCTATCACGTCCTTTCGCAAGGGGAAAAACAATTTGTCATGATCGCACGGGCCATGATGGCACAACCAGAGATCCTCATTTTGGACGAACCTTGTACGGGCCTTGATTTATTTGCGCGAGAAGAACTGCTAACCCGTCTGGAGGCTTTCTCACAGCTGCCGAATACGCCGACTCTTCTTTACGTTACCCATCATACAGAAGAGCTACTACCGATTTTCACTCATTTGCTGATGTTAAAAAACGGCGAAGTCCACGCCGCTGGTCAACGAGAGACGATTTTTACTGAGGAGGTTCTCACCTCTTTTTATGATCAACCGATCGTTCTTCATCCCTTTTCCAGCAATCGCGTGATCGTGACTCCAAAATAAATCTGGGCTGGTACTATGATGTTTAACCATTCATACACGATCGTCTTACTTTCCAAACCAAACAGTTTCCGACGTGACTCAGCGCCAGTTGTTTTTTAGAAAATGATAGGGCTAGGTTTGCTATTGAAAGACAAATAGCAGGTTCCCTTTTGCTGAAGGGAACCTGCTGTCTTATCTATTTGTTTAAGGATGCTAACCATTCATCGATCTGCTGATTGAGTTGAGCGATCGTTCCTTGATTATCAAAGACAATATCGGCCCGTTGTTTCTTTTTCTCAATGGAAAGCTGACTGTCGATTCGTTGTTGCGCGTCTTGCTCACTCAGTTGATTACGTGCCATCAACCGCTCTTTTTGAAGCGCTTCTGGCACATAGACGACTGCGGTTTGATCCATGTATTGGTCGTAGTCGGCTTCATATAACAAAGGAATGTCAACGATCAACAAGGGCACTTGCTGCCTTTTTTCTTCGATCTGAGACAAAATCTCTTGTCGAATAAATGGCGACAGCGTCTGATTCAGCAAGCGACGTTTTTCTGGATCATTAAATATCAGGGCACCGAGGGTTTGCCGATCCAGGTGTCCGTCATCGGTCAAAATCTGCGGTCCAAAGGCTTGTGTCACCGCCTGCAAGCCCTCCGTATTCGGTTCAACGACTTCTCTGGCGATGATATCGGCATCAATAATTGGTAAGCCCAGTGAGCGAAAATGCGCGACTGCGGTACTTTTCCCAGTGGCGATCCCGCCAGTGACCCCTAAGACAAAACTCATTTGCTGGACCTCACATGCAATTTTTGGCACTGAGGACAAAAGTGCGTCCCCCGTTGGGCAACCTTGGTCTTGACGATTGGTGTCCCGCATCGCCCGCAAGGATTGCCCGTTTGGCCATAGACATTTAATGACATTTGGAATTTTCCTGCTTCGCCCAATGCATTGAGATAGGTCCGAATGGTTGTCCCCCCTGCTTCAACGGCGCGTTCCAAGACATCGATGATCGCTTGATGCAACACGTTGGCTTCTGCTGGGGTGAGCGAATCTGCTGGTTGTTCAGGATGGATCTTCGCTTGCCATAGCGCCTCATCTACATAAATATTGCCCAAACCAGTCACAAGTTTTTGATCTAACAAAAGGGGTTTGATGGCTTTTTTAGACCGCTTCAATCCTTGCTCAAATGCTTCTAATAAAAACAATTCAGGCTTAGGCTCAGGACCTAATTGCATGATGCCTTTATAGGCTGCGCTTTGGTCTTTATCCACTAAAGTCATACGACCAAATTTTCTTACATCATGGTAATTTAACTGACTGCCATCCGTAAAATGGAAAATGACATGTGTATGTTTATCGACAATCGGTTCTGACTCAAAATACTCGTACTTGCCTTCCATTCGTAGATGAGAGATCAGATCATAATCTGTCAATTTAAAAATCAAAAATTTTCCACGTCGTTCAAATCTTTCAAAACGTTGCCCTTTCAACAGTGCCGAAAAGATCGGCACTTCAGGACTTTCGATGATTCGTGGCCAAAGGATCTCGACCGATTCGATCGTTTTATTTAAAACAAGTTTTTCAAGTCCTTTGCGGACCGTTTCAACTTCTGGTAATTCAGGCACCTCTGTTCACCTCATTTATTTTGCATCGTACCATGTTTTGCCCCAATTGCTGTCTGTCAGTAAAGGGACATGCAATGCAACGGCTTGCTCCATCACTTCTTTCACTAAAGCGTCAAGACGAGGCAATTCAGATTCAGGTACTTCAAAGACTAGTTCATCGTGTACTTGCAGCAGCATCGTTGCTGCTAATTTTTCTTCTTTCAAACGTTTCGCCAAATCGATCATGGCAATCTTTAAGATATCCGCCGCACTGCCTTGGATCGGTGTATTGATGGCGGTTCTTTCAGCAAAAGTCCGAATATTGAAATTGCGCGAATTGATATCAGGTAGGTAACGACGGCGATGATACAAGGTTTCAACGTACCCTTTGTCCTTCGCCTCACGAACCACATCCTCCATATACGTTTTCACACCAGGATATTTTTCAAAATACGTATCAATATATTGTTGGGCGGCTTTTCTGGTGATTCCTAGATTCTGGGATAAGCCATAATCGGAAATACCATAAACGATACCAAAGTTGACCGCTTTGGCTTGACGACGCATATTTGGTGTCACATCTTCTGCTTTTTCGATACCAAAGACTCGCATCGCTGTGCTTGAGTGGATATCTTGACCTTCGATAAAGGCTTCTTTCAAATGGGTATCATCTGAGATACGTGCCAACACTCGTAATTCGATTTGAGAGTAGTCAGAAGAATAGATCACCCAATCAGCTTCTCGTGGCACAAAGGCTTCACGGATCTTTCGACCTTCTTCTAAACGAATCGGAATGTTTTGCAGGTTCGGATCGACAGAACTTAATCGACCAGTTTGGGTCAAGGTTTGTACATATCGTGTATGGACTTTGCCATCCCCTTGGATCACTTTTAATAAGCCTTCTACATAGGTTGATTGGATCTTAGCGATTTGACGATAAGTCAAAATGTCTTCAACGATCGGTGCTTGCTCTTTTAGTTGTTCTAACACATCGACTGCTGTCGAATAGCCAGTTTTGGTTTTTTTGATGACTGGTAAGCCCATTTTTTCAAATAAGATCACACCCAATTGTTTCGGTGAGTTTAAATTGAAGGTTTCACCAGCTTCGGCATAGATTTTTTCTTCAATTTCATGCAACCGTTGCGCAAATTCGCCCTTCATCTGATGCAAGCGAGACGCATCAACTTTGATTCCAGTAATCTCCATATCAGCTAAAATCATTGATAAAGGCAATTCCATTTCTTCAAATAGCGCTGTTTGATTCTTCGCTGCCAATTCTTCCGTAAGCTTTGGTGTTAGGTTCGTAATCGCTGCTACTTTACGGGCTAAATGAGCAAAGAAGTCTTCCTCATCCGTTGGCAGACCTTTTTTCGCACCTTTTCCATAAATCGCTTCATCCGATTGGATCGCATCATAGCCATAGTGAGCGGCAACACCTGCGATGTCATTATTCGTATCATTCGTGTCTAAAAGATAAGCTGCCAATAAAACATCAAAAGCGATTCCTTTTGGTGCTGTCGTGTATCGGTTTAATGCCACGTACGTGCGTTTGGCATCATAGACGAACTTTCTACGCTCCTCGTCTTTTAACCAATTGGTAAAGACTGGACTTTCAAACAATTCTTCACGATTGCTGACATAAATTTTTTCTTGATTGCCCCAAGCAACACCGACGATGTCTTCCAAATGATAGTTATCCCCCATCATCTCGACATACAATGCCGTGTCTCCTTGGAACATATCTTCTGTTACTTCTTCAACGACCGAAAACAAAATGTCTTCCATCTCAACTGGTTCAGCTGTAATCTGCAACTTCTCTAAGAAGCTATTAAAGTTCATTTCTTGGTAGAATGGCACCAATTTCTCTAAATCTTTGCCTTCATATTTCAGTTTGTCGACATCGACCTCAATGGGCGCATCCACATCGATGGTTGCTAATCGTTTTGAAAGAAAGGCGATCTCACGGTCATTGATCAGGTTTTCTTTCATCTTGCTTTTTTTCATTTCATCGATGTGTTCATAGATCCCCTCAACGGAGCCATATTCCTTCAATAATTTGATGGCTGTCTTCTCACCAATTTTGGTGACACCAGGAATATTATC
The DNA here is from genome assembly GCF_030263915.1 of Enterococcus sp. FZMF. Taxonomy (NCBI): domain Bacteria; kingdom Bacillati; phylum Bacillota; class Bacilli; order Lactobacillales; family Enterococcaceae; genus Enterococcus; species Enterococcus sp. FZMF. The sequence goes on along the minus strand of NZ_CP127160.1, from coordinate 1,539,652 downwards.
GGAAGCATCGCCGGCTAGTCCTTTCATGTCGATGATTTGTAAGGGCGTTAGGCCGTCATATTTTTCAGCCACATGAGCGGGCGTATAACTTTCAATTTCGCTAACTCCTTTGACCGTAATGTCAACTTTCACGTGCTCCGTTGCCAGCTGGGTCAAATCGCGATCGCCAGATAAAACGACGACATCAAATAGCTCCTTGTCGACTTTATTTGCCAATGTGCCAATGATATCATCAGCTTCGTAGTTATCTAATTCGTAGTATTGGACACCTAACGCGTTGATCAATTCGCGAATGTAAGGCATTTGTTCTTTAAATTCCCCAGGGGTTTTTGAACGTCCGCCTTTATAATCTTCATACATCGCTGTCCTGAAGGTGGTTTTTCCAGCATCAAAAGCCACTAAAACATGTGTTGGCTGTTCTTTTGCCATCACATTTTCAAACATAGTATGAAACGCATAGATGGCATTTGTGTGCAGCCCATTGGCATTTTTAAACCGTTCTAATGAATTATGCAACGCAAAAAACGCGCGAAAAGCCACACTATTTCCATCAACGAGTAGTAATTTATTTTTTGGCATTTGATTACTCCTTTTCTCAAAAAGTTCCTTTTTATTCTATCAAAGAACGGGCACAAAAGCGATGAATTGCTTTGTTTTCTCTCTCATTTTATACAAAAAAAAAGGCGAGTTTCCTCGCACTTTTTTTAGTTGTTTTTTCCAAAGATTCGCAATAACGCAAGGAATAAGTTGATAAAGTCCAAATATAGTTGTAATGCCATGAAAACGGCCACTCCTGTATTTGCGCCACCATTCGTTGCGAAGTATACATTGCGGATTTGCTGATTGTCATAAGCGGTGATCCCCATAAAGACAAAGACGGTCACGATCGATAAGAAAAAGTCAACCGGTTGACTGCGTAAAATAAATACATTCAAGAGCGTCGAGATGATGATCCCGATCAACAGACCATAGCCGATACGACCAACCACACTTAGATCCCGTTTGGTCATGATCCCAAATGCTGACATGACACCAAAAGTGACAGCTGCTGAAACAAATGCTCCCACGATCGATCCAAAATCATAGATCATCAGTGTCACAGACAAGGTCAATCCATTCAAGAGCGAATAGACTAAAAAGCCAGCAACGGTCAAGGACGGATTTTTCTGCGCCTTCACCCCTAATACAATTACTAGAATGATCTGTAAGATCCAAAGACCAGTAAATCCTAGCGGAAAGTTGCTGATAAATTGCAGGGTTTGCGCTTGAAAGACTTCCCCAAATATATAGGCTGAGATCGCACTGATCGCAAGCCCAACGCCGAAGAATAAATACACTTTCGAATAAAAGCGATTTAAGCCTTGGGCTTGGACGGTTTCATTATTTAAATTATTCATCTTGTTGTTCCTCCTCATTTTCTGCTACTGCTTTTGGCGGCTGGACCATGACCACAGCATCTAAAATACGATGATCTTCTGTGTTGATCGCTTCAACCGAAATAGTTACCACGTCTTTCATTTTATCCACTTTGATCACTTCGAATTCAAAGGTCAACGTTTCATAATGATATACAGGTTCAATAAAGTTTACCGAAAAATTGACTACATGAGAGCCAGGACCAGGCAAATGTTTCGATACGGCACTGGTGATGATCCCCATCAACATAATGGATGGTACGATGGGACGCTGGTACTCAGTTTTTTGCGTGTAGTCATGTTGTATATACAAAGGATTGGCATCATTAGTCAGCCCTAAATATAACAACAGTTGATTGTCTTCGATCGATTCTGTTAAGGATAACGAATCGCCTTCCTCGATATCTTCAATACTTTTTCCTATTTTTCGCGGTTTGCCTATATTCAAAATTTAATTCCTCCAAAAAGAATAGTTTCATCTGAGTATATTCTATCAGATGCCGACAAAAGTGCAAGTTCGCGGTGCTGCTTTTGCAAAAACTTCAGATGTAAAAAACTCTTGCAGCAAACACGCCACAAGAGTCTTTGATTACAATACGTTACGAGTTGTATTGCTTAATAGTTTTTCATAGGCTGTTTCAAATTTTTGCACATCGCCTGCTCCCATGAAAATCACGACAGCATTTTGATGATCCAATAGCGGAGATACGTTCTCTTCTTTGATCACAGTTCCGCCTTTTTGAATTTTCTTGCCTAGATCTTCAATTTTAACATCTCCTCGTGATTCACGAGCAGATCCAAAAATGTCACATAGATAGACATGGTCTGCAAGATCCAATGCTTCCGCAAATTCATCCATCAAAGCGATCGTGCGGGTAAAGGTATGTGGCTGGAAGACAGCAATAATTTCTTTCTCTGGATATTTTTGACGAGCGCCATCGATCGTTGCTTTGATTTCTGCAGGATGATGGGCGTAGTCGTCCACGATCGTCATATCCGCCACGATTTTTTCGCTAAAGCGGCGTTTCACTCCAGGAAATGAAATCATCTCAGCGGCAACTTCTTTCATATCCAATCCTTCTTTGTAAGCCACAGCGATCACACTTAATGCGTTGTTGATGTTGTGCTGACCAAACGCTGGCAAGACAAAATGGCCAATATTTTCACCATGGATAAAGACGTCGAACTCTGAACCTTGGGTGGTGCGTTCAATATTTTTTGCTTGGACATCGTCGTTATCGTTGACGCCGTAATAGTAGATTGGGACATCGGCTTCAAGTTTACGCAAGTATTCATCATCACCAAAAGCAAAGATGCCTTTTTTCACTTGACTTGCCATCGATTGAAAGGCTGAGAAGACATCCTCGATCGAGTGGAAGTAGTCTGGGTGATCAAAATCGATGTTGGTCATGATTGCATAATCCGGTGAATACGCTAAGAAATGACGACGGTATTCACAGGCTTCAAATGAAAAGAATTCCGCATCAGGTTCCCCATGACCAGTCCCATCGCCAATCAAGAAACTTGTTGGACGGATGCCGCTTAAGACATGAGAAAGCAATCCTGTCGTACTGGTTTTCCCGTGAGAACCGGTCACCGCAATACTCGTATAGGGCTGAATGAATTGGCCAATAAAGTCATGATAACGAGTAACTTCTAAACCAAGTTCTTTTGCCCGTACGATTTCTTCGTGGGTGTCAGGGAAAGCATTCCCTTGGATAATGACCATTTCTGGTTGAATGTTTGCTTTATCGAAAGGCAACAATTTGATCGCTGCTTTTTCTAGATCACGTTGAGTGAAGAAATATTCTTCCACATCAGAGCCTTGTACTTGGTAGCCTTTTTCGTGCAGAATCAAAGCCAATGAACTCATACCGGAACCTTTGATTCCAACAAAATGATGTATTTTGTTTTGATTTTCCATTATTATAATCCTCTTTTCTCAAATCCGCGTCGTAAAAAAACGCGTGTATTGACAAATATCAGGTTGTCACACGACCTACATTATCATACAAAATGAAAAAAATAGCAACGAGTTTTATTTTTCGACTTGACTTTTCTCATCATTTCCTATTTCTAGCAAACGTCCACGACATTTTCCACAAACATATTTTTTGATATCCACCCGTCGCTGCCGCCGAATCTCGCAGCCGCAATTTTGGCATCGATAGCGATGTTTGGCTGTCCTTTTGGCAGGAGGTGCATAACGCAAGCCTCCCGTTCTTGCCAGCAATGCTTTAAAGGCAGGATCTTGGTGACGGTGACCAAGACCTGCTAAGTGCAAATGATAATGACACAATTCATGCTTGACAATGCCGATAAAAACCTCCATCCCGTGTTCTGTGAGCATGGTTGGATTGAAATCCAAGTGGTGATCACTTAGATGGTAGCGGCCACCGGTTGTTTTTAAGCGAGAATTAAACACCGCTCGATGCGTGAATGGTTTGTTGAAAACAGACAGCGACAGCTCTTCCACCAAATGCTGCAATTCTTGTTGGGTCATTTTGCATTTCCCGGATCGACCATGGTTAAACTGATACGGCCTTTTTTGACATCTACTTGCTCGATCCAAACGGTTACGACATCACCGACGGAAACAACGTCTTTCGGATGCTTTACAAACGAACGGCTCAGCTTCGACAAATGCACCAGTCCATCTTGTTTGACACCGATATCGACGAAAGCACCAAAGTCGATCACATTTCGAACCGTTCCCTTCAGTTCCATTCCCGGTTTTAGGTCCTCCATACTCAGCACATCTTTTCGCAATAATGGCGCTGGCATTTCATCACGCATATCGCGTCCAGGCTGCATTAACGCCTTTAAGATATCCGTGATGGTTTCTTTGCCGACTGACAATTTTGCGGAAAGCTCCGCTGGGCGTAGTTGAGCAAGTTTCGCTTTATTTTCTTCCATTTGCTCTTTCCCTAGCTCCGCTAAAGAAATACCCGCGATCGCCAAAATTTCTTTGGCAGTGTCATAACTTTCTGGATGGATCCCGGTATTGTCCAAAATGACTTTTCCGCCAGGTATCCGCATAAAGCCGATCGCCTGTTCATAAGCTTTTGGTCCTAAGCGAGGGACTTTTTTCAGTTGATTCCGCTGCGTAAATACACCATTTTCTTCTCGATAAGTCACGATATTTTGAGCAGTGGTTTTATTTAAACCAGCTACATGCTGCAAGAGTGCCGCACTTGCGGTATTGACGTCAACGCCAACTTGGTTGACAACAGTCTCAACAACAAAATCCAATTGTTCAGCGAGTCGTTTTTGCGAAACGTCATGCTGGTATTGTCCGACGCCCACGGATTGTGGATCAATTTTGACTAATTCTGCCAAGGGATCTTGCAGACGGCGACCAATACTGATGGCGCTGCGTTCTTCCACTTGCAGATCAGGGAATTCTTGACGAGCGATCGGACTGGCAGAATAAACAGAAGCGCCTGCCTCATTCACGATCACATAATATACTTCTTGATCGATCAATTTTAATTGTTCAGCGACGAATTGCTCTGATTCCCGACTCGCAGTCCCATTACCGATTGCGACCATCTCGACTTTATAGGTTTGTAATAAGCGACGAAACGCTGGTCCGGCAGCTTCTCGCTTATTCATAGGCGCTGGTTTATGAGGATAGATCACTTCGATCGCTAGTACTTTTCCAGTCTCATCAATGACGGCTAGTTTACAGCCTGTACGATACGCGGGATCAAAACCTAAAACGACTTTGCCCTTCAATGGCGGCTGCAGCAACAGATTGCGAAGATTTTCTCCAAAAATCGCAATTGCTTGTTCGTCAGCTTTTTCTGTCAATTCATTGCGGATCTCTCGTTCGATGGCTGGTGAAATAAACCGTTTCAGCGCATCAGCAGCTGCAGCTTCAACAAAACCGGCTGCGGGTGAATCCCTATTCGTGATCAATTTGCGACGTAGGTAATCCATGATTTTTTCTTCATCTGCCACAAGGGCGACCTTCAAGATGTCTTCTTGTTCCCCACGATTAGTGGCTAAAATTCGGTGGGATACCATCTTATTGATAGGATGCTGGAAATCGTAATACATTTCATAAACGCCTTTTTCATCTTTTTCAGCATTTTTGACCGTGCTTTGATACAGTCCTTTGTTTGTGTAATAGCTGCGGATCCAACTACGAAACTCTGCAGTATCACCAACGCCTTCTGCAATGATCTCGTGCGCGCCTGCTAAGACATCTTCTACAGTAGGAACAGCATCACTAATAAATTCGGCCGCTTTTTCTTGAACGTCCCCTGCTTTTGGGAAGCTTAACAGCCACTGAGCAAATGGTTCCAAGCCGTTCTCTTTGGCGATCGTCGCTTTGGTGCGTCGTTTTTGTTTATAAGGACGATACAGGTCTTCGACGGCCTGCATTTTTGTCGCAGCTAAAATCGCCTGTGATAGTTCAGGCGTTAGCTTTTCTTGTTCTTCTATCAAACGCAAAACCTCTTGCTTGCGTTTCTCTAAGTTTTCTAAGTACTGGTATCGCTCTTCAATTTCTCGAATCTGAACTTCGTCAAGTCCATTCGTCATTTCTTTACGGTAGCGGGCAATAAAGGGGACGGTATTTCCTTCTTGCAATAACTGCAACACCGTACTGATTTGTTTTTGGGTAAAAGCGGTTAATTCTTGTTTTACTAAATCAAGTACCTCTTGATTCATTTCTGCCATTTGTTCTCACCTTTCCTTTGTTGCTTTTGCTATTTTAACATAAAAAAGACAGCCATTGAGCGAACAAGATTGCACGAAAACAATGTTGCTTTCGCGACTCTTGCTATGGCTGCTTTTGCCTTTTCTCAAAAAGACTTTTAAAAGTCTGGTTGCCAAGGACCTGCTAAATTTTGGTATTCGATGTCCTGAACGATCCCTTTGTCATCAAAAATCACGCCATGCACCGATCCACCAAATACTGCCCCGCCATCGATGCCGATTTTGTCGTCTTGCTGCCAAAGATCCGTCGTCTGCATATCTCCATGCAGCATGGGCGTGATGGTATGGCCAAAAACGATCGTTTTTCCTGTACGGTTTTTTCCTTTATGAAACGGCTCGCGAATCCAGATAAAATCATGGTCTGCGGTCTTATGCCAATCTTTTTTACTTAAATCCACGCCCGCATGAACAAAGAGATACTTTCCCCATTCGTAATAAAGCGGTCGCTCCATCAAAAACTCTATTAAGTCTCGATAGCTACTGCGGATCATTAAGGCGATTTCCGTCGGCGAATACTCCTCAGTGGCGCCTGTATGCAAAAGACTTTCAATCGTTTCTTTGCCGCCATTGCGTACGTAAGCGGCAAACCAATCCTCAGGGGCATTTAGAAATTGCAGAAAATACTCTTCGTGATTGCCGCGTAAATAAATCGCTTGGTATTCTTCGACTAACTTTTTTCCAAGAAAAAAACACTCTTTTGACTTCGGCCCCCGATCATTTAAATCTCCAATCAAAAGCAGCTGATGGAGCTTAGGGTCATAATCGGTAAGAAGTTTTTTAAACAGATCGGCCATTCCATGAATATCACTGATTGCATATAGATAGTTTTGCATAGTCATTTCCTCCTTAAAGGCAATTGATTCTCTTGTTATCAATTTTAGACCTTTGCCTGTAAAATGTCTTGCAATAAAACGAAAAAACCAACCATTTGTCCTGAACAGTACGACAACATAAAGTCGGGTTCAAAGGACGAATGATTGGTTACGATCGACAAAAGCTATTTTCCTGAAACAGCAAAGTAATTGCCATCCGGATCGGCAAAATTGAAAACCAGTTGTTCTTCCATCTGAATCAATTCACCCACTTCTGCTTCCATCTCTAAAAGCTTCTTATAAAGTGTCGTAATATCTTCTGCAAAAAACATGATCGATGGGGAATTCAAAGCGACTTCAGGTGAATGTGTTTCGATAAACTCACGGTCATATAAAATAAAATGTGCCTCCGCCTCTTTTGATGGCGCGATTTCAACGACGGATGTTCCATCAACGGTTTGTTGTTCAATGATCACAAACCCTAGTTCTTGCCAAAACTCAACTGCTTTCGTCACATCGTCGACGTATAGCATCACTTGCATTTGATTGGAAAACAATGGGCATCCCTCCTATTTCTCGTTATTCGTCTGCTTCCTTCGCTTCTTGCGCAGCGTTCGAATTGGTATTAAAGTTCAATTGTAAACCTGGTTTGTCGGTCACGATCTCTGTCACTTCATAAGTCAAGCGTTTGACGATATCAAACAAGGGCTCAACCAAGCGATCAGTTTCGGCTTTCGTCAAATCCTCTCCAGAATTGACTTTGCGATTCAAAATATGATTGACTTGTCCGACACGTCCTGACAAAACGTAATCAGGGAACACCAATTGGAACTCTAAGCGGGCACCAATAATACTGTTTTTTTCCATATATTCTTCATCTTTGACTTTTAACGGCGCAAAGCCGACATTCAATTTTGTTTCCATTTCTTTGTCTTTCGGTTTCATATCGAAATGATATGCTTCAACGATCGGTTGTTGTCTTTTTAATTCCACTAGATTCACACTCCTTATCTAAAAGTATAGCATAACCTTTTCTTTGAGCCTACTGTATTCTTTAGACAATAAAAAAAACGGCAAGTGCCGTTTTAATTTGCTTCTTTTAGTGTTGCTAGGTAGTCCAATGCATCTTGAACATTGGCGATCGGAACGATTTTCATGTCTGTGTCTAACTTCTTCGCTGCTGCCACTGCCTCTTCGTAATTCGTTTTAATGGAAGGATCTATTTCACTCTCTTCATCAGTGATTTCATCGTCCGGAGCAAAAAAGATTTCTGCTCCACTTTCGCTGGCACTCGCTACTTTTTTGTCAATCCCGCCGATTCGACCAACCGTCCCATCAGCTGAGATCGTTCCGGTTCCAGCAATATTATGGCCTTTACGCAAGTTATCTCCAGTTAGCTGTTCATAGATTTCAAGGGTGAACATCAACCCAGCTGAAGGCCCACCGATATTGCCAGAATCGATCACGATCTCTTCATCAGAAGTGATCTCTGTATGATCGACGAGTGAGATACCGATACCTGCTTTTTGATTGCTTTCCAGTTCAATTAATTTGCCTGTTGCTTCTTTTTCTTCGCCATCTTGCAAGTAAGTCACGGTGATCTCATCACCAATGGTTTGACTTTGTACATAGTCGATAAAGTCTTGGCTACTTTTAAATTCTTTGCCATTGATAGCGGTGACGGTATCTCCAACGGATATTTTCCCCGCAAAACTGGAATTTGGATCGATCCCCATGACATAGACCCCTTTATAGGTCATTTCATAAGGCAAGTCTGCCAGCTTTAATGCTTGCTCAATCGCACTATTTTGCGAGGATTCCATATAATAGCGCTGGATGCGATTGTACTCCTCATCTGTCGCACCGCCTAAAAGTTCTTCCTCACTGATCAAGTCTTGAAATTCATTGAATTTCGTTCCAATCGCCGTAAACACGGTAGCCTGTCGAATCCCGACACTGGTTAAAGAAAAGGAGCCGGCTGAGGTGTCTTCTTTTTGATTGACGGTAATCAATTCTTTTAAATCGATCGTTGCACCAGGTTGCTCGATATAATAAGGAATCGGCAAAAAGGCACAGGCTGCGATGATCAGTGCTAAAACAAACAAGAGAACATATTTGATCGTTGATTTAAGATTCATTGGTATCACGCTTCTTTACTATAGCATCGTAGATATTTTGTGGTAAATATTCCGCCACATCGCCGTTAAAGGTTAAGATTTCTTTCAACAAACTGGAGCTGATGAAACTATGCTTTGCATCTGCTAAAAGAAAGACGGTCTCCAGGGAAGGTTCTAAGTGATGATTCATTTCCATGATGTCCCGCTCATACTCATAATCTTTCACACTGCGAATGCCTCTGAGCAGAAACTGGGCGCCTAGTTTTTTCGCGATCGTGACCGTCAGCTCCGTTTCTTGCGCCAGAATCTTGACGTTTGGAATATGAGCGAGGGCTTCTTCAATTAAATGAACTTTTTCTTCACTTGTAAAAAAACTTTTTTTATTGGTATTTGTAAAAACACCCACGATCAGTTCATCAAAAAGCGTTGCGCCTCGCTCAATCAGATCCACATGACCTGACGTCAGCGGATCAAAACTTCCTGGAAATAAAGCAATCTTTTTCATGTTATCCCTCATTTCTATAGATCGTCACCGCAGATATGCCATAGGTTTGGGCGCGCATCAAATGCAAAGAACCAATCTTTTCTGGCAAGACGATGGACTTATCTGTTTCGCAAACCACATAAGCAAACGGACGAATCAATTCATCCTTCAGCATAGCTTCTAGCTGTTGCAGGATCTCTTGCTTTGCGTAAGGTGGATCTAAAAATAGATAGTCAAAACTTTGTCCCTCAGCTGCAAACTGGCGTAAGGCTTGATTGGCATCCATTTTTAGTACCGTGAACTTTTCTGGTTCTTTGGTTATTCCAATATTTTCACGGATCACTTTGATAGCTAGAAAACTACGGTCGACACAAACGGCATGCTCCGCACCACGAGAGACCGCTTCGATCGCTAAGCCCCCGCTCCCACTAAACAGATCCAGTACAACTCCTCCATCTAAATATTGCCCTAACATGTTAAAGATCGCCCCTTTTACTTTGTCTGTCGTGGGGCGAGTGTTATCTCCAGCAAGACTTTTTAATCTGCGGCCACCATATTCTCCGGCTACTACACGCATGCGTTTTTCCCTCCAAGATCTTCGTAAATACAAATATAGCACTGTTTCTATAAATAGCAATAAAAAAATGGCGGTGACTCAAGGCACCCCCACTTTTCTATTACACGTTTTCTGCCAATCGAATCATCGTATTTTTTTCTTCGATATCAAACCCTTCATCTTTCACTGGATAGGCTGCTGATGTACCAATTTTTTCAGCAAAATCCATTTCGACATCTGGTCGATAGGAAGCTTCAACTTGTCGAACAAAGTGAAACTGCTCGATTTTTGTTTTTTTGCTTTCGTATTCTTCTTCGTTCAAATACATGACCACGTATTTCATTTTGCGTGACACATAATGAACGAAGCCAAAACGACGCAAATTTTTTAGTTGACGTAGGCTGTAGACCCATACGATCAATCCTCGACGCTTCTGCATCGTAAAAGGCGTTTTATCCTCGTGCATGACAATTTCCTCCACAACTTGATTTTGATTGAAAAAAAGGACTTCCAGCATCCACTTTGACAGTTGGTGAAAAACACGTAGAAATCGCTACGGTCAGTTCATCCAGCAAACGCTGCAGCTGCGTTTCACTCCAGCGGTACTCGCTCACTTGCTCATTGAGATCCAGCTGTCGCTTAGCTGTGCGCATCGCACGCTTTTTCTCTTTGAAATCAGGGGCATATGCGCCGTACGCTTCAATTCTTTCAAAATCCAGCTTTTTTTCTAAAAACGTTCGCATCAATTCCTGAGCAACAGGATCTTGATGCATGGTTTGTTTCGCTATTTGATAGTTTCTACACGTTTCACTCGCTTTGATTGCCGTTACAAGTGAATCGATTTGATCTTCAATCTCGAAAAAGGCTTCATCGTAAATCATCTGATGTACTATCCTCGGTCCCTTCTACATCTTCTTGCACTAAGACTACCATATTTGCTTCAGAAAAAGCAATTCCTATCTTTTCTGATTGTTCATGGGTCAAACGTTCAGTAAATCTTGGGTTACTGAACCAAGATAAAATAGTAAAGGTTGGATCATAGACAGGCGCTTCAAAAATCGAAGCAGAAGCCTCTAACTCCTTCGCTGCTAATAACTCCTGCCACTCATCGTTCGTCAAAACAAAATTACTCGTTTTTTCCGAAGAAAGAGCACGTTGATAGGAATGGATGCGTTGAGAGGTCAAATGATCCGATAGATTATTCGTCAAATTCGCTAAAAGTCCGACCGCATCTTGATGCGTCTGGGTATCTTGTACAAAGCTTTCTAAACCGATTTGATTACGAAGCTTATCAATAATGACAAAGGCTAACGTCTCTTTTTCAAGATCAGCTTGTGCTTGGTCAATCGTTTGCGAAACTTGAAACAGCGGTCGTTCTCCTTCTGTCAAGGGATAGGGCGCTAACTTAAGCAGGGTCGTCTGATCCAAATAAGTGATCGCCTGCAGTTGAGCCGTCTCTTGATCAAAGAATAAAACAGCAAATGTCCCATTATCAAACGCTACTAAGGGTCGGTAGTTCATATCTTCTTCCATCAATTCAAAACTGATGGTGCGATCATTTTGTGTCAAGGTAAAATTTGGATAAATCATGGTCAGCTCAGTCAAGTCAGTCAAGGTCATGCCCATTGCAAAGGGCGCTAGGGAAGATCCCCCGGCGCCGATCACTTTGATTGCCTGCACACTCTCACCATCAGTATTGATCTCAACATATTGCTGATCGTCTAATTGATTGTAGACCCGAATTTCAAACTCGTAGCCCGAGCGATACGTTTGAACTGGAAGCCCGTAGATTTCTTCAAAATCAGAAACAGGCTCCCCAATCAATTCAGCTAATCCTTGGGCTGCGATTGGTTCGTAATTCATGGTCGTTGGTGCTTTGATTGGGTTTTCGATCGTCATTCTTGAATCTGAAGCGTTTTGCATGAATACTGGCTGCAAATACACGATTATCAGGGCTAGGACAAATAAGCCGCAAAATAATAATCCCCTTCGCTTCATCTGCTGATCGACTCCTTATTTTTCTTTGACTTCAATCAGAAGGTCTCCTGACTGGATTGGTTCCCCATCGGTTACGTAAACATGCTCAACTACACCAGAGAAGCGAGCTTCGACGGAAGTTTCCATCTTCATCGCTTCAGTGACCATCAATGTCTGTCCACGTGCCACTCGGTCACCTTTTTTGACTAATACTTCTAAAACTGAACCACTCATGGAGGCACCGATTTGTTCTTTGTTCGTTGGCTCTGCTTTGCGTTTTGTTTGAACAGAACTGATGATCGAACTATCTTTCACAACGATTTCTCGTCGTTGACCGTTTAAGTTAAAGAAGAGGGTCCGATTGCCTTCGATATCTGGTTCACCGATTTCATCGAGACGAATGATCAAGATTTTGCCTTTTTCTAATTCGACATTGATCGTTTCGCCTAAGCGCATACCATTAAAGAAGGTTGGTGTATCAAGGACTTTTACATCGGCAAACTGCTCATACGCTTTTCGATAATCAAGGAAGACTTGCGGATACATCAAGTAGCTCAAGACTTCTTCGTGTTTTGGTTCATAGCCGATTTTTTCAGCTAGTTCTTGTTTCACTTCGGCAAAATCAACTGGTTTGGCAAAGACTCCTGGACGTTCCGTAAAGGCTGGACGTCCTTTTAAGATAATGCGTTGCAATTCTTTCGGGAAACCACCGACTGGCTGACCTAACTCGCCTTGGAAGAAGGTGATCACTGATTCTGGGAAACTCAATGTATCGCCTTTTTCAAAAATATCTTTTTCTGACAAGCCATTTTGTACCATGAAGAGCGCCATATCGCCCACGACTTTCGAAGAAGGTGTCACTTTCACGATGTCTCCAAACATCATATTGACTTCATGATACATTTCTTTGATTTCATCCCATTTTTCGCCTAAACCAACGGCTTTGGCTTGCTGCTGGAGATTGGTATATTGTCCTCCTGGCATCTCATGCTTGTACACTTCCGTTTGAGGGGCGTTCAAGCCATTTTCAAAGGAATGGTAGTACATACGGACATCTTCCCAATAGTGATTCAATTGTTGGATATTATCCACATTGATCTCTGGGCAACGCTCGCCGTTTAAAAGAGCATAATACAAACTACTCATACTTGGCTGACTCGTTGCGCCACTGATAGCTGACATAGCGACATCCACGATATCAACGCCAGCTTTAGTAGCTGCTGAGTAAGTGATAATCCCATTCCCGCTGGTATCATGCGTGTGCAGATGGATCGGTACATCGATCGTATCTTTTAACTCACTGATCAAACGATAAGCCGCTTGCGGTTTTAATAATCCAGCCATATCCTTGATCGCAATAATATGGGCACCAAGATTTTGCAATTCTTTTGCCATATCTTTGTAATATTGTACCGAATATTTTTGGCGGGATGGATCATTGATATCCCCTGTATAACAAATCGTCGCTTCTGCAATTTTCCCCGTATCACGAACGGCTTGGATACTTTTCTCCATTTGTGGGACCCAGTTCAAACTATCAAAGATTCGGAATACATCGATTCCTTGTGCCGCAGATTCTTTGATGAATTCTTCCAACACATTGTCAGGATAATTGGAATACCCGACAGCGTTGGAGCCTCTAAACAACATTTGTAAGAGTGTATTCGGCATTTTTTTCCTGAACATCCGCAATCTTTCCCATGGATCTTCTGTTAAGAAACGGTACGCAACGTCAAAGGTTGCCCCACCCCACATTTCACTTGAGAACAATTGTGGTAGACCAGCTTCCGTCATCGCGGCAATTTTCTTAAAGTCATGGGTTCTTACACGAGTTGCCAACAAACTTTGATGGGCATCTCGGAAGGTTGTATCCGTCAGTAAGACATTCTTTTGTTGACCGATCCATTCAACGACACCCTCGGCACCTTTCGTATCTAAGATATTTTTGGCGCTGACAAAATCAGGCGTTGCTTGGATGTGTTGTGGCATCCGTGGTTCATTGTAGAAAGGTTTCTTTTGTTTTTCGATTCCCGGGAATCCATTAATCGTGATTTCACCGATATACTTCATGGTTTTGTTTCCACGGTCACGAATCCGAGGGAAATTGAATAGTTCTGGCGTATTGTCGATAAAGGTGGTTTTGGCTTCACCTGAACGAAAGGCTGGATGAGAAACAACATTACGCATAAAGAGAATGTTTGTTTTTACACCACGTACTCGGAATTCTTTCAGACAGCGCATCATTTTTTGAATTGCTTGGTCGAACGAAGCAGCATGCGTACAGACTTTTACAAGTAGCGAGTCGAAATAAGGGGTTACCACTGCACCGGCATAAGCATTTCCGACATCTAAACGAACCCCAAATCCACCTGGAGAGCGGTAGGTATCGATCTTACCAGTATCTGGCATAAAATTATTCGCTGGATCTTCTGTCGTCACGCGACATTGGATCGCAACACCCTCAAAGCGAATGTCTTTTTGTTCAGGAATTCCGATTTCTTTATGCAAGTCTTTGCCTTGTGCAATCAAAATTTGTGTCGTCACGATGTCTAAATTGGTGATCATTTCAGTGATCGTATGTTCCACTTGGACCCGTGGGTTTACTTCGATAAAGTAGAATTTGTCGCCCTCTACTAAAAATTCCACGGTTCCAGCATTGATATAGCCGACATGCTTCATTAGTTGAACGGCTGCTTGGCATATTTTTTCCCGTTGTTCATCAGTCATTGACACACAAGGTGCCACCTCGACTACTTTTTGGTGGCGGCGCTGAACCGAGCAATCACGTTCAAATAAGTGAACGACGTTTCCGTGCGTATCTCCTAAAATTTGGACTTCAATATGTTTTGGATTACTAATGTATTTTTCAACGTAGACTTCATCGCTACCAAATGCCGCTTTGGCTTCACTTTTGGCACGTTCGTAGCCGTCTCTTGCTTCTTTTTCATCATGAGCGACACGCATGCCTCGCCCACCGCCCCCAAGGGCTGCTTTGATCATGATTGGATAATCATGTTCGTTTGCAAAAGCTAAAACGTCATCGATCGATGCAACTGGACCGTCAGAGCCAGGAATCGATTGAATCCCTGCCTCGATCGCTGCTGCTTTTGCTTTGATCTTGTCGCCAAAAATATCTAAATGATGGGTGGATGGTCCGATGAAAATCAAACCTTCTTCTTCACAGCGTTGAGCAAATCCCAGATTTTCTGATAAAAAGCCGTATCCAGGATGGATTCCTTCGGCACCGGCCTTTTTCGCCGTGCGAATGATATCTTCAATGTCTAAATACGCATCGATCGGACGTTTGCCTTTCCCCACTAAATACGCTTCGTCTGCTTTAAAGCGATGGACGGAGTATTCATCCTCCGCAGCATAAATTCCGACAGTTTTGATCCCAAGTTCCGCACATGCGCGGAAGACACGGATCGCGATTTCTCCACGATTGGCAACAAGAATTTTCTTCATCTAATCCACTCCATTCAATTGATCAATAATTCAAATAAACCTGTTTCCTCTTTTCTTCGGCACTGATATTTAACACAAAACCGATACAAATCGATAGCATCAGCAAGCTTGATCCACCTTGACTTAGAAATGGGAACGTGATTCCCGTCAATGGGATCAAACCAGTGATTCCACCTAAATTGATAAAAATCTGAGACATAAATAATGTCCCTATCCCTATACACATCATGGAATTAAAGGGATCTCTTGAACGAATACCGACAAGAAAGATCCGTCCCACCATATAGAACAAAACACCTAAAATGATGATCGATGGAATCAGCCCTAATTCTTCCATAACGATCGAAAATATATAATCGGTGTGCGCTTCGTTTAAGAAGCCACGTTTTTGGATACTATTTCCAAGCCCGCGCCCGAACAGCCCACCGTTGAACATTGCGTAATACCCATTAACCATTTGATGACCTGTATTGTATTCATCAGCAAACGGGTTCAAAAAGGATGAAAAGCGACTAAAGACATAGTCGGGTAA
The DNA here is from genome assembly GCF_030263915.1 of Enterococcus sp. FZMF. Lineage (NCBI taxonomy): Bacteria > Bacillati > Bacillota > Bacilli > Lactobacillales > Enterococcaceae > Enterococcus > Enterococcus sp. FZMF. The sequence goes on along the minus strand of NZ_CP127160.1, from coordinate 1,523,569 downwards.
AAGCTTACCACCAGTTAGATTTACTAAGAAGACGATCAATGTACTACCTACAATTCCTGCCACCCCTAATATCAAGGTATACAGGTAATTCAGGCCACTAGATAATAACACGACAAAAGCCAGCAACATAACGATTACAGCATTCCCTAAGTCGGGATAAAAGGCCATGATCCCGGTGTAGACGAAAACGATTCCGATTGGACGCCAAACCGTTTTCCAAAACTCTTGTTGGATGCCTTTTTGACGATAAGATAGCGTCACCGATAAAAACCAAATCACAATAAATTTTAAATACTCTGCTGGTTGAATAGAAAAGCCCGCAATCGTTAACCAACCATGGGCCCCGTTTCTTCTTGGGAAAAAGAAGGCTGCGATCAATAAAAACAAGATGACGATCATAGCGATCTGGACAAATTTTTTGTTCCGAAAAACATCCGTTTTCATTTTATACATGACAGTGATCGCTACTAGACTCAACAACCAGAAAATCGCTTGATTGATGACGTAAGAAGCAGCTGTCGTCGGTTGTGTGGCGGTCATCGCAACATAAGATGTGGAACTATAAACCATCATCAAGCCCGTGACACACATAACAATATATGGTAATAAAATACTATAATCTAATAAATGTCTTTTCTTTACTTTCTCTGGCAAGTTTATGCCTCCTTGCCGATGTCAGGTGTCCGCTGGTCCTCGTAGACCTCGCTATACAATTGGTTCAAATCTTTTTCAAGATCCGCCATCAATTGCTGCCCTGTTTGATTATCAACGATCCCCAAGCGGATCGCAAATGCCACTTGTCGTGATAGACCATACATCTGGGTATCAACCACTTCTTCAAATGCTTTGCATTGTGCGATACATAAACTATTTTCTTGGTTTCGGATCAGCTTTTTGATTCGTTCTGCGTCATCTCTCAGCAGATCAAGCGCTTTTGTAGAATCGATTTGCTCCATTCCGGTCCCCCCATTTCTTCGTTTCACCATTATAGCATATTCTTATTCGCTTTTGCATCCATAGATTGGATAGAAATACGGAAATAACGAACTTTAATGAGCATATATTCGAAAAGTTCGCTTTTTGATGATTATCATTCGTGTTTTGGAAATTTTATTCGTTTTATTTATATGATCCGCGCCCGATCTCGTGAAACAAAGGCAAATCGTGAAACACTTTATAAAAAACGACCTTTACTAAAATTTAAGAAAAGCTATTCTATCAAGTATTCGCAAAAAAATCGGTGCCTGCTTTTCCACAATTTCGTTTTAAAAAAAGAACAGGTCCAAAAGTCCCTGTTCTTTCAACTCGCATGAAAAGAAAAATCGTTTACTTTGTTTCGTCGCCGATCTTGCCATCCCCATTGATGTCCTCATCGGAAAGACGTTCGACTTCTTTAATAAAACCTTCGCTCATCTCTTGATAATTTTGCTCACCAACGACCGCATCGTCAGGGATTTGATCGACATTTGCAAAAAACTCAATATGATTGTGTAGGTTTTCAAAGCGCATAGGAGCATCTCCGCCGTATTCGCCATCAAGGTTGATCATTAAACGATTGACCTGTTCTGGTGCGTCTACTTCAAGAAAAGATGTTTTCGTATAAATCAGACGACGATCGTTGATGTGTTTTCCACCATTCATCATTAAAGCAACTAAGTGGACGATCTCAAAAATATTGGCCGTTTTGACAATGATCAACGAAAATTTCCCATCGTCAAGCTTTGCATCAGGCGCAATCTGTTCAAAGCCCCCCACTGAATTCGTCAGCCCTAAAAAGAACATCGATGCTCCGCCAATGTATTCTCCGTCTTCATACTTTAGATGCATTTTGATTGGTTTGACACGAGGGAGTAATTCCGCTCCTTTTGCTAGATAAGCTAAGTAGCCAAAAACACTTTTCAGTTCAGAAGGAACATCGTAGGTCAATTCCGTTAAGTGCCCACCAGCAGCAATGTTGATAAAATACGTGTTGGGTGTTTTTCCGACATCCATTTTCACTGTCTGCTGCTTCAAAATCACTTCCGCAGCTGCTTTGATATCCGTACGGGGAATCTTTAGCGCTCGTGCGTAGTCATTGGTCGTGCCTCCAGGAATGATCGCCATTTTTGGTCGCTTGTCTAAAGGAGCGATCCCATTGACGACTTCATTGATCGTGCCATCCCCACCGGCAGCTACCACCAAATCAAAACCAGCTTCGCCGGCTCTTCTTGCTTCATCACGAGCGGAAAATGGCGCAGCGGTCGTGGCAAATGCACTCGCCTCATAACCGCCAGTTTCCAAAACATCTAAAATATCTGCTAAGTTTTTTCGAATCAATTCTTTCCCAGATGTCGGGTTGTAGATTACTCTTGCTCTTTTCATCGCTTGCCTCTTATCGCTTTGCTAGTTCTTCTTGCAACAGCTTGTTCACAACGCCTGGATTCGCTTGTCCTTTGGTTGCTTTCATGATTTGACCAACTAAGAAACCGACTGCGCGGTCTTTTCCGTTTTTGAAGTCATCGACGGATTGTTGGTTATTATCTAATACTTCATTAATCATTGGTAGTAATTGTGCAGGATCTGATAATTGGATCAATCCTTTGGCTTTTACGACTTCTTCAGCGTCGCCGCCGTTTGTGATCAGCTCTTTGAAGACTTTTTTCGCAATCTTCGAACTGATCGTGCCATCGGCGATCAAACGAATCATTCCCGCTAAATTGTCTGGGGTTAATTTCGTTTCTGGCAGTTCCAATTTCTCGCTGTTCAGATACGCTGAAACTTCACCCATCAACCAGTTAGAAGCTTGTTTAGGATCAGCACCAGCATCGATGGTTTTTTCAAAGAAATCGGACATTTCTTTTGATAAAGTCAAGACCATTGCATCATATTCTGGTAAGCCCAATTCAGAGATGTAACGGGCACGACGTTTTTGCGGCATTTCTGGCAAGCTTTGACGTACACGTTCGATCCATTCATCATCGATCACAAACCGTGGGATATCTGGTTCTGGGAAGTAACGATAATCAGAAGAACCTTCTTTGACACGCATCAATAAGGTTTTGCTGGTTGCTTCATCAAAACGTCGAGTTTCTTGTTGGATCTCGCCTCCAGAAAGCAATACTTTGGCTTGGCGTTTTTCTTCAAATGCCAACCCTTTTTTCACGAAGGACATAGAGTTTAAGTTTTTCAGTTCTGTTTTTGTTCCGAATTGTTCTTGGCCGTAAGGTCGCAACGAAATATTCGCATCACAACGCATGGAACCTTCTTCCATCTTCACATCGGATACTTCTGTAAACAAGATGATTGAACGTAACGCTTCTAGATACGCATATGCTTCTTCTGGTGAACGCATATCCGCTTCGGAAACGATCTCGATCAAAGGAGTTCCTTGACGATTTAGATCAACATAAGAATAACCGCCTTTGCCGTGCATGTTTTTCCCAGCATCTTCTTCCAAATGAACTCGCTCGATGCGAATCTTTTTCTTTTTGCCTTCCACTTCGATCTCGATCCACCCATCATGACCGATCGGTTGATCGAATTGCGAAATTTGATACGCTTTTGGATTGTCGGGATAGAAATAGTTTTTGCGGTCGAAATGCGTTTCTTTTGAGATTTCACAATTCAGCGCAAGCGCAGCTTTCATCCCAAATTCGATAGCCGCTTTGTTCATTACTGGTAAAACACCTGGATAGCCCCAGTCGATCACATTCGTGTTGCTATTTGGTTCAGCGCCAAAGTGAGCAGGTGCTGGAGAAAAAATCTTTGATTCTGTTTTTAATTCTACGTGGACTTCAAGCCCAATGACTGTTTCGAAGTTCATGCCTTATCCCCTCCTAAAATCACTGGTTTTTTCGTGTGGAAATCAGTTGCTTGTTCAAAGGCATAAGCCGCTTTATACATGGTTGCTTCATCAAAATGTTTCCCAATGATCTGCAAGCCGACTGGCAGTCCTTCAGAAAAACCTGCTGGGATCGACATCCCTGGCAGTCCTGCTAAGTTCACAGGAATGGTTAAAATATCATTCAAGTACATGGTGATCGGATCATTGATGTTTTCTCCAATACCAAATGCTACCGTTGGGGAAGCTGGGCCAATGATCAAGTCGTATTGGCTGAAGACCTTATCGAAATCTTGTTTGATCAACGTCCGTACTTGACCGGCTTTTTTGAAGTAGGCATCGTAGTAGCCAGCACTTAGTGAAAACGTACCTAACATGATCCGGCGTTTTACTTCTTCCCCGAATCCTTCACTGCGAGAATTGACATAGACATCTTCTAGATTGCTGACATTTTCTGAACGGAAACCGTAACGAATACCGTCAAAACGTTGCAAATTAGAACTTGCTTCAGAAGAAGCGATGATATAGTAAACGGCTACCCCGTATTTTGAGTGTGGCAAGCTGACTTCTTCCACAGTCGCTCCTAACGCACGGAAAGTGTCCGCTGCTTTTAAGATTGCTTCTCGAACGCCTGCTTGGATCCCTTCACCTAAGTATTCTTTAGGCAAAGCGACTTTCATACCTTTGATATCACCCGTCAAACCTGCTGTAAAATCAGGAACAGCAGCGCCTGCTGACGTACTATCTTTCGCATCAAACCCACTGATGGCATTTAATGCAAAGGCATTGTCTTTCACACCACGCGTCATCGGACCAATTTGATCTAAAGATGATGCAAACGCGATCAGACCAAAACGAGAAACCCGTCCGTAGGTTGGCTTCATCCCGACGATACCATTGAAAGCTGCTGGTTGACGAATCGAACCACCCGTATCGCTACCTAATGAGAGGGGGACTTGTCCAGCTGCAACGGCAGCTGCCGAGCCACCTGATGAACCACCAGGTACTTTTGTTTCGTCCCAAGCGTTTTTCGTTTTCTTAAAGAACGACGTTTCGGTACTTGCGCCCATGGCAAATTCATCCATATTTAACTTACCAACTGGAATCATGTCCGCTTGGTAAACTTTGTCCATAACGGTCGCATCGTAAATTGGATCAAAATTACCTAAGATTTTTGAAGCAGCTGTTGTCCGCAAATCTTTGGTAACGATGTTGTCTTTGATTCCAATTGGAATTCCCGCCAACACATTGCTTTCAGTGATGCCTTTTTGATCGATGGCTTGTGCCAATTCCTGCGCTTTTTCTTCATTCAACGCTAGAAACGCATCGACTTTCGGCTCTGTTTCTTTAATGCGAGCAAAGGTTTCGCTCGTTAAGTCTGTCGCAGTAATTTCCTTTGACACTAATAAGCTGTGTAATTCTTCTAAGCTTTTTTTATATAATTCAGTCATTAGGCACCCGCCTCCCCATTATCAATGATTGCAGGCACTTTGATGAAGCCTTCTTCGGATTCTGGAACATTTTTCATTAATTCATCACGGTCCCAGCCGCCGGTCGTTACATCTTCACGCATCACGTTAATCGTTTCTGCGACATTCGATGTGAATGGTACTCCTGTGGTGTCCACTTCTTCAAGTGTTTCAACCATATCAATAATTTTCCCTAGCTGAGAGGTAAACTCATGTAATTCATCGTCTGAGAATGAAAGTTTTGCTAGTTTGGCAACGTGTTTGACTTGTTCTTCGCTGATCGCCATAAAATCCTCCTCTTTCTCGTATCCGTAATCTACGTTTACGTTTTTCCAATGTATTGTATCATTTTTTTAACAAATCATGAAATAGAATTTGAAAATTATCAAATATAATTGTAAATAAAAGCAGAAATCATTTCTTTCCTCATAGTGCAGGGAAGAAATGATTTCAATTAGACAAGAAAAAACAACTGCTTCTCGTCTGTGACAATGCTTAAAGGTTATTGATCTGCCGAATGACTGCCTTCGATCGCAGCCACCATTTGAGCTTCATCCCAAACGGTGACACCTAGGGATTGTGCTTTGGTCAGCTTGCTGCCAGCCTCTTCCCCAGCAACAACGATATCGGTCTTTTTCGATACACTGCCTGTTACCTTCCCACCGAGATTTTCAATTCGTTCCTTGGCTTCTTCACGAGTGAAGTGACTTAATTTTCCTGTTAAAACGACGGTTTTCTCTTTAAATGGTGATTCGACGTCTTCCAACTGTTCATTTCTAAGCCCCAAATAAGCAAAGTTGACACCCGCTCTTTCAAGTTCATCTAACAGGTCGTGAACTTCTTGATTGTCAAAATACGTGACGACACTTTCAGCAATCGTTGCGCCGATAGCTTCTAGCGAAATGATTTCTTCTTCCTTGGCTTTGCTGAGCGCCCGCAGATCACCGAAATGTTCTGCTAAAATCCGAGCCGCTTTCGCACCGACATGACGGATGCCTAGCCCAAAAATCAAACGTTCAACCGAATTTCCTTTACTTTGATGAATCGCCCGCAACAGGTTATTGGCTGATTTCTCTTTGATTTTATCAAGGGTCAACAATTGTTCTTCTGTTAAAAAGTACAAGTCGGCCACATCTTTAACTAAGGATTTATCGAACATTTGCTCTAAAACACGGGGCCCTAAACCGTCAATGTTCATAGCATTCCGTGAAACGAAATGGCTGAGTCCTTCTTTGATCTGTGCTGGACACTTTGGATTGATACAACGCAAGGCAACTTCTTCATCTAAATGGATCAGCTCACTCCCACATTCGGGACAATGTGTAGGCGATTCAAAGGGTTGACTTGCTTCTGTGCGTTTTTCTTCCAAGACTTTCGCAACCTCTGGAATAATGTCCCCCGCCTTATAGATGATGACCGAATCGCCAATGCGGATGTCTTTCATTTTAATGAAATCTACATTATGGAGACTGGCACGGCTGACCGTCGTTCCAGCAACACGAACAGGGGTCATCACAGCGGTCGGTGTCACAACACCCGTCCGTCCCACGGTCCATTCGATCGTTTCGATCACTGTTTCCGCTTCTTCCGGTGGAAACTTATATGCCGCCGCCCATCGGGGTGCTTTTACGGTAAAGCCTAGCGCATCTTGATCTTTGAAATTATTGACTTTGATGACTACGCCGTCAATCTCATAGGGAAGCTCACTGCGCTTGTCATGAAACTCTTCGATATATGCCCAAACCTCATCGATGGTGTGACACACTCTGCGTTCGTGATTTGTACGAAAGCCTAATTGATCCAGTTCATTCAATGCTGAAAATTGATCATTGGCTTCAATTGGTCCAAAGTCAGCTAGTGTGTACAAGAAGGTGCTTAAGTTTCTTTGGGCTGCGATCCGTGTGTCTAATTGTCGCAAGCTTCCAGCCGCTGCGTTTCTAGGATTGGCAAAAACTTCCGCCCCTTCTTCTTCTCGCTGTTGATTCAATTTCAAAAACGAAGCCTTTGGCATATAGCATTCGCCGCGAACTTCCAACGAGATCGGTTCTTTTAATTTCAGTGGAATCGATTTGACGGTCTTTAGGTTTTCTGTAATGTTTTCACCTACTGTACCATCTCCTCGAGTTGCTCCCCGAACAAAGCGCCCTTCTTCATATTTCAAGGAAATTGACAATCCATCGATCTTTAACTCGCAGACATAATCTACCGCTTTCCCCAGTGCTTTTTGAACACGGGCATCAAAAGCTACGATTCCTTCTTTGTCAAAGACATCGTTCAGGCTATACAGCGGAATATCATGCGTGACCTTTTCAAAGCCAGGTAAAATGATACCGCCTACTCGTTGGGTGGGTGAGTCTTCGGTTACTAGCTGCGGATAATTGGTTTCAATTTCAACCAGTTCTGCATACAGCTGATCATAGAGATAATCTTCCACGGAAGGCTGATCTTTTACATAGTATTCGTAAGCATACTGATTTAATTGTGTGCGCAGCTCTTCTGCTCGTGATTGTATTTCTTTTGAAGGGACATCCATCCTAATATCCTCCTTATTTTTCAACTTTTTCAATCGGCGCAAAGGCCGCCAACAATCGTTTGACGCCTTGTTGTGGGAACGCCACATCTAATTCAACATCTTGCGCGCTGCCAGTCGTCCGAACGACGGTACCGATTCCCCATTTTTTATGTTGTACTTTCTCGCCTACTTGCCAAGTATTACCAGCTGCAGAAGTCTGTTGTTTAGAAGCGACGATCGTTTGACGCGGTTGTGTATAGCTCGGTTTGAACACTTTTGGTTGAAACGGTGCAGCAGCTTTCGGCTGTGAACGCTCGCCTAATGATTGCAGCAGATCTTGTTCGATCTCTTCGATAAACCGAGACGGACGATTGTATTGGGTACGACCGTATAATGTTCTGGAAAAAGCGTTGGTCATAAAGAGCTCTTCCTCGGCACGAGTGATTCCCACGTAAGCAAGGCGCCGTTCTTCTTCGAGCTCGCTTTCTTCCATTAAGGCACGAGAAAGCGGGAAGATATTTTCTTCCAACCCAATCAAAAATACCACTGGAAACTCTAGTCCTTTTGCAGCATGCAAGGTCATCAAAGTCACTTGACTACTTTCTTCTTCATAACTATCGACGTCTGACAATAAAGCTAAGTCATTTAAGAAAACACTCAACTTCTCATCTGGTGCATCTGCATCGTCTTCGTTTTGCGCCTCAAATCGTTTGTCGAATTCTTGGGTAACCGATAAAAATTCTTCCAAGTTTTCAAGTCTAGCTTGTGCTTCTAAATTATTCTGGTTGACTAACTCTTGACGATAACCCGTTTTTTCTAATATTTCTTTTGTCAGTTCGGTTACTGATAGGTAAGGAACCATCTGGGCAAAGCCATCCATCATCATCCCAAAGCTTCCTAATTCTTTGCCAGCCTTTCCAGAAATATTCGCTAACTCGACGTTCATGGCTGCTTCTAACAATGACCATTCATGAAGATTCGCAAACGCTCGTAGTTTCTCGACGGATGTCGCACCGATCCCACGTTTTGGTACATTGATAATACGCTCTAAGCTGATGGAATCTCGCGGATTGGCGATCGCCGATAAATAGGCCAAAATATCACGGATTTCTTTGCGGTCATAGAATTTTCTGCCGCCGACCATCGTATAAGGAACGTTGGCTTTTAAAAGCATTTCTTCAATGATCCGTGACTGGGCATTGGTCCGATACAATATCGCAAAATCACCGAATTTACGGTTCTTTTCTGCAATTTGTTTTTGCATTTCACTGACGATAAATCGCGCTTCATCTCGTTCACTATCCCCGCGATAATAAGTGATCTTTTCCCCATCACGATTTTCTGTCCACAGATTTTTATCTGGACGGTTGCGGTTATTTTTGATTACTTGGTTTGCCGCATTTAAAATTGTTTGCGTTGAACGATAGTTTTGCTCTAACAAAATCGTTGCGGCATCTGGATAGTCCTTTTCAAAGTCTAAAATATTTTGCATGTTGGCACCACGCCAACCGTAAATACTTTGGTCCGCATCCCCAACAACACAAAGATTTCGAAAACGAGCGGCCAATAAATTGACCAGCGTGTATTGGGCGTGATTGGTATCTTGGTATTCATCGACATGGATATAGTGGAATTTCCGTTGATAAAGTTGCAGCGCATCTTCATTGTCTTGGAAGAGGCGGATCGTATTCATGATTAAATCATCGAAGTCCATGCATTGATTGTTTCGCAGCTCTTTTTGATATTTTTCATAACAACGACCTACGATCTGCTCAAATAGACTACCTTCCATGGCTTGGTAAGCTTCAGGTGTCAACAGCTCGTTCTTTGCATGAGAGATCGTTCCCAAAATAGAACGAGGATCATATTTTTTGGGATCGATATTCAATTCTTTTAATACCCGTTTCATCAGTGTATTTTGCTCAGAAGAGTCAATGATGGTAAAATTCTTCGAATAGCCGATACGATCAACGTCCCTGCGCAAGATTCTGACACACATCGAGTGGAAGGTTGAAACCCAAACGTCTTCTCCCCCCGATCCTAATAGTTGACTGACCCGTTCCTTCATTTCACGCGCCGCTTTATTCGTAAATGTGATGGCTAAAATATTCCATGGATTCACATTTTTTTCTTCTATTAAATAGGCGATTCGGTGGGTTAGGACACGGGTCTTCCCGCTTCCTGCACCTGCCATCAGCAGCAACGGTCCTTCCGTATGCATAACGGCTTCTTTTTGCCGTGGGTTCATGCGTTCAAGTAATTCACTTTTGGATGACATGATTTTAAACATCCTTTCTTTCTCAATCTTCTCAATTATAGCATTATCCGGGAAAGGGGAAAACCGAACGCTTTGAAAACTTTTAATTAAAAGCGCTTTGATTTTTTCCCTTACGATTCATGCGATTTTTTCAAGAGAAAGCAGGCTTAATTTTGTTTACATAATAAAAAGGCTGTAAACCTACCAGCCTTTTTATTCGTTTGAAGATTTTGGTTAACTAAAGTACTTCTCTACTAATTTTTCATTTACATAAATCGAGACTTGCCCATCATTGACCGGGAAAACACCTTTTCCGGTATCATCTAAAACAACTTTCGCTTCATTATTTCTCAATATATCCACGAATGTCTCTCCACCATGGATCGCACTGATAGTCATTTCTTTCTCCGCTCCTTGGGCATTGGTCATCACGACCGCTAATCCAGAAAGCTCATGTTCATAATCGCCAGTTAATACCCAGCCAATGCAATTAGGATCATCGAAATAATCGACTTGATTCCCGAATGCAAGCTTCTCCCGAAGTTTCAGCATATGGACCAGCGCATCCCCGACAGGGGCGATTTCTTGCGCGGGAATCCCAAATAAATCCCCCCAGAAAACTACTGGTACGCCAGCTTTACGTAAAAGGATCAATGAATAGGCATGGACTTTGAACCATCCGTCTATCCAAGATTGTAAACTTTGCCCAACCTGCGTGTCATGATTATCCACAAAAGTCACTGCGTAATCTTCGCGAGCGGCGGTCAACGTCCCTGCAAAAATTTGGCTCATATCGTATTCGCCATTTGAGTGAGATGCTTCATATAAATTGTAGTGCAATGGCACATCAAATAAATAAATCAAATTTCCTGAAGAATCTAAATACTCTTCTAATTTTGGCAGATCCCCTGACCAATATTCTCCGACAACAAATAGTGGTTTGCCTTTTTCCTCACGTCGGTTTAAGATCCAATCCGCGTAATAGTTGAACTCAATGTGTTTGACCGCATCTAGTCGATACCCGTCAACGCCGGTCAGTTCTTGGTACCATTGGCCCCATTTATTGAGTTGTTCCACTGTTTCGGGATTTTCCATGTCCAAATCACAGCCCATTAAGTAGTCGTAATTGCCCATCTCATCATCCACTTGGTTTTCCCAGCCCTTATCAGCGAAGTTAAAAATCCCGTGGTCTTTGTTGCGGTCATCATAATCGACACCAGAAAAATTATGCCACGTCCAAACGTAATCATTGTACGTCCCCTGACGTCCTGGGAATGTGAACTTGGTCCAAGCTTCGATTTCTTCCTCATCACTGATCGGTTCATTACGGTTTTCGGTATTGTATTTAACCGCTGGAACGACTTCTTTTTCATCGGCACCAATCAAGTGATTGAAAACGATGTCGGCATAAACCTCTATTCCTTGTTCTTGTAGTGCTTTGATGGCTTCTAGGTATTCATCCTTTGTCCCATATTTTGTTGGCACCGACCCCTTTTGATCGAATTCGCCTAGATCATAATAATCATAGACACCATACCCAACATCTTCGGACCCAGCTGTCCCTTTATAGGCAGGCGGCAGCCAAATTGCGGTAAATCCATACTCTTTGATTTCTTTACTCATTTCTTTCAATTTGTTCCAGTGCTGGCTATCTGCCGGCAGGTCCCATTCGAACCCTTGTAAAATGACTTTGTTATTCATTTATTTATCCCCCCTTACTTCAATTAAGCCAAATAATAGTAAAAATTGTCAAATATAAGGATAGTTACTAAATCAAAATGACGGTTATCATGACCGTTTATGACCGATTGCATTTATTCACGCTTTCATTTTGAATGTTTTTTACTGTTTATGATTGATTTTGAACGAATCATGTGGTATCATGGCAAGTGAAGAGGTGATGAAAATGCTTACAGAGGAGCGTCATCAAGCGATTTTGGCACGATTGGAACAAGAAGAGATCGTCAAGGTCAGTGAACTGATTCAACTGTTGGATGCTTCAGAATCAACGATCCGTCGAGACCTGCAAGAGTTGGAAGACAAAGGATTTTTAGTCAGAATTCACGGCGGAGCCAAGAAAAGTCAGCAATTAGGCTTCGAACCAAACATGTCAGAAAAAACGGCGAAGTTTCAAACGGAAAAACAAAAGATAGCAAGAGCAGCTGCCCAGACGATCAAAAATGGTGAAGTCATTTACTTAGATGCTGGCACAACGACCCTCGAAATGATTCCTTTCCTATCGGCTATCACAGGCCTTAAGGTGGTCACAAACTCCGTCAAACACGCTTCCCTATTGATCGATCACGGGATCGACACCATGATTTTAGGGGGAACCATTAAGATATCGACGAACGCTGTGTTAGGGATCAATGCTGGTGAGCAACTGCGAAAACTACGCTTTAATCGTTGCTTTATGGGCATGAACGGGGCTCATTCTGAGGCTGGATTCACAACACCTGATCCTGAAGAAGCCCTGATCAAGCAGATCGCTTTAGAGCACAGTCAACAAGCCTATGTCTTGCTAGACCATTCTAAATTTCAGCAAACGACTTTTGCTCAAGTTGCCTTTATCGAAGGTGCGACGATCATCACCGATTATTGCCCAAAAAACTATTTAGCGAAATTCAGAGCAAAAACAACCATTATGGAGGTAATACAATGATTTACACAGTAACACTCAATCCATCGATCGACTTTATCGTCCATGTCGATCATTTGGAAATCGGCGCCCTTAATCGAATGAAACAAGATTTTAAACTACCTGGCGGCAAAGGAATCAATGTCTCACGGATTTTGAAACGCATCGGCATCGCCTCGACTGCCCTTGGTTTCGTTGGCGGATTTACTGGTCGTTTTATTGAAGAGTGGCTGACCAAAGAGGAAATCAACAGCAACTTTACCCAAGTCGCTGCGGACACACGAATCAATATCAAACTAAAATCCGGCGAAGAAACAGAAATCAACGGTCTTGGTCCAGTCATTCGCCAGCAAGAAATTGCTGAATTGAAACACCAATTAGCCACTCTTTCTGCCGAAGACATCGTCATCCTATCAGGAAGTAAACCAGCTGGTCTTCCAACCGACTTTTATAAAGAATTGATCAAAATCGTTAAAGAAGCGGGTGCGGAATTTGTCATTGATACGACCGGCGCGGAACTTTTTGATGCTTTATCCGATCAGCCTTTGCTGATCAAACCAAATAATCATGAATTAGCCGAACTTTATGAAACTTCTTTTTCAACAATCGAAGATATTTTGCCTTATGGTCAAAGAATGCTAAAGGATGGCGCTAAAAATGTCATTGTCTCTCTAGGCGGCGATGGCGCCCTGCTCTTTACTGGCAATGAGATCTATCGATCCAATGTGTTGAAACGACCTTTGAAAAATTCAGTCGGCGCTGGAGATTCCATGATTGCTGGATTCATTGGGCGTTATGCAAAGACCAAAGATGTGGTTGAAGCATTCAAATGGGGAGTCGCTTGTGGCAGTGCCACTGCGTTTTCAGATGATTTAGCTGAGGCGTCATTTATCGAAGAATTACTACCGGAAGTCATAATTGAACAAGTGAATCTATAGGAGGATGGAAAAAATGAAAATTAATGAGTTGATGCTGAAAGATGCCATGATCATGGACTTACAAGCAACAGACAAAAAAGGTGCCATTGATGAAATGGTAGCAAAATTATATGCTGTCGGACGAATTTCAGATATCGAGGTCTACAAAGAAGGAATTCTTGCCCGAGAAGCTCAAACATCAACAGGGCTAGGTGACGGCATCGCAATGCCTCATGCCAAAAACAGTGCGGTCAAAGAAGCGACGGTCTTATTCGCAAAAAGCAATGCGGGTGTTGACTATGAGGCGTTAGATGGACAACCAACGTACCTCTTCTTTATGATCGCAGCACCAGAAGGAGCAAATGATACTCATTTACAAGCATTAGCAGCGCTATCTCGCTTGTTGATCGATCCGGATTTCGTTGCTAAATTAAAAACAGCGACGACTGCTGATCAAGTACAGCAACTTTTCTCAGAAGCTGAGGCACAGCAAGAAGCCGATGCTTTAGCAGAAAAAGCGGCAAACCAAGAAGCAGCACCCGCTAGCGAACGTCCCTATATCGTCGCAGTTACAGCTTGTCCGACAGGAATCGCCCATACCTACATGGCAGAAGATGCTTTGAAAAAGAAAGCCAAAGAGCTGGGTGTTGACATCAAAGTCGAAACAAATGGTTCAGAAGGAATCAAAAATCGTCTAACAGAAGCTGATATCGCCCGAGCTACTGGTGTAATCGTAGCTGCTGATAAAAAAGTAGAAATGGATCGCTTTGACGGCAAACATTTAGTAAACCGTCCTGTCAGTGATGGTATCCGTAAAACCGAGCAATTAATCAATGAAGCAATGAGCGGTACTGCTCCTGTTTTTCATGGTAGCGGCCAAGCTTCTGATAAAGAGGACGCTTCTGCTGATGGTTCAGTCGGTCAACGAATCTATAAAGATTTGATGAATGGTGTTTCTCATATGCTGCCATTTGTTATTGCCGGTGGAATCATGATCGCTATTTCCTTCATGGTGGACCAGTTCATGGGTGTCCCTCAAGATGCCTTGAGTCAATTAGGAAACTACAACCAAGCAGCTTCTTGGTTCAATCAAATCGGTAGCGCGGCATTTGGTTTTATGCTACCTGTTTTAGCTGGATTTATCGCTTCAAGTATCAGTGACCGACCTGGATTGATCGTCGGTTTCGCAGCAGGTGCATTAGCAAATACAGGTGGTGCTGGTTTCTTAGGTGCCTTGATCGGCGGTTTCTTAGCTGGTTACGTCATTAAGTTCTTACGTTCATTATTCAAAGGCTTACCAAAATCATTAGAAGGAATCAAAACGATCCTCTTCTACCCTGTTTTCGGCCTATTGATCACTGGCTTCTTGATGTTACTGATCAACGTGCCAATGAAAGCTATCAACGACGGCTTGAACAGCTTCTTGACTGGCTTAAGTGGTACCAACGCAGCTTTACTTGGCGCTTTGTTAGCAGCGATGATGGCAGCCGATCTAGGCGGCCCAATCAACAAAGCCGCTTATGTTTTTGGTACTGCAACATTGGCAACGACCGTTGCTGAAGGTGGTAGCGTCGTGATGGCATCTGTAATGGCGGGCGGAATGGTTCCTCCATTAGCAATCTTTGTCGCAACGTTATTGTTCAAAAACAAATTCACAAAAGACCAAAAAGAAGCAGGTTTGACAAATATCGTCATGGGGCTGTCCTTCGTCACAGAAGGTGCGATTCCATTTGCAGCAGCAGATCCACTGCGAGCGATCCCAAGCTTTATCGTCGGTTCTGCCCTGACTGGTGCACTTGTCGGTGCCTTTGATATCCAATTGATGGCGCCACATGGTGGGATCTTCGTTGTCCTATTATTATCTAAACCAGTTTTGTTCTTGCTATTCATCTTGATCGGTGCGATCGTTTCTGGCGTCGTATTCGGTTTGTTGAAAAAAGCGCCTGAGCAAACAGCCTAATTGAAAAGACCCACAAGATCCTCGTGATCTTGCGGGTCTTTTTCATTCTTGATTGGTAAAAAGCTGCTGCTCGACTAGCTTTTGGGTGTTCATAAAATACACTCGAAGTTTTTTCCCATCCTTCTTTAGATTGACCCATGTATATTTGCGCGTGCGGTGCAGATAGCCAAAATGAACATCAGGCATGGCCGCTTTCAAAGCATCTAGCGGTAAGTGCTTCAAAGCAGTCTCAGGCAAATAAAATTGCAGGCAAGCAGTATAGTCTTTAAAACGATCCTCTGAATATTCAATCTCAAGATGGCTACGAATATAGAATGAATAAGCCTCTACACCATCGTCTATCGTTAGTTCTGGCTTTAATACGATATAATCCATCATGCGCAACCGCTCTTGATCCACCCAAGGAAAATACGCTTGGGCATTCAGATACCCTTTCACTCGCCGCTCTTGATACTCTTCGTTCACGAGGTCGAAGCTTCTGGTGACAAAATGTGTCGCGCTGCGTTTTGTTGTTGGCTGCAGTCGATCGTTTTGGTATTGAATGGTTTGGATCAAGTGATCGCCAAAGGCATATTCAATATATGGTTCTCTCAAAATACCGACCCCGTTATCCCAAGTCAATTGATCGATTCCAGTTTGATCGCGAAACAATCGCTGGTAGGATAGATTCAATTCGTGATCCCACTGGAAAGGATCTCGATACAATTCCACCATCACAACCCCTTGGTCTCTTACCTGCACTTGCTCCACCTGCTGCGCATCAGTAATGATCACCTGAGGAATGATATGCGCGTAGAATGCCGAAAAGTACATGCGCCAGCAAGAAGTCAGTGTATAGCCATTGTAAAAGACGTCGTAACCAGAAAACTGATTGCAGTCGATGACGATTTCTTGTTCAAAATTTTTCCGCTTCGGTAACGCGTTGATTTCAGCAATCGATTGAAAATTTTGCCTTTTCTCGATTCCCTCGACGTTATGCATCAAGTACTCATCATATGAACGCAAATAGCCGAACAAGCCATCTCTTTGCATCGTTTCATCGAAGTAACTTAAAATCACGGGTTTTTGCGTGGAAAATACGTCTTTCGTAAACAGGTGCCGTTGCAAAACAGCCTCTTGAATGATATGGATACTGGACTCATTTTGGCCGTCCGTCACAATCAATTCCGTATTGATTTCTTCAGGGGCGCTATGCAGCAGTTGACTGACCTCATCCAAATCATAAGGTTTCTTTGCTTGCTGATTGTAGTAGTATTCCGTCGGCTGATAGCTAAGACGAACCAAAGCGAACCAATTTTCAATCAACAAACGCAACTGTGCTGCTTCCATTTGGGTTGATTGTAGAAAGCCATAGATTTTTTCAGTTTTGATCATCGCTATCCCTCTTTTCTATCCCCTTTCTTTAATTATAGTAAAGGGGGAAACGATTGAACACTATTTCGCTTTTTTTGATGAAATCTACCACCGTTCGTGGTAAACTTAAGGCGCTTGGAGGTGAACCTATGGGCTTAAAATTCCAACGAGAAGACTCGCTAGATAAAATGTTTGATGATTTTGCCTTTCTTCCCGATAACGACAAAGACAAGAAAAAGCAGGAAAACGATATTGAGCGTTTCTTGAAAAACGAATCTGATGAAGAGAAAAAAACACATCCTAAAGATAGTAAGAAAGCAGATTAATAAAAAAGGCAAAGGACTGTAGTGACCCCAAAAAGTTAGACTTTTATGGAGTGGAGAAATCCACTCCTTTTTTGTACGATAAAATTAACTGTTAGACAGCTGTTTTTACAGCTTCTCGAAACTGAACCGGACTTCGCCAATTTAATTTCTTTTTGATGCGTTTATGGTTGTAATAATAGATATATTGGTCAATTTTTGTTTTCAATTCATCTAAACTCCGATAGACTTCTCCATGAAAAATCTCTTGCTTTAATAAACCAAAGAAGTTTTCCATAGGTGAGTTATCTAAACAATTCCCTTTACGAGACATACTCTGGAAGATTTTATGCTGCTTCAATTTATTCTTATAAGCATTCATTTGATAGGCCCATCCTTGATCTGAATGGAAGGTTCTACGAAATGGACAATCATTTGTCATCTGGATTGCTTCTTCTAATCCTTCCATTATGGCTAGTGCGTTTGGTTTTTCAGAAATCCGATAAGATAGAATTTCACTATTGTAGAAATCCATGAAAGGATCTAAATACAGCTTTTTCTGACGAACGACACCTGTGGTGTCTACTTCATAATACTTAAACTCTGTGGTATCAGTTGTAATTTTTTGGTGACAGATATTTGTATAAAACCGACGATGAATACGATTTTTGGCGACAGTGCCAACCTTCCCACGATAAGAATTGTACCGTCGAGATTTTCGAGTGTAAGACTTTACTTCGATACCTAGTTTTTTTATCAGACGTTGAATCTTCTTTTTATTGACATGAATCCCTTGATTCTCTAATTCTTTTTTTAGTCGCAGACAGCCATAGTCTTTATGCTCCTTGCGAATTTCAATCATTTTTTCTTCAATTTCTTGGTCTGGGTTTGGTCTGTCAAACCGTTTCTGCCAATACATATAGGTTGCTTTAGGAAATTTCAATGTTTCAAGAAGCTCAACTAGTTTGAATGATCCTCGGAGGCTGGCGATGATTCGTGCGATTGATTCTTGCGTCTTTGCTGGGCTTCCTGTTTTCGCAGCTTCCTCAACTCTTTTAAAAAGGCATTCTCAATTTGAAGGGATCGGACTTGCTTTTCTAATGCCTTGATACGATCGCGTTCTTCAGTTGTTGTATTTTCTTTTTTGTTCTCTTTTTTTCTAGCCAAAGTAAGTGATCGCCCTTTCTCTTTTGAGATCCCCTCAATACCTGCTTCTCTGAAATTACGCATCCAATTGGCAATAAGCGCAGGGTTGTTCATTTCTAAAGTGCTGGCAACTTCTCGATAGGACATCTCACTTGTTTGATATAACTCTATCGCATTTAACTTAAATTGAACAGAATATTTCTGATTTTGATGCTTTCTCAATAGACCTTCCTCTCCGTATTCACGATAGGCATTCACCCAATCACTTACTTGAGACTTGCTTGAAATACCGTATTTATTGGCAAGATGCCGATATCCACCCACACCACTAAGATATTCTTTAACGATTTTTAGTTTTAATTCAAAAGGATATTTTGCCATACAAATAGCGACCCCCAAAAGTTAGATTTTTGGTCTAACTTTTGGGGGTCGCTTCAGACGCGTCAGTCCCTTGCCTTTTTTTACTTGCCAAAATAGAAAATGAGCCACTGAAGCTACATAAGTTCAACGATCAGAATCATCATCTAGAGGTTTTCTTATAGCTCTTCATACAACATGCTTTGACGTAATCGCACCAAACCAATGGTCAACAAGCAAAGAATAAAAAAGATGGTTGTTAAGATCGTCACCACGAAGATCACCACAAAAATCGGTGAGCTTGTAAAACGAATCATTGGTTCAAAGATAGTGGTTTTGATCAAGTCAGGGATCTCTGAAACTAAAAGTTGTTGAATCGCTTGGTTAAAATCTTCCGTTGATGAATTTGCGGGCAAAACAGCCATAAAACTCCCTACACCATAATTTGCGACCCCAATCCAAGCAATTGCGACATTTGCTAGAGCGAGCCAGCCAACGCCAAGATTACCGACAACGATCGAACCGATCGCAAGATTGCCTATCCCAACTAATAAGCCAAAGCAGAGATTCCCTATTGCAATGACACCGATACTGACTGTCCCAATTCCCAACATTCCGAAGGACAATAAGCCAATCGATAAAAAGCCTAAACTGACAACCCCCAAAGCAATAATCCCTTTGGCTTTGACACCAAGGCTAAACCAGCCGCTGGCAGTTGGTAGCTCTTTCATCAGCACAAAAAACGCTCGAACACTCGTCACTTGATTCAGTAATAAGAATAAATTGGGAATCAAAATGTGCATTAACGGAAGCCGCAGAACCGTCCGTTCACTTTTGTATTCATAATAGTAGGTTTCTTTCTTTTCTTTTAATAGGTCTTCCACTGGTGTGCCTAATAAATCGGCTAGACGGACCAATGTCTCGATGTCTGGCAACCCATTTCCTCGTTCCCATTTTGAAATGGCCTTATCAGAAACAAATAACCTCGCAGCTAATTCCTTCTGTGTTAAATTATGTCTTGATCGATACTCTTTTAATTTTTTACTTAATGATTCATGCATTCGACCACACCTCCTTGTTACAAGTTTAACAAATAACAAGGAGATTTTCGCTAAAATGGAGCAAATTCAGCACTCTACGCTGCGTAGAATAGCTTAAATCAGCTGATTTCCACTGTAAAATGAGAAAAACCGAAGCAAAGGACTTTCTTGCTTCGGTTTCCTAAATGATAATTATTTTATTGCTGCTTCAATCGCTTTCCACGCTTCTTCTTTTCCTTGTTTGGTAATGGAAGAAAAGAGGATAAACGTATCTGCTGGATCAAAGGATAATGCTTTTTTGATCATGCTTTCATGCTTGTTCCATTTCCCACGAGGGATTTTGTCTGCTTTGGTGGCGACCACGATCACTGGAATCTCGTAGTATTTCAAAAACTCATACATTTGAATATCTTCTTGTGAGGGGGCATGACGCAAATCAACAAGAGATACGACTGCACGCAGCTGCTCTCTTTGTTCAAGATATGTCTCAATCATTTTCCCCCATTTCGCTCGCTCTGTTTTCGATACTTTTGCATAGCCGTAGCCGGGGACATCGACAAAATGCAGCGTATTTTCAATCAAATAAAAGTTCAGCGTTTGCGTCTTCCCAGGTTTTGATGAGGTACGGGCTAAATTTTTACGATTGATCAATGTATTGATGAAGGATGACTTTCCGACATTTGAGCGGCCTGCTAAGGCAATCTCCGGTAAAGGTGTAGCTGGATATTGTGCTGGAGAAACGGCACTGATGACGATTTCAGCATCATGTACTTTCATCGAATCGCTCCTTTCTATTTTTTCAAAAAGAAAGCCGGATAGCAATGAAACTATCCGACTTGGTCTCGATTAGACTGCTTTTTTGGTCTCTTCATTGTAAATGATTTTTGGTTCACCAAGTCCTTTTGCCGCTTCTTCCGTGATGGTGACTTTTTGGATCGACTCATCAGAAGGGACATTGAACATGACATCCATCATGATATTCTCGATGATCGAACGCAACCCACGAGCACCGGTATTTCGCTCAATGGCTTGCGCAGCAATGGCACGCAAAGCCTCTGGCTCAAATTCCAGCTCGGTGTCATCTAATGCCATTAACTTTTGGTATTGTTTGACCAGCGCATTTTTTGGCTCAGTCAAAATATGCACTAAATCATCTACTGTTAATTTCTCTAGGGCAGCCATCACTGGCAAGCGGCCAATAAATTCAGGAATCAAACCGAATTTAAGCAAGTCTTCAGGAATGATTTGCTGCATCACACTTTCGCCTTCTTCAAGACGCTTATTGTTCGTGCCAAAACCAATTGTTTTTTCACCTAAACGGTTTTTAACGATGGTTTCGATTCCGTCAAACGCCCCGCCAACGATAAAGAGAATATTGGTGGTATCAATTTGGATCATCTCTTGATGTGGATGTTTCCGTCCACCTTGTGGCGGTACACTAGCAGTCGTTCCTTCTAGGATCTTCAGCAATGCTTGCTGCACGCCTTCACCGGATACGTCACGAGTAATCGATACATTTTCACTCTTACGGGCGATTTTATCGATCTCATCAATATAGATGATTCCTTTTTCTGCCATTTCTACGTTATAATCAGCAGCTTGTAACAGTTTCAAAAGAATGTTTTCCACATCTTCACCGACATAGCCGGCTTCTGTCAAACTGGTTGCATCAGCGATTGCAAAAGGCACGTTTAGTGAACGTGCTAACGTTTGTGCTAAAAATGTTTTCCCAGAACCTGTTGGTCCGATCAAGCAAATATTGCTTTTTTGTAATTCTACATCTTCTGCTGTCGTTTCTACATTGACCCGTTTATAGTGATTGTAAACCGCTACAGCCAATGTCCGTTTCGCACGATCTTGTCCAATCACATATTCATTGAGAACATTCAGTAGTTCTTGCGGTTTCGGCACTTCGGTAAATTCACGAATTGCTTCTTCGTAAAACTCTTCATCAATGATTTCTTTACACAAATCGATGCATTCATTACAGATATAGACCCCAGGACCTGCAACGATCTTTTTCACCTCTTCTTGCGTTTTGCCACAAAAAGAACAACGAACAGCTTCATTACCGTTTGTATTATCGTACATACTGTTCACCCCTTGAAAATTTTCCAACCTATTTAAAGGAGTGGAATTTTGTTTACTAACTTTGCAGTCTTAAACAATCATATCATAACTTTTTTGAAAGAAAAAGTTCTTTTTACGTTGCCTAACGTTTTCTTATCATTTGTTAGTAATTGTTAAACTATCCCCTCTTACTCCCAAGAAAAAACGGCAAACACCGCTAGATGTTCGCCGTTTTTAAGCATTTTGCTTACGCTTCTTTTGCAGTACCTGTGACAAGTTCAACTGCTTTCTTCATCGTGATATCATGTTTCAACATGTCTTCTGTTAAGACGCGTTTGATTTGATCCACTGGCATGTTGTAAGCTTCAGAAAGTTCTTTGATTTCGTTTTCGATATCTTCTTCTGTTGCTTCCAAACCTTCTGCTTTAGCGATTGCTTCAATAACAAGGTTTGTTTTCACGCGGGTTTCTGCTTCACCTTCAAATTGTGTGTGCAGATCTGCTTCAGTTGAACCAGTTAATTGATAATACATTTCTGGTGAGATTCCTTGACGTTGCATGTTGTTCAAGAATTCATCCATTGAACGGTGTACTTCATCATGAACCATTGAATGTGGTAATTCAACGATTTCTGCGTTTTCAACTGCTTGACGGATCGCTGCTTCATCTTTTGCATCTTCAGCTGCTTTTTCTTTTGTTTCAGTCAATTCAGCACGGTATTTTTCTTTTAATTCAGCTAATGATTCAACGCTGTCATCAACGTCTTTTGCGAATTCATCATCTAATTCAGGAAGTTTTTTTGCTTTTACTTCGTGAACAGTTACTTTGAAGACTGCTTCTTTACCAGCTAAATCTTCTGCTTGATAATCTTCTGGGAAAGTAACGGTAACGTCTTTGCTATCACCAGCTTTTGTTCCTACTAATTGTTCTTCAAAACCAGGGATGAATGAGTTTGAGCCAAGTTCAAGTGAGTAGTTTTCACCTTTGCCGCCTTCAAATGTTTCTTCCCCTAAGAAGCCTTCAAAGTCGATAACGACTGTGTCGCCATTTTCAGCTGCTTCGTCTTCTTTGATAACTAATTCAGCTTGTGCTTCTTGTTCACGTTTGATGCGTGCATCCACGTCTTCTTCTGTTACTTCACGGTCTTGTTTTTCAACTGTTAATTCTTTGTAATCACCAAGTTTTACTTCAGGTTTTACAGTAACTTCTGCTTTGATAACCCAATCTTGGCCTTTTTCCATGCTGTCAACGTCGATTTTTGGTTGCGCAACAGGATCGATCCCTGCTTCTTTTACAGCAGCTTCATAAGCTTCTGGAAGAACAGCGTTCAATGCATCTTCATACAACGCTTCTTCGCCGTACATACGGTTAAATACTTGGCGTGAAACTTTCCCTTTACGGAAGCCAGGTACGTTAAGATTGCCTTTCACTTTATTGAATGCAGTCGTCAAGCCTTTTTGGATTTCTGCTTGAGCGATCGTAAATGTCAAAACACCATCATTGGTGCCTGTTTTTTCCCAATTTGCAGTCATTTATTTCCCTCCGAATATTAATTGATTTACATATGAAATAGCTTCATGCATACCTTTAAATAGTACACTAACGTTGTTTAATTGTAAACATTTTACCATGAAAGTTGCGAATTTTTCTTTCAGCGAATGCTCAATCGTAGGATATTGCGTAGGTGTCGTTTGCGTTCTTCTATTTCATTCACTGCTTTTGGCTGTTCTTTTTCTTCAAATAACCCACGATAATCTTCAATGTAGCTTGCCACCCATGCTTTTGCCTCCTCTTTTGCAGGTAAAAATGGGTAGCTGATGGCTAAATGATCATTGATCTCTGCTGAGACGCTTTCTGCTAAAATCGGATCTTCTTGGGCGATCGTTTCGTCAATCTCTTTCTGGATCGCTTTAACAGCGGCATCTTCTTGCAAAAGTTTTAACTCTTTCGGAACGATTTGCTGCATATTCCCAAGGTAATCGATCAGTTCAAAAGGTTCGTCCACTTCAAGACGCACGAGCTCATCCACTAATTTGGGCAGTAAATATGGATTTTTGATGGAAGCTAACGTTTCATGCATCAGCGTGACAAACTGTGGTTTGGTAATGGCTTGGGTAAAAACGTGCCATTCTGTTGCACTCACCGGTTGATTGGCTTCATCTAATGCACGTAAATGCTTGCGTTTCCCATGAAAATCTTCCAGTCCTAAAATTTGCTGCACTTCTTCTACCTTTGCTAATTCACTTGCTAACTGTTCCTGATAGCGGCTTGCAATTTTTGTTTTTTTACCTAATGTAAGCCAGCGCCGAGCTTTTAAATACTGACCATCCAAGATCAGCAGATGACCAATTTGTAAATACCCGTCGGTTTCTTTTAGATAGTCATCCAAATAGTCTTCCGCCAGATCTAACGCTTTGGCAAAATCATTCAACTGCTGCAGACATTCAACCAGCCATTGATTGATCTCAAAACTGGCATTTTTTTGATAGAGTTCATTGTACAGGCGAAAAGCTTGCAAAAACTCCTTTGACTGGTAGGCTTTTTCTGCCGCCAGCCGAAGCCGTTCATTTGGTCCTGGGAAATCAATCGTCTCACCCATTCTCGATCCCTCCTTTACTACTTGCTTGATCTGCTAGTTAGTTTTGTGCGCCACTCATTACGTGATTGGCATCCACCTGTTTATTGAAAGCTTTGATCAGATTAATGGTCACCACACTGGTTTCTGCGAAATAATCCGCAGCCTGCTGCTTATTTTTATTAAAGACGATTGGTAAGTAACCGAGATAAAAGAAAAGATTGAATTGTAATACGTAGCGTCCGCAAAGCTCGCGAATCAACACAGTTTGCCAGCTGAGTTCTTCCTCTACAAAAGAAACCACTCGAATGCCAAAAAGCATTTTCCCAATCGTTTGACCATGATTTAGCTTTGTCATTAGAACAAAATAGCCTAGATAGATTGCTAAGGCACAGATGTTGTAAAGGCCAAACCGCTGATTGGTTGCCGTTAAATTCGCTAGATTGTAGATACTACCGATCGTTATTTGGGTAATCGCTCGGATCACCAACACATCAACGAGATAAGCAAAGAAACGAATCCAAAACCCAGCAAAAAAGTAGCTAGGAAAATCATTGAAGAACCGTTTGTCTTCTGCCTGTTTTTCAGGTTCCTCATACCGTTGCCAGGCTTGTTGTTTTTCCTCGATCTCGCTTTGGGTATACTCTTCTTCCCTAAAAGACGTCAAGACTTGTTGGTAAAAATCATCGGGATGATTTACTTGTGTGTTCCTCATCGCTTTGTTGGCAGTTACTGGTTCGGTTGTTTCTGAAACCTGCGCTTCAGTTTGCACATCCGTATGACCGGTTGACGGTGTCGAGGTTTCCCGCTGTTCCCTTTGATCGATTGACGAACTTGTGTGATTGTCATCCGTTGACGATGTGCCAGCGGAATACTTGTTTTTCTCTGTCATAGTCATTCACCTCCATAGTAATATAGAGGTTTTGGAGCATCGCTGGTTCCAAGGCTTTCCATCAATTGGATCACTCGCTCTGTGTTTGATTCTTTTAATCCTTGTAGTTCGGCTAAACTTGAACCTAACCAAGTAGAAGCAAATCCAGTAGATGAAACATCATAGCTGAAAATCTCGGCATCTTCCAAGCCTAGATCTGCTTTCATTGCTGCTAATGTATCTTCAGGAAAACCGATTTCATCCACTAAACCAACGGACACTGCTTGCTGCCCATCATAGATGCGGCCATCAGCGATCTTTCTAACGGCTTCTTCTGTCATGCCGCGTCCTTCTGCTACGATTTTTACGAACCGACCATAGGCATTGTCGACGTAGGTCTGCAAGACTTCTTTGTCGGCTTCTGTGGGTTTTCTCGTTGCTGAACCTACATCTTTTAGTGCGCCGCTTTTATACGTATTGTCTTCGATCCCTAGCTTTTCGAATAAGCCAGCATAGTTTAACCCTGACATGATCACCCCGATTGAACCAGTAATGGTTTCATCCGTTGAAAAAATTTTATCAGCACCTGCCGAGATATAATAACCGCCACTGGCTGCCATGTTTTTCATACTGACATACATCGGAATCCCTAACTCTTTGATTTTTGCTAACTCACGAGCGATCTCCGCACTTTCATAGACGCCGCCTCCAGGGGTATTGACTTCCATCAAGATGCCCCCAATAGTTGGATCTTCTTGGATCATCCGTAGTTCTTCTAAAAATCGCTGATGATCATAAGACTCTGTTGTGAATAAGCCGCCACTGGAGCTGCTGGCGATGGTTCCTTCTAAAGATAAGCGAACAATACGATTGTCTTGATCTCCGGCAACTAACGTTGTCTCTTCGATCGCATTACTTCCGTAGAACAAAGCATTTAACCCTTGCAGCGTCTGAGTTTCCTCTTGCTCTGGACGATTTGTGATTACTGAAAAAACCCCCGAGCAGATAAATAACCCTGCTGCGATCGCCGCTGCGATCCATCTTCTTTTATTCATTTTCCCACCTAACTTTTCACCTTTCCCATTTTTAGTATAGATTTTTGATGACGATCACTGCTTCTTCGTCTCCAACCGCATCAAATTTCTCACTTTTTTCAGCTAAGACGTAGCCGCCAAAAAATTCCTTTGTTAGTTCATCCTGGACTTCGAATGTTTGCGCGGTTTCCACGGTGACTGATCCAGGCAAAATTTCTTGCAAGCTGTCCCAGCCCGTATCCAACATGACCTTTGTTTCATCTGTGACATTAGGATCTTTTTCTATCGCAGCTACCATTTTCTTTAGCTCTGAAAAAGTCATACAATTTACAAATTCTGGCATTTCATTCCCTCACTTTCTTACTTTTTTATTGTAGCGAACTTAAAAAAAAAAGCATAGCTTTATGAGGAAATTTCTTGGGAATCTTAATCGACAAAGCTATGTCAGCTGTTTTAATTTCCTTTAAACAGGTTCAAATCAACCTTACCAATAACTATACCAATTATTTTTATATAACTTTGAGTTGACAGAATCAGGAATAAATATTATGATATTGCTTGTATTTCTATAAAATACCTCACAAGGAGGATAGATAGACCAATAAGGATAGCGCCTGATCTGGAAACAGATGACGAGGAAAGAGTTTATCGAAACATTCGGCGGATGACTCTAGGGACTGCACTCTACAGGCAAGAACAAATCTCATCGTAAGGTGATGACAAAGACTTGCTACGCAGATAGAAATACATAATGCCAAACTAAATTTTTTGAAAGTAGGATTATCATTATGTGTGGAATTGTAGGAATCGTAGGAAAATCAAATGCAGAACGAATTATTTTGAACGGATTGGAACGCTTAGAGTATCGCGGCTATGACTCAGCAGGTCTTTATGTCGCTGATCGGACTTCGGATCACTTAATTAAAGCCCAAGGAAGAATCAAAAACTTGGAAGAAAAAGTGACTTCTGAAGTAACAGGAACGATCGGTATCGGACATACCCGTTGGGCGACCCACGGCAAGCCATCAGAAATGAACGCTCATCCTCATACTTCAGCAAACCAAGCACTCGTGTTGGTTCATAACGGTGTGATCGAAAACTTTGAAGAGCTTCATCAAGAATATTTAAGCAACCACCAATTTGAAGGTCAAACAGATACGGAAATCGTTGTTCATTTGATTGAAGCATTGAAGGAGCAAGACAACAGCACGACCAAAGCAGCCTTTAAAAAAGCTTTGTCCTTGATTCGCGGCTCTTATGCCTTTGCCTTAGTAGAAAAAAATGATCCAGAAACCATTTATGTTGCCAAAAACAAAAGTCCTTTATTGATCGGTTTGGGAGATGGGTTCAATGTCATCTGCAGCGATGCCTTAGCAATGCTCGATCAAACGACTCATTTTGTTGAGATCGAAGATGGCGAAATGGTGACCGTAACAGCCGATGCGATCGAAATCGAAGATCCAAAAGGAAACCTTGTGTACCGTGAATCTTATGAAGCACAACTAGATCTGACTGACATCGAAAAAGGAACGTACCCTTACTACATGTTAAAAGAAATCGATGATCAACCAACTGTGATGCGCCGCTTGATCCAAGAATATCAAGGAGAATCTGGTGAAGTAGTGATTGATCCAGCGTTAAAAAGCGAACTTTTAGCTAGCGATCGGATCTACATCATTGCTTGTGGTACCAGCAATCATGCTGGCTGGGCAGCAAAAGCCATTTTAGAAAAACTAACACAGATTCCTGTTGAGGTTCATTTATCTAGTGAGTTTGGCTACAACATGCCATTGTTGTCAGCAAACCCCTTCTTCTTGTTCTTATCACAAAGTGGTGAAACGGCAGATAGCCGTCAAGTATTAGTGACGATCAACCAGTTAGGTCTTCCTAGTCTGACGATTACCAACGTTGCTGGTTCTACTCTTTCTCGAGAAGCGAACCATACCTTATTGCTTCATGCTGGTCCAGAAATCGCTGTTGCCTCTACAAAGGCGTATACTGCACAGATCGCAGTGATGACGTTATTAGCAAAAGCCATTGGTGATGAAAAAGCTGTTCCTGAAGCATTGGACTTTGATGTTTTCCATGAACTAAGCATCGTTGCTTCTGCAATGGAGGCTTTAGTGGATGAAAAAGCTGTTATCAGTCAATTTGCTGAGGATTTCCTTTCCGAAACCCGTAATGCGTTTTACATTGGACGTGGAAATGATTACTATGTATCGATGGAAGCGGCATTGAAATTAAAAGAAATTTCTTATATCCAAGCGGAAGGCTTTGCGGCTGGTGAATTAAAACACGGCACCATCGCGTTGATCGAAGAAGGTACACCAGTGATCGGTGTGATCACGGAAGAAGTGACCGGCTCTCATACGCGAGGCAATTTGAAAGAAGTCGAATCTCGTGGGGCTCATACCCTTGTGATCGTTAGCCAAGAATTAGCAAAAGCGACTGATCAAATCATTTTACCAAACGTTCACCCATTGGTAACAAGCTTAGTTGCAGTCGTTCCAACACAGCTGCTGGCTTACTTTGCCACTTTACAGCGCGGATTCGACGTTGATAAACCAAGAAACTTAGCAAAATCCGTTACCGTTGAATAAGTTTTTTAAAAGATTGAAACCGAATTGGTTATCTTCTGTATAATAAAAAGAACTCCTCGTTCGATGACTCGATCGTTCATAGGGGTTCTTTTTTTCTTATTTTCTGCACAACAAATCCGAAATGACTTTTAAAAGCAACTATCCTTCGCAAGGCTTGCCCACTGCGTATCCCCTGTCAAGCATTGTCGACAAATTCGTTGACAAGTTTCTCTAGTTCGCAAGTTGGCTTCTTGCTGGTAAGTAGACAAAAGAAGACGACCAAAGGATGTCTGGCTCTATAATTTATGGGACTGATGAATCAGAATTGATTCTTCAGCCCCATTTTCATTTTAGGTATTAAAAAACATATCGTTCTCTAGTATGATTAAATCACCACAAAATAAACAACTGAGAGGACGATATGCTATATGAATGATTCTATCAAAAAAATGCTGAGAATAATAGAGAAAGATTTGATGATTACAGAGGTCTCTTACGAGACCCTTCAGAAGAAAAAGACGTTGGTCGTCGATGCTGTTCTCTCGCCTACTCCTCGTGCTTGTAGAAGTTGTGGTTCTACTGTGGTAGATGGAAACGGGAAAGCAATTATAGTGAAAAATGGGAAGAAGGAAACGATTGTCCGTTTTGAACAATACAATCATATGCCTTTGGTTATGCGCCTAAAAAAGCAGCGCTATACCTGTAAAAACTGCCGAACCCATTGGACGGCTCAAAGTTATTTTGTCCAACCCAGACATTCAATCGCAAATCATGTTAGATATAAAATTGCTTCTTTACTGACTGAAAAAGTATCTTTATCTTTTATTGCGAAAAGCTGTCAGGTATCTTTGACCACCGTTATTCGTACATTGAAAGAGTTTAAAAGCTATTTACCAAAGCAATCTAAGAAGATTCTCCCCAGAGTATTGATGGTTGATGAATTTCGTTCGCATGCTTCTATAGAAGATAAAATGAGCTTTATTTGTGCAGATGGCGAAACAGGAAAATTAATAGATGTTTTGCCTACGCGTAAATTACCTCGATTAACAAGCTATTTCTTAGGTTGTACCAATCCAGAAGAAGTAGAATTCTTGGTGACAGACATGAACGCCGCCTACTTCCAGCTCACCAAACGTGTTCTGCCAAATGCGAAAGTCGTGATTGATCGGTTTCATATTGTCAAACACATGAATCAAGCGTTCAATGAGTTGCGTATCCGTGAAATGAATGAACTTCGTAAAGCCGGACAGAAAAGCCAGGCAGAAAAACTGAAAAAGAACTGGCGCTTTTTGCTAAAAAATCGTGCAAACATCAACCATTATGAATACAAAACATGGAAAAATTTCCGAGCACCAAAATACCCATTTCTTACTGAAGCAATGATGATTGATCGATTGCTTGAGTTTTCTCCGCCCCTAAAGGAGGCGTATCCCTTTTTTCATGAATTAGTTGAAGCCTTTCGAGACAAAGACCCTGACTTATTTTTCTCCTTATTGGCAGAACTTCCCGAAACGTTAGATGACAGCTTTCGGGAAAAGCTTCAAAACCTTCTGACCTATGAAGAAGGCATCACCAACGCAATGATCTATCCTTATTCCAATGGAAAAATAGAAGCGAAGAATACCCACATAAAGACAATGAAACGAGTATCCTACGGATTTAAATCATTTGAGAACATGAGAATTAGAATCTTTTTGATCAATCAATTAATCAATGTAAGATAACAAAAAATCTGAGCCAGAATGTGGTTCATTCTGACCCAGATTTGATTTTGCACAACTCATCAGTCCTTATTGACAAAGAGCCGGATGTCTTTGATCGTCTTACTTCTTTATTTATTCCGCACCGATTTCTTCTCGAACGACCGCTGCGATTTTTTCAACATAGTAATCGACTTTTTCAATGGTCGGCGCTTCTGCCATCACCCGAAGCAATGGTTCTGTTCCTGAAGGGCGAACCAAGATACGGCCTTCGCCGTTCATTTCTGCTTCTGTCTCTTCCACGATTTTACGGATAGCTGGAACATCCATCGCGCCATTTTTATCTGTCACTCGAATGTTGACAAGTTTTTGTGGATAGATCGTTACCTCTCCTGCTAATTCCGACAGTTTCTTGCCCGTTTGTTTCATGATATTCAATAGTTGAATTCCTGATAGCAAACCGTCACCTGTCGTATTGAAATCCAAGAAAATCATGTGACCTGATTGCTCGCCACCAAAATTATAATCGTTTTTACGCATTTCTTCGACGACATAACGGTCACCGACTTGTGTGATGACATCTTTCAGTCCAATTGCTTCCACTGCTTTATGGAACCCTAAATTGCTCATGACTGTTGTCACGATCGTTCCTTGGTTCAAGCGCTTTTGCTCCGCTAAATATTTCGCACAGATATACATGATTTTATCGCCATCAACGATGTTTCCTAGTTCATCTACTGCGATGACCCGATCACCATCTCCATCAAACGCAAGACCAGCATCCGCCCCTTTTTCAACGACAAATTCAGCTAACGCTTCAGGGTGAGTCGATCCCACACCATCATTAATGTTCAACCCGTCTGGAGACGTCCCCATTGTGAAGAATTCTGTTTCTAGATCAGCAAACAAACGATTGACACTTGTTGCTGTTGCGCCATTTGCTGCATCAACACACACCGTGATCCCTTCCAAATCATCAGGAATCGTTTGACGTAGAAATTGAGAGTATTTCAACAACCCTTCTGGAAACTCATCCACCGTTCCTAAGCCATCGGCAGAAGGACGTGGAAGCGTGTCTTCCGGTGCATCAAGTAATGCTTCAATTTCAGCTTCTTGTTCATCGACTAATTTAAAGCCATCATTCCCGAAAAACTTTATGCCATTGTCTTGTGCAGGATTGTGAGAGGCAGAGATCATTACACCTGCACTCGCTTTTTGCACTTTCGTCAAGTACGCAACACCCGGTGTAGAAATAACACCCAATTGGAATACCTCGATTCCGACAGATAATAGTCCAGCGATCAATGCATTTTCTAGCATCTGTCCAGAAATCCGTGTGTCCCGTCCCACCAAAACACGGGGACGGCGGTCACCAGTTTCATGCTGACTTAATACATAGCCGCCGTAACGACCTAATTTAAATGCTAATTCAGGTGTCAACTCCTTGTTTGCTTCTCCTCTAACACCATCAGTACCAAAATATTTTCCCATTTTAATAACCTCTCTTATTCATTCTCTACAGTCAAACGACTAAGAACTGCTTGTCGTCGTGCTGCTTGCGGAATTCTCTGTTTGTTCTTGCGTCGTGTCGACTGTCGAAGAATTGGCTTGAGAATTCGCACTGTTCGTTGCTTCATCGCCATCATTGTTTGATTGATTCTCAGTAGTTGTTTCTGCAACCGGAGTGATTTGGATCGTCACTACTGTTGGATTGATCGTTGTTCCCTCTGGTATTGGAATCGTTACTGTCCGTTCGGTCGTGGTTGTGATCTCACTAACATCCACTGGGACACCGATCTGCTGGGTCTCATCCAAAATACTTTGTGGTCCTGTTAGCACCGCACTGATACTACTCATCCGGTAGATGTAATGAGAGATCCCATCTGGTGTTGTCCCCTGTTGAGTGACAAACAATTCAATTTCTTTGCTTGGTGCTTCCATCATCAATGCCACATCGACCGAATCTGGCTCAGGAATGATCGCTAAAGGATTGTTTTCACTATCCCAAGCCTCGATCGTTCCATCCACCGTGATCGAATCGCCAGTAATATCATCTGGATTCACGATCGCTACCACTCGGTCGATTTCTGCCAGTGTCTTGTCGCCAGTAGTGATCTCTACTTCTTGCGGTTCAACACTCATTGAATCAACGCCGTAACCACTCGTTGCTCCATCAGTCGAGATGACTGGCTCAACGGTAAACGTTTGGGTGACTTTTTTCTCGATCGTCACAGTGACGGTTTTGGGTTCGATTTCGGCTGTCACACTTGAGCTAAGATTTTTCACTTCTAAAGGGACCTCATGGGTTCCTTCATCAAGTCCAGTCAAATCAGCCACTACTCGAAAGCTCCGCGTTTCCTCGCTACGTTCAGCATTCAATTGCACCCGATTTCGACTAGACAAAGTCACGTCTACTGTTGTTTCAAACCCTTGGATAAAGTATTCATCTGTGTCATAGGTGGTCTGAATCGGTACATTATCGATCTCTTCCTCATAAGGATTTGAAGTTCCTGCAAGGTTGACTTGCAGGCTTGATCCGCTGGCGATGAAAAACAGAACCAGACTAAAGAACAGCGCTAGTATACCATAAAATACGTTTTGACGACGTTCTTTCTTGATCATTTTCTTCCTCCTTTGTTGACCCCTTCAAAGAAAGATTGCAGCAAGTTGCGTTTACCAGGCTTTTCTTCTGGCACTAATTCGCGATTCAACACGTCGAGATACTCTTGTCGCGAAAGCTCAGTAAGCATCCGATTATTCAGGGTAATACTGACGTCTCCCGTCTCCTCTGAGACGATAATGGTCAACGCATCACTAACTTCTGAAATCCCGACAGCCGCTCGATGGCGCGTCCCAAATTCTTTGGGAATCAACGGACTTTCTGACAGTGGTAAGTAGGCACTAGCAACAGCGATCTTATCATCTCTTAAGATGACTGCACCATCGTGTAGCGGTGTATTGGGAATAAAAATATTGATCAGTAATTCGCCCGTCACGTCCGCATCTAAAGGAATCCCCGTTTCAATATATTCTTCTAACCCCGTCGTCCGTTCGATCGTGATCAATGCACCGATTTTTCGTTTTGCCATATATTGAACAGCTTTGTCCAACGCTTGGACCAACACTTCATCCCGTCGTTTTTCATTCTTAGAAGTCTTGAAGAAAGAGCTACGGCCAAGATGCTCCAGCCCTCGTCGAATTTCTGGTTGGAAAATAACAATCGCGGCGATCACCCCATATGTGATGACTTGATCCATCAACCAAGATAGCGTCTTTAATCCTACGATACCTGCCAAAAACCTTAGAACAATGAATAGGCCGACGCCTTTAAACAACTGGATCGCTTTTGTTCCTCGCACAAGCTGGATCAGCTTATAAACCAAATACCAAACAACGATCACATCTAAAACATTTACTAAAAATGACCAAGAAAATATATCAAATGAGAGCAATTCTCTCCAATAATCTAAATTAAAAAAATCCCTGAAATTTATCAACATAAACAGCCTTCCTTTATTCTTAAGACTTCAGATAATAGTATAACATAGGACCTCTTCAAAGATTTGAAAAAAAACAAATTTATGAAAAAGTTTTGAAAAAATAAACAGCTCTTTTACTTAGTTTACCATTATCCTGAAATCATTGTTTGTCAAAGGTCTTAGAAGATTTCATCTAAAAGAGCTTCTTGCACTCATTTCTTAGGAAAAACAACAAATGACCCTAAAAAACGGGTCAAACCGTTTTTCAGGGTCATCCCTCAGCGAGCGATTACTCTTGCTGACGGCGCTTTGCGCGCGCTGCACGCCGTGCTGCTCTTTCAGCGAGCTGCTCTTCGCTTAACGGCTGTTTTTCTCTTCGTACACGCTCCGTTTTTACTGCCGTTGGTTGTTCTGCATCAGTACTTACCTTTTTTTCAAGCTTTGCTCGTATTTTTTCTTCTTGACCTGCTAAGCGGGCATAGTTGTAGAAACGAGTTTTCGCATGTGAAACGGTTTTTTCAAACAACGCTTGCGCCGCATTCGGATTGGCAGACTGCAAGGATGCAAATCGAACTTGTGTCTGCATAAAGGCAGGCATTTGATCAAATGCTGGCTTTTTGAAATCGAGTGTCATTGGCTGTTTCCCTTTTTCTGCCAACAGCGGGTTATAGCGGTAGAGGCTCCAATACCCCGATGCAACTGCTTCTTGTGCTTCTTTCAAGGATTGACGCATTCCGCCTGCAAGACCGTGGGTGATACATGGCGTATAGGCAATGATGATTGACGGTCCTGGGAACCGCTCGGCTTCTTCAAAGGCTTTTATCGTTTGCATTTGATTGGCACCAGATGCGATTTGTGCGACATAGACATGTCCATAGGTCATCGCCATCATTCCTAAATCTTTTTTGGAAACAAACTTGCCACTTGCAGCGAATTTAGCAATGGCCGAAGTCGGTGTCGCTTTAGAGACTTGCCCCCCTGTATTAGAATAGACTTCATTATCTAACACGAGAATATTGACGTCTGCACCAGAAGCGAGAACATGATCGATACCGCCAAACCCAATATCATATGCCCAGCCGTCACCGCCTATCATCCATTGGCTTGGCTTAACAAACAAATCTTTCTCCTGCAAGATTTTGTTCAGCTGAGGTGTTGTGGCAGCTTCAGCTTCTAAGGCGGCGATCAATTTTGCTGCTCGCTGCTGCGTCCCAGCACTTTCTTCTCGATGAAGGTCCCAATCATCAATCAAAGCCTGCAATTCTTCTGATACATTGGCTTTCAACGACTGCAGCTGGGCTGCTAATTTCTCCCGTCGGGTTTGGTTGGCTAAGAACATGCCATAGCCATATTCGGCATTGTCTTCAAACAACGAGTTTGACCAAGCTGGCCCTTGTCCTAAGTGATTGGTTGTATAAGGGGATACTGGTGAGGTTCCACCCCAAATCGAAGAGCAGCCGGTCGCATTGGCGATCATCATGCGATCACCAAACATTTGGGTCAATAGTTTCACATAGGGGGTTTCCCCACAGCCCGCACAAGCACCAGAGAACTCCAACAAAGGTTTATTGAATTGAGAGCCCAAAACAGTTCCTGGTTTTGCTGGATTTTCTTTTTGACGTAAAGTCATCGCAAAAGCCCAATTTAAAGCTTGTTCTTTTTGTTCTTCGTAAGGACGCATCGTCAAAGCTTTCCCTTTGGCGGGACATGCTTCCACACAAAGGCCGCAACCTGTACAATCTTCAACGGAAACTTGAATTCGATATTTTTGCCCATTCGCGCCTCGCATCTCTCTGACGATAAAGCCTTCAGGTGCTTCGGTTAATTCATCTTCATCTGCCAAAAACGGACGGATCGCCGCATGAGGACAGACAAAGGCACACTCATTGCACATGGTACAGCGATCTGATAGCCACTCGGGCACTTCAACAGCGATGCCCCGCTTCTCAACCGCTGTTGTCCCGACAGGGATCACCCCTTCAGTCATTTGATTTCGTACGAGGGTTCCCACGCTTAGTTGGTTGCCTTCTTGACGGTTGATGGGTTCCACGATTTCCCGCACAAATTGTGTTGTAGCAGTGGATGTCCTCTTCGGCACTTCGATCGTTGCCCACTTGCTTGGAACAGGGATTTCTTGTAATAATTCGATGGTGCGATCGATGGCTGCTTGGTTCTTTTCAACGATCGCCATCGATTTGTGCCGATAACTTTTCAGCGCCTCTTCTTTTAAAATCGGCAAGATTTCCTCGGTCGGAATGATGTTTGCCAAGTAAAAGAAGGCTGTTTCCATCGCAGTATTGATCCGCCCACCTAAGCCGACTTCCATTGCCAACTGCATGGCATTGATGGTATAAAAGCGGATCTCGTTTTCAGCAAGATAACGTTTCATTTTCTTCGGTAGATTTTTTAAGATTTGCTCTTGTGACCAGGTCGTATTTAATAAAAAGGTTCCGCCTTTTTTGAGTCCTTTCAGCAAATCATACGTATGCAAATACGCAGACGTATGACACGCAACGAAATCCGCGTGTTCGATCAAATAGGTAGAACGAATGGGGGTATCCCCAAATCGCAGATGAGAAACCGTTAGACCACCAGATTTTTTCGAATCATAATGGAAATAGCCTTGTACATATTTTTCGGTATGGTCACCGATGATTTTGATTGCTGACTTATTTGCCCCGACGGTCCCGTCAGAGCCGAATCCCCAGAATTTCGCTTGGAAGGTGGATGGATCAGTTAGATCTAGCGTGCCCTTTGATGGCAACGACAATTGCGTCACATCATCCGTGATCCCAATGGTGAAGCGTTTCTTTTGGCTCGCTTTTGGCTTGAGCAATTCGTCATAAACGGCAACGATTTGATCAGGCGTCACATCTTTTGACCCAAGACCATAGCGTCCACCAATGATCGTCGGCCGAATCGCTGAATCATACATGGCACTTTGCACATCCAAAAGCAAAGACTCGCCATTGGCACCAGGTTCTTTGCTGCGATCCAATACAGCGATACTTTTAACGGTAGCAGGCAGTTTTTCTAAGAAGACTTCTAGTGGGAATGGTCGATACAAATGGATCGACAAGACCCCCACCTTGCGGCCTGAAGCGCATAAATGATCCACCGTTTGCTGGATCGTTTGCGTCGAGGACCCCATCGAAACGATGACTTCTTCGGCGTCCGAAGCACCATAATAATCCACTAAGTCATAGTTGGTTCCTCTTAAAGCATTGATTTTTTTCATGTAAAAACGAACGATCTCAGGCAATGTTTGATAATGCTGATTGATCGTTTCCCGCTGTTGAAAATGGATATCAGGATTTTGATTCGTTCCACTCGTCGTCGGGTGATTCGGGTTCATAGCTTTTTGTCGAAAGGCAGTCAATTTTTCATGATTGACCAACTGTGCCAATTCCTCATAATCTAAGACCTCTATTTTTTGAATCTCATGACTGGTTCGAAACCCATCAAAAAAATTTAAAAATGGGATATTGGCTTCGATAGCTGCTAAATGAGCGACTGGCGCTAAATCCATTACTTCTTGGACACTGCTTTCCGCTAACATAGCAAAGCCTGTTTGTCGGGTGGCCATTACATCGGTATGATCTCCAAAAATATTCAAAGCATTGGTGGTCACTGCTCGGCTGGCGACATGAAAGACGCCTGGCAGCATTTCCCCGGCAATCTTGTACATATTTGGTACCATTAATAAAAGTCCCTGGGATGCCGTATAGGTCGTCGTTAAGGCGCCCGTTTTTAATGAGCCGTGAACCACACCGGCCGCCCCTGCTTCAGATTGCATTTCAACCACTTTCACCGGCTGCCCAAAAAGATTATGCTTTCCTTGAGCAGACCACTGATCCACTAATTCAGCCATGGTTGAACTAGGGGTTATCGGATAGATCGCCGCAAGTTCCGTAAAGGCATAGGAAATATAGGCTGCTGCCGTATTGCCATCCATTGTTTTTCTTTTTCTCATCTATATAACTTCCTTTAATCATCATTTTGCACAATAAAACACAATTCATTATAGCTGAAAATCAAGGAATATAAAAGCACAGTCAGGGGAATTTTCTTAATTTCGTGAAACGAAATACATAGTATTTCGCTCATTTCCCTCCTCTTTTCACAGACTTAAATTAAAAGACCTGAGGCTTTTCTTTCAGTAGAAACTTCGGTAAACTAAAAGAAAAAGGAGGAATCTTAATGGATATTTCAATCATCAAAGCACAGGAAACAAATGCGGTAACAGGGATACATATCGGAGACCCTTCCGCTAAACCGATCGTCGAATTTATGAATTTACGCTGTCCTTATTGTCGGCAATGGTTTGAGGAATCGTTACCGATCTTAAGTGAAGCTGTCGCAGCTGGGAAACTACGCCGTGTCATCAAATTATTCGACAAAGAAAAAGAATCATTGCAACGAGGCAATGTGATGCACCGCTTTGTTTCCAGTACAGATCCTCAGGCAACGATCGCTGAGATCACAAAAATTTATCAAACACAAGACGAATGGGGGCATTTATCTTTACCTGAAGTGGCAGAATATGCGAAAAATACCTTAGGGCTATCTGAACAAAACCATCCTGCGATCGCAGGAGAAATTGTGGAAGAAGCGAAAAACGCCAACATTCAATTTGTGCCAACGATTATCTTAGATGGGCACATTTTTGATGAATCGGTCTCTGCTGAGGAATTAACTGCATTGATCAATGAATAACCACTAACAAAAAACAGGAGCCGATTTGACGCGAACTTCCACGTCAAATCGGCTCCTGTTTTTTGATTCATTTTTATTCCATTCGACTAGCTGACTTGTTCCCGAAGATGATCGGCAAATTCGTTGATTTTTCGAATGCGATGATTAATTCCTGATTTCGAGATCGCTCCTGATGGAATCATTTCTCCTAGCTCTTTCAAGCTGACCTCGGGATGTTCCAAACGTAATTCGGCGATTTCTTGCAGCTTTTCAGGTAAAGCTTGCAAGCCAACTCGATCTTGAATAAATTCGATATTGTCGATCTGCTTCGAAGCAGCGTCGATCGTTTTGTTCATATTGGCGGTTTCGCAATTCACCAAACGGTTGACTGAGTTACGCATATCACGCACGATCCGCACGTCCTCGAATTTCAGCATGGAATTGGTGGCACCGATCAGTGTCAAAAAATCAGCGATTTTCTCAGCGCCTTTCAAGTAAGAGATATACCCATTTCTGCGTTCTAATGCACGGGCATTCAATCCATATGCGTTTAGCATATCGCAAATATCTTGGTTATGCTCCTCGTAGATGGAATAGATCTCTAAATGATAGCGGCTGGTTTCTGGATTGTTGATGGACCCAGATGCCATGAAAGCGCCTCGTAAATAGGAACGCATTTTTTGAGTATTGCCCATGATCTCATCAGAAACATGGCTTTGAAACATCAGCCCGTCCATGATATCTAAGTCCAAAAGCACGCGCTGTGTATCTTGCTTCAAACGAACGATGTAAACGTTGTTTTTTTTTAATTTCATTTTACGACGGACCAGCAATTCGCTGCGCACGTCGTAATGATCTTTTAGTAACGAATAGATGCGTCTGGCAATCGCCGCGTTTTCTGTTTGAACGTTTAAAACAAATTGTTGGTTATTGATACTTAATGACCCATTCATCCGAATCAAAGCGGCCAATTCTGCCTTGGCATGTTCGCGATGAACTTCTAATGCGGTCAATTCTTTTTTTACTTCTGCTGCAAAGGACATAAAAAAATCCCTCCTTTCTTAGATTTTGGCCCCGTAAACGATACGTAGAAGTTCTTCAATCACTTTATCTCCGTCATGAAAAACTCCGCCATCTCTAAGCTCCAGAAAGTCAGCTGAAATGACACGGCTGGCTTCTTCTCGCAGTCCTTGGAAATCGTGTTTCACTTGTACAAGATATTCATCATAAATCTCTGGGTCCATATACCCTTCTGGAACTTTCTCGGTGTTGACTAACACCGTATCAATAAAGGGTTTGCCTAAATGCTTATGCAGGACCCGCACATGGTCGGCATCACTAAAGTGTTCAGTTTCACCTTTTTGGGTCATGATATTACAAATATAAACCGTTTCAGCTTGTGTTTCCAACATTGCTTGGCCGATCTCGCTAATCATGAGATTGGGCAAAATACTAGTAAAGAGACTACCAGGACCCAAGACGATCATATCTGCCTCCATAATTGAAGAAACAACTTTACGAGCTGCTTTCGGCTCATCATTATTTTCTTGATTACGAACAAAGACCCGATCGATCGTTTTGCGATCAACCGCGATCTTGGACTCTCCTACCGCTTCGGTGCCGTCTTTAAAAACAGCGTGTAACACCAATGGCAGATCTGACGAAGGATAAACTCGTCCATCGATATGCATGATTTTTGACAAAATTTGAATGGCTTCATAGGTACTGCTGCGCATTTCAGCAATCGCCGCAATAATCAAGTTCCCCAGGGCATGATTGGCTAAAAATTTGTCTTCGGCTTTAAAACGGTATTGAAAAATATCATTATACAGTTGCGGCATATCAGATAGAGCCGCCAAAACATTGCGCAGATCCCCTGGTGGCGAGATAGAGGAAACCAAATTGCGAATTTCGCCGCTGCTACCGCCATCATCAGCGACCGTAACGATCGCTGTGATGTCGACACCCTGATTCCGCAAGCTCTTCAGGATGACTGGTAACCCAGTTCCGCCACCTACCACAACGATCTTCGGCTTTCTGATTCGGTACGTTTTCATTTTCATGAACGATTCACCGTCTCTTTACGCTTATCTTTGTCGCGATGAGTAATATTGACGCGATAGTCTTCTGCCAAAACCGCACCGATGCGCTCAGATAATGCAACGGAACGGTGTTGGCCCCCAGTACAGCCGATAGCCACCGTCAAGCTGCTTTTGCCTTCCTTGACATAGCCTGGCATGATCGTTTGCAACAGTGTACTAAATTGCTGATAGAATTCTTCCGTTTCTGGAAAAGACATGACGTACTCATACACGGGTTCATCTTTACCCGTTAAAGGACGCAACTCTGGAATGTAATGGGGATTCGGTAAGAAACGAACATCCATCACAATATCAGCATCGATCGGCAAGCCATACTTGAAGCCAAACGAAAGTATTTCAATACGAAACCCTGTCTCATGAGAAGCACGAAATTCTTGATTGATTTTTTCTCTCAGTTGCCGTGGGGTCAGGGTCGTTGTGTCAATAACAATACTGGCACGCGTCTTCAAATCGTTTAAGATCGCTCGCTCTTTGCGAATCCCTTCCGTAACTAAGCCATCCATCGCTAATGGATGTGCTCTTCTCGTTTCTTTGTATCTTGACACCAATTCATTGTCCGATGCATCTAAAAAGAGCATCCGTGTGTCGATAAAATTCGTGTTTTCAATATCGATCAGCATACTTTGGATTTCTTCAAAAAACGATCTTGAACGCAGATCGACAACTAAGGCAATTTTTGTCACTTTTCCTGATTCTTTGATCAGTTCCCAAAATTTAGGGATCAAGCTTGGGGGCATATTATCGATACAAAAGTACCCCATATCTTCAAAACTCTGGATCGCGACCGTTTTGCCGGCTCCGCTCATCCCAGTAATAATGACCAATTCTAAATGATCCACTTCAGTCATAGGTAAAACTCCTTTCTGAAACAACTCTATTATATCATGCCGGGCGTATCATTGGAACACTGGCATAAAAAAAGACGTTAGCTCAAAAAATGCCGCTAACGTCGCTATCAGCTTTAGATTGCTTGGCGATTTGCCAATGCTTTTTCGATCGTCCGATCAACTAAAATCGATTGGGCATCGACGACTGGATACGGATTATCAGTCACAAATTCATCCATCAAGGACAACTCGGTACATCCAAGCACTACGCTTTCACAGCCGATACGTTCGGTGACTTCTTCCAGTATCTCAAAGTAAAGTTCTTGATCCAAATGATCATTTTCTTTGATTCGATCATAGATCAATGTATTGACCTTTTTTTGGATCGTCGGCTCTGGAAGATAGACGTCAAGTCCGAACTTCCGCAATTCTTTCTCATAGATGCCGGCTTTGACACTGCCTTCTGTCCCAAGAAAGGCCACTTTTCCAGTGACGCCTTTTTCAAAAACGACTTTCGCAGCCTCACGAGGCATATGCAAAATCTCGATTTCAGTGGCAGCTTGCAGCTCATCAAAAAAATAATGGGCAGTGTTACAAGTCAACACAATAAAATTTGGCTTTAACAAATTTTGTTTTTCGATGTCGTCCATTAAATATGGAACAGGGTTTTCTAACGTGTTGTCTAAAATATATGCCGTCCGATCTGGGACTGTCGCATGATTGAATAAAACATAGTTCAAGTAATCTTGGTCTTTATGGGTCTGTGTCCGTCGGTTTAAAATGCGGACAAAACTTTCCGTCGCTAACGTTCCCATGCCGCCTAAAATACTAAAAAAATTCTCCATCTTCTAGCCTTCTTTCGTATGGAAATACGTTTTGAATCGTTTGTTGTACAGATGGAACATTCTCTTTAATAGAATCCAGCGCTTTAAAGATAAGTCTTCTTTGTAAAAGACAGTCGTTCCCCAGCGATTCTCTGCTAATAATTTTTTTGCGCGTTCTTTCGCAGGATTTTCTTTTGCATAAGTCAAGAAAATGTTTTTTGGTACCCCTAGCCATAATTTCGCTTCAGGCGCGTCAGCTTTGCCATAAACCGTTTCTGTGTAAGGTTTTTCGAAGACTAAATCCTCTGTGATGAACTTCGCCAGATTCAATCCGCTTAAGGTAATAAAGAAACTGCTTCTTCCTTGACGCAAGTTGATTTCAAATAATTTATATTGACCGTCTCGCGCATCATATTTCAAGTCAAAATTGGCAAACCCAACATATTCGATCTCTTTTAAAAACTTACGGATCATTTGATAGATTTGATCATTTTCATCTGGAATGATCG
This sequence comes from Enterococcus sp. FZMF, assembly GCF_030263915.1. Lineage (NCBI taxonomy): Bacteria > Bacillati > Bacillota > Bacilli > Lactobacillales > Enterococcaceae > Enterococcus > Enterococcus sp. FZMF. Next base: position 1,480,534 of record NZ_CP127160.1, on the reverse strand, counting down.
CGACATAATTCCCAACAGCTCCAGGGGTTGGATCCTCTAATAAAGGATGACCTAAACCCATCACGCGAACTTCGTGATTCTCATCAACATAGGCATTTAAGACCCGCATGTTGCTGTCATCGCCAGGAATAAAATCTTGGACGATCATTTCATATTGATAACCCGCTTGATAAATGCGAGAAACGATTTCTTCAAATTCTGTTCGATTGTCAATAATGAAGGCTTTTTTGCGCCCTTCAAAATCAACTGACAGCCACGCGACACTATTTGCTGGTTTCAAAGCCACAGGAAAATCAAAAGGCAGCTCTCCTTTGAACGTTCCTTCCGTCAACAGTTCAGGTGTTAAAATGAAGGTCTTAGGATAAGGCAAGCCATATTCCTCGCAAACTTCGTAAAAACTGACTTTATTGATCAACCGTTTTAATAGGGAATAGTCATTGGCCATAAAGGTATAATAAGGCTTCAATTCTTCTTTATGCTTCGCTAACAGTTCTGCATAGCCATCGCCGCAAGGAATCAATAAATATTTCATGGCAGGATCGTTGTAAGTATTTTTTCCTAACTTGATCAACGTCTCAGTGAATCCTGGATCATGGTCAAAACCTTCCACTTGATTGATTGTAACAATTTTACTAAAGCGGGTTGGCGCAAGTTCCGCACCAGCATAAGCAACTGATTGAATGCCATATGCTTCGTGGAATGCTCTGGCCATACCATAAACATTCATATCGCTTCCTAATAATATGGGAAGAAAATTTTCCTGACTCATCAAAAATCACTCTCTCTTTTGAATACGAAAAACGACCTCTCTCGTTTCGTTTAATTACAATAGAATTATAATACCACAAAGAAAAAAGCAATCAAAGTATCTATCTTTGATTGCTTTCTCCCACTTTGAACGGATAGAACTTATAGGCAGTTTATTCAATGCGAATATACGTATACCTATTGCTATTCTATCAAATAAAATTTTGATTTCAAGCCCTTATCATGAAATTTGCAGATATTTCACGCTTCCTTAAACTTTAGCGAAACCTATTGACAGACAAGTAAAAAAGTGAGTGCTCTTTTCCTTGCCTAAAGGACTTTTTTCAAATAATGACCGGTGTAGCTTTCAGAAACCGCAGCAATTTCTTCTGGTGTACCAGTTGCAATGATCGTTCCACCGCCTTCGCCACCTTCTGGACCTAGATCAATCACATGGTCCGCTGATTTGATGACATCCAAGTTGTGTTCGATCACTAAAACGGTATTGCCAGCGTCGACAAATCGTTCCAAAACTTTCAACAAACGGGCAATATCATCCGTATGCAGACCAGTCGTCGGTTCATCTAAGATATAAAAACTCTTGCCATTGGAATTTTTGTGCAGTTCACTGGCAAGCTTCATCCGTTGCGCTTCCCCACCAGACAAAGTAGTCGCTGGTTGTCCCATCGTGACATAACCTAGACCGACATCGACGATCGTTTGCAATTTTCGATGGATTTTAGGAATATGTTGGAAAAATTCCACTGCATCTTCCACGGTCATATCTAAGATTTCCGAAATATTTTTCCCTTTGTAATGAACTTCTAACGTTTCTGAGTTATAACGTTTGCCATGACAAACCTCACAAGGTACGTAGACATCAGGTAAGAAGTGCATCTCGATCTTGATGATTCCGTCCCCTTTACATGCTTCACAGCGTCCACCTTTCACATTAAAACTAAAGCGGCCTTTTTTGTAACCACGGACTTTCGCCTCATTGGTTTTAGCAAATAAATCGCGAATGTCATCAAAGACACTGGTATACGTTGCTGGATTGCTTCGAGGCGTCCGACCGATAGGGCTTTGATCAATATCGATCAATTTCTCAATCGCTTCATAACCAGTAATGGTTTTAAAGCGACCTGGCTTGTTCGAATTCCGATTGATTTTTTGCGCCAAGGCTTTTTTCAAAATTTCGTTGACTAATGTCGATTTACCAGAGCCAGAGACCCCAGTAACGGCGACGAACTTTCCTAATGGAAAATCGACCGAAATGTTTTTCAAGTTATTCTCAGAAGCACCGGTCACACGAATCTTTTCACCATTGCCTTTGCGGCGTTCCGTTGGTGTCGGGATTTGTCGTTTTCCTGATAAGTACTGACCTGTTAAGGAAGACGCATTGGCTGCGACTTCATCAGGAGTGCCTGCAGCGACGATCTCGCCACCTGCTTGTCCTGCACCTGGACCGACATCGATCAAGTAGTCCGCTGCCCGCATCGTGTCTTCGTCATGCTCAACGACGATCAGGGTATTCCCAAGATCACGCATTTTCCGCAATGAATCTAGTAAGCGATCGTTATCCCGTTGGTGAAGACCGATCGATGGCTCATCAAGAATGTAAAGCACCCCAGACAAATTGGAGCCGATTTGTGTTGCCAAACGAATCCGTTGCGCTTCCCCACCAGAGAGTGTGCCTGATGCACGACTCAAGGTCAAATAGTCCAATCCGACATTTTTCAAGAAGCTTAAACGATCATCAACTTCTTTCACGATCGGACGTGCGATCATTTGCTCTTGTTCCGATAGTTTCAATTCTTCGACAAAGTTCAACGCATTGTTGATTGCCATCTCGCTCATTTCACCAATGTGTTTTCCGTTGACTTGCACGCACAGCGCTTGAGGGTTCAAACGATAGCCATGACAAGTTTTACAAGTCAATTCCGTCATATACAAACGCATTTGATCACGGGTGAAATCAGAGTTGGTTTCATGATAACGGCGCTTAATATTTGGTAAGATTCCTTCAAAAGCTACCTCAACATCACGCACGCCACCGAAATCATTCTCATAATGGAAATGGAAAATTTCGCCATTCGAACCATTCAAAATAATGTCTTTGTGTTCTTCTGGCAGCTCTTCAAAGGGTGTGTCCATATCGATATTGAACTCTTGACAGGCTTGTTCCAGCATTTGCGGATAATACTGTGAACTGATTGGGTTCCAAGGTAATAGTGCGCCTTCACGCAACGTTTTGCTTTGATCGGGAATCACTAGGTCGACATCGACTTCTAGCTTCACACCAAGACCATCACAGTCTGGACAAGCACCAAAAGGCGCATTGAATGAAAAGAGCCGTGGCTCTAATTCACCAACTGTAAAGCCACAATACGGGCAAGAATAATGTTCACTGAAAAGCATCTCTTCTTGACCAATCACATCGACTACCGCATAGCCATCAGCTAAACGTAATGCCGCTTCAAAGGAATCAAACAGACGAGAACGGATGCCTTCCTTTACAACGATTCGGTCAATGATGATGGCAATATCATGCTTTTTATTTTTTTCTAATTCAGGCGCTTCTGAGACATCATAGACTTCGCCATCCACCCGCATCCGAACATAACCTTCTCTTTGGATACGTTCGAAGACTTTTTTGTGCTGCCCTTTCTTTTGATAAACGATAGGTGCCAACAATTGGATCTTGGTGCGTTCTGGTAATGCCAAAACTTCATCCACCATCTGCTCAACCGACTGACTAGTAATCTCAATATGATCATTGGGACAGATTGGGTGACCGATTCTGGCGTAAAGAAGCCGCAGATAATCATTGATTTCAGTAACCGTCCCCACTGTTGATCGCGGGTTCTTGCTGGTGGTTTTTTGATCGATAGAAATCGCTGGACTAAGTCCATCAATGCTATCTACGTCGGGTTTATCCATTTGCCCTAAAAACTGACGGGCATACGCCGATAGACTTTCGACATATCGGCGCTGTCCTTCGGCATACAACGTATCAAATGCTAAGGAGCTTTTCCCTGAACCCGAAAGACCAGTTACAACAACGAGCTGGTCTCTGGGAATCGTCACATCGATATTTTTTAAATTATGGGCCCGTGCCCCATGGATCACGATTTTATCATTTGCCATATTGTTTCTCCTTCTAATCAGCAGCTTTTAGCTCAAGAATAGTATCTCTCAAGGTAGCAGCCGTTTCAAAATCCAGTGCTTTCGCAGCATCTTTCATTTCTTTTTCTAATTTCAGCAACAAGGTTGCTTTTTCTTCACGACTCAATTCTTCATAAGAAGTCGTGGTGTATTCGCCAGTTTCTTCCGCCACTTTCGTGATTGCGATCAGATCGCGAATCTCTTTGATGATGGTTTTCGGTACGATTCCATGTTCTTCGTTATAAGCTTCTTGAATACTTCGGCGTCGCGCTGTTTCGTCGATCGCTCGCTGCATCGAATCGGTCATTTTATCGGCGTACATGATTACTTTTCCTTCTGAGTTACGAGCTGCTCGTCCGATCGTTTGGACTAATGAACGCTCGCTGCGCAAGAAGCCTTCCTTATCGGCATCAAGGATCGCAACCAGGGAAACTTCTGGGACGTCTAACCCTTCTCGCAGTAAGTTGATTCCGACCAGTACATCAAATTCACCGAGACGCAGGTCGCGAATGATCTCTGTTCGTTCCAATGTTTTGATGTCACTGTGCAAGTATTTGACTTTGATCCCTAATTCTTTAAAGTAATCCGTCAAATCTTCAGACATTTTTTTCGTCAAGGTCGTGACAAAGACCCGTTCATTTCGCTCGACTCGCTCATTGATTTCTCCTACGAGGTCGTCAATTTGACCCATGATCGGTCGTACTTCGATCACCGGATCTAACAGACCAGTCGGACGAATGATTTGTTGAATGACGGTATCGGTTTGATCGTATTCATATGGTCCAGGTGTTGCTGAAACATAGACGATTTGATTGACATGCTTCTCAAATTCTTCCAAGCGTAGCGGACGGTTATCCAGTGCAGAAGGCAAACGGAAGCCATAATCCACTAACATTTGTTTTCTAGCACGGTCACCATTATACATCCCACGAACTTGCGGCATGGTCACGTGGGATTCATCAATAACGATCAGAAAGTCATCAGGAAAGAAATCTAATAACGTATAAGGCGGTTCGCCTTCTTTTCGTCCATCCATGTGGCGAGAGTAGTTTTCGATCCCTGAGGTATACCCCATTTCTCGCATCATTTCAATATCATAGTTGGTTCGCTGCTCTAAACGCTGCGCTTCCAACAGCTTATTTTCTGCTCGCAAAACTTTCAGTCGTTCATCGAGTTCACTTTGGATCGAAGCGATCGCATGTTCCATATGGTCTTCATTGGTCACAAAGTGAGTTGCCGGAAAGATCGACACATGTTCGGTGTCACTCATGATCTCGCCCGTCAAGGCATCGACTTCACGAATCCGATCGATTTCATCGCCAAAAAACTCAATGCGTAACGCTCGCTCATCACGAGAAGCTGGGAAAATCTCCACAACATCGCCACGTACGCGAAAACGCCCCCGTTGAAAATCGATGTCGTTTCGTTCAAATTGGATCTCGATCAATTCTTTTAATAGTTGATCGCGAGACTTTTCCATCCCTACTCGTAAAGAAACAACCTGTCTGGCATACTCGATCGGCGAACCTAAACCGAAAATACAAGAGACAGAAGCTACAACGATCACATCGTTTCTCTCTAATAAAGAACTTGTTGCCGAGTGACGCAGCTTATCGATTTCATCGTTGACACTGGAGTCTTTCTCGATGTATGTATCACTGGAAGGAACATACGCTTCTGGTTGATAGTAATCATAGTAACTGACAAAGTACTCGACCGCATTATTTGGGAAAAAGTCCTTGAACTCGCCATATAATTGTCCAGCCAGTGTTTTATTATGGGCAATGATCAATGTCGGTTTATTGACTTCCTTAATTAGATTAGAAATCGTATAAGTCTTACCGGTCCCAGTGGCTCCCAACAAAATCTGTGCTTTTTTTCCACCGACCACCCCGTCAACCAATTGATGGATCGCTTCTGGTTGATCCCCAGCTGGTTGATATTTTGATACTAAGTCAAATTCATGGGAAGTTGTTCTTTCGATCATCTTCATTCCCCCTCGATTATTCTAAACGACAACAAAAAAAGAAAAACTCGCTGCCGCTTTTCCATAAATAAGTATATCATAGCGAACATACTTTCGCCATCATTTGCTATGAAAGTTTCATGCGATTAAGCATAACTTAACATGTTTGATTTTCTAACATCTGATGTGAGGTTTAAGCAATTTTGTCATATTTTTAAAGAGAAAGACTTGTGTGTTGAAGAAAAAATCCATATAATCTATAAATACGTTATATCTAAAGGGGGAATTTTCTTGAAAAGAAAACACATGTCCTTCGCTTTAATCGCGCTGATTATCAGCATTTTTACGCTATCAGTAAAGTCAGCAAGTGCGGAGGAAACTACGTATAAGATAGGAACAGATTTAACATTTGCTCCTTTCGAATTCAAGAATGAAAATAATGAATATGTAGGGATCGATATAGATTTATTAAACGCGATCGCTGAAGATCAAGGTTTTGCAGTTGATTTACGTCCACTCGGTTTTGATCCTTCCATCCAAGGTGTTTTGTCCAATCAGTTGGACGGAATGATTGCTGGAATGAGTATCACAGAAGAGCGTAAAGAGAACTTTGATTTCTCAGATCCTTATTTTGATAGTGGGATTCAAATGGCGGTAGCTGCTGACAATGACAGCATTACTAGCTACGAAGATCTTGAGGGCGAAACGGTCGGTGCAAAGGTTGGTACCGAAAGTGCCCGCTTTTTAGAAGAAAATAAAGACCAATATGGCTACGACATCAAACTTTATGATGACGCTACTGGGTTGTATGGCGCTGTACGCAATGGTACTGTGGCAGCCGCTTTTGATGATTATCCAGTGCTTGGCTATGCCATCAACAACGGCGAACCGATGAAACTTGTCGGCGAACCTGAAAAAGGTGCTTCTTACGGATTCGCTGTCAGAAAAGGCCAAAATCAAGAACTACTTGAAAAATTCAATGCTGGTTTAGCCAACATGAAAGCTTCTGGCAAATACGACGAAATCGTCAATACTTACATCACAACGTCTGATTCAGATGCAGACACCAGTGAAATGGTGAAAGTCGAACCAAAGAAAGATGTTTACCGAATTGCCAGTGACTCCGCCTTCGCTCCATTTGAATTCCAAAATGAAGACAATGAATATGTAGGGATCGATGTGGATTTAATGAATCGGGCGGCAGAATTGCAAGGGTTCAACATTGAATTCAATTTCATCGGTTTTTCAGGAGCTTTGCAAGCCTTGGATGGTAACCAAGCAGATGGGATGATCGCTGGGATGACGATCACTGATGAGCGTCGTCAATCCTATGACTTCTCTGACTCTTACTTTGAAAGCGGCATTCAGATCGCTGTAAAAGAAGGCAATGATTCCATCAATTCCTATGAAGATTTAGATGGAAAAACCGTTGGTGCGAAAGTGGGAACAGAAAGTGCAGACTTCTTAATCGCCAACGAAGAAAAATATGGCTATTCGATCAAATATTATGATGCAGCCGATCAATTATATGCGGCGGTTAACGGCGGACAAATCGATGCCATGATGGATGATTATCCAGTAATCGGTTATGCCATCAGCCAAGGTCAAAAACTAGTGACACCGATTGAAAAAGAATCTGGCGGTCAGTACGGTTTTGCGGTGAAAAAAGGCCAAAATCCTGAACTGATCCAAATGTTCAATGAAGCATTGAAAGAAATGAAACGGACTGGCGAGTACGATCAAATCATCAATAAATACATTGAAGATGGCTCTGCCACAGAAAAACGAGTGGATGAATCAACGATCACTGGTTTGATCAGCAACAACTATAACGTCTTATTAAAAGGTTTATGGAATACCCTTTTACTAGCATTGATTTCTTTTGCCTTAGCATTAGTGATCGGCATCATTTTTGGACTATTTAGTGTTGCTCCAATCAAAGCATTGCGGGTTTTTGCAGGGATCTATGTTGATATCATTCGTGGTATTCCTATGATGGTATTGGCTTTCTTCATCTTCTTCGGACTTTCCGATGCCATTGGTATCACGATTCCCGACTTTGCAGCCGGGGTCATTACATTGACTTTAAATGCCAGTGCCTATATCGCTGAGATCGTCCGTGGCGGGATCAATGCGGTGCCAAAAGGTCAGATGGAAGCCTCTCGTAGTTTGGGGATGACCTACACTCGGACAATGCAGAAAATCATTTTACCGCAAGCGATCAAAATCATGATTCCATCTTTCGTTAACCAATTCGTTATCTCGTTGAAAGATACAACGATCATCTCGGTTATCGGAGTCGTAGAATTATTGCAAACTGGGAAAATCATCGTTGCTCGGACTACGCAAAGTACCTATGTTTACTTGATCATCGCGATTATTTACTTAGTCGTGATCACAGCTTTAACGAAACTTGCAAAAGTTTTAGAAAAGAAGGTGAAATAGCATGAAAGAAAAAATCTTAGTTGAAAATCTTGTAAAAAAATACGGCGACAATACCGTATTGAACAATATCAATGTTTCAATCGCTGAAGGAGAAGTCGTTTGTGTGATCGGTCCTTCAGGATCTGGGAAATCGACGTTCTTACGCTGTTTGAACCGCTTAGAAGAACCAACCAGCGGCGATATTATCGTTGACGGCGCACATCTGATGGATAAAAACATCAATATCAATGCTGTTCGTCAACATATCGGCATGGTGTTTCAGCATTTCAATCTCTTCCCTCACTTGTCGGTTTTAGAAAATATCATTTTAGCACCGATGGATCTAAAAAATGCTTCTCGGCAAGAAGCGGAAAAGAACGCAATTCGTTTATTAGAAACGGTCGGTTTGGCAGATAAAAAAGACATGTACCCTGACAATCTGTCTGGAGGACAAAAACAACGGGTGGCGATCGCTAGAGCTTTAGCAATGAATCCTGATGTGATGTTGTTCGATGAACCAACCTCCGCACTCGATCCAGAAATGGTTGGCGATGTCCTCAATGTTATGAAGGATTTGGCAAAACAAGGAATGACCATGGTGATCGTAACTCACGAGATGGGGTTTGCCAAAGAAGTAGCAAACCGCGTGATGTTTATTGACGGCGGGAACTTCTTGGAAGACGGTACCCCTGAGCAAATCTTTACCAATCCTAAGCATGAGCGTACCAAAGACTTCTTAGACAAAGTATTGAATATTTAAAAAAGCCTCTGCAACAGTCCGACGAAGGAACTGTTGCAGAGGTTTTCTTTATTGTTTGTTCCGTTTCGTTTCATCTGCGATCCGCTTTTGATTTTCCCCCAAAAACACTTTTGTATCGATGGGGTTTGCTTTGTTCGCCCCGCCGATGCCAGTATCAACCATTTTCCCCCAGCCCTTCAACGGCTCTTTCCCCGCTGCACGAAGCTTGGCATTTTTTAACCGTAATGCCTGTTTTTTTACTTCTTTTTTCGCTTGATGTTTTGCTTGCCAGTCCCTTAAGATCTTCATTCCCTCTTCCTCTCTTTTCTATTAAAACAATGCCACATTCAAATGCTCGAAAACCTTACCAACGATCTGTTTGCATCAAATGCCCTTTGCCACTGAAGCCGTATTTTTTTATCTTGTAGTTGACTATAGTATATCACGTGAATTTCATGATCATCAGGAATAGAGACTAAATTTTATTAAAACTATGAAATGCATTTTGAAATCGAGTAGTCAGATCAGGAGTGGCATGTTACACTTATTAAACAACACTCCCTCCATAACTGCATAAGCTGTATAAATACATTGATTCTTTTGTTTAAACATCGGTTAGAACCCTTCTTATAAAAAACCAACCTTAAAATAACAACAAAAGAAAAATGCAGAAAATTACTTTGGAGGCATACATCTTATGAAAACCATCTGTTTCTTTCCCTTATTGATTTTCCTTTCCTTATCACTCACTGGCTGTACCCTGATTGACGAACTCCTGGATGAAACGCGACAAAGCAGTTCGTCATTAGAAACAGCGGTGACGTCTCAATCATTGTCAATGGATTCGGGAGCTAACAGCTCTTCCTCTACTGAAAAGCAATCAACGTCTACTACAATTGACATAAGCAGCTCTTCTGACAGCCTTGATCAACAGTCAGTAAGTACCGAAGAATCCACCTCTCACTTCTCCTATTGCGAGCAATTGCAGATTGGATTGCCACGACGTTGGAATAGAACCGTCACCAAAGATTTGCTCCACCAATTGCAAGAAGGAATGTCCTGCGATCAAGTATTAGAGATCATGGGTGGACTGCCTTCTTGGCGACTAGCGATTCTAGGCGTTGAATCCAATGCCTGGATCAATCAAGAGGGCGAAGCGATCATCGTTACCCTTTCCAATCGAACCGTTACTGGCGTTACCTGGCATGATCAGTTTTCTGAATCAGAAATTGAGTAATCCATTAAGCGACCTCTCGTAACTAAGATTGGCAAAATGCGTCATGAAATTCAAACACCTCTATTATCATGAGTCGTCTAAAAAACTTAGGAGTTGAAGGATAAAATGAAACTGAATCGTCCTATGAAAAAAATCCGGGAGCATCGCAGAAGAAGTCTTTTTCTTTGTTTGGGCATTAGTTGTTTTTTACTCGGAGCTGTCCTCTTCTACAGCGAAAATCAGCCAGCAGCTGCCTACGAGCAGTTTTTAGAGATCGATTACTTAACTGCTTTACTGGAAGAAAGACCTTCCCCTGAATCCATCAGCGATCTCGGCCTCGCTCTCATCAAACGTAGTGATCGGGTAAATCAAGAGCGCAGTGCCATTAACCGAAAGCGGCGCCGCGAAAATGTGATCGTCACGGAAGAGACTAGAAAAGTTTTTTCTCCCGATCAAGGAGCAATGGTTGATGAAGTAAGAAAAGTAACCACTCGTTTGCCTGATTCAGCCATTGATTTGTTATCACCGATGGCTGACAGCAGCGCTCTCGAGACAAAAAGAGTTCCTTTAGGTTCAAGGGACAAACTGTCCAAAATCAGCTTTGATTTTGACTCCGATAACGCGGGAAATGAACATTTATCTAGAATCGCATTGGTTGATGTCCCAGAATTTTTCGGTATTGATTTCTCACAATTCGGGAAAGAGGATGATATTGAGGAGATCAAAGAGACATTGATCGAACAGTATGGTTTAAATGCTCACATCAGAGACGTTAGCGCCATTCGGAGACTTTTCTTTGTTCATGAAGGATTTGAGTTTTACATTAGTCAAAGCTATAATCCAAACGGAGTCGGCATCACCGTCCAAGCAGTAGAACCATAAACAAAAAAATAGTGAATCCCCGTCTCTTTGCGGGTTTAACAAAAAAGGCGTCTGCGAATCCAAACGCAGGCACCTTTTTTCTACTTCTATTTTTATTTAGGCAAAAACGGTCGACCAATTGTCACGTTCATCAAGAAATTCTTGCGCTAATTTTTGCGCACCCTCTAAGGTATGGTTCGCCGCCCAACCGCATTGCACTTCATTGCTGGCAGGTACTTCAGTTGCTTGCAAAACGTCCTTCATGGTTTTTTCTAGGACGGTCAAAATCTCTTCATAATCGTCATGATTCAAGACAGTCAAATAAAAGCCGGTTTGGCAGCCCATTGGCGACCAGTCCACGATATAATCCGCATGATTACGAATCAATTCTGCCGTCAAATGTTCTAGCGAGTGCAGACTTGCCATATCCATATGCGCTTGGTTCGGCTGCTTCAAACGGACATCATATTTGATGATGGTATCATTCGTTCCTTGTTTTTTATCGGCAACCCGTACATAAGGTGATTTGACTTTCGTATGATCCAAATTAAAGCTTTCAACATTCATTTTCATTGTACTTCTCTCCTACTCTTTTTGTGCTTCCACAAGCCAAACATACTCATTGATCTGCTTAAAACGACTGGTAAACCCATGCTGACGAAAGTATCGTTCGATATCCGCTATAACTGGATAGTACTCTCTTTGCAGATCAGCGGCTAGTCGCTGGTGACCAGCTTGCCGTACTTCATCGATTCGTTCCATTTTGTGGGCTAGAGAAAGAAACATCGTATCCCCGAAAAGCACTTTACCGCCTTTGGGCAGCATCGCAGCATATTTGCCGATTGCCCGTTGTTTTTCGTCCTCCGTAAGATGATGAAAAACATAGGTAGAAACGATCGTATCAATCACATCCGTGATCTCAGGAAAAACCTCCATATCACCATCTACAAAAGTCACTTTAGAAAGACTGGGTTTTGACTTGGCGATTCGCCGCATCTCTGGCGATGGCTCGATCGCCAGCACGTTTTTTCCTTGATCAAGCAGAGCTTGTGTTAGATTTCCAGTTCCACTACCAAATTCTACCACAGACTGCCCTGCTTTTTCAGCAATTTCAGCGAGTAACTGTTCATATTTGAAAAAAACCGCTCGATATTCTTCATCCTTACCTGCAACTGTTTCATCGTACTCAGCTGCCCAGTCAGAAAAAATTGGAATAAACTCTCTCCCCATCACTAGCTACCTGCCTTTTCAAACGCTTGCTCTAAATCTGCCTGCAGATCCTCACCGTCTTCGATGCCGACCGACAACCGAATCAAGCCATCTTTGATCCCAGATTGCTCACGAATTTCTTTAGGGATCGAGGCATGGGTCATCACAGCTGGCACTTCTACCAAGCTTTCCACGCCACCTAAGCTTTCTGCTAAAGTAAAAATCTTTAATGATTCAACAAATTCTGCTGTTTTCGATTCATCGTTTAGTTCAAAAGATATCATACCGCTATACCCAGACATCTGTGATTTGGCGATCTCATGTCCTTCATGGGCAATCAAGCCTGGATAATACACGTTTGCGACAGCTGGATGTGCTTGTAAGTAGTGAGCAATTTTCATCGCGTTGTTTTGATGTGCTTCCATCCGCAAAGCAAGAGTTTTGATGCTTCGTTGAATCAACCAGCTATCATGAGGCCCCAATACACCACCAATGGCGTTTTGTAAAAAAGCAATTCTTTCGGCGATTTTTGGCTCTTTGGCAACCGCTAACCCAGCTACTACATCACTGTGTCCACCGAGATACTTGGTAGCACTGTGAATCACAATATCTGCGCCTAATTGTAGCGGCTTTTGAAAGTAAGGGGTCGCAAAGGTATTATCCACGATCGTCAAAATGTCCTGTTTTTTAGCTAGTTGGGCAACGATTGCGATGTCCGTGATCTTCAATAATGGATTAGTCGGCGTTTCCAGAAAGATCGCTTTGGTTTCTGGAAGGATGGCTGCTTCAACGGCAGCTAGCTCATTTGTTTTGACAAGTGTATAAGACAATCCGCTTTTTTCTAATACTTGATGGAGCAAACGAAACGTCCCGCCATATACATCATCCCCTAAAATGACATGATCTCCAGTCTGAAACAGCGAGAAGACCGCATGGGTGGCTGCTAATCCAGAGGCAAAAGCAAACCCTTGGGCACCTTCTTCCAGATTCGCAATCAATTCTTCTAAGGCAAATCGAGTTGGATTGCCTGAACGACTGTATTCATATTGCTTTGGCTGACCAAGAGCATTTTGCCGATAGGTTGATGTTTGGTAAATTGGCACACTGACAGCACCAGTCATTTCGTCTTCGCTGATACCGCCGTGGATTACTTTTGTATTAAAATGCATGGTTTGCTCCTCCTATGAATGGGGTGATTGATGATTCACCCGCATAAATCTGTTTTGATAGATAGCGATCGCCTCCATCTGGAAAGACGGTAACGATCGAGCTTCCAGTTGGTAATTCGAGGCTTTCTTTTACTGCTGCTGCCATCGCCGCTCCACTTGAACTTCCAACAAGTAAACCATAGTTTCTTGCCAAGTAACGAGTAAAAGCAAAGCCTTCCGCATCACTGATCGTATAAATTTGATCAATAAGCAAATCGTCAAAAAATTGTGGAATGAACTCAACACCGATCCCTTCAATCTCATGTCCATGGGCAGGCCAGCCATTTAAGATCGATCCTTCTGGTTCAACGACAGCAAGTCGAGTGCTTGATTTTTGCTTCTTTAAGTATGTTGCGACACCCGCGAAGGTCCCCCCGCTGCCAGCTCCAGCAACAAAGCTGTCAATTTTTCCAGATAACTCCTGAAAGATCTCTGGGCCTAAGGTTGCTTGGTAGGCTGCAGGATTGTTTTGATTGTGAAATTGCATTGGCATATAACTATTTGGTAGCTGTTTTGCTATTTCCTTTGCTTTTTCAATAGCCCCTTGAATGCCTGCTTCAGTGGGCGTATGAACGATGGTCCCGCCCAACGCTTCAATCAGTTGCTGCTTTTCAAGGCTAAATTTTTCAGGAATGACAAAAATCATTTTTAAGCCATACTCGATTCCAGCTAAAGCTAAACCAATTCCAGTATTTCCCGCTGTCGGTTCGATAACGGTTGTCTCATGATCGATCACATGCTCGCGAAACGCTTCATCGATCAAATACTTTCCTAAGCGGTCCTTGATACTTCCACCAGGATTTAAATACTCAAGTTTCGCATAGATGGTACTTCCCTTTTTGCCGCCAAATGCTGCGGCATCAAATTCAAAGAATGGGGCGTGCCCAATCAATGCTTTTATATTATTAACGATCATCGCTCGACTCCTCGCTCAACTTTGTTTGGCACAACTCGTATGCTTCATGTACTCATTTTCATTTGCAATCATCAGCCGTCGCCAATGAAAGCGGTAAAAAACAGCAAACAAAAAGGGGTACTGACTATTACATCAGTACCCCAAAAAAATGTCGTCTTATCCGGATAGAAGTGAATCACTAAAGAAACTTCAGCGATCTTCTGCGACAAAGGAACTAATAATAGGCATGACAAATCGGTATGCTGCTTTTTGCACCATACAACAACAACAGGTAGTTTGTGTGTTGACGTTTGTCATGTCTTGTTCCCTCCTTTAATTTGCTTGTTATCAAAATAGCACGACTCTTTTTTATTGTCAAACGTTTTTTGAAATCACTGAGCACACATTGATGATCTTTAATAAAATAACATCATAGAGGATAGTAAGCACTCACATAGGCATCCACGGCTTTGATCGCTGCTGCAACATCTTCTGCAGAAACCGGAAATGGCATATTGTGGATCGTTTCCCCTTCGATGGTTGCTTGCTCGCCAATTTTTAATAGGTCTGCATCGCTGGCTTCCGCAAGATGCATGTCGGATAAGGTCGTCGGTAATTCTAAGGCCTGATACAATTCTATATATTGGTCGAGCTCTTCAGGATCTGCATTTTCCAGCATCAATTGAGTGAGTGTTCCGTAAGCAACCTTCTCACCATGGGTCAGATCATGAACGTCTCCTTCAAGGGCTGTCAAGCCATTATGAATCGCATGAGCTGCTGCCAGACCTGCACTTTCAAAGCCTAATCCACTTAGCAAAGTGTTGGCTTCCACGATTTGTTCAAAAGCTTCGGTAACGACTTGTTTTTTATTCGCTTGATAGGCTTTTAAGGCATTCTCAAAAAGGATCTCTTCGCATTTTTCAGCGATCGCCATGCTGGCAATTGGTTGCACCCCGCCGACCATATTTTTACTATGGCTTCGAGCAACAGCACGTGCCTCGACATAGGTTGCGAGTGCATCCGCAATACCAGCGGCTAGCAATTTGGCAGGCGCTTTGGCAATCACAGCGGTATCCACTAAGACAAGTTCAGGATTTTTGTTATAAAAACGATACTTTTCAAAACGACCTTCATCAGTATAAATAACAGAAAGTGCCGAAGTTGGTGCATCAGTGGAGGCAATCGTTGGCAAAACAGCAATCGGTATTTTCAATTCATCCGCAACAGCTTTCCCAGTATCGATGGCTTTCCCACCACCTAATGCGGCAATCACTTCGATTGATTCACTTTTGGCTTTAGAGACGATACGATCGATTTCATTTGCAGAAGCTTCTCCACCAAAAATTTCTTTTACCGGTTCTAACTCGGCTGCTTTCAGGTTCTCAAATAGTTCTTCACCGGCAATTTTCCAAACAGTTTCATCGGTCAAAAGAAGCACTTTCTTTCCTAAATCTTTGATATGGGATAACCCATGCTTCAAGACCCCTTTTCCTTGAACGTATCGTGACGGACTCGCAAATATTCTTTCCATTGTATCTCCTCCTTTAATTGGTCTACTTTTATTGTGACACACTAAGCAAGCGATTTCAAAGGAAAAGAAAAAAAGATGGCCAAGAAGATTCGATTCTTGCCCATACTGCACATTTATAGCCATACAAACACTCATGCCCTTATAAAACGGATGGTTTTATAAGGGCATGAGTTGGATTTTTTCATGGTTATTTCTTTTTCCCACCAAAAGCATCTTTCATTTTATCAAAAAATCCTTCTGGTTGTTGTTCGTTCGTTTCATGGCCACTGGCTTTTGCATAAGCCCGCAATGCCTCTTTTTGTTCCTCATTTAAGTTCTTAGGTGTGATCAGCTTCACTTTGACCTGTTGATCGCCATTGCCGCCTCCCCGTAAGCGAGGAGCTCCCTTACCGCGTAAGCGGAAGTTTGTGCCTGTTTGCGTACCAGCTGGAATTTTTAATTTCACATTCCCATGAACCGTTGGTACATTGACTTCGTCGCCTAAAGCAGCTTGGACAAAGTTTAACGGCAGTTCGTAATAAATTTCCGACCCATCACGGTCAAAAATATCACTTTCTTCCACTCGGAAAACAACGTACAGATCACCATAAGGACCACCATTGGTGCCAGCTTCTCCTTGACCAGACAAGCGCATTTGTTGTCCATCTTCGACACCTGCAGGTACGTTGACTTTCACACTGTGTTTTTTCTTTTCATGGCCAGTTCCATGACATGTTGTACATGGTTCTTTGATTTCTTTCCCAGTTCCATGACAAACATCACAGGTTTGACGGCTCATCACACGACCAAGCGGTGTTTGACGTTCAACATTGATGGTACCTGCACCATGACATTTATGACAGGTTTCTGGTGAAGTACCTGGTTTTGCCCCGTTCCCACCGCAGGTATGACAGGTTTCTTCACGATTGTATTGAACAGTTTTTTCCACTCCGAAAATCGCTTCTTCAAAGGAAAGATCAACCGCATATTGCAAGTCCGCTCCTTGTCGAGGTGCATTAGGATTGGCTGCTCTGCCGCCTCCACCACCGAAAAACGATTCGAAAATGTCTTCAAATCCACCAAAACCGCCACCGGAGAATCCGCCACTGTTAAAGCCGCCGAATCCACCGCCATAACCGCCTCCGTAGTTCGGATCGGTACCAGCATGACCATACTGGTCATAAGCAGCTCTTTTTTGGGAATCACTTAATATTTCATAGGCCTCAGAAATTTCTTTAAACTTTGCTTCTGCATCAGGTTCTTTATTGATGTCTGGATGATATTGTTTTGAAAGCTTACGATAAGCTTTTTTGATTTCGTCATCCGAAGCCCCTTTTTGTAGACCTAAGACCTCATAATAATCTCTTTTGTCTGCCATTGGCTTCCCTCCACTATATTCTTGCGTCTCTCGTATTTTAGCATATAATTCGCTCTAGAAAAATACGTTTCGCAAATTCATAAGAAAAAGCCAAAGCGGTGACTTTGGCTTTTTCACAAACAGCGATTATTTATCGTCACCGTCTACTTCTTCAAAGTCGGCGTCAACCACATCGTCTGCGCCGCCTTGTGCAGCTTCTGGATTTTCTTGTGCTTGTTGTTGTGCTGCTTGTTCGTATAATTTAACAGTTAAGTTTTGTACGATTTCATTCAAAGCATCACGTTTCGTTTTCATTTCTTCTAAGTTGTTTGCTTCAAGTGCAGCTTTCAACTCATCACGAGCTTCTTCCGCTTTTTTGACTTCGTCTGCATCCACTTTGCCTTCAAGCTCTTTCAATGTTTTATCAACAGTGAACAACAAAGCATCGACGTCATTGCGTAGATCAACTTCTTCTTTGCGTTGTTTGTCGGCTTCAGCGTTTGCTTCAGCATCTTTTACCATGCGTTCGATTTCTTCATCTGATAAACCTGAAGATGATTTGATCGTGATTTTTTGTTCTTTTTGTGTACCTAAATCTTTTGCAGAAACATTGACGATCCCATTTTTATCGATATCAAATGTTACTTCGATTTGAGGGATGCCACGAGGTGCTGGTGGAATATCCGTCAATTGGAATCTACCTAATGTTTTGTTGTCAGCTGCCATTGGGCGTTCTCCTTGCAAGACATGGATATCAACGGCTGGTTGATTGTCTGCTGCAGTTGAGAAGACTTGTGATTTACTTGTAGGGATCGTTGTGTTACGATCGATCAGTTTTGTGAAGACGGCACCCATTGTTTCGATACCTAATGATAATGGTGTAACGTCTAGTAAGACGACATCTTTCACATCACCTGTGATCACGCCACCTTGGATCGCAGCACCCATCGCTACCACTTCATCTGGGTTTACTGATTTGTTTGGTTCTTTATTGGTTTCTTTACGAACAGCATCAACTACTGCTGGAATACGTGTTGAACCACCAACTAAGATGACTTCATCGATTTCTGATTGTGACAAGCCAGCATCTTTCAAAGCTTGGCGTACTGGAATTTTTGTCCGTTCGACTAGGTCTGCGGTCAATTCATCGAATTTCGCACGAGTCAAGGTCATTTCCAAGTGCAATGGACCAGCATCACCAGCTGTGATAAATGGCAAGCTGATTTGAGTACTTGTTACACCTGACAAGTCTTTTTTCGCTTTTTCAGCAGCATCTTTCAAACGTTGCAAGGCCATTTTGTCTTTTCCAAGATCAATGCCGTTTTCTTTTTTGAATTCTGCTACCATGTGGTCGATGATTTTGTTATCAAAGTCATCCCCACCTAGGTTGTTGTCCCCAGCAGTTGATAATACGTCAAAGACGCCATCCCCTAATTCAAGGATCGATACGTCGAAAGTACCGCCACCTAAGTCAAAGACTAGGATTTTTTCATCTTTATCTGTTTTATCTAACCCATAAGCTAAAGCTGCGGCAGTTGGTTCGTTGACGATCCGTTCTACTTCAAGACCGGCAATTTTACCAGCATCTTTGGTTGCTTGACGTTGCGCATCGTTGAAGTATGCAGGAACAGTAATGACTGCTTTTTCAACTTTTTCACCTAAATAGTCTTCAGCAAATCCTTTGATGTATTGAAGAACCATTGCGGAAACTTCTTGTGGTGTATAGGATTTACCTTCAACTTCTACTTTGTATCCAGCTTCACCCATATGGCGTTTAATAGAAGAAATCGTATTCGGGTTTGTTACTGCTTGGCGTTTTGCAACTTCCCCTACTTGGATCTCACCGTTTTTGAATGAGACAACAGAAGGTGTGGTACGGTTTCCTTCTGGATTCGTAATGATTTTTGCTTCGCCGCCTTCAAGGACAGCAACAGCTGAGTTTGTTGTTCCTAAGTCGATACCGATAATTTTACTCATAAGTAATACACTCCCTTTTTTAATTTAAACATCTACTTATAGATAGAAAGAACTATTGTGCAACGATGACCATGCTTGCACGCAAGACACGATCATGCAATTTATACCCTTTTTGCAAGACAGTAACGATTGTGTCTGCCGGTGTTTCATCAGAGGCAGGTACAGTCTGCACCGCTTGATGCAAGTTCGGATCGAACATTGCACCTTCAGCAGGAATCTCTTCGATTCCCTCTTCTTTTAAGGCTTGACGCAGACTTTCAAGAACCATTTCAACGCCTTTTTTCAAATTCGCAGCTTGGTCTTGATCGACATCTGCTGCCATCGCTCGTTCCAAATTGTCGATTGCTGGCAACAGTTTTTTGCCAAGATCTTGCGAGCGGTATTTTTGTAAAAGTTCCCGCTCGTTGCGGTTACGTGAAGTGATATTTGCGATCTCTGCACGAGCACGCAGGAATTGATCTTCCAATTCGTTATTCTTTTCTTGCAAAAGTTCCAATTCGCTTTTTTCCACTGCTTCTTCCTCTGGTTGAGGAGTCTGTGCTTCAGTTTCAGTTGATTCATTTGAAGATTCAGTTGTTTCTGCGGTTTCTTCAGCAGTTTTATCTAATTCTTCATCTAAACGCTCTTCTTTTTCCGTCACGTTTCAACCATCCCTTCTACGATTTGTTTCATTGCCGCTTATTCATTGGCAGCGTCTAATGCGCGATAATAATCGGCCAATTTTTTTGCTAACTCGCCTCGAAAAACTTCCATCAATCCAAACATCCGTGAATACGGCATACTTGATGGACCTAATAAAGCGATCGTTCCTTGTCCATGACCTTCGATTTCATAGCTGGCTTGGATCAAACTCATATTTTGTAACAAGTCGTTGCCAAGCTCAGAGCCGATTCTGATTTGAATCGCAGAATCTCTTGGCGCCAGCAGCTGTGTCAGCTGATCTGCGTTTTTCATAAATGAATACATCGATTTGAACTGACTAACATCTTGCGTCGGTTCAAAATCCAGAAGATTCATTCGCCCGCCGACGAAGATTTTTTCTTCAAAAATATGGCTCAGCATCGTATCAAAGAGATCAACGATTCCGTCAGTCGTTTGAAAATACTTATGCAGAATCATAGGAATCTCGGTTCTTAATCGATGGTAGACCGTCATTAGAGGTTCACCGATCAATTTGTCGTTGATGATCCTTACCATTTTTTCCAAATCTTCGCTGCTCATCGATTCAGGAAGAGTAAAGACTTGATTTTCGACATTTCCTTTATCCGTCACGATGATCGCGATGATCTGTCGTGCATTCAAAGGGACGATTCGAAAGCCCGTCAATTTCCTTTCCTTCATGTCTGGTCCGAGAGACAACGCTGTATAGCTAGTCAAGTTGGACAAGATCGTGGCAGACTGCTGGATGATTTCATTGATTTCATGAAAATCTTTTCCAAAAGAATGACGAATGGTTTGAATTTCGTTTTGGTCAACTTCAGATGGCTTCAATAAGTGATCAACGTAATAGCGATACCCTTTTATTGATGGCACACGCCCTGAAGATGAATGTGTCTTTAACAGAAGTCCAGCTTCTTCCAGCGCCTTCATCTCATTACGAATGGTGGCAGAGCTAGCTTCAACCCCATCTTCCATCAATCGCTTCGAGCCCGTGGGCTGACCAGTATTCGTATAGTTTTGGATGATGAGGTGTAAAATCATTTGTTGTCTAGGTGTCAACATTTTATCCACTCCTCCGTTAGCACTCATTCCTATTAAGTGCTAACACGATTATAAATATATCATATTTGCTAGGAATGTCAAGTATTTGCATCACTTTTTTAGCACTCTTTCTAAGAGAGTGCTAAAAAAAGAAATCAAAAAAAGAAGCAGCGCGAAATGGCTACTTCTCTTCCTTGTTCTTCCTTATTTTTCTCCATCCAAGAGAAATGCTTCAAACACTTCGTTGCCAATGAACATCCCAGCTTTCGTTAAAAAGACACGATCACCTTGACTAGCCAACCAGCCTTTTTGAATCAACTGTTCGCTAGTTGAACCATAGATTTCCTGAAAAGACTTCCCGAATTTTTCTGCAAAGCGTATTTTTGAAATGCCAGCCTTTTTACGAAGGCCTAAAAACAGTTCCTCTTCCATTTGATTACTGGTTGTCAATTCTTCGGTTTCATGGATTGGCAATTGATTTTCCTGTAATGGTTTCAAATAATGCTGGATTGGACCTTTGTTCTTGTAGCGGGTCTGTCCAAGATACCCGCTGGCGCCTGCCCCAAAGCCAAAATAATGTTCATTGTTCCAATACACTAGATTATGCAAGGACTCATACCCTGGTCGTGCAAAATTACTGATTTCATATTGATTCAA
This sequence comes from Enterococcus sp. FZMF, assembly GCF_030263915.1. Taxonomy (NCBI): domain Bacteria; kingdom Bacillati; phylum Bacillota; class Bacilli; order Lactobacillales; family Enterococcaceae; genus Enterococcus; species Enterococcus sp. FZMF. Next base: position 1,458,902 of record NZ_CP127160.1, on the reverse strand, counting down.
GCCAGCTTTTGTCATCGCGGCGATCGCCTCATCAAACATCTGCGTTTCAGCTTCTTGAGAAGGCAGCGCCATTCTCCCTTGGCGAACCCAGTTCATAAACATGGTTTTGTTTTCTAAAATCAAGGAATACATCGCATAGTGAGGCAACCCGAGATCAATCGCTCGCGTCAGTGTATCACGGAAGCTTTCTATGCTTTGTCCCGGAAGTGCGTAAATCAAATCGATCGTCACATTCTGAAAATCATGTTTTTCCAGCAGCTGAATGGTTGAATAAACATCTTCAGCGGTATGCTTGCGGCCAATTTTTTTAAGCAAGCGATTATCAAAGGTTTGGACCCCCATCGACAAGCGAGTGACTTGATGGTTTTTCAAAACCAGCATTTTTTCTTCACTCAAATCACCAGGATTTGCTTCCACGGTAAACTCTTTGGTTGTGTGGGTCGGCAGCAATTCATGCACACCTGAAAGCAATCGATCCAGCTGGTTCGCCGAAAGCGACGTTGGCGTCCCGCCGCCGATATAAATTGTTTCCGCCTCATTGATAGGCTGACGCAAGAGGGTCAGCTCAATTTCTTTTAGTAACGCTTCGATGTACTCATCCACTGGCTGCCCTTCTAAAAACACTTTGTTGAAGTCACAGTAATAGCAGATATGTTCACAGAATGGTATATGTATATACGCAGAAATATTTTGCGCGCTTTTTGTAGATGGATCGTTTATTGTTTGACCTTCAGGCATTCCTAAGTGATTCTCCTCTACCTTCTTTTTACTCCCATCGCTGAGAGCATCGGCACTCATTGTAGCATAGTTCTTAGAATTCTCCTATCACTTGGACTATTTTGGGCAAGAAAAAACACCACTTCCAAGAAGTGATGTCTTCAAATAGTCATAGCAAAAATTAAGAGCACTACTCTTATTAAGTACGGTAAAATACCGCTTTTGTTCTTATCCCGCCCAGAAAAAAATCTGTTTGTTACAAGAACTAACACTTCCCCCAAACTGTTAGCGCCACAATAGATAAGCTGTTGCTGACGGCTTACTTAACAAGAGCAGGACTCTTATTCTTGAAAGACAATTGCTTGTCTTATCTGACTTAAGTATACCTTTTTTAAAAAATTAAGTCCTATCATCTTTTTCACCAGTCTATGAAAACGATGAGAATCATCCCCTTGGCGACCGTTATAGAATGTGTAGCAAAATATCGATCAGATAGCGGATCAACCGATACGCAATAAATAAGAAGAAAATATTTCCCAGCAAGAATTGAAAAACATTGCCGATCGATCCCTTAAAGGAACGAAAGCTGAAATAACGAGACCAACGATTGAACCCGTTTTGGCGATTTCGTTTCAAACGATACGCTTCATCATACTTCATTTCCAAGAGGTCATAGTAAAAAATCATCAAGGGTTGTTGCACAAAGAAAACTTTTTTATAGCCTGCCATCAACGTGTACTGCTTATTATTGGAAGGGAAGTTGCGATTGCCGTTTTTCTTCACGCGCATCGTTGTTCCATCGTTCATTGGGAACGCATAATGATCCTCGAATTCTGTCAGTTGATGAATTTGCGGCACCTGATTTTCTTCTTCAAAAGCACGTACGACCTCACTCGCTTTCTGAGAAAGTGAAACCAGCCACGCCATCATCCCTAGCAAAATACCTAGCAAGATGATATTTAAAAGCAAACTTTCTTGTAACAAAAATAAATAACCTAAGATAATCAAAATCGCCACACCTAGGGCAATCATTCTTCTACGGAAATAACTGCGATACATCAATTCAAAAGAGCGCCGATAATAGGCAAAATCTTCTTTTACAAAATCCATTTTTTCCACATCTTTCTGCGTTTAGGTTGCTGATAATGTATCAAAGATCCTTTTGAAAGTCAATTTACCGATAAAGTTTCAGCGTCTGATTTGTTTCAAACAAGAAAACGTTTTATAATGGAAGATGTAACAAAAAAAAGCGATGAAAGTAGGTTGAGATACGTGATATTACAAGAAACATTTACCTTGCAGAACAAACTGACGATTCCTAAGATTGGCCTTGGAACCTGGCAATCTTCTCCAGAAGATGCTTACAACGCCACAAAATTTGCCATTCAAAATGGTTATCGACATGTCGATACAGCGGCAGCTTACAAAAACGAAGAAGCGGTTGGGAAAGCTGTGCGCGATTCAGGCGTTGCCCGCGAAGAAATTTTTGTTACCACGAAAGTACCTGCTGAGTTGAAGACCTACCAAGAAGCGGTTGATAGCATTGATGCTTCTCTAAAAAAACTTGACTTAGGGTATATCGATTTGATTTTGATCCACGCCCCTCGTCCTTGGAAAATCATGGGAAACAATCCAGAAAACAAAGATTTTTATCTTGAAAACATCGATGTTTGGAAAGCATTAGAAGAAGCCTACTTAAGTGGGAAAGTAAAATCAATTGGTGTTTCCAACTTCGATCAAAAAGATTTACAGAATATTTTTGATCATTGCGATGTGAAACCGATGGTCAACCAGTTTGTTTACCATATTGGACGCACAAATGAAGAGTTATTGGCATTTTGTAAAGACCACGATATTTTAGTGGAAGGCTATTCTCCAATCGCCACCGGTCGTTTACTCGATAACGATGCAGTGAAGACGATTGCGGAAGCTTATGGAAAATCTATTCCACAACTTTCAATTCGTTACTTGCTACAAAAAGACATTCTGCCATTGCCAAAATCCGTTCATGAAGAATACATTTCTGACAATGCCAAAGTTGACTTTGAAATTTCTGAAGAAGACATGAAGAAATTGGATGCGTTGCAAGCTTAAGAATGCTTACGTTTAATTGAAAAAAAGCAGTCCGATCAAGTCCAGTAAATACTGATCATGGATCGGGCTGCTTATTTTTATCTTCTACAACTCTGTTTAGAAAAACAACCGTTTCTTAGTTTGTCAAAGCTGGATTCTTCTTATGTTAGTTGCTCAAAGGTACCCCACACTTTCACTTCTTGTTTTTCTACCATCGTTCTGCCTTTCGCTAGAACCGTTTCTACTACTAATGTTTCTTTGTTCAGCAAGCAAATATCAGCATCCATCCCTGCTGCAAGACGTCCCTTTTGATCAAGCTTCAATACTTTCGCTGGATTGGAAGTGATTGCTCGAATGGCGATCTCCAATGGAATCTGCTCTTTTTGGACTGCTTCTTTAATGCCTACCATCAAGGCTCGCGAACTACCGACACCCAGACCTATGAATTGATTGTTTTCATCAAAGTACGGGAGGCTACCTTGCCCATCAGAGGTCATGGTAAATTGATCCAGCCCGATCCCTTCTGCTAACAAACGCTTCAATCCTTTACTGAAGCGAACCTCATCGTCTTCTTTTTCCCAGAAATCAGGATCCTCACTCGCCGTAAAATCAATCGTTCCACCCATTTTTGCAAAAGCAATACTTGCTTCGAAAAGCTCGCTGGTCCGATTGGCATGTGTCGGTAAAAATTGGCTGATTGGAATCTCTGTTTCTTCGATGGTTCGTAAAAGTAGCTCATATTTTCTCTTTCCTCCACCTAAGTGGACATTTACGATGCCTGCTTTTCCAGAAAGCATCCCACCAACACGGGCATCCGCCACCGCGCGGGTAAATTCTTCGAAACTCGGTTGTGAAGAACGATGGTCAGAAACGGCAATTTCACCGATACCAATGATTTTGTCAATAGTCAAAAAATCTTGAATGATAGAAGCGGTGACCGGAGTCAATGGCAATCGATAAGAACCGTCATACAAGTACGTCGTGATGCCTTCTGCCTCTAGTCCACGAGCCTTACTGATCAAGGCAGTCATATCTCTGCCTACTCCGTCAGTACCCAAACACCCAACCACTGTCGTTACCCCCGCAGAGGTCAGCTGAGACAATTTCACTTCTGGTGTCCGGTTCTGAAAGCCGCCTTCCCCGCCACCTCCTAAGATATGAAAGTGGCAGTCAATAAAGCCGGGAACAGCAAGTAACCCTGTGCCATCGATTTCTTCAAGAGGAACCCCTGAGAATCCTCCTTCGATCGAATCTTCAATAGCAATGATCTTGTCTTCGCTTAAAAGAATATCTTTTTTTCCTAAATAGTCAGGCGCATAAACCTCCGCTTGTCGTACCACTTTCATGAGTGCTTCCTCCTCGTGTCTGATTGCTTCTTATTGCAAGCCGATCGCGACTGCAATAAAGATGAAGATCGTTCCTAATACAAATAAGAACCCTTGCATTTTGATCTGGAATTTCGCCCATTTCACCCATTCGATTCTTGCGACACCTAGTACACCGATCAGACTTGCCGATACTGGAGTGAAGGCATCCATGAAGCCTGAGCCTAATTGATAAGCCAATACAGCGATCTGTCTTGAAACACCTAAAAGATCAGCTAATGGCGCCATGATCGGCATGGTCAATGCAGCCTGACCTGAATTGGAGGTGACAATCAAATTGAAGAAGCTTTGGAAAATGTACATGAACCAAGCCCCAATAAATGCTGGAACATTGCTTAACAAACCACCAATGCTGTGCAAAATCGTATTCAAGGCTGACGGCACGTTGGCATCAGAACCGCCGAGAACCAGAAGAATCCCTTTGGCCATCCCTACAACGATTGCAGTTCCTGCTAATTCTGAGGCCCCTGATTGAAAGGCACTCGCCACATCATTCAAGCCCATATTTTCTAATTTGAAAAGAACCGCTATGATTCCTGCCCCTAAGCCCATAACAAAGAATTGAGAAGCGATCTCGGGAATATAATAGCCTTTTTGTGTCACACCCCATACGATCCAGATCAAGACCGCCAGCATTTCAACCAAGATCAATTTATGCCCTAATAAAAATGGTTTTTGCTCACTGGAGGTTTTTTCAAGATGATTTCGAAAATACGCATCTGATTGATACGTGAGCGATTTCTCAGGATTCTTGCGAATTCTTTCGGCATAGATCATGAGGTATCCTGCGGATAATGCGGTAATCACGACCCACATGATGATTCGGAACGTTGCGCCTGAAAGAACGGGAATACCTGCGATCCCTTGAGCCACTGCCACACTAAATGGACTCATCCACGAGGTGGCATTCCCAATCTGGGAGGCGACATAGGTGACAGTGACCGCCACGATCGAGTCATATCCTAATGCGATCACGAAAGGCACCATGACCATCGAAAACGGAATGACTTCTTCTGCCATCCCAAAAGTAGCACCACCAAATGAAAAAGCAAAGAACAACAGCGGCAATGCCAAACGTTCTAACCCACGGGTTTTGCTGATAAATGCAAAGATCCCCGCATCGATCGCTCCGGTTTGCATGATAATACCAAACGCACCACCAACCACTAAAATCAGTGCTGCAATCCCAACTGCTGAGCCGTATTTGTCGCCAGAAACCAACCCTTCAAAAACAAAATTTAAAAAGCCGAAACCGCCAAAGTCATCGGTTCCCCAAACCTTGGCTGTTTTATGCAGTTTTTCTGAAGTATCATAAATCTTTTCGCCATAAAGGCTGTAAAGGGTATCATCCGTTAGCCCGACCTCATCTAATTGACTCTGGGACAACTCTTTAGGCCCTTCAGCTAGAACAGCTGCTAAAGCCTCAGGATCGACATCTAATTCTTCCAGCTCTTGTGGATCGTCTTCCAATTGATTCAACTGTTGATAGACGTATTCGTTATCTAACGGGTAGGCATAACGAAACGAATCTTGCATCAAGACCGTTCTGGTACTTATGTCCCCATTTGCATCGGTATACTCGATTTCTTGTGTACTAAATTTCCCAGCAGGAACTAAGAAAGTCAGCAACCATGCCAACAGCACGACCCCAAAAATGATGACATACGTATGCGGCGTTTTCATTTTGGTTAAATCTTTCTTTTCTTTCCCCTTTTTCGCTTTTTTTCCAATTGTCACTTTTTCTCTCCCTTTCCCTTTGCAGCGTACTGCATAAATTATCATTTTAGCCTATTTTTTAGTATATCGAAAAAACGTTTTTTCCTCATGGGGAAAGCATTAGAATTCAAATAAACTACGTTATAAAAAGAGAGAAAAAGAAAAAGTGAAAAGAAGCCAGAAACGCTTCTTTTCACTACGAATGACTAGTTTTCTTCAGAAAGCCCATCAAAATAAGCTTCAGTGTCTCGTTCATCTTGCTTTAATTGCTCGATCAACGCTTGTGCGCCATTGAAAGCGACTTGATCACGTAAGAAATGATGCCAACGGATCGCCACGGTTTCACCATAGATATCTTGGTGAAAATCGAGAATATAAATCTCTACTGTTAACTGGCGACCTTGACCAAACGTATCATTGTGACCAATCGATCCCATCGATGGATACCACTTGTCACCAACTTTGATTTCCGTCACATAGACGCCTTCTTTTGGCAACCGAACGGTGCTCTTCACTTTGATATTTGCGGTTGGAAACCCAAGTTCTCGTCCTCTAGCATCACCGTGAACGACGGTTCCTTCAAATTCATAAATATACCCTAACAAGCGATTGACTTGCGCCATATCACCATTTTGTAGTGCAGAGCGAATGCGTGTGGAGCTGACCTTTTCCTCATGAAACGATTCTTGCGCGACAGTCACGACTTCAAAATGTCCTTCTGCATAGGTTGGCAAAAGCGCCATGTTGGCTATCTCTTTCTTGCCATAGGTATAGTCAAAACCTGCAACAACAACTTTTGCATGCAGTCCGATCATGTATTCGTCTACAAATACTTGCGGTGCCAAATTTGCAAAAGCAGAAGTAAATTCAATGATATAAAGAATATCTACCCCAAGCTGTTCCATGTGCGCTTCTTTTTGCGGCAAACTGGTCAGGTATTGCATTTTTTCAGGATCAACCTTTTGAAAAACGATCGAGGGATGCTGATTAAAGGTCATCAACGCCAATTTTAACCCTTTCTCCTCTGCAATCTTTCGTCCTGTTTCAATGACTTTTTGATGACCTAAATGCACGCCATCGAAAAAGCCTAAAACTAAGACGATCTCCTCCTCAGGAATCGCTGCGTGATCATAAGGGTGTCTTATTTCAATGATTTCCATATTCATTCTCCTATTTCTGTACGGATGACTTTTACCGGTTTCATCATATCCTGGTATTTGTCATGAGCTTTATAGATACTGATCAATTGTTCTCGATAAAAAATCGCCACTAATTCCTCTGGGCGCTTTGGTAATCCAAACGCGCTGAAGGGCAAACGCATGCCATTTTTTACTTTCTGCCAGAGGTCTGCATCGATCGTCACTTGAAGAAATTCTGATACCCCGTATTCTAAAGGTAGTAGTAGTTCCGAAACACGTTGTTCATCGACTGCCTTTTGCACCTCTTCAATCGTGTAGGATTGTTCTTTTGAAAAACCACCGCTTTTTAGGCGAGTCAAATCAGACATATGCGCGGGTACACCCAGCAATTTCCCTGTGTCGACCGCTAATGTGCGAACATAGGTCCCTTTTCCACAAGAAACTTCAAAACGCCAGCTTTGCGTATTGTCCTCATGAATAATCGGCTCTGAAATTCGTTCAAAGGAATAAATTTCTGCTTTGCGCTGTGGCCGCTCGACAGTTTCATTGTTACGAGCATATTCGTAAAGTCGTTTGCCATTGACTTTGACCGCCGAATACATCGGCGGGATCTGGGTAATCGTCCCCGTCAACTGTTTCATTGCCTGATCGATCTCTTCCTTCGTAAACGGACGAGTTAGTGCTTGTTGTTCAACGATATCCCCCGACCGATCTTCTGTAGTGGTACTGAATCCCAAGGTGATTTCCCCGGTGTAGACTTTTCCAGAATCAACCAAGTATTCGACGATCTTCGTTCCTTTTCCGATACAAATGGGCAAGACACCATCCACGTCAGGATCTAGTGTGCCGCTGTGTCCGATTTTTTTTGTCTTTAATATTTTTCGTAATTTAAACACGCAGTCGTGACTTGTTTGTCCACGCTCTTTCCATAATGGTAAAATCCCGTCCATCGTATTCCTCCATTTCACTTCAACTTGCTTATTATAACATATAAAAAAAATTCATTGCACGACAAAATCCTTTTCGCTCTTTCTCATTACATGATAAACTAAGCATATAAGGAGGTCCTAAAATGGTTGTTTTAACGATAGGGTCATTTATTGGATTTGCCATTTTTTTGATCATGATTCAGCTCGGCACGATGCAGCGTTGGGAAGAAGCGTTTGCTTTGCAGATCATCCAAAGCCGTACGCCCTCTTTGACGCGCATGATGCACTTTTTTACCAATTTAGGAAAAGCCTTTCCGACAGTTGCGATCGCTTTACTGTTGTTTGCCTTTCCATCATCGCGGGCGGATCTTGCACCAAAAACAGCAGTCAGTATCTTCATAGTATCAGCAGCTGCTTACTTGATCAAACGAATCATCCGACGAGATCGTCCTATTGATCATCGTTTAGTTGAAGAAAAAGATCACAGCTTTCCTAGTGCTCATGCTGCCACATCCGCTGCCATGTATGGAACGATCGCCTTGAATCTTGGACAATTGGTTCCCTCAGCTGTCATCCCGATGACCTTACTGGCAATTTTGCTTAGCTTTATGATTGGCTTTAGCAGAGTCTACTTAGGGATCCATTTTTTAACAGATGTGATCGGTGGTTGGCTCTTAGGGGCAGGTGTTGCTGGACTGGTTACTTTACTGATGAATTCCTGATGCTTTTTCCAAATAAAAAAGAACAGCTTCGACTGGAAGCTGTTCTTTTTTTTATTCTTCTGAGTGCAATGCGCGAATCATTTCATCAATTGTATTCCCGTATTGTACAGATTCATCCAACTCGAATTGGATTTCTGGAACTTTGTAGAGCGTTAGCGCTTGGCCTAGTTCACGACGAACCAACCCAGTTGCTTTTTCCAGTCCTGCTTGGGCTTTTTTCTTATCTGAAGCCAAGTCCGTCAAGGTGCTGTAAAAGATCGTTGCTTGCTGCAAATCTCCAGTTACTCGTACATCTGTGATCGTCACATCTTGCACGCGAGGATCACGAACTTTTTTACGAAGAATTTGATTGACTTCTTTTAAGATTTCTTGCGCCACTCGGCGATCTCGATAGTTAGCCATTCAAAAAGCCTCCTTGTATAGTTGTCATTTCGTTTATTTTGTTGGTACTTCTTCCATGACATAGCCTTCGATCACATCATCGACTTTTACGTCGTTGAATTTCTCGATCATCGCGCCACATTCAAATCCTAGCTTCACTTCTTTGACATCGTCTTTGAAGCGTTTCAAGCTGGCAAGTTTGCCTTCATAGATGACGATACCGTCACGAATCACCCGTACACCACTGTCACGGCGAATGCTGCCTTCCGTCACATAGCAACCAGCGATCGTACCAACTTTAGAAACTTTGTAGGTTTCACGAACGATCATTTGACCGGTAATTTTTTCTTCAAATTCAGGATCAAGCATCCCTTTCATCGCTGTTTCGATTTCTTCGATCGCTTTGTAGATAATGCGATGCAAACGAATATCGACTTCTTCTGCTTCCGCTTGCTGTTTGGCTTGCGGTGTAGGGCGGACGTTGAATCCGATGATGATAGCATTACTTGCTGCTGCTAGCGTTACGTCACTTTCATTGATGGCACCAACCGCTGAATGGACGATGTTTACTCGCACACCTTCAACATCGATTTTCTTCAATGACGCAGCTAACGCTTCGGCTGAACCTTGTACGTCTGCTTTGATGATGACGTTCACTTCTTTCAGTTCGCCTTCTTTTAGACTTTCAAACAAGTTATCCAATGTCACACGACTGCTTGATGCACGTTGTTCCATCAAGGCACGTTTTGCACGTTCTTCACCTGCTGCCCGAGCCGTTTTTTCATCTTCAAAGGTAACGAAACGGTCACCTGCTTGAGGGACATCGTTCAATCCTGTGATTTCGACTGGCGTTGCAGGTCCAGCTGCTTTATCACGACGACCTAAATCATTCGTCATCACGCGGACACGACCGAAAGTGTTCCCTACAACGATTGGATCACCAACATGAAGAGTTCCTTGTTGTACCAATAGTGTTGCTACAGGACCTTTGCCTTTATCAAGGCGCGCTTCAATAACGGTACCGATCGCTCGTTGGGTAGGATCAGCTTTCAAATCTTCGACTTCTGCTACTAAGAGGATCATTTCAAGCAATTCTTCAATGTTTTGCCCAAATTTCGCTGAGATTTCAACGAAGATCGTATCCCCACCCCAAGCTTCTGGGATCAACTCATGTTCACTTAATTCTTGCATCACATGTTGAGGGTTAGCACCTGGTTTATCGATTTTGTTAACTGCAACGATGATTGGCACTTTTGCTGCTTTCGCATGGTTGATCGCTTCCACCGTTTGCGGCATGACACCATCATCAGCTGCGACAACTAAAATCGTAATATCAGTGATACTTGCTCCCCGTGCACGCATACTGGTGAACGCCGCGTGTCCAGGAGTATCTAAGAAAGTGATTGGTTTGCCATTGATGTCGATTTGGTAAGCCCCAATATGCTGCGTGATTCCTCCAGCTTCCCCACTTGTTACGCGTGAATGACGTAACGTATCTAGCAATGTTGTTTTCCCGTGGTCAACGTGACCCATGATGGTTACAACAGGTGGTCGTGATACTAAATTCTCTTCAATTTGTTCTTCTGCTTCGAAGAATTTATCGATATCTGCGATATCCACTTGAACTTTTTCTTGTGGTTCGATTCCGTAATCGGTAGCAAGCAGTTCAATCGTATCTTTATCTAAAGGTTGGTTTTGATTGACCATAACCCCCATCATAAAGAGCTTCTTGATGATCTCTGCTGGTTCACGGTAGATTTTTTTCGCGATATCCGCTACGTTCATGCCTTCTGTATATTCCAATACTTCTGGCAGTTCACGGAATTTACGTGCTGGAACTGGTGGTTTCTTTTCCGTCTGCTGACGGCCTTTCTTCCCTTTTTTGTTAAATTTATTGCGATTGTTGTTGTTGAAATTGTTATTGCGTCCACCGTAATTTGACTTGCCGCGGTTTTGATTTCCTCCACGGGAATCATTCGAGCCTTGCGTACGGTTGTTGTTGCGGTCTGCTCCTTGCGTATTTCCTGCAGATTGAGCGGCTGGACGGTTTTGTTGCCCTTGATTGTTCGGACGATTTTGTTGTCCTTGGTTGTTTGGACGGTTTTGCTGTCCTTGGTTATTCGGACGATTTTGTTGCCCTTGGTTGTTTGGACGGTTTTGCTGTCCTTGGTTATTCGGACGATTTTGTTGCCCTTGGTTGTTTGGACGGTTTTGTTGTCCTTGATTGTTCGGACGATTTTGTTGTCCTTGGTTGTTTGGGCGATTTTGTTGCCCTTGATTATTCGGACGGTTTTGTTGTCCTTGGTTTGTTGGGCGGTTTTGTTGCCCTTGATTGTTACGATTCTCTTGGTTATTCACTCGATTATGACTTCCTTGGTTATTTGGTCTGTTACTTCCTTGACTGTTCGTGCGCTCTACTTGTCCTTGACCAGCAGGACGGTTATTGCTTTGCGTAGTTCGCTGTTGACTTTGATTGTTATGACGGTTTTGGAAGTTAGGATTATTTCTTTGCGTTTTAAATTTCTTTTGTTCTTGTTTTTCCGGCTGGTTGGCTGGTTTCTGATTTGCGGGATTTGAGTTTGCAGATGTTTTACCATTTGGATTGCCGCCTAATGACTGCTGCAATTTCTGCGCCTCTCCATCTGAGATCGCGCCCATATGATTTTTGACATCAAAGCCTAAAGATTGTGCTTTTTCAACAACCTCTTTGCTCGATTTGTTCCATTCTTTTGCAAGTTCATAAATTCTTTTTTTCCCCATGCAATCACCTTCCTAACCTAATATTAATTCCTGCACCTTCCTTGCAAATCCTTGATCTAAGATGCCAATGACCATTCTTGGTTTCCCAATGGCCGCACTGATTTCATCAGCAGAAAATGCATCTAGGAGCGGAATTTCGTAATAAGAACTTTTGTCCTTAATTTTCTTTTGTGTATTTTTACCAGCATCACTGGCGACAATGACCAAAGCAGCTTTCTCATTGCGAATCTCTTTTAAGGTCATTTCTTCACCAGTCACTAATTTCCCAGCACGCATGGCTAGTCCTAACATATTTAATGCTTTGGTTTTATTCATTTGCAAATAACTCTTTTCGCGCTTTTTGGTGCGTTACATAGTCCAATAGTTCTTGGTAAAATTCATCTGTTAATTTCGTTTCCAGCACCCGATCCAAGATCCGCTTATCCCATGCTTTCTGGGCTTCAGCCGGTTCGATCGCTATATAAGCTCCTCGACCGGGCATTTTTCCTGTTGGATCGATGGAAACAACGCCTTCTTTTGAACGAGTGATACGAAGCATTTCTTTCTTAGGCAGCATTTCGCCTGAAATCACTGATTTTCGTAAAGGAATTTTTCGTTTTTTCATCACGATCTCACCTCAACTATTTTTCGTCAAACTCAACATTTTCATAATCATCCGCAGTCATGTCTGATGAAAGGATCGCTTCATCAACTGTTTCTGCAGATTCTGTTGCTTCTGTGCTGCTTTCTTCAGCAGCTTCTGAAGCAGTTGCATCATACTCATCGATATAGTCGCCTTCATCCAGCTTCGCATAAAACTCTTCCATATCTGTTTCTGATTTGATATCGATTTTGAAGCCAGTCAATTTGGCTGCTAGACGAGCATTTTGTCCGCGTTTACCGATCGCCAATGATAATTGGTAATCAGGCACGACAACAGTACATGCCTTCGGATTATCAACGTCGAAAATAACGTCGCTGACTTCTGCTGGATTCAACGCATTGGCGATGAAGATCGCTGGATCTTCATTCCATTCCACGATGTCCATGTTTTCGCCTTTTAGTTCATTGACGATCGCTTGAACCCGTTGACCTTTAGGGCCGACACAAGTGCCGACTGGATCGACGTTGGCATCAAAGGAACGAACAGCGACTTTGGCACGATCCCCTGCTTCACGAGCAATACTTACGATCTCTACAGTACCATCATATACTTCTGGCACTTCTTGTTCAAATAATCGGCGTAGCAAATCTGGATGGCTACGGCTAACGAATACTTGAGGGCCTTTCGAAGTATTTTCAACACGAGAAACGAATACTTTGATCCGATCATGGGGTTGATAAAACTCATTTGGCATTTGGTCTTGTTTTGAAAGCACGGCTTCAATTTTGCCTAAGTTTACATAGATATAACGATTATCTTGGCGTTCAACGATTCCTTGCAGAATGTCTTTTTCGTACGCACTAAATTCGTTATAAATAATGTTTCTTTCCGCTTCACGGACCCGTTGCAAAATGACTTGTTTTGCCGTTTGCGCCGCAATACGACCAAAGTCTTTAGGCGTTACTTCAAAACGGATTTTGTCGCCGATTTCATAAGCGGGATTGATTGTCATCGCTTCTTTTAATGAAACCTCTAGTTGCGAGTCCATGACTTCTTCTGTCACTTCTTTGACTGCATAGACGTGGATGTTGCCTTTTTTCTGATCAAATTCAACTTCCACATTTTGTGCTTGCCCGTAATGACGTTTGTACGCTGAAACCAATGCCGCTTCCAAGGCATCGATGACAATCTCTTTTGAAATGCCTTTCTCTGCTTCTAATGCATCCAATGCATTCAACATTTCTTTACTCATGATTCTTTCATTCCTCCGTGTTTAAAATTGAATGGCTAAACGAGCTTTGGCAATATTTTTCCGGTCGATCGTTCGTTCTTTTTCTCTGGTTTTGATTCGGGTCTTAATTACTAGCTGATTTTCGTCGAATGACTGTAAAAAGCCTTCGAACTGTTTTTCTCCATCAATCGGTTGATATAAAGAAACATGAATGTACTCGCCGACTGCCCGTTGATAATCTGCTTCTTTCTTCAATGGACGCTCGGCGCCAGGGGAAGAAACTTCCAAGAAATAAGCCTGTGGAATAGGATCAGGTTCGCATTGGTCTAATTGTTCACTAAGTTGTTCACTGACAAAGGCACATTCCTCGATATCGATTCCGCCTTCTTTATCGATGAACACACGAAGAAACCAATTTTTCCCTTCCTTCACGAATTCTACTTCAACTAATTCAAATTTTTGCGCATCCAGAATAGGGGTCACTATATCTGTAACAGTTTCCACTACCGTACTCACAACATCGCCTCCTTTATTTCTCAACGAAACGAACTTCATTCCATTAAAAAGAGTGAGCGAAAAAACCGCTCACTCACTCTAAGTATCATTACATTGTAAATATAACACAATTTTCATAAAGATTCAACTACTGTCGCATGTTCCCTTCGCTTTCAGAAAAAAACAAAGCATTTTCTTAAAGATTTTTAATGCCTGGGTGAATGGCTGTTAGTGAATCACTTGACCAATCCGACGTAGTAGTTGTGGGAAAATGCTCTCTGGATCAAAGTCCATTGGCGCGTCATGTGGGAAATGAAGCCAGAGCCGACCACCATAAACCACTAGTACCAAAAGTGTCAAGGTCAGCCACAGGTTGTGACTGTGGTAAAGTTTGCTGATTTTCAGATTTTTTTTGAACAAAACGATTCCGAATACGATCGGCACTAACCAAAACAAGGGATGAAAATGCAGCGCACCTTCAAGATCACCCTGAAATAAGTGCAAGTAGGCGCGCGTCATGCCACAACCTGGACAAGGAAACCCCGTTAACCATTTAAACGGACAAATCAATAATCGACCCAATCATCTGAATCAGACGAATCGTTTGATGTAGCAGATGACATCATGGCATTTTGATCAGCTGCTTCCCACATTTGATTCATATCACCTTGTAAAATCGCAATGTTGATGAAATCAAAAGCAAAAAGGCTCAAGACGACAAAAAGGATTTTGTTGTCACTCAGACGAGGCATATTCGCTCGTTGTTGTGCACTCATAAAGATATCCGCAATTCGGTACCACCAATAAATTTGGTACAATCCGCAAGTAAGGATCGTGAGTAAAATCGACGTTTCTGGCGAAAGACGATTATCCCCGCTGTACTCTGCTAGCTCTTTGGTTGTTTGGTACATCCAAAAGAATGTATAAATGCCACAAGTAATAAATGTTAATAAAATGACCGATACAACCGATTTCTTTCTAACTCCGTAATTATAATTCATCACAAACTCCTTTTCTTTTTTTTCATTTTTGCCACTTATCAATTATACTACAATCTAATCATCATAACAAAACCTATTTATTTATTTTTATGAATTTAGACAAAAAAAGCACCATCTTAAAGAAGGTGCTTTTTCACTTCATCCATCATAAAACTATTTGCGACTATAGTTTTTCACTTCTGCAGCCATTGCATCAACAAACAGATTCAATTCTTCGACTTGGGTCTCTTTGCTGCCGTAGCGACGGATATTGACTGTCGCGTCATTGACTTCTTGATCCCCAACAACGATTTGGTAAGGAATTTTTTGGGTTTGTGATGCGCGGATCTTATACCCCATTTTTTCGTTGCGGTCATCCACTTCTACCCGCAGTCCTTGTGCCTGCAAGCGTTCTTTGATTTCGTAAGCATAGTCACTGTGAGCTTCGACTGAAACTGGAATGATCGATGCTTGGATCGGCGCCAACCAAGTTGGGAATGCGCCTTTATAGACTTCCGTTAGATAAGCCACAAAGCGTTCCATCGTTGAAACGATGCCGCGGTGGATCACCACTGGACGGTGGTTGTTTTCACCATCTTCACCAACATACGTTAGGTCAAACCGTTCAGGCAACAAGAAATCTAATTGGATCGTTGACAAGGTTTCCTCCATGCCTAAAGCTGTTTTCACTTGGACATCTAGTTTTGGTCCATAGAAAGCTGCTTCGCCTTCTGCTTCAAAATAATCCAATTCTAATTCATCCATAGCGGCTTTTAGCATCGTTTGCGCATTTTCCCACATTGCATCGTCATCAAAATATTTGTCTTTGTTTTGTGGATCACGATAACTTAGACGGAAACGATAATCGGTGATATTAAAGTCTTCATAAACACCGATCATTAAATCAAGTGTCCGTTTGAATTCTTCTTTGATTTGATCCGGACGGACGAATGTATGCCCATCGTTTAAAGTCATTTCCCGAACCCGTTGCAATCCAGATAATGCCCCTGATTTTTCATAGCGGTGCATCATGCCTAATTCAGCGATCCGAATCGGTAGCTCACGATACGAATGAATGTCATTTTTATAAACCATCATATGATGCGGACAGTTCATTGGTCGCAATACTAACATTTCCCCATCCCCCATATCCATTGGCGGGAACATGTCTTCATGGTAATGATCCCAGTGCCCTGAGGTTTTGTATAAATCCACGTTTGCCATGATTGGTGTATACACATGTTGGTACCCTAAGCTGATTTCTTTGTCCACGATATACCGTTCGATCGTACGACGGATCGTAGCTCCTTTTGGCAGCCAGAACGGCAAACCAGCGCCGACTTCAGGTGATAACATGAACAATTCTAATTCTTTTCCTAATTTACGATGATCGCGTTCTTTTGCTTCTTCCCGTAAACGGATAAATTCCTTCAAGTCTTTTTTATCGAAAAAGGCTGTTCCATATACCCGTTGCATCATCTGGTTGTCAGAGCTTCCACGCCAGTAAGCACCTGCCACTGATAACAATTTGTACACTTGGATACGACCAGTTGATGGGACGTGAGGACCGCGGCAAAGATCGACAAATTCACCTTGCTGATAGGCAGTAATCGTTTCATCATCTGGTAATTCAGTGATCAACTCTACTTTGTATGGATCTTCGGCAAAAAGGGTCAACGCTTCTTCTTTTGTTAACACGCGGCGTTCGATTGGCAGATTTTCTTTGATGATCTTCATCATCTCTGCTTCGATTGCTGGTAGATCTTCTGCAGTTACTGGGTTTTCCCCATTGTCTGTGTCATAGTAAAAACCAGAATCAATTGCAGGTCCTACCCCAAAATGGATCAATGGATAGAGTCTGCGCATAGCTTGAGCCATTAAATGAGCTGTCGAATGACGAAGTAAGCCTAAGGCGTCTTCATGATCGGGTGTCACGATCTCAATCGTTGCATCTTCTTCGATCGGACGTGAAAGATCGACCAGTTGTCCATTGACTTTTCCAGCTAAGGCTTTCTTTGCAAGACTTTTCGAGATACTTTCAGCAATCTCTTTGGTTGTTACCCCAACAGCAAATTCTTTTTTTGCGCCATCAGGAAATGTAATAAATAATGACATATGAATGTCCTCCTTTGATGATTTCAATCAATAAAAAAAGTCCTAGTATCGGTTACGATACTAGGACGATCACTCGTGGTTCCACCTATTCTTCAAAAACAGAAAAAGTCTGTTTTCCTCTTCATGAGATAACGGTTCAACCGCCTCCGTTTCAACAGAGGTCTTAAAAAAGTGGTCATCCTTTGGTTTTCTTCTAGGAAATTTTCAGCCAAGATTTCCCTCTCTTATCGAAGACTCTCAAATTCAGGTGTCTTTTTTATTGATCGATTATGGCTCAATTAAACCACTCTCTTGATAAAAAAGCAAGAGAATTATTTCCAATCGCCATTCACAGCATAGGTTCCTTGCTTCATTTCATTGATGATAACATGGATATGCTCTTTAGGGGCGCCTGTATTTTTATGGACCGCCTCAGTGATTTCTTTCATCATATTCGTCAGTTGCTCTTGCGAACGTCCTTCAACTAGTTCGACATGGATAAATGGCATACGACTTCCTCCTTTGTTTGCTTTTGATTATACACCTTTTTCAAAAAGACAAAAACTATTACCTTGGTTTCCAAAGAAAACCATGACTTTATTCTTCCTGATAAACGACACAAAACTTTTCGCAAACACACAGCATTTGATCGTGAAAAGACAACCCCGCTGAGGCATAAGCTCGTCGAAAAAAAGCTTCATGAACACGGCGCCGATAAGCCAAAGTGCGATATCCTTCCCCTTCTAAAAAGGCAAAGTCTGCTGTCACCTCATCAAAAGGCACGATCGACACTGACTCTAAGTAAAGAACAGCTTTTGGTACATCCGACCCATTTAAAAGGACACTATAGGTTCCTGATTGCGGCAATGCTTCTTGCTCGATTTCATAGAGCGCAGCGGCAGATGTCGTTGCCGTCTTTTTGCCAGCTAAAACCAGTGCTGCCAGTTCATCGGCCATTTGTGGGGTATCACCAAAGGACCAAGCATCTTCATAGGTCAAAGGAGATTGATTTCTTGGATTTGCTTTTAAAAACCGCTGCCAAAACGCCTGAATCTGACAGTCTTTTATTTTTGATTCTCTGGTTTCATCTGCCAATTTTTTTCACTCCAATACTTCGTATATGTTTGGACATTCTCAGCTTCTTGCCAATCATAGGCCAGCCCTAATTTCTCGCTGATGTTCTTTGCTTGGCCATCAAAACGTTTTTGCATCTTCAAGAGGGACTGACCGCAGGCAGTGATCGTGGAAAAATCAAGCAATGAGGTCAATTCCCGCCACTCCTTTTCCGTTAGAAACGACTGTAGGTATTTATGATTTTTCCCTGTACTCACCTGAAATTGCTGAGCTTGGGCAACGAACAAATCTTCAATCCATAACAATTCTTGCCAACAAATAGTGTATAAATGATCCGCAGCATAAATCAGCTGCTTTCGAAGCAGCCCTTTCACGACATACGTGCTTACCCACCAAAATTCGTTGCAGTGTTCCTGAAAAGCGGCTTGGGTCGGGCGCTTGATCCAGTAATGCGAATGATTTGCTTGATTAGCAAAACTTAGTATTTGGTCTGGATCAAGCAGCGGATGCAAGCCTGGTTCGTTAGCCAGACGATCGACCAGTGCAAGAGGACATAGCATGAGATCGATTCTTACTCCGTCTAAAAAATGCATCAAGTACGTAAAACACCCGCCCAAACTTAACGGATAGATGGTGCTAGCTTCCGGTGTTTGCCTGATCATGATCGGTCCAAAGGCTTCTAACCATGAAGGATCATCGACCAAGGGCTGAATATCATCCATTACGTAAACCACATCAAAGTCTTGTAAAAAATCTTTTGGCGCCTGTGGATCGGTCCGTGAACCAGATAAACCTATGGCACGTGCCCCAACACGTTGCCCCACAGACAGGATCAATTGGTGCAATTCTGCTTCTTCCCTCACCGTCTCCACCTCTTTTTCGTTTCGTTTTTGAACACCTAAGCTCTTTTTATAAATCTTAGCATAGTTTCTTTTTTTCCACGACATTCGCAGGGAAAATATGCTATAATTTTATGTCGCAATTTTTTTAAGGAGGATCCTTCGTGAACGAACGTCAAAAAGAACAACAACATGTCAATGAAACCATTGCTCTGATCCACAGAGAACAAGCGATCCTTTCGCAGCAAAAACAAGAGTTAGCCGCTAAAATGGATGATCAATTAAAAGAAATCGCCGATAAGAAAATTCGCGGGGGCGACAGTGAAGCCTTTTATGAATCAGTTATCGAGTACCAGCAGCATGAACAAGAATTGCTGATAAAATACCAAACCGCAGAATCACAAGAAAAACGCGTCAAAACCTTAACAACGATGGCGGGCAATCCGTATTTTGCTCGAATCGATTTCAAAGAAGAACAAGAAACCGAGACCCTCTATTTGGGGATCGCTTCATTGCGAGACAAAGATGAAGAAACGATCGTCATTGACTGGCGCGCACCGATCGCCAATCTTTATTATGAAGGAGAGCTTGGTGAAACCTTCTACGAAACAGACACTGATCGGTTTACGGTAGAATTGCTTTTGAAACGCCAATTTAAAATTCAAAATGGTGAAATCTTGTCGATGGTCGATACTTCGGAGATCATCAATGACGAATTTTTGTTGGAAATATTGGATGAAGCCTCTTCTTCTCAAATGCGTAACATCGTTTCGACGATCCAAAAAGCACAGAATCAAATCATTCGTGATACCACCAATAAATTCTTACTGATCGAAGGGATTGCTGGAAGTGGGAAAACCTCTGCTTTGTTGCAGCGGGTCGCCTTTTTACTTTATCGGAATCGCAAATGGTTGGACGAAAAACAAGTCTTGCTGTTTTCACCCAATCATTTGTTTTCTGACTATATTTCCATGGTCCTGCCTTCTTTAGGTGAAAGTGAAGTGCCCACAAGAACCTTCCACCACTTTATCCAATTGATTCTGACTGGCTATGAAGTGACGAAAGAAACCCAACAAGAAGAAACCTTTTTAAGCGGCGATGATGATGCCATTGAAAAAATCAAAAGTAGTCTTTTCTTGGTGGAAAAAATCAACCGTTATGTCCGTTCGATTGCACCGATCGGTCCCTTGTTCCGTGATCTAAAAATCCAAGGGCAAACCTATTTGACAAAAGAACAGATTCGCCGCTGGTATCAAGAAACCAATAACGAACTGCCGATTTACCAAAGAACCCAACTGCTTCAAACGAAATTATTAAAAAAAATCGGCGGCTTGGAAAAAGATGAAGCAAAAAAAGACTGGGTCAAAGAAGCGACCGAAGAACAATTGCAACAAGTATTTGCCAATGATCCTCATCAAGAATACAGCGAAGAAAACGAACGCCGTTTGCGGAAGAAACTTAGACAGCAGATCGTCCGCAAGAAGTTCCGTTCCTTGACCCGGGGAGTGAAAAACTTTCAGTTTATCAACCAAGCCAAGCAATACTTACACTTTTTACAATCGGTTGAGTCTGCTGCAGTCAAAGAAACTGGCATCGAGGCTGCGGCTTGGCAGCAAAGTATTGCCGATATTCGACAAGGCATGCGCCAAAGACAGATCAAACAAGAAGACGCCGTTTTGTTTTTCTTACTGATCAAACAGCTTTATCCTGTTCACGTCGAAGAAAAAGCTCGGTTTATCTTTATCGATGAAATGCAGGATTTTCCACCAGCACAAGTGGCCCTACTGCGTCAGCTTTATCCAAAGGCTGGCATCACCCTGTGCGGAGATTTGAATCAAAAAGTGTATGGCAATGAAACGATCGTCGGGGCATTAGCAGAATTATTCCCCCACGAAAGTGTGAAACGTTATCAATTGAAAACCAGCTATCGTTCGACTAAGGAAATCACAGATTTCGCCAATCAATTTTTAGTTGGCAGTGATCAAGTGGAATTGACGGCTCGTAAAGGGGCGGTACCAACAATTGTTAAAGGAACTGCAACTGAAAATCTGGCTTTCCTAGAAACCAGTATTCGTGACGCAGCTGAGAATCAGCGTTGGCGCACCGCGATCATTTGTAAAACCGCAAAGGATTGCCAGCAGTTATATGCCCAGCTGGCAGAAACAATGCAGGAACAAGTGCAGCTGATCACCTCTGAAGAAGACTTCATGAAACGCAATGTGATGATCTTCCCGGCCTTTTTAGCAAAAGGGCTAGAGTTTGACCAAGTATTTGTCTGGACACCAGGTGCCACTTTTGTGACTGAACAAGACCAATTGATTTTTTATACAATGGCGACACGGGCGATGCATCAGTTGACCGTCCTCACCCAAGAGGAATTGCCGCTGCTAGCAAAAGCTGATCCTACCACTTATCAGTTCCAAAAAGCATCAACGATCGGATAACAAAAAACATCACTTTCGGCGAGTTCCCAAAGGAAACAAGCCGATCGTGATGTTTTTTTAGCCTTTTAACTCGCCAATAAATAAACGGGTTTCTGGATAGCGCATCCCTACGATGGTTAAAATCATTTGCAGCTCAGAAACGTGTTCAGGATCTTCTGGAACGAATAATTTTGTATGTCGTCCAATGCTGCCGTTATCGATCAAGCGATGGGTACGATTCCACTCACTAAATTCTTCAATCGTCGTAAAGCGACTAAGAGGAAAGCCAGCGCCATCCAGAATTTCTGTCAATCGAAAAAGTACATAGGAACTGTCGATGACAAATTCTTTTCTATGAGGCAAAGCACGCGTTCGTTTATAATCAATAATTGCTTTTTCTGGTCGGTGCTCTAAAAGCCAATCCAACAGCAAGAAGAACCCTTCCATTCGATACTCATCGATAAAGAGCCGTTCAGAGTATTCCGACATGCGAAAGACTAATGGAATCAAGAATCGCTCTTTATAAATTAATAAGGGTGCGCGATCAACGACGACATTTAAATAACGATTCAAATAAGAAGAGCCACGATAATCACCTAGACGATACCCTTCTACCCCATACTTTTGATATTTCCGACAAAGAGCCGAGCAGTCAGAAATCGATACAGACACTTCTGCTAGCTTTTCAAAACCACTTAAGATTCGATTAAATGGCTCTAAAACGATTTTTTCTTCCATGTCTGCCCCCCTAACGATTTGTTTGCTTATGTAGTAAATCATAACACATAAAATGTATAGAAACCAACTGAAAAGATGATCAACACAGAAGAATTTTCAGTAAATGAGCAACGCCACCGCTTCATTATTTCTCTTGCATAAGCGACAAAGCTTCTACATAAAAAAACATACTAAAAAAATGGCAGCCAGATTGTCTCTAGGCTGCCAAGTGACACTTATTCTTCCGCGTCTGCCACATTGTGATAGACGTTTTGTACGTCTTCAAGATCTTCTAACACATCGATCATTTTTTCAAATTTTTCTAGATCGTCACCCGTCAAGGTTACTTCATTTTGAGGAATCATTTGCATTTCTGCAATTGAGAATTCAGTGATTCCTTTTTCTTTCAAGGCTTCTTGAATGGCATGGAAGTCACTTGGTTCACCGTGAACGATGATTTGTCCATCTTCTTCAACAACATCACGAACATCGATCTCTTTGTCCATCAAATATTCTAAGATTTCATCCGCATCGTCACCGGCAAAGCCAAAGAGTGCCGTGTTATCAAACATATAAGCAACGGCCCCTGAAACACCCATATTCCCGCCGTTTTTACCAAAAGCGGCCCGAACATCGGCTGCGGTGCGGTTGACGTTATTTGTCAACGTGTCGACGATCACCATTGATCCATTTGGACCAAATCCTTCGTATCGAAGTTCTGAGTATTGTTCATCGCCAGAACCTTTGGCTTTTTCAATCGCACGGTCAATAATGTGTTTTGGCACATTGTAGGTTTTCGCACGTTCGATAACAAAGCGTAATTTTTGGTTCGCGTGAGGATCAGGATCACCCGATTTTGCTGCTGCGTAGATTTCGATTCCAAATTTTGCATAAACTCGGCTATTGTTTGCATCTTTAGCAGTTTTTTTCGCTACGATATTTGCCCATTTACGACCCATGATTTCACTTCGCTTTCTTGTTTTTAAAAATCCTTATTCATTATACTTGTCAAATGGCGTTCTGTGAAGTAATTTTCACTTATTTATCAATAAAAAGCGGAATTCTTCGAAAATTTTGTTCTGTGATTTGAGGATTCCCTTGCTGATAGATCTGGTCGATCCGCAATGACAAGCCATAGCGCTGTGCTTCTTGCTTACCAAATTTAGCGATCAGCGGCAGGGTCAGCTCTTTTTTGACCTCTTTTAAATAGTGCTGCCCTTGCTTCGTATACCCTAAGACTCGAATAAAGGAATGTTCTTGAGCTTCCTTCATTTCAGCTTTTGTCACTTGGAACAATACATAACAAGCAAGACGCTGCAGCCGCGTTTGGGTATAACGTTTCGTCTTTAACAACTTGATAAAATCTGCAAAAGAATCCGCCGCCGTCACATATTGTTTTAGTCGATATTCTAATCCTTCTTCCATCTGGTAAATAGCAGCTAATTTTTCGATTGGGGCAGAAATGATCTGGTATTGAAGATACGGCCAAAAGTCTTCCCAGTCGACTGTTGCTTGTGAAAGAAAGGTTTGTGTGGCTTCAGGAACAAAATCCACAACAGCTGCACCTTGTTTGATTGCTTGGCGAATGGCTGTTGCACTGGCGATTGTTGGATGATCGAATTGTTCTGAATGATAAGACGCCGCAACGCGTTGGATGGGGACCAAGCGCATTGGTTTTTCATAATGCAGCACTTCCCGTGCATACGCCATACCCAACAGATGATTGGGCTGGTCTTTTTCTGCATGGTACTCAGGATATAGCTCCCTTAGGACCGCACTCATTTTTTGACTATAGGTAGTATTTTGCCTCGCTAAGCGTTGAAATGCGTCATCGATCATTAGTTGATTTTCTTTTTCAAAGTGAGCAAACTTGGCATAGTCGAAGGGGTGTTTCGTATCTGTGCCAAAGCATAACAACTCACATTGCAGATCCTGCAGAATCCTAATCGCACCCGATGCAAAAAAATCAGCAGAGTGGACGGCCCAAGCGGGGGGCAATTCGACGATCAAGTCTACCCCATATTGTAGTGCTGCTTGAGCTCGCTGCCATTTATCGATGATTGCTGGTTCGCCACGCTGTAAAAAATTCCCACTCATCACCGCAACGACGACATCAGCGTTCGTTACTTGCCGTGCTTTTTCCACATGGTATTGGTGTCCATGGTGAAAAGGATTGTATTCTACGACTAGTCCGCAAGCCTTCATCGACATCCCTCCTGTTTTACATAACGGTTACTTATGGCAGACAAAAAACCAGCGACGGCTTTTTTCATTTGGCTTCGTATCGATAAAATCGGCATAGCATTCAACATTAGCAAAACCAGCATTTTCTAACATTCTTAAATAGCTTTCAAGAGGATAGGTTCTTTCTTGATGAAGCTCATCTAAGCGTTCAAACAACCCATTCTCTTGTGCAACAAACAAGGTCAAGAAGTGTTCAATGCTATGGTCTTTTTCGCCTTGATAGCTTTCCCAAAGAAAGGCAAATTCATCGGTTTGGTAATGATAGCTATAATCAGGAAAGACTTCATCGATTTGATATAAGGAATGCACATCAAATAAAAAGACGCCATCTTCTTCTAAACAACTGTAAACACCATCAAACACTTGCTGCACACTCTGCTCGTCTTCCATGTAGCAAAGGGAGTCAGAATAGCAGGTAATTGCTTGATAGGTGCCAACATCTACGAGATCCAGCATGTCACCCGCAACAAATTGCACAGCCGCTTCTTCTTTTTCAGCCCGTTGACTAGCGATCATCAGCATCTCTTCTGAAAGATCTAACCCAGTCACGTCAAAACCAGCCTTGGCAAACTCAACGGCTAACGCACCAGTTCCACAAGCCAATTCTAACAGCTGTTTTCTTTTTCCTAAATGACGACAAGAAAAATCCAGCCACTTTTTATAGAGACTGGAATCCATTACTTCGTCATAGACAAATGCGAAGGTTTCGTAAGCCATTACGCCACGACCCATTCATTAAGATCCACAAGCGGCGCATCAGACCATAATTTTTCTAGGTTGTAAAAAGCACGTTCTGAGGCACTAAATACGTGAACGATCACGTCACCTAAGTCGATCAAGACCCATTTTCCACCATCTTTTCCTTCGACACGGCGAACAGATACTTGGTTTTCTTCTTCTTTATCGATGACTTCATCAATGATCGCATTGATTTGACGCTCGCTATTTCCTGAACAGATCACAAAGTAATCTGCTAGCAAAGAGATTTCCCGCACATCTAATGCCATAATATCTTCGGCATGTTTGGAATCGGCGGCTTTTACAGCAATTTCTAATATTTTCTGACTATCTATGGTAATTCCCTCCTATATTTGGCTACCCAAAAATTGTAGGTTTCGATCGTTTTTGGGTAGATAACTGCTTCTGTTTCGATCAAATGAAGCAAGGTATGTTTCGTTTCGTAAGCAACAGCGGCATCTAAGTCGATCATTGCGATCTCTCTGGCTTCAACGACTCCAGGAAACGTACGTCCGGGTTCGATATAATCTGCCACATAGATGATTTTATCTAACAGGCTCATCTTAGCAGCTCCGGTGGTGTGCAAACGGATCGCTTGTAAGATTTCTTCGTCATCGATTTCTAATTCTCGTTGAACGAAATCAGCACCGACGAGTCCATGCCAGATGGCATTGTTCCAGTTCAAGAGATCCAAGTCGAATCCGTCTCTACGAATGACTAATTGAAATTCTTCATCGCTGCGTTCTTTCGCATAATCATGCGTCAAGGCGGCGATGCTGGCTTTGACCGGTGAAGCACCATATTTTTCCGCAAGGGCAACGGCCGTTTTTTCGACACCTAACACATGCTCAAAGCGCTTTTGACTCATCTGCATTTGGACCTTTTGCATCAAAAGTTCCCGTTCTGCTTGTGTGTAGTGTTCACTCTTCATCCAAGTACAACCCCTTTTCTTGAATATAGTGTAACACATTATCTGGCAATAAGTAGCGAACCGAACAACCTTGTTGCACTTTTTTACGAATTGTTGTTGAGCTGACATCCATTAGCGGGATATCGATCCAAATAATCGGGTATGGGCTATCGATCGGCACTTCTGGACGACGAACCCCCACAAAAGTCACCAATTCCATCAGCTCATCAATTTGATGCCATTTTGGTAAATAGTTCACCATATCCCCGCCAATGATAAAATAATAATTGGTATCTGGATTCTTAGCTGTCAATTCCCGCATCGTATCAACCGTGTAACTCTTACCTTTTCGTTCCAACTCAATGGTCTCTACAGCAAATCGTGGATTATCGGCGATCGCCAACTCCAACATCGCCAAGCGGTGCTCAGCTGGGATCGTCTTTTTCTCATCAACATGAGGCGGTAAATACTCAGGCATGAAATAAACTTTATCCAGCCCTAATGCTTGCCCTACTTGCTCACCCATGACCAGATGTGCGTAGTGTACTGGATTAAAATTCCCACCAAGAATGCCCACTTGCTTTTTCGGTACAAGTTCTTGTGTTTGTGTCTCTAAAACCGTTTGTACCTTTCCAAATGTTTGTCCTTGCATGCCTTCTCCCTCCTAAATTGAACGAACTTTGCTTGAAATCGTTTGGTATTTTTCTTTGCTTGACGGTTTGAATAAAACGATCACTCGTCCGATGATTTGTACCACTTCACAGCCGACTTTCTCACGGATCGTTTCAGCTGCTTCGTCAGCAACCTCATCGGTATTTTGGAGCAATGAGACTTTGATCAATTCTCGTTTTTCTAGCGCTTCTTCAATTTGCGCCATCATCGCGTCATTCAAGCCGCCTTTGCCGATTTGAAAAATCGGGTTTAAATGGTGCGCTTCACTTCGTAAAAATCTTTTTTGTTTTCCTCGCAAGTCCATATTCTTCCTTCTTCCTTATACTAATGCTTTGCGTCTAAGCACATCGACACCCTTTGGCGCCCACCCAGCGATGACACACGGTTTGGTGATCGTGATCCAGCCAAGTCCAGCAAAAACGATATCGGTTTTTTCTTTGATTGAAAATTCGAAACGGACGAGTTCAGGAAAATCCGCCACTTCATCTGCTCGCGGCGGCTGCAGCAGCCCACCAACATGTTTCTCATAAAACTCATCGGCTTTCGTTAATTTGGTCCGATGGATCGCCACATCATTTGCTACATAAGCAATAAATGAACTGCGTTCTCCTTGAATGAAATCAAATCGGGCAAGTCCTCCTAAGAACAAAGTTTGTTCTGGATTCAACTGATACACCTTTGGTTTGATCTCTTTGGCTGGTGCCACGATTTTTAGATCTTTTTTACCTAAATAATGCGCCATTTGATAACGATGAATAATTCCTGGTGTGTCGATCAAGAAGTGTCCGTCATCCAATGGAATCTCGATTTTATCCAATGTGGTTCCCGGGAAACGCGAAGTCGTGATCAATTCGTTGATCCCCGCTGTTTGTTTGATGATTTGATTGATCAATGTTGATTTTCCAACATTCGTCACACCCACCACATAGACATCGCGTCCTTCACGATACGTTTCGATCGCTTGCAGTAAAGCTTCCGTTTCACCTGGCTTCTTGGCACTCGTCAATAATACATCCACTGGTCTTAATCCAGCTTCATGAGCACGTTCCTTCATCCATTGGGTCATCTTCGATTTTTTCAAAGATTTTGGCAAAATATCCACCTTGTTGCCCACTAATAAAACAGGATTATTGCCGACAAAGCGGTGCAGTCCTGGGATCAATGAATCATTAAAATCGAAAATATCAACGACATTAACGATCAAGGCTTCTTTTTCCCCGATTTCATTCAGTAGACGCAGAAAATCATCGTCGGTAAGGGAAACATCTTGGATCTCATTGTAATGGCGCAAACGGAAGCAGCGTTGACAATAGACTTCTCCTGATTCAAGTCCTTTTTCTAATGCGGATTGCGGGGTGTAGCCCAATTCATTGGGGTTCGTTGTCTGAATCACTGCCCCGCAGCCGATACAGTGAATTTCTTCGATTCCTTCTGTCATATTAAATTCCTCCACGCCATTTTAACTCTGGGTTGTGCTTCAATAAATAGTTCATGATTTTTCTTTCTGCGGCTCGATTAAATTGGGTTTTCCAAGAATCCGTTGGGATCACTGGTTTCACTAAAATACTGCGAACACCGGCACGATTGGCACCTCGTACATCCGTCATGATTTGATCGCCGATCATCACGACCTCTTCTTTTTTCAAGCCTAATTGCTGATAGCCTTGTTTGATCCCTCTTGAAAAAGGTTTTAATGCGCGGTGTACGTACTTTAAGCCAAAGGGCGCAACTGCCCGTGCCACTCGTTCACTATTGTTGTTGGAAACGACAACTACCGGTATCCCAGCATTTTTCATTTCCAGTAGCCAGTTTTTTAGTTCTTCGGTTCCGTCAGGATTGTTCCAAGCAATCAAGGTATTATCAAGATCGGTCAAAATCCCTTTGATCCCCTGTGCCTTTAGTTGGCTAGGGGTGATTTTATAAATCGCATCGACCATCCAAGTCGGTTTATAATTTGAAAACATAAAATCTCCTTTGCTGCATGATTTCTTCACATATTAAAAATCGGTGACTAGTCATCGATCCAAATTGTCGATCCTAAAAAAGAAACAGTCCGATCTGCCTACAATCACGCAGATGGTTTCTATCAAGATCAGACCTCTTCAACCTGTAATTATACAATAGAATCTTTTTGAATACTAGCAAGTGCGCCAGTTTCTGCAGGTTTCTTGTAAAAGAACTGAAAAAGGAACCTGCCAAGACAACCGTTTGTTCTATCACTTCTTTAAAGTAGTCTTTTTTCCGTCAAAAAAGCATCCTTTTACTGAAAGGATGCTTAGGAAAGGTCCAAATTTATCACTAACAACTGCGAACTTCTCGCAGTTTACAATACTTTACTCAAAAAATCAATGGTTCGTGGATTTTTCGGATGATCAAAGATCTGTTCTGGCGTTCCTTCCTCCATAATGATTCCCTGATCCATAAATAAAATCCGATCCGCGACTTCTTTCGCAAAGCCCATTTCATGAGTGACGATGACCATCGTCATTCCTTGCTGAGCCAAACGCTGCATGACGGACAATACTTCGCCAACCATTTCTGGGTCTAACGCTGAAGTCGGTTCATCAAAGAGCATCACGTCTGGTTCCATCGCCAAGGCACGTGCGATAGCGATTCGTTGCATTTGTCCACCAGAAAGACTTTGAGGATAGGCTTTTGCTTTGTCTGGTAAGCCAACATCATTTAGTAGTTGTTTTGCCAACTGATCAGCCGCCGATTTTGCTACCTTCTTGACTTTCGTCGGGGACAAAGTAATGTTTTCTAAAACCGTCATATTCGGAAAAAGATTAAAATTTTGAAATACCATACCCATTTTTTCACGCATCTTATACAAATCATTCTTTGGATCGGTAATATCGGTTCCTTCAAAAAAGATCTTTCCGCTTGTCGGTACTTCTAATAGGTTCAAACAGCGTAAAAACGTGCTTTTTCCTGACCCAGATGGCCCAATCACCACTACGACTTCTCCTTGATCGATCGTCGTTGTGATCCCTTTTAGCACTTGATTGCTGCCAAAGGTTTTGTGTAAATCTTGAATATCTAACATCATAGCTTGTCTTCTCCTTTTAACGACGATAGCCTTTGCCTAGTTTCTTTTCCCATAAACTCAATAGTCGCGAAGTCGTAAACGTCAAGATGAAGTAAATGACCGCCGCCACATAGAAAGGCGTTAATGGTTGGAAAGAACTGGTGACAACGATCTGCGCACTGTTCATCAGCTCGTAGATGCCGATCGTTGAAAGCAAAGAGGAATCCTTAATCAAAACGATAAATTCATTGCCTAGTGGCGGCAAAATGTTGCGTAGTGCTTGTGGCAATACGACATAACGCATCGTTTGAAAAGGCCGCAATCCTAAAGAACCAGCCGCTTCTGTTTGACCGTAATCAACGGCATTGATTCCCCCTCGGACGATCTCAGCAACATATGCCCCAGAATTAAGCGAGAGCGCAATGATCCCAGGAAATAGCCGCCCAAAATCAAGACTCAACACGCCGATCGAGACCGTCGGCAAGGCAAACATTCCTTGCAAAAGACCAAAAGCGATCAATATCTGCACCAGCATCGGTGTGCCGCGGATGACTTCAATATACGCATTAGCAAACCAGCGCAAAGGCGTCACTTTTGATAATTTCATTAGGGCAAAAATCACCCCTAGAATCGTTCCAAAGATCACGGTGATGATAGAGATCACGATGGTGATCACCACACCAGAAAGAAAATAAGGGTAATATATCGCTAAAAAGGATAAATCCATAATTGTGTCTACTCCGTTCTATCTATTGCGCCGCATTTTCGTTGGCTAGATCTGTGTTCTTTTGTACATACTCATCGATTGTACCATCTTCAATCAATTCTTTCAAAATACTGTTTAGTTCTTCTTGTAATTCGGTACTCCCTTTAGGTAAAGCAATTGCATAAGAATCGCCTTCAGATGCTTCTAATGCTACATCAGTGATCACGAGGTCATCATTTTGTGCAACATACGATTCAGCAACCGCACTTTCAAGGACCAAACCGTCGATCGAGCCTTGTTTCAATTCATTGACTAGATTCGGAACTTTGGCGATGGAAACCAATTGCGAATCAGCTAATTGATCTTGAACGATCATTTCTTGGATCGAGCCTTTTTGAGCGCCTACTTTTTTGCCAGACAAGCTTTCGATTGAATCAAATGCCGATTCATTGTTTTTATTAACAACTAATTTTTGTTCTGGTGTAAAATAGTTATCGGTGAAATCAAAAGTCTGTTTACGTTCGTCAGTTGCTGAGATGCCTGAAACAGCGATATCGGCTTTCCCTTGTTGCAAAGCAGTCAAAACAGCATTGAAATCAAGGTCCAAAATATTCACTTCGACACCAAGACGATCAGCGATCTCATTGACCATATCGATATCTGCGCCCACGATCGTATCTTTGCCATCGATCAAGGCATGAAATTCAAACGGGGCAAAGTCAGCAGAAGTTGCCACATTTAACACACCAGCTGCTTTGATGGCTTCCAATTGATTATCCGCCGAACCGCTGGCACTAGAACTTCCAGTACTCGATGAGCCGCCATTCCCACAAGCTCCTAAAACCAAAATCCCCGTCAATACAACAAGTGCTCCAAATAATTTTTTCATTAAAAACGCTCCTCTTCAAAACAAATATTTATGCAATATAATCTTCTTATATTCAGAATATATACATAATAGCACAGAATAATTAAATTTTAAACTAAAAACTTCGCCATTTGTACGATTTATTCAATAACACTTTTAATAAAAAAATACTAGGATACCCATCCTCTAATCAGAGTGGATATCCTAGTTTTTAAAATCGGCGAAAACGTTGATACCTTGCCTCAAGCAATTCATCTGTTTGCAAGGTAGAAAGTTCGGCAAGTTTCTTTGAAATTGCCGCTTTCATCTGTTCCATCAATTGCTCTTTCGGTAAAAAGGCCTCTTCATGGGTTTCAGCAATCACTTTTTCAATAACACCGAGTTCATATAGTTCTTGAGCTGTGATCTTCATCAAGCCAGCAGCTTCTTTGGCACGGCTGCCATCTTTCCATAGGATCGAAGCAAAGCCTTCGGGAGATAAAATGGCATAGATCGAATGTTCCATCATCCAAACCTCATCGCCTAATGCCAGTGCTAAGGCACCGCCGCTGCCGCCTTCACCAATGATGATTGCCAAGATCGGCACCGTTAAATCGGACATTTCCATCAAGTTACGGGCAATCGCTTCGCCTTCTCCGCGCTCTTCCGCGCCAATACCGCAAAACGCCCCTGCTGTATTGATCAATGTGACCACAGGTCGCTGAAATTTTTCTGCTTGCTTCATTAAGCGTAACGCTTTGCGATAACCTTCAGGATGTGGCGAGCCAAAGTTTCTGCGTAAATTTTCAGGCAGATTACGGCCTTTTTGAATACCGATCACGGTCACTGGCTTGCCATCTAAACAAGCAATGCCGCCAACAACGGCTTCATCTTCGCCAAACAGACGGTCTCCATGAAACTCTTCAAACTCAGAAAAAATGCCGTCAAAGTAATCCAGTGCCGTCAAACGGTCTTTGCTGCGAGCGAGTTCAACGATTTCGTGGGCTGCTCTAGTCATTGCGATCCCATCCTTTCCGCGTATGCAAAGAAATCAAATGGTGGATTTTCTCCCGCAAGTTCGTCCGTGGAACGATTTGATCGACAAAGCCATGATCTAACAGAAACTCTGCCTTTTGAAAGTCTTCAGGTAGTTCCTGACGAATGGTTTGTTCAATCACACGTCGTCCAGCAAAACCGATCAAGGCTTGCGGTTCTGCCAGGATGATATCCCCTTCCATCGCAAAACTAGCGGTGACGCCACCGGTTGTCGGGTCCGTTAAAACCGTTAGATAAAACAAGCCAGCTTTACTATGGCGTTTTACCGCCGCAGAGATTTTTGCCATTTGCATCAGTGACAAAATTCCTTCTTGCATCCGTGCACCACCTGAAGCGGTAAAAAGAACAACTGGTAGCTGTTTTTCGATCGCACGTTCAAACAAACGGGTAATCTTCTCCCCCACGACCGTTCCCATACTGCCCATGATGAAATTCGCATCCATGATCCCGATCGCTAACGGCAATCCTTGAACTTTTGCTTCTCCTGTGAGGACAGCCTCATGCAACCCAGTTTTTTCTTGCATTTGTGCGACTTTATCCAAATATCCAGGAAAATCAAGAGGATTTTTTGTGGTTACATCTGTGTCCCATTCTTCAAAACTTTTCTCATCAATCGTGATAGCGATCCGTTCCCAGGCACTGATTCGGAAATTATACCCGCAGTGAGGACAGACTTTCTCTGCCCCCATCTCCTTCGTATAAAGCGTTCGTTTGCAACTAGGACATTTCGCCCAAAGATTATCTGGTACGACTGGTTCGTTCGTTGGCAGCTGACCTCGATTAGGATTGATGCGAATGTAGTTTTTCTTCTTAAATAAAGCCACTCATCTTCCCTCCTATTGTTCAGGTGTCCAATTTGGCAGAAATTCCTCTTGTAAAAAGGCGGTTGTATAGTCTCCCGCAATCACTTTCGGGTGACTGATCAAGTCCATTTGGAATTCTGCATTCGTAATGACACCATCGGTCACTAATTCGGCTAACGCCCGCTGCATCTTCATCAACGCTTCGAAACGGTTCTCGCCGTGAACGATCACTTTAGCGATCATAGAATCATAATAAGGTGGAATCGTGTAGCCAGAATACATGGCACTGTCTACACGAACGCCTAGGCCGCCACTTGGTAAAAACAAATTGTTGATCTTGCCTGGTGACGGTGCAAAATTGAAGGCTGGATTTTCTGCATTGATCCGACATTCGATCGCCGCGCCCGTCATCTTGATGTCTGCTTGCGTCAAGCCTAGCGGTTCGCCACTAGCGACTTCAAGTTGTTTTTTGACTAGATCAATGTTTGTCACCATTTCGGTGATCGGGTGTTCCACTTGAATTCGAGTGTTCATTTCCATGAAATAAAACTCCCCAGTGTCCGCCATTAAAAACTCGATCGTGCCAGCATTACGATACCCTACCGCTTGTGCGGCACGTACCGCTGCTTCTCCTAGTTCTGCTCGCTTGCTTTCAGAAATCACCACAGAAGGGGATTCTTCCAACACTTTTTGGTTGTTGCGTTGTAGCGAGCAATCGCGTTCACCAAGGTGGATAATATTACCAAAAGAATCACCTAACACTTGCACTTCTATGTGTCGAGCAGGATAAATGATTTTTTCAATGTACATTTCATCGTTGCCAAATGCCGCTTTCGCTTCTTGCTGCGCCGAAGCAAAATGATGAGGCAATGCTTCTTTATCTGCGACTTTCCGTATCCCTTTACCGCCACCGCCGGCCGCAGCTTTGAGCATGACTGGGTAACCAATCTCTTCAGCGATTGTTAAAGCTTCTTCCAC
The DNA here is from genome assembly GCF_030263915.1 of Enterococcus sp. FZMF. NCBI lineage: Bacteria > Bacillati > Bacillota > Bacilli > Lactobacillales > Enterococcaceae > Enterococcus > Enterococcus sp. FZMF. The sequence continues at coordinate 1,424,662 of NZ_CP127160.1, read as the reverse complement.
ATCAGAAATCGCGCCTTTGCTTCCGGGAATGACCGGTACTTCTGCTTCGATCATCAAGCGTCTTGCATTGATTTTGTTTCCCATTGCATCGATAGTCTCACTCTTTGGCCCAATAAAGACGATATTGCATTCCTCGCACATCGCAGCAAAGCGGCTATTCTCTGAAAGGAAGCCAAATCCAGGATGGATCGCCTCAGCCTTTGTGACGATCGCAGCGCTTAGGATCTGCTGTACATTCAAATAAGAGTCGGCTGCTTTGGCAGGTCCGATACAAATCGCTTCATCGGCAAGCTCTGTATGCAACGCTTCTTTATCTGCTTCTGAATAAACGGCGACCGTTTGAATACCTAATTCGCGACAAGCGCGAATGATACGTACGGCGATTTCGCCACGGTTTGCGATCAATACTTTAGAAAACATGTCTCACCTATCCAATCATGAAAGTCAATTCTGCTTCCGCCACTTTTTTCCCATCAACATAGGCAATTCCTTTGCCGATGCCAGCTGCAGATTTCACTTTGATTATTTCTACTTCTAAGATCAAGGTATCGCCTGGTGTTACTTTTTTTCTGAATTTCGCTTTGTCTAAACCGCCAAAGTAGGCAGTTTTCCCACGAAAATCTTCCAATGATAGCAATGCTACAGCACCTGCTTGCGCCATTGCTTCCACGATCAATACTCCGGGCATCACTGGTTCATGGGGAAAATGACCTTGGAAAAACGGCTCATTGATAGTAACGTTTTTCTTCGCAACGACCCGTTTGCCTTCTTCTAACTCCTCTACCCGATCCACTAAAAGCATCGGATAACGATGAGGGATGATTTCTTTGATTTCTTGAATCGTTAATGCGCTCATTGCTTTACCCTTCTTTCACACGGAATAATGGTTGATTGTATTCAACGATTTGTTCGCTTTCAACCAAGACTTCAACTAATTCGCCATCGACGTCACTGACGATTTCATTCATGACTTTCATCGCTTCAACGATACAGAGAATATCACCTTTTTTCACGTGATCGCCGATTTGTTTGAAGTTGTCTTTATCAGGACTTGGTTTCAAATAAACGACACCCACTAATGGAGAGACAACTTCTTTGCCCTCTAAGACAGGTTTTGCCGTTTCTACTGTGTCCGGTGTTGCTGAGACAGCAGGCGTTGGTGCAACAGGAGTTGGCGCAGCATTCGCTGCAGGAGCAGATGCAGGTGCAGAGGATGCACTTTGTAACCCACTTGTCGTATTTTTATTAAAATAAAGTTCAAATGTCTCTTTTTTTAATTGAAGCTCAGTTAACGTCGATTGATCGAATTGGCTGAGCAGCTCTTTTACCTCATGTGTTTCCAATTACGCTTCCTCCCAACGTTTCAACAAGATCACTGCATTATGACCGCCAAACCCAAGTGAATTACTCATGGCATAGGTCAATTCTGCTGGTTGGCTTTGATTGATAACAACGTTCAAGTCGATCTCAGGATCTTGTTCTGTCACGTTGATGGTTGGTGGAATAAATTGATGTTGTAATGCTAATAGTGAAGCAATGGCTTCGATTCCGCCAGCCGCCCCAAGCAAATGACCAGTCATTGACTTTGTACTGCTAACATATGGTTTTTTATAGTCTTCGCCCAATCCGTATTGGATCGATGTCGCTTCTGCACTGTCATTGGCGGGCGTGCTTGTACCGTGGGCATTGATGTAGCCAACTTCAGCCGGGGTGATCGATGCTTCTTGCATCGCCAATTTCATTGCTTTTCCGGCACCTGATCCATCAGGATTTGGCGCAGTCATATGGTAGGCATCACAGTTCGCACCGTACCCTACGACTTCACCTAAAATCGTTGCCCCACGTTTTTGCGCATGCGCCAATGATTCTAAAATGAAGACGCCAGCGCCTTCACCCATGACAAACCCACTACGATTTTTATCAAACGGAACGGAAGCTTTGTCAGGGTCTGATTCAGTGGTTAACGCCGTCAGAGACGCAAAACCAGCGATACCGATTTCACAGATCGTCGCTTCTGAACCACCAGCGATAATGACATCTGCGTAGCCATGCTTGATGTTCCGAAAAGCTTCACCGATTGAATGGGTACCAGAAGCACAGGCGGAAACAGTCGTCGTACAAATGCCTTTCGCACCTACCCGTAACGCAATGTTGCCGGCAACCATATTTACGATCGACATCGGTACGAACATTGGTGATACCCGATTTGCTCCTTTGTCATGCATCCGAATCACTTGGTCTTGAATCGTTGGCAAGCCGCCGATCCCTGAACCAACCATCACGCCAAAACGATCCACATCAATGGTTTCTGTATCTAACTTCGCCATTTCCATCGCTTCTAACGCCGCATAAATTCCATAAATGGAAAAAAGATCCATCCGCTTCGTATCTTTTTTAACGAAGTACTTTTCTAACGGAAAATCTTTGACTTCAGCGGCAACTGAGATCCCTGTTGCTTCTGCGTCAAATTTTGTAATCGGGCCGATGCCGTTGGTCCCGTTTTGTAAACTTGCTAAAAACGTTTCTGGGTCATTTCCGATTGGAGAAGTGACGCCGTATCCTGTAACTACTACTCGATTCATCTATTCTTCCTCCTACCCTTGCATTGCCATCCCGCCGTCTACACTGATCACCTGACCAGTGATGTAGGGGCTTTTTGCTAAAAAGACTGCTGTTTGCGCAACATCCTGTGTGGAACCAAAACGCTGTAATGGAATATTTGCCAATGATTGTTCTTTGACTTTATCCGACAGCACTTCAGTCATCTCTGTTTCGATAAATCCTGGGGCGATCGCATTGCAGGTGATCCCCCGAGCGGCACCTTCACGAGCGGCAGATTTCGTAAAACCGATCACGCCAGCTTTACTTGCCGCATAGTTGGCTTGCCCGATATTTCCCGTCAAGCCGACCACACTCGTCAAATTGATGATACGGCCTTCTCGCAGCTTCATCATTTTTTTCAACGCATGCTGCGTCATATTGAAGGTACCAGTCAAATTGATTTTGATCACTGAATCAAAATCTTCGGGTTTCATTCTCAACAATAATTTGTCATTCGTGATTCCGGCATTATTGACTAAAATGTGGATCGGTCCGACTGCCGCTTCTGCTTCCAAAAGCATGGCTGCCGCTTGATCAAAATCAGAAATGTCCCCATTGATCGCTACACATTTCACGCCGTAGCTGGTGATGCGATCGATCAGTGACTGGGGAATTTCTTTTCGTCCATTTAAAACGATATTCGCTCCTTCTTTGGCAAAGGCTTCCGCGATGGTAAAACCGATCCCTCGCGAGCTACCAGTTACAAAGACGTTTCTATTTTGCAGATCCATAAATTCCTCCTAGTTGAATCGGGCTAGTGTATCTGCCAACGTTTGGCTATCTTCTACACGCGCAGTCTGGATTTCTTTGTCTATTTTCTTCATAAAACCGCTCAATACTTTTCCTGGTCCGATCTCGATGACTTGTTGGATGCCAAGCTGCTTCAGTGTCGCAATGCTTTCGTAAAAACGCACTGGCGATTTCACTTGCAGCGTCAACAGTTCCTTGATTTGGTCTTGCTGCATTGGCTGCGCGGTTGTATTGCTGATGACAGGTACTTGCAACTCATCAAAGGTGATTTGAGCTAATTCCTGTGCTAATTGCTGCGATGCGGGTTCCAACAAAGCAGTATGGAAAGGACCGCTGACATTTAAAGGAATCACCCGTTTGGTTCCAGCAGCTTGTAACAATTCCACCGCTTTATCCACTGCCGGCGCTTCACCGCCAATGACGATCTGCTGCGGCGTATTGTAATTCGCTGGTGTCACGATCCCCACTTGACTTGCTTCTTTACAGATTTCTTCAATCGTTTCAGCGGGTGTGTTCATCACAGCGACCATTTTCCCAACACCTGCTGGCGCCGCACTTGCCATATACCGACCGCGCTTTTGCACCAATGCGACTGCTGTCTGGAAATCAAGCGCACCACTAGCGACTAAGGCTGTATATTCGCCTAAACTCAAGCCAGCAACAGCATCTGCTTTGATTCCTTGCGCATCCAAAAGTCGCCAAAAAGCCGTACTTACCGTTAAGATGGCAGGCTGCGTATATTCCGTCTGGTTTAAACGTTCGTTTTCAGTAAAGCATAGCTCAGCCATATCATATCCTAGAATGGTGCTGGCTTGTTCAAACGTCTCACGAACGATGGCTTCTTGGTGATAGAGCTCTTCTCCCATTTTGGGGTACTGTGCGCCTTGACCGCTAAATAAAAAGGCTGTCTTCATCTTGTACTCCTTCATTACTTTGATCGTTGTCGTTGGAGAACATGGCTTCTTGCAGTTCGTCTATGAATCAGCAAAAACACGTTCTTAAAAAGGAAAGGCTAGGCTGTCTGCCTAGCCTTTGTTTTATGCTTGTTGTTTTTCTACATATTTAACTAGATCTTCAACGGTTGTGATACCATCTTCTGTTTCGATCTTCACATCGAATTCATCTTCGATCTCGTTAATGATTTGGAAAAGATCCAAGCTGTCTGCTTCTAAATCTTCTTGGATGTTTGTGTTCAATTTGATTTCTTCTTTTTCTTTTCCTAATTCTTCTGCTACGATTTCTTGAATTTTTTCGAATACCATGTGTATATTCCTCCAATGTGTTTTTCAATAGTAATTTTGTTTCGTGAACAAGTTATAAGGTGGCTAACATAGTTCCCCATGTCAATCCGCCGCCAAAACCTGAGAACACCACTTTTTGACCACTGCCAAGTGACAGTGTACCTCGTTTGATTTCTTCATCTAGCAATAACGGAATCGAGGCTGCCGAAGTATTGCCATAATCTTGCATATTTTGCAAAAATTTCTCACGGGGCTGCTTCAGCTTGCGAGCAACTTTGTCTAAAATACGTGAATTTGCTTGGTGAAGCAAAAAATAATCGATTGCTTCATCTTGTGTCAGATCATTGATCGAGGCGACCACATCACGCGTCGCAAAATCAAAGATTTCTCGTCCAATCATTTGCATACAAGCACTATACGCCGGAGCGTTTTGTGAAAAAGGATTCTCATTCGTTCGAAAACCAGATGTTAAGGACATGCCTCGCGTCCCATCTGCTTTTAAAGACTCTTTGAGCAAATGCTGCTCTGAAGATGCTTCCAACAATAGACCGCCGGCACCATCTCCGAATAAAACAGCCGTCGAACGGTCGTTCCAATCCAAGACTTTTGAAAGTACTTCTCCACCGATGACCAATCCTTTTTTAGCGCCCGTTCGAATCAGTTTTTCTGCCATAGACAATGCATAAACGAAACCAGCACATGCTGCACTGATATCAAAAGCAAAGGCATTGACTGCCCCAATCGCCCCTTGGACTTGGCAAGCAACCGCCGGTGTATTGAAATCCGGTGTGATCGTCGCTACCAAGATAAAATCTAGACTTTCTGCTGAAAGCTGAGCATCTTGTAAGAGCGTTTGAGCGACGCGAATACAAAGGTCTGAAGTGTTTTCGCCGACAGCGACTCTTCTTCGTTTGATTCCCGTGCGAGAATGGATCCATTCATCTGAAGTATCCATCAAATTTGATAGATCATCATTTGTTACGATTTTTTCTGGAACATAACTTGCAGTCGCGGTAATTTTTCCAAACATATTCATCCATTATTCTCACTTATAATCTTGTAAAAAGTCATGCAGATTTTTCAGTGCTTTCAACAGTGCCTGTTCCTCTTCAGGAGACATCTGACTCAAGACACCCTTCACCATCTCACGATGAAAATGCTGATGAACACGATAAAGGAGTTTTCCTTTTTTCGTCAAACCTAGTTTGACGACTCGCCGATCATCTTCACTGCGAATCCGTTCTACATATTCTTTTTTCACCAAACGATTGATCGCGATGGTCAAAGTCCCAACAGTGATCGAAAGCTCTTTGGCAACTTCAGTCGTGGTCTTTTTTTTGTACATCCCGATGGCTTCGATGGTATGCATTTCGGTAATTGAAAGGTCTTTGAATTGAGATTTTTTCAATTCAGATTCTTCAATCACTAAGATGTCATTAAAGACGCTGACTAAGTAGTCATTAACTGTTTCTAAATTGGGTTCCATAACCTTCACCATCCGAATACTTTGATAATCAAATCATTTGATAGTCAAACTATATCGGAAGTTATTGAGAAATGCAAGAATTTTTTCGAACTTTTTTTATTTTTAAGCGCATTTTTATTTTAGAATTGATTTTCTAAGATTTTAAAAGCTGCGAGTTGACAAAATAATCCGTTTCCGTTATAGAGAAATTTCCTTTGAGTGTCAAAGTTTATCATTGCGTTGCCTCCACTCTATTTCTAATTTTTTCTTGTCAATGGCCAGCAAACGTTGCTCTCTTACGCTTCATCTGCTACTCTTTGGAGGAAGGAGAGGAACGATCGATGAATCCGAACAAAGAGTTTCTAAAAAACAAAGCAAATGCACTGCCTGAAAAGCCTGGTGTTTATTTAATGAAAGATCAGCACAACGAAGTCTTGTATGTAGGAAAAGCCAAATCATTGAAACAGCGTGTCGTTTCTTACTTCCGAAAAAATCAGCAGCATGCCAATAAGGTGCTTCGACTTGTTTATAATGTCGTTGATTTTGAAACGATCGAAACAGATACAGAATTGGATGCACTATTACTTGAATGTCGTTTGATCCAAGCTTTTCATCCTATCTACAACCGACAAATGAACCATTCAGCCAACTATTGCTTTGTTGACTTGACGAATCATACCTTCACGATCACTCAAACACCACAAATTGGCAGTTATGGCCCCTTTCGGCAAACAAAAAAATTGCCAGCATTGTTTCAATTATTGTCAGAAACCTTTCAATTGCCGACTGTCAACGAACTGACGCTATTGACCTTACGTAAGCAGCTCCCTCAAATGGATGCGTATCCCTCGAAACAGAAGTGGTGGGAAATCGGCTGTTTTTTTGCAGGAAAGAAGACCGACTGTTTTTCACTCCTTAAAAAACGCTTAGCATACCTGATTGATCACTTATTGTTTGAGCAAGCTAGTGTACTGCAGCGCGAGATCCATTTAGCACAAAGCTTTTACCAAGAAATCGTGAGGGTCAATCAGTTTATTCAAGAACCAGAAGTGATTTTTTCTATTCCCCTTGACTTAGAGGAGCCAGGATCACAGACGACTCAAATCAAATACTATCAAGTTAGCTTTGGCAAGTTGATCCAAACAAAAGTTCTTTCTCCCGAGGAAACATTCCAGCCACTCCCGCCAGCAAGCGCTGCGCTTCCTTTAGCCCCGGAAGATCTCGATCCATTAGGGATCATCCTTAATCACTTGTATCGCCAAGAAAAAGCAGCAGATAAATAAAAAACAGCAAGCCCAAGTAGGCTTGCTGTTTAGAAATGAGAAAGCGACGACGAACGTCCCACTCATTCTTATTGGATCAAATCATAGATTTCCATGGCTACAATATCAACGTTATCAAATTGATAAGATTGACTTGATTCTGCTTCCGTTAATTCAAACGTTTCTGTCGAATTGTCATAAGTAACGGTACATTTTTCGACGCCTTCTTTTTCAAAACGACGTACTTGAACTTCATTGTCTTGCGCTTCGACCATCGCTTCTAAACGTTTGATGATAGCGACTAATTGCGAACTTTTCATTCGTAAGCCTCCTTTTTCTGTCCGTTATATTGTATCAAAACATCCTCTATCTTGCATTGATTTTTCGTATTTTTTTTGTCATTTTAAGATTTTTTTCCATCTTGCCACCAAAGTTTAATCAGCGCCTGCGTTCCGTCATTTTCGAAGCCTTTTTCAGCCAACTGATCATACAATTTTTTAGCTAAAGCGGTGCTTGGCAAATCCAATCCCATCTTCTTGGCCTCATCCAAAGCGATACCCAAATCTTTGATGAAATGTTTGACAAAAAAGCCTGGTGAATAATCCTCTTTTAGGATACGAGGACTATAATTCGTCATGGACCAATTGGCTGCCCCACCACCAGAAAGGGTTTCAATCACTCGTGGTAAATCAAGACCCGCTTGGTTCGCATAGACCAGCATTTCTGTCATCCCCGTCATGGTTCCGGCAATCATGATCTGATTGGCCATTTTCGTATGCTGACCTTTCCCTGCCCCTCCTTGAAGTTGAAACGTCTTTCCTAATACTTCAAAAAGTGGTTTTACTTGTTGGTAAGCTTCTTCATCGCCACCAACCATAATCGTTAGCGTGGCGTTTCTCGCACCAAGATCACCACCAGAAACTGGCGCATCAATACTCGCTGCTCCTTTTTCCTTCGCTGTCTGGTAGATTCGTTCTGCCAAATCAGGTGTACTGGTGGTAAAATCCACCAATGTTTTGCCCGTCACAGCCGTTTGAAAAATCCCTTGAGGCCCATAGTAAACCTCTTCAACATCGGATGGATAACCAACCATTGTAAAGATGATTTCACTTTCTGATGCAACTTCTGTTGGGGTGTCACACCAAATTGCTCCATTCGCAACGAGTTCATCAGTTTTTTCTTTCGTCCGATTGTAAACATTCACTGTATGTCCTGCAGCTAAGAGATGACCAACCATCGCTTGACCCATGACACCAGTACCGATAAATCCTAATTTCATGCAGATCCCTCCAAAATAAAAAAGTTCATGTCTTTAGTATACGCTAAAAACATGAACTTGCGAAAATTTTCTGTTTAATCGATCGTTCGGCGAAAGGCCTTTAATTTTACTTTGAATTTTTCTAGCGTCTGCTCGGTTTCTTTTTCGATGCGTTCTGTTTCATAATAAGCGACCATGTCATGGTAGAAAGATAGCATCGACTCACCGAAGCGCAATGCCGAGATCTCGTACATTTTTCTAGCAAGAACTTCGGGATCAGCAGGAATCTTTCGTTCATAATAATCAATAAATGCTTTTGCGAAATCCCGATCACTCTCATAGGTGACGCCTAAAGACGGATCATCGATCAAGGTGTTTAAGTAGTCATTGCCTTCAACGACTAACGGTGTTCCAGCAGCCATTGCTTCCGTGTAAGTCAGTCCTTGTGTTTCTGATGTGGAGGCACTGACGAAGTAATCGGCAGCATGGTAATAGATCGCCACTTTATCATTTGCCACTTCACCGACAAATTGAACATGGTCAGATAGAGCCATATCCACCACTTTTTCTTCTAATTTTTCTTTATGCGGACCTTTCCCAACGATCACTAATTGCGCATCAGGAATCTTCGTTAAAATTTCTGGCATGCCGTCGATGATTGCTTGGATATTCTTTTCATAAGAAATACGACTGAGGGAAAGCAGCATGGGTTGATTCTCAGTGATGCCCAATTTCTCCCGCAATTCTTTTTTCATGTCAGTTGTAATATCCGGTCGGCGAAACTTCTCAACTTCGATCCCTGTGGGGATGATCCGCATTGGTGAAACCACACCATACCCTCTCAGCGTATCGATGACCCGTTCACTTGGACAAACAACACCTGTCGAGTGGTTGGCAAATAGCCGTGAAAGATATTTCACGTGAGATGGCCGCAAGACCTTTCCGTTTGCGATGTAGTGCAAGTAATCTTCATACATTGTATGGTAGGTATGGATCACAGGAATCTGCAATTTACGCCCCACCATTTTCCCCAACATCCCAGAACCAAACTCTGTATGGGTATGGATCAATTCCAATTCTAATTCTTTGGCGATCAAATAGGCATACAACATGCCGCGAACCACGATTCGCCGATCTTTGAAGGACACAAACGGGACACTTGGCATGCGAATGATATCTTCTTCGTCCAGATCAGCATTTGGATCGGTCGTTGTAAAGATATACACTTTATGGCCTTTTTTCTCAAGCTCTTCTTTCAATGTCTTGATCGATGTCGCCACACCACTTACCTGGGGGAAGTAGGTGTCAGTAAAAAATCCGATTTTCAAAACGGTACCTCCAAACTTTACATTAGTTTCTTCATTCCGTATTCATCACTTTTGTATAAACCTCTTGTAATTTAAACCCAATTTCATCAATACTCTTTTGCTTTGCTGTTTCATAACCCGCTTCACTCAATGGTGGTAACGTGCCCTCCACGATTCCTTTGATTTTCTCAATAAATCCTTCATTGGTTTTTTCCATGTATGCATTGTGCCCATTACTTAGCCACCCTTTATAAACAGGAATATCCCGAACGAGCACATTTTGGCGGCTGGCTAACGCCTCAAGGACTACGATCCCTTCTGTTTCTTCATAAGAAGGAAAGAAAAATAAATCGGCAGCGGAATATGCGCCTTCGATAATGTCTCCTTTGATATAACCTGGAAATAACACATTTTCTGGATGGTCTTCATTGACGAGGTCGCGGATCTGTTTAGGAATCGTCATCATTGGTGTATGACCAAACCAGATAAACGTATACTCAGGCAATTGTCTAGCTATCTCTACAAAATCAAGAATGCCTTTTCGTTCAAAAAATAAACCGACGGATATAATGACTTTTTGATCTGGTAAGAGATTGAAATACTCACGAAAGGCTTTTTCTTTCTCTTGATCCGGCTGATATTTGTCAAGATCGATGCCGTTTGAGATTGCCTCGATCGGTACTTGGATACCATATCCTTCCAAAAGTTCTTTCGAATAAGGAGTCGGTGTGATCAACTGATCGGCTCTAGAATAAAGATTGATCAAATATTTTTTATATAATGGCGAAAGCTGGTTTGAGCCGATAAATGAATTCCGAAAATCCTCTTCTGTAGAATGGGCATGGTAAATCACTTTTTTCCCTTGTCTTTTGGCTTTGTTGACCATGTGCATACTATTGATCCCATACGTGTTGATATGAAGGATATCATAGTCCTCATCATTTTTATCAAGAGTAAAAGGAATCCCGACAGATGTCAGTGCTCGTTGCTGATGGGCCAACGCTCGACCGATACCTGATTTAGCTAATAATTTTTCTCCTTCAAAATAAAGAAGTACTTTCAAAGATGATTCCTCCTTGGAAATGCTTATATCTGATATTAGTATACCATAGGCAATCGGAGACATACTCCTACCATGGTCCTAGATTTTGTTCCCCATTTAATCATGATACGTGAAAAACTTACGGAATCATAGCTTTATACAAAGATATGACAAAATTGTTCGTTTTCTGAAAAAACGAGCAGGCTGTTGCAAGTCAAATCGAACAAGAAGGCTTCTTATAACAAAAAAAAAGGCAACAAGCAAAATTGCTTGTTACCTAGAAATGATTAGTTTACATACTGTTCGATTAGCTCAACAACTTCTTCCATTGTATCGCAATCTTCTAAAGCACGTTTTGCTAATTCTTGCATGTCAGTCGTTGACAAGCGTTTCATTAAGCTACGTGTTTTTAGAACAGATGTTGCACTCATTGAGAACTCATCTAAGCCCATACCTACAAGAAGTGGCACAGCAGTTTGATCGCCCGCCATTTCTCCACACATACCAGCCCATTTGCCTTCAGCATGCGCTGAATCGATCACGTTTTTGATCAAACGTAAAATTGATGGGTTGTATGGTTGGTACAAGTAAGACACGCGCTCGTTCATGCGGTCTGCAGCCATGGTGTATTGGATCAAGTCATTGGTACCAATACTGAAGAAGTCAACTTCCTTCGCAAACTTGTCTGCTAAGACAGCAGCTGCTGGAATTTCGATCATGATTCCGACTTGGATCTCGTTAGAAACCTCAACGCCTTCGTCAATCAATTTTTGACGCTCTTCTTCATACATTTTCTTCGCAGTACGGAACTCTTTCAATGTTGCCACCATTGGGAACATGATACGTAAGTTGCCGTGAGCAGAAGCACGTAACAACGCACGAAGTTGGGTACGGAACATGTCATCCCCAAGTTCAGATAAGCTGATACGCAATGCACGATAGCCTAAGAAAGGATTCATTTCATGAGGCAATTTTAGGTAAGGAAGTTCTTTATCGCCACCAATATCCATTGTACGGACAACCACTGGTTTGCCAGCCATTCCTTCTAAAACTGCTTTGTATGCTTTGTATTGGTCTTCTTCTGTTGGGAAATCAGGAGAATCCATGTACAAGAATTCAGTACGGTATAAACCGACTGCTTCTGCACCATTGTTGTGGACACCTTCTAAATCTTTAGGCGTTCCAATGTTCGCAGCTAATTCAAAGTGCTTACCATCAGCGGTAACTGTTTCAGCATCTTTCAATTTTTCCCATTCTGCTTTTTGTTCTGCGTAGGCTTTCCCAGCTTCAACAAATTCAGCTGCTTGGTCATCTGTCGGGTTGACGATAACGTCACCGATAATACCGTTAACAGCTAAGATGTCGCCCGCTTTCACTTTTGCGGTGATCTCCATTGTTCCAACGATTGCTGGGATTTCAAGAGAACGTGCCATGATAGCGGAATGAGAAGTACGTCCACCGATATCTGTTACAAAAGCTTTTACAAAGTTGCGGTCTAATTGTGCAGTATCACTTGGTGTCAAGTCATGCGCAACAACGACTACTTCTTCGTTGATCATTGAAGGATTAGGCAAAGTCACATTCAGCAAATGCGCCAAGATACGTTTTGCGACATCTTTAATGTCAGCTGCCCGTTCTTGCATGTAAGCATTGTCATCCATTGCTTCAAACATATCAATATACATGTCAGTAACTTCTTTCAACGCAGCTTCTGCATTGACTTTGTTATCTGTCACGTTTTGTTTGATTTGACCAATCATCTCAGGATCTGAAAGAACCATTAAATGAGCATCAAATACTTGTGCTTCTGCTTCACCTAAAGTTTGCGCTGCTTTGTCGCGGATTTGTTGTAATTCCGCTGTTGACTTCGCTAACGCATCATCTAAGCGTGCTTCCTCTGCTGCAGTATCTTCAACTGATACTTTTGAAAAAGATAAATCAGGTTGTACTAACAGGTAGGCTTTCGCAACGGCTACACCATCACTAGCAGCAATTCCTTTTAGCATCTCAACCATTATTCAGACAAACCTTCTTTTTTCATTGTTTCTACGATTGCAGCGATTGCATCTGCTTCGTCAGCACCTTCAGCAGTGATAGTTACATCAGAACCTTGGCCAACGCCTAAAGACATTACGCCCATGATTGATTTAAGGTTTACTGATTTACCTTTGTACTCTAAGTTGATATCAGAGTTGAATTTGCTTGCTGTTTGAACCAATAATGTAGCTGGACGTGCGTGAATCCCTGTCTCAGCAACTACGTGAAAATCTTTCTTTTCCATATTGATCAATCTCCTTTATGATACGTTTTTTTGTGTGAAGGCAAAATTTCCATGCATGCAATGACACCCGAAAAAAATCGCCCTTTCAACTGTTAAGATTACCATTTTTTTCCTCGATAGACAACCGTTTTCTCTTAAATAAACAATTGAAATAAATGTCCTATTTATTTTCTTGCACATAACGGTAGATGATCTTCCCATTTAAGCCCGCTTCTCCGACAAAAGAAGACCGATCTTCCAACTGGAGCCAGACATCTCTAAACGCCAGGAATTCTGGCTGTTGGACAATCAATTCTTGGATCTCTCCATTGCGCAAACGCGTTATTTCTGAAGCAAAATCTCTGTTCTCCATCCTCAATTCTCACCTCTTTCTTTCTATTATAATGGAATTACTTTTTATTTAAAAGACGCTTCTGCTAATGAAAGAGCGGCAAAAATTTTTACGAGTAAAATTCTTGCAGTCTGACAAAAAGTTAGTATAATAGAATTATGGTCAGTAAAGGTCAATAACACATTACCTCGAAGATGACCGTTTCTATGCACACAGCCCCTTTTCTTTTACAAGTGTAAAAAAGCGCCGTAAAATAAGGGTGATGGAACAAATATGAAAGGTCGTGAATCTATGCTTTGTCAAAATTGCGGCAAAAATGAAGCGTCTATTCATTTATATGCCAGTGTCAATGGTCAAAGAAAACAACTCGATTATTGTCAAAGTTGTTACCAAAAATTAAAAGCTCAATCTGGGAATGCTGCAGCTGCAATGGCGCAAGATCCTTTTGGATTCGGCAATATTGATGATCTATTTCGTCAAATGTCTCGCCAGATGCAGCAAGGAAATACCCCTTATGAACAAACCCCTCCGACGCAAACCGGCGGTAACGGTTTTGTCGGCGGTCAGCCTCCACGCAATAACCAAGCACCTGCAGGTCTGTTAGGAGAATACGGTATCAATATTACCCAAATGGCTCGTGATGGCGAAGTCGATCCAGTCGTTGGTCGTGATTCAGAGATCAAACGAGTGATTGAGATCCTTAATCGTCGAACAAAAAATAACCCTGTGCTTATTGGTGAACCTGGGGTTGGGAAAACTGCCGTCGTTGAAGGGTTAGCCCAAAAAATCGTTGATGGTGATGTACCACAAAAACTAATGGATAAAGAAGTCATTCGTTTGGACGTTGCGTCTCTTGTTCAAGGCACAGGTATTCGTGGACAATTTGAAGAACGCATCCAAAAATTGATTGAAGAAATCAAGCAAGCAGAAAACGTGATTTTGTTTATTGATGAAGTCCATGAAATCGTTGGCGCTGGTGCAGCTGGCGACGGAAATATGGATGCTGGAAACATCTTAAAACCAGCTCTTGCTCGTGGAGAACTACAAATGGTCGGAGCAACGACGTTAAATGAATACCGCATCATCGAAAAAGATGCTGCTTTAGAACGCCGTTTGCAACCAGTACGTGTGGATGAACCTTCTGTGGAAGAAACGATCCGCATCTTAAAAGGTTTGCAACCACGTTATGAAGATTATCATCATGTGAAATATACTGATGAAGCGATCGCAGCTGCCGCTACCCTTTCTAACCGATACATCCAAGACCGATTCTTGCCTGATAAAGCAATCGATCTACTAGATGAAACAGGTTCTAAGAAAAACTTAATGATCCAAATCGTTGATCCAAAAACGATCGAAAAGAAATTACAAGAAGCGGAAGAGCAAAAACAAGCTGCCTCTCGAGAAGAAGATTTCGAAAAAGCTGCTTACTATCGCGATCAAATCAATAAATTGCAAAAAATGAAGGAACGCCAAATCAGCGAAGAAGAAACGCCAGTCATTACCGAAAAAGACATGGAACAAATCGTTGAAGAACGGACGAATATTCCAGTTGGTGAATTGAAAGAAAAAGAACAAACGCAATTGAAAAATCTTGCGGATGACTTGAAAGCTAAAGTTATCGGACAAGATGAAGCGATCGACAAAGTAGCCAAAGCGATTCGCAGAAATCGGGTCGGTTTAGGCAAACAAAACCGTCCAATTGGCTCTTTCCTATTCGTCGGCCCAACCGGTGTCGGGAAAACCGAATTAGCAAAACAATTAGCCTATGAGATGTTTGGTTCTGAAGAATCGATGATTCGTTTCGATATGTCAGAATACATGGAAAAACACAGTGTATCCAAACTGATTGGCTCTCCTCCTGGTTACGTTGGCTACGAAGAAGCGGGTCAATTGACTGAAAAAGTTCGTCGGAATCCATATAGCCTGATTTTATTAGACGAAGTGGAAAAAGCCCATCCTGATGTATTGCATATGTTCTTGCAAATTCTCGATGATGGTCGTTTGACGGATGCCCAAGGACGTACAGTCAGCTTTAAAGATACCTTGATCATCATGACAAGTAATGCGGGAACTGGCAAAGTTGAAGCCAACGTCGGCTTTGGCGCAGCGCGTGAAGGCATCACTCGTTCCGTGTTAAATCAATTGAACAATTACTTTACGCCAGAATTTCTCAATCGCTTTGACGGGATCATCGAATTCAAGGCACTAAGCAAGGAAAACTTGTTATCGATCGTGTCCCTTATGCTGCATGATGTCAATCAAACACTTAGTCATCAAAAATTGCATATCGATGTTCCACAAGACGTGCAAGAAAAACTGGTCGATCTAGGTTACAGTGCAACGATGGGTGCTCGCCCATTGCGCAGGACCATCCAAGATCAAATCGAAGACGGGATTGCTGAATATTATCTTGAGCATCCTCAAGTTCGTCAATTAAAAGCACAATTGGAGGATTCCGATAAAATCGTTGTAACTTCAGCCGAATCCTCTGCACTTCCTGAAGAAACACCTTCTGCTGAAGAGGAAAAACCATCGGAAACAGATGAGCAATAACGTGTCAAAACGGTGACCAAACCGTTCGTTTTGCCAGACAACCATGTTTTGCCAAAAAATTGGGTAATTCCGAGTTGTCTGGCTTTTCTTTTGAAAAAAAACGACCTATAATGTTATTAATAAATACATAGAATGTGAGGTGAGTCTGGTGAAATTAATCAACGTTACAAACAGCCATTCTCGACTAGTATTGAATCAACTTGAAAATACCGACGCAGAACTTGTAAAGGTTTACACTGCCGGAGACACGACCGTGATCTTTACCTCAGCGCCGAACCACAATGAAATTTTGCTGATCAATAAAAAACGGAATATTCGCCCGACGGAGGTAGAAGAAATCAAAAATTACTTCTTGAAAAAATTACCTGATGGCTCCTATGATCCTGCTACGATCTCTGTGATCCAAATGCCCGAAGTGGTAGAAATCTCCATCAAAAAAACGTTGTCTTCCTCACGTTAGCTTTGCCTAATCACGTGTTTAAAAAATATCTATAAAAGGTGACTGTCGCAGCCCTCTTTTATAGATATCTTTTTTTGTCTTCTCTCCTCCTTCTTTCGCCTAGTACTTCGACCAACGATACTTGCTAGTCAAGCAAAAAAAGAGAGCGTTACGCTCTCTTTTTCAAGTATATTTATTAGAAATCATCGACTGGATCATCACATGTAGATTGTGCCAATCCTTGGTACTATGAACATTGCCAAAAAATGTAAATTTCTGTGACTCATTATGGATCAGCACGCCATCAGAAACCAGTATGTCTGAGTCTCCTAAGTTCGAACTAAAGTGAATCACGTTTTCATTGTAAATTTTCAATAGTTTGTTCTTAATGACCGGGATATATTCTGGGTGGTTCAAAAGAGAAATACCAATGCGAATCGGTTCCTCTTTTTGGATAGGTAGATAAGAGGCTGTAATCTGAGAGATTTTCCTTAAGAAAAGGGCTTCTTTTTCTATTACAAACGAATGGCGCTGCAAGACGGTCGCAATCAACTCCTCCACCTCTAATACACGTTCGTTCGTAGAGGACAAATCTTCAGTAGACACAAAACTATCCAAAAAGAGATGAAGACAGCCCCATGTATTCATCACTAATTCATAGGTAAGAAACGCTTCGATCGCTTTGGAAAGATCATACTTTTGCGACAAGACAGCCACAACATCAGCAGAAAATTCGACCAATGGATTCCCCGAGAGGTTTCGCAGCTGTTTCCCCAAAAGAAGTTTCTCTTGATCCGAGATCGTTTCAGGTATGAAGAGAAAAACCCAGAAATGATAAAAAATCTGTTCTTTCTCGATATCTTGCTGACTTCTGATCGGCAGCAGCTTGATCACTTGTTTTTCCCCATTGAGTTGCTTGATTTGCTCATAAATAGCGATGGAAGCTTCGTCTAATTCATTGACGATATAGCCCCTCAACACCGCATTTTCAATGATTGAAAACATAATATCGTGCTTCACTTTTGTAGTTTTCAACGGCTCATATTCTTTCGCAGCTAATTCAACGCTTGCACGGGTGCGCTGATTGATGTAAACATTACAAGCCATGATCTCAACTAAATAGTGGTACATCCGCACACAAGGCTCTGCCCCTGTCAGATCAATGGAATCTGTGTTGTTATTGATAGTAATCGGGACATTTTGGATAACCAGCATTTTTTTCAGATAGCTGATCAATTTATAACAATAAGAAATACTAAAAATCAATTCTTCTGAGATGTCCACCATACGGGTCTTTCTTTTTCTTAACAAATAGGATAATAGACGATAATAAGGAGATTCTAAGAAATACTTCTTCTTTAGATTCACAAAAATATGCAGGCTTTGTTCTTCGTTTAATTCTCGTGACAAATAAACGGTTCTCTTTTTCAACAAAAAAATAGACTCGTCAAAGGTCGTAAACTCTCTCATATCTTCGGCGATTTCATTGATCAATATTTTCACCTGATACAAAGATTTGTTTATCGTTTCACATATTTTATCAAGAGACAGCTGCTTCTCCAAAATGATATTTCTAATAATAGTTAATTTATCTACCTGTTTTTTGGTTAAATAAAACCTATACAACTTTTCTATATACTCCAAAATTTTTTACCCGCCTTATTTAAAAAGTATCCTAGTTTCCAATTATAGTAAAATAAACTTAAATTTGAGCCTCTTTTTTCATTAAACGGACAATTTTAATAAAAACTTCAGAAAAATCCCCGCTTCTTTAAAACAGAACGGGTGAGAAAAACTTGTAAAACGATTCTTACCTTTTGTAACAAAAAAGTGTTGGAAACCATTAAAAAGATCCTGTGAATTAGCTGTTTCCATAGACTTAGAAAAAATTCGTATTCTTTCATTGATTGGTAAGTGACTTGGAGAGTAAAATCATTTTCTAGCTGGACAAACTTCTTTGAGGAATCAAGTTCATTTCAAAGAGCTTGTAATAAAATATCTTCTCTTTTTAGCCAGCAATCTTTGTATTCATAAATGTTGATGATCGACAATTCATCACTCATCTCATTAATTGCCCGCATAATTTCTTCATCATCCGAATCAACATTGCCAATGACATGCAAATCATAATGAATACCAGATTTATCCACGCACTCAAAGATATAACTGATGACATCTCCCCAAAAATGTTCCAATCGATGCGTGCCTCCTGCTTTTTCTAGCCTTGAACGTTCAGCGATACACAAAACGTTTTTCGAAGAGTATTGCAAGATGTTGATTTCCCCTAGTGATTCTGCTAAGTAGTCAAGAACCGATTGCCGATCATCCTCTTGATCCACAATTAAATTTCTCTCTAAAATCGTGTTCGTCTTGTTGCTGAAAAAGCGCACAGTCAACATGGTAGCATTCTTTTTTCCACTGAAATTTATTCTGGTTTGCAGCATTTTGATTCACTCCTTAAAAGAACTTTGATCCTCTGCTATTAAGGATATAGTAAGAACCAGCTGATTTTTATCGTCTTTTTTTTCAAAAAAACTACAAATAAAATAATCATTGTCACTCTTTTTCTTTCTACTAACTAAAAGACCTGTCGATTAGAAACGAGGGGCAACTTCATAAAATTAAGAAAGACAAAAAACTCTTTCAAAGCTTTCTTCAAAGAGTCTGATTGTATATTCCTAAAAAATTATGCTTCCTATTAAAATCTAGAGTTCATGAGATAGCCATCCCACACAGGTAGTTTTTTGAGATATCTTTATAATGAAACAAACATGAACGTTTATTAACACAGGAGTACCCCTTGATGTCTCTGTCGCGTGAAGCTAGAAGAATTGTAGGCGCAGATTACTAATTGAATGAAAACGTTAATTGATATTTTTTCATAAGTAACTTTGATATACCTATCCAATAGGAACGCATAAATAGAATCATACTTTTCAATCCCCACCCTACGCAACTGTTCATACGCGTAAAGCTACTGCCAAAATAGGTTCTTAAAAATGATAGAAAGTTGGTTTCTATTGAATTGCAGGTGTTCACTGAAGAAATATCAGACATGAATTTTCAGAACTACTTTTACTGATACTACTGACCCAAAAAAAATTCTCAGAGACTACGAATAATATTATATTTCTTTTTAGGTCCAATCCTAGTTGGAACGACAATTCTTTCAACTCTGAGAAGACTTTGACTTAAAATAAAAGCCAAAATATAACCCTGCAACAAATTTACTTTCATAGCGATTATTACCGAATTGATAATTCGTAGACAGAAAGATAGGTCGTCTTGATAATCAGCATCATTTGACCACTAGAATATTTAATTAAATTATTGTATAAAAAAATCAGATTAATAAAATACTTTCTACTTTTTCATTAAAAATAGCGAAAAAACGGATAATAACATAATACACCATCATTGTATACTTTATTTAAGCAGTAAATCATCTGCAAAAATTAAAGTGAGGTTTTATTATGAAAAAAGTTATTTTGGGTACTACATTGGCAACATCTTTACTACTAGTAGGAGGAATCACTGCGTCAGCAGATGTTGCTATGCCAGATGTTCCCTCTGTTCCATTTGCTGTTACTATAACAGAAGGAACATCTAGTTTTGCATTTAACGATATGAATTTAAACGGAACGTTCGAAATAAGTCCAGCATTATTTGCCAACGGAACAATGACAGGAACTATTGAAAACGTTGGTGGAACAATAACAAACTTAACTCGTTCAGTTAATAGAGTTACAATTACAGTTTCTTCTGATTCTGAAGGTATCGTAATCACCGAAAATGATGTTGTTGCCGTTGAAGCAGAAGCTATTTCCCAACCAGTAGCTACCAGCGTAAATACAACTTTCACATTCAATCGTCAAACTGCTTTGCTAGATGAAGGTGCGCCAACTATCACAGTAACTGCATCAGATACTACTGACTCAAGCAATGGTCAACAACTTTAATTCTTAAAAAGGATAGCATATGGATAAAATATCAAAACACAGAGACTCTTTTCTAAGAGTTTCTGTGTTCTTCCTCATATTGACAATAATCGCAAATATAAATATAAGTATTGCAACAGCGAATGAGACGACGAATACTTTAAAACTATCACTTAGTGATACTGAACATGAAACATCAAGAAATACTCTTACTCTTCCTTCTGATGTTGATAAAAAGTATACATTTGAAATTAAACTGGAAAACATTGGAGCTGGTGATTCATCAATAGCGGTCACTCCCTTTGCTTCAACTGCTATTTCAAGAGAATCCTCTATTTTGTACACCTCGAATACAGAGAACCTTCTCGATGATAAATACGACTTTTCAAATTATGTTACTATCCTTTCAGATGCTATAGACGAAGAGAATCAAATAGAAATTGCCCCTAATGAATCTGTTGGTGTCAGCATTACCATAAATGTTCCAGACGACATAGAGCTTGAAGGTACTGTAATGGGTGGAATTAATTTTAAGCAAATATTAGGTGTTCAAACAGCTGAAGATTCTATTAGTATTGCGTCTGCCTACGAGTCTATCATTTTTATCAACTTACTTTTTAGTGAAGTGGAAGAGATCAAAGACGTCGTTTATGAAGACTTCTCCTTCGTTGCTCTTCAGGACATGGCAAACCTACAATTTTATGCACTTAACTATAATCCTATTTTAGGCAACTTAAACAATGCGCTCTACGAACTAATAAACCCCAATGGAGAAACAATTGCCTCTGGAGAGTTAGCAGATTCCGTTCTTTTAACGCCGTTAACCAAATCAAGAATGCAGATCCCTTTAATAGACGATAGTGAACTTATTGAAGGAGAATACCGTTTAACTATAGAAACAACTAGAAAAGCGATCACGACTACTTTTTCTTATGAGAAAGAAGACTTGGATAACTTCAAAAAAGAGAACCGTCCAACGAACACTGCCGATGTTCAGACAAATAATCAAATCCTTATCTGGATCATCTTTGTTCTCGTTGCAGCGTTGGCAGCTGCAGTCATCTATATTTTTAAATCAAAAAGAAAAAGAGAGGGCTAGTGTTGTGACCCCAAAAGTTAGCTTTTAGGACTAACTTTTGGAGGTCGCTTCAAAGCTCCTTTTTTTAGTACCACCAATTAGTCACAAACTTGTTCCAGCAAAAGCACTTATCACCTAGTATTAGAAAAAGATATGCAGCAAAAAACCGCTCCTATTCAGCTAAGCGGTTTTTCCTACACTAGTTTTAAATATATCTTTTATCAAAAATCACTTCTCCTGCAAAAATTGTCGCTATCTCGTACTGGCGTTCCTCCTCTAAACGATCCTCAAGGATAGTATCATCATTGATATCCTCAAGTGATTCTTCTTGGCTGAATGAATCATTCTCTAATGAGTCTTCTTCCTCTGGGCGCTCGGATTCCTCCTCGATGCCATTGTCTTCTTGCTTTTCATCGTCTTGGTCTTCATCTGTCAAGTTTTCGTCTGGAATCTCCTCTTTTTCCTCATCCGTCTGATTCATTTTTATATCTTTCGTAAAGGTCTCTGAATCATCAATTGCTGTAAAAGTGACTAATAGGTAGTACTCAGAGTTAGAATCAAGATATTCCTTTATGTTCAATGTTGCAGCTACATTAAGAATCATTGATGCTTCATCAGTATCCTCAATCTGAATGATCTTCTCTTCCGAACCGTTCACGCTGTTTAATTCTGCTGAAAATGCTTCTCCGACAGCCGTGATCGTTACGCCAAAAGCACCTTCACTGCCGTTGCTATCGACGGTCAGCTGAAGATCTTGTGTGGTTTTCAACAAATAATAGTGTTCGTCCTTAAAGTCAATCGTGTTCAAATCAAAAATCAAAGTTTCGGAAACCTCATCAGCTGCAGCCTCTATTGTTGGAAAGAAAAATATCGCCGAAAATATGAATAACAAGCTTTTTAGCACTATCTGGTCCCCTTTCTGCTTTCAGAAATCACTTTTATTTAATATATAATCATTTGCTTTAGCAAAATCGATAGATAGATAACTGTAGACTAGCAATAAGACTAATTCATTTTGGCGTCCCGAAGCCATGGTACACCAACTGAAAACTTAAGCCATCTGTTAGAAGTGCTTCAAATGAAGTTTCAAGGGCTATCACCGATTCATGTTCAGATAAAGAAAGTTTAGTCTTCACTAGTAGCATCTGACAAAAAGAACATGTCCCTCGATCAAATGATTAAATGACCTCTATCACTGGCAATCTATTCTCTGCTTTCCCTCTACTTTCAAACAAGTGAAAATTTCCTGAATCATCAAATGTACCTATGACATTTTTCTTTTCATTTCAAATGCATTTCCTTGTGGTCACCTTTAATACTACGCTCTTTTTCCAACTCATTTTATCTTCTTTTAAAAGAATGGTTATAAATTAGGATAATTGTCTGATCATTGGACGATTTCCCCCCAATCACGCAACCTTCCTTCTGTATCAAAAGCACGTTTTCAGCAAAAAAAAAGCCCCTTCTTATCCATTTGGATAAGAAAAGACTTTCTACGATCGTTCAATTAAAAAAGATCAGCCTTACGTACAAAGTTGTGCATACCTAGACAGTCTCGCGGGAAACGACTCTTACATCAAACTCTTCAATTCGACGTCTGGGTACTTATCTGCGAACCAGCGCATCGCAAATTGGTTCTCAAACAAGAACAATGGCTGGTCGAAACGGTCTTTCGCTAAAATGTTACGACTGGAGCTCATACGCTCATCCAAGTCTTTCGGATCGATCCAACGGGCAATCTTGTGGCCCATTGGGGTCATAATGACTTCGGCATTGTACTCATTCATCATGCGGTATTGGAAAACTTCAAATTGCAGCTGCCCGACAGCACCAATGATATACTCATCACTAAGATACGTCTTGTACAACTGGATGGCTCCTTCTTGGACCAACTGATAGATTCCTTTGTGGAAAGATTTTTGTTTCATCACATTTTTTGCAGTGACTTTCATAAAGAGTTCCGGAGTAAATGATGGCAGCTCTTCGTAAGCAACTTTTAGTTTTCCTTCATAGATCGTATCGCCGATTTGATAATTTCCCGTATCATAAACCCCGATAATATCCCCAGCGACTGCTTCTTCAATATTTTCTCGGGTGTCTGCCATAAATTGTGTCACATTGCTGAGTTTCATTTTTTTGCCAGTACGCTCAAGCGTCACGTCCATGCCTCGTTCAAAGGTTCCTGAACAAATACGGACAAAGGCGATCCGGTCACGATGGGCAGGGTTCATATTTGCTTGGATCTTGAACACAAACCCAGACATTTCTGGTTCATAAGGACTGACTTCATCACCAGCTAAAGTTTTGTGACCGTAAGGCGCTGGTGCAAAGGACAAGAAGGTTTCCAAAAAGGTCTGCACGCCGAAATTCGTAAGGGCGGAACCAAAGAACACGGGTGTTTGATCGCCTCGTGCGATTTTTTCTGTATCAAAGGCATCGCCAGCTTCTTGCAACAATTCCACTTCTTCTAAAATTTGTTGGAACAGCCCATCTTCGGCAAATGGATGATCTGCAGGAAATTGACCATTTTCATCTAGGGCAACTAAACGTTCCCCACCGTGATTGTCTGGACGATAAAATTCGACCCGTTGGTTATGGATATCATACAGTCCTTCTAAGCCTTTCCCCATGCCGATCGGCCAATTCATTGGAAATGATTCGATCTCTAAAAGATCTTCTAGTTCTTCTAATAATTCTAATGGTTCGCGGCCATCACGGTCGAGTTTATTGATAAATGTAAAAATCGGAATACCGCGTTTTTTAACGACCTGGAAGAGTTTTTTCGTTTGCGCTTCGATCCCTTTTGCGCTATCGATCACCATGACCGCACTATCCACCGCCATCAAGGTACGGTAGGTATCTTCAGAAAAGTCCTCATGCCCAGGGGTATCTAAAATATTGACCCGTTTGCCTTGGTAATCAAACTGCATAACAGAACTGGTAACGGAGATCCCCCGTTGTTTTTCAATTTCCATCCAGTCGGACTTTGCGAAATTCCCAGTCTTTTTCCCTTTGACTGTACCAGCTTGGCGAATCGCGCCACCGAATAATAATAATTGTTCTGTAATGGTTGTTTTCCCCGCATCCGGGTGGGAAATAATCGCAAAGGTACGGCGACTATCTACTTGTTGTTTTAATTTTGGATTATCCATTGATTTTATTGCTCCATTTCTTGTATTTACAATGCGAACAGTGTCCATTTTAGACTGTCGCTAGTTTTCTGACCAAATCAGTATATCATGGATAAGGGTGATAAAAAAGCAAAAAAAGACAAGAAATCCCTTTGACTATTCTCTTTTACAGAGTTAGGCAAAGGGCGTTCTTTCCATTTGATGGAAAGAAATTAAAATGCTGGCAATAAGGTATCGCTATGGTCGTTTTCTAAAAATTCGCGAACTTTATCGCTAGTCATGGCACGGCGCAAAACGGCGATTTTTTCAGAATCTTGATTGTCTTCTCGAGCAACCAATGAGATAGCAAAGCGATCATCGATCGTTTTTTCTAAGAAAAGGGCATCGGCTGGTTTCAAACCGATTTTCGCGATATAGGTTGGGTAGTTGTATACCAAGGATACATTCGGTTCATCATAGGCTTCCGCAAGATTCAGTAAATCAACAGATAACCATTCAAAGTTTTTGGGATTTTCGGTAACGTCTTTAAGTGTTCCATTAACACCAACGCCATCTTTAAGGGTGATCAATCCTTCTTCTGCTAAAATCGCTAACGCTCGACCTTCATTGGACACATCATTCGGCAATGCGACTTTCGTTCCTTCTGGAATATCATTGATATCCGTATACTCTTTGGAATAAAAACCGACTTTTGCATTGTAGATTTTATCTAATGCCACTAGGTTTGCATCTTTTTCTTCATTATACATTTGCATATATGGTTCATGTTGCGCAAAGTTGGCATCGACCTCGTCATTATTCAGCAGCTCATTGTACTGGATATTGTCATTGACTTGGACCAACTGGATTTCCCAGCCATCTTCCACTGCTTCCGCTGCAACTTTTACGACATCGGTCATTGGCGTCGTTTGCGAAGCGACCTTGATGATTTTCTCTTCGCTCGCCTCATCCGAACCCGTACCGCAAGCCCCCAATACACCTAATGCCAATACACTCAATCCTAAAACAAATCCTTTTTTCACTTTCATTCCTCCTATTTTCGTTTATCAAGTTTTCTTGCTGCTTGATTGCCAATCCCTTGCAGGATAAAGACCAAAAGAATCATGATGATAATTGCAAAATACATGACGCCATATTCATAGCGTTGATAACCATAGCGGATCGCAAAATCGCCGATACCACCACCGCCGACGATCCCCATCACTGTTGAATAAGAAACCATGCTGACTGCTGTCGTCGTTAAAGATAAAATCAAGCCGCTTCTAGCTTCCACCAGTAAAAACGACCAAACGTATTGCCATTGACTGACGCCAAGGGATTTCGCCAAATAAGAAACTTCTTCTGGGACATCCAGCAGTACTTGCTCTGTCAAGCGAGCAAAAATACTCATAGCAACGATACTCAAAGGGAAACTGGCGGGAATCGGTCCAAATGAGCTGCCTAAAAGCATTCGCGTCAGCGGGATCAACGCTACGACAAATAATAGAAACGGAAACGAGCGGATGATCGTCACAACGAGATTCAAACCCTCATAAAGAAATGAGATTTTTTTCCCACGACTGCGGCTAAGAAAGAGCCAGACACCTAGCGGTAGTCCTAAGACAATGGCTGCGAGCATCGAAATCCCCATCATGATCGCTGTTTCTTTCAAAGACTGAAGTAATTCAGGCAAATAATACAAAATACTCTCACTGATCGTCATGCAGCAAACTCCTCTCCACTTTGTACACATAAGAGCTTTCTTTGCGGACAATTGGCTGCGGATGATTGACAAATTCCGCCGCAAAGACGGCATCTTCCAATACAAACACGCGTTGACAAATTTGTCTAACTGCGGTTAGCTCATGACTAACGAAAATGACTGCTGGCTGAAACGTCTGTTGAACTTTTTGCAGTAAAGCAAGTACATCGGCTTTCGTATCTTCATCCAGCGCACTAGTGGGTTCGTCACACAGCAAGATTTTCGGCTCACGGATCAACGCCCGTGCGATAGCTACTCGTTGTTTCTCCCCACCGCTCAACTTGGCTGGATAAATGTCGACTTTGTCTTCCATCCCAACAAATGAAAGCATCTCCAACACCTTCTCCGATGATTTCCCCATTAACTTCAAGGGCAAATAGACATTTTCAAAAACGGTTCGATTGTGTAACAGATTGTAATTTTGAAAAATCATGCCGATTTCCTGCTGCGCATGTAGCAGTTGCTTTTTGTTTAAGGGATCGATTCGTTTCCCGTCAAAGAGAAGCTCCCCACTGTCAGGTGTCTCAATTAAGTTCAAAAGCCGAAGCAACGTTGATTTCCCCGAGCCGCTTTTGCCGACGACCCCAACAATTTCCTCCGGCTGAACAGCAAAAGAGAGACCATCTAGGACGCTTCGATCGTAACGCTTTGTGATGTTGATGGCTTCTAGCATCTTTTTTCCTCCTAATCAAACAGCAACGCAAGAAATTCAGCGTTAGTCATCTGATGGATAAATTGCTCGATGGCAATATCCTTTAGCAAGCGGCTGATGGTGTTTTGTTCAAAATCAATACCTTGCAGCATCGCTTCAAGTTCACTGATCTCTTTTTGTCCAAAAAAATCACCGGTAATTTGAATCGCTGCAATCTTGCCTTTGTTGACAGTAAAATCGACTTCAACGATTCCAACCTGCGCAAACCGCTTTCTTTTTTGCCATTCAAAAGCAGGCGCTTCATTAAAAATCCACTCATTGTTCGCGTAACGTTCTTCAAACAACGTTTGGATTGCTTGGCGATCCGCATCCGTCAAGACGATCTCTTGCTCACTGATTTCATCAATCGATTCTACTTCATAGATTCGGCAAAGGAGTGTGTCTCGAAATGCCTTGGTATCCATTGATTGATATTGTTCTGCCAAATACGGTTTAATATTCGTCACACTTTTCCGTACGGATTTCGTTGCTTTAGAGGCAATTTTTTCTTGGGCAACGTGTAGGACTTTTGTTAATTCTTCTAGATCCACATCATACATCAATGTGCCATGAGAATACGTTCGACCTTTTTTTGTATACATCGCATTGCCAGAAAACTTTTTCCCATCAATGAACAGATCATTGCGGCCATGTACTTCTACCTCCTTGGCTCCCATTGCCGCTAAGCCTTTCATGATCGGTTGTGTTGCACTTTGGTAGTCACCAAAACTCGTGGCATCTTTTTTGGTGACAAAACTAAAGCTCATGTTGCCTAGATCGTCATAAACTGCTCCACCGCCAGATGTCCTGCGAGTCAACACGATATTGCGACTCCTTAAATAGTCAAAATCAATCTCTTGATACGCATTTTGATTTCTGCCGATTATAACACATGGTTTTTGTATGTATAACAGAAGACAAGGTTCTGAAACATCTACGTTATTCATTAAATACTCTTCAGTTGCCAAATTGTAACGGATATCATCACTAAGCATACGGTAAAATTTCATTTCAAGCCCCTCGTTCTTATTAGATTTCTATGGATATTCTCGCTTTTCTTACGGAAAATTGCAATCAAACTGCTTAACGATAAGATACACGTGTTTTTTTATCTGTTTTTAAACTGTATTATTGATTAGATTTATCGTAACCGTTTCTTACAAACAAATCAAGGGGAATAAGTAAAAAAAAGGAACAAAAAAGACCAAAGCAGTTGCCTTGGTCTTTCTCATTTCATTCATGCGGAACATTAACGGCGAGGTTCATCTTCCTCAAAATCTTTGCGGAAATAGCGGCGTTCTTCTTCTGGTTCCACTTCGCCTTCTTCTGGATCATGGAAGATTACACGGATCTTCAAGACACGTGATCCTTCCATTTCTTCAGAAATCAATTTCACGTTATCCACTTCAAAGGAAAGTTTTTCTCCTTCATCTGGAATCATTCCTAAAGCAGTGATCAAGTAGCCTGCCATCGTATCGACGTCGCTCATATGCAAGCTCATATTGAAAGCTTCATTGAAATCATCGATCAGCATCCGACCTTGGATCACGTATTCTTTATCAGAGATTTTTTCATAAAGCTCTTCGACTTCATCGGATTCATCATCGATCTCACCGACGATTTCTTCAAGCAAGTCTTCTAACGTAACTAACCCAACGACTCCGCCGTATTCATCAAGCAAGATCGCCATTTGATTTTGGGTTTTCTTTAATTCATAAAGCAAATCATCGATAAAGACTGTTTCTGGAACAAACAATGGTTCTTGCAAGATCTGCTTGATGTCCATTGTTTCAAAGCCGTATTTGTAGGCACATTTCAAAAGGTTTTTGGTATGCAAAATCCCAACGACTTTGTCTTTATCTTCATTATATACAGGAATACGAGAATAATTTTCTGCTAAAATTTCAGTCAAAATTTCTTCTACTGAGTCATTGATATCCACCATAAAGGCAGAGGTTCGAGGAACCATGACTTCACGGGCGACTTTCGTATCTAATGAAAAGATCCCTTGCAGCATCTCTAATTCATCTTCTTCGAAGACCCCTTCTGTTTCCAACATATACCGCATTTCATCACGGGTCATCTTTGTGTCTTCATCGTCAAATTCCATTGGAGTGATCCGCGCCAATAAGCTTGTTGAAGCAGATAAGAACCAGACGAAGGGTTTTGCAATAATCCCGATCGTTCGAATCACGCCAGAAGTGAACTGAGCAACTTCTTCTGATTTGTTCATGGCGATACGTTTTGGATACAACTCACCGAAAACGATCGACACATAGGTCAAGATCGCTAAAACGATAATGTTCGCTAAACTTTTAGCCGCCGTTCCTCCACCTAATAAAGGTGCCAGACGGGTCGACAAGGTATCTGCCAGAGATGCCCCAGATAAGATATTCACCAAGGTAATCCCAACTTGGATCGTTGACAAGAAATTTGTTGGATTATCAATGATTTTCAATAATTTTTGTGATTTGACATTTCCTTCTTCCGCTTTTTGCTCCACACGGTTTTTGTTGACTGAGACGACTGCGATCTCAGAGGCCGCTAGAAAAGCGTTGATCAATGTCAAAACGATCAATAATAAAATTTGCGCTAGAAGCGACTGACTCTCGGGGTCAGCATTCATAATAGCATTCTCTCCTTATTTTTTCATATTCTAAAAAAAATCGTGGGCTTAGCCCACGATAAAATCCTATCACAAAGTTTTTTTCTTTGCAATAAAAAACACCAATCATTGATTACTCGATCAACCGTTCTTGATTTTTCTTGATTTTGTCATCTTTGATCAGACGAACAATAAAGACCACGATCGTCCGACAAATTGCGTAAAACGGTACTCCTAAGAAAATTCCCAGCAAACCTGCCAGATTTCCAGCGACCAATAAAACCAAGATGATCGTTAATGGATGGATCGCTAATGATTTTCCGATCACATTCGGGTAGATAACATTTCCATCTAATTGTTGGACGACTAGTACCACGACACAGCACAGCAATGCGCGGAACGGTTCATCAAACACCGTCACTAAGACTGCTGGAATCAAGCCAAGATACGGACCTAAATAAGGAATCAAGTTTGTGACCCCTGCGATCACCCCAAAAAGAAAAGCATAGTTCACGCCGATCATCCAGTACCCAATAAACGTGAAGGTAGCGACAAAAATACATTCGATCGCTTGCCCACTGATGTAATTGGATAATGTCTTGTTTAAGTCACCTAGCAATCCAACAATTTGCTCTCGTCTTCTTTCTGGAAAGACTGTTTTCAGATTAGGAACTAGCTTTTCTCCATCTTTCAACATGTAGAAAAGGATGAATGGGACTGTAACGATGATCATCGTCGCGGAAGCAATCGTACTGACGATCGATCCTAAGCTAGTGGATAACCCACTAAGAAACTGCTGCAGCAAAGAACCATAAGAAAGATTTAGGTTTTCTAACTGCTGCGCGATATCGATTTGTTTGAAAAATGGATCATCTGCGATTCTTGAGATCCAGCTTTCCATATTTTTGGCAAATGTTGGAATATTTTCCGCCAATGAAGTAATCTGACTCACCAGATTAGGAATAACGCTGACGAAAATCAAGATGATTGCTGCTACTAATAACAATAGAACCAATATGACAGCAAACAGTCGTTTTATTTTTGCCGTTTTCATCAAAAATAGGACGATTGGATTTAGCAGATAATACAGAAAGCCAGCAATCAATACTGGTGCAAATAAAGTAGAAAAAAACGTGCCGATCGGTGCAAATAGAAAATTGACTTTACTTAACACAAACACGAGTGTCACTAAAACCAATGCTTCCAATGACCAAAAGAACAGTTTTGATTGTTTGAATTTGTCGAACAAAAGATTCCCTCCCTTTTTTATAACATTATAGTTGATTTTGTAAAAAAAAGCTTGCGACTTTAGCCGCAAAAAAAAGAAATTTGTAAAAAAAGTGGTATACTAATAAAAATAACGGAGAAATCATAGCTGAGGTGAGTTTTTTTATGCATATCGCACAAACAAAAGATACGCTAAGTGAGATCTATTTGGCGTCATTGAAAATACGAAATCAAGTGTTTGTAAAAGAGCAAGGGGTTCCATTAGCATTAGAAGTAGATGAAAATGAGGCATTGGCTGTTCATTTCGTCTTATATGACGATGACAATGAAGCAGTCGCAACCTTACGTTTTTTACCGATCTCTGATCATGAGGTGAAATTACAGCGAATGGCGGTGCCAGCTGCTCATCGAGGTTCAGGCTACGGCAGGCAGTTGATCGAGGGAGCGGAAGCTTTCATTCAAAAACAAGGAATCAAAAAAGTCACGTTAGGGGCACAGTTAACTGCCAAAGAATTTTACTTGAAGTTAGGCTATCAGCCTGAAGGCGATGTCTTTTTAGACGCGGATATGCCCCATATCAAAATGAGCAAAACCTTTTAACGAGCAGTGATTACTTAAAGTAGCGACCCCAAAACAGATCCTTCCTCTGTTTTGGGGTCGCTACTTTTTATTCCTCTAATTCAACGATCTCTTCAATCGCTGTCAGCAACGCTTGCGCCACCCTTTGATCATAGCCTTCACTTGTAATCATTGCCAGATCAGTGTCACTGTTCAAATAGCCTAACTCCAACAAAACTGCTGGAATATATTGCTCTCGTAAAACATAATAGTTACCAAAACGAGTGCCGTTGGAACTCAATGCCACTGAACTACTCAAACTGGAAGTGATCGTTTCTGCCATCTCTTTTGCCCCAGTATAGTAATAGTAAGTTGTCAGTCCTTGATTGCTGTTTGGTAGCTCTGAATTGTCGAAATGAATGCTGATAAATAGATCTGGTTCCTGCGAGAGTGAAGCTGCAGTAATTTCAGACAGCGCTAAATAGCGATCTTCGGTGCGTGTATAACTGACTTGAATTCCCGCTTGGGTCAGTACTTCGCCGATGGTTTGGACGGTGGCTAACGTCAAATCTTTTTCCATGATCGTTTGATCCGTTGACAGTGCCCCAGAATCTTCGCCGCCGTGCCCCGCATCAAGAACGACTTTAAAGTCTGACAATTTTTTTGAAGTCTCCGAAAGTGGAACTTCTTGGATGGATGCAGAATGCTTTTCAATGTAACCCGTTATTCCATCGTCTGTTTGGATTTCAACCATCTCTTCTGTTTGACTAAGTACGGTTGCCCAACTTCCACGGTGGATCTTCCCGATGACGGTTTCTTGACTTGTTGTCTGATAAATCGATACATAATCGTTCTCACTTTCAATCGCTGCATCGTATTCTGAGGGATCCACGTAAATTTGGACCATGCTTGCCGTTTGTGCGACCTCTTTTGCTTGAGCGTCCGACTCGGTTTGAGCCGTGCTTTCTTGGGTCTCTTCTTGAACAAAATGATCATTTCTCAACACAGCAAAACCTGCCGCAAAAAGTAGAATCATGGTAGTACCGATAACAAGCTTCCCTTTTTTCTTCATTTGCTTCCCCCACTTTTTTCTTGGTCTTTCTATCATGGGACTAGCAGCTTAAACAGAACTTAAAGGCAACTGCTAGAAGCAACCCTCTCACAGCACAAAAAAACTTCAACCGAAATGGTTGAAGTTTCTCGGGAAAAATGAGCGATCCGACCCATTTCACTATTTTTGAGACAACTGCTTGTAGCGATCATACCAAATGTCCACATACCCTTGCGAAAAGGGTCCTTTGCCATTATTGATCCAATCTACTAAAATTTTGACATTTTCTTTCAAGATAAAATCAATGTCTTGCGGATATTGCATAATCTTACTGTGCAATTCATACTCATCCACATCTAGTAAACGTTTCTCGCCATCAGGAAATACTTTGATATCAAGGTCATAATCGATATATTTCAATGCCTCTTCATCAAGTAAATACGGTGAAGCAAGATTACAATAATAGGAAACCCCCTTTTCTCGAATCATTGCAATAACATTAAACCAGTATTTTTTATGAAAATATACAATTGCTGGTTCACGGGTAACCCAGCGTCTTCCATCTGATTCGGTCACTAATGTATGATCGTTGACCCCTATCACTGAGAATTCACTGGTCTTTAAGACCATCGTATCCCGCCACGTTCGATGCAAATTGCCGTCATGTTTGTAGCTTTGAATGCTGACAAACTCTCCTTCTTTTGGAACTCGCATAGCAACCCTTCCCTCAGCAAGAAAACTTGCGTTTTGTTTGGGTGTTCATTACACCGACATCGTTAATATTATAGCAATAAAAGAAAGCTTTGCCTAGAAATCTTTATCGAGTTTCTGATATTTCTTTAATTGATCCACCAATTTCTGCTGGGGTTTTGGGAAAACATAGTTTTGAAAGGAATCTTTTGCTGCCCATTCGCTGTCTTGTAACGTGAGCTCTCCCCGTTTTCTGCCGTAAAATAAAAGGACGTGCCATTTCAAATGACTAAAGATATGAGTGATCTCGCCAAAATGTCGTTTTTGCCAAACGACAGGCAGATCAGGAAAAATCTCGAGCGCATCATCTTCGGCAATCAAATCCAACTGTAGCTGCTCCTCTTTTGCCCATGTTCGCTGCAGAGCCTCGTACTGTTCTTTCGTCACTTCTACCAAAGGAAAATGCCACATAGAAGCCAATAAGCCTGTTTCAGGTCGCTGCACGAGTAAAAACGAGCCTTGATCTTCGATGGCGCCTGCGATGTAATAGACATCTTTTGGCTTTGCTTTTTTCGATTTCACTGGAAAGTCTGTTTGTCGATTCTGCGCATAAGCAAGACAATACTGACTGATGGGACACTCTTCACATTTCGGTGTGGTGGGTGTACAGATTCGTGAGCCAAGATCCATCAAGGCTTGATTAAACTCACCAGGTTCATCGGGGGAAATGATTGTTCTCATCGCCTCGTCGAATGGTCTTCGGCTGCTGGCTTTCGCAATATCTGCTTCGATACAAAATAACCGACTGACGACCCGCATCACATTTCCATCGATTGCCGGTTCTGGCAAGCCAAAAGCTATACTGCCAATGGCTCCAGCTGTGTAGGGACCAATTCCTTTTAATGAGCGAATCTCTTCAATTGATTGGGGCATTTCTCCGTCGAATTCGGCAACGATTTGCTGGGCGGCAGCCTTAAGATTACGAGCACGAGAGTAATAACCTAAACCTTCCCAAACCTTTAAAAGCTTTTGTTCTTCGGCTGCCGCCAAGTCTTGGATCGTCGGGAATTGTTCCATAAAACGATAGAAATAGCCAATAACTGTCTCCACTCGTGTTTGTTGAAGCATGATCTCTGATATCCAGATTGCATACGGATCGTTGGTCGCCCGCCAAGGGAGATTGCGTTTTTCTTTATGATACCAAGTTAAAAATGTTTCTTGGAACGTCTTGATTTTTTCTTCATCCCAAGTTTCCCACTGCTTACTCATCCATTACTTCCTCATCTAAGAATCGTTGTATATCATCGATGGCAAACCCTTTTTGATAAAGGCCTTGCTTGATTTTCATTTTTCGTTTCATCAACGGTAACCGCTGATGCCGCCGCATAAGTCGTGCCCCTTCTCTTTGGAGCGCTTCATTTTCTTGGTCCTCATCTTTTTCCATCGGTAATTCATCCAAAATCATCTGAATGACTCCTTGATGAAAACCTTTTTGCATCAAATGCATTTTTATCTTTTGGATCATTTCTTTATGGCTTTTGTTGTGAAAGCGACGCATCGCTTTTTCAGCCGTATGATACCCGGCTTCAAACTGCATTTCCTCGGTATACAAAGGCAATACTTCCTGAATCACGGAATCTTTTAATCCTTTTTTTCTCAATTGCTGACTGATGACCACGGGTCCTTTATCACTCATGCGGACTTGGGTGCGAATGTAGCTCTCTCCGTAGTTTTTGTCATCGATCAAATTCAGCTCTTTCAGACGTTCAACGACTAAGTCTCGGTCTTGTTTTTCGATTTCTTTGTCTTTCAAATAGGTACGGACTTCCATTTCAGAACGCAGCTGATAGCTGATATAGTTCATGGCTTGCTGCAATCCTAAATCAAACCCCGCACTTTTTTTGATTTCTTTTAATTTTTCTTCACTCAGTTCCTTGCCTTTTAATAGCCGAAAACGGACCAAAAGGTCTTCTGAGACCCGCAGCGTTTCACCTTCTGATGTCGCCACTTCATAAAATGGTCCTTTTCCTTTATTGATACGAATAATTGTATTCATCTTCTTCACCTCGCGAACGTACATTCTATTTTACCACAACTACGATGAAATTCCTTCTAATCAAGCTGAAAAAATGTGGTAAAATGAACTGACTATTTTATTTAAGGAGTTCACATGGCAAATACACAAGTCCAGCTTGGACAAAAACTACAACTAACGATCAAACGCTTGGGGATCAACGGAGAAGGCATTGGGTATTACAAAAAGTTGATCATCTTTGTTCCCCGTGTTCTGCCGGGGGAACAGGTCATTGCCGAAGTCACCAAAGCATCTCCCCGCTTTGCTGAAGCCAAGATGACCAAAATCATCAAGCCAAGCAGCGATCGTATCCAACCACCCTGCAAGTTTTACGACCGGTGCGGCGGCTGCCAATTGCAGCACTTAGTCTACGACAAACAATTAGACTTCAAAAAAGACCTATTGAAACAAGCACTTGAAAAATTTAAGCCAAAAGGCTACCAACAGTTTGAACTAAGGGATACTTTAGGCATGGATGTTCCTTGGCATTACCGCAACAAAGCACAATTTCAATTGCGTTACAACAGTCAAACCAAACGAATCGAAGCAGGTTTATACGAAATGGAGTCTCATCGCTTAGTCGCCATTGATGATTGCCTCGTACAAGAACAAGATACGCAAAAAGTGATCAACGGCATCGTCCAATTGTTGAATAAATACCAGATCCCGATTTACGATGAACGCAAAAACAGCGGGATTCTACGGACATTGATGGTTCGTATCGGGATCGCGACTGGCGAAGTTCAAGTCGTGTTTATTACCAACTCTATCAAACTGCCGCAAAAAAATGCGCTGATTCGCGAGATCAATCAGCGCTTGCCGCAAGTCGTTTCCATCATGCAAAATGTGCAAAACAAAAAAACGTCCGTCGTCATGGGAGAGGAAACGATTCATCTTTGGGGCAAAGAAGCGATCGAAGAACGGTTGAATGAACTGACCTTCGACTTGTCCGCCCGCGCATTCTTCCAGCTGAATCCACAGCAAACCAGCATCTTGTATCAAGAAGGGTTAAAAGCCCTTGACTTGAGCAAAAATGAAACAGTCGTTGATGCCTATTGCGGTGTGGGAACGATTGGGTTGAGCGTGGCTCCATATGCCAAAGAAGTCCGCGGCATGGACATTAT
Source organism: Enterococcus sp. FZMF (assembly GCF_030263915.1). Lineage (NCBI taxonomy): Bacteria > Bacillati > Bacillota > Bacilli > Lactobacillales > Enterococcaceae > Enterococcus > Enterococcus sp. FZMF. Next base: position 1,388,221 of record NZ_CP127160.1, on the reverse strand, counting down.
TCCTCAAGCAATTGAAAATGCCCAAGAAAATGCACGCCGCATTGGTGCCCAAAATACCCATTATGAAACGGGGACTGCTGAGGAGCTCTTACCAAAATGGTTCAATGAAGGCTTCAAACCTGATAGCATCATTGTTGATCCGCCAAGGACAGGCTTGGATGAACGATTATTGAAAGCTTTGCTGAAACAACCACCGAAGAAGATGGTCTATATATCTTGTAATGTTTCTACTTTAGCAAGAGACTTGGTCCAATTAGCCAAAGTGTTTCACGTAGAATATCTGCAATCAGTAGATATGTTTCCACAAACCGCCCGCTGCGAAGTAGTGGTAAAATTGACCCGAAAATAAACACTCGCCTGACAAATCATCTTGTGATCTGTCAGGCGAATATTGTTTTCGTTGTCTTTTAAGCATAACGATTAATTGATTTGTAAGACGAGGACTTTCGCGGCAATAAAGGTGTCCCCTACTCGCTGCCCATACAGACTTACCGATCGTTCAAGCTGCAGATCCGCACGTGACCCCTCCACGATTCGAGAATTATGCGATTGTGCATCATATAGAATTACTTTTATCTCAGTCTCGCTAGTAATCGTAAAGGATAATCTTTCCTCAGATGCGATCGCCATATCAAAGACTTCGCCGTCTTCCCCTGTTCCTTGAGAAATGTTCGTCAACTCCATCTCAAAACGATCACCATCAATAAGAATGAGTGTGCCCGTTTCATCTGCTTGTGCCAATTCCTCATTCGCTCGCTCTGCATCTGTCTGAGTCACTTGTTGCGCTTTTGTCTGATCGGTTTGATCGTGATTATTTTGCGTCTCGTCTCCACTTTGACTCGATTGTGTTTGCGCTTGCGGCGTATTGATTTGGTTGTTGATGGGTACGTTGTCGTTGTTTGTCTGTGGGTCATTCGCAGCAACACCGCAACCACTAAGTAATGCCACAAACAAGATAATTGCTGTTTGTTTTTTTATCATAAAAAACACCTTCCTTTTATTCATAGCGTAATGCTTCGATCGGTTTTAATTTCGACGCTTTATAAGCGGGCAAGTAACCAAAAATCGTACCGATCAGCATTGAAAATGACACACTGATCAAAATGGATAACAATGAGATCGTCATCGGATACTCTAACAGACGCAAAGCGATCAGACTGATCAACAGACCGACGATGATGCCAATCAGCCCCCCGATCACCGATAAAACGATTGCTTCTGTCAAAAATTGCTGCAAAATCACTTTACGTTTGGCACCCAATGCTTTCTTCAAACCGATCTCTCTGGTACGCTCTGTCACACTGACCAGCATCGTATTCATTACACCGATCCCACCGACGAGTAAGGAAAAGCTAGCAATTCCCCCCAGCAAAATCATATTCGATCGATTGATATCATCAGTCATTTTCTGCACTTCATCATAGTTGCGGATGGAAAAAACAAAATCTGAAGGCGGAATACTCTTGGTCAATTCATGGCTGGCTTGGACGACTGCTGATTCTAAGACGTCCGCATTCGTTGCCTGAAACAGCACTGTTGGCCTTTGGTTGAGCTTTCCTTCGACGAAACTTTGGCTGCCTCGAGGGATGAAGACATATTTCCCTGACAGTTGCTCCGTGTCAGAAACAGCTACGCCAACGATGCGAAAGGGCGTCCCATTGATTTCGATCAGTTGATTGATAGGATCACGATAGGAAAAAAAATTTCCGCCAAATCTTTCGTAATCACCGCAACTTGTTTTTGTGTCTGCAATTCGGTTTCAGTCATTGCTCTGCCAGCAAGGATCGTATGGGGCAAAATTTCAAAGAACCCGCCATCCATGCCTAGCACTGTCGTATCGGTTTGCTGGTCTCTTTGGAAAACTGTCAGATTGGCTTCATAGAAAAAGCTAACGTTCTTGGCGTGATCAATGGTCAGCAACTTTTGCAGCTCTCCTTCTGATAGTTGCGGGGCGTAATCAGGCAAACGATCATTTCTGCCGCTTTCGCCCGCTAAAAAAGCACTTCTGGCGTCATATTCGATCCGCATCGAGTTAGTATCACCACCAATCAGCTGCTTTTTCATGTTCTCAGTATTTCCGTTGATGATACTCACAATGGAAATGATGGAGGCAATCCCGACAATGATTCCTAGCATCGTCAACAAGGAACGCAAACGATGCTGGTAGATTGCTTGAATGGCTAAGCGAATATTTTCGGTCATCTTGTGCCCTCCTCAACAACTTCACCATCTTTAATGACGATTTGCCGCTTTGCATAGTCCGCGACTTCTTGTTCGTGGGTAATCAAAACCACTGTTTTTCCTAGATGATTCAGCTTAGTAAATAGCGCCATGATCTCATGACTATTAGCGGTATCTAAAGAACCCGTCGGCTCATCCGCTAAGATCACATTTGCTTCTCCTGCTAATGCCCGAGCAATCGCTACTCGTTGTTTTTGCCCCCCTGACAACTGATTGATCCTAAAATCGATCCGATCCCTCAATCCGACACTTTCTAAAGCGTGAATTGCTCGAGTCGTTCGTTCTTCCTGATTGACACCAGCATACAAGAGCGATAAGGCAGCATTTTGTAAAACGGATAGTTTGGGCAACAGTTCAAAATTTTGAAACACGAAGCCGATTTTTTGATTGCGGATCTCGGACAGTTCATCTTCACTCATTTGACTGGTATTTTTACCATCAAGTAGATAGCTGCCCGTTGTTGGCGTGTCTAAACAGCCAATAATATTCATCAAGGTCGACTTGCCTGATCCCGATCGGCCCATGATGGAAACAAACTCGCCAGCATTGATTGTTAAGTTGATTTTTTTCAAAACGTGAATCTCACTAGTACCCTGTGGGAACGTTTTGCAGACATCAATCAGTTGGATCATTTGGTCTCACATCCATTCCTTCTTGGATCCGAACTGTTGGGAAGACGAGCGCCACTTGCATATCCAGTTCACTTTCTAACAGATACATGGCTTCATCCGTTTCATCTTCCATGATTTCCACGGATAGTTTACTGATTTTATGGTCCTCAACGACGTAGATGAAGGGCCTATCTTCTTCATAAAACACGAACGATTTGGGCAGCTTGATCGCGGTTTGCTCTTCCACAATGCGTTCTACAAAACAATGGATGCCAATACTAGGTGGCTCTTCACTTTCATCTAAAACGACCTCAAAACTAAATTGCGACAAATTGGGGTTTGCGCCTTGTTCTTCAACCACTACCGAAGGCTCTTTCATATCCCCAACTCGGGTGATCTTTCCAGTCCATCGCTGACTGCCGCCATTACGGTCTCTAAGTTCAACTTTTTGACCAGGCTCAAGTTGATTGCGGCGAAATTCATCCACAGTCCCTTTTAAAAAGAGCCGACAGGTATCAACGATCGTCATAAAAGGATTCTCTGGAGTTGCTTCACTTGCGCTTCGATTCATATGTCGTTCGTCCACGTCTTTAACGATTCCATCAATTTCGGCTTCCACGACGTCCGAGCCATGCTGCTCTTTGACTGAACGTAGTTCTAATTCTGCCCGTTCCAGCTCTAATTCGGCATCGCCAATGCTGCTTTCCAAGTTTTGCGCTTCTAGCAGTAATTGACTTTGCTGCATTTCCAAATCGGTTTTACGATCTTCCAACCCTTCTTTGTCCTCTTCTTCCGCACTGGCAATTTTTTGTTTCGTCTCCTCCAGCTGATTCGTGACCTTATTGTATTGTTCCCATTTTTGATTCGTTTGCCGTCTTGCTTGTTCCACAGCTCTCGAGCGATTTGCCGTCGCCTGTTCTGCTTCTTTAATGGCCAAAGCCCCCTCAGGATTAGAGTAAACAAAAAGAGCTTGCCCTGCTTTGACTTGATCCCCTGCCTCTACTTTTTTCTCAACAACTGATCCTCTTGAGCTATCCACCTTGACTTCAACCGTTCTTGCTGGTTCAACGACTCCTACTAAGTAAAAATCTGCTCTCGGTTGCAGATCTTGCAAAGTTATTTGAGTGATGGAAGGTTCTTCACGACGAGCAATCCCCCAGGCACTCGTCCAGCCTAAACTGCCGATGATCAGTAAACTACTGATGATCATGAAACTCTTTTTTGATTTGTTCATATGCTTTCTCAAACATCTCACCTTCCTGATTGGTTAATCGAATGACCACCTTTATTTAACCATTGAATCAATTTCCGTTTTGAACGTTTCTCTTAATATCTACTGAAGATTTCTTAAGAAAATAGAATTTTTCCGTTCTTTTTTTATTAATATGAAGAATTCTTAAGAAGAATTAGCTATTCGCTCCTACTCCTCTTTGCTATAATCAAGAAAGAATCAAGAACGAGTTAGAAAGGACTGTTTCATGCGTAGTAAATATTCTTCATTTGTCTTTTTTCTGGTTGGCTTCTTCTTATTGGTAGGAGCCTTATGGCTATTAAAGGAAACGAGACTCATTCAAATGGTGCTGGATAATTTTTTTTCAAACCTCGTTTTACAGGAGGTTGTGGAATCAAGTGATGGCGAAGGCGGGATGATCCTTGGTACATTTGTCGACTGGCGCCCTGTTAAACAATTGTTCTTGGCATTCTCCCTCTTTCTCGTTTTTGCCGTTACCTTGATTTGCTATTTTAGTTATCGTTATGTTTCAAGGAAAAAAATTGCAAGGATCGCCGAAGGAATTCAGCTCTTTTTTTCTCAATCGGAAGCAAGTTCGACGGGCAGCCTAGCGATCGATCATGAATTATTAAAAATAAAAGATACGATGAACCGCAATGAGGCTCTTTTAAAGGAAGAAACACAGCGCACCAAGGACTTGATCACCTATTTGGCGCATGACTTAAAGACTCCCTTAGCTTCAGTGATCGGCTATCTCAACCTATTGTTGGATACGAAAAACTTGACCAATGAACAAATGACGCAATCCTTGACGATTGCTTTAGAAAAGTCTGAGCGTTTGGAAACGCTGATGAATGAATTTTTCGACATCACCCGTTTTAATCTGCAAGACATCCAATTGTATCAAGGGGAACTTGATTTCGTCTTCTTACTGAAGCAAATCCAAGAAGAATTCTATCCGCTGCTGAAAGAAAAAGAACAAACCATCTGCTACTCTGGACCAGAGAGCTTGAAATTAAAAGCCGATAGTGAACAGTTGGCGCGAGTGTTAAACAATCTGTTAAAAAATGCCATTGCCTATGCGCCTGATCAAACCACGATCACAATGCAGCTAACCGTAGACGAACAAGCAGCAACTTTTATCCTAGCGAATCAAAGTGAACCGATCGAACAAGAACAATTGGAGGCATTATTTGAAAAATTTTATCGTCTGGATCAAGCTCGTTCAACCAAGACAGGTGGAGCAGGTCTCGGATTGGCGATCGCCAAAGAAATTATTTTGGCGCATCAGGGAACGATCCGAGCTGCTAGCAAGAACAATGAGATTCAAATGATCGTCACATTGCCTTTAGCGACAAATCAACATGAAAAAACGAGAAAGTCAGTTAACTGAAAAGGAAGGTCAATACGAGTGGAAAAGATACTTTTAGTTGAAGATGAAAAAGAAATTTCAGATTTGATTGCCTTTTATTTACGAAACGAAAATTTTTCTGTCATCACTTGTGCAGATGGGAATGAAGCTCAGGTACAGATCGAGCAAAACAGCTTTTCTTTGGCGATTCTTGATGTCATGCTGCCAGATATCACAGGCTTTGACCTGTGTAAAATCATCCGCAAAAAGCATCATTACCCAATTATTATGTTGACAGCTAAATCTGAGGAAATCGATAAGATCACTGGTTTGACAATTGGTGCCGATGATTACATCACCAAGCCCTTTCGTCCGTTGGAAGTGATCGCTCGGGTGAAAGCTCAGATACGCCGCTCGACTCAATACAACGGCTCAGATCAAAACAAATTGATCGTGAGGGAGTTGGAATTAGATGTCAATAAGCGAAAATGTTTCTTGCAAGAAGAAGAACTTTCCCTGACGCCCATCGAATTTTCCATTTTAAAATTATTGATGGAGCGAAAAGGCCAAGTGGTAAGCTCTGAGGAAATGTTTCAAGAGGTTTGGGGCGAAAAATATTACACGTCTTCCAATAATACCATCATGGTCCACGTTCGAAACCTTCGGGAAAAAATGCACGATACCCACAAGAAGTCCTCTTATATCAAAACCGTTTGGGGGATCGGCTATAAAATTTAACACCAAAAACCGTCCTTTCATTGTACGAAAAGGACGGTTTTCTTGGGACTGAACACAAGTAAATCGAGAAACATAGAAAAAAGGGGGCGTGACATAAGTTAACTAGTTACGCTCTCCAAAATATAAGGAGCACTCGAAAATCATGTGATTTTTCGAGTGCTCCTTGTTTTTTTATTCATTTTGGGTAGTTCAAGTACCTATTTTTGTCAATTTCATCATATTGATTGCCGTAATGAGTAAACCCGTCTGTTTTCTGACTTTTTCTAAGCCCCGAACCGTGTATCGAGTGAAACCCAAACAAGCCTTCATAAATCCGAAGACTGTTTCCACGTCGATCTTTCTCCGACCATATATTTTTTGAATTTCAGGCGTTGATAAACGCTCTTTTTGTTTTTCTTTATAGTACTCCCAAGATGGATTTACAGTGATTTTTCTTAGATTCCCCTTTGGGGTCAAGGCTTCAGGAATGAGCACTTGATTCACATCCGTTTTTTCTGCTTGGTATTCTTTAAAATCTCGGACAAAGCCATCCGCATCTGTTCGTTGACGGTAGGCATGAAAATTAAATCGTACCCCTTTGGGGTCGATGTAAAAGTCCTCCTTAGGCTCATAATCCCAATTCATTACTTTCCGGTCATCTGTCTGCCATTTCTTGCTTTGTTCTTTAAACATCGTTCCATAAGGAATCAGTGCAGTATGCTGGGGAAGTTCATCTTCTATATAGCGGTAATTGCTTTCTGAACCATAGCCTGCATCGGCGACCAAATAATGAGGGGACTTTTGTGCGATCTTCATTTTTTCCAGTAATGATTTCAGTGTCTTAGTGTCTGTTGGGTTTTGAAATACCTCATAACCGAGCACAAATTGATTACAAGTAGCGATCTGCAGGTTATACGCAGGCTTAAGTTGCCCATTTTTCATAGGGTCTTCTTTTACGCGCATGAATGTCGCATCATGATCAGTTTTTGAATAACTGTTTCTTGTCCCATAAGTAGAAAACTGCGTTTGATGTTCCAGAAGTTTTTCTCGTTTTGTATTTAATTTGCGTACTTGGCTTTTCAACGTTCGCCGTTGTTGTTTCGCTGGATTTGGCGAAAGACGTTTCGTTGCCTCAACTTCTTTTTCTAGTTCTTCCAGACGTAGTTCCATCCGTGTTAACAGTTCATCTATCATGTCTACTGTCAAGGACGTCCCTTCGGGAATCTGTTTCAGGGCATACGCTTCTCTTAGTTCCGTCATCATAGTAAGCAGTTTTTCGCGATTCATTTGATCGAATCGGATCGTGTTTTTCTTCCAGACAAAGCTGTACTTATTCGCATCTGCCAAGATTTTTGTACCGTCGATAAACAACGCATCATCAATCAGATTCCGTGCACGCAGATACTCTGTCAACTGATCTAAGCCTTTATTGGTCAACTCCTGCACATCGTTAGATACACAAAAACGGGCGATCGTTCGATAAGTTGGAACCCGTTCTTGCTTCAACCAGCGAGCATAGAGGTTTTCTTCAGCTAAGCGTTCAATCTTGCGACTTGTAAAGGTTTCTCGCGTATACGCAAAAAGAACCAACTTCAACATGGCACCTAAATCATATTCTCTTGGTCGACCAAAAAGATAGGGTTCATTAATCTGAAGCGCTTCGACCAGTTCATGGATAAAAACGGCGACATGATTTTCTTTTGGAGAAAATGAAGTAGATAGATCCAAAGTGAGTTGATTCATGTTATAATTAGTATACATTTTGTTTAGTCCTTTCAGGATTAAATGATGGGGCATTGGCGGCAACCGGTGCTCCTTTTTATTTTACCCAAAAAACCGCAAGAAATGAACGCTTTCTCGTCATTTTTTGCGGTTTTCTTCTATGGACTTATGTCACAGTCCCTTTTTTTATTTAGAAACGTGCAACTGCAAGCTTCTTTTATTTCGTAATCAAAGCATCTAAACTAGCCACTGCCAGACTCATCTTCGCGATTTTATCCAACAAGGCAAAACGGTTGCGGCGAATCTGTTCATCTTCCACCATGACCATTGTTTGATCAAAATAAGCTTCGATCAATGGGCGCAGTGCCACTAAGCTTTGGTAGTTTTCTTCCATCGTTTGATGTGGGAACTTGTCCTCTACTGTTAAGACCGCTTCATACAAGGCAGTTTCAGAGTCGTTTTCAAACAAGGCAGGATCAATTGCTGCTTGATCCAATTCGGCTTTTTTCGCTAAATTGATCACCCGTGTCAAAGCTTCCATCGAAGGTTTGAAGTCGGTGTCTTGCAGATGTTCTCTTAACATTTGAGCCGTTTCAAACAACGTACTGATGTCTGCTTGACGTGCGCCTAAGACAGCTTCGATGACATCATGACGCGTATTTTTGCTGAGTAAGAATTGACGCAGACGACCTTTCACAAAATCGGTCACTTGTTCTTGACCAGCGGCAAGTTGAATCCCAAAAACTTCTGGTTGAGCATTAATGGCTTCACGAATTTCTTCTTGCAACTGAGCAAATGGGAAGTACCAGCGCTTTTCAGCTAAGATGCGGATAATCCCGTAGGTTTGACGGCGTAAAGCATAAGGATCGTTTGAACCGCTTGGAACCATATCAACAGCGAAGAAAGCAAGTAAGCTGTCTAATTTATCCGCAATCGCTAAAACAGCCCCGATTTTTGATTGTGGCAGCTCGCCTTCTGCTGAGATCGGCATGTAGTGTTCACGAATCGCTTGGGCAACTGCTGGTTTCTCTCCTTGGATCAGGGCATATTTTTCCCCCATGATCCCTTGCAACTCAGGGAATTCGCCTACCATATTGGTCACTAAATCAAATTTATAGATTTGAGCTGCCCGTTGAAGGTCGGTCAGTTCTTCTTGTGTTAAACCAACGGTCTTCCCGATGATTTGCGCTGCTAGTCCGACACGTTGCATTTTTTCATATAAGCTGCCGATTTTTTCGTGGAAGGTGACTTGTTTAAGTTTTTCCACGCAATGGTCAATGGTCAGCTTTTTGTCTTCATTGTAGAAAAACTCAGCATCTTCTAGACGAGCGGTCAGGACTTTTTGGTTTCCTTTGATGACATTATCGATTTTCACAGCATCTCCGTTGCGGGCAGAGATGAAGTGCGGCAGCAATTCTCCGTCAAGGGTGCGGACATCAAAGTAACGTTGATGTTCTTTCATAGAAGTAACTAATACTTCTTCAGGGACAGAAAGATATTTTTCTTCAAAGTCCCCTACAAAGGCTGTTGGGTATTCAACTAGATTTGTCACTTCTTCTAGTAAGTCTTCATCTAAATCGATCCGCCAGTTGTTTTCCTGAGCGATCGCATTGATTTGTGCGGTGATCATTTGTTGACGTTCGCTTGGATCAGCGATGACAAATTGATGCTTCATTTTTTCCAAATAGTCGTCCGCATGATCAAACGTGACCGCCTCACCTAAGAAACGATGACCTTTTGACTCGCGACCGGTAACAATATCAAGGATTTGGAAAGGAATGACTTGCTCACCAAAGAGTGCTACGATCCAATGAATTGGTCGGATATATTCAAAATCGTAGTCTGCCCAGTGCATCGTTACTGGGAACGTCAAACTCGTGATTACTTCCTGCAATCCTTTCAATACCTCAACGGTTGGTTGACCTTGGGTATGTTTCGTTACATAGACATACTCAACACCTTTTAATTCACGGAAGGTGATGTCATCGGTTGTCAATCCTTGTCCACGAACAAATCCTTGAGCTGCTTTCGACCAATTGCCTGCATCATCTAATGCGATTTTTTTCGCTGGTCCTTTGACCTCTTCTTGCGTATCCGCTTGTTTTTCAGGAATACCGGTGACATAGACAGCCAAGCGGCGAGGTGTGGAATAGGCTTCGATCGTTGTATAAGGCAACGCATGAGCATCTAAGAAAGCTGCCGTTTTTTCTTGTAATTGTTTCATACTTGGGGTTACGACATGCGCAGGTAATTCCTCTAAGCCGATTTCTAATAATAGGTTTTGTGCCATCTTATTTTCCCTCCTCAATCAGTTTTTGCGCCACTTCTGGATCAAGCAATGGATAACCGAGGTTTTCCCGTTCTGCTACAAATAGTTTTGCTACTTGACGTGCCATGTTACGGATACGTGCGAGGTACCCAGCACGTTCAGTGACGGAGACTGCACCACGTGCATCCAACAAATTGAAGGTATGGCTGCATTTTAAGATATAGTCGTAAGCTGGATGAACTAAGCGTTCATCGATACAGCGTTTTGCTTCTTTTTCAAAACGATCGAAGTTCCCTAAAAGCAAGTCTTGGTCACTGACTTCAAAGGAATATTTTGAATGTTCATACTCAGGTTGGCGGAAAATCTCACCATATTTGACACCTGCAGACCATTCAAGATCGTAGACACTTTCAACTTCTTGAATATAAGATGCTAGACGTTCTAAGCCGTAAGTGATCTCTGATGTCACTGGCTTACATGCTAAGCCGCCGACTTGTTGGAAGTAAGTAAACTGAGTGATCTCCATTCCGTCTAACCAAACTTCCCAACCAAGACCTGCACAACCCATTGAGGGATTTTCCCAGTTATCTTCGACAAAACGAATATCATGTTCTAATGGATCGATCCCTAAAAGACGCAGGCTTTCTAAATAAAGCTCTTGGATATTTTCAGGAGAAGGCTTCATCACGACTTGGAACTGGTGGTGCTGATACAAACGATTTGGGTTTTCCCCGTAGCGGCCATCAGCTGGACGGCGAGAAGGTTCTACGTAAGCGGCATTCCATGGTTCTGGACCGATTGCACGTAAAAATGTATATGGGCTCATGGTTCCAGCCCCTTTTTCTGTATCATAGGCCTGCATCAGCATACAGCCGTTTTCAGACCAGAATTTTTGCAGGGTCAAAATCATCTCTTGCACAGTTAGTTTACTCATCTTTTTCTTCCTTTCTTATAACGCATTGACGACAGGATAAAATTCGACAACTGATCCAGGGATCAATTTCACTTCGACCACGACATCTGCTTCTAAAACATCCGATAAGTCGTAAAGCATTTGGTCTGGACTCGTTGTAAATTCATGTAAAAGCTGTTCATCCTTTAAAAGGCGAACTTGCAATGGAATACTTGCTAATACTTTGAGCTTTTTTTCGGTAAACGCACTTGCTGGAATCGTCATATCAAATAACATAAAAACCCTCCTTTGTTTTTGGCTATTCTTGGTGTGAAACATAAAAAAGTCCCTATATCTATACAAAGTGTATAGATATAGGGACGATAAATTCGCGGTTCCACCCTACTTCCGACAAGTCGGCAGCTTCATTGATCATGCTCACGGACGCCTGCGAAATAAGGTTCCAACTTGGCTTTCACTCTCCCAAGTTCGCTTCATGGAATGGTCTTCTTTCTTTCTTCCGATCATAGCACGGATTCGATTACCCTTATGATAGTAGTTGAAGCTAGGGTTTGTCAATGATTAATTTGAACTTTTATGCTTCTGGGCCTAAATCCGCCTGATCATGAAAGACGATCTCATCAGCGATTTTCCCATCACTTTCAAAAACGATGATCTCATTTATTCCGATTTTTAAAAACGGTGCTGGGACGTACAAGCGCTGCTGCGGTCCTTTTTCCCAGAAACGGCCGATCGTATGACCATTGACTTGGACAAACCCTTTACCCCAGCCTGGCAATTCGATAAAGGTATCTGCACATTCATCAAAAACACATTCAAAGCGTGAGAAACTTGGTTGTCCTTTTTGCCATTTTCCTTGGAAATCAATGGCATGCAAATTATCCATCGGTAAGGGATAGATTTCCCAGTTGCTTTGGAAGGCGCCATTGATGATCACACCGTCTTTGATGCCTTTGTGCTGATGGTTCATTTTTACAGAATAATTGACCCGCCCCATATTCTCCACCAAGATCCCCAACTCGTTTTCTGATTCTGATAAATCGAAACTGTAGGTTTGACCGATTTCTTGATCGTAATCGATGCGCAAAAGTTCCTGGTTGATAAACGTATGGGCACGATCCATCGTATTGATCAGACGGTAGTCGGCAATCTTCCGAGCAGGCCCAATCAGTGAGCGATAATAGATATAACCTGTCGCTTGATTGCAGGCTTCCATCGATAACGGGTAATTACTTATAATCGGTTGACTGATCGTGTCGATCGTCGAAAACAAGGAGACTCGTTCTTTCACTGAGAATGTTCCATAAGCTTTTCGCTCAATTTTCATACTCAAGGGAAACTCAGGAATTTCCGCATAGTCAGCGATCACTTTTTTGAAGGCTTGGTATTTGGCAGTAGGTTCTCCCCATTCTGTCAACAAGGCATCGTAATCATAGCTAGTGACATCCGGCGCTAAGCGTTCGTAATAGTTTGACCCGTTCATAAAGCCAAAGTTAGTCCCGCCATGAAACATATAGATATTGACAGAACCTAATGTTAAACAATCCTGCAATTCCTTTACTGCATCTTGTGTTGTGGTCGTATGGTGCTGGTCGTCACCCCAGGCATCAAACCAGCCGATCCAAAATTCCATGACCATCAGTGGCCGTTTTTCTCCGTAAAATTTTCGAAGTTTTTCAAAATTTTCCTTGATGTTGGAGCCGCAGTTGATCGTAGGCAATGCCAAGTCTTTGATACTGCCGTTTTCTAGCATATCGTGCCAAGGTCCGTCAGAGGTCACTAACGGCGTTTCTACACCATGCTGCCGCATCGCAGCCACCATTTTCCGCAAATACTCTTTATCATTGGCGTAGCTGCCGTATTCATTTTCTACTTGCATCATTATAATCGGACCGCCTTGGGTGATCTGCAGATCCCGCACTTGTGGAAACAAATGGGCGAAATAACGAGTGATTTTTTCCATAAATGGGGGATAATCAAACCGAAGCTTCATCATAGGGTCTTGCAATAGCCAATAAGGCAGTCCCCCAAATTCCCACTCCGCACAAATATAAGGTGCTGGTCGCAAAATGACATAAAGCCCTACTTCTTGTGCCGTTTGGATAAATCGCCGCAAATCAAGGATCCCATCAAATTGATAGACACCTTCCTGTGCTTCATGAAGATTCCAAGGAACATAGGTTTCGACGGTATTACAGCCCATCAAGCGTAGTTTCTCTAAGCGATCTTGCCAATATTCAGGAACGACACGAAAATAATGGATCGCTCCAGAGATCACTTTAAAAGGCTTGTTGTCTAAATAAAAGTCATCTTCAATAGCAAAAGTTCGCATCAGTTACGCCCCTCTTTGACGATATAGGTGGTGTATTGCGTCAGCATCATTTCTGAAGAAAGAACCTCGCCCGTCAGAAGATCCGTTTTTCCAACAAACATTTCTGGCAGCGGTTGTGCTTCTTCGTGGAAATTGATGATGACGAAAAATTTCGCCTCTGCATTTTCACGACAGGCAATTTCTAGTTTTGTTGCCTCCTCGATCACTGGGGTAATATCGGACTCTTCGACGATTGTTTTGAAAAGCTGATCTTGCAGCTGATCTTCCAACTGTCCACCAAAGTAATAGACGGTTCCATAGCCAAATGTATTTTTGGTCACTGCCGGCATTCCTGCATAGAAATTGCTCGTGTAATGCGCTAGCGCTTCGGCGTTTTCTAAATGGATCAAATCGCTGACTAAGTTACTTGTTCCTGAAAGATCTTCATTGACTAACGAAACCCCGTTTGATTGTTCTGGGGCTAATGCATCGATTTCTTCCACCCAGATGCCAGCTAACTCCCGCAAGGGGCCAGGATAACCGCCTAAGTGAACATTGTCTGATTGATCAACGATGCCGCTCATATAAGTCGTAAGTAAAGCACCACCTTGCTTAACGAAATCAGTTAGCCGCTCTTGCATCCCTTCTTTGATCATGTACAGAACCGGAGCTGCGACTAGCTTGTATTTTGATAAGTCAGCATCCACGGGAACCAAATCGACCGCAATATTTTGTTCGTAAAAATAGCGATAGTAGCGATGGATCTGTTCCACATATTTCAGGTCAACGGTTGGACCACTCGTATATTCTAAAGCCCAATAATTGTCCCAATCGAAAATCACAGCAACCTGTGCTTGGGTTTGCGTGCCAATGATGTCTGAAAGCTGCGCTAATTCAGCCCCAAGAGCTGCTGTTTCTCGGAAAACCCGCGTGTCTTCATGACCGACATGTTCGATGACGGCACCATGGAATTTCTCACAAGCACCAATGGAACGTCGCAATTGGAAGTATTGGATCGTATCTGCCCCATGAGCAATCGTTTGGTAGCTTTGCGCCCGCATCTGTCCTGGTTTTTTTAATGAATTATAAGGCTGCCAGTTTTGTTGGGAAGGTGTTTGTTCCATCAGCATAAAGGGTTGCTGTTTTAACCCGCGCATCAAATCATGGGTCATGGCTACTAAGCTCCATGGCGTATTGTACGATGGATAATTATCCCACGAAACAAGGTCCATTTCCTTTGCCCACTTAAAATAATCCAGTCCTTTAAAGGTTCCCATCAAATTCGTTGTAATCGGTGTTGTTGGATCGATTTTCCGAATAGCGTCCCGCTCCATCATGTAGTTTTTTAAAAGACTATCCGAGTTGAACCGTCGGTAGTCAATAGAAATTCCTGCAAATGCCGTCTTGTCATAGCCGATTCCTTCTGACAGCGCATTTGGCAGCACGATTTCATTCCATTCATACACGGTATGACCCCAAAATTCCATATTCCAGGCTTTATTCAGTGCTTCGATCGTATGATATTTATCCTTTAACCAGACACGAAACGCTTTTTCACAGTTGTCGCAATAACATTCGCCGCCGTATTCATTATTGATGTGCCAACAAGTCACTTGTGGATTTTCGCCGTAACGTTCGGCTAATTTCGTTGCCAAGCGTTCTGCGTATTTTTGATAAACCAAACTGTTGGGACAGGCATTGTGCCGTTGCCCAAACTTATGATGGCGTCCATCATAATCGGTGCGAGCGACTTCTGGATACTTCTTAAACATCCAAGCTGGCAAAGCAGCTGTGGAAGTGGCTAAGACGATGTCGAAACCTTCCGTACTTAATTTTTCGATGATTTGATCCAATTCCTCAAAATCATAACAATTTTCAGAGGGTTGGATCTTTGCCCATGAAAAAACATTGACGGTCGCGCTATTGATACTTGCTTTTTTAAAGATCCGAATGTCTTCTTCCCAAATCTCTTTCGGCCACTGATTTGGATTATAATCGCCGCCAAATAGAATTCTATCAAAAAATTTTGTCATGTAAGTGAACGCTCCTTTAAAATAAAATGATTTCTACTCTCTTATTGTAAGGCTTTTCATTCTGTTGTAGTATAATACATGAAACACTATTTTATAACATTTCGAAACACGGAGGTACACTATGCCTATCTACTTTTATCAAACCAATCAGCAGCTGCCTTTATCTCTGGAAAGCATCGGCAACGATTGGGCGCAAGATGACGTCGCTCGTCCTGATGGCTATCCCTACTTCCATTGGCTGCAAACCGAGCAAGGGGAAGGCCGAATCACATTTGGTCAGGAATCGTTTATCTTACGTCCGAATGAAGGCATTTTGATTTTTCCTTTTACGCCCCATCGCTATTATCCATTGACTAACTGGAAAACATCCTTCGCCACATTCCAAGGCCCTTTGGCAGCTGAGGTGTTAAAGCAGTACACGAATCAGCCCTATATACTAGCTGAAGAGTCAGAAACCTTTTCTTATGTCACCTGGATCAATCAACGGATCAAAGAAGACCAACAAATCAGTTGGGACCCGCTACGGGCTTCTAGCGAATGTTACCGCTTTTTATTGGCGATCATGCAAGAACGCTCAGGGAATCCGACAGAAAAACACCCGCTGTTCCAACAATATCTGGTTCCCGTTATACAAGAAATCGAAACGAATTACGATCAGGCGATCACGATCAAAGAACTAGCAGGGCTCGTCTATGTGTCACCACAGTATCTCTCACGTTTGTTCCAACGTTTTTTGGGGCAATCTACTGCACAATATTTATTGAACTACCGCATGACCCGAGCCAAAGAGCTTTTGGTGGCACAGCCAGATCTGCCCATTCAACAAGCTGCCTTCGCAGTGGGGTTTCAAGATGCAAGTCACTTTACAGCATTATTCAAAAAAAGAGTCGGCTTAACTCCATTAAAGTTTCGCCAACTCTATCATTGATTTTTCGGTTTTAAGACGTCTTGCCATTGCCCCATCTGATCGATAAACTTCTTACTTTTTAAATGAATGCCCACATATTCATCATATAATAAATCAATCACTCGCCGGATCGCGGCTTTCGTTTCTGGCTTTAATTTGATTGAAGCAATCTGCTCGTAGGATATTTGCGAAAATAAGCGAATAAAATGGATCGCCCGAGAATCAGCATGATAACGACGTTCGTCCATCCCCCAGTGCTGTTCACATAAAATACCGCTATATTTTGAGGAATAGTCAAACCGACCGTCGGTTTTTCCGCAGATCGCACAATGGGTCCAATTCGGGGTGATCCCGAAACGGTGCAAAATCTGGATCTCAAAAATATTAGTGATGATCTCTGCGTCGTTTTCTTGATCCATTAATTGCAAAGCCTCATGTAAAAATTGGTATAGATGTGGGTCATAGACTCGATCATCAATAGCAGAATCAGCCAAATTCAATAAGTAGGTTGCATAACCAGCAATAAAAATATCACTTTGGATCGTACGAAAAGGATGGATGTCTTTGGCATTGTTTAAAAAGGACAAGCCTTCCGTTTTGATGGTTCCCATGTAGGTGGCTTCAGTATAGGAGAGCAGCGCTGGTGCCAAGGGGTTGTTTTTCCGATGGGCACCCTTGACATAAAACATTTGCTTCCCAGCAGATTCCGTAAAGATTTTGACTAGCTTGTCTTTTTCTTTATGGTCTTTTGAAAAAAGTAAGATTCCTTTTGTTTCAACAAGATTCATCGTCGCACCCCATTTCTTTAAAAAAACTGATCCAGTTCGCTAACTGCATCAGTTTTTCTTCATTAAAACAGATCATGTTTGATCTGCATGTCATCAATACTCATCTTTGCGATAGCCATAATCTGTTAAGAATGTTTGCTTGTCGCGCCAATCTTTTTGAACTTTTACCCATAATTCCAAGAAGACTTTGTCATCTAACAAGTGTTCAATGTCTAAACGAGCTTTCGTACCGATCTGTTTCAGCATTTTTCCGCCTTTGCCGATGATAATGCCTTTTTGACTGTCACGTTCGACAATGATCGTCGCTTGAATATGCACCTTGTCATTGTGGTCTCGTTTCATGGAGTCAACCACGACCGCTACTGAGTGAGGTACTTCATCTCTGGTCAGTAGCAAGACTTTTTCCCGCACCAATTCGGAAACAATAAAGTATTCTGGATGATCCGTGATTTGATCCTCTGGGAAGTACTGAGGCCCTTCAGGCATTTCATCGATCAGTAGCTTCATTAACGTTTCGAAATTATTGCCTTCTGTTGCGGAAATCGGTACGATCTCAGCAAAGTCCATTTGTGAGGAGTAGTCTTCAATAATTGCCAATAAGGCATCTGGATGGACTTTATCAATTTTATTGATCACGAGGAAAACCGGTGTCTGACTTTGGCGCAATCGTTCGATAATAAAATCATCGCCCTTGCCACGCTTTTGGTCCGCACTGATCATAAATAGCGTCACGTCAACTTCTCGCAGAGCACTATAGGCGGTTTCAACCATAAAATCGCCTAAACGGTGTTTGGGTTTGTGGATCCCTGGTGTATCGATAAAGATCAGCTGTGCGTCATCCGTCGTGTAGACCCCTTGGATTTTGTTACGGGTCGTTTGCGCTTTGTCACTCATGATCGCGATTTTTTGTCCTACGACTCGATTTAGTAGTGTTGATTTCCCAACATTTGGCCGCCCGACGATCGCAACGAAGCCTGATTTGTGTGTTGTCATTGTTGTTCCCCTTTATCTTGTGGTTTTGGTGAGCATCAGAAGAGCTGCAGCAATTTTGGCAAGAAGATGATCGCTGCGACGACTAATGCAAAAACTGCAGTCATCAGCACGGCACCAGCAGCCATATCTTTGATTTTTTTTCCAATAGGATGGAAATGGAAATCTGTAAACATATCTACGACGTTTTCAAAGACGGTGTTGATGATCTCAACGATCCAGACTAAGAAAACAGCTAGCAGCAACCAGAGCCATTCCATTTGACTCAAACGGAAAATAAAGCCCGCAATGATCGCAACGATTCCTAGTGCAACATGTTTACGCATATTGCGTTCCTCTTTAAAGACGGTTTTTATACCAGTGAAAGCAAATTCGATCGACGAAATAAATTGTTTGTTTTTCCCAATATTCTTATCTTTTGAGTCCATAGGCATCCAGTATTTCCTTTTGCAATCCAAACATTTCCTTTTCATCTTCAGGTGTCATATGATCATAGCCATTGATATGCAAGAAACCATGTAACGCCAAGAAACCCAGCTCCCGATCATAGGTGTGCCCGTATTCAGCAGCTTGTTCTTTCGCTCGTCCAATGGAGATCATAATATCTCCAAGATCACGCGGCAGCTCTTCAAGGGCTTCGTCAAAAATGATCGACAGCTCTTCGTCTGTTTCTTCTTCAAAGGCAAAACTAATGACATCTGTTGGCATATCTTTACCGCGGTACTCCCGATTGATTTCTTGGATCGCCGCATTGTCCATAAATGTGACGGACATTTCTGTATCCTCTGGAAGTTCTAAATGTCCTGCAGCAAATTGCAGCAGTCCTTCGATCTCTTTGATCTTGGTTTCCCCCACTGAATTTGTCTCATCTAAAAAAGTAATCTCCATTAGCGCTCTCTTCTTTCTTGTTCTTCTTTCATTTTCTCTGCTTCCGACTTCATTTTTGGATATTTGATCCGTGAATGGAAGGTACTGCAAAGTCCGTTGACCAGTGATTTTTCAATCATTCGGATTTCTTTCAAAGTCAGGCCTGTTTCATCCAGTTGACCGTCTAAGATCCGATCATTGATGAGATTTGCAACAAATTCTTGAATCTTTTGATTTGTTGGATTTTCCATCGCTCGAACAGCTGCTTCACAACTATCCGCGATACTCACAACGCCAGCTTCTCGTGTTTGCGGTTTTGGACCAGGATAACGGAAATCTTCTTCCGTTACCTCGGGATTACGCTCTTTGGCTTTCACGTAGAAATACCGCATCAAGGTCGTGCCATGGTGTTGACGACAAATGTCGATCACCATGCGCGGCATTTTGGCTTCTTCGAGAATTTCCGCCCCATCGATCACGTGACCGAAGATGATTTGTTTGCTGTCTTCAGGCAACAAGAAATTATGCGGGTTTTCGGCACCAGCAGGTAAATTTTCTACGAAGAAATTGGCATGTTTGACCTTGCCGATATCATGGTAATAACAAGCCACACGAGTCAGTAAGCTTTGCCCGCCGATTTCGGCAACAGCATTGGCACTAAGATTGGCAACCATCATACTGTGATGATACGTTCCTGGCGCTTCTTCCAGCAACTGTTTTAACAATGGATGATTCGGGTTACTCAATTCATTTAACACGATCATACTCTCATCCGTCACCAACAATTCGATGTAAGGATGTAGTCCCATCGTTAGCAAATAGCTTAAGAGAGAGCCTGCTAAACCACAAATGATCGTGGTCCAAGTGTTCCCGCGAGCAAAATCCATTCCTTGGAAAATCACCAGCACAAAACTCAGTAAGAGCGGAAAGACGATCACCCACGCTACTGCCGTTTTCCCTTGACTAGCGATGCGGGCGCGCTTGATCATCGTTCCCATCAAGCCAGAGAACAAATAGGTGACTAAGACGGTCGTCAACAAGTTGGTTCCGCTAGAATCAAAGTAAATAAAGAGTGCACTGATTACTTGGAAAATCGCAGACAAAATCCCCAAACGACGGCTGGAGAAAATACTCAGGATCAACGGTGTAAACGCAGCTGGGAAAAACAGCGGGATAAAGGTCACTAATTCAGATTGGAAAAGTTGGAAAAACTTCATGATCAAAATACTGAATGCCATTGCCAAAATATAAAACGTGACCGCATTCATCCGTTTTTCCACGTCTTTCGTCTGTTTCGTGTAATAAAACACCATCAGCATCTGTAAGACTGTTGCTAACACTAAAGCGATCAATGGAAAAACAGAAAAGGTCTGATTAGTCATTCCTAAAAGCTGCAGCTTCTCTAGGGCATTGGCATCGATCTGCGAGCCCTCACGGACAATGATCTCTCCTTGATAAATCATCACTGGAGGAACAGCATCCATGGCGGTTTGCCGTGCTTCTTCTGTCCGTTTTTCATTTGGGATATCGTTCACGACGATTCCTTGATTGACTAAGAAACGTAAGACAGAAGCCATATCTGAGCTAACATCTAAGAACTGGATCTTATCTTCCGCCTCAGAACGGAACGTACTTAATTCCGTTTGGCGGATCTGTTTCGCCATTTGTTCATCTATTAATTGTAGCGCATAGGTACGAACTGTATTTAATTCATCATCCCTTAATGAGAACATCGTCGTCAAAAAATTATTGGTAAATGACTGATAAAAATCTAGTTCATCATCACTCATTTTTTCAAATTCTTGTTTTAAGGCTGCGATATATTCATCTGTACTAGGTTTAGGGATATTTTCATCCTCATCGGCTTCAGCCACTTTTTTTTCATGAGCTTCATCCACTGATTTTTTGACTGAAGCAACTAAGTCAAATAAATGATCGATACGATCATGCTGCGTTTGCGCCAGTGTATCCTGATACGTGTACTCTGGTGGTACAGCTTCGGCAGCCAGTTTACGTTTTTGTTCCGTCGCAGCGGTATTTTCGATCGTTTTATTGGCACGGATATTTTCTTCCGCCACTTGACCTTCGCTATAATCGACATTGTTTTGTTTGACGCTGGTGTACATGATACCAATCGAAAAAAGAAAGAAAAGGAACATCAAAACTGGTAGATAGAATTTCCCAAGTCTTTCTCTAAATTTCCGTAGTGGTTGAATGATCATAGTTCTCCTCCTAAAAGACGATCAGCGCTTGTCTTTAAGATCTGCTTCTTCATATGCGCGAATGATCTCGGCAACAACTGGATGCCGCACGACATCTCCTGCTTCAAAATTAGCAAAAGCAATTTTAGGGATCTCTTGTAACGTTCGTTCGGCGTGGATCAGGCCGCTTAAAGTCCCTTTTGGCAAATCGATCTGGCTGGTATCGCCATTGACGATCATTTTAGAGTTGAATCCTAAACGGGTCAAAAACATTTTCATTTGAGCGATCGTCGTATTTTGCGCTTCATCTAAAATGACAAAGGCATCTTCTAGCGTACGTCCACGCATATATGCCAATGGTGCGATCTCAATGACGCCTCGTTCCATGAGACGGTTCGTATGATCCATCCCAAAAATTTGATACAACGCATCATAAACGGGGCGTAAGTAAGGATCAACTTTTTCTTTCAAGTCTCCTGGTAGGAAACCAAGATTTTCTCCTGCTTCAACGGCGGGACGTGTCAAAATGATTTTTTGCACTTGGCCTTTCTTTAGAGCTGCAATTGCCATTACGACTGCTAAGAAGGTCTTTCCGGTTCCAGCGGGGCCGACACCAAACACTACATCATGTTTACGGACGGCTTCGATATATTTTTTTTGCCCAGCATTTTTCGCTCGGATCGGTTTGCCGTTACGGTCTTTGATGATCTCTTCTTCATACATATCTTTGAAATAATCAAGACTGCCCTTATTCACCATATTCAACGCAGTGATCACATCAGGGGTACTGATATTGATGCCTCGTTTGATCAACTCTTGCAAAGCCCGAATCACGGATTGTGCCTTTTCAGCGGCTTCAGTTTCTCCTACGATTTGGATCAGCTCACCACGAGTGTGAATGACCGTTCCTGTGGAGTCTTCAATAATTTTGATGTTCTTATCGTGGGCACCTAATAATAAACGAACGTCATCGTTTTCACTAAGTGTTATCTCGATCGTTATTGTTTTGTCTGTCAAATATGTTACAGCTCCTTTTTTGGCGTTCTTATTAATAATAACATAAGATGGAAAAAAGAAAAATTACTTATCAAGCACAACAGTCGTTTCCCCTTGTCCTTATGCTTTTTTTAAGTTTTCGAAATCAGAAAAAAAAGCCACAAGCATGTCATCCATACTTGCGGCGTGAGCTTACATTTGATCCAATAATTCTTTAACGATCGCATTGACTTGATTACCGTCTGCTTTGCCTTTAACTTGTGGCATTACAGCACCCATCACTTTTCCAAATTCTTTGGAAGAAGAAGCACCAGTCTTTTCAATCGCTCCAGCGACGATTTGGCGGATTTCCGCTTCATCGAGTTGTGCTGGCAAATATTTTTCAACAACTGCAATTTCAACTTTGACTTTCTCTGCTAGATCATTTCGGTCAGCTTTCTCAAACTCATTTAAAGAATCACGACGCTGTTTCATCTCACGAGACAAAACGGTCAACTCTTCTTCTTCATTCAAGTCAGAACCTTTTTTGATCTGCTCATTTTGAATTGATGCTTTCAACATGCGGATCACCTGCAAGGTTTCCTTGTCTTTGGCTTTCATCGCTGTCTTCATGTCATCATTCAGTGTACTTAGTAGTGTCACACTACCAGCTCCAATTCTCAAAACAGTAGAAAATTAGAATTTTTTGCGTTTTCTAGCTGCTTCAGATTTTTTCTTACGCTTTACGCTAGGTTTTTCGTAAAATTCACGTTTACGAGATTCCTGTAAAGTACCCGCTTTTGACACGGAACGTTTGAAGCGACGAAGAGCATCGTCAAGTGATTCGTTTTTGCGAACGACTGTTTTTGACATGTAAATTCCCTCCCTCCGAGCTTAAAAAGTAACCGTAGTTGTTATTGAAATAAAATCCCAAAAAACACGACTGTCCTTTAAAAATTATAGCTAACCCCTGAAAAAGTGTCAAGGCATTCTGTTAAAAAAGTCTTCGATCCCATCAAGTTTGTTTGGGTTTTCATTGACATTCTTCACAACGGCCCAAAATCTCGAAGCGATGTCCCTCGATCAAGCAGCCAGGAAGCTGTTCTTGGAAGAAGTCCATCGGGCAAATATGCAGTTCTTTTGTTTTACCACAAACCGTGCAAATAAAGTGATGGTGATGATGGTCCTCTAATTCTGCACAGCAGTTATAGCGAAACTTCATCTCCCCGTTCAGCTCTGTTTCTTCTAAAATACCGATCTCAGAAAAATCATGCAGATTACGGTAGATCGTATCATAGCTCAAGCCAGGATACTTTTCTGACATGTATTCATGAATTTCCTTGGCTGGCAAATAGCGATTGCGTTTCACTAAATAGGTGATGATCGCTTCTCTTTTTTTGGTGTATTTAAAGCCATTTTCTTTCAATGTAGTCATGGCATGCTCAATAAGTGTTTGATTTTTCATCGTAGGCCCTCCTGATAAATCAAAATCATTCCGATTCTATCGATCTTAAGTATGGTATAATGAAATCAATAAAAAAGCAAGAGAGGATTTTTCTTATGAAGCCAACTGAACCTGAACAACCAGACTTGCAAGAAAAATTGCAAACCAGTGCCGCAGTGACGATGTTCGTGTTGTCGGACTCTGCCGGCGAAACGGCATCGAAGCTTGCACAAGCAACAATGGCCCAATACCCCAGCGTCGAATTTAACCTTTTTAGACGCACGTTTATCCACACAAAAGAGCATTTGATCAAAGCTTTGTCTGATGCAAAAAAACACAACGCCATTATTCTTCATACCTTGATCAAAGAAGAACTTGTGGATTTGACGAATCATTTTTGTGAAGAAGCTGACCTTTACCATTTCGACGTATTGACCCCTCCAGTAAGTGAAGTAGAACGACGAACTGGCGTAGCACCTTCACGAGAGCCAGGGGCTTTGCACTACTTAAACGAAAATTATTTCAAGCGCATCAAAGCCATGGAATTTGCGGTTATGTACGATGATGGGAAAGACCCTCGTGGCTTCTTGGAAGCAGATGTCGTATTACTAGGGGTTTCTCGGACGTCAAAAACGCCTTTGAGTCTATTTCTAGCAAACAAAAATTTAAAAGTTGCTAACCTGCCTTTAGTACCGCAAGCCCACATACCAAAACAGCTCTGGGAAATCGATCCGAAAAAAATCGTCGGGCTAACAAACGATCCGAATGTGTTAAACAGTATTCGCAAAGAACGGATGCGCTCCTACGGCTTGAACCCAGATTCTGCGTATTCCGATATAGAAAAAATCAAAGCGGAGCTGACGTTTGCCAATGATCTGTATGAAAAACTAGGCTGTGTCGTGATCAATGTCGCTTCTCTTTCCATCGAAGAAACCGCCTCTATGATTTTAAATGCATTAAACTTAGAAGATCATAGCTATTACACGTCAGAAACGAAAGACTAACCTCGATGAAGCAATGAAAAATGGTGAGCAGAAAATCTTCTGCTCACCGTTTTTGGTCTGTGTCTCATTTATTATTCTCTTTTAGAACACTTGCAGCCCTTCACGATCGATTTGTAATTGTTCGATATACGCATTGCTCTCCAAGGCATGCAAAAGTTTTGAGATTCGTTCTGCCCGTTCCTCTGGGACGATCGCTAAGACCGTAGGACCTGCGCCGCTTAAGAAACAGCCATAGCCGCCTTCTTCTTCGCAGATTTGGCGAATGGTCGACAAGTGCGGCACAAGCTTTTCCCGATAGGCTTCATGAAAACGATCCTGCTGCATCAATTTTCCTGCAAGAGGCAGATTGCCATTGATGACCGCTGCGATCATCACGTTGGCGATCGCACTGGCTTCGACAGCTTGCTCGTGCGAAAGGGTCTGCGGCAAGACTTGACGACTTGCTTCAGTCAACAGTTCTTCATGAGGAATATAGGCAATGATCTCGCACTCCGGAAAATGATGCTTGACTAAATACGTATGCTTGTGCTGATGGTCGTAAGCAGCAACCGCAAAATCTCCATAAATCGCTGGTCCAACGTTGTCAGGATGCCCTTCGATGGCAGTTGCGATCTCAAGCTTTTGTGCTGCACTCAGATTCATGTGGGCCATGCGGTTGGCTAGTTCAATCCCGGCGACGATCACCGAGGAACTGCTGCCTAAGCCTCGTGCCAAAGGAATGTCCGAACTCATTCGGATTTTCAAAGGCTTCATGTTTGGTGCTAATTTCAATGCCACACGCAAAAGCAAGTTGGTTTCATCCGTTGGGATCTCTGAACCTAGCTCATGGATGATTTCCCACGTATCGTTTTCTTTTAAAACTTCAATGAACAAATACTTTGACAGGGCAATCCCGCAGGAATCAAAACCAGGCCCTAAGTTCGCACTGGTTGCAGGAACGCGGATCTTCATAGATTGGCAACTCCTTCACGAAGATGCTGACGCATTTCTTCTAAATCACTCATCTTATTGATGGTTACTTCTGTCGCTTTGATAGCTGTATCAGGATCCTTCAGACCATTTCCAGTAAAGACGGCAACGACAGTCTCACCTGGTTTGATTTTACCTGCTTTCACGTGCTGGATGACACCAGCCAGCGAGGCAGCTGAGCCTGGTTCAATAAACACACCATCTTGCGCAGCAATTTTACGGTAAGCATTCAAAATTTCCTCATCGGTTACTGCATCGATGTGTCCATTTGATTCATCACGAGCGGCTTCTGCCAACTGCCAGCTGGCTGGATTGCCGATCCGAATCGCTGTAGCGATCGTTTCTGGTTGTTCGATGACTTCACCACGGACGATCGCAGCAGCACCTTCAGCTTCAAACCCATGCATTCTTGGCAACGCGGTGCCTTTTTTCTCATGCCATTCTTTGAACCCTTTCCAATATGCCGAGATATTCCCTGCATTACCGACAGGAATCGCAAGAACATCCGGTGCTTGTCCTAATTGTTCGCATACTTCAAAGGCCGCTGTTTTTTGTCCTTCTAAACGATAAGGATTGACTGAGTTTACTAGCGCCACGGCTTCGGTTTCTGCAATATCTCGTACTGCTTTTAACGCTTCATCAAAGTTTCCTGGGATCGAAATGATGTCGGCTCCATAAACGATTGCTTGCGCCAATTTTCCCATAGCGATCTTGCCATCTGGAATAACAACATAGGCTTTGATCCCCGCTCTGGTCGCATAAGCTGCTGCTGCCGCACTGGTATTTCCTGTCGATGCACAGACGATTGCTTTGGCACCTTCTTCCACCGCTTTTGCCACCGCCATGACCATCCCTCGGTCTTTAAAAGAGCCTGTCGGATTCAGCCCTTCGTATTTTCCATACAATTGAATCCCTAATTCCTTGGAAAGGCTTGGTAAGGGAATCAACGGCGTGTTGCCTTCAGCCAGCGACAATGCTGGTGTATTTTCGTTGACTGGCAGATATTCCTTGTATTGATGCAATAATCCTTGATACATGTTTATTCCTCCATCACTTTCATTATTTGTATGTCTTGTGCATCGGTATAAGTTGCGAGTTTTTCTGTTAGCTCTTTTTCGCTCATTGGATTGGTGATTCCAGCTATTCGTTGGTCTGCTTCGTTGAACACCGTTTGCTCAAACGCAAACCATTCTGGAAGAGCGTTCCCTTTGATCTCTTGACTTGAAAAAGACACATAATGCCGGCTAGGAACTTCTTCTACAGATGCTAATGCTGTTTCTTTTTCAAAAGTTAGAAAAGGTTCAACGATCCCAAAGCTTTTATTTTTTGCTAAAACGGTCAAATCCGCTACCACGCTGGTGGCCGTCGGTCGTGATCCTGCTCCTGGTCCATAAACCATTGATTGATCTATGCCTTCACTCTCGATAAAAATGCCATTAAACTCGTTTTGGATCGTCGCTAACGCATGGTTTTTCGGCACTAATACAGGTCCAACTGACACAGTAAGGGAACCGTCAACTGTCTTTTGTGCTGCACCGATCAACTTCACTTCATAACCAAAGGCTTGTGCCTGCTTAATATCTGCCACAGCTAAGCCGCGGATGCCTTTTGTTGCCACATCAGCAACATGGATCGTTTTCCCAAAAGCAAATTTGGTCAGGATCACCATTTTATAGGCCGCATCGATACCGTCAACATCATTAGTAGGATCTGATTCGGCAAAACCTTTTGCTTGGGCTTGTGACAAAGCATCTTCATAGGTCATGCCATCTTCCGTCATTTTTGTCAGCATATAATTGGTCGTCCCATTGACGATACCAAAAATCCCTGTGATGGTATCAGGCAGATAGTGGGTGCTCAATGTACGCAAGATCGGAATGCCACCACCCACGCTGGCTTCATAATAAAGAGACACCCCGGCTTTTTCAGCGATTGCCAGCAGTTCAGGTCCATGGGTGGCAATCAAGTCTTTATTTGCCGTCACAACGTGCTTCTTATTTTCTAAAGCAGCTGAAATAAACGCTTTTGCCGGATCGATCTTCCCGATCAATTCCACAATTACGTCGATGGTCTCATCTTCAAACAACTCATTTGCCTCATTCGTCAACGCAAACCCGTACTTAGCCGCTAACGCAGACTTATCCTCATAAGGCGAAGCTAATGCTTTCGTGATTTGCACACTGACTCCTGTGCGTGCCAGAATGGCTTCTTTTTGCTCTGCCAACACTTGGCATACCCCGCTGCCGACAACACCCATTCCTAATAATCCAATGTTCAATTGCTTACCCATAATGCCCCCTAACTGAAAACGTTATTAAAAACCGTTCATCTAATTTTAATATTTCCACTAGCATACCAAAAACAATAAGAAAAAACTAGGACTTTTGAGAAATTCTCGCCCTAGTTTTAACGGTGATGGATATGTTCGAATGTTTTTTGCAAAATATCCACAACATGTTTGTCATCAAGACTATAAAGGATGGTTTTTCCTTGTCTTTCCGACTTTACGATCCGATTATCTTTCAAAAGTTTCAGCTGATGAGAAACTGCTGATTGTTCCATATGTACTTGTTCTGCAATCGAAGTGACATTGCGCTCTCCTTCTTGAAGAGACAACAAAATTTTTAGTCTAGTGGGATCACTAAGCATTTTAAAAATCTGTGTTACTTGCTGAATTTCTTCTAGTTTCGGCGTAGTCATCGCGCCACATCCTCTCTTATTTCCTTTTGCATTTTAGCCCTTGATAGACAGCTTGTCAATCAATGATCGACGATCAAGGAGAAGAAACGAGCTAAAAGACAAGAATAGATCCAAGCGTCAGAAAATTCCCTTTAGAAGCTTCGGTCCCTCAACACCTGTTTGCTGAGGGAAGCGAACGCTTCTTTTTCTACCACTCGGATCATTCAGTCAGTTGCAATTTTTTTGATTATGAAGACATCAGATGACTTTATTCACCTGTGATTTCTTCGATCGCTGCTTGCAGATCAGCAATTTTTTGTTCTGCTGCTTCTGCCGTTTCGCCTTTTACACCAATATAAAACTTGATTTTAGGTTCGGTCCCAGAAGGACGAACAGCAATCCAGCTTTCATCTTCCAAGGTGTATTTCAAAACATCAGAAGGCGGTGTGGTCATTTTTTGTTGGTGACCATCTAAGCCCACACGAGTCAACAATTTAAAGTCTTCTGTTTGCACGACAGGGGTTCCTGCGAAGACGGAAGGTGCTTTTTCACGGAAAGTCTTCATTAAGGCAGCAATCTTAGTTGCCCCTTCCATGCCGCTCATCGTTACAGAAATCGTTTTTTCTGCATAGTAGCCGTACTCTTCAAAAATATCTTGCAGACCATCATACAATGTTTTGTCTGATTGTTTGTAAAAAGCAGCCACTTCTGCTAATAAAACGAGCGCTTGGATCGCGTCCTTGTCCCGTACGAATGGTTTAACTAAGTAGCCATAGCTTTCTTCAAAGCCAAACATGAAAGTTTGAGAATGGTCTGTTTCAAATTGTTGGATTTTTTCGGCAATAAATTTAAAGCCAGTTAAAACATTGATCATATCAACATCGTAGGATTTAGCGATCGCTGTTGGCAATTCACTAGAAACGATCGATTTTAAGACTGCTGCATTTTCTGGCAATGTTCCAGCTGTTTTATGGGCTTCTAAAATGTAACGGATCATCAATGCACCTAACTGGTTACCTGTCAAGACTTGGTAGTTGCCATCTGGCATTCTTACTGCAGCCCCTAAGCGATCGGCATCTGGATCTGTTGCGATCAATAGATCAGCACCTTCTTTTTCTCCTAAAGCAATCGCATATTCAAAGGCAGAGTGCTCTTCTGGATTCGGTGATTTTACTGTACTGAAGTTTGGATCAGCAACCGCTTGAGAGGGTTCAATAATGAATTGTTGGAAACCAGCTTGTTTCAACGCTTTCTCGCCAAGCATCCGCCCTGTTCCGTGAAGTGGTGTATAGACAAGTTTCAAATCTTTGCCCACCGTATCGATCAATTCTTGATCGATCGTGACTTCTTTGATTTCTTTCAGATAGGCAGTATCGATTTCTTCGCCAATAATAGAGATCAAGCCGCTGTTTTTGGCTTCTTCTTCACTTAATACAGGGATCTCCAACGGATTTTCAATTTCCCGAACAAATTTTGTCAATGCATCCGCATCTGCTGGTGGCATTTGCCCACCATCTTCCCCATATACTTTGTAACCATTATATTCGGCTGGATTGTGAGAAGCAGTGATCATGATTCCAGTAAAGGTTTTTAAGTAACGCACAGCAAAAG
This sequence comes from Enterococcus sp. FZMF, assembly GCF_030263915.1. NCBI lineage: Bacteria > Bacillati > Bacillota > Bacilli > Lactobacillales > Enterococcaceae > Enterococcus > Enterococcus sp. FZMF. Next base: position 1,358,387 of record NZ_CP127160.1, on the reverse strand, counting down.
ATAATTCTGGCGTCGGACGTAAGCTTTCAAAGACGAAGGCTGGAATATCATGTTTTGCCAATGTTTTTGCTGCTTCCATCGCGAACTCAGGTGAAAAATGACGGGAATCATAGGCAATCGCTACGCCACGACGTCTTGTTTCGGGATCTTGTGTATCCATAAAGCGAGCCAAGCCTTCGGTTGCTTGACGAATCGTATAAATGTTCATCCGATTGATACCAGGTCCTAAAATCCCTCGCATGCCAGCAGTCCCAAATTCCAAAGGCATATAAAAAGCGTCTTCTAACATCGCAGGATCTGCTTCTAATGCGGTCAATTGTTCTTTTAATTGTGGATCTAAGTGTTCACTGTTTTTCCATTGATTAAATGTTTGTTCCCATGCCATAAAATAACCTCTCCTTTTTCCGTTAAAATGCTCTAAAATTAGTATAACACTACTTACAGATTTCTCAAAGAATAACCAAACGAAAAATAAAAAAAGCTGCTATCAAAAGTGATCGACACTTTAAAAATAACAGCTAATTCCATTAGATTATTTTGTTAATTGAGCATCCTTTTGTGTTTCAATAAAATCAAACACTTGTTGACCAGCAATACTGCCATCGCCGACTGCCGTCGTGATTTGACGCAAGCCTTTTTCACGAACATCGCCAACCGCGTAAACACCAGGAATTGAAGTTTCCATCTGATCATTTGTTAAGATCCAGCCAGCATCATTCGTGATACCGCTGGCTTTGAATGGTTCTGTCAACGGATCTAAACCAACATAGATAAAGACACCGCCAGCAGCTTCTTCTGTCACTTCATCCGTTTTTACGTTTCTGATTTGCACGCCAGTTACGACCATCTCATTGCCTTTGATTTCTTCCACAACAGAATCCCAAATAAAAGAGATTTTCTCGTTGGCAAATGCGCGGTCTTGGATGATTTTTTGTGCTCGTAATTCGTCACGACGGTGAACGATCGTTACTTCAGAAGCAAATTGCGTTAAGTAGATCGCTTCTTCGACTGCTGAGTCGCCTCCACCAACAACGATCAAGCGTTTGTTACGGAAAAAGGCACCGTCACAAACCGCACAGTATGAAACACCGCGTCCTGCGAATTCTTCTTCGCCTTTGACGCCTAACTTTCTATGTACACATCCTGTGGCAATGATGACTGTTTTCCCTTGATAGGTTTTGTCTTCGGTGGCAACTTCTTTGAACTCACCTTGATCCGTGATACTTTGAACGATCCCATAGGCATTTTCAACACCAAATTTAATGGCACCTTCATATATTTTAAATGCTAATTCAGGGCCTAAGATTGATTCGAAGCCAGGATAGTTTTCAACCTCAGCCGTATTGTTCATTTGTCCGCCAGGTGCTCCTCGTTCAATCATTAGTACTGATAAATTCGATCTTGACGCATAAAGCGCTGCTGTCATCCCCGCAGGGCCTGCGCCGATGATAATTACATCATACATATATTTCCCTCCAATTTGGACTACCCATACTTTACTTTCAAAAGCAAATTCTTTCAACTCATCTGCTTACAAAAAATAATAAGATATTCCTGCTTTTACTTTTGAAAATTACATTGACTTTCTTTTCAATTTTTGTAAAATTTTCACGATACGTCTATTATATAGAAAATAAGGAGTCCTTACAATTGAATAAGAAAAAACTTTTAGGAAAATCAGACCGTGAACTGATTTTTCTCAGTTGGCCGATTTTTGTTGAGCTATTTTTGCGGGTCGTTATTGGGAATGTCAACGTTTGGATGATTTCTCATTATTCCGAGCCAGCAGTAGCGGCCGTCAGTGCTGCCAATCAACTATTGAATTTAACGGTCTTTATTTACGGTTTCATCACCGTGGGTACTCAGATCATTATCGCACAATTGATTGGTGCGAAAAAACGCGACCAGATACCGAAAGTCATCAATACCGCTCTTTTTGGGTCATTGTTCATCGGGATTTTGATCAGCTTGATGTTCCTTTTCGGCTCAACCTACCTTTTGCGATTCATGGGCTTAGATGCTGAATTAGTTGCTTTAGGTCATGGATACTTACAAGTGTATGGCGGAAGTCTGTTCCTTTCATCGATCACGGCGGTCATAATTGCTGTCATGCGTAGCCACAGTTTCACAAAACCTGCGTTATTGGTACCGATGTTTGCTAGTATCCTAGCCGTCATTGGCAATTACTTTGTCTTATACAGCCCCTTTGGTTTACCGAATTTCGGTGTGACTGGATTGGCATTTTCTAGCGTCTTTGGTAATTCGATCGGTTTACTAATTGCCGCCATGTTGCTGAAGAAACATGTGAATTTTTCTGTTTTATCTGCCCGTTTCTCGAATGTCTCTTGGGGCGTGATGAAAAACATTTTGACTTACGGATTGCCTTCTTCTGGCGAGTCTCTTTCCTATCAAGGAGCGCAAGTCGTGGTGACGATGATCGTGGCTCAACTTGGCGCAAGTGTCTTGATTGCAAAATCTTACGTAACAGCTATCACCCAATTTGTTTATTTGATCGCCTCCGCATTGAGTCAAGGGAATCAAATCATGATTGGACGCAATGTCGGTGCGGGTGAATTCGATCGCGCGCATCAGCGAGGCATGCGCACGATGGTGATCGGGATCATCGCCTCGGTAACGATCTGCTTATTGACCTATCTATTTATTGAACCGATCATGGGGATCTTTACTTCCAATACCGAAGTAATCGAGATTGCTAAAGGTGTCTTTTTAGTAGAGATCGTCTTAGAAACAGCGCGTGCAGTCAATATGATCCTAGTTGGTTCATTAAATGCAAGTGGTGACGTGAAGTTCCCATTGATCTGCAGCCTAATTGTTCTATGGGTCATCAGCTTACCGTTTTCCTACTCACTGGCCATCGTCTTTAAATTTGGCTTGATCGGCGTTTGGATCGCTTATGCCATTGACGAAGCATTGCGCAGCGTCTTAATGATCTATCGCTGGCATTCTGGGGTATGGAAAACTAAATCTGTCGTTCATCCACAAGAAGCAGAACCAGAAGTCTTACCAGAAGCATAATAAGAGTCCAGTGGTCCCAACGGCCGCTGGATTTTTTGTTTTTTATAAGAAATAAAATGCGCCAAGAAGTTTGCTTGGTTTTTTTGAAGACTTTGCTCTATACTTATCTCAGAAACTATCGACTATGATTTACATTAAAAGGAGCGTTTGCTATGTCAATCTATGACTACCAAGCAACATTAGAAAACGGCGAAACTTATTCGCTAGCAAACTACGAAGGTCAACCGCTGGTGATCGTCAATACAGCTACAAAGTGCGGGTTGAGCCCGCAGTTCAAAGAATTACAAAGTCTTTATGAAACCTATAAAGACCAAGGGTTGGTCGTTCTAGGGTTTCCTTCTGACCAGTTCAAACAAGAAGTCGGCTCAGCCGAAGAAGCCGCAGCCGCTTGCCGAACCACTTATGGTGTTGATTTTCCGATGCACAAGTTAACGGTGATCAATGGCAAAGACGCAGATCCCTTGTTTCGCTATTTGGAAGCAGAAGCACCGAGTACATTAGGCAAAGCCATTAAATGGAATTTCACGAAATTCTTGGTGGACCGCCAAGGTAAAGTCGTGGAGCGTTTTGCTCCACAAACCAATCCTCAAAAAATGATTCCAGAGATTGAAAAAGTTCTTTAAAAAATGAATAAAGGCGACCTTAAGGACAAAACATGTCATGCTTAAGGTCGCCTTTTTTTGTAATTGCTGCAACGCAAGCCTTTTACAGCACTCTCATTGTCGGTTATCAATAATCTCTGAACAGCCATTTCTACTTATACAAATCATTCGTTTCAATAGTTTTTAAAAAGACTTTAAAAAAACTGCAGTCGATCTACTTAGATTTCTCTAAGGGATCAACTGCAGCTTCTTATAATTAGTTATTCGATAAATCTTCACCGTTTGAAGCAATCACTTGTTTGTACCAATCAAATGATTTTTTCTTTGTTCGTTTCAAGGTGCCGTTTCCTTCATTGTCACGGTCCACATAAATGAAACCATAGCGTTTTTTCATTTCACCTGTTCCAGCTGAAACTAAATCGATACAACCCCAAGTCGTGTAACCCAATAAGTCGACACCATCTTGTTCAACCGCATCTTTCATTGCTTGAATATGCTCTGCCAAGTATTGGATCCGGTAGTCATCTTCCACATAGCCATCTGCATCTGGTGTATCCACAGCTCCTAAGCCGTTTTCAACGATAAACAATGGTTTTTGGTAGCGATCATAAATGTCATTCATTGTGATGCGCAAACCAAGTGGATCAATCTGCCACCCCCACTCACTTGCTTCCAAGTATGGGTTTTTCACAGAGGCAAAAATATTGCCAGCCGTTTGTTCTAATAATTCAGCGTCCGTGGTTGATACGCGGGAAGAATAGTAAGAGAAGGAAATAAAGTCTACGGTGTGAGCTTTCAACAGCTCAAGGTCGCCTTCTTCCATTTTGATTTCGATCCCATTACGTTCCATTTCTTTCAGCGCATATTGTGGATATTCCCCACGTGATTGAACATCAATAAAGAAATAATTTTCGCGATCTGCTTTGCGTGATTCCCAGACATCTTCTGGTTTGCTTGTATATGGATAGTATGCGCCAGCAGCTAACATACAGCCTACTTTGTTCTCAGGATCGACTTCATGAGCGATTTTCGTTGCGATCGCAGAGGCCAATAGCTCATGGTGAGCCGCTTGGTATTTCACTTGCTCAACGTTATCGCCTTCTTCAAAGTAAAGACCTGCTCCCATAAATGGCGCATGGAGAATCATGTTGATTTCGTTGAAGGTCAACCAGTATTTTACTAATCCTTTGTAACGGTTGAAAATCACGTTACACAAGTTTTCATAGAATCCGACTAATTCACGAGAACGCCATGCCCCGTATTTTTCAACTAAATGCATTGGGCAATCAAAGTGAGTGATCGTTACTAATGGTTCGATCCCATATTTGTGGCATTCTTTGAAAAGATCTTCATAGAACTTCAAGCCGTCTTCATTTGGTTCTGTTTCATCCCCTTTAGGGAAAATCCGACTCCAAGCGATCGACAAACGGTAGGTTTTAAAGCCCATTTCGCCAAATAGCGCGATGTCTTCTTTGTAGCGATGATACATATCGATCGCTTCTTTTGCTGGGTAGAAATGTTCGTCATCAAAATCGAACATTTTCATTTGACCAGTAATGACTGGAAAACGATCTTTGCCGATCGGTACCACGTCAACGTTTGCCAAGCCGCGTCCGCCTTCTTGGTAGCCTCCTTCACATTGATTGGCAGCTGTTGCGCCGCCCCATAAAAAGTCTTTTCTAAATGCCATGTTTCTTTCCTACTTTCTCTTTATTTAACTAGTTCGCGATCAAGTTCGCGGGCTACTTCATCTTGTACTTCTACGCCTTCTTTTTCAAGACGTGCGATCGTTTCCTTAAATTTAGGCAAGTGATCTTTGTGGGCAATAAACAGTTCGTCCATGACACGTTTTGCCGTATCACCTGATGGAACCAATGGGTTGATGGTGAAGGCTTGTAATGCGATATTGTAATCCCCCGTCACAGCTGCTTCGATCGTTAATAATTCCATTGCTTTCATTACCTGTAACCAACCTTTTTCAGCTGTCGGTAACTCACCAAAGGCAACATTTCTAGCCCCTTGTCCGCCAACGTAAGCTGTTACTTCGACTACGCAATCGGCAGGAAGATCTGGAACGGCGCCTTCATTTTTGGTTGAAACGACGATTTGGGTATTTTTATTAGCATAAATGGAAGCAATCGTTTCACATGCTGCATCTGAGTAGTAAGCACCACCACGTTTTTGCAGCTGTTCTGGTTTATGATCCAATTCAGGATCTTTGTACAACTCAAACAATTCGGCTTCGGTTTGTTTCACTTGCTGTGCGCGTGTACCGACAGTCTTGTACTCTTCGATCGCATGATTCAACATTTCTTCTTGACGATAGTAATAACGGTGATACCCGCAAGGAATCATCTTCATTTGTTCCAGCTGTTCTTTGTAAAATGGTACATCAAAGATATTCTTCGGTAAGCCATTGTCTTCTTCATACATTTTATCAATAATGTCCATCGTAACGTCATTGCCGTGTGAGTCGGTAACTTTGTGCCAGTGGAAGTGGTTCAATCCTGCAAATTTGTAAATCAATTCGTCAGGTTCTTTGCCAAGCAACGCTGGTTCAACCATCGTTGCCATGACAGGCACGTTACACAACCCGATGACTTTGTCCCATTTTCCGTAACGCACGATTGCTTCAGTCACCATACCACTTGGATTCGCAAAGTTGATCAACCAGGCATCGGGACACAAGCGTTTCATGTCTTCAACGATTTCAAGAATGATTGGAACCGTACGAAACGCTTTGAACATACCACCAGGGCCGTTGGTTTCTTGACCAATCATGCCGTAATAGGCAGGAATTCGTTCATCTTTGATACGGGCATTCAGCAATCCTACTCGGAATTGTGTCGTAACGAAATCAGCATCTTTTAATGCTTCTTCTCGATCCAATGTCATGTGGATTTTTACATCGTAGGGTGACGCATCCCACATCCGTTGTGCCATCGCACCAACGATTGCTAATTTTTCTTTTCCTGCTTCGATATCTACTAGCCAAATCTCACGAATCGGCAATTCTTCATAGCGTTTGATAAAGCCTTCCATTAACTCCGGGGTATAGCTGCTGCCGCCACCAATGGTTGCAATTTTAATTCCTTTTGTCATTGTATTGCTCCTTTGCTATTTTATTTACATTCTTATTATCATTCATAAAAACATTTGATTCAATGTAAATAGCATATTTAGAAAAAGCGTTTGCAAATCTCGCTTCTTCTTGCAGATGTTTTGTAAAAAAGATTTACAAAGAGCATCAAATAAGGAATAATTAGGATGTAAACGATTCGCTAGGTACTAAATAAAAACGAATTTCTGTAAAAACCATTTACAAATAATCATAAAAAAATGTAAAAAGGAGCATATATACCATGTTGTTACAAGAAAAAATGCGCCAAATCAAACTAGCCCCCGCCGAACGATCGTTGATTGATTATTTATTAGCCAATCCGACCGCGATGGCGGATCAAACCATCAAGGAATTATCTGAAAAAACCTATGTTCATCCTTCTACTTTTATTCGGATCGCCAAAAAATTAGGCTTCAATGGTTGGCTCGACTTAAAAACGGCCTTTGTGGAAGAGCAAACTTATATGAGCAGCCATTTTATCGATGTGGATGCGAACTTTCCCTTCTCTTCCCATGACGGGATTATGACCATCGCCAAAAAGTTGGCAAAGCTTGAACAAACAACGATCGAAGATACGCTTTCCTTGATCCATCATGATGAATTACAAAAAGCGAAACAATCGTTGCTCAATGCCAACCATATCAGGATTTTCGCCAGCAATGCCAACACCTTGATTTCTCAAGACTTTGTTTTGAAGATGCGGCGTTTAGGAAAAAGTATCCACGTCTGCGATACCTTCGGCGAAAGTGCCTATGAGGCATCCAACTGTACCTCCGATACGACCGCGATCTTGATTTCTTACACAGGTGAAAACAAAATGGTTAAAGAAATCGGTAAGATCCTTGCCGAACGGCAAGTCTCCATCATTGGGATGACTAGTATTGGCGAGAATGCGTTAGCGAAATTAAGCGATTGTGTCTTAAATATCACAACAAGAGAAAGGCTTTATTCAAAGATTGCGAATTTTACGATCAATACCTCGGTTTGCTACTTGCTAGATTTGTTGTATGCAGTCGTCTTTTCGGAACATTATGAGAAAAATCTGCAGCATTTGATCGATATTGGGATGGCGTATGATAAGCGCCCCACTTCATCAACGATAATCGCTGAACCAACCTATGATAAAAACCTTCATTATAAAGACTCACTATTTCCCAATTAAATGACTGTCAAAAAGCGATCGCGCCTTCACGACCGATCGCTTTTATCCTTATATAGCTGTTTTTGCAGGAAAATGTTTCCTAAACTAAAGCCGTGATCAAGTCATCGGAACAACCAACTTCTCGTTTGTCAGACTCGATGATATCCAAATAATCCGCTGAGTTGGTCACTAGCACTGGGGTCTCAATATTGAATCCTGCTTTGATCAATGCATCTTTATCAAAGCTGATCAATTTTTGTCCACGAGTGACTTTATCGCCTTGCTTCACATGCGCTTCAAAGAACTCACCATTCAATTGAACAGTATCCAAACCAATATGGATCAAAAGTTCTAAACCATTCTCAGAAATCAACCCGATGGCATGTTTGGTTGGGAACAATGTCATCACAGTACCATCAAAAGGAGCCACAACTTCGCCTTTTGAAGGATGGATCAGGATGCCTTTTCCTAGCACTCCTTGAGCAAAGGCTTCATCTTTGGCACTGCTTAGTGGCGCGATCGTTCCTTCTACTGGAGAAGTGATCACTTCTTTTCGAACAGTCATCGCTGGTTGTCCTTCTGCGATTTCTTCTTCCACTGCATCATCTTTCCAGAAAGCCATGGTCAAACCAAAGCCAATCGCTGCAGCGATCAAGATTCCGAAGACAGAGAACCACATGCCACTAGCGTCGCCTTCTGGAGTGATATAGTTGAAAATGCCAAAGACCCCTAACCCACCAGAGGTGTAACTCGTTGTTCCATTGATCATCAAGAAGGCACCTGCGACCGCACCACCGATCATTGAGTAGAAGAACGGCATTTTTTTCGGTAACGTGATCCCATAAATCGCTGGCTCCGTTACACCGAAAAGCCCTGAGATAATAGCTGGTGGACATAGTGCTTTCAGTTTTTTATCTTTCAGTTTAAAGTACATCGCCATCACTACGGCTGTTTGAGCAAAGCTGGCACCAAACGTAGCTACCAAAATCTGACTATAACCAAGTTGCGTGATTTGCATAATGTGTAACGGTACGACTGACCAGTGAAGACCGAAAATAACCAGTACTTGCCAGAAGAAACCTAGCAACAAGCCATAGGCAACTGGTGAGAAGTCCATCAACGCTTCAAATCCTGAGCTCAAAAGATCCGTCAACATACTGATTACAGGTCCAATCACCAAAAACCCAATTGGCAATGCAATCAAGAGAACCAAGAACGGCACTAAGAACGTTTGGACAACAGAAGGAATGATTTTTTTCGCAAATTTTTGAACTTGCGCAGCAAAGGCAATGATAAAGATGACCGGCACCACACTGCTAGTATACGTTGCGCCAACCCACGGAATTCCTAAAAACGTTTCGTACGCAGGCAAGCCTAACAAGCTATACGGTGCAGCAGCTCCCTCGCCAGCGCCTGCAAGAAATGCGGCTTGCAAAGCAGATCCTTGAATTGTTGGGTAACAAAGCGCTGACCCGATCACGATTCCCACCATTGGATTTAAGCGAAACTTTTTCGCTGACGTATATCCTAAAATCACTGGCATAAACATGAAGATCGAATCGCCGATCGCATTAAACATCACATAGGTACCAGTCGTCGTTGTATAATCGATCAAGCCTGTTGTACCAATAAAAAGCAACAGTGCGTTTAGTCCTTTGATCATCCCCGCCGCACACAAAGCCCCTAAGAAGGGTTGGAAGCAGCCGCTCAAAATATCGATCAAACGATCAAACAAGTTGCCACCTGAAGCTGTTTCTTCAGCATCACCACTGATTCCTGCTACATCGATCACTTCTGCATAGACATCTGGCACATGGTTTCCGATAACCACCTGGTATTGACCGCCACTCTTCATGACCGTCACGACCCCATCCATGTTCTTTAAGACTTCATCATTTGCGACGCCTTCATCCTTTAATTTAAAACGCAGGCGTGTGATACAATGCGTCAAGCTATTGATGTTCTCTTTCCCACCGACATTTGCTACGATTTTTTCTGCTAATTCACGATATTTTCCCATTTTTGATTCCTCCAATTTTTTTGTATTGAAGGTTTAGCCAACTGAATGTCACTATCCAAAATGTTTTCTTTTTTTGATTTCTTGCTACATGGTCAGATGCCTTGAAGCTGACGTTTGATAAGAATCATTGCGAAGAAATTCTTCTTTTTCGACACCTTCTCATGAATCAAGAAATCCTTCTCCTTTCTTGTTTTTTTCAATCAACGATTCTTTTGCACAAGTCTGGCAATATGAATCGTTAAATACAAACTTTCGTCACTGGACATTTGATACTGATACTGATTTTCTAATAGCTCAGCGATTTTTTGTACGCATTGATACGCATTTCGATACTTCACTTTGACCATAGCCAAAAGATCTTCATCGGTTTCATCCACATGAGTACTATGGTTTTGCATTCTTGAGACAAAAAATTTCAAATGCGTAGTGAAGCGATAAAAATAAACGGACTCTTCATCAAAGGTTGTTTTGAAAAAATATTTAACAATGTTTATGATGTCTTGCATCGTTTGGGTTAGTTCAGCAATATTGCCTTGGTCACCATTCTCAGTTTGCGCATTGACGAGATGCAGAGCAATAAAGCCGGCTTCGTCATCTGGCAGCTGAATCCCGTAATGTTCTTTGATTTTCTCTACTGTTTTGCAGCCTATTTGGTACTCATCGGGGAAAAAACGCTTGATATCCCACAATAAGACATTTTTGACCGTCATTCCTTTTTTCGATCGTTCAATGGCACAGTGCATGTGATCCGTCAACGAGATGTAAATGGAATCATTGATTGGGGATGACAATTCTCGCCGAGCATACTCAATGATCTCATTGGATAATTCAAGATATTCCAGTGGTAAGTCAGCAAGCAGCTCTTGAAATTGAGATAAGATCGTCTGATTTTCTAAGCGATACACTTTATCGACCGTTTCTGAAGAAATTTCATCTCCCACTTTTTTCTTAAATGCAATCCCCCGCCCCATAACAATAATCTCGTTTTGACTTTGATCGGTAGTGATCACAACATTATTGTTTAACACTTTACTGATTTTCATGTCCTACCCCCACTTACTTTATCATTACGGATATGGTTCATTGCTTGTCTTTATTGCTGAGCCAACAGTCAACACAGAAAAAACCTCATGAAAGCAGCGCAAATACCGCAGCTTCATCAGGTTTAGCTTGTTAAAAATCAACAATCACTATCCATTAGAACCAGTTTTATTATCTTTATCATAGCAAAGGTAGAAAGCGCTGTCAATCGTTGTTCGTTATTTTTATATTCATCCCTTCTTTCTTTTTTCGTTCAAAAAAACCTTAAAAACGAAAGTCTTTAAGGTTAGCGTTACTATCAAAACTATTAAACTTCACTTGCCTGCAAACGGTACATATCGGCATACAACCCTTTTTGAGCCAAAAGTTCATCATGGGTGCCTCGTTCGACGATCGAGCCTTTATCAAGCACCAAAATCAACTCGGCATCGCGGATGGTAGACAATCGATGGGCGATCGCGATCGTGGTTCGCCCTTGACGCATATTTGCCAACCCTTCTTGGATCAGTCCTTCTGTTTCAGTATCGATATTGGCAGTCGCCTCATCCAAGACCAGCACTTTCGGATCGGTCACCATGGTGCGGGCAAAGGAAATCAATTGTCGCTGCCCACTTGAATAGCTGGCGCCCCGTTCAATCACTTTGGCGTGGTATTTACCAGGTAATTTTTGAATAAAGGCATCTGCTTGAACAAATTTTGCTGCTGCTTCGATCTGTTCCTCACGAATGTCCTGATTCAATAAGCGGATATTGTCAGCGATGTCCCCATAAAACATGAAGGCGTCTTGCAATACGAGTCCGACTTTTTTCCGAAGCTCTTCCATCGTGAAGTCGCGGATATCTTGATCATCGATCAAAATTTGCCCTTCCCCGAATTCGTAAAAACGCATCAACACATTGATGATCGAGCTCTTGCCACTTCCTGTGTGACCGACTAAAGCCACGGTCTCACCTGGATAGGCGATGAAAGAAATATGATTCAATACGTTGTTTTTACCATCATAGGAAAAACTGACATCGCGAAATTCGATTTTTCCTTTGGTGATGGTTTGACTAGCATCGGGGTTTTGCTGCGGCGTGTATTCTTCGTTATCCATAATCTTTAGAATACGGCTGCCGGCGACCATCCCATCAGTAAAGACGCTGAGAAAATCCATCATCTGTGTCATGGGATTAAAGAATCCTTGAATATAGGTCGTAAAGGCGAAAATCAACCCGACTTCAATGGGCGATTCTAAGGCATCAAACCCAAAGACCGTCAACGACAAGGCGATCGCTAAGGCATACAACAAACTAATGATTGGTGATAATAGCAGCGCATTCGTGCGGATCATAGCGTATCTAGTTTTCAAATAATCATCGTTGGTCGCTTCGAATTCTTCATTCAGCCGCGCCTCTTGACGGAATTGCTGAATGATTTGCATACCAGAAATCGATTCATTCAATTTCGTATTCAGCTGACTCAGTTTTTCCCGCATTTGACGATAGATACGAGAGCTGAATTTTTGATAATACCAGATGACTACCATTAGGATCGGCAGAAAAATCAAGTTCAGTAAGGCAATTTTGACGTTGATGCGGAACATGGCGGCAAAAGAAGAAACCACCGCAAAAATTCCTGTCAATACCATCAAGAAGACATACCAAAATTCATACAACGTTTCTGTGTCGTTGCTGACCCATGAAACGATCGAACCCGCTGGCGTCTGATCGAAATAGCGCATCCCAAGACTATGCAATTTTTCAAATAATTTTGCTCGAATATACTGATAGGTTTTTAAAGAACCCATCGAATAAAGGAACCATTGGAAAAACCAAATCACAGCTTTTACCAACACCCCAAAGAAATACAATGCAGCAAAGAAATAAATGACTTGCTGGGTCGCCGTTTGATTGGTCAAATAATTATCCATAAAGGTTTGAATGATCAAAGGCAACAGGATATTGACGATCGATAGCACAAAAGCAAAAAAGATCGCTGCATAGAAGGTTTTTCGAAATGGCTTGGCAAAAAGAAACATTCGTTTGATGATGTTTTTTTGCTCTTTAAAGGGAATCGATTTACTCCATTCTGATTCTTGCATTAGGCTTCACTCCCTTCGATTTTGGCTTCAAGTTGCTGTTTGTCCCACATTTTTTTATACCAGCCATTTGCAGCCAATAATTGTTCATGGGTCCCGCGTTCACTGATTTTCCCATTGTCGATCACGAGAATTTCTTCTGCGTGCTTGACACTGCTTAAGCGGTGGGCAGCAATGATCGTTGTTTTATTCTGACGGAACGTCCGCAACTGTTGTAAAATAGCTTCTTCTGTTTTGGCATCTACTGCTGAAAGGGCGTCATCTAAAATCAATAATTCTGGATCAGTGATCAAAGCACGGGCAATGGATAACCGCTGTTTTTGTCCGCCAGAAAGAGAAACACCACGTTCCCCCACCATCGTTTCGTACCCTTCAGGAAACTGACTGATATCCTCGTGGATCACTGCCAATCCAGCAGCCGCTTCCACTTCAGCTTGAGAAGCCCGTGGTTGCGCAAAGCGGATATTGTCTCGAATCGTCATGGAAAATAAGAAATGATCTTGCGGAACATAACCGATCGACCCCAAAAGAGCATTCAAGGAGTATTGCTTGCTATCGATGCCCCCGAAGGTGATCGCTCCATCAAATGAATCATACTCTCGCAACAAAAGCTTCATCAAAGAGGTTTTTCCAGCACCGGTTTTCCCGACGACACCAAGTGTTTGCCCGGCAGGCAAAGTAAAGTGGATGTCTTGCAGAGCAAAATCATCTCCTTGATAGTGAAAATCATTGATTTGAACGTCAACCGTTCCTTGGGCTGGGGCATCGACCGCATCTTTGGCTTCAATGATATGGGTCTTGGCCGCCAACAATTCGGCAACCCGATCATAACTAGCATTGCCTCGTTCCAGCACATTAAACAGACGTCCGATGGCAAACATCGGCCAAACTAACATGCCGATATAACTGATAAAAGATACCAATTGACCGATCGAGATGGTACCGTCCATGACATAATTGCCACCAACGATGATCGTCAGCACATAGGAGCTTCCGATGATGATCGTAATAAACGGATCAAACAAGGCATCCAGAAAATTGACTTTGCGGTTTTTGATGATGGCATGGTCGATTTTGGTTTGAAAATCAGCGATGTCCTCTTTTTCCTGTCCAAAGGTTTTGATGACTTTCATCCCAGTAATACTTTCTTGGGCTTTGTCGTTGATGGAAGAAAATGCTTCTTGCGAGTCACGAAACGCATCATGCAATTTGCTGCCAAGAACCCGTGCCATGACTGCTAAGAAAGGCAGCGGCAATAGAGCAATGATCGTTAACCGCCAGTCGATAAAGAGAACCATCGCAATGATGGTTGCCCCTCCCGAGATGAAGGAATCGGCAAAGGTCAAGATCCCTGCCCCTGCCACATTTTGGATGGCATTCAAGTCATTGGTGGCATGGGCCATCAAATCACCTGTCCGATGCTTTTGATAAAACAACTGATCCATCCTTGTAAAATGTGCAAATAGCTGTCTGCGTAACGTTTTTTCTAGCCGAGCGGCACTGCCCCAGATATGCGTTCGCCAGACAAAACGAAACACGTATTGAGCGATGGCTGAAGCAATCAAGATCATGACCCAAAAAAAGATCGTCTGCATCGAGATCTCTTTTTCCGCAATCTCATCGATGATGATCCCGATAACTTTGGGAGGTGCCAACTGTACCAAGGCGACCAAGACTAAAGAGCCTACGCCTAACAAATAATGTTTCTTTTCTTGTTTAAAAAACCAACCTAACTTCCTAAATATTGACATAACACTCTCCATTTCTTTATGACCTGTTGCCTTAATTTTGCGATTTTTCCGAATATTCATTGGATTCGGATTCGATAGCCCCGCTATTCACAGAACGTAAATAGCAAAAGCAGTCCGGGGACATTTTTATTAGTTTCTGCATTTTGCCGCAATAAAAAGCGAGCTGATAAAATCAGCCCGCTTTTTAGAAAAAAACCTACTTTTGGTTTTTCATTTGCTGCATCATCTGACGAATTTTTTTCTCAGAAGGTTTTTGACCCATTGACATCATCATCGAGCGAAGCATATCCTCATTAACGGGAGGATTTTTCTTTAGATAATCTTGCATATATTTACGCGCCAAAAAGAAGCCGCCGACAGCGCCTAGTAATGCTGCAACAACAGCGATCACGATTACGATTCCTACACTAACCATTCGAAAACTCTCCTTTCTCTTGTACTCTCAATGAATCATTTTACTAGAAAAAAACACAAAAAGAAAGAGTGAAAGCTGGATTTATCCAAAAACTTTCACTCGTTTCCTCAACTTAATGCGACATCTCTTTTGTTGAATAACCAATTTGTTAAAAGGTAGATTAAAACACTGTAAACAAGGATCCCGATCGCCATTTCCCAATAGCCCAATCCTGGATCAAAAGCAGTCATCTGCATGTCAGGACTATTTAATACACTCGGTATCTGCTCTTTGATATTCATAAAATTAAATGGATTCCACTTCAGCCATGGGTATTTTTCTTGCGCAAAAAGCATGATCGAGTTGATGATACTGCTTCCAAACAACATACCCAAGCCTAAGCCTACCGCCAGGCTTTGAGAGCGAATGACGGCTGAGATAAAGAGGGTCAATGCAATATAAAAGACGATCAATAGCAAGTTGGTTCCCGCAAAAACAAGGGCAACGAGAATCGCCGCTAGCCCGTTGTAACCAGTAGCAGCAAAAGGTGATTCAGCAGCTAAAAATAAATTGGCAGCTGCTAAACTACTGATCAGTAAAACAGCGGTCCCTAACAGCGCAAATAAAAACGTGTTGATGGCTTTTGCTGCCAAGATTTGACTTCTGGAAAAAGGCCGAATCAATAAGAACTTGATCGTTCCTCGACTAAACTCTTCCGCCACTGAAGAAGCTGCCACAATCACTACAAATAAGTTTAAGAACGACGTCATATCGCTTAAAGAAGCGAATAAATCATTGGCCCCAATTTCTGGACTACCTAAGCGTACAACATAGGTCAAGCCAAACGTCATTAAAACCAATAAAAGCAGCATGATCCAAGTAGAACGCTTTTTGGTTAATTTGATCCATTCATTTTTTATCAATGTCAGCATGCTTACAAACCTCCTTCTTCGGTCCAAGCCAAGAATGTATCTTCTAAAGAAGATTGCTTTGTCCGTAGTTCTTTTAAGCCGATACCCGCCGTCACGATCGCTGCAGCGATTTCAGAACGCTGATCTGTTTGCAACGTGACTTGCAATTCGTCTTCTACGTGCAAGACCTCGACGTCAAAGGAAGCTTTTAACAGTGCTTCTGTTTGCAAGTTATCATCGGTTTTGATGATCAACACATTTTTCTCTGCTTTCAACTCTGCCATTGCTACTTGATGGGTGACTTTTCCTTTTTGCACCACGATCAAATGATCCGCAATTTGCTCGATGTCGCTTAACTGATGACTGGAAACTAAAACAGAGACCCCTTTTGCTCGCAAAGAAAGAATCATTTCCCGGAACTCCCGCATGCCTTTAGGATCCAGCCCATTCATTGGCTCATCTAAAACTAATAGATCTGGTTGATGGACCAGCGCCTGGGCAACACCTAAACGCTGACGCATCCCTAGTGAATAGGTTTTGACTTTTTGATGGATATGTCCTTCTAAATGCACCTGACGGATCAGGGCTTCTAGCTCAGAGGCTGTGCCTTTTTTCTTCGCCATACGCTGGTACTGCATCAAATTCTCATAACCGGTCATATAATTATAAAACTCAGGATTCTCAACGATCGCTCCGACTGAGGCAATCGCTGTTTTAAAAGAAGAATCCAATAAATTTCCCATAATGGCAATCGATCCTGTGTTGTGCTTCATCAAGCCAACGATCATTCGGATGATCGTCGTCTTCCCAGCCCCATTGGGCCCTAATAAACCAACGACTTGTCCTTGGTCCACCACAAAGGAAACATCATCAATGATTCGTTTGGTTCCAATCAATTTGGAAACATTTTGCAGTGCTAATACTTCTGTCAAAGTTACCCCTTCTTCCTAACACCATTTCTGCAACGATTTTAAATAAAAAACGTTATGATAATATGTATACCATGCCATCTCTGTAAAAAAAAGTCAAGAAGCGAAAAAGGAACATCGATGCTTCTGTTTTTGCTTCTTGACAACTTCGTTTATCACTGTTGCTTTTCACGTTTGCCCTATTGCTGGTCAAACGCTTGGCAAAATTATAAGTTCTATTTGCTCGATCTTATAGCGGGCTCACTCCGTTTGGTTGAATGCCAGTTGGGCGAACGCTGCCTTGTTCTTGGCACTTCTGATCTGTTTGATCACTTGCTTGAGCTGTTTCCACTCCTTTGCGCTTGGGTGACCATTCCAATAAAAGAGGTAAGGCTGTTCTTCCTCGGAAAATTCCTGATGGATCGGATAATCGCTGATCACCAAATCTGGTTTTTGAGACAGCGAATAATGGGCCATCGCTCGATGCGTGGCATTCATCAAGCGGTTCTTGATCCAAAGCTCTTGCGTTTTTCCGTATTTCGAATGGATCGAGAACGTGACCGGCTGTTCATATTTGATAAAAATAACTCTCAGTAACATACAGTATTGGAAAATCAAACGATCATTCATTTGCAGTAATCTACGCAACGCTGGTAAAGAAACAGTCGCTTCCAAAAAAAACCGTTTCATGGTTGGATAGAGTACTGGAAAAGCGGCTTGCAGCTCTTGCTCGTCGGTTGTTTTGCCAAAACTATCGCTTTTTTGTCGCGTACCAAAACAGCCAGAGGCGGAATGGATCATGACCAGATTAACCAGTAAATAGTTTTTTTCGGCTTCTGTAAACGTCAACCGAAAATACACGGCTAGTTTTTCAACGAGCTGCGCTTCTTGCTGGTACTTTGGCTGATTCAGCCACGAGATATTAGCAGCATCGAGATCCTCCTCAAGATAGGTGTTCATTACCCCAAACATATAATACAAGAAGCTGCGTTCAACCTCCGAAATTTCAGAAAACGGCAGATGATTCCTGTGAAACAATGGGTTCAAAAAGACCTGATCAAACTGATTTTTTTCAATTAATGGGTGCTCAAACGTCAGTACTTCGTTGGGTAAAAACGAAAGCGGATGCTTTTGATGGATTCTTTGCACGGAGATAGCGAATAGATGAAGAAATTTATCGATATCGATTTTTCTCATATAAGAAGCATGGGTTTCAACCAACGCTTCAGCCTGCTCTTTCTCCTTGATCGATGCCAAGACTTGTGAGTCCTTCTCATCAAAAATTTGCCAATAGGTAAGATGATAAAAATAGCGGATCGCATATTCAGCACCTGCCAAAGGATCACCTTTTTTTAAACTATAGGACAAATGATAATTCGCCAAAACATGATTTAACTCCTGCAATTTTCGTTGAATCGTGCGGGGACTGCGAAAGGTTTTGTGGCTGAGTTGTTCAAGGGAATGATAATCCCCCTGAAAGAGTGCATCCAGCAAGATAAACCCAACGGTTCCCTGCAACAATACACTATAGGCTTGACTCAATAGGAATCGTGGAGAAAAAGCAATCGACACTTCTTTCTCCAGCCGATCATAGGTCAAAGTAAACTGAGGATAGCGTGCGCGAAACACCTCTACTTGCTGAACGATCGACTGCATTTTGGTGGTTTTCCTATCGAAAACACCTGAGAGCTCTTTAATTGTATAGTCTTCCTTGTTCGTTTCGTAACAATAACTTAGAAACGCATAAATTTGTTTTTCTGTCGCATCCAAAAGTGCGTGTAACATGAAATTTCCCTCGCTTGTATAATCAGCAAACGCTGTTTTTATCCTAAATTTGTCATCTTACAAAATTGTAAGCTGGCAGTGTTTGGTGATCGTACCACCGTGCGCTCTTTTCTGTCAAATCACTTTTAACAAATTTTCCTTTCGTTATCTGTATATTTTCATAAAAAAAGTCTGACGCCTCAAAACGATCGTCAGACTTTTTGTTAAAAACGGTAAAACAAAACGTGATTGTGCTTTCTGGGGAAGAAAATTCCAATCGTGGGTTATCAATTCTCTCATTATCCTCGACTTTTTTCTTTACTGCCTCTCATCAGAAAATAACTTTCGATTCAGCCAGTAAAGGAAGACAGTAAGGATAACCACGCCTAGACCAAAGAGTAAATAGCGAATACTCGTATTTTTGCTGCCGGTTTTCGGTAGTACGGCTCCGTTGATCTCCTTAGCACTGCTTGTCTCCGTACGTTGTTCCTGTTCCATTTTCACTGAAGACGATGCTTTAGCGAGTTGTTTGCCTGCGGGATCATTGGAGGAAACACTTCGCTTGCTTGACTGACTTTGGTTAGGCGCTAATTTGTTTGGTTTCGTTTCTGAATCTGAAAGATCCTCAGATGCCGTTTCACTAACGGTCGTTGTTCCTGTTGTTGTGGTGGTTTCTTGACTCCTAATTGTCTGACTCGATTCACTCTCGCTAACTGGTTGGGTGCTCGAATTTTCTGACTCACTTGCATTGTGACTACTTTCGATACTTTGAGAATCCTGCCTTGTGTTTTCCGTAGTAGATGTCCTTGGATCCGTCGATTGAGAGTCGCTAAATTTCGGTTCGATACTACTAAAGGAAGAGCCTGTTTCTTCAGACACCTTAGAGCTTGCGCTTATCTCAGAGTTCGTGCGCTCACTAGAGCTCGGGGGTGTTATTACCTGCCATTGACTAGGCTTCAAGTTTTCAGTAATCGTTGTTTCACCGTCATAAATCACAACTAAATCTACTTTATCCACACTTTTGATCTCATCGATGGCCATCTCAGCATAGATCCTTAAGTAGTTTTCAACACCTGAAAACCAATCGACATTTGTTAGATACGTTTCACCAATCACCTTTTCACTGTGTCCATTGCCATCCCAACCATAAGTTAAACGGATACAAACGTTTTGTGAAGTCAGCGTTTTGTTCGGCCGTACCGGGATCGTAATGACGTTCAAGGCTTCATCATAGATCACTCGGTTCGTTTGAACAGAAAACGATAAATTCCCTCCGGCTCGTTCTTTTGCTGAAGTATGATCGAAACCAAACACCAGCAGCAATAATCCCGTTAACAGCAAAACCACCACAATTCCAACCAGTTTTCTCATTTCCTCACTTCCTGAATGAATATTTCAAGATAACTTGATAAGAAAATTATAATAAATTTTCAGAGAAAACATGCGCCGAAAAAAAAAGGAAAGACCCAATAAAATGGCATCTTCCCTTTAAATAAGTCTTTATTAATTATTCTTCCAAGTAAAAAAACTGCCTCCAAAATATCAGTTTCTATCTACCTGATAAATTTACTCCAACTTAACTTCAATGCGCAGCCTGCTAAAACCATTCCTATTGCAATCCATAAATGATTAGACGATTCATTCGTTTGAGGAAACTGCTGTTTTTCTGATTGATTATGCAAATTATTTGATTGGGATACCTGCATGTTCCCAGGGGTTGAACTTTGATGTGTAATCGCTCCATTATTACTAGAACTACTCCCGTTATTTGATTCTGAACTACTAATCATACTGCTTTCGCTACTTGGTTCCGTGCTACTGCTGGTGCTACTTTCACTACTTGGTTCCGTACTGCTACTTGTACTACTTTCACTACTTGGTTCCGTGCTGCTGGACTCTCCTGGTTCACCGGTTCCGCCACCACCGCCACCATAGCGTGGCGTATAGCCAGTAATACTGCTTGTTCTTGGCACATCATTGACCAAAGCATCAAGGATGCCCCGATTGGTATATTGTTCCAATGAACCATCCGTTTCTGTTTTGTAGGTAATGTAGATCCGTTCCTCTGTATCCCGCAAAGGAATTTCAAAGGAGCCGTCACTATTTAAAACGATCGGTACTTGCTCGACATACGTTGGGTTGGAAACGCTGGGTCCATAGACCACTCGAGCACTCGTACTGACTAGTGTCTGATGAGGACCTAAAAAGTCAATAAACGTTCCATCTTTGATCGTCACTTGGTCCGTGTCAAACGTGTTGATATACACTCGCCAATCAATGATCCGTTTGGGTTCTTGCGTACCTAAATACAGTCCTTGTTTGGTGAGTAAGGCACCCTCCCCTGAATCATCCACTGCTTGAATAAAAATAGGCACCGATTGCGTCCCATTTGCCGTTTCAAAGTTGATGTTGTTGATCTGGTTTTCTATCACGTCATCACTGAACTTTGTCCAAAAATAAAAGTCCCCATGTACATTGGTATTTTGTTCGACAAATTCCGTGAAAACAAAGGTCAGCTGATTGCCAACTTGGATAACATTGACCACTAAGTTGTTATTTTCATCGTATAAAGCATACGTATTATTAACGCCTTCAATCTCAGCTGGCAAAGTGACGGTCGCTTTGTCACCTGCTTTTAAATCACCTAAGTCCTCCAAACTCCAGGTCATATCTATTTTAAAGGAATCATCCTTTTCAATACTTGTGATGACCTCGTTGTGGCTATTAACGATCGATACATTTGTGATCAGCTTGGCACCCACATCGGTTTCCCCATAAACAACCCGCATACCAGCAAAAACAGGAATCAACAGCAGCAAGACAGCAAATGCTTTTCCTAAATGTTTGATCATTGGTTTCCTCCCTTAAGTGAGCGCTTAGCTAAACCCATCGGTCACAGCAATTACTGTACTCGACATGAATATTTTCATTAACAGTTGTCTTTTCGTTTCACGGTGAGAAAAATAGACTTCCAGTTGCCACATTCTTGCCGCGTATCAGCGACTGCTTAATAGAATCAGTGTTAACTAATTTTATCTACTTTTCGGTGTTTTACACAATTAAAACGCTTCATTGGTGAAAGAAAATAACAATGCAGCAAGCAAAAAACCAAATCCCAATCTGTGTTGATTGAAAGGGATTTGGCTAAAAATTAAATCACTCTGTCGGATCGGCGATTCGATCAATTTGCTGGAAGTATCGATACTGACAAACAAAGTAAAAAACGATTTGGAAAATCAAAAAGAGGCTAACGATCACACCATAGTATTGCCAAACAGGCAATTCTACTAAAATACGCAAAGCGGTCATTGCCACCGCAAAATGAATCATTGCCACGACTGTTGGCAAGAAGTACATCACTTGCAGCTGGCGTCTCAGAACGTTGTGACGCTCCTTCGGCGACACACCTAAAATATGCAAGGAACGATGATACGCCCCATCTTTATCTAAATCTGCAAATAAACGGAAATAGATAATCGAAGCGGAGAAAATAAAGAAAACCGAACCTAGTAATACCGTGATCATTAAAATGATGCCATTTCCTTGACGATTTTCTTGGAAAACTTGGTATTTTGAGGTATAAAATGTGCGGACGGGTATGTCTTTTGTTGCTTCGGTCCACTCTTCATTGGTATAATCGCCCTTGGCTTCCAGCTCCTGACTAATTTCTTCGTATTGCTGATCGATCAAGGCATTTTCTTTATCTAATTTTCTATTAAATTCATAGACTAATTCAGGTGTTTCTGCCCATTCAGCGTAATCTAACCATGTAAATCCAGATTCATATCCGTCTCTCCATTCATTTAATTCAGCAATCCATTCATCATAAGATGCATCTGTCACTACGCCTAATCCATAATAATCAAGCGAAAGCATCGATGGACTATATACAAAGGTAACCTCTTTTTTTGTACCGATCTCCGCATTTAGCGAAATCGAATAATCTTTTTCCCGCTCACTCTTTGGGAGTGCCTGCAAAACTTTTCGACGAGAATAATTACTGCTGAGTATCATGACTTCTTCATCCGCAACTGTATCAGCTTCTTCTCCAATTTGAGTCATTAATTTTTGATAGTCACTTTCTCGCATGACTGGATAACTGTTGGTTGTGAAGTAAGGGTCATCTATCATTTCCGAATCATCTAAATCTACACTCACCCAAAGTACTGAAACGTTTTCCACGCGCGGGTGGTAGCCTTGATTTTCCAATTCTGTTTTTAGTTCTTCGATGATCTTATTTTCACTGCCTATTTCCGAATCGTACCACGGAAACACATAGGCTACACTGATTCCTTGGATCGAAGAAAAAGAAGAACTGCCGATCGCCAGCATCACGGAAATCCCAACGAATGCCACGGAGGTACTAATAGCGATCAGACTATACATCGCCGCATTGTCTCGCATGCGAAAGATCCATTCGCTGATAGGCAGCATCCGAGTCCCTCGTAAGAAGGTCGGGCGTTTTTTTAATCGTTTCAACAGAAATACGCTGAACTGATGGAATGACAAAATCGTACCTGCAACAGTCAACAAGACTCCTAGCATAAGTGGCAGCATTGAGTAGGTTTGGTAGCTAAAATAAAAGACCGATCCATAGCCAACTAGTAACAGCACAATTCCTGAAAATGCCAATGCCCAATGACTTTTTGGCTCAGGACGTGGTTTTTCATTTTCTTTGATCAATGAGATGATCTGTTCTCCTTGCAAGGCGCGAGTACTGAAAAAGGAGATCAAAAGAAAAATGAAGACATAGATCCCAAAGGTCAATCCTAAAGCTTCCAGAGGAACCATAAATTTCAGTCCTTCTGTTAAGTACATGACATTTTGCGCAATCAGCAGCAACAATTTCGTCACTAAAATCCCCAATCCAATACCAGATACTGTGGCACAGGTTCCTAAAAGGGCATTTTCGACAAACAAAATCTTTCGCAGATCTTTTTCTTCGATCCCCAAAATCAAGTAGATCGCCAGATCACGTTTGCGTCGTTTCAAAAAGACCACAAATGTATACCATAAAAATAACAGCGACAGTAAGGCGATCACCACGAGCGCGACGGATAGACCGACCTCAGCTAAGTTTGAAAGGGTACCGCTATTAGATAAGTTTTCTTCCAATTGCGGATGAAAGAGCAAAAGACTAAAGATATAAAACACCATCGCCGCAAAGGCGCTGCTGACGAAGTATGCTGCATAGGTTCGAAAATTTCCCCGCAGATTACGAATGATCAACTGTCTGAAATTCATGACGGCGACCTCCTAAATGTGCTAGGACTTCAAGAATTTTTTGATAAAATTGCTGTTGATCAGCACCACGATAGACTTCGTTATACAGCTTTCCGTCTTTGATGAAAACGACCCGATCAGAAAAGCTGGCGGAATACGGATCATGGGTGACCATCATAGTGGTGACTTTTCGCTGTTTGTTCATCTGACTTAGTATTTCCATGACATCTCGTGCTGCCTTGGAATCAAGATTACCCGTCGGTTCGTCTGCTAAAAGCAATTCTGGTTGATGGATCAAAGCTCTAGCAATCGCAACTCGCTGCTGCTCTCCACCGGAAAGCTGATAGATGCGTTTGTCTTTTTTCTCATAGATCCCAAGTTCACGTAATAGCTGCTCCGAACGTTCTTTCATCTCAGGAACTGCCACCCGATCCAATGTCAGTGGTAAAATCACATTCTCAAGCACGCTCAATGGCGAAAGTAAATTGTAGTTTTGAAAAACAAAGCCTAGTTGCCGACGACGAAACTCCGCGAGTTTTTGCTTAGATAATTCTAGTGGCTGCTCTCCCTTGAGAATCACCGAACCTGAAGTCGGTTTATCCAATGTTGCCACCAAATTCAGCATGGTGGTCTTGCCACTGCCAGATGGCCCCATAATGCTGATAAATTCTCCTTCTGGCACTTTGAGATCGATTTGTTGTAAAACCTCAACAGACACTTCCCCTGTATAGGTTTTCGATACATTTTTCAATTCTAGTAAAGCCATCATCTTCACTCCTTTGCTACCAGTTTAGCAGGCGGCACCGCAATCAGTTATCGATTTCATGATAGAAAGCTTACAAAATTGTAAGAAAGCCTTCACCTCCGAAATGTTAAGGTAACTGTCGTGCCTTGATTCTCCTTAGAGGCAAGCGACACATCGATATCTAATTGCGTACTGATCGTTTCAACTAAATAAAGACCGATCCCAGTTGCCTCTCCTGTTTGCCGCCCATTCTGACCTGTATAAAAGGGGCGAAAAACTCGCGGGAGATCCGCTGTTGCAATCCCGCAGCCTTCATCTGCGATCGTTAAGCTTCTAGAAAAAGGATCGATCTCAAAATAGACTTTACTGTCTGGCTTTGAGTACTTGATGGCGTTGCTGATGAGTTGAAAGAGCAAAATACCTAGCCATTTTTTGTCTGTTGTCACCGTGATATCTGCTTCACTCATCAGCTTCGGATAGACTTCACTGCGAATAAAATTTCGTTTCTGGTCACCGATACTGTGTTTTAACAATTCCAACAATGAGGCTGATTCGATAACGAAGTCCTCCGTGAAATCTTCCAAGCGTACAAAATTCAGCGCAGTCGCCAAGCCACTTTTTAAGCGATCTGTTTCAGCCAAAAGATCATAGCTATCGACTTCTTCACTTTCAGCCATTAGCGCCAAAACTGAGACAGGTGTTTTCATTTGATGAACCCAGATATTCATGAAACGAATATGATTTTGATGGTGCTGATCTAATTCTGTCAGCCGCTCTTGCTCTTGCTGTTCATGGGCATCGAACTGCTTGCGCCATTGCTTGGAAAGGTAGCCATTGCTTCGGTGTGTCGCTCTTCCATGCTTGATATACTGATAAAACGCAGTATTGGAAAGGTAATCTACCAAATAAACAAGAACAATGAACAGCCCAAATAGAAGCAGACCATAACCAATTACGAGGTAATTTCGATAGCCATCCAACCAAATCACTAAAACGAACAATGAAATGGCTACGAACGTAACGAGTAGTTTAGGTAAATGAACACTTGCATATGCTTTCATTCTTCCGTACCTATCACTGATAAAGCGTAGCCCTTTCCGCGAATCGTTTGGATCGGATCATTGATGCCCATTGCCGCCAGTTTTTTTCGCAAACGGCCGACATTGACAGAAAGCGTATTGTCATCAACGAAGCGCTCATCATCCCATAATAGATTTAAGATCCGTTCCGTTTGACCATCTCTGGGTGTGCCGACATTAACAGGGTCAATAATTCTCCTTCTCGAACAGTCAGCCATTCACTGGCTTCACGATAGACCATCTTCAATGCTTCGGGATAGTAGATCAATTCGCCGGCTTTCAAACTTCTCGCCCGATCAGACTGTGCATAATCCCCGTAGACTCTGCGAATGTGGCTTTTTACTTTTGCCAGCAGCAAGTCATAAGAAAAAGGTTTGACTAGATAATCATCCGCACCATATTCTAGAGCCATCACTTGGTCCATATTGCCGTCACGGGCGGAGATGAAGAGAATTGGAACCAACGAACGTTCCCTGATTTTTTGGCACCAATAAAACCCATCATAATAAGGTAGATTGACATCCAACAAAACCAAATCAGGTTGGATCATCAAGAATTCATCTAAAACCGCAGCGAAATTTTCTGGAACAAAGGTTTGATACGCATAGCGGGATAATTGATTTTCCATCATTTTGACTAACGATTTGTCATCTTCGACCACGAATATTTTCATAGAAATCCTCCTGTTTTCTCTAAAGTTTACCAAATCCGTGTGAAAAAAACTGCAAAATTCCAGCTTTTTTAAAAAAAGTGTACTTATTTATTGTAAGCAAAATTATTTTATAGTATACTACGTTTTGTGATTAAAACTTACTTAAAGTAAAGGTGGAAAAAAATGGAAAATATTTTAGTTGTTAAAGCCAATAATCGTCCTGATGGAGTATCTGCAAAAATGTTTGATACGTTCGTTGAAAATCTTGATACCAACAATGTGGACGTTGTAACCTTTGATGTGTACGCACAACCAATGCCTTATATCGGTCAAACGTTATTTGAAGCATTTGGCAAACTTTCACAAGAACAAGAATTAAACCAAGAAGAACAAGAATTGATGACTGTCCGTCAAGACGTGATGAACAAATTCGCAGCAGCGGATACCATCGTTTTCGCTTTCCCAATGTGGAACTTAACGATTCCTGCTGCCTTGCACACATTCATCGACTATATCTTCCAAGCTGGCTTTACTTTTTCTTATAACGAAGATGGTTCAATGAACCAATTATTGAAAGACAAAGAAATCGTTCTATTGAATGCCCGTGGTGGTGTTTACTCAGGCGAAATGAGTGCAATGGAAAACGCTGTAACCTTTATGGAAAAAGTTTTCGGTGGTATGTTCGGCATGAACATCACAGAAGAAGTAATCATTGAAGGCCACAATGCAGATCCTTCTAAAACAGAAGAAATCATTGCTGAAGGTTTAGAACGCGTAGCAGCTGCTGCGAAAAAATTCTAATCATTGCTATTGATCAACTCCTCAACAAAGCGCTATTGCTTGTTGAGGAGTTTTTTTATCCAAAAACGTAGCTCGTCTATGGATCGATAAAACAAAGAGTCCCCTTAGAACACAGCGGTCTAAGGGGACTCTTTTTATTTTGATGCTTTCCAATCAACAGGCAACAGCTCTTCTAGCGTCATGATTTTTCCTGCTGCGATCATGACCTGCGTGTTATGGTTGGCAGGATCCAGCTGGCTGATGAATTCACGGCAACGACCACAAGGTGGGATCGGCTCACCTGCCGAATTGATTGCAACCATCAGTAACACCCGCTGCTGACCATCGGTGATCATTTGCGCAGCCGCAGCCTGTTCGGCGCAAAAACCCATAGAACAGCTGGTATCGATACAGATCCCTGTATAAATCTGTCCATCTGCAGTAGCCAGAGCTGCCGCGACACTCCCTGCTTCTGCAAATTGAGAGAGCTGTCTGAATCCCAGTTTTTGTTTCGCGGCATCGATCAGCAACTGAAAATCCATTTTTCTTCCTCCAATAATAAGCTGGCTCATGGTTAAATGAACCGTTTAAGCACCCGCCATGATTTTCGTCAATAGCTCAGGATCAAATGTCTTTTCCCGCAGCATCGCGATTTCATAGCCATAAGGGGCTTTTTTATTCTTTTTGTCTTCGCCGACATAGGGTGTTTCCAAAATTTTCGGTAACGCTGATAATTGCTCATGATGAACGATCTTATTCAAGGCTTCAAAGCCGATCGTGCCAAAACCAATATTCGCATGTCGGTCTTTGTGGCTACCCTTTGGATTTTTTGAATCATTGACATGGATGACCTTCAAGCGATCCAACCCGATGATTTTGTCAAACTCGTTTAACACGCCGTCAAAGTCTTCTTTGACATTGTAGCCAGCATCGTTCGTGTGACAAGTATCTAGGGTAACGGAT
Organism: Enterococcus sp. FZMF; assembly: GCF_030263915.1. Taxonomy (NCBI): domain Bacteria; kingdom Bacillati; phylum Bacillota; class Bacilli; order Lactobacillales; family Enterococcaceae; genus Enterococcus; species Enterococcus sp. FZMF. The sequence continues at coordinate 1,330,176 of NZ_CP127160.1, read as the reverse complement.
AATTTTTCATTTAAGGTGACACCATCGATAATTGCTGCCAATTCTTCAAAACTGCGACCAATCTCGGTGCCTTTACCTGCCATTGTTTCTAATGCGATCTGGGCAGTTTGATTTTTTTCAAGGACCTCGTTCAAGCCTTTAATGATCTGCTTGATCCCAGCTTCTGGTCCTGCACCAACATGGGCACCGGGGTGCAATGTGATTTGAGTTGCACCTAAAGCTTGGGCTCGTTGGATTTCTTCTTGTAAGAACGAAACAGCAAAGCCAAAGTTTTCTGGTTTGATGGTATTGCCTAAATTAATGATGTACGGGGCATGGACGACGATATTCGAAATTCCTTTTTCCGTCATAAAATCTTGTCCAGCTGCGATCTGCATCTCTTCGATCGGTTTGCGCCGCGTGTTTTGCGGAGCTCCGGTATAGATCATAAACGTAGTAGCTTGATAGCTAGCTGCCTCTTCTGCTGCTCCTAAAAGCATTTTTTTGCCGCTCATTGAAACGTGTGAACCAATCAACATTTTTCTTTCCCTCCTAAATCTAGTTTTCTCTATTATCGATAAAAGCGCCTTGTAAAGCGATTATTTTGCTCATTGCCGTATTTTTTTATCAAGCGAGTCCAAATAACATCAGAACACCCGTCATTAGCGGCATACTTATCAAAAAGCTAATGGAAGAAACGAACCCCACCGCTTCTTCCTCCATTCCAGCAATCACGGAATTAATGACACCGAATAAAGGAATTGGAGCAAACACTAACAAACAAAGAACTGGCTTTAATAAAACTGGGATTGGTAAAACATAGAAAGCTGCGAACAGCACGAATGCCAGTCCGTACCGCAAGCTTAAAATTTTGATCACGGTTTGGGTGGTGTGCTTCGGTAAGCGGAAATCCAAAAATAAGCCAATCATAAACATGGACAAAAAGGTATTTGCGATCCCGATTGGTTGGACAAGCGCCAATGCCGCTTCGGGAATCCTCCAATCCGCACTGCGGATAATCAGCATCACTAGATAAATAGTAAACGTTGGCGAACGCATGAGATTCAAAAAGATTTTCCCTGGTTCAAACGTCGTCCGCTTTCCAATCAAGAATTCGATGAAAATCGTCGTTCCCCCTGCCAACATGATACTGTTCCCCATATCAAACAGCGAAATCAGCGGAATCCCTAAAGGATAAAAGCTTTGGGCAAAAGGAATCGCAAAATTGCCGATATTAAAGCCTGAACCGCAGTACATTGCAAACTGCTGCAGCGTGTTCGATTCTTTTTTGGTCAAGAAAAATGCGAAGAGGATCTGGACGATCGTAATGATCAACGCGATTACAATCAAACTAAGCGCACTGACTTGTACTTGCATTGAAGCTAAATTCAAAATGATTGCTGCCGGTAACGTCACATTCAAAATAATTTTGGATAAGATCGAGCCATCCGCTTTTGAAAGGATATTTAGCCGCTTAAGAAAATACCCTAAGAAGATCATGGCAAATAAACCGGCGGCATTCAACACTATATTTCCCATTCCAACAAAAACCCTTCCTCTACAAAAATTTGAAAAAAGCGAACCAACAAGGCGGTTCGCTTTTTGCGATTAAAATGTTAATAAGAAATATTTTTTCTTGCCACGACGAATCACGACGTATTTTCCACCGATCCGATCACTTGCTTGGAGCTCGTACGTTAGGTCTTGGACGCGTTCCCCATTAATGTAAATGGCACCATTTTGAACGTCTTCTCTTGCTTGACGTTTTGATGGTTCGATTTTAGCAGTCGTCAACACTTCAACGATGTTCAAAGAATCATCTGCTGTTACCTGATGACTAGGAACCCCTTTAAAGCCTTGTTCGATCTCTTCAGCGTTCAATTCTTTGATATTGCCGCTGAATAAACTTGCTGAGATACGTACGGCTTGTTCATAAGCCTCTGCCCCATGAACCAAAGTAGTGACTTCTTTTGCCAAGGCTTTTTGTGCTGCTCGAGATTCTGGTGCAGCGTTAAATTCTGCTTCGATCGCAGCGATTTCTTCTAATGATAAGAAAGTGAAATATTTCAAGAATTTGACTGCATCACGATCATCCGTATTGATCCAGAATTGGTAGAACTCGTAAGGCGTTGTTTTCTTGGCATCTAGCCAAACCGCATTGCCTTCTGTTTTCCCAAATTTCGTTCCATCTGCTTTTGTGATCAATGGCATAGTCAAACCGAACCCTTGGACTTCACGCTCACGACGTAATAATTCGATCCCAGAGGTGATATTGCCCCATTGATCGCTACCGCCTAATTGCAATAAGCAACCGTGGTTGTCGTAAAGGTTTAAAAAATCATAGGCTTGTAAAAGCTGGTATGCAAATTCCGTGTAGGAGATCCCAGTTTCGATCCGACGTTTGACACTTTCTTTGCTCATCATGTAATTGATGGTAAAGTTTTTCCCAGTGTCACGCAAGAAATCAATCAGTTTCAATTCCCCTAGCCACTCGTAGTTATTGGCAATGATGGCAGGATTTTCTTGGTCATCAAAATCAATGAAGCGAGATAATTGGCTCTTAATACTTTGTGACCATTCTAAAACGGTATCTAGTGTGTTTAATTGACGTTCTTGATCTTTAAAGGATGGGTCACCGATCATTCCTGTACCGCCGCCTACTAATGCGATCGGCACATGTCCGTTTTGTTGGAAACGGCGCAACATCAAAATAGGCAATAAATGACCAATATGCAGGCTATCTGCGGTAGGATCAAAGCCGATATATAGTTTCACAGACTCTTCATTTAATTGTTTGGTCAAGGCTGCTTCGTCTGTGGTCTGATGAACTAATCCGCGTTGCTTTAGCTCTTCAAAAAAGTCTGTACTCATTCTTTCTCCTCCTAATAATTGCTTCATTGTTCATCTTAACTGAAAAAGAGGTCAATGAAAAGTCTTTCTCTCAAAGTCCTTTACCAAAAAAGAAACTTTTAGGCAAATCCGTTCATTTTCCTTTATTATCGCTGGTTCAATACAAACACCAACTAGCATTTTCTCCCACACTTCTTTCGATAACAGATAGGGTGCTACCCAAGCGCCTTGTTTTTTGCTATAATTACACGGAATCTATTCTAATTTATTGAGGTGACTCTTTTTGTCCCAGAAAACGAAAAATCAAAAGAATACAGAAAACAAAAATAGAGGCTGGTTCTATTTCAACATCAGTCTTAGGGTTTTACATGCCTTGTTCTTAGTTGCTATTTCTTTGCTGGTTCTAGGCGGTTCTTTAGCCTTAGGGATCGGTGCCGGCTACTTTGCTTTTCTTGTGGAAGATACCGCAGCTCCTTCTAAAGATGAGTTACAAAAAGAATTGACCGACATCACAGAGACTTCTCAACTCGCATACGCTGATGGCAGCAAAATCGCAACGATTCGCTCGGATCTAATGCGAACGTCGGTTAATTCCGATCAAATTTCAGATTATTTGAAAAAAGCGATCATTGCAACAGAGGACGAATATTTTAATATTCATAATGGGGTTGTACCAAAAGCAGTCGTGCGGGCATTATTATCAGAAGCGACAGGTTTTGGCGGCAGCGGGGGTTCCACTTTGACCCAGCAGCTGGTAAAACAACAAATCCTTTCCAGTGAAACGACCTTTAAACGCAAAGCCAATGAGATTTTATTAGCCATGGAAGTGGAGAAATTTTTCGATAAAGACGAGATCGTCACCATGTATTTAAACATCTCCCCTTTTGGTCGAAACAATAAAGGGCAAAATATCGCAGGTGTACAAGAAGCGGCGCAAGGAATTTTTGGCGTCAACGCAGCTGACCTGTCTTTACCGCAAGCAGCCTTTATTGCGGGTCTGCCACAAAGCCCGATCGTCTACAGCCCTTATACAAATACGGGTGAGATCAAGGAAAACTTGTCCGCTGGCTTAGAACGGAAAGACTTCGTGCTCTTCAGTATGTATCGTAACCACGATATCACGAAAGAAGAATACGAAGAGGCGCTTAATTATGACTTGAAGCAAGACTTCAAAAAACAAGAAGCCATTGAACAAACGGATCAAAGCTTCCTTTATTACACTGTGTTAAATGAAGCAAAAGACATTATTGCCAAACAGCTGGCAGATGAAGATGATGTCAGTGACGAAGAATACGCCAATGAGGAAACCTATCAAAAATACTTCGAATTGGCGCAGCAAAAACTTGTTAATGGCGGCTATACCGTCACATCAACGATCGATAAAGATATTTATAATGCGATGCAAGATGCCGTCGACAAATACGGCTATATGCTAGACAACTGGGGTGACTCCACCATCGAAGTCGGCAATGTCATGATGGACAACGCCACTGGGAAAGTACTAGGCTTTATTGGCGGTCGTAACTATGCTGACAATCAATTCAACCATGCCTTTGATGCCAAACGCCAAGCAGGTTCAAGTATCAAACCCATGCTGGTTTACGGACCGGCGATCGAAAGTGGCTTAATGGGCTCTGAATCGATGGTTTCTGACTATGCCGCAAAATGGCGGACAGGAGAAAACGCCGGTGAGCCGATCGTCAATGCCACAAACCGTGGAACCAATACTTTTATGTCGATTCGTGAATCATTGGAGGTTTCCAGTAATATCGCAGCGACAAATATTTTCCAAGATCTTTGGGAAAAAGAAGGCGATCATTTTTATGCCTACACAAATTATTTAAGCAAAATGGGCTATCCCGAAGATAATAGCTGGGCGTATGAATCAGCGCCATTAGGGGTTACAGATGTCACAGTCTTGAATCAAACGAATGGCTTCCAAACATTTGCCAATAATGGTGTTTATCAGCAAGGCTATATCATCGAATCAATCAAAGACAATGAAGGCGAAGTGCTTTACCAGCATGAAGCCAAACCTGTCCAAGTCTTTTCAGAAGCGACGGCTTCCATCATGACCGACATGATGCGTAGTGTCATCGATGAGCAAAAAACCAGTTCCTTTAAATCGGTTATCAGCGGATTGGATTGGAACCTCGGAAATGCCGATTGGGTCGGAAAAACTGGTTCCACCAACAACTGGTCGGACTCTTGGCTAGTCGTCTCCACCCCATCGATCACCATCAGCAGCTGGTCAGGTCGAGATGACAATAAAGGGACCGATAGCGCTGCAGGAACTCGGACAGCCAACTATATGGCTTACTTGATCAATCGTATTTATCAAACAAACCAAGAAGTCTTTGGTGTGAATCAGAAGTTTGAACTTTCTAGTGATGTCAAAAAAGCTCAAGTTTCCAAGTTTACTGGTACCCAACCAGGAGGAACCGTGCGAGTCGATAATCGAACCTATACCAATCCAAGCAGTACCGTTACTTCGTATTGGGCCACTGGCGGACCAGATACGGTCGATTTCAAATTTGGACTCGGTGGTTCAGATGCAAACTACGCTGACTATTGGAGAAAAGCATCTTCTAGCCGTTCAACAAATCGTTCGTCGAATACATCATCGAATAACGCATCCAACAATGTTACACCTACGGCAAATGATGAGGATGACGATGAGGAACAGCAAGACAATAATCAACAAAATACCAACAATAATGATGACTGATCAGCCTTGTGCTGATCAGTTTTTTTATGCAAAAAAAGTGTGAGGAGAAAATCCATAGATTTTCTCCCCACACGAACGATCGTTGAAGCAAAAAGTGGAACAACAAGGCGTTGTTCCACTGATCGTTTGATCAAATCGCTGCTTATTTCGTAGAGCTTTTTTCTGAAATACCGTAAGGCAAGACGATCGTTTTTTGTTCTACATCTTCTTTGTTCATCATTTTTGTCAATAGACGCATCGCAACGGCACCCATATCATACAATGGTTGCGTCACGCTTGATAAGCGTGGACGAGCTGCTTCAGCCAATAATGAATTGTTGCTGGTGATGATCTCGAAATCTTCAGGAACTTTAACACCTTTGTCTAACAAACCATCTAAGACACCGATGGCTAACTCATCGTCTGTGACATAAGCTGCTGTTGCACCACTGTTGATGATGCGATCAACTAAGGCTAAGCCTTCTTTAAAGCTGTATGGTGATTCAAAGATCAACCCTTCAGAATATTCAAGGTTGTTTTCTTTCAAGGCTTCTTTATAGCCTTTCAAGCGATTTTGGCCATTGATTGGATCGATCAAAGCACCGCTGACAAAAGCGATTTTTTGATTGTTTTTCGCCAATAATGAAACAGCATCTTTGGCAGCTGCTGTGTAATCGATATTGACGCTTCCTACTTGTTCATCAGGATCTATCGAACCAGCTAAAACGACTGGTGTTTTTGAGCGAGAGAATTCTCCGCGAATTTCATCCGTGATGCGATGACCCATGAAGATAACGCCGTCCACTTGTTTTGCTAACAAGTTGTTCAAAACGTTGACTTCTTTCATTGTATCGCCATCAGAGTTGGCTAAGATGATATTGTATTTATACATGGTCGCTACATCATCGATCCCACGAGCAAGTGATGAGAAGAACATATTGCTGACATCAGGAATGATGACACCAACAGTCGTGGTCTTTTTACTTGCTAACCCTCGAGCAACTGCGTTTGGACGATAATCCAAGCGGTCGATCACTTCCAGCACTTTCTTACGAGTTGCTGGTTTTACATTTGGATTTCCGTTGACTACCCGTGAAACAGTTGCCATCGATACATTCGCTTCCCGTGCAACATCATAAATCGTAATTGTTTGTTTTTCCATGATATATCTCCCTTATTCTATTTTCAGAAAATCTTATTTACATTTCTTTGTTAGAATAGCAAATTTTTTCCGTATTTGCAACCGTTTTAATTTTGTTTTCATGAAAACTTAGCAATTTCCTACTTTCCCCGCCCCTATTCTCTTCTAAAGCATGATAAAATAGAAAAAGAATACTTGAAAGAAGGTTTTTTCAAATGAATGATAAAAAAATCAATGAGTTAAACGGCTGGTTGAAAACCAATGGTGCAGATGTTGCCTATATTTCTAATCCAGCAACGATCGCTTATTTTTCAGGTTTTAAAAGTGAACCTCATGAACGGGTCCTTGCTTTGTTTGTCGCACCTGGAAAAGATCCCTTTCTTTTCACACCAGCTCTGGAAGTAGAAGAAGCAAAAAATAGCGGCTGGCCTTTTGACATTATCGGTTATCTCGATAGCGAAGACCCTTGGGCGAAAATCTGTCAGGAATTGACCTCTCGTTACCGAGTTTCTTCCTTGGCACTAGAAAAAAATGACCTTTCCGTCGAGCGCTATGAAGCATTAAAACGGTTTTTGCCACAGACCGATTTTTCTTTAGATGTGACTCCGGTCATTCAAAAAATGCAGTTAACCAAAACGGCTGCTGAAATTGACACCTTGCTAGGAGCTGGCAACTGGGCAGACGTTGCTTTTGAGATTGGGTTTGCTGCCATCAAAGAAGGCGTCAGCGAAATGGCAATCGTGGCGGAAATTGAGTACGAGTTGAAAAAGCGTGGGGTTTCCCATATGTCCTTCGATACGACGGTGTTAGCTGGTGCCAATGCAGCAAGTCCTCATGGCGTACCTGGTGACCGCAAAGTGACTGCCAATGAACTTGTCTTGTTTGACCTAGGGGTCGTTTGGAAAGGATATTGCAGTGATGCAACCAGAACGGTTGCCTATAAAGAACCGACTGCATTACAAAGAAAAATTTATGACATCGTTCTTGAAGCGGAACTAACAGCGCAAGCAGCGGTCAAACCTGGGATTACCGCTGGAGAATTAGACAAGATTGCTCGTGATGTGATTACTGGCTATGGCTACGGCGACTACTTCAACCATCGTCTAGGTCACGGCATCGGGACCACGGTTCATGAGTTCCCTTCTTTGATCACTGGCAATGATTTAGTGATCGAAGAAGGCATGTGCTTCTCTATCGAACCGGGCATTTATTTACCAGACCAGGTCGGTGTCCGCATTGAAGACTGTGTGTATGTCACAGCAGATGGCTGTGTACCTTTTACCAAGACAGCAAAAGAATTATTGATCTTATCTTGATTTTCCTAATGAAACGGCGCAACATGTTGGCATTACATGAAAAGGAGTGTTCTTATGAGTAAAAAAGTGTTGGTTTTAGGCGGCACGCGTTTTTTCGGTAAATATTTAGTCCAATCACTAATTGATCAAGGATTGGACGTGACGATCGCTACCCGAGGGAACACGAAAGATTCCTTTGGCGATCAAGTCAACAGAATCATCTTCGATCGCACGGAGGAAGAAAGTATCAAAACGGCATTAACAAAAGAAACCTATGAGGTCATTTACGACAATATTGCTTATACTTCCAACGACATTGAGATTCTACTGCGTCATGTCACACCGAAGCGCTACATCGTTACTAGCTCAATGTCTGCGTACCATGAATTACACTTCGATTTGATTGAAGCGGATTTTGACCCTGCTAAAGAACCCTTCAGACTGGTCAGCTCTGAGGAGGTCGATTATGCACAAGGCAAGCGAACCGTGGAAGAGATCCTGACCCAAAAATACAGTCAAATCCCGTCCGTTTTTGTCCGCTTTCCTTATGTGATCGGTGCAGATGATTACACAAAACGTTTTACCTTTTACATTGACCATCTGATAAAACAAAAGCCAATGGCTGTCGATAATCTAACGCATCAAATGGGCTTTGTGGATGCCCAAGAGGCTGGTAAATTTTTAGCGTTTCTAGGTACTAGCTCGTTCACAGGACCCATCAATGGTGCGTCAAAAGGTACAGTTTCCTTAGAAGAAGTGCTGCAATACGTGACGAAAAAAACTGGTCTTTCCCCGCTCTTTTCAGAAACAGGCGATCAAGGCCCTTATAATGGTACACCTGCTTATTCGATCAATGTTGGTCTCGCTGAGGAAATTGGCTTTCCATTCAGTCACCTGCAGGATTGGCTCTATCAACTTTGCGATTGGGAAATCACCCAAGCATCAAGCGAATAACTACTAAAATCACAAAAAAACGTTCGCCGATTTTACTGGCGAACGTTTTATCTTTTGAAATAATCAAATTTTTGTATCCTTGCTTATGCTTCAGGATTGTTTTTTTCTAATGTATCTTTTAATTCTTCTTTCGCATCTTCTAAGTCAGCTTTGGCATCTTTTGTTTCTGCTTTCGCTGTTTTTTTGGCATCATCTGCTGCTTTTCCAGCTTCTTTTTTCAAATCAGCTGCGGCTGCTTGACCGTCTTTTTTGGCTTCTTCAACGACAGGTTTTGCTTCTTGTGCCCCTTCTTTGACGGTTTGTTTCATATCCGCTGCAGAAGATTTTGCATCAATGATGATATCTTGCACCGTGTCATCAGCGTCTACTTTGGCATCTTTCGCTGATTCTTTGACCTCGTTCGCTGATTTTTTGAAGCGTTCTGATAGATCACCTGCTTGTTTCTTTAACTCTTCAACAGTTTCTTCTGATGAACCAGCTGCTGTTTCTTTTAAGTCATCGACTTTCGCAGTTAAAGAACCGGTAAAGTCAGATGCTTGCTCGCTTAGTTTTGCCGCTTTGTCTTTAGCGATATCGACAAGATCCGTACTTCTTTCTTTGGCTAAATCACCATAATCAGATGCTTTATCTAATAAATCGTCTGCTTGTTTTGCTAATTTATTTCTTAATGTTTTACCAGATTCTGGCGCCAACAAAAGTGCTGCTGCTGCTGCCGCTGTTCCTCCGATGATTGCTCCTAATAAAAATCCGCCTTTTTTACTCATTGAAAGTCCTCCTTTTATTTTTGGTTATTTTTGTCTTTGAAAAATTTCATGGCTGTTTGACCGACTTTTCCAGCTACCGTTGCTTTGGCAGTGGTCCGGCCAAGACTACCCACGCGCGTAATTAAATTTTTTCCAGAAACATTTAGTTCTGAAACACTGGTACTTAGATCTGCAACTGCTGTGAACAAAGGATCGATGGTTGCGACTTTTCCGTTCACATCTTGTAAAAGCTCATTCGTTTTTACCAAAAGACCTTCAACCTCTTTTGAAAGAATATCAACGTCTTTGGTAACGACACGGATGGTTGTGTTTGCCTCTTCGACCGTTTTGTCTACTTTGGTCATTGTCTTGCTGACTTGCATCAACAAACGAACGACGAAAATGACCAATACGACAAATGCGATCGCAGCAATCAATGCAGCTAGTTCTCCTCCTGACATAGAATGGCTCCTTTCCCCATTTACTTATATTAAGAATAGCATTTCACTGCACTTTCTACAAATAAAAGACTGCATTTTTAAGAAAATTATCCGCTTTCAACAGGAAATAATAAAAAAACAAAGCAATTTCATCAGAAATCGCCTTGTTTAGGAGTTTTTGTTATTTTTTTGACGCTTTCGGTGCTTCTTTGACTTCTTTTTGAGCCGGAGCTAGTTCTTTTCCTAACTCGATCAAATACTCTTTCAAGTTGTCTTTGACTTCAGGGTGCACTAGACCATACTCGATACTTGTTTTTAAGAAACCGAATTTGTCTCCGACATCGTAACGCTTGCCGGTAAATTGATGAGCAAACACGCGTTGGGTTTTGTTTAATGTGTCGATGGCATCCGTCAATTGGATCTCGCCGCCAGCACCTGGTTCTTGATTGGCTAAAATATCAAAAATTTCAGGGGTCAGCAAGTAGCGGCCAATAATTGCTAAATCACTTGGCGCATTTTCTGGCGCTGGTTTTTCAACAAAGTTTTTGACATTGAACAAGCCTTTTTCAACTTCCATACCAGGATCAATGATCCCGTATTTTGATGTATCTTCATGAGGAACATCCATGACAGCGATCGTTGATGCATGCGTTTTTTCATAATTATCGATCAGCTGTTTCGTCAATGGTACTTGATCTTCCATCAAGTCATCACCTAGCATAACTACAAACGGTTCGTTTCCGACAAATGCCCGAGCCTGTAATACGGCATGACCTAATCCTTTTGGATGAGATTGGCGAATGAAGTGAAGATTTACATCAGTTGTTTCTTCCACTAATTTCAAAAGCTCCGTCTTGCCTTTTTCTTTTAGATTCATCTCTAATTCTAAATTGGCATCGAAATGGTCTTCGATTGGACGCTTTGCTTTCCCTGTGACGATCAAAATATCTTCAATCCCCGATTGTAATGCTTCTTCCACGATAAACTGGATCGTTGGTTTGTCAACGATCGGCAACATTTCTTTTGCCATTGCCTTTGTAGCTGGTAAAAATCGGGTACCTAGACCAGCTGCTGGGATAACTGCTTTTTTAACATTCATGTGACTCGCTCCTTTAATCATAATGATTGATCTACCGTAAATTCATTTTCTTCTTTGCCGTCTCGCAGCATAATATCTTTCGCTGCTTGCTTGATGTCTTTGCCTTCATACAAGACCGAATAAATCGTTTCTGTGATTGGCATTTCCACCGACAAAGCTTCTGCTAATTCGCGGGCAGCTTTGGTGGTTGAAACTCCTTCAACGATCATCCCCATATTGTCTAACACTTCATCTAAGCTATGGCCTTTTCCTAATAGGTTTCCTGCACGCCAATTCCGTGAATGGACACTGGTACAAGTGACGATCAAATCGCCAACCCCACTCAATCCGATAAAGGTCAAAGGATTGGCTCCCATTGCCACACCAAGACGACTGATTTCTGCTAACCCACGGGTCATGATCGCTGCCTTCGCATCATCTCCAAAGCCAAGTCCTGCGATAGCACCGGCACCAATGGCGATGATGTTTTTCAAAGCGGCGCCAGTTTCGACACCGATCACATCGTTATTCGTGTAGATTCTAAAGTAATCATTCATAAATAGCTCTTGTACATACTTAGCAGCCGATTCATTTTCTGAAGCTGCCGTGATCGTGGTGATATCATGGACAGCGACTTCTTCCGCATGAGATGGTCCTGACAAAACAACGATTTCTTGCCGTTTATCAGCTGGGATCTCTTCGGCAAGTACTTCTGAGATTCGTTTATGACTGCCTTGTTCTAATCCTTTTGAGGCATGGATGATGACTGGCTTGCCGGTTGTTTTCTTAGTGAATTCTTGTGCCACGGCACGAATCGCTTTGGTTGGTACGACAAACAAGACGGCATCTGCCCCTTGGATCGCCTCTTCTAAATCTTTACAGCCTAGAATATTTTCAGGAAGCTTCAGATCTGGCAAATAATGCCGATTCGTATGATACGTATTGATTTCATCGATTTGGGCGGGATTGTTCCCCCAAATAGTCACTTCATGTCCATTTTCAGACAAGACTTGTGCCAAAGCAGTCCCCCATGATCCGGGACCTAAGACGGCGATTTTCTGTTTCACTATGGAAACCTCCTCTATCCTTTTCGCAAATTCATGCACTTCATCATTTTACCATAATTTCGATAAAATAACTGTTTAGATAATCGTTTGGTTGTTACCAAAGCTGCGGTTGTAATCCTTTAACGCTTGTTTTTTCCTGCGCCAGATCAGTAAAGCGATCGCTCCGAAGAACAATAAAGCGGAAAGTGCCTGTGACACGCGGATTCCACCAAATAAGTATAAACTATCGGTACGCATTCCTTCAATAAAGAAGCGCCCGAATCCATACCAAATCAAGTAGCTCAAGAAGACTTCGCCTTCTTTTAATAACCCAGTTTTCTTGCGCAAGAAAATCAAAACGATAAATCCAATCACGTTCCAAACCGATTCATAAAGAAAGGTCGGCTGCCGATACGCTTCATCGATATACATATTATCGATAATAAATTTCGGTATATACAAACTTTCTAAGAAGGAGCGGCTGACTTCAGCGCCAAAAGCTTCATGGTTCATAAAGTTGCCCCAACGCCCGATGCCTTGTGCCAATAAGACACTTGGTGCGGCGATGTCTAAGAAGGTCCAGGGAGAAATAAAATTTCGTTGGCAGAAAAAGTATAGCCAGATCCCCCCGGCGATCAGTGCGCCGTAGATGGCGATCCCACCAGATCGAATATTGAAAATTTGACTTGGGTCATCAATGTAATATTGCAAGTCAAACAGAATATAATAAAGCCGCGCACCAATGATCGCTACTGGCAATCCAATCAACATAAAGTCAGTCACATCATCTGGCTTGAGCCCGACACGAACCGCCTCTCTCGTGCTTAACCACATAGCAATGATCACGCCTGATACGATAATGATCGCATACCAATAAATCGGCAAACCAAATAGTTCAAATGCGACTCGATTTACTAAACCTAACATCTATCTTATCCTCTCTAGTTTCCAGAATTTTCTTCGATCAATTGCGTCAATCGATTTTCAAAGGTCTTCGTTGCATCGTACCCCATCGTTTTCGCTCGGAAATTCATGGCAGCGACTTCGATAATGATCGCAACATTTCGACCAGTTTTTACGGGGATCTTGATTTGTGGTACATCGACGCCACCAATTTCAACCGTCGTATCATCGGTTCCTAGTCGATCATACTTTTTGTCTTTCGCCCAAGCTTCTAAATACACCGCTACTTGAACCTGCATATACCCTCGTACGGCACTGGCACCAAAAAGATTCATGACATCGATGATCCCGATTCCGCGGATCTCGATCAAGTGCTGCAAGATTTTCGGCGGTTCCCCTACCAAAGTCAATTCATCTTGCTTATACACATCCACCCGATCGTCAGCGATCAACCGATGCCCACGTTTGATTAACTCTAAGGCTGTTTCGCTTTTCCCAATTCCGCTATCGCCTTGAATCAAAACACCTAGCCCATAGACATCCACTAATACCCCATGGACACTGGTTCTTGTGGCTAAGCGCCCATCGAGGAAACTAGAAAGCTCTCCTTGCAGACGTGAGGTTGAGATGGGCGAACGCAAAATTGTGATCTCATGTTCTTTGCAGGCTTGAATCATTTCTGCTGGTACTTCCAAGCCGCGAGAAACGATAAACCCTGGGGTATCCTCGGCACACATTTTGCGCATCACCATCAAGCGTTCTTCGGGCATCATTCGTTCCGCAAAGGTGATCTCTTTGCTGCCGAATAATTGCAGACGATCATGGGAATAGTAATTAAAATAACCCGTCAATTCCAAACCAGGTCGGGAAATATCGCCGGTAATGATTTCTCTTTCTAAACTGTTTTCAGTTCCTTCAACTATCTCTAAATTTAAAGCCTCCGCCAGCTCGCTGACTTTGACGGTTTCTGCCATAGGTTTTCCCTCTTTTCTCAATGATTCTTGCCGCTGTTTCTTGTAAACGACACTCTAGTTCTATTTTATCATTCTATCAGTAAAGTTACTACCTTCGCCAATAGAAGTCCTCATTCTTTTTCGTTTGTGTTATTATTTTACTAAGGAGGGATTTTTAATGAAATTTTCAGCATACAAGTATCAACGCCCTGATTTTACAGTTTATCAAGAAACATTCAAAAAAGCATTAGCAAACCTTCAGTCAGCCGATACCTTCTCGGAGGCGAAGCAAGCCCTTGATGCTTTGAACGAACTAAGAGGAACGATCGATACCGCAATGAACTTGGCTTCGATCCGCTATTCGATCGATACCAACGATGCCTTTTACGAAGCAGAAGACACTTTTTGGAATGAATACCAGCCTCATTTTGAAGCTCTGGATTTTCAATTCTATCAAGCACTCCTGGCTTCACCTGTCTTAGATGAATTAAAAGCCGAATATCCAGAAACACTTTTTTTATTTGCCGAAAGCCGTGTGAAGCTTTTTGATGAGGCCTTGATCGAATTATTTCAAAAAGAAAACCAATTGGCTTCTGATTACAGCAAATTGGTCGCTTCTGCCCAAATCGACTTCCAAGGAGAAACCTATACCCTCGCACAACTGCGACCATTTACCGAAAACAAAGATCGCGGTGTTCGAAAAGAAGCGTTTGAAAAACAAACGGCTTTCTTCACGGAAAATGAAGACCGTTTTGATCAAATTTATGACGAGATGGTCAAGGTTCGTACCGAGATCGCTCACAAGCTCGGCTTTGAAAATTATGTTGCCTTTGCGGATACCCAAATGAATCGTTGGGACTATGATCGTTCAATGATCGAAACCTATCGTCGGGAAATTTTAGAAAAAGTCGTCCCAATTACCCAAAAACTGTACCAAAGACAGGCGCAGCGTAATCAATTGACTCAGGCAACCTTTACCGACCTGCCGCTTGTTTATCCTAGTGGTAACGCAGAGCCTAAAGGAACTCCTGAAGAACTAGTAGAAAAAGCCCGTGTGATGTATCAGGAACTATCCCCTGAAACTGGCGAATTTTTTGATTTTATGGTCGAGCATGACCTACTTGATCTACTAAGCAAAAAAGGCAAACAATCTGGCGGCTATTGTACGTTTATCCAAGACTATCAATCGCCATTTATCTTTGCCAACTTTAACGGCACTTCTGGCGATGTCGATGTTTTGACCCACGAAGCTGGCCACGCGTTTCAAGCCTTTCGCTCTCGTTGGATCAAAGAACCGGAAATTCTCTTTCCCAATTATGAGTCTTGCGAGATCCATTCAATGTCGATGGAATTTATCGCCTGGCCATGGATGGATGCCTTTTTTGAAGAAGAAACAGAAAAATACAAATTTGCGCATCTTGCTAGCAGCCTGCAATTTTTGCCTTATGGCGTTTTAGTGGATCACTTCCAACAAGATGTTTATGAGCATCCTGAGTGGTCACCAGCACAGCGCAAAGCCCGTTGGCGGGAATTAGAGCGCCAGTATTGCCCAGAACGGGATTATTCAGAATATCCAGACCTTGATCGTGGCTTGTATTGGTTTAGACAAGGGCATATTTTTGAATCACCTTTCTATTATATCGATTATACATTGGCGCAAGTGTGTGCGTTCCAATTTTGGTATCGATTCATCGTGGCAAAAGACGAAACCGCTTGGCAAGATTATTTGGCCATCTGCGAAGTCGGCGGCACGAAAACATTCCTTGAGATCCTGTCTCTTGCTCATTTGCGTTCACCTTTTGAAAAAGGGGCGCTTGATGAGACGTTACAGGCAGTAGATACGTACCTTGCTGCTATCAAAGAAGAACAGTTAAACTAAAAAAAGACGTTTCCGTTTCTCCACTAGCTTCATAGCTAGTGGGAGAAAACGTGAAACGTCTTTTTAACGTGAATATTTTTCGATATGGTGTTCGGTCACGATCATATTGATCACTGACATGATCAGTGCCACTAATAGCGCTGCCCCAAACGAGGAGAAGCCAAAGTTGGCTGACCCAACAAAATACGAAGTCAAATTCAGCATGAGCGCATTGATTACAAAAGTGAAGAAACCAAGCGTCAGTAAAGTCAATGGAAATGAAATGACGATCAGAATTGGTTTAATCAAAGCATTCAGGATCGACAGTACGAAACTGGCGATCACTGCAGTCATAATGCTTTGAACATGGATCATATTTGGTAATAAAACCGCCAATGTGACAAACGTCAGTGTATTCATGATAAGCCGTTGAAAATAAGACACTAGAAGTCACTCCAGTCCTCATCCTCCACCTTTTCCGCTTCTTTACGGGGACGATTTGCTTCATTGTATTTGTTTTGTTTGTAGTAGTGATTGTCGTGGCCATATCCTGAGGTGCTCTTGCGTCCTGAAGGAATCAAGACCGCCATGATGATATATAAAGTGATTCCAGGGAACCCAGCAGTCACTAAAGATAGAAAGACATAGATCACGCGAACGATGGTTGGATCGATTCGCAAGTATTCTGCCAGACCCCCTAGAGTACCTGTAATGACAACGTTATTGGCTGATTTTGTTAATTTTTTGTTCATTTATCTACACCTTCCTTCTTTTCTTTAATGAGTGTAAACCCAGCGATTCTTATTTGTCTGTATCTTTGATAAAGACATTTCCTGTTGTTGTGGATAGATCGATTTGAGCGACTTTATCGGCAACCCGACGGAATTGCAATAGTTGGTTTAGGCGTTCTTTTTTCTCACGCACAACTTCCATCTCGCTTAAACGATTGTTGATGCTACCTAAACTTGTTTTTGCGATCCCTTCAAAACCGATTCCTGTCGGTAATGCTACTTTGACATTCCCATTTACAGAGCTGGCGTTTAATTTTTGGACCGTTTCTTCTTTGTAGGTCACACGGATGTTGCCGTTAACTAAAGAAATACCGGTATTTTGTGGCGTTGCTGTCAACGTAACGTCGCCGTTCACCGTTTCAATAATGGCATCTAAAATCTCACCCTCTTGAACAGTGATCGTTCCATTCACGCCTTCAATCTCTAACATCGATGCGTTTACTTTGCGGAAATCGATATTGCCGTTTGTTGATTTTGTATAGACATCTTTCGCATCCAATTCATTGAATGTAACATTGCCGTTCAGCAATTTCACTGCCACATGATCATAGGTACGTTTTGGCAAGTAGAAAACGAGATCGGCACGAATGCGTTTGTTGGGAATTTGGAAAGAGATGCGTTCATCATCGACATTGATTTGGCTTCTTGCTTCAAAAGCATCGAAAGGCTCCGCCGCATCCATTTTACCATATAGTTTGATTTTGGCATCTACTTTGACACCTGGTTCATCCCATAATTGGAAGGAAACATTGCCGTTTGCCAATTTCACATCGATCAATGTCGCTGCCGTTTCGTCATAACTGAATGTGTGCTCAAATTTTGTCGCTGCAACACCAGGAACTTTCAAGTTGATGTCTTTCCATTCCATGTTGTCATTGACTGACTCTGTCACTGCCCGAACTGTTTTCTTCAAGAAGTGTCCGAAGTGTGTGCTGGCATCGACCATTTTTTCACTTACTTGGTTAAAGGTGTCAGTCGCTTGCTCTTTCCAATCCTCTGGAATATCTAATTTTTGAGAAATTTTTTCTTTTGTTTGAGACCATTGGTCTTTGCGAATATTTTTTAATTTTGCTTCCAATTCTGCTTTTTCTTCAGATAAACCATCTAAGGTTTCTTCCAAGGCAGTAATGGTCGCTTCTGTTTCGTGACGCGTAGCCAATTCATCTTCTGACAATTGATCCAACTCTTCTTTGGTGTTCAATTGCATCAGTGTTTCTTGTGCTTCTTTTAATTCTTCTTTGACGCCAAGAATTTCAGCATTGATTTCGTCCAACTCAGCAGATGCTTGGTTGGCTTCCGTTGCTAAACCATCGAGAATCTTTTCAAGATTTTCTTTGTCTTGCGCTTCGTTTTGACGAAGTTTTTCTTCGCTGTCAAACCTGAACGTCTCATCGTCGTTTTCAGTATCATCAAATGGGCTTGTCGCATTCTTATCCGCGGTTACCTCAGCAGCAGCTTTGTTAATTTGTTTTTCGTCTTTGGCTTTTGCCATACCTTCTAGTAAATCCAAGGCTTCTTCTGTAGAAAGCACACCTTTTTTTACTAGATCCAATATACGTTCTCTTTCGTTCATGGAAATTGCCTCCTTCAGCAAATGTGTGATTGCAAGTTTAGCTTACGAACCTATTATGCCTTGTTTTTGCAAAAGTGTCATAGGTCTTAAGTACCAAGTTTTTCTCAATCTGCAGATTGGCAAGCAAAACCGACACTTTTTCTTCATTACACTAGGCTCAAAACGATCTTCTTATTATTAACAGTACCACGAAAAACCAATAGAAACAAAAGTTTCAGCTAGTAGAACTCTTAAGGAATAGGCCTGCTAGAGTAAATGAGTGATTGCTCCTTTCACTGCAGGTCGGCGACGAAAAGCATAGACGGCACAACTAGTAAATTTCAGGGACGATAGAATCGATTTCCATTGGCCATCTTTATGGAGGAGCCATTTTCTATTTTGCCTATCCTATTCACGTCATCGATTGAAGCGATTCTTTCAAATCAAAAAGACCGCCGAAAGAAGTTACTCCTTAAAGGACAACTGCTTTCGACGGTCCATCCCATCTCTTTTAAAAGAGATACATGATCAAGAACCCAAGCTGGTTTCTTAAATCATTTCCGTACGGTTTGTATTCAATTCACTGATTTTCCCAGTAGCAAGATACACGATCCATTCACAAATATTCGTTACGTAGTCACCGATTCGTTCCAAGTATTGAGCAACGGATAAATAATCGGTCCCACTGACAACTGTTTCTGGATTTTCTTTCATACTCTCGATCGTTTTGTAATAAATGTCTTTGTAATATTCATTGACCCGATCGTCCATTTGAGCGATCATGCGAGCATCATCTTGATCGGTTTTTACATACGCCACTAAGACATTATCAACCATTTTTTTGACGTAATCCGACATATCTGAGATTTCTTTTTCGATTTCGGCGATCCGCGTTTCGCCTTTGACCCGAATTGTTGACTTCGCGATGGATACCGCATGGTCCCCCATCCGCTCCAAGTCAGAGCTGGCTTTCATTACAGTAATGATCATTCGTAGATCGGTCGTTACTGGTTGTTGCAAAGCAATCATCTCAAAGCTCTTTTTTTCTAAACGAACTTCCATATTGTTGATCGCCAAATCATTTTCAATTACTTCCTGCGCAATTTCTTTGTCATGTCTGACATATGCTCGCACAGATTTATGAATGGCACTGCTGACTAGCATCCCCATTTCATAAAATTGATTGTGTAAATTTAATAATTCTTCTTCAAATTGTGTACGCAACATCCCTTTTCCTCCTAACCAAATCTTCCTGAGATATAATCTTCTGTTTCTTTTTTGCTTGGACTTAGGAACACTTTTTTCGTGTCATTGAACTCGATCAAGTTGCCGTCCAAAAAGAACGCGGTTTTATCTGAGATTCTTGAAGCTTGTGACATGTTGTGGGTCACGATGATCATGGTATAGCGTTCTTTCAGTGCTAGAAGGGTATTCTCGATTTTCCCTGATGAAATGGGGTCTAACGCACTGGTTGGTTCATCCAGCAAAATGATTTCTGGATCGACAGCCAATACCCGAGCGATACAAACCCGCTGCTGTTGTCCACCTGATAAAGAAAGCGCACTTTGGTGAAGTTTGTCTTTGACATCTTCCCAGACAGAAGCTGCTTTCAGGCTTTCTTCTACCGTCTTATCAAGAATCTCCTTGTCCGTGACTCCTTTTAATTTTAACCCATAAATCACATTTTCGTAAATTGAAAAGGGAAAAGGATTCGGTTGTTGAAAAACCATCCCGATTTCTTTGCGCAAATCAACGATGTCTTGCTTTGGACTATAAATGTCTTTCCCTTTATAGACAACACTTCCTGTAATTGTCACACCAGGGATCAAATCATTCATTCGATTAAGAGAACGCAAGTAGGTCGATTTCCCACATCCTGAAGGTCCGATCATTGCAGTGATCTCGCCTTTTTTGATGGAAAGGTCGATTCCTTTTAATGCTTCTTTTTTTCCGTAGTATAAATGCAGATCTTTCGATGTAATAATTTCTTCTGCCATTGTTTTGCCTCCGTTTACTGATCGAATCGGCTCAGCCAAAATGACCGGATACGTAATCTTCTGTTGCTTTAATTTTTGGACGAGTAAATATCTTACGGGTCTCATCGTACTCGATCGCATTTCCTAAGTAGAAAAAGGCAGTATAATCGCTGATCCGAGCAGCTTGCTGCATATTATGGGTCACGATGATGATTGAATAGTCGTTTTTCAAGTTGATAAGAGTTTCTTCCACTGTCCCGGTCGAGATTGGATCAAGGGCACTAGCTGGTTCATCTAGAAGCAAAATATCTGGTTTCATCGCAATTGCTCGTGCGATACACAGACGTTGCTGCTGTCCACCGGACAATGCCAAAGCACTTTTGTCTAAGCTGTCCTTTACTTGATCCCAAAGTGCGGCTTGTTTCAAGCTGGTTTCGACTGCTTCATCCAATTTCTTTTTGTTTCTTTCTCCATGACGTCGCAAAGCAAAGGCGATGTTGTCATAGATCGATTTACTGAAAGGGTTTGGTCGTTGGAAAACCATGCCGATACGCTTGCGCATTTCGAAGACATCGACTTCTTTTGTATTGACGTCGACTCCTTTATACATGATGTTTCCTGTGACTCTCGTGTTTGCGATCCCATCATTCATTCGATTCAAAGAACGCAGATACGTTGATTTACCGCAACCGGAAGGTCCGATCAATGCGGTGATTTTATTTTTTTCAAATTGTAGATCAATGCCTTTGATGGCTTCATTTGATCCATACCATACATGCAAGTCAGTGGTATAAAGCGCCACATCTTCTGGTTTATCGAAGGTAATGATATTTCGATCGTCCCAATTGTAATCGTTCATACTGTCATTCTCCTTATGCTGACGTCATTTTCTTGTACAACCGTTTGCCAGCTGCACGGGCGCCAAAGTTAAATAGCAAGACGGCAATGATCAATACCGCCGAAGCCCCGGCTGAAACTTGAGCGCCATCAGGCATCGTACCTTCTGTATTGATTTTCCAAATATGGACTGCCAGCGTCTCCGCTTGTCGGAAAAGACCGATCGGGCTGGAAACACTCAATGGATTCCAGTTTGTAAAATCAAGGGCCGGTGCACTTTGTCCTGCAGTGTAGATCAGCGCTGCCGCTTCACCAAAAATTCGACCAGAACTTAGAATGACCCCAGTCAAAATTCCTGGTGTTGCTTCTGGAACAATGATGCGTGTGACAGTTTCCCAACGGGATAAGCCTAAAGACAAGCCCGCTTCACGCTGCGTATAATGAATCGCTTGTAGAGATTCTTCCACATTTCTAGTCAATAGTGGCAAATTAAAGAAAGTCAATGCCAAGGCACCTGAAATGATCGAAAAGCCATAACCAAACTGGATAACAAAGACCAAGAAACCAAAAAGACCGACAACCACAGAAGGCAGTGAACTCAAGATTTCGATCGATGTCCGAATGATATCCGTCAACCAGTTTTTCTTCGCATATTCTGATAAGTAGATCCCCGCTCCTAGAGAAATCGGAAAACTAATGATCATTGTCACTAAAAGCAAGTATAGGGAATTGAACAATTGGATGCCGATCCCGCCACCTTCTTGATACGCTTTTGAAGAAGAAGTCAGAAACTCCCAATTGATATGGGGAATACCACGTACCAAAATGTACAATAGTAAGGAAGCCAAAATCAAAACAATGACTCCAGCAACAGCATACAAGACGCCGGTAGCAATTTTATCTGAACGTTTTGCATTCATTATTTCAATGCTCCTTTCTTCCCAATAAAGCGAATGACAATGTTAAATAGTAAGGACATCAATAAGAGAATCAAGGCTAATGACCATAGAACGTTGTTTTGGACTGTTCCCATGATCGTATTCCCAATACCCATGGTTAAGATCGATGTCAATGTTGATGCAGGTGTCACTAAGCTCGTCGGCATCAATGCCGCATTACCGATAACCATTTGGATCGCCAATGCTTCCCCAAATGCGCGAGCCATTCCGAAAACAACCGCCGTTAAAATCCCAGGGACAGCTGCTCGTAAAACAACTTTATAGATCGTTTGCCAGCGTGTTGCACCTAAAGCTAAGGATGCCTCACGGTAGTGCCGAGGGACTGCCCGTAACGCATCGACAGTCATCGTAGTCACTGTCGGCAAAATCATGATAAATAGGACAAAGGTCCCCGCCAAGATCCCAAACCCTGTACCGCCAAAAACAGAACGGACTGCTGGTACAATGACAGACAAACCGATAAAACCATAAACTACAGAAGGAATACCGACTAATAGTTCGATGACGGGCTGCAAAATCTTCTCTCCGTTACGAGGGGAGATCTCCACCATAAAGACTGCTGCACCGATCGCAAATGGTGTTGCGACGATCGCTGATAGGAAGGTTACGAAGAACGAACCAAGGATCATCGGTAAAGCACCTACTAATGGTTGGCCATCAGGACCAACAGCACTTGGATTCCATTGCGTACCAAACAAAAAGTCGAAAACATTGACTTTGTCTACAAAGAATGTCGCTAATCCACGGCTAGCAACGAAATAAAAAATGGAGATCACAACCAATACAATCAACGCAATACATAGAAAGCTAACCAGCTTTCCTCTTTGTTCCATTCTTGCGCGCTTGGATTTTCTTGTTAACACTTCTTTTACATTTTCCACGAGGGTTCCTCCTCAAAAATCAAACTAAACTCATAACCATTAGTTTATCGGTTCAACATCAATTTCTGTTAAAGCTTGTGTAAATTTTGTGTAAAGATTACTCGACGATGTTGCCTTCCCAATCTCTTTCCACCTGCATGATGGAAATTGGAATATAACCCAGATCCCCGACGATATGCTCTTGTACTTCATCAGAAAGCATATATTCGAGAAATTCAGCGGTCAATCCCGTTGGTTCTCCTTTTGTATACATATGCTCGTAAGCCCAAACTTTCCAATCATTGGTCGTTACATTTTCAATCGTTGGTTGAACCCCATCGATCGAAAGGACGTTGACTTCATCTGTCACATAAGAAAATGCAACATAACTGATGGCCCCTGGTGTATCTGAAACGATCGAACGGACCATCCCACTAGAATCTTGCTCTTGGGAAGGAATCGCTGTTTCGCCATCCATGATCCATTTTTCAAACGTACTTCTCGTGCCGCTTCCAGTCGCCCGATTCAACAAAACGATGGGCAGATCATTTCCGCCAACGTCACGCCAATTTGTAATATTTCCTAAGAAGATATTTTTTAAGTCCTCTGTTGAAATATCCGTGATCCCAACGCCTTTGTTGACGATCGGTGTGATACCCACCGTTGCCACTCGGTGGTCAACGAGTGCATCCGCATCGATCCCTGGCTTTTCTTCTGCAAACAAATCAGAATTCCCAATATCGACTGCGCCTGCTTGGACTTGACTTAACCCAGTGCCGCTCCCGCCTCCTTGGACATTGATAAATCGCCCAGGATTTGAGTTTTGAAATTCTTCCGCAACGGTTTCTACGAGTGGCTGCAAGGCAGAAGACCCGACTGCTGTGATCGATTCTCCTCGATCTGCCCAGCTTGCACATCCTGAGAGTAAAATAACCAATCCGATGATAGGACTTAGAAGTTTTAATTTTTTCATCATAACGCTCCTTGTACTTTCGAAAGTCATTGATTGTAAAAATCAATTATTTTCATTTTACCATTAGTTGAAATCAATGAAAATTATTATTTGCTTTTTTTTCTTAAGCTGAGTCTGTCCCTTTATTTAAAACACTTTTTTTCTTTTACAAAATAACTATTTTGTAAATAAAATGACAAGATTTCTTAATTAAATTACGTGCATACAGAAGGTATGCTGTGCTATACTGTGAGAGGAAACGTATTTTAAAAAGAACATAATTATTAATCTTGCTTCCCCAATCAAGTACAATATGTTGTTATGTTCAGCGTTTTCACGATTTCATCAACATTTCCCCAAAATGTCTGTTGAATCGAAACGGCAGAAAGAAGCATTCCTATGCATCTTCTGCCGTCTTTTTTTATTCTAATTCACTTAACCATGCCGCCATCTGCTCAATGATGGCTTCTTGCTGTGCTTCATTTGGTAGATCCGCTGCTGCTTCTCCTTTTTGTAACCCATAGGTACCAAAGCCAGCATGATTGCCGCCTTCGATCGTTTCAAACGTCGTAGTTTCTGGAAGGAGGCTGCGGGCAGCCTGCCAATTTTCTTGATTCACTACTTGGTCTTGACTGCCTGAGAGTGACAACACAGCAATCGATTGATCAGCTAAGGATCCTTTTTCATCTGGGTAACTAGCAAAGAAAAAGACGCCTTTTAACTCGTTGTCGTTTTCAGCCAACTGATTCGCTGCAAAACGGCTTGCCATGACGCCACCTAATGAATGACCGCCAATGACATAGGAGCTATGGGGAATTTCTTTCAAGACCTCTTCTGCACGATTGCCTGCTAAAACAGCCATGTTAAAGGGCATTTTAACGATCGCTACAGAATAGCCTTTTTCCGCTAAACCTGCTGCCCATACACTATAGCTTTCGGCATCGACAAGCGCACCAGGATAGAAAATAACCAAAGGCTTTTCTTCATCTCCAGCAAAATAGAGGACATTTCCCTCATCATCTGCCTCTTTCGCAGCTGTAACTGCAGCATCCACTGCTGGGTAATGCAGTTGTTGCCAACCGACCCAACCGGCAATAGTTAAAATAACAACGGTGATCAATACACCGATCAAGACTTTTGTTTTTTTTCTCATCATGTCCTCCTGCAAAAAAGAAGATCAGGAAAGGATGGCAGACGAAAGTTGCGGGTCCATCATCTCCTGAATCTTTCTATAAGTGTTTCCAATTTTTATCGGTGAGCCAGCGCCAATAGTTCTCGTGCATGTTCGATCGTTAAATCGGTGATTTCTGCACCTGAGAGCATACGGGCGATCTCAGCCACTCGTTCTTCTTCTGATAATTTACGGACATGGGTTTCTGTCCGACCTTCTTGTATTGCTTTTTCGATAAAATATTGATTGTCCGCCACAGCCGCTACTTGCGGCAAGTGGGTGATACACAAGACTTGCGAATTCGCAGCGATCTTGGCGATTTTTTCGGCGATCGCCTGAGCTACTCGGCCACTGACCCCAGTATCCACCTCATCAAAGACAATACTAGTGATTCCTTGCTTGCGGGAGAAAATCGATTTAAGCGCTAATAAGATCCGGGAAAGCTCTCCTCCAGAAGCAACTCGTACTAACGGTTTCATGCCTTCACCGGGGTTGGTTGTCAAATAAAACTCCACGGTATCAAAGCCGCTGCTGCTTAATTGTTTTGAGCCAGATGCAAACCGTACTTCAAATTGCGCGTGCTCCATATACAGCTCTTTTAACTCTTGAACGATTTCTTTTTCTAAACGATGAGCCAATTCACGTCGTTTGACGTGCAAGGCTTCCGCCAGCTGCCAAACTGCTTCAGCTTTTTGGGCAAGCTCTTCTTCTAATTGCTCCAACTGACCTTCCGTATAGGCTGATTCGCTGATTTCTTTGCTGATCTCGTCATAATAAGCAAGGATCACAGGAATTGACTCCCCGTATTTGCGCTTCAATTGACGAATCGTTTCCAGCCGTGAAATGACTTCTTCTAGTCGGCCTTCATCTAATTCAAGGTTGTCGACTTGCCGCGAAATATCAGTGGCTGCATCTTGCAACAAGTAATACGCACTTTGGATCGCTTCACTGATTTTTTCATACGCGGGATCAAGATGGGCGATCGACTGGATCTCTGATAATGCCACACTGACTCCATCTAGGCTATTAACTTCTTCGGCGGATAGAGCGCCATAGCTTTGCCCTAGAGCATCCACGATTTTTTGATAATTGGTCAGTTTTTCTCGTTCATCGATCAGCTGCTCTTCTTCATTTTCCATCAATTCCGCTTGGGCGATCTCTTCTTGTTGAAAACGCAGCATGTCCATTCGCTGCACATAGAGCTGCTCATTTTCTTGAATGGTCCGCACATGTTTTTCTAAGGAGCGATAGGCTTGATAGGCTTGACGGTAACTTGCAAGTTCTGCTTTAAAGTCATCATCTCCAAAACCATCCATCAACGCCAAATGTTTTTCTGGCTGCAGCAGCTCTTGATGCTCATTTTGTCCTTGAATATCAACTAAAAACAAGCCAATTTGGCGCAAAACCGACAAGGTAACGGTTCGACCATTTACACGACAAATAGTTTTACCCGATTGAGAGATATCCCGTTGTACGATCAGAACTTCCTCTTCATCAATACCCAGATCTGCGGTCAGCTCTTTGAACTCCTGCTGATTCGGCCATTCAAAAATCCCTTCCAAACGGCATTTTTCTGCGCCTTGACGCAAATAGTCACTGGATCCTCTGCCACCTGCTAGTAAGCCCATCGCATCGATAATGATTGATTTCCCAGCACCTGTTTCACCTGTTAGAGCCGTCATCCCCTCATGAAAAGACAGGTGCAGGTTGGAGATAATCGCAAAATTTTGGATCGACAATTCTAAAAGCATCCCTTGCCTCCTCTTTTATACGTAACGTTGGAAATCCTTGAATAGGTTCTCGGTATCTGCTTCTGTTCTGGTGATCATCAAGACGTTGTCATCATCGTTTAGCGTGCCAAATAATTCTTTGGCATAACGCTTATCGATCAAATTCGCCAAAGCCGAAGCATTGCCAGGCAGTGTGCGCAGGATCACAAATTTGTCCATTCGATCGACAGAAACAAACGCCGTTTTTAGGATTTTATCTAGTTTACCACTCACGTCTTCTGTTGTCTCTTGTGGAATACTATAGCGATAGCCGCCTTTTTGGGAAGGAACTTTCACTAACTTCAATTCCTTGATATCCCTTGATATGGTTGCTTGTGTGACTGAGACGCCGCGATCTTTTAACAACTCGACAAAATCTTCTTGTTTCTGAATATCTTGTTCACTTAACAATCGTGTAATCAAGCGATGCCGTTCTTTTTTTCTCATCTCTTGTTCCTCCTGAATGAATTCCTACTAATTTTATCCTATTTTGCGCAAGAAAGAAAGAGAGCCGACAAGTAAAATGTCCACTCTCTTCCATTCTTTATTTTGGTTGATGAAAGGTCTCATGTGCTGATGCAACAACTTTCGGGATGTCGATCCCTGCTGCGGTGCCTTCTTGCAGGCTTTTCTTTAAATGTACGATAAACTCGATATTCCCTTCGCCACCAGTGATTGGTGAAAAACTTAGGTTTAATACATCGAATTTTGTTTTCTTAGCGAATGCCAGTACTTCCTCCAACACTCGTTCATGGGTTTTGGGGTCACGAACGATCCCATTTTTTCCGACCGCTTCTTTGCCCGCTTCAAATTGTGGTTTGATCAGCGCCATCACTTCGCCATCCGCTACCAAAATATCGTAAAGGGGAGGTAAGATCAGTTTAAGTGAAATAAAAGAAACATCGATCGTAGCGGCTTCAGGAAGACCATCCAGGAAGTCTGTTGGTTTTGCATAACGGAAGTTGACCCGTTCCATTACAATCACTCGCTCATCTTGCCGCAGCTTCCATGCTAACTGATTGTAACCGACATCCAGTGCATAGCTTTTTTTGGCGCCATTTTGCAACGCCGCATCAGTAAAGCCACCGGTGGAAGCGCCGATATCTAACATGATTTTATCGGTTACGTCAAAATCAAAAACTTTGAGTGCTTTTTCTAACTTGAGACCACCACGAGAAACATAAGGCAGCTTCTTCCCTTTGATCTGCAGCAGTGTATCTGCGGCAATTTTTTCTCCAGGCTTATCTAAGCGCTCATTGTTTTTTTCTTTGTACACCAATCCAGCCATCACTCCTCGTTTGGCTTGCTCGCGGGTCTCAAAGAGGCCTTGCTGGACAGCTAAAACATCTACTCGTTCTTTCTTCATGCGTTCCCTCGAATCTCAAATCGTTCCACAAATGCCAATAAAACATCCTGCGTAAATTGACCGTATTGGCTTAATTGTGCCAGAATTTCTTTGGCTTTGCCCAATTCTTCAGTCAAGGCTTGCTGCGCGCCTGCTAAGCCAAGTAAAGCAGGATAGGTACTTTTCGCCAACTCGTCATCTCGGCGGACAACTTTGCCTAGCTCTTCGGTTGTACTAGTGGCATCTAACAGATCGTCGCGAATTTGAAAGGCTAACCCAATATGCTGGGCAAAGCGATCCAATTCATGCAGAACCTCTTCCGTCTGGTCGGCTAAGACACCACCAGCAATCACCGCAAAGCGGATCAATTCTCCAGTCTTTCGTTCATGGATTGACATCAGCTCCTCAAGACGAAGCGCTTGGTTCTCCCCTTGAATATCAGCTGCTTGGCCGGCAACCATCCCTTGCGTGCCCGCTGCTTTACTCAACTGCTGCAGCAGCAAGACTTTTTGATTGGCTTCGATTTCCGCCATAGCGACTAATTGAAACGCAGCCGTCAAAAGACCATCTCCAGCTAAAATCGCTAAAGCTTCACCAAAAACCTTATGGTTGGTTGGTTTGCCTCGACGCAGATCATCGTTGTCCATTGCTGGCAGATCATCATGGATCAGCGAATACGTATGCACCATTTCTAGGGCTGCTGCACACTGGTACACCGCGGTATTGATGGGTTTGTGAAAAGCGGCGACTGTTGCTGCCAATAAAAGCGGGCGAATGCGTTTGCCGCCAGCTTGGATCGAATACTGCATGCTTTCAAATAGTCGTTGATCAGAAGTGTGTTCTTTGACAAAACGTTCCATAACTTCTTCGATCAATGGGGCGTGTTCTTTCGTAAATTCCTTCAAAGCACTCATTGGCTTTCCTCTTCAAAGGGGACTTCTTCATTGGATTCAGTCATCATTTTTGTTAAGGATTTTTCCGCTTTACTCAAGGTGTCCTTGCATTGCTTGCTCAAAACCATGCCTTTTTGAAAAGCATCTAACGCTTCTTCCAATGGAACATCGCCTTGTTCCAAACGGGTTACGATTTGTTCTAATTCTTGTAATGATTCTTCAAATGTTGGATTTGCCATGATTAACTCCTTCTGTACTAATAACTTCGACCAGTGCTTGGCCATCTTGGTAATGGATCGTCAGCTGATCTTCTGGCTCGATCGCATCAATCGATTTGATCACCTGCTCATTTTTCGTGGTATAGCTGTAGCCGCGTCCCATGATTTTTAGCGGGCTTAACAAATCAAGGGATTGGACTGCATTTGCAAATTGATTTTCTTTTGCCGCATAAATATCTTTCGTGGCTTTCGTTAAGCGTTGAGAAAGATAGCTGACCTCTTGATTGCTGGCTTGTAATCGCGCTTTTGGTTGTTGCTGGGCCAACCGTGAAATCAATTGCTGTGCCTGGCGATCCTTGTCATAAAGCAAGGTTTGCAAGCCTTGCTGCATCCGCTGCTGCAACTGATCGAGTTTGATGGACTGTGCCTCATACAAGCGCTCTGGTTGTCGAAAAACATACGATCCAATCACTCGCTGATAGCGTTCTTGTTTGTACTGGATCTGGTGCATAAATGCTTGCTCTAATCGGGCTTGTCTTTCTTCGATCCGCAAAATCTCCTCCGACAGCACTGGCACCGCTAATTCGGCAGCGGCGGTCGGAGTTGCCGCCCGTACATCCGCCACTAAATCGGCAATCGTCGTATCGGTTTCATGCCCCACTGAAGAAATAATGGGGGTTTTTGCATCAAAAATGGCTCTTGCCACTCGTTCTTCATTGAAAGGCCAGAGGTCCTCGATCGATCCACCCCCACGTCCGATGATCATAGTATCAAAGGTCCCATCGGCTTCGACTCGTTGGATATTTTTCACCACATCATCCGCAGCTTTATTGCCTTGTACCACGGTTGGATACAAAACGATCTGAGCAATGGGGTAACGCCGCTGTGTCGTCGTGATGATATCTCTGATCACCGCCCCACTAGGACTGGTCAAAACTGCGATGCGTTTCGGGTATTTCGGCAAGGACTGCTTCGGTGCAGAAAATAAACCTTCTGCTGCCAATTTCTGCTTTAATTGTTCATAGGCTTGATAAAGAGCGCCGACACCGTCTGGTTCCATATGATCGATCACCATCTGGTAATTTCCGCTTGCCTCATACAGAGTGATACGACCAACCGCCATGACTTTCATGCCCTCTTCTGGTTGAAAGCGCAACTTGTCAAAAGCGCCTTTGAACATGACGGTCGAAATTTTTGCACCATCATCCTTCAAACTAAAATATTGGTGATTGGGGCGACGACGAAAATTGGAGATCTCCCCCGTCAAATAAACCCGCTCTAGATACGGATCGACGTCAAACTTACGCTTGATATATTTTGTTAATGCGGTTACCGTTAAATATTCTTGCGCCATTTAGTTTTTCATTGTCTCCTTTGCTGCCTCGATCGTTTGGGCCATCAACATCGTGATCGTCATTGGACCTACACCTCTAGGTACCGGTGTGATATAGCTAGCGATCGGTTCGACTTCATCAAATTTCACATCGCCGATCAACTTGCCGTTGGCATCACGATTCATCCCAACATCGATCACCACAGCCCCTTCTTTTACGAAGTCTTTTGTGACAAAATGACCGCGGCCGATCGCCACGACTAAAATGTCCGCTTGTTTTGCCAACTCGGGCAGATTTTTGGTTTTTGAATGAGCAATAGTCACGGTGGCATTTGCCCCCAAGAGTAAGTGCGCCATTGGTTTTCCGACAATGTTGCTGCGACCGATCACTAAGGCATTTTTTCCTTCCAATTCGATCCTATACGCAGCAAACATTTTCATGATGCCATAAGGGGTACAAGGAATTCGGTCAGGTACACCTGCGAATAATTTTCCTAAATTGATTGGATGAAAGCCGTCGACATCTTTTTCTGGTTTGATGGCTAACAGTACTTTTTCTTCATTGATATGTTTTGGCAAAGGAAGTTGAACCAAAATTCCATGAAAGGCATCATCGTTATTGAACTGTTCGATTTCTGCTAATAATTCTGCCTCAGTAATGGATTCAGGGTAGCGGGCAACACGGGAATTGATACCGATTTTCGCCGCAGCTAGTTCTTTATTTTTCACATAAGTCTGACTTGCTTTGTCTTCTCCAACAAGCAAAACAACTAATCCCGGTGTCACACCCTGCTCTTTTAGTGTTGCTGTCTCTGAAAGAAACGCTGCTTGCATTTTTTCAGCCAATTCTTTTCCATTGATTAATGTACCCATTCTGACAACTCCTCCAACCTGATTATACTGACTTATTTTGTAAAAAGAAACGCACCAATCGTTTGTCGATATGCTTCTTCATGTTTTCTATCATAGCATTTTCTGAAAAGAAAAACACCGTCTAAGGCTCCCTTTTTTCGGAAAAAACGAGAGTAAACCGACAAAGTGCGTGCAAAAAAACCGAACGATCAAGCAGGACCGTCAAAACAATGCGGTTGCTCATAAATCGTTCGGTTTCTGACTCGATCGAAAAAAGCTGATCTCTTTTGATCGATCGTGTTAGGGCTGAAAATTACTCACTTACTTGGTTGGTTTTTGTTTCTAGCTCTTGATTGACTGTCGATAAAATACCGTTGACAAACTTTCTGGACTGATCGTCACTAAAGGTTTTCGCTAATTCGATCGCTTCATTCAAAGCCACACGATTCGGCACATTATCCACATAGATCATTTCATACAAAGCAATTCGTAAAATCGTCACGTCCATTTTTGATAAACGCTGGATTTTCCAACCAGCCTTTAAATGACTTTGAATGACCTCATCCAAGGCTTCTTTGTAATGACAGACACCTGCCACTAATTGATCTAAATAAACAGGCACAAAATGCTCTTGTTCTTCATCGATCAATTCATGGTGTTCCAACTCGATGGCATGCATGATGGCATCTTGTTTCGTTAAATCTTTATTAAAGTCTAGTGGAAATAAAGCTTGTAACGCCATTTTCCGTATTTCATGCCGTGATAATTCTTTACTCATTTTCTTCCTCGTCGTTTCCAAATAATTCTTCGATGTCTGGTAAATCTACTTTTTCTGGCACGACTGCCACAACATGAACATTTACTTCAGCCAGTTGTACATCTGTCATAAATAAGACTTGCTGTTTGACCCGTTCTTGGATCTCCATTGCCACTTTAGGCACTGACATCCCATAAGTGATATAGCAGTAGATGTCCACTTTGATCCCTGTTTCATCGATCGTTAAGTAGACCCCTTTGCCATGAGCTGCGCGACCTAATAATTCAGTGACACTGTTTGCCAGTGTTCCTCGCATCCCATAGACACCTTCCACTTTAGAAGCAGCGATCCCAATAATGATCTCGATCACTTCTGGTGCGATGACGATCTCGCCTAATTCAGGACTTGCATTTAATACAAGGTTTTTATCTTCATTCATACGTTTTTGCCTCCATTCTAAACAGCTGTACCGTATTGTTTGTAAAAAAATCGCTCGCTTTTTCCGTTTGAAGCAAACCAACGCTTGATTCAATCAATAACATCCATGGCACAGTGTTTCTTCTCGCTCTAAGTTTATCATTTTCTGCACTGAGAATCTATAATAACCCACTATTCTCAATGAATTTTCTGAAAAACAAGGTCGATGAATCAGAGAATGATCAATTCTTTAGGTGAATGTGTCAACACTTTATTACCAGTTTCGGTGATCAAAAGATCATCTTCGATACGAACGCCGCCAATTCCTGGAAGATAGATCCCTGGTTCATCTGTAATGACGTTTCCGACAACAAATGCTTTATCAGCGCGGAAGGATACATTTGGTCCTTCGTGGATCTCTAAACCAATCCCATGACCTGTTGAATGACCAAAGGCATCCCCGTAGCCAAAGGAAGCAATGTGATCCCGAGCGATCGCATCTAGTTCAATTCCGGTCATTCCAGGTTTTGCTGCGGCCAAGACTTTTTCTTGCGCTTCAAGTACGATTTGATAGATTTCCTTCAATTTATCGCCAGGATCTCCTACTGCAAAGGTTCTAGTCATATCAGACACATAGCCTTGATAGTAACAGCCAAAGTCTAACGTGATCAGATCGCCTTGTTCGATCACTTTTTCACTGGCAACCCCATGGGGCATTGCTGAACGCAGCCCACTAGCAACGATCGTTTCAAAAGATACGCTTGTGGCACCTAATGAACGCATAAAGAAATCTAACTGATTCGCCACTTCGATTTCTGTCATTCCTGGGCGGACCATTTTCAAAATATGTTCGAATCCTTGATCAGCGATATGGCAGGCTTGTTGAATCAATGCGATCTCTTCCTCATCTTTGACTTCCCGCAAAGCCTCGATCATACCCGATACAGGGGCAAGGGATGATTCCTCGATCAAGTCTTCTAAGACGGAGTATTCGGCAAAGCTGACGAAACTTTCTTCAAAAGCTAAGACATTGATTTCTTCCTTTTGGCAGATGGTTGCAACTTCTTCGAAAATCGGTCCGCTATTTTTTACGATCTCAAAACCTTGAGCTTGGGCAGCTGCTTGCTCTGTATATCGGAAATCTGTTACAAAAAAAGCTTTGTCCAACGTAATGACTGCTAAACCAGTTGTCCCAGTAAAGTTTGTCAAGTAACGCAAATTGTATGGGCTGGTGATCAAGAACCCATCAATCGAATCTTTTCTCATTGCTTCACGTAATTTTTCAACTCTTAACATGTATCGTTCCCTACTTTCTTGTTCTATACGATAGTATTATAACAAACTTCCAGAAAAAGCGGAAAGCAAGCGAAAAGTTTTCTAAAAAATCAAACAATATGTATAAACGATAGAGCACTTTAAAAAGACTGCCGTGTGATCTTTCGTTGTTCTCTTCTAAATGATGGCTTCCGTGCACAAAAAAAGGGGGCGTGACATAAGTTAACTAGTTACGCTCTCCAAAATATAAGGAGCACTCGAAAATCATGTGATTTTTCGAGTGCTCCTTGTTTTTTTTATTCATTTTGGGTAGTTCAAGTACCTATTTTTGTCAATTTCATCATATTGATTGCCGTAATGAGTAAACCCGTCTGTTTTCTGACTTTTTCTAAGCCCCGAACCGTGTATCGAGTGAAACCCAAATAAGCCTTCATAAATCCGAAGACTGTTTCCACGTCGATCTTTCTCCGACCATATATTTTTTGAATTTCAGGCGTTAATAAGCGCTCTTTTTGTTTTTCTTTATGGTATTCCCAAGACGGATTTACAGTGATTTTTCTGCGATTCCCCTTTGGGGTTAAGGCTTCAGGAATGAGCGCTTGGTTCGCATCCGTTTTTTCTGCTTGGTATTCTTTAAAATCTCGGACAAAGCCATCCGCATCTGTTCGTTGACGGTAATCATGAAAATTGAATCGTACCCCTTTGGGGTCGATGTAAAAGTCCTCCTTAGGCTCATAATCCCAATTCATTACTTTCCGATCATCTGTCTGCCATTTCTTGCTTTGTTCTTTAAACATCGTTCCATAAGGAATCAGTGCAGTATGCTGGGGAAGTTTATCTTCTATATAGCGGTAATTGCTTTCTGAACCATAGCCTGCATCGGCGACCAAATAATGAGGGGACTTTTGTGCAATCTTCATCTTTTCCAGTAATGGTTTCAGTGTCTTAGTGTCTGTTGGGTTTTGAAAGACATCGTAGCCGAGTACAAATTGATTACAAGTAGCGATCTGCAGGTTATACGCAGGCTTAAGTTGGCCATTTTTCATAGGGTCTTCTTTTACGCGCATGAATGTCGCATCATGATCAGTTTTTGAATAACTGTTTCTTGTCCCATAAGTAGAAAACTGCGTTTGATGTTCCAGAAGTTTTTCTCGTTTTGTATTTAATTTGCGTACTTGGCTTTTCAACGTTCGCCGTTGTTGTTTCGCTGGATTTGGCGAAAGACGTTTCGTTGCCTCAACTTCTTTTTCTAGTTCTTCCAGACGTAGTTCCATCCGTGTTAACAGTTCATCTATCATGTCTACTGTCAAGGACGTCCCTTCGGGAATCTGTTTCAGGGCATACGCTTCTCTTAGTTCCGTCATCATAGTAAGCAGTTTTTCGCGATTCATTTGATCGAATCGGATCGTGTTTTTCTTCCAGACAAAGCTGTACTTATTCGCATCTGCCAAGATTTTTGTACCGTCGATAAACAACGCATCATCAATCAGATTCCGTGCACGCAGATACTCTGTCAACTGATCTAAGCCTTTATTGGTCAACTCCTGCACATCGTTAGATACACAAAAACGGGCGATCGTTCGATAAGTTGGAACCCGTTCTTGCTTCAACCAGCGAGCATAGAGGTTTTCTTCAGCTAAGCGTTCAATCTTGCGACTTGTAAAGGTTTCTCGCGTATACGCAAAAAGAACCAACTTCAACATGGCACCTAAATCATATTCTCTTGGTCGACCAAAAAGATAGGGTTCATTAATCTGAAGCGCTTCGACCAGTTCATGGATAAAAACGGCGACATGATTTTCTTTTGGAGAAAATGAAGTAGATAGATCCAAAGTGAGTTGATTCATGTTATAATTAGTATACATTTTGTTTAGTCCTTTCAGGATTAAATGATGGGGCATTGGCGGCAACCGGTGCTCCTTTTTATTTTACCCAAAAAACCGCAAGAAATGAACGATTTCTCGTCATTTCTTGCGGTTTTCTTCTATGGACTTATGTCACAGTCCCTTTTTGATAATTATCTTTTACGTCCCAAAAAGAACGATACGACTGCCACGAAAATGACCGCACCGATAATCGCTGGCACGATGGCCATTCCTGCTACTTGCGGTCCCCAAGTGCCAAAAAGGCCTTGACCAATCGATGCGCCTACAAGTCCCGCAACGATATCAAAAATACAACCGCGTTTTTCGCCTGCAATGGCACCACCGATTGAACCGATGACCGCTCCAACGATCAATGTCCATAAAAAGTGCATACTAACCCCTCCTAAACTTTCTTATAAAAAGGGTACCATATTGAGAATCAATTGGAAAAATATATGCTCTCTTGTTATTTTCTGCGAGTGAAGGCTCGTTTCAATACATCGAAAAAGCCTAATGAATGCACCATATGGTCTGGATCGACGTATTCACGAATCGCTCGCAAGACTTTTTTTGGTTCTTTTGAGGAGAAGGTATACGTGCCATTCTTTTTGGTGCGGATCGCATAGCGTGGTATCCATCGGCCTTTGAACATGACCGAAGCGATCACATAGTCGACATCTTCCCATGGGATCTGAATAAACTTACGTTTGTCACGGTCATTGTAAAACTCAAAGGCTTTATCGCCGATCATGATTTTGCCGTACTCATTGATCCCTAAAAAAGACGTAGCATCGATCGTCAAATCCACTTTTGTATTAAGAGATTGTACCATTTGCGCTTACTCCATTCTATATCGTCTTATTATCTTATTATACGTGTTTGCAGCAGGTTTGGCGAATAAATAAAAAGGTACTTGGGTTGCCCCAAGCACCTTTCATTGAAAAGATTATAACAATCCGATCAAGTGTCCACCGATACCGACTAAGAATAGACCGATAATAATGATGATTGGAGAAACTTTTTTCTTCAATAACCACATACATAATAAAGTAAGCAATAGTGCAGCTAGACCAGGAATCAATTGATCCAAGTTGTTTTGCAATGTTGTTACTTTTGTATCAGTCAACGCACGGCCTTCAGCAACTTGTTGGAAGGCTTGTTGCAAACCAGCAGAGCCAGAAGGCAAGTTCGCCCAATCGACATAAGCACCTTCATCAAGCGGTACGCTTGAGACAACTGGCGCAAATGAGATCGATACCCAACGCTGAACGAGTGACCCTAATACGAACATCCCTAAAATTGAAGCACCTTTTGTTACATCTTGCAACAATCCGCCTGAAAGGTCATCAGTGATTTTTGAACCAGCACGATAGCCGAATTCTTGTGTGTACCACATAAATGCCCAACGGATGATGTTCCATGCAACGAAGAAGATGATTGGACCTAAGATGTTTCCAGCTAAAGCAAGAGAAGCACCTAGAGCACCTAACATCGGACGTACAGTAAACCAGAACACAGGGTCACCGACACCGGCTAAAGGACCCATCATCCCAACTTTTACCCCTTGGATCGCTACGTCATCGACAGGCGCGCCATTGGCACGTTCTTCTTCTAAGGCTAATGTTACCCCTAAGATTGGCGATGCGATATATGGGTGAGTGTTAAAGAATTCTAAGTGACGCTTCAATGCAGCGGCACGGTCTTCTTTTGTTTTGTATAATTTTTTGATTGCTGGAATCATTGAGAATGCCCAACCACCATTTTGCATACGTTCATAGTTCCATGAACCTTGAATGAAGGTAGAGCGCCATGCTACGGCTAAACGATCTTTTTTATTTAATTGAATTTTTTCTGCCATTTTTTTCTCCTCCTTCGATTCTAATAGTCATTCAAGATATCGCCTAGAGGGTCGCCAGTGTTGCTGCCGCCGCCTCCATTTGATGATCCGCCCATTTTAGTTAGGTTCAAGTAGATCAATGCGATTGCTACTGCCAAAGCACCGATAGCGATCAATGTCAATTGAGAAATAGCTGCGATAACGAAACCGATAATGAAGAATGGCCATACTTCACGAGTTGCCATCATGTTGATAACCATTGCATAACCAACGGCAACAACCATACCACCACCGATAGCCATACCATCAGTTAACCATGCAGGCATTGATTCTAAGAAGTTTTGAACAGTTGCAGCAGGAATTGCCAACAATGCAGCTGCAGGAATCGCAATACGAACCCCTTGCATACATACAGCGATCACATGCCACATTTCGATTTTACGAATGTTGCCTTCTTCAGCAGCAGCATCCATAAAGTGAACGATTGGCACAGCTAATGTACGAACGATCATTGTCAAGAACAAACCAGCAACAGCTAGAGGGATCGCAACGGCAATCGCTGTATCAACACCAGCAGTTCCTTGTCCACCTAAAACTAAAATAATTGCAGATGCAACAGACGCCAATGCAGCATCAGGTGCAACAGCGGCACCGATATTTGCCCATCCAAGTGCGATCATTTGTAATGATCCGCCCAAAATGATACATGCTTCCAAATTACCGGTCACTAAACCGATCAAAGTACACGCGACTAGCGGTTGATGGAATTGGAATTCATCCAAGATTCCTTCCATACCAGCTAAAAAGGCAACGAGTACTACTAATACCATAGATATAATAGTCAT
This sequence comes from Enterococcus sp. FZMF, assembly GCF_030263915.1. Taxonomy (NCBI): domain Bacteria; kingdom Bacillati; phylum Bacillota; class Bacilli; order Lactobacillales; family Enterococcaceae; genus Enterococcus; species Enterococcus sp. FZMF. Next base: position 1,291,725 of record NZ_CP127160.1, on the reverse strand, counting down.
GATAGACCTCCTATTTAGTTGAATACGTTTCTATTTATTCGCCAATTCATTTTTGGCTTTGCGTAAGATTTCGTCCATGTTGTCTCGAGAGTCATTTGGCACTTTACGTACATCAAATTTGATGCCGCGTCCTTTTAGATCTTCAAATGTCTTCACATCGTCCGTACCCATCGACAATACTTTACTTACAACAACTTTCCCAACAGAGTGAGCCATTGAACCAACGTTCACTTCAGTGATGTCAACGCCGCCTTCAACTGCACGCAATACATCTTGTGGGTTTTCAAATAATAGTAAAGCTTTCGTATTCCCGAAACGAGGGTCTTTAGAAACTTCGATCATTTTGTCCACTGGAATGACGTTCGCTTTTACTCCAGGAGGAGCTGCTTGTTCGATCAGTTTTTTACGCAAATCATCTTTTGCAACTGCATCAGAAACAACGATGATCCGAGATGGATTAACTGATTTTGTCCAAGCTGTAGCGACTTGACCATGTAGCAAACGAGAATCCACACGCGCAAGCACGATTTTGATTTTGCCATCGCCTAGAACAGTTCCCGGAGGAAGTGATCCTTTAGGTTGATCGTCTTGCACAGCTTTTGGTGCTGTCGCTTCTTCTGGTTCAAGCTCTTCTGGTTTGACCTTAACCCCTTCTTTAGCTGTTTCAACGATGTGCGCAGCGATTTCATGCGCAGTGTTCATTGAAAAACGTGAAGCATAGGCTTCGATCACCATTGGTAAATTCATACCAGCAACGATTGCCCATTTGTCTTTGTGATCTTCAAACAAGCTGTTTGCTTGGTTGAAAGGAGTACCACCCCAAAGATCAACTAAGAATAATACTTCTTCTTGATCGTCAAATGTAGCAATTGCTTCTTGCATTTTTGCCTTGATGTCATCTGGACCTTCACTTGGCATCAATGTAACAGCTTTAACATTTTCTTGTTCGCCGAAGATCATTGAACCAGATTGCAAAATGCCGTTAGCAAATTCTCCATGACTTGCTAGGATAATTCCTACCATCTTTTTACCTCCTATATCAAAATTGAAAAATGTGACACGAATACGAAAGAAAAAACAACATCGAAAAAATTAAGGGTGACTACCTTCTTTTTCCAAAATATCCTTCAAAAAGATTTTACGATCAGCTGGAACTTTGCGTATCTCTACTTCTATGCCTTGATTTTGCAAATAAAGCAGCGAAGCAAGATCTTGATCATTGACTGACACGAAATTAGTGATCATCCGTTTTCCCATTGAAAAGCTCATGCCGCCGATATTGACGGAACGAATGTCAATGCCTCCTTTGACCAGAGTCACGACATCTTGAGGGTTGGTAAATAATAACATGACTTTTTGCGTATTAAATAATGTGTTATGCGCCACCTCAAGCATTTTTGCTACTGTCACCACATTGGATTTGATTCCTGGTGGAGCAGCTTCTTTCAAGAGAAACTTCCGTAATTGGTCATTTGCGACCTCATCACTGACCACGATGATTCGATTGATACCAGTCATTTTCGACCAAGCTGTGGCGACCTGACCATGAATCAACCGATCGTCGATTCGGGCAAGACGTATATCCATTCCCATTGTGCAAGCCTCCTACATCCATCGATCCGCTTTTCATATTGAGGATCTGTTCTTTTTTCAATCACCTCCTGTATCCACTTATATAGAAGCAAGAAGCGTGCCAAGTTTTTTCGATACACTATTCTTGAAAAAACCTTAAGAATCAGCATTCGGACAATACACTAAAAAAGATACACTAAAAAACACTGTATCTTTTTTAGTGTATCTGTATTATTTTCAGGATTTAAAAATACATTTCTTTTTCGTGATGGTTTTTGATCAGCTCCAGCAGGTAATACTCTTCTGTCTTAGGCACTTCGATATTCATCAAGCGCGAAAATGATTGGACATGCACATGCAATTGGCCGTAAAGAGGATTCTCCTCCATCGCTGCTAAATCAATTTCAGAAACAGTCAATGGTTGACGCAACAAGATCCGCTCCAGCATACCTGCGCCATGCATCACAAAATTGATCTGAAAGCCTTGCTGCGCCCCTACCAAATCCAAATCGTGAATGATCTCTTCGCCAAATTTCCACAACGGCTCTACCACTTTTTTCGCATTGATATAGGTAAAGTTTTCCTCTAAATACCGAACACAGATTTCCTTTGCCTGCCGATCATCTAGCTGCACTTCATCTTCAAAACTCAAATCGTTTTCCAATAGGATATCATCCAACAAAAGATCAACATCTTGGTCGATAAAACGTTCTAATGAAATAAACGGTGCATCGATATGCGGATCAATGATCCCCGTTGCGGCAATCAGCCGGTAGCGCTGTTGAATCTGATCCAAGTCCGTTCTCAGATCCGCCACCGATAAGGTCACTACGTCAACATTTTGATTTTGGCGTTTCGACAATGAGCTTTGGATCAATTCTTTGATGCGCTGCGCTGTCCCTTTTCCCGAAGCGCAGACCGCTAGAATCGCTTTAGGGTGGTGGTTTTGCGTCACTGGTTCTTCCACAGTGACCGCTCCGTATCCGCGGAACTTCCGTAATGAATCATAGAGCTGATCGAGGTCCGTGCCGATCACTGATGCTTTACGGACCGTCTCAAGGACGATGGAGGTAGTCACCATATCGACTGTTCGAACAGCCACACCCGTTTCTCGCTGGATTTCATTATTAAAGGTCGCTAAGGACCCCATATCGACTAAGAGGATCACCCCACTGCCGTCATTGACTGCTCGTACACTATCCACGATTTTTTTCAACGCCACAGCCGGTGGCATATCTAATGGCATGTCCACCGCTGTCACTTGATCGACTTCCAACAGCTGCTTGACTACTTGTACCATACTACTAGCCGTACTGTTGCCGTGAGCTGCCACAACGACACCAATTTTCCCAGAGGAATGTGTCGTACGCAGTGAAACCAATAGAACTGCCAAGTAATAGGATTCACTTTCAGGAATCGCCACGTGAAAGCTGTCGCCGATGAAGTCGCGGACTTCTTTGGCAACTTCGAATTCTTGGGGGTAATCCGCCACCATTTGACGAATGTTGTCGTTGGTTTGCCGTTCTTCTCCCAGATGGATCTTTTTCAAAAAAGAACTGATGTGCAGACTCATCGCGTAAATAAAGTTTTGCTGGAAATCGTAATTTAAGCGTTTCCGAACCATCTCATAAATTTGATTTGTTACACTGATCACTTTCTGATCGACAAATTCACTTAGTTTATTGACAGAATTAAAAGAGAAGCCGTGATCTTTATAAAAAGATTTCAAATGAACATTGATATCGGTTGAGATAAAATGATTGATTGCTTCTTGATCCAAACCATCTGCTTTTAATAAGGCTGCTTTATCCCCGATGATATCGTAGAGATTGTAAGGCAATTCATAGGAATCTGATTGAATATTGTTTAAGTTTTGATTCGGTTGAATGCTGATCTTCGGTTCAAGGATTTTAGAAAGCTCCGCCAGCTCATTGCGGCGATTCCCCAAAACGATCAATCCTGAACGAATTCCTTCTGGCAAATCGATCAAATCGATCTCAATCTCATCTTGTTGCATATGATTCAGAAAGCCCCGGGCACAGACGAGCTGGACATTGGATTTCAATTGACCGATATTCCCAAAACTGACACTGCCGATCAACGCTTTGACTACATCTTCTGTCAAGGTGATCGTCCGCTGAATACGGGACGCCTCTTGCCCGACTAACACCCGAACGAGATCGACTTTTTCTGATGCGGGTCGTTTCTCAAAGAAGGGCAGTTGAATATTGATAGGAATGCGTCGGGTAAAGGTATCTAATAGCGTTGAGTTGGGGTCTTCGGTAGTCGCTCCAACGATTCGGACATTCGCTTGATGATTTTTGCCCGTCTCCCCTAAACGACTAAACGTTCCATGGTCCATAAAGTAAAAAATCATTTCTTGACCTTCTGGCGGTAATCGATGGATCTCATCGAGAAACAACATACTCTCATCCGCTTGATCAATAATACCGATCTTCTCTTGATCGGCACCCGTAAATGCCCCCCGTACATAACCAAACAAATGGCTCATCAAAAGCTCTGGGTTATTTGCATAGTCGGCACAGTTAAAGACGATCAATTCTTTGTCATCGGCAATTACTTGATTGCTTTTGGCAAACTGGAACATCGCATGGGCAAAGTAGGTTTTCCCAGAGCCAGTAGGCCCTGTGATCAAGCAGTTTAGCCCTTTTGGCGGATACAAGATCGCTGCTTTCGCCTGCTCAACGGCATTTTTCATACTTCCGTTGGCACCGATGATCGTCGCAAAAATATCTCGGTCAGAGGGTTTTCCTTGTACCCGTTGAGGGAAGGCTTTTTCTCTTTGCGGGCGACTTTCTTTGTAGCTTGGCACATACTTTTCCCTACTGCTGGGATCGACCCCTGCCGCCCAGTAGCGAACAGGCCGCGAGTCGCTTTTTTCGACGCGCCCTTCTTTGACAAGCTTATTTAAATCCTTACTGGCATTACTGCGCTGAATGGCTAAATGATCGGCAACTTCTGAAGTAGACAACCCTTTCTTTTCCCCTAAGCCGCTCATCGTATTTTCGACGATATATTGATAAATCCGTTCGATTCGCTTGCCCAACAGCTTCGCCTCCTTGTTTTTTCCACTTGAATACTTTACTCATTTTTCTATAAAAAATCAACTTTTTTCCTGCACAGAAAAAGCAAAATACTTTGTTCGAAAGAGCAATAGAACGTCCTATCACATGCTACTCTCAGCATAAAGCATTTTGCCAAAAAAAGATATTCAAAAGTCAGGATGCGTTAGGCTTTTTCATTGGGAATGAACGCTGGTACCTTCTCAGGAAACCATTGCAGTTCTTTTTGCATCCAAATCACATCGTGCCATTGATTGAACTTATAGCCGACATGCGCAAAATCAGCAACTTTCCGATACCCAAGTTTCTCATGAAAAGCCTCGCTTTGTTGATTGCCTCCTGTAATGCAGGCAGTCAGATTGACCACGTTTTGCGCTTTCAATTTTTCTTCAAGCGCTTGATAAAGAGCGGTGCCGAGCCCTTTTGCCTTGGCATCCGGCGCTAAATAAACGGTTACTTCAACGGTCCAATCGTACGCAGCCCGTTCTTTATAGGCTGACGCATAGGCATAACCGACGATTTCACCAGCCTCTTCTGCAACGAGATACGGGTAGCGTTTCAAGGTCTTGGCGATGCGTTCCGCGAATTCTTGAACCGATGGCACCTCCGTTTCAAAGGTAATCGGTGTATTTTCTACATAATAAGCATAGATTGCTGTCAAGGCTTGGGCATCTGCAATCGTGACAGAACGTATCGTCATAGAATCCCTTCTTTCAGTAAATTTTTTCCCAGTATACTCTTTCTGAACAAAAAAAACAATCCGCTTTTGACGGATCGTTTCCTAGTGATAAATGATTTAGCGGGCTTTTTCAGCTCCGCAATACACGGTAAGATGCTGCGGCAGTACCGCTACTGTGATTGGCAATTCAGGTCCTGGATCACCATCGACATTTGTTTCGATCGTTGCCCCATCCGTCAAACGAATCGCAGCTTTATCAAAGGTTTGATAGCCAAGAACATCATTTGATTCTGTCACCCCTTTGAGAAGCTCTGGGACACTTTTGACGGTCTCCCAAAGATTCGTATCCTTCAAGTAGATCAGATGCAATTTGCCGTCATCGGTACTCGCTTTAGGCAAAAGAGATTCGAAACCGCCGATCGTATTGGATGACCCAACGATCATCGTACTGCTTTCCACAGCGATCGTCTTTTTTTCGCCATTATTTTCGGCGGTCACTTCAAACGGATGACTTTCATTTTTCCGCACTTCCCGCAGACCAGAAACAAAATAGGCCATTTTTCCCAGCTTGGTTTTTTCTTCGACCTCTACGTTGTTGATCGCTGCTGGAATCATACCGATCGCCACCACATTAGTAAAATAGTCTTGATTGACCTGACCAATATCGATTTTGCGGGTGTGATCCACTGCAAATGATTCGATGGCTTCCTTAGGATCTAGTGGAATCGCTAATGCTCTGGCTAAATCATTTACTGTTCCCAGCGGGAAGAAACCAAAATTTGGTCGTTTGTCATGAGGGGCTAAGCCATTGACCGCTTCATTGACGGTACCATCACCGCCCATTGCAAAGACACTGTCAAATTCTGCTGCCGCTTCAGAGGCAAAACGTGTGGCATCTCCTTCTTTTTCGGTATGTTTGACCACGACTTCTGAAAAAGCTTCCCGCAACTTTTCTTCTGCCAGCTGCTCATATTCTTGGGCCTGTTCCCCACCAGAGCTTGGATTGACGATCAATAATGCTTTCATAAAACAGCCTCCTTGTTTGGGTTCATTTTCTATGAATCCAGTATAACAAGTTTCACGAAACCTGTCTTAAACGACCTCCGCCTATCCCCTACAAAAAAACACAGCCTAATCAGACTGTGTTTTTTCGAGTACTCACTTCATTTTATTAAACCAATCGTTTACGCAAACGCCCAGAAATAAAATCAATGATCGTGACTGTCACCACGATCCCTAATAAAATGATTCCTACACGGCTCCATGAACGCGCATTGATGGCAAAGATCATCGGTGTACCGATCCCACCTGCCCCTACGATCCCTAAGATCGAAGCTGAACGGACAGCCAGTTCAAATCGATACAAGGTAAAAGAAAGAAATTCTGGGATCAGTTGCGGCAATGTCGCAAAGCCTAATACATCCCAGCGGCTTCCTCCCGCACTAATGACGGATTCCGAGGGACCATGGTCCATGTTTTCGATCGCTTCGCTGTAAAGCTTTGCTAGCATCCCAATGGAATGGACACTGACCGCCAAGACGCCAGCAAAGGAGCCCGGACCTACCGTTTTGATAAACATGATGGCTAAGACGATTTCTGGAAACGTTCGAATCGCCGTCAGCACGATTTTCCCAAATCCCGATAACCAGCGAGGGCTGTTTTTGCTGCGCGCCGCCCAAAAGGCAAAAGGAATACTTAAAATCGATGACAAAAAGGTCCCAACAAAGGCAATCGCGACGGTTTCGATCATCAGACTGATCAAATCTTCGCCATCACCGGTATAAACATAGCCCCAATCAGGATGGATCAGGCCATAAAAGATCGAGCCGACAATTTGACCGACATTTTCTTTAACACGAGCAAAGGGCACGCCAGCAAAAGCCCAGATATAAAGGAGGATAACGACTACAGCGATCAGCCAATTCCGTATTTTTTTCTTTTTCGGTTCTGCTGGCAACATCATAATAATCGCTCCCTTAATCTATTACTAATGGTATCAATCACCAAAACAACTGCAAAAATCACTAAGACGATGATCGACGTCTGGTCATATCGAAATTGGCTTAAAGATCGTTGTAAGAAAACACCGATTCCGCCTGCGCCGATATACCCAAGAATCGTCGATGCCCGCACATTGATCTCAAAGGCATAAAGCAAGTAACTAAGAAAATGACTCATGACTTGCGGTACGACTGCATAGCGGATGATATCAAACTTCGATCCTCCAGAAGCCGTGATCGCTTCGATCGGACCTTCATCAATCGTTTCAATCGATTCATAAAACAATTTGGTGATCATCCCAAAAGAAAACACAGAGATGGAGATCACCCCTGCAACCGGACCAATTCCGACAATGGCGACAAATAAAGCCGCCAGCATCAAATCAGGTACCGTCCGAATGATATTCAAAACAAAACGGAAACAACCACTGATCCAATGATTGGTCATGATATTTCGTGCTGCTAAAAGTGAAAACGGAAAGGCCGCCAGTGCACCAAAGGTTGTGCCGATGATCGCCATTTGGATCGTTTGCAAAATCGGCTCAACAATGATTTTGGCATACGCCCAATCAGGATGAGCCATCTTTTGTAAGATGACATTCATTTGACTGCTATTGCTAAAGAACCGTGCCAAATCAACACCTGAAATAGAGCCGCTAACGAACAATACCACTAAAAAAATGACGAGCCAAAGAACATTTTTCCATAGTCCGCTGCGTTTCGGCAACGTATTTGTCGTCATTGTCCCGCCCCTTCCTGCTCTTCCATGATCTCGCTGCCATAAATCTGTTTCAATCGCTGATCGGTCGCTTCACTGACAGGGCCATCAAAAACCAAGCCTCCGTCTCGCAACCCGATGATCCGCGTGCCGTATTCTCTAGCTAATTGGACAGAATGTAAATTGACTACGATGGTGATCCCCAGATCTTGATTGATCCGTTTTAAGTCATTCATGACTTTTTCAGTGGTTAACGGATCCAATGAAGCAACTGGTTCATCCGCTAAAATAATCTTCGGCTCTTGCGTCAACGCCCGGGCAATCGAAACCCGCTGCTGCTGACCGCCAGACAATTCATCGGCTCGGGTATAGACTTTTTCTGCTAAATTGACCCGCTGCAGTGATTGATACGCCAACTCTTTGTCCGCTTGCGGAAACAGACCCAGCAGCATTTTGATCGTGGGATGATAAGCCACCCGCCCCGTTAAGACGTTTCGCAAGACACTCGAACGTTTCACCAAATTGAAGCTTTGGAAAATCATGCCAATGTCTCGACGAATCAAGCGCAGCTCTCTTCCTTTTGCTTTTGTGATCGACTTGTTATCGATTAAAATCTCGCCGCTTGTGATCTCGTGCAGTCGATTGATGGAGCGCAGCATCGTCGATTTACCTGCACCGGATAAGCCCACTACGATGACAAATTCCCCTTTTTTGATATCGATGTTCAAGTCCTTCAACCCCAACACCCCATTTGGGTATTGCTTGGTCACATTCTGAAATGAAATAATCGTTTCGTTCTCTAGAGCCATGATTCTCCTACTTTCTTTCCATTAGGTAAAAATTGCTGTCCATTCGAAAAGGGTACCTCAACTACCGGTACCCTCCCGATCTATTCATCTATTAATTATTGTCCGACTTGTTCCGCATACTCTCTTACGATGTCGAAATTGCTGTCTTGTGAAACAACGTATCCTTCATGAGAGTAAATATCAGAGATGATTTGTTTTCCTTCTTCATCTTTTCCGATCGCGATAAAGGCATCTTGGATTTTTTTGTCCCACTCTTCACTCATATCGCTGCGAACACTGATCGTATCGTTCGGAATCGGTTCGGTAAAGTACATTGGTTCTACCTCATCCATGATTTCTGGGTAATCATTTTTGACCGTGTTACGGGCATCTTCAAAAACGAACGCCGCATCAACGTCGCCATTCAAGACTGATAAGACCGCTTGGTCATGGCCTTTGACTTGAACAGTCGTCACATCCGTATTGATATCGATGCCTGCTTTTTTCATTTCTGCTACTGGCCAAACATAACCGGCAGAAGAAGTAACATCTTGCGTGGCAATCGTTTTGCCTTTTAAATCTTCCAACTCTTTGATGTCGCTGCCGCTTTTTACGACGATCATTGAACGATAGCTATCAACCAATTCATCCGTTGATTCGCCACCAGGCTGCTTGATGCCATAACGCTGTGCTTGCAATAACACCTTTACATTGCTTTGCTCATTTGCTAAAACATAGGCATTCGGCGGTAAAAAGCCGACATCTACTTGTTTCGAAGCCATTGCTTCGACGATTGTATTGTAGTCAGTGGAAACACTCACTGTAACTGGAATCCCCAATTCATCACTTAACAATTGCTCAAGTGGTTTTGCTTTTGCTTCTAATGTTTCTGCTGCTTGTGATGGGACAAATTGAACGGTCAACTTTTCTGGTACATATCCTGCGTCCTCAGCCGCCGAGTCAGTACTTGCTCCACCTGAGCCACATGCCGCCAGCGTAACTGCTGCCACCAAACCTAAACCAAACATTGCCGTTTTCTTCCAAACTTTCATCACTTTTTCTCCTTTTCATTAAAAAAATCGAACTCATGGAATTCCGAACTTTCCTTTTTGATTATAAAAAACCAACGAATTAAAAACAATCTTTTTCGAATTACGAACGTTTTCTTTTTTGATAATGTTCGTGTTTTGACCGAAATCATTCGTGAGCACATTCTCAATAATCAACGTTTTTCGAAAGTTTCTTTCCATTTGTTCTACTTCCTCAGAGTATCAAATGAATATAAGGTTTGTGTTGTCAACGTGTAAAGATTCTGTTAACAGCAAAAGGAACTTTGTGAACAACAAAGCATGGACATACTCGTCATTCTTACCCCAAGTGCACAAAATTTCTTGAAACGTCTAACCAGAAGATGACCGCACACTTTTTTTACGAAACAATACAAAAAAAGCAGAGGATTCCCTTAAGAACCTCTGCTTTTGACCTCATTCTCTTACTGTAGAAAGAGTCATTTACCCTTGGTCCGTTGGCAGCTGCAACAAGAGTACATGCTCGTTCTCAATCATTTCACCCGTCAAAACAAAGCCATTGCGTTCGTAAAGCTTCGTTGCGATCTCGTTGCCATCCACAGCGGAGATCCTTAATTCTTGCGCTTGGATATGGGTTTTGAACCAATCTAACCCAGCAAGAAACGCCTGAGTGCCTAACCCTTGATTTTGGAATTTTTCTGCGATCATAAACCGCTCGATCCACCACGAAGCTTTTGGATAATCCTCATCCGCCTCGTAAAAACTAAATAGCATAAAGCCGACCATTTCCTCACCATAGTATAGGGCAAATGCCTGACGAGGTTCCTCATAGATCGCCTCTAACATTGAGTACCAATTGGGCGCAACAAAGTCTTCTTGCTCCTTCGTTGTCTTCAAATTCATGCACGCACGATAGTTTTCCTTCGTGATTTCTTTCAACTGAATCATTGCTTCGCTCCTTATCTAAGCCATTATAAATAACTATTTCGTTAAAACGGTTTCATTGGTGTATAAAAAAACACCCAGGTTACTTTTACGTAATCTGGATGTCATTTTCTTATGCTTCTTGCGCTACTGGATACACAGATACTTGTTTTTTGTCGCGGCCTTTACGTTCGAAACGAACAACGCCATCAACTTTTGCAAACAATGTATCATCTCCACCGATACCTACGTTTACCCCTGGGTAAATTTTAGTACCGCGTTGGCGATAAAGGATTGAACCGCCTGAAACGGTTTGACCGTCAGCACGTTTCGCACCTAAACGTTTTGATTGAGAGTCACGTCCGTTAGAAGTAGAACCCCCACCTTTTTTGTGAGCGAAGAATTGCAAATTCATTTTCATCAACATGAGATGCACCTCCTAGTTTTCTTTAGTAGTTTTGATTTGGATATAATCGTTGTACTCTTCTTGAACTGATTGCAAGCCGATCAACAAATTTTCTAAAAGAATTTGTGCGATATTCGACTGCTCTTGGGTCAAACGAGAAGGCAGTGTGACTAATAAGTACCCACCATTTTCGTTATCTGCTTCAACTTTTGGCGCAACGCCAGCCAAAGCATCGATCCCATTGACTGCACTGATCGCTAAAGCGGATGCTGCAGCACAGACGATGTCTTTGCCGTATTCTCCTGCTTGTGCGTGTCCAGCTAGTTCAAAAGAAACAATCCGACCAGAGTCATTTCGTTTGAATGTCCCTTTGATCATATTCGTTACCCTGCTTTTCGTAAGAATTAAGCGTTGATCGCGTCAATAACAACTTTTGTGTAAGGTTGACGGTGACCTTGTTTACGGTGTGAATGTTTTTTAGGTTTGTATTTGAAAGTTACGACTTTCTTTTGTTTGCCGTGTTTTTCAACAGTCCCTTCAACAGTTGCTCCTGCAACGATTGGGGCACCCACTTTTGTTGATTCGCCACCTACTAAGATAACTTCATCAAAAGTAACCTTTTGTCCAGCTTCAACGTCTAATTTTTCAACGTAGATTGCTTGACCCACTTCAACTTTTACTTGTTTCCCACCAGTTTTGATAATTGCGTACATGCTCTACAGCACCTCCTTATAATATACTTAGACTCGCCATCCCAAGTGACTTTCGTACTTACTACTTGTTCTGTGCGGTTGTAGCTGTGGAGTCCACAATTACAACAGATTAACTTTATCAAAATGTTTTCCTAAAGTCAATCACTAATTAAGGAAAAGACAGAATTCTTTTGCTACTAGTCATTTCCTTTTGTGCATTTTTTATTTTCTATTACTATAGAAGAAAGAGCACAAGTGAAACAGAATTGGAGGAGTTTTCATGCAATACCCCAAAGAATTAGCCACTGCCGTTCAACAGGCGTCCCGCAGTTATCCGTTGGAAGGATTTGTTCCCGGTCAAGGACCGCTGCAGCCCAAATTGATGATCGTTGGGGAAGCCCCTGGTCGAACCGAAATCGAGAATTTTATTCCTTTTAGCGGACAAGCAGGAAAAGAATTGATGAAATCGTTGGCTTTAGCCGGTTTGACCCGTGAGGATGTCTACATCACCAGTGCTGTCCGCAGCCGCCCATATTCCGTCAAAGAACGGATCAACAAACGCAGCGGTGCCCATGAGATCGTCCATCCCAATCGGACACCTACCAAAAAAGAAGTCTTGCTACACGCACCGCTGCTTGACTACGAGTTGTCCGTTGTAGATCCGCCTGTCATTGCAACTGTTGGCAATATCGGACTGCAGCGATTATTAGGCAACGCCTATTATATCAAAGATCACCATGGCGAAGTGATCCGTTCCAAAATACAAGAAAGCAATCCAACAAAAGATGGCTATCAATGGTCGGAAAAAGAATATTTGATCGTGCCGATGTATCATCCCGCTGCGATCTTTTACAATCGAACGTTGACTCCGCAAATCGAAGCCGATTGGCGAGGTTTAAGAAACATTCTCACACAAATACCAGCCGACGAATAACGTCCAGTCCCCTAGCCCTACTGCCAATACGCTGGAATCGTCTGCTCATAGGCGGTGATTTTCGCCTCTTCCTGCAACGTGATACTGATCTCATCGAGACCGTGGATCAATTTGTGTTTCCAGGTAGCATCGATTGCAAAGAAATGCTCCTCCCCAGCAACGATCACACATTGCCTTGGCAAGTCAATGCTGATTTTTTCTGAAGCAGGCAGCGAAGCGATCCTTTGGCGAACATCCAATGGCAGCTCGATGGGCAGCAGCCCGTTTTTGGTGGCATTCATATAGAAAATATCACCGAAGCTGCCAGCAATCACGGCTTTAAAGCCGTAATCCAACAGCGCCCATGCCGCGTGCTCTCGAGAAGAGCCAGAACCAAAATTATCACCAGTGACGAGGACTTGAGCGGTCTGATATGCTGGATCATTCAAGATAAATGCTGGATTAGGCTTGCGTTGCGGCAAATAGCGCCAATCATCAAATAAAAATTCGCCAAAGCCCGTTTTTTCAACGCGCTTCAAATAATTTTTCGGTAGGATTTGATCGGTATCGATATTGTCATTCATCAAAGGCAGCGTCGTACCTTCAAATTGCGTAAAAGCTTCCATTAACCAACACCTCCAACCACTTCTCGTACATCGACAAAGCGCCCATGAATCGCAGCTGCTGCCGCCATCGCTGGACTACAGAGGTGCGTCCGCGCGTTTTTCCCTTGCCGTCCAACAAAATTGCGGTTTGATGTGGAGGCACAGTGGACGCCTTCTGGTACTTTATCAGGATTCATTCCTAAGCACATGGAACAGCCAGGCTCCCGCCATTCAAAACCAGCGTCAATAAAGACTTTGTCTAAATCGATCGCTTCCGCTGCTTTACGAACAGGGCGTGAACCAGGAACGATAATACCAGTGACCCCTTCTTTGATGGTTTGACCTTTCAAAATCGCCGCTGCCTCTTGCAGATCAGACAAACGACCATTGGTACACGATCCAATAAAAATGTATTCAATGGGGATATCAGCAGCTGTCTGTCCAGGTTGCAGCGCCATATATTCATAGGCTTGCTGATCATTGTGATCCCGCACTTCAGGAAACGCTTCGCTGACTGGTACCCCCATTTCTGGATTGGTTCCCCAAGTGATATAGGGTTCTAAGGTTGTTGCGTCTAGGGTGATCAGGGCATCATAGCTGGCATCTTCATCGGTATAAAGGCTTTGCCAATCAGCCACCGCACTGGCAAACGCTTGTGGCGCAAAGCGTCGATCCTGCACATAAGCAAAGGTCGTTTCATCAGGTGCGATCAAGCCCATTTTCGCCCCACCTTCGATCGACATATTGCAAATGGTCATGCGTTCATCCATCGTCAGGCTACGGATCGTTTCGCCAAAGAATTCTACGGCATAGCCACCACCAAAATCAGTGCCATGCGTCGCGATCAATGCCAAAATAATATCTTTGGCGTACACTCCCGGCTGCAGGTGACCGGTAATCTCAACTCCCATGCGTTTCGGTTTTGTCTGCCAAATCGTCTGTGTCGCAAAGACATGCTCCACTTCACTCGTACCGATCCCAAACGCGATCGCACCGAAAGCACCATGGGTGGCAGTGTGGGAATCCCCACAAACGATCGTTTTCCCTGGTTGGGTCAAGCCAACTTCTGGGCCAACCATGTGGACGATTCCTTGGTTGGCAGAGCCATTGTCACACAATTCGATCCCAAAATCACGACAGTTTTTACGTAACGTGTCCATTTGCTTTTTTGCAACCAGATCAGTGATGGTAAAAATATCTTTGGTAGGCACGTTGTGATCCATCGTTGCGAAGGTTTTTTCGGGACAACGGACGGTCCGTCCCGCTTGCCGTAATCCTTCGAAGGCTTGCGGTGTCGTCACTTCATGGATCATATGCAGATCGACATAAAGCAACTGCGCTTGTCCTTCTTCTCCTGTGATCACATGCCGATCCCATAGTTTATCAAACAGCGTTTTCCCCATAATTGCTCACTCCTAACTGTGCAATAACCGCTTCTGTAAAGGCAGTTGTCGTTGCTGTACCACCTAGATCACGGGTCAAGATCCCCGCATTCATTACCTCGTAACAAGCATTTTCGATGGTATCCGCCAGCTCTTCCTCTTGAAAGGACTCTCTTAGCATCATGACGACAGATAAAATCATGGAAACCGGATTGGCGCAATTTTGCCCAGCGATATCAGGTGCAGAGCCATGAATCGGTTCATATAAAGAAACCCCTTCTGCGCCATGACTTGCGCTGGGCAGCACCCCTAATGACCCTGGCAAAACCGAGGCTTCATCACTTAAAATGTCGCCAAAGAGATTTTCTGTCACGATTACATCAAAGTCTTTGGGATTTTGGATGATTTTCATAGCGGCGGAATCAACATATTGATGAGTCAACTGACAATCTGGGAATTCCTGTGCCGTTTCTTCCGCTAATCGGCGCCAAAGTCGGCTAGTCGCCAACACATTTGCTTTATCGACAGAGAGAACCCGCTTCTTCCGCGTGCGGGCGATCTCAAAAGCTTTACGCAAAATCCGTCGAATCTCTGCTTGATGATAATGATTGATATCGTAGGCTTCTTCAGGTTTTTCTGCTTTTTCGCCAAAATAAATACCGCCAGTCAACTCACGAACGATGACAAAATCTGTCCCCCGAAGGATCGCTTCTTTAATGGGAGACAAAGCAATCACCGCATCAACTACTTTGATAGGTCGAATATTGGCGTATAGCCCTAACGCTTGACGCAAATTCAAAAGTCCTTTCTCGGGTGTTATCGGTGCGTTTTCCCAAACTGGATCACCAATGGCTCCTAAAAGGATCGCATCCGCCTGCTGGCAAGCTTGTAGTGTTTCTTGCGGCAATGGCTCTCCAGTAAGTGCCAGCGCCGCACCACCAAATGGCCGCTGGTCAAAATGAAAGCGTTGAAGATGGTCTGGACAAGCCGCTTTCAATACCGCAAGCGCACTGGCCATAATTTCTGGTCCGATGCCATCTCCTGCTAAAACCACGATCTTTTTCAAACAAGGACACCTCGATTCTTTAGAGCTGCGCTAGCCTGTACATAGGCTTTGGCTGACGCCTGCAAGACATCAAAGTCTAAGCCGATCCCGCTGATTTTTTCATTGGTTTCCTGACATTCAATAACCACGTGCACTTCCGCTTGCGCATCTTCCCCACTGGTCAAGGCAGTGATCTCATAGTTCAACAACTTCGGCTGCTGCTGGAAAATCTGATCGATCGAGTTGTAGATAGCTTGGATACTGCCGGCACCGATGGCTGATGCCACTTGTTTTTCCTCGTCTTTGATGATAGAAACCACCGCTCCTTGATGGCCATTGGACACGTATTGCAGCTGAACTGACTCCAACTCGCAACCATCTTCTTGGCTGCGGCCCTGGTCAGCCACCAACGCTGACAAATCTTGTTCGGTCACTTGCTTTTTCTTATCTGCCAACTCTTTGAAACGTTTAAACAATTCGTTGGTTTCTTCTTGGTCAAACTGGTACCCCAGCTGCTGCATTTTATCGACAAACGCATGGCGGCCAGAAAGTTTGCCTAGAGGCAGTGAGTTGGTTTGTACGCCTACCAGTTGCGGGGTAATGATTTCGTAAGTTTCAGGATTTTTCAAGACGCCATCTTGATGAATCCCAGATTCATGAGCATAGGCATTGCCGCCGACGATCGCTTTGTTTTTCGGTACCGTGATCCCAGACAAACGTGCTACCAGATCACTGGTGCGTTTTGTTTCGTTTAACTTGATGTTGGAGGTAGCCTGATAGAAATCATTGCGAATATGCAACGCCAGCGCCACTTCTTCTAATGCGGTATTGCCCGCTCGTTCGCCGATCCCGTTGATCGTTCCTTCCACCCGATCAGCACCATTTTCGATAGCTGCCAGCGCATTGGCTGTCGCCATTCCCAAGTCATCATGACAATGGGAAGAAAAAATGATCGGCTGCTCACTCTTGATATTGGCGATCAAATAGGCAAAAAGCGCACCATATTCCGTAGGATTAGTAAACCCTACTGTATCGGGCACATTGATGATCGTCGCGCCGGCATCAATCGCTGTTTGAACCGCCTCAAGCAAGAAGGCCTTATCGGTGCGGGTGGCATCTTCTGGTGAAAATTGAACTTTTTCAAAGCGTTCACGGGCATAAGCCACATGTTCTTTGATGGAAGCAAGTACTTCTGCTTTCGTCATATTCAGCTTGTACTGGCGATGCACCTCACTCGTTGCTAGAAAGACATGGATCTGGGGATCGACGGCTTGATGAAGAGCTTCATAGGCACGATCAATGTCTTTTTTCTGACAACGGGCAAGTCCTGCAACGGTCATTTTCGTCACCGCCCCAGCAATCGCTTGGACTGCTTGAAAATCTCCTTCTGATGCAAGCGGAAAGCCTGCTTCGATCGTATCGATCCCCCATTTTTCTAATTGCAGCGCCAGTTGAACCTTCTCTTTCGTATTGAAGTTGACTCCCGGCGTCTGTTCACCGTCTCTCAATGTGGTGTCAAAAAACTGGATTTTTCTCATCACTATTTCCTCCTTGGCAGTGGTAGGGGCACGCTTGGCGCGACCTCATTCAAACAAATTGAAAAAATGGTATAAAAAAAGCACTCCATAAAGGGTTTCCTTCATGCAATGCGAATAGGACTCTTCAAATGATGCCTTAAAAAGGCGGGTCATAGAAAAAGAGTCCTTACGATAATAATAATAAAAATGCAGCTGTTTGTTTCAATCGTTTATCCATCGTCGTCACCTATCACTTTTTTTATCTTGTTATGAAGATACCAAACAGCAGGTTCCTCTGTCAACACTTTTCCCTGAATTTTCTGAATATTTCGATAAAAAGTTTGTTTTCGCCCTGATGATGGGTTGCTTTTCTTCCTTGATGAAAATTTAAGCAGAACCTGACGAGATCTTCACAGGATTTTAACCAAACCTCCACATAACACCGTTATGATAGAAATATCCCAAAAATATTTTTCACCCCTTTATCCTGCCAGTCGTATGACTGGTTTTTTTGTTGTTCCAAAGACTCGAAAAGATTGAACTTAAGGTGAGTTATTCGTATAATAAGGGGCAGCGATAAATGAGGAGGATGAAGATGCGCAACGAAATGATGCATCGTCCAGTAGTCAAACCAGAACTAGTGGCGTTTATGCGTGAAAAACAAAAACAATTACCCGGCGAACTTGGTGAAATCGAGCAAGCCGCTCATGAAAAAGAAGTGCCAATCATCCCACATGAAACTGTGGTCTTTTTGCAGTTTTTATTGGGACAGCTTCAGCCAAAAGAAATCCTTGAGATCGGCACAGCGATCGGTTTTTCTTCAAGCTTGATGGCGCAATGTGTGAAAGAGGGGCATGTCACAACGATCGATCGCTTTGACGTCATGATCCGCAAAGCCAAAGAAACCTATGCTCGCTTAGGAAATGAAGACAAAATCACGCTTTTAGAAGGACAAGCGGCAGATGTCCTGCCTACATTGAGTGGGCCTTATGATTTTATCTTCATGGACAGTGCCAAATCGAAATACATTGAATTTTTGCCAGAATGTCTGCGTCTGTTACGCAAAGGTGGCGTGTTGATGGTGGATGACGTGTTCCAAGCTGGAACGATTCTACAACCCATCGAAGACATCCCTCGCAACCAGCGAGCGATCCATCGCAAGTTGAATCTTTTCTTGGATACCGTGATGAACCATCCTCAGCTGACCTCCACCCTCGTCCCTTTAGGAGATGGTGTGATTCTCATTACGAAAGAAGCAGATAGCGTAATCCTTGAGGAACCTGAGAAAGGTTGAGGGCAGCTGCGCTTCCTTTTTTCAAAGAAAAAATAAGAAAAGGGCGAAAAGAGATTGACATTGCTGCGCCCTTTTTCTATAATGTTATTTGTTGCTGATTGATTTCAACAGCTTAGGCGAAGTGAGCATTCGCTGAAATTTATTTGTTCCAGTAGCTCAGCCGGATAGAGCATTCGCCTTCTAAGCGAACGGTCGGGGGTTCGAATCCCTCCTGGAACGTTATTTAACCGTCGAGAACCCTTGTTCTTGGCGGTTTTTGTTTGTTCTTGTGCCAAATTGATTTAGATTTTTGCCATAGCAATTTGGTGAATAATCAGCAGCCTGTTCCCTGCCTCATCAAAAGCAATAAAACGATCGCTTCCCATCCGCTTCAATCTTCAGCAAATTTCTTTCATTGGCATCATCGTTTCCGTATTTATTCTTATTGTCAGCTGTTTGACATCAATGAAGAATCTGCCACAGGTACTTCCAATGCCGCTTTGGCTTGCTTCTTGCATCAAAAGTGTTCCTTTGAAAAAGAAGTGTATCGCTTTGAACAAGGCAGTAATTTAGGTGAACCTTCTGAAATCTTTGTCAAATTAGTTACGACTTCGCGAAAGGAAATCCAACGTGTTTATGTTGGGGGTAGAGGGCATTTTTGCGAGACAGTCACCATCGACACCGATACACTGGCATAATCACAACAATTTAGGCTGATTTTCCATCAGCCTTTTTTTCCTCTTCACACAGCGTGTTCTTTTTCCATAGCAGCCCATCAGTATCTCGAATACTAGTTTTCTCATAAAAAAAAGAACCCAACTCGGGTTCTTTCCTTCACATTGATTTTCTATGAAATACCAACAAGTTCTGCTAACAGCTCACTGACTTTAGGCAGTGGCTCGTTCTGTAAGGCTGCTACGATTTTTGAACCGATCACTACCCCATCGCACACTCGGGCAAAGCGCTGCACGTCTGCGTGGGTCGAGACCCCGAAACCAGCTAGTACTGGAATCGGACTTTTTTCCGAAATGGCTTGCAAATGCTGATCCAGCTGTTCGTTGTATTGACGATCTTCTCCAGTGACACCGTTCACTGTCACAGCATAAACGAATCCTTCCGCTACTTCGATCAGCGTCTGAATTCTGTCTGGAGGACTGGTCAAAGAGACCAGTGTGAGCAGCGCGAGATCCGCCGCATCAAACGTAGGCGTTACTAGCGATCGATGTTCAAAAGGCAAATCTGGAATAATCAACCCTTTCACATTTGTCGTTTTCAACTCATTTGCTAACTGTTCAATCCCATAATGAAAGAATGAATTGGCATACCCCATCAATACCAGTGGAACCTCAGAATGGATCGTTTGCAGCGCAGCAATGATCTTTTTTAAAGTGGTGCCATTGGCTAATGCCTGCATTCCAGCTGCTTGGATGACCGCTCCATCTGCGACTGGGTCTGAAAAGGGCACGCCGATTTCAATGGCGGCTGCGCCATGTGTCGTCAACAGTTCGATTTCTGCTGGCAGGCGTTCCAGTCCGTTGGCACCCGCCATGATATAAGGTACAAACAAAGGCTTGCCTTGTTTTTGGCGCTCTTTTAGTTTCATCGTCAATGTTTTGCTGGTCATTTCGCTGCTCCTTTCCGATCTTTGATTTGTTGAACATCTTTGTCCCCTCGCCCAGACAAACAGATCACTAAGCGTTCTTCTGCTGTCATCGTTGGCGCTAACTTTAAAGCATAGGCAACGGCATGAGCACTTTCCAAAGCGGGAATAATGCCTTCGATTTGAGACAAGAGATAAAAGGCGTCAACAGCTTCTTCATCAGTGACCGCGAAATACTCCGCACGTGCAATTTCCTTCAAATAAGAATGCTCGGGACCGACCCCTGGATAATCCAAACCAGCTGAAATCGAATAGGGTTCAATCACTTGCCCATCATCGTCTTGCAGCAAATGCATTTTGGTACCATGTAAAATACCGATACTGCCTTTCGTTAAAGTCGCCGCATGCTCGGTAGTATCCACGCCTTTTCCAGCTGCTTCAACGCCAATCAAACGAACGGTTTGATCGTTGATGAAAGGGTAAAACATTCCCATCGCATTGCTGCCGCCGCCAACACACGCAACGACTGTCGTTGGCAGTTGTCCTTCTTTTTCTAATAGTTGCCGCCGTGTCTCACTGCCAATCACACTTTGAAAATCTCGAACGATCTCTGGAAAAGGATGCGGACCGAGTACCGAACCCATCACGTAATGAGTGTCCTCGACGGTTGCGACCCAGTAGCGCAGCGCTTCATTGACAGCATCTTTCAATGTCTGATTGCCTGATGTGACTGAAACCACTTTTGCTCCCAACAATTCCATTCGAAAGACGTTTAGTGCTTGCCGCTGAACATCTACCGCGCCCATAAAAATCGTGCATTCCATACCGAACAACGCGGCCGCAGTTGCTGTGGCGACGCCATGCTGCCCAGCACCGGTCTCTGCTACCACTTTCTTTTTCCCCATCCGTTTTGCTAATAAGACTTGGCCAAGTGCATTATTGATTTTATGGGCACCCGTATGATTCAAATCTTCTCGCTTCAGATAAATTTTGGCACCGCCTAAGTGTTGTGACAAGCGCTGGGCATGATAAAGGGGGGTCTCTCTTCCTACATACTCTTGTAAATATTCCTGTAATTCAGCTTGAAAACTTGCGTCCGTTTGTGCTTCACGATAGACAGTTTCCAATTGCTTGACTGCATACATCAATGTCTCTGGCACAAACTGTCCGCCAAAAGAACCATAAAATCCTGTTTTTGTGGGATACTGAGTCATCTTTTTTTCTCCTTTACTAAATGAATAAATTGTTCGATTTTCCGACTGTCTTTCTTGCCCTGGGTTTCAACGCCTGAAGAAACATCGACAGCATAAGGCCTAAAAAGTTGGATCGCCTCTTCTACATTTTCCGCGTGCAACCCGCCAGCAATAAAAAATCGCTCAGACAACGGCAACGGTTCTCTCGCCGCTTTTTGCCAATCAAAGGACTGGCCGTTGCCGCCAGCATAAGGGTGATCTCTTACTGGAGCGTCCAATAAACCAAAATCTGCATCGCAGCTCAGGAAATCTTGCTTTAAAGTTTCTGATTCTCCATCAAAGGCTTGGATCACTGCAATCTTTTGATGAGCAAAAACGCCCTTCTGAATGGCTGTTTGCAAAGATGGCAGAACCTTTCCATGGAGCTGAATCGCTGTCAGTTGGGCGGCTTGAATTGCCGCTTGCACTTCTTCAACACTTGGAGAAACGAAAACCCCGACTTTCCCTACATTTTCGGGTACTTGCTCCGTTATCTTGCGGACTTGGGTCGGATCGATTCTCCGACGGCTTTCGGCAAAAACAAAGCCAAGGTAATCTGCTCCTGCATTGATGGCAGTTTCGACATGCAGGCGTTCGGTGAGTCCGCAAATTTTCACTTTGGTCATCGGCGGCTCACCTGCAAATCTGCCGCTGTTTCAGCAATTCGATGGCTTCTCATCAACGTTTCTCCAACGAGGACTCCATGATAAAATGGTGCAAGCTGCAGCACATCTGCGGCCGTTCGAATACCAGATTCACTGATATAAACCGCCTCTGATGGCTGAGGTGCTAAAGCAACACTGACATCCAAGGAAACGTCAAAAGTTTTTAGGTCACGATTGTTGACGCCGATGATTTTGGCACCTAATGCTTGGGCTTGTTGAAATTCAGCCGCATTATGAGTCTCAACGAGTACTTCCAACCCTAGTGCTTCGGCTTCTTGATCCAGCGCGATGAAACGGGCTGGCTCTAACGCAGCCACGATCAATAAAACGATACTGGCACCCGCATTCTTGGCGCGAATCAATTGTTTTTTGTCGATAATGAAGTCTTTGCATAGTATAGGCACCGAAACAGCCTTACTGACTGCTTCAAGATCTGCCAGCGAGCCTTTGAAAAACTGCTGGTCGGTCAAAACGGAAATTCCGCTGACACCCGCGGCTTCATAAGCTTGCGCTTGCGTGACTGGGTCGATCGCTTGGTTAATATCTCCTTTTGAGGGTGAAGCACGCTTGATTTCAGCAATGAGGTGCATCTTTTGTGGTCGGTCCTTGACTTGCTGATAAAATGATGGACGTTTCGCTACGACCTTTTCGATTTCTTGTGGCATCGCGGCAACTTCTTCAACTTTTTTCTGGATGATCGTTTCTAAAAAATCCATGATTCTCCTCCTTACAGCTTTCGTAGTTATTGGCTATTTGACTGGCGGATCAACTCCTGCAGTTTGTCATAGGCGGCACCCGAAGCGATACACGCCCGTGCCATCGCAAACCCTTCTGCTAGCGTGGTGGCTTTGCCGTTAGCGTAAAAGCCTAACCCTGCATTTAAGACCACCGTTTCTAGATAAACGGAGGGTTGATTTTTCAACACCGCAGTTAAGATCGCTGCATTTTGAGCGGCATCCCCGCCGACGATCGCCTCGATCGGCGCTGGCGTAAAGCCGTACGCTTGTGGATCCAAAGAAAAATTGGCTACCTCTCCTCCTTGATAAAAGCTGATCGCAGTTTCACCTGCCAAATTGGCTTCATCCATTCCATTGCATCCATGGATCACCATTGCTCTTTGCCGACCAAGACTGCCTAACGCCTGAGCGGTGTCGGCCAAGCTCTCGCCTGCGTAAGTCCCAATCAGTTGCGTAGTCAACGGAACAGGATTGATCAAGGGGCCTAATAGATTAAAAATCGTTGGCGTTGCTAATTCTTGCCGTATCTTCATCACTGCTTTCATGCCGGGATGCAACGAGGGAGCGAAGAGAAACGCGATGCCGACAGTCGTTAATAGCTCAGCGATTTTTTCTGGTGATGCTTGGATCGATACCCCCAAGCAGGCTAAGACATCGGCACTGCCTGAACGACTAGAGATACTGTGATTGCCGTGTTTTGCCATCGTGATTCCCCCAGCTGCTAACACGAAAGCAGACGTAGTGGAGACATTAAAACTATTGGAGTGGTCGCCGCCAGTACCGCAATTGTCCATGGCGTCTCCTCCTTCATAAGGAATGGTCACGGCATGCTCTAACATGATTTCCGCTAAAGCGGTCAATTCGGCGGCTGTGATGCCGTTGATCTTCATCGCAACTAACGCTGCCCCCAATTGACTTTCTGAAAACATCCCGCTTAAAATTCCTTGAGCAAAGTGGCGCATCTCCTGATAACTTAAATGACTGCCATTAAAAAGCTGCTGGGTGATTTGCTGCGGCTGCTGTATTTTGACTGCTTCCATAAATGTTCCTCCTTTTTCATTTGCTGCTTTTTGCTGATTTCTCTGAAATGAGTTCAAGAAACCGTTGGATAAAAAACGCCCCTTCGTTTGTCCCCATTGATTCAGGGTGGAATTGAAGGCCTACGATCGGCTTTTGTCGATGCTGGATCGCCATGATGATCCCTTTTGTTTCAGCCAATACCTCAAATTGTGCAGGAAGGGTCGCTGGCTCAATGACCAGCGAGTGATAGCGCATGACAGTCATGTCTCCTAGGTAGGTTTGGAATACGCCTTTTTTCTGATACGTAAGGCTCGATTGCTTGCCGTGCATAATGGCTGGTGCTTGGACCACTTTGGCACCAAACGCTTCTCCAATGGCTTGATGACCTAAGCAGATCCCTAAAAGCGGCTTGCTATCATGGTGTGCTTTGATCAAAGGAATCATGAATCCTGCCTCTGCGGGACGTCCTGGTCCTGGAGAAAAAATGATGGCATCTGCTTCTTCAGCAACAAGGAAAAGGTCTGGATCATCATTTCGCAAGACGACTGTTTCTTCTGGACAGAGCTGGAGAAGATTGTAAGTAAACGAATCATAGTTATCGACGAGTAAGATCATTGGCTGACACCTCCAATAGTGCTTTGGCTTTGTGTAAGGTTTCGTGGTATTCAGATGAGGGATCAGAATCATAAACGACACCCGCCCCTGCCTGGACATAAGCGATCGCGTCTTTCAAAACCATTGTCCGAATCCCGATGGCAAAATCCGCTTGATCGTTTCGAGAAAAATACCCAACGGCTCCCGCATAGACCCCTCTTCGAACAGCTTCCCATTGATAGATGCGAGTCATGGCACGAATCTTTGGTGCCCCGCTGACCGTGCCTGCTGGCAGTGTTGCTTTCAAGGCATCCATTGCCGTCACACCTGCTCTGCGCTTGGCAGCCACCACCGAAACGATATGCATGACATAGCGGTATTTCTCGATCACCATGTATAAAGGAACATGAACCGTGCCATGTTCAGCGATTCGGCCCAAATCATTGCGCCCCAGATCGATCAGCATTTGGTGCTCTGCACGTTCTTTTTCATCTGCTAATAGTTCTGCCGCCAAAGCTTCGTCTTCTGCTTTGGTTGCCCCTCGTTTGCGGGTACCAGCGATTGGATTTGTGGTGATCGTTGTTCCTTGAACCCGAATCAAGCTTTCAGGTGAACTGCCGATCACTTTGAATCCGTGATCGAAATCAAGATAATAGAGGTAGGCAGACGGATTCGTCACTCGCAGTTTTCGGTAATAGTCAAAAGGATCTTGCGTAAATGCTGCTTGCAGACGTTGGGAAGGAACAACTTGAAACATATCCCATGCCGTAATTCGGGCTTTTGCCTCACGAACGATCGTTTCATAGGCATGTTGAGTAACATTACTTATAAAATGCAGCTTTTCATTCGATAACCCACGGGTCTCAGCTGCGACCGGTGTCCTTAATTGCTGCTGCACCGCTTGGAGTACCTGCTCCATCTCGGCGGCCCCCCTTTGGCTGTAGCAATTTTCAAGGATGATCGTCAAGGTTTCCCTTTGATGGTCCAGAACGAGAAAGGTTTCAAAAAGCCAAAAGGCCATATCAGGCACCTGCAATTCATCTGCGGGCAGTTGTCCAATATCTTCATAGCAAGCTGCGATATCATAGCCCGCATACCCGATCGCCCCACTTTGCAACGGCAGATTCGGTAAAGCGGTGGTTTCTTTTTTGACTACATACCGTTCCATTTCTTTTAAAGGGTCCTGACAGGGATACTTGTTGACCGTTTTTTCCAAAAGATCCTCCACTTGAAAAACACCATCCTTAAAGGTCAGTTTCTGAACAGGATCAAAGGTGAGGATCGAATAGCGTCCCGTATCTTCTTCTCTGGGAATACTTTCCAGTAAACATTTATGCGCCCCTTGAATCCGTAAAAACACTGAGACAGGTGTCAAACAATCGCTGTTGATTCGTTCCATTCGATACATAAGCTGCTCCTTTCTTTGTAAACAAAAAGCCCTCAAGCAAACATCATAAAAACGTCTGCTTGAGGGCGAATGACCGCGGTACCACCTCAATTGAAAGTTGCCCCAAAAAAACAACTTCTTCTCTATCAACCGTCTAACAACGGTCTTCCTCTATAACGGGAGTTCCCGCATTTTCCTACTGCCAAAAAAAGGGTTCAAAAAATGATCGGCTAAGGCCATTTCCTTGATTTCTTGGTATCGGACTCTCATCACCGCCGACTTTCTGTAACCAAAAAAGACTCAAGTACTTCTCTTAGTTTGATTTTACGTTTATTTTTTTTATTGGTTGAAGGGCAAGAAAAACAAAAAAGCCCTCATGCAAACAAACTCGTCTGCATGAGGGCGATTACTCACGGTGCCACCTCAATTGGTTCTCTAGATCGTCTATCAACGATCGTTCTCTGTAACGGGAGATCCCGAAAAAAGCCTACTGATTTCAGCCTTTCGACACAAAAGTCCATTTCTGAAGCGTCAATCTGCTGATTTACACCACCATCAGCTCTCTGCAAGACGAACGTCCTCATACTTCTCTTTTGTTTGGTCTTTACTAGTTATTGGTAGCTATATTACGTGGCTTTTGCTGATCTGTCAACAAGAAAATTCTAAATTTTCTTTTATTTCTTAAATATTTGTAAATTGATCTGCGCTCATATATAGAACATTCGAAAAAACAAATGCTCATTTTACAAAATCATATATAAAGTTTTTTAATCACTTTTCCCATTTAATTTCACATATTTCGCCAATATATGAAAAATATGATTTGATTTCAAAAAGGAAACTCTATATCATTTCCTATGAATAAACAAGAAAGGAAGGTTATATGATATTAGATAAAAAAGACTTTTCTGCCTTTGTATATAAAATGAGCTGCTTGGAATATACTTATTCAATAATAAAAAATGGTTCTAAAAACATTACTTTGACAAAGCAAGAACAAGATGAAATCGAGTCTATTATTAATCACTCACTTCATAGGAAACTCTTGGCTTCTACCAAAAAAAAACGCTTTGGCTCTAAAGTAAAACTGACAAAAGAATCTCAAACTCTTTATCGCAAACTTAAAGCATATGAGTACCTGATAGAGATATAACAAATTTAATTGTAAACAATACTTAGAGATTCTCTTTATAATTAGTATGTTTATTCCTTAATTTTTGAAAGAGAGTATCCACAAACGGGCAATCAAAACCATTGTCCGTTTTTATACTATATTCATCTACCTATTCCTCTCGCAATTATTGTTACTATAATTTCTTCCTTCAAAGAATTTTTTAAATACAAGGAATCTTTTTCTTCTGACTTTCCATCCTGGTAATACTTTCATCTTGATATATTTTATTAAACTTCCCAAAAAGATCAATTATTTCACATAGCGAAGTACATAACTTTAAGCTAAAATCAATATGAACAACAGCTCAATATTATGTATCGTATGTTTTCTTAATTAAAGATTTGAAAGGAAGTTTTTGTCATGGATGGGATGATGAAAAAAATCATTACGGAGAAGGATTTATTACGTCAGATCCTTCTCTTGGAACAACTGGCGAATCACAAAATGATCACTGCCAAGCAACTAGCAAAATTGATCGATACGACGGAGCGAACCGTTTTTTCCGATCTAACCTATATTCGCCAACAATTGCCTGATGGTTGGCAGATCGATGCTGCTAGTAGCGGCTTTGCTCTGACCCATGATGGGCCATTGTTGATGAGTCAGCTCTGGGAAACGTTTTTCCCTCAATCGATCGGTGTTTCTTTGATGAAAGCATTGCTTTTTTCCAGCGAACTCCGTACGCAAGATATTCTTAGCCAAACAGGGACATCCTATGAGACCTTGCGACGACATGTGACAAAATTAAACAAAAGTCTCACTGATTTTTCGTTGCGGATTCGGATCACCAATCGCATGATCCGCTTTGAAGGAAGTGAGATCAACATCCGTGTTTTTTTTCATCGCCTGTTACTGCCATACACCCATAACAATTACTTTTTTGAGGAATATACGATTCATGAGTCCCACTATTATCATTTCTTGGATCGCTTAGCAAAAGCCAAGCTGCAGATCGAAGTGGAACAAATCTACGGTACCTGCTGGTTTTTTATCAATACGATTCGCATCAAAGCCAATTGCCGTATCGATTCCTTTGAATTTCAGGGGGACGATCCCCTTTATAGCCTTTTCCAACAGCCATTAAGCCAGCTGTATCAAAAAGAAGGCGTTTATTTAGAACGCAGCGAACACTTCTTTAGCTTCTACTGCTTCTTAGAAAGTTGGAACTACAATAACGACTGGTCTGCAACGATCCAAGCAACCCTTGAATCCTACCAAACCATTTATCAGAAAACGACCCATTTTGTTGGAAAACTAGACCGCTTGTTGCAGTTGTCTTTAGCTAGTGATACACAACTGATTGAGAATCTACTGTTGCTTTTGATCAAATCGCAAGAGTCAGCCAAGCTCTCAGAACTGTTCGGGCTAGAATTTCACGAGATCCAACGGTTAAATCAACCCTATTCGCTACCGATCGAAGCGACGATCCATGACTTTTTAGAAGAGCAAACAGCCAGTCAATCGGAAATGAGTTTTCCATTATGGTCAACCACCACATTACTGATCCAACAAGCGATTTTACAGATCAATCCCATTCGCGCAAAAGGGTATTTTGTTTTCCAAGGTGAGCCTGCCTGGAAAGCTTATCTCCTGCAAGAATTGAATGACTTCCTCGGTGCCCGCATCCTTTTATCGGCGATCGAGCCTGGTCAACTAGAAGCGTTGGCGGAAATCGAGGTTGATTTTATTCTCTCAAATTTCCCTTTAGAGGAAGTATCTGTTCCAGTTTTTTACTTATCGATGGTACCAACGCAAAATGAGCTCAATCAAGTGACTGAGCTCATCCAAACCTATTATTTAAGCTATCGCTAGAATCATCAAGCTGCCGCTACTGCTTCACTGGAGCGGCTTTTTGCCGTCCTTGCAGCTTATTCGTAATAAATTTCTCACCCTCAACGACTGCGAAAAGGAGTGCGCCGTTAGCAACGATACTCAACTGCTGCATCAAGGTCAAAGAACCGATCCCTAAAAGCTGGTGTCCTAGAGGGGTTAGGAAAATCGCTGCCTGTAATACGATCAGCAGTGAAAGAGAAAGGAATAGCGCTCGGTTGGCAAACAGTTGGCGATTCAAGGCTGGCTTGACCAGCTCCCGACAGTTCAACAAGTAGACCGCTTGGGCAAAGACGATACTTTGCAGCAGCATGCTTTGCTGAAGGACCGTTCCCTCAAATTGAACCGCTAAGACGTAAGAAGGAATCATGATCAACAGCGAGACGTAGAAGATGCGGAACAAGCTGTACCAAGACAAGATGCCTTCTTTGATTGGCCGTGGTGGTCGATTCATGACATCCGCACTTGCCTTTTCAAAACCGAGTGCGTAAGAAAGCGTGATCGTTGTCACCATATTTACCCATAAAATTTGGACAGGTGTCAGTGGCAGTGGTCGGTTCAACAAGAGTGCCGCAATAACGATCAATCCTTGAGCAACCGCAGTTGGTAAGAAGAAGTTGATGGTTTTCTTCAAATTATCGTAGATTCGACGACCCACTCGGACGGCATTGGCGATCGTATGAAAATTATCGTCTGCCAAAACCATATCGGCTGCTTGCTTGGTTACTTCACTGCCTTTGATCCCCATAGCGATCCCAATATCGGCTTTTTTCAGCACTGGTGCATCGTTTACGCCATCACCGGTCATTCCGACGATCTCTTCATTCGCCTGCAAAGCACTAACGATCCGTAATTTATGCTCAGGGGTCGTTCGAGCAAAGATGTCTGTCTTTTGGACTGCTTGCTGCAATTCTTCCTCCGACAGCAGATCGATTTCTAACCCTTCCAACACGTGATTCGTGTGCTTCAAGCCAATTTGCTTGCCGATGGCTTGAGCAGTCTTGCCATGGTCTCCTGTGATCATTTTGACTTGGATGCCCGCTTGCAAGCACTCTTTTACCGCTTTGATGGCACTGTCTTTCGGAGGATCAATGATACCAGCGATCCCGACAAAGATTAAATTGGTTAGCCCTTCGTGGGACAAGGACTCCTGTGCCGACAGCGTCAAATGCGCAAAGCCGATCAGCCGCTGCCCTTTCGCTGCTAATTTTGCACTTTCATCTAACCACCATTGCTTTTGATCTGAAGTCAGTTGGCTTTTCTCAAGCGACACTTCGGGCGCACCTTTGACAAAAACTACCGAGGCATTCGGCTCTTCTTGATTTTGATGGCGTGTTGCCATGTACTTGTAAGAGGAATTAAAAGGAATCTTATCGACTGTTTTACGCAATGGTTGCTGCGCTGATTCTGCGTATTGTAACAAGGCTTTTTCGGTTGGGTTCCCAACGAGATCCGCAGCCTTTTGTCCTTCGTCTTGCTTCAAGTCTTGACAATTTGCCATGATATCAAGCACCGTTGCTTTATCCACGTTTGACTCAACTAAAACATCGACGACCGTCATTTCATTTTTGGTCAAGGTTCCTGTTTTGTCTGAACAAATCACCGTCATGGCACCTAGTGTCTCCACTGATGGCATCGTTTTGATGATTGCTTGCTCCTCGGACATTTCCTTGACACCCATCGATAAAATCATGGTCAGCACGGCTGGCAAACCCTCAGGAATCATCGCTACCACTAAGGCGATACCTGATGAGAACAAGAGATCAAGATCAAAGCCGTAGCGGAAGGTAGTAAAGAAGATCAAGAAAATCACTAATCCGATAATGCCTTTAAAGATTTGGTGATTCAATTGCTTCATTTTTTTGATCAACGGGGTTTCTTGCGCTTTCACAGACTGAATTGCTTGATTGATCTGGCCGATTTGTGTTTCGTCGCCTGTTTCAACGACGATCCCGCTGGCAGTTCCGCTTTCTACATGGGTACCAGAAAACGCCATGTTCCGCTGGTCGCCAATTGTACTTTCTTGAGTAATAGGCTCGGTCATTTTTTGAACAGGCTCAGATTCGCCAGTTAAAATCGACTCTTCAATCACAAGATCATGGGTTTCGATCAAGCGCATATCTGCTGGTACAACATCTCCTGGTCCTAAAACGACTAAATCTCCATTTACTAAGGAAGAAACAGCAATTTTCTTCTTGCGGCCGTGAACATAAATCGTTGCTTCTTGCCCCATGAACTGCTTCAATCCATCCAGTGATTCTTGGGCTTTACGCTCTTGCCAGTAGCCGACGAATCCATTGATGACGACGACCGCCATAATAATGCCGCTTTCGATATAATCACCAGAAATCCCTTTTAAGACGGCTGCGACGATCAAGACCAACATCAGTAAGTCGGTAAAGTGCTTGCCGACTTTCTTCCATGTGGGGATCTGCGCTGCCTCAGTAATTTTATTTTCACCTTGCTTTGCTAAACGCTGGTTGCGTTCTTCGGAGGAAAGGCCCTGCCGTGTTGTTTGCAACGTGTGTAATAGTTCTTCTGTTGTGTTTTTGTACCAATTCATATTTTTTTCCTCCTTGTTTATTTATTTGATCTGAACATAGTATAAGACATTGAAACCATAAAATTCTGGCGATAATTTCAGCGGGGCCTGAAAAAAATGAGTGCTTTTCTTAAAGGGGAAGAGCGGCTTGGTCGCGTGGCTTCACACAACCAACTGAAAACGTCCGTTGATAGTTTTTGCAGGTGGAATCAAGTAAACTAGGACACACCCAATCAATTTCTATCTGTCCCATCATCCAAAGGCAAGATAGACGAAAGGAGCCAAAGAAATGGCAATCTATACCGATACAAAAATCGATCAAGGACCTTTTCTTTTCATTTCTGGTCAAACGCCGTCGCAAGACGGAGCCACACCTGAGGCCCCGCAAGAGCAAACAACCATCGTTTTGAAAAAGATCGAACAGCTTCTATCAGCCAATCAACTGTCCTGGTCATCAGTGGTCAAAATGACCGTCTTTTTAACAGATGCTGCCTACTTAGCTGCTGTCCGTACGGCGTTTACAACTATTTTGGCAGAAAACAAACCAGCCATGAGTCTCGTCATCGTTGCCGGCTTGGTTTCCCCTGAATTTAAAGTAGAGATTGATGCACAAGCTACCTTGGCTTAAGCACAGAGAAAAACACCAAAAAAACTTCGTACAAAAGGCAGTAGCCAATACGAAGTTTTTTGGTGTTATCTTCTTATTCAGTCCTATCTGAAGTGTCTGATTCAGTCTTTTTTTGCCACTTTTCCACAAAACCAGCGATGGCTTGAGCAGTCTGTTGAGCATTCACTAAGGTTCGCTTTTTCTCCATCGCTTCTGTCAACGAAATCGGACCTTGCTGGATACAAAAGACGGCAGATAGTAGTTGCGGCAGTTTTCCTAGATCGTCGCTTCGGGAGCCGCAGATGGCAACAACCGGTACCTGATGTTTGTGGGCGAGCAACGCGACGCCATAGGGTACTTTTCCTCCAGCGGTTTGCCCATCGATGCGTCCTTCACCCGTGATCAACAAATCTGCTCCTTTGATTTTTTCCTCAAACCCAATCAATGAAGCGATCGTCGCAAATCCTGGAACCAGTTGACCACCTGCCAAACGAACAGCACCACCAAGCCCACCTGCCGCACCAGCACCAGGGACTTCCAGATCGATCCCCGTGGTCCGCTTGATGTGCTCAGCCAAACGCTTTGCCTGCTGATCCAACTGCTGGATCGTTTCTTGGGATGCCCCTTTTTGCGGACCAAAAACCTGCGCAAATCCCTGATTGCCAAAATAGGGATTCGTTACATCGGCTAATGCAAATAGGTCAATTTGTGCAAGCAGAGGGTTCAACTGGCTGAGCGCCAGAGATTCTGCTTGCAGCAAAGGATTGTTTTCCATCCGCTCGTTTCTTTGAATGGTTGCTCCTAGCGCAAGTAAAAAGCCTACGCCCCCATCAGAAGTGCCGCTACCGCCAAGGGTCAGGTAAATTTTTTTCACTCCTTGCCTGCAAGCTGCTAAGACCATTTGGCCTAAACCAAAAGAAGAGCTATTGCGGGTGGTCTCGTCACTAGGTTCCACGAGTTGCAACCCAATCACTTCTGCAGATTCAATCAGGGCAATTTTTTCTTCCTTGATTTTGGTGACCAACATACGGGCTTGCAACTTACCGCCTAATGGAGCGGTAACTGAAACCGTTTCGTAATTGCCTCCCAGCGCAGCAATGACTGCTGCCATTGACCCTTCTCCCCCATCAGCGATTGGGATACTGCGTGTTTCCCACTGGTCTGAAAACCCGCTTAAGACCGCCTGATTTAGTTCTGCGGAAGTGGTACTTCCTTTGAAGGAATCGATCGCTGCTACAACTTTCAATTTTCTACCTCTCATTTACGATCATCTCTTTCCCAAAGATTGGAATACTTCGCCTTATAATCAACTTGTAGTTAATTAAATCAACCAAAAATTAACTAGCAATCCATTGTAAGTCATCTCTTATCCTCTTATGATAGAAGTATACCAAACAAACCTATCGGAGGTGCACTATGGACTTACCAATTGGCGAGGAAATCGCTCGGAGAAGAAAACAACGAGGTATTACCCAGCAAGAATTAGCAGTGTTTATGAATGTGTCCAAAGCATCCGTTTCGAAATGGGAAACGGGACAGTCTTATCCAGATATCACCTCGCTGCCCTTATTAGCAGCGTATTTTGATTGCAGCGTCGATGAATTATTGATTTTGGACTCGCAGCTATCCACTAAAGAGATCCAACGAATCTACCAATTACTAAAAGACGCCTTTCAAACAAAAACACCAAGCGAAGTCCTCGCGCTGGCACAAAGTTTTATCAAACGGTATTACTCTTGTTACCCGTTCTTGTTACAGATGGGCTCCTTTTACTTAAATCATTGGGATCTTTTGCCAGATGTCCCTGTAGCAGATAGCACAGAAGGGCACCCCTCTGAAGAAGCCTTGATGGAAGCAAAGAAAACTACCTATTTGAAAGAAGCAGAAATCCTTTATCAACGGATCATTGCGCATGGTGACAATGCGTTGGCACAACAAGCGCAACAAATCGAAGCCTATTGTCTGCTGATGAGAAACAAACCCGATGAGGTCTTGGCGATCCTTGGAACGAAAACGCTCTCTTTTTTACCTAGCGAACCGTTGATTGCCGCCGCATTTCAGCAAAAAAATCAGTTGCAGCAAGCTGAGATTGTGACGCAAAGTGCGATTTATCAATACTTGATCCTTTTTATGAGCTTACTGACAAATTATTTGGCAATGCTCACACAAGACGAGGAGCAGCTGGAAAAAACCTTTGCACGTGGGCTGGCACTCAGCGAGAGCTTCCAACTGGCCCAGCTGCATCCCCTTTCTTTACTGAACTTTTTATCTGCTGGAATGGTTTCTTTTGCCGCTTTAGAAAAAGAAAGCTTATTGCTGCAAGCATTAACGCTGTATGTCAAAACATTAGCAGACACGCCTGAGGAAATCGTTTTGAAAGGAGACGATTATTTCAACAGCATCGATGAGTGGATCAGCGAATTAGAATTAGGCAGTCAGATCCCGCGGAACTCAGACAATGTCAAAAAACAATTTCTCGAAATCGCGCAGTTCACACCATTATTTGAACCTTATCTGAAGCAACCACTATTTGAAGAATTATTTCAGCAGCTGCAAAAACTGTCCGAACAAGAAAATGAGCCACAAAGGAGGGCTTCACATGAATAGTGTTTCACTAAATATACCAGAAAATATGTCTGATTATTTGCCCGTACTGATCCCCTTGATTGTTTTGCAATTGGTCTTGATCATCTTGGCGGTTCGCGATATTTTAAAACAAGAACAGTTTAAATTCGGCTCCCGCATTCTTTGGCTTTTCATCGCCTGTTTTGTTAGCCTGATCGGTCCTATCCTTTATTTTGCTTTCGGAAAAGAGGACCAACAATGAAGATGATCGAGATCAACCATTTATCCAAGCGTTTTGGGCGCAAACAAGTGCTGCAAGACCTAACCTTTTCGGTTCCAAAGGGCAGCGTTGTGGGGTTTGTCGGGGAAAACGGCGCTGGCAAAACAACGACCATGAAGGCGATTTTAGGATTGCTCCCCATTGATGAAGGAGAAATCACCGTTTGCGGCGAAGTGGTGCAATTCGGCTCAGCCAAGACCAATCGTTGGATCGGCTATTTACCGGATGTACCGCAGTTTTACTCGTTTATGACAGCTGTAGAATATTTGACTTTTTGCGGAAAGATCCAGCCCAATCAAGAACCTTTTCAGCCTCAGCGGGTGATGGAGGTCTTAGAATTGGTAGGCCTGGAAGCTTCGAAACAAAAAATCGCTGGCTTTTCTCGCGGCATGAAGCAGCGTCTTGGATTAGCTCAAGCATTGATCAACCGACCAGCTATCTTGATTTGTGATGAGCCGACCTCTGCACTCGATCCTTTAGGTCGCAAGGCCTTTCTTGATGTATTGGCTAAAATCAAAGAAGAAACGACAGTTCTTTTTTCATCCCATATTCTCGCAGATGTCGAGCAACTGTCAGATTACATTGCGATTTTGCACAAAGGTCAGATCCAGGCGTTTGAACCGATGGATTCCTTAAAAAAACGTTATCGAAAAACCGCCTTTGGGATTGTCTTTACCAACGAAGGTTACCATTCGAAATTTGCCAATCTGTTAGCATCCCACGGCATTGCGGCAGAAAGAAAGAACAATCAATTACTGATCGACGAAACTGCCGACACGAATGTTGGAAAGCAGTTGCTGCGATTGCTCAATGAACAACAGATAGTACCTGAATCCTTTCAACGGATCGAACCGACTTTAGAGGCGATTTATTTGGAGGTGATCAAATGAAGGTGTTTCTTGTTTTCTTAAAGAAAGAATTTCTCGGTGGTCTTCGCAACAAAAAACTGCTGATTTGTTTGATCCTGTTTGCTCTGATTGGTATGCTTTCTCCCTTTACTGCCAAAATTATGCCAGATCTGATGGCCAGTATGATGCCGGAATCGATTGAAATCACGATTGCTGATCCGACTGCGATCGATGCATGGCTGCAGTTTTACAGCAACATTGGAACGATTGGTCTGTTGGTATTTGTAGTTCTTTTTACGGATACGCTCTCTGCCGAAATAGCCCAAGGGACCTTTATTCAGCTGATTACGAAAGGATTACCGAAAACGACGATCGTCTGTGCCAAAGCTGGCTATTTAACGATTCTGTGGTCTTTGAGCTACCTCCTAAGTGCCAGTGTCAGTGCTTTTTATACCTTGATCTATTTCGATGATTCTAGCGCTGTTCAAGTCCCTAGCGCATTGTTCAGCTATTGGCTTTTTGGTTTACTAGCAATCAGCATCCTGCTGCTAGGTTCTAGCTTTGCTAAAAGTATCTATCAAGGTTTGTTGTTTATTGGCGTCTGTTATCTGATGGGCATGTTAGGCAACCTATGGAGTCAAGTAACAAAATGGAATCCTTATTCACTTTCCAGCCAATTTCCTAACTACTTAACCGACCAAATCAAACTAGGGGAACTGCTGCCAGCGCTGCTGCTGAGTTGCTTATTGATCATCAGCTGCCTAGCGGGGGCTATTGCTGTTTTGAGAAAAAGAAACTATTAAAAAACCATCGGTGCAAATGTTGTACTGACCCCCAAGAGTTAGACGTTTCGTCTAACTCTTGGGGGTCACTACCTGTTGCACCGATGGTTTGCTTCTGCTAGTTTATTCTAGTTCTGCTGTTTCTTGAACGTTCACTGCTTTTTTTGCCTGTGTTTTTTGCTCGATCCGCATAAAGAAGCGCATGAAAAAGGCAATCAAATAGATAGAGAAAGCGGAAATGAGGGCTTCTTGCCAAGAAAAAATCAGGAGATT
Organism: Enterococcus sp. FZMF; assembly: GCF_030263915.1. Taxonomy (NCBI): domain Bacteria; kingdom Bacillati; phylum Bacillota; class Bacilli; order Lactobacillales; family Enterococcaceae; genus Enterococcus; species Enterococcus sp. FZMF. The sequence continues at coordinate 1,254,964 of NZ_CP127160.1, read as the reverse complement.
CAACAAGATGATGATCAGATTGGTTAAGAAGACACCACTAGACTTTCGAATGCCATAGTATTTTTCCAAAATCAGCGGCGGAATCGTGACCCCACCATTGGAAGCACCGATTTTGTAAAGTGAAAAAATACCGAAGCTAAAGAAGAAACTACCTAAAATCAAGGAAACGGAATAAAAACGCAAGAGCATGATCTCTGGTAAAAGCGCCAGAAGAACGGGAAATGCCAGACTGCCGATAACCGTATTGACAAAGACCTCTCGCTTTAAAAGCAAAAATGCCAACGCCAGCATCAATAAATTAATCCCCCAGACAACGATATGACGATTGATCGACCAGCCGGTTTCGATCAGATAGCCGATCGACCCGACACCAGCAGAAGCAATACTGTGAGGCAAAAGGAAAAAGTTTAATGCGATGCAGATCCACAGCACCCCAAGCAATAAAGCAAGATTTTTTTTGATAAGTGATTCCATCAACGTTCTCCTTTCAATATGGCAACTAATTTTATGGATAAAAGCTTCTGTCTATTCTATCAAAAAAAGCTCAAAAGAAAGAACCATTTTTTTCATGAAAACATGAAAAAAATGATTCTGAACTTCAAGAAAGTATGTTGGTTTTCATCACAAATGCACAGGCTTTAGGCTGTATAGCAGTGATACATCGCAAGCATTTCTTCTGCGACTGCTTCTTGCCATCCCCCTGGCTGTAACATGCATTCTTCCATTGATGGCAAATGAACAAAGCGAACAGCCAACTCTGAGCCTACAATCAATTGGTAGGACATCAAGCGATTTTTTTCTGCAAGAGCAGCTGATGCTCTTCAGGGGCAAGAAAAGGCGCTGTTAAGTCTGCCAATTGCTTCAATGCCGCCGATGTACAAAGTCTTTTTTCGGGTGCGACACTGATCAATTGGTTGACCTGTGCTAATTTCATTGCCTCGATCACCCGCAGCGTTGCCCGAGGATCATGGATATCCGTCAAAAAAACCGACTGGCAGCCTTGCAATGCCCGAACGAGTCGTCCTAAATCGAGAAAGTCACCATCAATGATCGTCTCACGCGCAGCATCGATCTCATGCAAACGCTCCGTTGCACGGCGGGCATAGAGTACGAGTGGTCGATTGGTTCTTTCCAAAAGTTTTTGCCGTGATCGCTGACCGATCGTGCCAGCAGCACCTAAAATCGCAAGTCGTTTCATAAGCTCCCTTTCATTTTTGAAAAATTCAAGCCTCGTTCTTTGAGTAGAAAAAATGGCTTGTCATAAAGTCTGGTTGACGAGATTGGCTTTGCGTTGACGCAGTCGTTCTTCAGTCGGCAGAACATGCTCGTCGTAATGTTCCAATTTGTATTCTAAACGTTCAACAGCTTCCGTCATATCTGAGATTTTCTCCCGCAAAACAGCAATTTGTTCGGCTAACAGCTGCTTGCGCTCAGGAACCGTCCCTCGACCTTCTTCAAATAAAGCCAGGTAATGACTCAGCCCATCAATCGATAGTCCAGCGTTGCGCATTTGTCTGGCAAAGATGATCCATTGTAAATCATCTTCATCGAATTCACGAACACCATTTTTGTTGCGTTTGACTGCCGGGATCAGCCCAATTTTTTCATAATAACGGATGGTATCAGCGGAAGCACCGCTCAATTCACTAACTTTTTTGATATTCATGGCTTCACTCCCTTTGTTTCGCGTTTTTTCTTCCTCATTCGTGGTGTATTCCCTCTTTAATCAAGGAGCCGCTTTTGACTGTGTCTGATTATTCCGCTCCTACCACTGCATGAGGCAAGTAAGGTTCTTCCAAATACGCAATCTCTTCGACTGTCAGCTTCAAGTCAAGGGCTGGTAATGCATCCAATAAGTGGCTTTCTTTTGTTGCGCCGATAATTGGTGCGACCACTTGTTCTTTTTGCAATAACCAAGCCAAGGCGATTTGCGCCCGTTTGCTTTGGTGTTTGTCAGCAATCTGAGCGACCCGTGCCACGATCTCCCGGTCTTGTTCCATCGTTTTGTCGTACTTTTGATTGGCGGTTTTATCCGTTAAATACCGTTTGGTCTCTGCGCCCCAATCTCTTGTTAAACGTCCAGCAGCCAATGGACTATACGGCGTAACGGCAATTTTTTGATCGGCACACAAGGGCATCATTTCTCGCTCTTCTTCTCGATAAAGCAAATTCAAGTGATTTTGCATCGAAACAAATTTGGTCCAGCCATTTTTTTCGGCGACTGCTTGTGCTTTGGCAAATTGCCAAGCGTACATCGCAGATGCGCCGATATAGCGTACTTTTCCAGAAACTACCAAATCATGTAAGGCCTTCATGGTTTCTTCTATTGGCGTGTGGTAATCCCAACGATGGATGATATACAAATCAATGTAGTCCATTTGCAGGCGTTTTAAGCTTTGTTCGACTTGATAAAAAATCGCTTTTCGAGACAAGCCTTCACTGTTAGGTCGCTGTTTCATTTTAGAATATAGTTTTGTGGCAACCACGATCTCATCCCGGGGCGCAAAATCATTCAATGCTCGACCGACGATTTCTTCGCTCGCTCCATAAGAATAGACATTTGCCGTATCAAAAAAGTTGATGCCCAGATCCAAGGCTTTTTTGATGACTTCACGACTGTCGTCTTCTTCTAACACCCACTCATGAAACCCGCTGTTGGGATCGCCAAATCCCATTGTTCCTAAACACAAAGGTGACACATCAAGTCCTGTATTGCCAAATTTTACATAGTCCATTTGTACGTCCTCCTGTTTTTTAAGTTACACTAAGCATACAGGTTGAAGTGCACTCTAAGTCAAGCGAATCTATAAACTTTTTTTTATTTTACTGTCAATTGACTCAAAAGGACATGCTTTTTGTCGTGCGTTTCATTTCAAATCAGCTTTTGGTACACTAAAGATAAGTATTGATACGCTATCTAGCCGAGAAAAAGGAGCGAAAGATTTTGACTTGTATTTTTTGTACTGCCTCAAAACATGCGATCATTGAAAACGAACGCTTTTATGCGATCCCTGATAAGTACCCCGTCACCCCTGGCCACTTGCTATTGATCCCCAAAGCGCATCGCAGGGATTATTTTGCTCTCACCCAAGAGGAATTACAAGACTTGCAGGCTTTGTTGCAGGAAGGCAAAGCTTATTTATTGGAAACCTATCGACCAGACGGCTTCAACATCGGCTTCAATTGCGGGGAGGCTGCTGGACAGACGGTCTTTCATTGCCATTGTCATTTGATCCCACGCTATCAAGGCGACGTGGAGCAGCCAAAAGGCGGCGTTCGAGGCGTGATTCCTAACAAGCAAGCCTACTAAACACAAACAAGCCGTTTCTCCAGCAAAGGGAAACGGCTTGTTTATGTTTGTTAAAATGAGGACGCTTAGGAATTGATCGCTGAATGATTCATCAATCGATTGATATGAACGCCTAGATAGACGATTTCATTGACAGGGATCTTCGTTTGGTATTCTTTATCGATATAGGCTTTGACTTTTGTCGCGATCTCCATAGCATTCGGATAAAGAGCCCACATTTGACGGTATAGTCCTTCATCTTCTTCTTGCAGCAGCCCATCCAAAAAGAATCGGTCAACGAAGAAACGCACGTGGGTGATAAAGCGATTGTAATGGATCGAATTGGTGTTGACGTCTTGCTGGATCGAGTAGCGCACCATATTGACGATCAATCCGATCAATTTGGCCTTTTTCAACCCATCTTGATTTTCCTCGGTGTTCGACTGGGCATTGATCAAATGAAACGCGATATTGGAGGCTTCTTCTTCTGGCAGCTCAATTTGATACTTCTCTTTCAACAAGCGTAGTGCCTGTTCGGCGGCTCGAAATTCATCTGTATAGTAATTCTTGATTTCCCAATAGAGCCGATTCGTCACACTCAAGCCTTTTTGCTGACGTTCTACAGCAAAGTGCAAGTGATCCGATAAGGTGAGGTAGATCGTTGAATTTAGCGGATATGGCAGCATTTTTTGCGCCAGCTGGACGATTTCTTTGGTCATTTCAAAATAGTACAACGGAATCTCATCCACCAAATCGGCAAACTGACCCGATTTTTTTTCATCGATTGGCAGAAAAACTTGATCGATCTGGGTATCGGCTATGCTGTCGCCGACTTTCTTTCCATAGCCGATCCCCTTCCCAAGTGCAATCATTTCCTGGCCTTCCTTATCAACAAGTACGACACTTGAATTTAAGACTTTCTTGATGTAAATCATGCACTCTCGCTCCTCACTGTTTATTCTGCCAAACTTGCGCCATTGGTAGCGATCACTTCTTTGTACCAATCGAAGGAATCTTTTTTCAAACGGTCATAACTGCCGTTTCCTTCATCATCGGCATCCACATAAATGAAGCCGTAGCGTTTCGTCACTTGTGACGTCCCCGCACTGACCAGATCGATCGGTGCCCATGAAGTATAACCAATCAAATCGACTCCTTCATCGATGGCTTCCTTCATTTGTTTGAAGTGTGCCTTGAAATAATCGACCCGATACGGATCATGCACTTGACCGTCTTCAAGGACATCCACGGCACCCATACCATTTTCAACGATCATCAATGGCACTTGATACCGATCATACAATGAAAGCAAGGAGATTTTCAAGCCTTTAGGATCGATCTGCCAGCCCCATTCAGTTGACGGCAGCTTGGGATTTTTTACCCCTAAAACCGTATTGCCCGGTGTCCGTTCCGCATGTGGGTCGCCTGATTCAGCCATAGACATATAATAACTGAAAGAAAGAAAATCAACGGTGTGATCTTTTAAGATTTGGCGGTCTTCTGGTGCCATTTCAATCTTGATGCCCCGTTTTTCGAGATCTTTTTCAATCATTCGCGGATAAGCACCTTTGACTTGAACGTCCGCATAAAAATCATTTTCCAAGTTTTTCTTTAAAGTTAATTCAACATCCAATGGGTCACAAGTCAATGGATACGTCATCAACTTCGTGATCATACAGCCGACTTTGTTGTCGGGATTTATTTCATGGGCGATTTTTGTCACTAATGAGCTGGCCACAAATTGGTGATGGAGGGCTTGATATACGTCTTGCTCTTCCTTACCAGCTTCTGATTGCTCAGGAATGAGACCTGCTGTTGTAAAGGGATGACGATGGATACTGTCGATTTCGTTAAAGGTCAGCCAATACTCCACATACTCCCCAAATTCTTCAAAGCAGACGGTCGCAAAACGGACAAAGTCATCGATCACTTTACGTTCCACCCAGCCATTGTACTTCAAGCTCAGCGCTAACGGCATCTCATAGTGAGACAACGTTACGATCGGTTTGATTCCCAAACGCTGCATTTCTTGGAAGACATTGCGGTAAAAAGCGATCCCTTCTGGATTGGGTGTCGTTTCTTCCCCAGTTGGGAACAATCGGGTCCATGCAATCGATAAACGCAATACTTTAAAACCTATCTCCGCAAATAAAGCCAAATCTTCTGGATAGCGATGATAGAAGTCGATCCCTCGGCGTTTTGGATAGATGGTATCCGTTGAATCCGCCATTGCTTCTTTGACGGCTTCAACAGTCACACTCATATGTGCTGCAAAGTTTTTCACGTCGACATGAGGTTTGTAAGTAGCCACATCCGCTACCGACAAGCCTTTGCCGCCAAGATTCCATCCCCCTTCTACTTGATTTGCGGCGATAGCGCCACCCCATAAGAAGTCCTTTGGAAAAGTTGTTTCAGTCATTTTTTCAATCCCCTTTTACATTGTTTTTGTTGCATTGCTCATTGGTTTAGACGATCGGTGCAATCGATAAAACACCTTGTTCGTTGCGCTCATCGGTTGATTCGATCGGTTTGACAGTAAAGTTCTCTTGATTGGTGACCACACAGATCACGATTGGATCAAACCCAGCTGCTTTGATGGCATCTAGATCAAATTGAATCAGCGGTTGCCCTTGTTTCACTTGATCCCCCGCTTTCACGTATGGGGTAAAGTGTTTGCCTTCTAATTGAACGGTATCCAAGCCGATATGAAAGAGCAATTCTGCGCCATTACGAGTTTTTAACCCGATCGCATGGTTGGTTTCAAACAACATCGTGATTTCGCCATCTTCTGGTGCGATCAATTCGCCAGACGTCGGGATGATCCCGAAACCTTCTCCGATCATACCGCTTGAAAAGACTTCATCGTTGACTTCAGATAGGGCTACCACTTGGCCTTCTACTGGTTTACTCAATACTTCGGCTTTCGGATCGGCAACTGTCGTCTTATTTTCCACTGTTTTGTCTTTGAATAAGAAAAGGACAAGGACGAAGGAAACAGCAAAGGATACCCCTAACGTGACTAATGCCCACACAAGATTCATCGGGTTGGCTTCATCGACGAACATAGTGATACTTGCTAGACCGGGGCCAACTAATGCGAAGGCCTTGATGGCAAACAAACCAGCCACCGCACCACCAACTAGGCTGGAAGCCATCACGCCGTAAAGCACTCGTTTATGCAGGATCGTCACCCCATACAAAGCAGGCTCGGTGATGCCAAAAAGGGCGGAGATGCCTGCAGAAACAGCGGTTGAACGAAGTTTTTGGTCTTTGGTCCGAAAACTCACCGCAAAACAAGCACCAGCTTCTGCAATGTTATGTGCCAATGAGGCAGGCAAGTATAACAGCTCTGCCCCCATCTCACTCATGGACGAAACAGCATAGGGAATCATGGCTTTGTGCATACCAGTAACCACCATCAATGGTAAAACAGCGGCTAAGATCCCCGTTGCCACCCAACCTAAATGGGCATGCAGCCAAATGATTGCTGCTGAGAAAATCGTTCCGACTTCAAAGCCTAATGGGCCTAAAATCAATAAAGCAACTGGAACCGTAATAACTAAGCTCATCATCGGAACAAAGAAGATACGGATCGGTTTTGGTGAGATTCGGGTAAACAGCTTTTCAATTTGAGCGTAAAATAAAACCGTTAAAATGGCTGGAAATACTTGTGACGCATAGGCGATATTTTGTAAACCGAAGCCCATGAACGCTGCGCCTTCTGTCAATAGTGTCGTTAGTTCAGGCAAAATCAAGGCACCGACAGCGGAAACCGCCACCAATTGGTTGACCTTTAATTTATTTGCCGTGGTGATCGCCACTAAAATCGGTAAGAAATACAATGGTGCGCCACCGATCAGATTCAAAATTTGATACGTTTGGCTGGTATTGTCCATCAATCCCGTGACAGAAGCAAGTAACAGTAAGGATTTCAAGACGCCCCCACCGGCGACCGCTGGAATCAACGGTTGAAAAATCGAGATAATAAAATCAAGCAGAACCGCACCCCACGATTGTTTTTGTTTGCCTTCACTTCCTCCATCCGCTGTTAGCTCATGACCTAACACGTTCATCACCTCATCATACACTTCGACGACATCATTGCCGATGATGACTTGGCATTGGACGTTTTGTCGCACCCCAATCACGCCATCGACTTTTTCCAAGGCATCTTTTTGTACGAGGCTATTGTCTTTTAAGGTAAAGCGCAAGCGTGTGGAGCAATGTTCCAAATGTGCGATATTTTCTTTTCCGCCAATCAACTCAACGATGGCAGTTGCCGTTTCTTTTACATTCATAATTTTCTTCTCCTTTAATTAGTTTTCCTTTGTTGGCCAAACAAAGAAAAAAGCAGGCAGGACCTACAAAAACATTGAACGGAATCCAACGATCCCTTCCATGTTTTTTATAGGTCCTGCCTGCATTACCAGTCACATGCCTGTTTTATTACTTGCATAATACCATGCTTTATTTGAAAACGCAACCACCGTTTTAAAAATATTTTGCTAAGCCTTTTGCTGAAACGAGAAGTTTGCTACACTTAGTGGATAATCAGTTGTTTCGTCTTCCTTGGCTTGCACCAGAAGCAAGAAGAACATCGCTGGCTAAACGTATCACAAGAAAGGATGAATCGGATGACTTCATTGAATCACTCATTGCATGTTGCCGTCCCAACAGCATTTGATCATGCAGAAAGACTTGACACGAAAAGAACGATCGCTCATATCTTGCAACTGCAAAAGCAAGGGATCAAATCGGTTTTGGTGTGCGGCTCCACCGGTGAACAGCACTCATTGACCTTGACAGAAAAAAACAGCTTCTACATGCCTTAGCGCAAGAAACCAGCTGGGCAGCCGATTTCGAAGTCCTCTTCGGTTTAGCTGGCATCGTATTTCATGAAACGCTCGCGTTGGCAGAAGCAGTCAGCAAAAATCCCCGAATCGATGGTGTGGTTTTAGGCTTTCCCCCTTATCTTTGCCTGACGCAAAAGGAAGCCGTGCTCTATGCTCAGGGATTGATCCATACTTGCGAAAAACCAGTTATTTTATACAACAATCCCCGCCGCACGGGCTTTGATTTATCTGCAGAAAGCCTCTTGACCTTGATCGCTGACCCTCGGGTGATCGGCTTAAAAGAAGCTGGCAGGAAGGAGCGAGTGCCTCAACTAAAAACAAAGACGGCTGCCGATTTTCGCTTTTATGCTGGTGGTGAAGCGGACTTGGCGGAAAAGGTCGCACTAGGGTTTAACGGGCTGTCATCAATGGCAGGAAACCTTTGTCCCAAGGAGATCCAGGTGATTTGGCAGGGCTTATTGAAAGGTGATGCAACGATTTCTACGTCGAATGAATGGCAGAATATGGAACAAGCAGCTGCTGGCGATCCAACCAATACCATCAGTTACCTTCCGTGGCTCAAGCAGCAAATCACCATTGATGGACAGCCCTTTGGCTTTTGTCGTCAGCCGCTAGGTCTAGCAACAATTGATCGGTTTGGCACTGGCTCAATTCCCCCTCATCTAGCACATGAAAGGCAGGAGAACCAGACAAATGAAGATTGATGCACCGATTGATCCACAACTAAAGCACTATATTGAAAGCTCCATCATCCCGCAATACAACCAATTGGATAGCAGTCACTCCCCAGCGCACGTCCACCAAGTGATCCAAAATAGTTTTGAAATTGCTGAAACATTGCCCGTTGACCTGAATATCGTCTATACGGTAGCTGCCTACCATGATATCGGCTTGCTCTATGGCCGCAAAAACCACGAAAGCAATTCCCGCAAGATCGTTGAACAAGATGCTGTGTTGCCACGCTTTTTCTCTCCTCCAGTCATTTCCATGATCGGCGAAGCTGTAGAAGACCATCGCGCCTCGCTGCCCTATGAGCCTCGCTCGCTTTATGGCAAAATTATTTCCGAAGCCGATCGCGACTTAGATTTTGAGCGAATCCTCAAGCGAACCTTGCTTTTTGCTTATGAGAAAAAGCAGCTCACAGATTTAGAACAATTGCACCAAGAAGCGTATCAGTACATTTCAAAGAAATATGGTCCTCAAAGTGAACTGAAGGTTTGGTTGGATTATCGCAAAAACCAAGACGGTTTAGCGATCATCTATCAAAAATTAGCACAACCTGAAAGCTTCCGTCACTCCTTTGAAAAAATCGTGCCGTTAGTTATCGCTACAAGCAAAGAAACTGACGATTGACACTTTGATCCAGCACCAGACTTCAAATAGGAACCCTCTGATTCAGCGCCGCAGTTGTGTCTGCACTGAATCAGAGGGCTTTTACTGTTATCCTAGTTCTTTCCCCAGCTCCTTCACTGCTCCTATTGAAATCAGGGGGCAGCAACTGGTTTTCTTCAATCAACAGACGCCTCTTCTAAATAACCTTCCTTTTTTCACCGAATTTACTCTTTGTAAGCAAGATAGTTTGCTGAAAATAAAAAAAATGGTATTTTTATTTTATCAAGTGATAAAATAGTAGGAGGAATCGTTATGTTTTTGGCAATCAATGAAATACGCCATTCCAAATTGCGTTACGCCCTAGTCACCGGGGTCATGTTTTTAATCGCCTATTTGGTCTTTTTTTTAACTGGGTTAGCTTATGGGTTGGCTCAAGATAATCGGATGGCGGTCGACAAATGGGAGGCAGATCAAATTTTGTTGACCGAAGAAGCAAATGATAATTTAAACATGTCGATGCTTCCTCGCAGTCTTTATGATGAAGTCGATGCACCAGAAAAAGCAGTTTTGGCGCAAACCGCTGGGGTTGTGACCAAAGAAGACAACGGTGAAAAAGTCGATGTCACCTTTTTCGGCATTGATCCAGATCAATTTTTAGCACCAAATATTACCGATGGCGAGATGTTTACTTCAGATGATGAAGCGGTCGCCGACAGCAGTATTGAGGAAGAATACGGGATTTCCATTGGTGACACCATCAAATTAGCAGGCAGTGACAAAAAATTAAAAATCGTCGGTTTTACAGATAACGCCCGCTTCAGTGTCGCTCCGGTCCTCTACACGTCGATCGGTGCCTATCAAGAAATTCGTTTTGAAAAAGAAGATGATTCTGAAAATGCCCGTATCAACGCGATCGTGACTCGTGGCAAAATCAAAGAAGTGCCAGATGATCTGGTCGCTACGGATATCAGCAAATTTATTAATGAATTGCCTGGTTACAACGCGCAAGTGCTGACCTTTGGCTTTATGATCGGGTTCTTGATCGTGATCGCTGCCATCGTTATCGGAATTTTCATCTATGTGCTAACGATGCAAAAATCAGAAATTTTTGGTGTCATGAAAGCTCAAGGGATCTCTAGCCGCTACATTGCTTTTTCGGTGATCGCCCAAACGTTCTTATTGGCAACCTCGGGTGTTTTGATCGGTGGTTTGGCAACGATCGGTACCGCCCTCGTGTTACCTGCGGCAGTGCCATTCCAAATCAATCTATTATTCTTTGCTAGTATCAGTGTCATGATGATTCTGATCGCGATGCTAGGTGCTTTCTTCTCGGTGCGAACGATTGTAAAAATCGACCCATTGAAAGCAATCGGATAGGAGGAAAAAACATGAGTGCCATTGAATTCAAACAAGTCAAAAAATCATTTAAAGATGGGGATGCGACGATTGAAGCCTTGAAAGAAACCAACTTTTCGGTAGAAAAAGGCGAATTTGTCGCCATCATCGGTCCTTCTGGCTCTGGGAAAAGTACCTTTCTAACGATCGCCGGTGGCCTGCAAGCCCCCTCTGAAGGCGAAGTGTTTATCAATGACGAACCCTTCAGTAAACAAAAAGAAAAGCAACGGGCAAAAACTCGTTTCAAAAAGATCGGCTTTATTTTACAAGCTTCCAACCTTGTCCCTTTTTTGACGGTCAAAAAGCAACTCCAATTAGTGGATAAGGTCAGCAAAGAAACCCAAGAGCAATCAGCAACTGAATTGTTTGAACAACTTGGGATCGAAAAGCTGCAGAACAAATACCCCGATGAACTTTCTGGTGGTGAAAGACAGCGTGTGGCTATTGCCCGAGCGCTCTATCATGATCCCACCATCATATTGGCAGATGAACCAACGGCGAGTCTTGATTCAAAAAAAGCCGTCGAAGTCGTCAAAATCTTAGCAAAAGAAACCAAAGAAAAACAAAAAGCCACCATTATGGTGACCCATGATACCCGTTTAACAGATTATTGTGATCGGGTTCTCGTCATGAAAGATGGCGTTTTAGAAGAAAAAGAACACACGAAAAAAGAAGCCGAATCAGATGATTCGCAGAAGGAGCAAGCATGAAAAAAATTATTGTTGTCGGTGCGGGCGTGTCAGGATTAGCTGCTGCTGTCCGTTTGCAAAAACTTGGCTATGACGTCACCCTCTACGAAAAAGAAGGTCAACCTGGGGGCAAAATGAATCAGATCAAGGAAAACGGCTTTACCTTTGATGTGGGCCCCACCATCGTGATGATGCCTGAAATTTATCGTGAAGTGTTTGAATTTGCTGGCGTTGATCCGAATGACTATATTCCTATGGAGAAAGTCGATCCGATGCTGCAGCTGTATTTTGCCCAAGACGAACCGCTGACCTTCTCAAATGACTTAGTAGAATTGACCAAAACGCTAGAAGCGATCTCAGAAGAAGATGCTCAAGGCTATTTTGCCTTTTTAGCAGATATTTACAAACGCTATGTGATCGCCAAAGAGTCCTTCATCACCAAGTCGTTTCGAACATGGCGAGATTTTTACAATCCCAAATCATTATGGGCAGGGTTAAAGCTGCGAACGTTTAGTGACGCCTACTCTTCCATTTCTAAATTTGTCAAAGATGATCGCCTGCGTAAATCATTGGCGTTTCAAACCTTGTATATCGGTGTCTCCCCTTACCAAGGGCCGTCCCTTTATACGATCATCCCTATGATCGAGTTGATGTATGGGGTCTATTTCATCAAAGGCGGCATGTATACGTTAGCCACTGGTATGGCACGTTTGTTCCAAGAATTAGGCGGTACGATCCATTACAATACGCCGATCGATGAATTATTGATCGAAAACAAGCAAACCAAAGGCGTTCGTGTCAATGGAGAAACGATCACCGCAGATGCCGTGATTTGTGCGGCTGATTTTCCTTATGCCATGGAAAGCTTGATTCCTGATGAATCAAAACGCGGCAAATACACCAATCAAAAAATCGCTTCGATGGATTACTCTTGTTCTTGTTTCTTGCTTTATTTAGGACTGGACAAAAAATATGAAGATAGCGCACTCCACAGTATTTATTTTGCCAATGATTTCAAACGCAATGTAAACGATCTTTTCGAGGCTGGCAAGCTGCCAGAAGATCCTTCCTTCTACTTGTATCGTCCAACCCTGAAAGATGCTTCCTTAGCACCTGATGGTCAAGAAGGTCTTTATGTTTTAGTCCCAGTACCTGAATTATCTAAATTTGATCAATGGACAGATGAAACGATCCAAAGCTACCGCCAGCAGATCATTGGATTATTAAAAGAAAAAACGATCTTTACGGATATCGATGAACACATCGTGTATGAAAAAATGTATACGCCAGATACGTTCAATGATCGGTTCAATGCCTACAACGGTGCGACATTTGGCTTGAAACCGACCTTAGCCCAAAGCAATTACTATCGTCCCCATAATAAATTTGATTATGCAGAAGGCCTATACTTCTGCGGCAGCAGTACGCATCCAGGAGCGGGTGTGCCAATCGTGATGCAAAGTGCCAAGTTAGCTGTGGAGGAGTTGTTAAAAGATGACCGTTAAATCATTAAGCGTCTTTGATGAATACGACAACGATTTTTTATACTGTGAGGCCATCATAAAAAAGCATTCGAAAAATTTTCATACCGCCTTTTCTCAATTGCCAAAAGACAAAGCCCGCGCCGTCTATGCCGTCTACGCCTTTTGCCGACGTGCCGATGATGCCGTCGATGAAAAGCAAGACCCATTGTTGATCGAAGCCATGAAAAAACGCTTGGAAGAAATGCAAAAACAAGTATCAGACGATACGATCGACTTGCCGCAAGCCGTCAAGGAAGAAGATCCTGATGAAGCCATTTGGCGGGCATTGACCCTTTCTTTCCAACAGTTTGATCTGCAATTCCAACCCTTTTTCGACCTATTGGTGGGGCAAAAACAAGACCTTGACTTCCAGCAACCCACCTCTGAAAAAGAGCTTTCTGACTATAGTTACTACGTAGCTGGCAGTGTAGGTCTGATGCTCTTGCCGATTCTCTCGCAAGCAGCCGCTGCGATTCAAGAGCCTGCCATCAAATTGGGTGAAGCGATGCAGCGCACCAATATTTTACGTGATATTGGCGAGGATCTGCGGATGGGCCGCATCTATTTGCCGCAAACGGTCTTGGCGCAATACAACCTTTCGCGAGAGGCTTTAGCAGCTGGCAATCAAAACCCGCAGTTTATCGAGATGTGGGAACACGAGGCGCAACTGGCAGAGACGCTTTATCAAGAATCTTTTGTCATGATGCCGCAAATCGATGAAGATTGCCGTGAAGCTCTATTAGCAGCTGCTTTGATCTATCGGGAAATCTTGACTGTGATTCGCAAAAACAACTATCAAGTATTTGCTGAAAAAACAGCGGTACCGAAACAACGGAAAATCCAACTTTTGTTTACCGCGAAAAAAATGCTTCGTCAGGAACGTTGGGAGGGCTGACTTTGAACTTGCGAGAAAAAATTTTACGAGTCGCAGAGAACCTGTTTATGCAGCAGGGGTATCAAGCAACTTCTACTAGACAGATCGCAGAAGCCGTCGGCATCACCCAACCCAATCTTTATTATCACTTCAAAGGCAAAGAAGCCATCTATTATGAAGTGATGGTTTCTTTGGCACAAGAGGTTTCTGGAAAGCTAAATCAGACCGTTGAAGATACTTCCTTGACGATCTCTGAAAAAATCTTGAACATGTTTCTTTTTTTAAGAAGTCGGCATCGGATCAATTTTTATATGATGATGCACGACATTCAGCATACCGTTTCTGAGGACACTTCTAAAAAACTGTACTTGCTTTGGCGGAAAAATTATAAAGAACCGTTTCTTGACTTGTTTCGTCGCAGTGATTCCAATCTCCGTTCGGATGTCGACCCAGAATTTGTCACCAGTCAATTGTTAGTACTGATGGCGGCTCATTTGGACTCACCAGAAAAAGAAGACAAGATGCCAGAAGCGATCGATTTGTTTTTATTCGGTGCACTAGGCAATGGGCCAATTGCGAAATAGCTGGAACGTTGGCTTTTGTCCCGAGAATAATCATTCGACGAATTTCTGACAATCGCGTACACTGATCCAGTAAACAGAAACTTAAAAGGATGGATGTACATGTCAAAAAATCGAATCGAAGCCTTTACCGATGCGGTCATTGCGATCGTAATGACCTTATTAGTATTGGAATTGCACCAGCCCGAAGGCGATACCTTTGCTTCTTTTTTAGGAGTGGAACAGCAATTTATTATTTATTTGATCAGCTTTGTGATGTTAGCGATCTACTGGAACAATCACCATCATCTATTTCAAGTAGTGTCTAAAATCGACGGTTGGACCTTGTGGGCGAATCATTTGTTGATTCTGGCACTGACCCTCTTTCCTTTTGTAACGTCATGGGTCAGTCGTTATCCAGTCGCTCTTGCCCCACAGCTACTATACGGGGCTGTCATTTTATTGACGGATTTCAGCTATTTCCTAGTTGGAAAATCCTTGGTTCGTGCCAATCCTGACAATCAAGCCATCGTGGAACTGTTTCGCGGATACAAGAAACTCTACTTTACGTTGTTTATCAACGTGCTGGCATTGCTCCTCGGCTGGGTGATCCACCCCCTATTTATCATCACACTGGATAGTCTCGTGCTATTGTTGTGGGTGATCCCTGAGAAAAAAGTAGAAACCTTTTTAAAACAATAAAAACACTTGCGTCCTTCTCCTAAAAGCGGTGAATGATTGCGCACAAGCAGCCGATTGGTCTACTTTTGCACAGTCATCCATCAAGAGAAGGACGCAAGTGTTTTTTCTAGCGAATCAAGTCTTTCCCAGGTGCCCGTAAGACTTGTTCAACTTGTTCTTTGGTGGTTAAGGGGACATCTCCCAGCATCGTATGAGCCAAAACTGCATTGGTGATAGCAAAATCAGCGGTGCGTTGGAGCGACCATTTTTCGGCATAGCCTAATAATACGCCAGCAGCATAGGCATCCCCTGCCCCGATCCGATCCAACACTTGCAGGAGCTGCGGTGCCGTTTCATAGGTATCTTGTGCCGTAATGATCCTTCCGCTGATAAACTGCTTGTCTTCCACGGCTAGACGCCGTGTCCCGCAGAACCATTCTAATTGATACTGGTCAATAAAGGATTGGATCAATGCAAGCTCGGCGCCTTCTGTTTCCTCTAAGGGATAAGCCAATAGCTCCTCCAAGTCACGGACAGACCCGAAAACTAGGTCACAATAGGGTAGGATCGTTTCATACCGTTGTTTCAGTACCTCCCGATTTAATTCTTCATTCAAGCTTGGACGGAAGTTGAAATCAAAGCAGACGCGAATCTGCTTGGCATGGGCCTGTTTCGCCAAAGCCAAAGCTGTTTGCCAGGTTTTCTCAGTCAAACTAAGAGAGATCCCGCAAATATGAATGAGATCGATCGTTTCTAAAAATCCATCGATAGCATATTCTTCTGGACCTGAAACGCCAAAGGAACTATGATGGCGATTTTGATACGTCACATAGGTTGGACGAGCGCCGTAGCCGATCTCGGCGAAATAACTGCCGATATGACTATATTTTTTGCCAACAAATGCCGTTTGAATCCCATAGGAACGCAAGCTGGCTTTTGCCGTATCTCCTAATCGGTTGGCTGGCACCTGCGTCAGCATCGACGTCGTCAAGCCGAAATGCGCCAAATTGCCTAACAGATTGACCCCTGTTCCCGTAAAATCCATTCGCAAAGAGTGGGTCTGTTCCAACGTTCGATATTCTGGTGGCGTCAACCGCATCATTACCTCACCGTAAGCACCGATCCGCATCATTGATCCCCCCCTATTTGGCTGCTGCCAACACCTTTTTCGTCATTTCTGCTAATGTCTGTACATCTCCAGGGCGTGTGTCCCCTGTTTCTCCATCGATGATCGAGCTGTAAATATGTGGAATGATTTTTTTCACGCTTGCATCAACAGCGATCTGCAAGATTTCTTCAAAGTTTTCTAAATCGATACCGCCGGTCGGTTCCAAATAAAAATCATTCGCGGCACAAGCCTCGGCTACCGCTTGATATTCTGCTTTATGAGCCAACCCTTTCATTGGAAAATACTTGATAGAACTAGCGCCCATGTCTTTTAATAAAGCGATCGCTGTTTCAACTGGGACTTCTGCAGCTGGAGTTTGTGAACTCAATGGACCAGTCGCAATATTGACATAGCCGACTTTTCCCGTTGGTGAAACAAGGGCATTGACGATCGTTTCAGATTGTCCTAGCAAACCTCGTGAGGTCCCCGCTCCCGTGAACACTTGGTTAACATGCTGTGGTTGAAGAACAGCGGAAATTCGGGAGACCATTTCACTTTGATTGGGGTCGCCAGCACCAAGCCCTACAGAAAGGGCATTATTTGTTGCCACTTGATAGTTCTTCATGTCAGCGATAGCCGCCTCGTCACTATCATAGTTTTTTGATAAAACACCTAGGACGATGTTGCCCTCTGCTGCTTCGTAACAAGCTTTCGCATTGTCGATGGAGTTTGCTAACACATTTAGACAGACACGGTCAGCGAAATAATTGGGTGAAGTTTTCATTTTTGGGTTGCTCCTAACATAATTTCTTGTAAGCGATCGGTGATCACTGCCATTTCTTGTTCATTGACTGCTCGGATATCAAATTCAATGATGCCGTTATTGGCTTGGTACTCACGGGTATAAATCGCTGGTTCTCCTGCTTTTAGTGCGTCGATCACTGCTTTGGCACTTGGTTCTTTCACTTTGACACTCGCCCGATAAATGTCTCTGCCAGCGCTGTCTTGAACGATTTTTGCTTCGAAACCAGTGATTTCATTGATTGCCGCAATAAATGGTTGCAGACGCTCTTGCATCGAAGCCCCAGATTCTGTTCCCTCCGCTAGATAATCCGTCATGGCTTGGGTAAATCCGAGAATATTGTCTTTACCGATTTTCATTGCTCGACCTATCCCTTTGGATTGCAGGCGTACCCAAGAGACATAGGGCTGCTTGCCGATCACTAAGCCAGCACTCGGTCCTGACAGTGCTTTCGCACCTGAATAGATCACTAAATCAGCACCGGCTTGGGTATAGGCAAACAAATCTTCCTCAGCAGCCGCATCAACGATCAATGGAAGATCGTGTGCCTTGGCAACTTCGGCCGTTTCTGCTACTGTCAACATACTTTTTTGAACGGTGTGATGACTCTTTATGTAGAGGATCGCCGCCGTTTCGGGCGTGATCATCTGTTCAATGTGCTCGGGAGTACACATATTGGCATAACCTGCTTCCACGACCTTCCCACCACCTTGTGTCACCATCACTTCCACTGGTGTGCCATAATCTACGTTGTGGCCTTTGGGCAAAATGATCTCCCGTTTACTGATTTTCTCACTGTAAGGGTGGTACAAATGATAGCTGTCGCCTTGACCGATGAGCGCCGCCACTGATTGGGCGATCCCCGCTGAAGCAGAAGAAACAATCTGTGCATCTTCCGTTTTCAACAATTTTGCCAAATAGGCACCGGTTTTTTCTGCTAGATCTGCCATTTCAAAGAAATGTTCCCCGCCATAGCGCTGGGCTGCAAGTACGCTTTCGCTGACTTTCGAGACACCTAGAATCGTCATTTTGCCAGAAGCATTGATGACTTCTTTCAAGTCTAATTCTTCAATATTCAGTGTCAAAAAGTTCCCCTCCTATCACCGCTTTTTGCGGCACGATCTGTTGTGTCGTGATTCGGCGATTGCCGTTAGAATCCGTCAATTCCTTTTCGCCCGCTTCAAAGCGGAAAATCGTAAAATCAGCATCATATCCCAATGCGATCTCGCCTTTGTTTTGTAAATGAAATTGCTTCGCAGGGGCACTGGTCACCTTCTCGATGATCTCACGCCAATCATACCCTACGACCGCTAATTTTTCCATAGTCGTCGCTAAATCAAAGACTGGTCCATTGGTACGATTGCGAATGTAGATATCTGTACTAATGGAAGAAGCCTTCAGCTGATTGGCAAAGGCTGTCTCCGCCACGTCAAAATTGAAACTGTCTGTCCCATGACCAATATCGAAGACCAAGCCTTTTTCATAGGCGTCAAAGACGAAAGGCTTGATGGTTTGGTTCGTCTGATCCAAAAATCCATTGGCTTTGCCGTTAAAGCAATGGGTCACCACATCGCCTGTTTCCAATTCAGCGAGAATCTCTGCTAAATTCGGTGGTGCTGAACCAATATGGACCATCAAAGGCAGCGGTTGATTTTCAGCTTGGATCGTTTTCGCTAATTTCAACGGCGTGATGCCATTTTCGCCGATCACCGTTTTGCTCATTCGGGCTTTGATCCCGACGATAAAGTCAGGAAACTTCTGCAGTGCTTCTTTGACCAATTCTTTTTTGACTTTTGACAGATCCGCAAGTTCATCCTGCTCTACGATCCCCCATTTGGAAATGTTGACTAAAGCAAAGACATTGGTTTTGGCTTCTTTGGCTAAATCATAAAACCGATGGATATTTTCAGCGCCCGTCGTCCCCGCATCGATAACGGTCGTGACGCCTTGTTTGACACCGATCTCGTCTGGATAATCATAATAGAGCGTCATTTCCTCGAAACAATGGACATGGTCATCGATCCAACCAGCTGACAAGAACTCCCCTTCTGCTAAGGTCAGCTCTTGTTTCGCCTGCTCCTGCAATGTGGGTGCCAGAGCAGTGATTTTGCCGTCTTGAATCCCAATATCAAATACTTCTTCATCGATCGTGCGGGCTTGACGAATAATCAAATCAAACATTTCGTTACACCTTCCTCTCTGTGAAAGTGAATTTCGACCAAGGATGGATAAAGGGCAGCAGAACTAACTCTTGTTCGACGATCGAACCGATTTTATTTTTTCGTGGATCTGAGTGAGGCTCTAGCACGACTTGCAGCTCGTTTTTGTACTTGCCAAAACGATCGTTGCCGATCACAACGTCCCCTCGTTGAAAGACGCCTTCGTGGTCATGGACAGGATTGTCATGGTTCTTATACTTTTTACGAACTTCTGTGGAACGGATCATCCGATCGGTGATGTCGCCTCGACGGTAATGCTGCTCGTTCAGGGCGATTTGGCGTTCAACTTCATTGATTTCAGGCACAAATTCAATAGCAAATGCGGTCTGATAGCGATCAATCGCTCCTAGCGCTGCCAATTCTGCTTCAGAAGCATAAGCATTTCCGATAATGACATCGTCGATCAAGCCTGTGGCAAACAAATGTTTTGCGGCAGTTTCTACAGGCATTTTCCGGTGCATTTCTAAGGTCGGTAAGCCATCATTGATATCCCAAGGTCCGATCGTTCCCGTTTGAGAAGAGATAAATGCGGCAGTTCGAATGCCTTTTTCCTTGAAACGACGACTGCATTTTTCAAAGAAATCATAGGGCAAGGCAGTCCCTTCTTGCGGATAGAAATTGTGGCAGCCATATAAGTAAGGAATGTTGGCTTGATAGGTCAAAATATTGTCTAAATATGCCACATCATTGCTCATATTCAATTCAACAGCTAAGCCAAAGGGATTGTAGGTCAACATCGCTTCTTTATTGCCGTCAAAGCCTAAATCTAAACGAATCCCATCGGCACCTAGTTCATGGAAAAAGGTCAAGTCATCATAGGAGATGCCTAGTTCCGAAAAGATGGCTGGTGCCACGTCTAAAATCGTTTCATAGCCTAATCCTTTGGCAAAATCAATCAACGCTTTAAACTTTTTCTGCACGTTTTCTTTGCCGTCACTCACTTCCAGCATACTCATAAAAATGCGGCTAAAGCCATAATCATGGGCTAATTGCAGATAGGCTTTGTCTGTTTCAAAATCACTGTGATCGGGATACACCGATACTCCTAGTTGTCTTTTCAACTTATCTCATCCTCATTTCTTCATAAAAAGCAGTAAAACGTGTCAGTAAAAGCGAACTGCAAACAATCGTCGCCGTCATCGTCAAAAATGGTCCCCACGGAAACTGACGGCTCAGTAGGATCGCTGCAGCAACGCCAAGAATCCCGAACAAAAGCATCCGCCAAAACGGCACTTCTTGAATTTTTTTCCCTTGTGCTGATTTTGTTAACCAAATTTGACAACCAAAAAATAAACAAATGGCATAAATCCCCATGTTTGCACCTCACTCTTTTTTGTCTTGCTTAAGCGGCTGTTTCTTCTTCTTGTTCGCGGGCAATCTGCTGTTTCTCAAAGACTTTAAAGAATGGGTAGTAGATTGCGAGTGTGATAAAGAAGTTGACGATCACTAAAATCGCTGCTGCGATACTCCAGTCCGTACTCATCCAGGCGGCGATTGGTGCTGGAATGGCAAACCCAAGTCTGGCAGCCATCATCGGTACGACACCCGTAATGGTCGCGAAGTAAGAAATCGTTGTCGTAATCAACGGTGCCACCAAGAACGGAATGCCTAAGATTGGGTTCATTACGATCGGTGCACCGAAAATCACTGGTTCATTGATATTGAATAAGCCTGGCAAGATGGACAAACGGCCCAATTGTTTCAAGTATTTTGATTTGGAGAAGAAGAACAAAACGACCAACGCTAAGGTCGTACCGGCTCCACCGATCCAGACGAACCATTGTAAAAATTGTTCCGTAAAAATATTAGGCAATTCATGCGCATTGCCAGATGCTTGGAACGCTTCCATATTTTCAGCAATGGAAATATCCCAGAATGGACGAATGACAGGACCCATGATGGCTGGTCCATGAATCCCCAGTACCCAGAAGAAACAGATCAAGAAGACAGTCAATAAACCACCAAACAAGCTGTTACCAGCTAGCACGTCTTTTAACGGCATCAACAAGTTACTTAAAAAGCCATTGATATCAAAGCCTAACATATGACGGATCACCCAGAACAATATCAGGATCGCTCCTCCAGGAATCAACGCCATGAATGAATTCGTCACTTCTGGTGGCACGCCATCTGGCATTTTGATGGTAATGTTTTTTACGATAAAGAAACGATAGATTTCAACGGATAAGATTGCCGTGACGATCGCGCCAAACAAAGAGCCTGATCCTAAGTTTGCCACATTGATATAGCGTCCCGCATCAATGATGCCTTCCACAGAATCGAAGACTCGCAACGGTGGTGCAGCGGTTACAAGAAAGGACATCGTTGCTAAGATACCCGCAGTCAATGAATCCAGCTTGTAGCTTTTTGCTAGCGATGAAGCAATCCCATACGTTGCATACAATGCCAATAATCCGACTGTATAACGAAAGGGAATATCCAAAACTTCCCGATACGGTTCGATCACCGCAGCGACTGATTCGATGGGAAAATTCAGTAAGATCGTGAAGAAAGACCCAACGATCGTTAACGGTAACGTAGCGATGATCCCCTTACGAATCGCTACCATGTGCCGTTGCATCCCCACTTTATTTGCAATCGGCATCAACTTCTGTTCAATAAATTCTACAAACCCTTTCATAATTGCCTCCTTAGTTTATAACATTATAATGTTTATACAAGGATAATAGCACAGTGCTTCCTAGGAGTAAATATGTTTTTTACGAATAGACGAAACTATTTTTAACAGTTTAAAAGAACATTTATTCATCGTAATTTTACACTGTAGCACAACTTAAAAATTTATGTGTTGATGAGGAATTTTAAAATTAGCTAGATACAAAAAAACCTATTGGCAATGTTTCCCAATAGGCACGATATTAAATTCAAAAATAAGATTCTTGTTTCATTTAATTTTTTTTGGTTTATCAAATGAATTTCCTGCTTAATTATACTTTCTTCTCATAAATAAAATCATCCATCACAAACCCCGAACCAATCGCAACGGTGCGTTTAGAAACACGCTTAAAGCCGCGATGCTCATAAACAGCGATCGCTTGCTGGTTTTGTTTGTTGACGTTTAAATGCAGTGTTTTGTCTGAGGCGATCTCCTCATACCAATCAAAGACTTGGCTGGCATAGCCTTTGCCTCTAGTGGATTGATGGAGATACAATTTACTTAAATAAATCTGCTGCTGCGTTTCTTCATACGCTGTATATCCTACTGCTCGGTCTCCTTCTAATAACAAAAGATAGACTGCTCCTTGCTGGACTTCGTTTTGAATCGCTGCTGGTGATTGGTAATGAGCCAGCATATACGCGACTTGATCGGACCCAATGATAGGTGTAAACACTTCTGGCCAGATTTCTTTGATCAAACGATCCAACGTTTGGAAATCTTCAGGTGATTGAACGATTTTTTTTGCGATTGCCATAAGAACCCCTTCTTTCTGCTGCACGAAACAAAAACTCGTTTATAAATATCTCTATTATAAGGGATAAGGAAAAAAAAGAAAGGGCACGTGGAACAAAGACCCCAAAATGTCTCAAAAGATGGTAAACTAGAAGTGAAAAAATGGTGACGAAAAGGAGGTAGCAACACCATGCAGCTCTTGCAACTACTTTTACTGGCAATCATTTTTGTTTCGTTCTTCATGGCGTTGATTGGCTGGGTTTTATCGATGACCAATGGCTTGATCTTCTCTCGTTCTCCTCAGCAATTTAAAGCGCATGCCCATGATCCTAACTATGAAAAAGAACGACAAGCAGGCAAGCGCTTGAAAGAGATTATATTTCGACGCATTGTTCCTCTAGGAATAGCCTCTTTGTTCGTCTATGGGTTAATCGCACTATTAAACGTCCTTTAAAAGCTTTTAAAAAGACTCAAACAAATCAAAAAACAACCGGCATCTTTTCCTGTTGATCAATGCGCCTTTCGCTTTCGCTGAGGGGAACATCAATGCATAAGATGCCGGTTTGTTTTTTATTTGCTTACTGCTGCTTTAGAGGCTTGAACTTTTTTCAGTAAAGCGAAGAGGACTTGGCTATCATCAATAGCCGCAATATATTGTTGGCAAAGTGCCATCATTTCTGTTTCATCCATTTTATCTAAAGAAATAACTAACTCATTTTCTACTACCTGCTTATTATTCATAGGGCTCCCTACTTTCTTCCTTTGTTACCTCTAGTTTGCCATGAATGAGCAGGTTCCGTAAGAACTTTTCAGTTTACAAACAGGAAACGGGTGGTTTACATCCTTGTCCTATCAAGGTTTTTCCAGAAAATTTATTCGGTAGCAGGCTCGATGTGGATGTCAGTATCAAACACCTGAAAACGATCAGCTAAGAGATCTTCAATAGCATCTGCTACGTTATGACTCTTTTCAACCGTCAAAGATTTGTCCATCGTCACGACGACATCGAGAAAAACATTGGCGCCATACATTCTTCCTCGAATCGATTTGACAGATTTCACTTCAGAAAAACCAGCGATTGCCGCTTCATACTCCACGACTAGCGATTCATCAAACCCATCAGAAAGTGAAAAGGCACTCTCACGAAAAATATCGACGGCGGTTTTGATAATCAAAAGAGCTACCACGATCGCAGTCAAACTGTCCAGCCAACCGATACCAAATGAGGCGGCAAAAATAGCGATCGCCGTTCCAATACTCGTCCACGCATCGCTGCGGTTGTCTTTAGCAGCTGCTAGCAGAGCGGAGCTTTTTACGCGAGCGGATAATCGCTTATTATAGTAATACATGCCATACATCAAAATAGCTGAAATGATACCGACGACTGCCGCGATCATATCGGGACTTTGCGTTTCTCCGAGTAGAATCGTTTGAATGGAAGACCATAAGACTTGCAGACCGACTGCCAGCATAATCAAGGATGTTACGAGACTCGCCACGTTTTCTGCTTTCCAATGACCATATTTATGGTCTTCATCTGCTGGCTTTTGAGCCAAACGCAAACCAATCAAGACAGCGATCGACGCTACGATATCCGTCGCATTGTTCAACCCATCTGCCCATAGTCCTTCAGAGTTTGCCAAACGACCGATGGCAAGTTTGGCGATGGAAACCAAAATGTAAGCAACGATACTTAAGATGGCGCCTCTTTCTGCTTGTTTTAATTCTGCGTATCTTGTTTGATTCATGTCATCCCCTCCAAATAGTCAACTTGAAAATAATAGCTGAAATTTTCACAGTTTACATCATTTATTTGAGAGATTTTATTTTTTAGGAGCGGCAAACATTCACTTCTAGTGAAACGAATTTCTGTTCTGAGGACACCAAAAAAGCAGGACCCATAAGGGACTCCTGCTTTTTCTACTTTTTCTTTCACAAAGAAGCGTTGCTACTCATTGACCAACAACTGGCGATTTCTTTCACTGAATTTCTCATTGTGGGATGAAACCATCGCCTGTGGGACACTGGTCGGCTCTAAATAGTGCTTGATTTGGTTGACTGCTTGCGCAGCATCTTGAAAGGCTCCCGCCAAAAGATTCACTTTGCCTTTGAAATAATGAATGTCGCCCGCCGCAAAAACACCAGGATGGCTAGTTTTTGTAGGAATCTCGCAATTGAGGTAAAAGTCTTCATGGCGTGCAAGATCAAAGGAGACTTTATCTAACAAGCCACTGTCACGGTCATACCCGTGTTGGATCAGTAGATGATCGCATAAAAAATCGATCGTTTCATGGTTGGCACTGTTTTTTAGTCGTAGAACGATATTGAATGTTTCTGCTTGATTCACCCCATCGATGGTGTGATTCATCAGCACTTGAATCCCTTCTGCTTTCATCTTCTTTACTTGTGCTTCATGAGCTTTCAATTTTTCTCCTCGGTAACACAGGGTGACTTTGGCACCATAAGACACTGCTTCGATCGCATAATCCACTGCCGCATCACCGCCGCCAGAGATCACTAGATGCTTGCCTTGGATCGCTTGCTGGTCAGGAAACTGATAGTGGATATAGTTGTCGACATTATTATGGATGAAACATGGCAATTTTTGGGGAGAAACGACACCGCCGCCGATACAGACTAAAACGGTGCGTCCAACATGGGTCCTCCCTTGGTCATCCACTGCATAAAAAAGGTCGTCTTCCTTGGTCAATGAAATGATTTTCGTTTTCAGATAGATCGTTGGATCAAACAAATTGGCCTGTTCAATCAAGTGTTCTTTGACTTTCTTTCCCTTGGTGGGCGGCAATGCACCCACATCCCAGACCATTTTTTCAGGATAGAAATTGATCTTCCCGCCTAATTCGGCTTGTGCTTCAAACAATACGACCGATAGATCACGTAATCCAGCATAAAAACTCGCATAGAGTCCAGTGGGTCCTCCGCCGATAATCAGAACATCTGCTATAGTGGTCATTGGCTAGCCTCTCTTTCGTAAATGAAAATCATTCTCAATTAGTTAGTTCGATTATAGACAACGATCGTCCGTTTGTAAAGAATTTTCTGAAAACAAATTAATTATGTTTACCAATTATTTTTCTTTACATTGTAAAGAAAAAAGCCTTTTCCTGAACTTCTGGTAAAAAAAAGATGAGCAGATTGTTATTTTTTCTCATTTTATCTAGTGATATATTTGTGATCGTCCCTGACTTCAAGGTATACTCTTAGAAAGTAGGTGAAAAAATGGAAGTTGAAAAATGTTACGCGCCCTTACCGGACGGGTCTGTCCTCTATTACGAGAAAACCGGTTCAGGACGCCCTCTTTTTTTATTGCACGGAAATGGCGGCAGCAGTGCCTATTTCTCAAAGCAGGTCGACGCTTTGCGTCAAAAACATCAACTGTATTTAATCGATAGTCGAGGACATGGCAAATCCACCAATACGCAGAAGAAAATCGATTTTTTTAAAATGGCAACAGATCTCTTAGCAATTATTCAGCAAGAAAAGCTAACGAAAATCGCCTTACAAGGATTTAGCGATGGTGCCAATCTGGCGATGGTCTTTTGCCATCTCTACCCAGAGCATGTCAGCTGCATGATTTTAAACTCTGGCAACACGGAACCGCGAGGTGTGAGGCTCTTTTCTCGAATCGGCAGTGTCTTGCAATATCTGATCGTTTGGCTTTGTTCCCCATTCTCCAAAGGCATGCGGGGCTTTCTGCCTATTTTGGGATTGTTGTTTCGTCCAATCGGTTTATCTACAGCCGATTTGAATCACCTCAGTGTGCCGACATTGATTTTGGTCGGCAAACGTGATTCGATCAAGCTTTCCCATTCTTTTTATATTGCAAACAGTATCCCTCAGTCCAATTTTATCGTTGTCAAAGGACAAGGACATAGTTTTGCACGAAAGAATCCTGAAGTTTTTAACACGAAAGTATTATCTTTTTTAGAAAAGGTCGGTGAATAACTATGAGAATCTTTACTTGGCTCCGTGACCACCGCTCACTTTTTAAAACCCTCTTCTTAATTGCAGTCGCCGTGATCGTGTTCGGCGAGCTGCTTTCGTTAAGCAAGACGATTTCGATTGATCAACTAAAACAATTGTTTGCGCAGCTATCCCTTTGGCGAGTGGCTTTAATGGCTGTCATTGGCTTACTGTGTGTTTTTCCCATGGTCTTATATGATATCGTCTTGAATCGCTTACTAGGGGACAAACCTGAACGCCGCTATTTACTAGAAACCAGCTGGATCATCAATACCATGAACAATTTGATCGGCTTTGGCGGATTCATCAGTATCGGGTTAAGGTCGGAATTCTATGGCAAAGGAAAAAAAGGCAAAGACGTTGCCCAAGCAATATCGAAGATTTTTATCTACTTGATGTCTGGTCTTTCGATTTTATCGCTTGCAGCGCTGGCATTCGTCCTCTTCGGTCCCACGACCGATTATCTCCAACAGTATTGGATCTGGCTTTTAGGCGGCAGTCTTTATTTTCCAATCGTCTATGCGCTTAGTTTTTCCAAAAAAAATGCCTACTTAGGTGGGCTGCAACGACGTGATCGTCTGCAGCTGATCGCCGCTTCCTTATTGGAATGGCTAGGTGTTTTTGCCGCCTTCTTTACGACGGGTCTGTTGATGGGTCTCTCGGTCGATGTGTTTCAACTTTTGCCGCTTTTCATCGCTGCTTCCGTGATTGGGATCGTCTCGATGATTCCTGGCGAACTGGGAACCTTTGATGTCATGATGATTATGGGAATGGGTTCACTACAGATTCCCCGTGAAAGTGTCATTGCCTGGCTCTTGCTGTTCCGTCTGTTTTATTACATCATTCCCTTTTTGATCGGTTTGCTTTTTTTCTCAAAAAATGTCGGTGTCTCCCTCAACCAGCGCTTTTCTGGTATTCCAAAAAGCTTGTTGTTGGAAGTGTTCCACAAGATCGAAGTGTTGCTGCTTTATCTGACTGGAACGATGTTGGTGCTTTCCGCCACGATCCCAGAAGCCTTTGATCAAATCAAATGGTTAGCCCACCTCAATCCGATTCGCTTGAATTTTGTGATGCAGTACCCGAGTATCTTTCTCGGCTATCTCTTTTTGATCGCCGGTCGCGGCATCTCTGCCCGTGTCAGTCGCGCGTATATGCCGACGCTTTTGTTGATTGCAGCAACAATCGCCTATGCTATTTTTGCGGGTTTCCGCTTTTCGACCATGCTGTTTCTTCTATTATTACTGGCGATCATGATTTTTTCAAAAAGCGAGTTATTCCGAAAGCAACTGGTTTTCGCTTGGGAATGGCTAACGATCGATGGTTTGCTGATTGGTTCATTGACGATCCTCTATGTCATTATCGGGGTCTACAATATGCCCCATATCAATCGGCATCCGACGCATCACCATTCGATGGATTTTTTGCTTTTCCCTTCTGAAAAATTATGGCTCCAAGGCTTCGTTGCGATTTTATTCGTCGCCGTTGCGATGCTGCTGTTTGCACGCTACTTGATGGGACCAAAGCACCAACTCGGTGTCAGTGCCGCCACCGATAAAGTGAAGCATATTTTGAACACTTATGGCGGCAATAGCGATAGCCATCTTGTCTATTTAAAAGACAAGCAAGTGTACGTTTATCCAGAAATCGGCGAGCCGACGGTCTTTTTTCAATTTACGACCTTTAATAATAAATGCTTAGTCATGGGGGATCCTTCTGGGAAGCAAGCAGACTTTCCCCAGGCACTGGAAACCTTTTTAACAGAGATGGATCAGTGGAATTACTTGCCAGTCTTTTATGAAAGTAGTGAAGAAATGGTGATGCTACTGCATGAATTCGGGTATGACTTTATCAAATTCGGTGAGAAAGCCTATGTGGATCTGCCTAGCTTCACCCTCTCAGGAAAGAAAATGAAGGGACAGCGGGCATTGAACAACAAGATCACGAAAGAAGGCTTTACCTTTGATGTGCTCACTCCACCCTTTTCAGCCGAAACCTTTGCCACCCTTAAGGAAATTTCTGACAACTGGCTAGATGGACGGAAAGAAAAAGGGTTCTCCCTTGGATTCTTTTCAGAATCCTATCTGAGTACCGCACCAATTGCAGTCGTCCGTAATCAGCAACAAGAGATCGTCGCGTTTGCTTCCTTTATGCCAACCTATCAGACAGGCTTAGCTTCCATTGATCTGATGCGTCACGATCCTGAAAAAGCCCCGAACGGAACGATGGATTTCTTGTTTATTCAGCTGTTTGACTATTTTAAAGAACAAGGCTACCAACAATTCGATTTAGGTATGGCACCATTAGCCAATGTTGGTACTTTCCGCAGTAGTTTCTTACAAGAGCGGATCGCCTATCTCGTTTACACTTTCGGGTCTCGCTTCTATTCTTTTGAAGGATTGCGGGAGTACAAACAGAAATATGCCGCTTCTTGGTCCCCTCGCTACATCTTATATTCTCGGGACAGTTGGATCGGTTATGTCATGATTGCTCTGTTGATCGTCGATAATCAAGCGGCAGACAAAACGAAATAAAAAAGCTCAAATGCGCCGGTTTATTCTCGGAGCATTTGAGCTTTTTTCATTTGTTGCGCTTCAAAGTTATTCTACTGATTTAGATGGTGCGTTTTCCCAAAGTTGTTTGACGACTGGAATATTTCCTAGTTCCGTCATATTGGATGGCAGAATGACCGTGTTGGTATTGCTGTTGACCACGTCTTTAAAGGCTTCGATCCCTAGATAAGATAAGGAGCGCTCGTCTAGCTGGCTTTCTTTGATTGCTTCATTGATAGCTAAAATCCGTTTGCGTTCAGCTTCAGTGATTTTCGCGATTCGTTCCGCTTCTGCCTCAGCATCGATCCGTACACGTTTTGCCCGCGCCTCTGCATCGATTTGGGTTTGTTCTGCCCGAGCTTGCGCGTCGATCGTCATTTGCGAAGCTTTGGCTTCGGCACTTAAGACTGAAGAAGATTTCTCCCCTTGGGCTCTTGTGATCATGGATTCTTTGTCTCTTGAAGCTGTGATCAATTTATTCATCGATTCAATGATTTCTTGGGAAACTTTGATTTCCCCGATATTGATCCGGTCGATCGCTAACCCATAGCCAGCAGTGATGTCTTTGATTGAAGTAAATAGAGCCACGTTGATTTCTTCAGTTCCATTTAGAACCTCGTTCAGATCCATTTTCCCGATGATCCCCCGTAAGTTTGATTGGGCATCTTGAATCATTGAGATAACGGAGTTTTCATTTTCGTAAACAAAAGCACGAACATCAGTGACGTGGTATTTGATTGCTTCATCGATCTGCACGATTACGTTGTCTTTCGTAATTGCACTTTGCGGTTCGATCTCCAAAGGAATCTGTTTCAAGGACACTCTTTCTCTAACTGTATACAAAATCGGAACAAGAAAATGAAGACCTGGCTCCAACGTTCGAACATATTTCCCAAAACTTTCCACAACTTTGACTTCCCCTTGACGAACGATCACAGCAGTGCTTGCGATCAGCCAAATCAGAACCACTAATACGAAGATAACTAAAATAATTTGGATAATGATCATTGTAAAAACCCTCTTCCATTTTCAAATAATGTATTGTTAACACGGGTCAATAAGACACCGTTTTCAACCCCGATAATCTCTAACATGACATTTTCAGCAGGAATCCCTGCAATCACTCGATATTCTGTGTAGGTGCCATAAAGACGGATATAGCCTGAATAATGATCCGTCAGCGATCGAAAATAACGTCCAACCGCTCGTTGTTCCATGTAGTCTACGATGATTTTCCACCCTCTTTGCCTTCGTGCAGGTTATTTTTCGTTTCAATTGATTCGTTCATTCTATGACAAGTGTTACTAACTATAATAGCACGTTTCACCCAAGAGGACAGTATACATTTCATAATTCCCTCCTTTTTAGAAAAAAAGACGAGCTGAAAACAAATCGCTTGCATTTACCAATTAAATTGCATACAATCTAATTGTACAAAATATAAAAATCAGGAGTGAAGAAATGATGAAAAAAATGTATTCAACAAAAATGATCAACACTGGTGGCCGTTCAGGAGAAGTTCATAGTCCCGATCATTCATTTGAACTAAATATTACTGCACCTGGCAAACGTGTTGAAAATGCCACCAATCCAGAACAACTTTTTGCGGCTGGGTTTAGTGCTTGTTTCAATAGTGCCCTTGAATTAGTGAAAAGCAACAAAGGAATCGACGGTGCTTCGACTGTCAGTGCACAAGTGACCCTATATGCAGAAAGTGAATCAAGCTTTGTTTTAGGCGTTGAGATCGAAGGTCAAATCGAAGGTTTATCAACAGAGGAAACACAAGAATTGCTTGAAATCGCTCATACCGTATGTCCTTACTCAAAAGCTACAGCTGGCAACATTGAAGTGACTGTCAAAGCCGTTAGCGAGTAGACTTTCGTTGAAAAAACAGCTATGATAAGAGGCGGATGTTAGAAAAAGGGGTGAAAACATGAATGTCTTAGCGTTAGAAAACCAATTGTGTTTTCCTCTATACGCCGCTTCAAAAGAAATTATCAAACAGTACAAAGACTTACTGGACCCGTTGAATTTGACCTATACCCAATATTTAGTGATGTTGGTGTTATGGGAAGATGAAGCGATCAGTGTCAAAGAATTGGGGAAGCAATTATGTCTAGATTCTGGCACACTGACACCGGTTTTAAAAAAGCTTGAAGCAAAAGGATACCTAGTAAGAAATCGAAATCAAGACGATGAACGTTCCTTGCGGGTCACATTGACTGATTCAGGCAAAAGACTCCATGAACAAGCACTAGAGATCCCCTACAAAGTAACTGAATTCTTGCCTCTTGAACCGGAAGAACTGTCAGTCCTCCACGAATTGACGACCAAAATGGTCCAAAAATTTCAGGAACAAGAAAAATGATCCGCTGTTTTCACAGTGGATCATTTTTTTATCTTTTAAACCTTCACTAACAAACAGCGAAGAAAACCAGATGACCTACGAAGCTTTGGTTTTCAATTCGCCAATAACATTTCGCAACTGAGTTAATTGTTCTGGGTCTTCAATTTTTTTGATCGCAATTTTTACCAGTTCAAAAATTTGTTCCTCCGTCAAACCACTTTGCAAAATCTCCAATTCGGTGACGGCTGGTTGGAAACGACGAGCCAAAACTGACCCACTCATCTTGATACTTGCGATCTCAAGTATCCCTTTATTGACTAACTTACGAATCACTGACAATGACGTGTTGCGATTCAAGCCGAAGCGTTCACTAAATTCGGTACAGCATAGCGGCTCATCCACAGCCCAAAAACAAACTAAGACTTCCCACTCTTTTTTTGAAAAACTCAAGTAATCCATAACTGCTCCTTTCCATGCCAATCAGGCTGGTTCTTATTTTCTAATCAAAACAATCGCAGCTATTGACATAAGCTATCTATCCTCTTCATTTTACGATTGTTTTTTCTTTCACTAAAAGGATTATATACAATAATAATCTATTTTATTCATAATTTCAAAATAATTTTTACTTTAATGATAAATAACACGTTTAATTCTCCTTCTTCTCCATAAAAAAAAAGCGACTAGATGCGCTAGTCGCTTTCTTTTCTATCAAGTGATCCTAAGAAGAACCGCTTATTGGATGTTGAAGATCAGGCTTTCGTGCTCTTTTTCTTTTAAGGAATAGCCACAAAACTCTTTATTCAAATTCGGATAATCGCGTTCGATCATCTGAATAACCTCGATTTCCGTCAAAAATTTGTCTTCTGACAATTGCAACGAGTTCAACAAGACAAAGCGTGAATCATAGCCTAAAATCTCTGGCATCAATTGCCAAAAATTTGAGTGATCAATTTGTTGGATCGTTTCTTCAAAGTTAGCAATCAATTGTTGTACATGATCATAGACTTTGGGATAATCAGATTTTAACAAATCCAACAGTGCTTGATCGACCACCTTATCCAAATAAGCCTTTGTGTCCGTATAGATTATTGAAGAAATCACTTATTTCATCAATCCTTTCATTCAAATGCCATATTCGACATCGTCAAGGATGGCTCCCTGTTCCTATATATAGCATACTATCGGTGATTTTCGTTCTCAGATTAAGGATAGAATCAAGAAAAAAAGGAGAAGTCGTTTTTTGATTCCTCAATCTTACTCCACAATAGCAAAATTTTGCTGAACTGATAAGCAAAGCGAATCAGCAACATCTGAAAATGAGAAATTTGTCAGATTTCCCTCCTTTTTTAGATAGATTGCCTCTCTTCTATACGAAAAATCAGCCGCCAAGGATGGCATCCTTTAGCGTGATCGATTTGAAACAAACAACCAGCAACCCTTATTGCCCTTCACAAAAAACGGAGACAGCATAATCTCAGACAGAACCTTCAGCAACATGTATAATTAAAGTAGAGAAAGTCATCAAAATAAACGAGACGAGGAGTGGAGCAAAGATGAAGAACCATTGTAAATGTGGCAAGAAGTTAACTGGCAATGAAAAAAGCTGTCCGGACTGCAAACGCAAAAAACAGCAAACTTTAGATTCCTTGGAAAAATTCGTTAAATACGGCAGTTTTGCTTTAGCAGGCCTATCATTAGTTTTAAAAATTGCGAAAAGTCGACAAAGTTAGCAGTGATCGACTGAGAACTTTAATAAAAAAAACGCCGTAATGGCGTTTTTTTTATTCGTCTACAATCGTACTCTCCAACTGCCAATTGACCGTACCAGTATACGTCCCCGGTTGAATCAAATCAAAATCAGGAACAAATCGTAAATAGCAGTTGTATTCATTTAAAGCAAGGGTCAAATCAGCCTCGCCGTCGGGAAGCTGCTGAAAAAGGATCGTTTCTTCTTTCGTAACTGTTGCCACCAAGTGATCGTCGAGCGGATCATAGATCACGAATTGGACGTCTTTGGCCAACTGCTGCTGGTCTTGCAAGAAATCAGTCATTTGCCCACTAAGCTGCCAAGTCCCTTCACTGCTGTTGCTGATAGACAGCAGTGCCGAGGTTTGATCAAACGAAACAGGAAGATAGGCAAAGCCATCACTTCGGATCGATCGTGCGAGCTTATTTACATTGATTGTCGGTCCGTTGATCGACTCCGGCGCACTGAGAAATTGTACACTGCCTCGAAAATCAATGCCATAATAATGGGTTTCTGATTGATTTCCTTCTGCATCGATCACAAAAGCAGCAAGATAATAAGTGGTGCCCGGCTCCAGATTCGCGGTATCTCGTTCCAACGTGTATGTAAAGGGATCTGCCAATGTGGCACGCTCTATCTGAGCTGTTTCTAAGAAATCTGCCTCCGTCACCGTCTCTGCTTCCGTAAAAAAATCCGTAACATACAAGCGTGCTTGCGTTGAATTGCGGTCATCGATGGTGATCGGGGTAAAGCACAAACGATTTTCCCGCACAATCTGCTGGGTTTCTTTCGCTTCTGCTAAGGTAGGCACACCCGTTGTCAGCGTGGGCGGAAACACACCGGTCATCGTGTAGGAATGCGTCTCAGGGCTGCCAGATACGAGACTCGATACAAAGGCATTCCCTTGGAAGGTCGTCTGCACAGGCGCCGTTTGATTCAAGTTCTCATTGAGCGGCGCCCCCGTATAGGTAATCGAATAGTGGATCAGATAGTCATTCCCTTTGGCTAATGCAGGTAGGGTCGCGACCAACTCACCAGCTTCAACGCTAAAATCAATCGGCGTGCCGCCTTCTGGCATACCATTTACCATCAAATCAGGACCACCGAAATACACTGTCTCATCGACTAAAGAAAAGCCTTCTGGAAGAAACGAACGCAGCTTGATGCCTGCTTCCAACTCCGTTAAATCACTGGTGTCCTTATAAGAAAGATACGTGGCATAAGTAATTGTTTTTTGCGCATCAACGACTGGTGGTTGACTCAGAGCTGTCTCAGTATCTAGCAACAGCTTGTTGGGGTCACGTTCAAATACGCCTGTACGCAATTCCATATCGACCAAGCCTTCGACATCAATGAATGCCACTGCTTTTTCTTGGACATTTCCACCATTAGCACCAGTAAAACCAAAATAAACTGGCGCATTGTTGACTAAGTTCACGTTCGTTTTGAATGTATCATCCACGGGAACCGTGACATCGACCCCAAAATCTGGGACAGAATAATGTAAGGTTTGATTGGGCTGATCGAAAGTAACGGTAAACGTATGCCACTGGCTATCAGAAATCTTGGTGACAGCGACAGGATCAAGATGGTTGACGACCTTGTATGTCGGCAACCAACCTTCTGTCGTATAGGCGTCGTTTGAACCTGGAAAATTCCATGCGATATGATGACTATTGGGGGCATCACGATCCATGGCACCATGAACACCCAAACTACCAGAATTATAGAAGGTATCAAATTCAATGGCAAAGCTTTGCGGAATCGCACCGGTATTCAATGGATTGGTTCCACCGGTGTTGGACCAGACACCAATCGTTGGACCTGCTTGTTGCGCAAGGGCATTTAAGCCACTGCTTTGCATAACAAAAGCTAAGCCATCGCTATCAGCAGCTGCATTTTCGATGCAAAAAGCCATTTCTAAACGAAATGATCGGGTAAAAGAAACCGCTTTGTTGAACCAAACGCCTCCACTGACATTTGATGTCACGCCATCATTGATCTGAACATAATTATAGCCATCCGATCCTTGCGGAGAACCAGCTTGACCCACCGTAGTGATCAAGGTTTCATCGATCGGTAATGTCGCAAAATCCGGCTCAACGACGGTAGCCTCCACAGATGCGTTTCCTGTATGAAATAAGGCGATACCTAACAAGAAGAAAAGTAAAAAACGTGTCGTAAGAAATTTTTTCATCGTCATCCTCCGCTTTGTTTGAGCAAGTACTTAAATGAAGTCTTCTCATTCCTGCTCTGTTGTTTCCTTTGATTTTTTTCGTCGCAAATACATCAGGAGCAATAGACTGGAAATAAGCAGGAGAATGACCACTGCAACAATATATACCCAACGGTTGCTGTGAAGAGAGCCTGATCCCACGATCGTTTTTCGATTGATCGTTTCAGCTTCTGGGCGAGAAACAGTGACGCTATCCTCAAAAACCCACGTTCCACGTGGGGCACTCAGCTCGATTTGAATGTGGTAGGTTCCCGGCTCTACGATTTCTTCATCAAACGCGCTATAAAGATCCAGTGTAGAGTTTGGGCCAAATTGAAAACTTTCTGCTGTAAATCCCCCCACAACGCTGTCACTGTCTTGCTCACGAATCACAGTCTTAACAGCAATCTTCCCAAAAGCCACTGGCTGATCATTTTCAATGCGGCTTTTTAGGGATGCGATGCCATCTTTTTCTACCGCCTCACTTTCGATCAAGGAAAGTTCAGGATCAGGTAGCGCATCTAACTGCTGGCGAAGGCGGACACCTTGGACGATTTTATAGGTTGACGTAAGACTGGTTTCCTCCGCCTCTTGCCCCTCCTT
The DNA here is from genome assembly GCF_030263915.1 of Enterococcus sp. FZMF. Taxonomy (NCBI): domain Bacteria; kingdom Bacillati; phylum Bacillota; class Bacilli; order Lactobacillales; family Enterococcaceae; genus Enterococcus; species Enterococcus sp. FZMF. Next base: position 1,218,779 of record NZ_CP127160.1, on the reverse strand, counting down.
TTGTTCTTCTTCAAAAGAAAAGGCACCTATGATTTCACCTGTAAAACGCTTGTCATTCATTGAAAGAGGAAATACCACTTGGCGTGTTTCCCCTGGTTCAAGCTGAATCATTTGATTTGGTTTCTTTATCAAGGTCGTGAAAGACACACCGCCAAAATCCTCTGCTGTTTCGGCTGCCTGATAAGCGATGATCCCAGTAGCAGCTGTGTAACTATTCAGTGCGGATGCTTGTATCGTAAGGGTTTCCGAACTCGTGTTATGAAGGGCAACGATCAAATTCTGTTCGGTCTCATGATTTACCAGTAAGTCGAAATAAGTGACGTCACTGACTTGATTTTGGGGAAGTTCAGGGGTTACAGTGAACCGTGTGGTCTGTGCATGACCGGTGACTTTCGTAACGCAACACAAACTGATAAAGAAACTAATGAGTACGAAGCACTTGATTGGTTTTTTCATTGTCGCCCTTTCTTTCCTACTCCGCTTGATACGTGTTCGCTAATGTCCAAGTGATCGTGCCGCTATAAGTGCCGCTGTTCACATTTTGCTTCGGTACGGTTAATGAAGCATTGGAAAAGTTAAAGTCATTGGTTGCTAAGCCAGTTGTGCCATTAGCAGAAGCAATCAGCGTTGGGTCTGTTGCCCCTACCATCAATTCGGTGCCCGCGACTAGCGCTGCATCGCCAGAAGCCGTTGTACCATTTAAAGTGACTTTGGCATTTGCCAGCTCGTTATCGCTCGCATTCGTCATTTTCGATAATTGCGCCGTCAACTGCCAGCCAGCTTGATTCGGCCCACGGTAATCTGTGATCGATGTCACTTCATTCGACGTTGCTTGAATCACTTGTTCATCGGTAGCGATCTCTTGGATACTGCTTGTACCGAAGTTAAAATTAGTCACCTGATCCAGTGACAAGATTCCTTGTTCGATCGTTAGCGTTGCTTGACTCGTCATTGAAGCCGTTGGATTCGCTTCTGCTGCAGCTGCCGCAGTCGGCGCCATTCCTAAACCCATTCCGACCAAACCTAACATTACTGCCTTTTTGTTCATTTTCATCTCTTCCTTCACTTTTTTTAATGAGAAACCGAGGTTAATCGAAAAAAACAGCTTTAAAAAATAATAATTTAATTGGTGTTTTTTCATTCTATTCTCATCTATCATAAGTATAATCCATCATGGTTATCATACGGTTCACAGATTTAGCGTAAAAAAAACGCCAAAAAGGAGAATCCCTTATGTATCGAGAATTCATTTCTCCCGCAGAAGAAAAGAAATTAGAGATTTTCAAAGTTGTCTGTAATTCCAATGGCGTGACATTGGTCCAACTGTCAGAATTTTTGAACATCCCACAAAAAAGTCTGCAAAAATATATTTATTTTTTAAATGAAGATTTGCAGTTGCTTTCCCCTCACCTGCTTCTATCAAAAAATCATTACAATCAGTATTTTGTTGAGCGAGCAGATGATGATGAACCTTTCTATGCAAAATTGATGTACCATTATTTGCTCAACTCCACACAATACACCTTGATTCACTACTTGATTGGGCGCCCGCAAATGACCTTGACGCAATTATGTTTGGATTTGCATGTCAGCCAATCGCATATGTATCGGTTGATCAAGAAAATCAATCAACTATTGGAAAAGTTTCAAATCCAAATTCGAACAGACCTGAATAATCGCATCGTTCTTGCTGGAAAAGAGCTTGATATCCGTATTTTCACCTACAGTTTCTTGACCCAAAGTGCGCCTGCTGATTTGTGGCTATTGCCGAGCGTTTCCCATAAAAATGTCGAAGAGTTTACAGCGTTCTTTGCTGTTTCTCACTTTGATCCGTTGACGAAAAATAAACTCGCTGCATTTTGGCAAGCAGTGGTCAGCCGAACGATCCAGAAAAAATATTTGCCAGCGATCCCTGAAAAATACATGGGATTGATGAATTTTTATTGTTTTTTACCAGAGGAAATCCTCGAATCGCTTTTTTTGAGTGCCGATTATGCCACAGAAAAGACGCTTCAGTCAGAATATCTTTACTTAAATTTCTTTTTGCATGTCTTTTTGCCAGGGGTAATTCCCCAAGAGAAGAATCAAGCGATCATCCAAGAAATCAAACATTCTGATACCGATCTTGTGCGCTTTTTCACTGCAATGATCAAAGACTGGCACGATACCTTTGCTCCAAGTCAAGAAGTCGCCGAATTTGAAAAACTATTAAGCAGCTGTCTGCTGGTCTTCAATCTATCGATCATTATCGGCATCGATCTTCTGGAAGTGTGGCAGCTCGAACACCAACTGTTGACCGAAAACACTCCTTCGAAAGACAAAACCTATGAAGCAATCTGCAAGCTTTTACTGACCCACATTGAAAGGTATCCATTTGCTGATTTGGACAAAAAGTATTTTGAACAGACACAGTTGCCTTATCTTGCGCATCTCTTGTTTTTAGAAACACAGATGAATACGCCCCCGACCGTGTCGATCTATATTCAAACGACGATCCAATACCGCACGAAGCAAATGATCGAGACAAGGATCCGTTCGATTTATTCCAAAGCTTCAGTGACTTTTATTAACCAGATGGAAGCAGCCGATCTTTTGATTACCGATAGTTATGAAGAAGTGATTTTTTCCGAAAAATTAGTCTTACTGTCTAACCTACAAGCCGAACAAGAGTGGGCAGCCGTTTTTGCAAAGATCAATCAATTGATGATGACCAAGATGTTTGCCAAACAAGGAAAGTAAGCTGCCGATTCCATTTCCATCCACAAAAAAAGCCCGAGCATCTTTGCTCGAGCTTTTTTCCTACAAGTTTATCCAGGGTTGTTAAGCGAAGAAGCTACCACCCGTTACACTGTACACTTGACCAGTTACATAGCTTGCTTCATCAGAGGCTAGGAAAACGTAGACTGGTGCTAATTCGACTGGTTGTCCAGCACGTCTCATCAATTCTTTTTGACCAAATTCTGGGATCGCAGATTGTGGTTGGCCACCAGAAATTTGAAGTGGCGTCCAGATTGGACCAGGCGCAACGGTATTGACCCGAATGCCTTTTTCACTTAATTGCGCAGCTAGCCCTTTACTAAAGGAAGTAATGGCACCTTTCGTGGCTGCATAGTCTAAAAGATGGGCGCTTGGTTCCGCACTTTGGATCGAAGTGGTCGTGATGATGCTTCCACCAGCTGGTAAGTAATCCAATGCTTCTTGGACTGTCCAATACATCGAGATGATATTCGTTGTAAAGGTGTCTTGAATTTGTTGCGTAGTCAACTCTTTGATGTCCTTCACCGCTTGTTGCATCCCAGCATTTAGAACCAATGTATCTAACCCGCCTAATTCTTTGGCTGCTTCATGAACCAATTGACGAGCGAAGGTTTCATCTTTCAAGTCTCCTGGGATCAAGACGGCTTTGCGTCCAGCTTTTTCAATGACTGCTTTGACTTCTTGCGCGTCTTCTTCTTCAAAAGGAAGATAGTTGATTGCAACATCGGCGCCTTCTTTGGCAAAAGCGATCGCTGCTGCCCGACCAATACCAGAATCACCACCGGTCACTAATGCTTTGCGTCCAGCTAATTTGTCTGAACCTGAGTAGCTTTCTTCCCCGCAATCAGGTACTGGCTGCATCTTTCCTTGAATTGCCGGTGCTTCTTGCACCTGTTTTTCAAATTTGCCATCATAATACTTCGTTAACGGATTGTTGATTTTTTCTGACATGCTCGTTTCCTCCTTGATTATTTCTACTTCTTATTTGTCATCGTTTGTTATGACCTTACTTAAAAGTGTAAAGGAAGATGGAGGGAATGAGAAACGAAACGCTCACCAGAAAAAAAGCATCTGTAAGAAAACAGATGCTTAATGAAATGAAAAAGCTGTGTGACTCAGTAGTGAAAACGCCCACAGGTATCTCATCATTCTGCTGGGAAATCGTAGTGAAATTTCTGTGTGCAGTGGTTGATTTTGCTACTTTTCTAGCAGTTCGAGGAGTGCCCGACGAAAGGCCTCCATCTCCTTTGCGGTCTGTAGAAAAACATCGGGATGACTGTGGTGGCTGTCGATCATCCAGCGTTTGGTGTCTGTAATATGTGCTGAAACTTTCTAAAGTAATAAAAAGCATGCTCGTTTTCTAAAAAAAATGCTGTTTATTCGCGGTACTAAAAACATTAGCGGGTCTTCACATACCCTTCTGATTATTAACTATTTTTTTCACAACCAATGGATATTATTTTAAAAAAATGAATATTTACGTTATCCTTTTACTCAAATAAGAAAGAATAAGGAGAGATAAAATGATCCAACTTGTTCGCTTGATCTTTTGGGTACCAGTCATCTTTTTTTCGTTAGGTTTGGTCTTCCTAACAAAACGACTGCCGCGTTTCACATGGGTTTCTCTAACGATCACTGTTTCTTTGATCATCTTTGTTTGTAAAATCTTAGAATACTCCTATGTCATGCCAGATATGAAACTAACCGTTTATTTTATGGGTTTCTTGATTTCTGCTAGTCTGCTTGGGTATATTTTTTATTTGCGTAGTAGAAAACGTTGACTGCAGCTGCGCCTTGCTCGCGCCAAAACGCCCTCTTAATGCCTTTTGACTACAACAAAGACGATCTATACCAATGAAGTAGCTCCTTTCATCCCCTTCGTAAGGATTGCGGCTCATGATCCCCTTTCGAGGGGATTTTTTTATTATTCATCCTCACTCATTCTTATTCAGTCTGCTTTGATGAAAAAATCACTTTTCGCCGATTACGGCATGCCAAGCCTTTCTCTCTGATTCCTTTCGTTGCGACTCTTGCGATCCCCAAGAACACATTGCCTTCCTAAACAATTAAATATATAATGAAATTGTAAATTACCACATCATAACAAAGAATCATCAAACCTCTTGAAAGGAGCGTTTCCTATGAGCTGGCTGACCTTTGTCGTCCAACCACTGACCCTGCTATTTTTTCTCACGGTTTTTTCCCTTGTGTATTTGATGCCTGAATCCGTTGTGCCTAAGCCAAAAATGAAGAATTGGACGTTGACTGTATCTTTGATTTTTCTGGCATGGCAGCTTCTGATTCCCTTTTTCTTCTTTGTTCTCTAAACCCAGCAAAAAAAGCGGCTCTCACAAAAGAGAGCCGCTTTGGTTTATTTTTAATCCTGTAACAAACTACCGCCATTGGTGGCAATCACTTCTTTGTACCAGTAGAAACTATCTTTACGGGAACGGTCAAAGCTGCCGTTTCCTTCATCATCCGCGTCTACATAGACAAAGCCGTAGCGTTTCGACATTTCTGACGTGGAAGCCGATACTAAGTCGGTACAACCCCAAGGCGTATAGCCCATCAATTCCACACCATCTTCGATCGCTTCATACATTTGTTCGATATGCGCCTTCAAATAATCGATGCGATAGCTGTCATGGATCGAACCATCCTCTTCCACCGTATCCAAGGCACCTAAGCCGTTTTCAACGATAAACAACGGTACTTGATAGCGGTCGTACAAGTTATTCAAAGTCACACGCAAGCCGATTGGATCGATTTGCCACCCCCAGTCAGAGGCTTCCAAGTAAGGGTTTGATTCACCTAAAGAAAAGTTGCCAGCAGTTGCTTCGCCGCCTTCTTCAGGATTGTGGCGAGCAATAGAACTCATGTAGTAAGAAAAGGACATGAAGTCGACAGGGTATTGCGCAAGAAGGTCTAAATCGCCGTCTTCGAAGGTCACTTCGATGCCGTTTTCTTTAAAGAAGCGCTTCGTATATGCGGGATACTTCCCACGAACTTGGACATCAGAGAAGAAGAGATTCTCGTGGTCACGCTTGATTTCTTCCATCACATCTGCTGGATTTGGTGTAGCTGGGTAAGCTTGCATCCGTGCCAACATCATCCCTACTTTGATGTCAGGATTGATTTCGTGGGCAAATTTTGTTGCTAAACTAGAAGCCACAAATTGATGATGCACGGCTTGATACATGTCAGAAAGGTTTTGTGTGCCGTCTTCGGATAACAAGGCACCACCAACATAGCCAGAGATCCCCATGATATTGATTTCATTGAAGGTCAACCAGTATTTGACTTTGTCTTTGTAGCGGGTCAACACGGTCTCTGCGTATTTGACGAACAAATCGATCACTTGGCGATTTTTCCAGCCGCCATAGTTCAACGCGATCCCGATAGGTGTTTCGTAGTGAGAGAGGGTCACTAAGGGTTCGATCCCGTATTTCGCACACTCATCAAACACATTGTCATAAAATTGCAAGCCCTCTTCATTTGGCTGAGCATCGTCACCATTTGGAAAAATTCTTGACCAAGCGATGGACAGACGGAAGGTTTTGAAGCCCATCTCTGCATACAAGGCGATATCTTCTTTGTAGCGATGGTAAAAATCTGACCCCCAACGTTTTGGATACAAGCCTTCTTTGTCATTTAAGGCAAACAAAACTTTTTCCCGTGTCATTGGTGCAGCAAATTCTGCCATGTTTTTGCGGTCTTCTGGTTTGACAGCGATCGCTGTATCGGATGTCGCTGGACCACGTCCGCCTTCGTTCCATGCTCCTTCAAATTGGTTGGCTGCAGTGGCGCCGCCCCATAAAAAGCCTTTTGGAAATTGTTTTTCTGTCATGATTAGCCTACTTTCTTTTTCTTTAATAATCGACACAGCAGATCAGCAAGAAAGCATTCTTACTGATCCAGCGACGTGCCGTTAAACGCATTTATTTTACGACTTCAATCAAATCGTCCTGCGCTGTTACTTCTTTTGACTGTGTCGTTTGGATGTCACTGTAGTCGTTAGAGTTCGTGACGATGACTGGTGTCAGCAAGGAATAGCCTTCCGCACGAATAGCCTCTGTATCAAAAGAGATCAATTTTTGACCAGCTTTGACTTTGTCTCCTTGGTTGATGTAGGCAGTAAAGTGATTGCCTTCAAGTTCTACCGTATTCATGCCGATGTGGATCAATAGTTCTGTTCCATCTTCTGTCACTAAACCGATGGCATGTTTTGTTGGAAACAAGATTTTGACTTCTGCATCTGCTGGCGCAGTGATTTCACCGATCGCTGGTTCAACGGCAATCCCTTTTCCCATAGCACCTGAAGAAAAGACTTTGTCTTCCACATCTGCTAAAGCAACCACTTGACCAGTTACTGGGCTTTTGACTGTTTCATCTTTGACGCTGGCAGAAACAGTTTTTGCTTCTGGCGCTGGCGCTGCTGGTGTTGCTTGACCGTCGACTGGTGAATCAACAGTTGTATACAATGTTGGTACTTTCAACAACATCATGATGATAAATGACGCTACGATCGCAATCACTGTACCGATCGCCAAGTGGATCACACTATGGAAGCTGCCTGTTGCTGGATCAATATATGCAGGATACAAGAAGATACCCATACCACCCATTGCATAACCAGTGACGTTAAAGATTGACAAGTAGATACCGACGAAACCTGAAACTAAACAAGAAACGATAAATGGTGTTTTCATTGGCAACGTGTACCCATAGATCGCAGGTTCAGTCACACCGAAGATCGATGAGATCAATGCTGGCATTGCGCCTTGTTTGACTTTTGGTTCTTTCGTTTTCAACCAAATCGCTGCTAACACACCCGTTTGCGTGAAGCATGGTAGCACTGCTGCGGTCAAAATAATCGAAGAGCCGTTTTGCGCCATATCCATGATCGCCAATGGCACAAGACCCCAGTGAAGACCAAACATAACTAATACTTGCCATAATGCCCCTAAAGCAAAGCCGTAAATAATTGGGCTGAAATCATACACCGCTTGGAAAGCAACACCGATCCAGCTAGATGCTGTATTTGCGACTGGACCTACCACAAAGAAGGTCAACGGCACGGTGATCAAAATCGTTACAAACGGAACCACAAACATTTTGACTACGTCAGGTGTGACTTTGCGCATAAACTGCTCAATTTTTGAAGCGACAAAAATCGCTAAAATGATTGGCAGTACGCTGTTAAAGTAGCCACCTGCTGGTAAGGTCAAGGTTAGACCGAAGACTTTGCTCGCTTCAGCCACACTTTCTGCTAAGCCAGGATAGACCATCGCCCCTGCGATCGCTAATGCTGTATAGGTGTTCATCTTGAATTTCTTCGCTGCAGTGACGGCTAAGATCATTGGTAAGTATTGGAACAAACCATCGCCTAAAGTATTCATTACTACATAGATACCATTGGTCGCTTCCATCCCAGTTGCTGCCAGCAACGCCGTGATCCCTTTTAAGATACCAGCTGCCGCTAATGGACCTAAGAACGGTTGGAACAGGCTTGAGATAACATCGATAAAGCGGTCAAACAAGCTGCCTTTTTGCCCGTCGCCTTCATCGATATCAAGACTGCCACCATCGGCTAATCCGCCGACTTTCAACACTTCATCATAAACATCTGGCACATGATTGCCAATAACGACTTGGTATTGTCCGCCTGCTTTGACGACGGTCACGACACCGTCACGTTTTTGCAAATAATCAGTGTCCGCTTTGCTTTCGTCTTTTAAGTGGAACCGTAAGCGAGTCACACAGTGTTTTACAGATGAGACATTTTCTTTGCCACCAACGTGGGCCAAAATGTCTTGCGCTAATTCAGTATATTTTGCCATTTTGATTGCTCCTTTTTTATTGGTCATTTAATAAAAATAAAAAGACCAGCCATTTCTACAATAAACAAGCATGAGAGACCCCCTAAAAAAAGAGCGACGGGTTTCCTCATCGAGTATTGTAAGAAAGTGCAGGTCTTGCCAGCCGAACTGTAACGAATCCATTTCCATTCTTAGGTTAATTTTGAGTGAGCGGCTAAGTTACCGATATGCAGAATCAAATACATCAATTCCATATCGTTGACATGCCAGCCCTTTTGTTCAAATAAGTATTCTTTGATCGAATCTGCGGTTTCTTTTTCTTTTGGATAGCTGCTGAAGGCCAAGGCAATCATTGGATTTGCCAATACTGGCTCTTCTTTTTCTTGACTTTGTCGAATTAAATAATAGCGAATGTGGGTCACGAACCGTTGGAAGTAAGAAGAATTCTCATCAAACTCGATGTTCATGCTGTACTTAACGATTCGTAAAATATTGTTCGTCAACTCGGTGTGCTCATAAGCACTTTGATTGGCGCTTTTTTCAATTTGCGCATTGACGAAATGCAAAGTGATAAACGCAGCTTCTTCTTGTGAAAAATCGGGATACAGCTCTTTGCGGATCAATTCGACCGCTTGGACACTGACCGCATATTCCTTGGCATAGATTTTCTTGATTTCCCAATGCATGGGATTGGTCAAAACAATTTCTTGCTTTTGACGACTGATGGCAAACAAGATATGATCCATCAGTGTGAAATAAACATTTGGATTGAAATCGGTTCCAACACTATCCCGAAAAAGACGCACGATTTCATAAATGACGGCCATTTGTTTTTCGTCCGCCTTCGTCATGACTTTCGACATATGTTCCACTGTCAAATCATCTTCTGGATAGTATTTTTTTTCGATTCGCTCAGCTGGAATCGGGTCACCCGGTTTCGTTTGAAAGCCGATCCCTTTTCCCATTAGGATCACTTCAACTTCATCTTCTTTTGAAAGTACAACATTGTTGTTGATCCTCTTGATAATCTTCACGAACGATCCTCCTTGATCAGCATAGCCCATAAAAAACGTTGCATCCTTTGACGTCTATGCAGAAGGTCTTGTATTTTTTTCTTTCTCTGACGTGCCGTTAAGTGACGAGGTGATTGACTGCTCCAGACAGTGCTGCAGGCTATCGTCAAACCTAGCTGGCAGTTCATTGCGTTTTACTTCTCCCCTCCTTTGCTGATCAATGACTGGATCTTACCTTGGAACCGGTTCTTTTTTAGCGAATAGAAATAATGGAGCAAAAAAAGAAGACCAAAGCAAAAAAGTGTACAACCCAAGAAACTTTGGGTAATCAACGCACTTTTTTCCTCTGGTCTTGCCTGCCGAACAGTAACGAATCCAGTAATGAGAACACTCTCATGTTCCGTTGAGATAATAGTACTCATTCTGAGAAAAAATGTCAACACTTTTTTTGCAAACGTTTTTCTTTTTTCGTTTTTGGCTTCGTTTCACTCTGATTTGCTCGTAGTTTTCTTACTGATAGTGAGGGGTTTTTCTGTATAAATCCTCTGTAACAGCTTGGGCATTTTTTATCCAACAGCACACAACACAAAAAAACCGTAATCTTCGTACATTACGGTCATAGCTAGAAGGATGATGCTTTACAAAAAACGATCAATCACAAAGAATTGGGGAAGGTCTGGTGCATGACAGACATTCAATGTGACTGACCGCTTTTAGCGATTCATGCGCTTCATGACTTCCACAAACGAAAAGGTGTCTTTGAGAGGGGGAAGCAATCAAATAACCTTTCGATTCTTCAAGATGTTACTCGATCCTGCGATAAAAACCGCAGAGAGCGAGGAAAATGCTGTTCCTATCATAAAGAAAACAGTCACAAGACTTATCATTGAAAGGTCAACAATAAGGTTTCGCAGAAAAGGCAGTACTAGTTTTTAAATGGGTTGATTTCCCAAGGGCCGAATGGTTCAAATTCCATGAAAAACTACCTCCTTTATTATTTGCTATACCTTATTATATTTGATAACATGTTATTAAAATCACATTGTTCAGAAATGCGTCACAATTAAGGAGGTCCCCCATGAAACAGCAAGGCTCTTTAATCAAAAAACTGCGCACAGATCGCAAAATCTCGCAAGCCAAGCTTGCCGAAGGTATTTCCTCACGCACCACCCTTTCTTCATTCGAAAATCGTAAAACAAACCTCTCTTCACAAACCCTGTTTGACTACTTAGACAAAATGAATATTACGGTTCATGAGTTCAGTCTGTTGATCGACAGCGAAGCCACGGATCAGAAACGTCAGCTGGTGCAAGATTTCTATACCCGTTACTATGAGCGAACACTGACTCTCGACTACTTGACTAACCTGGAAAAACGCTACTTTGAGACACAAAATTTTTTCTATTATTCTTTGTATGTCCAAGGATTGCTGCTGCTCAACCGTGAATCATTTCTGATGAATCAAGGAGCTTACACCCAAGAAGTCGAACTGGTAAAGCAATACTTGTTTGATATCGAAACCTGGGGGCGCTTTGAGTTAAATTTATTCTCAAATTTGTTATTTATTTTTGACCAAGAAACGATCAGTTATTACTTAGATCATGGGATCAAAAAAATCCTTCACTACGCCAATGATCCATTTTATGCAAATCTGTTAAGTGTCGTGATCTTAAACGGCTGTGCCTTCGCCAGTGAAAATAAAGATGCCTATCTGCTTAACAAGTTTCTGCTCTTGTCTGAACCGCTCCCCAATACACCCCTCTATTTTTATTTAAAAATCCATCAAGTACTGTATCAGGAAATATACTCGTATTTGCAATCCGCTCAGTTGAACAAAGAGATTCTAAAAAACACCTTAGTCGTTATTGAACAAGCCGGTTACCAGAACCATAAAGACGATCTCCAACAGTTGCTTGCTGCTGTTACCAATCGTGCGATTTAGCCGCTTATTAAATGGGCATTTATGTAATGTTATCTAACAAAAAAAGCTGATCTTCCAACGGAGCTCAGCTTTTTCGTCAATGTCACTCCAACCCGCCCACGAAACAGCCGCTCGAAATGAAGGGTTCAACATTCGACTTGCTTCTTCCTTCTGCATGGACCAAGAAAAAACCAGTTAGGTTTTAATCCTAACTGGTTTTGTTTGGCAAAAGCAACGAGCATGCTGCTGCCGATTCATTTGTGCAATTTACTAACCGATTAACGAGATTCTGAAGTCACACCGATGGTTGCCCATGGATTATGATCGGCGTCAAATGCCCAGGTAAAGTTTGCGACACGATCAGAGACCGGTAAGATTTGATTCCGATACAACGTTGGGATCGCAAAAGCTTCTTCAATCGCATATTCTTGCCATGCATCAAAAGCAGCCTTCCGTGTTGCTTCATCAAAGGAATCGATTGAATCGATCGCAGCTAACAATTCAGTATTTTCATCTGATTCAAAACGAGTGTAGTTAAATGCTGAATTTGGTCCCCATAAGCTGGTTGGTGATGGATCTGAACCAGTAGACCAAGCAGCTTGGAAGACATCGATATCTGGATCATCGTTTTTCAGCTTGTCATAGAAGGCTTGGAAATCGATCAAACGACCTGTTGAATATTGAACATCTAAACCGATTTCTTGCCATTGTTGAACATAGTAATCCGCCAATGGTTGGGCAACTTCCCCACCAGACATTGACGCAAAGTTGATGGTCAATTTGTTGCCATCTGGATCTTCCCGGAAGCCGTCGCCATCCACGTCGATAAAGCCAGCGTCATCTAGAAGTTGGTTTGCTTTCTCCATATCTAAATGGTATCCTTCGGCATCGCTATTGTGCAACGTACCATAAACAGGTGGGATCAATGTTGAAGCATTTGAACGCAAGCCGTGGTAGAAACGCTCACCGATCGCATCATTGTCAATGGCATAGCCCATTGCTTGACGCAATGCTTTGTTCGCCATTTTTGCATTTGGATCAAAATCAACACTGTTTGTTTCATCATTCCATGAACCTAAATTAAAGCCAAGATACGTGTAAGACTGTTCTGGACGACCTAACATTTGGTAGCCATCCATGTTTTGATACGTATCAAAGGTATCTGTTGGCATTTTTAAGACTAAATCGTATTGCTTCGCGTTTAACGCTTCATTGATTGAAGCCGAAGGGACGTTACGCATCACGATTTTTTCTAAGTTTGGTGTATCGCCATAGTAATGTTCATTCGGTACATATTCCACCGTCTCACCTGGTACGATATTACTCATTTTGTATGGACCAAAACCGATTGGATTGGTTCGAACGGGATCACTTGAAGGCATATCTGCCACTTCAATGCCTTCAAAGGCATGTTTCGCTAGTGCAGAGTTCCAGATCGCTCCACCGGATTGCTGCATACCTGGATGCATTTCTTTAAACTCGATTTCAACGACTTTATCGCTGACTGCTGTGATCCCTGAGATCGTATCAGCTTCGCCGCTGTGGTATTCTTCCATACCAACGATATTCGTAAAATCATTGTTGTAACGAACGCCATCATAGTCTTGATGTCCGATGACTTCATAAGAGAAGATCACGTCTTCAGCCGTTACATCGACCCCGTCAGACCATTTCAAGTCTTCACGCAAAGTGATCGTTGCTTTGTTGTTATCGACATCTAATTCTAAATCAGCTGGTCCACCATTCACAATTCGGAAATCTTCATCTTGTAGGAACAAATATTCATGGCTTGGTAACATGAAGTCACGGTCATAAGCATCTTGATAAAACTCCCATTGAAACAACCCTTGGAATTGCGTATCTGTTACTACCGCAACATCTAAGACGCCCCCATCGATCACTTCATCGTTATTTTCAACTGCAAGCTGCAAATCATTGATATCAAATCCAGCTGCCTCAGTTGATGATTCTTGTGTATCAGTCGAACCTGTTCCACCTTCGTTACTTTGTCCGCAAGCCCCTAAAACAAGCGCTGCCAATAAAGTAATCATGCCAAACTTCGTTTTCTTCATACTCTTCCTCCTTATTTAAATCCCTTCCTCGTGATTCAGTGATCACTCGATCTTCGAATAAAAAAACCAAGCAAACAGTTTTTTTATCTTAAAATGGCTTTTTTATTAGAAAATCTGAACGAGATTAACTAAATTATAACAATTTTCGTAAAATTCTTTCTGTCAATAATTTCACCGATTGATGAAATTATTGAAAAAAGGGCGATTCTCCTTGATACATCGCCGTTATTTTATTCGTATTTTCTTAAATTTTTCTTTTTCTCCCTTTTTTGGTTCTCATTTCTCATGTTCTCCCGCTACTTAAAACTGTCAAAAAATACTTTTTTGTCGCTAAAAGGTGTGATACTATGAAAAAAAGGAGCGTTCAATGAAACTATGGCAGATAAACGAGTTTTCTTACAAACAAAATCGAAACCCTTTGCACCTATCTCACAGCTCTTAACCCAGCGCTTGCTTTTGGCGTATAGCATCGTCTTGATCCTCATTGGCTTGGTTGCTTCCCCTCCTCAAGCTTTGTGGCAAGGCTCGCTGGCAATCTTAAATGCCCCCAGCAATTTGATTTCTGATTATTTTGCGATCGGCAATCTTGGAAGCGCCTTTTTAAACAGTGGCTTATTGACATTGATCAGTATCCTCCTTGCGAAAAAGCAAGGAACGATTATTAGTGGACCAATGATCGCTGCTTTTTTTACCATATCTGGCTTTTCTTTTTTTGGAAAAAACATTTTTAACTCGATTCCCATTCCACTTGGTGTCTATTTATACTCTTACATACAGCAACGCCCCGCTACACAATATTCACTGGTTGCCTTATTTGGCAGTGCCGCCTCGCCGGTTATCAGTTACTTAGCATTCGGTTTAGGGTTGCCTTTACCCGTCGGGATCGCTTTTGGTTATGGCATCGGTCTATTGATCGGTTTGGCGCTCCCTCCTCTAGCAGCTCAATTTTTACAATTCCACCAAGGTTTTTCTTTGTATAATATCGGATTTGCTGCTGGCATCATCACTATGTTTTTCACGAGTTTTTTACGCCTGTTCGACTTAGAAGTCTATTCAAACAAACAATTGACGACGGAGTATCACTATTACCTGACTGGGTTCTTGCTCATTCTTTGTCTTGCTATGTTTCTTATCGGATATCTTCTAAATCAGCGATCCCTCAAAGGCTTGCCTGAGCTTTTTCAAACGTCAGGGAAATTAATGACGGACTATGTCACGATTTTTTCCCTTGGGGTCACGATGATGAACATGGCGATGATGGGGATGTTGATGCTGTTCTTTGTCTTCTTACAAGGGGAACTATCTGGTCCCCTTTTAGGCGCAATATTGACCGTGATAGGCTTCAGTGCATTCGGGAATCACTGGAGAAATAGTTTGCCTGTCATGATAGGGGTAGTTTTAGCAACCAAGGTCGGTTTGACCTCTGACGTATCGACCTTCAGCTTATTGCTGACAGCGATCTTCGGCACCAGTTTAGCCCCCATCAGTGGGTACTATGGTCCGATTGCTGGCGTAATCGCTGGGGTAGTCCATGCAGCCTTGGTCACAAATATCACCTATTTACATGGAGGATTGAACTTATACAATAATGGCTTTTCCAGTGGATTTGTCGCGGCAGCAATGGTACCATTGTTAGATGAATACCAGCAAATCAGAAGGCGGAGAAGAAAATGATTGAAAAAGAACGGGCACGGCGAATCGTCGATGAAGTGGTCACCTACTTTTTGTCCCATGACTGTCAAAAGATAATAAGTGAGATGGCCTTTGAAGCAGAGGGGTTTAAAGCAGTTGTGCAAGGTCAATTTCCAGAGCAACCCTCTGATTTAGAACATTTTATCGACATGCTCAACACACCAAGAGATAGCACGTTAGAAAATTATTATGTGGAGCTTTTAGGCGGTCATCAAACGATCCATGAAGAAAAAGATTACTATCTATTAGGATTAATGATCGACGAAGCCGCCATTATGTACGAGGATGAGCAATTGATCGTTGAATTGTATCGCAAAAAATACAACTGAAAAGCCCTACGCAAAAAACGTTTCTAAGCGGTGACCTTCACCCTTTAGAAACGTTTTTTGTTCGTTTGTCGTGACAAAAATGAAAGTTTATTGATAGATTTTTCACACTACTTTTCAGAAAACCAGCGTTATACTTTCATCATAATAAAAAACGAGGTGACCGATAGATGAAAAAACTTCTGATTGGACTTGCAGCGCTCCTTCTCATAGGGTTCGGCGCATTGCAAGTCGCACAAACCGTCATCATGGGCGGCGACAGCTACTATGTCCAAATCACCACAGATGGTGAAAAGACGACTTCTAAGGATGACAATGGGAATGTCTATACGCAATACCATTACGAATTGCCAGGGTATGATGAGAACGGCAAAAACAAAACCCTTGATTTCAACGGTTTCCAAGAACGACCATTGCGTAAAGAAGCCTATTTGAAGCTTACTTGGAACGAAAAAAAAGGGGTAACTGGCTATGAAGAGGTCAAAGAAAAAGACATCCCAGCCAAAGCATTAACCCAATTAAAAGGAGCGGAACGCAACGATGGAAAAAATTATTCAAGCAAATGAACTGACCAAAGTATACGGAAAAGCCAACGAAAAACAAACCGAAGCCTTAAAAGGTATCAGCTTTGATATTGAAAAAGGCGAATTCATTGGGATCATGGGGGCTTCAGGCTCAGGGAAATCCACCCTACTAAACATTCTTTCAACGTTGGATCATCCGACAAAAGGTGCCATTCGCATCAACAATAGCGATATCACCAAACTAAAAGGCGATGCCTTGGCGGATTTCCGCAGCCGTGAAATCGGCTTTATTTTCCAAGACTTCAATCTATTAGAAAACTTAACGGCTTCAGAAAACATCGCTGTGCCGTTGTCTTTACAAGGAGTCAAACCAAAGATCATCCAACAACGGATCAAACAAGTCGCAGAACGCTTGTCCATCACACATATTCTCGACAAATATCCAGCAGCGATCTCTGGTGGACAAAAGCAACGGGTGGCAGCCGCTCGAGCCTTGATCACGGAACCAACGATCCTTTTTGCGGATGAACCCACAGGTGCCTTGGATTCAAAAAGTGCGAAAGACTTATTGAATATGATGGACGACTTGAATACCAATGACCAAGTATCGATTTTATTGGTCACTCATGATCCCCTTTCTGCCAGCTATTGCCAACGTATTTTATTTATCAAGGACGGAAAGATCCATCAAGAAGTCAAACGTGAGGATCAAAGCCGTGAAGCGTTTTACCGCCAGATCCTTGTCATTCTAGGAAACTTGGAACAATAAGGAGGAAGAACACATGCTTTGGAAACTATCACTTACCGGGATCAAAGCTCGGTTGAAGGATTATATCGTCCTCTTTTCTGGTTTAGTCATGGCTTCAGCCATCTTTTATATGTTCGAATCAATGGCGAGCAATGAAGCCTTTTTAAAAAGCAACTCGATCATCAGTATGGTGGTCTTCGTCTTTCGTTTTGGCTCGGTCCTCTTAGGGATCATTACCTTTGCCTACATCTTATATGCCAATTCTTTCTTGATGGCGATGCGCCAAAAGGATTATGCCATGTTTATGATGTTAGGAGCCAAAGGACGAAAGATCGCCCAAATGATTTTTATCGAAACCTTTATGGTAGGTATCGTTGCCACCGCCGTCGGCTCTATCTTAGGGATCGGCTTAGCAAGTGGTGTCAATACTTTGCTAGTCAATCAATTAAACTTGCAGATCACCCATTATGCAGCATTTAGTCCAGAGGCATTGATCGTAACCGTCGTCTTCTTCTCGGTTCTCTTCTTGATTGCTGCCATCTTCAATGCACGGGCAATTGCCAAAAAATCGATTTTAGCATTATTACGAGAAACAAGCACGCCGGCACAAGTCAAACAACGGCCATTCTTGCTCTTCTTGCAAACCATTTTAGGTCTTTGTTCCTTAGCCATCGGCTATTATATGATGAGCGATTTGAAGACCTTCCAATTGATCGGGATCGGCATCGCCCTTGTCACGATCGTTCTTGGCACATACCTAGTCTTTCGTTCGGTGATCATCGCTCTTTTATCCCTATTAAAGAAGAACGATACGATCGCATTGAAAAAGTTAAACAATTTCACCTTGTCGCAATTAAGCTTTCGGATTCGTGAGTATACCCAGATGCTTTCGATGGTGGCGATGCTTTTTGCTCTAGCATTAGGTGCCTTGACGGTTGGTCTTGGCTTTAAAAACGAGATCCCTATCTTGGCAAAAACTGTTGCCCCTTATGACTTGTATTTGAACAATGCCCAAAACGCCTCTGACGAAAAAGTCAATGCGTTAAACCCGACCCTTGATGTGACCTACAGCATGAAAGAAACGGATGACACCATTTATTACGTGAAGGAACAATTCAACGAAAACAACTTGCTCAGCTCCAGTATGAATCAGTTGAGTGTCGATGTCACTTACAACAAGCTGACTGGCGATCAATTAGCTTCTGATGTGACCGCCCAAGACCAATTGCGTAGCTACCTCTTACCAGAACAACGAGGTAAGGAGATCCAAGTCGTCGATCAAACCGCTCTTGGTGCGGTCAATGCACCGGAAACCAGCTTGCGAATGGTACAAGTCAAAGACTTCCAAGCAAGCTACGATGGGCTGCGTGATTTGGCGCAAGCAAATCAAGACGCAAATTCTTCAGAAACCGCCGATATGAATTTCTCACAACGGGTCTTCGCCTACGACAGCTATAACGGGATGTTCTCTGGTTTTGAATTTATGGGCTTCTTCCTGGGTATCGCCTTCTTGACGATGTTAGCTAGCTGCCTGATGTTCAAAATTCTTTCAGGGGCAAACAGCGACATTCAACGTTACACGATGTTGAAAAAAATCGGTACCCGCACGCGTTTACTGAAAAGCTCGATCCGCAAAGAGATCGGCGTGCTCTTCCTAGTTCCCGGTATCTTAGGAATGATCCATGTCTTGTTCGGTCTAAAAATGTTCACCACCTTGATGATCGATCCGTACCATGACCTATGGCTACCTTTTGGTATCTTTATCGCCCTCTACGCCATTTATTACGTGGTGACTATTGGGTTATACACCAACATTGTTTTAAATCCAAAGAAAAAATAACAATCACTCTCTGAATTGCTCAACGCAAAGAGACCATCAAGCCATAAAGGGCATGATGGTCTCTTTCATTTTCTCGTTTTTTCTCGGACAAAGGAAAGTAATCTTAAGGTTTGACCCCTAGATGCATCGCCGCCGCACCTCCTGCATAGCTTTTGACTTGCAACACATCAAAGCCAGCTGCCTGAAATTCTCGTTTCAATGCCTGCTTGTCAGGAAAATCCCGTGCGGACTCCTGCAGCCAGGAATATTCTTGATAGCTTTTGGCGAACAGTTTGCCAAATAACGGCATGACATGGTGAAAATAAAAAGTAAACAGTTGCCGCCAGCCGATCAGTGTGGGCTGTGATGTTTCGAGACAAACGATTTTCCCGCCTGGGCGCAGCACCCGATGGATCTCTGCCAAGACTTGTTGGCGATCCGCGACATTTCTCAACCCGAACCCGATCGTCACATAATCAAAGTGCTCGTCTGGAAAGCTTAATGCCATCGCATTGCCAGTCTGCCACTGGATCTGCGTTTGTTGCTTTTTCTGGGCCTTTTCTTTGGCAACCGTTAACATTTCTTCGCTAAAATCAACGCCGGTCACTTGCCCCGTCGGACCGACCGCTTCATTCAATGCAAACGCCCAATCCCCGGTACCGCAGCATAAATCTAATATCTCCGCACCCATCGGTACTGCCATTCGTTTCATGGTATCCTTGCGCCACCGTTTGTGCAGCTGAAAGGAGATAATACCGTTCATTCGATCATAACGGGAAGCGATCGATTCAAATACATCATGTACTTTGGTTTCTTTGGCTGTTGTTGCCATTGCGGCACGTCCTTTCTTTTCCTCGTTTTAGACCCTAAATTCTCAACGTTTAGCTGCCAGTTGCTAAAAGCTGCTGATAATTTTAGTCTAGCACGAAAAAACGAGGGGAACAAAGACCATGCTTGCCATCGTTTTTAGTCGATTTGCATTGTTAATAACTTAAAGTATTATCTTTTTGTGCATATACAAGGTTGCCATCCGATAATCATAATGAATCATCGAAAATGCCAATAGTTCGCCATTTTTTAAGTAACTATCATCCCTTACAATCAGTGCGGGCATGCCTTCTTCTAGATGAAAAAACGCTGCTTGTTCCTGTGATAGCGGTTTGCTTTGGATGAACTTGTCGATGAAGGCGGCTGTCAGTTGTTTTTCTTCTGCCAAAGCTTGGAACATCGACCCCTCCATCATTGTTTCGGAGATCTCCCCCACGATTTCAGGTATATAATAGGAACGTTCAATCAAATAGGGTTTGTCATCTAATGTGCGAAAACGTTGGACTTCGATAAAGTGTTGATCTTTCGCAAATTGTTTTTGACTTGGAAGAAACAGCGCCTCTGATACTTTGACCAGCCGCTTTGAGGCTTTGACCGTTCGAATGTTTTTCTCGCCCCGTGTCAAGTCTTCATTGAAGCCAAGATCACCTTGTTCAATGGCCGGTTTTTGGTTGTTTTGAAAGCGAATATACGAGCCGCGGCCTTGCATCTGGTAGATCCAGCCCATCTTGCTCAATTTATTGAGGGCTTGACGTAACGTATAACGAGAAACTGGATAAATCGCCAAAAGCTCTCGTTCACTAGGCATCTTCCCCTGCTCATTTCCTATGTCACCCGCTTCGATCTTTCTGATCAATTCCGCTGCTAAGTCTTCAATACTGAGTTTCGTCATTTGCCTACTCCTTTCCTTCGGATTCTCTACTACTATTATCATCTTTGGCGTAAAAAAAGCCAGCTATTTTTCATAGCCGGCTTATCAAAAAAACAGATTGATTATGCCTTCGTTGCGTTTGCTTGTTCGTCCTTGTATAATTTGCCATCATACATTTTGATGAATGGGAACCAAATCAAGAAAGCAACGACTGCACAGATGATTGCTAAGACAAAGGCACGCCAGTCACCACCTGAACCAATAAAGCCAGATAATCCAATTGGGGTCGGCCACGCTACTTGAGCAATCGGTGGGTTAACAAAGCCTAAGTTGATGCCAAAATAAGCAACGGACATTGAAGCCATTGGTGCTAAGAAGAATGGGATCGCTGTGTACGGGTTGTATACCACTGGCATCCCGAATAAAATCGGTTCATTGATATTGAAGAAGGATGGCACGATCGCTGCTTTTCCTAAAGCACTTAACTGCGCTGATTTTGCAAAGAAGGCGATGAAAATCACCATTCCTAACGTCGCTCCTGAACCACCGATCGTAACAAAACTGTTGTTAAATTCACCCGCAAAGGCAATGTTGGCACCATTTTGGTTTTCCACCATATTTGACAACACGATTGGCGTCAAGAATGAGGTCACGATCGTTGCCCCATGAATACCGACGATCCATAGTGCATGCATGAAGAAGTAGATAACAATCAGTCCGATCCAGGTACTGGTCAATTGCGTCACGAAACTAAACGGAATCGCAATGACTTTGAAAATATCTGTGCCCATTGCGACTAATGCACCATTGATAACGATCACAGCTAATGAAGTCAGTGCCGTTGGAATCAATGCCGTAAAAGAGGAAGATACTCCTGTTGGCACTGTGTCAGGCATTTTAATGACAATATTGCGTTTCACACAGAACGCATAAATTTTTACGGCAATGATCGCCATGATAATCGCTGTAAAGATCCCAGTTGTTCCTAAACGAGTAACGCCGCCAGCCATTTCCCAGCCATCGATGATTTTTTGGTCATCAGAAATCACATTGACTAGTGTTGCCATACCGCCTTCAAAAACTAATTGTGGCAAGCACATAAAGAACGCCATCATAGAAAGTAATGCTCCATTGACTGGGCTAAGAACGATTTTCTCTTCTTGCGCTTGGATTTTCGTGTACTCGTAACCAAACACGACACAGAAGTAAAGTGCTAAAATCCCCATTGTTGCGGTATTACCTAACATGTAAAGATTTTGGATTTTATCGAATGACGCACTCCAAATACCCTCTAATACAGGAAAACTTTGTGGCAAAACGCTGATGATCAAGAACATTGATCCTACGATAGTGAAAGGAATCGACGCCATCCCGGCTGCCATGACCCCACGAACGATCCGTAATTGTGAGATTTTCCCCATTGGACCCATTAAGTAGCGGTCCAAGAAGGCAAACATTTTGTTATTTTCTGAATCCATTGACTGTTCCTCCTTGAGTTTCAAATGTAGTCAAATACGTGAAATATTTGTCGCGGTCATGCTCGATCATCCACGCTTTACGCTGAATGAACAAACACGCCATCATGCCGACAGAAAACAAGGCAAGTAAGATCCCTCTACCCGATTGATTCATAAAAGGAATCAACGTTGCTTGCTGCCCGATCAAAATACCAAAAATTGCAATGAGATTGACGCCGAATTGGAGCCAATAACCGATCTTTGTCACCAGTAAACGATTCGATTGCTGCCAATATTTTTGAGTTTGTTCAATAAGTATAAGTCCATCAACGATCAATAAGGCAATGGGAATCAAACCAGCCCATGTCCATTGAGACAGACTCAATAGGGCCCAATAAAGATTGACAAAGAAAAAGATCGCAGTCATATAACGAAAAAGTAAAAAACGATTAAACCGCATACTTTTGTTTGCATATTCTTTCTTGGCTGCTTGGGTTACCGGTTTCCTTTTGGTCACAAGTCCTCCTCCTTTCGTTTTGCTTTCGCTCAACAACTTGTTCGAACAAGTTATATTCTAGCAGAATTCTTGTTGAATGCAACCGATTTCTTTTAGAAAGTGTTCTCTGAAAATAATCTGCCTTTTCATTCGTTATTTCTGAAAAGTTAAGTGAATCGCAAGGAACCTTGCAGGATAACGAGGGAATGTTCCTGACTCTTGGCTTTTGTTCGAGTAGAAAAAAGTTATTTTTAGCATTCGTTTTTGCAAACAGTGTTTGTTCCTGAAGGCTTTATCCCCCAAACAAGGCAACAGGTTTGTAAACTTGCTAACTTTACAGTACACTCTAAGTAACAAAATGTTTGATTTCGAGCACGCGTTATTTTTAGTGATCGACATTCCCTGTACTCGTTCCTTAAAACGAAAGGAGATCCTCCCAATGGATGTATTAGAAACTTACTTAACCAGCATTGAAGATCCAGTAAAGCAAGAAAAACTGCGTGCCTTATTTGCCGCTATTACCAAGAAATTTCCTGACCTCGTTCCAGTCATCAAGTGGAATCAGCCGATGTTCACCGCCCATGAGACCTTTATTATCGGTTTCAGCGTTTCAAAACCGCATTTTTCTGTCTCCCCTGAAACCAAGTGTCTTGAACAGTTTGCCGATGCCATTGAAAACGCCGGTTACAGCCATACGGATAACATTTTTCGCATCAAGTGGACTGAGCCGATCGATCAAGCATTGATTGAGGACATGATCGCTTTCAACCTGAAAGACAAAGCGGAGATGACCCGTTTTTGGCGCTGAGCCAATCGAGACTTTGTAAAAGAAGAGCAACCAAAAAACCGCAGAAGCCTGTTCGCTTCTGCGGTTTTTCTGACTATTATAAGCCTAATTCTGGCGCCGGATCAAAGAATCCTGACCATAAGCTTGTTGACATCCCTAAATGTAGATGGACGCCAGTTGAATTCCCAGTCGTTCCCATACCGCCAACATATTGTCTAGCTGAGACGCTTTGTCCGACCGAAACAGCTGGCAGCGTACTAAAGTGCATGTAGTAGCTGTAAACGCCATTGGCATGTTTGATGATCACATAGTTACCAGTTGACGGACCATAGCCCGCTTCAACGACTTCGCCTGCTTGGATCGCATAGATCGGCGTTCCTGTCCCCCCAGTAAAGTCGATGCCATTATGTTGATTTCCTGATGCACCTGTTGGATCTGTTCGATACCCAAAACGACTCGAAATATGAACCGAATCGACTGGCATTTGCCATCCACCTGTACTTGCTTGTTCCTTTGGCTCAGCTGCTTGCTGCACAGGTGCAGGCGTAGCTGCAGTTTTTTCTGACGACACCGATGTTTCTGGCGCCACTGCGGCTTCCGTCTTCGGCTGGGCTGCTGCCACTGCTGCTTGTTGAACGGCAGGACTTTCGGCGGTTTCAGCTGACTTGGCTTCTGCTGCTTGCTGACGTTTTGCTGCTTCTTCTGCTTCTTTGCGCGCTTTTGCTTCTTGTGCTTCTTGCTCAGCCAGTTGCTTCAATGCTGCTTCTTTTTGCCGTTGTGCTTCTGCTTTGTCTGCTTCCAATTGGTCTTTTTTCTCTTCTTCGGTGTTCAACGCCAAGGCAAGGTCGGCTAGTGCAACTTCTTGATTCAACTTGACATCAGCTAATTCCGCTTGTTTTCCTTGCAATGCGTTTGACTGCTCTTCGATTGCAACCAATTGTTCCTGCAACTCTTTTTCCAATTTCTGGCTTGTTGCAATATCTTCTTGCTGTTGTTCGACAATGCTATTGCTGGCATTCATGATCGTTACTGAAGCGATCGCCCGTTGAATAGCTTCTCCGATAGACTCCGCATCAACGATTTTTTGGAACAAACGATTGGAAGGTTCCGACGTTTGAATGTCACGCGCTTGATTCGCCAGTACTTCTGTGCGCTTGATGATTTTCTCTTCAAGGACTTGGATTTCTTGTGCCAAGGCATTGACTTCTTCTTCCGTCGTCGTTTTCTTTTGTAGGATTGCTTGGATTTCTCCTTCAATCGATTGAATCTCTGCCTCTGTTGATCGTTTCAGTGATTCTAATGAGGTGGATTCATTTTTTATGTCATTGATTTTTTCATTT
Source organism: Enterococcus sp. FZMF (assembly GCF_030263915.1). Classification (NCBI taxonomy): domain Bacteria; kingdom Bacillati; phylum Bacillota; class Bacilli; order Lactobacillales; family Enterococcaceae; genus Enterococcus; species Enterococcus sp. FZMF. The sequence continues at coordinate 1,194,309 of NZ_CP127160.1, read as the reverse complement.
TGCTGCTGGATCTTCTGATCAAAGCTGTCTGCGGATACCGTCACGACAGGCAGCGTCAGCAAAACAAGTGAACTTGCAACCAAAAGTGTCTTTTTCATTTTTTCTCCTTAACTAGATGTGTCATATCGCTTTCTCTAGCATACCGAAAGATTTCACTCTTGGGGCTGTTTTCACACAAATAACATCTGGCTGCAAGAAATTGACATCTAGCTGAAACAAAGTTGTTAGAATATTTCAACGAAAAAGATTGCTTTTCTTCGCCATTTAACCTTCGTTACTTATCAATCGGTTCATCTCCTGTCCGATTGCCTATGAAAATGCCGCGATTTGCAGTAATCAGCAGTGAACCTATGCTATACTGGATTAAAAAACGGAGGTTCTCATGATACAACAAGTGACCACATTTACCGATTCTGAATTAGAAACTATCACCCAGATTTGGCTGCAAAGCAATTTGGATGCCCATGACTTTATCTCAGCTGCCCATTGGCAAGATAACTATGACTTTGTGAAAAAAGCCTTTGCTGATGCCCTTATCTACACCTATTCGGTGGATGATCAGCCTGTCGGCTTCATCGGGATGTTGGATGAGTATATCGCTGGTATTTTCGTTTTGAAAGACTATCGTGCCCACGGCATTGGCAAGCAGCTTTTACAAAAAGTATAAGCAGAACACGAGAAGCTGACTCTGAACGTCTACCAAAAAAATACAGCTGCTATTGCGTTTTATCTCAAACATGGCTTTACCATCGTTTCTGAACAAGTGGATTCTGATACCAATGAAATCGAAAACATCATGGAGTGGCATCGTTGATGCTGCTTTTTTTCACCTTCTCTTTGTCCTTTTGATCAATCGTGCGACCATAACCGCTGATCGGCTTACCCGTCGAATCAATGGATACAATAAACGACAAAAAGCATTGCCTTCCATTTGCTGGATCGGCAATGCTTTCTTTATTATTGACTTTAGTCAGTTTCGTACGCTACGCGAACGAAACTGACTAAAGTCAATAATAAAAAAAAGGAAGCGATGATTGCCATCACTTCCTTTTTCAGCTATTAGCTAACACTGCGTTCATCTGTTGCACCAAAGTATTGATACATTGGTTTTTGGCTGCCATTGAGCAATTGATCGACCGTCACAAATTCATAGCCTTGCGCTTTGAGTGCTTTGATGATGCCCGGTACGGCTTGAACAGATTTCGGATGAATATCATGTAGCAAAATAATCGATCCATCGTAAACATTGTTTTGGACGACCTTCAAAATCTTGTTCGGATCTTTTAGCTTCCAATCCTCGGTATCAACACTCCATTGAATGATCGATTTTCCTGCCGCTTGGGCGCTTTGTTGATCGATCGCCCCATATGGCGGGCGCAAATTCTTAGGCAAGACCCCTGTCGCCTGATAGATGGCTTTGTCCGTTTTGGTTATTTCCGCTTTGACCTCCTCTGGCGACAACGTATTTAATTGGGGATGAGAATAGGAGTGACTGGCAATTTCATGCCCTTCCTCATGGACTTTTTTCGCGACCTCAGGGTATCGATCCACCATCTGGCCCAATTCAAAGAACGTTGCCTTCACATCATTATCTTTCAAGATTTTTAAGAGATCCAATGTCGAAGTATCATTTGGTCCATCATCAAAAGTCAACGCAACATATTTTTTGTTTTCGTCTAACATCGCTTGTTGCTCTTTCAATTGATCCGCATTGACAAGCTCTGGATCAATAAAGGGCGCAATCTCTTTGTAAGCCAAAGTGATCTCGGATACACCTGTTTGATTTTGCAGCAACTGGAGCGTTATTTTTTCAGGATCATAAGTAAATTTTGAATCATAGGTGATTCGGTCCATCCCCAAGACGGCATCAATGATTTTAGTCGGTTCTTTGGCTTGATCCAAAAGCTTTTGTTGAATCACTTGCTGGATTCCTAGCAAGCTGCCTTCATCTGGAACCAAGTCTTTCAAGGATAATTCATTGCCGGTTTTCTCGGAAATAAAAATTGGATCGGCAACCACGCTATCCGCATCTTCAAACCGCCCAGTCTCCCGATTCCAAACATAGCTGTCCGCTTTTAAGGAATAGGTTGACACTTTTGATGCAACTGCTTGTGCTTGAATCCGAGCGATCGTAACGGTCTCTTTGTCGGCGTGCTTTTTGCATAGCTTGTTCGCCATGGTCGATAATTTCTGACTTGCATCCTTTACAGGGATGGCACTTTCTTCTTTTGGTCGGAAAATCAATTCTTTTTTGCCCCCATCAGACAATGTTTCAAGTTTTGCGGGAATTCCCTCTTTGGCTTGTTCTTCTTGGATGGATGCTAATAGCTTTTGCGCGGCAGCTTCATATTTTTCGCGTGCCAATGCTTCTTGCTGCTTCAAAGTAAAAGCGATATAGCCGCCAGTGGCGATAATGACGATTGTCAGCAGCGTCATCAATGAAAAGAGATATTTGCGATGAGTTGGCTTCTTTTTAGAAACTTGACGATTGGCGGTTGGCGTGCGTCTTGTCGTTCCCGTTGTTTGCTTTTGATGTGATTCGACCCTCGAAATAGGTGCTTGTTTTTCAGAAGTCGCTTCTCTATGTTGTGAATTATTTGAATCATTGCTTGATTTCTTCATAAACATTCTCCCTCAAACATAATAACGTAAACAAAATGTAACATAAGCGTAATAATATTTCAACAGTGTTACAGAGATTCTTATAAACTTCTCTTTTTGTTCACAAATTTTGGGAATTGTTCTTAGAAATCCTTTATTCTGCTTTTAAGAAAACCACTTCTGCCAAGTATGATATCGTGTTCACTGCTTTTTCTTTTTGTTTAAAAATAATGAGAGATATCTTTTTGTACTTTGATGTTTTTTCTGTTTATAATTCAGCATGTGGCAATTACTATGAAGGATGTGTTCAAAATGAAACACAAATCAGCAGTTTATTTATTCGTTCTTACCTTAATCATTGGGTTAACCTATCAATTACTTCCATATACCCCACTAAACGATTCCGTGTTATCGATCGTCGGTACCATCTGGAATCTGGTCTTCGCATTTAGCGCAGGGTATTTTCTCTTACGAGCAACCTTTTTGGAGCAGTTCAAACATTTTCGGTTTACCGTTTTATTGTGGGGTGTCCCTCTCGTCATTTTGACTGGCGTGTTCTTTTCCTTTGTTTATGCCGCTATTTTTGGACAACCAACAACCAACTCGATCAGCGAAACCATCACTGTCCAAATGGTCTTTTTGCAAGTTCCGTTTATGCTGATGGGAGAAGAATTGCTAAGTACCAACCTCTTGTTGGCGTTGCAGAAAAGAGGCCTTTCATTTGCCTGGTCATCCATCATTTGCAGTGTGCTATTCGCTTTATGGCACATCCCAGCGTACGGCTTTCATCCAGCCCAATTATTGATCACCTTGATGCCTGCCAGATTGGCACTCAACTACGTTTGGAAAAAATCCAATAGCGTATGGGTCAGCTGGATCTGCCATTTTCTCTATGACTCTCTGGGATTCATTTCATTTTTAGGTAAATAAGCAACAAAAAGGACAGCTGAAGCCTAGCTGTCCTTTTTGATAGTTAGTACCGCCTTTCTCCAAAGGCTTACTTAATCACTATTTACGCTTTTTGAAATAAAGCCAGCTTGCCGTGGCGATAAAGAACAAACCAACTACAAACGGGAACAACGTCCCCTGTTCATCGGTTTGCGGCAATCTTTGTGCAGAAGCGCTTTTTTTCGAAACAACAGTCGCCGTTGGTTCTTTTTCTTTTTTATCAGAAATAACGGCCGTTGCTACGTTTTCTTTTGTATAAACATACGTCACAGTTGCCTCTTCCTTACCAAATGTGCCTTTGGCATTTTGCGGCAGCCGACTTTCGTCTACTATGTAGCCGTCGATTTTTTGTGTAAATATAGGTAACGGTTTGCGCTGTTTCTCCAAACACACCCTTACTGTTTTCTGGTAATTGGCTTTCATCTAGTGTATAGCCATCGATTGATAGTTTATATTGATCTGTACTAGCATCGTAAGAGTCGCCAACATTCCCGCTAATCGTTTGGGTAGCGTGAATTTCGTTGCCTTCTGTATCCACGTACTCCACTTTGACATCCGCTGCTGGTACGGGATTTTTTGTGTAGATATAGGTGACGGTTTGTGCTGTTTCGCTAAATATACCTTTAAGATTTTCTGGCAACCGGCTTTCGTCTAAAGTGTAGTCTTCGATTGTTAGTTGGTATTTTTCTGTGCTGGCATCGTAAGAGTCGCCTACGTTTCCACTGATCGTTTGGCTAGCGTGGATTTCGTTGCCTTCTCTATCTACATACTCGATCGTGACATCCGCTGCTGGTATCGGATTTTTTTTATAGATGTAAGTGATTGTTTGTGCTGTTTCACTAAATACGCCTTTACTGTTTTTTGGCAATTGACTTTCGTCTAGGGTGTAACCGTCAATTGATAACTTATACTCATCCGTACTAGCATCATATGAAGCGCCAATGGTACCAGATAAAGTCTTCGTTTCATGGATTTCTTGCCCTTGAGTATCAAGATATCTGACAGTTACCTCTCCCACCTGCTCCGGGTCAACAATGACATTGACTACATGTGTTGTATATACACTATATGAGGCTTGTCTAGCCATAAAAATTGCTAAGTAAGTCCCCGGTTTGCTCGGATCAACATTTGTGTAGTACGGAAAGATCTGTGAGTCAGAAATACTTTTTTCTATGTTGCCGCTAAAATTTAACTTAAACGCCTCGATCCCTAATGCCTGTGTTGAGAAATCGAAGTTACTGTTTACAGGAATATGAATCGTATCGGGGCTATCTCCAAAAGCATACTCGCCTACAATTTGACGCTCATAAAGTGCCAATGTTTTGGTTTCTCCTGCTTGCAAATTGATAGAATTTCCAATCGATGTAAATGCGTAGTTCAATCTTTGATTCGTTGTACCCACTTGCTTAATAAAGTAGCCTCCTGAAGGAACCTGAATCGTTACCTTTCCTGAACTGTCCGTGACTAACAACGTCACTTCACCAGATGTCGAGGAAGTCAATGTGAAATAAGCGCCTTGGATTGGCTGGTTTGAATTACTATCTAAAACTTGAACCGTCAGTTGCGCATTGGCCGCTCTTGCAGAAGACGGATCAACAGAAGAAGGGACATTATTTACAGTGCCTACAACAGATTCTTTTTTATTTTCTGATCCGCTGATGGCTTCTTTACTGTCACTACTTGCTTGTGTTTGTTCGTTCTTAACATCCACACTCGATGAGGTCGTTGTTGTTAGCGTATGATTTTCTACTTGAGAGGTAGCTTGTCTAGCATCCGCAGAAGCATTCGTATCATCAGATTGTACAGTTTTCACTTCTTCCTGATCCACCTGCGGAGATTCTGAAAACACTTGGCTTTCCGCCACTACCTGAAATGCTGGCGTTACCACCGCAGCACTTAATAAGATTACTAAAGATAGAATATATTTAAACTTCTTTTTCACAAACTTTCACCTTAACCTTCTTTTTCAAAATTAAAACCTTTTTATCCAAACTTTTTTTACGCCTAAAAATCATTATAATTTATTAATTTTTAATTTACAAACAATTTTTTATTTAGCGTATCATCCACTCCTATCAAAAATTTTTTATGAGGACACATGAAATACCATTGATCGTTTGTATACTTAATTCACTTGTCATCGCATTGCATCACCTCTTCAGAATTTTATAATTCAAGTACCCTTACCTTCAAGCAAACCCAGTGCAAATCAGCGCAAATCTTCTTTGCATCCTTGTTTTATCAATGGTTTCATTTTCAAAAAAGCAAATTATTTTTTACTTAATCGTGACTTTCTTTTTTCGAATGATTCGAGCAAGTCTATCTTCTACTCTCAATATGTGCCATCTTTGAACATTTATCAGTTCATATATGACAATTGTTACTTATTACAGGTGAAGGATTCACTGAAAAAAAATCGAGTAATTCCAGAAATTTTTTTAGGAATATCTGAAGGAAACTCATTTTAATTTAATCTTATGTAAACAAAGAAAATATCTTGTGCATTTTTTCGTTAACTCGAGCTTTACAATTGTTTCTTTGAACCGCTTTATGATAGGATAGGTCAGAAGGAGCATTGAAATGACTATAGCTGAAAAAATAAAAGAGAGTCGCTTGAAATTAGGACTCACTCAACAAGAAGTTTCCGAAAAATTATTTGTTACTAGACAAACGATCTCAAATTGGGAAAACAACCGAAGTACCCCAGACATCGACACCTTGATCAAATTAAGTGATCTCTACCAAATCGATTTAGAGTCACTGCTAAAACCAGAACAAGCAGCAGACGAACCAGAAAGAATGAGTGACGAAAAGAAACCAACCTTTCACCTTCCTCTATACTTGCTAAATTTGACTGCAATCGTCGCTTGCGTTTTCACCGAGTTCTTAACACCTACAGGAACAATGACCCTATGGACAGCTGCTGCACACTTTTTGTTACTAGTTAACTTTGTCCTTTTATTCGGCTTTTTCCTCACAAAAAAAAGACCCCTCCCTGCAAAAACAATTGTCTTTGCATTAGGAAAAGGTCTGTTGATCTTAGCCATTATATTAGGTTTTACTCTTTGGTCGAATAAAGGAGCTTCCGCTGATGCGTTACATCTGATTGGCCATAATTATGGTCATTTTGTCTATTTGACGTTTAAAGCAATCGGGGTGATTTATTTGTTTGATTGGCGGAAGTTTGAGATGTAAGCCATGAAGGATTATCCAATGAAAGTCATGATCTTATATGCTATTTCAACTTTCCAACCGTTTGTCTTCAGAGTACCACTTTACAGTTTTAATTAAACCTTTTTCTAGGTTTGTTTTTGGTTTCCAGCCAAGTGATTCTATCTTTGATGTTTGCATGGCATAACGATAATCATGACCTAATCGATCTTCAACGAATTCAATCATGCGTTCATCATATGAGCATAAGTGACATAACTTCTTAACTAAAGTAAGATTATCAATTTCTTCATGGGCGCTAACATTATAAATTTCAACCGTTTTTCCGCACTCTAATATGATGAAGATTGCCCTGCAAAAGTCTTCATCATATAGCCATTCACGTTTATTCAAGGGGCTGTGACATAAGTCCTAACATATAGCATTTTTTTCGTTTCTTTTAGCTTAAATTTTCTTCGGTTGAAAGTCCAATCAACAATCGCTACAAAAGGAACGAATTTAATTCTAAGACTTCTTTTTTTGAACGCGAACACTGAAGGTACTTACTAACATTTTTTACATTACTACAAATCCATCCAGATCCCAGTAAAGAGACCTAAAGCGGTCTTTCTTTGTACAGCAAAATAGGAAAAGCGCTTGATCATCGTAAAAATCAAGGTCACATTTTTATGATGAAAGCTGCTAGTCCGTCAATTCCTTTTGTAAGATCTTTTTCCGCATCCAATAAAAATATGTTTAATGCAATTGTATCAATGAACACTGGCATTCAAGTCTTTTAACAAGTTAAACAAAAGATATATATTCATTAAATAAAAAATAAACATCTCTTTATCTTTCAATTCGTTTCGGCAAGCCAGTTTGCGCTCTGTGTAAGTTTGCGGTTATTGCGGCGTACTTGAAAATTGATCCGGTACAATTTCTTTTTTGATTCACGATTTACTTCTCTTTATCTATTTGATAATTCAATTATTAAAGAACGATAATCATTGCACGAGATATTATCCTAAGGCACGCTTACACTTTCCCTAATCGATTTGACTAAAAAAACATCATTTGGCAAATAACCTATAATCTAAGTACCAATAACCTGATTTTGAGTATATCAAATCGGGAAAGTTGTGTTTAGTTACAATTCTATTACATAATTGTAATTTTCCATACGTCCTTATTGACAAACTGACATAAAAGGGAAATTCAAAAAAAATCATATAATTTAAATAAAAAACAATATTGATTTAGAATTAAAGTTTAACGCTAAAATGCAAGGACTTTTTATAGTAGGTGATACTCTCCAAGTGCTCAACTTTTCTTCCCATCTTCAATTAGTGGCTAATCATTAAATACAACTCTTAATTTGGGTATTAAAGCTAAAAATACTATTGTACCAACACAATATGCAAAAGATGACATTAAATCTCCCCGCATGATAAAAATACTATATGAGCAAATTATTAGATATATAAAGTAATGCTTATTATTTAAAAAATTGAGAAATAAAACTAGAATTATTGGTGCTATTAAAATACCAATAATTCCAAAATTTAAAAATATCTCTCCAATAAATGGATTTGAGACATTGGAAAAACCAGCAGCGATGTAATAAAAGTCCGTATATTGATTTAAAAATTGCCCAATCACAGCTCCAGATCCTTCAAATTTACCTGGGAATATACTTCTTGGAACAAAAAATAAGAGTACAGATAAAAATTGTAAACCATAGGAATAACCAAAGGAATCAATATACTTTATATCAGCAAGTAACTGAGAATAACTATCAAAATGGAGCGATACAAATTGAGTCTTAACTAAATCGAAAAAATCATTAAAATTGATTTGATTAAAACCGTGTCTAAAGAAATTCAGTAACGGAAATATAAAAACCAACCCGACAATTAAAAGAATTATCATGTAATTGACTCTAATCTTCTTCTGAAAGAAAACTAAACATAATAATATTAAAACATAGCTTATATAATATCGGCTAACATTAAATGGATTTACGTTATAGACCATAAGTACTGAAGCTATAAAAAGTCTAATAATGTTATTTCGATTTTTTTTGAAATGATCAATCTCCATTATAAAAGATGCTGTCACTATTCCTTTTGATCCACTAAATAAAATAGAGAACAATGAACCATTGGTAATTAATTCAGAGTAGGTTGTTCTTGAGGCAAAATATTCCCATCTAAACATCACAAAAGAAACTAAACTAAATAATATTGCTATAATATAGTATATCTCTCTAATTTTACTTGAGTAACTTAATTGAAATTTTTTAAAACTATTATTTTCTTTGCGCTTAGAGAGCAAAATATCAAAAACTAAATAAAAAAGATAAAATATAATTATTATTGTATTTCCTTTTAATAGAAGAGTATTATCAAAATTAATTAGATTTGGAAATCTACCATGATTTAATTGCATCAATGGTGCTAAAAACATAAAAAAATAACCAAACAAATAAATAAATAAACTTATTCTAATTATATTAGCGTTCATTTCTCGAATTAATCCAATGACAATAATTAGAAGTAAGATTAAAAATGATAAATTTACTCCTACTGATTGACCCGTAATAGTTACTAAAAAGATATTGCATAAAAAGAAGAAGACAATAAACAAATCGATTATTTTTTTCATAAGTATAAGTCGATAACCTTTCAACGTTTTGGTAGAAATCTCAATTAATTCAGATTAAATTGATTGCCTTAATAATACACACAATAAAGAATTTTTGTCGTTTTAACTATATTCAAGTGAAATTGCATGCCATATAAATAATTTCTTAATTGCGACCTGTAAATTTTACTTGATAGTTAAAAAGAACCATCAAGAATAAAAGGTTTAATATATAATATATATATTACCAATATAAAAGACTTATAAAGAAACATTTAATAAAATTTATGCTCATTCAATATTTACAAACTATATTAAGGTTCATCAAAACCATTTTGCGCTCCTAAATTTATAAGTGTTGCTAAAGCAGTTTTTAACTTTGAAGACGATGTTCCTTCAGTATAAGGAAAATATTGAATCTCCGTTCCCACTTTTTTAAAAGATTCTTCTAATGAATTCCATTTTTCAGTCCCTTTCCAATCACTACCAACAAACATTTTATCAAATTTATATTTTTCCCAAGCAACCATTTTATCCATATTGTCTTGTGGTACTGCAAGATCAACGTATTCTATTGATTGGATAATTTGAAACCTTTCCTCAAAAGGTATAATTGCCTTTGTATTTTTATAGCTTACCAAGTCATCAGTTGTGACTCCTACTATAAGAAAATCACAATTTTTCTTTGCATGTTTAATTATATTCAAATGACCAATATGAAACATATCAAAAACACCTGTAGTATATCCAATAATTTTCTTTTCTTTACTTGAATTTAGATTTTCCATATGTCAAATCAACCTTTCATTATAAACTTTAAAAATGGGTTTACTTTTAAAATAAATGTAACAATTAAATAAATTGACAAACCAATAATAATCTGTGAAATAGTTGTAAAAATTGATGCGGAAAGGTTTCTGCTTAGTAATGATGTTACTAAAAACATTATTCCGCCAGAAAAAAAATATGAAAAAATAATTTTTTTATCAAATCTAAAACTAGTCTCTTTATACAATTCAATTATTCTTATAAATGTTACAAAAAATTCTGCTAATATCGTCCCTATAACAGCAGAATAAACACCTAATTGAGAATATGTACAAATAGTAAATCCACAATTAACTACTGCGCCAATAATTACAGAATAGTTATAAGTTTTCATTTTATCTAATGGAATTAAATATTGTCTTAGTATTGCTACACCTAAAGGTTTTACTAATATAATAAGAGAAAAAAGCCTTAGAATATTCGTCATTTCTAAAAAATCATTTCCAAAAAACCATGGTATCAATTTACTAGAAATCGTTAATAAACCAAACATAGAACCTACATATAGAAACATTTCTATATGTAGTGATTTATACAAAATATTTGCCATATCTTTTTCTTTACCATTTATCAACATATTACTCATTTTAGGTAAAAGAACCATGTCGACCGTTCCCAATAAACTAGATATTACAAAAATCAAAGAATATCCATTTGAATAAAACCCAACAGCACTAATACTTACCAGCAACCCTAAAAGGGTTTTATTCATATTGGTGTACAAAGTAATAGCTATTTTTGAAATAAAATAACTTATTGATGGCTTGAAATGAGACAAACAACCTTGAACAGTGACTTTTACAAAAACAATTCTTTTTCTCAAGAAACACCATAATATGATTTGTGAAGAAAGAATAGATACAGATTGAATTATAAAATAAAGGATCAAATCTTTTTCATCCTGAATAAATAGATAAATGAGAAAAAAACTAATTAGTTTAATAAACAAAGTACTCAATGATATGCTCTTAAATTCCTCTAAGCCATTAAAAAACCATGATATATCAAAAATAGTACCAATTATTACTAAAGACTGAATAAAAAATAATTTGGAATTTTCCATAAAAAATGAAAAAAATAAATATATTAATAAAATAAATAATCCAATTAAACCATTAAAAATTTCCAGTTCAAAGAAAACCTTCGATAGCTTCATTTTATTATCTCTTACTCTTGCTATTTCTCTAACACCATAATTTGCTATACCAAAACCAGCTACCAATAAAAAATAGCTCATGACAGAATTAATATAATTATATAAACCTAAGCCTTCTGGTCCGAGAGCCCTTGAAACAATAGGAATTGTTATTACTGGTAAAATAACCAGCACCAATTGATATATTCCTTGATAAAAAACATTATGAATAAATTTCTTCATAATTCTCCTCTTCAACCTTTTCCAAGATTTTCCCAAAATTTTCTCCAAAATCTAATTTAATAAATTCATGATGAGTAACTTGTTTTTCAATTGGAGGTAATGACATATAGTCGTTGAGCATTTGTTTTAAATAGAAATCCCAATCTTTTGGACCAAATAACATTATATTCTCGAATGGTAATTCAGTTAATTCAGAAACAACTTCATACGGAAATAACTTATCTTCATAAGTGTAATTTGTTCCAACTGAAAAAACAAAATTTGTTTTTTTTGCATTATATTTTTGAGAAGAATAATTAAGAAGTTTAATTAAAACCTTTTTACTAAAAATCCTACTGAAGAAAAGAAGCAATTGTCCAAATAAAGAACCTATAATTCCTTTTTTTTCAAAACTAAATTTATATCCACTTTTTTTATAAATTAATATTTTAACGTATTTTGTACAAAATTTTTGAATTTTTCTAGATAATAAATTATTAGGTGCATTATCAAAAGGAAATATATCTATTGATATTTTTTGTTTAAATTCTGAAGGCGTATCTTTTTCTAAAAGAACTGATCCTTTTAATCCAAATTTTCCAAATGCATGAGGATAATTGGAATCATTCTCTAAACTTTGAAAAACAAAAAATTCATTTTCTTCGTTATACTTTTCCAAAAATTTATTATAATCGTTTCTTAACATACCAATATCAATATCATCATCCCAAGGTATAAATCCTTTATGTCTAACAGCTCCTAATAGAGTGCCACCATCCATCCAATAGTTGATGTTATTCTCTCTACAAAATTTGTCAAAGTATTTTATAATCTCAAGATTAATTTGCTTTAATTTTTTCAGGTCATTTTCTTCCAATATTTTTATTCCTCTTCACTATTTTCTTTTTTATTGTAATAAAAGCTATCAATTAGGTCTAGATATTCAGAAAAAGATTTACTTTTTCCAAATTTTTTTGATCTTTCAACACAATTTTTCCTGTCTAATTTTTCACTATCTTTTATCGCCTTGTATATACTTTCTTTATTTTTCTCCCTAATTACTATTCCAGAGAATTCGTCAATTATTTCTGCACTTCCACCCGTATCAAAAGTTACTACAGGAGTACCACATGCCAAAGCTTCAATATTTACAGTTGGAAAATTATCTTGTAATGTTGTATTTAGAAAAACAGTTGCTATTGAGTACCAAGATACTAATTCTTCTATTGAGTTAGTTTTATTAATATACAAAATATTATTTTTCTTCTTTTTCTTTACTTGACCAATTATAACAATCTGATAATCATCTGAGATTATTTCAGAAAGTTCTTCAAAATATTTCAATCCTTTCCTTCTGTCCCAAACACTTGAACATCCTAATATGATTTTCTTATCACTAAGGTTATATTTTTCCCTAAATGTGTTCATTTCTTTAGGATAAAATAGACTTAAGTCAATTCCATTATTAATAACCTTTACGGGATAGTCAAAAAAACTATTTTCAATAGAATTTTTAAGCCATTCTGATGGAGTTACGAGAGTAATATTTTCTAAATTTTTAAATGCTTGTGCTTTTCTTCCTAAATTATCTCTGAATGATATATAAGACAACGGATAGTCTTTTGTTAATAAATTTGTTTCCTCCGTCTCAATATAAGCAGCCCCTTTAGAAAAAGGCCACTGATCGTGAAAAGTCCACACTATATTACCTCTATATTCTTTAAGGGCTTCAGTCAATATATTAATATTAAGGTAATAGCCATGTAAGTTATGCAAATGAATTACATCGGGTTTATAAGATTTAATAAAATTCACTAAGCGCTTTGTCGCCAATTTTGATCCAAATCCATGGTTATCTAAAAATCTTGTTTGAAAAACATGAAAATAGATACTTAATTTATTTCCAATTTTATATGAGTTATATTTAGGTTCAACAGTACCTCTTCCATAAGCTATACAACACTCATACCCTTTTTTTTCGTACTCTTCATATAAATCTTTGCAAATTCTACCTGTACTCCCCTCAACAAACACTGTATTAATCAATAATATCTTCATAACTTCCAAACAACTCGATTCACATAATCAGTATAAGAAATAATAATTCTTAAAACCTTTTCAGATACATTAGGTATATTATAATCAGAAACAAGTTTCAATGTATCTTTATTCTGATCCATTAAGACTTCTAAAGCTCCTAAAATTCTTGTTTTGCTTAAACCTACCATCATAACACTTGCTTCCTCCATTGCTTCAGGTCTTTCATGAGCTTGACGTATATTTAAGGCTTTAATATTTAAAATAGATGCTTCTTCACTAATCGTACCACTATCACTTAAAACAGCTTTAGCATTCATTTGAAGCTTATTGTAATCATTAAATCCCATAGGTTTCATGGTTTGAATCAATTCGTGGAATTGAATACCCTCTGATTCTATCATTTTCATTGTTCGAGGATGAGTACTGATAATAATTGGATATTGATATGCTTCAGCAATTGAGTTTAGTGAATCCACTAGATCATGAAAATTTTCTTTTGAACTAATATTTTCTTCCCTATGTGCGGATACTAAAAAGTACTCATTTTGCTTAAGATTTAGTTTTTCCAAAATAGATGAATTCTCAATATCTTCTTTTCTAGAATTTAGTACTTCAAACATCGGACTACCTGTCTTAATAATTCGATCAGCTGGCAATCCTTCTCTTAGTAAATATTCTCTGGCGATATCACTATAAGTTAAATTAATATCAGCTGTATGGTCAACAATTTTTCGATTTGTTTCTTCTGGTACTCTTTGATCAAAACAGCGATTTCCAGCTTCCATATGAAAAATAGGAATGTGTCTTCGCTTCGCGGCAATAGCACATAAACAACTATTAGTATCTCCCAAGACTAAAAATGCGTCAGGTTTTACTTCATCAAGAATCGGATCAATTTTGATCAATATATTTCCAACGGTTTCAATGGCTGTACCTGTTGCTGCATTCAAAAAATAATCTGGCTTCTTTAATTTAAAGTCTTCAAAGAAAACTTCATTTAGTTCATAATCATAGTTTTGACCAGTATGTACAAGTACATGGTCAATCGCTTCAGAACTCTCTAAACGATTAATAACTGCAGATAAGCGAATGATTTCTGGACGAGTCCCAACGACTGTCATAACTTTTAATTTTTTCAATGCTAGACCTCCACGTAATAAGTATCAGGATTTTCAGGGTCAAACGTTTCGTTCACCCACATAACAGTAACCATGTCAGTATTACCTAAGTTCTCAATATTATGAGTATAGCCAACAGGTATATCGACTACTTCTAATTTCTCACCAGAAACAAAATACTCGATAATTTCTTCAGAACCAATCTTTCTAAAGCGGATAACGCCTTTTCCACTTACTACCAGAAATTTCTCATTTTTGGTATGATGCCAGTGATTTCCTTTAACAATACCCGGCTTTGAAATATTAATTGAGACTTGTCCGCGATCTTCAGTCCTCAAAAATTCGGTGAATGATCCGCGATCATCGATATTCATCTTTAAAGGATATGAAAACTCATCCTCTGGTAAAAAGCTAAGAAATGTACTATACAGATTTTTTTCTATTCTACGATTCAATTGAGGTACAGATAGATTTATTCTACTTTCTTTAAAAGAAAGAATCATATCTCTCAAAGTGCCCACAGTTACTGTATCCGTTTCTCTTACTGAACAAAAGTCGTCGACAATAAATGGTTTTGCTTGAAGGCAATGCAACAATTCCTTAACAACATCATCAATATAGCAAAGTTCAATTTCCGCATTTTTATCATTAACGGTTATTTCTTCACCTCGAGCCACTTTATAACAAAAAGTCGCTACTACCGTATTATAATTTGGTTTCGACCATTTTCCATACAAATTAGAGAATCGGTAAATGTAGACTTTCGCTCCAGTTTCACTTTGATATTTTCGTAAAAGATCTTCTCCAGCTTTCTTACTGCGACCATAAGCATTGTTAAAAGCAGCTTGAATAGATGATGATATCATTACTGGACAGGTATTGTTGTATTCCTTTAGTTTATCTAGAAGAACTGAGGTGAAACCGAAATTTCCTTCCATAAACTCTTCTTCTTCCTTGGGACGATTCACGCCCGCTAAATGGAAAACAAAATCTGCTTTTAAGCAATATTCATCTAATAAATATGGAGGAGTATCTAAATCATATTCAAAAATATTTCCAAAACCTTCATTTCGAAGCTCTGCAATTAAATTTTTACCTACAAATCCATTGGCTCCTGTAACTAAAATATTCATCGACTTTTCCACTCTTTCATCTCTTCTTGAACATAATCTAATGCTAATAATTTTTCCTTGATTTGTTCTACAGATAGTCGTTCTGTGTTATCAGAATTGTATTCACCTTCGTGTGTCAACTCAGTACTGCCTTCACTAAAATATTTTTCGTAGTTAAGATCTCTAGTATCAGCTGGAACACGATAGAAGCCGCCCATATCTTTCGCAACGAGATATTCTTCTTTTGTAAGAAGCGTTTCATATCTCTTCTCACCATGACGTGTGCCTATAATTTGAATCTCATTTTCGACTTTAAAAAGTTCTTTCACTGCTTGTGCTAGATCACCAACCGTTGACGCAGGCGATTTTTGAACCATGATGTCTCCTGCTTTTGCATTTTGAAATGCAAAAACAACTAATTCAACTGCTTCTTCTAAACTCATCAAGAATCTAGTCATGCCCGGGTCCGTTACAGTTAACGGTTTTCCTGCTTTTATTTGCTCAATAAATAATGGAATCACAGAACCTCTGGATGCCATGACATTACCATACCGCGTTCCGCAAATCATTGTATTTTCATCTGCCACAGTCTTCGCTTTTGCTACAAAAACCTTCTCCATCATTGCCTTTGAAATTCCCATTGCGTTGATTGGATAAGCTGCTTTATCCGTTGAAAGACAAATAACTTTTTTTACCCCCATCTCAACAGCAGCTGTCACAACATTATCCGTACCCATGACATTTGTTTTAACAGCTTCCATCGGAAAGAATTCGCATGAAGGAACTTGTTTTAAAGCAGCCGCATGAAATATGTAATCTACTCCGTACATTGCATTTTTAACACTATTTATATCGCGTACATCCCCAATATAAAATTTCAATTTGTCATTGTTGTATTTCTTTCTCATGTCATCTTGTTTCTTTTCATCTCGAGAGAAGATACGGATTTCTTTTATATCGGAGTCTAAAAATCTTTTCATTACTGCATTACCAAATGAACCTGTACCACCTGTTATTAATAACACTTTATTATTAAACACTTTTATTCCTCCAATATTCTTTTGAATAATTTAATGTATTTTTGAATTTGAATATTTCTACAATAGTTTTTGGAAACTTTGTTTGACATATTCTTACTCATAGAGCGAAGTGTTGTTTTATCATTATTTAAAGTCAACAAACTACTTATTAATTCTTCCGAGTCTCCATTATTCACTGCAATCCCTGCATTATTTAATAATAATTCACGAGCAATGTCAGTGTTCGTATCCATGATCGCAATTACTGGTTTTTCGGCTTGATAATAACTGTATGTTTTACTAGGAACTGCTAATCCAGAGAGATCATCTTCAAGTGAAACAATAAATATAGAAGTGATGCTTAAAGCATCATTAAATTCATTCCCACTTAAATAATCAAACATAAAGCAATTCTTTAGACTTTTTTCTGTGATGACTTCTGATATTTCTTTTTTCTTATTGCCGTGACCAGCAAATAAAAAGGCGATTTTTTCTTTAGCAATACGTTCATCAGAAATTGTCTTCAAAATGGTATCCATATCCTGTGCCGTTCCCATATTACCAAAATAAGAAACTATGAGTGGATACTTATTACTTATCTCTATAAACTCCTGTGTCACAAGTTTATTCAATGATTTTTCTTCTGTTGCCCAATTTGGTATTACTATTATTCTTTCTGGATCAATGTTCCTATTTTTTCTAATATACGATTTCATGTCATTTGACAAAGCCACAATATTTGATGCTTCCGGATATAATCGTTCATTTATTTTTTGCATAAATCTAGAAATAAAACTATTCTTCCTAATCGTACCTGTTCTTTCAGCAATTTCAGGATAAAGATCATAAGCAACAAAAACAATTTTACATCCATATAGTCTTTTTGCAATAATGGATATTAAAGGCAAAATAGGTGGGTTTGAATAGACAATGATTGTTTTGTAATTTCTACACATTCGTACATTCAATAGTATTGTGAATGTAAATGAAAAGTAATTTATTAGTCTACTTAAAAAATTCTTTCTGCCAAGTTGGATATATTTTTTTCGATAAACTGTCATATCATCGATTTTTTCGTTAACTGGTATTTTTTCATTTTTTTGTGTATATTCTCGAGGATAACCACATAGGACATCGACTGTTAGACCTGCTTTACTTAATCCTTGAGCAGTCTGATAAGGTAAGAGTGCCGAAGAAACATACTCTGGATAAAAGAATTGGCACATAAATAGTATATCTCTTTTCACTTTTCACTCTCCTCAATACTAGTCTTAAAATCTCTGATTTGATAATCAAATTTCACATTATTAAAAATCGATTCTGGATAACCCTCCAGCGTTGAATCATAGAAGAGCGTGCCAAAAACTTTTTGAAGTAAGTTGCTATGCTCCGAAAGTTTAGAAAGAAGGGTATCAAATCCTTTAATTAAATATATATTTCTGCTATGAAATTTTGCGATTTCATTTACCATTAAAGACGTGTTGACAAGCACTTTGTTCTGGGGATGGAACGTTCCATTTAACTGATTATCTATAATTACTTTGACAAAGCAATGGAGATTATCAATATAAAGCATGCTTCTCTTGTTGTTTACTTTAGGAAATACATTAATTTTTTTTGCCACATTTGATAATCTTTGGTAATTTCCAACACATTGCGGACCGTAAATCATAGGAGGTCTGATTATCGCTACTTTGAAATGATCAGTTGCTAACCTTTCAATCTGTATTTCAGCTTCTCTCTTAGATTTACCATATGGTGTTTTAGGATTTATTTTAGTCTTTGCAGAAATAGCTCCGCTCTCTACTCCAAAAACAGACATCGTACTAAAAAAAATAAAATGCTGTACATGTTCTTTCTTTGCTTTTTCTGCTATCTTAATAGCTAAATCACGATTTACTTTGTAATACAATTCTTCATTCGTTTCTTTGACGTGAACAATAGCTGCAAGATGAATCAAAACATCATATACAGAAAAATCAACATCTTTCCAAGTACTCTCCCTAACACTAATCGTTTCAATTTGATAATATTCTTTATATTGCTCTATCCATGTTTTAAATGACGTACCAATATAGCTATTTTCTCCTGTGATGAGGATACGCTTCATTGCCCATCCTCCTTCTTAATACTACTTGTTCCGCCTTCTATAACACCCTCACTTTTAAAAACAGAAACAATCGTTCCAAGAAAACATTTCAGATCCATGGAAGGTGAAATGTTTTCAGTATAATTCCCATCTAAAAGAGCTTTTTGTTTAATTTCCAATTCGTCTCGACCACTAATCTGAGCCAACCCAGTCAATCCTGGTCGAATATCATTTGCCCCATACTTATCTCGTTCTTCAATCAAATCATATTGATTCCATAGCGCTGGACGAGGCCCAATGACAGCCATATCGCCTTTGATAATATTGAATAATTGAGGCAGCTCATCCAAACTGGTTTTTCTTAAAAATTTCCCGACCTTGGTGATATAAAAATCAGGGTCTTCCAAAAGATGTGTTGGCATTTCTTTTGGTGTATCAATCTTCATTGTTCTGAATTTATAAATATTAAAATAGGTTTTATTCTTTCCAACCCGTTTTTGCTTGAAAATAATTGGTCCCTTAGAATCTAGTTTTATTGCTATGCATAAAAGTAATAAAACTGGTGATAACACAACGATCCCCATTAACGATAAAATAAAATCAATGATTCGTTTCAATCCATCCTTATACAACAAAACCCACTCCTATTTGTTTGAAGCATTTGCAAATTTCACAATTTCATTAGCCAATGTAGCACTCTCTTTTGGAAGTGCTTCTACAAAATAAAGTACCTCTTCCAAGGAATAACCTTTGATATTGCCAACAAAGATTTTCTCGAAGACTGCTTCATCATTCCGTTCTTTATCCAATAATAGTTCTTCGTATAATTTTTCCCCAGGTCGAATCCCAGTTTCAATAATCTCAATATCTTCTTCGCTATAACCACTTAGACGAATCATATTCTTCGCAAGATCAACGATTTTCACCGGTTCGCCCATATCTAAAATAAAGATTTCGCCACCTTTAGCAAGTGCGCCTGACTGAATAACTAAGCGGCTAGCTTCTGGGATCGTCATGAAATAGCGAGTCATGCGAAAATCAGTCACTGTGATCGGTCCGCCTTTTTGTATTTGCTCACGGAATACTGGAATCACACTGCCTCTTGAACCTAAGACATTGCCAAAACGCACAGCAGAAAATTTCGTGCAATCTTTTTCATTTAAGCCAGTAACAATCATTTCAGAGATGCGTTTGGTCGCCCCCATGACGTTTGGCGGATTATTGGCCTTATCTGTAGAGATCATTACAAAGTTTTTCACCTTCGCAGCTTTAGCAGCTTCAGCAGTATTTTTAGTTCCGTAAATATTGTTTTTGACTGCCTCTCTAGGATTGTATTCCATCAACGGCACGTGTTTATGGGCTGCCGCATGATAGACGATATCCGGTTTGACTTCGTTCATGATTTCAAACATCTTTTCACGATCTTGTATATCGGCTATAACGGGAACGATTTCGGTAATATTGTCTTTAAAATTGATGTTCAACTCGCGGTCAATTAAGTAAATCGAGTTTTCTCCGTGTCCTAACAAAACTAGTTTTTTAGGATTGAATTGAATCACTTGGCGACAGATTTCGGAACCAATCGATCCACCAGCACCAGTCACTAATATCGTCTTTCCAGTAATTTGATCTTTGATGGAGTCGATATCCAATTTGACTTCATCTCTGCCTAGCAAATCAACGACATCGATTTTCTTCAAACGTGAAGTGCTGATTTTCCCAGAGGCGATTTCTTCCATTGATGGCATCGTATTGACTTTGACATGCAAAGGTTCAATTAAACCAAAAATACTTCGCAATTTTTTCCGTGACAAGGATGGAATGGCGATCGTGACCATATTGATCTCATATTTTTGGATCAATTCAGGCAAATCGCTGATACATCCCAACACTTTTTTTCCAGAAAGATAAGTGTTTCGTTTATTTGGATCGTCATCGACAAAGCCAATAATATTAATGTCATTTGCCGTTTTCGAACCTACGAAACTATTGTAAAGAATACGGCCGCCTTCTCCTGCGCCGACGATCAGAGTATTCTTGACGACTTCATTAGATGACCCTCTCATGTTTTTTCTTTCAATATAGATCCGCCAAATCAATCGACTAGCAATGATCAAAAAGAGCGAAAGAAAGTACGTAAAAATCACTAACCGCACGCTATAAGTTTCATCACCGAAAAACAAAATCACATTACAAGTAAAGGCACTGCATGATACAGCCAAGAAGATAGCAATCATTTCTTTCAGATTCGTATAGCGATTGATTCGAGAAAAAACACGGAACACGGAACCATAAAAAAGGTAGAAGCCGACAGACAGGCTCACCGACATCAATGTAAATTCTTTTGGAATCGCCACAAAAGGTCTCATAAAATAAACTGCTGCTATATTCGCTGCTATGATCAATAAACTATCTACAACTATCAAAGTTACAATTTTTCTTCTTCTCGTTAATTCAAACAACCCAGTTGCCCCCTAAAATAACCCGAATTTCTTTTTTTTCACTTCTGTAAAAGCTGGAAAATTGATTTGATCCCCATTTATCAAATCTTTTGCCACTTGTTTCATCAATGTTACTTTCTGCAAACCAAAATCTTTTTCAATTTGATCGTAGGATTCTTTTAAATTAAAGGTGCGTTTTGTAACGCCATGGGCATCCGAAGCGACCATCTGAACAAGATTATGTTCAACCATTGTTTTTGCGGTTTTTTGAATCTCTTTTCCAAATACACCGACATAACTTGGTGCAGTTAACTGTGCTAAACAGCCCATATCCAAAAAAGGGATGAGATTGTTAGGGTCTTTCCTAAAATGAGCGTTCCGCTCCGGGTGGACAATGACTGGAATTTTTCCCAGCTGCAGTATATCGAAGAAAATTTGTTCCGTATACGTAGGTACTTCAATCGTAGGAAATTCTATCAAGATATACGTATCATCAAGATCTGTAAAAAGGATGTCATTTTTCTGTATATCCTCAATTAAATCACCTGTTATCCTAACCTCTTGCCCCTCAAGAACTGTCAAGGGCAGGTTCCGTGCGTCTAATTCTTCTTGTAAAGAAGTAACGAGAGAAATGACCTCTGACTTTGGATTGCGGTATTTTCCATTGTTATGATGTGGGGTACAAAGGATATGCGTAATTCCTTGGCTAATCGCTTTTTCAGCCATAGCAATGCTCGCATTGATGTCTTCTGCACCATCATCAATTCCTGGTAAAATGTGGCAATGTAAATCAATCATTTCTCTCGTCTCCTTCAAATTAATTAATTTCCATAATAATAGTAGTAACCTGAATCTTTCGAGTGTTCGGCACCGTTATAGACCACACCAATGATTCTTGCTTGAACCATATTCAAAAGATCTCTCGCTTTTGTTAAGGATTCTTTACGTGCAACATTTTCTCGAACCACTAAGATCGTCCCATCTGCTTTAGAAGCCATGATTTGTGCATCGGTGACTGCTACAACTGGTGGCATATCAAAAATAACCACATCGTAGAGGTTTTTCGCTTCTTCCATCACTTGATTCATTCGTGCTGATCCAAGTAACTCGGAAGGATTTGGTGGTTTTGGTCCACTTGTTAAGACAGATAAATTATCAATCACCGTTTTCTGGGCTGCTTCAAGGACGCTCGTTGAGGTACTTAACACGGTACTCAAACCACTCGCATTGTTTAAACTGAATGTTTTGTATACAGTAGGCTTTCGCATATCGGCATCAACTAGCAATACCCGTTGTCCTGATTTAGCAAAAACAACCGCTAAATTGGCTGAGGTTGTTGATTTCCCTTCTCCTGGACCAGAAGAAGTAACAACAATGGTCTTGATTTGTTTATCTACTGAAGATGCAAATTGAATGTTTGTACGAATCGTTCTGTACTGTTCAGAGATTGGCGAAGACGGATCAATTAACGTGACCAAACTCACTGCATGTGTCTGTGTCCCAGTACGTTCTTGTTTTTTTGCCATCATTGTTCCCTCCTAGACCCGGCTACGACTACGGCGTGATTCTGCCGATTTGTCGCCTTGGGGTTTCTTAATAAATGGAGCACTTGGTTTTTTCTGAATGGTCGCAGCCAGTTCTTTTGGTGACATTTGCGGAACAGTACCTAACACGGTAAAACCTAATGTTTCGGTTACAAATTTATCATCTTTAACGGTTCGATCTAGCAGCTCCAATAAGAAGGCTAAGCCAACACCGACCATGAAGCCTAGTACTAGACCAATGGCTAAATTTAGTTTGTTGTTAGGTGAAACTGGTGTAGTACTAGCTACCGCACTTGAAATGATTGAGATTTTATCAACATTCATAACATCTTGGGCATTTTCTTGAAAGACTAATGCAGTCGTATTAGCAATATTTTGTGCTGACACTGCATTAGTACTAGTTGCCTGAATGGAAAACATTTGTGAGTTCTGTGACTGGCTGATTGAAATGGATTCTTTTAATTCTCCGACAGTCATCTCCAAATTGTTTTCTGATTCAAGACGATCTTTCACCTGTGTCATAACTAAATCACTGACGATCATATCCTTATACGTATTGATCATTTGCAGGTTTGTATTTACATCGTTTGCATTGGTAGTTTCTGATTGAGGCAATGTCACAATCAACTGAGCTTGGGAACTGTATTTTGGTGTAATGACAAAGAAGGTGAATATCCCTGCTAAAGCTAAACCAGCAAACATTGAAATAAAAATAGCAGCTAAGTGTTTCCGTAGAATTGCGAATATTTCTTTTAAGCTAATTGTTTCTTCCATCTTTTCTCCACTTTCCTATTCATTCTCTAGATTTAGTTGAGCTTTCAACTCTTTTTGAACTCTTGCTAGTTCTTCGTCACTCACCCGCTGATATGAGATGCCGTCTTGCATGAATCCTTCCCCTTGCAACTGATCTTGTTTGATTGTTTGAAAGGCACTGCGATAATTAAATGCTAAAGTTCGCATGTCATCGAAACTCATATCTGTCTTCATGTTTTGCTCAACAGCATTTAAGATCGTTTGATATTGGGTGATTCCATCAAGACTCAAGACTTTCTTAACGATTGCTTCAACGATTTTACGTTGACGTTCTTGACGCCCATAATCGCCATTTGGATCTTCATAACGCATTCTTGAATAGGCAAGAGCTTGTTCGCCATTTAGTGACGTACGTCCGATAGCAAAACCAAAGCCATCTTGCGAAAAGGTGATCTCATTATCAACTTCAATGCCGCCAACTGCATCGACTAAATCTTTTAACCCAGCCATATTGATTGATACATAATGATCGATCGGAATATCCAAGAATTTTTCTACGGTGTTCATTGCCATCGCTGGTCCACCAAAAGCATAGGCATGGTTAATTTTATCTGTCGTCCCGTGTCCAACGATATCGACATAGGAATCTCGTCCAATACTCACCATCGTCGTCTGATTGTCTTGTGGGCTGATGGTCGCAACCATCATGGTATCAGAACGGCCTTGTTCGACTCTCCCTAAATCACCAGTATCGATCCCCATCAGTAAAACCGAGAAGGACTCTTGTTGGGATAGATCGACATCATTTTCACGTAAGCGATCTTCTCGATCACGCTCGACTGATTGATAGGTTTCTTGAATTGAGTTTGATACATCAAAATATAGTTTGGCAGCGACACCGATCAATCCGATGACTAACACTGCGACGATTGAAAAGATAATCAAAAAAATCTTTTTTCCTTTTGACATTTGCTTTCCTCCAGTTATCTAAAATTTCCTTCAGCAAGATTCAACTTATTTAATAGTAAGACGCTGAACTCATGTCTGTTCCAGTACCGTCTCCTGTTGATGTATCGTCAGAATAACTTTCAGTTGAAGCTGAGGGTATATAACTGGTATAGCCTGTATACCCCATTTGTGCCGCAATTGAATTAGCGGACTCTGTAAAAGAATCTTTAAGTACTTGATTTCGCACTTGATTGATGCTGTCAATCAGAGCTAAATAGCCATCCAAAGTCACCTCGCTAGTTACAACATTTTCTTGCAGCATAGCATTCAAGCTGGCTTGAATTTGTGTAATGCGATCCAATTGAGTGGTCGCAAACTCTAAATAAGCAGAAACAAGGTCTTTCCATGGACCATCTTCAAGAAAATTTAAATCCTCACGAACATTCCCTAAGTCCGTTTCTTTTAGATCCTCTTTAATAGTGACATTGTTCTCAGCAGCTTGCCAATTCGAAACACCTTCAGTAAACAACGCTGCTGTCTTAGCTTGTACTTTCACTTTTGCCTCGATCTCTTTTAGTTGATCATCCAGCGCTTGTTTCTTTTCTTGAATCTCAACAGATTCGCTCGGCAATGCGCTCTCTTCGATTCCGTAATCATCTGCAGATACTTTTACTGCTGATAGTTTCGCGACAGTTTTCAAAACCTCTTCTTCGCTAAGATCACTTCGTAAAAACGTTTGCTCTTCGTTGCTGTACATACCAGCAATTTCTCCGGACAGTTCATTTAAGCGCTCTCGCTCGCTTGCAATCGCTGTCTGTGCGTATTCGACTCGTTGCTGATATTGTCTTTGGTTATTTTGTCGGTAACCTATCAAACATATTGCGATGGCTCCGATTCCCACAGCTAACACAGTCAAAGTCTTTATTAACGGCTTTCCCATGAACACACTCCCTAATTCAATTGTGCTTGTTTAAGCATGCTGCCTTCGTCTCACATAATAAAGGCAATTCTAGTTTATTATAAGAGAAATGTATCATTAAATAAAGGAAATTCCTGTTTTTTCTTTTTAAAGGTATATTTTTCATCAACAAAAGACTTATATAATGGCAAATATCAGTTATTTTAAATATACATAAATAACGTGTAGCATACTTGACAGTTTTTTTAAACCCTCATTTTAAATAATAAATAATTCAGTGATAATCGTTATTCTCATCGTCTTTGAGAGTTGTCACATCATAGAAAAATAACCATAAGAGATTATATTCATTCATTTTCTCAACATCTTTTCATTATAAATAGAAAAGATAAGAATTTCAGAAAGAAAAGTTAAATGCTTTTGTTGTTATTATAAATCGGTTGGACAAAACTGAATATTTTTCTTGGGGCACATAGGGTTTCCTTCGCAGTTACTATTTATTTACACCAATCGTTCCTGTTAAAATTATAAGTTATCTTCCATAAACTGACTTTCCCCCTCAATTCCGCCCTTTCATCAGCTATCGGTTTGTTTCAAATATAGTTAATCATTCAATTTTTATTTTGTCGTAATAAAATTATCACCTCTCTCATACTATTCAATGCCCATCAATTTCCTTTTTTGCACTGAAAAAACGTGTTTCTACCTATATATATATATATATATATGCCAATCATCAGTTGATTTATAAAAAATGCAAAAAATCTTGCACATACTCAGGTATAGATTTCACCAACCGATGAAATACGTGATTTGTTTTTTCTTCCCTATCTTCATTAAGATGAATAAGTAAGATTTGCGATTTTATTCATGAAAGGAGCCACGTCTTGAGAAATTTTCAAATTAATTTTATTACCAATACTGCAACGATTCGATGGCTGAAAATTTTGATGGCATTCGAGAAAAATTATCAATGTTCGACTCAAGGTTTGGCAAAGATTTCAGGAAGTACCACGCGAACAATCGTTACGGACGTGACGGATCTAAAAGAGTATTTTGGCGACTGTTTATCGATCGACTCTTCTCACAAGGGGTATATTTTTTCAATCAAACATTCCGCTGTGTATTTAACGAAAAAACGTGCGCTGATTGCCGATGAGATTTTGTTCCATATCATCGAAAGTATTTTCCACAATGATCTTTATAGCTCATCAGAATGGGCCGAGAAATACCATATATCAGAAAGCACTGTTCTTCGCTATTTACGGAAAGTGCAACCGATTTTTTCTTTCTATCGTTTAGAGATTCAAACCAATCCTATTTGCTTTCTCGGTGAGGAGATCAATATTCGCAAGTTTTTCCATGATTTCTATTATGAATCAGAAATTACTGCCCATACGATCTTTCCGCCGATCGCCATCCAAAATATCACTGCTAGTGCTTTTTCAAGATGTTATCAACTCGACCAACATGCTTGTTCATTTGGTGAATTCAATTATTACTTGTATATCACCTTTGAGCGCCATTGTGCAGGTCAACGTATCGAGTTGCCTAAGCAAATAAAAAAAATATTCGAGCAGTATAATGATTTTCGGCTATTTTCTGAAATCAACGAGGCAATGAGTGAACAATACCAAAAAGAACTTCCCTATGAGGAAGTCCTTTATTTGTTCTTACTAGTGAAAACCCGTCGCTCAATCAGCAACTTGGCGATCGAACAAACCTTTTGCAGAGAGTATAATCATTGGCCTGAAATTAAGCAGCTTGCGGCAGCCTTTGTCAAAGATTGTTTGCCGGATACACAAGATAGCGCTCGTGACCGGCTCTTAGTGGAGTCCTTTTTTACGGTAGCAAAAATCAAGCAATTATTATCCCCTTTATTAAACCATATGATTTCTGATACCGTTCAATTTGTCGAAGAGGCATATACGGATGATTACCATCTATTTAAAAACTATCTGTTGACGCAACCATTAGCCAGAGAAATTTGGGACAGTAACACACTGGAGCACTTAGGAACGAGTCTTACGATGTACGTTACTTCTATTAAATCGTTGTACTGGCAAGCAAAGAAAAATATCGCTTTTTTATTCGAAGGCCCCTTTTATTTATGCCAATTATTAAAATGCAAATCTGTTCGTTATTTGCGCAGCTCTCGGACATTTTATTTTCCAGACTCCAATGAATTGTCGGCAGGCTATTTGGAAAAAAATCAAATTGATTTGATCGTTACCAACTATACGGAATATATTACCGAATATGCCCAAGACATTGATTATTTGCTATTCAAAACCTTTCCCGATGAGCACGACTGGGAAGCATTAGAAGAGAAATTGAATGCCAATTTCAATCCTTGATAATCGTGCACCCTCTGTTCTCCTCCTTCTGACCAAGCTGTTCAAAAAATGCTCCTGAGAACGATCGTAAGAGCTTGTGAGCAGTTTAACAATAAATCCAGAGCGGTATCGTTCGTGTCAGAACTGACGCAGCGATACGCTCTCTTCTTATGCCTTCCTCCATTAAAAGCAAAAAAAGAAGCAGCCACTTCATTCAGTGAGCTGCTTCTTGCTAGTTAATTGATTAATCAAGAATCGTTACTTTTACTTGACGACGTCCCCATTGTCTACATTGTGCGACGTTATCAAAGTGAACATCAATGATGTTTCCTTTGATTGCACCACCCGTATCAAGCGCTAGTGCTACGCCATAGCCTTCAACATTGACTAAGGTGCCTAACGGAATCACGCTTGGATCAACGGCAACTGCCATTGGATTTTTACGTAAGTCTGTCCCACTTGCTGTAAAGAAACTAGAGCCAGCTTCTTTATACGAGTAAGCAGTTGATTCCATCATCAATGTTCGACCACTACTTGTATTGCTGTTGTTGCTATTGTTATTACTGTTGTTAGTTGTATTGCTTGAGCTGCTGTTCGGGCTATTGTTGTTGCTTGAAGAGCTGCTTGATGATGAGCTGCTGCTTTCAGTCGTATTGCTGCTCGATGAAGCAGACGCTTGGGATTCAGAAGCGCTTGAACGTTCAGCAGCTTGAGCTGCTTCTTTTTCAGCTTTTTCTTTCGCTGCTTGTTCCGCTGCTTCTTTGGCTGCCCGTTCTTCTGCTGCTTTTTCAGCAGCTAAGCGAGCTGTTTCAGCTTCTTTGCTGGAAGCGATTTGTGCCAAGGTTGCTTCGTTTTCTTTCAATTGGGCTTGTAGATTCGCAATTTTTGAATCCAGTGTTTTGGCTTCAGATTCTAATGCGGTTTGATTTTCTTTCAATGATTGCTGTGTTGACTGTGCTTTTTCTTCTAAAGCTTCCAGCTTTTCTTTTTCTGCTGTCAACGAATCGATCTTTTCTTTTTCCAAGTTTTGTAACATCGTCATCGCATAGGCACGATTGATAAAATCTTGGATGTTGGATGATTCTAACAGTACCGTCCAGTCTCTGGTTGCCCCGCCATTGACTTGGATGTCTTTCATACGTTCCGCAACGACTGCTTCACGCTTTTCAATTGTTTCTTGTGCAGTTTTGATTTCTGCTTTGGTTGTTGCTAATGATTCTTCATTTTCAGCGATTTGAGCTTTTAGCTCTTCTACCTCACTGTATTTCGCATTCACATCAGTCAATGCAATCTGTACTTCCGTACTGATTTCCTGACTTTGCTGCATGACGGCACTTTCTTGCTCTTGCAATGATTCAAGTGACTCAGCCTGCGCAAAGATTGGAGAAACGATTCCTGCCGCAAAGACAGCGACAACGATTGTTCGTAGTTTCTTTGCCTTCAAAAAATTCCCTCACTTCTCACTATGGTTTCCAACATATCCTATTATACAAATTCTTAAGAAGAATTTTATTGCAGGACCTTTACAATTTATTACAAATTATCGTAAAAGTGGGTGTTTTCATCGTCTTTTTCAACTGAAATCAGTCAGAAGTGGGAAGAATCAGCATTGATAAGGGTTTATTTTTTGTAATCTAACCGTAACAAACCTATTTTTTCTTACGGATCGCTTCGATAAATCGAGACAATTCCTGACTGCTTTTTATCTGATTGATTTCTAACTTTTGAAAGTTTTTTAAGAGTCTTCTTTGATGGAAATTCAATCTCGGTAGATTTTGTTTTAATACGCGCCATTCTTCTGGAAACGCTGCGAAGCGCCCTTGCCAATCGTTTTTATATTGCTCAATATTTTCAGCCAATTCTTTTTTGTGCTGTTCAAAGGCTTGATTGACTTGTTGCACCGCTTTCTGAAAGGCAACCAAGTTAGCAAGGGTATAGCCCATATCAAAAGAAAGAACCATTAATAAGAAAACGGGCAATAAGAATCCGACCCGAGCAATCAAGGTTTGCACGATCTCCAGCATTTGTGGATGAACAAATCGAACAATCAGCACACAACACACGCCCCAAAAAAGAGAAATCGGCAATGCCACCCGTCCATTGATATTCAGTGGTACTTCTTTGTAATCCCACCATGAGGCATGAAAAAACCGCTCAAGTAAATAACTTGTCATATATTCAAGCACGGTGACCAACAACGCTGCCGCAAAGAACAGTGGAATCACTTGCTCATGCAATGGCCGTAACAAATAGACAACGCCAAGAATTCCAAAGCCGTAGATGGGTGTGATCGGACCAATAAGGAACCCCCGATACACAAAGTGCTTGGCTTTTAGCGAGCAATAAATGGTTTCCCAAAGCCATCCGATAAATGAGTACAAGAAAAACAATAAAATGATCCGTTCAAATTGAACCATACTTCTCCGCTCCTTTTCAAACTATCACAATGATTTGTGCAATCGTACTTGTCATCACAATCATACCACAAATCAATCGGTCTTATTTTGAATCAGTGCAGTAGCTTATTCCTCGTTTGAACGTTCTTTTTTTCGTTGCTTATTGATCACCAAAAATAATTGATGGATGCACTTGTTCTTTCAAACTATAGCCACACAGTTCTTTGTTAAAGGTAAAATGATCTTGTTCCACATTGGCAATGATCTCATCTTCGGAAAATCCATGAAAATCGTAGTCATTGATGTAACTGCGAAGTAATACTAATTTTGCATCGATCAAGAGAACTCTTTGGATATCCATCCAAAAAGCCATGTCTTTGTTTTTCAATATTTTTTTCAATTCTGCTTCCTGTGCTAACCAGTACGCATAGACTGATGGCATTTCATCTTTAATGGTTTCAGCAGATAATCCTTCTCTCATTTTTACTAGATACTCATTTACTGATTGATAAAACAATTTCCTTCCCCCTAGTTCCATTATTTTTAAACGTTGATCATATGTTTCTTCTATTTCTTCGCCACTTTAAGCTATCTTTCTCTATCCAACTGTCGCTGATGTCGCCTTTTTTGTATCGAAAGAAGCCATAGTATTTCGCAACAAAATTCTGACAATTATTCAAAACAAATAGATACATAAAAAACACACTATTATTTTATAGATATAACCGACACAATTTTTAACTTCACTATTCTTTTAATGCTTCCTTTCTTTTCTAAAGCATAGCAAAAGTCGCCCCGTATTTATAATCAACTTTTGCATCAATCTAAGAAAAAAGTGAAAATAAGCGGTAACAGTCCGTTATTTCCGCTTTATTTTTTAAATTTACTATTTAGCAACCCTTTATTTTTTTCGATTCATGCAATAACTGAGAATATTTTATTGCGTTATTTCCTTTCCTATTATACGATTAACTAAATAATGTTGGTTATTTGAAAATAAAAAACAAAGGGGAACGTGAGAATAGGGGAACGTGAGAATAATGAAAAAAAGTGTTGTTTTTAGTTTATTGGGGTTCACACTTCTTTTTGCTGGCTGCACGCCAAAAGAGGAGAAACCAGCTTCAGAAAGTACGGAAAATGCAAGCGCTACAAGCTTATCTATGACATCGTCAACCGAAGTCGCCCAAGAATCGACGGTCTCTTCTAGCGAAGCGGCTTTACCAAGTTCGGAACAGACCATCACAGGCGTGAGTGGAACAAACTATACCATCGATTTGCCTAGCAATTGGCAAGAGGTACCTGATTTCACTTCATTGAACCCTGACAATGATTTCATGTTGTCCGATGCGTTAGAAACGAAATACTTAGCTGCAGTCGTTGAATCGAAACAGGATTTTGCCGATTTAGAAACTTATCTCGGATTGGTTCAAGAAAATTTGGCAACGAGCTTCGATACGACTGCCACCTTTTTACCAATTCCTGACACAAAGGCCTATTTCGTTGATTTCCCTGCGACAGTTGAAGGGCTAAATATCCACTATATTTATTATGTACTTGAAACCGAAAATAATTACGTTCAGTTGTATGGCTGGACGTTAGAAAGCTTATACGACTCTTCAAAAGAGGAATTAACAGCGATCATGAACAGCTTTAAAGAAGAATAAACAAAACATCTGTACCCAGTTTGGCTAATCGCCACAAACATGGGTACAGATGTTTTTTCTTTTTATCTACGGACTACAAGACGTTGCCCTACCAGAATCAATGAGCCAGAAAGGTTATTCCACTGCATCAACTGATTCACAGTTACACCGTAGCGTTGCGAAATCCCCCATAGAGTGTCTCCCGAACGTACAGTATAGGTGGTGCTGTTTGATGAGGAAGCGTTCGTTTCTTGAACGTACGCTGCACTTACCCAGCCACGCCCTTCAATTCGATACCAGACATTGTTGCCATTAACACTGGTTCCCGTCTTTTGCGCAACTGCGCGAAAAGAGGAATTGTTCACCAATAAACCGACAATTCTTGCACTGGTAGACGCATCGGAGCGAATGTTCAGAGTTGCCGTTGTACGAAACTCTTTGTTGATACTTTGTTCAGAGCTATTACTTCCAGCGTTGACTTCTGTTACGTACGCAGCACTCACCCAGCCGCGTCCTTGGATTCGATATCACACATTGTTGCCGTTGACACTCGTTCCCGTCTTTTGAGCGACTGCTCGAAATGTTGCATTGCTTGCCAAGGAGCCGACAACAGAAGCGCTAGTCGATGCGTCGGAACGGATGTTCAAGGCAGCGGTGGTGCGAAACTCTTTGTTGATGCTTTGTTCGGCATTGTTGTTGCCGTTGCTGTTATCATTGTTATCATCATTGTTGTTATCGTTGTTGTTCTCGCTGTTATTACCATTATTGTTGTTATCATCCCCACCCGTATTCGATGAGATCTCCGTCACGTGAGCGGCACTTACCCAGCCACGTCCTTGAATTCGGTACCACGTCGTATTGCCGTTCACACTGGTGCCGCTTTTTTGCGCTACTGCTTCAAATGTTGCATTGGCAGCCAATGAACCCACGATCGAGGCGCTGGTGGAAGCATCCGAACGGATATTGAGTGCTGCATTTGTTCTGAATTGTTTATTGATCGCCTGTTCAGAATTGTTATTATTGTTATTGTTATTATCATTTGAGCCGCCACCACTTGATGTATCATACTGGGTCAAATTGTGCGTTTCAATCAAGTTGTTTAGCTTACTTGCATAAGCCGTGTCGGTGGCATAACGTCCTTGCAGCCATTGTGTCGCGTCACGATAAGAATTCGTATTAGACTTCCATGCCCCATGGTAGAAGAAAACACCCGGCGAGAATGAGGTGGTTCTCAAAACGTGCGCATTGTCTTGAAAAGATTCTTTTAATGAGGGGTATTTACGAAACTTCGCAATAATCGGATAGAGATTGCCATTCCCGTCATCTTCCATGGTTTGCATCTCTACAAACTGTCCATTGTAAGATCCCTTGATACCAAACATATTATTGGCAAGAGTAGTCAGCGTGGATTGCCCCCAACCTGATTCTAAGATCGCTTGCGCAATCATGACTGAAGCGTAGAGGTCATTTGCCCCCGCAACTTCTTGTGCCATTGGTCCTACTTGCTGAATAAATGCTTGCTGATTATTAGATCGTGCCATTGGATTGTTGTAGTTGGGCATGACCTTCGTTTCAATGGCGATCCGCTCTTCTTCTGACAGAACAGGAATGTCACGATCGATTTCTGCTTCATTCTGTTCTGAAGCATAATCTGCTGGTTCATTATCGGGTACGTCTTGAATTTCTACTACATCCGAACTTTCAGCTTCTGATGGATCGGTACTATCTTGCGTTGCTGGTGATCCCTCGTTGACTTCTTGATCTTCTACAATGCTCACGGAATCTTGCGTCGATGTGTCTTGGGTTGACTCTGCTGTTTCAACTACTTGAACACCATTTTGGGTTTCTGCTGACTCAAGTGTATCTGCTAAAACATTCATCGGCAAAATATTCACCGTACTAACAAGTGCAGCGGTTGCCGCCGCACTTTTACGGTAAAGAAGTCCTCTTCTTTGTTTCTTCGCACGATAACGAAGCTGTTTTCTTTCTTCCATTTGTCTCTCCTTAAAACTACAGCTAGCTAGTTCTTACATTCTTACTGCAAAGCTAGGTGTAAAATGAGCGGTACTGCCAACAGAAACATTTGTCCTGGGCGTGGTGCATGAATGTATTGTCCGCCACCTAAAGCAATGGCTACATGATAGGTGCTGCCTGATGAACCCCAGAATAATAGATCTCCTGGTTGTGCTTGGCTAACGGAAATCAATGTAACCGCTGTTTCTTGTGGTACCGTCCATCCACCAATATCTCTTCCTGTTACTTGTAAAAAGACATAGCGAGTAAACCCAGAACAGTCAAAGCTGTCCGGTCCTTTGGCACCCCAAACATAGGGTTTTCCGATATGCTTATAAGCTTCTGCCACGATTGCAGCACCATTTGTTGATGCTGGTGCAGAAGGTGCTGGCGGCGTCACGATCGGCGCTGGTGACGGAGCAGGCGTTGGCGCCGGTGTTGGTGTAACGGGCGTCGGTGCTGGCGTTGGTGCAGGAACTGCAGGTGCACTGTCCGCTGGCGTCTCTGGTGCTGCAGGTGTCACTGGTGTTTCTGGCTCTTGAATTTCTGGTGTATCTACTGGTGCTTCTTCTGGAGCCTCTGGTGTTTCAACTGGTTCAGATTCTTGCGTTTCCTCTGGCTGCGTTTCTGCTGGCGCTTCTGGCTCTTCCACTGGCGCTGGGCTCTCTGCTCCTGCGTCAGATTCGGTGCCCTCTGCTTGAACAGCCGCTTCATTCAAGGCTGCTGCTTCCGCTGCAGCTTGTTCTGCCTGCTGTTGCGCCGCTTGTTCCGCTTGGGCTTGTAAAGCAGCAACACGGGCAGCTTCTTCACGGATTCTTGCTTGCTCCGCTTCATAGGCTTCTTTTTCCGCACGCAGCTGTTCTTTTTCTTCTTCTTTCGTTGCTTCTTCGTAGGCTAACTGACTAACTAAGACATTTAATTCTGCTTGGCTTGCTTCCAAGACACCTTTTTGTGCTTCCAGATGGCTCTGTGCTGCTTGCAATTCTGCCACTTTTTCTTGTGATTCCGCACGCTTTTGTTCAACTGCTTGTTGATCGGCTTTTTGCTGTTCGATCACTTCATTATTCGCTCGAATGATCGTCGTCATGGCATGTACCCGACCCACTAGATCACTGACAGAATCAGCTTCTAGTACGGCTGTTAGAAAATTGTCGCCTTTTCCATTGACTTGTGTTTCTCTGGCTTGCTTTTCGATGTTTTCTGAGCGTTTGGCAATCCGCTCTTCTAACTGACTGATTTCTTGATCCAATCCTTCGATCGCTTGCAACAAATCACTTTGCTGCGCTAAAATGATTGCTGCTTCTTGATTTAATGAATCAATTTCTGCAGACAATCCATCAATTTCCCCTTGTACGCTTTGACGTTGCTGTCTCAACTGATCAATTTCGTTATTTTTTTGTTCGATCAATTGATCGTGATTCGTAGCAAAAACGGTCACAGGTCCGCCGAATGATGACAATACAATGCCACACATACACACTGTTGCAAAGATTTTCCTCTTCATCCGATCCTCCAAATTCAATTTTAAAACTTTTTTTTCATTTATTTGACCATTTTCATTTTACCATAGTTCAGCAGCAAACCCGATCCGTAAGCGATTTACATTTTAGTTACACAGATAAACTCTGTTTTTTTATTGCATGTTCCCCACTCCTCTGCGATCTACACCCCTAGTGAATCCCTATTTACCAGCTGTTCAAGAAAACTTCATAGAAAAAGTCCTTTTTCTTAAGAAAAAATAAATAATGTTGTAGATTTCACTTTTATTACATTAATTTTCTGCAAAATATGCTTGATTCACAAAATATTTACAGACGAAAAAAACTCCTTCCTAGTGTTTTCTAGAAAAGAGCGAGTTTTTTGTCTGGGTTATTCGCGATAAGGGAGTAGTTGTCTCATTACAGCGATTTGGTCATCAATGGTCTGTTCTGTGATGTGACCGGTCAGAGCCAAAATCCCCAATCCTTCAATCACGAACATATAGTTTTCTGCAATCACTGCCAAGTTTTCATCTTTTAACACACCTTGCTGAACGCCGACTTGAAAGATCTCATGGATTGTCCGTTTCGTCTCAGAAAGTTGTGCTTGCTGCAGGGAACTGGAGGCTTCGGTTTTATGCGTATAGTAATACTCGTAGACGGCTCGCAGCATACCGTCAGAAATGCTGTGGAGTAGACGCTTGCGATGGTCGGAAAAATATTTGTTTAAAATCGTTTCAAAGGGCACTTGCTCCATGATCATCTCTCGTACATCATCAAATTTTCGTTTGGAGCGCTGCTCTAACACTGCCAAAAAAATCTCATCCACCGAACGAAAATATAAATAAATGCCACCACGACTAATGCCGCACTCTTCGATAATGTCCTTCATTGTCGCATCGATCAAGCCTTTCTTACTAAAGACGACTTTGGCACTTTCAAGAATCAAATCACGCTTTTGTTGTTTTTTCTTTTCCGCTGTAGTCAATTCGCTCTGTTGCTTCTTTGCCATTTTTTTGGCTCCTTTCATCACATTATCAATGACACTCGTGTCATTTTGTTGTATAATCAACCTAACTTAAAAATGACACGAGTGTCATTATAAAAAAGGAGTTTTTACAATGAATACAAAAAGCAAAACCTATCGCCTTGTCATTCGTGCCATTTTGACTGCTATTATTATTTTACAGACGATGGTGCCTTTCCTTGGATTTATTCCGATCGGTATCACTAGTTTAACGATCATCCATATCACGGTGATCGTCGCTGCCATCGTTTTAGGGACAAAAGACGGGATGTTCATCGGCTTAGTCTGGGGGATTTTTACCATGATCCGTGCGTTTACCTCTCCGACATCACCCTTAGACATTGCCGTTTTCACCAACCCAATCATCTCGGTGGTTCCCCGTGTGTTGGTTGGCTTAGTGGCTGGTCTCTTGTTTACGATCATTTACAAAAAGACCAAAAAGGTCGTCGCTGCTTCGATTGTTGCAGCAATCTTTGGGACCATCACCAATACAGTTTTGGTCTTAACGTTGATGGGAACCTTATATACTGGCTTAGTTGCCACTACCTATGGTGTCGATGCTTCGGCTTTATTCGTGACCCTCGGTGGAATCGCTATAACGAATGGAATCTCTGAGGTGATCACAGCTGCGATCTTAACACCCATTCTAGTAAAAGCCTTATTTGCAGCAACCAGCTTACGTCCAGAAAATCGTTAGTCCCTTCTCTTATCCTATCATTTTTTTCACGTTCTGAGTACTCTTTGCCCAAACATTAAAAGCCCCCGATCGAAGAAAGCTTCTATTGTATAGAAATGCTTTCTTCGATCGGGGGACTTCTTCTTTTATTGGTTAAAAAAAGGTGGATAGCAAGGCAAGGATCGCTAGGCCGCCTTGGGTCAAAATAATTTTCTTGTCGCTAGTCACACTGCCATATGCTGCTACTAAGATAATGTAGATCAACAGCAAGCGACTGATTTCCAATGGCGCTGAAGCAAAGGTAATACTATACAGTAACCCCAAACCAATCAGCCCATTGTAAACTCCTTGGTTTTTGAACAAGGTCACAACAATCGGTCGTTCAAGTTCTGCTTTCGTCACGTTGAAGACCCGCGCTGTTGCTTTGGACGTAGTGGCAAATGTTTCTAAATAGAGAATATAGAAAAATTCTAAGGCAACCAGTACAATCAAAATCGTCGATAAAATCGTCATCTTTATTCTCCTTGATGAGCGACAACGATCTCGCTCGGTTTGGCTGCAAAGTCAGGCATTTGTTGGAATAATTGTTGCAGCAGCGGGGTTTGATTGTGGGCGGTGATCGCTTCTTGATTCGCCCATTTTTCGACCATGACAAACCGATTGTTCTCTTCCAATGATTCATAGAGATGATAGCCGTGGCAGCCTTCCTCAGCTCTCGCCGATGCTAATAATGGCGTAACAGCGGCTAAAAAATCTTCCCGCTTTTCTTCTTTGATGTAAAACGTTGCATTGATGATTTCCATCGTTTTCCCTCCTCTTATAGAAATGTCGTAATTTGTTCTGCGTCTAACCGAACGGATTCATAGCCTAATTCTTTGGCTTTTCCGACTGAAAGGATCATAACAGGAGCATAACGTTCTTTGTCTAAGCCAAAAGCTTCGGCTAATTGATCTGCTTCAAAGCCGCCGATTGGGTTGGTTTCATAGCCATGCGCCCGCGCAACTAACATAAATTGTATCGCTGCTAAACTAGCGTCGATCTTCACCACATCATTCATTTGTTCTTTTGTAAGATTTTCGTAATGCGGAATGATCGCTGCTAATTGTTGGTCACGTACTTCCGCTGGCATTTTGCCTTCTGCTACTGCTTTGTTATAAATTTCTTCCCCAAGTTCATGACAAAGCATATCGCCAAAAATCAAGACCATTGCAGAAGAGGTATCATTTTGACGGACGTTGAAACGAATCAACGGTTTCAATTTTGCTTTTTGCTCATCGCTTTCCACAACGACAAAGCGCCAAGGCTGCATATTGACTGAGGAAGGTGCTGTCGTTGACTCTTGGATCATGGTCAACATTTCTTCATGGGGGATTTTGTAGGTTTCATCATAGACACGAACCGATTTTCGGCCAAAGGTGATCTCTGAAAAATTGTTATTGCTGTATTCTGTCATGGGTTTGCCTTCTTTCATGGAACTAATTTCATAAGTAATGTTAGAAGCTGTGCTTCTTCTTCTTCGGTCAAATTGATGCCTAACGACTCCTCAGAACTGGCATGCTTTGAAGCACAACTAGCCAAATCGGCTTGTGCTTTCGGTGTCAAAGAAACAAAAATCTCGCGGTTATTGTCTTTGTTTCGTTCCCGTGTCACAAATTGTTTTTCTTCGAGAATCTTCAAATGCCGAGTGACCGCTGCACTATCGATCTTCAATTCATTCTGTACTTGATTTTGGGTACAGCGTCCTTGCTCATTCAAAAACTGCAGCAACTGATAACGGGTCAGACTAAAGCCAGTCTCTTTTTCAAAGATCGCCGTTAATTCTTGATTCACGATTTTCATCCGATACAGCAATCCGCTTAGCTCACGTAAATTCATTGCATGAACCGCTCCTTCCATCGTTGACTTGTCAACTGTTGACTAGTCAAGTATAAATCATTTTCTTTTGCTTGTAAAGAGTAAGCAAAAAAGACCCGCAGCTAGGCGAACCTCATCAAGAATCGAAACAGAAATTCTTTGATAAAGGTACACCATCAGGCGGCGGGTCTTCGTGACTCCAGTTTTGAGAAAATACGGTAGAATATATTTTATTTTAATTGGAAGAGTTTCTTCAAGCCCATCACGATCAGTGTAGAGATCGCTGCAGCAGCGAAGATAATGCCCCACGTGCCAGCTTGAATCGGCATCGTATCCAATAGCTCATTCATAAACGGTACATAGACCGCTGAAAGCTGTAAGCCGACGGAAAGGAGCAATGCCCCCATCAATGGTTTGTTTTTCAAGAGGGTTTTGTCTAAACCAAAGCCGCTGCTCTTACGAACGTTGAAAATATGCATTAATTGCGCCACTGCCATAAAGGTAAAGGTTGCTGTTTGTGCATAAAGCAACTCGTGATCCGTCAGCATCAGGAAATTGAAGAAGCCAAACGCCACCAAACCAATCACGACCCCACTTAAAATGATGCGTCCCAAGAAACGCTTGTTAACGAGGCCATCCGCTTTTGTGCGGGGCTGGCGCTTCATAATGTCGTCTTCAGCTGGTTCAAAGGCTAATGCCATGGCTGGAGCAATATCAATGACTAGATTCAAGAATAGGATATGCAGCGGTTGGATCGGCATGGGCATCAAGAAAATGACACTTAGAAAGATCGTCACGATCTCAACCATATTACAAGAGAACAGGAAGGAAACATATTTTTTGATGTTGTCAAAAATGATGCGTCCTTCTTTGATAGCATCGACAATCGTTCCAAAACGGTCATCCGTCAAAATCATATCGGAAGATTCTTTGGCTACTTCTGTCCCCCGAATCCCCATGGCGATCCCGATATCGGCGCCGTTGAGTGCTGGCGCATCGTTGACCCCATCGCCAGTCATTGAAACGATATCGCCTTCTTCACGCAACGCTTCCACAAGCTGTAATTTATTTTTTGGTGAAACTCGAGCAAAGACAGCGACTTCTTCGATTTTTTCGTTAAAGCCTTCTTGCCCTGCCAATTCATCGATCTCACGACCAGTCATGGTTTTTTCATGGTCTTTTAAGCCAATTTCTTTGGCGATCATGGATGCCGTCTTCGGATGGTCCCCCGTGATCATTTTCACTCGGATCCCCGCTTCTTGGGCAACCTTCACTGCTTCTTTGACATCTATTCGCGGCGGGTCGACGATGCCCGCAAAGCCTTGGATCTTGATTTTCTGCAGTGCTGCTTTCAGCTCTGCTTCGTCCGTTCCACCTTGATAATCCTTGATGCAACCGACAGCGATCACCCGCTGCCCATGACTGGCTAACGTGTCATTGTATTCATGAAGCTGTTCTTTTTCTTGGGCATCAGCATCGGCTAAATCAATCAAGACATCTGGTGCCCCTTTGATGATCAATGTCCGTTGCTTTCCTTCATACACAGTCACCATGTATTTGTTGTCGGAATCAAAGGGCATTTCTGCGATTTTCTTCAGCCCGCTGTCCTGCTCTTTTTGGCGATCGATGCCGATTTTTTGACCTAAAACGACGAACGCCCCATCTGTTGGATCACCGAGGATCTCGTATTGCCCTTCGTTTTCACGTAAGGTGGCGGTGGTACATAAAGCACCGTTTTCGATCATCCCTTGCAGCGCATCATGATTGACTGCATCGATCTCGGTTTCATCCTCCGAATCTGCCTTGTAAAATTTTCCGTTGGGTTCATATCCATTTCCTGTCACTTTGAACATTTCTCCGGAACCTAAAATGATCTCAGCAACCGTCATTTGGTTTTCGGTCAGCGTCCCCGTTTTGTCACTGGCAATGATGCTGGTGGCGCCCAGAGTCTCAACGGCTGATAACGATTTGACCAGTGCTTTGTGCTCGGCCATCGTCCGCATGCCTCGGGACAATGTGATCGTCGAAACGGCTGGCATTGCCTCAGGTATCGCTGCGACCGCCAAAATAATCGAGATATGGATCATTTCGACAAATGGTTGATTCGTCAAGACCCCAGCGATCAAAACTGCCACCGCAGCAAAAAGCGCGGCAATAATGATTGCTTTTCCTAGCTTGTCCAATTCGATATCTAACGGCGTTTGACGCTTTTTGTCACCCGTCAGCATGTCACTGATTTTTCCGACCTCGGTCTTCATACCGGTTTCTGTCACTACAGCATAGGCATTTCCCCGAGTTGCCGCAGTTCCTGCGAAAACGACATTGCGGCGATCGCCTAGTGGAACATCTTCTTCATAGGTTTCTCGTGCATCTTTTTCAACAGCTTCTGACTCACCGGTCAGCGCTGATTCGATGCAGGCAAAGTTGCTCGTTTCAAGTAAGCGGGCATCTGCCGCAATGGCATCCCCTTCTTCCAGAACGAGAATATCGCCTGGAACGATTTTTGCCGACTCGATCTCCATTACTTCTCCATCACGAATCACTTTTGCGGTAGTGTAAATCATACTTTGAAGAGAATCAATTGATTTTTGTGCTCGTAATTCTGTGATAAAGCCTGTCATTACAGCAATCACCACGGCAATCAATACTGCAATTCCTTCAATCGTTTCCCCCATCGCAAAAGAGAGTAACGCAGCTGCTAGCAATAAATAAACAATCAAGTTGTTCAAGTTATGCCACAGCAATTCCCATACAGAAAGGGATTCTTGTTGCTGGATCGTGTTTTCTCCGTATTTTTCTAAGCGTTTGTCAGCTTCTTTCCCGCTTAGGCCTTGCTTGCGGTCACTTTCAAAATGTTTCAAGGTCTCTTCAGTCTTTTGCTGGTAAAATTTTTCCATCAAATTCCTCCTTTTAATTGTAAACTTCTTGCCGAGGGTTTCCACGTTTCTGAAGGGATAAATCGGTACAGATACCTTGCACAGTCATTTTTTGATTTGAATCGGTTCAGGCAATTGCTGAATGAAGGGAATATAACCAATAAGAAAAGCAAGCGCAGGTTGACTGGCTGAGGGAAAAGGTATGTGTGATGAGTATCGATCATTTTGCGAGCGATGAAGCAGCTGCTTTTAATCGTCGCAAGTGATCTTTCTATGTACGTACTTTGTGAAAAAACCATCCGGCCTACTTCTAACCTATCATGGATGAAGATGTTCGCAAAGGATTTTGCTTCACAAGTGGTGTAAAAAAACAGTCGTAACAAAATTAGCACCACCGCTTTTGGTGACGATTGGGCAGCATGTCAGTAATGCCAAACAGGTACTCGTTTCGGTGTTTTCTTAATAATCTAAGCTTTTGCTATGTTGTGATTTACAATGTTACAACTCTAGCAAAAAAATAACTTTAAAAAGAGAACGCTTGCTGTCTTTACTTTATTTTAACAAAAAACAACAAACTTTTGAACAAAAAAAACGTTTATTGCTAAAAAAACAATTAAATTGCGACCTCTCGCTAACATTCTCCTTGCTGATCGTCTGAAAAGGTTGAAGCAAAACAAGCCATTGATCCATTGTGTTCATATAAAACAAGCACGCCAATACCCCAAAAAAGCATTCCTCGTTTGAATGATAAATCACCAACCGAAGAATGCTTCGTATCTATTCTAATTTAAGAGGGAACTTCCTCACTCTCGATGTAGCAATAGACTCGCAGATCAGGCAACGCCTGTTTGATCCGCTGTTCGGTGGTATCGATAAATACGCTTGGTTCTTCGGGTCCTAGCTTCAAGGTAAGGTCGGCGACGATCAAAAGTTCTTCTGGGCTTAGATGGAGGGTTCGCAAATCTTTGATTTGAATGATGGCAGGGTCGGCTAAAATTTGTTTGATCGCCATTAAATCAGAAGCAGAAGCGCCTTCACCAATCAAAAGGCTATAAAATTCTTTGGCTAAAAAGACAGCAGCAGCAATCAGCAACAATCCACCTAAAATGCCGCCGAGGGAATCAAATATCGGATTATCCGTCAATGCGGTCAATAAGATCCCTGCGATGGCGATCGTCACACTACCTAGGGCAAATAAATTTTCCGTGAAGCCTAAAAGCAGATCGGAATCGCGACTTTCTTTTAGGAAATGGACGAGGGGCTGGTTTTGCTTGTTTTGTTCTTTGACTTCTTGCCATCCCTCTTGTACAGCCGTCACTTCAATGAACAAACTGACAAATAAGATCGCTGCCACCAGCTGGAGCTGTTCCACTTCGTGGGTGGGGTCTAGCAGATCACGGCTGGCTTCAACAACCGCTAAAATTCCACCACCTAAAAAAACTGTCATGGCAACTACAGTACTAAAAAAATAGGTCGCTCGTCCTTCACCAAACTGATGCAGTTCGCTGCGTCCTCGCTGTGCTCGGTTTTCACCGATGGCTAGAAGTCCTTGATTGATGCAATCGATTAGACTATGGATACTTTCATTCATCAAGACTGCACTGCCGCTAAAGAAGTAGCCGATGGCTTTCATGATCAACCCTAAGACATGGGCCAGCAAAACGATTCTACGGGCTTTTTGCTCTTGCTGTTTTTCCAACATGGTTCCTCCTTCGGTGTCGGACTCGCTGTAACAAGCTGTCTCTTTTCTTAAGCATAGCACTGCACTTCCTAGATGAAAACGAAAGTGGCTTGCGGGTCTGATCTTGTCTTCACTGGGGTTTAAAAAGGACTGAGGGCACAAAAAAAGTCAGGATCGCTCCTGACTTTTTTTCTCTTGATTAGTAGCCGGTTCCGTCATCAACGACTTCCGAGCCGTATCCGTCGCCAGTTCCTGCACCGGTTTCGGTTCCTGTATCGGTACCTACGCCGGTTTGGGCTTCTGTATTCGCATCTGCTTGTGTATCTGCTGGCGCTTGACCTAATGCTTTCAACATATCGTTACGAATTTCATTGTAAGAATAGTCTTGAATATATACGATCGATTGTCCATCATATGATACGTCATCATACCATTCAAAGGTATGTTTTTGAATATCGAATCCAGACAACATATTGCCTGCTAAAGATACTAAGTCTTCAAACTTGAAGTTTGTATTCACGTCTTCGCTGACTGAGTCTAAGATTTCTTGGTACTTGGTGACATTATTGATTTTCAAAGCTTGGTGGATCGCTGCTTCAATAACTTCTTGCTGACGATTTCCTCGATCCACATCGGTATCCATTTTACGGATGCGGGCAAAAATCAAGGCTTGTTCACCGTTCAACAATTGACGACCTTCTGGAATCAATGTTTCTCCCGTGTTGTCTGAAGTATATTTCTTGTTGATGTCGTAAGGCACATCAACAGTGATCCCTCCGATGGCATCGATGATTTTCTCAAAACTGGTAAAATTGATGTTTACGTAATAGTCAATTGGCAATTGCAGGTAGTTTTGGACTGTTTCAATCGTTGCGTCTTCCTCACCAATCGTGAATGCACTATTGATCTTGGCGGTAGCAGCAATCGTCCCGGTTCCTGTTCCATCATAAATGTTGGTCCAAATGTCTCGTGGGAGACTGACCATATCGATTTTCTTGTTTTCGCCATCGTACACCATGTAAATCAAACTGTCGGTACGGGCACTGTCCAAATGTTCTGTCTTTTCACGTTCCGCATCATTATCAACACCCATTAACAAGATCCCAAACTTTGAATTCACGTCTGAAGCTTTTAATGAGTTGTCCTGTTTACTTTTATTAGAGCTGATCACAGCGGATTCTTTAAACATTTTATCCACTGAATTTTTTGCTGCATAATACGTATAGCCGGCAAATAAAACGATGCCTGCAATGGCGAAAAGAAAGATTCCTCCAATAATCACGCGTTTGTTGCGCGCTTTGTGGGCTCTTTGCTGTTTATATCTCGTCTTTCTATCCATAGTGCCTCCTTCATTTCTCCTGAATTGCTCTCCCCGATTGTACCAGAATTTTTACGATCCGCCTATTTTTT
Source organism: Enterococcus sp. FZMF (assembly GCF_030263915.1). Taxonomy (NCBI): domain Bacteria; kingdom Bacillati; phylum Bacillota; class Bacilli; order Lactobacillales; family Enterococcaceae; genus Enterococcus; species Enterococcus sp. FZMF. The sequence continues at coordinate 1,149,409 of NZ_CP127160.1, read as the reverse complement.
TAAGAAGTTTTATTCTTTTTCTGTGAAGTCCTTTAAACATTCCTTAAAAATAATTCTGGGATTGAAAGAAACTTGGATAATTAGTCAACTTCTATGGATATTTTATTAAAAAACGAGTTTTTTCATTCCCCCTTTTTAGAGGGATCAACTTCTTTTTCGACAGTCAGCTGAATAATTACACCAAAGGGATCGCGAACACTTGCATAAAAAAACGCAAAAGCATTCTCACTTGGTGCTTGGATCGTCTGACTGCCTTTTTGCCTCAATCGTTGATAAAGCTTCTGAGCTATTTGGGTCTCCGCTAACGTCAAACTCAGTGACAAGTGATTGCCTCGCTGAATCGCCTCTCCTTCAACTAGTGGATTGTCTGCCAGCTGCAACTGGAAATCTCCGATCTGTAGGATGGAGTGAGAAAGATACTGTTCTTGTCCCCCAAGAATCTCCAGCGTTGGATCAAGTCTCTCACGATACTCCTGGTTGGTGATGGCAAATAAGAGGGTTGCGTCTAGTGTTTCTTGATAAAATTGAATGGCTTCTTGGGCTTTGCCGTCTAACGTTAAAAACAAAGCAATTTTTGGTTCGATCATTTGTTGGTTCCTCCTTTTCTTGTTACCATAAGTGTAACTGTGAATATTGCCAAAACTTGGCACCATTGGAGAAAGAAATGAAAAAATCAGAACGCTTAACACAGGAACTATTGTATTTACAAGGAAAAACCACTTTTCATCTAGCCGATTTGATGGAAACCTTCGCAATCTCAAAACGTACAGCCGTCCGCGATGTCCAATCATTGGAAGAGCTGGGCTTGCCTCTCGTGGTAGAAACCGGTCGTTATGGCGGCTATCAGATTTTGAAAAATCAACTGACCCCGTTGTACTTTGACAAAAATGAACGGTATACTCTTTTCTTTGCTTTGCAGCTCTTACAAAAATTAACCGATTCTCCTTTTGATCGGAGCTATCAAGGGCTACGGCGAAAACTGTTGCAGTCTTTTTATCAAGGAGACACCGAGTGGTTAGAAAAAATGGAGACGGCGGTTTCGTTTCAAGGGGTGCCTCAATTGACGAGTACACCGATCCTCTCAGCGCTTTTTTCAGCGATCGTACAAGAACAGGTCATCCAATTTAGCTATCAGCGTTATCAAAAAACGAACAAGACCGTACAACCCTATCAGCTGGATTTTCGCGCTGGTTACTGGTATTGTTTGGGCTATGACTGTCAAAAGCAGGCTTTTCGCCGCTATCGCTGTGATGCAATGCAGGGACTTGCTCCGACTGAAAAAACAGGCTATACCTTGCAGCAGTTAGCTGAAAAACAGCTGCAGCAACAAGTGTTGACACAAACACTGGGCTATCACATCCGCTTTGATCTATCGGCAAAGGAACGCTTGTGGCAAGAAAAATATCCTGACATGGCAGTGGTGGAACGTTCAAGCGAGCTTTGCTTAGAGGGACACATTGCCGACAATGAGCTGGGTTTTCTGGCTGATTTTCTCTTGCAATTTGGTCCAACCATCAAAGAAATCCACCCGTTAGTCCTCAAACAAGCGTATACTGAAAACGTTCGGCGGATGCTGCAGCCATTTGCAACGGACTGACCGCTTTCCTGCATTGATTATTGATTGCTTGCTTGCACCGAAACTGATTCTAATTGATAAGGAGTTTTCTACCTATGTTTCTTTTAAATAAAAAAACCTTCCAAGCATTGGCTGCCCCCTATAGGACAGAAGGGGCTGCCATCGGCTATGCAAAATGGCAGTCCTTCAACGCCATCACCAGCCGTAGCCTGCTCGTCTTGGATGATCAGCATTTGACGATTTTGGCGTTGAATCTTTTCTCGACAAAAGTCGTGCAGCACAAAAGCATACCGCTTGCTGAGCTGAAAAAACAGCACAAAGATCCTATTGTAGGAATGCTCGTCCCGATTCGCTTTACTTATAAAGGGGAAACCTACCGTTTTCAAATGCAGCGAGTGATCTTGCCCTTGGGAGATTGGCAAAAAACCTTTCTTGCCCGCTGGCAGTCGTGGTAAATGAGCAGCAACTGGCAAGGTTCGTTTCCTAGAAAAAGACTTTTCAAGTGATTTACATTTTTTTTGCAAGAAAATGAATAGATTTTTCAAGGGATGTTTTCGGCTATTTCGTTCTATGGTAAGATGTCCCTAAAGAAATGGAGGCTGTTATAGGTTTTATTGCAAGTGAACGTTTACTGCTTCGTCCGTTTCAAGAAAGTGATTTTGCCGATACCTTTGCTATTTATCGGCAAGCGGAAGTCTGCCGATTCTTACTTCATGAGCCTTGGCAGACAGAAACGGCAGCTGCGGCTTTTTCCAAAAAATGCCAACAGCACACCTTGGCGGACCAAACAGGTCTTTCTTTGGCAGTACTACACGATCAAACGGTCATCGGCGATTTGTCGGTGTGGTCTACTGGTCAGCCGTCTTCCGTTGAAATCGGCTATGCCTTCCATCCGTCATTTGGCGGACAAGGGTTTGCTCAAGAAGCATTGAAAGAATTGTTGGGCTGGTTGTTTGCCAGTCAGAAGATCCATCGGGTCCAAGCGACGCTAGACGCCCGCAATCAGGCCTCAGCTAAGCTTTGCCAACGCATTGGATTACGCCAAGAAGCACATTTTATCCAAGACTGGTGGAACAAGGGGGAATGGACCGATAGTTTGGTTTTTGCCTGTTTGGCCAGTGAACATCCTGCTCATCCGAAATAATTTAGGAGGTTTTTTATGATTAGCTTGTTACGCTATGCCAAGGATTATCGCAAACAGATTATTCTTGGTCCGTTTTTCAAATTTTTAGAAGCGGTGTTTGAATTGGTCCTGCCTTTGCAGATGGCCGCTTTAGTCGATGAGGGGTTACGGCAAAACAATTGGTCGAAGGTCGTTGAAATGACGATCTGGATGATCGTGATGTCCGTGGTAGGCATGATCTGTGCCGTCATCTGTCAATATTATGCTTCCGTCGCTTCTCAAGGCTTCGGGACGGAACTACGCAATCGCTTGATGAAAAAAATCAACACCCTTTCCCATAGCGAACTAAACTTATTCGGGACGGATACCTTGATCACCCGAATGACCAACGACATCAACCAGATGCAGATTGCTTTGGCAATGCTGATTCGGCTAGTGGTCCGTGCGCCCTTCTTAAGTATCGGTTCCGTGATTATGGCCTTTGTCATTGATTGGCAAGCTGGCTTGATTTTCCTACTCGTCTTACCGCTCTTTTGTATCGTCTTATTCTGGATCATCGCCAAAACCGTGCCATTATATAAGAAAGTTCAAATTCATCTCGACGAATTGAACGAACTAGTGAGTCAAAATTTAAGCGGGATTCGGGTGATTCGTGCTTTTGCCCGCACAAAAACGGAAACGAAACGCTTTGATAAAGCAACTGATGATTTAAGTGATGTCTATTTACGGGTCACAAATCTCTCTGCTTTATTGACGCCTGCCACCACCTTGATCATGAATGTCGGCATTATCGCGTTGTTTTATATCGGTGGATTCAAGGTCAATATTGGCAATTTGCAGCAAGGACAAGTATTGGCACTGGTCAATTACATGAATCAAATGCTCTTAGCGTTGATCGTGGTTTCCAACTTAGTGATCATCTTTACCCGTGCCGCAGCATCTGGTTCACGGATCAATGAAGTGTTAGCCACTGAGCCGTCGATCGGCGATGAGCTTTCAGAAGTCTTTATGGATCAGCCGAAAAACAACGTCGGAGCGATTCGCTTTGAGCACGTTGATTTCCGCTTTTCAAAAGAATACGGATTAGCCTTGAAAAACATTGATTTCCAAGTCGCGCCGGGGTCTATTTTAGGTATCACTGGACCAACCGGGAGTGGGAAATCTGCCTTGACCCAATTGATCCCCCGCTTCTACGATGTGGCTGATGGCAAAGTGATCGTTGACGGGCACGATGTGCGGAAATGGCCTTTACAGCAATTACGCCAAAAAATCGCCATGGTGCCTCAAACCGCCGTGCTGTTTACGGGAACGATTCGAGAAAACTTGCAATGGGGCAAAAAAGATGCCACCGATGAAGAGTGCTGGCGAGCACTAGAAATCGCTCAAAGCCGCGACTTCGTTGAAGCCTTGCCGCAGCAACTGGATACCCCGATTTTTGAAGGCGGCAAGAACTTTTCTGGGGGACAAAAACAACGGTTAACGATTGCCAGAGCATTGATCGCTAAACCAGATATCTTGATTTTGGATGATTCTCTAAGCGCCCTTGACTATCAAACCGATCTTGATTTGCGGATGGCTTTAAAAGAAAGCATTCGTGGTACGGTCATCATCATCTCCCAACGGGTACGCTCCATCCAAGATGCGCAGCAGATCTTGGTCTTAGACCAAGGGAATTTGGTAGGCAAAGGGACCCATGAAGAGCTACTGGCAACGTCAAAAGAATACCAAGAAATCGTGGCATCACAGGCAGAGGAGGAAGAAGCATGAAAAAGAAATCATTCGATTGGTCGGCCTTTCGTCGCTACCTCCCTTATTTGACTGCCTACGCGAAGGAAACTTGGGCAGCAGTTGTCCTCGGGATCGCTGCTGGTGTTTCCTCGGTTTATATGACGTATCAGATCGGTCAAGCCGTCGATCAGCTGATAGGTGCCGATCAAGTGCAGTTCAGCGCCCTCTATCGTATTTTGCTTTTGTTTGCCGGAGTGGTTTTAGTGACTGTGGTCAGTCAATGGTTAATCCAGCGACTAGGCAACCGCGTGGCGTATTTATCCGTCGCCGATTTGCGTAAAAAAGGCTTTGCCCATCTCAATACATTGCCGTTGCGCTATTATGACCAAAACTCCCACGGCAACATCGTCAGTCGCTTTACCAACGACATGGACAATATTTCCATTGCCGTCGCTGCAGTCTTTAACCAGTTGTTCTCTGGTATTTCGGTCGTCTTGATCGCCTTAGTCGTCATGCTGCAAATGAGTGTGCCCTTAACGTTGGTCGTATTGGTTTCGACCCCGATCATCTTTTTGGTCAACTGGATCGTGGCACGAACGTCTCAATCGCATTTTGCTCGCCAACAAGAAATCGTCGGCGAAATTTCTGGCTTTGTTACGGAAATGATCGGCAATCAAAAAATCGTCAAAGCCTTTGATCGAGAAACCATCAACCAAAACCGTTTTGAAACGATCAACCAAGAATTGAATGTCCGGGGGCAAAAAGCACAGTTTTCTTCTTCTTTGACCAATCCCCTTTCACGATTCGTCGATCACTTGGCGTATCTGTCAGTCGGCTTTGTCGGCGGTCTGCTTTACTTTTCTGGTTCAGGTGCTGTCACGGTTGGGGTGATCTCCAGCTTTACGATCTACTCCAGTCAGTTTTCGAAACCATTCATTGAATTGTCGGGAATTACCACCCAGATCCAAACGGCATTAGCTGGACTTTCAAGAACCTTTGAGCTATTGGATCAAGAGCCAGAAACAGCCGATGACCAAGAATCTCAATCACTGGGTGAGATCAAAGGCGAGATTGCCTTTGAGGAGGTTTCTTTTGCTTATGATCCTGGTCAAAAATTGATTGAAGATTTCACTTTTACCGCAAAACCTGGAGAAACCGTCGCGATCGTCGGAAAAACTGGTGCTGGTAAATCGACGTTGGTCAATTTATTGATGCGTTTCTATGATGTCGATAAAGGGGCAATCAAGATCGATGGCACCGATATTCGTCAGTTGAAACGAGAAGAATTACGGCAAAGCTTCGGAATGGTCTTGCAGGATACGTGGCTCTTTGATGCCTCTTTACGAGAAAACCTGCAATACGGCAATGACACTGCCACAGATGAAGAAATCTATGATGCCTTAAAGCATGCCTATATGTATGAGTATGTGATGCGCTTACCAGAAACACTAGATACACCGATCGGTCATCAAGGGATCAAGATCTCTGACGGGCAACGGCAGCTCTTGACGATCGCCCGCACGATGATCAGCAACCCACCCATGCTGATTTTGGATGAAGCAACCAGTTCGGTTGATACTCTGACTGAGAAAAAAATCCAAGATGCTTTCTTGAAAATGATGGAAGGCAAAACCAGCTTTGTGATCGCCCATCGCTTATCAACGATTCGAGCAGCAGACAAGATCCTGGTGATGGATGCCGGTCAAATCGTGGAGCAAGGAACCCATGAAGAATTACTGGCAGAACAAGGCTATTACTATCGCCTGTACCATGCTCAATTCCAACATTGATCAGCCATACCACAACCCCCCATCAGCTCAAAGGTACCTGCTTGAGCTGACGGGGGTCTTTTTTATTTATTGGTTCCAAACATCGGCATATTCTGGTTTGCGTTCAAATTCTTTTTTGGCAAAGGGACACAAAGGAATGATTTTCTTTTGTTCTTTGCGGGCTTTTTCCACCCCTTTTGCCACTAATTTTTCGGCCAGACCTTGGCCCCGATAAGCGGGATCGACAAAGGTATGGTCAATGATCAAGCGCGTTTCGCCCGCTTCTGACCAGGTCATTTCACCGATTTCTTTGTCGCCGTCTTTTAACACAAATCGAGTGTTTTCTTCTAAGATTTCCATGGTTCTTCCTCCTTTAATATGTACTTTAATGCACCGCTTGGGTAAGTGTGGATCACTTGTGCCGCTTGCGCTGCTTCCCCGTTATCAGGAATCACCCATGGGCGCCGTCCAACTTCAAAAATAGCGGGATTGCCCCGCACACAGTTGCCGCTGTGGGTGCAGATCTCTTTGTTGTAATAAATATCGATCGCTTCGCCACGATACTTCCGATATCCTGCAGCAATCAACCCTGCTTCTGTTTCCTTGCCTAGTGGCTGTTCGTCCATGTTGAACACCCTCCTCTTATTGATTGTCAGAAGCAAACTGCCTGCCTCCTCCTTCATCATACGACTTCTCGAGAAAAAAATAAATCATTTGTTCAAAAATAACTTCTCAGTTGCCGTTCATTAGCCAAAAGCTTGCGGCAGCACAATAAAGCGTCCCGTCAAAACATGTTGCTTTGACAGGACGCTGATTTTCATTCGTGAGGCGCTTTTGCAACAAAATGAAACCGCTGCGTGGCGTAATCCCCTGCTAAATGAGGATCGATATACAACCCGAGCTGCATCAATTCATCGCCACCGAAGGTCTCTCCCCCACTTTGATAGGTAAAGTCTGGATCTAAGCCAGCCAGCTTTAAAGTAACCAATGGTGCAGAGGCTTCGGCTAAGACTCGGAAGTAAAAGACGATCGCTTCTTTTTTATCTGGGGAAACATACAGCCAGGCGGTGTCATTGCCTTCATAAGGGCTGAGCAGTCGAACAAAGCGACCCAACTGCAGCAGGCGCCGATGTTTTTTATAAAAAGCGATTTGTTCTTTGATCTGCGCTTTTTCTTCTTGTGTCAGCTGTGTCAAGTCAAGCTCATAGCCCAACAAGCCAGACATTGCAGCATTGCCACGAATCGCTAGATCCGTTGCCCGTTGGGTCTGATGGTTCGGGATCGCTGAGACATGGGCACCCATGGTGGATGGCGGATAGACCAGACTGGTTCCGTATTGGATCTTCAGGCGGGCGATGGCATCGGTGTTGTCGCTGGTCCAAATCTGCGGCATATAATACAAGAAGCCAGCATCAAAGCGCCCACCGCCACCAGAACAGCCTTCAAACAGGATCGTTGGATAGGCAGTGGTCAGTTTTTCTAGAAATTCATACAAGCCCAGCAGATAGCGATGTGCAACCTCCCCTTGCTGGGCAGGATCGAGGAGCAAGGAATAGACATCCGACAGACTGCGGTTCATGTCCCATTTGATATAGTCGATGGCAACCGTATCAAACAGTTGGGTTAACTGGTGATAGAGATGGTCTCTGACATCTTGTCGAGAAAAGTCCAACACATACTGACTGCGGCTAAGCGCTGGCTTGCGATTGGGTACTTGTAACAGCCAATCAGGGTGCTGTCGGTTTAGTTCACTGTCACCAGAAATCATTTCTGGTTCCAGCCAAAGCCCGAATTGCAGCCCTTTGTCATGGACTTTTTGGGCAAATCCTGCCAAGCCAGAAGCCAGCTTGCCTTCGTTTTCAAACCAATCGCCTAATGAGGTTTGGTCATCTTCTCGCTGACCAAACCAGCCGTCATCCAAAACAAACAGTTCGATTCCCAGCTCCTTGGCTTCATCAACGAGGGCATCTAGCTTTTCTTCATTGAAATCAAAGTACGTTGCTTCCCAGTTATTGATCAGGATCGGCCGTTCTTGCTTTTTGTATTTCCCCCGAATCAAATGCTCATCATAAAAATCATGATAGGTGGCTGACAGCTGATTCAAGCCAGTCTCACTATAAGCAATCACGGCTTCTGGGGCTTGAAAGCTTTCAGTTGGCGGCAATTGCCAGGCAAATTGATGGCTGTTGATCCCCATGATCACACGAGTTTGTTGGTAAGGATCTTTTTCGATGATGGTTTCATGATTGCCGCTATATAGCAAGCTAAAACCAAAACACTCCCCAGCAAACTCCGTAGCATTAGGTTCCAGCAAGACGGCAAAGGGATTTTGCTGATGGCTGCTGGAACCCCGCTTGCTGTCTAAACGCTTGATGCCGCGATGGATGGGTTCTCGGGTCACTTGACGTTCCTTCGCCCACGCCCCTGGCAAGTGGATCAAATCAAAGGGACGGTTAGGAAAATCCAGGGATTGACTCGCCAGCTGTTCGATGGTAACAGGCTGGTTTCCGTGGTTGATTATTTTACTTGAGCGGACGATCACTGCCGCCTCCTCAAAAATTGTGTAAAACAGCTGCAGTTCGAGTCCTGCCACATCATCTTTTAAGGACAGAATCAGTGTTTCGATGCTGTCGTCGGCCCCATGGGTCTGAGGCAATCCTGCTAAGGCTGGTTTGCCTTGTTGAATCTGGTAATCACTAAAGACAAAATGGCTGACTCGGCTGCCGTCAGACTGGCGAATCGTATAGGCAGCTTCTCGAAAGTCCCCGAAGCCATTACCAGGAAACTCCAGCATCAAGGTGTCTAATGAGAAAAGCCGATCGCTACTGTCTGGGGGATTGGGTGAAAAGGAGCGATCAAGGCGTGGGTAGCGATAGCCTCCAGAATAATGGGCGATTTTCTTCCCAAAATAAAGGTGCGCCACATTGCCCCCTTCCTCTATCTGTAAGAGATAGCTGATTTGATCGTTGCTTAAATGAAAGACGTTTAATTGTTTGTCAAAAAGAATCATATCGTACCCTCTACTTTGTATTTGTTTGCTGATGCCCCGCTTATTTCACGGATCCCAGCATCCCTTGGACAAATTGTTTTTGTAAAACGAAGAAAATGATGGCCGTCGGCAGTGTGGCGATCACGATGCCGCACATCATCATGCCATAGTCAGGTGTATAAGAAGCACCCATTGCTGAAAGAACCAGTGGAACGGTCCGTTTGTCTGGTGATTGCAGGGCAACTAATGGCCATAAATAATTGTTCCAGCTGCCCATAAACGTAATGATCGCGGCAGCTGCGTAGGTATTTTTAGCCGTAGGCATGTAGACTCTAAAGAAAATACTCAGTTCATTCAAGCCATCGATCCGAGCAGCTTCGACTAATTCTCTAGGGAATGCCTTGATGTTTTGGCGGAAAAAGAAAATCAAAAAGGCGGTACAGACTGAGGGCAAAATCACGACAGCGAAGGTATTGATCCCGATCGGTGTGCCGCTAAGTTTGCTGAACATCCGATAGAGGGGGATCATTAGCGCGGCAAAAGGCACCATCATCGACAGCAAGAGAATATTAAAGATGCGGTCTTTGGTTTTCGTTCGATAGATCTCAAAGCCATACCCTGCCATGGAGGAGAACAACAGCGCAAAGACGGTCGTAATCACGGCAATCACTGCGGAATTGCCTAATGCCCGAGTAAAATTCAAATCAGAAGAAAAGAGATTTTGGAAGTTGATCACCAATTGATCGCCAATCATGATTTTTCCAGCAACGATATCAAAGGTTTGATTGGTCATCCCTAGAATCATCCAAACAAATGGAAAAATAGAGATGAAAGCCAAAATCGCCAGAAAGACGTATTTTAAAGTGAGTGAGATTGTTTTCAATTTTCTTTTCCTCCTATTTTCGTTTGGATGATCGATAAGATCACGATCGCAATCACGATAACAAAGGAGACCGCAGCGGCGTACCCAAAGTTTGGCGTGAATTTGTAACTCAAATTGTAGATATATTGGGACAAGGTCGTCGTGGCATTGGCTGGTCCACCGCCAGTGATATTTTGAACTTCATCGAATAATTGCAGCGTACCGATCGTTGAGGTGATCGTGGTAAATAAGATGATTGGACGCAAGTTGGGAATCGTGATTTTGAAGAATTGATCCCATTTCGTGGCACCATCGATCTCTGCCGCTTCGTAAATACTTGGATCGATATTTTGCATGCCTGAGATGAAAAAGATCATATTGTAGCCAGTCCAACGCCACGTGATGGCAAAAATGATCAGTACTTTTGCCCAGAAGGGATCCGTCAACCATTGGATCGGTGCATCGATCAGGTGTAGTTGCGTCAAAAAGTTATTGACTAACCCATTTGCCGAAAAGAGACTTTTCATGATCAAGGAATAAGAAACCAAGGATGTGATACAGGGTAAAAATAAGGCGGTGCGGAACAGCCCTTTAAATTTCAATTTTTTGTCATTCAATATGTTCGATACGATCAGCGCCAAAAAGAGCATGATCGGAACTTGGACTAATAAGTATAAAAACGTATTGCCAAAGGCTTTTTTAAAGGTTGAGTCGCTCAACATCCGCTGATAGTTGCCAAGACCGTTAAAGGTCATCGCTGTCGGTGGTCCTGATTGGAATGACGTGAACAATGCCGAGACCATCGGAATAAAGACCAGCATCGTGATCAAAATGACGGGTAAGGTAATAAAGGCATTGCCGTTTGCAAACCAATTTTTTGTTTTGTTTTTCATTGTAATTCCCCCTTAACACAGAAACTCGCGATCGCTCACGAGTTTCTGCAAAGTTGTTCGATTAGTTTGCAATTTGTGCTTCCACTTGTGATTGTGCTTCTTCTAATACTTTATCGATGTCTTCGCCGTTGATCACTCGTTGCAAGCTTTCAGTCAAGACAGATTCAATGGCATAGGTGTGATTGCCGTAGTTCACGGCTGGAATTTCTTGTGACCATTGAGAGAAATCTTGGAAGACTTTTTGACCGCCATAGAAATCAAGCCCCGACGTATATTCTTCCGTTTCTTCTGCAGCATTCATGGTTGAAACCAAACCGATCTCGGTAGCTAATGTACCCATCAATTCTTTATTTGAAGCAAAGGTATTGGCTAAAAAGTCTTTGGCATTTTCTTCGCCATCAACCCCTTTGATCACGTACCAGCCTGCTCCGCCGATGCTAGAAGCATTGACTGAATTGCTGTTGCCAGCGATAGATGGGATTGGAGCGATCGCCCATTTGCCGCTTTGGTCTTCCGCGCCTTGAATCGTGCTGGAATACCACGCACCAGTTGGCGCAGAGGCGACATTCCCCGATTGAACGGCATTGACACCACCATCCCAATCAGAAACTTGTTCAACTAAGCCTTCATTCAACAATGTTGCTAAGACAGTTAGACCGGCTTTGAAGGATTCATTGTCTTTGATGGTCACAGTGGAGCCATCTTCACCGGTATACCATTCGCCTGCCGATTGCATAATGATTCGTGCCAAGCCAAGATCGCTTGGGTCTAACGACATCATAGCGTGACCCGTTTTATCTTTGACGTCTTTGGCGATGCTGATAAAATCATCCCAAGTAATATCTTGGAGATCAGCTTGCTCATAGCCTGCATCGGTCAAATAGTCTGTGCGGTAAAATAGTCCTGCGACGCCACTGTCAAATGGCACCCCATAAATGACATCGTCGACTTTATTGACCGCAAATTTATAGCTGGAGAAATCCTCCTCATTCACAATATCCGTTAGATCACTAAACGCATCTGGATAAGAAGAAAGGTATCCTTGGATGCGGTAGTCTTCGATCAAAACGATATTTGGTAGTCCGTCCGTATTTCCAGATGCCAGACTCGTATTTAATTTTTGAACGATATCATCTTGTGACATCGTCACGACTTCCACATCGACATCTTGATTTTCATATACTTTTTTGGCTTCATTGACTGCCTTGATGTTGAAGGTCTCATCCCATGCCCAGACCGTGACTTTGTTTGAGGACTCACCAGAATCCCCTGAGCTTGTGTTGCTGTTTCCGCAAGCTGCCAAAGTCAGCACTGCAGCCGCCGTTACCATCGATGCAAATAGTTTTTTCATTTTTATCCCTCTTTCCTTTTATTTACATGGCTAACTATACACCGATTTTGTAACCGTATTCAATAATTATGAAAGAGCTTACTAAATTAGTCCAAAAATAGAAAAAAGTTACAATACCTTTCTTTTTTGAAAGCGTTTATAATAAAGAAGAGATATAGGGGGGATACCATGACTATTTTACGCACGGTCTTAGTCGTTGATGATGAGGCAACGATCCGAGATGGATTGAAACATATGATACGTTGGGAGCAAGAAGGGTTCCGTCTCTTAGGCGATGCAGCGAACGGGCACGAAGCATTGGCGCTGATTCATGAACTGAATCCCGACATCGTGATCACGGATTTGAAAATGCCACAAATGGACGGTCTTCAACTCACAACGATCATTCAACAACAATATCCAGAAGTCCATTTTTTGGTCTTGAGCAGCTACGATGATTTCCAATACGTCAGTCAGTCTTTTAGAAATGGTGCCGTAGATTATCTTTTAAAACCGACACTGACACCGACACTCTTGTTGAAGACGCTGCACAACATCTCACAAAAGCTGTCACATACGAAAGGCTCCGTGACTGAGGAGACGCAGCTGCAAGAATCGTTGAATCGCTATTTAGCAGGGTATGAAGAACCGTTGGCTCCTTTGGCGGACTACCTTGCATTAGATCAGTCGCAACAGCAAGCCCAAATTTTGACCACCAATTTTAGCGGCTTTCGTGCCAATGATCAGCTGCTGCATGCATTAACGGAATTTACTCAATCACAACCGCAGGTAAAGACGCTCTTTTTTCAAACCAGTAACAAAGATGCCGGCTTAGTGATCAGTTATCCAGAAGGAACGGATGTTTATTCCTCTTTGAAAGAAACGTTGGAACAATTGCGTTTTACCGAGCCAGACGCCTTCTTTACTCTCAGTGTGCCCTTTCAAAAGATTGAACAGTTGCGGGACCATTTTGTGACGCTTAAAGCCAAAAGCCAAGGACAATCGTTTTTTTATAAACGACAACGGTTGGTGCCAGAACAAGAACTCTTTTTGTACATTGAAAGTGAACGCTTTGATACGAAGAAGTTCTTACGGGCTTTGTTAGACAACAACTTTTTATTAGGAATCACCAGAATCGAGGAATATTTTAATGACATGATCTTATCCAATGTCGATCCGACATTCTTAAAACAGCAGGCCAGCAGTATTTTTTACACGTTACTGTCCCGCTTGGAAGAAGAATTTCCCAATGCTCCACGCTTTAGCCGCTTAAAAGCCGAATTTTTGCATGCCATCGGTCACGTGCAGTATTTGGAAGATTTTTCTGATTTGTTGTTGGCGACCATTGATGATATTCGTCAACAGCTGACGACCTTATCACCGCTGGATGAAGATGATCTACTCGTTGCGATCCAGCGCTTCATTCAAGACAACTACACCAAAAGTCTGTCTTTGTCTGAACTGGCTGAAACCTTTCATTTTAGTTACACCTATCTTTCGGCTTTTCTTTCTGCGAAACTGAAAATGAGCTTTTCTGAGTATGTAAAGAAAACCCGCTTGGATAAAGCCAAAGAACTACTGACACAATCTGATCTGAATCTATCTGAAATCAGTGAAGCGGTCGGGTATTCGGATATCAGCTATTTTTCTCGCATCTTTAAGAAAGAATGCCAAGTCACCCCATCGAAGTATCGGCGGTTGAATCAATTATGAAAATCAACCAATGGATTCAGAAAAATGAATTATTCAGTCGGATCTTCCTCTTTGTTGTCGTCGGGGTCATTAGTGTTTGTCTGCTAACTGTCGTCGTGATCTATGGTCGCTCGAAAGATGCCTATGTTGCCTCGTACCAGAGTTCCAATCAGCTACTACTGGAAAAAATCCAAGAAGATTATGAGCGTCTGAACGAGAATATCCATCGAATTTTTGACATCGTCGATGAAAGCAAAGCCGTTGAAACATACTTAGAAGGCGACATGAATCAAGGCCGTACGATTTTAGAATTAAACGAGCAATTAAAAGACACCCGCTCTTTGTTTCAAGACATCCCCTCGAATTTAGTGTTGATTGGGGTCAACGGGGGCACGTTCTTTCAAAACGATGCGGTTCGCAATCAATCAGTAGATGATTTTCTCGCCAGTGCCTTTATCCAGCAGATCAATGACAATGACGCCATCAGTCAATATTATTTCTTGGATCAAGGCTTGAGCACCTCCACCAGCGACTCCCCCGGCTTGATGTACGTGCGCAAATTAATGAAAGAAGAAACGATTTTCGGCTATGCCCTGATTTTCTTAAAAGAATCCGATTTTTCTTCGATCTATCGTCAACTCTTAGATACCAGTCTCCACTCGATCTATATCGTCAATGAGCAAAATCAAATTCTTTCCACTTCTAATCCGAGCCTTTTAGGCAAGCCGTTTGAAAATCGTCTTGTCACGGTCAAAAGAGATACTAGCATCAATCAGCTGCCCCTTTATTCGTATCATTTTACTTTTTACGATGTTTTGGATGAATCGCATCTAGTACGCAATATGAATCTGATCAAGCCAGCTCTGTTGATTTCTGTCGTCAGTATTTTACTCTTTAGTCTGCTGGCATTTTGGATCATCCGCAACATCACCCAACCGATTTATCAGCTGATCGCCAAGCTGCCTGCGGTCACACAAGGCGATTTCAGCGACAAGGTTACCATCAACGGGACGTACGAAACGCGAGAATTGGGGCGTGCCTATAACTTGATGCTAGAGGACTTGGAATCTTATGTCGATCATTTAATGGTTACAGAAGCCGAAAAACGCAAGTTCGAGATCCGCTCGTTGCAAATGCAGATCCAACCGCATTTTGTCTACAACACATTGACGGCCATCAAGTTTTTGATCTGGCAAAACGAACAAGAAGCCGCCACCCAAGCGATTGAAAGCTTTGTCCAATTGTTGCGGCACACCTTTAACCGCAAAGAGATCGTCCCCTTAAAGGATGAGCTAGCGATCGTGGAAGAATACCTCGTGTTAATGAACGTACGTTACGGCAATCGCATCCAATCAACGATTTTTTCAGAAGATGGCTGCGAAGATATTCTTGTACCGAAAATGATTTTGCAACCGATTATCGAAAATGCCTACCTGCATGCCTTTCCCGAAGAGGATTCAGGATTGATCCAGATTTTTTCTCGCGTCAGTAAGGAAGGTCTGAAAATTGAGATCATCGATACGGGCATCGGGTTCAATGAAGAGCACCCAACCAGCACCGCCAACCATTTTGAACACTATTCGGGTATTGGCTTGGACAATATTGATCAGCGTATCAAGCTGCTCTATGGGGAGAAATATGGATTGACTGTAGAATCACGCATCAACGAAGGAACCACCGTTCGCTTGCTGCTGCCGATCCAGCGGGAGGAAATAGCATAATTTCTTTCATTAAAAAAGAAAAGCGCCAACAGAACCAGACAGCTTCCTTGAGCAGTCCTGTTCCGTTGGCGTTTCTTTCCTTAATAATAATCGTTAGTTAACTGGCTTAAGCCAAATCTTCTCCATTCGAGGCAATCACTTTTTTGTACCAATAAAAAGATTGTTTTTTGCTGCGGGCTAATGTGCCATTGCCTTCATTGTCGCGATCGACATAGATATAGCCATAGCGTTTCTTCATTTCTCCGGTTCCTGCAGAAACCAAATCGATACAGCCCCATGAGGTATAGCCCAACAGTTCCACACCGTCTTGGTCAATCGCTTCTTTCATCGCTGCGATATGCGCACGTAAATACTCGATGCGATACACATCATTGATTTTTCCATCTTCGTTTGGTGTATCCACCGCTCCTAGACCATTTTCGACGATGAAAAGCGGTTTTTGGTAACGATCATAAAGATCATTCATCGTGATCCGTAAGCCAAGCGGATCAATCTGCCAGCCCCATTCCGACGCTTCTAAATACGGATTTTTAATGGTCGGGAACAAGTTGCCTTCCGTTTTCTCAACACCGGAATCTTCTGAAGCAGCGACCCGAGAGGCATAGTAAGAAAAGGAAATAAAATCTACGGTATGGGCTTTTAATAAAGCCGTATCTTCGGCGGTTTGTTCCAAAGTGATTCCTTTTTCCGCTAGCATCTTCAAACCATAATTTGGATATTCTCCTCGCGATTGCACATCGATAAAGAAATAGTTGCCGCGATCGCTTTTTTTGCTTTCCCAGACATCTTTCGGATTGCAGCTGTAAGGATAATAACTAGCCGCTGCCAGCATACAGCCTACTTTGTTTTCTCGATCGATCTCGTGGGCGATTTTTGTTGCCAACGCACTAGCGACTAACTCATGATGAGCAGCTTGGTATTTGATTTGTTCTTCATTTTCGCCCTCAGTAAAGGTCAGCCCTGCACCGAGAAACGGGGCATGCAAGATCATATTGATTTCATTAAAGGTCAGCCAGTACTTCACCAATCCTTTGTAGCGAGTGAAGATCGCCCGACAAAGGTTTTCGTAAAAGGCAATCATCTTACGGTTGCGCCAACCGCCATATTCTTTGATCAGATGGATCGGACAGTCAAAATGCGTGATCGTCACCAAAGGTTCGATTTGGTATTTGCGGCATTCTAAAAACAGTTCTTCATAAAAGCGCAAGCCTTCTTCATTAGGGGTTTCTTCGTCGCCCTTCGGAAAAATTCTTGACCAAGCAATCGATAAACGATAGGTTTTAAAGCCCATCTCCGCAAACAAGGCGATATCTTCTTTGAAATGATGGTACATATCGATCGCTTCTTTTGCTGGATAGAAATACCCTTCTTCAAAGGCAAGCATCTCACGCTTGCCGGTAATGACTGCTCGTCGGTCCTTGCCAGTCGGAATCACATCGACATTGGCAAGTCCACGCCCCCCTTGATCAAACCCGCCTTCACATTGATTGGCGGCTGTTGCGCCGCCCCATAAAAAGTTTTCTGGAAATCCCATGTCTTATTCTCCTTTTTTAGCCGATCACTTTGATGATTTGATCACCAAATGTGATCGGACCACTGTTTGCTGTCAAAATGTCGCCCACTTCTGCACTGTTAGTGATAACGATTGGCGTGATCACTGGATAACCTTTTTCTTTGATAAACTCGATATCAAATGTAATCAATGGGTCGCCAACTGATACTTTCTGCCCTTTTTCTGCTTGATAGGCATAGCCTTCGCCATTCAATTGCACCGTATCGATCCCGACGTGAATCAACAGCTCAATGCCTTCCTCACTAGTCAAGCCAATGGCATGTTTGGAATCAAAGACTGCTGTGACAGTCCCGTTGACTGGTGCTAGCACTTCTCCAACGGTTGGCTCGATCGCTACCCCTTGTCCCAGAATTTCTTCTGAAAACATGCCGTCATTGACTGCTTGTAGGCTTTTTAGTTCCCCTTTTAGAGGTGCTTTGATCTCCGCCCCGCTGATTTGATGGGTTGGTTCTTGCTCTTTGTCTGCTGGTGTTGCTTCAGGTGCTTCTTCTGTAACAGGGTCTTTGTATAAGAATAATGTCGCAATAAATGTGACCACGATACTGATTGCCGCACCGATACAGGCATTGGTCAAATGACGTAAGGTGTCATCGCCGATATAGCTTGGCAAAGTCAATAGGCCTGGTGAGCCGCCTGAGAAATTACGGACACGCATGATTCCCATAAACAGACCCCCAAATCCGCCACCGATCATTGCTGCATACAAAGGTGTTTTAAACCGTAAGTTGACCCCATACAACGCTGGTTCAGTGATGCCGAATAGACCTGTCAGACCTGCAGAAAATGCCAATTGTTTGATCGTAGAATCTTTTGATTTGAAACCAACGCCGATAGCGGCAGCTCCCTGACTGACGTTTGAAGCCAGCATGCCAGGATAGATCACTGTATCATAACCTGTGGTCATTCGGTTGTTGATACCGATAGGAACCAATCCATAGTGGGTACCCGTTGCCACGAACAATGGAGTGAAGGCACCGATCAATAACGGAACGATCCATGGGCTGACCGTTTCTAAGGCTTGGATCCCTGCGGAAATCGCTTCACTGATCATATAGCCTAGAGGACCTAAAGCAACTAATGCTACCGTCCCTACGACGAAGATCGTCAGCAACGGTTTGCTAAAGAATTTGATTGCTTTTGGTGAGACCTTATCAGCAATCGGTTCAACGTAAGACATGAACCAGACACTTAAGATGATGGGGATCACCGATGATGAATAGGTCACTGGTGAAATCGGCAAACCGAACAAATGGATGCCGCCACCTGACTCATTGACTGCTGTCACCATACCGATGAAGTTGGGATGCAGTAAAATTCCACCCACCATCATCGCCAGATACATGTTGGCTTTGAACTTTTGCGCAGAAGAAGCAGCCAGTAGAATCGGTAAGAAGTAGAACGCAGCATCTGCCATAAAGTTTAGGATTTGGTAACTTTGACTTTCTGCCGTCAAGACATTGAAGACCACCAGCAACGAAAGGACCGTTTTTAGCATCCCAGCTGCCGTGATGGCTGGCAAGATCGGGGTGAAGATCCCAGTGATCGTATCGATAATTTTCGCTACACGTCCCCGATCGTCTTCTTCTGTTTCTTGATCACTAGTCAAATTGGTTTGGGCAGTGATTTCGTTGTAGACATTGCCAACATCACTGCCGATGATCACTTGGTACTGTCCGCCTTTGTTGACCACACCCATGATGCCTGGTGTATGTTTTAAGGTACTTTCTTGTGGTTTGCTGTCATCTTTCAAGTTGAAGCGCAAGCGGGTCGCACAATGGGTCAAGCTTTGGATATTTTCTTCCCCACCAACATTGGTGATGATCGTTTTTGCTAACTCTTTGTAATTCATGTCGTTCCTCCTATTTTGGTCCTTTGTTTGCTTTTCGTGTGTCAAAACATAAAAAAATACCTAAACGAACCCCTTGGGAGTTCATTTAGGTATAGCCTGCCAATCCAGTAACAATCCTAAGCACTTGTTATTCGTTTGATGTGTATAGTTAAATAGATCAATTCGTCTTCTTCTAACGGTCTACCGAATTCTTTGTTGATGTAGTCGCTGATTTTCAGCGCACACGCATATTCCTTCATATAGCGGTCTTTCAACATAAAAATAAAACTGCCGGTTCCTGCATCATCGAGCTTTGTTCCGCTGAATAAGCGCTGGACAAAAAATTTCAAATGGGTCACAAAGCGTTCGTAGTTCAATGAATACTCATCAAGCTCCATTGAAAAATGATATTTGACGATGTTTAGGATATGCTGAATGATCTTCGCCATTTCCGATACTTGACTGACCTGCGCCATATCCAACTCCGCATTAACGATGTGCAATGCAATGAAGCCGGCTTCATCTTCTGGCAGCTCGATCGCCAAGCGATTTTTAATGATCGATAACGCTTCTTTGCCAATGAGGTATTCATGGTTATAAAACCGCTTGATTTCCCATAGCAAGGCATTTTTGATTTCCATGCCATTTTGATAGCGCTCGATAGCATAATTGATATGATCGGTCAGCGTCAGAAATAATTTTTCGCTCAATTTTTTCCCAAGGGAAACTTTTGCAAAACTGATGATCTCATTCGCTGCTTGAATATGTTCGATAGGGATAGAAGAAAGTAATTGGGTTAGTTTTGTGACATTCCACTCTTGTGTACTGAGATAGACTTTCTCAATCTTGGTATCGTCGATCACATCGCCTGGCTTTTTCTTAAAGCCTAAGCCTTTGCCCATGACGACCAATTCTTGTTTTTCCTCATTCTCAGAAATCACAATGTTGTTATTGATCACTTTTGTTACGTTCATTTTAACGACCCTATTCTTCTTTAGATTTCTTCACACAAAAAAATAGGTATAGCCCGCCTAAAGCGGTAACAATCCTCAGAGCCAGTGTAGCATGAGAAAAATCACTCGTCAATGGGGATTTTTAACCGCTTGTTTAAAAGCAGAAAACAGCGCTGCTGCCATTTGATTCTTTGGCAGAACGCTGTTCACTGGTTTATGGCTCACTAACTCTCTTTGTGAGAGGTGAATTAGATACGATTTTCGTGGTCAGCAGTTTTGACTAAGTTTGCTCCCACCAACCCACCGATTGACGTAAGAACGAGTCCTAAGACCATTGCCACAAAGCCCCAAATGGATGCTTTAGCTGTTGCATCACTTGCTTCTTCCGCTTTTTGACGAGCGTCTTCCACTGCTTGGTCAATGTCTTGTTTGGCTTGTTCAAGATTTTGTTGCGCATTTTCGATTTGTTTTTGCGCTTCATCAGAAGCATCTTGCAAACCAGTGACAATGTTATTGGTTGCTTCTTCTGCTTCTTGTTGGCTTAAATCAGTATTTTGAGCGACCGCATTTGAAATTGCTTCTTCATCCACTGAATCACCAATCGTTGTAGCACGATCTTGTAATTTGCTTGCTAAATCATCAATGATTTTATCGGCATCATTTGGATTGGTTGCAATGTCTTTGCCGGCATCTTTGATGTCGTTCGTCGCATCAGACAATTGATTTTGCAAGTAGTCTGGTTGCAATTCAGGAACATCGGTATCTTGTAAAACATCATTGACGTTCGCCTGTAATTCATCTGTATTGACGTCTTCCATGTTTCCTGTTATTTCATCGAAGGCTTTTGAAGCGACATCGCCAGCACCAGATGCCACTGTTTCAACACCACTGCCGACAGCAGAAGCAACGTTTCCTAAAAGTGAACCGACTACAGAAAAAGCACCGATCGTTAAGTAAGAGAGCATAACCATCATCACGATCATACTTGTTGCCCATGTTAAGAAACCATGAACCAATCCGACACGTCGAGCAGCAACACCAGAAACAAAACCAGCACCGAATAATGCCAAGACGAAGGTAATCACTGTCCAAATCAATAATCCTGTCCCAACACCATCTAATGGGTTATTAGAGGTTGGTTCCACCATACCAAAACCGATTGCTGAGCCAATCATTGAGAGTGTCATGAACAATGCGATAAATGTTACAACTCCTGCAAAGATAGACCCCCAAGACAAATTATAGCCTGCCTCCCGCTCATCTGAACCTAAATAATTTCTAAATCCTCTTTTCATCATTACATCCCCTTTTTGTTTTTTTAACCTGAATTAAGTCTAACAACTGATTGTTTTTTTATCAATCAACTCGACTTGCGCTATCTTTTTGTAAGAAAAATGAATGATTCTGAATTGTTTGACTATTTATTAAAATAAACTAAAAACTCATTCGTGTATTTTAACTAAAAAAATCTTTTCGCGCTCTTTCTTTCGATCACAGGCTTGTTTCTCCCAGTCTTCTTCTGATTCGTCATTTTGAAACTAAAAGGGTCACATTAGAGAAAAAACAGCTCTTCTCAATGTGCCAAAAATGAGTAGCGATCATAAAAAACCACCTTCGCCCAAGGCAAAGGTGGTTGTCTGCTTATTTTTCTTCATTTAGGCGATCTGGCATCATGTTTTCCATAAAACCCCAAACGCCGTTTTGTAATACGAGTTCCTCACGTTCGTAAGTAGAAACCGTGGTGCGGATCAACGCATCTTGACCGTCTAAGACTTTTTGTCCCCAATGAGGATCGATCAACAATGCTCGGCCCACTGCTACAAAGTCTGCATGTTCTAGCAATCCCGCAGCATCTTTCGATGTTCGGACATCCCCTACACCAATCAAAGGAACCCGCTGAGCGATTTTTTCATAGACATACGCCAACATCGATTTTTCTTGGTACGCTTTTGAAATCGATTTGCGGGTATAATCCGCAAGGGAGATGTGCAGATAGTCTAATCCTTTTTCTGCCAGTTGGTCCACTAAGAACAACGTATCTTCAAAGCGAATCCCTGGTTCTTCGAATTCTTCCGGTGAAAAACGATAACCGACGATAAACTCCTTCACACCTGATTGGTCCACTGTTTCCAATACTTCATCGACGAGCTTCTCAATAAAACGATAACGGTTCTCTAGTGAGCCACCCCATTCATCGGACCGACGATTTGAGTGCGGAGAAAAGAATTGTTGGATCAAATACGTATTGGCTCCGTGGAGTTCTACGCCATCAAACCCCGCCTTGATCGCCCGTTCGGTAGCTTTTTTAAAGTTTTCAATAATCGTTAAAATCTCATCTACTGTGACTTCTCGGGGAACCTGGGCATTTGGTCGTTCGGCAGCAACTGCGCTAGCAGAAATCGGTTGTGTTCCTCGTAGGACCGAGTCATCCGTCATCCGACCGGCATGAAAAATCTGTAAAATAGCTTTGGTCCCATTGGTTTTGATGGTGCTGGCCAATTTACTTAATCCAGGTAAAAAGGCATCGTCGTAAGCGCCTAATTCCCCTTCCCAGCCCTTGCCATCTTCTTGGACATTGGCTGCAGCTGTGATGACTGCTCCGACTTCCCCAGAGCGTAAGCCATAGTAAGCCAACTCATCTTTCGTAATCACCCCATCAAAGAAGGACATCTTGGTCGTCATTGGTGCCATAATGATTCGATTTTTCAACTGCAATCCGCGCTTAAATGTTGCTTTGTCTGTTACATTTCGCATGGGTTTCCCACCTTTTCCATTGGATTCATTTCGCTTTGTGGATCTGACTGGCTTAGTTGCCCAAGGAGATCCTTAAAGCAAATCGGTGCATCTTTTTTCCCTTTATCAAAATATACATGCACATGCATCTATATTACAAAAGAATCAAGGAGAAAACAAGTGAAAAACATCATTAGTCCAGCATTTCCTCCAAGACTTTTTCAAAAACGACTTTTGAACGCTGCAGTTTCTTTTCCCCTGATTGGGTCAAATCAATATAGATCCCCCGCTTATCATCTTGACAAGAATGCCGTTCGATCACACCGCACAGCTTGTCTTCCATGCGCATGATCATACGTGACATCGCACTTTGACTCAGATCAAAATGGGCGATCAAATCATTGAGGCGCATGCTATGATTGGGGGTCTTTTCTAAGTAATAAAGCACGTAATACTCATTCAAAGACAGATTGCTTTCTGCTTTGAGGGCTTGCTCCAAACGAGCTTCGATCGCTTGATGCTGATTCGTAAAGGCTAACCATTGCCCCATCCGTTCTTTTTCCATCCTCTTCACCACCCATTCTTCTATACCAAGGTATTTTAATCTAGATCCCTGCGTTACGCAAGTCGCCAGAAAAGGCTAACACTTTATTATGCAAAATTAGCCAGCTACTGCGGGCATTCATGAATGTTTTATGATAGAATTGACGAAAAATTCAGCAAAATCTTCCTATTCTTTTTCAGTGTTCTGGACTACAATATCTTTAACACCAAAGAATATTTAAACACTATATCAACATAATTGTGCATTTTCACACAATAATTTGTTTTTTTTAGATGTTTTAGTATTCGTAGGAAAGGATGAAACAAACGATGAAAAAAACAATTTCTTTGATTGGGACACTGACGCTGGTCAGTGTGGGGCTTTTGACAGGCTGTAACAACGAAAAAGATGCCGCGCAATCAACCAGCGAGCTAAGCCAAAGTCATGTGTCTACTGAAAGCAAAAAAAGTACGACGATGCAAACGACTGAAAACAGCTCCTTAGCGTCAACCTCTACTTCAGAAACTTCAACCACAAGCCAGCAATCGACGGACCACTCTGACGCAACGCAAACGACAGCAAGCTCAGTATCCACCAACGAGTTTCCATATGCGGTTGATCTTTCCCAATATGGCCCTTCACTGACGTTTTATTTCCATGGCGTCAATGTACCAGATGCTGTCACGATTCAAAATACGAGCCCATTGATCATTTTGATCGACGACAGCGCAAGCTATGAAGCACAAGTCGATACGATCGCAACAAAAGAGATTCGCATCTTTTCAGCAAATGACAATGGGATTCGCACCGTAAAAGTGAACACTCAATTGACCTTTGCAAAAGGGATCACTTCCAATGGAAATCCTGATTTTAGCCACAACCTGTACCTATTTACAAATAAGGAGGGTGGTCTATCTTTGATCACACCGAACTATGCGGGAAATGTCAGCGATGACCAACGAGATGTGATGTTAGAAGTACTTCAATAAACGAAAAACAGGGAAACGAAGCGTGCTTCGTTTCCCTGTTTCGTTACCCGATCATCACGGTTTCATCAGGATATTTGTAGCCAGCTTCTTGTTTGTTGGCTTTTTTCATCAATGAAAAAGCAACGGTCATGATGCCGACTCGACCAATGAACATCAAAAAAATAATCAAAAGTTTGCCAAAAACCGACAAGTAAGGCGTCAACCCCATGGTCAACCCCACCGTTCCAAAAGCGGAAAAAACTTCAAAGGCAATGGTTGGCAACCCAAAGTTTGGGGTTTGCGGCATACTCTCAGTGATCGACAATAAGAAAATCGCTACGAAGCATAACGTCAAGGTAAGGAAGAACAACGTAAAGGCACGCGATACAGCAGATTCTTTGATCGTGCGACCAAAAACTTCCGCTCGACTGCGCCCTTTCAATAAGCTGCGGATCTTGATGATCAAGACCGCAAATGTCGTTGTCTTCAATCCCCCAGCAGTTGATCCAGAGGTTCCACCGATATACATTAAAATCATCGTCAGCATCAAGCCTGCTTGACTCATTTGTCCGTAATCAATACTGAAAAATCCCGCGGTTCTTGGGGTGACCGCTAAGAAGAGGTATTGGAAAAAACGTTCGATGACCGAATCACCCGTGATCAACTGTGAATTGGCTTCGGTCAAAAAGAACCCTGCCGTTCCAAAAACCACCAAAACGATCATAGCGATCCATGCCAAGCGGCTATGCAGGGACCGTTTTTTGGACGCCGTATGCAGGATATCGAACCAAACGAGAAAACCCAGACCACCGGCGATGATCAAGAAACTGATGACCCCCAGCACAAATGGATCGTTTTGAAACCCTACCATGCTGTTGCCGAACAAATCAAACCCAGCATTACAAAAGGCCGAGATCGCATGAAAAACACTGTACCAAAGGCCTTGCTCCCAACCAAAACGGGGCACGAAAGCAAAAGCCAGCAAGATGATCCCACTGACTTGGATCAAAAAGGCGATCCGAATCAGGTACCATGCCAAATGGATCTCTCCAGACATTCGGTCCAGATTCAATGATTCCCGCAAAATCATCCGAGTACTAAGATGGACTCTTTTTCTCGCCAAGATGTAAAAGAAGACGGGAATCGACATGAAGCCGATCCCACCGATCTCAATCAGCATCAGCAAGATCCCTTGGCCCCACAGGTTGTAATGATCGGCTACGGTCAAGGTCGAAAGACCCGTCACGCAAACAGCCGATGTGGCAGTAAACAGCGCATCTAAAAAGTTGGTGCCTTCACCACTTTGGGTGACAGCCGGCAGCATCAGCAAGCCAGTTCCTGCCAATATCAGCAAAACGAAGACCAGAGTGACGATCTGCGGAATCAAAAAGCGTTGCGATGCCAGCTTTTTTTTCAAACGATTTCTTTTTTTCATTTTCATTTCCTTTGACCTTTTGCAAAAACCAATGTCTTAGTAATCCAAGTTTATTGCATTTGTTTTTTCTCTTATCATACCATTTTATTTTGATTTATTCTTCACTTTGATCATTCTTGTTACGTTTGCTCGTTCATTTTCTTCCAGCCGCATTTTGATTCCATAAATGGCTTCTTCCAGCTCGGGAATCGTCAAATATTCTAGGGCATTGACGCGTCGGCGCGTCCGTTCGATTTCCCCTGCCATCAATTGACAGGTCTTTTCGATTTCCGTTAGCTCCAACAGCTTCGGCATAACGTCGGTAAAACGGGCGACCGCATTATCTAACGGAACATTGGAATTCAAAAAGCCGTACTCGATCGGCGCTTGCATCACCGTATCGTCGTAATCAAAATGCATCACTGGCACTTCCACACTCATGATATTTTTCTTGGATAACTCAAGGGAGACTTCAGTTGCTGGTAAAATAAACATTTCTTCAATGTATTTTTCATTGATTGTGGCATTGGCTAAGCGAAATGCCTTCATGGCACGCTGCAATTGTTCTTCGACTTCTTTACGCAAGCGATCATTCTTTTTGATCAACTCAATAAATTGACGCATGAGTTCGTCTTGTTTGTCTTTTAATAATTTGTGTCCGCGTTTGGCTGTCGCCAATTGTTTGCTGAGGCGCGACAGCTCCATGCGGGTTGGATTAACGGTTTTTTGCGCCATTGTTCTCCTCTCCCGGTAAGTATTCCGCCAGTAGGGCATCGCTGATCCGCTTCAGCTCGACTTTTGGCAGCATCGCCAATAATTCCCACCCTAATTCCAAGGTTTCGATAATAGAGCGGTTGGTGCGATACCCTTGGTTCAAGTATTCATTTTCGAAGCGTTCCGCAAATTTGGCATAGGTTTTATCTACTTCCGACAATGCCGATTCTCCTAAAACGACTGCCAATTCCTTGGCTTGCTTTCCTTGAGCATAGGCAGAAAACAACTGGTTCATCGTTGCGGCATGGTCTTTACGGGTTTTTCCTTCACCGGTCCCTTTATCTTTTAACCGTGACAATGACGGCAAGACATCGATGGGTGGCTGGATGCCGTTTTTATACAAATCACGAGACAAGATGATTTGTCCTTCGGTGATATAGCCGGTCAAATCGGGAATCGGATGGGTTTTGTCATCTTCTGGCATGGTCAAAATCGGCAGCTGGGTCACTGAACCTTTCAAGCCGCGAATCCGTCCCGCACGTTCATATAACGTTGATAGATTGGTATAAAGATACCCAGGATAACCCCGACGTCCTGGCACTTCACGACGAGCAGAGGAAATCTCCCGCAAAGCTTCACAGTAGTTGGTCATATCCGTCATGATCACCAAGACATGCATGCCCTTTTCGTAAGCCAAGTATTCGGCTGCCGTCAGTGCCATTCGGGGAGTAGCGATCCGCTCGATCGCTGGGTCATTGGCTAGATTCATAAAGACGACAGAATGGTCGATGGCGCCCGTTTGACGAAAATCTTCCATGAAATATTCTGCTTCTTCAAAGGTGATCCCGATGCCAGCAAACACAACAGCGAAATCGTCTTCCGAGTTCAACACTTGTGCTTGACGCGCAATTTGCGAAGCCAATTCTTTATGAGGCAGACCAGAACCAGAAAAAATCGGCAGCTTTTGTCCCCGAACGAGCGTATTCAAGTGGTCGATTGATGAGATCCCCGTTTGAATAAACTCATCAGGATAATCCCGCGCTGCTGGATTGATCACTTCGCCGTTGATGTCCATAAATTTTTCTGGGACGATCTCTACTCCGCCATCTTTGACCCGACCTAAGCCGTCAAAGACTCGCCCGATCATTTGCTCGGAAACGCCTAATTCCAAAGGATGTCCTAAGAAACGCACCGCAGATTCCCGCAAATTGATCCCGCCGGTTCCTTCAAAAATTTGGACCAACGCTTTGTCTTCTTGGATCTCCAGTACTTGTCCTTGCCGCGTTTCGCCGTTTTGCATGCGGACTTCGATCAACTCTTCGTATTTGACACCGGAGACGCGATCGACTGCCATCAATGGTCCGACGACTTCTCCAATCGTTTTATATTCCTTGATCATCGGTGCGGTCTCCTTTCTGTAAAATTTCTTTCATCGTTGCTTTGATCTCTTGATGCAAAGCAGAAATTTTTGCTAATTCCGTTTCAGGCAAGTACTTCATACGTGCCACTTTGTCTCGCAATTCTTCGGTTCCTGCATAGATT
Organism: Enterococcus sp. FZMF; assembly: GCF_030263915.1. Lineage (NCBI taxonomy): Bacteria > Bacillati > Bacillota > Bacilli > Lactobacillales > Enterococcaceae > Enterococcus > Enterococcus sp. FZMF. Next base: position 1,121,457 of record NZ_CP127160.1, on the reverse strand, counting down.
TCTGAAAGATACGCACCTAGTGTCAACGCATCTTCCGCTTCTTTGTGGAGCAGCAAGATTGTTTCCAGCATTTTGAACTGCTTTTCACGAGAGGTAAACGTATCGACGTCGTCAAAAGCGTTTTGCTGCAAGAAATCTTCTCGCAATGATTTGGTGGTTTCCAGCAATAACTGATCTTTTTCGGACAAAGCGTCGATGCCGACAAGTCGAACGATCTCTGACAACTCAGATTCTTTTTGCAGCATCCGCATGGCTTCTGTTACTTGTTTGGACCAATCCACTTGCATTTGTTGGTCCAAAAAGGCACCCAATTCATTTTCGTATAAAGAATAGCTCTTCAACCAATCGATCGATGGAAAATGACGCTTTTGCGCTAAGGTGGCATCTAAGCCCCAAAAGACTTTTACGACCCGCAACGTATTTTGGGTAACTGGTTCTGAAATATCGCCGCCTGATGGTGAAACGGCGCTGATGGCAGTGATACTGCCTTCTTGATCAGAACCTAAGCAAATCGCTTTTCCAGAACGCTCATAATACTCTGCCAAGCGGCTGCCTAAGTAAGCTGGATACCCTTCATCCCCAGGCATTTCTTCCAGACGACCAGACATTTCTCGCAGTGCTTCTGCCCAACGTGAGGTGGAATCCGCCATGATCGCCACTGAATACCCCATGTCTCGGAAGTATTCCGCAATCGTGATCCCAGTATAAATCGACGCTTCCCGAGCGGCTACCGGCATATTGGAGGTGTTAGCGATCAACACGGTTCTCGCCATTAAAGATTCACCACTACGAGGGTCGATCAACTCTGGAAACTCGTTCATTACATCGGTCATTTCATTGCCGCGTTCGCCGCAGCCGACATAGACGACCAGGTCGACATCCGCCCATTTGGCGATTTGGTGCTGAACGACAGTCTTCCCTGCACCAAAAGGTCCTGGAACGGCTGACGCCCCGCCTTTAGCGATTGGAAAGAAGGTGTCGATCACTCGCTGGCCAGTAATCATTGGTTCGACTGGATTCAGTTTTTGCTTTACTGGACGGCTATGACGAACGGGCCATTTTTGCAGCATTGTGAAAGACCGTTCTCCTTTGGGTGTATCTAAAACATAAATCGTTTCATCGATGGTAAATTCCCCCACATAAACAGCCTTGACTGTTCCTGAAACGCCATGAGGAACCATGATCTTGTGATTGATCAACGGTGTTTCTTGCACGGTGCCGATGACCATCCCCGTACTGACTACTTCGCCGACTTCGACTGTCGGTACAAAGGGCCACTTTTTCTCATGATCCAACGCAGGCAATTGCACCCCACGCGTCAAGAAGTTGCTTTGGGTGACAGACATGAAGGTTTCTAAGGGACGTTGGATGCCATCAAACATTTGTGACATGATCCCAGGTGCCAATTCGACGGATAGCGGTTCACCGGTGGTTTCGACTGGTTCACCAGGTCCGATCCCAGACGTTTCTTCATAGACTTGGATCGAAGCGACGTCGCCGCGCATTTCGATGATCTCACCGACCACGCCTAAATCTCCTACATAACAGATATCTTCTAAACTTGCATGGCCCATATTTTTGGCTAAAACCAATGGACCAGATACTTTAATAATTGTTCCTTTTTCCACAACATCGGCTCCTCTCTATAGTATGTTTTGTCCAACTGCTTTTTCGACATTTTCTTGAATCATTCGCTTGCCGATTCCTCGGGAACCATCATAATCAGGAATCAAGATGACTGCAGGTGTCATTTTTTGTTGGACTTTTGCTAATTCATCGGGAATCAGCTCGGCACATTTTTCAGTCAGGTAGATGATCGTACTGTTCTTCATTAATTTTGCCAGCGCCTGCTTCACTTCTTTTTCTTCCGAGGCATAGCAGACCTGAAAGCCAAATAGTTGAAAAGGAATGACGGATTCTTTCTCGCCGATTACGCCGATTTTATGAGTCATAGTGCCGCATCCTTTCTCTGAGTTGTTCTTCCGTAAAGCCACTGCGTTTGCCTACTAGCAAGAGACGCAGGTTTTGCAGTTCCAAAACCTTAGCATTCAAAAATGCGAGTAAAGGCAGTGGTCCTAAAGCATCCGTTTGGGCTTGGCCATAGCTTTCTGTGATCAAATTGTCTTGTAAAAGTGCCAAGCCAGCAAAGTCGATCACCTGTTCATGAATCAAAGGCCGCAACACTTCCTGATAATCACTTTCTAATAAGAAGGCTAAAAAGTCACTATAGGACGCATCCGCAAACGCTAAAAATTCTTCTTTCGGGATACTGCCGACACTCACTAAGACTGCTTCCATAAAACTGCGCGATCGTTTTTGAAGTACACAACGTGCGGCAATCGTTATATTGGTCAGATCGATCATCTTGATGACAGCTTCTTGTAGCTCAGGGATCTTGATTTCATCTGCCAGTCGCCGTTGTTCATGTAAATACCGGCGATCGTAAATGATATCGATGCCTTGCAGCACGGCGCCGCCTTCTAAGTACTCCCGCACTTCTTGGATCGTAGTCACGATTTTCTCAGGCAATACCTCTGAGGTTCCCGTTTTGATGGCGGTCCGACACTCATCGATCGTGTAAAAACCGTCTTCGATCAGTAGATGATCATAATCTTTTCCAGTGACTGACTCTTTGGTCAAGACTTTTAGATTATGGAAAGTAAAAGGCATCATATACAGTCGGAGGATCTCTTGATCAGGAACCAGCTCGGCCAATTCTTTGATCGTCTTTAACAATTCTTCATCGAGATAGGTTTCGAATCGTTCATGAAAATCTGGCTTTAAATAGCGTTGATAATGGGTCTGCTGCAAGACAGCTTCGACTTCAGCAAACCCTTTTGCCGCAATCATTTGTTCGACTTCTTGCGGTTTTAACAACGTCATCTCTTTCAGCCGAATGATTGGATTCAATTGATGATAGTTCCTCATGGATCAACCTCCTTGTTGTATGATCTGCAACCACCGTTCCCGGGTTTCTTTCTTGTATTCATCAAGCAGTACCTGATAGGTAAAATTGTATTGAATGCCGTTGTCATCCACCAAAAAGCCTGCTTCTGTCAATGGTGCGCCTGCTTTGATTTCATACGGTAGTTTTGATTGACAAGACGTAAGCCAAGCGGCATCTAGATGGGCTGCTTGCTCAGGACCAGCGTGGAAGGTCACCGTCCCGCTGATCGGCAGCTGTTGCAGCACATTTTCAGCAAATGACTGCAGCTCTTCTGGCGTCCAGGCAACCATTTGTTGATACGCTTGCTCAAAAAGTTGTGTCAGGTATTCGTTTTGTTTCACCATTTGCTGCTGCTTAGCGGCACTTGCTTGGCGATTTTGCGCTTGATGATAATTTTTTTCGGCTTGCTTTTTTGCTTGCTGGGCACGAAGCTGCAAGTCCGACTCTTTTTTCGCCCAGTCACGTGCCATCGTTTCACTGATCCTAGCACGTTCAGCGGCAGCCAAACGTTCCCGTTTTGTCTGCGCTTCTTGGTCTAGTTCAGCAATCATTTTGTCGATTGCATCCATACCTTCGCCCCCTTTAAATCGTTCCTAAAAGTAAGAAAGAAATAACAAAGCCTAAGATGGCATACATCTCAACCATTACTGAGAACATAACCCCTTTAAAGAAATGCTCTGGTTTCTTCGCTAAAATTTGAATCCCAGCTGCAGCGACCTTCCCTTGGGCCATTCCTGAGAACAAGCCAGTAAAGGCAACTGGCAGTGATGCCATCAAGTACGCCATACCAGTCACTGTCGACATTTCACCACTTAAGCTACCATAGATCATAAACGCAATAACGAATCCGTATAGTCCTTGCGTTCCGGGAAGCAATTGTAAAATCAAGGCTTGTCCAAACTTCTCCGGCTGATTCGTCGTTAAGGCTGCCGCTGCTTCACCAGTTTGGCCCACCCCTTTGGCTGAACCGATCCCAGAAAAGATCGTAGCGATCCCCATTCCGATAATTGCAAACACCATACCACCATTATTATTAATTAAGTAATCAATCATTTATTGTCTCCTCCATTTTCTTTATCAAAATCAACGTATTTCTCACTTGGCTTAAAGGTTTCAAATTGGCGCCCCCCACCAGTGAAAAATTTTCCGAAAAACTCTACATATTGTAAACGAGCGGCATGCACATACGCACTCAGTAACGATAAAAAGATGTTTAAAGCTTGTAGGACAACCAATAAGAGAATGCCCACAGAAAAACGAGCGGCTGGCGGCAAATAGCCCACCAATAAGTTGAAGGCTGCTGCGATACTCCCACCAGAGATCCCTAATGCCATCAAGCGGCTATAGCTGACAAAGTCGCCGATATAACTGGTCACACCGTATAAGTCATACAAGCCTAAAAAGAAGCCGCCCACTTTGGTTTTCCCTTTCAGAATCGGTACCACGATGATCAATAAGGCACTAAAGCCTGCTAAAATCAAGCCGACGGTTGTTAGTGCTGGGACATCGATCAAAAGATTGCCTGCGGCTGCCACTAAAAGACCACTCAAAAGTCCTAGCCACGCAAAGCCTTCGTTGACTGCACCTAAAAGATCCTTTTTGCGGATATTTTCTTTGGCTGCTAAATAAAGGCCTGTAAACAGTTGGATGCCACCAAAAATCATGGATAGACCAAAGATCGCCATAAAATCTTCGGAGGGCGATAAAAGTTGGAAGGGCAATGTAGCACCAAAGAAGGAGCCGTAGATTGCGCCCCAAATCATAGTTGGCACAGACAAAATCTGGAACAATTTCAGAAACCGTTTGGTCCCTTTGGGCAAACGCAAGGCGTGTAGCCCAATCGTGGTCGCGACAGCCATTAATGCACCATAACCTAAGTCAGCCACCATCATACCAAAGAAAACATAGTAAAAAGGCGTCATCCATGGGGTTGGATCGATCTCATCGTATTTTGGCAAGCTGTACATTTCCGTCAACATTTCAAAGGGTTGAATAAACGAGGCGTTTTTTAGCTTCGTTGGCACTTGATTGGCAGCGATCTCCTCTGCAGTGGGTTCTTCAAATGAATAGTAAATCTCGTTGGCAAAGGATTCTTGGACCATTTCCGCCACTAACGGCTGATCCTTTTTTGCAATCCATCCGCGCAAGAGGGCAAAGGTCTGACCAGCTGCTAAGCGCTGTTGCATCATTGCCCGATTCTCACGAGTCAAAAACAGTTCTTCCGCTTGCTGCAGCAGGATCAGCCGTTGCTTGTGCTGACTGATTTCTGTAATCAGTTCTTTGCGCTGCTGCGTCAAGGAGGTCAAGGCTTGTTTCGCATTTTGCAAAACCACTTTTGGTGATTCGGATGTCAAGCCAGTTTCTTTCTTCACCCCATATCGGTGAAACAATTGGAACACTTGCTCTTCGATCGCTGTTAAAAACAGGCAGCTGAAATTGACTTTTTTGGGTTCAGAATAGATCACTTCGATATGAACCTCTTCCAATTGACGCAAGGCTTCAGCTAGATCTTCCCAGCGTGGGCCTTCGACACTCCCAGCAAAAAAAGTTGTATGTGCAGGCGCTTCGATCTCCAAGGGTACGTCAAGATTTTGCCATTGTGTCGCCCATTCTTCCGACTGCGTCGCTGCTTCGATCGCTTCGATCGTCTCTACCCAGCGCTCCTGCAAATTCTCGACTTCAACCAGCTCCGTTAATGCTGCGGCTTCATCGAAGCTTGTTTCAAAGTCCGACAGCCGCAAGGCATCTCGTTGCCATTCCGTGCCTTTTTTCGCATCACCATTTTGACGAATAAAGCGGATCGCTTCTTGCAGTCGACGAATCATTGGTTGATGAGAAGCACCTTCTGGGGTGGCTCCTGCAAAAAATTCCCGCAGCCAAGTTTCGTTGGCTTCCTGCTCAAATACGTTCTCGATTTCAACAAACTGCATCGTTTGCAGCTTCGTCAATAACCTTTCTTGGTAGTGCTTCGGGGTGATCAACGTTAGTTTATTTAGTTTGGTTACTGCCATAAGTCCCGATCACTCCTTCAACGATCTGTTGAACCGCTTGCTCTTGGAAGCTTTGCATATTTTTTTGGTAACGATCTAACACTTGCTGGTTCTCTTTTGCCAGCTGCTGCTTTTGTGCTGCTAGTGACTGTTGCAACTGCTCTTCGATTGTTGCTTGTTCTTGAACAAGCGCCTCTTCCAAAGCGGCTAATCGCTCTTGCAATGCTTGTTGCTGCTGCGCTTCTTCCGACTGCAATTCTTTTTTCAAAGCGCGCAATTGCTGTTCATTGGCTTCTTCTGCTTCTCGTAAACGAGTCAAAGCTTCTCTCATCGATTCCCCTCCTATAATGATTTGTATTCTCAACTGAAAAATAAACAAAAAAAGCATACCTCACGAAGAAGTATGCTGATATGAAAAAAGGCCAGCATTCCTCCAAGAATGTTTGCCTCACCCCTTGGCAAACCTGATCCTTGAAGCATAAAAAATGCTCAACCTTTGTCTATTTTATTTTTCAATTCCTAAACTATTATAGCAAAAAACGGCGTTCTATTCAAGTGAAATCATCTTTTGTGAGAAAAAACCGTTTTTCACCTATTACTGATTCACTTGCTACCTGCCCAACTTTCCACCTAACATTTGCCAGGGATCGGATTGTTCTTACTAAATTGAAATCGGTCAAAATCAATTTAAGACTTAGAATGGTATGAATGAAGAACGTTGAGATTTTTTGAAAATGCTAGACATCATTTGATTGGTACCCAAAAGGAGATATCAGTTCCAACAACCCATTCGATCCCTGACAAATCTTAAGTGAGAAGTTCGCTTATTTCGCTTCTCTTTTTATCGGTGGCAGCGGTTGGCCCTTTTCTTCACAAATGAAATAACCGCCACGATAAAGGCATGTGTAAATTTTACCCGGTTCCATTGTTAAAGGAAGCCCATTTTTTAAATACATCGGTTTTCTTTCCATTGTGCTCACCTTGTCTTTCGTGGGAAAATCAGTCAAAAAAAAAAACAACAGCTATTTCTAATCTTATTTTCAAGATTACCAAAAAACAAATCAATTTTCTAGTTTTTTAATCAAAATATCGCAAATATATCGATCATTTTATAAAAAGATGGATATTTAACAAAGTGTGTGTAAAGAATGAACAGGAGGAAAAAGGATGTCAGATGAACGTTGGTTTCAAATTAGAAGAAAGCGAAACATCGAATTGGTTCTTTGTTTGCTCGTCGTCCTGCCGATGTTCTATGGCTTATGGTTTCAGCTCGCTTTTTTGATCCACTACATGTCGTTTTTGTTTCTGGTGGCAGTCTTCACTGCAATCTACGAAGGAATTCGTTGGATCTGGGCTTTTATTAGAAAAAAACGAGCGTGAAAAAGCTTGGCTCTGCTATAATAAATGAAACGAGCAGAGAGGAGTGCTTCTATGAAACGAATCATTATGGCTTGTGACTTACAACATGCCCCCAAAGCTTTACAAGAATCCGCCCTTTCTTTTGAGCCGTTTCTCCCGAATTCTCGAAGTGTCGCAGAACTTTTTTATTCCGCCTATCATGAAACGACAGATGACGAAGGGGAATCGCTTGCTGACTGGCAAAGAGAGCTGAGAGAGACCGCTGACGGAAAATACGGTCCCTTGATTCCAGAGCTTTCTTTTCAGTTACAAAAGGATGATCATCCTATCGGTGCCGTAGTAACCAGCACGTTTCAAGAGCTTCCCCTGCTATTATTTGTTGTTATGGGCGCAGCCTTTAAAGGCAACGGCTTATCCAAGCTGATGATGAAGGAAGTGATCCAACGAGCAAAAGCCATGGGCCTCACTCACCTTTATATGGTAGTGACGGTTGAAAACCAGCCAGCCTACAAGCTGTATGAAGCATGCGGTTTTTCTTTTGCAGGTGAAAGCTGGGCAGATCTTTCCCCTTAGCTATGCTTGCAAGTTATCTAAGTCATTTTCTACTATTTAAAAAGGAGCTTCCAACCAATGAATGAACGACTAGCTGCTGCGATCCAACTGCGGACTGAAAAAAAACTGCAACAATCAAATGAACAATTGATTCAATTAGCTGCCGAAAATCCCCAAGATGCCTTTGTGCATTATCAAACGGCTTGGAGCTATGATCTTTTAGGGGAAGAGCAACAGGCAATTCCTTATTATGAACAAGCAATCTCGTTAGGGTTATCAGAAAACGACTTGCCAGATGCCTACCTAGGTCTAGGCAGCACCTATCGTGCCCTCGGCAATTATCAAAAAGCCGAAGAAGTGTTTTTAGAAGCGATGAAGCAGTATCCAAAAAATCATGCTTTGCAAACCTTCTATGCCATGACACTGTTTAATCTCGCCGAGTATGAGCAAGCCACTAAACGATTATTGACCCTGCTTGCCGAAACCTCTAACGATCCAGACATCCAGTCTTACCGACAGGCACTTTTGTTTTATGCGGATAAACTCAATGAGACATGGGCATAAATATACCCTATGAAGCAGCTCCTCCGCTCCCTTTTCTCGTAAAAGGGAGTCTTTCTTTTGGATATCTCGCAATCATCCTTTGCTACCAACGACTATCCTTTGAACCTTTTCCTCCAAGCAATACTACCTATCATTATCGAATTTTCCGATAAAAAACCAGTTGACGGCTCTCAATAAATCTGTTAGTTTATCTATGTTTTTTTAATAACAGATTGGAGGAATGACTATGCCCTTTATTGTCTATTTTTTCCTATCCTTATTGATCATTTATATTCCGACACCAACCCTTTTGCTGTTTTTTCAAAAAACTCGCCTCGCAGCATGACAATCTGACGGCTTTCAGCAAACTTTTTCTATTGTTGATGATCTTGCTGGATTATTACTTAAGCTATTATTGGTTAAAAAACTGCAAAGTCAAAAAAGCGAACTACCTTTATTTAGTCTTTGTCAATGTCTTCGAATGGCTGATCCACTTCTATCTTTATTCACGATTTGAAACGATCAATCTACTGGTCATTTTGTTGTTCCAGACCGTGCTATTGTGCTGCATGGTTTTCTTCCCTTTGTCGGAGAAGTTCCGCTCATTCCTTTTTACCTAAAAAAGAGCATCTTGGGTTTCCACTTATGAAAAATTCCAGCTTCTCAATCATTTCTTTCTAAGAACCAATTTACACGATAGCTCACCTTTGTTACGATTGATAAAAAGGATGTGTTGTGATGTCATTGATCGTCTTGATTGGCGCACAAGCCGCAGGGAAAATGACTGTGGGCAAAGAACTGGAAAAACGATTGGATGCAAAGCTTTTATTCAATCACCAGACCATTGATCTTTTTGCGAACTTTCTTGGCTATAGTCCCGCAGCATTCGCTTTGTCTAATCAAACACGGATCGAACTCTTCAAAGCCTTTGTTCAAAATGAAGCCAATAATACGAGAAATCAATCATTTTTACGGTCTTGATTGATTTCGATCAAGCGGGAGATTTAGCTTTTTTACAAGAGATCGCCCAACTATTTACCGATGCCCAGCAAAAGGTCTATTTTATCGAATTAGTGGCTGATATTGAGGAACGCTTAAAGCGCAATTGCCATGAGGACCGTTTAGCCGCAAAGCCGTCAAAAAGAGCGCTGGATTTTTCTAGAAACGAGCTTTTGTCTTCGTTTGAAAACTATCGCTTAGAAAGCCTGCCACAGGAATTAACTACCCTTTTTCCAACGATTCCTTCGCTGAAAATCAACAATACCCACTTATCACCTGATGAAGTGAGTCAAACAATTATTGCCCATTTTTCCTTGACTTAAGTGCCAAAGAAACGCCATTTTCAAGCTTTGCTTCAATACGAAAATGTCTATTGACTTTGACGCTGCGTCAAGTGGTATCCTCTAATTAAGAGGAGGTGTCAAAATGAAAGTATATGTTATGCCAATGTTTTATCAATTGAAGACAAAAGATATTGAACAATCATCAAAATGGTTTGCAGAAATCTTGGGTTTCCAGTCATTGTATCAGTTTCGCAATCAAGAAAATCAAGTGACGATGGACCATCTGCGTCTTGCTGACTACCAAGATTTGATGCTGATTGCCGCAGACTCGTTCACTGTTGGCGATGGGGCAATTTTGAATGTAGCGATGATTGATCTTCAGAATATCGCTCAAAAAATTCCCGAAAAGTGGATCGTGGAACCTTTGATGGAAAAGCCGTGGAATGCCCTTGAAATGACCATCAAAGACCCCAACGGTTATTTGTTTACCCTAACAGAGGCGATAAGAAAAAACGAATCAGACTTTCATACCTTGATGGACCAAACCAAGGATTACTTACAATAAAAGGAACCGAGTAAGAAGGATGGCTTTCTTACTCGGTTCCTTTTTTATAAAACTTGATTCTGGCAACAATGACAAAAACGAACGCTCCCTAGATTTACCTAGCGAAGCTTTTTATCCCATCAGACATACCGTTTTAGTATATTTTTAAATATTGAAGGTAATTATTAACACACCCAATTCAGAACATGCTACACTATTTAAAAAGGAGGAGTTCCTATGGAAAAGAAATCGCAGCTTCCGTGGTACAAGCGCAAAAAGTTCTACCTTCCAGTTGCCGTCGTCCTCGGCGTGATTGGGGTTCTTCCCAGTCTCGTCTCTCTTTTCGGGGTCTCGATCGATGATGAATTCAATCCTGATTACTATTCTGATCCGAATGAACCAATGTTCAAGAAAAAACAAAACTGACTGTTGCGATGCCGTATGCAGGTTTTTTGACCAACAAAAAAAGAGCAATCACTCGCTGTTGTGTTTGCTCCTTTTTTAAAAGGGATTCGGCAGACCTACGCACCTTGACAGGGTAAGCTGTTTGGGGAGAGGGCGTTTGAATGCGCGAATGAACAGTAACTTATTACGTAAAACCACTTATACTTTTTTCCTGTTAAAAAATCAATTGCTAACCAATCACAAAGGATCGATTATTTGAAGAAAGAAAAAACGTTAGCCATTAGTTCTACAACTTCCCAGGGAAAACTAAAAAAATCAAACATCCATTTCTCCTCCTTTAATTGACTTTCTTCAAGTTTACCCGCAAAATAAAGCTGTAACATATTTGGACTATTTTTCCGTCCACTTTTTTTAGGAGGGATTTTTTGAAGGCCAATGACTTGTTAAAAGAGTTACGAACGGAACGAAATATCTCACAGCGAAAATTGGTTGAGAACATTTCAGAACGCAGTACACTGGCAACCTTTGAACAAAAAGGGCACCGCATCGCCTTTGATATTTTGCACCAGTATTTGGACCGCTTAAATGTCACTTTGGAGGAATTTGAGTATCGCTTGGATGACAATCAAGTCAGCGAGAAAAAGCAGCTATCCAAACAGTTGACCACCGCTTACTATGAAAGCAAGTATTCTGAAGTCCTCTCTTTGATCAACAAAGCCCAAGCACTGTATAAAACCACGAAGGATTTCTTCTATTATGTACTGTATAGTCAATTCTTTTTGATTTTAGAGAAAAAAGGCGTGGTTACCGACGAGGAAGAACGGCGCATCATCGAAGCGACCATCAAGAAATACTTGGAACGCATCGACACGTGGGGAAAATTTGAAATCTCCTTATTTACCAATCTGCTCTTCCTCTTTTCTGACGAGTACATCTTGTATCAAATGAAACACCTGAATAAAAAAATTTTTTACAGCAATGCGTTAAGTATCAATTATCAAATCTACACAAAATTGCTGACGAATGCGGCTTTCTTGTTTATCGATCGCAAAAAACCTGCCGAGTTGGCGCATGTGCTGACGTATCTAGCCGATCACCTGCCGCCGGACAATGATCGTATCCGCTTGATGATTCGTTATTTCGAAGGCATCTACGCCTTGTTTCAAGGAGATCGTATGCTGGGAATGGCCACGATTGAAAAAGCACTGGATTATCTGCGTTTTATTGGGCAAGAAGCCTTTGCCAAAGAATTAGAGGCACTGGCTCAGAGTATCTAAAAAAACCTGCTGCTTCCTCTCAGTAAGAGAACGACTCTCTTACACGGAGGAAACAGCAGGTTTATTTTTTTCTTAAAGTAAATGCAATGCTTCTTTCCAGAGCAAGACCCGTTTGACGGAAGCATTCAAATCAGCTTCTAAATAGCGGCCATCTTCAACCGCTTGTACCACAAAAGGAATCTGTTCTTGATAGGTAGAAGAGATCACTAGATCATTTCCCGCCTGCAACGCCTGTAATGCGGCTTCTTTTTGCGGAATGAACTCAGAAAGTCCTGCCATATCCAAGTCATCCGTCATGATGACCCCTTTAAAATGCAATTCATTTCGCAGCAGCTCATGCACGGGTTTTGAAATAGAGGCGGGTACGGTCTTATCGATACTATTGACGATCGTATGGGCGACCAAAATACTATCGGCACCAGCTTTGATCCCTGCGGCAAAAGGCAGAAAATCCGTTTCCCGCAGTGCAGATAGCGGGCGGTCATCGGTGACGATTTCGACATGCGAGTCACGATTGTTGCCATAGCCAGGAAAATGCTTCAAGGTAGACCCAACGTGGTGTTTCTGTAAAACATGAACCACACGTTCTACAAACGCACTCGTGCCCTGCGCATCCATGCCAATGGTTCGGTCGTAGATAAAGGACTGCGGATCAGTGGAAACATCGGCAACGGGAAACAGCCCAGCATTGATGCCATAAGCTTTTAAAATTTCCGCTTTCGTTGCTGTATCTTCTTCAATCGCTGACCATCCACCTTGGGCATACAGCTGTTGTGGTGAGAGAAAACGCTGATTCGTAAGGTTCGGATTGCGGCTGATGCGAGTCACTGTGCCCCCTTCTTCATCCATACCGATCAACAGCGGAATGGCGCTGGCTGCTTGGTAATCTGAAATTTTCTGTTTCAAGCGCTCCGCCGTCTCATTTTCGGTATCACGGCCGAATAACAGATAGCCACCAAAGTGATACTTTTGAAGCTCTTCGATTTGATTGCTTTCTGGCACACGCACAAAAAACAATTGCCCGACCTTTTCCTCCAAACTCATCGTGGCGATTTTTTCTGTTATTGCCTCTTCTGGCTGTTCTTGCGTGGAAGTTGAAACAGAAGTTGACGTGGAAAATGAGGTGGTTTCCTGACTTTCCCTGCTTTCTTCCTGTGTTTCGTCCCTCAAGCTGCTTTGCTGGATCATGGCTGATTCTTCAGTTTGCTGTTTTTGCTGTTCTATCATTCACTTCATCCCTCCCATTGCTGCTAAGACCAAGAAAAGAAACAGTCCCGTAGCGAGTCCTTTTTTATTCATAGGTTCCCCTTCCCCTCTAAACAAGTTATTGAGAATGATTAAGACAATCCTTAGAAAGAAAAAAGTGAACCACTGACGAAATATTCGCAGATGATTCACTTCAATGGATGTTATCGTTCTTTTTTACTCGTTAAACGAACCGTCGGATCAGCCGTTTGTATGGTACCGCACGCCCTACGATGTAAATCAACGCAGTTTGTATCGGGAACATGATGACTGCTTTTAGCAAGCGGACCGACCAGATCGCCCAGCTTGTCAAAGGAATATTCAGCATCATAGCTAACCAGATCGGTGTTAAGATCAAGGTTATTAAAAGTGTATTTAACAAGACGACCATCGCCGCTCGTTTTAATGTGACTTCTTTCCGATAAAAGAAGTAGCCATAAATCAGTCCACCAACGAAGGCATTGATGGTAAAGCCGAAAAAGTAGGCTGATTTTGGAAAAATCACCATTCCTGCGATATCGGCTAATGAGGAGCCAACTGCTGTCCAAAACGGACCAAACAGCATACCCATGATCAGCTGTGGTACAAAGGAAAATGTGATTTTGATATAGGAGGTTTCAAACCCCAAGATTTGCGACAAGACGACCATTAAGGCAATCAAAAGTCCCATGACCGCAATCATGTGTGCATCGACTTTTCTTTTCATAGCGAGCATCTCCTTTTAGAGTTGCTACAAATTCATGCAGCGAATGCGAAAATAAAACCGCGAACGAATGATCGTTCTTCGTCCGAAAGGCAACATCCCATCCTTTCAGCACTTAACGCTTTATTTCCTACTCTGATTTTTTTTTAGGTATTGCTACCCAGACACACTATAGCATACAAGCGCGGACTGCTACAATTTTTCTTGCTTATTTTCTTATACAAAATCTGCCAATGTTCGCTTTTCTTTTTTTGTGCATCAAAAAAACGCTTTTCTCATGTGAATCTTTCTACCACCAGTAAGTGAGCAGGAAACATTCTCAAAAAAAGCGTTCATTCCTGTTTCTTGTTTCCTTTTAAGCCTTATGACAATTTACCCAATCAGATTGTCATTGATCAATACCGATTTGATGTCGCGTAATTGATGATCGATAGCAAGCTGTTCATGGGTCATCGTTGCGGTAACCTCTTTCATGGCATGCATTTCTTCATTCAATTCGTTGATATTCGTTACTAATTTGTTCAATGCTTCAATAATCAGTTGATTGTTATCCATGGTGAAACACTCCTTTTTGTAATGGTTGAGGTTAGTCTTCTTCGTTGACTGGCTGCTTCATCGTACCAACGGCGGCAACTGCGCGTTTCGTTTTATAAAACAATTTGTATAAAACAAGGACGACGACTGGGATCAGTCCGCATAAGATGTAGATTTGCGAATAATCAAACAGACCGTGTAAGCTTCCTAGTGCATAGGGACCTACGCCTAAGCCAAGATCCAGCCCGATGAAATAAGTGGAGAGCGCTACGCCGACTCGGTGAGGATCGACTTCTTTCAGACAGACGGCTTGGCCATTGGACATGAAGGTGCCATAGCCCAAGCCGACAAAGCAACCCGCAAGCAACAACATCCAGCTGTTGCCGGTAATACTCAATAAGAAAAGACCTAGGGTCAAGAAAAGAAAGCTGGGATACATGACTGCATCTGCGCCATGGCGGTCAAACAGTTTGCCCGTCATTGGCCGTGTGAAGGTCACAGAAAGTGCATAGACGATGAAGAAAAAGGCACCGGCCGTTTCCAACCCAAGGTCACTGGCGTAGATCGACAAGAAGCCGAGAACGCTGGAATAAGCCAACCCGATCAAAAAGGCAATCCCAGAAATGAAAAAAACTTTTGGTTCGACAAAACTTTTGATGGACCATTTTTGCAGCTGTGCTTTGTGTTCTTCCGTCAATGGGATGTTTTTGACTGGGAACCAGAAACAAGCGATGGCTGTTGCGATCGATAAAATAGTTGCTAACCAAATAATGAAATCAAAGCCGACCGTCGGTAGTAATAGCATACCAATAAAAGGTCCGACCGCCGCTGCTAAACTAGTACTTAATCCATAGTAATTGATCCCTTCGCCATGTTTGGAAGCTGGGATATAAGCGGTGACGATCGCATTAGCCGCAGTCGAGACGGCACCATAAGCAAAGCCATTGAAAAAGCGCACCGCATCTAAAATATAAATGTTGACTGAGACCAAATAAGCAGCGGTGGTAATGACATAAAACACTATCCCCCAGCGCAAAACGGCTTTACGACCAACTAATTCTAAAATTTTCCCAACATACAAGCGAGCGATCAAGGTCCCGATAATGTAGATCCCCGCTGCCAAGCCAGCTTGTGCAGTGGATGCCCCTAACTCCTGCGTGGCAAATTTCGCGGTGATGACGACAAAACAATAATACACGAGAAAGACGATAAAATTGATCAAGGTAATCGTGATAAACCCTTTGTTCCATAGTTTTTCATTTTTAGTTGACGGCAACGAGCTGACGACTCCTTCTTGATTGGTTTCCCTATCTGACATGTTTCTTCCATTCCTCCTGTTTGTGCTGTGATGCGTTTTACTATACCGAAACTTCCTCTGCTTGAAATGCGCTTTTGCTGTTAAAAAAGAGCATTAACAAGAAACATTAACATTTGTTATTGCTTTTTCACCAGAAATGTCTTTTAATGAAGCATGAATAGAGGAAATTTCAGATTTTTTTCAGAAAATGTTGGGTTGGCATGAAGTGAAGGAGTAACGTGGGTGGAGAAACAGATATTACGTGATTATTTAGAAAAACAAGCAATACCGGTCGTTATCCGTAAGAAAAAGAGTTACTTGACATATGAAGGCATCCCGGATCGCTACGTCTATATTTTAAAAAAAGGCATCATCAAAACTAGCGTAGTGACCCATGAAGGGCGCGAATTCAACTTGCGCTATTTGACGGATTTTGAGATCGTCTCTTTGTTTAAAGACGAATCCTCTCAAGAAGTCGAAGCCCCTTTTAATGTGCGGGTTGAATCAGAAGAAGCCGAATTATACAAAATCGTGCGGGATCAATTTTGGGCAGATGTCAATCGTGATCGCCTGCTGCAGGATTATGTCAAAGAGTATTATCGAAGAAACTTGATGGATACGATGAAAAAGATGCAGCAAATGCTGATGAACGGCAAATTTGGTGCTGTCTGTACCCAAATCAATGAGCTGTATGAAACGTTCGGAATCCAGACAACAGATGGTGTCTTGATTGACTTTGAAGTCACCAATGAGGAGATCGCTCGCTTTTGCGGCATTACCTCTGCCAGCAGTGTCAATCGAATGATGCAAAAATTACGAGAATCTGGCGCCCTAAAAAGTGTCGATCGCAAACTATTAGTGACAGATATCGACTTTATTCGGGAGAATATTATTTATTGATCAAAAAAAAGACTTTGTACGCCTATTGGTTTCAGGCACACAAAGTCTTTTTCGATTAAATAAACGTCACTGTTTCCGTCACTTCGATAGCTGGATCTAATGATTGGATCACGGGGCAATTTGGTGAAACGAGTTTTAGGCAACGGGTCGCTTTGTCATGGTCGGCTTCAGCGATTTTCGCATAAAACTGAATGTGGATGGCACTGACTGGTTGGGCTTTTTTGTTGTCGTCCCGGTCATAGCTGACTTCGATCTTTTCGATTTCTGCTGTGATTTTTGAATTCTCTAGGACGGATGCGTATACATAGCCGCCGCAAGCAGCGACCGCACTCACCAGCATTTGGACTGGCGAATAGCCTTTTTCCCGTGCTAACACCCAATTGCCAGTTGGGGTCGTCATTTCAAATTTGTCGCTTCCTTGATGGATCGTCAATGTTTCTACTGTCATCGTTTTTCTCTCCTCACAAAATGATCTGGTTCAACTTCGACCCATTCATACAATGGTGTCAAAGTAATCGTGCTTTGAATCTCCGTTTGTTCCATCGCACCTCTTGCTAACACAGGATCAGCGATCGGCGCTGCTGCTAATAATTTCTTCGTGTAAGGATGCAGCGGATTGTCAAACAAACGGTCGGTGGGTGCCAATTCAACTAGTTTCCCTTGATACATGACGGCTGTTCGGTCACTGATATGACGAATCACGGACAAGTCATGGGAAATGAACAAATAAGACAATGAAAACTCTTTTTGCAGACGCAGCAGCAATTGGATGATCTGAGCCTGAATGGAGACATCTAATGCCGAAGTCGGTTCATCACACAAGACGAACGCCGGACGATTAACCACCGCACGAGCGATGCCGATCCGTTGCCGTTGTCCGCCGCTGAAACTGTGGGGCAGTTTATGGACATCATCACCCGTGATCCCGACGATCGCTAAGATTTCTTTGGCTTTCGCTCGGGCAGCATCTTTCGTTTCATGATACAACGGCTCCATCACCAGTTCAAGTGCCGTCATGCGGGGATTCAATGATGAATACGGATCTTGGAAAATGATCTGCATTTGCTGATACGCTGCTTTGCGATCTTCTGCCGTCAATGCTGTTAGCTCTTTGCCTTCGAAGAAAATCTCCCCGCTTGTTAAGGTCTCTAAATTTAAAATACTGCGTCCTAAAGTGGTTTTCCCACTCCCAGATTCCCCTACTAGCCCCAATGTCTCGCCCCGATGGATCGTTAGGCTGACATCTTCGACCGCTCGGACTTCACTGACAGTGCCGCGCCAGTTTTTGCTGCGAAAGGTTTTCGTCGCATGTTCTACGCGAATCAGTTCTTCCATTATTCTGTCACCTCCTGATTGCGCCAAACGCGATGGGTCTTAGATAACTGCGTTTCTTGCAACTCATCTGCCAATGTCTCATGATAGTCAAAGACTTTTAATTCGGCATGCTTGTCGCCTAAATGGGCCGCCTGCAATAATTGTTTCGTATAAGGATGCGCAGGTTGATAAAAGATTTCTTCTGTGGTGCCTTCTTCCACGACTCGACCTTGATACATCACTTTAATAAAGTCGCACATTCCTGCAACGACCCCAAAGTCATGGGTCACAAGGACGACGGAAAGCTGGTTCTCTCTTTGCAGATTTTTGATCAAGGCCAAAATCTGTGCTTGGATCGTCACATCTAAAGCCGTCGTCGGTTCATCTGCAATCAGCAATTTCGGCTGCGCCAATAAAGCCATGGCGATCATCACCCGCTGACGCATCCCCCCTGATAGCTCGTGGGGATATTGTTTCATACGTTGCGCTGGAAAAGGTATGCCGACTTTTTCTAACTCTTTGACGGCGATTTCTTGAGCTGCTTTTTTCGATACTTTTTGTGAGCGGCGAATCACTTCGATCAAATGATAGCCAATCGTACGCAAAGGATTCAACGAAGTCATCGGGTCTTGAAAAATCATGGCGATCGGTAATGTTCGACGATCGGTCACTGCTGCTCCTTCAAATGTATAACTGGCATAGTGATCGGTCACCTTATCAGGCAAAAGATCCATGACACTTTTCATGGTCATACTTTTGCCACTACCAGATTCGCCGACGATCCCAACCACTTTGCCTTTTGGAATCACTAGATCCAGCTTTTTGACTAACGGTTTCGGACCGGTTTTGCTGTGAAACGTCACATTCAACGCTTCGATCGCTAACAATTCTGTCTTCATCGGTCACACCTCCCTTTGCAAGACATGTTTGATCATGTCGCCGATGTTGTTGAAGGAATAGATGGTGAAAATAACAAAGAGCCCTGGAAGGATCGCCATGTATGGTGCCCGCTGCAAGCTGTTTTGCGCATTTTGCAACAGACTGCCCCACGAAGCCATCGGCTGCTGAATGCCTAATCCGAGGAAGCTCAATGCTGATTCGGTCATGATCGCCCCAGAAATACTTGCGGATGCCGCAACGATCAAGGTTGGCAGTACTGCTGGGAAAACATGCTTCACGATAATACTGAATGAAGAACGACCGATAAATTTCCCGTAAGCAACATACTCCCGTTCTTTCGCTGCTAACGTTTCACCACGAATCAAACGAGCGATGTTCATCCATGAAAACCCGCCGATCACAATAATGATCGTGGTTAGTCCAGGACGTAAAAAGACGCTCAAAACGATCACTAACACCAGCCAAGGAATCGATGACAACACATCGACGAGCCGCATCAGCAAGTTATCGATCCATCCGCCAAAGTAGCCAGAAACAAGACCGACAAGGGTCCCGATAAACGTCGCAGTGATCATTGCCAACACACCTACAAACAAGGACACCCGACCGCCGTAGACGACCCGAATAAAGTAATCCCGCCCCACTTCATCAGTCCCAAACAAATGAGCCCAGCTCGGTGGCTGTGACATGTTGCTGACATCCGTTGCATTGGGATCGATCGGGATCAAAGGCGCAACGAGCGATAACACGATCAATAACGTCAAGAAAACGACAGAAAAAGTATAGATGGGCGAAGCAAGCATGACTTCACTGATTTTTTTGAAACGTTTCATTACTTGCTCCCTCCTTTACGGATACGTGGATCAACCACGGAATATAATACATCCGCTAACAAATTCCCTAAGATGACCAGTGTTGCTGACAGCAGCATGATCGCCATGATCACAGGATAATCGAGGCTTTTCGTTGCACTCATCAAGTAAGGTCCGACGCCCGGCCAACCGTAGATCGTTTCTGTAATGATCGCACCGGTAACTAACATCGGTAACGCCAAGCCGATTTGTGTGACAACGGGAATCAAAATATTGCGACTAATGTGACGACTGAAGATCTGCCATTTGCTGGCGTGGAATGCCCGTTGCACCATCACGTAGTCTTCTGATACTTGCTGAGTCGCTGATGCCCGAATATACCTTGTCAAATCTGGGAAGAAGGCGACAGTCAATGTGATATAAGGCAAAATAAAGTGCTGCAGAAAATCGCCAAAATCCCCTTCTTTGCCGACTGTATACATGCCAATGATCGGGAACATATTCAATAAGTAACCAAATACATAAATCAAGATCATCGCAAACCAGAAGGTCGGCACGGCGATCCCTAGAGATGCTACAGCGTCAATGATCCGATCCCAAATCTTTCCTTTGTTGGCAGCGGCTAACAGACCTAAAATGATCGCCAGCAATAAAGCCGTCAAATATGCAGGGATCACTAGCCGCATCGTATTCGGGATCCGAGTCGCAAGTTCTTGTGAAATGCTGCTTTGAGAAACCAACGAAAAGCCAAGATTACCAGTAAGAACATTTCTGATCCAAAGAAAATATTGAACCAAAAAGGGTTGATCCAAGCCATAGCGCTGCCGCAACAGATCGATTTGCTCTTGTGACATATTCGGTGTCGTGATGGAATCGATCACATCATACGGGGCGATATGTATTAGTGAAAATACGATAAAAGAGATCACAAATAGCAAAGGGATTGCTTGCAATACTCGTTTTGCAATATATCGAAACATAATTGACCTTCTTTCTTTTTCATAGAAAAAAGCTGTGATAAAAAAGATTCCTCTTTATCACAGCCAATGGATTTACTTGATTGTCAATTTAGACATATCTTCGAATGTATAGATTGGGATCAAGCCTGCATCTTCTACATTACCAATTCGGTTATTGACCGCTAAGATTTTCTTGTTGTCAACGATTGGGTAAATGATCGCTTCGTCAGCAATGGCTTTTTGCAGATCATCGTACAATGCTTCACGCTTGTCTGTGTCCAATTCAACTGCTGCTTGCGCAAACAAATTGTCAATGGTTTCGCTATTGCTTTGGAAGTAGTTGGCACTGCCGCCAGTTTCGAATAAACTGCCGTATAAGTCAGGGTCATTCCCCATGATATACCCGCCAAGGAACAGGTTGTATTTCGTTGAATCAGGTTTTTTCAACTCAGTGAAGATCGCAGTACCATCGCCCCCTTCAAGGGTAACTGTGATGCCTGCTTGTTGCAATTGTTGTTGGATCAACGTAGCTTGGATCGTTTGAGCTGGATCAGTTGAGTTGAACGCCAAGTTCAATGACAAATCAGTGACACCTGCTTCTTGTAAAAGCTCTTTTGCTTTTTCAGCATTTGTTTCATATTTCTCGACATCTTTGGTAACGTATGGATTGTTCGGTGGTAAGAATGAATACGGTGTTGCATAATAGTCTTCATCTAAATACGCTGCTTGATTTAATTCATCTTTGTTCAAAGCATATAAGACTGCTTGACGGACCTTCACATCTTGTAATGCATCTGAATGAGTATTTAAGCCTAAGTATCCAATGCGGTTTTCTGTATAGGGATAAACAGAAATTTGCGTATCATCTAAGTCTTCGATATCTGAAGGCAAAACAACGGCTGCGTCAACTTCCCCTTTTTGCAAAGCAACTTTGGCCGTATCAGTACTTTCAATGATCCGCAAGGTCACGTTTTGAATCGAAGGCTTGCCGCCATAATAGTTTTCGTTGGCTTCAAAAGTAAAGTACTCACCACGTTTGTATTCTTTCAATTGATATGGACCCGTACCAACTGGTTTTTCAGGCAGTTCACTGACCGAAAAGTCGCTAACATCTTTAAAGATGTGCTCTGGAATGATGTATGTTTCGGTTGCGATATTGCTGATTGCTGCTGCACTCGGTGTTGGCAACACAAATTTCACGGTGTATTCATCCACTTTTTCGATCGCGATCGGCTGGTCGTCGACCCAAAGCGAATCGGCATTGCCGTTTTCTTTTTTGACTTTTTGTTCATACGTGAAAACAACGTCATCGGCGGTAAAATCTTCGCCATCTGACCATTTGACATCTTGTTTCAAATGCACGGTCAATGAAAGGCCGTCTTCCGCCGGTTCCACTGATTCCGCTAACGCATTTTTCGTCGTTCCATCTGCTTCCACTGTAACGAGTGGAGAATAGATCATGTTTGTCACTGTCAAGCCCCAGCGATCACTGGTGTTGATCGGGTTGGTGGACGATGGGTCCCCGCTGATGGCATAAGTGAATGTTGCATCATCGCCAGCACCAGCTGCACTGCTGGTTGCCGTTTCCTCTGTATTTGATCCACCGCAAGCTGCTAGAACGAATCCTAGTCCGACGACGGCAACACTTGCTAAACCTTTTTTCCAATTGATCATTTTCCCATCCTACTTCCTGTTCCTATATAATTATAGTAGATTTTTTGCTTTTTATTCCCAAACAGGGATACTTGATTTCTTGGTAACTTCGTCAATAATTGCTTTTACTTCATCGGTCTGATAATACGCTACGACCGTTTGGTACACATCATTTTCTGCTTCGTCTGCTCGCGCAGCAATGACATTATAATAGGGCGTGGAGGAGTCAGCCACAGGTTCTAAGAAAATCGCATCTTCTGTAGGAACCAAGCCAGCATCGACTGCCATGCCGTTGTTGATCAAAGAGATGTCGACATCGGTCATTGCCCGAGCCGTTTGATTGGAATCAAGCAGCTCAAATTTCAAGGCTTTGGGATTCTCAGTGACATCACTGGTTGTTGGCAGTAACCCTTTTGATTCATCCAAAGTGATCAAACCGGCCGTTTGTAAGAGTAATAGTGCGCGGCTTTCATTTGACACATCATTGGGTAAAGCCACCGTAGCACCATCTGCCAATTCGCTGACATCAGTGATTTTATCGGAATAAATACCAAGTGGGTTTAATGTCGTATACGCAATCGTCGTGTTGGAATAACCACTTTCTTCGTTGACATTATCCATAAAAATTTCCGTCAATGCTGCGTGAAGATCGATTGACCCATCCTCTAATGCGACGATTGGTTGGCGATAATCGATGAACTTCACCAGTTGCAAGTCGATATTTTCGTTTTCCTTCAATTCTTCCTGCACATGTTCCCAGGCTTCATTTTGTTCGCCAACGACACCTAATTTGACGACGGTCGTTTCTTCATCCGCTTGGTTGGTGCCACAAGCAGCCAAGCTAAACAAGGCAAACAGCCCAATCACTCCTGTCGTCAACACATTTACTACATTTCTTTTCATCCCTTTTTTCCCCTTTTGTTCCCTCCTCAGATCAATCGTCCTATTTCCTTGTCGAATGGCCCAACTAGACCAATTTCCCCTCTGTTTCTCAAAACAACCTACTTTTTCAAAGGAGAAATGGTTAATCCCTGTTGCCGTCAACCGAAAACATCGGACTCACTATTCATATGTAGTGTAACTTTATCCTATACAACTAAAACTGTCAATAAAATTACTCTACAAAAGTAAGTTTTTCACTAGCTGATCTGTGGTTGGGTTATTTGAATATCTTCAGTGCATTTTCTAAGTCATCAATCAAATCTTTACTACTTTCGATCCCAATGGAGATCCGTAAAAGATCCGGCGTCAATCCATAAGATTCTCGTACCTCTTGAGGAATATCTGCGTGGGTCTGTGTCGTTGGATACGTGATGAGACTTTCCACACCACCCAGGCTTTCCGCAAAGGTAAAGACCTTTAATGCCGCTAAGAAGCCGCTGATTTTGGTTTCATCAAGCACCCGAATACTGATCATCGCCCCTGCATTTGGGTACAGCACCTCTTTGACCGCCGGATGGGCTCGTAAAAAGCGGCCAACTTCCTTGGCGTTGGCTTCCTGTCGTTCAAAGCGCAACGGCAGCGTCTTTAAACTTCGGATAAATAACCACGTATCAAAGCTGCTCAAGGTCGGGCCTGAAGTATTGGCTAAATAATTCAAGCGCTCCCCTACTTGCGCATCTTTGGCGATCACGACGCCAGCCAAAATATCATTGTGACCTGATAAGAACTTGGTGCCTGAATGGATCACTAGATCCGCGCCTTCTTCTAAGGGCAGCTGTCGTAATGGCGTCAAAAAGGTATTATCTACGATCAGCAGCGCCCCATGGTCGTGAGCAAGCTTGGCGGTTTCAGCAATATCCGTCACGGTCATCAAAGGATTCGTTGGGGTCTCTAAAAAGACAGCCGTTACCTCGTCAGTTAATTTTTCACTTAATTCTGTTACAGTGCTGAAGGTATCGAAGAATGCCCGTTGGCTTTTTTCCAATTCTGCAAAATAGCGAAAGCTGCCGCCATACAAATCACGAGAAACCAAAAAGCGACTCCCGCTGGTAAATAAGTCAAAAATCAAAGCGATCGCACTCATGCCAGAGCTGGTCACTACTGCCCGAGCTCCTTTTTCTAATTCAGCAAGACCTGCTTCTAAGATATCACGGGTCGGGTTTTTGGTACGGGTATAATCATAGCCAGTACTTTGCCCTAACTCGGGATGAGCAAAGGTCGTGGAAAGATAGATCGGTGGGCTGATCGCCCCAGTTTGCTGATCCGAATGATTGCCTAATTGTGCCAGAAAAGTTGCTGTATCAATCGTCATGTCGTTCCTCCTTTTTGATTGCCTCGATCATGCGATCAAGGGCTTCTTGAATGATCGTCGGTGTTGTCGCAAGATTCAGACGAATCAAGCCCTGACCGTCTTGTGAAAACCATTCCCCATAGTCGACTGCCAGACCGGCAGTATCTTGGATCACGTGCTTGGTTCGTTCTTTGGCAATGACTTGCCGCAGATCCACCCAGAGAAGATAGGTTCCTTCTAATGGCAGGACCTCAATTTTGGGAAATGCTTCTTGCAGTTGCTGGCGGACCATTTGTTCGTTGGCAGCAATCACCAAAAGCAGGTCCGCTAGCCATTGATCCCCCGATTCATACGCGGCTTTCGCAGCCACCAATCCCAAACGATTGACTTCCGTCTGCTTGTATTGTCGGCACCACTCCTCATAGGCTCTACGCATCTCTAAATCAGGAATCCAAACATGAGAGAGCAATAATCCTGCTAAGTTGAAAGTTTTTGAGGGCGAATCCAGAACGATCAGCTTCTCAAAGCCGAACCCCTGTGCCACTGTCACGGCTGAAACAAATTGCTGCTCACCGAGTATCAGCTCACGATGGATCTCATCGGCGATCACGACAACCTCATGTTTTTGGCAAATGGCCAATAACTGATGCAATTCTTTCTCTTGCCAGACCCGCCCTACTGGATTGTGGGGGGAGCAGAGAATAAATAGTTTCACTTTTTCTTCAATGATTTTGGCTTCAAAAGCAACAAAATCGATTTGATAAGAATTCCCCACCTTTTGCAAGGGTGCTTCTATCAAGCGCCTTTTCGTCTCTTTGATGCTGTCAAAAAAGGGATAATAGACGGGTGGCTGGATCAAGATGCCATCGTCTGGTTCTGTGAAACAATGAAGCAAATCAACCAAAGATTGGACGACCCCTGTGGAAAACGAGAGCCATTTTTCTTCGAATTTCGTCCCCCAGTGGCGATCTTGCCAAGCTTGATAGACTAAAAAATAGCCTGAGGGGGGAATCGCATAGCCAAAGGTTCCTTGAGCAACCAGTTGCTGCAAGGCTTCTTCCACTGCCTTTGGCGCAGCAAAATCCATATCAGCTACCCATAAAGGCAAAAGCTTTTCTCCTTGGAACCGTTGATCCACAAGATCCCATTTTAAAGAATCAGTGCCTTTTCGCTGTCTAGCATAGTGGGAGAGAAAATGCTCAATCGTCATTGATACTCACCCGACCTTCTGGCTCACTGCCAATTCGGTATCCTTCTTTCGTCGGCGTGACGGACAGGTCATACGGCGTTCGCAAATAGGTTTCATTGATCCAATTGCTGAAAAACAAAGAGGCATGTCCCCGCCAACGGTTGGTAATCTTTCCGCCTAAACGGTCATAGGCAAAGTAATTTTTGGGCAATGCGGTAGCTAAGCCCCGTTCCATGTCTCGCAAGTACTCTTCATTCAAGGTCGTTGTGTGGTATTCAAAATGCCCTAGCAAGAAGGCATTTTTATGATCTTCTGATACGAAGATGGAAGGCCCTGTTTCAACACCCGCTGCCAATATTTCTAAAGGCGCTTGGGCGAGCTGGCCTTCATCGATGCCAGTATAGCGCGAATGGGGCGTATAAAAGACGTCGTCAAAACCGCGAACGAGCGGATGAAAATGCGTGACTGCTTGTTCGAAGACGCCGAACAACTTGCTTGGGTACAACACTTTGTCGATACCATAATGGTAATAAAGACCAGCTTGTGCCCCCCAACAAATATGCAGGACTGAAGTGCAATTCGTCTGGCTCCAATCCATGATCTCTTGCAGTTCTTGCCAATAATCAATGGCTTCAAAGGCCATTTTTTCAACAGGGGCACCAGTGATGATCAAGCCGTCGAATCGTTGGGACTGGATCACTGAGAATTCTTGATAGAACTTTTCCATGTGATCGACAGACGTGTTTTTACTTTCGTGGTACTTCATTTTCAGTAAAGTTACTTCAATTTGCAGCGGACTTTGGGAAAGCAGGCGCAGCAATTGATTTTCTGTGGCGATCTTTTTCGGCATTAGATTGACGATTGCGATCTTCAAGGGACGAATCTCTTGTTTCGCCGCTTTATGCTGCAGTAAGGCAAAGACATTTTCTTTTTGCAGGACCGCTGCAGCGGGTAGTTCTTTGGGAATAATGATCGGCATTGCTTCAACTCCTTACAGATAAATTTCTTGTTGAAAAGAAGGCGAATAGTTTCGGCTGTGAGAAACAAAAAAAGCCGCCCTTTTATCCTTACGGATAAAAGGGACGACTTGATGCGCGTTACCACCCTAATTCGTGCTATTCTCACAAATAACACCTCAACAGTACACTATGATACTTGGCGCTGTAACGGGCGCATGCCGTTTTGCTGGCGTGAACCAACAAAAAAACTCAGAGCTCATCTTCACTGATCACCGCATGTCTCCTTTTTCACCAACCGGAGTCTCTGTACCTTTGTTGATCTGCTACTCTTCTCTTCAACGTTATCGATTTCTTTGTTTAATTTTAAAAAATTATAATTGTTTTTTCATTTACTGTCAACGGCAAGTTAGGGGTTTTTCTTAGATTTCTTCTAAATATAAGTATTGCTGACCCATTTTTTCATAGATCGCTGCTAAGTCTTCTTTGCTGACTTCACGATCCTTATGTCCATAAGGGTCGTTGACATACATCGTCTCCCCATCGATGCCTGTGATCACCACCGAATGGATCAATGCCGTCACAAGGATTTCGCCATTTTGGGTATTCCATTGAAAGAAATCCGCATCGGTAGGTACTTGTAATTCTAACGTCGCAATCATCCAAACTGGTTTCCCAGATTGAAGTACTTTGACGATCTCATCAAAGCTTTTGTCTCGTCCACTAACAACTTCGTATTGCTCTTTTACAATCCTTTCGGCGACATCGGTGATCGGTTCTACGTCAACCCCCATCGCGCTATCACCGTCATAGATGTTTCCAACAAAGCCTTCTCGCGGATCTCCATGGTGATAATAATCCTCATAAAGCGGGACATACGCTAATTCTTCCGCCAATTGATTTTTATTGGTATCAAATCCGTAAAAATTCAAGAGCATCGATAAAGCCGTTACCTCACAGCCATTCCCTAACGCCACTTCATCGAATTGATTTTCTAACGGAACATCCAATTGAATAACCTCACTGTATTCAGGCTCTGGTGTTTGTTCTTCATCCGAAAGTGCTAGTGTCAATTCATCCTCTATCTTTTCAAAGGGGGACTGCCCGTTCTTACTGTCATAAAAAATCAGCAGAAAGAAGAGCATCAAGACGAACATACCTAAAAGTAACCGTTTTAACTTTTTCTTCTTCATCTACTTCCTCCTCTTGTATATTATAACTTATTTCTGTTTATTATTTCACTATAATAAACTTTTTAGGAAGGAGTATTTTCTTAATCTAAACACAAAAAAATAGACCCGTTTAGGCAGCGGGTCTATTCAAACTGGCGCTTATGCCGCTTTCTTCTGTTTCTGAATAAAGCGTCCTTTTGCTTTTGAAAACGAACGAATATCAAATTGTTTGCTTAAGGCACCTGCAACAAAATAAGCCAAATTGAAATCGATCAAGCTATGGATCAAACCGCCGATCCCCATCAAAACGAACAAGAAATAGTAGAAATTACCATCGAATGCGGTCCCTGGTACATTTCCTGTGAAGTAAAAGGCGGCAACGACTGCCATTTCTACGGCAGAATGGATCAATCCGATAATCAAGTTAAAGCTCTGAAATTTGATATTCAATAAAGAGGGTTTGCCATTTTTCAGTAAAATATCTGGGTGCTTCTGTAAATAAAAGGCACCGATGACGGCAAAAACAACATGGGACAATGCCCGTAAAGCAATGATTGGTGGCAGTGTTAAGAAAAAGCCAAAGGTCGTTCCTAAAGCTACCGCGATCGCCATCGCAGGTGAAAAGAACATCGCCACAAAGACGGGCACATGGCTAGCTAAGGTAAAAGATGCTGGTCCGATGACGATTTTGGGCATTACCATGGGAATGACGATCCCCATGCCGATCAACAATGCAGCGATCGTTAAATGGCGAATGGAATGATTTTTCATTTATACTCTCTCCTTCAATGTGTCATGACAGTTCTGTCTTGCTTATTCTACTGGTATTTCCACGAGGTGTCAAGACACAAAAAAACGAATGTTTATTCAACATCCGTTTTTATTGAAGTTATCCTTTACGCGCTTGCATTTCATTGCTTAATTTGGCAAATTCCGCTAACGACAGCGTTTCTCCACGTCGTTTCGGATCGATCCCACTTGCTTCTAAGCTGTCTGCCAACCACTGTTTGGTTGTTTCATCTTTTCCATAGCTATTTTGCAAATTGTTCCAAAGGGTTTTACGACGCAGCTGAAAGGCTGCTTTCGTTAATTTGAAAAACTCTTTTTCATCGGTGACTGCGACTGCTGGTTGTGATCGACGCGTCAATTTCAAAATAGCCGAATCAACATTCGGTTGGGGCACAAAAACGGTTTTCGGGACGATGAATGCCAGTTTTGCTTCCATGTAGTATTGCACAGCGATCGACAACGAGCCATAGGCTTTAGTCCCGGGAACTGCTGAGATTCGATCTGCCACTTCTTTTTGCATCATCACGACCATTTCATCTACTTTTACCTGAGACTCTAAAAAGTGCATCATAATTGGCGTAGTGATGTAGTAGGGCAAATTTGCGACAACTTTTAATGAAGCAGCCGTATCGCTGAATGCTGACTGAATGGTCGTTGCCAGATCTGCTTGCAAGACATCTTGATGAATGATTTTCACATTTTGATATGGCTGCATTGTGTCGGCTAACACTGGGATCAACCGATCATCAATTTCAAACGCCAACACTTGCTTGGCATGTTTTGCCAACTGTTCGGTCAGCGCACCGATTCCAGGACCAACCTCAATGACGTTTGTCGTCTCGTCGATGCCTGCAGTTTCTACGATTTTCCGTAAAATATTCGGTTCTGTTAAGAAGTTTTGCCCTAAACTTTTTTTAAAGGTAAAGCCATGTTTCGCTAAAATCTCTTTGGTTCTTGAGGGGGTTGCTATATCCCGTTCTTCCTTCACAATTCTTCCTCCACTATTTTCATTGCTTCTGCCAATTCTGCATCGGTGATACGAAACATTGCCAGCCGCTTCTCTAATTGTTTGCCGTTCGTATAGCCGATGCGTAAAAGATCCCCCAACCGCTCTCGTTTCTCTTTCGCTCCAGCCCCTGCGATCAAGCCATACGCTAACAACTGTTGCCGATCAATGGTCCCCTCATTGACTTCATTTGAAGCAATCGGGGTTACGACTTTTCGCAAGGCTTCTTTCAACGCTTCATGGCTGGCGTGTTCCACGCCTAAACTGCCCTTGCTTTTCGGTGCTGCCTGACTGCGCGGTAAAAAGGCATGCTTGGCATCAGGAACGACTTCCATAATGATTTTGCGGATCTTTTCTCCCGAAAAATCGGGATCGGTAAACACGATGACCCCTCGTGTCTCTTGGGCGTGCTCGATTTGATCAAGGATCGTGTCATCGATCGCCGAACCGATCGTCTCGATGGTATCTACATCGAACACTTCTTGCAATCGGCGGGTGTCGTCTTTGCCTTCGACGACAATGATTTCTTCGATTTTCGGTTTACTAGTCATTGATCCTAAACAAGCGATGGGCATTTTTTGTCGTGTAGGCCGCAACATCAGCCACCGCTTCTTGCCGCAGCTCCGCGATTTTATCCACTACATAATGAGTATAGCCCGGTTCATTGCGCTTGCCACGATAAGGAACAGGGGCTAAATACGGCGCGTCAGTCTCAACGAGCAGCCGATCTTGTGGCACGACTTGCGCAGCTTCTTGTACCTCCTTCGCCTTTTTGAAGGTCACGACACCACTAAAGGAAATATACATTCCTAGGTCCAAGAACTTTTTCGCCCATTCGCCGTCCCCACTAAAGCTGTGCATGATGCCGCCGATCGTTTGGACTTTTTCATCCTTTAAAATCGCATAGGTATCTTCTAAGGCTTCACGGGTATGAATACTGATGGGCAGCTGATGTTCACGGGCGATCGCCATTTGCCGACGAAAGACCTTTTCTTGAACTTCCTTCGGATCCTCCATCCAGTGATAGTCTAAACCGATTTCACCTAGGGCAACGACTTTTGGTTGTTCCAAGCGCTCTTGCAAATAGGTTTCCACTTGTGGGGTATAAGAACCAGCTTCGGTTGGGTGCCAACCGATAATACTGTAAATGCCAGGATATTCTTTGCTTAATGCTAACGATTTTTCAATCGTTGGCTGATCGAAACCGACGACCGCCATCTCCGTTACTCCTAGTTCTTGCGCACGGGCGACCGTTTCGGGAATGTCTTCGTTAAACTGTTCTGCATTCAAATGTGTATGAGAATCAAAAATCATGAAATCTCCTCCTTAGTCCTTCTATACTCTAGCATATTTTGACGGTTTAAGAAACGAATCCTCTTCGCTTTTTTCAGCAGTTTAAGAAAACTTTCAGCAAGCAAAAAAAATCCGCCCAAAGTTGGAGGACGCCGAAGCTGATTTTCTCTATACTGAGGGTAACGAAATCGTATGGAGGTGGAAATATGGAACGATCAAAAATTGATCCCGGCCGCTTTTTTTCTGGCCAAAAAGCAGCCACGAAAGGCACGTTAAAACATCAATATCATTACTATCGGCAGCAAAATGCCCATCAAGCATTCAACAGCGATTTTCAGCGAAATTTCCAGCATGATTTCCCGAATTTTGCTACCTGGCTAAAATTGCAGCAGCAGACACCACAAAAGAATCAAACAGCGACTTTTTCTCACTGGTTATTGGTTGGTTTCTTCGGACTTTTGACAGCAGCAAGTTTTTCGCAACAGCTCTTATTCCTACTTTTTGTCTTTGTCTTAGCCGCTCTCGTCAAAGGACCTGGCATGATCGTATGGGGCATCGTGTATTCCTTCTTAGTTAGTCTGTTCCCGCCATTGGGTATCGTTCTTTCTGGCTTATTTTTCTTACTGACCCTGCGTCAATTAACCAAAAACGTCACTTTCGTTTTGACTGCATTGTACTTTTACGGCTATCCCTTTATCATCACAGCCCTCCAACACTTTACGAATTGGGACCCTCAATGGCTGTGGGTCGGCAGTATCGGTTTTGCCTTGATCAGTGGCCATTTTGTCTTAAAGCAAAACTATCCCTTTGCTTCAAGTAAAAGTCTCGCATGGGCGATCATCTCCGTCCCTTATGATTGTGTCATGGCTTTGATCCCCGTCAAACACAAAGCACGCTTTAAACGTTTGGTGAAAATCAAATAATTACGATCTAGGATACAAAAGTCGGCTATTACAGCCTCTTTTGTATCTTTTTTTTATGGAAGAAACAAACGAAATACGATGGATATTTTTTGTTATTTTTGCTTTCGCATGATTGCTTTTTTTGTAAGAATCTACTATGCTAGAAACTAGCAAATCAAAAAAGGAGCCACGCCATGTACACCCTCATTCTTATTGCATTCCTCCTTACGGGCTTGCTAGTTTACTCCTTTATTATTGAACCGCATCTTCTCAAACAACGGCACTACCTCATAAAAAAAGACAAGCGCACCGTCTTAGATATTTCAAAGGCTTACGATCTTTATCAAGCAGAAAGCAATCTCGTGATCGCCCATATCAGCGACCTTCATTTTTCTCGTTGGTACAAACCACGGCGAATGAATCGCATCATTCGATCAACGATCCAAAACAAGCCGGATCTGATCATCATCACGGGGGATCTGATCGATAATTATAAAAAATGGCCGCATCGTTCAACCAAGCGACTGATCGAAAAGCTGAAAAAATTGCAAGCGCCTCTGGGTAAGATCGCAGTTATGGGGAACCATGACCATTTGAATGACGGGCATTACTTTGTTAAGGAAATATACCAGCATGCAGGGTTTACCTTACTTGATAATGAGTCGGTTTTTGGTTCTGATGACAAGACGTCGATGAATATTGTCGGTATCGATATAGAAAGTCCGAAAGTCAGTTTTACCTATGAAGCAACCTTAGCAGAATGGCAGCTGCTTTTGCTCCATGAACCCGATTATGTTTCTCGGATCACCAATCTGCCAAACTTCGACTTGATTCTTTCTGGCCATAGCCATGGCGGGCAGATTCGCTTGCCTTTTTATTATGCGAAAACCAAGGGCGCGTTGAAATATACCGATGGGCTCTACCTTTTAGGCAATGAGACCTTATTAAGTGTTTCCAGCGGGGTTGGTATGACCAAGATTCCCGCCCGACTCGGTGTCCCACCTGAGATCCTTTATTACCATTTAGAACCGCAACAGCAATTGAACGTTTCTTAACTGTTCATCGGTGCAATTGGGAAAAAATCAGCGACTCGTTTCAGCAAACGTTCGATTCGCTGATTTTCTTTTTTCGCCTACCGTGTTAAAATATACTAAATAAACACTTTTCAACAATTAGGAGGAACCAAAAAATGCTCATCTCGGGAACGCTTTGGTTTTTGATCGCCTTCTTCGCTTATACAGCCTATGTATACGGTCAGGGGTTGTACTTTCCTGTCATCGCTTTTCTTGCTGCTTTGATGGGCTGCGGATTTTATCTCTTTGCCTTTCTCCAGCACAAAAATACGACGAAAAAACATCCTTAGCCAGAACGAGCTAAGGATGTTTTTTGCATTATTGATTCAAGCCTTGATAAATCGTATCGAGATTCCACTTCATCATGTTATAGTAGCTGTCGCCTTCTTCTCCCGGCTCTGCAATCGAATCGGTAAAGACGGTTCCGAATATCGGAATACCTGCATCACGAGAAACACTTTGCATCGGACGAGTATTGACGCTGCTTTCGACAAACAAGGAAGCGACGGCTGAATTTTGCAGCTGATCCACTAAGTTCTTGATTTGCGCAGGGGTTCCTTCTTCTTCGGTATTGATTTCCCAGATATAGGCAGACGGTACACCGTAGGCTTTGGAGAAGTATTTGAAGGCTCCCTCACTGGTGACGATCAATTTCTTCTCTTCGGGAATCGATTGGAAGTTTTCCTTCGCTTGCTGATCCAGTTCTTCTAATGAAGCCAAGTAGCGTTCAAGGTTTTCTTCATAGAAAGAGCGATTGTCAGGGTCCTTTTCGCTCAAGCGTTGAGCAATGTTGCGGGCATAGATCATACCGTTTTCTAGATTTAACCAGGCATGAGGATCGGCTTTGCTGTGGTCTTCATCGTCAGAAAGATAAAGCACATCCACGCCATCACTGACGGCAAAGTAATCTTCATTTTCTACCTTATTGGCATTGTTCATCAATTTGGTAAACCAGCCATTGCCGCCAGTTTCTAGATTCAAGCCGTTGTAAAGGATAAGATCGGCATCGGTCGCTTTTCGAACATCTTCCACTAAAGGTTCATATTCATGGGGATCACGCCCCACTGGTACGATACTGTGAAGATCGATTCGATCACCGGCAATGTTTTCCGTAATATCAGCAATGATCGAATTGGTCGCTACTACTGAAAGTTTCCCTTCTGTTTGGGCCATCTGTCCGTTTTGCTGTGCCAAAAAGAAGCCACCAGCTACAGCTGCCGTTGCTAAAACCGCTGTCGCTGACCAGCGTTTGACTGGACTGGTCTTTTGTTTTGGTGAGAACAAAAAACCGATCACGAAAAAGGCTCCTGCGGTCAAAACGATACTTGATCCTGCGGCAATATTAAAGCTGTACCCGATAAACAAGCCAATAAATGAGGCGAAACCACCTAAAACCCCTGCGATGACCATCATATGCTTCAATTGTTTTGTATAAAGATAAGCTGTTGCTGCTGGAGTGACTAACAGAGCCACGATCAAGATCGTTCCGACGCTTTGCATCGCTGTCACTGAAACCAAAGTCAACAAGAACATCAATAAATAGTGATAGGCTTGCACTTTCATCCCAAAGGCCTTTGCCATCATCGGATCAAAAGACGTGATCAACAGTGGACGGAAGAAGAGGATGATCACTGCCAGCACAAGGATAGCGATAGCGATCGTCAGCCATTTGTCGCTGTCTTGCACCGCTAGCACATTCCCAAACAAAATGTGAAACAAATCAGTCGAACTATTTGCTACTCCAATCAAGATAACCCCTAAAGCTAGAAACGAACTAAAGGTGATACCGATCGCCGTATCGCTTTTGATCAAGCTGTTATTGGCGATATAGGTAATGATCATGGAAGCCAAGATCCCAAAGAAGATCGCCCCGACAAAAAAATGAACGCCGAAGATATAAGACAAGGCTACCCCTGGTAAGACCGCATGAGAGATTGCATCCCCCATCAAGGACATCCCTCGTAAGATAATAAAACAACCGATCACCCCTGCGACGATCCCGATCGCGACTGCCGTGATCAAGGCATTTTGCAAGAAATGATAGTTACTTAAACTCGTAAAAAAGCTTGTCAACATGTTAAACGCCTCCTTTCACGATGATCGCATCGCCAAATGTTTGCTTCAAATTGCTCTCGGTAAAGACTTCACTGACTGGTCCCGCAGCGATCAGGGTTTGATTGAGCAGAACCAAGTAATCAAAGTATTCGGTGATTTTCCCCAGATCATGGTGAACGATAAAAATCGTCTTGCCAGCATCTCGCAAGTTACGCAACAGGCCGACGATGATCGCTTCACTGGTGGCATCGATCCCTACAAAGGGCTCATCGAGGAAAATATAGTTGGCATCTTGCACCAACGTTCGAGCAATCAAGACCCGCTGAAACTGCCCGCCGGACAATTCCCCAATCTGACGTTCCGCAAAGGATTCCATTTCTACCGCTGCCAGAGCGGCTGTCACTTTCTGCCAATCGTTTGCCGACATCCTTTGGAACATGCCCATCTTAGGATACAACCCTAAAGATACGACTTCTTTGACTGTGATCGGAAACGTGTAATCAACCGCGGTCTTTTGTTCGACATAGGCAATTTCCTTTTGAAAGTCTTTTAACGCTTTTTTGTCGACACTCATGTTCCCACTGGAAGGGATCAATTTCAACGCCGCTTTAATCAGCGTCGACTTCCCCGCCCCATTTGGACCAATGATCCCTACGATCGACGGTTTTTCTACTTGAAACGACAAATCCGAGATCACTTGATGATCGCCATCATAGGCTGCGGATATTTCTGAAAAAGTAATCATTATTTCCACTCCATTTCCATAGTTAAGGATAGTTTATTTATTTTTTTAGGTAGACCTAACTTATTTTTATTATACAAGAAAGGATTTGTTTTGCAAGACAGTTCTCTTGATTTTTTTAAGAAACACCGCAGTTTCTTGGCAATGACTCTTGAAAACTAAGATTCTATCTTTATTTATTGAGTAAAAGTTGGTGCCCACAAACACGGATGCCATCAATTTCTCTCTATCTTTTGAGCGCAAAGCATTCGATTTATTCTTAATAAAAGAGATCATTCCTCGGCACCTCAGTGACGTACGTTTTTTCAATAACAGAAGAGAGGCGAATCAAAGCCTCTTCGCTTTCTCCCTTCATGATGAATACCAAACAAATCAAAGAATCAATAATTCTTCTATTTCCACAAATTCACGAATTCACTCTTTTTTATGATGACCAAGAAACCCTTTCATCTCGACTAAAACGCTTTATAAATTAAACTTTTCTAATTATTATGTGATTTTTCGAACAAAAGCTAAAAATAACATGACAACTATGTTAGTCTTTGATTTGGAAAAAGTTTTAGGAGGAATAAAAACAATGAAGAAAATTTTCCAAACACTATTAGTCCTAACCTCGTTAGCAACTTTGAGTGCTTGTGGCGCTGATTCACAAACAAGCAGCAGCTCAAGTACTGGTTCATCTGCTAATGAAGAAACAGATGCAACTTCTGCTGCATCTGGTCAAGAATACACAGACCCTAGCGAACTTGCAGACAGCTACGATGTCGTTATCGTCGGTGCAGGTGGCGCTGGAATGGCCGCTGCGATCCAAGCAAAAGAAGCTGGCGCAAACCCAGTTATTTTAGAAAAAATGCCAATTTCTGGTGGGAATACATTGAAATCTTCTGCAGGAATGAACGCTTCAGAAACCAAATTCCAAGAAGCAGAAGGCATCGAAGATTCAAACGATTTATTTTATGAAGAAACATTAGCTGGTGGTCACAACACCAATGATGAAGAATTGTTGCGCTACTTTGTGGATCATTCAGCAGAAGCAATCGATTGGTTAGATTCCATGGGTATCACTTTAGACAACTTAACAACGACTGGCGGGATGAGTGAAAAAAGGACGCACCGTCCATCGGATGGTTCTGCTGTTGGGGAATACTTAGTTGATGGCTTGATGCGCAACATCCATGAATTGGAAATCCCAATTTTTGTGAATGCCGATGTCAAAGAAATCAATGAAGAAGATGGTCAAGTCAACGGGGTGACCGTTGAAGTAGAAGGAACCGAACAAACCATTGATGCCAAAGCAGTTGTCGTTACAACAGGCGGTTTCGGTGCCAATTTCGACATGATCACCGAATACAAACCAGAATTGGCAGACTACGTGACAACGAACCAAGAGGGTTCGACTGGTGATGGGATCAAAATGATCGAAGCATTAGGTGGACAAACGGTTGATTTAGAGCAAATCCAAATCCACCCAACAGTGGATCAGTCTAAATCACTGTTGATCACTGAAGCTGTCCGTGGAGAAGGCGCGATCTTGGTCAATCAAGAAGGCGAACGGTTCTTCAATGAAATGGAAACACGAGACAAAGTCTCTGAAGCGATCATTGCCCTACCTGAAAAATCAGCAACGTTAGTTTTTGATGCAGGTGTCAAAGAACGCGTGACAGCCATTGATTTTTACGAGCAACAAGGGTTAGTCAAATCCGCTGACACGATCGAAGAATTAGCAAAAGAATTGGACATGCCAGAAGCAGCGCTTGCTGAAACGATCGCTACGTGGAACAGCAGTGTAGCTGCTGGTGAAGACGAAGCCTTTGGACGCAGCACAGCAATGGACAACGATTTGTCAACAGGACCTTACTATGCCATTGCCATCGCACCTGGTATCCACCACACGATGGGCGGCGTGAAGATCAACACCAACACAGAAGTGATCGCTACGGATAACGAGATCATTCCAGGTCTTTTTGCAGCCGGTGAAGTAACTGGTGGGTTGCATGGTGAAAACCGAATTGGCGGTAATGCCGTTGCCGATATCATCATCTTCGGACGCCAAGCAGGAACAAAAGCTGCCGAATTTGCGCAATAAAATTAAAACACTCTCTATAAAAAAGAAGTACTTACGTTTTTTTCATCAACGTAAGTACTTCTTTTTTCATATAATTGACACAATAGTTTTTATTGTTCTGGTGCTGTCACTTTGATAATCTGCACCTCATAAGGCGCCAACTGAAGCTTTTGGTTTGTCGTTTTTCCAGTAAGCAAATCGATTCCTGAAGTTGCTACCTCTACTTCTTGATTTTCTTCGGAAAAATTCATCACAAAATAATAGGTGGTCGGAGCGAGCTGCTCTTGCTGACTTTCTCTACTTTGAATCGACACGTTCGTTGAACCTTGACGGACCCACTCATTTTGTATGCGAAGCTGTTGTGTTACTTCTTGATAGAAGTCTTCCAAAAAGGCTTGATCCGTCCGTCCCCCAAGATAGTAGGCACTTCCTTCACCATAATCATTTACGGTCACTGCAGCTTGACCTTGATAAAAATCAGCACCGTAGACCCCTAACGTTTGGGCAGTGTTTGTTTGAACAACACTACAATAATCATGAATTTGGTACTGCTGCTCCTTCATTAAAAGCAGATTTTTTTGTTTCGGATATAACGTATCGATTTCTTTCACAGACACACCAAACAGTTCTTCTAACTCTTGGGGCCAGCCCCCTAAATAGGTCAAGTCCGTTTCATTTACGATCCCCGTCAAATAAGTGGAAACCAGCGTCCCGCCATTTTTCGTATACTGTTGAAACTTTTTCATAGTTTCTTTTGGTAAAAGGTAAAGCATCGGAGCGATGATCAATTGGTAAGAGTCAAAGTCATGGTCTTTCGTGATGACATCAACCGCGATGTCATGATCCCAAAAATAGCGATAATGCTCTTGCAACGTTTGTGGGTAGCGTTTGCTCTCCAAACCAAAACCTTGCGCATCATTGAGCGCCCAATTGTTATCCCAATCATAGATGATCGCCACTTTGGCTTTTTTGTGCAATCCTTTGATTTCTTTGATTTCTTCTAAGGCTTTTCCCACTTCTGCTACATCTTGAAAAACACGATTCTGTTCGTCGTTGTCATGGTCCACGACGGCCCCATGGAACTTCTCAGATGAGCCTCGAGATTTTCGCCATTGGAAATAAAGATTACTATCTGAACCGTGAGCAATAAATTGCATAGAAGACAACAGATGCATCCCAGGGCGTTTCGTGCGATTGACTGGATGCCAATTCACACCACTAGGGGTTGATTCCATGATCAAAAAGGGTTGCTTTTTCAAGCTACGGTACTGATCAGTGATAAACCCAACCTTACTTGCCAAATCAGCGGTCGTTCCCCAATCATTATGCCAAGCAGGATAACAATCCCAACTAATGACATCTACATGCTGGGCAAATTTTCCATAATCAAGGCTATAAAAGGGAATCAAATCTCGGGTATCTGCCATGAAATTCGTTGTGATCGGCACATCTGGAGACAAACGACGAATGTCTTTGATCTCATGTTCATAGAAATCAATGGTCTGATCGGTCACAAAACGATGCCAGTCTAGATTTAGTCCATGAACTTGCATTTCGCCGATCGGTGAAGGAGATTCGATTTGCGACCAATCGGTGATCGTATGGCTCCAGAAAGGTCCCCACCAGGCCTCATTCAAGGCTGCTAATGTTTGGTACTTCTGCTTGACCCACTGACGAAAGTTTTCTTGGCAAATGGGACAATGACAATCTCCAGAATACTCATTGGAAATATGCCACATCAATAGTGCTGGGTGATCGTGGTAGCGTTCAGCTAATTTCCGATTGATGATCGCCACTTTCTCACGATAGATCAGTGAAGAAAAGCAGTGATTGTGACGCCCGCCGTGTAACATTTTTTCCCGTTTTTCATTGGTCCGTAGAACTTCAGGGTATGCTTTAGACAACCAGGCAGGACGCGCGCCGCTTGGCGTCGCTAAAATGACGTTGCTGTTTCGTTCGGCGAGCTCATCCATGATTTTGTCTAACCATTCAAATTGAAACACCCCTTCTGCTGGCTCTAAGGCACTCCAAGCAAAAATACCAAGGGAAAATGTATTAGCATGAGCTTTTTCCATTAGTTCTAAATCTTTAGCTAAGATCTCGGGATAATTTAGCCACTGGTCAGGATTATAATCCCCACCATGTAAAAAGCGTTCTTCTAAGTTATATCTTGTCATCTTCTCTTCCTATCCTTTTGTGCCACCAGCGGTCAAACCGGAGACAAAATGTTTTTGTAATGCAATAAAGACGAGCGCGATCGGAATACTGATCAAAATAGCCCCTGCCGCAAAAGTTGTATAGCTGGCTCCCATTTTATCCGTGACTAATTTGTATAACCCGATGGGTAATGTATAGTACTCAGGATTACGTAAAATCACAGAAGACAGGGCAAAGTCTCCAAGTGGTCCAGTAAAGCCATTCATGGCAACGACTGCCAGCATTGGTCGTGATAAAGGAATCAAAATTTGCCAGAATATTCGCGTATTGCTTGCGCCATCTATCTTGGCACTCTCGTCTAAATCTAACGGGATCGAGTCAAAATACCCTTTCAATAAGTACGTGTTCATGGGAATCTGGCCCCCAACGTAAATCAAGATCAGCAACCAATGGCTATTGATCAAGCCGAGCATTTGCGCCAATACAAAAATTGCGATCAAGGCAGAGAACTGCGGAATCATTTGTAGTAGTAAGAACAGCATCAACCCATTTTTACGGCCTGTAAAACGAAATCGTGAAAAGGAATACGCCGTCATGGAGACAAAAATCAGTGACAAGAACATGGTGCATACACTGATTTTTAATGAATTCAAATACCATTGACTATAATAAAGCGAGTTGTCACCAGCAAACAATTTCGTGTAGTGACTTAATGTCGGACTCGTCGGAATCAAACTCGTACTTACTAAACTGTTCCCAGGATTAAAACTAGCACCGATCGTCCAAAGTAAAGGGTAGACGATCACTACTACCGTAAAAATCAGTACGAGATACGTCAAGG
Source organism: Enterococcus sp. FZMF (assembly GCF_030263915.1). Taxonomy (NCBI): domain Bacteria; kingdom Bacillati; phylum Bacillota; class Bacilli; order Lactobacillales; family Enterococcaceae; genus Enterococcus; species Enterococcus sp. FZMF. The sequence goes on along the minus strand of NZ_CP127160.1, from coordinate 1,080,767 downwards.
ATAGGCGGACAAATTTTTGTTTCTTCATACTTGCTGCCTTCATATCTTATCCAACCTCCTTGAATGAATTTGTTCGGCGGAATTGCCATAAAGCAATCGCGATCACGACGATCGATAAGAGAATCGTCAACGCTGCTGCCAGTGCATATTGACTATTTTGCATCGTTAGCTTATAGATCCACGAAACCAAAATATCGGTACCACCAGCGGTCGAACCAGGAACTGCTGGTCCACCAGAATTAAACAGATAAATAATATTGAAATTGTTGAAGTTAAACGTATATTGCGTAATCAAAATCGGTGCCATTGCATAAAGCAGTAATGGCAATGTGATTCGGCGAAATTTTTGTAAAGCTGAAGCACCATCGATGGTCGCCGCCTCATACAAATCATCAGGAATGGATTGCAGCGTCCCTGTAGTCACGATAAAAATATACGGAAAGCCTAGCCAGCCTTGAATCAGTAGCAAAGCTAAGCGGGTCCAATTCGCACTCGTTAGCCAAGGAATCGGTGAAATCTGGAAGAAATTCAAAATCGAATGATTGATCGCACCAAAGGAATCATTGAACATTCCTGAAAACACCAAGATCGTAACAAATCCCGGAACTGCCCATGGGAGGATCAAAATCGTTCGAAAGAACTTTTTGAGTCGTAATTCTTTTTGATGCACCAGCACCGCTAAAAATATTCCGATAGAAACTTGTAACGTTGAGGCGATCAATGTCCAGATAACTGTCCAGCCCAGAACATTGAAGAAGGTACTACGCCAAATATCGACAGTAAAAATCTTCTTAAAGGTCTCTAATCCCACCCAATCTGCTAAATTGGCAGGTGCAGAATGATACAGATCATAGTTTGTAAAAGCTAACGCGATACTAAAGAGAATCGGAAAAATAACAGAAAACACGAGTAAGAAAAATGCTGGGCTACTCATTAAATAAGGATAGCCTTCTCTTAATAGTGCCTGGTAGCTTTCACGGATAGAGTTGACTGGTAGCTCATTGTCTCTTAATTCACCGTTTTTATAGGCATCACGGATGTTTAAATAATAGAACAACAGACCAAAACCGATGACGATCAAGGCAACTAATCCTTCTGCTAATAAAAAGATGGAATTGTCTCTCGGCACTTCCACGCCTAATGTCACGATGCCCCAAAGTCCCATATTAAATAAATCTTTAAAGACGACAAGATACATAGCAAAAAAGAAGAAAAATAAAGCGCCTTTGATTTTTTGCCGATTATAAAATTGACCGAATCCTGGTATGATCGAGAATAGCATTGCTCGTTTTGCATACGACTGCGTGTTTTTCACATTTTCGCCCCCTGTAAGAAAAAGCCGCTGACAAACGTTTCGTTCGGCCTTACTTGATTCCTAGTGATGAATGACCACCCGAAACGTTTGTCCTTAAGACGACTTTCTAGTTTTGAATTGCCGCAATGGCTGATTTGATCTGATCGACTGCTTGTGGTAAAGCTGTTTTCGGTTCAGCCTTTCCAGTAGCAATAGTTTGCAATGCGGCATCCATTGGTTCCCATACTGAATTCATTTCAGTGATCCCAGGCGTTAGTTCTGCGTGTTGGGACTGAGCGGCAATGGCTGCAGCACTTTCACTTTCTTGAACTGCTGGATCATCTGCCAATGAAGCAACCGCTGGTACTTCCTGTGTTTTTTCATAACGAACTTTTGAATTTTCTTCATTGCTGATAAATTTGACGAATGCTTCAGCTAATTCAGGGTTTTGGGAATAGCTACTTACGTTGTAGCTTTTGACACCGATAAAGGAGCCCATATGTTCACCATTGCCTAATAATGGCAATTCTTTCACACCATAGTCGATGCCCGCTTCTTTATATGGAGACAAGTTCCATGGTCCCGAGATGACAGCGGCAGCTTTTCCTTCCGTAAATAAAGAGTCCAACACATTGATTCCTTGTTCGCCGACCAATCCCGATGGAAAAACACCTGCATCATAAAACTGTTGGATATAGTCTGCCCCTTCGATCGCGCCTTCATTAGCTAATCCAATATCTTCAGGGTCATAGGATCCATCGGCATTCTCGCCAAAAACATAACCGCCATAACCGCTCAATACACCTTGTGCGTAATAAATTTGATCCCATAATGCCAGTAACCCATAACTGTCAGCATCTAAGACAGACTTGGAATACTCCAGCCACTCATCCGTTGTCTGTGGCAAGTCTTCTTCGGAAATTAGTTCTTTGTTATAATACAAAATTTGTGTTTCAACCGCTTTTGGTAAGCCGTAGACTTTTCCGTCAACGATTTGCGATTGCATTGCTGATTCTGTATACAGATCTTGTAGCGTTTGATCGACTGTTAATTCTTTCAACAAACCTTCAGTAACGGCTGTACCGATTTGATCGCCAGGAATCGTGATGACATCCGCACCTGTACCAGCGGGTCCATCCAATCGTAAATCTTCGATCTGTCCACCATAGGCTTTTTCGACCACTTTGATCGTCACATCGTGTTCTTCTTCAAATTGTTTGACTGCCTCTTCAATCCCAGCTGATTTTGCTTGGTCTTCCCAGACCAATAGATCATAGTCCTTATCGCTGCCACTATTTGCTGCAGTACTATCTGTCCCTTCACTTTGTGGACCGCAAGCACCCAATCCTAAAGCTGCTACACTTAAAAAAAGAACTCGAGACATTTTTTTCATCATCATTTCTCCACCTTTTCTTTATTTTGCAAACGCTATCTTCTCGTTTATAATAAATTATTTTACTTAATATGTAAATAGTTTTACTAAATTAATTTCTTCAACGGAGTAAATAAACGAATAAAATCAAGGTTTATCTCACAAATATTTTTTCAAAATACCACCACGCTCTGAACTTTCACTATGCAGTAAATATATTTAGTAAATTCATTTACTTGGTAAAGCTGTTAGCGTATACTAGAAGAAAGAGGTGAACAAGATTGGTTACAATAAAAAAAATTGCCGAGCAATCAGGCTTTTCACAAGCGACTGTTTCCCGATTATTGAAAGGCGACGAATCGTTGTCGATCGCAGCCGATACGCGTCAAAAAATTATTCATACCGCTTTATCACTAGGTTATGATCGCTCAAAAATAAAGACAACACTAGAAAAAATCGCCGTCCTTTTCTGGCTGACAGAACAAGAAGAGCTGCAAGATGTCTATTTTCGACAATTGCGTATCTCTTTAGAAAAATATGCGAAAATCAACAATTTGGAAATTCAACTGATCACCCATGAAGATGATGTTTTAGAAATACTGCAAGAAGTCGCCGGATTTATTGGGATTGGCTCTTTCACTGAGAAAGAAACGCAGCAGTTCAAATCCGTTTGCCCCTATGGCGTCCTTTTGGAAATCAACCCCTGTCCAGAGCTGTTCGATACGGTCAAACCTGATACTGATCGAATGACGCAACTGGCGATCGATCTATTTTTAACAAAAGGATACCGAAAGATCGGCTTTATTGGTGGTGCTTATCTAAATCCTGATACCCAACGTGCAGAAATGGATAGTCGCGAGGTCATCTTCCGTCAAACGCTGGCTCGTCGAGATGCGCTCGATGAGGCGTTCTTATTTAGTGGTGGCAATTTTTCCGTTGAAACCGGCTATCGTTTGGCGAAAAAAATGGTGGAATCCCTTGGTGACAATTTGCCAGAGGCGCTCTTTGTGGCTTCTGACACCATCGCAGTTGGTGTGCTCCAAGCGTTAAATGAACGATCCATCATCATTCCTGATCGCTTGGAATTAATCAGTATCAACGACAATGAGATCGCAAAATTTGTGGCTCCCCCTCTAACAACGTTTAAAATTGATGTGGAGGAAATCGCCAAAACCGCGATCGATTTATTGGTGGATCAGATCGTTCATCCTCGAGCGATCACCAAAACAGTCCTTTTAGGGGCTGAACTCATCGAACGAAAAAGCTTTACGCAAGCATAAAAAACGCCCCTAGAAAGTTTGAAAAAGCTAACTTTCTAAGGGCGTTTCATTGTCTAAATCGAAAAAAGCATTCTTTCGTTTTTCACATCTCTTTCGCCACAGCATACACAAGATGCGGCATGTCAACTTGCCGATAGTGTTTGACAAAGCGATCCACCAGCTTCATTCCATTGCGCAATGCCACATTCATGGAGGCTTGATTGGTCTCACGAATGATCGAATAAACAATGGCGGCATTCAGCGTTGCAAAAGCATAGTCTTTACAAGCCTGGGCGGCTTCTGTGGCAAACCCATGATGCCAGAAGTTCTTTTGAAACAAGTACCCAATTTCTAAAACGGCTTCTCCCTTGACGTCTTGCCATGTCAACCCGCATTGACCGATCGCTTGCCCGGATGCTTTCTCAATCACTAGCCACAAGCCAATGTGATCGTTCTGATAGTGTTGCAGCTGTTTGTCGATCCAACCAGTGACTTCTTGTTCACTGAAGGGTCCTTCATAGGCAATCATGACTTCTGGATCTTGCAAAATCTTTTCAATCGCTGGTCGATCGTCATGACTCATTTCTCGCAGCATTAATCGCTTAGTTTCAATTAGTGGTTCCATGGTGGTTGCGCTCCTTCCTATTCCATTCGGTTTCTTTTCAAAAAATACCAACTTGCTGCCCATGCGGTGATGGGTAAAATAATCACCGCTGCCAGACCCGTGACCAAACAAACGACCAATTCTGAGACGAACGCCTTCGAATTGAGCATTTCACCAAAGGAGATCGACAAATCTTGAAACCACGCAATCAACGCCAGATTACTTCCCATAAAGGCAAACAATAAGGTATTGATCGTTGAAGACAATACGTCTGATACCACGGTCATACTACTTTTACTTAATGCCTTGATCGAGACTTGCGGGTTTGCTTGAAAAAGTTCATAGGTCGCAGTGCTGATTGCCATACTCCCATCTGCCACCGCCCCCGAAAAACTCATCAAAATGATCGCAGCCATCAATGCCTTAAAATCGATGGCTACATCAAAGGAATACATCGCCAACTCATCCAGTTCCTCTGCCGAAAACCCATGCAGATTCATTGCAGAGAGCACAAGCGGAAATAGTAGTAGAAAAAGCCCTAGAAAGACCAACACACAGACAAAGGCAATTTTGGTTTTCTGATTGACGCCATTCACGAAAAACAAGGTGATCGCCGCCACGGCTAAAAAGGCAACACAAGCCGCTGGTATGATCGGTGCCCCTCGGTCAATCAGGACCAGAAGCGCTAGAAAGACAGCCACATTCATAAACAGACCAGTGACTTGAAACAGCCCTTCGATCCGAAAAACAGCGAAAGTCAGCAAGAGAAAAAGCAAGATCAACACAAACAAAACATTCATCCTGCTTTCCTCCTTTGTAGTTCAAAGCAAAGGAGCGTCAACGGTACCGATAAAACCAGCGCAAAGCCGCCGCATAATGTACGCACTATTTCTAAAGAAAGATGCATCGGCAATGCTTGCGACAGCAGCCAGCCATTTGCTAGGTAAAACAATAGCGCTGGCATACTCCCACTTAAATAAGCAAACAACAAGACATTGATCATCGAAGAAGTCGTATCTTGCGCGATGGACCGACCGATCGCTAATCGTTCCTTGCGGCTAGTCTGGGGATTGATGCGCTGGATCTCATCTAGACTGGCAATCAGCATGACAATATTGTCCATGCTGGCACCAATCGCGCCAATCAGCAGACTCCCTAGATAGACACTGCGATACGGACGGGTCAGAAACGACATTTCTTCATAGCGCAACCCATGATCTTGCAAAAGATCCATGGCGAACCGACAGAGAAAAAACGCCAAGAGGACGCTGGCTAACGAGGCAATGATTTTGCGGCTGTCGATCGTACGAAAGCCATAGGAAATCCCCATCGTCAAAACCAATGAGACGATCGTAAAAACGATCATCAAAAAGACCAATGAAAAGGAGCTGTTGCCTTTGTGAAACCAAAGAAAAAGGAGCAGCAAGCCAGTATTCACAAAGATACTAAGTAAAGCCCGCAAGCCCTTTTTGCCACCAATTGCGACTACTGCCATCAGGAATAAGGCAAGAAAGAAAAAGAGATACCCATCCCTTTTTTGTGCTTGTACCTGCCAGCCATCCCCTTCTTTTTGCAAAAGCAGCTGTTGTCCGGTCTGATACAACGGATGAATCGCACCGTTGGGGGTGTATTGCGTAGTGACTGTCCGTAGTACCCCAGCTTCTTCTCCGTTACGAACGATCCCTTGGATCTGCTGCTGGTCGGCGGTGACTTGAACCGTTTGTACTTCTATGATCGGCTGTGCATAAAAGCGGCTGCTTTGGGTTTGGATCAGCCAGCTCAAGACCAGCACGCTAACAAAGGCCGCTAGATAATAATACTTTTTCAAGATCGTCTCCTTTCATTTTCAGCAAAAAAAGACTTAGACAACCCCCCAGTCCTACGACCGATCACCTTGTAAGGCTGGATGACTGGTCGAAATGGTTACTGTGTCGGCGAGACTAACTGCTTTGCTAGTCGCCTGTTTTGTCAAAGTCCTTTTACTTGCTCGTTTTGCTTACACGACATTTTGCGGTGTACCTGCTTTAAAGCCGCTTAAGTTCGCCACAGCAATCCCCATCAAACGACGCCGCGTTTCGACGGGTGCCCAAGCGATATGCGGTGTCAAATAGCAATTTGGCGCCTGTAATAAGGGATTGTCAGCTGCGATCGGTTCTTTTGAAACGACATCTGCCGCCAAGGCTGCGATCTGCCCTGTTTGCAGCGCTTCAGCAACTGCCGCTTCATCGATCAAGCCGCCACGGGCGGTATTGATCAGGATCGCAGAAGATTTCATTTGTGCCAATGCTGTGCGATCGATCATTTTTTCTGTCTCAGGAAACTGCGGAACATGAAGGCTGATGATATCTGCTTCTTGATACAATTCCGCCAGCGAAACTTGTTTTGCCCAATTTGCTTGTGCTGGTTTTGGTCGATGATTAAAGTAGATCACCTTCAGCTGAAACGCATGAGCGATCGTGGCAACTGCTTGAGCAATCGCACCATATCCAATCAGCCCAATCGTTTTGCCTGCCAATTCCATCAATGGTGTCTGCCAATAAGAAAAATCTTTGCTGGTTTGCCAGTCGCCCTGATGCACGGAACAATTATGGTGTCCCACTTGATTCGTCACTTCCAGCAGCAAAGCAAAGGTCGCTTGTGCTACTGCATTGGTACTGTAGCTAGGAATATTGGTCACGGTGATTCCCTGTTCCTTCGCTGCTGCCAAATCAACGACATTGTATCCAGTTGCCAAGACCCCAATGTAGGTCAATTGCGGACATGCTTTGAGCACATCTGCGGTGATCGGTGTTTTATTTGTCAAAATTGCTTCGGCATCGCCGATTCGCTCAATAATTTCTTGTTTATCTGTATACGAGGTACGATCATACACCGTCACCTCTCCTAATTCTTCAAACCCTTGCCAAGACAAATCTCCTGGATTCAACGCATAGCCATCAAGTACAACGATCTTCATTCTTTCGCTCCTCTCGCTTTTCCTTTTGCTTTTCCATAAAAAACGGGAATTCCTAGTAGCGTCACGCCAATTCCCACGACTGCTAACCACGTGTCAGTGATCAAGGTCATAATCAAGATAAAACAGCCACCTAAGATCGCAATCAAGGGAATGATTGGATAGAAGGGAACTTTATACGGACGCTTCATCTGCGGTTCTGTTTTTCGCAAACGAAAAACTCCTACAAACAATAATACACTAAAGAACCACATAACAAAAACCAGCATATCGGTCAAGAGATCAAAGGTGCCTAAAAGCATCATGATACATGCGATCCCCAACTGTAAAAAGGCCGCCGCATAAGGTGCATTGGTGGTTTTACTTAAGGTCGCAAAGGTCTTGCTGAAAGGAATCTCATCTTCCAACGCCATGGCATACGGGACCCGCAAGCCAGTCATTGTATAGCCGTTCAATGCGCCATACACAGAGATCAGGATACCGATCGTGACCAGTTTTCCGCCAAAGCTACCAAACAAGGCCATCGCAGTTTCTGAAGCACTGTTCAAATTACCAGCGATTTGATCGATCGGCAATGTTTTTAAAAAGGCAACATTGATCAACACATACACCAAGGTAACAAAACTCAACCCAAAGATGATGGCTTTTGGTAAATCTTTTTCGGGTCGCTTCATTTCCCCAGCGACATTACCGACTCCCATCCAGCCGTCATAAGCAAAAAGGGTTGCTAAGAGGGCACTACTGATGCCAGCTGCAAGCGATCCTTGAGTATTGGAAGAAAAATCCACCAATGAGACCGATACTTGCCCTGGTGTCAACAGGCCCGCCACGATGATCACCGCAATCGGAATCAGCTTGACTGCTAACGTGACGGACTGGACTTGAGCAGCGGCTTTTGTTCCCAAAAGATTGATCAAGGTCACACTCGTTCCGGTCAAAATCGATAAAGGAAGCAAATAATTGCTGGGTAGATGAAATAAGTTCAAACACTGGGTCGCAAAAATAATACTTAAAGCCGCCACGTTTGCTGGAAAGTAAATGATACTTTGTGCCCAGCCTAATAAAAAGGAGGGTAATTTCCCATAAATTCTTTCAATATATCGAATGGGTCCGCCAGTCTCAGGAATCGCCGTCGCTAACTCCGCCACCGTCAAACCGCCGCAAATCGTTAGAAAGCCGGCAAGCAGCCAGACCAACAAGGTCAAACCGGTGGATTGGGTCTGCTGGACCACAGCCGCTGCTTTGAAAAACACGCCGGCGCCGATCACCGTTCCCATTACTGTCGATAATGCCCCAAAAAAACTGATTTCTTTTTTCAATTGACTTTTCACAACATCACTTCCTTTTTAAATGAATAAGTCAAAGTATAGCGGATAGAAACTATATTGACTAGAGGAATTTCAGAAAACAAAAAGCAAATACCATGAAAAGACGGCATTTGCTCCAAAATTTTTTTATTCTTTTGTGGATTCTTGAAAAACCAGCAACGGAAGCTGTCGTTTTTTGTGCATTTGTTGAACCAAATAAATTCCTGCCAGCAAGATGATCGGGAAAACGATCGCCCCTAAAATCCCAACCTGTAACTGTTGTCCCGTCCATTCGACGATACTGCCGACGACAGCGGGTCCGATTGAACACCCTAAATCTCCTGCTAATGCCAAATAAGCAAATAGCGCCGTTCCGCCGTTGCGAATGTATTGCGCAGAAAGACTAAAGACCCCTGGCCACATGATCCCTACGGCAAAACCGCTTAAGCCGCAGCCAAGGAACCCGATCAATGGCAATGAAGCAAAGCCGATCATCATATACGCCAGTAGGCAAAGCAAAACACTCAAAAACATAAAGCGTTTCAAATCGATGCGTTCCCCAAACTTGCCGTAAAGCAAGCGGGAGATCCCCATCATCAAGGCAAAAACCATTGGCCCTGCTAAATCGCCTAGCGTCTTACTAACGCCTAAGCCCTGTTCGGCAAAGGTCGATGCCCATTGGCTGACTGCTTGTTCGCTGGCTCCAGCACAGACCATCATCACCAGAAACAGCCAAAAGCTTTTCAAGGAAAAGAGCTGCCGAGTGGTCAACCCTCGTTCTCCTTCGGCAACGATTGGCGCCAACGGGACTTTGGTAAAGAAAAACAAATTGACCAACGGGATCAGTGCCCAGATGATCGCCAAAATCGGCCACTGTTGAATACCGAACACCATGAAGAACGCCGTTGAGAACAAAACGACCCCCACGTACCCCCAGCAATAAAACGAGTGCAGCATGCTCATCGTTTTTTCCTTATGTTCCGTTGGACAGGCTTCAACGATGGGACTGACTAAGACTTCCAGCAAGCCACCGCCAATGGCATACAACAAAACCGCTGCTAACAATCCGCTAAACGGGGTCGGAAACCATAAGGGAAAAACGGCTAGACCAATCAAGCCGATCGCTGCAAAAAAATGCGCGGCTACGATCGACACTCGATAGCCGATGCGGTCTACAAAAAAGATTGCTGCAAAATCGACGGCTAACTGGATCAAAAAGTTAAAACTAACCAGCAAAGTAATCTGGCTGATCGGTAGCTGGTATTGGCTTTGAAAGGTCAAAAATAATAAGGGGGCAAAATTATTGATGACGGCTTGAACGATGTACCCTACAAAGCAAGCCGCAATCGTCGAACGATAACTTTTCATTTTCACTTCTCCTTTACTCGTCTTATCAGTATACCAAGTCCAATAGGACAGTAACCATGGAGAAAACACTTTTTTTACCCAGAGAATCTTAAGGAAATCAGGATTTTTCTTCCCTCAGATAATTCCCTTAAATGGTAGCAGCAAAAAAGCTGTCCTTACAGACAGCTTTTTCCGACTTATTTTCAAGGCTAGGCGTTTTTCTTCCGAGCAGCGATGGTTTTCATGGTGGCTTCAAAGATTGGGCCAATAAAGACGATACACAAGAGAGTACCTAACCCAACACTGGCGCCTAGCGCAAAACCGATCAAGACCATGGCTGCATCCAAGCCGATACGGATCGTTTTTTGCGTCAATTTGCTTCGTTTGTAGATCAAGGCAGTCAAGGCTTCTAACGCCGCTGATCCTTTGTTGGAAGAAACGTAGATACCAGCGCCGATCCCAAATAAGATCGGTGCAGCGAAAATAGCGATCCAAGGATAAAAAGGCAAATGAATCGATACTTTGTCCATCACTGGTTCAAAGATCCCGATCAACAGGCCTAAGCCGATCCCGTTGATAAAACTGCCAATGCCTAATTCGGCACGATCAAAGACTGCAACAATCAACAAAACAATAATATTAAAACACAAACTGGCAATCCAAAAAGGGACATCGACGAAATTCAAAATTCCTAGTAAAAACGTACTGATCGTATCATATCCTTGATGGGCGGTGATCAATAAGGAAATGGCCAACGCAATCAGCCCGGTACCTATCAAAACTTGTGCAAATTTTTTGGTTTCTTTCACAACATCACGCTCTCTTCTTTATTTTTCCTCTCTTAGTTTACCGTGAAAGCGTCACAATTACTATCATTTAATCACAAAAACCAGATTTTTTTTGAAGAAATCTAAATTCAATCAAGAGATTCATAATGCTGTTCATAGGTATCGCGAAACTCTTTGGGGGTCAGACCATTCAATTTCTTAAACATTTTGGAAAAATAATTGGTATTGTTGTAACCAATACGATCGCCGATCTCACTGATCGTGGCTTTCGAATGAAGCAGCAGCTGCTGGGCTTGCTTGATCCGCACCAGATTGACGTACTGATTAAAACTCATTTCCGTTTCTTTCTTAAAGAGCTGCCCTAAATAAACGACACTGACATGCAGTTCTTCAGCCGCTGATTTGACCGTCAAATCATGGGTATAGCCTTCTTCGATCAACTGGATCGTCTTTTGAACGATCTCTGAATAGCGTTTTTGCGGCGGCTGCGATTTCGCCAACTCCAGCACATCATCAAAGAGCTGCCGCAAATCTGCCAGTGTATTAGACTCACGAATCCGCGCCAAAATTTGTTCATGGTTTTCATGAGAAAGTACTGGTAACTGCCGATAAATATCATTGAACAACAAGAACGAAACATAGCGAACATGCTCAGGGTCTGCTTGGGTTTGTTCCAAAATAGCGAACATTTTATCCAGCTCATGTTGGATCGTTTTGACATCCCCAATGGTCAGTGCTTTGTTAAAAGACAGAAACGGGAGTTCTTCGTTTCGCTCTAAAATATCCACGTGGATCGTCTGTTCTTGTAAGAACAGATCTGGGTAGAAGGCTTGCAGTGACTGAACCTGCTTGATTTTTTCATAGGCTTTATACAAATTCTCCCACTCGTTGATGGTCTCGCTCATAATCAACTGCCAGTCAGTACTATTGAGCTGCTGTGCCAGTGCTTTTAGATCAGCGTTGATTTGCTGCCTTGGTCCAGCAGCAGTAATGATCACTTGGTTTTCATCTAATCGCCCTGGTAAGATCAATGGCTGATCGTGTTGCTGAAAAAACGTCGTGATTTTTTGTAAGATCTCAGCAGTCCCATTGAACTGCAAAACGGTAAAGGGTGCTGCTAGTGGCACCCGCTGTTGCGCCAGCAAATGGAGGTACTCGCTTTCGTTCAATTCATCATTCAACCAAAGCAGCAGGCTTGATTCTTGATACAGTTCTTTTTCTGCCAACAGTTTTTGCTGCTCCTCTAACTCAGCTGCAATCGCTTGTACACTGCTGCGTAGTTCTTCTTTGTTAACAGGTTTGACGAGATAATTACGCACACCTAACGCCATGCCTTGTTTGACAAAGGCAAACTCCTGATAGCCTGACAGAATGATCGAGAAAAATCGATTCCCAAACGCTTGTGCTTGACGGATCATATCGATGCCGTTCATTTCTGGCATCCGAATATCCGTGATCAGCAAATCAACGGAATGCTCTTGCAAGTACTCGAGGGCTTCACTAGCACTTTTCGCTGTATGCACCACTTCAAAGCCCAATTCTTGCCAAGGCAAGATCATTTGCAGCCCCTGCAAGATCATGTATTCATCATCAACGAACATTGCTTTATACATCTGTCTCATGCCCCCTTTGCAAACGTTTCTCATCTAAGCGGATCTTGACCGTAAACCCAGCACCTGCCTGAGACGTAACGTCCATTTGATAGGCGCCGTTGAACATGCCCCGCAACCGTTCGTGAACATTTTTGATCCCGATCGAGGTTTGGGCTCCGATCTCCTGATTTTGCAGTTCTTCTTGGATCATCGCCAACTGCTGTGCATCTGCGCCTTTGCCGTTGTCTTTGACCTCAATCACGATCTGTTCGACTTCTTTATAAGCCTTGATACTGATGGCATTATCATTGCGCTGATAATCGATGCCGTGAACAAAATAGTTTTCGACAAGCGGCTGCAGCGTGAACTTCGGCAATTCCAACTGTTCTAATGCCGAATCGATGGTTACATGATAGGCGATCTTATCTGGGTAGCGCATCTGAAACAAGTAGACATATTTTTCACAAAAATCGATTTCTTCTTTTAAGGTCTTCGTCTTTTCTTGCGTCGTATTGTTCCGTAGCAGTGCCGAAAAGGCATAGACGACATCCGCCAGCTCTTCTTGGTTGCGACTCAAGGCATACATTCGAATGTATTCTAACGTATTATACAGAAAATGCGGATTGATCTGTGCTTGCAGCGCCCGCATATCGGCGTCTTGCTGCTTGATCTCTAACGTGTAGATGTCTTTGATATACTCGTTGATACTGTAAGTCATTTGATTGATGGCTTCTGCGATTTCTTTCAGCTCTTGTTGGACATTGGCGGTATCGATCCGCTTATCAAAATTTCCTTGACTGACTTCTTTCGTCGCATAGACGATCTGCTGTACTTGCGAGGTATAGCGCTTGAAGGTCCGATGGAGCACCCATAGAACCAATAAGAGAATCCCAATCCCAAAGCTAAAAATCCAAATGGCGCTGGAAAAAATATCCCGCCAGATCACACCTTTTGACAACAAGATCAGTGACAACTCTCCGCTGACGGTCGTTTGTTTTTTGATATAAAAGTCTTTCGACAGAGTGTCGTGAATAGTTCCATGAGCCACCGCCTGATCAATTTTCGCTAAGGTCTGCTTGCTAAGGTTTGCGGCATCCTTGTATAGCCGCTGACCATTGGAGGTATACAAAAAACTGTTGATACCATGCGCTTGGTTGTCTTCTTGTCGATTGGCTAAGACATCGTCTGAGTGAAAAATCACGTAGACTTGCCCTAACGGTTGCGCATAATTACTTGGTTGGGCGATCGAACGAACAAAAAACAGACGATTTTTCAAATCGATCTGCTTGCCGCTGCGTTTTTCTCCATAAGGGGTATCTGGGGTTGCCACTAGTGTCTCATTGCTTTCATCTAGTTGAATAATGATCTCTTCGATACTAGGATGATTACGGATCAAGCGATAGAGGATGTTTGGCAAATACACACTTTGTCCCGTCTGGCGAAAAATATCATTACTATAGGAAAAATAGTCTGGCAATGAAAGCTGTAAATAATTGCGCAGCGATTCAAAAGCAGTATCCGAACTGGTAAATTCGCCTAATACCGCTGAGACGACCGCGTTTTGATCCTGCACGTATGCATCCAGCTGCATACTGGTTGCTTCCACGAGGCGTTCGCTGCTATTGAAGCGGTCTGCCCCAGTATATGCCGTCAGAACCAGCATGATAATAATCGAGATGATCACCAAAAGGACGCTATACAACTGCATCAACTGATTGATCAAAAAGTCATGTTTAAACAAACGAAAGCGCTGCTTAGTCATGTGCCAAGTCCCGATCAATGACGGTTTTTTCCTGACTGATCGCCACGTGGCACCACAAAATCAATAGACTGAAGGTTCCAAAGAGCAAGAGCCCTTTCATCATCCAAGTAAAAGCGAAAATACTGGCAATCCCCACTAACAATTTTAGAAAGGTCGCCATATGAAGAAACAGACACACGAAGGACAATTTCAGGTTATTCCACAGGGAAATCTCATAGGATGTGTCAAAAACCACACTTAGTAAGTACAGTAAGATACTCAATCCGCTGACGACAACTAAAACAAAAGAGATCATCAGCCAAATCAAGCCTTGGATCTGGGTAGCTAAATACAAGTTATACACTAAGAAACCTGACAGTAGGAAGAAAAGATAAAACTGTTTATTGGCTTTGACAAAGACGCTGCGCCAAATGCGCCATGCGCTGCGAAAGCTTTGATGCTCATAATTTAGTCCGTCTTCATGGATCAAGGTACTAATGGTATGAAACGCTGGACCGATCCCTAAGATTCCGCCACCTGCCAATGTCAATACGACGAAAAACAAATTCAACTTCACGATCGCCCAAATCAAGCGAAAGCCCTTGACCAACCCACTATTTGCTGTTTCTTCCATTTAAAATTCCTCCCTTATTTGTTCCCTATCGAAAATGTAGCATGATTTTAGCTTCCTACTCAAGCTACCTGAGAATCTTTTAATGCTATGTACGTTTTAGAGGCACTATGCTTGCTGCTTGAAGGTTAAAAAACAAAAGTAACGTTATTTTTTCATCAAAGATTTCGCTACTTACTTTAAAGAAAAAGCAGCCAGAAGCTAGACGTGGGAACCATTGGTCCTGATGCGTTTAGCCTCCGGCTTACTTGATCTATTGATTGGTGAGCGGCGCCTGTTGCTTATTCTTGGCTTGCACGATACTCATCAAATTGTTTTTGCATTTCATCGCGGACCTTCTCCCAGCCAGCGGTTTTTAATTCTTCGTTTAGTTTCGGAACATTTTCTTCTGGATCGATCGTTCCCGTTGCTAAACTTGCTTTGTAACGGTTCATGACATTGGCGATATTCGTGATTTCTGTTTTCACATTATCAGTCTTGAAGTTGAACCCTAAGATTGGTGATGCTTCAGCGTTAGCAATATTTTCATCACGCTCTTTGATCATATCGTCTGTGATGGATTCTTGTGTATAAAGGATCATGTTGTTCCCAGTGTTCCAAGCAGCCATCCGGGTATTTGGCAAGTAGCCATCAAGGAGACGGATTTTGTTATCTTCGCCCTCGATTTTTTCCCATGCTTCGCCTTCGACACCCCAAACCAATCCATTCAACAATTCAGGATCGCTGTTCAACAAGCCCAACACTTCCACTGCTTTTTCTTTGTTTTTCGAAACATTCGCTACGACAAAGTTTGCCATTTGCGCTTGGCCTGTTGATTTCAATTGTTTCGTGATTGGACGTGAAACCAATTCATGACCTGCGGCATTGCTTAAGATCGTATCGCCGTAATCCATTGGTCCTTGGGTTTCTTCACGCATGAACCATGTGTTGCCTTCTAATGGGTAACCAGTCGTATTAGTGGCTGCATCAGTTGGGATCAAGCCTTCGTTATACCATTTGTGCATCAATTTCAAGTTTTCCATTTGTTCATCATCTTCGTATTGATTGATGATCTTCGTTGTATCGCCGTCCAATTTAACAGCAAATGGGTAATCTTTCCCGATTACATAATCATAGTTTCCAGAAACATTAAAGGTTTGTCCGATCGCAAACGGTGCGATGTTTGGTTCTTCTTCTTTAAACTTCTTCAACACGTCTTCGGCATCTGCATAAGATTCGATCCCGCTAATATCCAAATCATATTTATCTAAATACTCTTTATTGAAGGTCAAGACTTGTTGGGCATAAATATTGCCGTTGACTGGAAAGGCATATAATTTTCCGTCGATCGTATTGCCTTTGATATAAGATTCGTCTAATTGATCATACGCTTCTTTGGCATATTTTGGTGCTAACTCCGTCAAATCTGCATACGCGCCTTTTTGCGCATTCGCAACATAGTTTGAGGCAAAGGAAATATCGTAGTTTTCACCCGATGAAATGATGGTACTCATTTTTTGATCCCAATCACCCCAGCCGATATACTGCAGATCGATGCGAGCGTTGGTTTTTTCTTCAATGCGTTTATTGGCGATCTCCATTAATTGATCAAAGTTTTCTGGCTTGTCCCCGACTTGATACATCAATAAAGTCGTTACGCCGTCTGCATTGTTTTCTGAATCGGATGTTGCGCCGTTCGACCCACAGGCAGCCATTCCCAAAGTTGCCGCTGCGGCCATCCCAGCAAAAGCTGTTTTTTTCCACAAATTCATTTTTGTTTCCTCCCTATACTTATTTGATTATTCTTTGACGCCACCAATTGTCAGACCACCGACAAAATACCGTTGGAAGAATGGATAGGTGATCGCAATCGGTAAGGTTGCAACAACAACGATTGCCATGCGAGCAGTTTCGCTTGGCAAAGCGGCCAAACCACCTTGGATCTGGGCAGCCATACCAGAGCTTTTGGCTAGATAGTCCAAGTTGCTTTGAATCCGCATCAAAAGTGCTTGTAACGGAACTAAAGAGTCTTTTTGAATATACAACAATGCATTGAACCAGTCATTCCAATAGCCAAGAGCGGCAAATAGACTGATCGTTGCGATCCCTGGAACGGCTAACGGCAACACGATGGACAGAAAAATCTTCATTTCGCTGGCACCGTCGATGCGCGCAGATTCTATAATACTATCTGGTACCGTCTTTTTAAAGAAGGTCCGCATAACAAGGATATTAAAAGGCCCTAAGGCAAGGGGTAAAATCAACGCCCAAATCGTGTCTTTCAATTGGATCAAGTTGACCATCACTAAGTAATTGGCAACCATCCCTGGCGCAAACAACATGGTGATCAAAGCGAAGATCGTAAAGAAACGACGGAATGGAAAATTTGAGCGAGAGATGACATAGGCATATAGCGAAGTCATCGTTGCATTGACGAAGGTACCAAAAACAGTGATAAAAATAGATACGCCAAATGCTTGGAAAATTTTGCTGCTCATTTGTCCGCTAAACAGGTAGGTATACGCTGCGAACGAAAATTCTTGTGGCCAAAAGCGATAGCCGTTTTCTGCCAAAGAGGTTTCACTGGTCAATGAGATCGCGATCACAAAGAGAAACGGCAAGACACAGGAAATCGCGAACAGACCGATCACGATATTAAAAATCAGGTTGACCGTTGGGTTAAAGGAGCGGATCTCGACTTTCGTTACTTTTTTCTTCATTTATCCATCCTCCTTAGAATAATGCTGAATCTGGTTCTAGTTTACGAACAACCAAATTCGCTGTTAGTAATAGTAATGCCCCAACCACTGACTGATAAAGGCCGGCAGCTGCGGTCATCCCGAAGTCGCCTGTGGCAGTCAGTCCATTATAAATGTACGTATCTAAAACGGAGGTGACTTGGTACAACGCCCCAGAGTTTCGTGGGACTTGATAGAAAAGTCCGAAGTCGGCACGGAAGATCCCACCGATGTTCAAAATCAACAAAACAGAAATCATTGGAATCAGCTGTGGCAACGTCACATTTTTGATCTGCTGCCATTTGCTGGCGCCATCGACCATCGCGGCTTCGTAATACGTCTGATCGATCCCGACCACTGACGCATAATAGATGATGCTGTTGTAGCCTAAGCTCTTCCAGACATTCATAAAGACGAAAATAAACGGCCACCATTTCGGATCAGCATACCAGTTGATTCCTTCACCGCCCATACCCGTGATCCATTGGTTAATGATCCCTTTGTCTGGACTCAAAAAGGCATAGACAAAGTACGAAATAACCACCCAAGAAAGGAAGTACGGCAACAGGGACATCGTGTGATACACTTTTACCAAGCGCTTATTGCGCAGCTCACTCATAATAATGGCAAAGGCAATCGCAAAGAATAGGTTGAATGCTAAAAATACGATATTGTAGAGTAGGGTATTTCTAGTGATCAGCCAAGCATCATTGGATGCAAATAAAAATTTAAAGTTATCAAAGCCGACCCATGGGCTTTGTTTCAAACTGGCAAAAAAGCCGTCTGGTGAAATGTGGAAATCTTTGAACGCCACCACATTTGCGAATACAGGTATATAGAAAAAAAAGATAAACCAGACAACACCTGGCAAAGCCATCAATATCAATGCTTTGTATTGCCAGACATTCCTCCAAAACCCCTTTTTCTTCACATCTCATCATCTCCTTCATGCTACTAGAATAACGCTTTCATCCCTAAAAAATAAGGAACAAACTAAAGATAAAATGAAACAAATTAAAGGTCTTTGTTTATATTTTGTTTTTATTCTCTAAAAACCTGAAAAACGTCCTACCTTTTGCAAGATAGGACGCTTCATTGATTTGTTTTTTATGAATGATCAGTCGACAAAGCCGTTTTGTAGAATCACTTCGTGGAACCACTCACCAGACTTTTTGATGGTCCGTTTTTGGGTAGCCAAATCGACAGCAATAAACCCGTAACGATTTTTGAATTCATTCAGCCAAGACCAATTGTCCATGCAGGTCCACATGTGATACCCGCGGCACTGGCTGCCTTCTTGGATCGCTTGGTGAACATACCGCAAATGATCTTTGATAAAGGTGATACGGTACTCATCTTGGATCTGACCGCTGGCATCGATAAAGCGTGTTTCATCTTCGACCCCCATGCCGTTTTCTGAAATATAACAGGGGATATTGCCGTAGTTGTCTCGTAGGTTGATCAAGGTATCATAGATGCCTCGTTCATAGATCTCCCAGCCTCGATGGGGATTGATTTTCTTTTCTGGCCAATCATACACATCGAAGTAATCTTCTGGCATTGGTGTGTCCGCTGTTTTGGCAGAACGCTTTTGCTGCACCCGCCGTGGCTGATAATAGTTGACCCCCAAGAGATCGACCGTGTTTTCTTTAATGATCTGCAAATCTTCTGCTCTGGTTTCTGGCATGATCGCCAACTCGTTTAAGACAGCGATCAATTCTACAGGAAAGGTGCCTTTGACCGCTGGATCTAAGAAGGATCGGTTAAAAAAGGCATCTGCCAGTTGCGCCGCTTGGACATCTTTTTCATCGTTCGGATCTTTCGGATAAGTCGGTGTCAAATTCAAGATGATGCCGATTTCGCCTGATTGCTGAGATTGACGGAAGCGTTGGATCGCTAAGGCGCTGGTGAGTGCTTCATGGTAGCCGACTTGCACCGCATGTGCCAAGTTGATTTCTGCTGGGTAATGCTGTTGATACAAATACCCCATCTCCACTGGCACGATCGGTTCATTTTGCGTGAACCAATGACGGACTTGATCACCGAACAACTCAAAACACAAAGCAGCATAATCTGCAAATGCTGTGACAGTCTCGCGATTGAGCCAGCCGCCTTCTTTTTGCAGTGCCATCGGCATATCAAAATGATACAAATTGATGAAGGGTTCGATGCCATTTTCGATCAAAGTGGCGAAGTACTCGCGATAAAACGCCACCGCTTGTTGATTGACCGCCCCTCTTCCTTCTGGCAGCAAGCGACTCCACTGGATCGAGGTTCGAAAAGAATTAAAGCCGATCTCTTTCATCAACGCCACATCTTCTGGGTAACGCTGCAGCAGCTGGACGGTATCTTTTGGTCCCCGTTTTTGATAAAAACGTTCTGGCTCCGTTGCGTACCAATAGTCCCAAATCGAATCACCTTTGCCATCATCGGCCGTTCGTCCTTCAGTTTGCGGACCGCTGGCAGCAGCTCCCCACCAAAAATCTTTAGGAAAATACAGGTTAGTCATGGGCAGTCACCTGCTCTTTGCCTAACAAGAGACAGCCGATAATCCCGCTTTTGTTCGGCAAGCCCCAAGTGACGATGTAGTCTTCCACTGGTGGTGTCTCCATATAGCCTGCCATTTGTTTTTGGAAGGCTTGTTGGATTTGAGCGAGTAGATGCGGCTGATTCATGACCCCACCGCCTAAAATGATTTTCTCAGGTGCTAAGGTCAACGTGATATTGACCAGCGCTTGCCCTAGATAAAAGGCCTGCAACCCCCAAATCTCGTGCGCTTGCGGCAAGTCTTGTCCTTTGATCCCCGTACGTCCTTCTAAAGAAGGCCCTGCGGCTAATCCTTCCAGACAGTCGCCGTGATACGGGCATGTACCAGCATACGTATCTTCACTGTGACGTTTGACATAGGTATGACCGATTTCTGGATGACCGATCCCCTCGAAAATCTTTCCTTCACGAACGACTCCTGCGCCAATGCCGGTTCCTACTGTCAAATAGACACAGCTGTCTTTGCCTTGCGCCGCTCCTTGGCGTAATTCCCCATAAGCGGCAGCATTGACATCTGTTGTCCAAGCAAATGCTGTCTCTGGGTAGCGCTTCTTCAATGCACCGAGAAAATCGAACTGCTGCCAGCCCTGTTTCGGCGTCGCTAGTATGTGGCCATAGGTCGCTTGGGTTGGATCGATCCCGATCGGACCAAAGGAACCGACCCCTAATGACACGAGATCGTAGGGATCGAAAAAGGCAAAGATCGCCGCTAACGTTTCCTCCGGTGTTGTCGTTGGGATCGACTCTTGGGCGATGATCGTCAACTGTTCATCGGCAACGGCACAAATCATTTTTGTGCCGCCGGCTTCAATTCCTCCATAAACCATCATTTCTCACTCCTTTACTCCAATGGTACGAATTTCATATGGGTGTAATTGCTGATTGACGGTCGATGCTTGTTCTTCCTCTAAAAGGTTCAACAGACAGAGCGTCGCCTGCTCTTTTTGCACGTGAAAGGCAGTGGCTCGATCCGCCAAATTATAGCCCCGCAAAACGATCTGCTGGTCTTGGCGATTGCGTTTTAAAGCGGTGATAGCTACCGTCGTTCCATGAGCTTCCATGTATTGGTTGCTGCTGGCTAGCTTGCCTTGATGCTTGTCGGTCTGACTTGCCGTCCAAGGAACTTGGGCAGCTTGTGCTTGGCGATACGTTTCATAACGTTCTTCAGGAGCCCCATGACAGGCTACACCGTATTCAAAGGTGTGGCTGCCTAAGCATTGCGCTTCTGGTGTTGGGAAGTAGCCCCAATCGCCTAGCTCTCCCGTACAGCGCAACAAGGTCAAGCAGATCTGATCCTTCACGATTTCATATTCGTTCAAACCAAAATTAGAAACCGTCATGCCGCCAGTTTCATCATGCAAGTTGACAAAGGCGTGCTGATGCTGCGGATTTGTTGGGTTTTCCCAATGACTGGAAACCTGATTCGGCCGTTTT
Organism: Enterococcus sp. FZMF; assembly: GCF_030263915.1. NCBI lineage: Bacteria > Bacillati > Bacillota > Bacilli > Lactobacillales > Enterococcaceae > Enterococcus > Enterococcus sp. FZMF. Next base: position 1,059,181 of record NZ_CP127160.1, on the reverse strand, counting down.
ACGACTTCATAAATGCTGTCAGCTTCATGGAAATCCGTGATGATCCCTGTTGGGAATAACACCCGCAGTCGGTGATCTTTGCTTTGGTTGTTGACGGTGGTTTTAAATGCCAGGCGGTTGCTGGTTCGTTCTAAGCGAATCTCCGTCTCGATCTTGAATGCAACCAATTCTTGACTCCGCTGTGCCTTACGGAAACGGAAATCGACAACTGCTTTTTGTTCTTCTAACAAACGGTCATCTGCTGAAACGGGAATCTGCAATTCTTGCGTCAGTCGCACGATCCCCACCAGTGGATCGTTTTGTTCGATCGTCACGTGATGCGGAAATTGTGTCGATAAGATTGCTTGATCCCCTTCTGGTTGTTTGAAGATGTACTCATTGGCGATATCCCCCACATCCTCGAAAACCAGTAAATTGCGATACGTTTTTTGGGTTGCTTTGTCTGTAATCGTCAAGCTGCCGTTTTCAGTAATGACGGCTTCCAAATGTGCGTTGGCAAGTTTGCGCCCTCCTTCTGAAACGATCGGGGCGCTCTCTACTGGCGTAGCGGCTTTTTCTACTAGGGCAAAGGTCTGCCATGAAAATTCTGGCAACTGGTTTGCTTCAACTTGGACCTTGACAAAGCGTTTCATGAAAGGAATCCGAAAAGCATCTTTAGGCAATTCATAGTCAAAAAGGACCTCTTCTTCACTGATAATCGCAGCAACAGGGTTCCCCTGTTCATCGATCACCGAATAAGAACCTTTTGGCTTCGCCAACAATTCGTGGTAAAGCTTGCTTGGCAATCCTTCACGGAATGTTTTACGCTCAAGTTCGATCACGACTTCCACTAAACCAGAACGGGTGCTGCCAGTGGTGTTGAAGACCACGAAAGGGCGACTCTCCTCAGGAAACTGGCTCGTGTCGATGGCGGCTACTAAATTGCGTAACGCTTCATCTGCCACGAACTTGCCGATTTCATTGGCTTTTTCAAAGCGCGGCATCATTTCTCGGTGTACTTCGTCCACTGAACAGCCGCAGATACTGTCGTGAGGATGATTTTGCATCAGGGTTTTCCACGCATGATCCAACATATCGTGAGGATAGCTGCCGTTTGCTTCATAAGCCATAGTTGCTAATGGCTCCGCAACATTTTCTAATTGGCGGGAAACCTTTGTATTCCATTGTTTTAGATAAACTCGGGAAGAGGCGGTATTGGCTAAAGTATACCAACCATCGGTTTCTTGACTGGTCAATTCACCTGTGACAGTTCCTAGGTCATCTGGCAGATCTGCTTGCACCGCTTCAAGGTATTCGGTAAAGCTGGCGTGTTTGAATTCATACTCTGGGAATAGCTCGTTGGCTGTACGAATCGCTGCCGAAATGTCTTTTTGGACGGGTTGATGATCGACCCCATTCATCATTAAGTAATGATTGGTGGCACCAAATTTTTCTACATCTTGCAGTTTTTGTGTCCAAAAAGCTTTGGCTTCTGCTTTATCCACTGGAATCTCATTGCCATTGGAGTACCAGTTGGCAAAAAGTAGACCAAAGATTTGACTGCCATCTGGACCTTCCCAATGCATTTCAGAATATTGGGAAGTAAATTGATCATCGGGTAAAACTTCGTTGTCAAAGCCGATCGGTTTGACGCCACGCCCAAATGCAGCACTTTCAAGATTGGCTTGCAGCATCATTTGCGGAGTTTGTCCCATATTGCCGAAAGTATCTGGGAAATACCCCAACATAACGGGGGTGCCCCACTTTTTGCTTTCTGCCATTCCAATCAGCATATTACGGGTATTTGATTCGGCACTGATCAAAAAGTCATCTTGCAAAATATAAAACGGACCGATCTGTAATTTCCCTTGTTTGATGGCCGCTTTGACCGCCTCGCGTTTTTCAGGCCGCACTTCTAAATAGTCATCCAAGATGATCGTCTGTCCATCTAGATGGAAGCTGTGGAACTCAGGGTCATTTTCAATTAATTCTAAAAGATCATCCATCAATTCCACTAGCCGCATGTGATGCTGTTCGTAAGGCATGTACCATTCCCGATCCCAGTGGCTGTGTGAGATGATATAAACTTGTTTCTTCATTGATTTTTACTCCTCGCTGTTTGCGTCGTTGGACTGCTTTTTGTGTCACTCGAATGGTGATGGGTCGTGCTGCTTATTTTTCCACTCGGATATCGAAATAATCCATAACCAATTCACAAAACATCATGTTCGCCCACGAGAACCATTCTCTCGTGTATTGCGAAGGATCATCGACATCGAACCCTTCATGCATCAAATTTGTACCCGCATCTGTCGCCACTAACTGATCCAAAATTCGTTTCTTTTCTTCTTTGTCAGTGGTGGTCATCCCTTCCATTGCCATGGCGATCGGCCACACATAATTTTCTGGCGTATGAGAGCTACCAATGCCTTTGGCGTATTTCCCTTCATAGAAATACGGATTTTCACTGCTCAACAACGTTTTACGGGTTTGAAGATAAAGGGGATCTTCCATGCTGCCATACCCCAAGTAAGGGGCGGCGATCAAATTCGGCACATTGCTGTCATCCATCAGGGTGCCATTGCCGAATCCATCCACTTCATAGGCGTAGACTTCTTCGCCAGCTTGGTTCGTGGTCAACCCATATGCTTTAATCCCTGCTTCGATATCTGCTTGCAATTTTTTCGCTTGTGCCACGATCGCTGCATCTTCTAAAACCGTCGTAAAGATTTCTTGGATATAGCCTAAGACCACCACCGCAAACATATTGGAGGGAATCAAATAGCCGTATTTGCAGGCATCATCACTTGGTCGAAAGCCTGACCAAGTCAAGCCGACGGGTTTCACTGGTGCGCCTTTGCCGTCATGAGTCAAGGTATCTTCTTTTCGCCAGGTATCCCGTTCAAAGCGATATGGAGACTCCTCATGGTTTTGTTCTGTCACAAACACCTCCAAGGCTTTTTTGATGCCTGTTACAAAATCATCATTGAACTGATCGGTTCTGCCTGTGTTTTTATATAGCAGATAGGCCAGTTGGATCGGATAACACAAAGAGTCGATCTCATATTTGCGTTCCCAGATCCAATCGTTCATTTCTGTATCGTCTGTTTGGTGGCCAGCGCCATTGGCTGATTCGTTAAAGGCATTTGCGTAAGGATCGATCGTAATATAGTAGAATTGCTTTTTAACTAACCCGCTGATCATGCTTGCTAAGTCTTCATCTTCTTTGGCGATCACCAAATACGGACGAACTTGTGCAGTGGAATCTCGCAGCCACATGGCTGGAATGTCCCCCGTCAGTAAAAAGGTCGTGCCATCCTCATGACGCTTGACCGTCGTTAATAGTGTATTGGCAAAGGCTGCGTTAAAATTTTTCGCCCAATCGGCATGCGTTTCTCCGCATAGATCCGTAATCGTTTCCATAAATGTTGCTACTGAAGTTGGTATTTCTTTATAAACCATTCCATCACCTTCCCTGATTTGATATATCAATTTACGAACCTAGTATATCATGAATTAATTGAATGTCTAGCGCTTTTTCAAAATAATTAAAGGGTTTTCATTTTTATTGGTTTATGGTATGCTAACAAATATGATATATCAAAAGGGGTTTTCTTATGAAACAACCATTATATAAAAAAATTTACGCGGAGCTTCACGAAGCCATCGTTGAAGGGCGATTAGCGCCTGGCAGTCGTGTCCCTACTGAAAAAGAACTATCTGAACAATACCAAGTCAGTCGGATCACCTCTAAAAGAGCCTTGACGGAACTGGAACAAAATCAGCTGATCTATCGCGTGCAAGGCAGCGGCAGCTTTGTCCGAGAATTGAAGGAAAAAAAAGCGACTGGACGAATTTTGTTTGTCTTGCCCTTTGCCAATGATCTCTCTTTAGGAAACTTTACCGAAGGCATTTACCCCGTGATGCAAGAACACGGCTTTGAACTTTTGATGACACCAGTGGATTATTTGGAAAAAACGACGGCAGCTGAGCTGATGCAAGAATTCGACGGCCTGATCTATTACGCCAGCAATACGTTTTCTTACTATGACTTGCTGTTCGAATGTGCTGAAAAGCACTTTCCTATCGTGACCTTAGATAAAAAGCTGCATGAGTTTGATTTTCCAGCGGTGATGCCAGATAACTTTCAAGGCGGACAGCTAGCCACGGAGCATTTACTTGCGTTGGGGCATCAACGGATCGCTTATATTTTTGGTGATACCCATCATCCGCAATCCGTCCGTCAGCGTTATCTAGGTTACATCGATGCGCTGAAAAAAGCCCAAAGAACCTTTCGCACCAAGCTCGACGACACGGCTGCCAGCATCGCGAATGCGCTTGCCTACTTGGAAGAACATCAGGTCACGGCAGCCGTCTGTGAAAATGACTTGATCGCCATTGAATTGATGCGTGCTTTGCGCCAAGCAGATTTGCACGTCCCTGCCAACATTTCCCTAGTTGGTTTCGATAATATCCAAGCCGCAGCCCTCGTTGATCCAGCACTAACGACTATCGGGCAGAATTTTGCCGAGATGGGGCGCTTGGCAGGAAACCAAGTGATTGAGAAAATCAACGCTGCGAAGGCAGCAACCCCAGTACCAACGGAGACGACCACCCATCTAGTGGCGGTTTCTTTGATCAAAAGAGAATCAACCCAATTAAAGGAGTGAACCAAGTGAACGTATCAATGATCGACACACGACACGGAACAGACAACCAATATAGTTTTTCCCACGGCAACTGCCTGCCTTATACAGGGGTTCCTTTTGGCATGAACTACTTTGCCCCGCAAACCAGCGATCAACGCGGCAGTTGGTGGTTTCATCCAGAAGATCGAACCTTTCAGGGCTTTCGCCTCACCCATCAGCCTAGCCCATGGATGGGGGATTTCAGCCATCTGACGATGCTGCCGATAAACGGCACGCTTTCTGAAAATACCCTTTTCCATGCGCAAAGCTCGTATCGTCCCGAAGAAAGCACCTTTAATCCAGCCTTTCTTAAAATCAAGACGCAGCGGTATTTAACAACAACGACTTTGATCCCCAGTATGTATGGCGGTGTGCTGACTATTGAAAACTGCGGGGATCAGCCAGGTCTTGGCTTGTCACTGCCGGGTGACTATGTCTTAGAACAGGTGGATGAACAAACAGTGGCTGGTCAACTGATCGTATTTTCAGGGTGCGAAGATGAACGCTTCACCTTCCATTTCGTCTATCGTTTTGAAACACCCACCACGGCGATCGAAGGTGCCTTGACAGGCAAAGAAGCCTTCGTCGTTCTCCGCTTTGATGATTGCCAAACACAGACGATCCGTTTTGCGACCTCGTTTCTCAGTCGCGAACAAGCTTGTTTGAACTTGCAACGGGAACAGCAATGGGCTCCTGACGATTATCTGGCTTCTGTCCAACAGCAATGGAATCATTTTTTGCAAAAAATCGAGATTGAGCATCACGATCAAACACAAGTTTCTACTTTTTATCATAATTTTTATCGCTTATTCTTGTTTCCTCAAACCTTCTTCGAAATCGACCAAGAGGGCTGCAAAATGCATTGGGATACCTTGGCAAAAGCAATCAAACCAGGACCACTGTATACAAACAACGGCTTTTGGGATACGTATAAAACTGTCTACCCGCTCTTTTCACTCTTGGCTGTCGAACAATTGGAAGACATGCTGGAAGGCTTTTTGAACAGTTATCGCGAAAGCGGCTTTTTACCAAAATGGCTATCGCCAGATGAGCGTGGATTGATGCCAGGGACGCTGATCGATGCCGTGATCGCTGATGCCGCAGTAAAAGGCATTCGTCCTGATTTGATGCCCGAATTTTTAGCAGCGATGAAAAAAGGCGCCACCGTCCAAAGTGAAAATCCCAATTATGGTCGGCGCGGCACGACGGACTATTTGACTTATGGGTATGTGCCATTGACGCATCATGAATCGGTCAATCACACCCTTGATTATTGTTACAGTGATTTTTGTATTTCACAAGTCGCGCAACAGCTGGGTGACGAGCAAGCAGACTATTATCAGCAGCAATCGCAAAACTACCGCAACATTTTCGATCAGGAAACTGGCTTTATGCGGGCAAAAGATCCCGATGGTGCCTTTCGTCCAGAATTCAGTGACATACGCTGGGGCTTAGACTATGCAGAAGGCAGTGCGTGGCAAAGCAGTTTTGCTGTTTACCATGATTTCGCTGGCTTGATCGCCGAACACGGCGGCAAAGCGGCCTTTGAAGCAAAACTGATCGACTTGTGCAATCAAGAACCTCGCTATACGACAGAAGGCTACGGCTTTGAGATCCATGAAATGAGCGAGATGGCTGCACTCGATTTTGGTCAGCTGGCGATCTCCAATCAACCAAGCTTCCACTATCCGTATCTATTCAGCTATTTGGGCAAACCAGAAATGGCACAGCCCTTGATCAAGCAGCTATTGACACAATGCTTCAATTACTCGCCCAAAGGCTTTCCTGGCGATGAAGACAACGGTAGCATGGCTGGTTGGTACATTTTCAACTCCTTGGGCTTTTATCCAGTCACACCAGGGACGGGGGAATATGTCATCGGCATGCCATTATTTGATCAAGCAACACTACATCTTGCTTCAGGCAAAGACTTAGTGATCAAGAGCACGCCCAATGCGCCGCAACAGCTCTTCGTGGATAAAATCACATTGAACGAAGAACCCTTCGAGCGATTGTTTTTCACCCACCAAGAATTGACTGCCGGTGGTACATTGAACTTCCAGCTAGGTATCGTCCCTCGCAGCAAAGAGTGGTCAGCCGATGCCTATCCTTATAGCGTCAGTCAACCACATGCATAACGAAAAAACCGCGCCTTAGCAACAGGCAGCACTCTACTTTCAGTCAAATGAAAGTACGTGCTATCCCTGCTAGGGAGCGGTTTTTTTATTGGTTCATTTGTAGCGGTAACAGACGTTCGATGGTTTTCAGCACGCCATTTTCATCGTTTGACTTGGTCACAAACGCTGCCGCTGCCTTGACTTCCTCAAAGGCATTGCTCATGGCGAAACTAAACGTGCCAGCTGCCATCAACTCCAAATCGTTCAAGCCATCGCCGAAGACCATAGTCTCTTCTGGTGTGACGTGCAGCAATTCTTGCAAGTGTGCCACAGTCGTTCCTTTGTGGACGCCTTGATTGGTGATATCGATCCAAGCGGCTTCCGAAGCCACGATGTAGGCGTCGTTTGTAAACTCACCTAACTGTTGGACATGCTTAAAGCAACGTAGTTTGGGATCAAAAATAGTGAGCTTCACAAAATCTTCGGTGATGGTTTGATAATCCGTCACCGTTTTGACCACCCGATAAGAGCCGCGAACTTTCTGGGCATCTGCTTCATTGGTCGTTTCCGCAATGTATGCCGCAGTCGGTGTACAGGCGATGATCACATGATCTTGCGCAATCGCAGCGAGCTTCGCAATGATCCGCCGCCCTAATTCGTTTGGCAGCAGTGATTCAAAGATGTATTCGCCTTGATGTTTGATGCGGGTCGCGCTATCCCCAAGAATCCAAACATCCGCTGCTGCTTCACCAAACAGTTCTTCCACTCGTTCACACTGTTTGCCGGTACACGCAGCAAAAGCAACACCCGCTTCTTTCATTTGTTGGCTGACTTGTTCATAATAAGGCCGATCAAAACTGCCTTGGCTGTTCAAAAATGTACCGTCTAAATCTGTGATGACTAATTTGATCATACGTTTCTCTTCCCCTCTACCTCGTGTCCTCTTTATGGCGAACCACTTAATTAACATTGTTAATTAAGTATACTTATTTTCAAGTTTTCCGTCAAGTCAGTCTTTTAAAAACTTTACATCGTTCCATCCCGTCGGTATACTTAATTAAATCACTTCATTAAGGAGAACACCTATGGCTTCTACCACCCATTCCATTCGCCAGCAAAACAAACAGCTGGTTTTAAAAACCTTATTTCAAAACGGGGCATTATTCGCCTCCGATTTAGTAAAGAAAACCGGCATCAGCATGGTCACCACTAACTCATTATTAAAAGAATTGTTGGCAGAGGGGGAAATCACTAAAGGTCCGCTGGAGCAAAAAGAGCTAGGGCGCCCTGCTGTGACCTATCAGCTCAACCAAGACCGAGGTCATTCTCTTTTGCTTAGCTTTATTGATCACGATGGTTCCTTGGCTCTTTGGTCCATGCTGATCGACCGCAAGGGGAAGGTTTTGGCAAAACACGACCAGCCGTTTCCTGATGTTGCCCCTCATCGCTTTCAAGAATGTGTAACGAACGAGCTAGCATTATTTCCCTCTGTGGAACAGATCGCCCTCTTTTTACCAGGAAAAATCAGTGGAGGAACCGTGACTTCCAGCTGGTATGAAAAATTCAATGGCTGGCACCTGGCAGCCCTCGTGGCAGAGGTCACTGCACTGCCCTTCTACTGTCAAAACGATGCCCATATTTTAACGATCGGCTATTGCATCGCCCAACAGATCTCTTTGCAGCAAACCATCGTCGGCATGTACAATCCCGAAAAAAGCATGCCTGGTATCACGCTCCTGGTCAATGGTGCACTTTTAGAAGGAAAAGACGCCCTAGCGGGAGAGGCAAAGTTTTTGCCCGGCTACTTGGATCAAGGGGCACCGCAAGACCGCACGGCTTTGGTTCAGCGCCTGACAAGCTTACTGCCATTTTACAATGCAGCTTTTGCCCCCCACTGTATTATTTTAGCCAGCAGTGATGCAGTAAAAACCGATCTCTTAGACGCGATCCAAAAAAATCCATTGCTGCAGCAACAACCCAATCAGCCTGCTTTCCATTATATCGATGCCATCGAGGAAGCCATGGTGCTAGGCATGCACTGGCTGATTTTCCGCAAGACACCTTTTGACTTAGCCCGTTGATGACACAAAGACCATAGAATAATTGAGGCGGTGTGATATGAAAATAGCTATCATTGGTGCTGGTCCTCGTGGACTTTCACTTTCAGAACGACTGATCGCTCATAGCAAACAAAACAAACAAGCCATCGACTTGCTGCTGTTTGATCCCTTTCTTCCTGGGGCAGTTTGGCGCACGGACCAATCGGCGGATCTGCTATTGAATTCTGTAACCAGTCAAGTCACCCTTTTCACGGATGACACATTAAGCACCGGCGGTCCCGTGGTCAAAGGACCTACCTTATACGAATGGGCAGTGACAGAAGGGAAACATTTCGCAGCCACGCATGCTCCTGAGCTCGTTACGGAATGCACAGCACTTGATTCACTTGATCCTAACGGGCATTGCTCGCGGGCGTTATATGGCCTCTATCAGCAGTGGTTTTATCAGCAGCTATTAAAAGAGCTGCCTGAATCCATTACCGTCAACCATCTGTCAGACAATGTCAGCTCCTTGACCCCTCTTTCCAAAAATCGCTACCAGTTGACGACGGCTCACCAAACATTTCTTGTTGATGCCGTCGTCTTAGCTACAGGCCATTCACAAGCCCAACTGTCAGCAGCAGAACAACGATTGGCGGCGGCCGCAGAAAATAATGGCTGGTTTTATGCACCGCCAGCCAATGCGGCAGATACGGATCTAACGGCGGTGAAAGCTGGCGAACCTGTGATTTTACGGGGACTAGGACTTGCCTTTTACGATTACGTCACCCGCTTGACCAGCGGTCGGGGCGGCACCTTCGTCAAAGTCAATGGATCCCTCGTCTATCAACCTTCTGGTGAAGAACCACAAATCATCGCAGGTTCTCGTCGGGGTGTCCCATATCATCCTCGTGGCCGCAATCAAAAAACACCGACGCAGCAGCGAAAGCCCGTTTTTTTGACCCCTGAACGCCTCGCTGCTTGGCAAGCAGCCAAAACGGTTGCTGGCAAGACCCTACTCTTCTATTTAAAAAAAGAGGCAGAACTCGTCTATTATCAGACGCTGCTTTTAGAAAAACAGCTGCTGGACAAAGATCAGCTTGCCGCTTTTACCGCCGCCTTTGTTGCCTCTGAAGGAGCTGAAGACTTGCTGAAAAAATGGCAGCTTCCTACGACGGAGTGGTGGTCATGGCAACAACTAGCCGACCCCTTTGCTCAGAAAAAGCAACAGTCGTTGCAAGACTTTTTCATTGCACTATTACGTACCCAAATCCAAGATGCCGAAAAAGGCAATCTAACAGGACCTATCAGCAGTGCCTTGGAAGTCTTTAAAGATCTGCGGGACCCGATTCGGTTTGTTCTCGATCATCAGCTAATGCCAGTACAAGACTTGAAAACACTCTTTTGGCAGTCTTTCGTTCCCTTGAACAGCTTTTTATCGATCGGACCGCCAGTTCAGCGACTGCAGGAACTGGTGGCATTGATGGAAGCGGGAGTGGTGACCTTACTAGGTCCTGACATGACTGTTGAGATCGAGGAGGCTTACTGTACGTATTCAAAGCGATTTGACGACACACGCTATCACGCGACGCAACTAATTGAGGCTCGCATTCCATCGACAGCGATTCGTCGAACCAACAATTCCTTGTTGCGGCAACTGCTAAACGATCGGATTATTCACCCGCACCAGTTGGCGATCCCCAATGAGGTGCCTTTTGAGACGGGTGCGATCGCCATCGATCCTGAGACCAATCAGATCCTCGGACCAGATGACCGCCCTTACCCTACCCTCTATTGTTTTGGGATTCCCACAGAAGGCATCCACTGGCTGACGGCTGCCACTGCTCAGCCAGGAACCGATGCTTGGAATTTACGGCAGGCGGACCAGATCGCCGCTGACCTCTTGCACCACACCTTCTAGTCGCTTCTGTTCTATCAAACGCAAACTTCCGAGGAAACGCTTCGGAAGTTTTTTGTTTTTCTTTCGCAAATCCGCAGAAAGGATTTCTCTTTTTTGAATATTCTTGAAATTTTCTTTAATTGTTACACGAAAATTGCGACAGTCCTAGAAAACCGTTACAATGGAAGAAACGAACGTAGGGAGGTTATCAGATGACCGCTGAATTACAAAAAATAGATGCCTTGATCGCAGAAGTGGAAAAAGTGATTTTAGGCAAACGAGATGTGATCCAATTTACCGTGGCTGCGCTGCTTGCTGGCGGACACGTTTTATTCGAAGATATCCCTGGTGTTGGGAAAACGATGTTGGTCAAATCGTTAGCCAAAGCCATTCAAAGTGACTACAAACGGGTACAGTTTACCCCAGACCTTTTACCTAACGATGTGTTAGGTGTGTCGATTTTTAATTCCCAAAGCCACCAGTTCGAGTTTCGTCCTGGCCCGATCTTCACCTCCGTCCTCTTGGCAGATGAGATCAACCGAACCACACCAAGGACGCAAGCCTCACTCTTAGAAGCCATGTCAGAAAATCATGTCACCATCGACAATCAAACGTACCCATTGAGTCCCCACTTTTTTGTTTTAGCCACGCAAAATCCAATCGAGTATGAAGGAACGTATCCTTTGCCTGAAGCCCAATTGGATCGTTTTTTGTTCCGCCTGCATATCGGTTACCCAGATTTTCAAGATGAGCTCGCCCTCTTGACTGGAAAACGACAGCAAAGCTTGGATCAGATCCAAACCATTTTACATGCTGATGAAGTGACTGCTTTAAAAGCGATGGTCGATGACGTGTATGTCGATGAGCGGGTCGCCCGTTACGCATTGCAGCTGGTTCAAGCGAGCCGTCAGCATAATGCCATTGACCTTGGTATCAGCCCTCGTGGTGGGATCGCCTTCTTAAAAGGGGCAAAAGCGTTAGCGTTGACGGAAGGTCGGACCTTTGTCACGCCGCAAGACTTGCAGCGAATTTTACCAGCAGTCTTCGGTCATCGTTTATTACTGAAAGGTGGCGTTCATGCCAGCACGGAGACCCTTTCAGACTTGATGAAACAGATGATCCAACGAGTGCCTGTCCCAACGAGGAGATAGCGATGAAGAAAAAGAAGCTTGAACGCCTGCTGCGCCTCCTGTTGTTTAGCGCTGCCTATTTTCTGCTGCTGGCTTATTGTGTGATCTTCAATAATAATGCTGGCTGGAGCCTTTGGTTTTTACTGACTTTGTTATTGTTGCTTGATGCAGTATTCTTGCTCCCCTCCCTCAAGAAGGTCCAAATCATTTTAGAAGAATCGATCCAAGCTGAAACACACACAGCGATCACCTTACCGCTGCAAGTCTTCAAGTATCGCCCGACGCTGCTGCCGCTGGTCGATTTCACCTTAAAATTTGACGATCGTTTCAAGGAAAGTCATCACAGCGCCTTTTATCGAGGCAATCTGATTCGGCTGCAGCTGCCTTGGACCCCAAAGGAGCGAGGCATCTATGAAGAATTGCCCGTTCAATTGTACAGCCATGATCTCTTTGGCTTTTTTGAAAAAAGCTACGCTGCAGTTGCGAAACAATCGATTTTGATCCTGCCTAAATTGGCGCCAGAAGCCGTTACCCTGCTGCCATTTTTTAAACAGCAAGTCCGCAGCCAAACCCACGGGGAACCCAATTTTTCTATTCGACAGTTCCGTCAATACCAGTTAGGGGATTCCTTAAAAAATATCGATTGGAAATTATCCAGCAAACAACAGGAATTGATCTATCGCGAACGAGAACATGAAGAAGAACAAGACATCGTTCTGCTCTTTTGGGGAGAAGATCATCCTGCTTTTGAAGAGACTTTATCACTGTTTTATTCGATCCACCATTTCTCGCAAAATCAACGACTTTTTCAGCCGCTCTTGATTGGTGACGGATTGACTTCTCCTTACCAAACGGATGCCGCTGCCTATGCCCAGATCCTTCCCTTCGAGAAAGTTCCTGAAGGGGTACCGCTTTTGACTGGCAGCCATCTTGTCTTCATTACCCCGGTTTTTACCCCACAACTGGAAGACTACCTCAGTCAGTTGGAAGCAAAAAACAGCTGCCAAGTGTTTACCTACGCTGATTTAATGAGGCAGTTGAATAAACTTGAGGAGGCGGTAGGATGAGATTTATTAAGAAAGCGCTGATTGGTCTTCTGACCTTTCTCAGTCTATCACTGGTGATCTTGCCGTTTATCGCAGTTTATGACCTTGGCAATCAGTTCACCCTTTTAACTTATGCCTTTAGTGTCTGTTTGATTTTGACCGTGGTGCCGAAAGTCCGTTACAGTTTGCCTTTGCTGGCAGCCGCTTGGCTGATCGTCTTGTATCGGATCTTTCCTTATGGGACTGCCTTTTCTTTTGATTGGCTGCTGCGTTTTTGGCTAGACCTGCACCGTGCCTTTCAAGAGATCCTCAGCGGTGAAGTCGGCTATATCACCGAACTGGCGGCGGTGACATTGATTGTTAGTTGGGTTTTGTTTTTAGCGATCTTACCGATCGCTTATCAACGCTTTTTCTTGATTTACGCTACCATGATCGGCTACTTGCTAACAGTCGTGATTTTTAATCAATTTGATCTGACGTGGCATTTGATGGGTATTTTTCTTTGTGCCTTGGCTTCTTCACTGATCCAGCGCAGCGTCTTTCAATCCAGTCAAACGATCGCTCCCTGGTTCGCTGTGATGCTATTGATTGGTGGACTAGCCGTCACTGCTGTCTACTTGCCGCAAACGAGCCTGCGGGAACAGTTGGCAGCCCGTTCCACGCCTATACGGACAAATCTGAATCAGCTGGGTTTTTATCAATTTATTGAAGAACATGGCACGCCCAGCGGCTCTCGCACTGGATTCAGTGAAAACGACCGTCAATTAGGCGGACCACTACTGGATGATGCGACGATTTTATTTGAAGCGCAACAAGAAACCCCGCATTACTGGCGGGTGGAAAGCAAAGATTTTTATTCTGGTAAGGGCTGGATCAGTACGAGCCGCGAAGAGGCTCGCTTAGAAGCAGAGGGCGTCACGATCGCGGATCAAAGCTATCAGCAAGCCTATCTTGAGAACGAATCCGTTCGGGTCCAATTTCAAAACCATGGAGACTATGTCCCATTGCCCTATGGACGCAGCACGTTGTCCCTTGAAAACGGTGCTCGCGGATTTCAGATCAGCGACGCCATCCAGCGGGTCGATCTCATTGATCCACTCCCAGACACCACCTTGACCCTCGATTGGGACCATCCAGACTTTGCCGCAGAAAATCTCCAAAATCTGCCTTTGATCTATCCGGATTCTCTGATCGATTATATCCAGTTACCCGATTCTTTGCCGCAGCGGGTACGAGATCTCGCAGCTGAGATCACCACTGAAAGCAACAGTCTGTTTGATCAAGTCACGGCGGTTGAAAGCTATTTGAAAGATCCGCTCGTATTCCGCTATTCCAAAACCGATGCCGTCGTGCCTGCAGAAGAGCAAGATTATGTTGATCAATTTTTATTTGAATCACAAGTCGGCTACTGCGACAATTTTTCCACGGCAATGGTCGTGCTACTACGGAGTTTAGAGATCCCTGCTCGCTGGGCAAAAGGCTTTTCTCCTGGATCTCCTGCAACAGAAAACGGCATTACTACCTATACCGTTCGCAACTTGAATGCCCACTCATGGGTGGAAGTCTACTTTGACGGCTACGGTTGGGTACCTTTTGAACCGACCCCTAGTTTCCAAAATCCAGATCGTCCCGTGTTGACTCAAGAATCTACTAAATCCGAAGAAACACCGACCGCTAGCAGCGAAACAACACCATCGAGCAGCAGGGAAACAGAAAGCAGCGAAACCACGACCAGCAGTTCTGCAACAGCCGCGGTTTCCGATGACGTTTGGTTGACTGAGGAGTTGAAACAAACGCTGCGCAATGGCTTCTTTGGAGGCTTAGCTATCCTAGGACTTGGCCTACTTTTCTATTTCCGCCATTCGTTTTTCCGTATTCATTTATGGTTGATCTGCCGCTTTACCAAACAGCCGCTAGTTGCTGCCTATCCTTTGTTTTTACGGCAAACGACGAAAGTTCTGTACCGTAACGAGGCGGAGCCGTTGATCGATTATGCCCAACGACTCGAAGCATTCTATCCACTGTTCCATGGTGATTTTATCCGCTTGACGCAGCAATACGAAGCCTACCTTTACAGCCAAGAACAGCCGGCTGGTCAAGAAGCCTTCTTGAAGCAAGTCGCTGCCCAAATCAGTCAGCTGAAAAAAATCAACTAAGCAGTGAGGATAAACGACAAAAAAACGTATCGATCAAACGATCGATACGTTTTTTGCTTTAGGCGTTTCCTTGACGTTTTTGAACGGCAATAATAATCAGTTTCGTGATTTCCATCAAAACAACTGCCACAGCAGCCATTGCGATACATAGACCGACATGTCCTAAAGTGAAGGTTGCTGGAATCGCAAAGACTTCACGGATGCCAGGAATCAAGGTAATGCTGTATAGTCCACCACAAACGACGATCGCCAACCACACCATTTTATTGGCAAAAAGGCCAGCTTGCCAAGCAGTCTCAGTGTTTGAGCGTGCTGGTAATGTTTGCAATGTTCGGCTCCAGATAAGTGTTGAGAAGGCCATCGCTACACCTAATTCAGGTGATTGGTTCATTCCTAACCATTGTGCCAAAATCACGACAGCGGCAATCAAAATACCACGATACGTTACTGAGATCAATGTTTTTCCAGTGAAGATACCAGCATTTGGATCTCTTGGCTGGCGCTGCATGATCGTTGGTTCGGCTTTTTCCATTCCTAGAGCAATCGCTGGTAATGAGTCGTTGACTAGGTTGATAAAGAGCAGCTGCAAGGCAGTAAATGGATTGTCCCAACCCATCACTAAGGCAAAGACGATCGCAATGATCGCACCTAAGTTTCCAGCAAACAAATACGAAATAGCTTTTTTGATGTTGTCAAAGACGTTTCGGCCAACTTCTACGGCACGAATGATCGAGGCAAAGTTGTCATCCGTCAAGACCATCGCCGCTGCGTCTTTGGCAACGTCCGTTCCGGTTCCCATTGCGATCCCGATATCCGCTTGTTTCAAGGCGGGTGCATCATTGACCCCATCCCCGGTCATGGCAGAGATCTTGCCTTTGTCTTGCCAAGCCCGCACGATACGGATTTTGTTTTCTGGCGAAACACGAGCATAGACTGTGATTTTGTCTAATTGATCCGCTAGTTCGGTTTCAGAAAGAGCATCCAATTCCGTACCGGTCAAGGCTAAGTCGCCCTCGGCTGAAATACCGATCTCTTGTGCAATCGCCACGGCTGTCGTTTTGTGGTCCCCTGTGATCATTACTGTTTTGATACCAGCAGATTTAGCATCCGCTACGGCTTGTTTGACTTCTTTACGAGGAGGATCGATCATCGCCATCAAACCAACCAAAATCAGCTCGTTTTCATCTTCAAGTGTCAATTCTCGTGATTGGGCATCGGTCAATGGACGGTAAGCAAACGCCAAGACCCGTAATGCCCGTTTTGAGAATTCTTCGTTTTGATGTTGTAATTTCTGCTTGATTTCATCTGTTAAAGGCACGACTTGATCATCGATCAAGACTTTGGTACTGCGCCCAAAGACGATGTCTGGCCCACCTTTGGTCAACAATAAATGTTCGCCATCGATCTCATGTAAGGTAGACATCAATTTACGATCAGAATCGAAAGGCAATTCTTGCAAACGAGGAAACTGTTGACGAATTGCCCGATAAGGCTGATTTAGTTTCTCACTGTAATCCAGAAAAGCAATTTCAGTAGGGTCTCCTAGCTTCGCCCCATCTTCACTGATGGCAGCATCATTGGCCAAGACACTGATCTCTACTAAGCGTTTTTCAGGCAATGTCCAGGTGGTTGGCTCATCGGAGAACGTGCCCGTTTGCCCATTTGGTAAATAGTAGTCAACAACGGTCATTTTGTTTTGGGTCAAAGTCCCGGTCTTATCGGTACAAACGATACTCGTTGAACCCAATGTTTCAACCGCTGGTAGTTTTCGAATGATGGCATGACGCTTCGCCATTTGTTTTGTTCCGATCGAAAGAACGATCGTCACGATCGATTGCAAGGCTTCTGGAATCGCTGCAACGGCTACGGCTACCGCAAACATAAAGGCGTTGACTAAGTCTTGTGTCATATCACCTGTTCCGTCACCTAAGAACAACCGTGCGACTTGAACCCCTAAAATAATCAATGAAAGGACTAAGATCGCCAAGCTCAGTTTTTTACTGAAGCTGTCTAATCCTCTTTGCAATGGTGTTTTGTGTTCAACTGTACTTTCCAATAAGCCAGCCACTTGACCGATTTCCGTCACATTACCAGTCGCAGTTACGATAAACCGACCACGTCCATAAGTGACGATCGTTCCACTGAAGACCATGTTGTCACGGTCGCCGATCGGTGCGGTACGATCGATCACCCCTAATTCTTTTTCCGCTGGCGTTGATTCCCCAGTCAGCATTCCTTCATCGACCTTCAAAGAACCCTCTTCGATCAATCGACCATCTGCTGGTACATAGTCCCCAGCTTCTAAAATAACGATATCGCCGACAACCAATTCTTTCGCCAGCACACTTTGTTCTTTGCCATCCCGAATGACGTTAGCATCTGGTGCCGACAGGCTTTTCAAAGCGTCTAACGACCCTTCGGCTTTTTTCGTTTGAATCACACTGACGACGGAATTCAACAAGAGTACTGCGAAGATAACGATCGACTCAACGTGGGCACCCATAACCATTTGGATGATTGCCACGATCAGCAAGACGATCACCATCGCATCTTTGAAGGTATCTAAGAATAAGGCAAAGCTAGATTTCTTAGGTGCTTCCTTCAGCTGGTTCAAGCCATTTTCTAACCGCTTGGCTGCCTCTTGCTGCGTCAACCCCTCTGGACTGCTCTGGACCTCTGCCATAATTTCCGAGATTTCTTTTTGATACATTTCTTTCGCCAATTTTTTTGCCCCTTTTAATTTTATTTTCCTTAGGCACTCTGCTAGAAAAAAAGAGACCTAAGACAAGTATACGCTTGTCTTAGGTCTCACCATTTCAAATAATACCAGAAAGCTGTCGCCAGCTTACTTACTGTTGATATTATCGCAGCTTGCGCCACCGGTTACTCCCCTAAGGAATAATAATAAGAATGTATCATTATCATAACGGAAACTTTTGTGCTTGGCAACTATAAAACATCAATTTGAAAATTTTTTGAAAACATTCTTTTTGTTCCCATTCCTTTTTTTCTGTTACACTAAGGAAGAAAGAAATTTGTACGTTACAGGAGGAAAAACGATGGATCTTTTTGATACTTTTACCCGCCACAGCTCTGTCCGAGATTTTCAACCCCGCCCACTATCAAAGGAACTCAAGCAAAAATTAGTAACGGTTGCCCAGAGCGGTTCCAGTTCGAACTTTGTTCAAGCCTATTCGATCATTGAGGTCAGTGATCCTGAAAAACTGGCTGCCATCGAAGAAATTGCCGGTGCCCCAAATTACATCACTCGAACGGGCGTCTTCTATCTTTTTGTCGCCGACTTACATAAACACCAGCAGCTGCTGACCCAAGCAGGGGTGCCTGATACCCACTTAACCACGATGGAACCATTTATTGTGTCTGTCGTTGATACGACCATCGCTACCCAAAACATGGTAGCTTCCGCTGAAGCGCAAGACTTAGGAATTTGTTACATCGGCGGCATCCGCAATGATTTGCCTCGTATCGCAGAACTTGTCGGCTTACCAAAATTGACGTTTCCGTTATTCGGTTTAACGATCGGCTATCCGCAACACAGAAATGAGCCGAAAGTCCGCTTGCCCCAAGAAGCGATCGTAAGTGTCGATCAGTATCAACCGCTGACGCAGGAGCAAACAGCCCAGTACAATCAAACGACAGAAGCCTATTATGCACAGCGCAGCAGCAATCAACAGCAAACCAATTGGCAAACGAAAATGACGGAATTTTTCCGTGAACCGCGACGTCCAGATGTTGCGGCCTTTATGAAACAACAAGGCTTCTCAGACCACTTCGGCGAATGAGGACACTAATTACCACGGGAAAATAAAAAACGATCTTTGGCAAGGAATCTTGTCAGGATCGTTTTTTGCTTAGTGTAAAAAATCAGGTTCAGGCGGCTCTTGTATCTTTGTCATGCTAATCAACGTGCGGCTTCTTGTGCGGCTTCGTTGACGGCAACTGCCTGCTCACATTTTTCCATTAATGCTACTAACGCTTTATCTAACACTGCTTCATTTTCGGAGGTTCGCTGACTGATTTGCGTCATAGGCTGCGCCGCAAGATCCAGCAAATAGGTAGGGATTGCTTCTTTTTCAGCAAAAGTGCCCTTGATCAGCGGCTGGTAGACAGACTCGCCACAGGGTCCGGTTTTGATAAAGGCTAGTTCGAACTGCGCCTTCCCTGACAAACGCAACCGATAGACCCCTTCTTTGGTCAGCAGTTTTTCATCGGCAAAGCGTGCCTGTAATCGTGCGAAACGTTCGTAATCCATGGTATCTGCTCCTTTTTGATTCCTTCTTTTCTCTAGTGTAGCAAATTTCTTGTTAGCATAACATCTTTTTCATAGAGAACGCCTCCTTTTTCCTCGCTTGGTAATTTTTCACTTTACAAACAGAACAAACGTTCGTATAATTCGAGTGAGGTGAATGTGTATGCCAGCTGCAAAAATTGCTTATGCAAAACAAGAAACCTATGCATTTGAAAAACACTATTATGAATTGGTAAACTTTCCCACACCAGTGGCGCTTTTGTTTGATGAATTCGCACTGACGATGGAGCGCAATCAAAAATCGTATATTGCGATCCCCGCGCGCTATTCCGTCTTAAAGGTTCCGCTCGTCTTTGTTTTTCGACTAGAGACTAAGGATGCGCCTGTTTATTATTATGAGCACGTACTCGCTGAAAATAAGATCATTCGCCGCTACAACCCCGAGCGTAACTATTTGCCCGGCGGAAGATAGACCAATGGTTCAACCCGTTTGCCATACTTAGCGGTTGCACTCTCCTGATGCATATCACTGAGCAGCAGTTCGAATATTTGTCATCCAAACGAAACCCCTCTATACTAAAAAGAAAGGGGTTTTTCACAATGACGAAAAAACCGCCGCAAACGTCTGAAGAAAAGGAAGCCGCTTCTAACAATATGGGACTGGGGATCGGTGTCGGAATGGCATTAGGTGCTGCGTTTGGGATGCTGTTTTTTGACAATCTAGCATTAGGCATGGGTTTAGGCATCGCACTAGGTGTAGCGATCGGTGCGGGCATGGATCAAAAAAGCAGTAAAGACAAGAAATAGCTGCAGCAAGGAGCTGTGTTTATCTGTCACAGCTTGCTGCCCAGTAAATACCAAAAAAGCCTAGGTTCTGCACTTGTTGTGCAGGACCTAGGCTTTTTTGCTACTTCGAGCAATATTCTCGAAAGCAGCTGCTTCACAGTTGGTTACAACAGATTTCTTTTCGCCATTTCTGCGCGATACAGTTCATAGACCGCATCACTTTGCTTTGCATGGCTGCGGTAAAAGAGCCCATAAGAGAAAATCGCTTGGAAATTGCTTCCTTGATTTGCTCGTGCTACAGCGTGGTACAAATTCGCCAACTGCTGATCAGACATCTTCCCGCTTTTGATTCGTTTGGCAACTGCTTTTTGGGAAAGGGTAAATAAAATCGTCGTAAATACTTGATAAACCACCCAAATCGCCAGAATAACCAAAATAAATTTCACTAAATCAGGCATCACTTTTCAACTCCTTACAAAAAGTAAATCATTCGGATGATTTGATGTCAATAACAAAATATAACATTTTCATTAATAATAGACACAAAGATTTTTAAATTACCACAAAAGATGATGTTCTTTCAATCATCAGAATTTCTGAATTGATACTCTCCTCTTAAAAAAATATTGCCTATTGTTCAGTATTTATGACACTGGTACAATAAAAAAGCAACAACTCTTGCTTAAGACTACTAGGTACTAGTGAAAAATAAGAGCGCTACCATTGCAATCAGATCTGTAGAGAATCGCGAAAAAGGAGTTGTACACTATGTTAGCAAGTTACCCTGCATTGTTTTATTACACCGATACAGACGAAAGCGAAGTGAAGTATTTTATTTCTTTTCCTGATTTTCCTGAGCAAGTCGGCACTCAAGGCTTAGACATCGCCGATGCTTTATTCATGGCATCCGATTGGCTCGGAATCGTTTTGGCAGATTGTATTGAAAATAATCGGGAGATTCCGCTCTCTACCCCCATTAATTGTTTATCACTGGAAGCGAATAATCCGTTTATAGACGATTTAGATTTTGAATTCGATTACGACAAAGAAAAATCATTTCTATCGATGGTCCTTGTTGATGTTTCAGAATATTTAGAGAATCAAACCTTCGTCGAGAAAAAACTGGCGATTCCTCAATGGGCGGATAAACTAGGACGAACTATGCATTTAGATTTTTCAGAAATCCTCACTGACGCAATCCTAAAGAAAAAATGTAAAGACTAATTGCTTCTACACCTCATCACTATGAGGTGTTTTTTACTACTCATCCCCCTGTTCCATACTAAAAAAGTGCGGCATTCTCTCACATGAAAAAGATACGAGAATGCCGCACGAAACGTTCAATTGTATTTATTTAGCGAGTGAACAGACCCAATCAATCTCTCTTTATTTCGCCAAACGGTAGATAGCATCTGCATAGATCACCGCTGCGTTGAATAGGTCATCCAAGCTCATGAATTCATTGGCTTGGTGCATGGTGTCAACATAGCCAGGGAACATTGCGCCATAAGCAACGCCGCGTTTCAATAGACGGCCGTATGTGCCGCCGCCGATGATTTGTTCGAAGCCTTTTTCGCCAGTATGTTCTTCATAAACCGCCAATAAAGTTTCTACCAATGGATCATCTGCTGGCACGTAGTGAGGTTCCATGTTGCGGTCATTGCGGGTAACGGTTGCCCCTTCCATACCGACGGTGCGTTCCACACCGATTTCAAGTCCTTCCGCAGTTACGCCTTTAGGATAACGGAAGTTCAATGCGATAAAGTTGTCTGCTTGCGTTCCTGCTTGGTTCGCTTTAAAAGCAAATAAACCAGCATTCATAGTCAATTTACCCATTTTTTCATCTTCGTACGCCACACCTAATTTTTCACCGTAGAAATCTTCATGGACATAGGCTGCTGCTGCATGGATGAATTGTTTTGCGCCGCCGCCAAAGGCATAGTTATCTAAGAAGACTGCTAAGAAAGTCCCCGCATTGATTCCTGATTGTGGGCTGGCACCATGAGCACCTTTACCGACTAATTCGATCGTCACTTGTTCATTTTCTGTTTCAATCGTCCCCGTCACTGGATTGGCTTCAACGTAATCGAAAAAGGCTTTTTCGATCGCTAATGCTTCTTCTGTTGATGGAGCAATGAAGCTTGCTGTTGCCGTTCCTGGTACCATATTTTCTCGCAAGCCAGCAGTAAAGCTTTGCAGCGTGAAGTCTCCTTCATTGTTGCCTTGGAAATGGATCCCTAATGTCACATTTCCTTTTTCTCCATTAATGATTGGGAAATTGGCATCTGGTGAGAAGCCAAAATCAGGCTTTTCTTCATGCTCAAAGTAGTAATCCATATCTGCCCAGCCGCTTTCTTCATCAGAACCAACGACAAAACGGATTTTTTTCGATAATGGCAAGCCCAATTCTTTGATGATCTTCATCCCATAATAGGCAGCCATTGAAGGACCTTTATCATCAGAAGAACCACGAGCATAGATTTTGTTGTCATTGATGACTGGATCATAAGGATCGGTTGACCAGCCGTCACCTGCAGGAACAACATCCATGTGGCCGAAGATCCCTAATGTTTCGTCTCCTTCACCAAATTCGATGTGACCAGCGTAGTTATCGACGTTTTTGACTGTGAAGCCATCACGTTCGCCATAAGCTAGCATGTGTAGCAACGCATCACGAGGTCCAGGACCAAATGGCGCATCCGCAGTCGCTTTATCATCTTCTCTTTCACTTTTCACTTTCAATAGATCAATCAAGTCGTTCAGCAAATCGTCTTTGCGGGCTTCGACCTCTTTTTTCCAATCGATTGTCATAGTGTTCCCTCCATTTCTGTTCTCGCTATTTATGATAACACTCTTAAACCAAAAAAGGAAAAAAAATTGCGCCTTTTTCCATGGGTCTTTTCTATGAAATTTCTAGGAAACAGGTATAATAAATATAACTCGATTTTGATTAACGAAAGGAGTCATTGCATGGAGCAACTTGATTCTGCAATTTTATCCAAAGTGATCCAACAGCGCCCGACAAAAAGCCACAAAGGCACTTTTGGCCGAGCCGTTTTAGTAGGGGGCAACCGCCAATTCGGTGGGGCGATCTTAATGGCTGCGCAAGCCTGTGTGTATGGGGGAACTGGTTTGACCACCGTGATCTCCGATGGCGTCAACCGAACCGCCCTGCACGCCCGCTTGCCTGAAGCGATGTTTGTCGATTGGCAGCAAACAGAACTGATCGATACGGTCACCGAATCGGCGGACGTCCTACTGATTGGTCCTGGATTAGGCGAAGGAAAAAGCAATTTTGATCTGCTGCAGCGGATCGTTTCTGCCCAAAAAGAACACCAATGGTTGGTGATCGATGGTTCGGCGATCAATTTGGCTGCCAAATATCCGCTGATCATCCCCTTTCCTGAACAAGTCGTCTTCACGCCGCATCAGATGGAATGGCAACGGCTCAGCGGACTGGCAATTGCCGACCAGACAGAAGAAAACAACCAGCAAGCCCAACAAAAACTCGGAAGTCTGGTAGTCTTAAAAAGCCATCGCACACAAATTTACGGCAGCAACATCGCCCAAAATCCCCTCGGAACACCCGCAATGGCGACTGGTGGGATGGGTGATACGCTGGCAGGCATGATCACCAGCTTTTTGGCACAGTTTGAAAAAACAGAGGAAACGATCCAAGCGGCTGTCTATCTCCATAGCCTGATTGGCGAAGCATTGGCAAAAGAGCACTATGTCGTTTTGCCGACACAAATCAGTGCCGCATTGCCTCAATGGATGAAAAAGCACCAAGCATCCGATCCAGAATGATTTCTGATAAACCATTCATCAAAAAAACGTCCCTTTCTGCATTTGTCGAAAGGGACGTTTTTTCCAATGGTCAGCTAATTGTTAAAATAAACCACTCGCACTTCATACGGCGCCAAGGTTGCTGTTTGAGGGACTGCTTGATTGGTCTCTAAATCAACGACTTCTTTGATCAAGTGTAGTGTCTGCTCTTTCTCAGAAAAATTCATGATGAAAAAGTACGTTCGTTCTGGACTGATCCTGCCTTGGATCGAGACTGCAGGATTGGCATGCGCGATCCTTTCCTCTGCCAAGGACAGCTCACGGACCAAAGAGGCATAAAACTGTTCGAAAAAGTCATAGTTGGTGCGAGCCGCCAGATAGTAGGCGGTGCCGGCACCAAAGGTATGTTTGGTGATCGCAGGTGTTCCTTGGTAAAAATCCGCTTGATACTCCCCTAGTACCTCCGCTGTTTCGGCTTCGATGATTGCAGAATAGTCCCGTGTTTCAAAGGGCTGTCCTTGAAAAACCAACTGATTGTGTTCAGTGTCAAAAAGAGTTTCCAGCTCCAACACGTTGATGCCTAATAATGCTCGCAACGGCTGTGGCAAGCCCCCCAGATACAACAAGTCGGTTTCATTGACCATGCCGCTAAAGTAACTGGAAATCAAGGTACCACCGGCTTGTGTATACTGGCAAAGTTTTGCCATCGTCTCTGATGTCATCAAGTAAAGCATTGGAGCGATCACCAACTGATAGTCAGAAAAATCTTGCTCTGGCGTCAAAATATCGACAGCGATGTCTTGTTCCCAGAAATAACGATAATGCTCCTGCAACGTTTGCGGATACCGTCTGGTTGGTCGACCAAACCCGCCGCCTCGCTTCAATGCCCAGTTGCTTTCCCAGTCAAAAAGGATCGCCACTGCTTTTTTTCTTGTGGTTCCTTGAATCTCTTTGATTTTTTCCAAGCGCTTGCCGTAAGCCGCAACTTCTTTGAAGACCCGATTCTCCGTGGAATCATCATGTCCCACGACTGCTCCATGGAATTTTTCTGAATTGCCGCGGGATTGGCGCCATTGAAAATACAAGGTACTATCTGAGCCGTGAGCGATCTGCTGCATGGCACTCAACTGATGGACACCAGGCTTTTTCGCTTTATTAAAGGAATGCCAGTTAACAAAACTCGGCGTGCATTCCATCACTAAAAAGGGCTGTTTCTTCAATGACCAGTATTGATCATGTACATAGGCGGATTTCATCGCTGTCGCTGCCAAGGATTCAAAGTTGTTGTTCCAATCAGGGTAACTATCCCAGCTAACGATGTCCACATGACGAGCGAACTTGCTGTAGTCAATGCCTTCTAAAGGAATAAAATCTTGGGTAGCATGTCCTTCCGCCATAAAATTCGTCGTCACAGGAATGTCCGGTGTCAGCTGACGGATCGGCGCACATTCATGCAAATAAAAATCGATCGTCCTATCTGTGACAAATCGTTTCCAATCAAGATCCATGCCATGCACTTTGTGTTCCCCTAAAGGTGAAGGCGGTAAAACCTGCGACCAATCAGAGTACGTACCGCCCCAAAAAGAAGTCCACCAGGCATGATTCAACGTGGCTAAATCACCATATTTTTTTTGCAGCCAGCTGCGCCAGTTTTCCTGACAATAGGAGCAAAAGCATTCCCCAGAGTACTCATTGGAAATATGCCACATGGCTAATGCCGGATGCTTGCCGTACCGTTTTGCCAACTGCTGATTGATTTGCGTCACCTTTTCCCGATAGATCGGTGAAGAGTAACAGTGATTGTGGCGAAACCCATGGGTATGTTTTTGCCCTTGGGCGTTGGTCCGATTGACTTCGGGATACTTTTGGCTCAGCCATTGAGGACGCCCACCGCTAGGAGTGGCCAAAATGACTTTGCCGCCGATGCCATGGATCTGATCAAACACACGATCCAACCAGTCAAACTGATAAACGCCTTCTTGCGGCTCTAAGGCACTCCAAGCAAACACCCCTAATGTGACAGTGTTGACATGGGCTTGCTGCATATAAGCAAGGTCCTTTTGCAAGATTTCTGGATAAGCCAGCCATTGATCGGGGTTGTAATCCCCGCCATGCATAAACTGCTGATCAAACAATTGATTGCTCATCATTCTACTCCTTTTTAGCTTGTAACTGGTAGACAAATGATTGAAAATCGCCAGTGACTTGCGCTGTTCCATGGTTGACGGCATTAAACTGATAGGGTTTACGCAACCCTAATTGCCTTAACAGCTGACCAGAGACAGTTTCGCCATTGACCTGATACACCTGTTGGGCATTAAGAAAGGCTGCGGGCAAAAAGTCTTCCGCCGTCGGATTGGCTTGTGCCAACACGCGAAAGAAAGCAATCAATGCTTCTTCGTTTTGCGGATCATACACTGCCCAAGTCGTTTCATTGGCATGGTCCAACTGCTGCAGCTGGTAAAAAGTGCCAAAGGTCAGCAATTGCCGCTGTTTTTTATAAAAGACGATTTGGGATTTGATTGCCTGCTTTTCAGCGTCAGACAAATGAAAGAGATCGAGTTCATACCCCAAAGGCCCAAACATTGCGACGGTTTGCCGAAAGTCTAAAGACGTTGCCCGGCCGACTTGGTGGTTTGGTGCCGCCGACACGTGATTGCTGAAGGAGGACAAAGGATACCCTAACAACGTTCCGCTTTGGATGGCTAAACGTTCCACTGCATCACTATCATCACTAGGCCAAATCTGCGGACTGTAAAATAAGATCCCTAAATCGTATCTGCCCCCGCCGCCAGCACAGCCTTCAATCAAAAGGGTCGGAAACGCCGCTAAGATTTTTTCATATAAGCGATAAAGACCTAAAATGTAGCGATGATAAAACTCCGTCTGAGAAATTCCCTGTTCCGCTAAATAGGGAGAGTAAGCTTCCGTGATATTGCGGTTCATATCCCATTTGATGTAATCCAGCTTGGTTTCAAGGATCACTTTTTGCATCGCTTCGAAAATCGCCTCGACCACTGCTGGATTGGCAAAATCCAACACGTATTGCCCGCGCCCCACAGAGATCCGCTCATAAGGATGCTTGACTACCCACTCAGGGTGCTCTTGGTACAACTGACTATCTGGCGAAACCATTTCTGGTTCAAACCAAATCCCCAGTTGCAGCTGCATGGCATGAATTTTCTCAGCAAAAGAACCGATTCCTTTTGGAAATTTGGCAGGGTCCGCCACCCAATCGCCTAATGAACTGCGGTCGTCGTTGCGTTTTCCAAACCAACCATCATCCAGCACAAAGCACTCCATCCCTAACGCCTTGCTTTCTAGGGCTAAGGTCAACAGCTTTTCTTCATTAAAATCAAAATAAGTCGCTTCCCAATTATTAAAGACGATCGGCCGCTGCCGCTTTTGCCAATAAGGGGCAATCACATGCTTTTCGATAAATTGGGCGGATTCTTGACTCAAGCCATTCAGACCAGCAGCGGTGAAGGTGAAGAGGCATTCTGGGGCTTCAAAAGTTTCTCCTTGTGAAAGCTGCCAGCTGAAATGCTCAGGATGTATCCCCAACATCAATCGAACGTTGTCCCACTCATCCATTTCCGCTTGCGCTAAAAAGTTGCCAGAATAAATCAGGTTGGCACCATAGACGTGACCAGTGTCATTGGTGGCTTGCTGTTCTTTTAAGGCGACAAAAGGATTGTGCTGATGACCAGACGCTCCTTTTAACGAGCCGACACTGATCGTCCCTTGGGTCAAAGGGACCGTCTTGATATGCCGTTCTTTCAGCCATGCGCCTGAAAGATGCAGCAGTTCAAAATCGCGATTTTTCAGCTCCAAGACACCACTCAAAAAGCGCTGGATGGTTCTCGGCTTGCTCCCCGTATTGGTCAGTGTTTGCTGCCGCGTGATGGTTCCTGATCCTTTGAAGATCGTATAGGTGAGCGCCATTTCCAGCTGTCGCTCTTGATCTACTAATTCAAAGACGATGCTTTGGCTTTCATCGGCAGAAGCAAAGCTGGCTGGTTGCGCCAGCTTTCGTTCTTTGCCCTCAAAACAGTGAAAAGCCACAAGTTTAAAATCAACATAAAGAGGGGTTTCTTCCTCAAAAACCGACACTGCCCCTTCTCGAAAATCAGAAGTCCCATACGTTGGCAATTCTTGAAAACGGTCCGCCAAAGTAAAAAGATTGTCTGCTTCAAAAAATTTGACGGTTCCTGCCGATTTATTCTCTTTTTTCTCAAGGTACGCTTGATCAAACGGCGCCAGTGTGCCTAGAGATGGCCCAAAATAGACATGACCCAGTTGCTGATTTGGTAACACATTTATGATATAACTGATTTTTTCATTGTATAAGTGAAAGAGTTGTTCATTCCTAATTTCTATCATTGCTATCCTCAATTTTCCTCATTTTTTTCATTTGTCCCTGCTCGTTGACAAGCTGCTTCAAGATAACGCA
Organism: Enterococcus sp. FZMF; assembly: GCF_030263915.1. NCBI lineage: Bacteria > Bacillati > Bacillota > Bacilli > Lactobacillales > Enterococcaceae > Enterococcus > Enterococcus sp. FZMF. The sequence continues at coordinate 1,030,831 of NZ_CP127160.1, read as the reverse complement.
AGCGTTTTTTGACGCCGCGATTGAAAAAGAATTTGTAAAACAGCGCCGCCAGCATAAAACTTTAGGTTGTTTTCTGCTGCTCAAAACGGCTTTGTTCCGAATACGTGACTTGCAGCTTCCCTTTTCGTCCTGGTGCAAAACTGTACCGTTGATCGATCACTCCTTCTTCATGGGTCGTACGAAGCCACAGCTCATCCGCGGCAATTTTTTTGACCGTCATGACGGCAGGTACCAACCGCGGGGCGGTTTTGGTTTGGATCATCGTTTCAATACGGCAGCCTTCCCCGAACGGTTCTTGGGCTTGTTTGGCTAGAAAGAATTTCTCTTGTTCCGCCAATAACACACGGGAAAAGTCCGTAGGTGTGGTATTCATTTGATAACTGCAAGACAATGTATCGGTTCTCATCACAAATTCCTTTCTAAAGGGTGCGCTATTGCATTCCTTTCCGTTTCTGGGCTTATCTTTCTTCTACTCTTTGATTGATCATTTCAGATGCCGCTTGTTCATTTAATGCCGCTTCTGCTTTTTCTTCTTTCAAGTACCCGCGATCCATTACGATCAAGAATGGCACCCAAATCAAGGTCATTACGGCAACCGTCACTAACTGTAAGATTGCGCCGGCAACAGAACCCGTGCCTAACCAACCAGATAAGAAAACAGGGGTCGTCCAAACCACCGTTGCTCCAATTGGTCGTGGCACCAAGCCTGCGGCGATCGCAAAGTAAGAAATCGTCGTACTGGCTAATGGCGCTAAGATCCATGGGACAAAAGCGATCGGGTTCAAGACGATCGGCAAACCAAAGGTCATCGGTTCAGATACGTTGAAAACAGATGGAGCGATCACCGTCTTCATTAATTTTTTCATCCGAATCGAACGAGCGATAAAGAATGCCATCGTAATCGAGATCCCCAGCTGCATTCCTTGATTGACGAACACGCCCATAAACGTAGTGTTAATGATATGGGGCAATTGTTCCGCCCCTGCTTTGTAAGCTTCATAGTTTTCGATCGCTAACGCATTCATGATTGGATCGATCACCGCATTGACCACTAGTGTTCCGTGAATCCCAAACCACCAGAAGAATTGGGTGAACAAGACGGCGATCAGTACTGCTGGCAACGTACCGCCTAAGCCCATTAATGGTTTTTGCAAAATCTCATAAACGAAATCAACGGCATTGCCCCATGAAGTAAAGGTGAACAAGTAGCGAATCAAATTGAAAAGGAACAACGGTGCCGCACCAGGAATGATGGCGACAAAGGATTCTGCGATCATTGGCGGAACCGAATCTGGCATTTTGATCGTCAGCCCAGCCGCACTGATTTTGCAATAGATCTGCGTAGCGATAATGGCCGTGATGATTCCGACAAACATTCCCTCAGCCCCTAATTTCGACAAGGGGATCACTGTACCTAACTCTTCGGATGAGCCAAAAGGCAGCAGCATCAAAAACGAAGACAGTGAGATGGCACCCGCAAATAATTTGGCTTGTCCATACTTGCCAGCCAACTGATAGCCGATCCCAAAAACAACGAAAATAGCGGTGATACTCATGGTTGCATTTCCGATAGGACCAAAAAAGTCGTTTAGAAACGTGATGAATCCCTCTGGAAGTTTTTCCGAGAGTCCGAAAGTAGCAGGCAGATTTTGAATAATAATCATAATTGACGCAAACATTGTTGCAGGAAAAGCGACCATAAACCCATCACGAAGACTTAACAAGTATTTGTTGTTGGCAATGATCTGAGCAAAAGGCACCATCTTTTCGGCTAATTTATCAATAAACTTCATTTCGTTTTCTCCTTTATTTTCAACTGTAAACGTTTACTACAATCAGTATAGTTGTTTAGTTAATGTTTACACAACCCCTAAAATAAAAAAAGATCAGACGTCACTGATCTTTTTCGGCAATCGATTCTCTAATGATCAATTCACTGCCACAAACGACGCGAACAGGCATCGTTCGCACCCCAAGGATTTTATTTTTCGCTAATTCGACACTCATCTGCCCCATCTCTTCAGCTTTCATCTTGACGGAAGACAGTGCGGGCGTCATAAATTGCGCCATTTCGATATCATCAAAACTAACGACTGACACATCTTTAGGAATCGATAGCCCCGCTTCAGCGAGTGCCTTGTAAACCCCGACAGCCATAGGATCGCTGGCAACGACGATCGCTGTGGGGCGAGGATTCATTTGCGCGATCTGCTGACCAAAATGCAAACCAGTCTCTGGTGACCATTTCCCCTGCAGCACGGTTGTGAACTTTTCCAATTTATTGAGCAGCATCCATTGGCGGTAGTTTTCTGCTCGAATCTCTTGTTCATCGTAAACGACTTCGCCAGAAATCGTCACTCGGCTGGCAACACCGCCCACAAAGGCAATATTCTCATGGCCCTTCTCTTTTAACAACGTGAGGATCTGGTGAGTCTTTTGGGCAAAATCGGTTTGGATGCAATCGTAGCTGGGTGCTTCACTATAATTATCCACCAGGATAATATTGGCATTTTGCTGACTGATCTCTGCCAAAGCATCGCTGGTCATCTCTCCAATAATAATGACTGCGCCATACTTCGCCAATTGTACCAAATCTTTTTGAGGCTCCCGCATGGAAAAGGCCCGAATCGTTTTTAAGCGCCACTTCGCCGCTTCCTTTTCGATCCCCTTGCGGATCATCATAAAATACGGATCGTTTCTTTCCGACTCTCGATCGTGGCGGGTAATGATGGCAATCGTGTTTTGGTCGCCGACTTCACGGGAATGGGGTTGATTTTTTTCTTTTGAATAATTCATTTGGTTGGCGATCTCAATGACTCGCTGACGCGTGTGTTCATTGATACTGAAGGTTTCATCATTGTTAAGGATTCTAGAAACACTTGCTACCGACACCCCGGCTAATTTCGCGATATCTCTCATACTTGCCATAGCTGCACCTCATCTGTTTACTGTTTACTAAATTTACATTCAGCATAGGCATAATTTTTGACCCTGTCAACCTTCTTTTCACAAAAAAACCGAAACTCCTTAGCTTTTCACTAAGGAAGTTTCGGGATACCCATTTGTTTTCTATTTGAGCGCTTGGTCACAGAGCACGACATTGACCAAATACAAGGTGCTGATCCCTAAGACCAATAAGTAGACAGGACCAAACAGCAAAAAGGTCAAGACAAGCGTCACTGTTGCTAAAAGATGCGCCAGTACTCGTTTGGGTGAACGAGCAAACTGATAAAAACTATAAAACAATGAGCTGGGCTGCTGCGGATAGGTGTGAAGCAGCCTCGTTTGATAAAGTAAGACCAAGCAAAACAAGCCAAAGGTGAACGCTAACGCGTAACTAGCGATCTGAAACAGCGGGTGCTGCAAACGGCTAAAGATAAAGCTGTCCGCCAAAAGCAGCAGGAAGAATAGACTGAGCAAACGGTCTTGCCCTTTTCTTGTTGTCCACTGTTGATGAAATGCCTGCTGAAAACGAGCTTTGCTGCTTGCCTCCAAGCCATCGTTACGCAGTTCCGTCAACGTCTCGATCAATGCTCGACTAGCGGTGGTACTCGTGATCAAAGGCAAGGAATACAACAGCCACATGCCTTGTAAAACCAGTAAATGCGGAAGCCAGTTGATGCCAGTCAACAGCGCTTGGTTTAAGCGTTGCGGGGTAACTTTTGTTCTCATCCTTTGGAACCTCTCGTCAGATCCATTCCCTCAATAAAGTAACGTTGAGCGAGGAAGAACAGCAAGATCGTCGGCAATAGCACAAGCGTTGCTCCTGCCATCAAGTAGTTCCACTGGGTCGTTGATTGGTTTTGGAAAACTTGCAGGCCAATCTGCAGCGTGTACTTTTCTTGGTTTTGAATATACAGTAATGGTCCTAAGAAATCATTCCACGCCCCATTGAAGGAGTTGATGGCAATCGTGATCAGCGCGGGTTTCGTCAATGGGATCATTAGATGGCTCCAAATATAAAGATGATTGGCGCCATCGATCTTAGCGGCTTCGATCAATTCATTGTTGACGGACAAGTAAAACTGCCGCATCAAGAAAATGTTAAAGGCGTTGCCGAAAAACGCTGGAACGATCAGCGGCAGATAGGTGCCGACCCAGCCGATTTTGGAAAACAAGACATATTGCGGGATCATCGTCACAAAGCCAGGAATCATCATGGTAGACAAGACGAGGGCAAAGATCAGATTTTTTCCTGGAAAGGCCAATTTTGCAAACCCATAAGCAATGAAGGAATTTGATAAGACATTCCCGAAGACTACTAAGACAGTAATGAATAAGGTGTTTTTTGCATACTGCCAAAAAGGAAAGGCGTTGATGGTCTCCAAATAATTGCCAAGATTGATTTCTTCTGGGAAAAAGGTCGGCGGGTAACGCACGATCTCCTCCATCGGTTTCAATGACGTAAAGACCATCCACAGCAAAGGAATCAGCAGCACGATCCCGATGATCGACATCACCACATAGCTGATGATTTTCTTGACTCGCTGTTGGCTTGATTTGCTTCGCGTTTTTGTCGTCATTTCCATTAGCTGCCACCTCCGGTATAGTGAACCCAGCGTGGTGCCAGCTTGAGATTGATAAAGGTCAAGACTAAGACGATCAAGAACAAGATCATCGACATTGCCATCGCATAACCCATATCAAAGGCAACAAATGCTTTGTTCCACATATGCAAATTATAGAATAGCAGCGAATTCGCCGGACCGCCGGTACCATTTTTGGTCATCACGTATGCTTCTTGGAAAATTTGAAAAGAACCGATCGTTGAAGTAATCACATCATAGAAGATGATCGGCGTGATCAAAGGAATCGTAATATTTTTGAATTTCGCCCAAACCCCCGCTCCATCGATCTCAGCCGATTCGTACAGCGTCGGCGAAATATTTTGCAAAGTAGCTAGATACAAGAGCATCGCGCCCCCTGAACTCCAAATCTTCATCAAAATCAACGCTGGTTTCGTCCATTCTGGATCAAACAGCCATGCCGGACCTTTGATATTGAACCAGCTCAAGAAGGTATTGATCAATCCTGCGGAAGGAGATAATAATTGCATCCATAAGACGTAGACGGCAACCCCTGAAAGGATCGCTGGTAAGTAAAAGGTCGTTCGGAAAAAACTGATTCCGCGGATTTTTTGATTCAGTAAAGTGGCTAGAAAAACACTGAATAACGTTGTTAAGGGAACATTGAAGAGTACAAAATACGCCGTGTTATAAAGAGATTTCCAAAACAGGGTATCTTGCGTAAACATGCGGGTAAAGTTCTTAAAGCCGATAAAATTCATTTTTGAAGTCAGATTGTAATCGGTAAAGCTTCCTACGAAGGAAAACAGCATGGGCCCTAACATAAACACCACGAACCCAAGCAAAAATGGTGCTACGAAGAAGTAGCCCCAAAGAGCTTCTTGCCGTTTACTTTTTGAACGCTTCTTTGGCATTCCTTCCACTCCATTCTATTTTTACTCATTGTTTGTTCAAGAAAACATGTCCGCTTCGCAAAGCAGAAAGCAAAGCCCAGTCTGCTAACCGACTGGACTTTCCTTCTTTTTTTAAAAACGCTCGTTTTGAGGTTTATTTGTTTTGCTCAACAAGATCTTCCACCGCTTTTTGCGCATCTGCCAACCCTTCAGCCGGTGTTTTGCTGCCTAGCATGATTTGGTCGATCTGTTCATTGACAAGACTACTGAAGTCAGGCGCTGTCAATGGCACAGGCGTGATCACCCTATTGGCAAAGTTTTCATCCGCCATTTGGTAGATCATTTGGCCGTTTTCATCTAGATTGTCGTTGTTGACCAAGTTTTCGTTGGCTGTCCGATTCGCCATGATATCAAAGCTCTTCTCACCAAATTTCTCTTGAACTTCTGGTGTCGACAAGTATTTGATAAACTCATAGGACGCTTCAGGATCTTTGGCACCGTATGGCACTTCTAGGACGAACCCGCCGCCCCATGACCAGTGACCAGAGCCGCTTTCTTTTTCAGGAATTTGAATGACCCCAAATTCAAAGTCATCTGGTGCATTTTCCGCCAAACTTGAGTAGTAGTTGATGTTTTGCGCACGCATCGCCACTAATCCAGAAATGAATGGATCGGCAACCCCTGAACCAAATTCAGCTTCTAAGCGATTGATGGTATCTTGACCATAATACTCTTGCCAGTCTAAGATCCATTCCAACGCTTCCACTTTGTTGTCTGTATCGATTTTGACGTTCTCATCCTTGTCAAACCAGCTGACGCCATCGTCGGCATTCAACGCCCACACGTCAGCGCCTAGATTCCACAATGGGTAAAAGCCGATCCGCTCAAAGTCATCACCGTTTTTGACATCTAATTTACGAGCAACTGTTTCTAACTCCTCCCACGTTTGTGGCAGTTGCTCTTCACTGATACCAGCCTCTTTAAAGAGTGTCTTATTGTAGAAAATCACTTGCGTATCTGTATTGAAAGGAACGGCATAGGCATCCCCTTCGTATTCCACTGTATCCCATAATTGCGGATAAAATTCATCAGAAAAGCCCTCTTCGATATACTCACTTAAATTCGTTGCTTGCTGCGCTTCTGCCCGCTGAGCAACAGAATTGATATCTTGTACAATAACATCAGGCGGATTGCCAGCAGTGATCGACGACAGTGATTTTGTCCAAATATCGCCCCAAGGCTGGTAGCTGTATTTGACCTCGATTTTATCTTGTGACGCATTAAAATCATCAATAATTTCTTCAATTACTTCTTGTCTTGCACCAGACCCCCAGAAGGACCAAAAGTCCAACGTCGTTTTGCCATCTGCTGACTCATTCCCCGAGGAAACAGCGGTTTCACTGTTGCCGCATCCTGCCGCCAGTACACCAACTGAAAAAAGCAAAGTCCCCATATAAAATAACTTTCTCATTTAACCTAACCTACTTTCATTTATTTTTAATGTACTATATTAAAAGCTATCACTACTTCTTCTTTTCAGAAAACAAAAAGCATCGTGATTCGAATAAAAAAATAACGTTTTTACCGTTTCTCGACAAGAAGAGCGTTTTCTTTGAAAATATAAAAAAAGTGGGGCATCATAGAAATAGCACCTATTTTTCAACCTCACGTCAGACCATTTGAAAAACGATGTTTATAGAAAGGGAGTAACCACATGCTAGTCATTGTCGATATGCAAAACCAAATTCTCGATGAAGAGAACGAAGCGTATGTACCAGATGGCGCCGCTCTCGTCAAACGAATCGCCAAGCGCCTAGAACAAGCGCGGGCGAATGGGGAGTACATTTTACACACCCGCGACATTCCAATCGAAGTCAAAGGAACGCCTGATGAAGAAGCAGATGCCCTGCAGCTGATCCCAGAACTTAAGCCTCTCGAAAATGAAAAAGTCGTCAAGAAATACTATTACAGTATTCCACCTGAGGTCTTGATCGACATTAAGAAAAATCTATTTGAACCTGGAGAAGAAAAGAAAATCGAAATCACTGGTGTTGAAACCAACATCTGTGTCCTTTCCAATACCATCGAGATCCAAAGCGCCTTTCCTGACGCTGATTTTACTATCAATAAAACATTAGTCGCTGGTAAAAACCACGAGTCACAAGGACTCGACATCTTACGAGACTTCAATGTCGAAATCATTGATGGCACAAAACAAACCAATGACCAATAGGTAACGAAAGCTCCCTGTTCAAGGAACAGAGAGCTTTTTCAATTTGATTATTCATTTAATTCATTGAGCCATCTAATAGCTCGGTCGGAATTTCAATCCGAACCTCATTTTCAGTCTGACAGTTTGGACATATGAAGGTTCCTTCGATGGCTTCCTTCACTTCCCCGTAAGCATAATGAATAGCGATTTCATCTTCTGCCAATTCATTCGTTTCCAACGGTGGTACCATGGTTAATTGCCCCTCGCTGTCTTCTTGTAAATGAACGACCAGCTTCCCATCAAAGTTTTCATTGCAATTGGTGCAGGAAGCCTTTCCTCGAATCGTTAGATCCATGATCATCCCTCCTCATTTCTTGTCACTGGTTGATGCAGGTTTCGTTAGATACTCGTAACGCATGCACGCTTCACTTTAATAGTGTCACGCTTTCACTTTTTTAGCAAATCATCTGTTTTTCTTTTTTTAAACCATTGATGAAGAAAAAACAAATCAACCGTTTTGAGCGTTTTCGTTGTAAAATCGTTAAAATCCTTGCAGAATTAAATTATCTGTTACTAAAAAGTAAAAACGTGTTGTTGAAAAAATTAGTGATTGTCCGAACTTATCTGAACAAACAAGGAGGAAAAATGATGCAAGCAGTAACCTGGCAAGGAAATCAAAAAATGGACGTTCGTCGTGTAGAAGATCCAACGATTTTAGAACCGACGGATGCGATCATCCGAATCACCGCAACCGCAATCTGCGGCTCTGATCTCCACCTTTACCACCATGGCGGCTCGGTCTTGGAAGAAGGCTATGTCGTTGGTCACGAACCAATGGGTATTGTTGAAGAAGTTGGCAGTCAAGTACAGAAACTAAAAAAAGGCGACCGTGTCGTCATCCCCTTCAATATCGGGTGCGGCCATTGCCACTTTTGTCAAAATGAAATGGAAAGTCAATGCGACAATTCTTCAGAAGATACATTGTATGGCGGCTTATTCGGTTTCGGAAAAATGAACGGTAACCACTGGGGCGGTCAAGCCGAATTCTTGCGCGTACCTTTCGCAGATTTCACCTCGTTTATCGTACCTGAATCAACGATCCCTGATGAAAAAGTATTGTTTTTATCTGACATCTTACCTACAGCGTATTGGAGTGTCCAAAATGCTGGCGTCAAAAAGGATGATACCGTGATCGTCTTAGGCTCAGGCCCAGTTGGGTTGTTTGCCCAAAAATTTGCCGTGATGGCAGGCGCTAAGCGGGTGATTGCCGTGGACCCTGTTGCTCATCGCTTAGAAAAAGCCAGCAGCTACAATCAAGTCGAAACATTCCAATTGGATGATTTGGCTACTAGTGCTGATGAACTGTATGAGCTGACCAAAGGTGGCGCTGATGTGATCATCGACTGTGTTGGGATGGATGGTTTAGAACCCGTCAAAGAAAAAGCCAAAAACTTAGTCAGCTTGCAAAGTGGAACGATCTCACCGATCCAGATGGCCGCCAAAGCAGTCAAAAAATTTGGTACCGTCCAAATTACTGGTGTTTACATGACACCAGCTTCTTCTTATCCATTGCAAGAATTCTTTATGCGCAACATCGATGTCAAACACGGGCAAGCACCTGTGATCCATTTGATGCCAAAAATTTATGACATGATTGCGGACGGCTTGTTTGACCCGTCACAGATCATCACCCACACGATGCCTTTAGCAGATGCTGCCAAAGCGTATGAGATTTTTGACAAAAAAGAAGACAAGAACATCAAAGTTGTCTTGAAACCTTAGCACAAATAAAGGAGCAGTGATGGCACCTATGCCAAAAATCAAACGGAGTGAACATCAATTCGATCCGGGAAAAGAAGAAGATGTGATCATCAAGGCAAGTCGCTTTCGCATCTATTTTCAAAATCGCTACATGTTGATCTCACTTACGAATGATATTTTGACGGGCTTGTTTTATATTTTCGGGAGTATCGTTTCATTAACTAGTTTGCCTGCGATATACGGAACGATCGCCTATTTGATCGGCGGAGTCTTTTTGACCATTCGCCCGCTGATTAAAATCGTTCGCCATGTCTATATTTATAATGAGCGCAATCAAGACGGCGAGAAAGAAAAAGATGTCACCATCACCGACGATGAACGTTGATGGGACGACAACTAGAGAGGAGTTTCCTATGTTAAAAACATTTGATGGGATCGCACTGACCTTATTGATCATCGGCGGTATCAATTGGCTGCTGGTCGGCGCCTTCGAGTTTGACCTTGTCGCAGCGATCACCGGCGGCAGCACGTCGATCATTGCCCGCGTCATTTATATTCTAGTTGGGATCAGTGCATTGTATAGCCTGAAATTCTTTCCAGCTATCGCCCGCCAACAAACCCTCGACTAAATGAAAATAAAACCTGCATCTGCGATGTCCTGACCCCAAAAAAGTTAGATTTTTGGTCTAACGTTTTGAGGTCGCATCTGTGGATGCAGTTTTTTTGTCTACAATCATTGAAAAAAAACACCAGTTGTACTACTCTTGTATTTAACCTACTATTTTCAAAAAAAATAAAAAGGACGTGACTCATGACCCCACCTACTAGACCCTCGCTGATACGTCGGATACTCGGTCGGATGCTTTTGCTATTGATTTTCTTATTTATTTTAAGTATTATTGGCGGAATCATTGTTTTAAATAACCTCACCATCGCGGAAAATTGGTTTGGTCTGAATGAATACCAAGTCGTTGAAACCAGGCATCAGATCATTCGTTTGTTCCCCTATTTTTGGGTAGCAGGGATCCTGCTGGTCTTTTTGATCGGTCTGATCATCGGCATCAAGAAACGCAAAAAATCGCCATTCTATTGGTTATTCTCATTGCTCTTGCTGCCAGTGATTCTCTTTTGTATTGGCGTAGTTTCCACCTTTTTACCTGTAGACCGCCAACTCTTTCGAGAAGAAGCCAGTGCCAAAGAAATTATGGCTGCGCTGCCGAATCAATCCTCACTCAAGGACAAAGAGCTGCAACTGGTCAGCTATAGTTTTCACATCCGCAATGTCCCGCTAAAAAGCGGCATTTATGCAGTTGCGCGAGTGATCAATCCAAACACAGGCCTGCAAGACGAGTATTGGTATTACCCAGAAAATCTGTTGACCAAATGGAAAAAAGACGACGATACGATCGAGCTTTCGATGGAAGATACCATTGCCTTTGATGCCATCGATTGGGGCGTCATTCCCAAGATCATCAAGGATTCTGAGGCACGAGCAGCTCAGCTGGATCACTATGTTCCTGGCGTCAGCATCGTCATTTTAAACGGCTTCCAAGGCGAATGGACTTGGACCGTTGGTTTAAATGGGATTCGTAATCGCACCGAGATCAATTATGTTTATGATCTCAAAGGAAATTATCAATCCGAATGGCAATAAAACAAGCGGTACCTATCTTCGTGGATAGGTGCCGCTTTTTCATAGTTAAGCAAGCCGATTGAATTAGAAAAATAGTTGCATGCCATTGTAAATATTGATCAGCAAAACCAAAACGATCACTGTTTGAAAAACCAGTGTCACCCGCTGGGGCGAAAGGACATTGCTAGCCTTTGCCCCGATGAGTCCCCCAACAATGGCTGCCGGAATGACAAACCATAAAACCTTGAGGTCATATAGACCAAAACCTGTCGAAAAAGCGATCGTCAAAATTTTTGCCAGCTGTGAGAAAAAAATCGTACAAATGGAATAAATCGTCGCCTCTTTGATCGGCATGGCAAACAGCAGCATCAATAAAGAAACATTGATGGGTCCGCCGCCGATCCCCAGCAAACTGGCTAGAAAGCCAAGAATCAAGCCGCAAGCTGCATACCAGCCGACTTTTTTCAACGCAAACCCGCGCCAGTTATATTTTGTATACAAAAAAGCAAACAATAGTGTCAGCACAGTCACAAGGATTTGGATCAGCTGAACCATCTTGTCGTCTCGAAAGACCAGCAATAACCGTTCAAAGGCAACATTTCCTAAGATACCACCTAACACAGCGCCGCCAGAAACCCACAAGGCAATCGACCAATTGATTTTCCGTCCACTGGCTAATTGTCTAGCTGTCGAAACGATGGACATCGTGAAGACCGCTGTCGCCGAGTAAAAAGAGATCGCAGCAACAGAATGGGCACCGATAAAATCGAAAATCGGTTTGATCAATACACCACCACCCATACCCGAAACAGCGCCTACTGCATTCGCCAAAACAATGACAATAAAATAGATAAACCCTATCACTCGCTCACTCCTTAGTATTGCGATCAACTTCGTTTTTCTTGCTCGATCGCTCTTTCTTATCAATAAATACTATCATACAATGGAGCAACCATTCATTTTCTAAGATTGTCGGTAACGGCACACCACTTTTTCCAACCAATCGATACTGGCAAAAAGCAGATAGCCCATCAAAGCAATCAGGAGGATACCCGAAAGCATTTGTGGGTAGTCCATTTTTGACCACGCACTTAAGATCAGGTAGCCGACACCATACGTCGTGTTATAGTTTTCGGCAAAAAAGAGGGAAGCCAACGCGATCCCGATACTGACCCGCACACTGGCAAAAAGCGCGGGCATGAGCGCGGGCAAAATAACGAAGCGCAAGACATGGCGCCATTGATTGGTATAATTTTTCATGACTTGAAAATACGCTGGCTGGATCTTTGTGACTGCATCACGAATCGAGACAATCACTTGAATGACGATCACCGCAAAAATCAAGAGAATTTTTGAGAGATTGCCTAAGCCAAAGAAAATCATAAAGACGGGTAAAAACGCAACTTTAGGAATCGGATATAAAAAGTAAAGCAGTGGACCAAGCCGCCGATCCACTCTTTGGGATCGCCCAATCAAGATTCCTAACGGCACACCGACTAGCAACGCCCCGCTCAACGCCGCAAATACCCGCAGCAAACTGGCACCTGTGTGGATCAGTAAGACTTCTCGCAGTGCCCAAAAACGTTCGGCCGTTTCTAAAGGATTAGGCAGTGAGCGATTGTTGGTCACCCAGCTTACACCCCACCAAACCACGACAAACGAACAGAAGCCCCAAGCAAAAGATTTGATGGTTTTCATTGCCTCGCCTCCCTCATTTGTTCTTTCAACTGCAAGACGACTTCATAAAATGCCAATGAGTCTCGTTCTTGCTGGCTGCCGTAAAAAGGATTACTGATCGGCGTAACCCCCTGATCTTTTAGCAGTAAAATCGTCTGCCCCAAAAACACTGCCTCTTCTGGATCGTGGGTCACCACGATCAAGCTGTTTTGTCTGCGCTGCTGTTGGGCAGCGATCATGGCTTGGGCGTTTGCTTTGGTTTCTTGGTCCAGCGAAGCAGTCGGCTCATCCAATAATAAAACATCGGGCTGTGTGATCAGTCCCCGCCCCATGGCGGTCCGCTGTTTTTGACCGCCGCTAAGCTGATGCGGATAGCGGTCCTGCACCTGCGTCAATCCCAACTCAGCCAAACAGCTGGCGACCCGTTTTTTACGGCGCTCACTAGGGGTTTGGTTGATAATCAGCGGCATTTCCAGTGCTTGGTAGACTGTTTGCCAAGGAAACAAATGCAGTTCTTGGAAAACGACCTCGATGTTGTCAGGGGAACAGCCTTGGTAAGTGATCGTGCCCGATTGCGGTCGCTGCAACCCTTTGACCAAGGATAAAAGCGTGCTTTTGCCAATGCCCGATTCTCCCAGCAGCACATAGGTCACGCCTTGTTCAAAACAAAACGAAAGGTTTTTAAAAATGGCGGTATCTCCATAGGTAAAGGAAACGGAATCGAATAGAATACTCATCAGAGAATAAACTTCTTTCTTCAAATTATTTGTGTTGGTTTTCACATTTTATGCTATACTATTTTTTGCGTGATTGACAAGAAAGGATGGTTTATGATGTTTCAGACCCTCGTATTTCATGAAATACGTCCCGAAGCAGAACTTTATGATCAGGTCCGCCCGATCAAAGTCGCAGACGGGTATCAAGATGCCTTGCCTCTGCCCTTATTCAATAGCACTTCTCATTTTAAACAACAAATCGACTTTTTGAAAGCAGAAAATTACCATACGTTGACCCTTGCAGAAGTCAAAGATTTTTATTTCCGGCAGCAGCCGCTACCAGAAAAATCCGTGTTGCTGACCTTTGACGACTGCTATCAATCGATGAAAGAATATGCCTACCCACTGTTGAAAGAAGCTGGTTTCAAGGCAACAGCCTTTGTCGTGACTGGCTGGCTTTTTGATGCCCCTCAGCCTTACGAGCCAGAAGTTTCGCGGACATTGAGCAGCGCCGAATTAGCCGAAATGAGCGATGTCTTCGAATATACCAACCATACCGATCATTTTCACGAACGCAAGGACCAGCAAGGGCGTTCGATGTGGGAAACACCAGCAGCCTTTGCGCAAGACTTACGAAGCTGCAATCAGCACGTGGCCATCAAGGATGTTTTTGCCTATCCCTTTGGCTTTTATGATCCGCAGACGATCGCTACCTTGGAAAAGGAAGGCTTCGTTCTAGCATTTACCACCAAACCAGGTATCAACACGGCACAAACCAAGCCAATGGAACTCCATCGGGCAGTCATCCCGTTCTCACTACCAATGGCTGCTTTTGAACAACGATTTAGAAACGAGGAAATGAACCAATGAAAAAAACGATTTTAGCAAGTATCCTAGCACTATTCGCTGTTGGCGCTGCCGCCTGCGGTAACACTGGCGAAACAGCAAGTACCAGCAATTCCAGCACTAGCAGTACAGAAGCTGCGGTCACAGATCAAACATTGACGATCGGGGTGTTACCAGCTGAATCAGCGATTCCGATCATTCTAGCAAAAGAAGAAGGCTTTTTCGAAAAGCAAGGATTGACTGTAGAACTCAAATCCTTCACTTCCCCGAATGACCGCAATGTGGCGGTGCAGGCAGGCGAGCTGGATGGTACGATCAGCGATGTCATGACAGAAGCGACCTTTAAGCAAAACGGCATCGATATGACGATCACTTCTGATATTTTGGAAAACTTCAAGATTCTCGCTTCACCGAATTCAGGGATCACTGAGATGAAAGGGTTAGCGGATAAAAAAATCACCCTTGTACCGAATTTCATTTTAGAATACATCATGGACCAATTTGCACAGGAAAATGATTTTACCTATGACATCGTGGATATCGCTTCTTTTTCTGCCCGTTCCGAAGCATTGCTCAATGACCAAGTCGATGGCGCAGTTTATACGGAACCGCAAGCCAGCATGTTGGCTGCCCAAGGGGCGATTGTTTTAGGCAGCTCTAAAGATGCTGGCATCAAAGGCGGCACACTACAATTTATGGACGAAGTTATCCAAAATCGCCCGCAAGACCTAAAAGCATTCTACACTGCTTACAACGAAGCCATCGATTACATGAATGCTCATTCAGCAAAAGACTATGCCGACATCTTGGCAGACTATCAATTTCCCGATGCTATGAGTACTTACTTAGATAGCCAGGAAGACTATCCGTATGCCCAGGCAGTGCCGCAAGAGCAATTCGACGCAATCATTGCTTGGACGAAAGACAAGGGTCAAATCGACCAAGCGTATTCTTACAACGAGTTGACCAATTTCGATTTTTTACCCGCTGACGAATAAGAAACAACAAAAAAGACGCATTTGAGTCTTTTTTTGTTGTTTCACTTCTTTTTGATACTCTTTTTTGCTCGTGGCAAGAAATTCAGGTATACTTTTGACAAATCAGCTGCCATGAAAGGATTTGATGCAATGCCAACGATCGCTGTTTATGCCGACCAGAAAGAAGATACTTGGGAAGCACACTTGACTCACCAGTTAAAAATAAATGAAGAAAGGACCCAGGCTCATCAAACATTCCATAACGAACCTTTAACGATCGACGAATATTTTTTTGCAGAAGATCCTGCCCCTTTTTATACGAATCAAGCCGTCAAGCAGCAATTAGCAAGCAATGGCCGCAGCTGTCTGCCACTCGTGTATGTCAACGATCAGCTATTTTGCCAAGGTCGCTTGCCAACGATCCGTGAATGGGAACAATTGACGAAATCTGGGATCACTGTGCAATTTGATGAGTAGCAGCCACTGTTTTCTTTGCCAGACAAAACAACGCACCACGTGCCAATCATAAGCGTTTAGTTCTCCCCCTTCGCGGCAACTGCGTCGGTAACGCCTTTTTCTTCTTCTGTTAAACTTCGTTCGCTGATTTTAAAGAATGGATAGTAGATCGCCACACTAATCAGTAAGGAAGCGATACTCCAAAGAACAGCAGGGATATTGCCGCCGGTTGCAAGGTAAGTATTGATAAAGGGCGGTGTGGTCCACGGTGGATTGAACATGATTCGCCCAATGACATTGGTGACCGACAAGAAATACGTTCCGACACATAATACAAGGGGTGTCAGGATGAAAGGAATCATCATAATAGGGTTCATCACGATCGGAAACCCAAAAATGATTGGCTCATTGATACAAAAAATAGCAGAGGGCAAAGCCATCTTCCCTAGGGAACGATAGGCTTTTTTCTTTGAAACTAACATGTTGATGATCAGCCCCAGTGTTGAACCAGTGCCTCCATAGCACAAAAACATGATATAAAACCCGCCTGCAAAAATGTTCGGTAACGGTTCGCCTGCAGTGTAGGCTTCGGTATTGGCTGCTAATAAAGCTAGAAAAATCGGATCGCCGATACTCCCCATCACATTGCTGCCATGAATCCCTAAACACCAAAGCAACAAAATCAAAAAGGTATACAACAGCATCCCAGGCAATGTGTTTAGACCAACTGCCAGCGGTGAAAAGATGGCTTGCACGAATTGATTGACATTAAATTCCAACAAGACCCGAATCACCCAGGCACCAGTGATGATGGCAGCTCCAGGAAGCAAGACCGAAAAACTCTTGGCAACTGCGGGCGGCACTTCTGCTGGCATCCGAATCACTAAGCGGTGCTTGAGAAAAAAGCGATGGATCACTACTGTCGCAATCGCCGTGACGATTCCTGTAAACAGACCAGACGCCCCCAAAGAAGCTGGATCGATCGTCCATTCTTCCCCCGCCTGCAGCAGCAAAAACGCGCAGACTGCCAACACGACTGAACCGATCCGATCGATCTCATACGAAGCCGCCAAATAGTAGGCGATCCCGATACAAGCGGCCAGTCCCAAAATTCCAAATGTAAAATTGCTGGCGGCACCTAGTTTGACGCCAAATTCCCCGACAAACTCGGTCCAGCCAGGAAAAGGCAGATTGGCTAAAATCAAAAAGAGACTGCCGATTATCGTCAGCGGCATCGTGACGGCGACTCCGTTGCGCACGGCAACTAAAAACCGATTTTCACTGATCCTAACCAATTTTGGTGCAAAATTTTCCTGAAACCCTTCAATCAACCGATTCATCCTGTCTCCTCCTACTAAATATCTCGCTTTTTTAATAAGAGTAGCATAAAAAAAGCTTTCTGCATTTTTAGAACACTCGACGCCTTCCCGATTCCAAGAATACTGCTGGCTAACTGTTTCTTTGCCAAATGGGTAAAGCCCCTGCCAAATCACGTTCCTTCGACCAAGCAATGGCACCTGAGAGCAAAAAGAAACTAATGACGGTCCCTTCCCTCACCGCTAGCGGCAAGCCCAAACTGATCGCTAGCAAGAGTGCCCCCGAAATACAGACTGCATCAACGCCATAACGGTACTGCTTAAATGTCCAACGACTGCGTTGCGCCAGCAAATGACACCAGTACTCGATTGGAAATTTCAAGACCTGCAACCGTAGGACTTGTCCCGTCGCCGTTCCAGAAATCAAGATCCCACCGATCAAAGCAGCTAGTTGGCTCCAATAATTCGTCAAGTGCAGCGATGCCAAGAAGTAGTAAACAAAGCCATTGATCAAATAGCCGAATGCCAGCAAAGCAAAAAACATAATCAAGTACTCACTGCCTTTTTGTTTGAGGGACGTCTGCCGCCGATCCAATAGCCAACAGGCAGCTAAAAAGCTCAAATTGATGGCTGTTGTGATGGTGCCGACTTTGATTCCTGACATCGTTGCCAGCGTAACATTCAAGGCATTAAAACTACTGACCCCAACGCTTGCTTTAATGGTCAAGCTGATCCCGAATGCACTCAGCCCATAAAAAATTCCTGATCCTATCCATTGCTTTTTATTCATTTTTTCTCCCACACTTTCTTTTTTGCTTTTCTAAGTATGTGCTATACTGACTAAAAACAAATAGGAGATTTCTCCTAGTTTGGAGGAAAAAAGTGAAAAAAACCGCTTATGCCTTGGCAATAAAGCAGGTACCAATCAAAGAAAGCTGCCCCTTGCCGATTCCTGAGGAGATTTTACAACAAAGTGCCCTCTGGACCTTTGATCATCGAGAAGCGATCCAAAAAGAAACGGTGCCGATGTCGGTCTTTTTCGTCCTATTGACTGGCAAAGCCAAGATCATTCAAACGCAAGAAAACGGCAAACGTGCCTTGCTGCAGTTTCTCCATCCTGGTGATTGCATTGGCGATCTCACGTTGATTGGCGCCGAAACAGTACCGAAAACCGTGGTTGCGATCGGTGAAACAACATGTCTGGGCATTCCGATGCAAGCAGCAGCTCACGGGCTCATGCAAGACCTGGCTTTCGTACAAACACTAGGCAAAACTATCGGTGAAAAATTGCTGCTGCGTATGGATCATTTTTCCGTCAATCAAACCTATCCCTTAGCTTGGCGCCTTGCCCATCTACTGTTGGAAGCTTCGATCGATGATCTTTTTCAAGAAAAATTAACGGAGACCGCAGAATACTTAGGCGTGAGCTATCGCCATTTGACGTATACCTTAAAAGATTTCAAAACGCAAAAACTAGTCACAAAAACTGCAGACGGCTATCGGATCGATGCACCTGCGCTGCAGACCTTTATCCAAAACCAACAAAAGCAGTAACAAGCGAATAACGACAGCAAAATAGTTGGTATGATGCCCCCCTAAAAGCCAGAGAAAAAGCTGACTCTTGGGGGTGCAACAAGAAAAACCAACTGTTTGCTGTCGTTTTCGGATCGTTGCTTTATTTTTTCGCCAATGCCCAAGTATTGACACAAACCGTGCCGGTTCCGCTGAGAGCGATCGCCTCGGTCCGTTTGGGATACACGCGAGAGGTCAAACAATATTGCCCGCCATTTAGGAAGATCTCAATCGAAGACGTATCGACAAAAATCTGCAGCTGCGTCAGTTCATCAAACTTGACACTGCGCTGTTTACGACCGTAGCCAGAAACGCCATGATGGATCGTGAAGACACCAGCTTCATAAGCCAAAGTCGTATCTTGCAAAAGTCCAAGCTGGAACTGCTGCAATGGGACTTCCGCCGTAACTTGCAACTCATATGCCAATTCATCGAAAGACAAGTGCTGCGGTTTCTCTGAAAGCACAATTTTTTGGCTGACTTGCTTGTCTCGCAATTTTTGGAATTCTGGCAAAGGTTCTTGATACAACTGGTCATTTTTGACCGAAAGCTGTCTTGGCAGCGTTGCGGCATGCTGCCAGCCGCGAGGGATCGTAGGATTGCTGTATTCAGGACTGGTATCCCCTAGCCCCATCCAGCCCCACAAGATCCGACGTTTCTGCTCATCTTTAAAGGTTTGCGGGGCATAGAAGTCAAACCCATAATCAAGTTCACGAAACGCAGAAGTTTCTTTGAACGTCAGGGTTTCCCAATCCACCTCACCAATCAGATACCCTGATTGATGAATATTTTGGTAGGCATGTTCTTTGGCTGCCAAGCCTTGCGGTGAGAAGACCAACACATCTTTGCCATCTAAATGGAAGTAGTCTGGGCATTCCCACATGTAGCCTAGAGCATAGTCCTCACCGAAAAAGATTCCTCGATAGGTCCATTCATTTAAATCCGTCGATTCATAAATCAAAATTTTGCCTTCGTTTTCCAACGTACGCGCGCCTAGCAGCATATAGTAGTTATCTTCGTGGGCAAAAACCTTTGGGTCACGAATATGATCGGTAAATCCCTCAGGGTAGTCCTCATGAGGAATCACGACTTCTTGCTTTTCGACGGTATAGCCGTCTTTGCTGATTACATGGACCGTGTTTTGTTCTCGTCCACTAAAGGTATAGTCATGATCACCAGGATGTTTGACATTCCCAGTATAGAAGAAATGGATCGCGTCATTCTCGATAAAGGCAGAGCCCGAGTAGACCCCGTCTTTGTCATAGTCGTGTTCGGGAGAAAGAAACAGCGCTTCTTCTTGAAACGTGACATAATCCGTCGACGTTTTGTGTCCCCAGTGGGGTGGTTCCCCGCCATGGGGCGTTTGCGGTACATATTGATGGTAAAAATGAACCACGCCTTTGAATTGGCAAAGACCGTTCGGGTCGTTCATCCATCCTGTTTCTGGCATCAAATGATAGTTCAAGCGCCACGCATCAGCACTGATTTTTTCTGCTAATTCGCTTTGGGTTTGGGCAAGCTGTGCCCAGTATTCCTTCGTTAACAATGTGGTACCTCTTTTCTCTTGCCGATGAGCAGCAAGGGATTATTTATTGGTTCAACTCTTTGACTAGCGGTTTGCGCTGCAATTGGACACCAGCAAAACCGACACCAAAGGCAATCAAAATCACGACAACGTATTTCAGCATGGCATCGAAATCTCCAGTATACAACAATAGACCTGGAATAAAAGTGATGCCCATCCCAGTAGCAGCTAATTGGAAGACATACGTCGCAAACCCGCCGACTGCGCCCCCCAGCATGCCTGCGCCAAAAATCCGCATCGAGCGTAAGTTGACCCCAAATAGTAAAGGTTCAGTGATCCCAAATAAGGTTGGAACCGCCGCACTGATGGCATTTGAGCGTTTGACTTTGTTTTTATAAATAAATGCCGCAGCAATCGCAGCCCCAAATTGTCCCGCCATACTTGCTGTACCTAAGACTTGTAGGACGTTTTCGCCTGTCGTATTCAATAACCCTAACTCAATAATACTTAACGAATGGTGCAATCCAGTGATTACGATCACTTGCTGAACCCCTCCGTAAATGATATAACCGATGCCCAATGGTGCTTGCACCAAGTAAACGATACTGTTGATGACTGCTCTTTCAGCTACTTGCAAGATTGGTCCTAACGCAAACAAAATCAAACCTAAAGTAATGACAATCGTTAAGAATGGTGTCACGATCAAGTCCATCATTTGCGGAACAAATTTACGGAACCATTTTTCTAGCTTAGAAACTAAGATCCCGACAATAATTGCTGGAAAAATCGACCCTTGATACCCAGAGATCGATAAACCGAATAAGTGCAATGGCTCTGCATCCCCGCTGGCAACTGCCCAAGCGTTCGGCAATTGCGGTGCCACCATCATCAATCCTACCACGATCCCGATGATCGGATTACCGCCGAATTTTTTCGTCGCACTATAGGCGATCAAAACAGGTAAAAAGGCAAACGCTGTATCCGTTAACATTTCAAACATAGCTAACCAGTCAGCACTATAAGTGACCCCCAACTCGGTCAATAATCCCCGAATCCCCATCAAAAGCCCCGTAGTTACCAAAGCTGGAATCAATGGCACCAAGACATCTGACAACGTGCGGACAACTTTTTGGACGGGTGACAGATTCGAATAGACATCATCTTTGAAGCCAGCTTTATCACCGGAGGCGTCATTGCCCATTTCTGCTGCGAAGGCTTGATAAACTTCATTGACTTTTCCTGTTCCAAAAATGAACTGATGCTGTCCCGTGTTGAAAAAATAGCCCTTGCTGCCCTCAACTGCTTCCGCTTTGTCTTTATCTACTAACTGATCGTCTTTCAAAATCAAGCGCAAACGTGTGGCACAGTGTTCAAAGTTTTTGACATTTTCTTTGCCGCCAACAGCTTCTAACACATGGTCGATCGTTTTTTGTTCCTTCATTTTTCCCACTCCTTTGATCGTCGGTCCATTTGTGGAACCGGTTCTACATTTGTAGATTAACAGAAACCGTTTGCAATTGCAAGCAAAGAAAATAAAAAAACAGAACGCCGCAACTGGACGTCCTGTTTTCTCTAAAAATGTTTGCTTTATTGCTCCTGCTTGTCACGCTTGGTAGTCGACTGTTTGACCACTAATTGATTCGGTAATTCGATCACCTCAGGAACCTCTTCCCCTTGTGTCAGTTTTTGGATCGTTAAGACGGCATCGATGCCTAATTGGACATAGGGATATTGGGTCGTTGTGATGGTCGGATAGACATAATCCGTCGAATCATAGCCGCCAAATCCGTTCAAGGAAAAGTCTTGCGGCACTTGATACCCTAGTTCATGGGCGGCTTTCAATACAGCAACAGCAATATTGTCGGTAGCACAGGCGATGTACGTTGCCGATTGATCTTTCAAGAACATAAGGGCTTTT
The DNA here is from genome assembly GCF_030263915.1 of Enterococcus sp. FZMF. NCBI lineage: Bacteria > Bacillati > Bacillota > Bacilli > Lactobacillales > Enterococcaceae > Enterococcus > Enterococcus sp. FZMF. The sequence goes on along the minus strand of NZ_CP127160.1, from coordinate 1,008,803 downwards.
TGGTACGTTTCTCTTCTTGAAAAGGACGTTTCGATAAAGTCGACTTTGACGTTGGGCGTTTGTGCCAAGACATCAAGAAATCCTTTTTTCCGCAAGACACCTACCGCATAATCATTTTCGCTGACACCAACAAATAAATAACGTCGGTGGCCAGCGCTGACTGCATATTCTGCCATGGTTTTGCCAGCTTGATAATCTTCATGGACGATGGAATGAATGCCAGCTAACTGTTGGCCTAACAATAAAACAGGCATAGGAACCTCTGCCAGCACCGCTTGTAGCTGCGGCGTGATTTTGCGCGCAAACAGGATCATCCCTGCTACTTTTTGTTTGACTAGCATTTCGATATTTTCTAATTCCCGTTCATCGCTTTGATCAGAGTTGGTGATCAGCATTTGATAGCCGTTTTCCCGTGCCGTCGTATCGATCCCTTTCAACACATCATTTGTCGATGGTGAATTCAGTCGAGGAATGATCACGCCCAGCAATTTCGTGTCTTGGGCTTTCAGCGAACGAGCAAATGTATTGGGGCGATAGCCAGTTTCAGCAATGATCTGATCAATTTTTTTGCGCTTTTCTTCACTGATATAACCATTGTTCAGATAGCGGGAAACCGTACTTTTCGCTACTCCCGCCTTTTCAGCAATGTCCTTGATCGTTGTCATGATTTCCCACCTTTGCGTTTTCTTTTATTATAACAATAACTGAAAGAAAAGCGCAGGTTTTGCGTGAAAATTGTTGGGTTGGGCGGTTTTGGAATGAAGCTTCACTTTTTCGTTGCTTTAATCCCCTGGTCCTTGGTATGCCATAAATGATCCATCTAAAAAACTTCGTAATTCTGCTAAAATCTAACATCTATTTTTCTGAGATGTTCATCCATCTTTTCAAACAATATTTCATTGCGGTTTCTTATCTATCTTATGTAAAGTGCGTTTTGAACTTTTGATGTGTTCAAAATACATTAAATCTCACTGTTGTCTTCTCCTTCCATAGTATTGCAAGGGTTACTATCTCTAAGAGGTGATACTATGCTTATTACTAAATCAAGCCTACAAGGCAATTCCATCGTCGTTACGCTTCCTTCTGATAACGGAAAAAATCCGCCTGAAAACCAAGAATATATTGTTGTCTACCCAGAGGATGGGACGATCATTCTTGTTCCTAAAATTGAAGATCCTTTTAATGGTGGAGTGGAATCAGAGTTTTATGAAAAAGATGCGTGGGAAGACCTTTCATCTGAAGGGAGAATGATTTTTTAGTAACTAATGTTCAAACATACATTTCCAAAAAGCGACTATCGCTTGGATCGACTTTGCCCCTTCGGCTGGAAAGGAAATTCAAAAAAAGACGTCCTGGCTTAGATATTTAACCGTTATTCAATTCTGAACATTTTTATAGCAAGCGACATATAATAAAAACCAGCTAAGCCACGCTTAACTGGTTTTTTATTAGTTGAAATCCTATCCTAAGTTTACATTAAAACGTCTCTCTCACACATTCAAAATCCACATAAACCCAAGAAAGACAAAGAACAAGCCGTACATGATTGGTGAGACTTCTTTGCCGCGTTTGGCTGCTAACATGGTGATTGGGTAAAAGATGAAACCCAAGGCGATCCCATCGGAGATGCTATAGGTCAACGGCATGCCTAGTAGAATCAAGAAGGCTGGGATTGCGATTTCCATTTCGTGCCATTTGATTTCTCGTAGCGATTGTGCCATCAGCACGCCTACGACGATCAGTGCTGGTGCCGTCACTTGGGAAGTAACAACGGATAGCAATGGTGAAAAGAACAAGCCGAACAAGAAGAAAATTCCAGTCGTCACGGCAGTCAAGCCAGAGCGACCGCCCACGGCGATCCCAGCGGAGGATTCGACATATGCGCCTACTGGTGAGGTCCCTAATAAAGAACCAGCGAGCATGGCGGTGGAGTCAGAAGCAAGTGCTTTGCCGACCCGCGGCATTTTGTTGTCTTTCATAAAGCCCGCTTGATTGGCAAGTCCCACCAAGGTGCCTGCCGTATCAAAGAAAGTGACGAGTAAGAAAGTCAGTACTACGACCCACATTTGCAGGGAGTTGATGTCTCCTACATGGTTTAGCGCCACTAAGAATGTGGAAGAAATACTCGGTGCAGCAGAAACGATACTGGATGGTGCTTGGATCAAGCCAGTCAAAAGACCTAAAACAGTTGTTGCGGCCATCCCGATAAAAATTCCACCAGGAACTCTGCGAACCATCAAGACGGCAGTGATCACTAAACCAAAAATCGTCAGCCACGTCGTACCGACACTCAATGACCCTAGTGCCACAAGGGTCGAATCATCGGAAACGATGATCCCACCTTCGCTCAATCCCAAAAAGGCGATGAACAGACCGATCCCACCAGAGATGGCATATTTTAAATCAGCAGGAATCGCATCAATGATCAGCTCCCGTAATTTGAAGATCGTGATCACGATGAAAATCAGTGATGCCACAAACACACCCGCTAATGCTGTTTGCCATGGAACCCCCATTCCAATACAGACTGAATAAGAAAAGAAGGCGTTGATCCCTAATGCGGGTGCCGTAGCGATCGGGTATTTTGCTAAAACTCCCATCAAGATACAGCCCAATGCGCTGGCTAACGCCGTTGCCGTAAAGACGGCACCTTCGTCCATCCCAGATGCCCCAAGGACCGTTGGATTGACGAATAAAATATAGGCCATCGAGATAAAGGTGGTAAAACCAGCTAAGATTTCTCGTTTAACCGTTGTTTGTAAGGCATCCAGCCCAAAAAAGGAATTGATTTGATTCTTCATTTTTACTCCTCCAGCAATCAAGCAAAGGTATCGCCATTGCTTGATTTTTTATAATGAAAACGACGAAATCAATCATAAACCAACTTTATCTGCAAGTAAATATTATCCAGTTAAAAAAACCAATAAAACGCTTTTTCCAACATCTTACCCTTAGCTGTTTTTAATCAACGTGTAACGACTTCTCATTCACCAATTGCTCCAGTTGTTCCTTGGTGGTGCGCTTGATGGAAAGCTTCGGCAGCTCCTTCAACGAAAAGTAATCGCTGTTGGAGGTTTCACTGTTTTTGATGAAGTCCCCTGCCAAAACATCACAGACAAAGACCAGCTTATAGTATTGAAACACTTGCGGAATGTCTGGTCTTAGATTCGTATCAAAAATTGCTCGCAGCTCCTTGACCTCAACGAGTAAGCCAGTTTCTTCCAGCACTTCTTTTTTGATGTTTTCCCGTGGCGTCAAGCCAATTTCTGCATAGCCTCCTGGCAGTGACCATTCTTTCGTCAGGCTGTCTTCCACCAGCAAGATTTTTTCGTCTTTTTGGATCAATGCTCGTACATCGACTTTGGGCGTAGGATAGCCCTCATTTTTTTCTGTTAAAAGAGTCAACGCAGCTGCGTCTTGATCCACGACGGTACTCATCAAATGCAATGCCAACTCTTTGATCTCTTGGTAACGTTCCTTATCGTAGACATCTTTGCCATAGTACAAACCTGCTTCAGCGATCGATAACAGGCGTTTGTATTGCGCAAAATAATCTTTCATCCATTCCCCACCTTTTCCATTTATCTGATATGCTTCTTATTCTAGAGGAAATCGGCGGTTTTGCAAAAGATTGGCAACCCAATCATTGAATTCTCGTTGCTGCCATCGCCTGATAAACGCAGATTTTTGTAAAATCAGCCGATTTAAGGGACAATGAAAAGAGCCGAACGATTTTTCTCAGAAAGGATGATGAATGTGAACTTAACGCCTGATTTAGTTTCCAAAGAACAATTGATTGGAAAAATTCAAAAAGATATGGACCAAACGATGCTCGTCTATGCACTTTTAGTTTGTGCAACGCTGATTGCTTCGATTGGTTTGAACTACAACTCTACGACAACGATTATCGGGGCGATGTTGATTTCGCCACTTTTAAATGGGATCAACGGGATCGGCTTTGGTTTAGGTCTTTCCCACTTGCGCTTAGTCAAAAAAGGGCTGCTGGTCTTTAGCATCCAAGTCATCATCGTACTTATCATCTCATTCGCCTTTTTCTTACTCACGCCTGTCAAAGACACAACACCTGAGATCATCACCCAAACGTCTGCGACGATTTGGGATATTTGCGTCGCATTGATCGGTGGTTCCGCACTGGCTTTTGCCAAAGTCAGGGGCCGCGACAACGATGTTATTATCGGCGTCTCCATCGGGACGTCCCTGATTTTGCCGCTTTGTGTAACGGGTTATGGGCTGTCGATCAAAGACTATTCGATTTCATGGGAATCTGCTCAACTCTTTTTCACCAATTCCTTTTTGATTTGTTTTTCCTTGTTCATTACCATCTGGCTGTTGCAGTATGGGGATTTCCGTCACCAAAAATGGTGGAAGTTTGCCGTGGTTGCCTTACCGATCACGATCATTGGGAGTTTCTTCGTTTATACGACGATCCAAACGACCATCGTGGAATACCATGCCAAGCGTTTTGTAGAAGCCAAACTGGGGGAACATTATTTGCTGGAGCAAACACTTAATGAGCAGAAACAATCCCTTGAATTAAAACTCGTCGGTGAACCACTCTCGAAACAAGCGGTCGCGCAGCTTGAAGCAAGTCTTGAAAACTATGCTTTGCCCGACTACCAGCTCAAGGTCAATGTCTATTCTGCCAATAAAGAGGGGCAATTTGATGCCAAAGTATTAGCCGAAATCCTCCAAGTCCAAAACCAAGGAACTTCGAAATTTTTGGGCTTAGACTAAAAAAACAGGCGCTGCCCTTTTCAGGTGTAGCGCCTGTTTTTCTTCAATTTAAGTCATTGAGTTGTTCAGCGATTCTCTCGATCAACGGGCGATAATCCACTTGCTCGTAATCTTCCACATTGACTTCGATAAGCGCTCCTAACTGAAAGTCATCGTAACGGCGATCAGTGATGATTTGCCGAAACGCTTCTTTGGTTATATGGTTGGTTGCAGCTTGTCTATCTTCCAGTACATCCCCGTAATGGTACCGTTCCATGATGAAACTTAAATGACGGTCATCCGCTCGATCACGTAAGAAGCGTCTTTCCCATAAGGTTTCAAAAGAAGCAGTCAAGCGAATGGTCAAGCACTCATAACCATAGCTTTGGGCGAGAAAAGTTAGCAATGGCTTCTGTTTTTCACTAAAAGGGTATTCCGAGACCACCAAGCGTTTTCCTAAAGACATGTACAAGCCCAATGCCTGATAGTAAAAAGGCCAAACATACTGCTTTTCGATCTGGGCTTTTTCTGCCAATGAATCAAAGCCGAGGGATTCGGCATAGCACTCTTTGATTTCATCTGGCGTAAGAGCGAAAAGATCAGGAAAACGTGTCTTCAACAGATCCAGTAAATAACTTTTTCCAGTTCCAGGGCTGCCTGCCAATAAAACAAGCATCTTTTTGCGTACCATCTATTTGCCGATCGCAGTCGGCGCTTTCGTATTCATGAAAAGGCCGATCTTATGCTTGACGATTTCTTTGATGGCTTCATTGGATGGGATCACGTTGTGGCGCAAAGATTTGTTGACTTCCGTTGCCCCAAAATTTTCTTTCGCAATCTTCGTCCAGTTCACCAACAATTCAGTACCTACATTAAACTTACGAATGCCGTTATTGATCAATTCGGGATAATCTTCTTCTTTGACGCCAGTTCCTCCATGAATGACTAGCGGCACGTCGACGACTGCATGGATCTCCTTCAATAACTCAACATTCACTTCGGTTTTGGAACGGAATTGGCCGTGATTGGTTCCGATAGCGATGGCTAGCGCATCGACGCCAGTAGCAGCGACAAATTCTACCGCATTTTCTGGGCGTGTGAAGACTTTATCGTCTTCTTCCACATGAATGCCTTCTTCTGTGCCGCCGATCGTTCCTAGTTCTCCTTCGACGGACACCCCATGGGCATGGGCGTATTCTACGACTGCGCGCGTTTTCAAAATGTTTTCTTTGAAGGGCAAATGCGAGCCATCATACATCACCGAGCTATAGCCGCTATCAATCGCTGCTTTGATCTCATCGAAATCTCTGGCATGGTCCAAATGCAAGACAGCGTCCACTAGCTCGTGATCGGCAATCGTTTTGACGACATTGACCAAGACATCATAGCCAATGTATTTCGCTGTATCGATACTTGTTTGAATGATGATGGGTGCCCCCATCTCTTTGGCTGCCCGCAGCATACTTGGCAGCATTTCTAAATTATGGGTATTAAAAGCCCCCACTGTAAAATTCAATGCTTCTGCTGTTTTCGTTACTTCTTTTAATGTTGTATACATCCTTGATTCCACCTCGTCTAGTTTAATTGCCGCTGATCGTAAGTTGTTTGGCGATTTGCCGCATTTCTTCCATTTTGTCCATGTAATAGTCGATCTTTGCATCGTCGCCGTTTCGTGCGGCGGCGGCACGCTGAGCATTGTAAAGGGACATCAGTTTTTTGTAGCCGTCCCCGATCGATTTTTTCGCCTGCAAGCTTTTTTCCAATGCGTCGATCGCTTCTTCTGTGCGGGAAAGTTTTGCCTGCGCTAAGCCTAACGCTTCATACAATTTTGCTTGTTCGTCGATGTCGGTTTCTGCTTGCAACTGACTTTCTAGATTTGCAATAAGCGCTTCTGCCTCTTGGCTTTCTTCAGCGATCAAAGGAACCGCTGGTGTTTCTGTGGGCTTTTTTTCTTTTTTGAAAAAAGAGAACATGCGTCTTCCTCCTAGCGATTAAAAGTTTTTCAATAAGGGACTGATGATCCAAGCATATAGCAAGGCTGCCGTGACGGTATCCACATCAGTTGCCGTAGCGTTAACAAAGCCCATTTGATTGAAGATCGTTACAAGTAGGGCTGGCAGTAACGTAATGAAGAAGCCGTGAAAGATCCCTCCGATGATCGCCCCTCGACGTCCACCGACCGCATTGCCGAAGATCCCAGCGGTACCGCCTGCAAAGAAGTTCGTCAGCATCCCCGGCAAGATCATCGCCAAGCCAAAGACTGGTAAAACGAACATGGCGATGACTGTCCCAATCGTTGTAGTAATGAAGCCTAAAATAACTGCATTGGGGCTATATGGGAAGAACACTGGGCAATCGAGTGCTGGTTTTGCATCAGGCACCAATTTCATGGCGATCCCACGAAACGCAGGGACGATCTCGCCTAAGAGCAACCGAACGCCTGCTAACAAAACATAGACCCCAACCACGAATTGAATGGCTTGTAAGAAGGCATGCATGATGTAATTTTGATCACCAGAGAGCGTAGAAGCAAAGGTTTCTCCAGCAAACAAGACCGTCACGATATACAGTGGAACCATCACGACCATGACAGAAAGATAGGTATCTTGTAAAAATTCAAAAGAACGTGGCAGTTTGATGTCTTCGATCGATTTTTTCTTCTCGCCTCTTTCTCCAAACAGATAGGCAACGCCTGCTTCAAAGAGGTAGCCGATCGTACAGAAATGTCCGAGAGCAATGTCGTCTGACCCAGTGACTTTGCGGATGATGGGCTGAGCCATCGCTGGCATCGCTACGGCAAAGATCGCCCCAATCACCCCACCGACAAGAATCAAGACAACGCCGCGTAAACCAGCGAAATAGCCAAAGACCGTCGTCATGGTCGCCATCCATAAAATGGCTTGACCCGTTAAGAAAATATATTTCCATTTTGTAAAGCGTGCCAATAAAATATTAAAAACAAAGATAGCTAAAAATGTCAGCGCTATGTCCCGACCCAAGCCCAACTCATTCATCGCTTGCCCGTTGATGGCTTCGATGGAAGGAATTATGCCTTGCATGTCGAATCCTTCTGTGAAAATCTCGCCGAAATAGGTCAAACTACCGACGATGATGCTAGAACCAGCGCTTAAAACCTGGAAGCCCAATAGCGTCTTCAAACTTCCTGAAATGACTTGACCTGCTGACTTTTTCTGAAGCAGCAGCCCTAACATCGCGATCAAAGCGATCGTGATCGATGCCTGCGTTAAAATATTATCAATGATAAAATTGATGATGCCCATTTTTTCAAACTCCCTTCGTCATGCCTCTTCCTTACAGTGCACCTTTTTCCGTTAATACCGGGGTGATTTTTTCTTCGATTTCTGGTTTTGAAACGATGTTGCGTAAATAAATGATTGCGGTTGTCGGGTCCAAGGCAAACTTTTCAAATTGCGTTCGGAAATTCTCTGCCGTAATGATGATGTCTGGTTTCATTGATACCGCTGATGAGATATCGACATGATCCAATTTCGCCTCCACTCCTAATTTCGTTAAGACATCTTCTGTTGACATCTGAGCCGCAAAGCTGCTGCCAAGACCTGCACCGCATACGAATAAGATCGATAATTTGTTCATGATTTTTTCCCCTTTTCTTGTTTTTTATGAAAATAGCAATGATTGAAAAGCTTCAATCGTGGAACAAGCCAGCAACTGCGTGACTTTTTTTTCATCATTGATCAATTCGATCAATTCCTTCATGATGGCAAGATGAGAGTAAGAGTCCACCGCAGCCAAGCAAAAAATGATTTTGACAGGGTCCATTTCTGGGTTCCCAAATGCGACTGGCGGCACCAAGGTGAGGACACTCACACCCAACTGCTGGGCGCCATCTTCTGGTCGGGCATGCGCCAGCGCCAAATGTTTACCAATGACGATATAAGGACCGTATTCCTTCACCGCAGCAACCATTGCCTCGATATAGTGTTTTTCGATGATCTGTTCTTTTAATAGTGGCTGCGCCGAGCGTTCAATGGCTTCTTCCCAATTTTGAACAGGAACATTTAATTGAATATGACTAGCGGATAAAACATCTTTTAACATTGGCTGAATCTCCCTTGCATTAATGGCTAATTGATTTTGTTCAAACAAGTGTGTCAATTTGCGATAGGCGGCAGCATCGACCGTCCCACCGCTTTCTTCAATGACTGTAAGCAATTGATTGAAGAACAGCGTGGCATTTTTTTGGTCAAAGGCGATCCGCTTGAATTGTTCATTGTTTTTTAAGAAACGGCGGATCACTTGGTGATTTTCTTCATTGATGATCGGTGGGATCAGTAATACCGGCTTTTCTCGATAATCGATCTCATAGGTTGAAAAAACCAGATCCACATCGAATTTCGTGATCAAATTGACTTCTTGTGAATTCAAGACTGCCGCAACTTCTACTTCTGGAAACTTCTCCTTGAGGCTGGCTGCCAGCAGATTGCCGGTTGCCATTCCATGGTTACAGACGACGACCGCCTTATAGATCGTAATAATCTCGTGGTTCAATGAACTTAGGGCTGTAGAAAAATGGATCACGAGAAATGTCAGTTCATCTTCCGATAGTGGTTGACCGACGATCTCTTCGATCGTAGGAGCGAACCCCTTGACGGCTTGGTAGATTTGTCCATAATTTTTGCGAACGGTCTCTTTGATCGGATTGGGTACTTGAATACCGCTCTTGGCTCGAACGATCAGCGCTGCCATATGTTTATACAATCCCTCTAACAACTCTTCTTCCTTTTTACTAAAAGGGATCTTGGTTTGGCATTCCACAAATTGGATCAGCTGCAGCGACAAGAGTTGCGCATGCGCCCATTCGATGGAATTGGACAAATCTTTAAAATTCAGTGATTCGATGATGAAAGAAAGATAGTTGACTTCGATTTCTGGTGGCTCAATCGAAAAGGTTTCAGCGATCGCCTGGATATAGGCTGACCCTTGGAGCTGATTGCTGGAAGTAGACCAGTTCATGCGAGTGATAAATTCCTTCATTCTGATACGCATCAGCCAAATGGCGGTAAACAATAAAATTTGGCTGCTATACAACTCATTTTGATTTGGCGGCAACACTGCTTGCATCACTAGTTGGATCTGTTTGATTTCTTTTTGCGGCAAATAGCGATAAAGCAATTTCGTAAAGACTAAATCTGGGGTCTGTTTATCAAGTGGCAACCTACCGATCCGCTGATTGATGATGTCAAAAATCATCGTCCGAATCGCTCGTTCCGATCCATTCAACCGCAGTCCTTTTTTTCCTAGGCTGATGATCTCAATGCCATATTTATTGATGTCCGCCCGCAAACGGCGCATGTCTTCATCCATGCTGCTTTTTGATATCTGGTACGCTTCTTCTTTTTTATTCAACACCAGGATCTCTTTTGAAAAGGTCAGATGCAGCAGCAGATCAAAACGACGCTCTTCACGGGTCATATATTCCGACTGTTGTGCGTGTAATGCCTGCCAAACGATGGCTTGCTGTTTCGAGGTCAGTTTCAAAAGGATGCCCTTTCCTCGAAGGGTTTGGATCGGTCCGATGTGTAAGTCAGCAAGAAACGTGTTGATCTCATTCAAATCATTGCGGATCGTCCGCCCACTGGCTGCGGTCTCTTCTGCCAGTTGCTCAATGGATAGTGGATAATCAGTCACCAACAGGCGATGCAAAACATCTACGATTCGTTTTTTCACAACTTTCTCTCCTTCTCTGATTTGAGTATATGATTTCGCTTACAACAAAAAAAGTAGATGTTTCTGCCACTTTAGTTTGCAAAAATGTAAACGCTTCTATTTCAAAATAGGAACCTTTGCTCGATTATTTCATATTTCCCTTATTTTTCCTATCCGATGGAGATAACGTTTAGATAGAGGATCAAAGGCAAAAAAAAGCAAGAGCTACAGCTCTTGCTTATCGATGATGGTGCATTCTATTGTGTTTGATCCGTCGTGTCTTCTGGCTTACTTCCCAGCGCTTGCTCCATTTGCTTTACTGCCCAATCCATTAGAAAGATCAACAGCATTGCCAGCACACTGCCGATCAATGCCCCTGAAAAACGCAATGGGATCAATTTCAGCGGCGTAAAACTAGTACCGATGGTCATTAACAGCAGGACTTGCGGATTGGTAAAAAAATTAGCAACGGTATAATTGACTGGCATAAAAAACTCCGTCAATATGTTTAGAATGATCAATACCACTGCGATCGCTTCAAGGGGCATATGCAAGGACATCAATAAGAAACCCAGCAGCAGCCCCACGATTCCTCCCAGTACCCTACCAATCGTGCGATTTTTGATTTTTTCCATATGTTCTCCTGCCAAGACGGCAGCAGCAGAAATCAAGATCCAATAGCCGTTGCTGTCCCGCAACAGATAGGCAATGTAGGTCGCAATGAACAATATCAAAGAAAAGTGCAGCGCCTTGATGACCATTTCTGGTTGCTGAGATAATGCTAGCGAATATTTCTCGTGCAAGCTCAGTTGTTGAAAGGCCGTTTTTTCTTCTTTCAACGGCAGCTGTTCAGCCAAAGAAATCACCAGTCCAGCAAGCAGCGAGCCTGCGATGCCATAAAGCAAATAGGAACTGTGGTGCAAGATCTCTCCAAGGTGCGCTGCGTGAAAATTAAAGCCGGTGGCATAAAGCATCAACACGAAGAAATAATCGGGCTTGGGGATCCGCATCACTTTTGACAACAAAAACGCAGAAAACGATAACGCACCGATGATAAAAGGTGCGCTCCAAGGAATCAGTGCTGTCCCAGCGCCTAAAATAAATGCCAGCAGCAGCGCAGCGCCGTGGGTCAAAATGGCGCGCAGATTATAAAAAAGGGTCCGATGTTGAAAAGCCAAGTAGGAAAAAGCCCCCATCGCCCCCACAGAACTTATCAAAGGGTCCTGAACGAGGATCCCTATAAACAAAGGAACCGCCATCGCAAACCCTGATCCTAACGGACGCAAGACTTTTCGTTTGTCTTTCATGCAATTCCTCCTATCAAAAAATATGTACGATGATACAGCCGTTTTATAAGCAACGTCCTAAACTAGTATACGAAGCAAAAGATGAATATGCAAATTTTTTTCAGAAACTTTGTGAAATCCTCGCAACGATGTCCTTGATCAATTCAATCGCTCATAGAAAACCGTTCATTCATGAAAAAGCAGCAAAAAGAGAAGCATTCGCTTGGCAACTGATTGCAAGCGAATGCTTCTAGCGATTCCTTTTCTCCCTTTAGACAACCCTTATTTCACTGAAGCACTGGTGACCGCATCTGCTGCAGGTGCGTCATGAGTGCTGGCACTAGTGACCGCATCGGTCGGTTCTTGGCGCACAGAAGCACTGGAAATGGCGTCTTCATTGCCGACAAGTTTTTGACCGGTTTGTTGCAAATACCATTCGATGATTGGCTTGAAATCAAGGATGTATTCGTTGATCCCCGCATATTCGCCGTTTTCATCGTGCATCGCTTGATAATTGTGGACGATGTATTTTTCTGGCACCTGTTTCGGCACATGGACCCGAACCGCGTCGGTTGCCCCACTGCGCAGCTGTTGGATCACCCACTCAACATTTTTGAAGGATTTTTCAGGATGGCATTTTGCTAATGGATTGCCGACTTGTCCTGGCACACGTGCTGCCAGCATATTTTGGGCTTCTTCCCGCAGATTGTAATACAAGAATTGGTTGTTGCTATCGGCAAATGTCAATTCCATCGGCATCGAATCTAAGAAGTAATTAATCTGATCGACTGTCAGCAAGCCGCGATTTAGTTTGACGTAGGTATTGCCAGAAACGGCACCGACTGCTTCAGCGGCTTTTTCCAGCCATTGATCATCATACATATCCACTCCTTCCACGGTGGTTGCGATTTTCCCTGTGGCGTAGAGGTCTTCGGGCGGCAATTGTTTGGGACCCGCTAAGGCAGAAACGACTTTGATAAATTGCAAGAAGCTGTTGATCGTCGCATCTAAAAAAGCAACCGTTCGGGCATCGATCAAATCACCCGCTTCATCGAAAGCTTCTTTGGCTTTGCCCAACAAAAACTCATTCCCTGGCATCACTAAAGCATTGACTCCCGGTGCGTCCAAAATTTGGCGCAGATGTAGCTGGGCCCTTGAAGTTCCTTGATCATAGTAAGAGGCACCCACGATCATTACTGGTTTGTTTTCCAGAGAATGGATCTTGAATGAAAGCCATTCTAGCAAGCTTTTCAGTCCTGCCGTCACGGTATGGTTGTGCTCTGGTGTAGCAATGATCACACCGTCTGCCATCAATAATTGCCGATTCAAACGCTGGATGGCTGGGCTTTGGGTTTGATCTTCCTCTTGATTAAAGAGAGGAAAGTCTTTGATCTCTACAAGTTCTAACGTGAATTCCTTTTTGTATTGCTTTTTGATAAAGTTCAGCAGCTGACGATTGGTGGAGACTTCAGCGGCTGATCCGACGATTCCGATCAATTTCATTGTCTTTACGCTCCTATCTTTTGCGGTTAGATGGTTTCCCATGAAAATTCAGCAGCTTCTTTTTGATTGGCGGCATGGGCGTGCTGCAACTGGCTGGTAATTTTTACAAATAAAAGAAAATCGTTGAACAGTCCTTGCAGTTTTTGGGTCTGCTCTTCATCGATCAAGTTGCCTTGCTCGTCAAACGCTTGCAGCGAATGACCTAAGAGAAATTCAGAGCTAGGCATGATCCGTGCTTTTAACTCTGGAGAATCCAGAATCTGTCTTAGATGGGCTTGGGCACGAGAAGAACCTAACGTCCCATAAGAAGCACCAGTGATCATCACTGGCTTGTCAACAAAAGGGAAAATTCCATAGGACAACCAGTTCAGGGCATTGATCAACGCTGCGGGTACGGCATGATCGTATTCTGGTGTACTGATGATCACACCGTCTGCTGCCGCGATTTTTTCGGCAAGCTGGGTTACTTGTACGGGCAACTCCTTTGATTCTGGTTTGTTGAACATTGGAAGATCTTTGATCTCGACTAGTTCGATCTCTGCCTCATTGGCAAACATTTTTTTCATAAATTGCAACAACGTGCGATTGGTGGAACGAGTGGCATTGGTTCCTACGAATCCGATAAATTTCATCCTGTCTCTTCCTTTCTGGTTGGGCTATCTTAAAAGTCTTGCCTGAATGCCTTTAGAGGCAATGACTTCATTTTCTTTGGTTACGATGATTCCTTCGATTTCTGGCTGCTGCTGAATCTCTTGCAAAACAACTGGAATGGGCTTGCCAAACAAGCGCGAAGTCCAGATTTCCCCCAGTAACGATGTCGCTGCAACGATCGTGATGCTCAAATACCCACATTCGATGGGAAAGCCACTCTGAGGATCAATCAAATGATGATACGTTCCTTCAGCGGTGGTCAAGACCCGCTCATAGATCCCCGAAGTGACGACGGTTTGGTCCTTGATTGGCAGAATGCCCAAGGTGTCTGCCCGACCGCCTTTGGGATCTCGGATCCCGATCCGCCAATGCCCGTCCGAATGATTTGGTGCAGCGCCGAAACAGACAATATTTCCGCCTAAGTTGATCAATCCATACGCTGCTCCACGGGCTTGGCAATGGGTGCGTAACTTATCAGCGATGTAGCCTTTTGCTAATGCTCCGAGGTCGATCCTCATTCCAGCTTTTTTCAAAAAAACCTTGCCTGCTGCCAATTGGATCTGTTGCGGGTCTGTTAGCGCAAGCAATTCTTTGACCTGCGTCTTTGATACGATGCGGGCATCTTCAAACCCGATGCGCCATGCTTGGACCAGTGGACCGATGGCAATATTCAGCTGACTGTGGGGAGCACAGCTATGATGTTTGCCGATTTCGATCAGCTGGTACAATTCTGGATCAAGCACAAGCCCCTTTTGTCCTGCTAACTGATTCAGCTGATTCAATTCCGATCGCGGATCATTGGCACTAAAGCGATGGTCGTATACTTTCAGTTGGGTCTCCAGCTCGTCCAGTACACTTTCTGGTTTTGTATGAGCAACTTTTAACTCAATGGACGTGCCCATCCGCTGAATCGCGCGAGCGGCTTCTCTCACTGCTGTCTTCATAAAATCCCTTCTCCTAAAAACGATATACCTCAAATTATGTTAGTTTTTTCACAATTAAAGAATACTCCCGATATATTTTTTTGTCAACACGATTATATATTTTTTTATATAAAGAAAATTCAAAAAAGCAGTCCCTTCGTCGAAAGGACTGCTAGTTATCAAGCATTTGCGCAACAAAACTTTTTTGTCGAAAATATATTTTTAATCAATCGTTTCTTCGACCGCTTTTAAATGCGCCAATAATTTTACATTTTTATTGATTTTGGCATACGCTCGTGCATCGTGTAACATTTCCAAAATTGTTTCTTTCGGCTGTTGTTCACGAATGGCATTTTCGGTCAGTTGGGCTGCCGCGCGAGCCAAGTAGTAGGTCAAATGATTGTCGGAACAAATCGCCAACACATAATTCAACAAGGTATCACTAGTTTCCAAATCATCGACTTTCGCATAAAAGACGCCGCAATGAAAGACGATGTTCAACACCCGCCACGTGTCTTCGATCGTTTTGATCGGATAGGTATAAATTTTCTCAAAGACCTTCGTCACATAAAACTCAGCCTTTGCCCATTCTTCTTCTCTGGCATACACCAAACCGATCCCAGTATACGCTAAGAGATCAAACAATTCCTCCGCCGTTTCATTCATCAATAACTGATCGAATTGAAACAAGACATCGGTAATCGCAGCTTCATTAAAAATCATTTCAAAGCCTTTTAAATAATCATATTGCGCTTTTAATGCTGGTTCATCGATCAGCTTCACTTCGATTTGACTTAGCAATGCAGCCAACTGTTCATACTCGCTCGTGATCAAGTAGAATTCGGCTTTTGCCAATTCTTCTTTGATTTTGGTCGTTGCGACATTCATGGAAGAAAACAAGTCGACCAATGGCAAGCCGATCCGATTACACAATTTGATCAAAATTTTGAGGGACGGTACCTGACCGTTGTTTTCAAATTTACTCAAAGTGGCTTGCGTACAGATTCCTTCCGAAAGTTCTTGCTGCGAGAAGCCCGCCTGTTTCCTCGCTTCAATAAATCGTTCAACATTCATCGCCTTGCTCCCTCCCATTGTCGATAAGACACTTGTTTTTTCCCTAAGCTGTCCTCAACTGCTGGGTCAGCTTGTCACAGAAGCTGCGTTTTTCTTAGAAAAATCACCTTTTGCGATGGCTTTGTCCGTACAATAGTGGCCTTTGCCATGGGTCTGACGGACTTCCGCCAGTTTTTCTTGGATCATCTCGAGGATCACCATGAGGTTGTCTTCATTGGCAACAAAGTCCAATTGATCCCCATCAATTTGCATTTTCGGACAAACGTCAAAGTTTTCATACCATTCATCGTACCGCTGATTTAATTCTTTGTAATAGTCGTACAATGTCGGATCGTTGGCAATTTGTTCATAGGAACGACCACGTTTGTTGATCCGTTCAATCATTGTATCCAATGAAACCTTGATATGAACCATTAGATCTGGATGCTTCAACGGCGCTGATTCTTCCAATTCCCGCAGCATCGTGTTCAACAGGTTATCGTATTGTTCGACTTCCATCGGTGCGATGCGACCTAGATCCGCATTTAGATGAAACATCAAGCTATCCTCATAGATGGAGCGGTCAATGACATTGTCATCATTGGACAAAGCTTCCCGCATCCCTAAAAAGCTTTTGTTTAAGAAAAAAATCTGCAATAAAAAGGCGTATCGTTCTGGATTGGAATAAAACAATGGCAGAACATCGTTGTCCTCCACGTTTTCATAGAAAGGCTTCGACGCCATTTCCTTCGATAAAAAATCAGTCAAACTGCTTTTTCCTGCCCCGATCGTTCCTGCGATTAGTAACACATTCATCATCCTTTATTAAATATAGTCACCGACAAAGGCTCGGTGCGCCATCGCTTCAAAATCATACGCTGTTCGTGCCGCCAGATCAGTCAAATACGCTTGCACCGACTCCGTCAACATCAGATTGACCGCCGCGGCTTTTTCCTGAAAAGCGATTACTGGTTTATTTCGTACGTGTGCTGCGCCGATTTCAAAGGCTGTTACCGGATCGGCGATCCCTTCATGGTCATCCAAAACGGCAACGACGACGTCGGCCCGTGTCAATTCCAGCATGTCTTTTTCAAAAACTTCTCTCGCCCATTCCGGTGTATAGGGTTCAGATGAACTTTCTTGATACAAGCGCGGCGCATAGACCGCCAAGGGCTGCGGGTCTTCAGCTAAACAGCTTTCTACTTGCTTGAGTCGTGCGATTGGTTCGTTTGAAAAAAACGGTCCCGCTAAATAGACATGCTTCATCCTGCCAAGCACTCCTTTTTTGAACCCTTCGCCGCCAATCGCTGGATCAACGTCTCAACGTCAGATAGGACAAAGAGCGTTTCCGACAGTTCAGCCCAAGCAAAGCTGGAAGCTTCAAACATAGTTAGCAGCGGCTTCAGTCCATCCTTCAAGCCTTCGTTCATTAACACACCTATGGGCTTGACTGGCAATTTCCCAAGAGTCATAAAAGAGCATACTGATGACAACTCCTCTAGTGTACCAAATCCACCAGGTAATACAAGGTAGGCATCGCTCATTTCCAGCAATTGTTGCGTTTGTTCCTCCCTCGTATCCGTATAGAACTCGGTGTATGTGCTTGATCCAGTGATGATTGGCGGCAAATCTTCTGCAAAGGAACCTGATGGATAGATCCCCGTCACTGCGCCTTCTTTTTCAAAGACCCCTTTCACGATCTCCCTCATCAAGCCAGCCAAAGGGCCGCAATAAACCAACTCGATGTGATTTTTTGCTAAGGCATTGCCGATGGCACGAGCGGTCTTTGCCAACTTTTCCGCATTTTCTAAACGGGTGCCGCAATATACAGTTACTCTCAAAAACAACAGCTCCTTTTTCACTACACCTGCTATTTTACACAATCTCTTAAAAAAGTAAATACTACATATTGTGCTTCATTTAGATAAAAATCGATCTATTCACTATATATTGTATATAGCCTTCTGCATCTTTTCGCTTACCCTTAATCGTTACAAATCTTGAAAATAGCAGAAAAGAAAAAGTAGAATCAGCTTCCATCGATTGCCTCATCCCTCTTTCATCCCACAAAAAAAAACACGACGCAGCTAGGATCGTGTTTTTTTATCCATCGCTTTTTTTTCTCTTGTCCAAGCAAAATTTAGCAAAAAACTGTATAAAAAAATTATTTGTCGTCGGTGGCTGCTTTCAGCTTTTTCAAATCCTCTTGCTCGACAAAAAAGGTCACTTCTCCTGTTTCTAAATCGACGGATGCTTTGACTTCAACCCCTCGTGGGAAAAACTTGCTGGCATCAGTCTCAATTTTCAAACGCATCGTTCCGTCTTTCAATCCAGCACCATAGGTCATCGTACGAAAATTCTTTTTCATTCCTGCTCGCTCCTTTTTTAATAGCTCATCGACACTGCACCCATAAAGGGTACTCAGTTTCAATAAATTCAAACTGTCTGGTACCGTCTTGCCGGTTTCCCAATTTGAGATCGATGTGCGGGTCACTAAAATTTTTGTTGCTACTTCTTCTTGGCTCATTTGCTGTGTGACTCGATGGTTCTTTAGTGCTTCCCCAATCGTCATCTTGGCCTCCTTCTCCTACCTTAACGCAGACCTGCTGTGGTTTCTGCTCAAATCCATTGATATCATGGCGTTGTCAAACAGTTTTGACAGGATTTTCTTAAACGAACTCTCCGTGATAGCGGTTTTCTTTCTATCATAGATGAAAAAAGAACAAATGACTAGAAAATGATTTTTTTATTTCGACTATATTACGACAAAAAAGTAGCACGAATAAATCGTACTACTTGAGAAAACATGATCTGTTGTTAACGGTGGATCGTCACTTCTTTTTTGACTTCCACGGTGATGCGGCCATTTTTGATGACCATCAAACGTTCAGGAATATCGATCAGCACATCGGCTTTTTTCTGGGTATCTAAAAGAATCAAATCTGCGCGGTTGCCAACAGCGATTCCATAGTCTTTGATATTTAACGCTTTTGCGGTATTGGTCGTAATCATTGGCAAGACTGTCGGCAAGTCATCGGCGCCGCCTAAGTGTGCCACTGGCACAGCCAGCATAGCGATTTGGATCAAATCCCCATTGCCATAGGGCGTAAAGGCGTTTCGGATATTGTTGCTGCCTAAGCAAATATTTACACCAGCATCACGTAACTTGCGAATCGGTGTCACGGCACGACGAACATTGTAAGCATCGTTTCTGGCACCTAAATGCAAGTCGGTCGCAGGCAACGGCATCACATTGATTTGGGCTTTGACCATCAAATCGATGACTTCTGCCAGCTGATCCGGTTCCATGGCGTGCAGCGCAGTCAAATGTCCTACTGATACCCGACCTTGGTAGCCTTCTGCGATGGTTTTTTCACACAGATAGACGATCGATGTATCGTCTGCTTCGTCAGCAAAATCTTGATGCAAGTCAATGTCTTTATCAAATCGTTTGGCGATCTCAAAGATCAAGTCGATGTGCTCATTGGCTGGCGCATCATTGTAAGGAATCCCGCCAACGACATCGGCGCCTTTCTCCATCGCTTCGATCATCATCTTATCCGTCCCTGGGGCCTTAAAAATCCCTTCTTGCGGAAAGGCAACGACCTGAATATCGATCAAGTCGCGGTATTCTTCTTTTAAGCGCATAATGGTATCAAAACCAGTGAAGCCTTGCGCCGGATCAAATTCGGCATGGGTGCGAACAGCAGTCGTGCCGTGCAGGATCAGCATTTCTAATGCGCGTTTCGCCCGATCATAAATGTCTTCTTCGGTAAAGGTCGGTTTGAGCTTTGCCGTAACTTGGATCGCTTCTTGCAATGTTCCTGAATTATTGGGCTCACGATCGGCGATCAAGGCTTTGTCTAAGTGGATATGGCTTTCGATCAATCCAGGGATCACCACTTTGCCTTTCGCCTCAATCGTTGTTGCTGCTGATTCTTCAATGTTGGGTGCAACTGCGGTGATTTTTCCTTCTGAAATTGCAATGTCTACTAATTCTGCATCGTCTTCAAGACGTGCTTGCTTGATCAATAAATCCATGTTTTCCTCCTATCCATCAGCCAAACACTAAGCCGATGACTAATAATAATACGGCTGCTAAACTCAACCACTTCACGTTTCCTTTGACTACATCCAGAATCGGAATTTGGAAACCAGAAGATAAAGCTTGCATCGTAATGTTGACAAAACTCATTTGACTGCCGAGGCCAACCCCCATCGTTACAAAGCCAAGAGCTAAGACTGGGAAGCCTAATGAAACGGCAACTGGTAGCACGAGTGTTAAAACGGAGCCGACATAGGCACCTGCGGGAATCCCAATCAAGACACCCGTCAAGATCGCCACGGGAACGACGATCGCTGCGGGGGCATTTTGTGCCGCACCTGCAATTACAGCAAACGTCCCAGTTTCAGCGATCACGTTGATGAAGGCTAAAAAGATCCCCACTTGGAACAAGCGGGTCAAAATATACGTGGATCCGTCCACCATCGCTTCCACCGATTGATTCATGGAAAAGTCGGTACAAACAAAAATCAACGCTAACGTGACCACCATATAAACTAGCGGTGTAAAGAGGACAAAGCCGATCAGGTCATTGATCAACGGTCCAAAGATGACCGCAAAAAGCAAGAAGATCGCAGGCAGTGTCGTTTTGAATAACTCGCCATTGCTTTTGTTTTCGTACTCTTGGTTGGCTGATTCTTTGAAGCCCAGATGACGACGCTTGGTCCCGAAGAATGCCAATAAAATCGCCAAACCAACGAATAACAACCAAAATGGGCGCATTTGATCGACATAAGAAGCGACACTAAAACCGCCTAGTTCAGACACGATACTAGATTCCAAAGAGGCAGGAGAAGTCGTAAAGGAGACCGCTGCCGCTAACGACATCGCTGCGATCAATTCGGGTACCACCCCAACTGCCGCAAATGCTAACGGTGCGATCACCATCGCACTCCCGCCGCCGATTCCAGACATATAAGTCGCTGCTGCCAATAAGATGACAATAAAACCAGCCACATATTCCACTTTTCCTTTGGTTCCTCTTTTGGCTAAGGTTAAGGCCGCCGTATAACTGCCCGCTTTGAAGACCGCCATCGCTACAGCGGAATTGATGATTGGCACCGTAATACTCAACATCGTCGGAATAGCTTCCAACAGTTGCGAATTGGCTTCAGCTAAACTGATCCCGCCAATAATCATCGCCAAGATCCCAGCAATCAAGCCAGCAATGATCATATCTACTTTTTTAAAGAGCAAAACCAGCACTAACACTAATGGAATCAGTACTAGAAATGCTTTAACTCCTGTTGGTGCGACGATCTCATTGATCGCTTCTGCCGCAAACACTGTTCTTTCTGAAAAGATAAAAAGAATGAGAGCCATAAACAGTGAGACGAACGTTCCCTTTTTTTTCATCACATTTCTCCTAACTTATATGAACCTTCATATAATAAATGTTGTGTTGCTATGGGGTGTTGCCGATTGATTTTTCCGCTGATTTTTCTCTGGTGTTTCCCACCTTCTTTCCTCGAAGAAAGGAATCAAGCAAAAGACACCTGCTTTTTCGACCTTTTTCGCCACTTTTTCTTTCTCTATTATAATTCTTGTTGTTAACGCTTTCTTTGGACATTATTCTAAAATAAATCTACGTTTTTTATCCAATTGGCTAAAAGCGCAGAAAAAAGCGCGGCTTGTGGAGAAAAGAGCCTTCATTTGATTCTTTTCCCCTTTTCTCGGAGCCCCGCTTTTTTTAGTGATCCTCTGTTTATGATCGTTTTTTTCCTCGGTTTGTCCAGCGTTTCAGCCGATAAAAAAGCATCAGTTGTTTGCGCGCTCGCTTGATCCGCTGGTAGCGCTTTGGCTGTTTCTTGTAAAATGCTTGATGGTAGTTTTCCGCTGGCCAAAACTGCGTGGCCTTGCGGATCTCGGTCACGATGGGTTGCTGATAATAACCAGATTGGGCTAGTTCCTTTTTGGCTTCTTGCGCAAGCACTTCCTGTTCAGCAGTCGTATAGAAAATGATTGGGCGATAAAAATTGCCGCGATCTTGAAATTGTCCGAAAGCATCTGTCGGGTCTGTCACTTGCCAGTACAACTGCAACAAGTCCTGATAGGTGATGATTTTGGGATCAAAAACGATCTCTACCGCTTCGACATGCCCTGTTGTTCCGCTTAGTACTTGATCATACGTCGGATTCGGGACTGTTCCCCCAGTATACCCCGACAAGACGGAAAGAATGCCCGGCTGGTCTTCAAAAGGCTCTACCATACACCAAAAGCAGCCGCCAGCAAAAATAGCCACTTCTTGTGCTTTTTCACCTGTTTCGTTCGGCTCCACGGAAACTTCTACTGGTTGGACTTTGCTTGTTTCTTCATTCCTTGCCTTTTTCGGTGCTGACTGGCTGATTGTTTGATAAAACTCTGCGACATTCGGGGTCAGATTGTTTCTCAGTGCCAAAGGACGCAACGACGCTTCTAGTTTTTCCAAAACCCGCTTGGTCTGTTGGTCTTCAAGGCTATTTGACGATTCTTTTTCGTGTTTGCCTGCTTTTTGTTTGGTCGCCAGCTGAGTTTCCAGTGTATTTTTTGCTTGCACCAGTTGTTCTCGTTCCCACTGTCTTGTGCCAGGATGCAAGATCAAATTATAGATTTCTGACAGCCACGCCATCGTTTTTTGCTTCATCACCATTGCCCCTTTGCCTCATGAAGGAGCGACTTTCGCTCCTTGTTTGGTTGCACTGTACCATAGTTTCGCCGATTCGCCCAATTTGATGCCCAAAAAACGTTCGAGAAAAATCCTCGAACGTTTTTAGCTTTTGTATGGGTTGGTGCGTAATTGGTTCGCATGCATCCTCTGAAGAATCAGCTCAGTAGAATTGGTGGGTACGCAACTGGGCATTCATTTTTTTAGAAACATTGAAGCGGAATGAGTTAGGATCACCAATTTCAAAGAGTGATCAAGAACCACTCAATGCAAATGAACGTTGCCTTTGTTGGTAAATACGCAATTTTTCTACAATCCGTTTAAATAGTCATCGGTTTTCATCACCGTAGAGAAGGTTTCCAAGGCCGATAAAAACGCTCGTTGAACAGCTTCCGCAGGAATTTCGTGTGCTTCAAATGTTAATGCTTTCGTTGCCGTGGCATCAGAAATCAGTATGGGCTGATAACCGAGTTCTTTACTAGCTCTTGTGGTTGAATCGATGCACATATGCGTCATCATCCCAGTGATGATAACTTGTTGGACACCTAAAGAGTCTAACGTTTCTTTTAAATTTGTTTCAATGAACGAGTTAGGAAAGTGCTTTTCGATAATAATAGAAGAATGCGTTGTTTTTAACTGTTCATGCAGCCGTACGCCTTTGGTCCCTCGTTCAAAAAAATCAGCCGCTTCTTGATCGTTGATGTGTTGGATATAGATGATCGGGAGTTGCTTTTCGATAAAAGACGCTTCTAGTTTATTTATGTTTGCAAGCGCCTGTTCAGGGGAATGAAGGGCCATTCTTCCTTCTTTAAAATAGTCATTTTGGACATCAATAATTACTAAAGCTTTTTTCATAGAATCACCATTTCTTTTCTTATTTGTTATAATCCAGTATAAATACATATGACCCTACAACAAAGCGTCTCTTGAAAAAGATAAAGTCAATTTACTTTCATTATGAAAGGAGGAACCCTTATGGACATCATCGATGAACAAATCCTAGCTATCCTGAAACACAACAGCAAATTATCGAATAAAGAAATCGGCGAAATGGTCCACCTGACGGGACAAGCTGTAGGCAATCGGATCCTGAAATTGCAAGATGAAGGAATCATTCAGCGATTTAGTATTGTAGTAAACTATCCAAGTACGCAATACATCCGGTTTTTTATGGATTCAAATCGCTATACAGATTTTGAAGCCTTCGTGAATCAATATAAAGAAATTGAAGTCTTTCATAAAGTTTCAGGTCAAGCTTGTTATCTCTTGGTCAGTCATTTTACAGATGTAACCTTCCCTTTGTTTATAGAGAGTCTCTCAAAATGGGGCAGGTATAGTGTAGAAACCTTTGTTGCTGATAAACTCAATCATGGGGATGATTGATGTGCTTGCTAAAGGGTTGTTGAATAAAGCTTTCACTGGAGCGGTGAGAGGGATAAGAAAAAGGGGCAAAACGATTTGAGTTTTTTGCTTTTAAATGAATTGTTCGAAATTCATTGTCCTAATTATATTAATTAAACTTGAGAAAGCAAAAAGCGAATCAAGTGTGGATTCGCTTTTTGCTTTCATCTAGGATAATAAAAAATATTGATAATTTTTGCGAGAACTTATTTAACACTTGTACCTTGAGTGTTAACATATCCAATCCATGTATTTGTATTATCATATAAGGAATAGAAGGTCTTTCCATTTCCTAATGTATATTTTACTTTAGCAGTGTAACTATTACCATACAACTGACCTGCTTCGAATTTTTTACTAGTCCAATAAAAATTGTTCCACATAGGATAGTTTTTGCTAGTAATCTGTACTCCTATGTTAATATTTTCAGTTCTTAAATCTTCAGTAGCATCAGAATTAATATAACCTATCCATGTGTCGCCTTGATATATAGAATAAAATATCTTTCCATTTGACAGAGTATATTTATATTTTGCTTTATAGACCAGACCACTCGAATAATTTTCTGTACTTCCTAATTTACTCGTCCAATATAGGTTTCCCCAAATCGGATAATTCTTCGTCGCACTGACAAATTTATCAATATTTTCAGCCTTCAAATCAATAACCGCTTCAGCATTGATATAACCAAACCATTGATCACCACGATAGAGAGAATAAAACTTTTTACCATTTGTTAAAGTATAACTAACAGATGTATAGTACACTGGATTATCGGCGAAATCAGAAGTATCGCCTAGTTTACTAGTCCAATAGAGATTTCCCCATCTTGGATAATTTTTAGTTGCCATAATATTTTTATTCTCGCTTGTAGCGGTTAATTCTTCAACTGCTACAGTATTAATAAATCCTACAAAGGAATCTCCACGATATAGTTCATAAAACGTTCTACCATCACTAAAAGAGATTTGATTTTTCGCATAATAAACTAAACCATCTTGAAAATTAGAAGTATTTCCATTTTGAGAAGTAAATTCTAAGTTGTTCCATATTGGATAATTACTGACCGCCATAACCGTTTTTCCATAAGGCACTGTTTGGTATTCTGATAGATCCATCCGGATGGCAAATGATGGATAGAAACTGTCCCAGATTGGAGATAATTCAACCGTTCTTCCAAAAGTTGGAGCATGAATATACTGATTATTTCCAATATAAATGGCAGTATGACTCGTTTTCCCTCTACTTCCCCAAAAAAGTAAGTCACCTGGTTTAGCCTCAGAGATAGGAATTTGCTTTCCAGCATACTCTTGCTCCCACGTCAATTTTCCGACATCTTTTCCTGTAACTTGATTAAAAACATAATAAACTAAGCCAGAACAATCAAATTTGTCAGGTCCCAATCTATCAGGATTTGTTTGAGTATATGGTTTACCTATATGTTTTTTTGCTTCTGCTACAATTTGCTCTCTTTGACTCAAATTACCGCCTGATAATGAACGAGATACGACCTCTCTTGTTAGTTGATTATTTTGAGAATTAATTTCATTGATGAATTCTACATATTCTTCATATGTCATAACTGAACTACGATTATCCTTTGAATAGTCTTCAAAAGTCACCTGCCCATCGTCAAACTCATCTGCTTGTACAGATTGGAATGTGAAATTATGAACAAAAAAAACAACCAATTCCTAATAATAAAATACCCCATACACGTTTTTTCACTTTATCTCTCCTTTATATTTTTATCTTAAAAGTATATCACGGTTTTTTCAGTAAATAAAGGCTATAAAGAGATAAATATAGATGAATAAAAACTTCTAAATTTAACGATTCTGATTTTTCCGAGAATTTTTTTCGTTCTCTCAAAACTATAACGATATTTTAAAAAGGAAATAACAAAAAAATACTTCGATACTGACTCTTCTTATATCCAGCTTTTATATCTTTTAATGTTTACTCCAAAAAGCTTCTACTGGAAGTAGTTTGATTGTTTCATAATCATTTCCTAAAAAGACCTACTTTTCTTCCTATTTGAATGTGCTATACCCTAGCTTCGCAACTTCGACAAGTAAATGCAAAAAATCGTTCGTGTAGAAACACTCGAACGATTTTCGTATTTTCTTCTATTCTATCGACCTTGTGTTCACGTTTCTTCCTTTTGCAACGTCATGATAATAGGACCTTCTTTGGTGATGGCGATCGAATGTTCATATTGGGCACAATAACTGCCGTCAATGGTGCGTGCTGTCCAGCCGTTCGGGTCCATCTTCATGCGCCAAGTGCCTGTCGTGATCATCGGTTCGATGGTGATCGTCATACCTTCTTTCAACCGAATTCCTTTGCCAGGTAACCCGAAATGAGGAAAGAATGGTTCTTCATGAATGGTTGGGCCAATGCCGTGAGCAATAAAGTCCCGCACGACACCATACCCTTTTTCTTCAGCGAAGCTTTGGATCGCATAACCAATATCGCCAACTCGGTTGCCGACCTGTGCTTGCTCGATTCCTCTCATCAAGGCTTCTTTCGTGACTTCCATCAGTGCTTGATGTTCTGGTGAAATCTCTCCTACCGCATACGTCCAACAGCTGTCAGAGATTGCCCCTTTGTAATCGACACAAAAATCGACTTTAATGACATCGCCTGATTTTAAAACATATTCTGAAGGGAAACCATGACAAATCTCTTCATTGACACTGATACACGTCGCAAATTCATAGCCTTCAAACCCGATTTGCGCGGCTGTTGCCCCTGCAGCTTCTATCTGTTGATGGACAAAGGCGTTGATTTGGTTCGTGGTGATACCGGGAACGATTTTCTCTCGTAGCTGTTCGTGAATACTTGCCAAGATACGACCAGAAGTTTTCATTTGTTCGATCTCTCGTGGGGATTTTAATGTGATCAATAGATGATCTCCTTTCCTTAAATAGCCATTACCATGTTTCTTTTAATAATACACCTCATCTAGAAATAAGCCATGAGAAGGCACTGTTTCACCAGCTGCTTGTCGTACTTTATCGGCTAACACTTGATCGATCACTTCTGGTGGCAGTGTGCCATCGCCAATGGCAATCAGTGTGCCTGTCAAGATTCGGACCATTTTATGCAAAAAGCCGTTGCCTTTGAAGGTAAACCGCAATAGGTCGCCTTCTGGTGTGATGGTGATTTCATCGATCGTGCGCACCGTTGATTTTTTTGATTTTTTCAATGCAGAAAAGCCGATAAAATCATGGGTGCCGATCAACTTCTCAGCCGCTTGCTGCATTTTTTCCAAATCAAGGGGCTGCGGGCAATGAAAACTAGTATTGCGAGCAAAGACCGATGGGATCGCGTTGTTCCAAACATAATAGCTATATTGCTTGCCTTTGGCGTGATAGCGTGCATGGAAGCGCTCAGGCACCTCTTCAATCTTGTTGACGACGATGTCTTGCGGCAAATAGCGGTTAAAGAACTGCTGCATCTCTGGCAAACTCATTTGATGGGTCGTCTTGAAATTCGCCACTTGTCCTCGAGCATGCGTGCCCGCATCGGTTCTGCCAGAACCGACGATCTCAATTTCTTCTCCCGTCAATAATTTGATGACCCCTTCAACTTTTTCTTGGATTGTTTTTTCAGAATCTCCTAGTCGTTGCCACCCTAAGTAGCGCTTGCCGTCATATTCAATCGTTAATTTGATATTTCGCATGGTTGTTGCTCCTTTTTACCGGTAGTACCGGTGGATAATTTTTTCTATTATATTGCTTGAGATATTTACTTATGATACGGCGCCCCCGTATTGATTCGATACGCGCGATAGATTTGCTCCAATAAGATCAGTTTCATGAGTTGGTGGGGGTAGGTCATTTTGCCAAAAGAGATCTTGGCATCACTGCGGGTCATGACTTCTTGGCTTAAGCCTAGGGAGCCGCCGATGACGAAGGTCAGTTGGCTTTTTCCTTGGATGCCGAGCTGATCGATTTGTTTGGCGAAGGCTTCGCTGGTGGGGTTAGTGCCTTCGATCGCTAAGGCAAAGACATATTCGGTGTCTTTGATTTTGGCTAAAATGCGCTGCCCTTCTTTTTCTTTGATTTGCAGCATTTGGGCTTCACTCAAGGTTTCTGGTGCTTTTTCATCCGATACTTCGACAAACTCAAGCTTTGCGTATGCCCCCAATCGCTTGGCGTACTCGTTGATTCCTTGAACGAGGTACTTTTCTTTTAATTTTCCTACCGTGACGACTTTGATTTTCATAGGTTCCTCCTCGTTATCCCCTTATTTTATGAAAATGTGGACAATGCTATCCACAACCTTTTACACACTTTGACTTTCTTTGAAATTCTTCTATTCCTATCTATAAAACCGCGACACTTCAAGGGTTTCTTCATCCACCCAACCAAAGCTTTCAAGTTTGTCCACACACTGTGGATAAACAGACCTTTGCTTCTCCCCAGATTCCCCTGCTATTTTTATTCAAAAATGAACGGGTTTTGCGAAGAAAATTTCATCGTTTGAAACAGATTCTTACGCAACTTCTTCATATTTTTTTCAAAATCTCTTAGTAGACTAATCTCAGATAGAAGGAATATACTGATTATAACGAATTATTCATTAAGGGGGAAATAGTAATGGCAAGAAAATATGTCACACCAGGCAAGAAAACTTCTCCTGGTTTATTAAAACGATTAGGTATTGGGATTTTAGGCGGTATGGTCGGCGGTTTATTGACCTTCGGCGGTCTGTATCTGGCAATGGGTTCCTCTTTGACTTCAACACCAGAAACCACGACCAACAGCGGGGTCCAAGATTCTAACGGACAAACCCAAGTATCCAATGTAAAACTTGATGTGACTAGCGATGTCACTGAGGCAGTTGAAAAAGTACAAGATTCTGTCGTTTCCATCATTAATCTACAACAAAGTCAAAGCAACGACTGGAACAGCCTCTTTGGTCAGCAAGGCGGACAAAGTGAAGGCGATAGCCAAAGCGACGACGACAGTGCTTTAGAAGCT
Source organism: Enterococcus sp. FZMF (assembly GCF_030263915.1). Taxonomy (NCBI): domain Bacteria; kingdom Bacillati; phylum Bacillota; class Bacilli; order Lactobacillales; family Enterococcaceae; genus Enterococcus; species Enterococcus sp. FZMF. Next base: position 979,866 of record NZ_CP127160.1, on the reverse strand, counting down.
TCTTCTGAAGGGAGTGGAGTCATCTACAAAATCGATGGCGACGATGCCTATGTTGTAACCAACAACCACGTCGTAGAAGGTCAAGACGGTTTGGAAGTTGTTTTAGCAGACGGTACGAAAGTTAAAGCTGAATTGGTCGGTACTGACGCTTACACAGACTTAGCTGTATTGAAAATCTCTTCAGAGCATGTGACGACTGCCGCAACATTTGGTGATTCAAGTGCCTTGAAAGTCGGCGAACCAGCCATCGCGATCGGTTCACCTCTCGGCTCTGACTACGCAAACTCTGTGACACAAGGGATCGTTTCTTCCTTGAATCGTCAAGTAACAAGCCAAAACGAATCTGGTGGTACGATCAGCATCAATGCGATCCAAACGGATGCTGCGATCAACCCAGGGAACTCAGGTGGTCCACTGATCAACGTTGATGGTCAAGTGATTGGGATCAACTCAAGTAAAATCGCCAGCACCTCTGGCTCTGCTTCAGGTGTTAGTGTGGAAGGGATGGGCTTTGCGATCCCAAGTAACGATGTCGTTGAAATCATCAATCAACTAGAAGCAGACGGCAAAGTGGTTCGCCCTGCACTAGGGATCCAAACGATCGATTTAGGTTCCATCACATCACAACAACAAGAACAAATCTTGAAAGTTCCTTCATCCGTAACTTCTGGCGTTGTGATCTACTCAGTCAACAATGCAACACCAGCAGAACAAGCAGGATTGCAACAATATGACGTTATCACGAAGATCGATGACACAGAAGTCAGCACAACAACGGATCTGCAATCTGCGTTGTACAAACACAAAGTCGGTGACACGATCACTGTAACCTTCTATCGTGGCGATGAAGAAAAAACGGCAGAAGTAAAACTTTCCGTTGATACGTCGATCAACGAACAATCAACAGACAGCAGCAACTAATCACCAAAACCAATCGAAACAATCAAAAAATGAACTGCCGCAAAAACAGGAAGCGGCAGTTCATTTTTTTTAGGCTTTACCGACTGGAAAAGCTTCACCTACAACGGCATCTTGAGGCAGCTCAAGGATGCCTTTTTTCATTGGTGCACCTTCTAAATGCAGTTCTTTAGCAGAGCAGATCATTCCGAAGCTTTCTACGCCACGAAGCGTCCCCGGCCAAATCATCAAGCCATCTGGCATCATTGCCCCAGGTTTTGCGACAACGACTTTCAAGCCTTTACGGATATTGGCAGCACCACAGACGATTTGCAAGACTTCCCCATCCCCGACTTCTGTTTCCGTGATAGACAGATGGTCGCTGTCTGGATGTTCCACACAAGATTTCACATAGCCAACGACGATTTTTGGTTCTGTATCTGCTGGCAGTTCTTCGCTGAATCCTGCTTCTTTGATCATGGTGTTTAATTGTTGGATTTGTTCTTTCGTCAACGTCACTTGGCCACGGCCTTCGATCGTCATCACTTCTGAGATCGCAAAAAAGTTCCAGCCGACGATCGTGCCTTCTTCATTTTTGATTTGGGCAACGTTGCCTTTGCGTTCGACGGTTTGTTCTAATCCTTTATCATCTGCTGTGATGGCAAGCAGTGTATCACTAACATATTCTTTGTTATAAGCAAAAATCACGTTTTTTCCTCCTTAGGTACTTACACATTCCGCCCATAATCTTAACAAATTTTTCGGCATCCGTCATGGAATTTCTTTGTTTTCCTTGAAATTCTACTTATTTTCAAAGACAAAAAACGCCTGAGAACCAACTTCTGCTGGCTGGCTTAGGTTGAAAATTGGCGAAGGAGCAGAACCCGCGGCTTCTCAAGAACTTGCTGGTAGAATACTTTCTACGAAAGAAGGCAACAACAATAAGTTTTCCAAAAACTGTATACAGGAAAAAACTAAGAACCAGCTGCGGCTTATTAGCTAAAACGCTGCTTTACTAACGAGCCAATAAACGCTGGTTCTAAAAACTTCTGTTTGGCACTACTACCTATATAACAAGACAACAGCGAAAGATGTCTTCCCTCAAAATGAGCACAAAAAAACCTGAGAACCAGCTGCAGCTCATCAGCGAAAGACGGTGCTTTGCTAACAAGTGAAACATCGCTGGTTCTCAGGAACTTTCTTTTAACCCTTGTCTTCTTTTGCTGCCATCTTCTTTAAGGAAAAGAACTCGGCAACGACAAGCTTATTTTTTCAAAAAATGACCTTAGGCTTTTGTTTCTTCAGGCGATACGATCAGCACGTCGCACCGGGCTTCACGGATAACGAAGCTGGCGACACTCCCCATCATGAAGCGTTCCACGGCGTTCAGCCCAGATTGCCCCACCATGATCAAATCGATGTCGTATTGGTCTGGTAATTGAGTGGCAAGGGCGTCTTTGATGGAGCCGTAAGCGACGATGCCTTCTACTAGATCAAAATCTACTGATTTTGCGTAGGCTTTGCAGTCGTCGATCAGATTTTTCGCCGTATCTTTTTCTTGTTCCAAGATCGAACTATCCAAAGGTGCATAGCCCATCATGGTCGGCACTTGCTGGTCGATGATCGTTGCGGCATAGACCTTCCCTTGATTTCGACGAGCGACTTCCACTGCTTTTTTGAAGGCAGACATCGCTTGATCTGAACCGTCGATCCCTACTAAAATGTTTTGATATCTTTGTGCTTCCATCTTTTTCCCCTCCTATGCTGATTGTACGCTGGTTAAAAAGGCTTCGATCTCTTCTTTGGTTTTGCGATCCTTGTTGACTAACCGTCCCAGCTCCTTGCCGTCTTCGATAACGACGAGGCTAGGAATACCAAAAATGTTCCATTCAACCGCTACATCCATGTATTCATCACGGTCGACTTCGATAAATTGAAGCTCTGGAAAGTCCGCTTCGATCTCAGGCAATTGCGGTTTGATGTATCGACAATCGCCACACCAATCGGCGGTGAAAAAGAAGACATTTTTGCCTTTCTCCACATATGTTGCTAACTCTGCTAAATCTTTTGGAATAATCAAATGCTCACCACTTTCTTTTCTTTCAGTATACACCTTTCTTTCAGGGACTACCAACTGACATGCTGATCTTGCAAAGCCCTGCAGAAAAAAAGAGACAACGGATGGCTGTCTCTTTGCTTTCGTTCGTTCTCGCTTATTGTCCTGCCAATATCGTATCAACAGTGGAACGATCCAATCCTTTCAAGACTTGAATCACCATTTCCCGTGCCGCTTCAAAATCAGCGATACTGAATAATGTTTGGTGAGTATGGATGTAACGTCCAGGAACACCGATGACTGAACTTGGGATCCCTTCATTTGCCATGTGTGCCGCACCAGCGTCGGTACCGCCTTTTGAAACAAAGTATTGGTACGGAATGTTGTTGGTTTCTGCTGTATCCAACAAGAATTCTTTCATCCGTGGCAACATGATCATGCCTGGATCATAGATTCGCATCAAAGTACCGGCCCCTAGATGACCAAAGGTACCATTTTTGGTGACTGTGTCATCTGCTGGCGAGCAATCGACCGCAAAGAATAAGTCTGGTTTGAATTTCGTCACAGACGGACGAGAACCTCGTAAGCCGACTTCTTCTTGAACATTGGCACCAGCAATCAGCGTATGGCCTAACGTTTCCTCTTTCAAGGCTTCAAGTGCTTCTAATACGACTGCACAGCCGTAACGGTTGTCCCAAGCTTTCGAGATGATGTTTTTCCCATTGGCTGTTTTGATGGTTTCCACTTGTGGGACGATCGTATCGCCAGGACGTACACCAAAGCTTTCTGCTTCTTCTTTTGATTCAAACCCAGCATCAAACAAAATATCTGTGACTTCGACATTTTTTTGACCGCTGCTTCCTCGCAACAAATGTGGCGGTACTGAAGAAGAAACACATGGATAATCGCCTTTCGCTGTTTTCAATGTAAAGCGTTGGGCAGAAACCACATAAGGGTTCCATCCGCCTAAAGGAGTGACTTTGAATAAGCCGCGATCGGTGATCGTCGTCAATAAGAAACCAACTTCATCCATGTGAGCAGCTACCATCACTCGTGGTGCATCTGCTTCTTGGTGGTGACGCAAACCGAAAATGCCGCCTAAGCCGTCTTGTTGGATCTCGTCCACCAAGGGGGTCATCGCTTCACGCATATACGCCCGCACGTCGTGTTCAAACCCGCTGGTTCCTTGTAACTCCGTTAGTTCTTTGATGCGTTGAAATGTTTTTTCTTCCATGATCATTCGAGAAACACGTATCGGTTGTTTGCTGCCCTAAAGAAACAAAGCTGCTTTTTTTGAAAAAGCAACGCTTGCTGTTGCTGTGTTTTCCAGCAATTTTTGGGTGAAACAACGGATGTGCTCTCTTCCTCCTTATTCCTACTGATATTCTTTATTATAGCGCAAATTTCTATTGTTGGTTATTTTTCTTATAGAATATTTCTAAACTATGGTAAACTATTGTTAAGAGAACCTGTGCTTTCACCGAGATCAAAACATTCGGGAAAACTTACTTTAGGAGGGACATTAGATGGAGAATGAGCATCCATTGCATTATTTTAAAAATGGACTGACCATCGGTTTAGGTCTTGGCTTTGCAGGAGGGATTTTTTCAACGATCTGGTTGAAGAAAAGGCAAGCCATGAATGCCGATGATGTCTTAGACAATATAAAAGCAGCATTTATCAAAGAAGGACCGATCGAAGGTTCTTGGATCAATTTCGAAAAACAACCTTTGCGCAAATTTGCGATCACTTCCCAAGGTTATACTGGCGGCATCACCCGCACCGAAGACGGGCAGCTTGTCACCTATGAATTTTTGGCAGATGCTCATACAGGCACCGTCTTAGATATCCAACGAGCAATCGTGGACTAATCACTGCACTTACGACCAGCTTCTTAAGAGGCTGGTCTTTTTTCTTTTTAAGCAGTGCTTTTACTGGAGCAAGGTCGCAAGATCCAATACTACGACTTCATCGATGCTGCCGCCTTTTTGCCGATACGCCCATGCCCCACTTTCAAACAAGCAGTACAGCTGTCCTTTTTCTACCACGATCTGTTCAAGGTAATGGGGAAACTTGATGCGCCGCAACGCATGTTTGCGGGTCAGCACCGTTGCATCCTTTGAAAAGACCCATAACTCCGCCGACCCGGGTCCAAAGGAACGTGCCAGCAACATGTATTCCGTGGTAAAGGCGATACTTTGGACTTTCGTGGTGGTGACCCTTCTCTTACGCGGCTTGATGCGAGGAGGCGTTTTGCGACCGCTGGCTGAAAGAACAGGCAGCGGATAATTCGCCACCACGCCCCCTTGTTTCAAGGCAAAGGTCCCTGAGACAAGTTCACCGCTATCGGCTGCCAAATAGGAGCTGTGAGTGATGCCTACCAATTCGATGATTTGCTGATAAGCGATAGGCTGATTGGTTGCCAAGGAATCATCTTCCAGCAGTGCTTGTAGAGAAACACACGCCACGCGCCCCATTCCTTTCCCTGTAATGGTTAGCCACAGCATTTGCGTTGCTCGATCAAAGACTAGCCCACCGACATGGGGGCGTTTTGGCAGAACCACCGTTTTCAGATGCCGCCCGCTCGTTCTTTCTATTATATAAAGCTGTGAGTGATGTTCCTGCTGCGAACAATACGCTGAGAGGAACAAATAGTCCTCTGAAACGGCCAACCCTTGCGGGGTCATTGCTTCACACTGATCCGCATGCTTGTGCAGCCTCGTTTCTGCTTTCGCCGTTGCCGTCGTTGCCACTGCGGCAGTGGCTTCTTTTAAACCTGGAACCAAAAGGACTGCTTCCCTGTTTGCCCCGGCTGCCAGCCACGCTTGCCGCACGCTGGGATAACGCTTCAGTTGAGCTGCCAGTGCTTGGTTGTGGCGCGCCTGTCGGTGCTTTTTTAGCCAGTACACCACAAAAAGGCCAACCACAAACACGCCCAAAAGCAGCAAGCTCTCTGTTTGTCTCATTGATTGGCCTCCTTGATGAATTCCCTCTTGTCGGCTGATTTACCAACCGCTTATTGTTTGTCTATTCGTAATACTGCTTAGACTACTTGAACTTCGACATCAATGTTGCCGCGAGTGGCACGAGAATACGGACAAAAATCGTGGGCTTCTTCTGCGATTTTCTCTGCCTCGGCTTTTTCAACGCCTGGTAACGATACCTCTAAAATCACGCCGATTTGGTAACTGCCGTCCTCATGCTGATACAAAGACACTCTTGCTTTAACTTCGGATTCGGATTCGATGTTATGCTCTTTCAGCATATGCTGTACGGCACCGTTGAAGCATGAAGCATAGCCTGCGGCAAATAATTGCTCTGGATTGGTCCCTTCACTATGAAGACCTGGCTTGTCGATTTTCAGGTGAAAACTACCGTTTGGTGCTTCGACCTCTCCGACACGTCCGCCTCGATTGATCATCGCTGTTTCATATTGCTTTTTCATTGAACCTCTTCCTTTCTTTTTTTGACCTACTTCAAGTGTAACGACAATTTTCTAATCTGACAAAGGGATTGCTTATGCATCCTTTTAAAAAACAAAAAAGGCAAACCCAGAAACTCTGGATTTGCCTGTCTATTCAAGGTAGTTCCTACCCGAAATAAATGAATGAAAACAATTGCTGAATGGACTAGCCGTTTGAACGTCCTAAGAAGAATGAAACAACAGCAACTACAATAACCGCACCAATAATTGATGGGACGATTGCCATTCCAGCAAGTGATGGACCCCAAGAACCTAAGATCGCTTGTCCAATAGCTGAACCTACTAAACCTGCAACGATGTTGGCGATCCAACCCATTGATCCACCTTTATTTGTGATAGCTCCGGCGATCAAACCGATAATAGCTCCTACGATTAATACCCATAACCAATGCATATTTTTCTCCTTCTTTCTTTTAAGTAGTTATTACACATATTATGTTACGCTTAATCCCCGTTTTAGACAAAAGATTTGCACTCAATTTGCAAAAATAATTTTCAAACCTTGTTATGTTAACGTTTATCAGCACTTCTTAATTATCGTTGTAAGAGCTTTAATTCGTTTTTTTTAGTATTGGTGCATTTTTTGAAATCGTTTTATTTTGTATTTTGCATCTTATCCGCTAAACTGAGGGAGAACCACTCTTATTTTGTCAGATAATTGGCACTTTTCACTCCTCGATCAGTCCTAGGACTGCTATCTTTTCAGTACATCAGCTATTTTTCATTGGGGGACGTTTCGATCGTTTTCGATTGGAAACGTTTTTTTGAACAAAAATCATTCAATAAAGGAGAGGAACAAAATGAACAAAAAAATAGGGTACTCAGTTTTGTCTTTGGCGGCAGTGATGTTAGGGGTCGCTGGCTGCGGCAGTGGTGACAGTGCCAGCGAGAACAAGCAGATTCGTATGTTCGTTTCTGGAGATACCAGTGAAGGCGGCGCTTATTCGAAAATGGCGGAAAAATACAAGGAAGAAACTGGTGTGACTGTCGAAGTCACCGACGTGCCTTATGCAGACTTGCTGACAAAAATCACCAAAGCTGTTCAAGCGGATGATGCGCCAGAAGTCGTAAGGGTTTCTACTGTTCAACCTGACTGGAATGACTATCTGATGGATCTATCAGACATCGCCAGTGAGGCAAAAACATTGGAATCGATGACGATCAAAGATGAAGCAGATGTCGTCAAAGCACTCCCTTCTGATGTCACTGCCACTGGGTTGTTTATCAATACGGATTTGTTTGACGAAGCTGGTGTGACCTACCCCACTTCGGAAGAGGACATTTGGACTTGGGATGAATTTTTAACTGCGATCAATGAAGTCGTTGAAAAAACCGATGCCAAATACGGCATGGTCATGGACGCGTCGGATCACCGTTTACGGGCTTTCACCTATCAATACGGAGGACAAGATTTCTTTTTAGATGACAGCGGTGATTCTTATACGACCGATGATGCTACGAAAGCGGCTTTGCAAAAATTTGTTGATTTGAACAATGAGGAAGTGATGCCAAAATCGGTTTGGACCTCTGGAGAAGATGCTTCTGCTATGTTCAAGAGCGGCCGTGTTCCAGCTTACTTTTCTGGCAGCTGGCAGATCGTTGATTTTTCTACCAACATCAGCAACTTTAACTGGCAATCCACCTATTCTCCTTATGAAGAGACCCGCGCGGTCAATATGGGCGGCAACTTCATTACTGGCTTCAACAATAGTAAAAACAGTGAAGAAGGCGAAAAATTCATCAAATGGTTGTACGAAGAAGAAAATTACAAACAGCTTTGTACCTATGCTGGCTACTTACCTGCGGTGGAAGATTTGACGGTCGACTATGAACAAGGCCAGGATGCTTATGAAATCTACAACCAAGAGATCGCAGCTGCTGCTCAACCAATCAGCAGCAAGCAAACTACCGATCAAGTGACGATGAGTATGAAAGGCTACACTGGATTGACAGGGGCTTACCGTGATGCCATCGTGCAAGTATTAAATGATGAAATTACATTAGATGAGGCAATCGACAAGACGATCAAAGATTACAATGATGGGTTTTTGAAGAAATAAACAGACGTTCAACCACAAAGAACCCATAGTCTGGCTTTTTGCAGACTGCGGGTTCTTTGTTGCTGATACGATCGTCGGAGGAGGAATTTTCTGTGAGTACTTTACAAAAAAACAAATGGCCGTTGCTATTCACTGGCGCAAGCATCATTTTGTTCATTATCTTCTTTTTGATTCCAGCACTCTTAGGACTTTATTACTCGTTAACCGACTATAAAGGCTTTGCGACAGCCAATTTTATCGGCTTGGCGAATTATCAAGAATTGTTTCAAGACGCCAGCTTCTATAAAGCACTATTTCGTACATTTCGTTATGTGATCATTCTGGTCCCAAGTATCTATGTCGTTTCTCTCGCCGTCGCTTTGATGTTGAACAGTCAGCTGGCGAAAGGCAAATTTTTCGCAAAGATCATTTTTTTCTTACCATGGACCATCTCTGGGATCATCGCTGGGGTTATCTGGAAATGGCTGTTTGGTGAAAACTTTGGCTTTATCAACTTTATTCTAGAGCAAGCGGGACAACAAACTGTCCCGTGGTTTACCGACTCGAATGCTGCTTTTTCTGTCATTATTTTGGCTGCCATCTGGGGCGGGACTGCCTTTAACATGCTGCAATTTACTGCAGCTTTGAAAAATATCCCTCGCTCATTGTATGAAGCTGCCGAGATCGACGGCGCCAGCTTTGGGCACAAATTACGCTACATCACCTTGCCTATGCTGCGGCCGACTTCCTTTATGGTCATCTTATTGGCTTCGATCGGCGCTATGAAAGAGTTCGCCCTCGTGCAATCGCTGACCAATGGTGGTCCAGGAACCGACAACATGTTGATCGTGCAATATATCTATACGACTGGGTTTGACAAAATGCGGGTCGGCTATGCCAGTGCTGCCTCCATGGTACTTTTCGTGATTCTTTTACTGTTAGGCTTAGCACAAATGAAGATTGGAGGCGGCAAGAATGACATCTAAGACCATCAAAACCAAACGACCGGTCACAAGAAAGTCAGCGATGTTTTTTTTAACGTTGGCACTGATCATCACTTCCCTGCTGTACCTTTTTCCACTGCTTTGGTTCTTATTGAGTGCCTTTAAACCAGGGACCGAACTATTTGCTTATCCCTTGAAAATCATTCCTGAAAATCCAACCATTCAAAACTTTATTGATGCTTGGACAACATTGGATTTCTTTCGTTACTTCAATAATACGTTGATTTCAGCGGTGGTCACCACTTTATTGACGATCCTAGTCAGCGCCGCCTGTGGCTATGCCTTTGCAAAATATGATGCGAAATGGCTGCGTTTTTTCTTCATCTGTATCATCGCCACCACCATGCTGCCGACGGAAGTTATCATGAACCCAACGTTTTCTGTCATTCGTTCACTAGGCTTATATGATAACTTATTGGGGATCATCATCCCTTCCATCAATACAGCAACAGGTATCTTTATGTTTCGGACCTTTTTCGTCTCCGTTCCTGACGATCTGATTGAATCAGCCCGTATCGATGGCGCTTCGGATGGGATGATCTTTTTGAAAATCATGCTGCCGATTGCCCGACCAATCATTATGACACTGGGGATCTTTTCCTTCCAGTGGCGGTGGAATGATTATATCTGGCCCTTGATCGTCTTGAATGATCCGAAAAAATATACCTTGCAAGTGGCGATCCGCAGCTTGGTGGGCGCGGAAAATATCAATTGGACGATTTTGATCGCTGCCTCGGTAATTTCCATTTTGCCTTTGCTGCTGGTCTTCCTCGCCTTTCAGCGCTGGATTCTCGACAGCAATTTAGACAGCGGACTAAAATAAAAAAAGTGCCTACTGCTTCGTCGCACCTTTCTCCTTTTATGGATGAACGGTGCCACAGAGCAGCGGCGCTTTTTATTTTGAAAAGTCTTTTCGTGACAAGTAGACGGCAGTTAAAATGCCGACTAAAATAGCCAAGCCAAAGACGACAATCGTACCGATCGCATTGTCTTTTCCTGGCAGTCCCCCGGTGTTGATCCCCCATAGCCCCGCGATCAAGGACGGCACTGCCACCACTAATGCCGCAGAATCTAAGTATTTCATCAGATGGTTTAGATTGTTGTCCATCATATCGGAGAACAAGCCACCGATGGTTTCTAACAAGTCGCGATAGATGGTGACCATTTTCATGGCAAATTTCTGCCGCAGCTTGATGTCATAAACGAGTGCTTCATTATCCAAACGATCCAAAAATTCTTTGCGATCCATCAATCGATCGACAGTATGGTTTTGGTCCCGCAAGGTGTGATCAAGATAGACCATATCTCGCTCGGTATCGGCTAAGTTAAACAATTCCTTGTTTTCCGTCGTTTTACGGGCTGCTTGATCCAAATCATCGATTTGCTTCTTCATCTCCTGCAAACCTTTGATGTAATGGGTGTAGATCATCAACGTGGCATAAGCAACAATATCTTCATACCGCTGGATATCTTGCTCATGCTTTTCGATCAATCGTTTGATCAGATTGGATTGTTCAGATACGTAGGTGATCAACAAATCCTTGGTGTAGATAAAAGTCACAGGCTCAAGACGGTCTTCGATCCGATCTTGTGTCACTTCCGACAAATCGATCAAAGTATAGAGAATCGGATGATTTAACTTGGTGTTGCGCAAGTATTCCAAACGTGACACTTCTTCCGGTTCATTGGCGCCAATAAAAATATCTTCAGGCAGTTGATACTTATCTAACAAGTGTCGTTGTTCCTCTGGATCTGTGCCAGAAACCACTAGCCAATTGTAATCCTCCTCCGAAGATTTCCTTATTTTTCGGTCTTCCATTTTGTAATACTGAAACATGGTGACTCGCTCCTTTTCTAATTCTCTCTTAATTTAACTATCTAACGCTTCAGGCTTTTTGTCAAAATAAATGGCTTTTCTTTTCGATGCTTTTTTCATTTTGGCAAAGTGCGTTTTATTAGACGAACCTTTCGATTCATGAGAAACTTTTTATGGGCCCAATAAAAAATTTTAGGAGGAATCGTATGTTTCGTCATCAGAAAGAATTACAGTTTGAAGCTAAGCCAGAAAAACCAAATCCGTTAGTTGCGAAATACCTTCAAGAATTAATCGGTGGACAATATGGAGAGATGAGTGTTGCCATGCAATACTTATTCCAAGGATGGAGCTGCCGTGGGGAAGAAAAATACAAAGACATGTTGATGGATATCGCTACTGAAGAGCTTGGACACGTTGAAATGTTAGCAACGATGGTTGCACGTCTACTGGAAGGTGCGCCTGTGGAAGATCAAGAAGCGGCCATGAAAAAAGACCCAACGATCGGTGCGATCATTTCTGGAATGAATCCGCAACATGCCATCGTTGCAGGCTTAGGACCACGTCCTGCTGATAGCGTTGGCAATCCATGGTCAGGTGCGTATATCATTGCTAGTGGCAACTTACTTGCTGATTTCCGTGCCAACTTAAATGCGGAATCACAAGGTCGTCTGCAAGTAGCACGCATTTATGAAATGATCGATGACCGTGGGGTCAAAGATTTACTTTCGGTCTTATTAGCACGTGATAGCTACCACCAAAATCAATGGGCAGCTGCTGTCAAAGAACTGGAAGAAAATGAAGGAACGATTTTAGTGCCAAGTACTTTTGATCGCAAAAACGAACGCTTAGACATCGCTTATGATTTCTATAACTTCTCAGAAGGCGATCAAAGCAAAGAAGGTCCTTGGGCAAAAGGCAAAGCCCTCGACGGTGAAGGCGAGTATCAATGGTTAGCTGAACCAAAAGTCGAAGGAGAAGCGCCAAAACTCGATCAAGTCACACCTAAGATGTATGGCACACCACCTAAAAAATAACTTGATCAAAAAGAGCAATTGTTTCTGAAACAGAAACCGTTGCTCTTTTTTCTTTGTCTGTTTGAGCAAGTTGGTTACGTTCCTGTCAAAAAAGCGTTAGAGTAGAATGTAGAGAAGAAAAGGAGGAATCATTTTATGAAAGCACCTTTACTGACATTAAACGACGGCAATTTACGCCCCGCAGTGGGCATCGGTACCTATCAGATCCGAGGTGGCGAAGGATTGAGCCAGCTGCAAGCAGCGATCGCCGACGGGTATCGCTTCATCGATTCTTCAACCAATTATGACAATGAAGGCATTGTCGGCAAAGCGATCCGTCGCTCGGGTATCCCACGTTCAGAATTTTATATCACCTCAAAATTACCAGGAAAATACCATGGCTATGATGATGCCCTAACCAGCATTCAAGAATCCCTTGCTCGCATGGGACTCGACTACTTCGATGCCTTTTTGATCCACTGGCCATTACCAAAACGCGGCAAATATGTCGAAGCTTGGCAAGCCTTAGTGACCGCCCAAAAATTAGGCTTGATCCGTTCCATCGGCGTTTCCAATTTTGAACCAGAACATTTGGATGCCATCATTGAAGCAACTGGTGTGGCTCCTGCACTAAATCAAATTGAGATCCATCCTTACTGGGTCCAAGAACGAATGGTCGCAGAAAACAAAAAACGCGGCATCGTAACGGAAGCTTGGAGCCCATTAGGTCGTGGCAGCGATGCCCTGAAAGAACCACTGATCACTGAATTAGCTGAAAAATACCAAAAATCAGCTGGTCAAATCATCTTGCGCTGGCATGTGGATCGTGGCATTTTGCCCCTTCCAAAATCAAGAAACCTCGCCCATCAACGAGAAAATCTTGCGATCTTCGACTTTGAACTTACTGAAGATGAAATCAATCAAATCAATCAGTTAAACAAAGCAGACGGCCGCATCGATGGTCAAGACCCAAATGAGTATGAAGAATTTGAATAAACAATTTCAACTGAAAAAAACACCATAGCTATCTCTTGGCAGACAGAACCTCTCAAAAATCAGCGACCAGCTGCTTTTGAGAGGTTTTTATGTAACCAAGGCTCCAGTGGTTAGCTTTGCGTGGATCAAAGTCGTACGATCAAAATATTCTTTTTGGCAGAAATTCCCTTGCTAGCACTTCGATTTTCTTAAAGGTGACAAGCGTCAGCTATGCGTTCATCACAGCTTTTAATCGAATGTCGGTTTCTCGAAAGAAGGTTGTCCTTCACTGTTTCGACACTTAAAGACAACAACGTTTCCCTGTTTTCCTTCAGCTTGAAAGGACTTTCCACATGCCCATCAGTGAACGTTACCCCCAAAACTCGTGTTTCTTGCGAGGAGGTCTTTTTCGGTAAATGAAGATGGCGAAACTCAGAATGCCACAAAATAGACCGGCACCTCCTAGTAGTTTCACGATAGTCGGCAGCCCTCTTAAGCCCATATCTGCCATTGAAGAAACTGTGCCATTTTCATTAATCCTTCCCCAAAATTGGTATATTTGTTGTTCTAAGTGATTTAATCGCCTATCAAGAGGTTTTCTTTCGTATTCAGGAGTTGTGTCATAACGTGGTGTTTTTATGTCTGCCAATACAGCTAAACGTGCTTCTGCAAAAATGTTGGGGTGCTCTGCCAATAGTTTTTGGGCTTTTTTTATCAATTCTCTAGGTGTCCCATCAGCAACCTTTACTCGGAAAAGAGAATAACTAGAAGGATTTCTTTCCAAGCGAATCCCATCTATTGCTGTAATTGTTTCATCAATCTTGTTTTCAATCAGTTTTTTACTAAGGTAAGTCTCTGGAAACGTTTCAGCATTCAAAAAAGATGTTTCTTCATGCAATTGAAAGCTCAACACATTGTTTTGGTACCTTCTCAAAAACAATCCAGGAACAAAACCAACTCGCACCATTTCAGGTTTTAACTCAAAGGAGCGGTTGACAGATTCTTCCTCACTAGGCAATAAGTCTGATGTGGCTAAAGCTATCTCTTGGATCTTTCCATCAGCGATAAATCCATAGGATTCTGAGATTGACTTCTGTATAATCCTTTCAAGCTCTTCATAAGAAGTTCCCTTCAAACGAATTGTTGCAAAATCATTTTTATCTGGACCGGATAGAAGTTCACCACCAAAATATGAAAGTTCATAAAGCAATTTGTCTAAAACCGTTTCATGGTTTGACCCGAATTCTTGATTAAAGCGCTCCCTATCCAGTTGAAAATGGAGCCGATTGTTAATGAAGGTCACTTCTTCACCGGAATACTCTTCCGTCGTTACATCAGCGATAGTCGGCGACGGTGGTTCGGGATTTTCGGATAACCAAAATGACTGCTCTATGGGATAATAAGTCCTTTTGTTACTACTATCGACGGCGACCAATTCAAATTTACTTTCCTGTTGGTCACTAGAAAGAAAAAGCCTCGCCTCACCAAATGTTCGCTCCGTGAACTTTGGCTCTCCTATCGCTCTTTGATACAAATGCCGATCATATTCACCGTTCACATTGACATAGACTTCTTTCAGCATTTCCCCCTCACTTGGTGTCACTGCATAAATCAATTCAAAAAAGGGAACCATTAGTTCTGAATTGGGAAGTTCCGTGACGATTTCCAACAATGGTTCAGTGAGCGGCTCTGTAGGTTCTGGGGTAATCCTTTCGCTGTTGAGGATGTCGGCTATGACGCCTTGGGACTGGTCGGTTGGTCCTTCGGCTGCTAATACTTGCCAACTGGTCATATGATAGATGGCAAGAGCAAAGAAACACAGACTAAAGATTTTATAGATGGGAAAGATATTTTCAAAAAATTTCTCTTCGGTTGAATTTATTTGCGCAGCGACTTGCATTCACTTTGCTCCTTTCTTCTTTGGAGGTAACAGAATTCTATTAGAATTTAAGAATGGCCAACGAGAATCAGTTTTTACCTGATTGTCTATTACTTTTCCATCTTTCTGCCCTTTGACAAGCAAAAAGTTCAAATATAAACACAATAAAGCCGATAGAACCAAATCCTATCACTAACGCCATGCTGACAGTCACGCCGTGCCAACCCATACTCGTTAACGACGAAACTGTGCCATTCGGGTTGATGATTGCCCAGATAGGGTAGTTCCGTTCTTCAAAGGTGCTCATAACACGCCATCGTGGTAAATAAACATCTGACACATTATGAAGTTTCTGAATTTCTCTGATTATTAAATTTGCTTCCGAAAATATCTCTGGATAATCAGTTAGTAGTTGCTGCCCTTTTTTTACTAAATTCCTTGGGGTATTTCCTGCAACGCCTACTTCCACATAAGGATAGGAAGGTCGATTTTCTTCTAAACGAACGCCGCCAATCGTTGCAACAGCTTCATCGATTTTTTCTTTTATCAGTGCCTTGCTAAGATAAGTTTCAGGAAACGACTCTGGATTTAAAAAAGCGGATTCCTCATGAAATTTGAACAATATCACATTGTCCTGATACCTTCGGAAAAACAAACCAGGTACCCAGCCGATTTTAAGCATCTCTGGTTTGAATTCTACAGAACGATTGACAGGTTCCTCTGTTTTTGGGAGATGTTCAGCTGCTGCTAAATTGATTTCCTCTCTCCTCCCATTGGCAATCACATCACGCGTGAAAAGATTCAAATCAGAAATAAGTCTGTCCAGTTCCTCATACGAGGTTTGCTTCAACTGGATCACTACTCGATCATTTCTGTCTGGTCCAGCAATCAGTACCATATCGTAGTAGGAAAATTCATCAAGAACAAAGTCAAGCATCGTTTCGAACCCTTCATCATTTTTTTGCGTATAAGTCTCATGGTTCAATTGGAGATGGAGCCGGTTATTAATAAAGGTCACTTCTTTCCCATAATAATCTTCCGTCGTTACATCAGCGATAGTCGGCGACGGTGGTTCGGGATTTTCGGATAACCAAAATGAATGCTCAATGGGATAATAAGTCATTTTGTTACTGCTATCGACGGCGACCAATTCAAATCGGCTCTCCTGTTCATCGGTAGAAAGAAAGAGACGAGCTTCACCAAATGTTCGCTCTGTGACCTTCGGCTCCCCTATCGCTCTTTGA
Organism: Enterococcus sp. FZMF; assembly: GCF_030263915.1. NCBI lineage: Bacteria > Bacillati > Bacillota > Bacilli > Lactobacillales > Enterococcaceae > Enterococcus > Enterococcus sp. FZMF. The sequence goes on along the minus strand of NZ_CP127160.1, from coordinate 963,459 downwards.
TACAAATGTCGATCGTATTCGCCGTTTACATTGACATAGACTTCTTCCAGCGTTTGCCCCGCACTTGGTGTCACTGCATAAATCAATTCAATAAAGGGAATCATTAATTCTGAATCAGGAAGTTCTGTGACGATTTCCAGCAATGGTTCAGTGAGCGGAACTGTGGGTTCTTTAGTATTCCTTTCGCTGTTAAGGATGGCGGCTAAGGTGCCTTCTATCTGAATTGAATCAGTATCTGAAACTTCGGCTGCTTTTACAGGTAAAACTAAAAAGTGATAGATGGTGAAATAGATAAATAAAATACAAAGAATGATACATAAGGGATCTGCTCTATCAGCCTCTTTCTTATTCATTGCGGTTATGCGTTTATCTGATTGCATTCAATTCACTCCTTACATCTAAGGTTTTCGAAGTTTATGAAAAATGTCCATCAAATGATTATTTCTTCATTAGTTAAAATCAGCTAATTGTTGGAAGTTAGAGATATGGAAGAATTCACCACCTGTTACTCTTACAATGTTGTCTTTTTTCGATCTTCCTCTCTACCTACTCCATAAGCTGCTCCTTTCTAATCAACGGTTTGTAGATTTTTTATTCATTATTTGTTGTCTTGCTGTAGCTCCCAAGCTAATTATACCGAGCGGGAAGTTAAACAACAATCGTTTTTGTAGTATTTTATTCATATTTTAGCTAACATTTTATATATTTTTATTTTTAAAGACCATTATTAAGTAAAAATACACAATTCCAGTTTAAGCCTTCTTTGCTTGAATCGCTTTTTCATCCCTATGCTCCGGTCCTTTTCTAACAAGTAACTACAAAAAAGACATTCTCTCGCAAGGAGAAAATGTCTTGAATGGTTTCTTTGACCGTCTTACTTCGCTAAGGAACGACTAACTCTTGACTTACAGCTGATAATGGATCGCTTCTTGGTACTTTTCAAACAGGGACTGGTTCAATTCATCCCCGCCATCTAGGTTCGCTGAATAAAAAATCGGCGGATAGTCGACACCGGCTTCTTTTAGTTTTTGGCAAACTTCAACGATGATCGCATTTAAGATCGTTGCGCCGACTACGGTGGATGTGGGGCCGACTTTTTGTTCGACGTCAGGAATCGTACACGCTGCATCGCCAATCTCCCCATGATTGTCGATGACGATATCCGCCGTTTCAAACAAACGCAAGCCTGAAGTATGGCGGCTGGTGACTGTTTTCGAATAGGTAAGATTCGTTAATGCGATGATCTTGACCCCCTTTTCTTTGGCATGAAGCGCCATATCGATGATAACTGGGTTTCGCCCAGACACCGAATGCAAGATCAGCACATCACCTGCTGTAAAGGGTTGGGTCGCCGCCAAGGCACTACCGTAGCCTTCTAAGCGCTCCATTTTACTAGTGAAGGTGATTGGGCTGCGATCAAGCATCAGTTCTCTTCCAAAGATCGCATTGATGGTCATCATGCCACCTGCTCGATAATACATCTCTTCAGCTAAGATCCCAGCGTGACTTGCGCCAAAAATGTAGATGGCTTTTTTGGTCAAGTTGGCTTGCGTCAGTAATTCAATGGCTTGCTCAATCGCTGGTGCTTCTTTTTCTTCTACAATAGACAATAGTTCTTTTGCTTTTTCAAAGTATTGAAACATTTAAAACCCTCCAAACAGCTTGCCGATCAATTCACCAAGGATGCCCCATAGAGATAAATCGTTCCCACCGAAAATCAAGATCCAGTTTTGAATCGTCGTTGAGAACATCGCTGCAGAGATCCCAACGAGTGCTACCATAACGACAGAAGCTGTGATCGTACCAATAATGGCACCTCGCAAGCCCCCTTGCCCTTCGCCGATCACCGCAGCACCGCCACATTCAAAGAAGCTGGTGATGACTAAAGGAACGATCAAAATGCCAAAGACGTTGGTCGTATTGGCAATGACCACTAAAATCGTTGAGGTGATCATCGCCACGATAAAGCCGATGATTACAGCATTTGGACGATAGTTGAACAAGATGGGCACATCAAAAGCTGGTTTCGCTCCAGGAACGACTTTTTCTGCGATCCCTTGAAAGGCGGGAATGATTTGGTTGATCAATAGACGTACCCCATACAACATGATCAATAGTCCTGCACCGAAGTTCAAGCCAGCATCAACCGCAAACATCACCAAGTTGCCCCCTTCAGGAACTAATACGGGCGCAATCAAACCGATAACGATATTCATCAAAAACATCACTAACGCGCCAGTAATCGATATTTCACGGAAAAACGAGAGATTTTCTGGCACTTTCAAATCTTCCGTCGATTTTTCTTTGTTTCCGACCCGTTTTGCAACAAAGCCTGAAACCAATGACAAGATCCCCGTTGGATGACCGATCAAGAATGAATCATCGCCTGTGGCATCCCACACATATTTACGCATGATCCATGGCATGAAGGACCAGTAACAAGCAGATAGAACCGCCCCTAAAATCAACAATGGGATTCCGGTAAGTCCGCCTTCAACGCCCCCAGCGACGATGACAAATGGGAACCACCACAACATGTGACCGGTGAGGAAAATCGTCTTCACAGGTGTAAAGCGAGCAATCAATAAATGAATGACAAGTCCGAAAAACATCGCTAAACCAACTGTTCCGCCGTATTCTGCCGTAAAGGTGATGTCAGAGAGTCCATCTGACACAGCAACGCCTAATTGGGTTTGAACCGCTGCATTGATCGGTGCGATCGTTCCCACCAACATATTTACCCCAGCCGTCAATGCCACCATCCCGAAGGAAGCTGTTAAGGTTCCTTTGACGACTTCTGCAAAAGGTTTTCTTTGTACCAATAACCCAATCATGGCAATGATCCCCAGTAGGACTGGCGGATTTTTTAAAATATAATCCGTGACAAAATTCATGATTATCCCTCTCTTTCAGCTAAAAATTTTTCCATTTGCTGTTTGACTTCTTCTTTATCCATATACTTTTTGATTGGATAAACGGGTGCTTTCACGGATGCTTTTAACTCATTCAATAATTCATTACTCGTAAAATAAACATCTGCTGGTGTCGCTTTTGCCGTCGATAAATCAGTATTCTCGGCAGTTGCCGTCAACCCTAACTCTTTGATTACCTTGTCGATCGTCATCTTCAATACCATTGAGCTTCCTACACCAAATCCACATACTGCTAAAATTTTCATATCCTTTTCCTCCTATTGGAATAATTGACAAATTTGTTCCCAATCGCCATTTAATATCACGTTGTATTTTTCTTCATCCATAAAGATCGCCATGATCTCTTTCAAGCTTTCTAGATGGCTTTGACTATCTGCGGCGGCTAAGACAAGAAATATCCGCACCGGTTTGCCCTCAAGATCGATGGGCTGTTTCGTTACTAAAAGGCTCATACTTTGTTCCAAAACCCCTTCTCCAGGACGGGCATGCATCAGCGCAAAGTAATCCGCCAACACCATGTAAGGACCATTTTCTTCCACACTTTGAATCATCGCTTCGATGTAAGCTGACGTAATCAGCGCTTCATCCAGCAAGGGCTGGCTGGCTAATTTTACGGCTGAGCGCCAATCTGTCACTGTCTCATCCGTTTGTATATGCTTTTCAGGCAAAGAATCCTTCACTTTCATTCTGATTTAACCTCCAACATTTTTGATAGGAACCATTCTTTGTTTTCGATTCCTTGCATGATCAATTTCATCATTGGTTCCACCTTTTGCGTCTCATCCTCTCGGATCATCAATAAAATAATGATGTCGGCTTTTTGGTTGCCCCATTCTACTGGCTGATCCAAAAGCAAAATCGAGATGGCTGTTTTTTCGACATAATTTGGATTGCCATGAGGGATGGCAAAGCCATTATCTAAATAGGTTGATTGTAGCTGCTCTCTTTCAATGACGGATTGCTGAAACTGCGCTTTTCGTTTTTCATCACTAAAAGGGGTTTGTTCGATCAGAAAATTGATGGCTTCTGTTTTGCTGGCAAATCGCTCGAAAAAGACGGTTGGCTGGATCATCGATTGGGCTTGAAGAAGTAAACCATTTTGATCGACCACCGCCTCATTATCGATGACTAAATCGATGTAGTGATTCATGATCCGCTTCATGTCGCGATTGGTCACCATAGGCGAGATCCGCACCACAGGTTTTTGAATCCCGACAAGATCGATGGTTGAAATAATAAAATCGATCGCCGAGATGTCCATCTGCTTTAATTTTTCAACTGAAACGGTTTCGATACTGTCGATCTCTGGCAGAATGCGACGAATTTTCGCAGAGACAAACGAGCTAGTGCCGACGCCATTGGGACAGACAAAAATGATTTTATTCATGCGGCGCATTCGCTCGATCGCTGCTTGAAAATGGATTGTGACAAATCCGATCTCATCATCAGAGATCCCCACTTGATACGCTCTCAAAAAATCATGGAGCGAGAACCAGACCACGCCATACAAGGCAGGATAGTTTTGCTTGATTTCCTCTAACAAAGGGTTGACGACTGTGGTTTGCGCTTCGATCCGCAACAGCAGTTGATACAGATGGATCGTCACATCTTCTTCCAATCGATTGTCTTGGGTCAAGTCGGTGCCTAAGCCTTCGCTGATTTTTTGAATCAAGTTGCGCACTTTTCCCCGAAAGACGAAAGGAACTTTTTCACTTTTCATAAAAAATTTCAAGCCGCTACCGACAATCAGGTAGGTTAGATATTGCACTTCTTTTGGTGAAAATTGATAAATGTGCTGTTCTTCGATTTCTTTCAGTAGCTCATAGACTAACGGATATTTGTCGAACTCCAAAAACAGTTTCCCCACTTGGCGATTTTCTTCAATCACTAAGTTTTCCGCATGACTCGCCCGTTCGATCAGCAGCACGATGGAAAGGACGATACTTTGGATGTAGCTGTCGGGCATTTCCACTTGTTTTTCCATTAACGCTCGACGAAACGCCTGATTTACTTCCTGGTATTTCGCAGGTTCCACCAACAAGGAAAACGCCGCTGGTTGATCCAGCATCATTAAGCAAAAGCGTTTGAGCACCCGATGGATCTGGGATTCACTTCCTTCAAAAAATGTACCTGAATTATCAAATCTCAGGCGCAAGCTTTCTTTTTGAAACAGTTCTTTTAAATAAGAAATATCTTTTGCAATACTGCTGCGGGAAACGAAATAATCCTCTGCTAACTGCTGATAGCTGAGGTGCTCGCCAGCAATCAACCGTTTAAAAATCAAAATCCTTCGTTCCGATGTCCCCGAATAATTCATTTTCATACGCTCACCCTCTACCTCTATTTTATTGCTACTGTACCAAATTAGAAGGCTAATTGTTAGATTAAAGAATGATTAAAAGGAGTGTACACTTTGATTTTCAAGGCTCCTGCAGGCATTTTATAACAATTTCAAGGCGCTTTTTTTCACAATCTGCCGCCTTTCTCTTATAATTAAGCTAGGATTTATATAGGAGGAGATAACATGAAATGGCGTGGGGGTAGACAAAGCAGAAATGTCGATGATCGAACGGGGCGATCATCTGGCTCAGGCGGGATGCTGGCTGCTGGTGGCGGGATCGGTACGGTGATCATCGCTGTTTTATTTTTCCTGTTTAGCGGTGGTGATTTAAATTCGCTGCCGGATGTCTTGGGTGGCAGCGGTCAAGCAGCCAATTACCAGACAGAAAATGTGGGCACCAGTGAGTACACGGAGGAAAAAGAGTTTTCCGCAGTCGTATTCGGCTATTTAGAAGATTATTGGCAAGACGTTTTTCAAGAGCGGCAAGAAACCTATCAAGACCCGACACTCGTATTATTTACGGGAAGCGTGCAGTCGGCATGCGGCTATGCCACGTCACAGGTTGGTCCGTTTTATTGCCCAGCAGATGAGAATGTGTACCTTGATCTTAGCTTTGCCAATGAGCTTTCCGATAAATATGGCGCAAGCGGCGACTTCGCAATGGCCTATGTCATCGCCCATGAAGTCGGTCATCATGTGCAAAATGAGCTGGGGATCACCCAACAATTGGACAAAATCCGCCAGCAAGTTTCAGAAAAGGAATACAATCAGTACAGCGTTCGTTTGGAACTGCAAGCTGACTACTTAGCTGGTACTTTTGCGAAATACTTGCAAGGCGAAACCTATCAAGGACAACCGATCTTAGAAGCTGGCGACATTCAAGAAGCAATCACAGCTGCCAATGCCATCGGGGATGATACGCTGCAAAAAGAATACCAAGGCTATGTTGTTCCAGATAGTTTTACGCACGGCACATCGCAGCAACGCGTGGACTGGTTTAACCGTGGCTATCGTTATGGTGACTTAGCACATGGCGACACCTTTAATGTCGATAGCCTTGACTTGAGCAAGTAGCTTCAATTAAAAAATCACTCCGAAACAGCATGAACCGCCTGCTGCTTCGGAGTGATTTTAGGTTCTTGTTGCCCCTTCAAGCCTTTTGGTGAAGGGACGCTTTACGCTTTCTTAACTTTCGCAATGATTTTTTCGCAAAAACGTGCCTGCTTCGTCATACTTTTTTCACATTTCGAGACTATTATATAAGCATACCAACAAACAACCCTAACACTTTTTCATTTTTACTCCTTTGCCTGTCAGTCCCCGCTGACAGGCTCTTTTTTGTCTTTTGATTGATATACTCAGACCTGCAAGTCTTTACGCTCATAACGGGAAAAGGTGCCAAAGAAACAGATGATACCGATCAGCAGTACCCAAAGGACTGATGTCGCGCCGTTATCCATGAGTTGGACGGGTAATGCCATCCGCACAGGTGAAAGTCCTGCCAGCCATTCCAATTTATCGTAGAGTTCCCCCACGATGCCGAGCAAATACAGACCGAACACGCAGCCTAAGCCGACGCTGGCGGTTTGTTTGCTGGAACGCAAGATCGTGGATAAAAAGAAACCTAGACAGAGGAAAAAGACTAAGACACCGTACTCGGCAACGAAGATTTTGCTGATTTCTTCTATAAAAGCGGACAGGTCATCTTCAGGTAGTTTGAACAAAGCAAATGAGGCCAGACTACTGCCATAAGCAATCAGCCAAAAGCCAGTCAGCAACAACAATCGAGCGAGGAACTTCCACCCAACGATTTCTCTGCGGCTAATAGGCTGAGCGTATAAATACTCGATCGTTCCTTCTGATTCTTCAGTGATCAGACTGTTCAAGCCTAAAAGCATCCCATAAATACACGCAGCGATAAATAAGTATTGAAAGTAGTACCCGAAAAAGCCTGTCGGGGAAACCAAGCTTGAGGGTCCTGTCAGTTGGATGTTAAAGATGCCTAGTAATTCTGGGCTGAAAGAGCCCAACATCTGGTCTAACGACGTTTTCATTTCTGGCGTGATCATTTGAGGATAGATAGCCGTAAATGCAAAAATGATTGCTGCAAAAAGGATCGCCCAGACTAGCCAGCCTTTGAAGGTATTTTTAAGATCGATTTTCATTAAAGTCATTTTTGAGAACCTCCTTCATACAGGAGCATAAATTGCTGTTCAAGGGTTGGGTGTTCGATCGTGAACTCTTTAATGGCAGGATTGGTTAAAAAATGTGCCAGCTGATTCATGTCCCCTTGATAGAAAAAACGCAAGCTGTGTGATTCCTGAGCAAGAACCTGTACGTTTTCCAAGCCGGCTAATGAGAGGCTACCCTCATTCGTGAGCGTTACAACTTTGCCGAAATTTTCTTCCTCACTCAGTTCTTTCACGGTGATGATCTGTCCTTCACGAATAAAGGCGGTCCGATGGGCATAGGTCTGAATTTCATGCAAATCATGGCTAGATAGAAAAATCGTCATCCCCTGTTTGTTTCTTCTAAGGAGCTCTTCAAACAGCCGTTTTTGGATCAAGGGATCTAAGCCATTGGTCGGCTCATCTAAAATCAACATTCTCGGTTGTGCAATCAAGGCGCTCGCAAGCCCGACTTTTTTCTTGTTCCCTAAAGAAAGTTCTGCGATCGATTTGTTTGGATCAATTTGAAAAAGCTCCATCAACTCCTGAATCTCTTTTTTTGGCTGCTTGACTTGATGAAAATCCGCCGTAAATGCCAGTAGTTCTGCTGTCGTCATTTTTGAATAAAACCGTACATCACTGGAAACATACCCAGTAAACGTTTTGATCTCTTTGGCTGCTTGTTGGCAATCTCGTCCAAAAATCGCCGCCTGTCCTGCATCTGGTTTGATAAAATTCAACAATACTTTGATGGTCGTTGATTTTCCCGCACCATTTGGTCCAATAAAGCCAAAAATCTCTCCTTCTGCCACTTGCAATGATACGTTCTCGATGGCGTACTTCTTGTTGTATTGTTTGCTTAGTCCGTTGATCGTAATGGCATCCATCCTGTCCCCTCCTTGTACTGCTTTGATGCCATCAGTGTAGCCTTATTTGGCGTTTCCGTCAATCAAAGATCTAAAAGGCTTCCGCTGGAATGTTTTACGAAAATCATCAACAGATTGACACACTTCTATTGCTTTCTCTTCCTATTTTTTTCACATTTTCCCGTTACTATAAATACATACCAACAAACAACCCTAACACTTTTTCATTTTTACTCCTATCCCGCCAGTCCCCGCTGGCGGGCTCCTTTTTTTTGCGGCAAAAAAACGCAGACCTAGCAGCAACTGACTTTAGCAAATGTAGCACTCGCTAAAGTCAATTGACTGACTATCCTGCGTTTTTTGGCTCGATCATTTCTGGGACGGATGAATCAATTCTGAATCATCCGTCCCACTTTCATTATTGACAATGCGTCCGTTTTTTTAGTTTTCATGGGGTGATTTGTTAACGAAACGGATTGTAGAAACGTCCGCCATTAAGTACCATCAAGGACAATCCGAGCGCCACGATCAAGCAAACGACAGCAATCGCCAAAAGATCTTTGCCTTGGATCGGCTTAGCTTTCAGCCAGGTACGCTGCTTATGTTTGCCAAACCTTCTTAGCTCCATGGCAGCAGAAATATGGTCGATCCGTTCCAAGCTGGAAAAAATCAAAGGAATCGCGATCGCGACATTGCCTGCCACTCGCTTGCGCAAAGGTGCTTTTTTAGAAAGCTCCACGCCCCGTGCTTGCTGCGCTTTGGCAATGGTCCGAAAATCATCTTGAATATCGGGAATGTAACGCAAAGCCAGTGCGACTGCATAGGCGATCTTGTAGGAAATCCCGATGCGGTTGATGCTGGACGCTAACTCACTAGGATTGGTGGTAAACAGGAAAATCAATCCTGGCGGAATCGTGACAAAATATTTGATCAATAGATTCAACTCATAAAACACTTGCTCTTGGGTCAATGTATACCGACCGATCCCTTCGAAAATCACGTGGCGCGTACCGTAGATCTCCACCCCGTATTCTGGTGCGAAAAGATAGACCGCCACCAAATTCAAAAGCGAAAAGAAGATGATAAATTTTAATACAAAAGCGATATCTCGGTAGCGAATTCCAGCACTGGCAAATAGAAAGACCGAAAACAATGCCAGTCCAATGAGAAAGCGCGTATCATAAGAAATCATCCCGATGACGGATAGCAGCAAAAAACAAATCAGTTTTGCAGCACCGCTTAATTGGTGAATCCACGTTTTGCGGTCAAGATAGCCGATTAGATTACTCTCCATCGTGTCCCTCCTTCTCGCTGGCAATGAAGGCGGCAGTAAAAGCGGCGGGATCTGTCAGCTGGTTAAGGGTCGCCAGTGTATACAAGCTGGTTTCTTTGAGGTTTGCGGCACTCACCACTTGTTTGTCTGCTAAGACAACTTCTGGCGGAGCGTCCAGCAAAATCGTTCCTTTTGTCAAAACGATCGTCCGCTGTGTATACTCCAACATCAAATGCATATCGTGGGTGATCATAACGATCGTTAATCCCCGCTGGTTCAACTCCTGTAAAAATTGCATCATTTCGGTGTAATGGCGATAGTCTTGTCCCGCTGTCGGCTCATCCAATAAAATGAGTTCAGGATCTAAGACGAGGATCGCTGCAATGGCGGCTCGGCGTTTTTGCCCATGACTTAGTGCCGACAATGGCCATGAACGAAACGGATAAAGACCACAAATTTTCAAGGTCTGATGAACTTTTTCTGTAATTTCAGCCTCTGGAACGTTTCGGTTGCGCAAGCCTAAGGCAACTTCGTCAAACAGGAAGTTTTTTGACAGCATTTGATTGCTGTTTTGCAACACATACCCGATTTTTTGCGCTCGTTCTTTGATGGAATCATTGCCCATGTTCGTTCCTTGCCAAAGCAACTTGCCAGAAGTCGGAGTTAAAAAAGCCGGTAATCAAATGGGACAAGGTCGATTTTCCTGCGCCATTATGCCCGACCAAACTAATCATTTCTCCTTGATGGATGGTAAAATCCAGTGCTTGCAAAATGGGTTTGCCCACTTGGTAGGAAAACGATAGATTCTTCGCTTCCAACAACGGCGGCTGGTGGCTAGGAAGCGCCGGTTTCGGAAATTTTTCTTGAAACTGAGTCAGTTTTTCGGCAATCTCAGGTGATGCAAATGCTTCTACCGCGACCAAATCAGCAGCGTCGGTCACGGGAACCCCCGCTTTTTTTAAAGCAGCTAAATACAGCGGTTCACGAATGCCGACTTGCTGCAGCATATCCGTTTTTAATAGTTCATTCGGTGTACTGTCGGCAAGGATGCGGCCTTCTTCCATCACGATGATGCGATCGACAGCTGCGGCTAACACTTCTTCTAAGCGATGTTCAATGATGATGGTGGTAAAACGCTTCTCTTGATACAGCTGGTCGATCATTTTGATGGCTTCCACACCTGTTTGCGGATCCAAGTTGGCTAGCGGCTCATCAAACAGTAGAATCGGTGTTTCATCGATCAAAACACCTGCCATTGAAACACGTTGCTTTTGGCCACCCGATAATTCCTGCGGTTTTTTCGCCAAATGATCCATTAAGTCAGTCTTTTCTGCCCAAAAACGCAGCGCCTCTTGCATCACTGCTTGACTGCGCTGATCGTTTTCCAATGAAAACACGATATCTTCTGCTACGGTCAAGCCTACAAATTGGCTATCGGTGTCTTGCAGCACCGTGCCGACGGTCAAAGACAGCTCATAGATGGAAGCTTGCCCAAAGGCATTGGTACCGATTGTCAATTCTCCAGTACTACTGCCTTTGTCGTTTTGCGGGATCAAACCGTTCAAACATTTTCCTAATGTACTTTTGCCAGAACCGCTGGCACCGACGATCAGGACTTTTTCTCCTTCATAGATCGTTAGATCGATGTTTTTCAAGGTCGGTTCCGCTTGTGCATCATATTGGAAAGAAAAATTCGTAAATTGAATGATTTTTTGTTTCATTTTTAGCCTTCACACATTTCTTTGGTTAGGATTCCTTACTCAAGCTGCCTTTTTTGGTTTTGGTTTGGGCATAGGCTTTTAGCAGGATCACTCCGATTATCCCAGTTACGACTGCATTGGTCAATCCCGCAATGACTCCTTGCGTAAAGACTTTGTTCGCTGGTTCGCCATAGATCAAAATATCCCCGATCGGGGCAATGATCACCCAGACGACCAAATTTGCGATCGTTTCACCGATCAAGAAGGTCCGAATTTCTTTAGCGCCAAAGGTTCCTTGCTGGATTGGAATCCAACGAGTCAAAAGTCCAAAGAACACCCCTAAGATCCCAGAGGCGGCGATCCAAGACCACCATGGACCATAAGTCGTTAAATCTCCTAGAGCATGACCGATAAAACCTGCTAAACCAGCCACGATCGGACCGTAGACAACGCCTAATAGCGCCAAGAAAGGATAGGCTGTGGCGATATCTGTATTTGGGAAACCCGTCGGAATCGTGACGAAACGTTTTAAGACGAAAAAGACCGCAGCACCGATACCGATTGCAACAATGTGTTTTACTGTAAATTTTGATTGATTCATTTTTCATTTCTCCTTTTTTTAAGGGTAATTTTCCAATTCGTGCCAGTCCCTATTTTATAGGTTTCAGCAAATGAAGCCAAGTTGAGCCCTAAACCGATATTCAGCAAGGAATTGACATATAAGACGGGTTCTTGTTCTGCCACTTGCGCAAAGGAGCGTCCGAAACGCACTTCTTCTTGATAACGCAGGGTATCTTGGTAGTAGATACTGACGAGCAGCGACTCATTGTATTGGACCTGCCATTGCTTAAAGAACGTGTGGGGAATATTCGTCCACAACGAACCAAAGCGGATATCGAGAATATCGATCGTCCCTGTGATCGTTTCAGCTGTTTGGCTTGGCTTTTCAATGGCAAAAACTTGGATCGCTTCTTTAGGTTCAGGTGTTCCTAGCTCTTCAAAGCTGATGGCGCCGCTGGCGAGCCGAGCGGCATTATACATATAAACATCCCGACCATGAAACGTATGGCTTTCGGCTGATCCTGCCAAGCGCTCAGTTGCCTCATTGATCACCCGAAGTTCAGCGATTCCGATATAAGTCGCTAAATAGGTCAGGGTGCCGTTATCTGGTGTCAAAACCAACTGCCCGGTCGCCAGCTTGGCAACCACACTTCGTCGATCAGACCCTACGCCAGGATCGACCACTGAAACAAAGACGGTTCCTGCTGGCCAATAGGTGACGCTTTGTAGCAGGCGATAGCTGGCGTCATGAATGTTGTATGGCTCGATCTCATGAGTCAAATCCGCAATGACCAGCTCTGGTGCCACTTGATAGGCTACCCCGTACATCGCATTGACCGCTCCATCTTGCAAACCAAAATCGGTTTGAACCACTAATTTGTGCATTTTCTCTCCTCCCAACAACCTTTCTCCTTTTCAACAAAACCTTCGCATGAAACAGCTGACCCTACAGACACAAAAAAAGCCCTTAGCCAAAGCTAAGGGCATCACCTGCGGTACCACCTTAATCTGTAAAACCTTCACAGGCCTCACCTCATTCAGTACCCGAAAACACTCGGAGACTGTCGCTTGTTAACGGGGCAACCGTATTTTCCTAATTAGTCAGAAAATCCGCTCCAAAGTCATTTTCAAATCATTTGTTGTCGTTCCTTCTCACCTGCTGGAACTCTCTGCTAGACAACGCCCGTGATTCTACTTTCTTTTTCATCGCGTTTGCATTTTGTTTCATTAAAATTATCAAAGCTTGTGCCTTTTGTCAATTCTCTTTTAAGAAAAAATTCAAACAGAAGCCATAATTTGTCAAAAGATTCACGCAATTTCTAAATTTCACTCGAAAATTCTTCATATTTTCTCGGTATGATACCTGTATACCAACAAACAACCCTAACACTTTTTCATTTTTTACTCCTTCCCGCCAGTCCCCGCTGGCGGGCTCCTTTTTGCCTTCTGACCGTTTTAGATGGTTTCACTTTTTCTTGGCGATTTCTTCTCAGAATTCTGTTTGATTCGTCAACTTTTTTTCACATTTTCCCGCTATTATAAATACATACCAACAAACAACCCTAACACTTTTTCATTTTTACTCCTTCCCGCCAGTCCCCGCTGGCGGGCTCCTTTTTGCCTTCTGACTGTTCTAGATGGTTTCACTTTTTCTTGGCGATTTCTTCTCAGAATTCTGTTTGATTCGTCAACTTTTTTTCACATTTTCCCGCTATTATAAATGCATACCAACGAACAACCCTAACACTTTTTCATTTTTACTCCTTCCCGCCAGTCCCCGCTGGCGGGCTCCTTTTTGTGAGATTGGACTTGATTTTCTTCCTAGAAAGGATTATCTTTATCTTATGCGGAAGTGGCGGAATGGCAGACGCGCACGCTTCAGGCGCGTGTGAGTTTATCTCGTGTGGGTTCAACTCCCATCTTCCGCATTTAGCAGTTCAGCTTTCTGAACTGCTTTTTTTGTTGCAAAACGCGCATGTTCATCGAATAAACATGCGCGTTTCATTCAACTATTTTTCCCCTTATTCACTAACATAGGCGGTGCGGAAAAAGAAATGCGCACCATAAGCTGGGAATTGGATGTCTTTAACATTTGATTTGATCAAATAATTTGAAGCACTTTGGTAAAGAGGGACTTGCGCAGCATCTTGTTCCAACAAAATTTCTTCTGCCGCTTTGTAATCTTCAAAATATTGATCGGGGTCATTGGCATGAACGGTGCGCGCATCTTCCGTCAACGCCGTATATTCTTCATTGACATAGCCGCCGTAATTAAAGGAAGCGCCGTTTTTGTATAAGATAAAGAACATATCCATGTCACTGCTTCCAGCGATCCAGCCAGAAACGGAAAGCTCATAATCACTATTTGCTCTTGATTGATTTAAGCTGGCACGTGGCTGTTTGTTGATGGAGATCGACAAGCCTGGCAAGTTTTCTTGCAGTTGGCTTTGCAAGTACTCCCCGATTTTTTGACCATTGTCATCATCTGTCACTAATAAACGCAGCGTCGTACTTTCACCAATTTCCGCTTGGGCTTTTTCCCACTCTTCCTTGGCAGCCTCTAAATCATACAGATTATAATCACCGCTATATGCTCGAAAATCTTCGCCAGTATTTGGATTCGCAGCTAAGCCAGTAGGGATCAATCCATTTAAAACTTTCGCTCCATCGTTCAACACATTATCCACGAGACTTTCTTTGTCGATCGCCAACGCGATTGCTTTACGCACATGAACATTTGCTAAGGCATCGTTGGCGGTTTTATTGAAGTCTAAGAAAAAGTTCGCCACATCGTTTTGCGTAACTAGTTCTTCATTGTCCCCGTATTGTTGGACGTAGATCCCGCTGATTTTTTGCAAATCAAGGTCGCCGCTTTCAAACAATTGGATCCCCGTATTTTCTTCTTTGATGGTGGAGCCTTTGATTTCCTCCAATTGAACGACATCAGCATCGTAGTATTGGTCGTTTTTCACTAGCGTCCACTCGTCTCCTGTCTGTTGCCAATCGGTTAAAGTAAAGGGACCAGAATACAACAAATCTTCACTTGTCCGGGCATAGGTCTCGCCTTTTTCTTCAACAAAGGCTTGATTTTGCGGTGCCAACCAGCCGATGGAAATCAAGGATAAAAACGAAGGCTGCGGCTGCTCCAACTGTACGATAAAGGTCGCGTCATCTGGGGTTTCCAGACCAATCGTTTCTACGTCTGCATTGCCTTCACGAATGTCTTTACTATTGACTACATTATCCAACAAATAGGCGTTTGGTCCCATCGTTGCTGGATCAACTAACTTTTTCCACGCATAAGCAAAGTCAGCAGAAGTGATCGCTTCGCCATTGCTCCACTTCGCATCGTCTCGCAAAGTAAAGGTATAGGTTTTGCCATCTTCACTGATTTCGACTCCTTCTGCCAAGCCTGGAACTGGTTCACTGTTTTCATCGAAACGGTAGAGCCCTTCGAATAAATGTTGTACGATGGTAAACGTTGCTTTATCCGTCGTTTGGGTCGTATCGAGAGTCGTCAGCTCAGCTGGTAGACTCACCGCAATCGCTTGATTCGGCGCACCGTTAGTTTCAGCCTCTGATCCCTCGGTATTTCCTGTTGTCGTGCAGCCAGAAAGGGTCAACCCAATCACTCCTGCTGCAACCAATAAACGCTTCTTCCAGATCATTTTCATTCTTCCTCCTATGTGATTGCGCAACCAACGCAAGTGTTTTTCATGACAGCAAAAAACGCATTCAACGATAAAAAGAAAAAACCTCATCCCTTTGCTTATCAACTTTGACAAACAAAGGGACGAGATTTTCGTGTTACCACCCTTTTTCGCACCATTCTCACAAATGGCACCTCAACAGTACGCTAAGATACTTGGCACGGTAACGGCTGCTTTCCGTCTGATTTGCGTGAACAAATCAGATCACTCAGAGCTCATCTTCACTTTTTTTCTGCTGCCCTTTCTCACCATCCGGGTTCTCTTCTAACAGATTCCAAAGCTACTCTTCTCTTCATCGTCTTTCTTTTTATCTAAAAAACAGGTAAATGACGTTTTTTTGTCTATTTCATGATTGTTTTAAAGTATACTATTGGTGTTTTTGGAAGTCAACAAGAATTGCGAATATTCAGTTTTTTATGATTTTTCTATCAGAGCTTGTTTTGCGTCTTGCTTGCCTTTCGTCACGTTCTTCTCTAGGATAAGAACTAGATAAGCCTTCTCATTTGTAAAAAGGAGTGTGCCAAAATGAAATTAGCAGAAGCGTTACTTTTAAGACGAGATTTGAACAATCGTCTGTTTCAATTGCGCAACGAAATCTCTAGCAGTGTGTTAGTCCAAGAAGGCGATACCTTGGATCGTAGTATCACAGAATTGTTCAAGGAATACGATGAGATCAATCAACAGTATTCAGAATTAGTCGTAGCCATCAATCGGAAAAATGCGACTGCCTCTTTAGCAGATAGTGCGTTATTGCTGATGGAAGCACTAGAACAGCGAGAACAGCTGCGCCGCAAGCATGCACTGCTTACGCAAGCACTGGATGAAACCAAAGCAGCTCCCCGAATGGGTCGCAACGAAATTCGACTGGTGCGCACGATCGATACAAAAACGCTAACGGAGCAATTGAATACGACCGCCAAACAGCTGCGAGAATTAGATGGAAAGATCCAACAAACCAACTGGCTAGTCGTTCTTTAACAAACATGGGTGGGTGTCAAAGGCGAGCACAAAGCAGGTACAGGCTAATATGTACACTATGGAACGTCTGGCAGAGACGTAAACGTAACAACCACTGCTTACGAATCACAATCGTAACAATCACATTGTATTTTTTAGCGACCACGTGCTGATTTGACTGGATGGGAAAAACCCTCTTCTTTTTTTGAGAAGAGGGTTGTTTTTATCGTATCCAGCCGTACGTGGAGCCGGCTCTTTTACTGAGGAACCTGCTGCTTGTTACTCACAGCGGAAGGACGCGCCAGAAACGCTTGCCCTTTCTCACTGCTCCAAAACGCCTTCATCAATGCCGTCAATCCCTCTTTGGTTTGATTGGCACCAAAGAAAGGACTGCCGGGTTCTAACATGATGCCATTAGCTAAAGCACCGATAGGAAAGGGATCAAAGCCGAAGGCAGCAACGATTTCTGCTATCTGATCGAGGGCGGTTTGGTCATCACCAGCAATGGCGATGGCTTTTTTGGCAGTTCCTTGAGCAGCCGTTCTCGTCAGCAAGGATTCCTCTTGGATATCGTGGTACCCCATATGATTGAATCCTTTGACTACTTTACTTTGGGAAAAATAGCGTTGCACACGTTCCGAAGAAGTCTGCTCGATGGATGAGTATTCTATTTCTTTGCCATCGACTTCCCACCAATAATTCATGGCATCGATCACTAGCTTGCCAGCCAAAGCTTCTGCTGGCAGCTGTTGGTACTTACTCAATGGGATTGCCAAAAGGATCGTTTGGGCTTCTGTCATCACCTCAACGGCATTTTTTGCGATCGCTCCCGGAGCCAACACAGAAACGGACAAGGCGATTTTTTCTGCTGGCTTCGTACTGGCGATCAAGACCCGATAGCCCGCCTGGGCACCAAGATTTGCGAGTGCTAAGCCTAACTTGCCTGCGCCTAAAATACCGATGGTTTTAGGCATTGCTATCACCTGCTGCCAACAATTCTTTCACCCGTGGAATCACTTTGGTTCCATACAATTCAATCGTTTTGAAAATGTCTTTTTGCAGCTGTCCGCCAGTACCGTAAACCAGATCAAAGCGTTCTACACCGACTTGCGGCATCATACGGGCGATTTTTTGCGCTACGGTTTCTGGACTGCCTACATAGTAAGATCCATGTTCGACTTCAAAGTCAAAGCGCTCTTTGCTCATGGCTGGCCAGCCGCGATCAAGACCGATTTTGTCCATGCTCTTTTTGATGTAGTTCCAGCCGATTTCATAGGCTTCTTCGTCGGTGTCGGCGATCACACCATGGGAGTGCATGCCGATTGGCAAAATCGGTTGCCCCAATTGCTGCGCTGCCTTTTTATACAGATCAACATAGGGCGCAAAACGAGCAGGCTCGCCACCGATGATCGCTAACATAACGGGAAACCCATAACGGACGGCACGAATGATCGATTCAGGGGTTCCACCGACACCTACATAGGTATCTAATTGGTGTCCCTCGATTTTTGGAAAAACGTCGGCATTTTTTAAGGATTGCGTGAACTTGCCTTCCCAAGTTAATGGTTTGCCTTTTCTCAGTTCACTAAACATCGCTGTTTTTTCTTCAAATAGTTCTTCATAATCTTGCAAGTCATAGCCGAATAGAGGGAATGATTCAGTAAAAGATCCTCGTCCCAGCATGATTTGTGCACGACCGTTCGACAACGCGTCAACGGTCGCAAACCGTTCGTAGACCCGCACGGGATCATCCGAACTCAAGACAGTTACACCGGTACCTAATTTGATGGTATTGGTAACCATCGCTAAAGCCGCTAGTACCGTATCAGGACTTGAGATCGAATATTCTTCCCGATGGTGCTCCCCTAAGGCAATGACATCGATGCCGACTTCATCGGCTAATTTCCCTTCTGCCACGATATTGCGCAACGATTCGCTATAACTGATCCGTTCTTTCGTTGTATCATCAAAGGCTAGATCGCCAAACGTATCTAACCCAAATTCAAGATTTCTGTGATTGATGGTCATTTTCTTTTCCTCATTTCTCATTACTGATTCTCTGTTCTCACTATAACAAGGAACAAAAAAAGTTGCGAACAATATGCTTACTTTTTGTAAGTTGCCAATTTTAAAGCAAAAAAACACTTTCCCGAACAAAAATTCAGGAAAGTGTTTGGTCTTTAAAGATAGATCCCTTTACTATGGAGATTCACTAAGCATTCTTCCAAGTATGCTTCATCATGTTCTGGATAGATCGGCGTAGTCAAAGGAACAGCTTGAACGGAGGGTTCCAGCGGCAGATTTTTGCCACGATACGCTGGATCGTACCATTCAGGTGCTGGCCGATAGCCTCGATAGGTCATTTCATCCAGCACTAACTGATGGTATTGAAACAATTTATAGGGCGGATGGGTAAAAACGTAATCGACGGTTGCGTGCTTCTTACCCCAGCCTAGCCCCCGTAAGGCTGCTGCTTCACGATGCTGGCCTAACAGCTGCTGCCGAGGCAAAGCAGGTATCAGCGCTTCATGCCATAAGCGCATCGGTTCAGCCTCCTTTATTCTGCGTCCTGGCTGATGAAATTGTCTTGATTTTCAATAACGATCTTGCCGACTGCATGGTGTGTCTCACTCAATGCGTGGGCATCGTAAATTCCTTGTGCCGTCAATGGGAAGGTTGCACCGATGACACTGTTGACTTTTTCTGCTTCGATCAGCTCTGTCAATTCTGCCAATTGTTTGCCGTTGGTTCGTAACCAAATTGCTTTGGCGAAGATGTCTTTTTCTTTTGCCAAGTCTTCGTCTTCAATACTCAAAATTGAGATCAGACGGCCCTTAGGTTTTAAGACAGTGAAACTTTTCTTCTGGGTGTCGCCCCCCATCGTATCAAAGACCAAATCGATGTCTTGCAAGACTTCTTCAAAATCTGTCGTATGGTAATCGATGATCTCATCGGCACCAAGTTTTTGCAATAACTCATGGTTACGAGGACTAGCCGTCGTGATGACGTAAGCGCCAGCTGCTTTTGCTAGTTGGATCGCATAGGTACCAACTCCGCCTGCTCCGGCATGGATCAAGACTTTTTCCCCTTCTTTTAAACGACCGTGTTCAAACAACGCTTGGTAAGCAGTCAAACCAGCTAATGGCACTGCAGCTGCTTCTGCGTAGTTTTGGTTTTCTGGTTTGATCGCTGCTAACTCAGCATCCACGATGGCGTAATCAGCATACGTCCCAAAACGAGTCGTTTCAGGGCGGGCATAGATCGCATCACCAACTTTGAATTCTGTCACGTCAGCACCTATTTCTACGATATCCCCTGCGACATCCCAGCCTAAAATAATTGGGAAGTCCCACGGAAACATTTGTTTTAAATAGCCTTCTCTTAATTTCCAATCGATCGGGTTGATGGATGTTGCGGCAACTTTGACTAATAATTGATTTGCTTTTAATTCTGGTAATTGGACCGTTGCTTCTTTTAATTGGTCTTTTCCACCATAGGCTTCAATAACGACAGCACGTGTTTCCATTGATGCTTCACTCCTTACATTCATTCTTCATCAAAGAGAGGTTCCTGTTTTTCCATCCCTTGATTTCTCACTTCCCTAGCTTAGGCAAAAGGAGGGAATTTGACAAATGATATGTTTGGAAACTGCCCCAGCCACCTGGCCGTTCCTCCTTCAAAGCCTTGAAAGAAACGGGTTTATTTTTTCTTCATTTTTTTATTGCCTTTTCTTTAAAAATCAATTACGCTACTCAAGAAATACGAAATTGTAGAGAAAGAAGGAATTGATGAATTGAAAAGGTTGTGGGTATTTTTTGGCGGTGTGATCGGCATCACCGCGTTGCTGTTTTTAGGTGCTTCGGTGTTAACGAAAGAATCGGGGGCAGCAACGTCGTCCGACAAAAATACAGTGATTATTTACAATTGGGGCGAATATATTGACCCCGAATTGATCAAAACATTCGAAACTGAGACTGGTTACTCAGTGATTTATAATACATTTGACTCCAACGAAGCGATGGAAACGAAAATCAAACAAGGCGGCTCGCGCTATGATTTGGTTTTCCCTAGCGAATCGATCATTCCGAAAATGATCGAAGAAGGATTGTTAGTGCCTTTAGACCATCAGAAATTGACGGGAACGGAAGATCTGTCGCCTTTTTTGATGGATCAAGCCTTTGATCCTGACAATACCTACTCAATCCCCTATTTTTGGGGCACGATCGGAATCATGGCAAATACTGAAGAAGTTGATGTTTCTTCGATCCATGGCTGGAGTGATTTATGGGACCCTGCATTTAAAAATGATGTATTGATGGTGGATGGTGCTCGCGAAACCTTAGGAATCGCGTTACAGACGCTCGGTCTTTCCCAAAATGAAAAAGACCCGACCAAGGTCGCCAAAGCCTTGAAGAAGCTGGAAAGTATCCGTCCCAACGTCAAAGCAGTTTTGACCGACGAGATCAAAACCTTGATGATCAACAACGATGCCCCTTTAGGAATCGGGTATTCGGGCGATGCCGCTTATGTGATGGCGGAAAATCCTGCCGTCACCTATATCGTTCCCAATGATGGCGGTGCGATTTGGACAGACAATTTTGCGATCCCGAAAACCGTTGGCAATCTTGAGGGAGCCTACGCCTTCATCAATTTTATGCTACGACCAGAAAATGCCGCACAAAATGCCGAATACGTGGGCTACGCCACGCCGAGTGAATCGGCCAAAGCCATGCTGCCAGCAGAACTGACTGCTGACAAGGCTTTCTACCCTGAGCCAAGTGCGATGGAACAAATGGAACATTATGAATACTTAGGAAAAGAAGCGGTTGAGCTTTACAACGACCTTTTCCTTGAATGGAAGTTGGGATTATAATTGTCACTATTACTAAAATCTGAACACATCTTTGATTCCAAAACGAAAACGACTTTTGCGGGCTTTCTCCTGATAGAAGACCAGAAAATCACGGCTGTAGGTCCTCTTTCAGCGCTGCCAACACTTGCTGAAGACACCCAGGTCATTGATCTCAAAGAACAAATGATCATCCCAGGCTTTATTGATGCTCATGTTCATTTTTATCTTTCCGCATTACTCCATCAAGGGGCACTGACCCATCTTACGGGAGTGACAGAAGAAGCCGTTGCCCAGCAAGTGCCCGCCTTGCCCATCACCCATGGATGGAAAATCGGCATCGGCTGGTTCAGCAGTGATTTCGGTCAGCAAGTCTACCCGACGAAAGATTCGATCGACAACTATTGTGCAGACACGCCTGTCATGCTAATTTCCGGTGATGCCCACAGTATTTGGTTGAATAGCCAAGGGATCGCTGCTTTAGGGATCACACCTGAGAACTTACCAGCAGGGATCAGCGGGGAGGCACTGCTTGACGAAAACAGCGGACAATTAAGCGGCTGCTTTTTAGAAGCGATCGCCATTCATTATTTAGCAAAGGTCTTACAGTCATTTCAGGCACAAAGCCCTGCTGCCTTTCTGACCTATATGAAGCAGCTCAATCAATACGGCATTACGACGATCGGTGATGTTGCCTTGACAGGAGAAAGCTGGGACGATTTGGTTTACCCCACTCTTTATCGGCAAACAGAAGCAGAAGCGACCTTGCGCACTGTCTTTTATCCAGCCATGCGAGAAGACATCACGCAACTGAAAGAAACTTACCGTACTTATCGCTCCGAAAAAGTACAAATGGGCGGTGTCAAACAATTTTTTGATGGCGTGACGAGTACGCACACGGCTTTTTTAAAAAGGGAATATGAAACACCGTATTTTGCTGGTGATGTCGGGATGCCCTTGATCGATGTTCAACGGATGCGCCGCTTTATTTTACAAGCCAACCAGCAAGACTGGCCGATGCGCATCCATACCATCGGTGATGAAGCGATTCGACAAGCACTCCTCTTTTATCAAGAAAGTGCTGCTGCTCACCCGCTTTCTAAAGGCAAAGCCAATACTTTGGAACACTTGGAAGTGATGGATGCCGCTGATCTGCCACTAGTTCGCCAAGAACAACTAGTACTCTCCGTACAGCCTAGCCATTTATTAGTCGGTTATGAGACCCTCGATGAAGAAGTAGGCCCTCAGCGTGCCAGTCAAATGTTTCCTTTTCAGTCCTTTCTAGAGCAAGGCGCAACCTTGGCTTTTGGGACTGATACGCCAGTCGTGATCGACGTGACTCCTTTAGACTCGCTGTATTATGCGGTTGCTCGGCAGGAAAAAAACGGCCAGCCAGCAGGCGGATTGATGCCACAAGAAAAAATCTCCATCGCCGATGCCCTCTATGCCCACACCGCAGGCGCCGCTAAAGCCTTGAGTCGGCAAGATATCGGGCGATTAGAAGTTGGCTGTTTAGCCGATCTTTGTATTTTGTCCCAAAACATCTTGCCTTTGACTGCCGAAGAATTGCTTCAAACGACTGTTGAAGCGACCGTATTTGATGGGCGGTTTGTTTATTGGGGCAATTGACATGAACCACCGATAGGGACCACGCGTGAGCTACGCGTGGTTTTTGTTTTGTATACGCTGAAATTGATGCGCAAAAAAACTCCAGCACTTGTTCACCGCAAGTACTGGAGTATTTAATCATAAGCCGTTTTGTTCAATCACTTGTTGATACCAATAGAAACTGTCTTTTTTCTTTCTATCTAAAGTCCCTGTCCCGTCGTCATATTTATCCACAAAAATGATGCCATACCTTTTTTTCATTTCTCCTGTAGAAGCACTGACAATATCAACGGCACTCCAAATCGTGTAACCAATCAACTCGACACCATCATCGATGGCTTTCTCCATTTCAGCAATATGCTTTTCTAAATAATCGATACGATAATCATCATGAATCTGTCCATCTTCAGCAACAGTTTCTGAAACCCCGATCCCATTTTCCACGATCATCAATGGCAGTTGGTAGCGATCATAAATATCATTCAACGCAATTCTCAATCCTACTGGATCAATCATCGCATTCCATTCCGTCTGCTCTAGATAAGGATTATTTACGCCTGAGCCGCCAATCATACTGTGTCCATTTTTGGTAACTTTCTCATCTGCAGAGACACAAAGTGTTAAATAGTAACTAAACGTGTAGTAATCCACTGTTCCCTTAGCTAGGATCGCTTGATCTTCTGGTGCAAACTCGATTGTAAAGCCATGATCAGCAAAATATTTCTTTGCATAATAAGGATATTTCCCTGTGACCTGCACATCGCCACAAAACTTCGAGTGCATATTTTCTTCTTGTTTGGCTAGTAATACATCATTTGGATGGCTGGTATAAGGATAGCGTGGCATATAAGAAATCATACAGCCGATTTTCAGATCTGGATAGTGTTCATGTCCGTAAGCGACAACCTTTGCACTGGCAACAAATTGATGATGCAGGGCTTGGTATCGTTGCTGTAGATTATCCGGCTGATTGATAAATTCAGATTCACCAACTTGCAGTCCCAGTGATAAAAAGTTTCCGATACTTAAAGTCGCCGTGTTGATTTCATTAAAAGTGATCCAATAGTTTACTTTTTCGTGATAGCGTTCAAACAACACCGCCGCATATCTCGCATAAAAGTCGATCACTTCACGACTCGCCCAACCATTGTATTCTTGGCTCAAATATGCGGGAACATCAAAATGAGCAATGGTTACAATTGGTTCGATCCCGTACTTCCGACACTCGTCAAACACACGGTCATAAAAGGCCAGTCCTTCTTCATTCGGTTCAGCGTCGTTGCCCTTGGGAAAAATCCGTGTCCAGTTGATAGACATGCGGAAAGCTTTAAATCCAGCTTCTGCAAACAATGCAATATCTTCTTGATAATGATGATAAAAATCAGTTGCTTCGTGGCTCGGATACAACAACTCTTCTTCAATTTTCGCTGTGATTTTCCGAGAAGTCGTATGGCTGCCACCACTGATCAAGTCAGCACAAGCGAGCCCTTTTCCGCCCTCATTATAACCGCCTTCATATTGGTTTGCCGCCGAAGCGCCGCCCCATAAAAAATGTTTTGGGAAACTCATTGCTGTCATCCTTTCTTCTTTCTAATGGTTAAAAAATGGCTAATAACTGATCGCCAGCTTGAATTTCTTGATGTTGGGCAAGTGCCACAACATCTAAGAAGTCTGCCGTATTAGTAACAGTGATCATAACGGTATCTTCATACCCTGCCTGAGCGATTTTTTCTGAATCAAAATGCAATAACGTTTCTCCCACTGTGATTAGATCACCTTCATTGACTAGTCGTTCAAAGGCACTTCCTTGCATATTCACCGTATCGATACCGATATGGATCAGTAGTTCAATCCCCTCGGTACTGGTAAGTCCAATCGCATGATTTCCTGGAAAAACGGCAGAAACCTGTCCCGTAAATGGTGCTATCACCTGTTGATCGTGTGGCTTAACAGCAATTCCTTTACCTAATGCCAATGAAGCAAACGCCTGATCATTGGTTTCTGTCAATGGAACAGCAGTCCCTTTTAAAGGTGATAATACAATTTTTTCAATCGCTGGTTGTTCTTTCTTCGTTTCAGAAGAAACATCAGTTGCTTCGGGTGTCGCATCTTGCGCTCCAGATTTTACTGCTTGTGGCTGATTATTGTTAGGAAAATCTGCATCTTTGACCATGAGCCAGGTATAGGCAAAGGCAATCGCAAAAGTAATCAACGAGCCGATCAGCGCATGAAACACACTGCTGTATGATGGAAGCGCCACAAATGAAGCTGACTGCTAAGCGATAATTCTGTTTGGCATAAGCCACGATTTTAGCAACGATCGCTACGTATTTCGGATCGCATTTTCCTAATTGATAGCTAAAATGTTCCAGCATTGCATGGGTATCCAATACAAAAATCTTTTCAAAATCTTGTTCTTCTACATCATCTCCTACCTTCTTATTGAAGCTGATGCCTGTAGAAAATCCGATAATTTCATTGCTGCCTTTCTTTAGTAAGACAACATTATTATTTAAAAACTTCTTTATTTTCATGATTTCCTCCACCTTAAAAACACTAAAAAACCTCATACTCCACCCTTGGTGGAATATGAGGTTTGCCTTCTTACAGTAACACGCCTCTTGGTCACAGCACTTCTGTAACCGTTATCTAATTACATCGGTATCATAGCACTTCAAAAAAAACTTGTCAATCGCTTCCTTAAAATTTTTCACACGATCGGTTAAGCCCCCGTTGAGCTTCTCACAAAAGCTGCCTTTGTCAGACGGACATTTCAAGAACAACTTTTGCTTTTTTATTCCCCAAAAACCAGTAACTTACCAACACAATAAACAACAAGCTTCGTGCTTATATAGCGCTTGAGTCATCGTTTCTTTCTACAAATCATTTTTTGAGGGGAAAATGTATCAATAACACGCAAAAAACGAAAATAGCTTCTATTCTCTACTTTTGACACATATCTTAGTTATTCCTCGATTGGTCTATTTGTTGAAATGTCAAAACATAATAGTTTTCATTCTTTGTCCTTATATGCTAGAAAGCAAGTAGCAGAAATTTTATACGTTTCCGTTCCTTCGTCTTTCCTTCAAACACGAATTGGTCTATTCCACTCTCCTCCCTTTCTCCTTCAATCGTTTCTTAAACCTTTGAATAAATTCTTAATAAAATAACTAACAAAAAATAAACTTTTACTATATCTCTTGAATGTAAGCGGTAAATTTGTTATTATTACCAAGGATAAGGAGGTGTTTATCTATTGTATGCGATTAAAATCTTTCATGGTTATCTAACCGCCGAAGGAAAAAGAACACGGGACAAAACAATTGCATTGACCTATACTTGCAGAGAAGATGCTGAACGTTTCGCAAATAAAATCGGCGGGAGAGTTAAAAAAATTGGCTAACCAACTAGAATAAAAAAGGCTGTCAACCTCAGTAGGTGACTGCCTTTTTTTGTTATCTGATTTCCAGCAAATCAAGCGATACTCCTGATTTTTTACATATGTTTAAGATCCTTTTCTTGTTGAATCGAGAAGTGAAGCAAGTTAGTTGGTTTTGACGCCTTGAGTCTTTATACTGAAACAAAGGCACCAGCCAATCCAAAAAAAGGAGTGACCCGTCCATGTGCGGCCGATACTTATTTGACCCAACAACTGGCGAATTGTCAGAATATTATCAAGAAGCCGCGACGAAAGCCCGCAAGCGCCAACAGACTGTCGCTGTCAATGATGTTTTCCCTTCCAATCATGTCGTAACCATCGGTGCAAATCAACAACAACAAGTTGTAGCTGGTGTGACAAGGTGGGGCTTTACCGGCTTTAAAAAAGGGCATTTGATGATCAATGCCCGTTCTGAGACCGTTGAAGAAAAACCGACTTTTCGCAAACCTTTCCAAGAGCATCGCTGTGTCTTTCCGATGTCTGGTTTCTATGAATGGAATCATGAAAAGGAAAAGTTTCTCTTTTCGCAAGATCACGTGATTTATGCCGCTGGTTTTTATCGCATCCTTCAAAAAGAGGATCAAATCGAAACCGAATCAATCATTCTAACGACTGCCGCGAACGATTCTGTTGAACCAGTCCATGATCGAATGCCTCTGTTCTTAGAAAAAGAAGCGATTGCTTCTTGGATCAATGACTTGGCTTTTGCTCGCCAACAACTCAAAGCAGAAATGCCCAAGCTGAAAACTCAATTGCTCTCTTCTTAACTGCTTGCTGCTTCTTTTTCAGCAGAACAAAAACCGCCAAGTCAGCTTTGATTTGGCGGTTTTTCCTACTTCTGCTTTTTCTTAATAAACGGTGAAGGTTTTGCCAGTCATGATCCCAAAGACTGCTTTTTGATACGCTGCAAAAACAGGTGCGTCACCAACGGGAATAAAGCCTTTGAAAGAATCGGCGAAGGTTTCCCAAGAGCCCACAAGTGCATTGGGACTGACTGCATTGATTCGTACCCCATGACCGATCTCAAAAGCCGCCGATGCCACGAAGGCTTCTAAACCGCCGTTGACCAGTGCTGAAGGCGTGCCCATTGGGATAAATTCGTCTTTGATAATTCCAGAAGTCAGTGTGATACTGCCACCTTCATTGAGAAAATGCTGGCCAATCAACGCAAGGTTGACTTGTCCTTGCAGCTTCGAAGCCACCGACTGTTGAATATCTGCTGGCGTCAATTCCTCAAAGGGTTTAAACACTGTACTTCCCGCAGCGGAAACAATGGCATCCACTTTTCCAGTAGCTGCAAATAGCTGGCTGACACTGGCTGCATCCGCAATTTCGACTTGATAATCGCCGCTGCTACGGCTAGCCGTGATCAGCTCCACCTCTGGCAGTTGCTGAAAGCCTTCAACTAAAAGCTGCCCAAGTGTGCCGGTATGTCCAATCAAAAGTAATTTCATTTGCTCGCCTCTTTTTTTGTTTTGTGCTTCGATTCTAACCCAACCAAGCGATTTCGACCATTCATCTGCTTTTCCTGCCTTATTGGTCTATTCTTATCCTTCCCCATTTGTTCCCCTACTACCTGCGTAGTGATTGGAATCACCTATCACGAAAGCAATTGACAACTTTCTCATCTTGTTCTAAGATACTACTAATTTCATACACATGCAGTGAGAAGAAGAGTACGATCCCCCCTTTCTTTCAAGAGAGCTCGGAACTGGTGGAAACGAGTAAGGAAGACGATCCGAAGATGACCTTTGAGCATTCGTGGACGAACAATCCCCGACGGAGAAAGCCCGATAGCGCAATGCAGTTTATTTGATGAACTGACTGAGGTTTTTTGTTTCAGCAAAAAACAAATGAAGGTGGTACCGCGAAATGATCGTCCTTCCCAAAGAATTGTCTTTGGGAAGGTTTTTTTTATAAAAAAGGAGGAAGAGGTATGAAACGAAGGATTCGATTAGGTATGGGCATTGGTCTGTTATCCTTGGTCTTATTTACGGGCTGTGGCAACCAAGAAGAAGTGACCGGAAATGTCGAAGAACAGCAGACAGAAATCAGAGTTGGTACGACACCAGGACCTTACAGCGAGCTGTTTCTTCAGGGAATCAAACCGATTTTAGAAGAAGCTGGCTATACCGTGACCGATATTGGCTTTACTGGGGTGTTGGAAGCAGACATTGCACTGAACGATGGCGAAATCGACTTAAACGTGGATCAGCATACCGCCTATTTAGAGAACTTTAATGAAAACACGGGTGCCGATTTGGTGGGTATCACACCGATCCCTACCGTTCCAGCTGGCTTGTATCCTGGCAGAAAGGACAATTTAGCAGCGATTGAAGCAAACGATACCATCGGGATTCCCAATGATCCGTCAAACAGCGCCCGTGCCCTGTTGCTGCTGCAAAAAGCTGGCTGGATCGAACTTGACCCCGAAGTGGCGCCCATTGACGCGACGTTAAGAACCATTACTGACAATCCTTATAACCTGGATATCGTCGAGATGGATTCTGCGCAAATCCCCCGCAGCTTAGCAGACTTAGACTATGCGGTGATTCCCGGCAGCATCGTTTATAGTGCTGGAATTGCTGCAGAGGAAAGTTTATTAAGTGAAGACATTTTGCAAGAGTATGAACTGGTGGCAACGGTCAAAGAAGCCAACCAAGACAGTGATTGGGCACAGGCAGTGGTGGCAGCATATCGTTCTGAAGCCTTTAAAGAACTGCTGGCAGAAGAGAATCAAACGGGCTATTGGTTTATTCCTGAAGAATTGCAATAACCGCTTCACAAGTAGCAATAAGCAGCAACTGTCTTCTTATTTTTTAAGAAGCTTCTATTATAGAAGGAAAAGAACTGACTACTATTGATTGGTGGACCCTTTTTCCGTCTGAATCTTTGTAAAGGAGGTCAAAAATTGAATATTCAACAAATGCGGATCGTGCAAGCGATCGCTGACCATGGAAGTTTTCGTGAAGCAGCCAAACGGCTGTATCTCTCACAGCCAAGTCTTTCCCAAGCCGTGAAAGAGTTGGAAGCAGAATTGGAGGTCCAGCTTTTCGAGCGTACGAATCAAGGTGCCCGCTTGACTGCCGAAGGCTCGGAATTTCTAGACCATGCCCAGCCGATCTTGAGTCAAGTAGCGCAGCTGCAAACGCGTTTTTCCAGCAAGCAAGCAGCGAGTCAAACCTTCGCCATCGCAAGCCAGCACTATGATTTCACGGCTGGAATTTTCAGTGAACTGCTACAGGAATTTCCCGACTGTCGCCAGTTTCGCCTATTAGAAACCACGACCTTAAAAGTGATCACGGACGTGCAGCAATATCGAAGTGAATTTGGGGTTCTTTATTTGAATGAGCAAAACCAAGCAGGATTGGAAAGACTGTTACAAGGCGCCCAATTGTCCTTCGAGGCGTTGGGACGGTTTCGCCCCCATGTCTTTTTACGAGCGACTCATCCCTTGACAGAAAAAACGCGGCTTTCCTTAAAGGATCTCGCCCCCTATCCGCAAGTACGCTTTTTGCAAGAAGATGAACGCTATTCGTTCTTTTCCGAAGATTTGATCGACTTTGCTCAAAGCCCTCAAGTGGTGCATGTCAGCGATCGAGGCACAATGGTCCAGCTATTACAGCAGACGAATCTTTATGGAACCGGCTCGGGGATCGTTGCCCAACCAGAACGCCAAGGCTTGGCTTTTCTTCCTTTGATCGACGCGTCCGAGGGTGAGATCATCCTCATTAAAAAGAACGATCGCCCATTATCAGTGATCGGCGAGCGTTTCTTAACAAAATTACGACAACACCTTGCCGCTTTTCCTACTGATATATAAGCGAAGGCCTCCTCTTCCTACTCCCCATAGATGATTGGCTGCACCTTCGCATTATATAAAAAATCCTTGAGCCACTTCCCATGCAGGAGGCTCAAGGATTTTCTTTTACGGTTACTGTTGTCGGCAATCACCGCTGATTACAGCTGCTCTGCCTGCATTTGATACATTTGCTGATAGATTCCTTGCCCTTGGACAAGACTCGCATGGGTTCCCCGTTCCACGATCTTCCCTTGGTCTAGGACCAAGATTTGATCGGCTTGTTTGATCGTTGACAAACGGTGAGCGATCATGAAGGTCGTCCGTCCTTTTTGCAAGACGGTCATCGCCTTTTGAATGATGGACTCTGTTTCAGTGTCCACATGGCTCGTCGCTTCATCCAGAATCAAGATTTTTGGATCAAACACCAGCGCACGGGCGAAACTGATCAGCTGGCGTTCTCCACTAGAAAACTCATTGCCTTTTTCAACGACTGGATGATGGATGCCTTTTTCGTAGCGGCTCAAAAGGTAGTCAGCGCCGACTTGCTTCAAGGCATCGATAATCATCGCTTCGGTGATCGTTGGATCGTTCATCCCGATGTTGCTGGCGATCGTTCCAGTAAATAGATAGGGATCTTGCATGACGATCGCCATTGAATCTCTTAAACTATGACGATCATAATCAGCGATCACTTGTCCATCCACAACGATTTTTCCCTGCTGCGGATCATAAAAACGGAACAACAGGTTCAAAATACTCGATTTTCCAGAACCAGTATGACCAACTAAAGCAATGGTCTCTCCTGCGGCAACGTCAAAGTTGATATCGTGCAAGATCGCTTGCTCAGGGTCGTAGCCAAAGGTCACTTGTTGGAAAGAAACATCGCCATTCGTGACAGTCAGCTGCTCACTTTGTTGTTTTTCAACCGGCTGATCAGCAAACTCAAAGACCCGCTGTCCAGCAGCTAATGATTGCTGCACATTGGTGATGGTTTGGACAAGCCCTTCGATGGGATCATACAGGCGGTTGATGTAATCAATAAAGGCATACAGCAATCCTGCTGAGATCGCCAAGCGGCCATCAAGGAAAAAGGCGGCCAAGGTCGTGATCAAAATCAAGATCGTTGAATTTCGCAACAAGTTGCCTAATCCCCAAGCGATACTTGAATCGAGCAAGAGGTATTTACGTCCAGTTTTGAACCATTTCTCTACTGTTTCATTAAATTCTTTCTGCAACTGATTTTCTCGTTGGAAGGCTTGGATGATCGCCATTCCTTGGACAAATTCATTCAACTGTCCACTGATTTGTGAGATGTATTCCCGCATTGCTAAATTGTAACGAGAAGCATATTTGGTATAAAAATGCTGCCAGATTCCTAAAATCGGGATCAAAATCAGCATCGCTGCTCCTAAGGTGCGGTTCAAAAGAAACAATGCAATAAACGCACCAATGATTTGGATGATGTTGCTTAACAAGTTACTGATCACGATCACGTAGAAATTCGACCGCAAGACTTCGGTGTCATTCGTGATTCGTGCAACGACTTTACCTGCTGGGATCTGGTCAAAGTAAGAAACCGGTAATTTGTGCATATGGTCAAAAAGCTGATCCCGCATTTTTTTGACGATACTGTTGGACATTTTTCGCAATTGCAGCAAGCTGATATAACGAAAGAGGGAACCAATCAAATTGACCAGCAAATACCCAGCGAGCAATTGGATCAAAAGCATCGTGTCTAAATTGCTACTGTTAACCGCTGGTGTCATCACTCGGTCGATCAGCTGCTTGGCAATCAGTGGGGAAGTCAGTTCGAGCGCTGCAGCCAGCAACAGCAAGATCGCACCCACGGTAAATTGTTTTTTATAATAGCTCAAATACGTGAGCAAACGTTTAATCGTCGAGAACACTCGTATCGTCCTCCTTTAACTGTTGATGATAATACTGCTCTTGGTACCAGCCTGGCGTTTCGATCAACTCCTGATGGGTACCACGCTGTGTGATCCGTCCGTCTTCTAAGACGATGATTTGATCCGCTTCGGTGATGGCGGACAATCGATGGGTCACGATGATGGAGGTCGGTGCCTGCTTCATCGTTTTCAAATTCGTGATGATGGCTTGTTCCGTTTTGGCATCAACTGCCGAAAGGGCATCATCCAGTAAGAGGACTTCACTGTTTCGTAAAAACGCCCGTGCTAAGGACAAGCGTTGTTTTTGTCCACCAGAAAGGGAAACGCCTTTCTCACCGACGACCGTTTCGAGCCCTTCTGGCATCCGCTTGATGTCTTCGCTAAAGCAAGCAGCTTCCAGTGCTTCCCACAATACTTCTTCGGAAGCGTCTGGCTGTCCGAATAACAAGTTCTCGCGAATCGTTCGTGAAAACAAGGTATGTTCTTGCGGTACTTCTGCAAAGTGGTTCCGCACTGCTGTTGTTTGATAGGCCGTCAACGGCTGCTCGTTGATCAAGGGGACTTGATCAGAGTATGGATAGCGGTGACCAAATTGTCTTAGCAGCGTCGTTTTTCCGCTGCCGGTCTTCCCAACGATCCCTAAGACTTCTCCACGAGTGATCGTCAAATCCAGTCCTTCTAACACATAACGAGCTGCTTGCGGGTATTGGAAATGATATGCTTCAAAACGGATCGTATTGATGGCTTGCAGGTCGGCTTCACCTGGCGTTTCTAATTCATCTCCCGTCTGCAGCACTTCATTGATCCGACGCCAGGATGCGGCACCTTGCTGCATCACATTCACAAGATCTCCTGCTGAGATCATCGGCCAAACGACCATTGTCAAGTACACTTGGAAAGAGACCATTGCACCGATGGTGATCGTTTGGTTGGCAACAAGAAACGCCCCCACACCAAAACTCATCACGAAACTGATCGCTAAGATGATGGTAATCAGCGGCCCAAAACGGGAATCGAT
This sequence comes from Enterococcus sp. FZMF, assembly GCF_030263915.1. NCBI lineage: Bacteria > Bacillati > Bacillota > Bacilli > Lactobacillales > Enterococcaceae > Enterococcus > Enterococcus sp. FZMF. The sequence goes on along the minus strand of NZ_CP127160.1, from coordinate 930,327 downwards.
CTCAGAAACGATATTGTTTTTCGCTCGTGTTTCCAGTGTTTTCTTTTGAAACTGTTCCGTGGTGGCTCCTTCTAGTCCATAAGCTCGGACGACCCGAATGCCATCAATGATCTCCAGCACTTCACTGTTCATCTCAGAAACAGAATTCTGCGCCTCCGTAAACGCCTTATCGACTTGCGAGCCCCATTTGAAAATGTAATAGGCTAAAAGCGGCATTGGAATCAAGGCAATCAAGGTCAGTAGCCAAGAAACCGTCCCAGCCATCATCGCTACGATAAAGCTTAGATACAAACTAGTATTTAAGAAAACCATCAGTCCATACCCAATGGTCATCCCCATCACTTGGACATCGTCACTGGAACGAGTCATTAAATCACCTGTTCGGAAACGGTGGTAAAACGGCGCCCCCATTTTGAGAAAGTGGCTCATCAATTGTTCCCGTAATTGTTTTTGCAAATCGTAGGAACCAATAAATAAATTAAACGTCCAAACAAATTCCGCCAAATATCCTAACAAGATAGCTCCCGCGAAGAGGCTCACATATTGGATCAGTACGGAGTAATCAAAATTATCTTGAATCAACGCATCGATGAACAAGCGCAGAATATAGATCGGTGCGACATACATCGCACTAGCGATCACCATAAAGACGAATACAAAGGTATAGCGCACCTTATGTTCTTTAAAATACGTTTTTAATTGTTTTAATACATACTTCATGTTTTATCCCTCACATTCTAAAAAAGCACACAAAAAAGCTCTGTCCCTTCGGAAAAAGGACAGAGCATAAACGTCGTTATTATAGACATTATCTGTACACTAATGGTTACCGAATGAGGGATTCACTTTATTCAATTTGGTTGTTTTTTTATCAAATACTTTTTGCATCGTAATCCCTCCTTCTCTTTTTATTTTTGCTGACTACACCTAACACTTTACAGATAAGTTTCTGAGAATGCAACAACTTTTATTAATTTTTTTTCAAAAAGATTGACTTTTCTAAAAAGGCGTTTCTCAATTTCTCACTTTTCAACAACTTTTTTTTGAAAACGAATTCTCTATTTATCCTAAGCGCTGCAAGGAATTTGGCAAAATAAAAAAACAGATTCTCCTCTCTTCAACAAGCGTTGTTTGGTCAGCACACTTGGTTGAAAAAAGTTCCTCTGTTTTCTTACTTCCTGTTTATTCTGTGACAGATGCTAGGCGATAGGATACTGTTCGTCCAAAAGGAAACACTTGCACCCCTTGCAAACGATCTGTTTTCAAATACGCTACCGCTCCTTGATATAACGGCAAGACGGCTGTATCTTCAACGATCAATTGTTTCTCGAGTTCTTTTAATAAGTCCCAACGGGCAGCTGGGTCGTTTGCTAAAGTCGTCCGTGCTTCTTGTAACCCTTGATCGTACCTTTCACTAGCATACCCAGAGGTATTCAAGCCACCTGTCGAATCATAAAATTCTAAGAAGTTGATCGGGTCCGCGTAATCTGGTGTCCAAGTCCCGAAGACGAGATCAAATTCACCTTGGGATTGCAAGTCCAAGCGGTTTTGTAAAGGAATCGACTTGGCATCGATGGTTAATCCAGGCAAATTAGTTTCTAACTGTCCTTGGACAAATTCGATGGTTTTCTTGGCTGCTGCTGTATCTGCTGACAACAGTTCCAAAGTGATCTCGTCTTGTCCCAACTCTTCTTTGGCTTGTGCCCAAAGCGCTTGTGCGGCTGTGAGATCATACGGCAGTAAATCGCCATTTTCTTCACGAAAATCTTGGTCTGTTTCAGGATCTTTGGCAAAGTTGCTTGGCACAAAGCCGTTCAATGCAGTGGATCCATCGCCTAAGATATTTTCAGCAAATGCCTCTTTGTCGATGGCTTGTAAAATCGCCTGACGTACCTTGACATTGCCTGTGACTTCTCGTTTTTGGTTGGCACTTAAATACCCCACCAGCGCCTTTGGCACATAGTTGGCTTGAGCTGAGTTTTGGTATTGCTGCGCGTACGTATCCGTTAAGGTGGTGTAGTCCAGTTCTCCTGTTTCAAAAAGGCTGACACCAGTTGCCGTTTCCTTCACTACTTGTACGTCGATCTTGGTCAATTGGACATTCTCAGCATCCCAATAATCAGGATTTTTCGTTAACGTCCATGATTCGTTAGTCCCGTTCCACCCTTCGATCAAGAATGGGCCATTGCCGACAAAATTTTCCGCTGACAACCCATAATCGGCGCCTTTTTCTTCAGCAAACGCTTGGTTTTTTGGCATAAAAGGTGTCCCGACCAGAATCTGATCCAAATACGAGATTGGACTTGCCAATGTCAGCTCTAACGTCTGCTGGTCCAATGCTTTGGCTCCTAACTCACTGACCTCAGCATCTCCTTGACGCACTTGACTGCCATTTTTCAACACATCCATTTGATTGCTGCTGCTAGAACCGTTCTCTGGATTGGCAACATATTGAAAGGCGTAGACAAAATCATCCGCTGTAACAGGATCGCCATTGCTCCATTTTGCATCACGAATGGTGAAGGTATAAACCAGTCCATCTTCTGATACCGTAGGCTCTTCAGCGGCCATCGCAAGCTCAGGATCCCCCTCTTGATCCAGACGGTATAACCCTTCTACCACTTGTCCGATCATATCGGAACTGTTGACATCCGTGTATTGCCCGCTATCAAGGGTCGATAAGGCGCCCGCGGTTGACACTTGAATCTCTTGCGCAACAGCGCCTTGCTCCTCTTGCGATCCAGAATCCGTCGTGGGACTCGTGGTACTGCAGGCACTTAAAACCAATACTGTGAAAGCAGTGATACCAATCATTTTCTTTTTCATTTTTCTCCTCCTTGCGTGACCCTCTTTCTTACAACACATCAACGACATACTTGAAAACCGCTTGTTCTTGTAAAAGCGCATCATAGGCAAAGTCAGGATGCCACTGAACCGCCAACAAGCGCTGATCCACGTGTTCAATGCCTTCAATGATGCCATCAGGACTCCAAGCTGTCTTTTGCAATGGACGAGCCAATCGATCCACCGCTTGATGATGAAAGGAATTGACCTTTGTTTTTTGACCGTATACACGAGCCAACATGCTTTTTTCAGCCGTCGCGATGGCATGGGTCGGCACTTCTTTCGGAATCGGCGCCTGCATATGAATGATCTCACTGAAGGTACTGATGTCTTGCTGCAGCGTGCCCCCAAAGGCCACGTTGACCAGCTGCATCCCCCGACAAACCGCAAAAATTGGTTTCTTTTGCAGCAGTGCTTCATCGATCAGCGCCAGTTCAAACTCATCCCGTGCCAACAAAAAGCCGCTTCCAGTTGCCTGATGGGCCTCCTGCCCATAAAACTTGGGTGAAACATCTTGTCCACCAGCTAATACCAGTTTATCGATCTGTGAAACATAGTCCTTGGCTATAGCTGGCTCACTGATTGGCAAGAGCAATGGCAGTCCGCCCGCTTGCTGGATCGCTCGCACATACCCTAATGGTGTGTAGGCGATCGGCAAATGATGCAGCACATCGCCAGCATCTTGCACTTCATTCGCAGCGATCCCTATAATTGGTTTGCCCATCGACATCCCTCCCTGATTAACGATTTTTTCAGAAAAAAGCGGCATCTAGCAGTTGAACAAGGCAAGCGCCGCTTTTTCCCTCAAGATATGTTTCAACTATTCTAAACCAATCGGCACTTTTTGTGAAACACTATTTTCACTTTCGCGATCATTTATTACAATCACCATTCTATTTAACCGCCTCTTTGATTCGCAATAAAGAACACCGCTAGTCAGATATAATTGAATTTTACCAACGCTTTCTCTACGTAAAAAAACATGCGAGAAGCCGTTGCTTTCCGCATGTTTCGTCATTAAAATAATCGATTGTCTTTTAAAAACTCCAGCATCTGTGTTTTTAGGGGATCTTTTTCATTGCGGATCGACTTTGTTTGCGTCGTTTCATCAAGTGTCGATGGTCGCTTTTTAGGAAAAGGCGTCGCTGGTTCTTCTGCTAACTCTAAAATTTGAAAGGTATCCACCACCACTTCTGCCGCACAAAATCTTTGCCCTTCTGCTGTTTCATACGGACACCCTTGCAAGTGTCCGTTGATTTTGATACTTGCTCCTTTTTGAGTATACCGTAAAAAGGTCTCTGCCTGTTTCCCATGAACGACACAAGCAAACCATTCATGATGTACTTCTTCACTGTTTTGCCATTGAGATACAATGACAAGATCAAAACGTACGCCCTGATCGTCCGCCGCATCAAACGCTTCTTTACTAGGCATCGCTGCGATTTTCCCAGTAAGAACCACTTTATTCATTGCCACGCTGCATCCTCGCTTTTCTCTCATTTCTTGAGTGATCTAAACTTATGCGACCTATTCTACCATATTCCAAAAAACAAGCAATCAAAGGGCGAATGGCTTAAGAAATGCTTTGAAAAAAATGAACCAACTCAAAGAATTCGTCTGCTCCTGTCAAAAAGCTGCGATTTTTTGACGGAAAAATTCTCTTTGCTCCACACAGCAAAAAAACAGTTGGTTCAATCCCCTATGAACCAACCGTCTTCTGCAGATCTTTATTTAGCAAAGGAATCTTGACTACCATAGCGATCAAAATGGAGGGTTTCGCTTTCAAGATAATCAATGATCGCTTTGGGGATCAGGACCCCTTCTTGCTGAGCTTTTTCAAAGTGTATTTGGCTGATCTCTCCAGGATAGTAGACTTGTGATTGCCCTTTTACTGGCGGGATTGCATGCAGCTCAGTCACCATCTGATCGACGCTTTGCTTGAAGGTTTCGGTGTCCGTAAAACGAGACGGATCGATCACAAGAAGGAATTGTCCTAAGCGGCGTTTTTCCGTCAAATCCGCATACATGGAGGAGACCTGTTTACCAAAAGCCAAGCCCAGCATCGAGCCGGCTAAAATATCCACCATCATCATCAAGCCATACCCTTTGGCACCAGCGATAGGCAATAATCCTTGGACTGCATAGGGATCGGTGGTAGGCAAGCCTTGCTCGTCTACGGCCCAAGTATCGGGGATCTGCTGTTTCTTCGAGCGAGCGTCCAAAATTTTGCCCCACGCTTGAACCGTTGTCGCCATATCAAAAACCACCGGCGGATGATTGGCTCGTGGTGCTGCAAACGCGATTGGATTGGTGCCAAAATAGTTTTCGGTCCCACCAAAAGGCACCGCCATCGGATCCGATTGACACATGGCGATCGCCACTAAGTCGGCTTCAGCAGCCTGTTTGACGTAATACGCCATCGTTCCGCTATGGCTGGTCTGCTCGATTCCTACTGCAGCGATCCCTGCTTCTTTCGCCAGATGAATGGCGATCGCAATCGCTTCGTTGCACACATAATGCCCCATGCCGTTATCTCCGTGAAAAATTCCAGTAGCGGCGCCTGTTTTTTCAAAAGACATGTTTGGTTCTAGCGTGATGCCGCCTTTTACTAAGCGCTCGGCATAGTAGTCCATCCGCACGGCACCATGAGAATGGATCCCGCAAGCATCCGCAAAGGTCAAATGCGCCGCTGTTTCACTGGCAGCGGCTTCTGGCAAACCAGCAGCCAAGAGTTTCTTTTTCATCAATGCTTCTAATTCCAGCAGAGAACGTCTGCTCATTTCTTCCATCTTTTCTCCTCCTTAGAAAAAGAGAAGCACGCTTGTCAACGGCTTCTCTTATTGATTAAACACGCGATGATCGAGTTCATCAGCAGACTTAGCGATCAAAAGCGCTGAATAGACGTCTGAGTTCACGTTCAAGATCGTCCGCAGCATACCAACAAACCATTCGACACCAGCAAATAGCGCAATGCTTTCGATTGGTAAACCGAGCTGAGGAACAATGATTGCCAAGGAAACTAACCCCGCTCCGGGAACAACTGCATTGGCTAAAGAAACGAAAGTCGCAGTGACAGCTACCGTCACCATTTGGATCCCGTCAAAGTTGATTTGATACATTTGGGCGATCGTCATGACTGTAATCGCCATATGCATCGCTGACCCATTGCTGTTCAAAGACATCCCTAACGGCAATACCAAATTGGTGATGCGGCTACTGAGTCCTAATTTATTCTGGGATTCTTCCATAGCGATCGGCAGCGTGATGGCAGAGGAGGTTGTCGCCAATGCCATGACCGACATATTTTTCATATTTTTGATCAATCGTAACGGATTGATCCGACAATACACGGTCAACAAGACTAGCCACAGCCCAAGGAACGTGACGGTGGCTAGACCGTAGACAAGCAAATAGCTGCCTAATGGCAAAATGATCTGCAAGCCCAGGGAGCTGATCGTTGAAGCGATCAAAGCAAAAATACCGATTGGTGCCACGATCATCACGTAACGAATGATGGCAATGACGACCTCATTCAGATCCACGATCAACCCATAAAGAGCTGACTCAGGTTTCTTTTGCATAAAGCGATTGAGGGCAACACCAAAAAATAACCCAAAAACGATGATTTGAATAATTGACCCTTTACTCAACGCATCGAAAATATTCGTGGGAATAAAGTTGATCACTGTCTCTGATATAGAAATTTCTTGTGCTTGCAGAGGTTCGCCGGCAGCTTGTGAAAAGTCGATCCCTTTGCCTGGAGCAAAGAAGAGCGCCATCAGCACGCCCCATGCAGCAGCGAATAAGGAGGAAATCCCAAAGACAGCGATCGTTTTTCCACCCAAACGAGTGAGTTCTTTCGGGGCAATCCCCCCAACTGCTTGAATGATTTGGCCAACGATCAATAATGGGATCGCCATTTGCATCAGACGCAAGAAAAGGTCGCCCAAAATTTTTAGGAACGAAGCGGCTTGCCCAAAGAACAAACCGCAAAGAATCCCTAGAAGAACGGCAATAACGATCTGCGTCACCATCGGTAGTTTTTTTGCTTTCACTTTGATCCCCTCTTTATTTTCGAAGTATGGTTCCTGTATGCTGATCCAGTTCAGCTAACTTTTCGATTGAGGTAATAATCGCGGTTCTGGCTGCATCTTCTTCGACAAAATCAATCGCAGCTTCTATTTTTGGCAACATACTGCCCGCTGCAAAATGGCCTTCCTCGATGTAGCCCTTGGCTTGTGCCACACTGATTTCCCCTAAGGCTTGCTGATTCGGCTGGTTGTAATTGATGTAGATATTGTCGACACCAGTCAAAATGATCAGGCGATCGGCCTGCACGTCTTTTGCTAAGACACTAGCGGTAAAGTCTTTGTCGTTGACGGCTTCCACGCCAGTAAACCCATTGTCGTTGCGAACGACAGGTACGCCACCACCACCGGCGCAAATCGTGATCACACCAGCATCGACCAATGTTTTGATGGCTTCTTTTTCAACGATTTCTTGCGGTTTCGGGGATGGAACCACTTTCCGGTAACCACGCCCAGCATCTTCTTGATATACCCCGCCATTGGCTGCCATCGCAGCATTGGCTTCCTCTTCACTATAAAAAGGTCCGACTGGTTTGGAAGGTTTCTCAAAGGATGGATCTGCTGGATCGACACGAACTTGGGTGACTAATGAGATCACCGATGGATGTGCTTGTCGTGTGGCAAACTCATTGATCAAGGCATTTTGCAGCCAATATCCGATACTTCCTTGGGTCATCGCCACGCAGCTGTCTAATTTCAATTGGGGATTTTTTTCACTTTCCCCTGCTTTTTGCTGCAACAGTAAGTTGCCGACTTGTGGTCCATTGCCGTGACAAACAATGACTTTTTCCCCTTTTTCGACAAAATCGGCAATATAACGTGCTGCTTGCGCAACAACTGCTTTTTGTCCTTCATCACTAGGTTCTTTATCTAAAATAGCATTGCCGCCTAACGCGATCACATTCAAACTCATTTTATGCTCTCCTTCTGATTTTCCTTTGCTAATACGGCAAAAACACCTAATCCGATCAGCAGTAATAGACAAGACAGGTAAAACCCGACCTGCATCGATCCTAAAGAATCGGCTAAAAAGCCAGTAACATAAGGTGCTAAGATCGACCCCGACATCCCGATAAAGTTATAGGCACTCAAGGTCGTTCCTAAGGCGCCTTTTGGTGCGTTTTTCGTCACAAAGGTCACGACGATTGGATCAAGCGCCAGCTTGCCAGTCAATCCATACAAAATCAAAACAGTGATCAATAAGGTACGATCCGTTACAAAGGCAATGGCAAATACGGAAAGGGTCGCCAATGGGACCAATAAATAGACTAATTTTTTCGTTGCGCCTGTTTTATCATTCAATCGAGCAAAAATCAACGCACCTGGAATTGATGCCCATGGGACTAAGGAAGCAATAAAGCCGACACTCGCCCCTTCAAAACCACGCTCGGCAATCAAGAATTGCGGCAGCCAAGTAATGATCACAAAGTTTGCATAAATGCTGGTAAAGCATAGAACAAAGGCTGCCACGAGATTGCGGTTTGAAAAAATCTGCTTCAAGGAAATCTTTTCTTTCGGCCCTTCTTCTTTTATTTCTTGTCCTTCATCTTCTGGACGAATCACTTTTTCTTTCAAAACAAAATAGAACAAGACACCGACGATCAAGGTCGGAATTGCCATTAGGAAGAAGGGTTGGCTCCAATGGCCCCCGTTATCCAAGACCAATTTACTAGAAAGCAAGTACCCGCCAGACGTTCCAAACGCCATCCCACTGTTGATAATGGCATTTCCGACGGTTCGTTTGTTGTCGGGAATCGCTTCGGTAGACAATGCGTATTGCGGACCGTAATAGGCACCTTGACCAATCCCTGCAATGGCACGAATCACTAAGAACAAAACAAAGCTTGTGGCTAGCCCACTGAAGTACGTAGTCACCGCCAATAAAACAAAGCCTAGAGCGATCACCAATTTACGACCGATTTTGTCGCCGATGATCCCAAAAGGAATTTGCGCAACGGCATAAGTCAAAAAGAAAATACTATTGGCAAGTCCTAGTTGTGTGTTACTTAAATTGAATTCTTCACCGATCACACCCATGATTGGATTGAAGATCGTCCGTGTGGCGTACATTAAAATCCAGCCGACAAAGAAAATAGCAACGACTTTTTTCCAGTAAGAATTGCTTACTTTGACCGCATCTTTCTGGTTACTGATTTCCATGATTTCTCCCCTTTTCTATTCTTTCTCCTCAAGTGACAATGACTCCAACGCTAACAACAACCCAAAGCTAAGATCTTTGCCTGACGAATGACCGATGGACATCAGCTGCTGCACATCGTTTTCCAGCACCTGCGGGTTTTTACTTTTTACGTCTTGGAATAATTGCAGCATTACCGAATTGACATACCCTTGACTGGCACTTTGAATATAAGCAAGGCTGACATCCGTCGTAGACAGCGGTTTTGCCAATGCTTGTGCTAACGCGTCGGCTTCTGGCTGTTGCAAGGCATAGAGCATCGCTTGATAGGCAACGAGAAGATCATCGCCGCTAGGTGTCAATCCTTTGCCGCGACCAATCAGGTGGTCAATGATTGGTTCCCAATCTGAGACAGGCTGCCGCAATGCCGCAAACACTGCTTGGGTTTTCTCATCTTCTGGCAACCCAATCTTGGTTTCTAGTTTTTGTTGAAGCAGGATTTCTTTCAAAAGCTGCAATTCCGCAGAGGTGAAGGATAACTCCTTCACCTGCAGCGAAACCAATTCTTTCTCCTCTAATGAAAGAGAAAATGTTCCTTTTGTGCTGTAAAAGGTCAGACCATGCTCTCGGACTTGCACGCGATTGCCGACTTCGATCAAAGGCAAGACTTGTTCAAACAATGCATCGGGTAAAAAGACCCCGAAGCCAGTCAAATAGTTGCGATAGTTGTTGATATTGACCAGCTGCTGCCCGATCATCACATTGAATGAACGATCAAACACGCTATGCACCCGACCGGTACGACCGAATCGTTGCAGTGGGTCTAGATAATCACTGATTTTGATTTTCTCAGTCAACATCGATCCCCAGATCCTTCGCATAAGCCGTCAAGGCATTTTCAAAACAGCCTAACGGTGCACGCACCGTGCCTGCGCCGACTTGACCGACACCTGCTTCTTTATGGGCGATCCCAGTATTGATGATTGGGGTGATGCCTGTTTCAACGACTTTGCGGATGTCGATCCCCAAACAAGTCCCTTGGAAGTCCCATGTTGGGATCGAGAAGGTCGGATTATGACCGAAACAGATTTTTGCCATTTCGTTGGAAGTTTCCAGCGCATCCTCAAAGCCCCCAGCGCCGACAAAGCGTGTTACCCCTGGTGCGGCTACCATCGCCATTGCTCCAACGCCGACGGTTTCAGTAATGGCACTGTCCCCAATATCAGGATTGCCATCTGCTTCGGTAAACCCAGTAAAGTACAATCCTTTCGGCGTATTAACTGGTGCAGTATGCCATTGGTCTTCTGTTTGGGCGACACGAACCCCAAAGTTAACACCGTTTCTCGTCATGGTGGTCACGATCGTTCCTTTGGCATCGACACGGGCACCGTCAACGATGGCTTTCCCGGTTGCCATCATGATATTCAAGAAGAACTGATCGGTATCTGCTAAGAACTTGATCACTTCATATTTTTGCTTTTCATCGATCTCTGTTTGGATGATCAACGGCGCGATTTCTTTCAAAAAGTTCAATGATGCTGCAATATTTCGTTGATGGAATTCATCCCCCATTGTGATCGACCGGGCAATCAATACATTCAAGTTGATGCCTTCTTCTGTTAATTGCAATGCCTTGGCAATGGTTGGTCCTAAGACGTCTTTGATCCAATCCAAACGATCGATGACTTCTTGTGAATAGGCACCAAATCGTAAGACTTTACCGATCCCTTCATTCAAAATACAGTAGGCTTTGTTGCCGACAAGGCGGTTTTCAACCACAAAGACAGGCATATTCCCAGAAGTGATTCCCCCCATTGGTCCAACTGCCTGGACATGGTGACATGGCATAAAGCGGACTTCCCCACTTTCGAGTAAGCGGCGGGCTTCGTCTTCATCCTTCGCCCAGCGTTCAAACAAGGCAGCGCCGATACAAGACCCTTGCATCGGTCCCGTCATTTCCGACCATTGGATCGGCGGTCCTGCATGCAGCAAGGTTTTCTGGCTTTCGTTTAATTCAGCGATCACTGATTTAGCTGGAACGACATCAATCAAGAATGGTTGGGCATTTTTGATTTTATCCGTCACTGCTTGGTTTTCAGCTGTGATTTTTTCGTCAAATTCTTCTAACGCGTCTAAAATGCGGATCATTTTCTTGTTGCCGTTGGCACGAGGACGCCAGTTAAATTGTTCTGTTTTCCCGCCATATTGCAGGATCGATTCATTGAAGCTTTGCAAGCCAACATTGATGATCCGTGGTTTGGTGGTCAACAGCTCCATCACTTTCTCGCTAACTGTCGGCACCTCAACTTTGCTACCAGTATAGTCATTGACCGCTTTGTCTGCTTCAGAAAGAGTCGCCCCTTTTAAGGCGAGGGCTAATTGCACTGCTTGAGCATTGCTTGGTGCCACATAGACGCCAGCTGCTTTCAAACGGTTGACTGCTTCTTGATAGTTTTGCGGATCTTTTTCAGTTCCGCAGACGGTAGCAACAAAGTACAACGCGCGATCGGCTGCTTGGGCTGTTTGCTGTGCAGCTTCGATGGCTGGTAACAAAGCTCCTACCATATCTGCATGTGCGCCGTAACCTAACACCACATCAAATAAAATGACCCCGGTTTGCTCATCTTGCGCATAGTCTTCGATTTTTTTGATGCGCACTTCAGGATCGATCATTGGGTGCGGTTTGCCTTGGGTATAGATATCATCACCAAGGTCGATCACATCATAACCGTGGGAATGCAAGATATAGCCTTCTTGTTTTACAAGGCCTTCTAGATTCAAGGCTTCGGAGATCAGCATTCCTGCTTCGGCAGCTAATGTACCGCCAGAATAAAGACCTTTGACCACTTTGTCTTCAGCGAGTTTGGGCACATCTGGGGTTGCCACGCGTTCAAAATAGTTCCCTTTGACGGGTTCTTCATTGGCAAGATCAACAGCGATGCGCGCTGTTTCTTCCAGAGTATGTGCCAAATAGACTTTTCCTTCATGGGCTTCTGGTTTTTCTCCTAAGAAAATCGCTACCACTGGTTTGCTGATACTTTGCAGCAATTGAACGACTTCATCCCGCACTTCTTTTGCAGGTGGTTTCGAGATCACGCAAATCACATCTGTCGGTTCATGATTTTCTAAAGCAACGATGGCATCTTTGACAGTGATCGCCCCAACTTTGTCGCTTAAGTCACGTCCGCCGGTCCCAATGGCATGAACGACACCACCGCCTAATCGGTCAATGATCGTCGTCACTTCTTGAATCCCCGTACCAGAGGCACCAACGACGCCGATGTTTCCTGGTGCCACGACATTCGTGAAGGCAATCGGAATGCTGGAAATAATACCGGTCCCACAGTCTGGCCCCATCATCAATAAGCCTTTTTCATGAGCCAGCTTTTTCAAACGCACTTCATCTTCGATAGAGACATTGTCCGTAAACGAGAAAACATGCAAATCATTTTTCAACGCTTTTTCCATCTCAGCTGCGCCATATTCCCCAGGAATACTAAATAATGCAACATTGGCGTCCGGCATTGCGCTCAAGGCTTCTTGCCATGAAGCCGCCGCTGGCGTTTCTTTGCCTTGATCTTTTGCTGAAAGATCAGCTAAAAATGAATCGATTGCTGGCATTACTTGATCCATGATCTGTTCGTTTTGGCTATCGACCACGATCATCATATCGTTAGGTGATGCACCTTCTGCCTCTTTAGAAAGCAAGCCAGTGTTATTTAATATGTCTTTGTTTGCATCCGTCCCCATCATGATTTGACTCATTTCGACATCGCCTAGATCATTGATCGTATTCGTCAGCAGCATTAAGTTAATGGAATCTTGGTAGTTATTCTTTAAGATTACTGTGTGCAGCATTTGTTCTCCTCCTTTTCTTATACTCTCATTCTAACGAGCCTTGTTTGCGTTTTCATTGGATAAAGTTCTAAAAAAATGCTATACTTTTTATCCAAAAGAGAAAAAAGGAGCGTTTTATGAAATTAAAAGAATTGGTTGAACTGCCGCTTTTTGAAAAAAGTAAAGTCCTGACTGGCTCCATTGGTTTAACAAATTCCGTTGGTTCCGTCATGGTGCTGGAAGCGATGGACATTGAGAAGTGGAGCAAAGCCCATCAATTGATTTTGACTTCTTTTTATGCCTTCAAAGACCAATCCCCTGAGGAACTGCGTGTTTTTTTTGAAAAAATGCAGCAAATCGGTGTCAGCGGTTTAGTGATCAAAGTGGATCGCTTGATCCCTATGATTCCAGATTGGGTGATCGAACTTAGCTTTGCTTATCAGATCCCTTTGATCAAAGTGCAGCAAGAAGTCAGCTATGAAGCCATCATGCTAGCGGTTTACGAACCATTGCTGAATCACCAAACCCAGCTGCTGCGTACCTATTACGAGGTTCGCCAGCGCTTCATGAAAGTTGAGCGCAACCACTCTTCTTTCGATCAGATCATGCAGGAGTTCTATCAATTGATCGAAAAGCCTTGTTCGTTGCGCATCCCCCATTTAGATGTGCATGTGTCCGTCGGTCAATCCTTTAAGAATTTCGTGGTGACCAAACAAGAACCCATGAAAACCATCGAGTTTACCAAGAACCACTACGAATATTTGGAATTATTTTCTCATGAGAACAATCAATATGTGACTGCCATAAAAGTAGAGATCATCAATCCTTACAATGATCTGTGTACCTTGATCGTTTATCAGAAAGATTCGCAGATCCCTGAGGCAAAAGTCATGATCATTGAAAATGTGATCGACGTCATTTATGAACGCCTCCAAATGGAGTATTTGTTGAAGAAAGAACGCTACAATCGCATGAACAATCTGGCCGATGCGATCTTACAAAACACTCCTAGTAATTTGGCTGAGCTGGATCTTTTGTTAGAAGAAGCGCAACTGGATCGCTACGATTTCTACCAAGGCATTGCCTTTGCTTCCAACAGCTTTAAAGATAAGGAGCGTAAGTCCGTCGTTTTGCACAAGCTACGGGCGTTGAAAACACCCCACGTCTTTTTTGAACACCACAATTATTTGGTGATCCTCTATAATTTCCAATCGATCGCCCATCAGGTGACGAAACAGATGCTGCAGACACATTTTGATGATGCCCTGTTAGCCGATGAACATGGCTGCTTGGTGGTCAGCGAAGTCTTGCGCAAGGAACAGATCAAAGAGATCCTGCCAGAGTGTTTGGATGCGATCCGCTTCAATCGGCAGTTTTATTTGGCCCCGATCATTGCCTATAGCGACTTAGGTATCTTTAGTTCCTTTATCAAGGAGAACCAACTGGAAAAGCTGCAGCAAAGCATTCCCCCGAAGCTGTATCAACTTTCGGAAGAAAATGAGGAGCTGTTCAAAACGCTGTATACCTTTTTTATCACGAATCGCAATTACAAAAATACGGCTGAAACCTTGTTTCTTCATGCCAAAACGATTCGCTATCGGCTAAGCAAAATCGAACAGCTACTAGAGATCGATCTGACAAGTCCGATCCAATTAGTCAATTACGAGATCGGCACCTATTTATTAGAGCTTCAGAAAAGGAGTCAAGCAAAATGAAAAAAGAATGGCAATTGACCACCGGTGCTTCGGTGTCCCTTTATCCTGCTTCGGAGAAATACGTGATTTACTTTCACGGCGGCGGTTTTGTTTATGGAACCCGTCAAGACATTCCCGCATCACTGATCGCACTATTTCAAGAGCAGCAATACAGCGTCCTCACAGTCGATTATTTACTGGCGCCCAATTCCTCGTTAGCGGAGATTTTGGCGCTGAACTGGCAAAATTTTCAAGAATTGCAAGCAACTGTGCTTAAAGATAACCCGTTTTGTTTCTGCGGACGCTCAGCTGGCGGTTATTTGATGCTGGCGCTGACCCAGCAATTACTGAAGGAACAACAGAGATTGCCTGAAAAACTGGTCAATTTTTATGGGTATACCGATCTTTCTTTTATTGAAAACAAACGAGTCTTGCAGCAGCCGCTCTTAAGCAAAGAGCAAGTCCCTTCTTTGAATCAAACCGAGATTGTTTGGGATGATCCGCAGTTTCAGCGCTATTTGCCTTATGTTTATTGGGTTCAAAAGCAAGAACTCACCACGATCTATGGTCTAACAGCTGAAGCTCTTTCTGACTATGCCATTGATCCTGAGCTGCTTGCTCAATTTCCTCCAATTTTCAGCAGTGCCAGCAGTACCGATGAGGAAGTTCCTTTTCGTTACAGTAAAGGCTTGAAGAAAGTGCCTAAAAGCAAATTTGTCCCTGTCTATGATTTGCCCCACGACTTTTTGAAAAACGTCGAGGAGCCGCAAGTCCAAATGGTGTTTCAGCTGCTCGCCCGTTGGCTCAAACAATAATTTGATACAAGTAAAGTGAAAATAATGTTTTTTTATTTCGACGAGTGCACAGAAAAACTCTGATTGCCTTCGCTTCCTCCTTATCTCAAAAAACGTGTGGTTTAATGAAACTCTTTTAATAAAAAAAGGCTTGATACAGGCTCAATTCAAGAGAGAATGCTATACTAAAGGGGAGTATGTTATAGGAAAGAAGGATGAGGTTTTATGCATTTTGTCGGGATTTTGTGTTTGATCCTAATCACGACGACCCTCTTCTCGCATCTGGCGAGACGGATGGGCGTTCCTGCTGTTATCGGGCAGTTGTTAGCGGGGGTTTTATTAGGAGGCGCAGGACTCAATTGGGTCCATCCAGATATTCTGGTTCATGATTTTTCAGAGATTGGTGTTATTTTGCTGATGTTTTTAGCGGGACTGGAAAGTGATATTTCTTTATTGAAACGCTATTTTCGTCCTGGGATGCTCGTTGCCCTTTTGGGGATCGTGTTCCCAATGCTCTTCGGGTATGCCACGGGGGTCGGTTTTCAAAGCAGTCCCACAGAAGCGTTCTTTTTCGGGATCGTATTAGCTGCCACCTCAGTCAGTATTTCTGTCGAAGTATTGAAAGAGTTGAATGTGGTGAATACGAAAGAAGGGTCGACGATTCTTGGTGCTTCCGTCGTGGATGATATTTTGGTCGTGTTGGTTTTGAGTCTTAGCCTTTCCTTTTTAGGCGGCGAAAGCAGCCAAGCAACACCACTGCCGGTCACCTTATTGGTAGAATTGATTTATTTTGTGTTGATTTTTCTATTAGTGAAATGGATCGCTCCGTTCTTATTGGCACTTGCAGAAAAGCTATTTGCAAATTCCGCAGTGATCATCATGTCACTGATCATCTGCTTAGGAATGGCGTATCTTGCTGACCTCGTTGGGTTAAGCTCTGTCATTGGTGCCTTCTTCGCAGGGATCGCTGTCAGTCAAACGAAGGTTCGTGAGGAAGTGGAACACAGTGTCGAAGCATTAGGTTATGCCGTCTTCATTCCGGTGTTCTTTGTCAGCGTTGGCTTAGAAGTTGATTTTTCCCGCTTAAATGAGCAATTATTCTTTATTCTTGCCTTTACCGTGGTCGCGATCTTGACCAAACTGGTCGGCGGCTATGTCGGGGCGAAAATCGCGAAATTCTCGAACAACAGTGCTTGGATGGTGGGAGCTGGAATGATTTCCCGAGGTGAAATGGCATTGATCATTTTGCAGATTGGTCAACAAAACCAATTGATTTCGTCCGCATTGTATTCCCCTTTGGTGATCGTTGTCTTGTTGAGTACCTTGATCTCTCCCCTGATCTTAAAATACTTTACGAAAAAGATTTATTAAGCGATGTAGCAACAGTTAGGCGATACCGATGATTGCGAAAAAAACAGCACGGGTTTTGTAGTGACCGCTCAACGGCCGATTGTTGATCGAACGTTGGGCGGTCGCTTCCTTTCCCGCGCTGTTTTTCTTTATACAGTTATAAAAGCGACAATGCTGCTAGTTACTGGAAACCAATGTTAATTTTCCATGATCGATTTGATACACGTCATCCGCGACGGCATCGATAAACGCTTGATCGTGCGATGTGAACAAAACCATGCCTCGATAGCTGCGAATCAATTGTTCCAAGACGGTGATTGTCGGCAGATCAATAAAGTTCGTCGGTTCATCAAGTATCAAGACATTGGCAGGTTGAGTAAAGATGCGTGCGAGCTCGACCCGTGTCGCTTCTCCGCCGCTTAGCACATTGACTGGCTTCATCACGTCAATCTGGCTAAATCCCAGATTGTGTAAAATACTGCGGACCAGTGGTTCCTGATAGTCTGTTTGAGCCATCAATTCCGTCAAAAGCGGGGTGGTGCTGTTTTTTCGATAGCCCATTTGCTCGTAGACCGCAAAGACGATTTTCGGTGATACATAGATTCCCTCTCCGCCTGCGATGATTTCTTTTAGTAAAGTCGACTTTCCCGAACCGTTCGGACCCACGATAGCGATTTTCTTCCCGGCAGCAAACTGGAAACTGCTGCTGTCTAGCAAACGTTTCGCCCCTCTTTGAATGGTTACTTGCTCCCCACGAATCGGTCGTTTATTATGCAGCTCCACTGCAGGGACTACTGGAAAACGAATCACCTGCTGCCGGGCGACGCCCTTCACTTCTTCCAACTGATCCAAGCGGCTTTCCATGGCTTTGACTGTTTTTTGCAATGACTTTTGCACCGTCTCTTTTTGTTTTGATGACGACAAACGGTCTGGTCGGATGTTCTGCTGTCGCTTTTTTTCAGAAATACGACTGCTCTTGATCGCTTGTTCTTTTTTCTTTTGGATTGCTTGGGTCAACTGCTGTTTTTGTTGCTGATACTGCGCAGCCTCCCAGGCAATACGCTGTGCCGCTTGCTCTTTTTGCTGTCGGTAACTGTCATAATTGCCAGCATACTCGGTGACTTTTCCTTGATCGACTTCCCAGATTTTCGTTGCCAGCTGATTCAATAGATACCGATCATGACTGACCACGATCAGGGTGCCATAATAATACTGCAGTTCATCAATCAAGACTTGAATTCCTTGCTGGTCCAAGTGGGTCGTTGGCTCATCGAGCAAAAGTCCTAACTGATAGGAAGATAACGTTTGTGCCAACCGGTATTTGGTCTCCTCCCCGCCGCTTAGTGTCGCCAATTCATTTGTTGGGATCGAAAAACGACCGAACAGCGCCCAGTCAAGGGCCTCCGTCTTTTCAGTCACCTCAGCGATTTGTGGGAAATAGTGAAACGAATTTTCTTTTTGGATCGTTCCTGAATCAGGATCGACGACTCCCGCAATCAACTTCAGTAAGGTAGACTTGCCTTGCCCGTTTGCGCCCACGATCCCGATACGATCCGTTTGATAGGCGCTCAGTTTTTCAATGTTCAGTACTTCTTTGGACCCATAATTTTTGATTAGATTGTTTATTTTTACACTTAATTGTTCCATCAGTCTGTCCTTCCCGTCTAGGAAAACGCAAGCACAAAAAAAGGGCATAGCCTACCGCTATACCCTGATTTTAATAAGAAATTGGAAAAAAGAGGACACTCATCCCTTGAAATCACGATTGCCTAGACTTTTGAAATAGATTTAAATTAGCTATTCAAAAGGTCAATCCACAATTTCATCGATGCTGTCATGTTTTTTCCTCCTCTTTTTGTCGTAGTTGTCTGTTGAACGACGAGCGGAAAATCAGCCGCTACTGGTTACCGTTTACGGTATTTCAGGAAGCTTCTTTCGTCTATCAACGAATCAATCGTAACACGTTTTCAAAAAAGAGTAAAGTTTCATCACAAGAATGATTGGTCTTATACGCCATCGGTGATTTTTTCTGCTAATTTGACCGAGGCTTTTTCACCATTGAAGACTGCATGATCCAGTTCTCCTTCATCATGAGCAACGATCAACGCCACCGTGACGTCAGGGTCAACATTCAAGAGGGTCCGAAACATCCCAGAAAACCAATCGATCCCAGCCAGTAAGGCGATGCTTTCATTAGGCAGTCCTAACATAGGTAAAACCGTAGCCAGTGTGACTAATCCGCCGCCTGGAACGACGATCGTTCCCAAGCATGCCAACGAGGACAACAAGACCACTTGCAAAAGATCCCCCCAGCTCAATTGGATCTGGTACGCCTGAGCAACGGTTATGATTGCCAAGGCTAAAAATAAGGAGAGCCCATTGCTATTTAAGGTCATGCCCAGAGGCATCACGAGCTTATTGATTCGGTCACTGATCCCAAATCGTTCTTTGCCATCTTCGATTTGAAACGGTAATGAAACAGCAGAAGAGGTGGTCGTAAAGGAAACCACCGATAGGCGCCACATGTTCTTTATCAAACGAAACAAGGAAACTTTGCAATAGAGTGACGTCAAGAGAAACCAAAGAAACAAAAAGAGCAAAGATGCTGCTGCTAACGTCAATAAAAAACTGGCTAACATTCCCAACACACGAATACCGGTATCTTCTACTAAGGAAGCAACAAGGCCAAAAATCCCGATCGGCGCCAACTTCATGATCATGCTGACCATTTTTATCAAAATATTATTAAAACTGCTGATCATATCTAGAAACTGCTGATTCTTTTTTTCATGCTTGATCAAGCTCAAGGCAAGGCCAAAGAAGAGCGAAAAAATAATCACTTGGATCATATTCTGCTCCACCATGGCTTGAATAATGTTCAGTGGAACAAAGTTTAAGATGACTTCTTCCATGCTGCTGGTACTTAATGCGGTTTCTGTACTTTGCAGCAGGGACTGATCAAGGCCTGCGCCAGGCTTGAGGATCAAGGCGAACAAGAGACCGAAAATAGCGGCGACGAGGGTCGATCCAGTAAACCAAAGGAAGACTTTCCCGCCAATCCCACCTAATTCTTTTGGATCAAGTCCCCCCACCGCTTCAATCACCGAGCCCATGACCAGCACGACCACAGACATTTGAATCAGTCGCAAGAAGAAGTCCCCGACTAGCTGCATTTGATCACCTAACCCGGGAAAGGAAACGCCCCAAAAAATCCCCAATACCGTTGCAATCATGATTTGGTTGGTCAAACTGATTTTTAAGGATCGTTTTTTCATCTGTTGTGCCTCACTTTTCTACTTGGCTGTTTTCTTAGAGTTTACAGTCAAGAATAAGAATGTACCACCGATCAACAAAATAATTGCGATATAAAAGCCCATTACTTTTGACCCTGTTGCATCCGAGATCGATCCGGTCAATGTTGGTGCGATAACGGAAGACATCATGCCGAAAAAGTTGAAAACCCCTAATGTCGTACCGACCCCAACTTTGGGTGCATTTTCCCCTAGCCAAGAAATGATGATTGGTTCAACCGCTAATTTCCCAAGGAACCCGTACAAGATCAACGCGATCATTAAGAAGGTCGAATTTGTCGCTTGCACCGTTACTAATAACATCAACGCCGCCAATACTTCTAAAATAACGATAAAAGTTACTTTTTTATGCATGTATTTGTCTGCCAAGCGGCTAAAGAACAATGCCCCAGGAATGGAAGCAAATGCTACTAATGAAGAAGAGAAACCGATCGCGACTCCTTGGAAGCCTCGTTCTGTTCCTAAGAAGTTTGGTAGCCAAGTAACCGTCATATAGTAGGCATAACACGTCGCAAAATATAACACATAAGTAAAGAGCATCCGCAGTGAGAACAAGGTCGAAAGGGAAACTTTTTCTTTCGGCTGATCCGTTGTTTCTTCTTCAGCTGCTGCTTGGCTCTCCAAGAAAGCCACGTCTTCTTTGTTGCTGCGGATCACCAATGCAAAAGCGATCGTCATACAAACGATCAAGAAAGCGGATAAATACATCATTGTTTGCCAAGGCATGTTCATCTGAATAACGATAAAGCTTGATAAGATCATCCCAAACCCTGAACCAACGGCAGAACCACTATTGACGATCGCTGTTGAGAAGCTCTTCTTTTCTTTCGGAATGTTCTGTGAGGTCAAAGAATACGCTGAACCGTAAAATGACCCACAGCCGATCCCTGCTAAAAAGCTACCGGTATAGATCATGGAGATTGAAGAGGCTTGTGAAATCAGTAAAGCTGCCAGTGCAAATACCACGAATCCTGGAAGCAGAACTGTTTTCTTCCCAATCTTATCCACCAAAAAGCCGGCAGGGATCTGCATAATCACATAGCCGAAAAAGTAAAAGCTGGCAATCGATCCTAATGCTGTATCAGAAATATTGCCGCCAAGTGACTCATTGATTTGCGGATAGACTGGCGATAACGCAGCGCGATAAATCCAGATAGTGACCCAGCCTGAACACATTAAGATAATAATTTGTTTCCAGTAGGCAAGCCCACCACGTTCTTTATTGATTTCCATTTTTTTCCCTCCATCAGTTACACAAGTAAAGTTTGTGAAGCACGCCAACGAAAGCGCTTTAAGATAGTCTTAGTGTACGTTTTTTTGCCGACGATTGCATTTGTCATTTTTCACAAAGCGCTTTCAGTCGTTGTGCATTTGTGCTAAAAATTTACGTCGTTTTTTGGTAGTAATTTAACGCAGCGATGAGCGCTTTGCCAGCAGAAATTGGTGCTCGCTGGTACAATAGTGCCCCTTCTAACGCGGCTAGGACATGTAAAATATTTTCTTTGCGGCTGCTGTAGCCCATATTTCCAATCCGCCAGATTTTTCCTTTTAGATCACCAAATGAACTAGCAATCTCTACACCAAAGGAGTGAAGCATCTCTTCTCGGACAGCTTCGCCATCAACACCTTCTGGAATAAAGATAGGG
Source organism: Enterococcus sp. FZMF (assembly GCF_030263915.1). Taxonomy (NCBI): domain Bacteria; kingdom Bacillati; phylum Bacillota; class Bacilli; order Lactobacillales; family Enterococcaceae; genus Enterococcus; species Enterococcus sp. FZMF. Next base: position 908,626 of record NZ_CP127160.1, on the reverse strand, counting down.
GTAACTGTCGGCATTTTGGTTGATTTTTCGCCATAAATCGACAGCCCCATCGCCTCCAGTCCAGCGACCAACGCGCCTTCATTCGTCAAATGACGTTGATAGGCTGCATCGAGGCCTTCGTTTAGCAGCATCCGTAATCCTTCATGAAGCGCATAGATCATACTCGTCGCTTCTGTGTGATGGTTGATTCGCTCTGTGTTCCAGTAGCGTTGCAGTTGACTCAAATCCAGGTAATTGCACATAATGTGCCGCTTGTTTCGATCCGTTTTACTCAAGCCTAATTCTTTTTGGTAACGAGCATTAAGGACGGCTTCGACTCGCTCGTTGTAGGTCACTAATGAAAGACCAGACGGCACGCTTAAACACTTCTGTGTACCGGCAATCGCTAAATCGACACACCAATCATCGACTGACAGGGCCACGCCACCATAAGTCGCCACCATGTCAACGACAAAGAAAATATCTTTTGCGCGACAATACTGTCCGATTTCTGCTAACGGCTGCATTTGCCCGTTGGCGGTTTCCCCGTGGACCATCGCCACGATCTTGGGTTGAAATGCGTCGATTTCTTTGATGACCTCTGCGGGTGCAAAAGGAGCCGTCCACTCTTTTTCTACATATTTGACTTGTGCTTGAGCACGTTCACAGATTTCTCCCAGTAAGAAAGCAAAGCGCCCATAGGCTGGGATCAAGACTTTGTCCCCTGGTTCGATCAAAGCGATCAGCGCCGCTTCTAAACCAGCTCGGGAAGTCCCGTCAATGGCAAATGCCTCTTTGTTTTTGGTTCCAAACGGTTGTTTGATCATTTCTTTGACCTCATCCATGATCGCCAAAAAATTCGGATCAAACTGCCCCAAAATGCGATTGGTCATTGCTTGTAGAACAGCTGGATGGGCTTCTACAGGCCCAGGTGTCATGATCGTACGTTGTGCGATCGTTAACTCTTTATACATCTTTTTCCCTCATTTCTCTTTTTGATTTCACTGTCCAACGCCTTGTCAACGTTTCCAAGTTTGTTGTACAATAAAGCTAAAAAAGGACATGTTTTTGTTTGTTTTGTTCAGTTCCAAAAGGAGTTTCTCTATGAAGTTAGTTGCTGAATTGCTTGCTATACCTCGCTTTTCCAATTTGCGTTTATTGACAGATCCCCTGACTGCGGAAATTCCCGTCGACAGTATCGAAATCACCGAGACCCCCGATATCGCCCACTATATTCCTGAGCATACCTTTATCTTAAGCACGGCGATGGTTTATAAAGATAATCAAGGAGCGCTTCTAGAGCTGATCGATTCTCTCGTAGCCAAAAATGCCGCTGGATTAGGCATCAAGATCGGTCGTTTTTTGGATGTCATCGATCCTGAAGTCATCGCCTACGCCGATAGCTTGGGTTTCCCCATCGTAGAAGTACCTGCCACGATGCCGCTGGGTCGTTTGATGCACCAGCTTTTGAATTTGCTATGGAACACCAAAACCGAGCAGCTGAGTTATGCCTTAGACATTCAAAAACGGTTCTCTGCTTCCTTGATGAAGGATGTCAGCATCGCTCGCTTTATCGCTGATTTTGGCCAAATGGTCAATACACCGATCATTTTGTTGAATCCTTTTAAACAAGTGATTGCCCACTCCAAGCATTTCACCCGCATGTCAAAACCCGCGGAGTATTACATCCATCAATTAGGACAAACGAAAGGGGTTTTTACTGGTGAAAAAAGCGGGGCGATCCCTATCAAAGATCTTCATGAAAAAACGTCACAAATTTCTTATTATGCTATTGAAACCTCCACTTATTTCCCACATTATTTAGTCATTTTGAATCCTGAGGCGATTCCTTATCCTGTCTCGGATTTTGCGCTGGAACAAGCAGCCTTGGTCTTGTCGTTTATGCTTTACAAGAACCAAAAAGTGCAAGAATCTTTTGAAGATTTAAAAAGTGACTTTTTAACACGGATGATCGAATACCAGCAATCCACCAAGCAAGAACAAAAGGATTGGTTAGATCTCGGAAAGACTTACGGTTTGGTCAAAGCCCGCCATTATCGTGTCATCTATGGTGCCTGCGAACCAACCAAAGAAACCAAAGGCAAAGACAAATACTTAAAAGAAGAAAGTGACTTGGTTTATCAGTGGTTTAGTGAACAACTGCCTTATCGCATCAAAGATGTTTGTCTCTTTAGCTTAAAGGGCAGCAATCACTTTGCGATTTTCGTGCAGCACAAGTGTGATGCCTTAGAAGACCATTTGATCGAGACCGCCAATGCTTTGACCAATCGGTTGCCATTTCGAATGGCCTTTGGGGTAGGGAGTGTCTGTGAAAGTATCAATGATTTAGCCAGCTCCTACATCGAAGCAAAGACTGCGTATGAAGAACGAAGAGGCCAACATGATTCGTCCATCGTCTCTTTCTACCATCAACGGGGAATGCGGAGTCTATTTGAAAAAATGAGTCCTGAAGATATCCATTATTTCTGCCGTACGATTCTTAAAGAATTGGCGTTTCCGCAAGAAGATGCCACCATCGAATTGCGCAAAACCTTACGGGCTTACTTGGATTATCAATGTGAGATCACCCGCACCGCCAAAGCCTTGTTCGTTCATCGCAACACGATCAAATACCGCATCGAACAGTGCCAAAAGCTACTAGGAAAAAACGTGCATGATCCTAGCATCAGCCTGGATCTGCGGTTAGCCCTTGAGCTGTCGGAAGAAGGCGACTAATAGGCGAATCAAGCAGTTGGATCGCTGGTGTTACCCAGCGATCCTTGTGCCTGCTTCACCTAACAATGCTAAGTCCGCTTCTTCCAATGAGCAGATGATTGCTGTTTTTCCTTGTTTGGCAAATGCAATCGCCGCTTCCATTTTCGGCCCCATACTACCTTCTGCAAAATGCCCCGCATCAAAATATGCTTGCGCTTCACTTACAGATAAGCCCGTTAATTTTTCTTGCTCCGGTGTTCCGTAATTGATATAAACGTTGTTGACGTCGGTCAGCATCATAAATACATCGGCATCCACTTGTTCTGCCAGTTTTTTCCCAGTTCTATCTTTATCGATGACTGCTTCGATCCCTTTCAAGCCTTCCGCTTGTTTTACGACTGGAATCCCACCGCCGCCACCAGCGATCACGATGGTATTTTGATTCAATAAATGAACCATTGATTCCACGCCGTGGATCGTCACAGGTTGTGGAGATGGCACGACGCGACGGTACCCACGTCCAGCATCTTCTTCCATCACCCAATGTTTTTCCTCAGCCATCTTTTTTGCTTCTTCTTCTGAGTAGAACAAGCCGATCGGCTTCGTTGGCTTTTCAAACGCGGGATCATCCGCTGCCACTTCCACTTGGGTCAATAAGGTCACGACATTGCTGGCCAGTTCTTCTTGCTCGATTTTATTTTTGATGCTTTGCTCCATTAAATAACCGATAAAGCCTTGTGACTCTGCATTGCAGACATCCAGTGGAAAAGGCGGCACGACTTCTTTGGCTTCTTCATTTTGTCGTAAAATATTGCCGACTTGCGGACCATTGCCGTGCGTCACGACGATTTGATGGTCAAGCTTCTCGATTTTAGCGATCTGTTCTGCACTTAACTGGATATTTGCAAGCTGTGTCTCAACGGTCGCTGGTTGATTCGGTTTTAAAATTGCATTGCCCCCTAGAGCGATGACCACTCGTTTTGCCATATGAATTCCTCATTTCTATTGTTTTGAAATTGATCGATACTGCGAGCAAACCCTGCCAAAAAGTCGGCCCCCGAGGTATGACCGATCGCTAGTATCTCTTTGATTACTTGGGAAAAAGCCGCTGAATCGGTACACCTGGTCAAGGATAATGCCGATTGATTGAATGCGCCTGTCAACGCATGCAGAAGATAGTGTTTACTGACGTCAGTCGTTAAATCATTGACTGTCAACAGCCTTCTTTGTAGATAAGCCACCAAGCGGGTATCTTCTTGCCCCATCACTCGGCGAGCCAGTAAATGACCAACTAGCATATCATCGCCTGTGGGGGTCAATCCGACACCCCGTCCGACTAAATAAGCGACTGCTTGCCGTTGTTCCTTAAATAAAGGCGTGCATAGCTGATCGATTGCGTCATAAAACGGATGATTGCTGCGGATGGTTTCTGAAACAGCTTCTTGAATCCCCGTCTTTTCCGTGACGTTTTGAAGGGTTGACCAAAACAGTTCTCGATCGAATGGGACTGTGCCAGCTGGAAAGGTGGTTGTAAATTTGGCTGCCTTTTGAAAAGACAGACGATGATGCGGAAAATGGATCACCCGTTGCTGAACCAAAAGAGTGGTACCAGCAACTAAGCCTGTCGCCAACGCTGCATAATCGTCGGCAGCTAAAATCATCCCTTTGGGCACGCGAGCCGCTTGTTTGGAGACACAGATCAGCTGATCCTGACGAGGATCTTGTAGATTGAAACTATGCTGAAACACACTGTGAACGAGCCAGTTGCCATTGATAAATGCGGGTTCAAATAAAGCTTGGTCGATCCATTTTGCCTGTATCATCGCTAAATTGCTCCTTTTTCACATTTTCAGTCCCTGATTTATTCTTCAAATCCTAATTTTTTTGCATAAGCCAAGACAGCTTTTTCAAAGCAATCCATTGGTGGTGTCACTGTCCCGGCACCAATTTGTCCCCGTCCAGCTTGTTTGTTGGCGATCCCTGTATTGATCACCGGTAAGATCCCTGTTTCCACGACTTTCCGAGCATCGATCCCTAAACAGATTCCTTTGAAGTCCCATGTAGGAACGGGAAAATTCGGATTGGTATCAATGGAGATCTCTAACATCTCATTGCTGGTTTTCAACGCATCGTGAAATCCACCAGAACCAACGAAGCGTGTCACAGCTGGGGCAGCAATCATTGCCATTCCCCCAACACCAAAGGTTTCCGTAATGGCACTGTCGCCCATATCTGGAGAGACATCTTCTTCACTGAATCCTGAGAAATACAGCCCTTTTGGTGTATTGACAGGTCCAGTAAACCACTCATCTCCCATGCCAGAAATACGGATACCGAATTCATGCCCGTTGCGACACATTGCGGTCACAACCGTGCCTTCTTCAATCGTCCGGGCGCCATCAAGCACCGCTTTTGAAGAAGCCATCATGATATTCAAGAAGAACTGATCCGTGTCTGCTAGAAACTGAATGACTTCTGGTTTTTCTTTTTCAAATCCTTCCAGAGTAACGATCGCTGGTGCTACTTCTTTTAAGAACGCCAACGAAGCAGCGATATTCCGTTGATGGAACTCATCCCCCATGGCGATTGCTTTTGCGACTAAAACATTGATGTTCAAGCCATCGGGTTTTGTTTGTAGTGCAGCACTTAAAACTGGTGCTAACGTATTTTTCATCCAATGCAAGCGATCAATGACTTCTTGAGAATAGGCGCCAAATCGTAAAACTGCCCCGATCCCTTCGTTCATCGTACAATATGCTCGGTTGCCGTCAGTTTTGTTTTCCACTACGAGCACTGGCATATTGGCAGAGGTGATGCCCCCCATTGGGCCAACCGCTTGCACGTGGTGACAAGGAATCAGTTGAACTTCCCCAGATGCTAATAAATGACGTACCTCTTCTTCCGTTTCGCCCCAGCCTTCAAAAAGCCCCGCACCAACACAAGCACCTTGAATCGGATCGATCATCTGATCGTAGCGGATCGGTGGTCCTGCATGCAATAGGACTTTTCCTTCACCTAACTCTGGAATGACACTGACTGCTGGAACGACATCCAGCAAAAAAGGCGAACCGGCAACGATCTTGGCAATAACGGCTTGGTTTGCTTCTTCAATAGTTTCGTACACGATAACTTCCTCCTACTCTGATAGTGACACTTGTGCTAAGAAACGTAAGGCTTTTTGTAACGTTACGTTTCCACCAGCAATTGGCTGCCAGTCATATTGAACGACTTGACCGTGATGCGCCTGAATTGCTTCCGCAAAGCTACGCAATCCTACATTGATGAACGCGTCATTCGCTAACAATTCGCGGCTCTTGTCAGATGGCTCTGGCAACGCATCGGCAGTTGTCACTGCTTTTGGCAACAGCTTACGACTAATTGGGGAAAAGGGGTGACCGAGCATTGCTAAAGCTTTTTTGACTGCTTGGGCATTGCTTTGACACAAAATCACGCCAGCTGCGGTTAAAATCTCTGCTTGCTCGTTGCTATCTTGGGGATCTAAATCAGTTCCGACGATCGTAGCGATCACCGCTAACTCCCGGCCAGCTGCTTGCGCTGCTTCCTTCAACGATTTGATGGTCGGTGCCAATTCACTCGCCATATCTTGATGAGAGCCGTACCCTAAAACGATATCTAACAAAATCACTGCCGTTTCAGGATCTTCTCCGGCTTGCTTCAACAGTTCGATCCGCTTTGTTGGGTCGATCATCGGATGGGGCTTGCCTTGCGTATAAATGTCATCACCTAAATCGATGATCTCATGGCCAGCTGCTTTTAAGATGTACCCTTCCTGATGGGCATCTTCTTGTTCTAGATTTAATCCTGCTTTGACTAGCATCGCTGCTTCGTACGCCAATGTTCCGCCAGAATAGTAAGCTTTGATTTTTTGCTGTTCAGGTCCAAAAGCTCCAGCTGCCGTTTCCTCTTTTACTGGCTCTAATCCAATCTGTTCTTGACGTAGCAGCTGCACAGCTAATTGTGCCGCTTCTTCCAGCGTGTAAGCTCGGTAAAGATTTTCTTCGTGGTCCGTTGGCTCTTCCCCAAGAAAAATCGTGACTGCAGGTTTTGTTCCTCTTCTTAATAATGCCAACACTTCATCGCGGACACGTGGTGCAGGTGGTTTGGAGATCACCACGATCACTTCCGTATCATGATCGTGTTCCAAGGCAAGAATGCTGTCTTTCATGGTGATCCCACCGACGGCTTCTTTGAGATCTCGTCCACCGGTTCCGATGGCTTGTGTCACACCAGCACCCAATTTATGAATGATGGTGGTGACTTCTTGGATGCCCGTACCCGAAGCGCCGACAACACCGATTTTCCCTTTACGGACGGCATTCGTGAAGGCTACTGGTATCCCATTGAGAATCCCTGTGCCACAATCTGGTCCCATTAAAAGAAGTCCTTGTTCATGAGCCATTTTCTTTAGTCGAACTTCCTCTTCCAATGAAACATTATCACTGAAACAAAAAACATGTTTGCCCGCTGCTAATGCGGTTTCAATTTCTGGTGCTGCCATAGTACCAGGAATCGATAAGACAGCGACCTTCGCATCTTTTCCAAGATCTAAGGCTTTTTCCCAAGTTTTGACGCTTTGGGTTTCTTCTCCTGCGCTATTGCTTTGGTCCGATAAGAATGCATCGATTTCTGACAGGACTGTTTCGATGATTTCTTCCTCTTCAATGTCTAAAACGAGCACCATATCGTTGGATGTCGCATTGTTCATCTCCTCGGTATAAAGACCACCCGTCTTGAAGATATCCTTATTGGCAGGTGTCCCCATCATGACCGAAGCGTTGTTGATCCCTTCGATCGTCAGTAAACGATTGGTCAAAAGCATTAAAACAATGGAATCTTGGTAATTGTTTTTTTGAATAATAGTGTGTAACATGGGTCTCCTCACTTTCCTGTTCCTGTCTGTGCAAAGGCATCTGACCCAGAATACTGGTCAAAATGAACCGTGTCGCTAATGAGATAGCAATAAATGTTCTTTTCGATAGGAATGCCTTCTGCCATATATTTTTCATAGGTTAGTTGATTGATCTCGCCTGGATAATAGACTTGCTGGAACTGTTCAGCAGCCGGTATGGCGTGCAGCTCTTCGATCATCGTTTCGACTGACTCTTTAAATGTCTCTAAATCTGTAAAGCGTTGCGGATCGATCAGCAAAATAAACTGCCCTAAGTCGCGACCTTTCGTCAGATCGTTGTACATAGAGGAAACATGCTTGCCAAAAGGCAGCCCAAGGAGCATTCCAGACAAGATATCCACCATCATCATCAACCCAAAGCCTTTTGGTCCTGAGATTGGCAATAACCCATGAACATGATGAGGATTCGTCGTTGGCTTGCCATGGGCATCAACGGCCCATGTTGCTGGAATCTCTTTATCTTTGGAACGAGCATCTAAAATTTTGCCCCACGCTTGGACTGTCGTTGCCATATCAAAGACCACCGGCGCACCATGCTTTCGCGGTGCCGCAAAGGCAATCGGATTGGTACCAAAATAATTTTCTTTGCCGCCAAAAGGAACCACCATTGAATCCGATTGGCACATAGATAATGCAATCAAGTCAGCTTCTGCGGCTTTTTTGACATAATAGGATAGTGCCCCACTATGACTCGTTTTCCGCACACCAACCGCCGCGATCCCAGAACGTTTGGCCATCTCAATGGCATGCTTTGTCGCTTCTAATACGACGACCTGCCCTGCGCCATTTTGCCCGTGAACGATCCCGCTGCTCGGTCCAGTCTCTTCAAACGTGATCTGCGGGGTGCGATTCATCCCACCTTTAGCGATCCGCTCTGCGTAATAGTCTACCCGCACAGCCCCGTGAGAGTGGATCCCGCTGGCATCGGCAAAGACCAAATGCTCTGCAACGATGGCTGCGTGCTCTTCAGACAAACCAGCAGCCGCTAATTTGTTTTGGATCAATTGCTGTAACTCTTGTGACTGTACAATAACCGTTTCTTCCATCTTCTAAACTCCTTTAAATTTCCGGATCGCGGTTGCAATCTTTGGAATAAATATAGGTCAATGGTTCGTCACGGCCAACACCATAGGCCGCTTGCTGTACATAGGCACTCATGAAAATGTAGTCGCCTTTTTCCACTGGGAACCACTCATTATCTAAGTTATACATCCCTTTACCTGACAGTAAGTACGCCCCATGTTCTTGGTAATGGGTCTCAATGTAGCCATGACTTGCCCCTGGTTCAAAGGAAAGGATATGGATATTCATGTCAAAGCCCAGCTCTTTTGGCAGGAAATCCCAAAGTAGGACGTCTGCCATCCCTTCGTATTGGATCGGTGTCAACTCTGAAAGATTCCCCACTACTTTGTAGGCTTGGTGATTTTCTAGCGATTGGTAACGCTTCTTATACAAGAACACTTCTGTCGCTTCTTCTTGGAGATTTTTCATATACAGTTTTTCTCCAGCAGGCAGATAGATATAGCCTCCGTCCGTCAATTTATGGGTTTCTTTGCCATCACTTACTTCCAGTTTGCCCGAGATGACATACAAGAAACTCTCGATCTCTGGACCGCCGAAGCCCAATTGGTTGGCGCCATCTTTTTTGAATGAAATGATGTAATCGACAAAAGACGCCCCTAATTTTGGTGTGCCGAGTATCGAACATTCACAGTTTTCGAATCCTGGAATGACATTATTCACTAGCCCATCATGCGGCAAGATCGCAAAATTATTTTTTCTAATGACTGCTCGTGATTGCAGCAATCCATCTAAATAGCCCGTATTATTATTTTTATATCCCATGTGTGTCCCTGCTTTCTATTCTTTGTATGCTAGCTCGTAAAGGGAAGCTGCTAAAACTTCAACCCCAGCTACTAAATCTTCGATAGTCGTTGCTTCGGCTGGGTTGTGGCTAATCCCATCAATACTTGGTACAAACAGCATCGCAGTTGGAAAATGTGGTGCAATGATTTGGGAATCATGCCCCGCCCCACTATGCATGACTTTGTAGCGTTTGCCAGTTTGCTTCACCGCTTGTTCCACCGTGGCAACGATCGTCTCGTCCATCGGCACAGGGCGTTCATCCATCCATAGATCCATCTCCACTGTCAGGTCGTGCTCTTTGGCGATCGCTTGAATGATCTGTTCTGCTTCAGCAGTAAAGGCATCCAATAGCTGCCCATCGGTATGGCGACAATCCATCGTAAACAACACTTCACCAGGAACCACGTTGACCGTATTCGGTTTTGGCTCAACTTTACCGAATGTCACTACTAATGGATCCCCAAGCTCTAAGCCACGGTCGATCACTGCGGCACACATTTTGGCAAAACCATACACAGCATCTTGGCGATAGCCCATCGGTGTGGTTCCTGCATGATTGGCTTGTCCTTTTAAAACAAAGGTGTAGCGCTTTTGACCAGCGATACTATTGACGACACCGATCTGCAAATTTTCTTTTTCTAAAACACTGCCTTGTTCGATATGGATTTCCACGAAGGCTTTGATGTCTGATCGAACCGGTTCTTGTGGGTCGCGAAAATCAAAGCCTTGGCGTTGCATCTCTGCCACGAAGCGATTGCCTTCAAAATCTGCGATTGCTTCAACATCGGCTTTTTTGGCCTCTCCGACAAAGTTTTTACTTCCCCAAAAAACGGTTGGAAAACGACTGCCTTCTTCTTCTGCCATTGAGATGACTTCCAAGGAGCGTAGAGGTTGCCCATAGGTCTCTTTTAAATACTTGATCGCTAAAGCAGCAGCAACGACCCCGTATTGACCGTCTAATGTGCCACCGTTAACGACGGTATCGATATGTGACCCTGAAAGAATCGTTTCTTCTGGGTACTGGCTGCCTTCCATTCTGCCGAAGAGATTGCCGACTGCATCATAGGACGTCGTTAAGCCAGTTTCTTTTAATTGTTTTTCTACAAATGATTGCGCTTCTTTCCATGAATCGGTATAAAGCAGTCTAGTCATTCCTCCAGTTGGATCACTCCCAATCTGAGATAGTGCATCGATCATTGCCGCTACTTCTTTTTTCAACTCCATTGTTCTGCCTCCTTTGATTTATACGGTTATTGTAAGCGTGTTACTGAAGGACATCATTGTTCACTTTCGACAAAACCGTTTCTATTTTTAGTCATAACGCTGTTTTTTAAACCGCTTCCTTCTCCTATACTCTTCCTTATACTATCGAAGAAGAGAAAGGAAGAAAACAATGGTTTATCCTAAAAATGCCTTTGCGCAAACAGAAAAAATCCAATTTGACACCTATGGCACTTTGCCGTTAGAAGTGACGATCCTAAAAGCAGCGCAGCCTCGGATCAGCCTTTTGTATTTTCATGGTGGTGGCTTCCTCTATGGTCAGCGGGAAGACCTTCCGCAGGATTATGTCCACCAATTGCTGGCTGCCGGTGTTAGCCTTTACCTGTTCGATTATCCACTGGCTCCCGAAGTAGCGCTACACGATATCTACCTTCATGCAAAAAAGGCAGTGGAGTGGTTTTTGGCCGAAGGCTGGCAGTTCAGCGGCGTTGGTACAAATGAGTACGTTTTGTTCGGTCGCTCCGCCGGCGGTTTTTTAGCGACCTTACTGACCGCACGCACAAAGCACTCGGAGCAAAAGGGCTTGATCCGATTTTACGGTTACCAAGAGTTGTTTTGTAAAGAATTTTTGCAGCCGGCACGCTTTTACACACAATTTCCGAAAGTCCCACCACTCGCCGCTGAAGCCATGATCGAAAGCCAACCCATCACCCACGGCACGTTAGAAAAACGATTCCCTTTGTACCTTTCCGCCCGTCAATATGGCAACTGGCAGCGTTATTTAGGGAATCGGGAACAGCTAGCAGCCTTGGCGATCCCTGCTGCCGCTTACCTAGACTTTCCTCCTTGCTTTGTCGTTCATTGCAAAAAAGATCCAGATGTTCCCTTCAGCGCATCCGATGCTTTCGCTGCACAAGTCCCCCATGCCAAAACACTTTGGCTCGACTTAGATCAGCATGACTTTGATCGGACACCAAATGCGAGCGCTGATGAGTGCTATCGAGAGATGATTGGATGGCTGACTAACCAATTCTGAAACTCTCAGCTCTTGATAGGTGATGATTTTGAAGCGATCAGTACGCTGTGATCTTGCGTACAGCAAAAAAGTGACCATTAGAGAACCAACTCTAATGATCACTTTTTTTGATTTGATTACTAGTATATGGGCACAACGATTTCTTCAAAAATCTAACGCTTTGCCTCGCAATTTTACTGAAATCTTCAGAATAAAACAGCGAGATGATCTTCTCAAAAGAAAGGATCATCACGCTGTTAAAATAGCAACTGATCAGCAGATCGTTGTTAAGGGAAACTTGCAGAAGTATCTTTCATTTCTTCGATCTCGTACCTTTAACAAGATTACATCAACGAACGATAAAGCTCAATAATTTCTTCTAAAGTCGTATCCCGCGGGTTGCCTGGTGTGCAGACATCGTTCAAGGCATCTTTGGCGATGGCTGGGATATCTTCTTCTTTGACGCCTAATTCAGAAATGGTCGCTGGAATGCCCACATCTTTGCTTAACTGATCGATTGCTTGGCAAGCAGCATCGCGGACGTCTTCAAGTGACATCGTTTCTGCCCCTTCAATGCCTAAAACGATCGCGATCTCACGGTATTTTTCACCCGTAAAGTCTTTGTTGTATTTCATGATGGTTGGCAACAAGGACGCGCACGCTACTCCGTGAGGAATGTTGTACCAAGCGGATAATGGATGGGCCATGCCGTGGACTAAGCCCAAGCCGACGTTTGAAAAGCCCATACCGGCAATGTATTGTCCTAACGCCATCGCTTCTCGTCCTGCTTGATCGCCATTCACGGAATCTCGCAATGAGCGTCCGATGATCTCGATTGCTTTGATGTGCAGCATATCAGTCATTTCCCAAGCGCCTTTGGTGATGAAGCCTTCGATGGCGTGGGTCATGGCATCCATTCCCGTTGCGGCTGCCAAGCTCTTAGGCATCCCCATCATCATATCGCTGTCCACAAAGGCTACCAGAGGAATATCGTGAGGATCTACACAAACAAATTTCCGATGATTTTCTTCATCTGTAATCACATAGTTGATCGTTACTTCGGCTGCAGTCCCAGAAGTTGTCGGTACCGCTAAAATCGGCAAGCATGGATGTTTCGTGTCTGCCACGCCTTCTAAACTAATCACATCGGAAAATTCAGGATTCGTAGCAATGATCGCGATCGCTTTTGCCGTATCGATCGGTGAACCACCGCCAATCGCAATGATACAATCGGCTTGGGCTTCTTGGACAAACGCTAAGCCGTCTTTGACATTTTGGATCGTTGGGTTCGGCACAATCCCATCATATAACGCATAATCGACACCTGCTTCATCCAATAATTTCGTCACTTTGGTCGCAACTTCAAATTTCACCAAATCTTTGTCGGTGATCACTGCCGCTTTTTTAAACCCACGTGCCTTGAATTCGGTCGGTACGTTCTCGATCGCTCCTTTTCCAAAATACGATGTTTCATTCAAAATCATTCTATTTGCCATTCTTCCTACCTCCATTTGTTTGTTTATTCACAATATATTTTAAATAGAAAAGACTGAAAGCCTTTTCTATTCTTCTACCGTTGATTATACCTCAAGATAGCCTGCTCGGGGAGTGACTTTGAAAGCGTCAGCCAGTTTTTTCAGATTTTCATCTGTAATGGTTTGTAAAATTGGGCCTTGCGCTTTGACATAGGTGTACACTTCCGCAGCTTTCTCTGCCGTTTCAATCAAGCCAAAGACTTCGTCCATATCTTTGCCAGCGCCATAGATGCCATGTTGTGGCCAAAGAACCAAACGGGTCTCTTTCATTTTAGCAGCCGTTGCTTCGCCGATCTCATTCGTTCCTGGGACCATCCAAGGAATGATGGAAACACCTTCTGGGAAGACCACCAAGCACTCCGTACACATTTGCCACAAGGTCCGCGTGAAACTGCGTTCATCCAACTCATGGGTAAAACTCATGGCTAAAAGATGAGATGCGTGATTATGCATGATGATTCGGTTTTCTGGATCGACCGACAAGCGTGCGATATGACTCATGAAATGACTTGGCAGTTCACTCGTTGGCACCGCACCATTTTCCAAGCCCCAAAGCAATTCCAATGTTTGCCCATCTTCTTTGACTCGGATCACACCAAGGTTTTCCGCTGGATGTGCCGCTACATTTTTAAAGTATTTTCCTGAACCTGTCACGATAAAGTACTTGCCAGCTAGTGCCGTGGCATCAAAAATCATGGGAATTTCCCGCAAGACGCTTTGCGGATCGATGAAAGGCAAGATCTCTTCTTCTGTTAATAAGTAAGAAATATTGCCACCATTGCGCTCATCCCACCCTAAACGGTAAAGATTTGCTGTCGTTTCCATCATTTCTTGTACAAAATTCGCTTGTAAAATATCAATCTTTTTCATCGTTCTCCTACTTTCTGGCTTTTAAGACGGTTTCTTCATAGGCTTTCACTTCTGATAGCCATTCCAGACCTGCTGGTACCCCTTGGCTTTCACAGAAGTAATTCCAAACATCTGCATACGGATAGTCTTTTAATTCTTCCGTCATGGCTAAACGAGTGGTGAAATCACCTGACAATTCGATTGCTTTTAGTTCTTCGATCGGTTCTAGCATCGCTTTTAGCAACGCTTTTTGAGTATTGCGCGTCCCGATCACCCACGCAGCGACCCGATTGATCGTCGCATCAAAGAAATCTAACCCAATGTTGGTTTTTGGCAATAAGTCATTGCGAACCAATTCGCGGCCAATCTCTTGCAATTCATCATCCATGATCACGACATGATCACTATCCCAGCGTACAGGACGGCTGACATGCAGCAAAATGCCTTTGCTGAATAGTGCCAATGAAGACAATTTATTGGAGATCACTTCGGTTGGATGGAAATGTCCAGCATCCAAACAAATCAATTTATCGCGCGTCAAGCCATAGCCCATATAAAATTCATGAGAGCCGACGGTGTAGGCTTCGGCACCAAGACCAAACAACTTGCTTTCCACGGCATCTACCGTGTATTCCGCTGGCAATTCTTCAGCAAAAATCTCATCTAATGCTGTCATCAAGCGTTCCCGTGGTGTAAAACGATCGATCGGGTTGTCTTTGTAGCCATCTGGCACCCAGAAATTATTGACACAGACTTGCCCAGTTTCTTTCCCCATATAAGCAGCGATTTGACGAGAACGTTTGCCGTGTTCGATCCAGAACTGACGAACTTCTTCATCTGGTGAAGCAAGGGTAAAGCCATCTTTGAACATGGGATGTGAGAAAAAGGTTGGATTGAAGTCTAAACCTAAGCCTTGTTCCTTCGCCCAAGCAACCCATTTTTCAAAATGTTTCGGCTCCAATTCATTTAGATCCACTGCTTCCTCGGTGTCTAAATAGATGGCGTGAAGGTTCAATTTGTGTTTTCCAGGAATCAAAGAGTAGGCTTTTTCTAAATCTTGGCGCAACTCCTCTGGGGTATGGGCAGCACCAGGATAATTCCCCGTTACAGAGATCCCACCAGACAATGCTTCATCACTCAAAAATCCTTGGACATCGTCCCCTTGCCAAACATGCATCGAGATTTTCACATCGGCTAATTTTTTCAAAACCGCATCCGTGTCGACGCCTAATTTGGCATATGCTGTCTTAGCTTCTTCATAACGCTGTTAAATCGTTGTCATTTTTTTCCTACTCCTTCTATAAAACGTTGATAGTTGCTTAAAATCTTGTGATCAAAAGGCTGTGGTTCATGAACACTGCAAGGAAATGAGTGTTTGACCGCGCGGCGTGCTTCAGCCAGCGACGTGAAGATGCCAGCACTCATCATCTGCATTAAAAGATTACCGATCGCCGTTGCTTCACTTGGGCCAGCTTCGATCGTCAGCTGCGCAGCATCAGCCGTCAGTTGATTTAAAAAGCGATTGTTGGAACCGCCCCCCACGATATGCAGTTTTTGCAGCTTGCTCGTCGTACCTGTCAGCTGTTCCAGCTTTTGTAATTCACTGGCATAGCAAAGCGCTAAGTTATCATACACACAGCGAGCCAGTTCCCCTGCGGTTTCTGGAACTTTCTGCTGGGTTTCTCGACAATACGCTTGCAGTTCAGTAATCATGTTTTCTGGATTCAAAAAACGAGGATCATTGACATCGACAAACTGTTGAAAAGCAGGCGTTGCTTGCGCCAATTCCGCCAATTCTGCATAGGAATATTGATAGTCTTGCTGCCGAGCCACTTCTTGGATCAGCCACATGCCCATGATGTTTTTTAAAAAGCGAATCGTGTTGTGGGCACCCCATTCGTTCGTATAATTTTCATCAAAGGCGGCAAGGGAAACATTGGGTACTTTGGTTTCGATCCCCAGCAATGACCAAGTCCCGCTGCTGATGTAGCCCCAATCTGCCCCCTCTCCAGGTGTACCGATGATCGCTGATGCCGTATCATGACTAGCGACAGTGACAAAGGTCGCTTGTGGCAAATCATAGGCTGGAAACTTCTGTGTTTGCAGTGCGCCTAAAACCGTTCCAGCATCAACCAATGTTGGGAATAGTCCTTCTGTTACGCCGATCTCAGCTAACAATTCTGCATCCCATGTTTGGGTGTTGGCATTTAGAAGCTGCATCGTCGAAGCATTGGTTTTTTCCGTGACCATCTTGCCAGTAAAAACGTAGCCCAAGTAGTCTGGAATCAGCAGCAGCTTGTCGGCTTTTTGCAGCAGTTGCGCTTCTTCTGCGGCTAACTGAAAAATCGTGTTAAAGGGCTGCAGCTGAATGCCTGTTTTCTCATACAGTTTTTGCAAAGAATAGCGCTGACCAAAAGCTGCGATCGCATCATTGGTGCGACTATCTCGATAAGCGACTGGGTCGCCTAAACGTTCGCCTGCTTGATCGATCAAACAGTAATCCACTGCCCAGGTGTCGATTCCGACGAAGCAGTCATTGATACCTGCTTGTTTCACTTTTTGCAGTCCTACTAAAATCTCTTGGATCAAATAATCGATCGCCCAACGGTCAAAGCCTTCATGAGGACGAAAGCCGTTTTTAAAGCGATGGATCTCTTCTAAAGTGATCTGCTCATTTTCCCAACGGCTCAGCATCAAACGACCGCTTGATGCACCGATATCGATTGCGATAAATGTGTTCACTGGTCTCCACCTTTCATTATCTTGTTTAAAAATAAATCGATTACAATTCACTGATTCATTCTTGTTTACTCAATTTTAGCTTGACAATCAACGAGTTTCATCACACAATTTTGATAAAGACTTGCACAATCTTGGTAAAAAGGAGGATCCGATGGATTACTGGGAAAAAGCCAACCACTCATGGTCAACCGATTCACTGCGTTACATCAATACTTCAACCCAAAAGCAGCGTGAACTTTTCTATTACATTCAAGAAATCGGCTATTTCAAAGCCAGCAAACCTTACTTTACAGAACGAGAGAACCTGCCTTCTTATTTGATCAAGTATACATTGTCCGGCTGCGGTGAATTGCGCTACAAAGGAAAAAGCTATCAATTGAAAGCAGGTGATGTGTTTTTTATCGACTGTCTAAACTATCAGTACTACCGCACCGTTAGTCAAGAGCCCTGGGAAATGGACTGGATCCATCTATATGGCGCCAACGTCGCAGCGTTTTATGAGGAATTCCTCAAAAATGGCAGTCCAGTTTTTCACACCAATCCTGCCAGCAGTCGTCAAAATCCGATCCATTTGGTCTTACAAGATTTATTGATGTTACAGCCAGAACCAAATGCGAAAACTGCCTTCCAAAGCTCTGTTTTGATCCATCAGCTGCTCAATGAACTGCTCCTGCAAAAATATCATCTCGACTTTTCGGATAGTGAAATCCCGCCTTATATTTTGCAGATTCGTGACCAGCTAGAAGAAGATTTCCGTCAAGGGATCACCTTGGAATCTTTGGAGGAAAGGTATCATATCAATAAGTATCAAATCGTCAAGGAGTTTTCCAAATATATGGGCTTGCCCCCCATCGAGTACCAGATCAGCAAACGCATCTCTTATTCGAAAGACCTTTTGCGCTATTCTCGGCTTTCCATCAAAGAGATCTCATTGGCGATCGGCATCGAAAACACCGCCTATTTCAGCCGTTTATTCAAGAAAAAAGTCGGCATTTCACCTAGTGATTATCGACAGACGGAGAATGGACGGTAGGACTGGTTCTTATTAAAAAAGCACTTACTACCATGTGTAGAAAGTACGACCGCAAAAGTTTAACTTTTTAGGGCCTATACGCATGTCAGCCGTTCCTTTTATTGATGTGCATTCCGTATAAATCAACCTTCAGACACCACAAAAGCCGATCCTCTCTAGAGTAGGATCGGCTTTTTTGTGTATAATCTTCATTTAACGCCCCAACACCTCCGCCACCGAATATACGCCTGGGGCAAAGGTCTTGCCTGTTAGCTTCTTCGTCATGGCATTAAAGGTATAGTGCTCTTCTAAGACGACGACTTCATCGTATTGCTTTAATAGCGAGCGAAATTCTGCATCGGATAAGAGGAAATTCTCTCGGCCATCGACATTAGGTGAAAACAAGTAATATTTTCCGACATAGCCAACTAAGTAGCTATCTATTGCTTCTTTGTTAGTACTGACCACCAAATATTTTTTCTCGTTTAGGTCAAAGTGATCGCCAGTAACGGCTGAAGATTGTGCTGGAATCGAAGCAGCATATTCACGATTGGTATAACGCATGCCATTATTCTCTGAAAGGATCAGCAATGTCGCAAAAAATAGCAGAATCAAGGTACTGTATTGATAGATTTTTTTCGTGGTCAAGCTGGCAAAACTACGGTAGTTTCGCCGATCGATCGCTTGTTCATGATACAAATGATCAATGCCTCGGACCATGAAAAAGGTCATTAATCCAAGTGCTAAAATCACGATACTTGAGGCATAGCGATCGAACCCTGCCAAAGACAATGCTTCATCAGTGGGCATCGAGAACAAGAACATGGCATAGATTCCTAAATAATACCCCCCAATGATACCATCGATCAACAGCAGTTCTTTGAAAAATGGATTGCGTTTTTTCATGATAAATCGGACAAATAGCCAACTGCCCAACAGGATGACCTGGATCAAGAGAATCCCTTGCGTGGAGATCGTCGCAACATCCGTGATCGTTTTGACAAAAACATCCGTTATCTGCTGCAGTATCTGAGAATCCTTTTCGCCAAAAATCTGTTTATAAGCGGTCACGCTGACTTCATGCTTCGATTTAGGAAAATTCGCTTTGACATGCAGGTTCCAAAGAATCGCCGGCAGGACAGATAGCCCAATGGCAGCTAATCCTACAATCATCATGCCCAGCCGTTGCCGCCAACGAACTGATGCCTGCCACAAGCAGACTAGTAAATAGCCACCTAAAATCAGCAGAAAAAAGACGGCGCTATTTTTGACCAAATCAAGAGAGGCGCCAATCAAAAGAAAGAAACCGATCGACGGTAGTACGTTGCCTTTTAAAGCGAATAAGCCAGCGATGCCAGCTAAAGTCAACACTGGCAGGATAAAGTCCACTAACAAATTATTCATTCGTATCGCAATATTAAAATAATTGAAAACCGCCATACTGGTGAAGATCAGGGCAAAAGCCAGCTTTCTTTTCGGATCACGAATAATCGCAAAGAAACTATACAGACTACAGAAAATCAAAATCAATTGACCAATCAGCAAGACATTCTCATGATAGCCAACAATGATCGCTGTATAAGTAACAAACAGCGAGCTACCTAAAGGATAGGAAGTAAAACTGATGATGGCATCGGCTGCCGTTGGCAATTGTCCCTGCGTATAAAGGAATTTAACGATCGTCGCCCAATGGGAGAAGTTGTCATAGTGGGTCAAATGACTGTGAAGCAAGGTTAAAACGAACAAAGCAAAATAGCCGTAAAACCACAGCAGGATGGGCTCTTGCAAGCCCCAACGTACCTGATAGCGCTCCTGCCAAAAACGCCAAACGCATAATAGTAAACCAAGACCAAATAAAACCCATGCCCCCCGGATCAACCATCCTTTTGGACCATATGCGACAAAGGAGAGAACGAGGATCGGCAAACAGCAAGCAGCGATCCAGCTGATGTGTTTGGGAAAATGGCAAACTCGTACAAAAAGATAGGCATAGCCAGCTAATGATAAACCAAAAAGACTAAATCGCAGCAGGATCTCGATCATCATCTTCCTCCTTTCTCAGCAAGCTGTCTACCCATTCTTGAAAGGCTGCTGTAAAACGCAGCTCGGAAAGATTGCTTACTTGATAAATCACTTGATTTTCTGTTGGTTGAAGCGTTGCTTTTTCAGCGTGAAGCACAAGATTACTGATCGGCAAGGTTAGACGGGCAGGCATCTCGACTTCTTCTGTTTTTACCAACGTGAGCTGGTCAAAACCAAACGTTGTGACCGTATAGGCTCCTTCTTCAAAGACCCATTCTTGATCAATCGACAGGACAGGCACTCGTTGAGGCGGCAATGGCTTTTCTTTGGCTTGCAGCAGATGCTTACCGAGATTTTCAAAAAGACTGTCAAAGAAGGTCATCCACGGGTCACGCAGAACTGGCAGGCTTTGATTGAAGCCATCATAAATGATCTGCAAATAAGCTAAGTAGTCTTTTTCTGATAATTGGTGTAAAGCAACCCCATAGACCCAGCGATCCTTGCCTGAAAAAACGCGGACGACGTTTCCCGTCATCTCTGCTTGGTAGCCATTACGGGTGATTTTAAACGTCAGCTGCGCATCTGGCGGAAAATAAAGAGGAACGTCAGAAACAAAGGACAAGCCGTTTTCTGAGATATTTTCTGTCATCAAAGAATAGCTGGCGTCTTGGTCGGAAACTTCAACAGGATAATGGGCTCTGAACCGTTCCGTCGTTCGGTAAATCGGGCGACCGAGATAAAATAAGACCGCAAAGGTTAAGTTAAAGAAATGGGTCAGCAACCAGAAAGTCAACACGCTGCCATAGAAAATCTCTGAGCCGAATTTGCCGTAATTAAACTTCACTAAGCCGATAATCGTCAAAATCAACAGCAACAAATGCGGCACCACAAACAACAAGTCTTTTTTAGACTGAGTTGCTGCTTTATTGGTCACTTTGAAACGGGTCTCTTTGATGCCAATGGCTTGTAAAAAGACAGGAATCACTAGGTAAGGTGCAAAAATCGTTTCCTGGATCTCGCCCCAGCGCTGCGTTCGAATATCACTGCTCAAATCCTGCATCGCCAAATGCAAGAACGTATAGCTTGGCAGCCAAAACAGCAGCAAGACCCAAAAGTTGGTCTCTACGACCCTTACATTAAAGACAGTGTACAAAATCGGCGCGAAAATAAACAGCAACCGACGTAAAAACGACCACCAATACAAATAACTGTTTAGGAAAACCATTTTTTGCGCCAAAGACAACGTCTTGTTCTTAAAAAGATGGAGATTGTGGACACTTTGGACCACTCCTCTTCCCCAGCGAATCCGCTGCTTTAAAGCACTTGGGATATCAATGGGAGAAAGACCGCTGGCCATGGGCTGCAGTGTTGATAAACTGCGGTAACCTTGGCAATTGATCAAGGCGCCTAATTCAAAATCCTCCGTGATCGTGTCCGTCGGAAATCCGCCAGCGGCTTCGATCGCTTCTCGTGCGATCACCGTATTGGATCCTGTATAAATAGCTGTATCATGGGCGTTGTTCAAAACATTGACTTCTCTGGAAAAGAAGTCCTGCTCGTTAGGGATCGCCGCTTCTGAAAAAAGATTGTACTGAAAAAGATCCGCATTGTAAAAGCTTTGAGGTGTTTGGACAAAGCCCAACGGTTTGATGGTCTGATCTTTGCGTCGTTCCTGCTGATTTGCCACAAAATATGGCACTGTTTCCAGCAAAAAATCTGAGTAAGGGATCATATCTGCATCAAAGGTCGCCACTAGCGGCGAATTGGTTTTTGACAATGCATGATTGAGATTGCCTGACTTGGCATGCTGATTGCCTGTCAATCCGATATAGCCGATGCCAAATTTATCTGCCAGTGCTTTGACCTCTGGACGGTTGGTGTCATCTGACAAGTAGATGTGAACTTTTTTGGGATCGGGGTATTTCATATGAACTGCCGCATTGACCGTTTTTAATAAAAGCGGCACTTCTTCATTATGGGTCGCAATCAACACATCGATCGCTGGATAGTCGGCTTCTGGCACGATCGGTTTTTCAAAAGGCTTTGCTTTGTTTTTGTTCCAAATCAACAGCAAGCCCGTAAAGTTCGATACGATCTCACTGCCCCAAAGCAGCAAACCAAACAGCAGGGCAAACCAAGACTCGTGCCATGGCAATGTATACAGCCCCCGCCATGATAAATAGATCAGCGAAAAGACAAACGCCAGAAAGTAAACGACTTTTTTCGCCCAAGGCAAACGTTTTTGTTCCACCTCAATCACTCCTTAAAGATGACATTTTTTTGCACATGGTAACTAAAGAAAAAGAGCAGGCAATCGACGCCTATTTTTAACAACACAGAATCCCCGATCGGCAGGATCAAATAGATCAGGTAGACGAGGAAAGAGGACAGCAAAATCTGTACGATCACTAATAAAAAATACTGCAGCATACTGTTCTTTGTCCGTTGACCAAAAACAAGCTCGCGATTGATGTAGTAATTGACGATCGCGGAAATCAAGCGGGCACCCAACGAAGCGATCACGATGGAGGACAGATCGATGACAGACAAGAAATGGATCAATAACGCATAGGCGATCACATCGACAAAAAAGGAGACCACAGATGAAAACAAATACTTCAAAAAGACGCTATAGATAGCGACGGAATCTGCCAAGACCCGAAAATGGGAAGAGGCATTTTCTTCAATATAGATGGTGGCGATCGGTTGCGAGAGAATCGGCCACCCCCGTTTCTGGGCTTCGATCAGCATCCGCGTTTCATAATCAAAGCGCTCACCTGAGATCGCCAACAAATCTGTCATGAATTTCCGAGGGAAAACCCTTAAGCCCGTCTGCGAATCCTCGATGGCAAGACCAGTCGCTAAACGTAGGATATTTCGGGTCAAAATGTTGCCGAACTTACTCCGCAAGGGCACTTCTTTGCCAAAGGATCGGGTCCCTAAAATAATACTGTCGGGATGGGCTTGGGCCTTTGCTAAGCAAGCCATCATATCGGTATACTCATGCTGCCCATCCGAATCAATGGTCACCATAAATTCAACAGCTGGCTGGTTTGTCAGCACTTCAGTGAGGGCGGTTTTGATGGCTGCGCCTTTTCCAAGATTCTTTGGATGGGTCAAAACCTGACAGCCAAACTGCTGTGCCAATGCCGAAAAGACAGGTTGATAAGCTACCCCACTGCCATCATCCACGACCAAAATCGGCAGGTGCTGGTTATGCAAACGAATTTTCTCCACCAGAGCCAGCAGTTTGTGGTCAGGTTCTAGCGAAGGAATCATGATTAAACTATTTTCCATATGCGTTCCTCATTTAGGGTAGTATTTTTGAAAATAAAAAAGAAAAGAAGCCAACTCCATCAGTAAAGACAGAGTTGGTCGCGACCGCTGCGCTTGGCTCGATACAATGCTTGATCGGCACGTTCTTGTGTTTGCTGTAGCAACTCGCCCTTTTGCCGTTGTGCGATCCCAATCGACAACGTGATGCTGACCGAATCGCCTGCATCCAAGATGATCTCTTGGTAACGGATGCGCTTTTGGATTTTTTCGAGGAGATAAGCAGCAGCCTGTGCGTCTCCTTGGATCAAGATCGCAAACTCTTCCCCACCGATGCGATAGACCGGGTTGCTCGCCGTACAGTAGGTCGAAAAAATACGAGCGATTTCTTGCAAAATCACATCCCCAGCACGGTGTCCGTAACGGTCATTGTAATTTTTGAAATGATCGATATCGATCAAAGCGATCGATAAGTCCACCTCGGTCGTGTCTAGGCGTTGGCGGTCATCTTGAAATTTACGAAAGTTGTTCAACTGCGTAAGGTCATCGATTTTGACCAATGCCAAAATGCGCTGCATATCATTTACTATCGAGTAAAGGAAAAACGCCAATGTATAAGCCAGAATGCCATAAATTATATAAATTAGGGTCGTTTTTTGAATATCACCCGTCAGATAAAAACCAAAAAGAAAGGAGATAGCGATCAAGTAGGTAATTGATAGGAACAACTCTTGTTTGTCAGTAAATCGCCGTTTGGCCCAGGCATGCAGAAATGTCAGTGTCACTATCAAAAAAAACGTAAGATATAAGTTCAACCAAGACGATTTTGATACTTCAAACAAGAAACGCCCTAACGCTAGATTGACCATCGTCGGTACGGTCATCTTCCACCCCAGATATTTCATGGAAAAAGCGTAAAGCAAAAAGCGCAGGTCAAATCGCGTTTCGTATACGACGTAAGAGAAATTCATCATCAGCATCCCTACCACGGTTTCACAAGCAATCGCAGCTGCGATCTGTTTCGCTTTGAACGTCCCTTGGCCAACGAATCCGTCACTGATTTTGAATAACAAATAAATATTGATGATAATTGCGCCTAAATTTGCGAGTGTATTGACAACCAGCGTATTTGCCATTTCCTGTGCTTCCTTTCTAAAAAAAGAACCCTTACTTGCTGATTCGACGGGACAATTCCAGAAACATTTCATTGGAAAAGCGGACAAAGCATCAAGTAAGAATCACTATTTATTATTGACAGTTTTTATCACTCTCGATTTAGAATAATTTACCAGAAATTATACATAGTTTCAATCTTTTTGTTGATATACGAAGATTCTCAAGATAAATAAAAAAAGCAAAATGTATATTTTTTAAATAAATAACATTATTTCTTTATTATTACTAACTTTTTGTGCATAAAGATTTAATTCTTTGTGAATTTGTGCAAATCATTTTTTCATTATTTTTTTACGTCTCAGGTAAGGTGCACACCCGATTTCGACCACTTTGTTTTGCGAGATAGAGTGCTTGATCGGCTCTTTCGACGGCTGCCAAGATATCGCCATGACAAACGGTGCTCGCTTCAACGCCGCAAGACAAAGACATCGTCCCTTTTTCAAAATTGGCGACAGGAAACATACTGCTGGAAATGGTTTGACACAGCGTCGTCATCGCAGCTACGGTCTTTTCTTTGACATCCCCTTCGATCACGACACAGAACTCTTCGCCGCCATAACGATAAAAGGAAAAGGTCTCGGCAAAATGCGCCTCTAAAAAAGTAGTCGTCCGTGTGGCAAAGGTTCTCAACAGCTCATTTCCAGCGATATGACCATAACGGTCGTTGACCTTTTTGAAGTGATCGAGATCGATCATGGCGATCGTCACAGTCTTTTTCTGTGAAACGGCTTGAAGCAGATCGTGGTTATAGGTCCCATAGTTGAAGCAGCCGGTCAACGCATCGATCTTACTATTCGCCAACTCTGCCAGTACTTGATACTCTTCGCCTTCAATCAACCGATGCAGCCACATAAAGCCGCCCAACAGCACAAAAGAACCAACAAGTACTGCCAACATCGCTTCCCAGTCATAGGTCGTCGTATGATGGACCAACATCGAAAAACGCGGTGAGAGCAGACAGGTCAAAAAATACATCAAATAAAATTGCTGTTGCGGACGCAGCGGCTTGATTTTTGATAAGAGAAAATCAAGGACAAAGACGCCGACACCTAAGAGCGGTAAATAAAAGGCTTTGCCAATGTCAGAAAAACCGACAAACAGTAAATAGAACACGACCATACACGGCGTTATCAAAATCAAGATCTTGCCACGATCACCATAGAAAAAATGACTCGCAATAAAAGCAGTTGTGTATTGATAACAGATAAACCCAACTGAATTCATTGAGAAAGAAAGAATAAAATACAAATGCGTAAACGTCAGAATACCAATAATAAAATACTTAAATGGACGAGAAACCGATATTTTTTGCACACTTCGTACAAAAACATCTGCGGTCACCAGTAAACTGGCAATCATCAGCGGCAAACCAAACGCCAAGAGCACGCCTCGTTCTAACATTCCATCACAATCGCTCTCCTTTAGACCATAAATATCCTTGTTGTAAATGAACCCCCATCTCAAGCAGCTGCACCATCTTATCGCGGGTCTCGATGCCTTCAACGATCAACTCAAGCTGATACTTTTTGGCGACCTTCAACCAACAGGTCAAGAAACTAAACCCGATCTCCTCATCGAGCTGAATAAACGGCAGTAGTGAAAATTTCAAACAATCCACATTTTCAAGATTGGCAAAGACCAATGACAGGGTATTTTGGCCACAGCCAATGTCATCGACAGCGATCACATAGCCATAGGCTTTGATTTTTGCAAGGGCAGTAGACAAATCAAAAGAATCATGCTGACCTTTTACAGGATGCTCTGTTAATTCGATCTGCAACTGCTCTTTGTGGGCAGTCATCCCCTCAAAAAAAGTCCACGTTGACTGCCACAGCAGCTGTTGTGGATGAATATTGACACTAAAGCGGGTTTTCGGCTTTTTTTGGCACAACCGTTGCAGCTCCTGGGCATACCCCCCCATCAACTGCTGATTGCCGCTTTCAGATTGAATCATTGCGCTGAATTCTTGTTGCGGAAAGCGGTTGTTTTTCTCACTGCGCAGCAAGACCTCATAGCCGTTCACCTCTTGCTGACTTAGCGATTCTACCTGCATGATTGGTTGACATAACAGATAAAATTGTCTGTGTTTTCCCAAATTGTTTCATTTCCCATCTTCGTTAAGCCCCCATCTAGTAAAGTTATCACTTCCGAAAATTGGTCATATTCGTATCATCGCTCGTTCATAGTCCTTAGAAAAAGAAGCTTCAAAGGAACTGACTTGCCTAAGTATACCAAATAGAGCCGCAGTTCCCCAACTATTTTAGATGATTGGGCAGAATTTTTGTGAACGATTGGACAGAGATTGTAGCTTTCACCCATAGTTCCTCTTTCTTCTGACAGTTGGAATTCTGCGCTTTTCTTGTATCAAAAACGCTGTTTCTGGCTGACTTACACGTTGATCGATTGGCGTTTTTGACAGCTTCTTCTGCTCATCCTCATAAAAAAGCCAGCTGAACAGGAATTGTTCAGCTGGCTTCCTTTTTCTGTTAATAAATTAAATAGTCAGAGGCACCGGCTTGCTTGATCTCGATCACCAGCTTATGAGGCAGGCAAATGCTCGTCTGCCCATTGCGATAGATCCAGCTGGTTTTGACAGCAATCTGGTCGGGACTATTGTCTTCACGAACTCGGATCGCGCCATCTTTGATCTCGACGATATTGTACTGACCTTCTGCTGGATAGTAGGTTTTTTCCATCGCATCGATTTCTTCTAAGTTAAAACGGTCAACCTCTTCCCCGTTGATCCGCACGATTGCATACCGATCGCCGGTATCACTTTGAGCTTGTGCTTCAAATAGAAAAAGCGGTAAAAAAGAGCCGACAACTAACAGAACAAACAGCAGATAATCATAGGGCTTTAAAAGTTTTAAAAATGGCTGGATCGTCTTTTTCATCACATGTACGCCTTTCACGGTTCATTCACTGTTGCTTTTTAGAAGGTAATCGCTCTTCAAAAAAAGCAGTTAGGTCGATGATCTCTTCCTCTGTGAAGGTTTCTTGCTCCCATTGGGCAAGAATTTGTTCTTGCAAAGCCAAATCCATTTCCCAAAAATGCTCGATCTTCTTGAAATGCTTTGAGTCAAAGGAACGAAACACGGGGTAGATCATCAAAAATTCTTCAAAGGTAAGATCCCAGTCCTCAGTATAATCTTTAACGACCCCTTCTGACAAGGCTTTTTCCGTCGGATCGCCGTTTTCTTTGATCAAGCCCGCTTCGTAAAAATGGCGATAGATTGCCTCTTTGGTGATCTCTGGATGAAATTTTTTACTGTGACGATAGGCTTCTTCAATCAATGACGGATAGATGATCTCCATTTTCCCCCTGCTTTCTGGACGGCGTCATAAGACGCCGTTAATTCTTTTCGATCGGGTGCTGCGATTTATATTCTGCTAAAGATACATGGTGGCTGCGCTTGAAGGTTCCTGTTGTCCCATCAAACGAAATCGCTGGTGCTTTGACGCCATAGTGGGTCCGGCGCTTATTCTTTTTTGCTTTTGATGTTTTTCTTGCAGGTACTGCCATGTCATTTCCAACTTTCTTTCACTTTCTCATTATGCACGCAGCTGCAATGCATTTTTTCGTTTATTTCGCTTAAATTCATGAATGATCTTTAATGCGCGTTTCCTTGTTTTGATGTTCGGGCTCTTTAAACGTCGATACGCACTAGACAAGTCCGTTTTTTCCATATTGACTCCTTTCTGTTACCAGCTTGCTTTTGTAACGCCGGGAATTTCTCCGAGATGTGCATGCTTACGGAAATTGATCCGTGACATGCCGAATTTATTCATGTAGCCGCGCGGACGACCATCGATCATATCCCGTTTCTTCAAACGAGTCGGATTCGAATCCTTCGGTAGTTTGGCCAATGCTTGGGTATCTCCTTGTGCTTTTAGTTCTTGACGTACTGCTCGGTATTGTTCGATGAGTTGTACTTGTTTGTTGTATTTTGCAATTTTTGATTTTTTTGCCATTCAGTTATTTTCCTTCCTATTTCTTGATTTCACGAAAAATCGCTCTGCGCCGCAACTTTGGTGAATATTTTTTTAATTCTAAACGTTCCGGCGTATTGCGCTGGTTCTTATTGGTCAAATAAAGTCTTTCCCCTGTCTCCACACATGCCAAAATAATATTGTTTCTCATAATAACCAGCTCCTTTCTCTTGCGTCACACCAAAAGAACACTTAAAGTGTAACCATTACGTTTTGTATCTTATCACACTAAAACACAGGAAGCAAGCAAAACTATTTCTTCTTTTTGTTATTTAACACGTGAAGAAAACGTCATATGAATTTGTTTTCAACCGTCACTGTCATTGACGGCAAGATATCAGGACCCTGTAGCTTTTGATCCCGCAAAAAAATCACCTGATCTTTAAGGAATCACTGGTCGGTCTTTTCAAGCAGCCCAAGTCGTGATTCTTTGTCAGGTGATTTCATTCGGTTAATTTACTGATTGGTTCTCATGTGATGCAAGCCATTCACTAATCGCCTGCAAGCGTTCTATCCGCAGGTTCGGTAAGCCATTGCGCGACAAACCATGAGAGGATTGAGGAAACAGCATCAGCTTCGTATCGACGCCTTGACGTTGCAATGCCATGTAAAACTGCTGTCCTTGTTCTTGCGGACATCGCAAATCATTTTCCCCATGCAGGACTAGCGTAGGTGTCTTAACTTGGCTGGCATAGGCCAAAGGCGACATCTTCCAAAGTCCTTCGGTCTGATCAAGTTCCCGCAACAATTGGAATTTGACAAAAGCTGGTCCAATGTCGCTCGTCCCATAAAAGCTGATCCAATTTGAGATCGAGCGTTGCGTAACGGCCGCACAAAAACGATCGGTATGGCCAACGATCCAGTTGGTCATAAAGCCGCCATAACTGCCGCCAGCCACGTGAATGGTGTTCGTATCGATTTCTGGATGGTTTGCCAACACGGCATCCACCCCCAACAGCAAGTCTTGATAATCTTTATTGCCATAATCACCTAAAATCGATTTGACAAACGCCTGACCGTATCCTTGCCCGCCACGAGGGTTCAACAAGATGACCCCATAGCCATTAGCGGCATGGACTTGCATCTCATGGAAAAATGTTTCCCCATAGCAGACCTGCGGACCGCCATGAATGTACAAAATCGCTGGATGATTCTCCTTTGTTTCGGTCGGGGGCAAATACCAGCCTTGAATTTGCCAATCATCTGCTCCTTCGTACCAAAACGCTTCGGGTTTACTGATCGCTAATTGTGACATAATTGCTTGGTTAGGATCATAGAGATCGGTTACTTTACCACTTGTTAAGTCAATCAGTGCTAAGCGACTAGGGATCGTTGGCGTCGCATAAGCAACAGCAAGTTTGGCTTCTGAATAGATCGCCGCATCGAGGATATCCATTTTTTCATCAAGCAGTTTGGTCCATTCTCCTTGGGTCGTGGCACGGTACAATTGTAGCTTGCCATGTTCTGTTACGGGTACAAGGAATGTGTCATCCGTCAACCAGGTGATCGCTACGCCACGATTTTTTTGTTGAAAATCACTGATGATCGCATTGCCAAAGGCAACATCTAACTCCTTGGAAAGATTTTTGACTGCTTTCGTTTTTAAGTCGATCAAAAACAAATCATCCAAGGTCACAAATCCGTAAGAGAGATCATTGCCTAATAGTAATAGCTGATCATTGCGCGCAGCAGCAAAAGTGTAGGTTCCTTCTGGCAGAATGTTTTCTAAACTTTCTGCCTTTTTCGTCTGGCTATCAAGGAGATAAACCTTCGAGCCATAGTCCCATTCATCTTCTTCCTCTTTGTCAAAGGTGAGGAACAACGTCTTCTGATCATCCGCGATGCCAGAAAAAACAAAGGGAGAATCATGCTCAAAAATCAGTTCCGTTTCTTGTGTCGCGATCGTTTTTTTGATGATCGAATGTTTTTTTTCTTTTAAAAAGCCGACGCCATCCGCCAAATAATTGACTTTCGTAGTAGCTTTTACTTCTGGAAATTCCTTTTGCTTGTCCGTCTTTTCTGTGTCGTCTTGATTCTCTGAGAGCGGCTCTTCTTGTGCCAGCTTATAATAGACCGCCGTTGCGTCTTGCTTCCAAAAATAGTCCCCCAGATCCTTCTCAGTGACAAGTGCTTGTGGCTTGCCGCCGGATACTGGCATCGTCCATAACGTACTTTCACCTTTCTTTGGATCGGTCGTCACAAAACTGAGCCTTTGCTCATCTGGCGAGACCTTTAGGTTGTTGTGGGTCGTCGCTTCGTTTCCCCACTCACGCCGTTCGTTGGTCTTTGCGTCAATACTATAAATCGCTGAATCATACGTATTGGTCTCTTGGTTGACTGCCGTTTCCAAGTAAAAAACCTGATTTTGCCCCACTGCAGGCTGCGCAATCGTTTTCAGTTCAAACAGTGTCTCATTCGTTATTTTTTCCATCCGTTTCCCTCCAAAGATACGTGTTTTCGCAGTTACTATCTACTAGTATATCAAAAGAAACGAATTTTTCTGCTTTTTTCCCGCCTTTTTTTAATAGTGAAATCCTCGCAGATTCGCTACTTCTTCAAAACCAGCCAACGTTCCCGTCTGCCGCAAGATCTCCTGCCCATTTTCTAAAAGGGTCAAGGCAATTTCCGTACTGGCGCTTTCGCGAATGATCCGATTCATTTGCCCAATAGAAGGTGCTAACAACGAATGGCCTTCTTTCGTCAACACTTCGATCGTCAGCAGCCACTGTTTTTGTTTGAGCTGGATCACTAAACGGTCTTCCGTACGTTTGACATCATGAATCTTTGCACCATGATAAGTAGCAAAACGATATTCTTGGCTGCCGACTTGCAGAACACAAATCGTTCCCAAAAAAGCAAAACCAGCAAAGGGAATGTCGGCTGCGGAGAAAAAGAACCGAACATCTGGTGCATCAAAACTGTTGCACTGAACCCAGATATAAGCTGCTGGAAAGGAGGTTCCCCAGTCTTTTTCCAAATAACCGATCCCGTTCGAAAAATCGATTGGTTCTTCGTTCCAGTACAGCGTACCTTCTAAGGTATGACTCATGCTCAAGACACCGTGGTAGCACTCCATAAATGACAGATACGAAAAAGGCCCCATGATACTCGGCGCATAACGCGTCCGCTGAATCGGTTTGTGGTCGTTGTATTTTACTGCTCCTTGTACTTGGAGATCGTTATTTTTTAAAGAAACTTGAATGCCTGCTTCACTAAAGATATTGTCACCAATCGTTACTTTTCGCTCCTCTTCTGAAACCTGAAAATCAGTTTCTGGAAAGGAGAAGTAATGCGCGCCCTCATGATTGATCACTTGAATGAACACTTCTTTGGTACCGTCTTCTTGAATCGAAAGACCAGGAATAAAAGCATAGACTTCTTCACCAATTTGGTGCTTATGGTACCAGCCTTCAAAAAAAGCGGTCTGCTTGTCGTGGCCGTGAAAGAACCGATCTGTTGTCAACATCTTGATTTCCCTCCGTTTCTTTTTTAAGTGTAGCATGAAGCAGAAAGATTCCTCAGGATAATGCTTTTGACCATGTAAAAAAGTCAGAAACAAGCAACACACTTGTTTCTGGCTTTGCTTATTGCTTTTTCATCACTCGACGGGTCCACCAGAGAAAAATAAGAAACCCTACAACGAGCAGTGTCAAAAGTCCGCCGGTCATCCACGATGTATCCCCAATGTGATAAAATGCCATGGCTTTTTACAGGCAACCAAGCAACACAAATACCCCCAGTAGAAAAACGATCGGATAAAAAGCTTTTTCTTTGCGTGATACAACAAAAACGATCGCCGCTACCAGCAAACTGCCAACCAATACTACATCAAAAGGAAATGCGATCGTCAGGAGCCACCAGTTTGGGGTCAGCAGATTGATCAACAGTGAAAGACCAATCCAGCCACTCACAACGAGCCAAAGGGAGCCGAAACGAATCACCTTGCTTGTGCCCTTCTTTTGATAGATGGTTTTGCTGATGATCGCAAAAATCCCGATGACCGCTACCACAGTTACCAATCCTGTTAAAAGATAATCCAGCAGGTTAAGAACCAGTGGTCCTTGATTTGTAAAATCAGCTATAAACTTGATCCCCCAACTGATACCAACCGCTAGATATGCCAATTTGAGACGCTCTTTGAGATTGCTCTTTGGCGTGTTTGCCAACAGTTCATCTGCCACCCCTTTCGGATCATTGCCAAAATAGTGTTGCGCCTCTTCTCCATGAGTTTGTGCTTCTAATAAATCCATTGCAATCGCGTATACCTGCTCTGTGACTTTATGCTCATCGTAAAAAAGGCTGGAAAGTAAGAGGTAGCTTCGAAAATCATCAAAAAATTGGCGATTTTTCTCATTGAATTGTTGCTCGATCAGATTGGTTTGCTCTCGCCAATAGGTCGTCTCTTGTTTATTTGCCATGTTTCCTCACTCCTTAAATAATCCTTCGACTTTCTTCATTAGGTTCGTCCATTGTTCTCTAAATTGTGCCAAATAGTCTATGCCTTTCGGGGTGATCGAGAAATACTTGCGATCAGGTCCTTCAGGTGATTTTTTCATCTCAGAGGTAATAAGTTCTTGTTTTTCCAACTTCTGCAGCAAAGGATAGATCGTGCCGCCAACGATCGTTTCAAAGCCTCTTTGCTTCAGTTCCTGTACCAGTTCATAACCATAAATCTCTTTTTGAGCAATCACTTGCAAAACACACCCTTCCAAAACCCCTTTTAGCAATTGCGTCTCTTTCACGATTTCCCTCCTTTGGTTCCCTTTATCTAGTTTGTTATACAAACTAGTGTTGTACCTAGTATACGTGTTCCTCACTAGTTTGTAAAGCATACTAGTAGTGGAAATAAAAACGGCCTTTTAAATAAGACCGTTTTTGACAAACTCGATGCTTTTTTTCTAGATGACAATATCGATATCCTCGGGTAAGAGGCTCTTGTAAAAATATACTTTATTCCGCTTTGATTCTAAAACCATTAGAATAATTTTTTCGGTGCAGTCTTTCAATACCTGTTTAAATACTGCTTCCCCTTCAGTATTCTCAGTGGCTCCTTTTTCTTCATCGTATCCCCTACAAGAGAGAAGCGCAAGATCAAAATGATAGGTCCTGAGCTGGTTGACTGCTGTAACTGAATTAACGGTAAACTTTTTGTTCGTTACCGTCCCGCCAACGATGGTCACCTCAGCAGCAGTATGTTCCGATAGTAGTGCGGCAGTTAGCACACTATTGGTTACCACTCGTAACCCATGAATTTTTTTCAGGTAAGGGATCAGGTACAAAGCTGTGCTAGAACTGTCTACGAAAATGGTCATATCGTCCTCAATATACGTCACTGCACGTTCTGCAATTCTGCGTTTTTCTTCATCATTGACATAATTCCCCACTTTTGTCAGATAAGCCGCATCGACCTTCTCTGAATCGATCAGCATAGCACCACCTCGGGTACGTCTGATTTGTTCTTCGTTTTCCAGTTCAATCAGATCGCGTTTGATCGTAGCATCACTATAATGTAAGAATTCAACTAATTCCCCCAGAGAAGCAAATTTCGTTTCATTTAAATACATCATGATTTTCTGCTTACGCTCATCTTTTGCTTTCCCCATACATAAACTCCTTTTAAAAAAGAAATTCCCACCAATTTAATCCTGTGCCAATCAATCATTTCCTATATTATCTCTGATAAAAACTTGCTTTGTCAACCGTATTCAGCAGTGTCAATTTATGGCGTACAACAGTTTTCACATCTTCTATTGGTTGTACATATACTTGATTTGGTTCATACATAGCAGGGTTTTCCGTCAATACTTTTCTGACTGAATCAAAAAATACGGATTTCAAATCAGAACTAAGATTTACTTTGCATACGCCATATTTTACAGACTCTCGCACTTCATGATCTGGGTTTCCTGACCCACCATGCAATACAAATGGTAAAGCAATACGATCGTTCAACTTTTTCAACAAATCGATGTTCAACTTAGGGGTGATATTTTTTGGATACAACCCATGAGCCGTTCCGATCGCAATGGCAAGGGTGTCAATGCCGGTAGCACGTACAAAGTCTTCGGCTTGGTCGACATCTGTGTAAATAATTTCTGCAGCTCCCCCTTCTGCGGAGCCGTTGTTCCCAATCGTACCAATTTCTGCTTCAACGCTGACACCAACCGTATGTGCCAGTTCAACAACTTCTTTCGTGATTTTTTTATTTTCTTCGTAATCGGCTAATGATGCATCGATCATCACCGAGGTATAGCCATTACGGATCGCCCGCATGACATCGTAGATTGATCCCCCGTGATCCAAATGAATAACGACTGGTACCTTACTTTTTAATGCGTACTCCCGCACTGTCGCTATGAAACAATCTCCTAAGTATCCGATCTCATCAGGATGAATTTCTAAAATGACTGGTGCATCCTGTGCCTCAACTTCTTCCATGATTGCTTTTAACATATCAAAACTGCAAATATTAAATGCTGGAACAGCAAATTTATGTTCTTTTGCTACAGCAAGTAATTCTTTCATTGTCATTAACATTGTGACATTCCTCTTTTCTTTTGATTCGTTTCGCTTCAACCTATAAATAGTTTCTAAATCAGTTTTCCTTCATCGGTTGGTTGGCGTTCCATTTCACTTCTAGATTTTTTCAGAAATCCTAACATCAATGCTGTAACCACCGTTCCAGAAACGATTGCCACGACATACATCAATGGATTGTTCAATACATTGGGAATCGGTAAGATCCAGATACCCCCATGTGGAGCTAATGAAGTTACACCGGCGCCCATTGATATTGCAGCAGCGGTTGCTGAACCTGCCATCAAACTAGGTATTACTCGTAATGGGTCTGCGACAGCGAATGGAATCGCACCTTCAGTAATATAAGATAATCCCAAAACCCAGCAAGACTGAGCGGAAGTTCGTTCTTCTTGAGTAAATTTTTGCTTAAACAAGATAGAAGCTAAGGCAATGCCTAGAGGCGGTGTCATCCCGGCAGCCATACAAGCCGCAATTGGTGCATTAACTCCTGCCGACATCAAACCAATACTAAAGGTTGAAATCGATTTATTGATGGGACCGCCCATATCAGCTGCCATCATAATGCCTATCAGTAAGCCGAATACCACACCACTCGTAGAACCAAGTCCATTAAGCCAATTCGTCAAAGCATCCAATACATAAGAGATTGGTTTATCAATGAAATAAAACATGGCAAAGCCAGTCACAGCAACTGAGATCAAAGGAACAATAATCAACTGATAGAGTGCGGCAAATGATTTTGCTACTGTTACTTTATTCGCTAAACAATCCGTAGCATACCCAGCGAGTAAACCACCAACCATCCCACCTAAGAAACCAGATCCTCCACTTGCCGCCATCGTTCCCGCAACCAAACCAGCGGCAAAGCCCGGTCTACCTGCAACGGAAGTGGCAATTCCTGCTGCAAGTGCAGGAACCATCAATGCAAAAGCCGTATTCCCACCAATCGTGCTTAAAACTTCGGCAATTTGATTGTATGAAGGATCGCTAGGATCAGCTGCATTGATCCCAAAAGCAAAACTAAACGCAATTAAAATTCCACCGGCAATAACCAAAGGCAACATGTAATTAACGCCATTCATGAAATGATTATAAATGCCAGCTTTCTTTCCAGATTCGTTTGAAGCATGCTCGGCTTGGGCAATCGTGGTCACTTCTACCCCATCTATTGCCTCTTGAATTACTTTTTCTGGTTCTCTGATTGCTCTTGCGGTTGACACTCTTTTAACTTTTTTTCCAGCAAATCGGTCGGTCTGCACTTCTTTGTCAACCGCTAAAATGACAACCTCTGCCTGTTGAATTTCTTCTGTACTCAAAATGTTTTCGACTTTTACACCTTGTGTCTCGATTTTGATTGTATATCCCAATGATTTTGCCGTTTTTTCCAGTTTTTCAGCAGCCATATACGTATGCGCAATTCCAGTCGGACAAGCAGAAATACCGACAATTTTCATACAGGTTCCCTCTTTTCTGATTGATTTGATTGAATATTGTTAATAATATCTGAGGCGTCTTCTGCCTTTTTTACTGCATTTCGAAATCCTTCGTGCATCAATAATCGTGCGAGATTGCTTAAGATGATTAAATGATCGTCAGTACTCTTTTCAGGTACTGCGATGACAAAAGAATAGGTGACTGCCGTTCCGTCAATTGCTTGATAATCAGTAATTGGACTCGACTTTACGAAGGCGATTGCGGGTCTTAGCACTGCCTTACTTTTTGTATGAGGAATACCAAAATGATCCTCAATCCCAGTAGAGGTTTGTTTCTCGCGACGAAATAAATCGTTTTTGTACTTCTTTATATTACTGATAACTCCTGAGGACTCGAATAAAACAGATGCTTGAGTAAACAATTCTTCTTTTGACCGAATTTGTTCATCAAATAAAATGAATCGTTCATCAATCAGTTGACCGATATCCAATTTCAACACCTCCATTTTTTTGTAATCGTTTTCGAAAACTTGCCTAAACTATACCATCGTGAACTAAACAGTTCAATGCTATGAGCTATTTAATGCAAATAGACGAAAAAAAGTGGGATAAGTTCATAAAAATGATCTATAAAAGTCAAAAAAAAGAACAAAGAACGACAAATCATCGTCCATTGCTCTCTTATTTCGATTAATACCTAACCTATACTAAAAAATTTTTTAAAAGAAGAACCGTAAGTAAATCTCTACTTTTCTTCCATTTCCGATATCTACACTTACAAGTCATTCTTTCGAATCAACTCTCATGTAATAAAACATGAATCAACGCTTCACCCCGCGTTGATAGGAATCATTGTATGCTTGAAAAGACTTATCGTGAAGTTTCGCCGCTGCATCTGCCAACCAGTTGACATTTCTGATCAATGCGCGGCCTTGTAAAACCAAATCTACTTGATTGGTTTGCAAAAGATATTCGCAAAGATCAGGATTATCCAATAAACCGACTGCTGCTACGGGAATATCGACCACTTGCTTGATAGCTGCAGCAAAGGGCACTTGATAGCCATCATAGATCGGAATATTAGGCTTTTTATCCACCACACCGCCTGTGGAACAGTCAAGACAATCAATGCCATCTGCTTGAAGCCATTGGGCCACTTGCTGCCAATCTTCCAACGAATTTTGGCGTCCTGGTTCTTCATAGTCTGTCAATGACAAGCGCATCCACAAGGACCCAGAAAAGACTGCTCGAACTGCTTGTACCGTTTCTTTTACAAAGCGATACCGATTCTCTAAGGAACCACCATACAGGTCGGTGCGTTGATTGACGAGAGGCGAAAGAAATTGATCCATCAAGTAGCCATGAGCCCCATGAAGTTCGATCATCGTGACACCCGCATTGGCTGCTCGTTGGGCAGCCTGAACAAAACTATCTTGCACCCGTTTGATTTCCGACAGGGTCATTTCTGACGGTAACGGGTAGCGCTCGTTAAAGGCAACGGCACTTGGTGCCAAAGGATTGCTGGCATCAACTGCTTTTCGTCCTGCATGGCTTAGTTGGATGCCTACTTGCGCATCGAACCCATGCAGCAGTTCCACCAATTTCGTCAGCTCTGTTTGCTGCTCTTCATTCCATAACCCTAGATCATTGTTTGTGATTCGTCCGTCTGGTTCAACGGCAGTCGCTTCAATAATGATCAAGCCGACTTTGCTTAATGCTCGTGCCCCGTAGTGAACAAAATGAAAAGGCTCCGCAACACCGTCTTCTTTTTTTACTTCATACATACACATCGGCGACATAACGACGCGGTTGGCCAATGCTAAATTCGCTAGCTTCACTGGTGACAATAATTTGGACATGCTGACACTCCCTCAACGATTTTTCGCTTTGTATTTTCTCTATATTCAGTATAAACAGCCCCTTCAAAAACACAAGCAATGACCCTTTTTCCCATTTTTAAAACAAAAAAATAGACGCATTCTGCTTGCTCCCATGACATTGGAACAATCAGCTGCCTCTTCCCACTATTATTATACCGCATCCAGAGTCAAAAAAATAGACTAGTATTTTTGGTGGATGCTCGTATAATTGAGATACTTTGGAGAATGGATGTGAGTCTGAATGAACGACCTAAAGGCTGAAAAGAAGCATCTCGCAGACACGTACCAGCAATTGCTGACACGAAAGACAATGCTGAGCAGCTTCTTGACTGAAGGCAGAAAAAAAGATCGCCTTGCGATGCAAAGCATCGGCGAAGAGATTCGCTTAAACTTTGATAATTTTGCTGACCGTTTAGATACTTTTGCTGCCATCGAAAGTAAGAACCGTGAGATCGACCAAATGAACGCCGCTCTTCAATCTGCTGAACGTGAATTAGCTGCCATCGACCGTCTACTGGATAGTCCCTACTTTGGTAAAATCTCCCTACAGTTTGAAGATGAGGAAACGATAGAAGATTTTTACATTGGGATCAATGGTTTTGTTAATGAAAATAAGGAAGGGTTGATCTATGATTGGCGCGCCCCAATTGCCGAATTGTTCTATGCCAAACGCTTGGGCCCGGTCTCTTATCAAGTGAACAATCAGACGATTTCTGTCGCTCTTGAACATCGCCGACAATTTATTATCGAAAAAGATCAATTGAAGCAAGCCTTTGATACCTCCGTCGCGATTCAAGATGAAGTGTTACTGGCAGCCCTTGAAGCCAATAATAGCCAAAAAATGCAAGATATCACTGCTTCGATCCAACACGAACAAAACGTCATCATCCGTGACTTAGCGCATAAAAACCTACTGGTCAACGGTGTTGCTGGAAGCGGAAAAACGTCTGCTGTCATGCAGCGAATCGCCTTTTTGCTGTACCATTTTCGTGAAGAGATGACCGCTGAGAATGTCTTGATCCTCTCCCCGAACTCTCGGTTTATTGATTATATTTCGCAAGTGCTGCCTTCCCTCGGTGAAAAAAATCCATTGACGCTGACCATGCGGCAGTTTTGCCAAGCATTTCCTAGCGTTGACTTAGAATCGGAAGAGGCGTATTTTGACCGCATCCAGCAAACACCCAGTGAAGCAATCGACCTTTTGCGCAGTGCGGACTTTAGTCGCTTTCTTCAATCCTTGAGCAAACAGCTGCCAGAAGAACTTGTGCTTCAGTTTAAACCAATCAA
Source organism: Enterococcus sp. FZMF (assembly GCF_030263915.1). Lineage (NCBI taxonomy): Bacteria > Bacillati > Bacillota > Bacilli > Lactobacillales > Enterococcaceae > Enterococcus > Enterococcus sp. FZMF. The sequence goes on along the minus strand of NZ_CP127160.1, from coordinate 869,161 downwards.
AAGAAAAAACGTCGTCCTTTTTTCTGAAGAAACGATCGACACTTTCTTCCAAGAGACACCAAAACAGGCATCCTTGCGCGATCGCATCCAAGCAGTCAAAAAGAAATTGGCTTACGCTTGGGAGGATCGACTGCAAAAAAATGCCTTAGCAGCAAATGTTCACGACCAAGTTCGTTCTTTGACTGAAGCCGAACAGCGCTCCCTATTAGGGAGAGTTTTAAAGGATGATTCAGAAAAAACAATTCAGAAAGCAGCCATTCGCCTCCTGAAGAAAAAATACGCAACGGTTTCCAAACAAATAAAAAACCTTACTTGGTTTGATACAAAACGATTGTTAGCAGACAGTGCCGACTATTTTACTCACGGACAGATCACTTTGACGCAAACAACAGATAGTTTGGATTATACCGTTTGTCTATTGCTGATTCGTCATTTGCTCGCCGAAAAACAACCTGTCCCTGCGTTACGCTATCTATTTATCGATGAAGTCCAAGATTATACGCCAGCACAAATTCAGTTTCTATTATGTCTTTTTCCTATGACCGCTTTTACCCTCGTGGGGGATCAGCAACAGGCGATCTTTACAAGTGCCATCACCGTATCAGAAATCCAAACGTTGTTTCAACAACAGGCGAAATCCCTCGAAACGTATCAGCTGACTACGAGTTATCGGTCTAGCGGTGCAATCACGCGGTTATTTGCCCAAATGCTACCAAAAGAAACCAATTTAAACATCTCTGCCGTTCGACCAGAAGGAAAGTTGCCACAGTTTTATGCCAATCTGCCTGACGTTGCGTTAGTAGACATAGTAAAGGAACTTAAGCAGCCAGTAACGATCATCACCAAAGATAGTCGATCCAGTGAGGAGCTCAAACAGTTCTTCGATAAACAGGCCGTGTCATTTCATGGAACGGTTTTACCGATTCATCTTGCCAAAGGATTGGAATTTAAGCAGGTCCTCTTATATGATGTCTCAGAAGAAAATTATCATACCGATCAAGACCGGCGGATTCTCTACACGGCGATTTCTCGTGCAATGGAAGAACTGGTGGTAACTTCAAAAGGAACCTTTTCGCCGTTTCTCCCTCCTTGCTAGTAGAACGAAAAACCTCCTATTTTCTATAGAATCTTGATAAGATTTGAGAGAACCCTGTCTTGCCTCTCTGAGTAGTTCTCTTATCTGACTGATTTAGAAAGCTATCGATCAAATAAAAAAGCATCAACGCGATTACGTTGATGCTTTGCTTTTGAATTGATTAGCGATGGATGTAAGTATATCCAGATGCGCTCATTGTTGCAGTGTTTGGTCCACCAGGACTGTCAAAGCCCATTCCGCCTTGAGAGATTGTGATGGTATTGTTTGATGGGTTGTATGATTCAACATAGGCTACGTGTCCATAAGTTGGATCAGCAGTCCATTCGCCACCAACTGATTGACCAGCGGCAAAGACTACAACGGCACCGGCTGCTGGTGTACCATTGACAGTGTATCCATCAGCTGCAGCTGACGCACCCCATTGTGCACCATTACCCCAGTAAGTACCTACCCAAGGAGCGCGGTTTTTCACGTACCAAGTACATTGACCCCAAGCATACATGTTACCTGAGCTTGAATGATCTTTTCCACCGCCAGTAGAAATACTTCCTGTAGAATTATTGTTTGATGAAGAGTTTGAATCTGAGTTACTTGAGCTTGAATTGCTTGAACCAGTGTTTGAAGAGCCTGCGTTCGATGAACTTGAGCTGTTAGAACTGCTGGTATTGCTTGAGCTTGTGTTGCTTGAAGAACTACTTGTTGCTGTTTCAGTAGAAGCTGTTGTATTCTCTGTCGTGCTTTCAGTTGATTGAGCAGCAGCTTCTTGTTGTGCTTCTTTCAAAGCAGCAGCTTGTCTTTCTTCTTCTGCTTTTTGAGCAGCAGCAGCTTCTTGTTGTTCTTTCAAGATACGTGCTTTTTCAGCTTCCGCTTCTTGTTTTTTCTTATTCAATGCATCTTTGTCTTTTTCAGCAGTCGCTTGTTCTGCTGCTAAGTTTGCTTTCAAGACATTTAAGTCAGCTTGTTTTGCTGCGATGGCATCTCTTTGTTGGCTAAGTTCTGCTTGGTTCGCAGCAACTTCTTGGATCTTGCTTTCGTTTTCTTTGACTTTGTCTTCAACATCTTGTTTGTCTTGTTTTTGTTGTTCAACTAAATCATTGTTTGCATTGACGATCGTTGTCATCGCTTGTACGCGACCGATAACATCCGTTAAAGAATCTGCTTCTAAAACAGCATCAATGAAATTGGTGCTTTGACCGTTAACTTGTACATCACGGGCTTGCTTTTGGATTGCTTCTTCACGTTTGGCAATACGCAATTTCAATGTTGCGATTTTGTCTTGCAATTTCTCAGCTTCTTGACCTAACTCAACTTGTTTCGCTTCTAATGAAGCAACTTTTGCACTCACTGTTTCAATTTCTGCTTCTAGAGAATCGATTTGTGATTGGGCGTCAGCTTGCTGACCTTTAAGAGAATTGATTTTTTGGTCTTGCTGCTCGATTTGATCATCAATGGAATCTGCAAATGCTAATGCAGGTGCTGCAACTGCTGTTAATGTTAGTGAACACACCATTAATGCTGATAACAAACTATTCTTCACTCGTTTTTCCTCCGACTAGCTGGTTGATTTGACAGATGAACTGCCTTTATAAAAACTTAATTTTGTCTAAGAAAGTTTAATGTTCGATTTAACGACAAATGAATTCTACCATAATGATATGACACACAGATAAAGGAAATGTTACAAAAATGTTTCAATCTAACACTCCCTTTATCTCAACGATAAATAACATGACAATTAAAGACCGTTAAATCAACGTTTCTGAATAAATTACCGCATTTTCTTTTCATTTTCATCATCTAAAATAAATTCAATTCATGTTATCTTTATCAAAATTAAGGCTAATTATTCAAGGATTATAACTTGATCACGATTATTTTATTAAGAAAAACTATGAAAACAAGAAATCATTCAAAAAAAGACCATTTATGTGACAAGTTCCCTATTCCTTTCTATAATAAATAAAACAAGCGAGGAGGGAATCGCGATTCGTACACACAAAAAATGGTTTTGGCCATTGGCACTACTTACACTTTTTGTCACCTGTTTCCTGTTATTCTTTCAATTTCGTAAGGTGCATGAAGCCGATACTCCATTGCAACAGGCGAGCAACAGTGAGTTTTGGCTCTTAAGTGATATTCATTTTCTTTCCTCCACGCTCCATGATAACGGCGCAGCCTTTCAGACCTTCACAAAGGGAGCTGCTGGCAAAGAGATGACGTATCAAGAACAATCGATCGAGGCCTTCACCGCTCAAGCCTTAAAAGAGAAACCCACGGGAATTATTTTGACCGGTGATATGACGCTCAATGGCGAGAAAGCAAGTGCTCAAGAGTTGGCAAGATTGCTTGAACCATTGCAAGAAGCTGACATTATGGTTTTAGCATTACCTGGCAACCACGAGATTTACAATGGTTGGGCGCGAGCATTTAAAGGTGAAAAGGAATACTACGCAGATCAAATCAGTCCTGAGGATTTTCAAACGATTTTTGCTGAAGGTTACGAAAAAGCCAACAGTATCGACAAGTCTTCCCTTAGCTACAGCATTCAGTTAAACGACAAGTATCGTCTCTTTTTGCTCGATTCATGTATCTACGATTCTGAGGTTAATTGGGATGATCCTACTACGAATGGTGAGTTGAAACCGGCTACTCTAACTTGGTTGGAGGAGCAATTAACCCTGACGAAAGAAGCGGAGCAAGTACCACTGGTCTTTTTGCACCATAACTTGTTCGGTCATAATGAACTCTTACAAGACGGTTATGTTCTTGACAACGCCTCTGAGACTGTCGCTTTGTTGGAACGCTTCAACGTGCCAGCCGTTTTCTCTGGTCATATCCACATTCAAGACATTAACGAAGGGAATGATTCGCTTTATGAAGCAGTCACTGGGTCTTATTCAACGGCAGAATTAGGCTACGGCGTCCTTTCTCTTTCTGACAAGGAAATCAACTACGAAGCACGCCAGATTGATCTCGATGCTTGGGCGGCTGAAACGAAGCAAACTGATGAACAGTTGCTGAACTATCAAAACTATCAGAAAAGTATTTTTGAAAAAGACACCGACCAACTGGTCCGTGACCAATTGTCCGCAGTGTCTGAACTGTCAGATGCCCAGATGACAAAACTTTGTACGTTTGTCACGAAGCTGAACACTGCCCTTTTTACTGGCAATGATACTTACTCAGCCGAAGAAAAAGCTGCTATCAAAGACTCCAAGGAGTATCAGTGGTTAGCGACCTATTCTTACTTTTTGAAGCAATATGTCGATTCAATGCTGGACGATCAAACCGATGATCGCAAGCTGACGATCCCCCTCACAGCAGAATAAAGCCAAAAAGTGTCTTCTTCCTTTCTTTTAGGAAAAAGACACTTTTTCTTTTCTAATGAACGATAGCCCTCTCGTTTGGGTAAACGAGAAGGCTATCTGACGAGTCAATATTTATTCTTTGAAAGTGCAGCATACTATTACTACTATTATTTATTTCTCATTTAAACGATACAATCCCTAACCTCTATTGTATCCTTGTAACTCTGAAGTTACGCCAGGTTTGAATAAATTTCTTCAAAACAAGTAACGTGTGGTACAAAAATATTTGTCGCTTATCAATAACTATACCACGCAACTAGGCGCCGACGGAAGTAAACTAACTTATTCTTAATCATTACTTAAAACAAAAGGTATTGTTTTCAAACAGTGTTGCTCCTTTAAGAATTTTACGTGAAGCGATTAACCTTCCTGTCATGCATATCTGCTAACCATTCCTATAAGGGAATTCCTTTTATTCAATAGGCAAGTCGTGCTGTTTTAAGAAAGATAATTTATCCCAGTAGCCTCTTTGAAATAAAATTTTATCATTTACTATTTGAAAAAAACCGCAACCTCTCAAACCTAAGGGGTCACGCCACTCTAAAATTGCCCATTGTCCATCTTCGAAAATGTTCTCAACGATACAAACCATTTTTGCGTTAGAAAAATCTTGCTCAAACATCTGCTTGATCGCTTGTTTCCCAACAACTGGCTCATTAGCAACCTGGTGGTTTATTGCATTCTCATCATATAATTCTGAAATACATTCTACATCTGCCTGATTAAACGCATCAACCCATTGGCAAAGTATTTCTTTTGGCTTCATATAAATCTCCCTCGAAATGTAATCATCTTTGTTCCCATCTCCAATAAAAAAAGCAGCTAATTTGTACCAATATATTCTACTTTTACAATTCATTCAAGACAATATCGATGAAACGAATAAGAAATATCGATCTTTCACATCGATTACTCTTGTATAAGTACGGGGTACCATATATTGAATCGTAGCATGTTTCGCTTTAATGGTAGCAACGCCACTAAACCTATTCAACCACTTTATTAATTTATTGAATACGGTATACAGCCCCTCTTTCTTTTTATACGCTTATCATCGAATGAGAAATCATAGGTAAGTAAACCGCAACGCTTAGGGCTAGTTGAATAGTGAAATCAAAGATGTACTATTTACCATGTCAGGTCCTCAAAACCTGCAACTATTCTCTTGTAGCAGATCATCAAAACCCTATCCATTTCAATAATTATGTAAATTAAAGCAAAAAAAAGCGAGAACCCAATGGATTCTCGCTTGTTAACGTCAATTAACCTTTAACGATGTTTGTTGCTTGTAAGCCACGTTGGCCTTCTTCAACGTCGAAAGTCACTGCTTGACCTTCTTCTAAAGTTTTGAAGCCGTCGCCTTGGATAGCTGAGAAGTGAGCAAATACATCATTGCCGTCTTCACCTGTAATAAATCCAAAACCTTTATCTGCATTAAACCATTTTACTGTACCGTTATTCATAAACGTATACCTCCATATTACACATCGACTGTGTTTATTTGTTTGTAATAGAAAATGATGTGTAATTGAAGTGTGTATCAATAGAAAAGATAAACAAGTATTAACATATCAGAACTTTACCTATTCATCATAGCATGGTTAAAATAAAATAGCAAATAAAGTTGGCTTTTTTTCTTGATAAAAAGGTAAATTGTTAAGAAACCTTATGATTAAGCCTAGCAATTGCTTTATCTGGAAGAATCAAAAATCAAAGAGTTGCGCCGTTTGAAGCAATTACTTTTTTGTACCAATCAAATGACGCTTTCTTGATGCGTTTCTTTGTGCCATTGCCTTCATCGTCTTGGTCAACATAGATAAAGCCATAACGTTTCGACATTTGTGAGGTTGAGGCACTAATGATATCGATACAGCCCCATGCCGTATAGCCAAAGACCTCGACGCCATCATGCAACGCTTCATTGATTTGTTCAATATGCTGACGCAGATAGTCGATTCGATAAAAATCATCGATGGTGCCATCTTCGTTTACGACATCTTCTGCTCCCAAACCGTTTTCGGCAATAAACAAAGGTTTTTGGTAGCGGTCATAGAGTTGATTCAATGCTGTTCGCAACCCTTTGGGATCGATCTGCCAGCCCCATTTACTGCTTGGCAAATAGGGATTTTTAATCCCACCAGTGATCAGATTCCCGACAGCACTTTCCAATCGTTCTGGATGTGCGCTGACTGCACTGGACATATAGTAACTAAATGAAACAAAATCAACCGGGTTTTCTCGGATGACTTCTAAGTCTCCTGGTTCGATCACCAATTCCACTCCTTTTTCTTCAAACATGCGGTTGGCATATGCTGGATAATAGCCTCTTGCCTGCACATCACTGAAAAAGAGTGAGGTTCGTTGACTTTCAACTGTTTTTTGGACATCGTCTGGATCACAGCTGTACGGCGTTAATAATTGATAGCTGATCATGCAGCCGACCTTGGCATTGGGAATCAATCGATGGCAATAGTCAGTCACGATTGCGCTGGCGACAAATTGATGGTGCGCCCCTTGGTACTTGTCTTGTTCAATATTAGGATGACCTTCTTCAATGATCCCGACACTAACATATGGATGGTGTTTGACACAATTGATTTCATTAAAAGTCACCCAGTATTTGACTTTCTTTTGGTATCGCTCAATCACCGTCTTGGCAAAACGGACATAAAAGTCGATCACTTGCCGGTTTGGCCATCCTCCATACTCAGTCACTAAATACAAAGGCATCTCATAATGGGATAGTGATACCACTGGTTCGATCCCATACTTCAAACACTCATCAAAGACTGCGTCGTAAAATGCCAATCCAGCTTCGTTTGGCTCTACCTCATCCCCCTTTGGAAAGATCCGTGTCCAGGCAATTGACATCCGATAGGCTTTGAAGCCCATCTCAGCAAATAAACGAATATCTTCTTTAAAGTGATGATAAAAATCGATTCCCTGTCTTTTCGGATAGTATTTCGTGCTGTTTGGATCCTGTGCTTCTGCAACTTGCTGATGAGTCATCATATGCCATTGGTCAGTCCATCGTTCTTTCGGCATTGAGGAATCGAATAGATAGACATCAGAAACCGACAAGCCTTTTCCATCGATTCCAGAACCTCCTTCAACTTGGTTGGCAGCCGTTGCTCCTCCCCAGAGGAAATCTTTTGGAAAATAACTTTTCATTTTACTTGCCGCCTTTCAAAAATGATTCGTACGCCAACGCTTCCCCATTCGTGGCGATCACTTGCTGATAATACGCAAAACTAGCTTTTTTCTTGCGGGAAAGATCTCCGCTACCATCATTTTGCTTATCGACATAGATAAAGCCGTATCGTTTTTCCATCTCTCCTGTCCCCGCAGAAACGATATCGATCGGTCCCCACCATGTATAGCCTAGAATCGTTGCGCCATCTTTGATCGATTCCGCCATTGCTTCTACATGGTCTTTTAAATAGGCCATCCGTTCTTCATCGACGATCGATCCATCTTCATTGACAACATCCTTTAAACCAATTCCATTTTCAACGATAAATAATGGTTTTTGATAGCGATCAGTCAATTCGCTGCAAACATAGCGTAATGCCAGCGGATCGATCGGCCATCCCCAAGCAGTTTCTTTTAGGTAGGGATTCTTTTTCCCTAGTAATCCGCCAGTATTGCCTAAAATTTTCATGCCTGCTTCATGCAATGAGCTGCGGTAAAAACTAAAGCCTAAATAATCGCAGGTCCCCGCTTTAATGATCGCTAGATCTTCTTCTGTAATGTCCAGCAACAGATGATTATCCTTCACGATGCGGTCGAAGTATTCCGGATAGGCGCCTCGCAATTGCACATCACTATAGAACAAGGAACGACGGCGCAGTTGATACGATTCAAAAACATCTTGCGGGTTGCACGTTGCAGGGTAAATCGGGCTCAGTGACAGCATACAGCCAATCTGATTGTTTTCATCTACTGCCTTCCCATTCAGAACTGCTTTGGCACTTGCAACAAACATATTATGACTTGCTTGATAAAGTGCCTGTAATTTTTCTTCTTCAGTCTCGAAAGAAAATACATCGATACCTGCTGCGAGTAACGGGATCGTATGGGTATGGTTGATTTCATTGAAAGTCATCCAATATTTCACTTTCCCTTTGTAGCGTGCAAAAACCACTTTTGTATACCGATCAAAAAAATCGATCAGTACACGATTTTGCCAACCACCATATTTCGTCACCAAATGCAGTGGCGTCTCAAAATGAGCTAATGTAACAACTGGTTGGATCCCTTTTTCATTCAAGGCATCAAATAAATCATCATAAAATTGTAAACCTGCTTCATTGGGTTCCGTCTCATCCCCATTCGGAAAAATGCGACTCCAAGCAATTGAGGTACGCAAACACTTCAAGCCCATTTCCGCAAAAAGTTCAATGTCTTCTGGGTACCGATGATAAAAGTCGATGGCTTCATGGCTCGGATAAAAGTTATCCTCTTCAAGCTGCAGTGAAACTTGCTCAATACGTTTTTCACCAACTGGTAAAATATCCGCTACACTTAATCCTTTTCCTCCTTCCAAATAAGCTCCTTCGGCTTGATTTGCGGCGATTGCGCCGCCCCATAGGAAATTTTTTGGAAATACACTCATGAAATCGCTCCTTTTAATAAATCATTTGCTACCAAAGCGGTAACGTCTTTTTTCGCTTGATCCACAACTGTCAATGCATCTTCTTTGATCACACTGGTAAAGACCAACATGGTTGTCGGATCATATCCTTTTTCAATAATTTTTGCTAAGTCAAAGGTGCCAATTTTTTGTCCCTTCACGACTTGATCCCCTTGTTTCACCGAAATCTCAAACACGCCTTTTGCTAAATCAACCGTGTCTAAGCCGATATGCACCAACACTTCCGTCCCAGCAGCTGATTGGATCCCAAAAGCATGTCCAGTTGGAAAAACTGTCACAACCGTACCAGTAAGTGGCGCATAAATATCGCCGGCTGATGGATAAACGGCTAATCCATCCCCCATTGCTCGAGAAGAAAATACTTCATCTTTGACATCATCAAGCGTGATCGTTTCACCAGCAACTGGTGTCATCACTTGCAGCCCTGCACCTTCTTCTAAAACAGGTTCTAGCGTTTCTTCAAATCCTAATACATAGGTCAAAATAGCAGTACCGAAGAACGCAAAGGCAATGCCGATCAAATAGTACACAAAGGTGTCCCCAAAGAAAGCTGGCAATGTCGTCAATGCTGGGAAAACATAGACGATGGCCTTGGTTTGCATCATTCCCATAAACGCACCAGCAAGGGCACCAACGATGGTTTGAGCAATCAACGGCTTTTTAAATTTTACCGAAAGTCCATAGACGATTGGCTCTGTAATTCCGCCAAGCAATGCTGGAAGCAAGGAAGATAGCGCCAGGCCTTTGGTTTCTTTTCTGCGAGAGCGTAAAAATACACCTAAAGCAACCCCAGCACTCGCAAATGTTGCTGCTGCGATCATCGGGCGCAGCGTATCATAGCCATATACCGCTAGGTTATTGACCATGATCGGTACAACTCCCCAATGGATCCCGATCATTACTAAGAATGTCCAACCGCCACCGATCAACAAGCCAGCCAACAGCCCGCTCTTGTCGCTGATAAAGTTCATGGCATTGCCTAAACCGTCTCCAAGCATTACACCGACCGGTCCAATGATCAAAACGGTCAAAGGCACCATGATCAAAAGAGCTACTAGTGATAGAGCAAAAATCTCGATACTCTTAGGAATGATCCGTTTGAGTAGTCGTTCCAAATGCGAGTAGATATAGATCGAAACGATCGCTGGAATCACGGTACCCGAATACCCCATCAACACAGCTGGGATGCCAAAGAAATCGACCGTCACACCGTTTTCCGTCACCATTGCTGTAAAATTCGGCTCCAGCAACGCCCCAACGATTGCTAAAGCAATAAACATATTGACTTTGAAAATCCGCGCTGCACTGATCGCTAAAAATAAAGGCAAGAAATAAAAGACACTATTGCCAGCAGCAGCTAATATTTTATAGGTGCTTCCTTCCGCATCCATCAAATGATAGGTTGTAAAAACAACTAGCAAAGCTTTCAACATCCCTGCCCCTGCAAGAGCAACAATGATTGGATTAAAGATCGCAGACAATACATTGAAGAATCGGATAAATACATTGCCTTGTTTTTCTGTTGATTCTTCGGCATCCCCATCACTTTCCAAAGCATTTTGGATCGAATACTTACTCATGATCGTTTGAAAAACATCCGCTACATGATTACCGATCACGACTTGAAACTGGCCGTTTCCTTCAATGACAGACAATACCCCATCAAGCTGCTGAATCTTATCCTTATTTTTTCGTGCCAACTCGACATCTTTCAACTTAAAACGCAATCTAGTGATGCAATGATACAGGCTAACGATATTTTGTTCCCCACCGACCTGTGCTATAATTTCACTAGCAAGTTTTGAATAATCTTTTGCCAAATGACTCACTCCCGTGTTTGATTTATAAAGCGCTTTATGGCGTTACTATAGCAGATTTTTTTCTCTCACCTGCGAAAGTTCGCAATTTGGAAACTGCTTACAAGAAAGGAAAGAAAATGGGCCTCTTAATCATTCGTTTATTGAATCTTTTAAATAATGCACCCACTGATTCCACCAACTACTATATCGGTTTGACCATGATCAACCATTATGATCAGATCCAAACTCTAAGCATTGGTGAATTCGCTGCTCTTTGCCATGTGTCAAAGTCAACCGTTTCAAAATTCGCTCGCACCTTGGGCTTTGATGATTATGGCGATCTAAAAGACAACGCTGCCTTTATCGAAAACCGCTTCAACAATCCCCTGAATTATCGTTCGAATATTTTGTCTGCCTTAGAGCAAGAGGGCGTAGACTCCTATTTTGACGCAGTTGTACAAGACATCGATTATCTGCGTCATCATCTTGATCTGCCAGCCATCGAACGGGTCGCAAAAGCCATTGTGACGCATAAAAATGTCTTTGCTTTTGGAATTTTATTCTCAGAATCGGCTGCTATTGATTTCCAGATCAAACTAGCATACAACGGCAAGTTCATTCGGACCTTCCAAGACGATCTTGTACAGGAAGAAATCATCAAGACCGCTGATGAAGAATCGCTGTTTATCATTTTTACCAACTCCGGTGACTACCTAACGAAACAGCAAATTCGAAATGGAACACCACGGAAAGATTTCTTCGATCGAACCAAAGCCAAAGTCATCGTGATCACCGCTAATCCACAGATCTCGGAACTGCCCTTTGTCCAAGAAGCAATCATCTTCCCTCACCAAACCCATTTTCAAACCCATGCTTTTATGTATCAGTTCATCATGGATTTGATCGTATCGAAGTTCAAGCAGTTGACGGATCGAAAGCGCATGTAGTAATGACCCTCCATTATAGAAGAAGGGCATTTCTTCCATAATGGAGGGTTCTTTGTGAATAAGATGTCTCATTCATTCGTAAGCGTCACTCATTTATTCCTAGTTTCTTTGAAATTTTTTTAATCCTAGGCTGCTATTTATTAAATTTCTCCTCATTTATGTTTTTTGTTTCACAAACTTCACCTCGGTATGGTATAATCATTTTGTTTTTAAGAAAACTATGGGAATACAAAGGAGAAGGAAACATGAAAAAAACTAAAATCACTTTAATCGCTGCATCATTGCTTATGGGAGGCACTCTTTTAGCTGCATGTAGTTCAGATAACGATACAGCTGCAAGCTCATCATCATCAACAGCAGCTTCAACTGCTGCATCAACTGAATCATCAGATGACGTTGTTTCAACTGCTTCTATCAGTGACCAAACTTCAGTGATCGAAAAAGCATTGAGCGCAGATGGTAACTGGATCGTTGCTGTAACTGGCGACATGACATTTGATAACGATGTAACCGTTGATGGCGAATTCCACGACAAAGGTGACGACTCTGCTGATATCTACCGTAAATTTGCATTGTACTCACAAGATGAAGACCGCAACGTAACAGCTGAATACACAGTAACTGTTCCTAAATTGATCGTTAACTCAGAAAACTTCAACATCGTTCACGGTGTAATCAAAGGTGACGTTGAAGTGAATGCTAACGGCTTTGTATTGAACGGTGCAAAAGTTGAAGGTAACGTAACATTCACTTCAAAAGAATTCCAAGATTCAGCAACACTTGACGAAGATGGCGCTTCTGTAACAGGTGACGTAACAGTTAGCGAATAATCTTTCACTGGATTTCTGTGAAATAGATGAACAAAAAACGATGTTGGCAAGTCGATCGTTGATCCCTTGCCAACTTTTTTTGTTTTTTTATAAACAATTGCATCCGCTCTCATTACTAACATTGTGTAAGTAAGAACAAAGCCCAAGAAAAAAAACTGGCTTGCTTACGCAAAACCAGTTTCTTCTTTAGGCGCTTATTCTTCAATAACTGCCCACTTGTAGTCATATTGCGCACCAGCACCGTGTGATACGACCCCTTTTACTTTTGGTGCACGTAAATGAGCTTCAACGTTTTGGTACACAGGGATGACCCCTTGTTGATCCATAATGATTTTCTCTGCATCTAACAAGTCTTGCCAGCGAGCATCTGGATTGCCAGCGTTTATCGTGGCAGACGATTTCACTGCTGTATCGTACTCCTCACTTGTCCAACGACCGCGGTTGTAGGAATTGTCGGTAACAAACAAATCAGTAAAGCTGCTAGCATCCGCATAGTCAGCTCCCCAACCACCCATGACGACATCAAAGTCACCTGAGTTTGAACGATCTAAACGAACGGAGAAAGGAACAGGACTTAGGCTAACTTTCACCCCATCCAGCGTGTCTTGAATCGCACTTTGAATATACTCAATGGCCTTTTTGGTTGAATCTGTATCAGAAGCCAAAATTTCAAAGCTCAAGGAATCGATTCCTAACGCCTCTTTGGCTTTTTCCCAATGTTCTTTGGCCTTTTCTTGATCGTATTCAATGACACTTTCCGCTTCATCGACAAAATCAGTATTATCAGTTGGGTTAAAGGTCATTCCTTTTGGTATCAATCCTGTGGAAGCCAATGAACCGTCCCCTAAAATCGATGTCACTAATGCATCACGATCGATGGCATAAGAGATTGCTTTACGCAGATCCTCATTGCGGAATGGCGAATCTTCTTCTCGCTGATTCAACTCGATATAGGAAGTACGGGCTAATGGTTCTGAAACAAACGCTTCATCATTGGCCATCTGCTGCGCCAATTCTCCTGTTAAGATGACGTCGTCTGCTTGCCCATCTTGGAATAGATTCAAGGAAGTTGATGATTCTTTTACGACACTAACATTGATGGTATCAAGTTTCACCGTCTCTTTGTCCCAATATTGGTCATTCTTTTCATATGACCATTCTGTATCGGTTCCTGGCCCATCAAAGCCAACTAACACAAAGGGTCCATTGTAAACGGCATTGTCGCTTGTTGAAGCATATTGATCGCCGTTGTCTTCTACAACTGCTTGGCTTTGTGGGAAGAAGGATGGAAACGCCAATAAGTATTGGAAGTATGGCGTAGGCGTCGTCAGCGTGATTTCTAATTCATAGTCACTGACTGCTTTGATCCCTAATTCTGAGGCATCTTTTTCACCTGCTGTTATCGCTTCGGCATTGGTTACGGGCGCAAATAAGTACGCATACTCAGAACCTGTTTCCGCACTTACAGTGCGTTGCCAGCCAAAGACATAATCCGCTGCTGTTACTGGTTCTCCATTTGACCATTTGGCATCTTCTCGTAATTTCAATTTATAGGTCAGACCATCTTCACTGACTTCCGCTAATTCGGCGGCACCTGCTGGTTCGGGCTTACTATCAGCATCTAAGCGGTACAACCCTTCATACACATTATTTAAAGCACTGAAACTGATCGTATCGGTGGCTAAGGATAGATCGGCACTCGGCATTTCTTGTTGAACCACAACATTAAAAATTTGTTCGGCAGCTGCTGTCCCACTACCACTTGAACTTTCACCTGTACTTGATGTCCCTCCTGTTGAGCAACCTGCTAATACGATTCCACAAACAGCGACGACACCATATCCCCATTTTTTCTTCATCTTACCTACCCCTTATGAAAATCCAAAATTTTCAGAATTATTACAAAACTCTGAATGTAAATAAGATTTTAATAAATATTAATTATAAAAGCAAGCTATTTTTCTCATTTTATTATTATTTATTTTTTATGTTAACACTGCACGTTATTATTTATGACACAAAAACAAAAAACACAAAGCGAACAAGATCTCGCTTTGTGTTTTTTTATCTTTGGATAGAAACGTGGATTACTCCATTTTATAGCTTTGACGTGTCACTTTCCCCTCTCGTACCGTAGCGATAATAGTTGGCACAGCCCCAATCGCCGTAAAGAGATAGACCAGACCTAAGTTCCCGTAATACTGACTCGCTTCCAAATATCCGTCACGAATCAAATCAGGTAAAATACGAAAGGCATAGAAGACATCAACGTCCGTGTAATAATTCGCTACACTGATCGACCAGTCGATACGATTCCCGACATAGACCATGATGATCATGACGATAATACTACTAATAATACCTTTTGTGCTGAGTTTTCCACCTAATAATTCATACCCTTTGATGGCACAGATCGCCATCGCGATCCCAGACAATGCAGCAACATACCCCAGTTGTCCTAATAAAATAATTGCGCCGGCACCAATCAATGAGCCAAGAAACGCACCCACGGTTCCAGCTAACCAATTTTCTTTTTTCTGCCCTTTTTCCCGTTCTTGCGCAAGGACTGCTTCTTGTTGTTTCTTAAAGCAAGCTTCACAGGCAATGACGGGAGCGCCGCCAATAGCGTACAGCGAAACCGGCTCAGTGACCGCGCCGCAGAAGGTACAAGCATTTTGGAAGCCTTTGGTCTTCAAAAAATTCGTCAACTGGTCCAACGCAGTACGCAACTTGTCCACAGTTTTCCCTGCAGTCATCGCTCCGCGTAAAGTATAGGCAACTTGATATCCTTGGATCACACAGTCGATGATCTCTTTTGACTCACTTAAAACTTCTTTGACTTCTTCTTGGTTGGGAAGTTCGCCATCTTTGCTAAGTGAAAAGTGAGCCACTAGAGAATAACTATTGTTATTCTCTTGAACTAAAAAAAGTTTATAACTATGATACGTTCCATAAATCACCCCAGTGGAAGTATCAACGGAGAGCCCCAACGGCTCGGCAAATTTGGTCAATGTCTTCTCGATCTTCTTATTCATTTTTCTCCTTCTTTCCAACAAACACTTACCTTTTTAGGTATAGCTAAAAGTTTAAGGAGAGTAGAAATGAAAGTCAATCAATTTGTTCAAAAAACCTAGTTTTTTATCTGTTCTGTGACAAATCGTCGCAACGCATCAGTAACCCCATGATCTGTATTGCTAGCCGTCACAAAATCAGCTTTTGCTTTGACCAATTCGGGCGCATTCTCCATCGCAACACCAATACCAGCTGAAGCAATCATTGGCAGGTCGTTAAAATTATCGCCAATCGCTAAGGTTTGCGCCAGCGGCACTTGAAAATAGGCCGCCAATTCATTTAGCGCCTTATCTTTTCCCACAGCTTGATGAGTGACTTCCAAATAATTCTCTTTGGATAAGTAAAAGGCGCTTTCTAAAAATCCAGCGTTCTGGCAGGCAGCATGGAGCGCTTGGATTTCTGCCGTTGTGCCGATCAAAAGAAACTTATGAACCTCAAAAGCTTCTTGTGCCAACAGTTGTTCTAATGAAGTTTCTACAGGAGTCTCTTTGGTGATCGCCGCTTCTGCTCGTGCCCATTGGTCCACTCTTTCGCAATACCACTGATCACCAGAGTAGACATTGATAGAAACACCAGGAAAATCAGCTTTGATGCGCGCAACCAAAGTTTTTGCTTCTGCTTTTTTGACCTCATGACTGAAAATCGGTACCAGTGTGCCCTTTTGATCGTACCCTCCAATCAGGGCACCGTTGTAACAAGCCAAGGGCCAGTCTTCTATCCCTAATTCTTGAGCTATCGGTAGCATTCCTTTCGGGGAGCGAGCGGAAGCCAAAACAAAAGGAATCGCTTGCTGCTTCAATCGTTTGATTTCTTCAATCAAATCCAGATCGATTTGATGCTTATGATCCAAGATCGTCCCATCAATATCACTTAAAATAAACCCTATCTGCTTTTTTTCCAAATAAACCATCCTTTCCCATTCCCCATCCTTTTTACGAAAGCGGATTGAGCCATCGCTTTCGACCAAAACAAGCGCCGTTTCCATAAAACGAAAACAGCTTCCTTGACCTTCTTTGCTTCCAGTTTACCATACTAGCCAATGAAAAAAGAGTGCATCGCTGCACTCTTAGGAAGTATAGATATAAAACTCGATTTCCTTCTTCATCGGTTTTTTGATCCAGCGTTTCACAGCAGCTGCCCGCTTCAAGCCCATATGCTCATAAAAACCGTAATTACAGGTGGTATCGGTATAAAGGAAAAACGGAGCCGTTTTTTCCTGCTGGACCATCGCTAAAAAGGAAGTAAAGAGCTGCTTGCCTACACCCAATCCTTGTGTTTTGGGACTAACGGCAAACAAACCAACTTCGGTCTGAAAAGGAGTTTGTAAATCTTTCAACATCGCTTGATTTAACTCAGCCACCTCTTTGGCATAATGCAACAGCGTATTTCTCCCTTCTTTCGTAAGCATTAAGCAGCCAGCATGCCAAATCGTTTTCCCCCAATAGCGCATTGGATGAAGCTTCTTTCCTCTTTTACTGTCTGCTAATAAGATGCCGACAGCTTCACCATTTAAAAGAGCCACCCGCGAATAGGTCGCACGGGCAAGTTCATAACACAAAAAGACATGAACAAAGTGCTTGGCGGTCTTCTTGTCAAATTGCTTGTCGTAGTTCCAGCTATCAATAATCACTTGCACAAGCGCAGGCAGATCTTCTCGTTTAAATGGTCGATACGTTACTTTTTTATTCATTCTATCTTCCTCCCAGTAGTTGACTATCCTTAGTATAAAGTTTACAGTAACTGTAAAGTCAAGGAGGATCTTCATGAAAACCAAATTAAAAGTATCGGCAATGGCACGCTTCGCGCGGATCAATCCTCGGACACTCCACTATTATGACGAGATTGGGCTATTTCAACCAAACAGCAAAGACGAGAACGGGTATCGGTATTATTCCCTTGATCAACTTTTGGATCTCGGATTGATCCTGTCATTGAAAGAATTATCGATGCCCTTAAAAGAGATCCAAACAGCGCTGCAGGGGGATGCCGAGACCATGAGAAACTTATTGGAAGCCAAGCGGCAAACCATCGATGAAAAAATTCAGCAGTTGACCAACATCAAAAAAATCATCGAACGAAAAGCTGCGGATTTGCGCCTGGCTGCAGAAAAAACTTCCCCCTTTACCTTGAAGGAACAGCCAGAGGAATATTTCTCCCTCAGTCCTAGATTAAACGGCAGCTCCATCCCAGAGATGATCACCCAAGCCTACGACCTTTTGATGGCACAGCCGTATCTTTTCTCGAATAACGAATATGGTTTTATGATTCGGACGAACAAAGACGATACGCAAGACATCGACTACGTTTACGTGCGGCAAGAAGAGCCGCAAGGGACTTCCTTCGTGAAACCAGCAGGATGCTATTTAACCGCCATTTATCAGGGGGATGACGAAGGATTGAAACAGTTTTATCAAAAACTCAAGCAGCTGATTGCGACGCACCAATGGCAAATCGATGACTACTTCTATGAACGATCGATCCACGAAACGACCCTTAGCAACGAGCAAGCTTATTTGACAGAGATCCAAGTTCGGATTTTATCTGAGAAATAATGATTCGTTCAAACTGCGCTAAAAAGTAAATAAAAAACGCAACGACAACGAGCAGCTTCTTTCGCCTCGTTGTCGTTGCGTTTTATTTAAATCAAATGGTTTTCTTTCAACAGATCGCCAATGTAGGTATGTTCGGTTTTCTTAACGAAGCCTTCCAAGAGTTTCCGTTCGATAAACGGCAGCTCCATTTCCGTAATTTTTTTCTTATCGGTCAGATAATAGACAGCTTTGGCCAAAGTACGTAGATCATAAGCGGAAGCAAACACTTCTGGTACCCCACGTTCCACATCTAATAGCTGATAAACAGCCTCCATTGCAGTCCGAACGGAATATTCTGTTGTAAAAACAGTGTCTCGTTCAGTCTCTGCGAAATTACCGATAAAAGCTAAGTTTTTGGAGCCATTTGGAATAACCAATGGCCGATCCCCTGGTTCACGCAGCATGAAGTAAGAAGTGATAAACGGCATGTAGACTGGAACTGCCACACTTGATTCTTTTGAAATGCGTTGGATTTCTGCTTCTGACACGCCTAAATGGTAAAGCAGTTCTTGCACGATTTCTTGTCCAGAACATTGTTCAATTGGTTTTTTGATGTAGTTCCCTGGTGTATTTGACAACAAGCCATACACCCATGTGATCGTTTGTTGGTCTTTTTGTTCTTTAAAGTGCGGTTGGCGATGGGTCGCAAAGCTCATCATCCAATTGGAATCTTTGATGGTGATGATCCCGCCAGTGACGATTCTGCCTGTTCGTAACTTGCGATGGGTCAATTTTTCTAAATAAGGTTCCACATCAAAATTCTGCCAAGTCACGGTTGCCGAAACAAACCAGCTTTCTTCAGGTAAGTTTTCATAAAAGACTTCTGGATGACCAAACTCAGGCGATTGCGCCGCCAAGTTTTTCCATAAACGCCAACTGCCACCAGGTGCTTTTGAGATAGGCGCTGGAGTATAATGGTCCCCTTGCGTGGAACTTTCAGTGATCGATCCGTTGGTAACAAAGACCAAGTCATCTTCTGATAAAGGAATTTCTTCGATTGCCCCCGCTTTTTCTAGCACAAGTTTTTGAGCAACTTTTTCCTCGCCCACGATCCGAACATCAATATTGCTGACGGTGCATTCATATTGGAAGTCAACTCCTTGTTCTTCCAAATAAGCAAGTAGTGGTCTGACCAATGACTCATACTGGTTGTAACGGGTAAATTTTAACGCAGTAAAATCAGGCAAGCCATCGATATGGTGCACAAAACGCAACACATAGCGGCGCATTTCAATCGCCGAATGCCATTTTTCAAAGGCGAACATCGTACACCAGTATAGCCAAAAATTAGATTCAAAGAATTCTTCGCCAAAAACATCTTCGATTTTTTTCCCGATCAATTGATCTTCTGAAGTCATAAATAATTGGGTTAATTCTTTTTGTGCTGTCGCAGACAAGGTAAATTCTCCATCATCTGCTGCTCGTTGGCCGCGATTGTGGATGATCCGACAGTTAGACGAATTTGGATCATCGTGGTCCAACCAGTAAAACTCATCTAGCACCGAAGCATCTTCCACCTCCAAAGATGGAATCGAGCGAAATAGATCCCACAGACACTCAAAATGATTTTCCATTTCTCGACCGCCGCGGGTCACAAATCCATCATGGGGAATGAATTTTCCGTCTAATGAACCGCCTGATAAAGAAAGTTCTTCAAGGACGTGGATTTTCTCACCCGCCATATGGCCGTCACGGATCAAGAAGACTGCCGCAGCAAGTCCTGCTAATCCCCCACCAACAATATAGGCTTCTTTCTTTTCGACATCTTTCGGTTTTCTGCTTCTTGCAAAAGCTTCGTAATTTCCGTTCGTATATCTCATGTAGATCCCTCCTAATATTGGTACGTTTTTATGGTATCAGTAACTATTTTTTTTGACAAAAATTTGTACTAGTAAAAACAAGTGATTTTGACAAATCGGCCTTTTTGTCAAAAAAACAGGGCAAAGCCCCACCTTTTAAAAAGATCTGCGCCCAACCCCAAAAGCGCCCCTAAGAAAACTGATGGCAGCTTTCTTAGGGGCGTTTCTAACAAAGGACAAACCCTTTGCCTATTCAATGAAACATTTATTTCACTCGTAGAGCGAAGCTAGCAGTCGAAAAGCCTGATTGTGCTTCGGTGACTGTATAACCCGTGCTTGGCGCATGGATATAGCTTGTATTACTGGTAGCGATCGCTACGTGGTAGGTATTCCCTTTTTGACCCCAGAACAGCAAGTCGCCAGCTTGTGCTTGCGAGACAGGAATGATCGTCCCTGCGCTTTCTTGTGGGACTGTCCAATCACCGATGTTTTTGCCCGTCACTTTTAAGAAGACATAACGTGTAAACCCAGAACAGTCGAAGACATCTGGTCCTTTGCCTCCCCATTGATAAGGAGTGCCAATATGTTTTCTAGCTTCTGCAACGATCGCTGTTCCGTTCACGCTCATCGGAACATTGGAATTGCCTGCGTTGTTATTGTTGCCAGGAGTCGTTGCACTGACTTCCTTCACATACGCTGCAGATACCCAGCCACCCGTTGATAACTTATACCAAGTGGCGTTGCCATTGACTGACGTACCTTGTTTTTGAGCGACTGCTTTGAAGGTAGCATTGCTGCCCAAACTGCTGACTACACTTGCAGAAGTCGATGCATTTGAGCGGACATTCATACCAGTGGTTGTTTGGAACGTTTTATTGATGGCTTGCTCACTCGCATTGTTTGAGCCGTTTGATGAACCAGTGTTGCTTGAACCTGTGTTTGAATTATTGTTATTACTTGTATTTCCAGAACTAGACGTGACGTCACGCACATATGCCGCTGTGATCCAGCCACCAGTCGATACTTTGTACCAAACATTGGTGCCGCCAACGGATGTGCCATTTTTCTGGGCAACGACCTTCACCGTCGTGCTGTTGCTTAGGCTGCCAACGACACTCCCGCTTGTTGAGGCACTCGAACGGACATTCAATGCCGCTGTTGTTTTCACGTTCTTGTTGATAGCCGTTTCTGCAGAAACACTTGTGTTGCCGCCAGAAGAACTATTGCCTGTCGAGCTGCTGGAAACATCTTTGACATAGGCCGCCGTGATCCAACCGCCTGTGGACAATTTGTACCAAGTGGTCGTGCCATTCACCGACGTTCCACTCTTTTGTGCAACGACTTTCACCGTCGCATTGCTGCCTAGTCCACGTACGACACTAGAACTAGTCGTTGCATTTGAACGGACGTTCAATGCAGTAGTCGTTTTCACTGATTTCGAAATTGCTTTTTCCGATGAAGACGACGAATTGGACGAGCCAGTATTGGCAGAAGAAGAGCCTGAGGTGCTTTTCACATAAGCACCTGAGATCCAGCCGCCTGTTGATAGCTTATACCATGTTGTATTGCCATTCACTGAGGTACCGTTCTTTTGAGCCACCGCAGTGATTGTTGTATTTGCTCCTACGCCACTTACGATAGAGGCACTTGTTGAAGCATTTGAACGAACATTCAGTGAAGCTGTTGTTTTAAATTGTCGATTGATCGCCGTTTCAGCTGACGATCTGGCAAGAGTAGCAGTTGTGTTGGTTGATGACGAAGCGTTTGTCGTTTCGGTCGCATGAGCAAGAGACGTAAAGACACCTGAAGTCGATGCTAACGCTGCTGTGATACCCAATCCTTTTTGTACGAAAAGGGACCGTTTTTGTTTCACTAAACGCTTACGTTTGATTTTCCGAGATTCCAATAAAACACCCCCTGTACCCCATTTTAACAAAAATTAATATTTTTTGATATTGTTTTCGTTTTGTATTTTTTTAATTTACGTTTAATAAAACGTGTCATTTATTTTCCTGCGTTATTATTTTTGATCACTTTCTCTTTGGTGTTGCTCAATGGCACTCTATTTACAAAGATTTCTATAAACTACAGAAAAACGCTATTTCATTCAACGTTATTTTAATTCGCGAATAAAAACAGGATTTTTTTTGCAAACAAACCCACTTTTTGAAAAACAAGACTGTTATTTGAATAACATTTCTTTCCAGATCCCCTTTTTCAAAAATCGATACTAAAATCACCCATTTATCATTCCTTTTTTACACGAGGGATTCTGTGAAAAAGTTGCTTCAAAAGGAACGCCGCTTCCAGCTGTGTGATCGACGCTAAGATGAGATCCTGTTACATCGACTCCAACCGGATGCGAATTTCTTGATAGAGAAGTCCCTCATCTCTGCCAAAAGAAATATTTTCACAATGTATATTACGAGAAAGATTATAACACCAAGGAGAAAACCAAGGATTTGCATAAGTTTGTGAAATCATGCTATACTTAAAAAAAAGGAAGAGGTGACCGAGTATGAAAACAAAGACGAAAGAAAAAGTTTATGCTGAACGACAACATAACTATAAAACGAAAAAAGAAGAGATTTTCAAAAAAGCCCTAGATTCCGTACCGACCACAGACAAGAAAAAAGAAGAACAGAAAAAGAAAGCGTAGACTCCTGCGTTTTCTTTTTCTGTTGATTTATAAAAAAGACGAGACTTCACCGATTTTGGCGAATCTCGTCTTTTTCACAATTTTTTTTGTAAACACATGATGCTCCCTATGACTGCCATAAATCCTAGTATCTCCACCACTGTGAAGTGATCATGAAAAACAATGATCGATAAGAAAGCAGCCAGCAATGGCTCAACTGCCGTTAAAACTGTTGCAAGTGTTGAGGATAAATAGCGTAAACTTGTTAAAAAAATCAAATACGCTAGTGCTGTTCCAAATAAAATGACCACCAGCAAATAAAGAATCACTTGAACGTTCAGTTGACTATCAATCTGCCACATTGGATGAACCACATTCGCCAAGCCTCCACCAATCAACATCCCCCAGCCGACAATTGGTAAACTCCCATATTTTTGCAAGAGTTTACGCGGCTGTATAGAATAAAAAGCTAGTGATATCGCTGATGCTAACCCCCAGCCTAGCGCAGATTGGGAAGTCGCTAATTGCTCAATCTGTCCTTTTGATGCCACAGCCGTCACACCAAGTAAGGTTACCAGTAACCAGAAACATGTCTTTAAAGAGGGGAGCTGCCTTTTGGCTATCGCAGCATAGAGTAAAACAAAGAAAGGTCCTGTATATTGAATAATCGTTGCAAAAGAAGCATTGCTTTGCTCAATCGTTTTAAAGTAGGTAAATTGAACGAGAAACATGCCTAAGAAAGAAAACAAGAGCAGCTGAATGAAGTCCTTTTTCTCACGAAATGGGGAAATCAAACGGGCGCGATCCTTTAACCCAATACTCAGCAACAAACACCCTGAAAGAACCAATCGTGTTGAAACGAGCCAATTTGCTGTAATACTATATTTCGTAAATAAAATTTGTCCAGCGATGCCAGAAACTGCCCACAAAGCTGCTGCTGAACAAGCATAAACAATCCCAACTGTTTTTTTCATAAAAACACCTTTTGTCTTTCACTTTACTTTGTTAGTATTATACCGAATCAGATAGTGAACTTTTGTCAATATCCTGATTGTTTTTAACACTATTCTGTAAAAAGGTGGTGCGGTATGTACTTTGAACGCACAGAAGAAAACGAAGAAACGACCAAACATACAACTACAAATCGCTCCTTCGCAATTTATCAACGTTGCTTGCAACAAAGGCGTGGCGACCAATTGCCTCTGCATTGGCACGACGAGCTGCAAATTGTATGGGTCGAAGAAGGTAGCTTCGTGTATACGATAGACGACGAGCAAATTTTGCTAAGCAAGAATGAGGCGATCATTATTAATAGCCGTGTACTCCATGGTGCTGTTTTAGCTTCACAAAACGTCCGATATTGCTGCTTTGATTTTTCTTCAGGCTTTATTGCTGACCCTGTTTTTAAAGAAGCGATCGAACAATTAGTCCACGATCGCACCCGCAGCTATCGGCGCTTAACCTTAACCGCCCAACACCAAGCATTTGTTCAAACCGTGCGTCTGCCTCTGCTTATTGAACAACGATTTACTCTCTATGAATTGTTTTTAGCTGCCCTTTCACAGCTAATGGCTGCAAGACCTGCTTCACCAAAGAAAGAAACTATCTACTTAATGCTGGCATTTGTCCATGAGCATTATCAAGAACCATTAACGGTTCCTGCGATCGCTAAAGCTGCTGCCATCAATACACGTACTTGTACCGCCCTTTTTCGGCAATACACGACATTGACCCCAATCAACTATCTGATTGATTATCGATTGTCTCAAGCCAAAAACCTATTGATCGAAACGGATGAGCCGATCTCAACCATCTGCTACCACGTTGGCTTCAATCACTTGAGCTACTTTAGCAAAAGATTTCAGCGTAAATTTGGTTTAACGCCGCTACAGTATCGCAAGACCTATCGCGAAGATGATAGAAATTAGATGATCGGTACCAACAGAGCCTCTCATCTAGATAAATTTTGCTATATTCTATAAGCGGTTCAGTACTTTTTTCACTTTTACGCTCATTGGTCCATAAGAATCTCTTTGAAATCCTTTTCTAAAAACCACACACCCAATATTTAGTAGGCGAAAACATGTTCCTACAACATATTGTGGATAAACCTGTTGAAACTGTGCATAACTAAAAAGCCTGCGATTTTTTCGCAGACTTTTTTATTTATTGACAAGCTATTATTATTCTAGAGATAAATAATAGCTCACATTATCTGGTAGCGGTTTAAAGCCATTCTTTTTGTAAAAATCCGCTGCTGGCATACTTTCTTCGGTATCTAACAGGATCGTTGGAATCTCTTTCTTGAGCAGATCCTCTTTGATCCTTTCTAAAAAAGTGGAACCAAGGCCTTTTCCTTGATGCGTGCCAGTAATTAAAAAGGTATCGATCACATACTCTTTTCCTTGATACCAGGGCTTGATAAAGCCTAATGAAAGACCAATCAATTCATTCGATGCTCGGTCTGTTAGTCGATAACCAATAAAAGTATTCATTGCCATCATTGAAGATACATAGTCGGTGATTTGCGGCACTGTCAATTGGTCATTCCATGGTTCTGCTGAAAATACGGCAATATAGTGGTCCACGACTTCTGCTAAATCCGCCGTGGTTAATTCACGCATGCTTACATTCTTTTCCATCCTATCTCCTGCTTCCATCTCTATTTCGGTAAGGGCCTATACTCGAGGAATCCACTAGTTTTTGTGCGTGTATCAATTATCGATTCGTTTGGCATAGCCATTGCCATAACTCGTATAACGACGCTTTTGGTTGACGGCCATTTTTTTATGAATCTCTGCTTCAAGATCGATGAAAAGGATTTCCGCTAACCCAAGAAGATAAATCGCCACATCCGCCAATTCTTCTCCTACCTCTTGTTGCTTCCGATACGCGTCAAAGGCTTCCCCTACTTCACCATATAAAGCCAAAAACTCTTTTTCAATATTTGTGACATTGAATTGGTGATCGATTTTGTTTTGATAAATCGCTTTTTGCATTTCTGAAAGTTTCATAGTCGCTCCTTTTGGGATAGTATACCATTTAATTAAAGTTCAAAATAGAAACTTAGTAAAAAAATCACCTCAAAAAATAGTGACCCCCAAAACGTTAGAATTTTGTTCTAACTTTTGTAGGTCACTCTAGTATAGGATTCATCCTGTTTTGTTTATTCTGCCCGCTCCAATTCAGCAGATTTGATTGCAACCCGTTGAGCGATTTTTAGAAATGGAAAATAGATTGCTACACAGACGACGATGATGATCACTTGAACCAAAACAACTTTAAAATCCCCTTTTGATGCCAACAATGCACTAAGAATTGGTGGTGTCGTCCAAGGAACCATCACAGAAAGCGGCTCAATGAATCCTACTGCGGTAGCAAAGTAGCCAATCAACGTCGCAACAATTGGACTTGCAACGAAGGGAATGATCATGGGTAAATTGAAGACGATCGGTAAACCAAAGATGATTGGCTCGTTGATATTAAAAATACCCGGAGCTAGGGATAGATTGACGACATCCCGAAAAGGTTGGTAATTGCGGACGAATAAGAGCACTGCAATGATCAAGCTGATCGTAAATCCAGTCCCGCCTAGTTGTGCGAAAACCGTCACGAATGCTGAATTTAAGATATTGGGTGGCGTAGCGCCTTCTTGCACGGCTTGCATGTTTTCATTCATATTGACTAACAGCAATGGATCTAACAAGGTGCCATTGATGACGGTTTGGTGAATGCCTAAAGTAAACAGAAAATTGCCCGTTGAATAGATGATCAAGAACCCAAAAATCGATGTGTTCAATAAACGCAGTGGTTCTTGGATCACTGTTGAAATGATTTGAATCAGGTCGGTATCAAAGGCTGCTAGCACGGTCGCAACTACGGCAAAGAAGGAAATCACCAAAATAGCAGGGATCAACGTGCTGAAGGATTTGCTGACGGCAGGAGGAACTTGATCCCCTAAATTGATTTTTAGGTGCTTGTTTTCTGACAGTCGAATAAATAATTCCGTGGCAACTAACCCACAAATGATTCCAGAAAACATCCCTTTGGTCCCGACATCGTCAAATAGCATCACACCACTGATGGTCACTTCTGCTTGAGCGCCTTCTGGCATCACGGCATGAGCCATCGCCAACATGACCACTAAGCAAGTCGTTGCCACAAAGGTTGCATTGATGGCGCTCGGATTGTTTTTATTGCGGCAAAGAAAATAAGCGATCATCGGGGCGATCAGCAGACCGGCGATATTCAATGTTCCATTGGTGATGGAATTGCCAAACACTTGCATTCGCGCCAAGGCAGCCCCTTCTAAAAACCATGGAAAGAAGACATTATTAAACAACACAGCGATCCCTGCGATAATAAAGGCAGGCATTAAGGTCGCAAACGCATCACGAAGACTTTTGAGATGAACCTGATTGCCGAGACGGACCGAAAACTCTGTAAATTTATCTAAAAACGTGCGCTTTTCTGCTGCCATTTTTGTTCCTCCTATTCTGTATATGGGTTTGTATAGATCGTACTACCATTGGTTTTGATCACTTCTTTGAACCATTCATACGATTTTTTCGGTACACGTTTCATATCTCGCAACTCATGGTTGCCACGATTGACATACACGAGTCCGTATCGTTTCTCCATATCACCTTGCGAGCTCAAAATGTCGATCAGCCCCCAACCAAGATACCCAAGACAGACCACTCCATCTTCCACCATCGCTTCAAACATCGCTCGAATATGCTCTTGATGATAGGCAATACGGTAATCATCTTGAATCGGTTCTTTGCCATCCCAATGCTCTCTGACACCAATCCCGTTTTCAATCGGAAACACTGGCAACCGGTACCGCTGATAGACTTTATTTAAGACATCACGGAAGCCGAGCGGATCAATTTGCCAATTCCATTCCGTCGTTTTAATATACGGATTGTCTTGTTTTCCAAAAGTCATGTACCGATTCGGCGGCGTTCCTTCAGGAATTTTTTCAGCATTCAAGGTAGAAGAAGCATAATAGCTAAAGGCAATGTAATCATTTTTCTGCGCTGCGATCGCTTCTAATTCCCCAGGTAAAATATTCATATTGAGTTGATGATTTTTCACGTATCGGTCTTGTGCTGCCGAATACTTGCCGTGCGCATAGCAATCTAATAAAGTAAAGTTCGCAAATTCATCAAACTCTCTTGCTGCTTTGATGTCTTGTGGACGACAAGTCGCTGGATACGCCTCAGAATACGCCAGCATGCCACCGATCTTCGCATTTGTTGTTTCATGAAGATAATTACAGAGTTCTGCATGGCAAACCATGACATTGTGGAAAATCTGATACAATTCTTCTGTCGCTTCTTCCCCTTCTAAATAACCGCTGATCTTAAAACCATGGTCTTGGTGGAAAAGATTTTGTTCGTTAAAGGTTAACCAATAATGGACTTTATCCGCAAAACGATCTACCATTTCTTTTCCAAAACGAATGAATGCGTCCTTCACTTCTTTGCTGATGAACCCGTTATAGGTTTTCGCCAGATGCAGAGGCATATCAAAATGGTACAAACAAATCATAGGCTCGATCCCTCGAGCTAACAGATCATCAATAAAACGATCGTAATAGGCGATCCCTTCTTCATTAAAGGCACCATCTCCATCGTGAACGACCCTTGACCAAGAAATTTGGAAACGATACATGTTCATCCCCAAATCTTGCATATAATCAAAGTCTTCTGTATACGCATGATAGTTATCATTTGCTACATGCCAATCGCTAGCCTGTTCCGAAGCTTCCCGTATATCATAAACGGATAAGCTTTTACCGCCTTCATTCCAACCGCCTTCTGTCTGCATACTGCTGACACTGTTCCCCCAATAAAATTTTGTCATATTGATTCCTCCATCGTTTGTATTCGCTTACAAAACCTATTATAATTAGGTGAAATAGGCATGTAAATTTTTCAAAAACTCATGTAAAGCTTTTTCTATACATGTGAATTTCAGCGGATTCTTTAGTGATAGACCTTGTTTTTATCCCCTTCAAACAAAACTCAAGTCCATGAATTTCTTTACATAAGGAGTGATGACTATGACAAAATACAAAGAGATCGTTGATCAGTTGCGGACGAATATTTATGAAGGTGTTTTTCCAGCTTTATCAAAACTACCGGAACAAACGGCGTTAGCCAGACGATTTCAAACCTCGCGAATGACGATCCAAAAAGCGCTAAATCAACTGAAGCAAGAAGGCCTGATTTCCACCAAAAGAGGTCATGGCACCTATGTCAATTCAGCGACCTACCAAGGACAGATCAATGAGTATATCGGTTTAGTCAACCGATATGGCGGACGGCATAAAGTGCAAAGTAAAATCATAAGTTTCAATGTACGTTTTCCAGAAGCCAACGAAATGGATTACTTGTCTTTGCGAGAAAACGAACCTGTTTATGATATCGTACGACTGCGCTATGTTGATAACGAACCCTTTGAATTGGAGTACACGATCATGCCCATCAAAACCATTCCCGATATTGATATGGCGATCCTTGAACACTCGATCTATCGATATATCACTGATTCCTTACATCTCAAAATAGGTCCCGCCATACGTAAAATCCGTGCCGACAAAGCGGATTCCTATGATATCAAATATTTAGAAGTCGATCCCAATGATCCGATCTTAGAATTAGAACAAGTTGCTCGTCTCTCCGACGGACGACCCTTCGAATTTTCGCAAACTCGTTATCCTTACCAAAATCGTGAGATTTACTATCTTTCTGAACCTTAATGGCAAAAAAACAAGTCTGAAGAAAACTCAGACTTGTTTTTATTGTCCAGGGAAGGTGAATTCGTTAAGATTCTTCGGTTTTTTTCGCCGTTCGCTCAGGGCTGACCCAAACGCCGCTGCCGTAGCCAAGGATGGTCTTGACGGCTGGAATAAAGGTAGTGACGATCGTTATGGCATTGATCATCCAGTAAAACAGCATGTAAAAAGGTGCAAAACGGAAATACTTCAGCTTGCTGCGGTTATCATCCGCCAAGAGGCTGGTAAATAGCTGCATCACCCCCGCAATCATCTCGAAACAAACGAAGAGAAAGGCCATCGTAAACATATGATAGATCCGTTCGTAATTCCCAGTTGCACCATAATAGATCAGTTAGAAGACAAACAAGGCAGATGAAAGCCAGAAAAAGAATGACCAGATGATACTTAATGTTTGATCGACAAACATAGCGGTTCGACCAATGTTTTCAAAAGGATGCAAAAAGACCTTTTTAAAGTTGGTCAGCCATACTTCTGTACCGCCCTTCGCCCAGCGTTTCCGTTGTCGGTAGAGCATCTTGAGTGTTTCTGGCACCTCCATGAAAAACATCACTCGTGAAGCAAATAAAGACAGCCAACCTCGGAATTGGTGGTCCCAGGCAATACTGATGTCTTCTGTTGCTCGATTTTGTCGAAACAGACCCACGTCCATCAATGCCGCGCGGCGATACATCGTATTGGCACCACTATAGGCATAGATGACCCCGAAAACGGCTTGCTGGGTCCGTTTGATAATTCCTACGATACTTGAAAACTCAACAGTTTGTGATTTTCCTACGATCGTTGTGCGGTTTTGAACGTCCATATTCGCCGTAATGGCAGAGATATTGATGGAGTCTTGGCGGATGAAATAATTGACATATTTCCATAACGCATCAGGTTCAGGAACCGTATCTGCATCGTTGCTCAAGATCAATTCCCCTTTGGCAAACCCTACCCCAATATTAAAGGCATGGGCTTTTCCTTGGTTTTTTTCGATGCGCAACACTCTTAGATTTGGGTACTGTTCCATCAATCGGTCTAATATCACAGGAGTTTGATCCGTTGAACCATCATCAGTCACCAACACCTCATAATTGCTATAGTTCAGATTGTTCATTAAATAATGAATCGTGTCTTCAATAACGATTTCTTCATTGTGAGCTGGTACCATAATCGTGATCATCGGCTCGATCTCTTCGGGGATCGGTATCCACTCTAATTGTCGATAACGGAACAAAAAACGATTGCAGATCACCCCGATGAACCAAGCAAAGCCACCTAAAATTGGATACGTGAAGAGAATCATCAAAACCACTGTTAAAAATGTGTCCAACCACGGGAACCCAGTATCAAAATTGACAACCATCAGCCCACCCCATTTCTACGGAAAAGTTCTTGGATCTCTCTTTCTCCGATGTTTTGCTCCGGTGCAACCGCGTAGTATTTTGCCCCGTGGCGTTCTTCTTTCGTCCCGAAGCGTTCTTCGTAAAATGCTTCTAGCAACTCTTTGCGTTTTTCCAAGGCAGCTTCATCATGCATCGATTGCTTTTGCAGCAATCGTTTGAAGCGGCGGTTGTTCCTCAAGGTCAACAAAGTAAACGTAAGAACTAAAATCAAAAAAGAAATGCCTAAAAATAACGCTAGAAATTCGAAAGTGACTGCTTCTTCTAAATAGGTCCGAAAGGCAATCCGATCCGCCAGATTCGGCAGCGTCAACGGAATGGCCAGCCAGACAAAGGGAACCAAGACCATCAGCCAAGCAAGAATCGTCAAAATCGTTTGGCGGGTCTTTAAAGCGGAACGACCTTTTTGAAAATACGCATCGGTGACCAACCGTTCTTTGACTTCTTCCCGTGTCACTCGTTGTTTCATTTTACTCACTCCTTAATTTTTTTTTATTTGCTGTGAAGAAAAAGAAGCAACAAAAGCAAGTCGTCTGGACCTGCTTCGTTCTTCTTCTGTTTGTCTCACTTAGATTTCTTGCCAACTTTCAACGCATTGAACAGCGTGTGAAATTGGCCTTTAAAGGACATCACTTGCTCAAACACATCTTCCCCATCATTCAGCATCTTGACAGTCACCCAGCCTAATGCTTCGGTAATACCGCTAGCCACACTGGCATTGATTGCAGCTCCAGCAACGGTGCCGACTGCTGGAACAAATTTCAAGATATTGCCAACGGCACTGCGACCAA
The DNA here is from genome assembly GCF_030263915.1 of Enterococcus sp. FZMF. Lineage (NCBI taxonomy): Bacteria > Bacillati > Bacillota > Bacilli > Lactobacillales > Enterococcaceae > Enterococcus > Enterococcus sp. FZMF. Next base: position 837,386 of record NZ_CP127160.1, on the reverse strand, counting down.
AACTCACAACGACTAGCTCTTTCGAAATACTTTTCGCTAACCCTTCACGCCATGTTCGCCCAAAAATACGATACAAACGGGCCATCATCGTCATTTGAACTGGCACAAGTAACACTGCATCTGAAAAGGGAATCGGTGAACAGCCGATGATCGCCGCCGTCAAAGAAGCCGCATGGATCGTGCGGTGGGCTTTTTTCCGCGTTTCATCATCTACGCCGACCAAAAACTCCTCAAACACCTGATCAAATTGATCCTTGCTTTTCGCTAACACTTTTTCCGCCTGAGCTTTTGATCCGTCATAGCCTTTCATCACCAGGGCAGCCGATTTTTTCGGCATTCGCTTCATGACATCCGCAAAAAAAGAAGTAAATTCCGCTTCTTCTTGCAGCTCTTCTCTCGTTTGACTTTGCTCGACTTGAACGGACTGTTCCGTTAATAATTCATTTTCGTTTTGCTTCTTTTTGCGTTTTATCCATAGTTTTTTCAAAGAAATGTCTCCTTCTTTCGACTCGTTGTTCATTTAAAAATCAAAGTGAGCCATGATTTTGTTCCTCTTTCTATTTTAGCTCAGGTTTTTCAAGATAGCGAAAATGTAGCTTGAGAGAGCTTACACTTACTAAAAAATGCAAATTTGCATCTTTAGATTATTTATTTATATTATCGTTTTTTTATGCTATGATACACAAAAGGAGTGGATCGAATGAAAAAGAAATTGAATTGGAAAGTCCTTTTTTATCTAGGCTTATTGACTTACTTTCTTTTAAGCGGGATCTTCGCATTCTTTGGAGTCGAAATACCGTTTCTTTATAAACGTTGATCTTCACGTTTTCTCAGAACCATATCATTCAACTCTTTGCTCTATGTTGAGAGAATCCATCATTCTATCGTCCATTCAATCTAATCAGAAAAGGTGATTTTCTTGTCCATTTTATTTGATCTATTGCAGCTGCTTGCCGTTATCTGTATCGCGTATTTATTGTTCACAAAAAACCATTTCCTCAAACAATTAACTGCTGTTCAGAAAATGGTCTTTGTCGTTTTATGTATTTCGGTGATACTGCCGGCTCTCTACGAATTTATTACTGGTTTTGCGCAGGGATTTTGGGAACGGTTGTAATTGACGTCCCTTAGAAAACACGCTGCCTTTACAAGACAAATAGATAGCTTATATCTACCAATCCTTTCTCCTTTTATTCAAGCAATGAACCAATTCTTTGGTGCTTAGAATACTAAGAAGAAAGGTTTTTTGTCTTTTTCTGTGTTGAAGCATTTTTAGATCGCACAAAAAAAGAACCCCTCAAAAGAGGAGTTCTCAAGGCTTGCTTACATCATGCCGCCCATACCCATTGATGGGTCCATTGCAGGAGCTGCTGGCGCTGCTGGTTCTGGTTTGTCGGCAACGACTGCTTCAGTTGTTAACAATAATGCGGCAACAGAAGCTGCGTTTTGTAATGCAGAACGCGTCACTTTTGTTGGGTCAACGATCCCAGCTTCTAGCATGTTTACCCATTCGCCAGTTGCTGCATTGAAACCAACGCCTAAGTCAGCGTTTTTCAATTTGTCGATGATAACTGAACCTTCGTAGCCTGCATTTTCAGCGATTTGACGAACTGGTTCTTCTAAGGCACGTAAAACGATTTTGACACCTGTTGCTGCATCGCCATCTGTTTCGATTTCTGCAACTTTGTTGATGACATTCACTAAGGCAGTTCCCCCACCTGAGACCATGCCTTCTTCAACAGCGGCACGTGTTGCATTCAATGCATCTTCAATACGTAATTTCAATTCTTTCAATTCAGTTTCAGTTGGTGCCCCAACTTTGATCACTGCAACCCCACCAGCAAGTTTTGCTAAGCGTTCTTGTAGTTTTTCACAGTCAAAGTCAGAAGTTGTATCAGCGATTTGGTTTTTGATCAATTGAACGCGTGCGTCAATTGCTTCTTTTTCACCAGCACCTTCAACGATTGTTGTGTTGTCTTTATCCACAACCACTTTGCTTGCTTGACCTAAGTTATCGATGGTTGCATCTTTCAGCTCAAGACCTAAGTCTTCAGTGATCACTGTACCACCAGTTAAGATCGCAATGTCTTCTAGCATTGCTTTACGACGGTCACCAAATCCTGGTGCTTTCACTGCAACAACATTGAATGTTCCACGGATTTTGTTCAATACAAGTGTTGGTAATGCTTCGCCATCAACGTCATCAGCGATGATCAATAATGGTTTTGATTGTTGTAAGATTTGTTCTAACAATGGCAAGATATCTTGGATGTTAGAGATTTTTTTGTCAGTGATCAAGATGTATGGATTTTCTAACGCTGCTTCCATTTTATCGTTGTCAGTTACCATGTATTGTGATAAGTAACCACGATCAAATTGCATTCCTTCCACAACATCTAATTCTGTTTCGATCCCTTTTGATTCTTCAATAGTGATAACACCGTCATTGCCGACTTTTTCCATCGCATCAGCGATGTATTGACCAACTTTTTCACTACCAGAAGAAACAGCACCAACTTGTGCGATTGCTTCTTTTGAATCAACGATTGATGAAATGTTGTGTAGCTCTTCTACAGCCACTTTTGTTGCCATTTCGATCCCACGACGAATACCTAATGGGTTCGCACCAGCGGTGACATTTTTCAATCCTTCACGAACGATTGCTTGTGTCAATAACGTAGCAGTCGTTGTTCCGTCACCAGCGATATCGTTTGTTTTTGAAGCGACTTCAGAAACAAGTTTTGCGCCCATGTTTTCAAAATGATCTTCTAATTCGATTTCTTTAGCGATCGTTACACCGTCATTTGTGATCAATGGTGAACCGTAAGATTTTTCTAAAACCACGTTACGACCTTTAGGGCCTAAGGTTACTTTTACTGTATCTGCTAATTTATCTACCCCACGAAGCATTGCTGCGCGTGCGTCTTCTGCAAATTTGATTTCTTTTGCCATGATTTCATCACCTCAAGTATTTTTTATTTTTCTTATTCTACTACTGCAATGATATCTTTTGCAGCAACGATCAAATATTCTGTTCCTTCATATTTCACTTCTGTGCCAGCGTATTTTTCGAACATTACTTGTTCGCCAACGTTGACAGCAACAGGAGCTTTTTCACCGTTTTCGCGCGTGCGTCCTTCGCCGACTGCAATAACGGTACCCGTTTGTGGTTTTTCTTTTGCTGCTGATGCAAGCACGATTCCGCCTACAGTTTTTTCTTCTTCTTTTGCGACTTCGATAATCACACGATCACCTAATGGTCTTAACACGATAAATCCCTCCAATGAATGTTATAGAATTTAGCATTAGCACTCTCTTGTATCGAGTGCTAACTTACAGTTTCAATATTACTCATTTTCCCAAATTTTTGCAAGCCTTTTGCTAAATTTTTTTTGCATTTCTAATTGATTGATAAATATAGTAGGATTTTTTGTTTCTAGAAGCAACCTAGTCTATAATGAAGCAAAGGAGTGTGAGGAAACAACTATGTCTTTATCAAAATATTCTTTGTCCACGATTCTTACTTACGGCATCGTCTTTTTTCTACCGATCGCCTTCGTCCCTAGCGGACATCAAGTAGCAGCAACAACGATCGGTTACTTAGCTGGTGCAGCGATCATGTTTTTCTTGTATTTCAAACAAACAGAACCGCTATCGTTTGAACACAAAAAAACCAAAGTCTCAGCGATTCTTATTTACGGGCTAACCGGCATTGTCGCAGCGATTTTGTTGCAAAATCTAGCCATCTTTATCGAATCCTTTTTCGGAGAAGTCAGCGCTTCGCAAAATACCGAAAACATCATTGCCATCGTGGTGCAAAACCCACTCTTTGCTCTCGCAGCAATGGTCGGTGGGCCAATTATGGAGGAATTTGTCTTCCGCAGAGCCTTAGTTGGCATCATTGGGAAATACAGCAATGTTTGGGTTGGTGTAGTGGTCAGCGCCGTAGCCTTTGCCTTTGCCCACAATGACAATCATCTCTTAGTCTATATTTTCTTAGGACTGTTCTTTTCTGGGCTTTATGCTTTGACCGGCAGTATTTGGACTTCCATGATCACCCATGTGGGAATGAACACTTTAGTTATTATTATTCAGTTATTGCTTCATTACGGCTATATCCAAATGCCCTAAAGAAAAAACGCTACGCAGAAATTTTGCGTAACGTTTTTTCTTTAGACCTTCGTGCCATTGGACGCAATCACTTGCTGATACCATGCAAATGAATCTTTCTTCTGACGAGCAAGGGTTCCATTTCCTTCATTGTCTTTGTCCACATAGATCACACCATAGCGTTTCTTCATTTCCCCTGTCCCCGCAGAAACCAAATCAATGATGCCCCACGGTGTATAACCTAATAAGTCGACGCCATCATAAGCTACTGCTTCTTTCATCATTTCGATATGGGCTTTCAGGTAGTCAATACGGTAGTCATCATGGATCTGTCCATCCTCTTCCACCGTATCCACCGCACCAAAGCCATTTTCTACAATGAAAAGCGGCAATTCGTAGCGTTCGTTAAACCAGTTCATGGCATAGCGCAAGCCTACGGGATCAATCTGCCAGCCCCATTCAGAAGCATCGACATAAGGATTGTCCACCAGATCTTGGCTCTCATCATAGTCATAGGTTGGATCATTCTCCTTGCCTTTGATCGCAAAAGACATATAGTAGCTAAAACCAATGTAGTCAACACAACCTTTTGCCAAAGCTGCTTCATCTTCAGGGATGATATCTAAATCAAATTGTTTTCTTTCAAAATAGCTGCGCATATAACTCGGATAGTGCCCACGGGCATGAACATCTGAAAACCAATAGCGCCGTTGCATGGCCACCGTAGCTGCCATCATGTCTTTGGGATCGCAAGAATACGGATAGATTGGGCACATCGCGATCATCGATCCGATTTGAAACGCAGGATTGATTGCATGTCCTAGCGCCACCGCTTTTGCACTGGCAACGAGCTCGTAATGAGCTGCTTGGTACATGACTTTTTCTCGGTCTTCTCCTTCCGTAAAGAACAGACCAGAATTGGTAAATGGCGCAAAATCTTCTTTATAGTTTGCTTGATTATTGATTTCATTGAAGGTCATCCAATACTTCACTTTCTTTTGATAGCGCGTAAAACAAACTTCTGCAAAGCGGACAAACAAATCGATCAACTTACGGTTACGCCAACCTCCGTATTCGGTCACTAAACGATAAGGCATTTCAAAGTGAGACAGGGTAATGACTGGCTCAATGCCATAGCGTAAACACTCATCGAATAATTGATCATAAAAGGCCAGGCCTTCCTCATTCGGCTCGCGCTCATCCCCCTTTGGAAAAATACGGGTCCAGGCAATCGATGTTCGGAAGCACTTCAACCCTAATTCGGCAAAAAGCTTGATGTCTTCAGGATACCGATGATAAAAATCGATCGCTTCATGATTGGGATAGCTTTCGCCCGGTTGGATACCTTCCGTGATTCGGCGAGGAATTCCGTTGCCTCCGACAGTCATGACATCAGCGACACTCACGCCTTTTCCACCCGCACGATAGCCGCCTTCCAATTGGTGAGCAGCGATTGCGCCACCCCATAAAAAATCGCTTCTTAGTTTATTCATTTCTATTCAACCTGCTTCCTTGGTATTAAACGATCTCTGTTTCTTGTTTATAGTTCAAACTATCGACCTTACGAATGAAAGGATAGTAAATAAAGAAGCCGATTGCTAAAACAACAAATTGTAAAATAGCGGTCCGAATGCCACCTACTAGAAAACCTGAAATGATCGGCGGAGTCGTCCAGGGAACTTGCACAGCAGTAAATAGCGGTACGATACCGGTATAAAGTGCAAAATACGTGATCACGCCTGAAACCATCGGTGTCAAAATAAATGGTAATACCATGATTGGGTTCATGACGATCGGTGTCGCAAAAATAATTGGTTCATTGATATTAAAGAATGCCGGGATCAAGGAAAGACGTCCTAATTGTTTGAACTGCGCCGAACGGGCAAAAGCCACCATGTATAGCACGATCCCAATCGTCATTCCTGCGCCAGTTACCGTCATAAATTGATCCAAAAACTGCTGGGTCACGATGTGTCCGCCATTTTCTAATGTCAATGCTTTACCAGATTCAAGAATAGCCGTATTGGCTAGTGAATTGGCTTGTAAAATTGGTCCCATGATCCCGCCCACGATCGTCGAACCATGAACCCCAAAGAACCACAAAAATGGCACTAAGAAGCCTAGCATCATTGCGCCACCAAGGGAATCCGTCACCCCTTGCATTGGACTTTGAATCACAGTGTAGATCCATTCGACCACGGTTGTTTGAAAAACTTTATCAAAGAAAATATAAATGCCTAATGCGATGGTCGTCAAAACAGCGGCTGGAATCAATGCTGTAAATGAGTTTGCGACATTGGTGGGTACTTGCTCTGGCAGTTTGATTCGGATGTCGCGTTTCAAGAACCACGTATAGCCCCAACCCACAAAAAGTCCCACTAAGATGGCACTGATCATTCCTTGTCCACCGGTCCACGTCTTATCAATGACATTTGCGATGGTCACATTTGCTTCAGCATCCGTCACACTTGACTCCATAGTTAATAAGAAAATAACTAAACCAATCATTCCTGCAGGGAGTCCTTCGTAACCTTCTGCTTTTACATATGAATAGGCGATGCCCATTACGGCGAAAAAGGCCATAATTGCAAAAGAGGCGCCATAGGCTTGGTTGAAGTATTCACCTAAGCCGCTATTCGTTACCCAATCCGCAATCGACTGGACGGGAAAGTTTGCTAATAATAGGAAAATCGATCCTACGATTGAAAAGGGCATCGTATAGAGCATACCGTTTCTTAATGCAGTGATTGCTTTCGTATTGACAAATTTTAATATTGGGGGTAATAATTTCTCATTGATCCATTCGTTCATCTCACATCACTCCTAAAATAAAATTCTATCCACTGGCCAGTGAATTCGCTTACAAACAAATCTTAATGGATAATATTCCCCTTGCCTATAGCTTTTCTAAGTTATGAAACATGTTCCAACAAAAAAAACAGCCGAAGCTGTTTTTTTACGATCACTTAGATTTGCTTGTAGACTTGATGGGCTAAAAGTTCGATCAGTGTAATCACCGGGACTTGCGTCGTCAGGTTCAAATCGACTTCTTTTCCCCCACTGACGACGGGCATATAGTAGGAAATATTGTAATCTGCCATTTGGGCGATCGTCGATTTTTCATCATTGGTGATACTGAGTACTTTTGCCCCATACCGTTTGAAGTCCTCCGTTTGCTTGATCATTTGAATGGTTTCCCCCGAAACTGATAAAATGATCGCTAACGTATTTTCCATCCCACGAGGCGGTACTGGCAAAAAGGGATCGACGATGCTATAGGCATTGATGCCTAAATTAGCAAAATAGCGGCTGCCATAGGTGCCAAGAATGCCACTTGTGCCGATACCTGAAAACGTCACATGGCGTGCGGAAAGAATAAGTTCTACCGCTGGCTGGATAAACTTACGGTAATCTTCATTATTGACTTTTTTTAAGAATGTATTGACTTGGATCGTTGCATCATAGAAAAGATCAAACGCTCGTGCATCTTGTTCCTTTTTTTGACAGATCGCATACTTTAACTCTGAATACCCGCGATAGCCTAATTTCGTGATACATCGTAAAATCGTCGAGGTCGAGACATGGCATGCAGCTGACAATTCGCGGATCGTCAGTTGATCGATCTCTTCAAAATGCTGGACAATGTACTTATAAACAGCCATTTCAAGCTCGTTCAGACGCTTGATTTTTTCTTCATCAAACATACCTGCTGCCTCCACCCGACAATTTTATCCTTTGTTGATCGATTAGATTGCAAATAACTCCGTCGCTTTGTCAGGATCGGTATCATAGACTTCAAATGTTTCTCCAACACCTAGATCATGTTCTTTCATGGTGTTGACCATCGTTAAGTGCGCCAACTCTTTCAAGTTGTTTTCTTTACTTAAATGACCAAGATAGACCCGTTTGGTATTGTCGGTCAAGATATCCGTCATGACCAGAGCGCCATCTTCATTCGATAAGTGACCACGATCTCCAAGAATTCGCTGTTTGAGGCTCCATGGGTAAGGGCCCATTCGCAGCATTTCTAGGTCATGGTTGCTTTCCACAAGGTACGCATCGGCGCCTTTGATAATGCCTCGCACATGATCGCTGCAATAACCGGTGTCCGTCAACATCACGAATGATTTGCCGTCTTTATGGAAACGATAAAATTGCGGCGCTGCAGCATCGTGAGAGACGCCAAAGCTTTCAATGTCCAAGTCACCCAAGGTCAGCACTTTTCCCATTTCAAAGATATGTTTTTGTTCGACAGCGACGTTACCGATCATTGGATCCATCGCTTGCCATGTTTTTGTATTCGCATAGACATCAAGTTTGTATTTTCGCGCCAGTACTCCGACACCGTGGATATGATCTCGATGTTCGTGGGTCACAAGAATGGCGTCCAAATCTTCTGGTTTACGCCCTACTTCATCCAATAATGAAGTGATCTTCTTGCCGCTCAAACCGGCATCCACTAAGATCCGCTTTTTATTGCTTTCGATATAGAGCGAATTTCCTGAGCTTCCGCTGGCTAGAATACTTACTTGAAAGGCATTTTCCTTCATCATGGTTTACGTGACTTCCTCTCTGGTTGTTTCAACGAGTTCCATTATACCCGCTTTTTTATGGATTTTCTACCTTTTGAACGGCATTATTCGTGATGATCCGATTGCTAAAGGCATTGACCGTTTCGATTTGGATGGTGTCATCGCCATCTAATTGGAACGCAATAAACCATGCAGGAATGTACACATTTTTTTCCCTAACCTTCAAAATCATCGTATAGGCTAATTCCGTCCAGAGAATTTTCGAGTGACTCGGCAGCTTGTTGTTTAGATAAAGCGTATTTACTGCTTCTTTTTCTGAATAGACCGTCATCTTTTCCCTTAGAGGCGTAATATTGGAGATATGTGTTTGTGTGTAACGAGCAATCTGCAATAGATCATCCGTTTGTTCTAAGGTGATATCGATTCGACTTGAGCTGTCATTGAAAGGAATGCCTTCATAGGATTGAACCGCCACCACGGTCGGATGATTGGCGTTCAAGACAGAGAGGTTTTCCAAATAGTCATATTCATCCCCAAACAGGACTTGATCTTTTCGTTGCAAAAAACCATTGACGGTTTCTTCCGTTTGGGAATCATCACTGATGTAAAAGCCATTGGTTGAGACATGGATCAACTGCTGACCTTTGACCGTCGACCCTCTTTTGAACTGCGTATTGAGTTGCGGATTTCGTAGCTCCACATCAAAATCCGTCTGTTCACCGCTCAAATAATAGCCACTCAAGACCTCATCTGATAATTCGCCAGAATACCGAATGTCCTCAGACTCGAGGCGTTGTTCGATAGGAATCGTTTGGTTTGATTGTGAAACCATCTGATGCTCGCTGCGAGCCTCACTGTAAACATTGAATAAAAAGACGTTCAGACCAAGAAAAGCGAGGAAAAAAATCCATTCGATTCGTTTAAAATCCAATTAATTCTCCTCCGTTTCTGCTAATTTTGTCATTAATGCATCATAACTGATCCAAGACGAGTCATAATTGACATACCAAGCAGGCGTCAAATCAACGAGTGGTGCATCTTTGATCTCCCCCCATTGATAGCCAACGATGATCTGTTGCAATAATTCAGGATCAGCCCCTGCCGCAATCAGCTCATTTTTGACCGACAAACTAGAGGGTAATTCAATCTCGGTTTCAGAAGGAATCGGCACTTGAATCGCGTTCAAACTGGCAGAAATCGTCATTTCCCGACTGCCGGTCTGACCACTTTCTGAAAAAGCCACACTGATCACCCCTTGACCACCCGTACTAAAGACTGGATAGCCTTCAACGAAAACCCGATAATCCAAGTGCTTATCTTGTTGATCAAAATAGCGGATCGTCCCAAAATTGTTGCCTAAACGAATAATATAATCCGCACTCAACATCGCCAGGTCCGTTTCATCGGAACCATCTGTGGTGGTTTCAAACTTGACTTGCTGCTGATCTTGCAAGACCGTCATGTTTTGCCCACCTTCATAATAGTAGGTATCGACACTTTCATCATTGATCTTGACGTTTTTAGGATTGCTGAAAAAGGCTTCTCGAAACAAGCTCTGAGATTGGGTCGAAGAATAGTAGCTGTATTTTTTCAGCTTGATCGAATCCTGCGTATAATATTGCTTGCTGGATCGTTCTTCATCTGCCACCATTGTCGTCCATTCCCGAGGGTTGTCTGCTAGTAAGTGTTTTACTTGGGTTTTGTCCCAGTCGATTTTGCCTCGCACCACTCGTTGATGGGTAAAATCAACAAATTGGATCGTGTTTTCTTCAAGGTCAAACTGGATGCGGGAAAACGGAAAATCCTCTGTTTCACTTTCGTCCTCTAAGGACAGCTCTTTTTCAAAGGTTTTCTCATAATCTTTCAAGTAAAACGTCGTATAGTAGTTTAAGGACACCCCTTGATTGACTTCTTGGGCTTTTGAAAAAGCTTGTTCCTCGCCATAGGTCCGCAGCGTCAAATCACTGATCGTTGCCTCATTGATCACCTCTTGGATCTCTCGAATCACCGCTTCAGAGTTGGTTTCTTTGATCGCGTCCTCGTCATTCCAAGTCAAATACAGGGGCAAAAACAAATCGCTTTTTTGTTTGTAGGTTTGAACCGAAGGATTGACGCCGGTATCTGTTTCCGTGCTGGCATTGTTGAACCCAGTCGGATTCAGCCAAATCATATAGGAGAAATAAAAACTCAAGGCGATCATTACGATCAAGCCTACACGAATGATTTTTTCTGAGATTCTCATACCCACCAATCCTCCTCATACGGTTCATACGGCAACATGATGTAAAATGTTGACCCGCGATTTTCTCGACTTTCCGCCCAAATCGCACCGCCATGAGCTTTGATGACTTCTCGTGAAATCGCCAATCCTAAGCCAGTACCTCCTTGCTGACGGGCACGAGCTTTATCGACTCGGTAAAAACGATCAAAGATCTTCGTGAGATCTTTTTTCGGAATCCCTAGTCCTTGGTCATTGATGCTAAGTACGATGTTGTTATGGGTCTCCATCAATTTCACCGTAATGATCCCGCCATCTGGCGAATATTTGATGGCATTATTCATGATGTTATCGATCACTTGGATCATTTTATCGGTGTCGACTTCCACCCACAATTCTCGTTTAGTGAACTCCCGACGAATCAAGTATTTTTTGCTTTCATTCGTCACCATCATGTCAAAACGATCCAACACGAAATTGACCATCTCATTGAAGTTGATGTATTCCAGCTGCAGTTGCGAATTGCCGCTATCCATCCGCGACAGACTCAACAAGTCATTGATCATCCGAATCATTCGATCCGTTTCATCCAACGTCACTTTCAAAAAGTTCGGCGCAATTTCTGGGTCTTTCCAAGCACCCTCACTCAACGCTTCGATGTAGCTGCGCATACTCGTTAATGGTGTCCGTAACTCATGAGAAACGTTGGAAACGAACTCTCGCCGTTCCTGTTCATTTTTTTCTTGCTCTGTAACATCGTGCATCACCGCAACTAACCCAGAAATAAAGCCAGACTCCCGACGAATCATGGAGAAATCGATGCGCAAAATCATATTTGTTCCCGTCAAATCATTGCTAGGACGCTCCAACAGCATGTCTTCAGGATTTTCCAAAAGCTTTCGTAACGTGTATTCTTCATCGATTTCCAATAACGTCAAAATCGACTGCCCGATCGCTTCTTCGTTGCTGACATTTAACAAGGACATCGCCATCTCATTGATGGTAATGACTTTGCCTCGTCGGTCGGTGGCAACAACGCCGTCTGTCATGTGAGTCAAGACGCTGTCCAAGCGGTTTCGCTCAGATTCCATCGCCTCTTGAGTCTCTTCGATTCGTTCTCCTAGTTGATTAAAGGTCTCCGCCAGTTGCCCCAATTCATCTTTTCCATGAATCGCGACCTTGCGGCTATAATCTCCTTTGGCGATGCGAATCGCTTGTTCGCGCATCTCTCCGATCGGTTGGGTGATGGAACGAGAGACCAATAGTGCCACAATGATCGAAATCACTGCCGCAATCAGCGAGGCTGTCACAAAAATGACCGCAGTCGTACTGACTTCATTGTATTTTGACTCAAGATTGCTCCGTAAATAAAGGGTTCCTAAAACGGTATCCCCTGTCGGTGATTGGATCGACTGCACGATATTGAACACCCGCTGGCCGCTGGATTCATCATAGAGGACTTCACTGCGGTTCGTATCGTAATCACGGTAATCATTTTTTTCTCCCACCGAGCCACGATCATTGATATTGGTGGTTGCACGAATGATCCCTTGCTCATCCACCACCCGCATCTCCAAAATTTCCGATGAGTTGGTACTCGTTAAGATTCGATTCAAGGAAGCATTCATGGAATCCCAATCTAAACCGTCATCATTATCCATGCGACTCAATTCAGAGCCTAATGTTACCACTAACGTGCTGGCACGTGCCTCCATGTCGCGTTTGAAGGCATCGACCGTTGTTCTTTCCAATTCGCGAATAAAATACGCCCCGATAATCTGGATCGCAATCAATAAGATCAAGATAAAAGTCAGGGCGATTTTGAAGTTCACCGATTGAAAAAAGCGAACTTTATTTTTCATAGCTTATTCCTGTTCTGGGTTCCGCAAGTAATAGCCCACTCCGCGACGAGTAACCAAATAATTTGGATGGCTCGGGCTGTCTTCGATTTTTTCACGTAAACGACGCACCGTCACGTCAACGGTCCGAACATCACCAAAGTAGTCATAACCCCAAACCGTTTGCAATAAATGCTCCCGGGTCATCACTTGACCAAGATGTTTTGCCAAGTAGTGCATCAATTCAAACTCTCGGTGCGTCAATTCGATGGCTGCACCATTTTTAGTGACCATGTACGCATCAGGATGAATGGTTAAATCACCAATCGTTAATTCGCTGTTGGCGTTATCGTCTGCTTCCTTCGCAGCTGCCGAGCCGCGACGCAGATTGGCTTTGACGCGGGCCACCAATTCCCGGTTTGAAAATGGTTTGGTTACATAATCGTCCGCACCAAGCTCGAGGCCTAGTACTTTATCGATTTCAGAATCTTTGGCTGTGACCATGATGATCGGCATGTCATGGGTTTTGCGCACTTCCCGTGCAACTTCCAACCCATCCATTTTTGGCAGCATCAAATCAAGCAAAATCAGATCAGGATCGACCTCGGCTACTTTTTCTAATGCCTCTTCTCCATCATAGGCGGTATATACTTCATATCCTTCTTTGGTTAAATTAAATTTGACGATATCAGAAATTGGTTTCTCATCGTCCACGACTAGGATCTTTTTCAAAAATGTCACCTCAATTTTTTTTGGTTTCTTACTTATTATACATTATTTAAACGGGCTTTTCATCTTTCCCAAAAACCGCAGCCTCATTCTTAAGGAAAGCACAAAAAAAAGAAAGGCAAGGGGCCTTTCTTTTTTACTCTTCTAAAAGCTGGATACCGATCCCTAACAACCCAGGACCCGTGTGGACGACTAATGCGGGAGAAATTTGTCCAAATAAGATTTCTTTGACCTTAGGAAATTCGGCTTCTAATCGTGCTTTCATTTCTTTGGCTTCTTGCAGTGCATCACCTTGCGCCACAGCTAAACGCACATGGCGATGATCACCGATGAATTGCTTGATCAAGTCAACGGTTTTGTCCAAGCTTTTCTTCCGTCCACGAGATTTTGCGACCGTATAGTAGATCCCTTCTTCATTACAAGAGATAATTGGGTTCAATTTCAAGGCATTGCCTAAGATGGATGCAACCAGACCGATGCGGCCGCCTTTTTGTAAATACTCTAAGGTAGCTACGTTGAAAAAGACTTTGTTTTTCGGCACTTCACTCGTTAATTGTGCCCGCAGTTCTTCCCAAGTCACGCCTTTTTCTAACAGTTCTGCTGCACGAATCGCTTGCAGCCCTGCACCGATTCCGATATTTTTCGTATCAAGCACGAAAACCTCAAGATCCGTCCGTTGTTCACCTAACAGGCGAACGACGTTAAACGTTCCGCTCAATCCGCTGGAGATGGTTACGGCAAAGACTTTCTCATACCCATCGGCTTTGATCCGATCAAAGATTTCCCCAATCGCAGCACCGTCAGGTAACGAGGTACTAGGGATCTCTTGCGGCAAGCGCTCGTAGATTTCTTCCGCAGTAATATCAACTTTATCAGTATAGGTCCGATCCTTGTAGATAATTTGCAATGGCAGCATATACATGCCGTATTGCTCCATGATCTGTGCGGGAACATCGGTACCTGAATCAACTAATAGGGCAATTTTCTCTTTATTCATGGGCTTCTCCTTTATGTGTGTCTAAATAAATGACTTCTAATTCAATCGTTTTTTCTGCCAATAGTTTGTTGGCAAAGGAACGCGTCGCACCTTTCATGGCTACTAATTCAATTGGGATCGGTTCCGACGTCATTTGTTCGGGTTCTCCCATCGCTTCTTTGCCGACAAGGTGGATCGCTTTTTCTTGTTCTTCACAAAATACATTGTAGGCATTTCTGATGCCGACAACTTCCCCTTGAAAAAGGATCCCCGTCTTTATTTCAGGAATCGTCAGCACTTGCTTGAGCATCGTGATCGCAATCAAAAATGCGAGATGCTTTTGATTGTAACGTTTCTTCTCTGGTGCTGGAATCATCCCTTTTTTGACATAATTATTGACCATGGAAGAGGTCAATAGCGGATGCTTTTCCGTTTGGATCACCGGCGATAAATATTGATCGATCAATGTGATTACCTGATCCATATACAGTTCCAGCGTTGGCAATTCTTCCCATCTCGGTAGATGGAATTTCAGCAATGAATTGCCCCAATTTTTCATGTCTGCTTGTAGTTTTTCCATGTCATCCTCCATTTTGACGAACAGAAGGTTAGATTATCACAAACTAATCATCTAGTTTTGATAACTAGATACATTTTATCACGGTTTTCTGAGTTTTTAAAGCAATCTGATCAATCTTTTAAGAATTTCCTATCATTTGAATTTGGGAAACAAATGGTGTTTTATTAAGATGACGCCAGTTTCTCAACTGAAAAAAGCGCATATTTTTTTCAAAAGAATGATTGATTTTTCAACAATGGAGTGCTAAGATAATGAAGTACTTTTGGTACGGGCCGTTAGCTCAGTTGGTAGAGCAGCTGACTCTTAATCAGCGGGTCGCGGGTTCGAGCCCCTCACGGCCCATTGGGTGCCAAACCCACGGAACAGGTAAATGTTGGTGCGAAAGCATTTCGAAAACATTTATGCTGTTCCATTTTTTTGTTTATAATTAATTTATTGCCAAGTGAATAAGAAGAAATGCCTTGCTGTAAAAAAGTTTCTTATTAAATGATGTATGTAAGAGCTATGCTTTTCGAAAAGTTTTTTTCTACGAGATGACTGAACTCTTTGCACGTGAAATGCTTCGTTTTTCCATAAATTAACTGAGTCAGATAATTTGTGGAAGTAATAGCTTCTGTATAAATTCAGTGAGTGCTTCGCTAGTTCAAAAACCTTTACAGTAATTTTTTTCTCACTATTACCACTACAAATTAGATATGAAATCAAAAAAATCACTACCTAGTCCAAATGAAAAGGTAGTGTATTTTTAATGCTGTTCATTCTTCTAAGAGCGATCCTTAAGAAACTCTTCTAAACGATTCAAATCTTTCTGAGATAGTTCCCCTATATCTTTATATTTAAAATCTATTTTTTCTTTGGAAAGAACGAATAACGTTCCTGTGTCAATCCAAGACTCTTTTTTTAAATTTGAATCTTGCCAATCATTGATATGAAAATAAAGCTTTTTTATGTGCTCTGATTTGTGTTCAAACTTGCTTGTAATCGCATAAAAAAGAACTTCATTTTCACTATTCTCAATAATCAAAACTGGTCGTCTTTTTCCTTCTGGTTTACCCACATAAGCCACATACATTGAAACTATTTTATTCATCTTCATCCAACCAAGCCTCGAAAGCCTTATTATCATCTATCCTCGTCACATTAGTAGATTTTTTCGCTAACTTAGCAATTCGCCTAGCTTGCTTTGTTTGTTCAGAAAGTTTTACCTCAAAGGGTAATCCCCCTTTTTCTATGACTTGTTTATAAAAAATAGTAATTGCCGTAGTGGGATTCATTCCTAAATCATGTAAAATATCTTCTGCTTCCATTTTTAGATCTTTTTCAACCGCAATCTGAATTCTTTCTTTTTCCTTCTTCATAACGCACCCCCAAAAAGAGTTTTTTATACTCATATTATACTCTATTTGAACGCTATTTTCACTTACTATACTCATAAATAAATTTATTTTTCGCATAAGAAATCTTACTTCTTCAAATTACCTAACTTTTAGTCAGTGGGTTTGACACCCAATGAACAGGTAAATCGTGGCGCGAACCCCTACTTATATTATCTCCATATATTCTTCAAAAAATCCATGGATATTACACTAACACTAATTATCGTAATACCATAAAACAAGGAGCATAACTAGTTAACCTATGTCATGTCCCTTGTTTTTTTAATTCAGGTATTGATAAACTAAATACATAAACCATACTAATCCTATTATAAAAAATAGATTTAAAATGTTTTTATTTATTTTTCTTCTTTGCTCTCCAAAGTATGGGACCTTTTTTGCCAAAACAATTTCCTGTTTTTCACATCAGAAAAAAACAATCTAAAAACTATAAATAACACAGGAAGAGAAAAATTTAACACTAAATAAAAAATATCTGTAGGATCTCCAATTATAACTAACCCTATCAAAATAAATAATATAAAAAGATAAATTAGTTTATACTGAACTTTCATAACTCACCTATACAATCAATTGATTTTATTCTATTTGCATTCTGAAGGTTCTGAGGGGACGATCGTCTTTTTAAAATAGTTCTCCTATTTCTTACCCTCTTTTACAATTTTGGCTGATCTAATTCCTCTCATCAGCAATTGGATACAAATTTCGTAATAGCTGCTCTTATTCTTCATTTGGGGTGGTCACCGCTAAATTATTTCTTCTATTGAAAAATGCAACAAGAAAAGAAATTGCCAATCACTATTTTGCTTCTAGCATGACTGTCCTTCGTGTCCTGCACAGTAATAAGACTAATTGTATTGAAAAAGAGTAAAAAACGTTTTGATGCTACTTCATATATTCTTTTGCTCGATCACTACCTCATCTTCATTTACCGGTTCTTCGAATCCTGAAAAAAACCGTTGAAGGATTTCTTCTGTAATAGGAAAAGCGGAATTTGCAGTTTGGACTTTATTTCTGATCGCTAATCGTTTTCGTAAAGTATCATAATCAGCTTTTAGATAGATTACTTTAATCGTCACATCATATGCTGCCAGTAGTTCTCTATAAGCGTCTCGGTGACTTTTAGCCCAAAAACTAGAATCGACAACTACGTTTTTTCCTTCTTGAACAGCCTTTACTGTAAGCTCTTTCAATTTAACTGAAGATAATGAAGAAACTTTTGCATATTTCTCCGAAGGGTAATCAACACCATAAACGCCATAGTCTTCCCAAATCAATTCATCTATTGCTAATCTTACATAGCCTTCTTGCTCTTTTTGTTTTGAGTAAGTGGTTTTGCCTGCACCACTAACGCCACACATCAAAAGTACCTCAACCATTATTCTCCTCCTACCTTTTCTGATCAATAAACAACGAGAACGAAAAAATCTTATTTGTAATCAACGCTCATGTTTTAGACCACTGTTCGCCACCCACATCTGATGATACAATGATAACATTGTTTTTATGAACAACAAGCAGATTGGGAAACAATCGCAAGAAAAATAGTAAGTAAAACCATATATTAGAGAATAGAAGCGTTAGCCACTTAAGCTAACGGATAAATCAAATTTTTGTCCATTTCCACTCTACTATAAAAAAATTATTTTCTACAAAAAATAGGAACGAAAGCCAAAATACGAAAGAAACATCATGGCTAAAACTTATGTATGTAATGGTATCTTTATTTCTATTATTCCAATTTTAAAATAAAATAAGCCACCACTCCAAACTATGATAGAAAAACAGGAATAGACTCTTGAATAGAACTTGAATGCAAAACTGCCTCCAAAATCAACGCAAGGGTCTATCTTTATAGATAAAGATCTTTATGTGCAAGTTCTTTTGCACCAATAAAGATCCTTAGAATCAAGCAAATCAGAATGCTTTCAAATCAAATGTGATGGTGTCATTGTTCTTTAAAAACAACGCTTGTGCCCCTTTATCGGTCATTTCGTCATTGACGGTATAGACCCAAAATAGATTGGCTTTTTGATCTTGACTGATGCCGTCGATAGAGGTGATAAAGCCATCTTTTTCTTTGATCGCAAAGTTTTCTTTCATTACTTCCAGCAGCGACTCATTTTCTCGGAATGTTACTTCTTTTGAGGTCACAGCTTCTTGATTTTGGATGACGATCGTAGCTGTTCCTTGTTCTTGCTTCAAGGAACTTTGCTGCGTGCTTTCTGGCGTTACACTTGCCTGTTGGCATCCTGTAGCGACGAGTAATGTGCTCACTAGCATGAATACGACAAATACTTTTTTCATCTATTTCTTCCTCTCCAATAGTCAAAATACTAATCGTTTTTCTATCCAATATGCGGATAAGAATTATTTTATCAATCTCGTTTTTTCTTAGAGCCCGCATTTTAATTGGATTTTACAGTTTGTGCAGGTACTACAGCCACCGATTTCCTCAATGGTTCCTTCATGGCAGATGGGACAGATTTCACCAGAGGCGACGGGTTCATTTACTTGAACGACAGACAGCGGTTCAACTTGTGCGGTCAGCTCATTTTCAACCGCTTCTAAGGTAAGTACTTGTGAATCTCGGCTGCCGTCTACATAGACAGTCCCTCCTTTGGCTCCTCCTTCATAAAGATCTCGATAAACCTTGGCTACTTGGCTTACTGTATATCCTTTTGGTGCATTGACCGTTTTTGAAATGGAGCTATCCACCCAGCGTTGTATGGTGCATTGCACACCGACATGCTCTTCGGGCGTCAACTCCATAGCGGAAATGAACCATGCCGGCAACTCCGCTTTGGTTCGTTCAGGATGATCCATCAGGTATTCGTCAACGATTTCCGCATTGATTTCAATAAACTTACCTAGTCGACCGCTTCTAAAATAAGAAAAGGAGTAGTAAGGTTCTAAACCAGTTGAAACTCCCGTCATCGTGCCTGTCGATCCTGTTGGCGCAACAGTCAAAAGATGAGAGTTGCGAATACCGAATCGCAGCACGCCTTCGCGGATGTGCGCTGGCATTTTTTTCATGTATCCTGTATCGATAAATTTCTTCCGCAACGCTTGCGTCTCTTGGTCATTTTTTCCAATCAGGAAGGGAAAGCTGCCTTTTTCTTTCGCCAATTCAATGGATGCCTCATAGGCAGTGACTGCCATTGCCTCGAAAATTTGATCAACGAATTGATTTCCTTCTGCCGATCCGTATTTTTTCCCGCAGTAGATCAATAAATCTGCCAAGCCCATGATCCCTAATCCAACACGTCTTTCCCCTTTCGCCTGCTGCTCATTTTTGTCAAAAAAGTAAGGCGTTACGTCAATAACATTGTCTTGGAAACGAACCGCTGTTTTCACGGTTTCTTTTAGTTTGGCAAAATCAACGGTGCCCTTTTGGCGATCCGCCATGTTTGCGAGATTGATGGCTGCCAAGTTACAGACCGCATAAGGGGTTAGGGGCTGTTCACCGCACGGATTGGTTGCCACGACTTTTTGTCCGTATGCTGTAGCATTCGTCATCTTGTTGGCATTATCGATAAAGAAAATACCAGGCTCAGCAGAATATGTTGCACAAAAAGTAATCAACTCCCATAACTCACGAGCTTTGATCCTTTGATAGGTTTTGACTTTATGGCCAGAAGCTGCCCATTCTCGCACATCCCCGACTTCAGCCCATTTTGCATCATATTGCGCCATTTCTGCTTCTAAATAATTGTCGATATCTGGAAAGCGTAGCTCATACCACCCATCTGTCTTCACTGCTTCCATGAATTCTTCTGTCAAGCAGACTGAGATATTCGCGCCAGTTAAGAAATCACTTTCTTTCACCGTATAGCTGCCACCTATGCGCAATTTTTCTTTTGCCTTTTGGATCATTTCATTATGTTCCTTATCTGACGATTCAGGCAGTTGTGCTAGATAAGTGAACATTCTTTCTTCCATTTTTGTCAGAGGGTCAAATTGCAGTTTTTCATTGATCAGTTGTTTGATCGTCGCATTTGTGATTGTTTTTTTTAGGTGAAGCAATACAGCAGGATTTTGAATTTTAGAAAGAATAAACGCAAAAATATCTGGATGCCAATCTGCCATCATAATCATCTGCGCTCCACGGCGGCTACCTCCTTGTTCGACAAGGTTCGTCAAGTTTGCCAAATCATTCAACCAAGAAACTGCCCCAGAAGACCGACCACTGACACCGTGGACCACACTTGATTTTGGTCGCAAGGTCGACCCATTGGTTCCAACCCCGCCACCTCGACTCATGATCTCCATAACTTCTTGTCGATGAACAGCAATCCCTTTTCGGGAATCATGGATGAAAGGCATCACAAAGCAATTGAAGTAGGTAACTTGAGAATTTGTTCCTGCTCCATAAAGTACTCTGCCTGCGGGAATTAGGTTTTGCGCCACGATTTGTTGGTAAAACGCCTCAAAGAAGCGCTCCTGGTCATGGGCCTCGTTGGCAGAAATCCCTTTGGCTACACGATGCGCCACTTGCTCAAAAAAGAGTTCTAACGGTTTTTCAATGTCACTTTTTCTTCTTTTAACAAGTCCACTCGCTTGTTCATCAATATCTTCTAACGCTGAGCGATAGGCCTCTTCCACTTCGATAGAGACTAGTTCCCCATCGATTGCTTTCACCACACCGATTCCTCGCGCAGGATATTTAGGATCAGCTTTCGTTGTCAAAATCACCAAATCATCCTTACACAATGTTTGATGGGTTTGATCCTTGTATGAATAACGATCCAGCATAATCAAACGAGCGATTCCCTCAAATGTTTGGGTCATTTCTGGTGTGATCGCCGAAACTTCTTGGAACAACTTGATATCCTCGTTCAATTTCTCAATCGTTTGTTTTTTGTATTCCATTTCTTTTCCTCACCTTCTAAAACACAACATATTGTGCTCGTTTTTTATTATCGTACTATATAATGTGTATTTCAATCTTGAATTTTATTATTTTCCATGTATAATGAGAATGATTATCAATTAGAAAGACGGCGATTTTCATGCTTCCTCCCCAAACCAAGATATTTTCCATCCAAAGAATTTCTCATTTAGCACTGATCACTGCGGCTTGTATCGTTGGACGGTTAGTTTTTGTCTTTATCCCTAACATTCAGCCTATGAGTGCCCTTTTATTTTTAGTGGCTTTTTCTTACCGTTTATCTGATGCGTTGATGATTGCCTTATTAAGTTTGCTCGGAACAAATATCTATCTAGGCATGGGTCCCTGGACGATCAGTCAATTGGCTGCACTTACTGTCACCATCGTTCTTTTTCATCAGATTGGAAAAATACCGATCATCAAGAAAAACCGCTTCTTGCAAGCTTTCTTTGCCTTTCTTTGCGGACTTCTTTATGGCTTGATCGTTTCGTTGATGGAGGTTTGGCTTTATCAGTTTCCTTCGTTTCTTGCCTATTACCTTCAAGGACTACTGTTCGATTTCTTCCATGCCAGCGGAAACTTCGTCTTTTATCTGCTTTTATGGCCAGTATTTGAGCGAATAACACCCACCTCCTATAAATTGGCGAAAAAAAACGACTGATTTCGATGGAACGAAGCATTCGGCTAACTTTGTTTTCGTGTTTCTTTGAAAGAATGTTCGCGTAAAATTTTTCTTAAAAAACAAAAAAACTACGACTACTCTCCTGTTTCCTTTGCTTAAAAATCTATCCTAAAAGCACCAGTGAAAAGCCTTTCGAAAGGGTTTCTTCCATCTTTATACGTCCATTCATTTGAATGAAACACTCCCTCTTTCATCCATGCTCTTGACCGAATGTAGTTGGATTTCTTTCAGATTATTAATGAATTATGATGTTTGCTTTTGCTATCATCAGAAATTTATTATTTTTTTTAAATAACAATTTAATTTTTCTTGACCAAAAGAATTCAGAGGTTTATCCTAACTATGGAAAATCAACGACTGGATAAAAAGAAGCAAATGAAATTTTTTTATTCAATTTGACCTTTGACATTTGTGAAAAAATGCATAAGAAACTTGATCGTGATCAAGCGCTTATGGAAAGAAATTTTTTTCTCACTAAATTTCAAAAAACGCTCTATTTTAACCAGTCAGAAAAATCATTTTAAGAAGGAGAAAGCGATGAATGAGAAACAATTACGCTGGTATAATATTGCGCTGATGGCGTTCGTCTCTGTTTGGGGACTGGGAAATGTTGTAAACAACTACGCTCAACAAGGATTAACTGTTGTTGTTTCGTGGCTATTAATTATGGCCCTTTATTTTGTACCCTATGCATTAAGTGTTGGTCAGTTAGGATCGACCTTCAAAGAGTCAAGTGGTGGGGTCTCCTCATGGATCAAAGAAACCTCAACAAAACGGTTGGCTTTTTTTGCTGCTTGGACTTATTGGGTCGTTCACGTGCCTTATTTGGCACAAAAACCCCAAGGAATCTTAGTATCATTAAGTTGGTTATTTAAAGGAAATGGTACATTTGTATCAACGATGGGCTCCATGGAAGTCTCGTTGATTTGTTTAGCTATTTTTCTATTCTTTTTATGGATTGCCTCTAAAGGATTGACGACCTTAAAAATGATTGGGAACATCGCGGGAACAGCCATGTTCGTGATGTCGATTCTTTTTATTCTTTTAGCAGTCACTGCTCCAGCAATGACTGGTGCTGAAATTGCTACACCAAACATGTCATCTGTTTCAACCTATATCCCTAAATTTGACTTTACCTATTTAACCACGATCTCGATGCTGGTATTTGCAGTAGGTGGCTGTGAAAAAATCTCGCCTTACGTAAACAACACAAAAAATACTGCCAAAGAATTTCCAAAAGGCATGATCTTTTTAGCCGGTATGGTGGCGTTATGTGCCTTGCTCGGCTCGATTGCTATGGGGATGCTTTTTGATGCCAATCATATTCCAGAAGATTTGATGGTCAACGGCGCTTATGAAGCCTTTCAACGACTAGGAAACTTCTACGGAATCGGCAATTTCTTTGTCATTCTTTATTCCATCGCCAATGCGTTAGCGCAAATCTCTGCTTTGGCATTTTCAATTGATGCCCCATTGAAAATATTATTGTCTGATGCTGATTCAGAATTTGTACCAAATGGCTTAGCAAAACTAAACAAAAAAGGAACACCAGTAAACGGGTATATTATGACTGGTATCCTAGTCAGCATTTTGATCATCATTCCAGCACTAGGAATCGGCAATATGACCGAACTGTATCGTTGGTTGCTGAACTTGAATTCAGTTGTCATGCCATTGCGTTACTTATGGGTCTTCTTAGCCTTTATGCTAGTCAACAAACATGCCAATCGCTTTACTTCCGATTATAAATTCGTGAAAAACACCAAGGTTGGCTTTGGGATCGGCTTATGGTGCTTCTTGTTCACGGCCTTTGCCTGCATTTTAGGGATGGTTCCTAAGCTTGATTATGCGGCAGATCCGCAAGCTTGGTTCTTCCAATTGGCCTTAAATATCATTACGCCAATCGCTTTTCTTTTGATTGGCTTGATCTTGCCGATCATTGCGAAACGTGTAAATAAAAAATAATCATTCCCTCAAAAAAGAGGTGTCCGACAACTATTTCAGTTGTCGGGCACCTCTTTCTTTGTAAATGAACTTCTCCGCCGTGCGAGGCATTTGCTCCATCCTCTTGCCGAAGTGTTCATTCTTCGTCATTTTCCTCTTTGATTCCATACTTGATCCATTGCACCTTATAGCGAAAATCTTTGATCAGCTCTTTTGCGGTCCATTCATTCGAAATAAAATCTGTCAGACTATCCATCACAACCGCCATAATAAAATAAAGGAAACTGACAGCTTCTTGCGTATCATGGATCGTGAAGCGATTTTCTTCCAACAGCTCCAACCACTGGCGAATCATGGGCGAATCGTCAGGGATCGCATCGCGCTTCGTCCAGGCATTGCTTTGGGTACATAAGTGGATCATTTTCCAATGATCATCTTCAGGCGACCATTGACTGCACCAAGCCAAGTATTCTTCGATCCCTTTGAAAAAATCATTTTTGTTGCGATTGATAAACGTAAAAATCGCGGAATGGATTTGGTTTGAATAGTCGGCGATCGCATAGTCATAGGCATCTTCTAAGTTTTGAAAGTACTTGTAAAAGGCCCCTCTAGAAATGTGCGACTTTTCGACGATGGCAGAGACCTTGACTTGACTGATGTGCTTGCTGAAGAATTCTTCTAAAAGCACGGCATCGATTTTTTCTTTTTTCTCTTGTTTTAAATGAAAAAATGTTGTACTTGGCAAGGGATTCTCCTCCATCATTCGCAATCTACTCCCTCTATTATAAACAAATCCCTCTACTTTTCCACTCAGACTTGTGCAGTTTCTCTTGACGGGGCGTTTTGTTCGATCAGATTGCCATCTTCCATTCGGAAAATGCGATCACTCCATTGGATCATTCGCTCGTCGTGAGTGACCATGACTGTCGCTTTCTTTTTCTCATGCGCTTCTTTCACCAATAACTTCACCACTTCATACGCATGATCGGTGTCTAAGCTGGCAGTTGGTTCATCCGCCAAAATCAAGCTTGGGTCATTAAACAACGCCCGGCCGATCGCTACTCGTTGACGTTCCCCACCAGATAAATCGCGGGGAAACTTGTCTTGAAGATCGAGAATATCTAATGAAGCAAGCAATTCATCAATCCGTTCCTTTTCCTTGGCTTTTCCTGAAACTTTGTCGACCAAATAAAATTGTTCCTTTACCGTTAGAAAAGGGATCAAATTCGAGCTTTGCAAGATAAACCCAATCTCTTTAAAACGCAACTTCCCTCGTTGCTTTTCATTTAATTGGGAAAAGTTCACCTGGTTGATGATGATCTCTCCCGATGTTGGACTTTGTAAGCCGCCAGCGATGGTCAAAAAGGTACTTTTTCCTGAACCAGAAGGGCCGATGATACTGACAAACTCCCCTTCTTGAACGTGAAAATTCAGTCCTTTTAATGCCGTTACTTCCGTATGCTGCTTGCCAAATTTTTTTATAATATCCTTCATTACTAAAATGTCTTTCATCTTTGTTACCCTCCTATTGCCGTAATTGGATCTACTTTTGTGACCGTCCGAATGGAGAATAAGCCGCCTAGAACTGCCACGAGAATCAAGATGCCGCTATAAAGCAGCCATTGCTTTAATTCAAAGAAAAATGGCATGGCATCTGGTAAAAACAAACTGGTGCCGTATGCCGCCGCAAAGGCTATGGCTACCCCGATCACACCGACCATAAATGCTTGCGCAATAATTGATTTAGCAATAAAGCTGGTCCGAATCCCTTGGGCTTTCATCACACCAAAAATCGCCGTTTTTTGTAGGGTGATCACATACATGAAAATCCCCACGATTGCCGTTGCAACGACAAATAAGAAGTAGATCATGGCATTTAAGGTCAAGTTTTGGGCAGAAAATCCAGGAAGCTTTTCAATAAAGTCTTCCGTTGCCAAGACTTTGAGCTGGGTTCTTTCTTGGTTATCGACTTTCGGATCACTTGATTTGGTCACAATGATATTGATGGGCTGCTCCTTGTCAGATGCAAATGGTTGATTAGCAAACTTCATTTTCGTCCAAGTATCGAGAGAAGTATAAATCACTGGTGACACCGTATAAGACGTTTCTGGGGTGATCCCAACGACTTTGAAGGTTTCATCTGAACGCCCGATTTTCACTTGATCCCCGACCTTGATACCTTCTTCTGCTAAGTTTTCTGAAATCGTAATCTCATTTTCTTTTGAAAACAGCTTGCCCTCTAAGACTTCTGGTAACAAGAACGCATCGTCTTGTGTACCAAAAACAGTCACATTGACTTGTTCATCGTTGACCGTGATGACACTGCTGTATAAACCAATCGGGGCTTTTTGAGTCCCTGCTACACGGTCTAGATCCCCTCTCGTCAATTGCGAAGCCGCAAATGTGTCATTCGCATCTTCTGATAAAACGATCGCGGATGAATCCCAGTCGACGATGGCCTTTTTAAAATCCCAGTTAAGTCCGGTAGCTAAGCCAGACAATATAAAAACAACATAGGCGATCAAAAACATGATTCCTACGATCAGCCCATATCTTAATTTTGAATAACGCATTTCTTTTATAGCCAGAAACATTGCTCTTTCCTCCTGTTTTCCAAATGTTGACAAAGTGTCACTTTTTGAAGAATACCACACAAGGTGACACTTTGTCACTTTTTACAACTCGGAAAGTTTGCAAGGTTGATCGATCATTCTTTTTCTGTCATTCACTGAGGATGTTATTTCTAAAGGAGTGAGAAAAAAAGAGCGTTGAATAGTGGGCGTTTCGCGTAAAATACGCCATTTCCTTTTAACATTCTTGGCTAGATGTAAAAAAGCATGGCCGACCGTAAATAGTCGAACCATGCTTTGGCAAAAACGAACACGAGGTTTTCATTACTGGTACTCTTGAGATCAGCTGACTTTGCTTTGTCCAATTGTGGAAATTACTGCTCGTAACTGATGACACGAAGTATCAAACTGCCGTTTTTCCTCAGGGGTAAGCGTCAATTCAATAATTTCGCGGACGCCGTTTTGGTCCACGACTGCAGGAACACCTGTGAATAAATCGTTGATGCCATATTCCCCATCAAGGTAGGAAGACACCGGCAGAATCGCTTGCTCATCATTTAAGATCGCTCGAACGATTCTTGCGACACTCATCCCTATCCCGTAAAATGTTGCTTGTTTTCGATCAATGATTTCATAGGCGGCATTTTTTACTCGTTCAGAAAGAACCGCTAGATCGGCAACGGTCAAATGATCCTTTTGCTTGATCAATTCTACGATCGGTTGTCCACCAATCGTTGTATGGGACCAGACAGCGACTTCCGAATCACCGTGTTCCCCAATGATATACCCATGAATATTCCGTGGATCGATGGCTAATTTTGCCGCCACTTCTTTTCGAAGTCTTGTGGTATCGAGGGTCGTTCCCGTACCAACGACACGATTGGCTGGCAACCCTGACACACGCCATGCTTGATAAGTTAAGACATCGACTGGGTTTGAAGCGATGACAAGCACGCCATCAAAGCCTGAAGCCATCACTTGTTTTGTGACGCTTGCCATAATTTCGGCGTTGACATCGATCAATTCAAGCCGTGTTTGTCCTGGCTTTTGGTTGACCCCTGCAGTAATAACGACGATATCAGCATCTTTACATTCCGAGTACTCTCCCGCCCAAACTTTGATGTTTTCTTGCCCCCATGACATACCGTCTAACAAATCGAGGGCTTCTCCTTCTGCTTTGTCTCGATTGACATCGATCAAGACCAATTCATTGATCAGTCCTTGATTGATCATGGAATACGCAATGCTCGTTCCAACGAAACCTGTTCCGACAACGACAACTTTTCTGCTTGTACTTTTCATGTGCGATCCCTTCCCTTTCTTTTCAAATACTTGTGCTATTTTTTTGCGTAGAGTACGCATTTTCTTAAAAAATGGATGATTTTTTGTACTTTCTTAGTAACTATGATCGGCAATCAGCGCTTTGGTTTGCTGATACAAATGAACAGCATATTTTCCTAACACATAGCTGACGACGATCACGGCAAAGCTTGTTTCAATAATCGTTAAGGCTTGTAGAAACCCAAATATCAGTGGGTGATTTGCAAAAAACAGTGCTGATTTGAACATTGCCGTCGCCGAGATCACAAGAGGAAACGTAAATGCCGCATAGCTTGGGTAAAACCCGACTGCCAGCATGTTTTTCATATAAG
Source organism: Enterococcus sp. FZMF (assembly GCF_030263915.1). Lineage (NCBI taxonomy): Bacteria > Bacillati > Bacillota > Bacilli > Lactobacillales > Enterococcaceae > Enterococcus > Enterococcus sp. FZMF. The sequence continues at coordinate 809,267 of NZ_CP127160.1, read as the reverse complement.
CGACAACACAGAAATAAATCGTTTGTGACAATAACAGCATAAAGGCGACAAACCAAGCAGAGCCTTGTTCAAATACGGAAAGGTAACCTGCTAAGCAAAGAGAACCTGGTGCTGTTAAAATCGTGATCAAAGGAACTGCCGCACGTTCCGTCAGCTTTTGATGGACGACTCGCTTTAAAATAATCGGCAAAAGCGCAAAATACAATACCAATGCGATCCAGACGATCACTTCCCCTAGCTCTTTAAAAAAGACAGCAGAAGTATTGGGAATTACGCCAATCCCGACGAAGGTAATAAACCAGCTTGGATAAATGTATTCCAGCGAAAGGTCGACAGGCAAAATATGCACGACAACAAAATAGATCATTAGAGCAAAATGTAAGCCGATAGCCCCCCACCAGAGCAGATCATTCACCACTGCATTGGGAATGACCCGTTCAAAAACAGTGGAGATCACCATCAGCGCCATCGTAAAGGTCGGCGCCACCGAAGCAACGATTGGGTTTTGCAACTCTGACATCGTGTGCTTAAATGTAAAGCATACTTTCAGAAGGAAGAGCCCCATGATGAAAATACCAAGGGTGCAAAACGCATTTCCAACCGTCTCCATTCCTTCTGAATACAATAAATTCCCCAAAGACACAGTGCCTAAAATCAAGCCGCAAATCGGGATTGGCAATGAATGTAAAAAATGCTGGATCGATGTTTTCATCAACTCATCCTTTCTTAACGTATGAAAATTTCAATTAAATTTGCTTTCTTTTTTCTCTACACTTATACTATAATCACCTGATAACTATTTGTAAAATTGTACTTTTAAATACTAATTATAAATATTATTAATAATAAAGGAGTCCGCAAAATGATTGAATTGCTCAAAACCTTCATTGTTGTTTATGAAACGAGAAACTTTAGTCTTGCCGCAAAACAGCTCTATAAAACTCAGCCAACGATCTCCTTGCAAATCCAACGATTAGAGGCGGAACTTGGCTTCAAACTTTTTGAACGTAAAGGAAAACAATTGATTTTACCCACTAGCCAAGCGGAGTTTTTGTATCCTCGTGTGGTCGAGTCCCTCCGCTCATTGTCCACTATTTTTTCGCAAGCCAAAGACACCAAAAATTTTAAAACAGCGTGTGTGCTCGCTTGTTCGAATACCACCGCCGTTTACTTACTGCCTAGCATCATGGCACAGCTGATTGCAGAATTTCCAACATTTGCCTTTGAAATCAAAATCATGAATTCGCAAGAAGTGATCGATGCCGTCGAATCAAACAAAGCCCATATCGGCCTGATCGAAAAATCAATCGTTTCGCCATTGATCCAAAAAGAATTCGTTTATCGCGATGAATTGGTGTTAGCAGGCAACCTCGCTTCTGATTTTTGGGTCTTGCGAGAAAACGACTCGGGGATGTATTACATTAACGAAACCTATCTTTACGCACAGCACCTAAATCCGCAAATCATCAAAGCCAATAATAGCGAAGTGATTTTGTCCCTACTAAAACAAAACATCGGCAAATCGATCATTTCGAAACTTTCATTACCAGAAGAGTTGCCTTGGCAGGAACTTGATCCAGAGTACCGCTATCGTGATCTTTTTATCATTCAGAATCGTCAACGTGTGACGCCGGAAACCGGAGAGGTTTATGAGGAGATTAAACGGCTGTTGTTAGCATTGATTCCATAAATATTAGTCTTTTGAACCAATTAAAGTGAATACAAAAAAAGACGCTGGAGTGTCGTTTGTCACTCCTCCAGCGTCTTTGTATTTTTATAATTCCTTGATAAACCGTTTCTGTTCATGACTGCTGTGGTAGCCATGATTTTCATAAAACCTGTGAGCAGCATGGCGTTTAACATTCGAATTTAATAGAATGCCTTGCATTCCTCGCTGTCGGGCTTCTTCTTCAATTGCCGACAGTAGTTTCCCGCCAACGCCTTGCTTTTGCACTTGATCATCCACTACCAAACCTAGGACATTAAAAAATTGCCCAGCAGAATAAACTGTTGAATACGGCTGTACCCTAAATACACATTGATATTATGTTGAAAAATCTAGCGTTCTGACGTATGATTAGGGTGTATTTTAAATGTTTAAGAAAAGTAGGAAATAAATTTGAAAATTGCTTATATTCGAGTTTCATCCATCGATCAAAATGAACAACGCCAAATTGAAGAAATGGAAAAGTTTGGCGCTGAAAAAATTTTTATAGAAAAGCAATCTGGAGCAACTATCAGTCATCGGCCAATTTTTCAGGAAGCTTTAGATTTTGTCAGAGAGCAAGATATTTTTATTGTAGAAGCCATTGATCGACTTGGACGAAATTATGACGAAATTATCGATTCAGTTAATTATCTAAAGAAGAAGAATGTGCGACTTATTATCACCAGTTTACCAATCATGGCTGAAGCAATCGGAAATCCTCTCCTGGATAAATTCATTAAAGACTTAATCATTCAAATCTTAGCCATGATTGCCGAACAAGAGCGTACTGAATCTAAACGACGCCAGGCACAAGGAATTAAGATTGCTAAAGCAAACGGCGTCTATAAAGGTCGTCCTAAGTTATACAGTGCAGAAACAAAAGATCCTCAGCGACGCCTTGTTTATAAAAGCATCGTTCAGGATCTGGAGAATGGAGTTGCTATCTCAAAGATTGCAACAGACTACAATGTGACTAGGCAAACTGTGTATCGAATTAAGAAAGAACTGACTATCAACTAGAACTCTAATTCATCTGCTAATTTCTGAACACTTTCTTTATGTGATCTGACTCGCTCATTCTCTCTCTCTTTTTTTTGTTCCTCCTCTAGCAATATTTTTTTTTCTTGAGTATTACTTTCTTCAATGCAAAGTTTTAAAGTTTCCCGATGATATTCCCGGACTTCCTCAATAGTTGTTCCATTAAGTAAAATTTCATCGTCTACAACAGAAGCAATTCTTGGTCTATGCATTGTTGTATATCGTGGTGGTGAATTCCAATTTCTAACAAACAACTCTTTCCAAAGCTGACTTGGTACTCTATTTAATCTAAATGGAATTTTATATAATGCAGAACCCCTTGAGCCATCCATTTTAGGTACAGTTACTTTATCAGTGATAATTCCTAAGATTTCAATATCTTTATTTTCATTATGTTCTATAGGTAGTAAAGGACTGCCTTTAATATGCCTAGGTATATCACCTAATGCTGGTTTTCTCTTAACAGCAAATATAGTTGTAATTAAATCATCTAAGTTTTCATCATAATGCTGGCTATCTGATAAATCAATTCCAAGCTTTCCAGCAAGAAAAGTAGGAAGTACTTCGCTTGCACGTCCTTCTTTAATTATTGGGATAAATTTACGTTCATTTTTTCCAGAAAGCAATTCTGCTGAGATAATATGACCTTCATACCCAACACCACTTGTACGATTATTTGCCTTTTTTTTATACTCTGGTGTACATATAATTAGAACATAATCTGAATCGGATATTTGTTGCTCCATAAACTGAGGTAATCTATCACCTAAACTTAAATCATACTGATCTATATATGCATCAATACCGTTTTCAAGTAATTTGTCTGCTAGTTCTCTAGCCCATTCTTTATTTTCCTTATTCTCCCATGAATATGATATAAATACTTTGGGATTTCTACCAGTCATCTTGTTCTCACTATTCCTTTCCATCACTAATCTAAGTGCTAACTATTTGGTAATACATTACAATTATATCACTCAACAAGTTAGTAAATTTTAATTCAGGAAAATTCATCAAAATTATTTTCAAGCGTATTCTCAGCTAAAATGAACTTGGATAAACTCTTAATTTAGTGATTTTCACCGAATTAAAAAAAATGAATCCGAAGTTGAAAATAAGTCTTCCTACTTTATCGTGTACAGTACGTTAGACATTAATTGATTAAAAGAAGAGTAGTAGACCAGGAATTAAATATAAATTATCATTGGATCAGATAATCATTCTAGGTTCTTTGAAAATAGATAGTCATTAGTTTTGGAGAGAGTAGAGTATTACATAACATGCTTGCTTAAGCGATTAAGGTCATTGGTTTACATAAATAAATTGGTATTATAAAAAAGCTTATTATTTAAGCTTTTAAAATAATGAACTCCTGAATAGTAAAATAAAGCGCAACAAACCTCCACAAACTTATATTGATGCTCGTTATTTAATATGATACGATTTGCCTGCATACTGCAGGGAGTACGATTTGATTATGAACACAGATATGATAGCCTTGTATCGGCTGAGCTGACTTGTCTTAAGTTAGCTCCTAGTTGGAAGCGGATCTCATATCTGTGAAGGTTCATTGTCAAATCATTCGTTGCCGTAGTAATTAATAGAGCAAGGGAGCTAGTTTGATACATGGTATATAAACATTTAACCGCTGAAGAGCGTGGAAAAATTGAAGCCTATCTTGACGAAGGATTACGACCAGCTGAAATAGCACGTAGATTAGATCGCCATCGTTCAACAATCACTCGGGAGATTCAACGGGGGACTGAAGCTAGAAAAGCCAACAGTATCGCACGGTTGCCTTATCAAGCTTCAAGTGCACAAAATATCGCTAAATTGCGGAAAAAAAACTGTGGAGTTACTAAAAAAGCCACGATTCACAATACCAAAACTATTTTAAAATATCTGAATCTAAAATATTCTCCAGAACAAATTGCACATTCCATTAAAAGCGTAAAGGTATGTACATCCACGATCTATAACTGGATTTACTCAAAAACCATTGATTTCAACATCAAAAAGCTTAGGAGACATGGAAAAAGATATAAAGTAAAGTCATCTGGATCGAAGATTCGCATTGATCGAGCTTTCTTTGAAAATAGAACCATTGATTTGCGCCCAGAAGCTGTTCAGCTTCGTACAGAATTTGGTCATTGGGAAGCTGATACAGTAGTTTCAAAACGAGGCATATCAACCTGTCTAGCAACTTTTATCGAAAGAAAGACACGACAATACGTAGCAATTAAACTCCCTAATAAAACAGGCCGCGCTATGATGGCAGCGATTAAAAAACTAATAGAAATGTATCCTCAAGGGGTAAAATCTATTACTTGTGATCGAGGAACTGAATTTGTAAATCAATTTCAAGTCGGTCTTATTGAAGACACCTTCGGGTGCAAAATTTACTATGCAAATCCGTATGCACCTCATGAACGTGGTTCTAACGAAAATCATAATGGATTACTTAGAGAATATTTCCCTAAACCGTTTAATTTTAAGAATGTCTCGCAACGTATCGTCGATGACGCTGTAGAAAACTTAAATACTAGACCAAGAAAAATTCTAAATTGGAAAACACCAGCTCAAAAGTTTAAACTAGAATACGCGAGAATTACATGATATTTTCAAGAGATTATTTCATTTGTTATAAAATGTTTTTGTCGAACAATCGTATCAATTTAAGTTTACCGACAGGGTTTAAAAGAGCAAAAGACGAACTATATTTATATAAAAGTAATGTATAGTTGCGCTTAATCTTAACATTCGCCTAAAATAATGAACTTCGCATAATGTATCTTATGTAAACTAAAATAAAAAGCAAACTAAAAATCCAGTTTTAACTAAATCCTTAGTTTGCTTCTATTTTTTTGTATCAATCTTCGTTGAATTATTTTTTAATACATCTGTTGTTGCCTCTTTTAGCTCATCAAATTCACCCTGATAAGTGGCAATTCTAACTACAAATTCTACGACTTCCTGATTTTCCATTTTTAGTGAGTAGCCGTTTAGCTTGAGAAAAATATATGCCGCTAGAAATGCAGTACGTTTGTTTGCATTATGGAATGGATGTTTTTTGATCAGATTTATTAAGAGAACTGCTGCTTTGCTGAACACATCAGGATAGAGATCTTTTCCAAAAATATGCTGTTTCGGTTGATTTACAGCCATACTCAAAGCATTTTTATCAATAACGCCAATTGTTTCCTTTGGTGAATATCTTTTTATTTGAATAACATTCAATTTTACAATGTCTCTTTCGCTCAAATAAATCATCGATCAACTAATTCCTTGAACGCCGCATCATATTCAGATAGAGCTTGATTCACATACATATCAATTTCGAGATCTAAATTGCTTTCTTCTTTCACGATTGCATCCATCATTTTGTCTTCATCAATAAAAATAGTATCTCCAGGTTTCAATCCTTTTTGTAATAAACTCTCTTTTGATAAAGTGACAACTATTGAGTTACCTACTTCTCTAATTTTTCGTTTTTTTATATTCATAAAATCAACTCCTATAATTAAGTATATACCGTATATCCATATTATTCAATATCTCTTATATTTAATTTAATTATGATTTTTTACAATGCATATGCATTGTAAAAATAGTATTAGTTTTGAACAATTATTCTTTCACGAACATACTCTTCATTATTTTGGAGGATTATTCAGCAATTTTATTCCCAAATAAGGTTCTGTTGCAAAGTTTTAAATCTACTATCAAATAAGGTAGAATAATAGAAAAAGATAGCAGGAGGAATTTTTATGATTTAACATAAATAACATTATACAAATCTAAAATTAATCTTTAAAAACATGATAATATATTTTTATAATTGATTGTTCATCAAAGTAATCATCTTTTTTAAAGTCATTATCTCCATTGATAGTGACTTCTTTTACATCACCTTCACTTGATAAAATTCCAAATTTTAAATCTGCTACTTTTTCAGTATTTATATTTTTAAATCCCATATCTGTCAACTTTTCTTTTACGATTTTATAATTCTCACCTTTAAAATCACTTTGTTCTACAGTAATTTTAACTCCCATTGGGTTGGACTCAAAATATGCTCCTACACTTAGCGCTAACATACTGATACCTATAAAAATGGCAAGACCTAAAAGAATTTTAGTATTAAGTTTTCTTTCTTCTTGTTTATCCTTAAATTCCCATTCCGCTTTAGAGGACTCTTTTTTTTGTAATTCTTTTACACGCTCTAATTCTACTTCTCGTAGTGCTCCAATTATAGAATGTTCTGCGTTAGCGATATAGGTAGCACCGCAATATGCACAAGAAACTTCTTGATTATTAATATGAGATAAATTGTTAATCTCTATATTCCCTCCACAATTTTCACACACAACTTTAGTTAGTTTCACCTTACTGCCTCTTTTCTCTAATAAAATCATTTATCTATCAAGGTATCAAAAATATACTAAAATAGTTATTTAATCTCTTAGTTCACATAATCCCTATTACACCAAGTAGCGCCTGTATCTTCAACTGGTTAGTAGTTATAGTGATAATATGGCACGCTAACCAAAATCAATTTGATCGAGCACGGTTTCTCGACTGGCTTGATCTAATCCAAGATACGTTAAGGTCATTGCCTCACTTGAGTCATTCAATAAGTGCATGACTAACCCAATATTATAATTTGACTGCGTATAGACCCGATAAGCACCTGTTTTACGCATGGTATGCGTTCCTAGATAGTTAATTCCTAGAAGCTCACCAACTCGTGTCATGATCTTATAAAACTGTTTCTCCGTGATATGACGGTCAGGACGAGCAGTTGAAGGAAATAGCCACTCAGAATTCATATTTTGTTGGACCAGCCAATCATGATACATCAATAAATCTTGTTGGACAGGTTTTAAATACAAAGTATTCGCTTTACCTGTCTTTTAATCATGAATGAAAGCAGTCTGTTTGACTGTTCCATCAGGATTGAAAATATCTGATTTCTTTAATTTCATGACATCACTTACTCTTAGCAAGGTCGCTTTCCCAACCTGAAAGATTGTATAGTTACGACGACCAGCACGAAAGCTATCAAGTAAGGTGTCTTGCACCATCTTTAAGACATTAGAATCTTTGATGGGAAGAACGATTTGTTGAGCCATAAACTGAGTCCTTTTTAAATATTATAATTTATCTATAATTGATTTTTTCATTTTTTGAAATTCTTGTTCAGTAATAATGTTTTTTTCCAATAAGTCACTTAACTTCTCTAGTTGTTTAAGATAATTTTCATCATCATACTCGACATCAGAATTAGTAATGATTACATCTTCGTCATTTAAAATTTTTATATCTTGCTCAAAGTCTTTTGTCGTATAATTTATATTTTTTCCTAACTCATCTTTTAACCTATTAGCCATAGGTTTTAAAGAAATGTAATTCATAGTTCCTGACACCGCTCCACCAAATAAAGGAATAAATTTTGATACTCCTTTAGCGAAAGTAGCTTTAGTAAGTTTCGTACCGAATATTGCCATTACTTTTTTTATTATTGGATAATAAATAGTTTTAGTTAATGCTTTTTGAGGGATTTTTTTAAGTGCTTGTAAAGCCATTTTGTTAGATAAAATTCGAACAGCTGCCCCCGCTGAAGTGACACCTAACATTACGCCTAAATAAAGAATTAGTGTGTTTTTTGCATCTTCAGTTAGTTCCCCTTGGTCACTCCACATATTATTATATCCATAAATATAAGATATTTCTTGAGCTAGTTTTAAAGAGTAACCATAAAACTGAGCAATATCCGCAGGGATTGTTGCAGCCATAGCAAATCCTCCAGGCAGACCACTAGCAAATGATAAACTACTCGATTGTAGTACATTAGCGTTTATAACTTTTTTTGCGCTTTCATCAAGCTCTTCTTTTGAAAAAAACACTTGTGGTCCTTCATCTATTAACTTTTGAATATCATCTACTTGTTCACCGAATGTTTTAATTAAAAATTCTGAACGATCAATTTTGATAAATGGTAATTTTAATGATTCATTAACTACTTTTAATGCTAAACTCTCGTTATTTTGTTCCATATTCTCACAATCCTATGCTTTATATTATTTTTTATAATTGAGTTAGACTCTCAACTATTTTTTTTGTCAATTCTTTTTGTTGGGTTGCAGTTAGTTTACTTGAGGTTCTAATTACACATGTACCACAAACTTCATGAGACCCAGAGTTGAATAATCCTGCCCCATCGAATGCTGATAAATAAGTATTGCGTTTTTGTGCTTCTTCAGGTGATTTGTAGACTTCAATTTGTCCTCCTGCATCAGTACCTTTAGCAATAATATCTGATCCATCTATTTGATCTTGTACTTCGGAGTCCGTAAAATAAATAGCAGAGGTGTATCCCCCAGGTTTATTCAATGAACCATTGGGATCATTGCTTTCGGTTACCGCTTCAACTCCTGTAATAGTAGGTACAGATTTCAATTTTTTTATTACAAAATCTGAAGTTGGATTAGTCACCAACTTATTTTTATTGATTGATTCTTTAAAATTAGATAAAGCCAATTTCAATTCCTTTTGGTTATCACTATATTCAACTGTTTTTGGCAAAGCCTTTATTGATTTGTTAATATCAGAAGTTTTATTTGGGATTTTTGGAACTCTGACCATATCATTCTGAGATTGTTTTAAAACATTTTCAAGGTTCGCTTTAGTTGTCTTATCCAGTGGTGATTCGTTAGTTTTTAGACTTTTTTCTGCATCTTGAATAATTTTATTCAAAGAGTTATTTTTTTCTTTGATAGGTTTATAAGCACTATTAAAATTATCAACAGCTTCCTGATGTGGTTTTGAAATTCCAAAGCAGTATCCTAATCCTATACCTACAAAAACAACTATCATAGAAAATATAGTAATTCTTTTTTTTATTTGTCTCGCTTAATTATACAAACGGCGTCTAAAGAATAGTTCATATAAACTGGATAAATTATTAAAAAAAATAGATAGCTTATTTATTAATACTCATGCTAACTATAACGGTTCTGTTGCAAAGTTTTAAATAAAGAATAAAATCCCTTACGGTATCTATGATTTAAGCTGGGATTCCCAATAATACCTTGATTTCAGTACAGACCGAAAACCCGAAGAGAGTGCCTTCTTTTCGGGTTTTCTTATATAATCCTCGGATGGCTTCCATGCCTTTAATCGTGGTAGAGGCAGTGCGTAAACTTCGATAGAATTTATTGCGTCTCTTTACTGGACGATGGTCTTGTTCAATCAAATTATTCAGGTATTTAATGGTACGATGTTCTGTCCCTTGATAAAAGCCGTATTCTTTTAGTTTCTTAAAGGCACTTGTAATAGAGGGGGCTTTATCTGTGACTACAACCTTCGGTTCATCAAACTGCTTCACTAACCGCTTAAGAAAAGCATAGGCTGCTTGTGTGTCCCGTTTTTTACGTAACCAAATATCCAAGGTTAAACCATCTGCATCGATGGCTCGATACAAATAATGCCATTTTCCTTTAATTTTGATGTACGTTTCATCCATTTTCCATGAATAAAAGGATTTTTTATTTTTCTTTTTCCAAATTTGATAGAGTAGTTTGCCATATTCTTGCACCCAACGATAAATCGTCGTATGAGAAACGTTAATGCCACGATCATATAAGATTTCTTGAACTTCACGATAGCTAAGGTTATAACGAAGATAGTAGCCCACGGCTACAATAATCACATCCTGCTGAAATTGCTTTCCTTTAAAATGATTCATCGTCATTCCTCCTGCTATCTTTTTCTATTATTCTACCTTATTTGATAGTAGATTTAAAACTTTGCAACAGAACCGATTATTATATGATGGAAGATGTTTTACCAATAATCAGTCAAAACTTTATTTACTCTGAGTTGGTGAATCCAATTATTCAGAAGAAAGAGAAACAGTATCTAGTAAAAATAGCCGTTCGATATTTAGACAATGAAACAAAGATTGAAAATATTTCCCAATACCAATTAACTTTAGAGAAGAAGGATAACTGGAAAATAATAATGAATGAATAAAGAATATTAAGATGAAAACAATACTTGAATATTTAGTATAAGCAAAAAAAATTGTATGTCACTATAGCAAACTTATAATGATTTAGCATAAATAATCCAAAATATAGCGTGAAATCAACCTTCTATGAGAAGTATAAGCAAATTCACCTTTATTCTAACTTATAACTATTTTCATTACATTACTTAAAAAGGTCTCTCCAATTTTTTCGAGAGTGTAAAATATTTTGTGTAAATAGAAAAAAGGAAGTCCCTTCTGTAGAATAGAGTTACCACAACACATTCACAGAAGAGAGGACTTCCCTATGAACGATTTTACTACAGAAATTCTAAAGACTCTAGCGAACAAAGGCGATTTGAATGAATTATTCCGTGTCCATTTGGAGAAAGCAGTCAATACGCTTCTCAAAACGGAGTTAACGGCTTTCCTAGATTACGAAAAGTATGATCGCATTGGTTTTAACACGGGTAATTCTCGTAACGGCTCCTATGACCGTACGGTCAAGACCGAGTATGGGGAACTTTATCTCCAGATTCCGCGCGACCGCAATGGTGAGTTCAAGCAACAGACTGTTCCTGCTTATAGACGGACGAATGACACGTTAGAGGAGACCGTCATTCACCTCTTCCGAAAAGGTATTACCATGTCGGAAATCGCAGACTTGATTGAGAAAATGTATGGGCATTACTACACGCCCCAAACCATGTCCAATATAACAAAATCATTTACAGAAGAGGTAACGGCGTTTAAAGGGCGGGAGCTTCATGACCGTTATGCTGCTATTTATATGGACGCAACGTATATTCCGTTAAAGCGGAAAACCGTCGCCAAGGAAGCTATTCATATCGCAGTTGGCATTCGCCCGGACGGATCAAAGGAAGTATTGAGCTATGCGATTGCACCGACTGAATCTATCACGATTTGGGAGGAAATTTTATTGGACCTTCAAGAGCGCGGTTTGAAAAATGTCCTCCTGTTCATCACGGATGGCTTAAAGGGGATGGTAGGAGCGATTAGTCGGTTCTATCCCAAAGCTCGTTTTCAACATTGTTGTGTACACGTTTCCCGTAATATCAGTCACAAAGTGCGTGTCGATGATCGTAAGGAAGTCTGTGATGATTTTAAAATGGTGTATCAAGCCTCATCTAAAGAGGTGGCGTTGGAAGCACGTGGTGCTTTTGCGGAAAAATGGAAAACCAGCTATCCAAAAGTGGTTGAATCGATTCTTTCGAACGATCACTTGCTCACTTTCTATGATTTCCCCTTGGCCATACGCAAGAGTATTTATTCTACGAACTTGATTGAATCCTTTAATAAGCAAATCAAGAAATACAGCCACCGCAAGGAACAGTTCCAAAACGAAGAGTCGATGGAACGTTTCTTAGTCTCGTCTTTTGATACTTACAACCAAAAATTCCTAGGTCGCAGTCATAAAGGCTTTCAACAGGCCGAAGGCGAACTTGAACAAATGCTAAGCCAACTGATTGAGAATTAGAAACAATCTGCAGTAGGGAAGAATCATTTACACAAAATTATTGACGCTCCCATTTTTTCCAAATAAACAGTATAACTTTTAATGATATTTTCCAAGTCAAACTTAATATTAACAATTCAAAACTATTGGAACCACTGCAAAATATTTTGTTAAGCAGTATATATTTCAAAAATTATACGTAATATATTTGTAGAAAGGTTGTGGACAGTTGTCCTATTGACCTGAAAAGTAATATAATAGCTGGATGAATAAAGAATCCCTTATGAACTTGTAAATCGTTATTAAATCGCTGAATTTTGATAGCCATTCTGAAGAGTTATCTTCAACTACTACACTAACTTCCATTAATTTCTCATTAATTTCCCTTTCGTTCAAAAAATATGGTTGGCTTTACAAGCATTCTATCATATGATAGAATTAAGATAACATTCAAAAGGAGATAATAAAAATGCGGCAAGGTATTCTTAAATAAACTGTCAATTAGATAGCGGGAATAATTAATTAAGCATCCTTATTTAAAATAAGGACTGGTTTTTTGTGCCCAGTTTAAGAATACTTTTATCATTTTATCATAAAGCATCTGTGGCTATCAGTGTGTAGTATACAGCTATTTTTGTATTAAAATCCCAGTGATAAGAGTATTTATCACTGGGATTTTTTCTGCTTTTTGAGCTTTTGAATGGAGGAAATAAAATTGAAAATTATTAATATCGGTATCTTAGCACATGTTGATGCAGGAAAAACTACTTTGACAGAAAGCTTACTATACAGTAGCGGAGCAATTAAAGAGTTAGGAAGTGTAGATAGCGGTACAACGAAAACGGATACTATGTTTTTGGAACGCCAGAGAGGTATTACTATTCAGACCGCAATAACATCTTTTCAACGGGAAAATGTTAAAGTAAATATTGTAGATACTCCTGGACACATGGATTTTTTGGCAGATGTATACCGTTCATTATCTGTTTTGGATGGAGCTATTTTGCTAATCTCTGCAAAAGATGGAGTACAGTCACAAACTCGTATACTATTCCATGCACTTAGAAAGATGAACATACCTATAATATTTTTTATTAACAAAATTGATCAAAATGGAATAAATTTGCCAGATGTTTATCAAGATATTAAGGACAAACTTTCTGACGACATCATAATTAAGCAGACTGTGAATCTAAATTTGAAACCTTATGTAATAGATTATACTGAACCAGAACAATGGGAGACAGTAATTGTGGGAAATGATTATTTATTAGAAAAATATACCATTGGGAAAACATTGAATATTGCAGAACTTGAAAAGGAGGAAAACGAAAGAATTCAAAGTTGCTCCTTATATCCTGTTTATCACGGAAGTGCAAAGAATAATATTGGAATTAAACAACTTATAGAGGTAATTACTAGCAAATTATTTTCACCCACACAACTCAATTCAGATAAACTTTGTGGAAATGTTTTTAAAGTAGAATATTCAGATGATGGTCAACGGCTTGTCTATGTACGTCTTTATAGTGGAACGCTACATTTGCGAGACTCAGTCAATATATCAGAAAAGGAAAAAATAAAAGTTACAGAAATGTATACTTCAATAAATGGAGAATTACGCCAGATAGATAAGGCAGAGCCTGGTGAGATTATTATTTTAAAAAATGAGCTTTTAAAACTAAATAACGTACTTGGAGATAAAAAAAGATTACCACATAGAGAAATTCTTGAGAATCCTCTTCCTATGTTACAAACAACAATTGAACCATGTAAATCAGTACAAAGAGAAAAGTTACTAGATGCACTTTTTGAAATATCCGATAGTGATCCCCTTCTACAATATTATGTAGATACAGTAACTCACGAAATTGTGCTATCTTTTTTAGGTGAGGTCCAAATGGAGGTAACTTGTACTCTGATTCAAGAAAAATATCATATTGAGATAGAAACAAGAAAACCAACTGTCATTTATATGGAAAGACCATTAAAAAAATCTGAATTTACCATTGATATCGAAGTACCTCCAAATCCTTTCTGGGCTTCTATTGGTTTATCTGTAACACCACTTCCTTTGGGTAGTGGCATTCAGTATGAGAGCCTGGTTTCTCTAGGTTATTTAAATCAATCATTTCAAAATGCAGTTATGGAAGGTATACGCTATGGGTGTGAACAAGGATTGTACGGTTGGAAATTAACAGACTGTAAGATCTGTTTTAAGTATGGTCTATATTACAGCCCTGTCAGTACGCCAGCAGATTTCCGAATGCTTGCGCCTATTGTACTAGAGCAGGCTTTTAGAAAGAGTGGTACAGAGTTATTAGAGCCATATCTTAGCTTCGAAATTTATGTACCACAAGAATATCTTTCGAGAGCATATAATGATGCTTCCAAATATTGTGCAAATATTTTAAATACTAAGTTAAAAGGTAACGAGGTCATTCTCATTGGTGAAATTCCAGCCCGTTGTATTCAAGAGTATCGAAACAGTTTAACTTTCTTTACAAATGGACGCAGTGTCTGTTTAACAGAGTTAAAAGGTTATCAGGTTACTAACATTAAGTCTGCTTTCCAACCACGTCGTCCAAATAATAGAATAGACAAAGTAAGGCATATGTTTAATAAAATCAACTTACATTGATAGTGAACTAAAGAGAAATTTTTAAAATGAATATTGAGTTGTTAATTAGAACAGGAGGATATAGATATTGTAAATACTAGGTGGATACTGTGCCCTATATGTGGCAATAAGACCCGTTTAAAAATGAGGGAAGATACTGAATTAAAAAATTTCCCTCTATTTTGTCCTAAATGCAGACAAGAAATTTTAATTGAAATAACGAAGTTTAGAATAACTGTAATTACAGAGCCAGACGCAAAGACGCAGAGCCGATAATTCGAGATATCAAAATCTCATTTTATCGGCTTTTTCTTTTCTATGCATACCATTGAGCTTAGTTCTTGATATCCTTTATAAGAAAATAAGTGTACTGATTTTTTTTGCAGTAGCTGTATTACAGTAGACATCCCTCAAGCATAAAAAGTATACAATTAAAATTCAATACTTGATTATTGATGAAGTACAGAGTTACTCGTCATTTCAAAACTAGTATATCAGTCAAGTTTTTCCTAAGGAACAAAAACGAACTTCGCTATGGGAATCAAAGGTTCTGTTGCAAAGTTTTAAATAAAGAATAAAATCCCTTACGGTATCTATGATTTAAGCTGGGATTCCCAATAATACCTTGATTTCAGTACAGACCGAAAACCCGAAGAGAGTGCCTTCTTTTCGGGTTTTCTTATATAATCCTCGGATGGCTTCCATGCCTTTAATCGTGGTAGAGGCAGTGCGTAAACTTCGATAGAATTTATTGCGTCTCTTTACTGGACGATGGTCTTGTTCAATCAAATTATTCAGGTATTTAATGGTACGATGTTCTGTCCCTTGATAAAAGCCGTATTCTTTTAGTTTCTTAAAGGCACTTGTAATAGAGGGGGCTTTATCTGTGACTACAACCTTCGGTTCATCAAACTGCTTCACTAACCGCTTAAGAAAAGCATAGGCTGCTTGTGTGTCCCGTTTTTTACGTAACCAAATATCCAAGGTTAAACCATCTGCATCGATGGCTCGATACAAATAATGCCATTTTCCTTTAATTTTGATGTACGTTTCATCCATTTTCCATGAATAAAAGGATTTTTTATTTTTCTTTTTCCAAATTTGATAGAGTAGTTTGCCATATTCTTGCACCCAACGATAAATCGTCGTATGAGAAACGTTAATGCCACGATCATATAAGATTTCTTGAACTTCACGATAGCTAAGGTTATAACGAAGATAGTAGCCCACGGCTACAATAATCACATCCTGCTGAAATTGCTTTCCTTTAAAATGATTCATCGTCATTCCTCCTGCTATCTTTTTCTATTATTCTACCTTATTTGATAGTAGATTTAAAACTTTGCAACAGAACCTAAAAAAGCGGTTGGCGATTCAACCGCTAGTCTATTTTTAGTTAGTCGTTCAACATTCTTTTCTAAACGATCTTCAAATTGCTTTTCGGTGAAGTCAGTAATATTCGCCATGTTAAGCCACTTTCTCTTTTGTCAAAATTTGTTTTGAATATTGATTCATTGACCGCCAATACTCATGAATAGCTTGTAATTCTTCAAATGGTTGTTGAAATAAATCAACTTCTTGTGCCACTTCTAATTGATTTAAAAGATTCACTTCTAGTAAACGAGTATTTTTAGTATCTAGTTCATGGTTCAAAACATAGTTTAATACTCGATTATAAACGCTTGCCGATAATTCGTTAATGATCTCTATTTCAAATGTTTTTTCATACGTAACTGCCATTTCATTTTCACTCCTTTTTAAAGTTTATCAGGTAAATATTTCCGTATATATTCTTCTAAGGCTTGATCCATAACTTCTTTTACGTTTCCGCCATTTTTTGCTGTTTCAATTTTTATAATATGGTGTAAGTCAGCACGAACACGAACCGTCTTATCTCCCATTATATCTTTTTTTGCACTGATTGGTGTATCATTTCGTTTTGCTTTTTGTGCGCCTAAATTTCCCACAATCACTCACTTCTTTCTATTTCTTCTTATTCTTATTTTATCATCAACAATCACAAATCACAAGTGATTTGTGATTAATCACTTGTGATTTGTGATTCTATTCTTTTTCGTTTTCTAATTGAATAATTCGCTCAAGCATTTCAAAAAATACGTTCTCATACATGGATAAAACTTTTTTGTCATAGCCTTTGTGTTCTGTAATTCCATTTTTAGACCAGGTACTTACTTTATTACTTCGCTTGATAATATTTTGGAAAACCAAGTTATCTTCTTTATGTTGCTTGTACAGTTCTTCCAGGTTTGATTTTATCGTTGCGCTGTCCGTATCAACTAAATAAGGAACAAAACCGATCATATCTAGTCCAGGGTTAAATTGTTCTTGTAAATCAATCAAATAGGAAATATAGTTTTGAATGTTGTTTGTACTTTCTTCTTCTGCTTGTAAAGGGATCATAACGTAATCACTCGCCACGATTGCATTATTTGTATAAACGCTTGGCGTTGGTACAGTATCAATAATAATGAGATCATAGTCACTTTTTAAAGGTGCTAAAAGAGTAGCAAGCAATCTACTTTCATTTTCAAAAGTCCATGAGCAAGTTAATTTTGGCAGTAACATCAAATCAAACGTGCCAGGGATCAAGTCTAAATTATCAGTCAAATGAACAATAGAAGAAGCCAAGTTTCCATTTTTCAAGCCTTCATAAAAATTGACACGTGGCAATTCTACCTCAAAAGTTTTTGCTAAGTCTTTTGTCAATGTTGCCTGTAAGTCCTTATCGATCATTAAAACTTTTAAATTCAATTTGTCTGTCAAGTAAGCAAACATAGTCGATAATTTGGACTTTCCAACACCACCTTTAAAGTAATTATTCAAGATAATAATTGCTTCATTTTTATTGTTTAAAATACGTCTTAATTCTTCAAGTATTTTTAGTTTTTCCTTCTCCATAACTACGCCCCATTCTTTTTTTGTATAGTAATATTGTATCATTAAGAATCACAAATCACAAGTGATTTGTGATTAATCACTTGTGATTTGTGATAAGTGATTTGTGATTAATATATAAAAGCCCTCTTTAAAGGGCTTTTATGTTTATTTTGAAAAAGAGATAAAATCAATATATCCCTTTTCCCCAATTTTTACAACGGCATTGTAGGGCTTTTTCTCTTTGTTTTTGATTCCTTTTACCAGGGTTTCTTTTCCCTCCAGTAATTCTTTTACATTCGTTTTGGTTAGTTTTTTCTTTCTAAAATGTTCAGCTAAAGTAAACTTACATTCAGGATAATTTGAACAACCATAAAACGATTTTTTTAATACAATATTGTTGCCACACTTAGGACATTTTCCTACAAGGGGTCCCGAGCGCTTAGTGGGAATTTGTACCCCTTATCGATACAAATTCCCCGTAGGCGCTAGGGACCTCTTTAGCTTCTTGGAAGCTGTCAGTAGTATATCTAATAATTTATCTCCATTCCCTTTAGTAACGTGTAACTTTCCAAATTTAAAAAAGCGACTCATAGAATTATTTCCTCCCGTTAAATAATAGATAACTATTAAAAATAGACAATACTTGCTCATAAGTAATGGTACTTAAATTGTTTACTTTGGCGTGTTTCATTGCTTGATGAAACTGATTTTTAGTAAACAGTTGACGATATTCTCGATTGACCCATTTTGAAACAAAGTACGTATATAGCTTCCAATATTTATCTGGAACATCTGTGGTATGGCGGGTAAGTTTTATTAAGACACTGTTTACTTTTGGTTTAGGATGAAAGCATTCCGCTGGCAGCTTAAGCAATTGCTGAATCGAGACTTGAGTGTGCAAGAGCAACCCTAGTGTTCGGTGAATATCCAAGGTACGCTTGTAGAATCCTTCTTCAACAATCAGATAGATGTCAGACGCACGGCTTTCAAAAACCACTTTTTTAATAATTTGTGTGCTTAAATGGTAAGGAATATTCCCAACAATTTTATACCTCTGTTTGTTAGGGAATTGAAACTGTAGAATATCTTGGTGAATTAAAGTGACACGAGTATTCAGTTTTAATTTTTCTGACGATAAGTTGAATAGATGACTGTCTAATTCAATAGACGTTACCTGTTTACTTATTTTAGCCAGTTTCGTCGTTAAATGCCCTTTACCTGTTCCAATTTCGTAAACGGTATCGGTTTCTTTTAAATTCAATTGTTTTATTATTTGGTTGAGTACTTTTTCACTCGTTAAAAAGTTTTGAGAATATTTTATATTTTTGTTCATGTAATCTCTCCTGAAGTGATTACATCTATAAACAAATACAGAAGTTAAACGATTTGTTTGTAATTTTAGTTATCTGTTTAAAAAGTCATAAGATTAGTCACTGGTAGGAATTAATCTAACGTATTTATTTATCTGCGTAATCACTGTTTTTAGTCTGTTTCAAAACAGTAGATGTTTTATCTACATTACGCATTTGGAATACCAACATGACGAATCCCTCCTTCTTAATTACAAATTTTTAGCATCTAATTTAACTTCAATTCCTATTATACAAAATTTTAAGATAATGCACTATCAACACACTCTTAAGTTTGCTTCTAAGTCTTATTTCCATAACTTCTTTTACGTTTCCGCCATTCTTTGCTGTTTCGATTTTTATGATATGGTGCAAGTCAGCACGAACACGAACCGTCTTATCTCCCATTATATCTTTTTTTGCACTGATTGGTGTATCATTTCGTTTTTCTTTTTGTGCGCCTAAATTTCCCACAATCACTCACTTCTTTCTATTTCTTCTTATTCTTATTTTATCATCAACAATCACAAATCACTTGTGATTTGTGATAAGTGATTTGTGATAAGTGATTTGTGATTAATATATAAAAGCCCTGTTTAAAGGGCTTTTATGTTTATTTTGAGAAAGAGATAAAATCAATATATCCCTTTTCTCCGATTTTTACAACGGCATTGTAGGGCTTTTTCTCTTTGTTTTTGATTCCTTTTACCAGGGTTTCTTTTCCCTCCAGTAATTCTTTTACATTCGTTTTGGTTAGTTTTTTCTTTCTAAAATGTTCAGCTAAAGTAAACTTACATTCAGGATAATTTGAACAACCATAAAACGATTTTTTTAATACAATATTGTTACCACACTTAGGACATTTTCCTACAATACTTTTTTCAGCTTCTTTTTCTTTCTGTACCTGGTAATCAGAAAAATTTAGTTTTTCTATATCGTTAGGTACAGCTTCCAGTAAATGAACGATAAACTTCTTGATATTATTAATAAAGTTTTCTTGATTGCCTTCTCTTTTACCGATTTTTTTTAAATACGTTTCCCATTTAGCCGTCATTTCAGCACTCGTTAAAAGGTGCTGACTTTCAACTGCCTGGCACAATAATTTTCCTTTTTCAGTTACAACAAGCTTATGTATTGGTATGTGTGGAACCAACTTATTTTAAGAATACAGAAAACTACGTGAATCAAAAACAATGGATTCAATTTTGGAAAAAGGCAATGAAATTAGACTATGATCCAAATGTAAAAGTTCAAATGATTCGACCGAAAAATAAATATAAATCGGATATACAATCGGCAATTGACGAAACTGCAAAATATCCTGTAAAGGATACGGATTTTATGACCGATGATGAAGAAAAGAATTTGAAACGTTTGTCTGATTTGGAGGAAGGTTTACACCGTAAAAGGTTAATCTCCTATGGTGGTTTGTTAAAAGAAATACATAAAAAATTAAACCTTGATGACACAGAAGAAGGCGATTTGATTCATACAGATGATGACGAAAAAGCCGATGAAGATGGATTTTCTATTATTGCAATGTGGAATTGGGAACGGAAAAATTATTTTATTAAAGAGTAGTTCAACAAACGGGCCATATTGTTGTATAAGTGATGAAATACTGAATTTAAAACTTAGTTTATATGTGGTAAAATGTTTTAATCAAGTTTAGGAGGAATTAATTATGAAGTGTAATTAATGTAACAGGGTTCAATTAAAAGAGGGAAGCGTATCATTAACCCTATAAACTACGTCTGCCCTCATTATTGGAGGGTGAAATGTGAATACATCCTATTCACAATCGAATTTACGACACAACCAAATTTTAATTTGGCTTTGCATTTTATCTTTTTTTAGCGTATTAAATGAAATGGTTTTGAACGTCTCATTACCTGATATTGCAAATGATTTTAATAAACCACCTGCGAGTACAAACTGGGTGAACACAGCCTTTATGTTAACCTTTTCCATTGGAACAGCTGTATATGGAAAGCTATCTGATCAATTAGGCATCAAAAGGTTACTCCTATTTGGAATTATAATAAATTGTTTCGGGTCGTTAATTGGGTTTGTTGGCCATTCTTTCTTTTCCTTACTTATTATGGCTCGTTTTATTCAAGGGGCTGGTGCAGCTGCATTTCCAGCACTCGTAATGGTTGTAGTTGCGCGCTATATTCCAAAGGAAAATAGGGGTAAAGCATTTGGTCTTATTGGATCGATAGTAGCCATGGGAGAAGGAGTCGGTCCAGCGATTGGTGGAATGATAGCCCATTATATTCATTGGTCCTATCTTCTACTCATTCCTATGATAACAATTATCACTGTTCCGTTTCTTATGAAATTATTAAAGAAAGAAGTAAGGATAAAAGGTCATTTTGATATCAAAGGAATTATACTAATGTCTGTAGGCATTGTATTTTTTATGTTGTTTACAACATCATATAGCATTTCTTTTCTTATCGTTAGCGTGCTGTCATTCCTGATATTTGTAAAACATATCAGGAAAGTAACAGATCCTTTTGTTGATCCCGGATTAGGGAAAAATATACCTTTTATGATTGGAGTTCTTTGTGGGGGAATTATATTTGGAACAGTAGCAGGGTTTGTCTCTATGGTTCCTTATATGATGAAAGATGTTCACCAGCTAAGTACTGCCGAAATCGGAAGTGTAATTATTTTCCCTGGAACAATGAGTGTCATTATTTTCGGCTACATTGGTGGGATACTTGTTGATAGAAGAGGTCCTTTATACGTGTTAAACATCGGAGTTACATTTCTTTCTGTTAGCTTTTTAACTGCTTCCTTTCTTTTAGAAACAACATCATGGTTCATGACAATTATAATCGTATTTGTTTTAGGTGGGCTTTCGTTCACCAAAACAGTTATATCAACAATTGTTTCAAGTAGCTTGAAACAGCAGGAAGCTGGTGCTGGAATGAGTTTGCTTAACTTTACCAGCTTTTTATCAGAGGGAACAGGTATTGCAATTGTAGGTGGTTTATTATCCATACCCTTACTTGATCAAAGGTTGTTACCTATGGAAGTTGATCAGTCAACTTATCTGTATAGTAATTTGTTATTACTTTTTTCAGGAATCATTGTCATTAGTTGGCTGGTTACCTTGAATGTATATAAACATTCTCAAAGGGATTTCTAAATCGTTAAGGGATCAACTTTGGGAGAGAGTTCAAAATTGATCCTTTTTTTATAACAGGAATTCAAATCTTTTTGTTCCATTAAAGGGCGCGATTGCTGAATAAAAGATACGAGAGACCTCTCTTGTATCTTTTTTATTTTGAGTGGTTTTGTCCGTTACACTAGAAAACCGAAAGACAATAAAAATTTTATTCTTGCTGAGTCTGGCTTTCGGTAAGCTAGACAAAACGGACAAAATAAAAATTGGCAAGGGTTTAAAGGTGGAGATTTTTTGAGTGATCTTCTCAAAAAATACTACCTGTCCCTTGCTGATTTTTAAACGAGCACGAGAGCAAAACCCCCCTTTGCTGAGGTGGCAGAGGGCAGGTTTTTTTGTTTCTTTTTTCTCGTAAAAAAAAGAAAGGTCTTAAAGGTTTTATGGTTTTGGTCGGCACTGCCGACAGCCTCGCAGAGCACACACTTTATGAATATAAAGTATAGTGTGTTATACTTTACTTGGAAGTGGTTGCCGGAAAGAGCGAAAATGCCTCACATTTGTGCCACCTAAAAAGGAGCGATTTACATATGAGTTATGCAGTTTGTAGAATGCAAAAAGTGAAATCAGCTGGACTAAAAGGCATGCAATTTCATAATCAAAGAGAGCGAAAAAGTAGAACGAATGATGATATTGACCATGAGCGAACACGTGAAAATTATGATTTGAAAAATGATAAAAATATTGATTACAACGAACGTGTCAAAGAAATTATTGAATCACAAAAAACAGGTACAAGAAAAACGAGGAAAGATGCTGTTCTTGTAAATGAGTTGCTAGTAACATCTGACCGAGATTTTTTTGAGCAACTGGATCCAGGAGAACAAAAACGATTTTTTGAGGAAAGTTATAAATTATTTTCCGAACGATATGGCAAGCAAAATATTGCTTATGCAACAGTTCATAATGATGAGCAAACCCCTCACATGCATTTAGGTGTTGTGCCTATGCGTGATGGAAAACTGCAAGGAAAAAATGTGTTTAATCGTCAAGAACTGTTATGGCTACAAGATAAATTCCCCGAGCATATGAAAAAACAGGGTTTTGAGTTGAAGCGTGGTGAACGTGGCTCTGACCGTAAACATATTGAGACAGCTAAATTTAAAAAACAAACTTTGGAAAAAGAGATTGATTTTCTAGAAAAAAATTTAGCAGTTAAAAAAGATGAATGGACTGCTTATAGCGATAAAGTTAAATCAGATTTAGAAGTACCAGCGAAACGACACATGAAAAGTGTTGAAGTGCCAACGGGTGAAAAGTCCATGTTTGGTTTGGGAAAAGAAATAATGAAAACAGAAAAGAAACCAACCAAAAATGTTGTTATATCGGAGCGTGATTATAAAAACTTAGTGACTGCTGCGAGAGATAACGATAGGTTAAAACAGCATGTTAGAAATCTCATGAGTACTGATATGGCGAGAGAATATAAAAAATTAAGTAAAGAACATGGGCAAGTTAAAGAAAAATATAGTGGTCTTGTAGAGCGATTTAATGAAAATGTAAATGATTATAATGAGTTGCTTGAAGAAAACAAGTCTTTAAAGTCTAAAATAAGCGATTTAAAGCGTGATGTGAGTTTAATCTATGAAAGCACTAAGGAATTCCTTAAGGAACGTACAGACGGCTTAAAAGCCTTTAAAAACGTTTTTAAGGGGTTTGTAGACAAGGTAAAGGATAAAACAGCACAATTCCAAGAAAAACACGATTTAGAACCTAAAAAGAACGAATTTGAACTAACTCATAACCGAGAGGTAAAAAAAGAACGAAGTCGAGATCAGGGAATGAGTTTATAAAATAAAAAAAGCACCTGAAAAGGTGTCTTTTTTTGATGGTTTTGAACTTGTTCTTTCTTATCTTGATACATATAGAAATAACGTCATTTTTATTTTAGTTGCTGAAAGGTGCGTTGAAGTGTTGGTATGTATGTGTTTTAAAGTATTGAAAACCCTTAAAATTGGTTGCACAGAAAAACCCCATCTGTTAAAGTTATAAGTGACCAAACAAATAACTAAATAGATGGGGGTTTCTTTTAATATTATGTGTCCTAATAGTAGCATTTATTCAGATGAAAAATCAAGGGTTTTAGTGGACAAGACAAAAAGTGGAAAAGTGAGACCATGGAGAGAAAAGAAAATCGCTAATGTTGATTACTTTGAACTTCTGCATATTCTTGAATTTAAAAAGGCTGAAAGAGTAAAAGATTGTGCTGAAATATTAGAGTATAAACAAAATCGTGAAACAGGCGAAAGAAAGTTGTATCGAGTGTGGTTTTGTAAATCCAGGCTTTGTCCAATGTGCAACTGGAGGAGAGCAATGAAACATGGCATTCAGTCACAAAAGGTTGTTGCTGAAGTTATTAAACAAAAGCCAACAGTTCGTTGGTTGTTTCTCACATTAACAGTTAAAAATGTTTATGATGGCGAAGAATTAAATAAGAGTTTGTCAGATATGGCTCAAGGATTTCGCCGAATGATGCAATATAAAAAAATTAATAAAAATCTTGTTGGTTTTATGCGTGCAACGGAAGTGACAATAAATAATAAAGATAATTCTTATAATCAGCACATGCATTCTTAATCACTTGGATATATTCTTTTTGTTTTAACGCTTCAATAATACTTGCTCTTGTCGCTTCTGTTCCGATCCCCTCGACTTCTTGTAAAATCTTGATTGCTTCTTCATCATCAACCGTTTTATTAGCGGTTTTCATAGCAGTTAATAATGTACCCTCTGTAAAAGCTTTCAGTGGTTGTGTTTCTTTTTCGGCACTCTTAACGTCAACCTCGGCATGTTCTCCAATGATAACCAAGGGTAACGTTTGAACGTCCTCTTTTTCTTCTTTGGTTTGTTGTTTGAAAAGAATTTTCCAACCTTCTTGTTTTGGTGTCTTTCCGATCGATTGAAACAGCAAATCAGCTACTTTCGTTTGTATCTTGGTTTCTTCATACAAGTAATCAGGTAAAAACATGGCAACGGTCGTTTTAACGACTAAAGCATATATTTTTCGTTGTAAATCGTCCATTTTTGCTAATGCAGATTCGGTAGGTACTTGTTTTGTTGGGATAATGGCGTGGTGTTCCTGTACCTTACTACCGTCCACATAACGCTTTCTAGGCTCTGTTTGAACCATTTCGAGATCAAGTCCTAAAAAACCGCTATATTTGCCAAAATTTGCTTTTAAATAAGCAAATTCGTTCTCTGTAATAAATGGTGTATCTGTTCTTGGATAACTCAATAATTTTGCTTCATACAGTCCTTGCATAGCTTTTAAAGTTTGGCTTGCTGTCGCTTTATAAAGCTGATTGACTTTTGATTGTAAACTACTTAAAGAAAACAAACTCGGACTATTCGTTTTCTTCTCTTTGGTTTGAACATCAGCAATTATCCCCTCTTGATTGCCTATTTTAGCTTGTTTAGAAGAAACAAAGGATAAAAGTTCCTCTTGGCTCTTAAAACGCTGTGTGGGGCTTAGAACGCCCTTAAACGACCCTTGGTTTACTTTTATACTAGCTTCCACCTCGAAAAAACCTGAATAATTCATAGCTCTAAATTTAACCTGTTTTTTTGAACAAATTGCCAATTTTTAAATTAGGCAGATACTTTCTTCCAAAATAATGTGTTTTCGAACAGGATGCCTACGGAAGAAGATCATAATAAAAATTATTTGTCTATTTAAGGGCAGACGAATCCCTTGAAAAAGAATCGGTTAAAAAATTTGTGTGATAACTAGTCTAAATCCATTGTTTGGATCGCCGCAGGCGTTCAAAAACCTTATAAAATTCAGTTTGATACACATGATAACTTGACAGTTTGAGATAGACCTGTCTCCCAGTCTGAACAAGTTTACCGGCTACTTTAAGCAATATCAGCCGGATGGAATGAATCGTCATGCCCTGGTTCACTTTATCAAAACCAATGCTTTTTAAAAAATTAACGAGGTTGTATGCAAGGACACTGATCATCATTCTGACATGATTTTCTAAGAAACGCGGGCTATCTGTTTTATCGAAGTAAAAGCCACCTTTCGCTTCTTTGATGAAATTTTCCATTGTTCCTCGCTTGCCGTAAAGAGAAAATATGACTTCAGGCGAGACATTGTCGGATAGATTAGTCACAATAAACGCATGATGAAATAGCAATTCTCCTCCTTCACGGACGGAGCGTATACAGACACGACGAGGTTTCGACCAGGATTGTGCTTGATAAGGTAGTGAAAAATACTGCACTTCTCGCTCTTCCCATTCTTGATTGTCCCCGTAAAGAACAGAATGTTCAGCTAACTGACTTAACCTCCGATTGCTCTTTAATCGGATAACGTACTGGCTTTCAGTTGCTTCACAAGACTCATACACCTCTGGTGTGGCGAAGCCGCTGTCACCCCGAACCAATATCTCGGTATGAGGTAACGTGCTCTTGTAGTGGTGTAAAAGCGGGTTGATAAAGGCTTTTACCCCTTTAGATGTGTACTGATTGCCTGAACGCAGTTCAGCTTTTAAGAAATCTCCGGTCAGTCCATCAAAGGCAACTAATGGGTGATAGCCGTAGGTTTGATAATGGGCATTATAATCTGTTTGTTCTTGGCGTCCAAAGGTATCCGAATGTGTGGAATCGACATCAATGATTAACTCGGTGTCATTGCGAATTAAACGTGCTTTATCAATCAATGACTGATTTAATGCTTGGAGTTGATCGATGTTCTCCTCGGTGAAACGATCCAGAAACCGTGAGATTGAGGATTGTGATGCCAACTGTTTTTTACCGAGTACAGCTTGAAAGACAGGATCCCGTCTTAATAGATTAGCTGATGAGTCTGCCGAGTAACCAGCAATTAATTGCATAATAAGCTGTTCCAATATCGCTAAGTTATCATGGGTAAAATAAGCCCGATGATCTGTAATATGGAGCCATTGTTTAGCTAAGTGCGAAAAGCCGAAGGTATTCATTAATTCTTTAACCAGGACTAACCCCGAATCACTTGATAGACGACCACCGGTATGTGAAATAGTGATATTTGAATTGAATTTAACTTGATTTTTGTGTAAGCTAGTCATGAGAAGAACTCCTTTCTTATGGTTGGTTTCGTCACCTTTACCATAGCAGAATGGGGTTCTTTTTTCATCACTTAAGGGGTGAAACTAAAAAAGTAATTATCAGACTGCCGTTAGGCAGTTTCAGACGGTTTCAATTAAAAAGTATGAATTATTCAGGGTAAACATCTTTCGTTGTATTGTAAATTAACGCCATCCAAAATTTTGATTCAAGATTTTCTTTCGGTTTATTATATGTTTGAGCCAATATAAGCTACAAAACTGCTGTCTATCCATTTTTGAGTAACCTCATTTATATCAATCCCAATAGTAGCCAACCCAATAATGCTGCAATCCAATTTCTCTAACAAAGCTATTAAAGCCTTCATTTGAGAACCTGTCTCTATCCAATCATCTACAATCAAAACTCTTTTGTTCCTCACAATAGAACTCTTAGATATTTCAAAGCTTTTATCTTGACCTGAATAGTCGGTAAAATGTGTCGAAATAATCTCTTCTTTTGCGTATGGCAGCTTATCACCTTTTCTTACTCCAATAAACCCCACTCCAAGTTCTTTGGCTATGGCAGTGCCTAGTATCCATCCAATTGCTTCTGGGGCAGCCACATAATCTACTTTATTTTGAAAATCCAATGATAGTACTTTTACAATTTTATCAAAAACGGTTTTATGTGTAAAAATAGTTAGTAAATCATATTTTCCAATTGAGTTACGAGGTAATATACCTCTAATTTCATTTATAACATCAGTACTTTCCATACATTTACACCCCTTGGAGAGTGTAAAATATTTTGTGTAAATAGAAAAAAGGAAGTCCCTTCTGTAGAATAGAGTTACCACAACACATTCACAGAAGAGAGGACTTCCCTATGAACGATTTTACTACAGAAATTCTAAAGACTCTAGCGAACAAAGGCGATTTGAATGAATTATTCCGTGTCCATTTGGAGAAAGCAGTCAATACGCTTCTCAAAACGGAGTTAACGGCTTTCCTAGATTACGAAAAGTATGATCGCATTGGTTTTAACACGGGTAATTCTCGTAACGGCTCCTATGACCGTACGGTCAAGACCGAGTATGGGGAACTTTATCTCCAGATTCCGCGCGACCGCAATGGTGAGTTCAAGCAACAGACTGTTCCTGCTTATAGACGGACGAATGACACGTTAGAGGAGACCGTCATTCACCTCTTCCGAAAAGGTATTACCATGTCGGAAATCGCAGACTTGATTGAGAAAATGTATGGGCATTACTACACGCCCCAAACCATGTCCAATATAACAAAATCATTTACAGAAGAGGTAACGGCGTTTAAAGGGCGGGAGCTTCATGACCGTTATGCTGCTATTTATATGGACGCAACGTATATTCCGTTAAAGCGGAAAACCGTCGCCAAGGAAGCTATTCATATCGCAGTTGGCATTCGCCCGGACGGATCAAAGGAAGTATTGAGCTATGCGATTGCACCGACTGAATCTATCACGATTTGGGAGGAAATTTTATTGGACCTTCAAGAGCGCGGTTTGAAAAATGTCCTCCTGTTCATCACGGATGGCTTAAAGGGGATGGTAGGAGCGATTAGTCGGTTCTATCCCAAAGCTCGTTTTCAACATTGTTGTGTACACGTTTCCCGTAATATCAGTCACAAAGTGCGTGTCGATGATCGTAAGGAAGTCTGTGATGATTTTAAAATGGTGTATCAAGCCTCATCTAAAGAGGTGGCGTTGGAAGCACGTGGTGCTTTTGCGGAAAAATGGAAAACCAGCTATCCAAAAGTGGTTGAATCGATTCTTTCGAACGATCACTTGCTCACTTTCTATGATTTCCCCTTGGCCATACGCAAGAGTATTTATTCTACGAACTTGATTGAATCCTTTAATAAGCAAATCAAGAAATACAGCCACCGCAAGGAACAGTTCCAAAACGAAGAGTCGATGGAACGTTTCTTAGTCTCGTCTTTTGATACTTACAACCAAAAATTCCTAGGTCGCAGTCATAAAGGCTTTCAACAGGCCGAAGGCGAACTTGAACAAATGCTAAGCCAACTGATTGAGAATTAGAAACAATCTGCAGTAGGGAAGAATCATTTACACAAAATTATTGACGCTCCCACCCCTTGCTTATGGTTAATAATCTTTGCTAATCTTTAAAAATAGTCATTTTCAACATATTTTTTATACATGTCCTCGGTATATCTTGTTATGTTCTTACCATACTCTGGATAATCAAACCCCAGTAGTTCTGCTACCTCTTTGGACACTTCCCTGAACAATTGGTGGCATATAAATAATGACTTCCAAATATTTTCATAGGAATCCATGCGATATGTAGATAATAATCTATTCCATAGATCTTCATCAATGTATTTGTTAATATACTTATAATTTTTCCCAACACTTAATGAAAATTCTGTCTTTATCCCAACCTTCCACGACATCATCCTAAGTAGTTCAAACCGTAGAATCTGGTTCAGATGATCGATTGCAAACAGTATCTCTTTGCGGCACAATCCTTTAATAACATAAGGTGTTACATTCCAAAATTCATTGCAGCAATCATCATACTCCCTTGCGCTTGGCTTTCTTACATGATAATCTATATCAGTCGGAACTATGTCCCTTTTAATTCTACAATCTTTATCAATTAGAACCTTTATTAATTTATCGCCCTTTAGGTAATTATCTAACTCTTCCAAGGGCAATAAGGTAAGATCAATTTTATTGTAATCATCAAATAGCATAAGATAGGAAAATCCCTTTTCTTCAGGTGGGAATAATTCCATATCCTCCGGCTTTTGCATCATTATTATATTCCCAAATTGATTAAGCCAGTCATCATTAGATATAAACGGTTCTATATCACTTACAAAATATGTAATATCATAATCCTGAAATTCATCTTTAGGTATATTAATATTTGCGCGTGACCCCTCAAGGGTCACAATTCGAATACGTTCATCCTGTTCTGCTAAAGAAAGTACTAAATCCATCATTTCTTTTTCTGATCTCATTTACATACTCCTCGTTTATTTTTTCTATATTATTACATCTTCTTTTTTGCCGATACAATCAGCATCATTGGGCGTCGCATTTCATCCGCCATCCCCGGAATATCCATCATGTTCTCTGGCGGCTGTGGCTCCACAATCTGATTTATTATAAAACTATTTGAAAGCAGTGTATTTAGATATGTGGTCAGTGTTCTATGATATTTTGTAACCTTTTCTTCCAAAAACATAGCTGTCCGTTTGCCCTCATAATAATAATTGTCCACCGGGAAATGCAGTATTTCTCCTTTTTCGTTATAATACCAGTCTTGTGTTCCATGAGCAGTAAAAACAGGATGTTCAACTGTAAAAACTAAATTGCCACCAGCCTTCAGCATCCTATATATCTTTTTTATTAAATTCTCATAGTCTGCTACATAATGAAACGCAAGCGAACTTAGTATTACATCAAAGCTCTCCTCTGGGAAATCCACATCTTCTATGGCACAGCATTCATATTCAATCTGTGGAAAATGGGTTTTTCCTTTTGCTACTTCGAGCATTTTATGAGAAATATCAACACCTACTACAGAGGAAGCACCGTTTTCCATCGCATATATACAGTGCCATCCATAGCCGCATCCTAAATCAAGCACACGCTTACCCTTAAAATCAGGTAGCATCTTTTTCAAAGTCTCCCATTCTCCCGCACCAGCCAGTCCTTTCTGCGAGCGACTCATTTGACTGTATTTTTGAAAAAATATATTATCATCATATTTGTTTTCTTTCATCTGAACTCTCCTCGTTTAAAAAGTTATTTATCTCCGATACAATTTCATTCACTTCTTTATAAAGTTTCTCGGTCATATCGTAGCATTCAAAAAGAGAAAGACCGAGTACTTCAAAAATATGATTAACTCTTTCGGCATATTTTTCAGGTTTATATTCAAAAGTTTCAAGCAGTTTTATAGCTTTCTTTTCGTTAATGCAATAAGCATTATTACATGCAAATAGTACTTGATTTAAGCATGAAATAATACGAAAAACATGGCCTGCAATATAATATTTATCCTCTACCCCCGCATTTGCTTTTACAAACATTAAAGAGAATTCAGCTTCAAATATAAAAAAGTTCATCAAGCTTTTCTTTAGAGCAGTAGGGTAAATTTCTGCCTGCTTTTTTAATTCGCATAAGCTTTCGTTCTTAGCATATAGTATTTTACTAATCGCTAATTCTCCACGATACATTGCACTTATATAACCATGGGGATGCCCGGTCTGATAATTGGCAGTAACAATTCCTTGCTCCGTATCTTTGATTATTTGTTCTACCCGTTTTATATCACGTAAAATCAAGTCAACATGATACCCATTTATAAATAACCATCCGCCGCCATTAATCCAATCACCCCACGCTCCGGGAGGCACAACAAGGTTGTTTCTATTTTTATCATCCAATTCTGTAGCAATTTGATTAATCGCTGTCAGGTCAAATGAGTCTGAATTGTAATAGATTCCGATATCTATATCAGAATTTTCTGTATGGGTGCCTCTTGCACGTGAGCCCCCTAATACGATGCCTTCTATAAAAGGCAAAGATGATAATTTCTCTGTTACTATTTGAATAACATTACCTACCATATAAACATCCTCCTTTATTCGTTAGATATTTTTATTTCTTCTCCATCTGGTAAAATAAATGCCTGCACAAACTTGACACCTAGCACATCAGCAATGGCCTTCAACTCATCCAAGGTTACTGTTTCTCGTTGTAATTTTTTATTGAAATTCTGTGGAGTCTGGCCAATACGTCTAGCAAGTTCGGAAACACTTATATTCATTTGCTCACACAGTTCTTTAATCATTTCTGCCGTAGTCATACAGCACCTCCAAGTTTACGCTAAGAATATTATAAACCATTTGGTTGATAAACACAATAGTTATTAAAATATTATTATAATCAGCAAGCAAAAGAAAACCCACAACTCTACTGTAGAGTCATGGGCTATTTACTTCTGGTTTTCATATTTCCATTTCGATGCCAGATTTGAAGGCTATGACGAAGTGGCCTTCATAGACTGTAACGCTCTGGATTATCTTCCTTACAAGCTTATCATCATATTCTAAGGTGCGGAATTTGTTCTTGCGGATAAATTCAATCAGCTCATTGATTCGCTCGTTCTCGCCACTGAGGGAGGCATCTTCTACTAAAAGGATCTGTCGCTTGTCTCTCAGCTCATCAATCTCATCTGCTAAGTGGTCATAGTCTTGACCCTTGTTCGCCAGCTTGATTAGTTCTTTTTGTTTTTCCTCTAGTGAGTTGTTAATCTCTGAAATTTGGTATTCTGTGGTTTCGCCAATCACAGCATGAATATTCTCTTCCAGTGTCTTTATCATATTGTTCCCACCTGCAAGTAGCTTATTAATCGCAGTCATTACTGCACCATAAAGTTCATCTTCTTTTACGGTTCGGTTCTTACAAACTTCAGGACCTTGCTCGATTCTAGTCACGCATCGCCAGACAAATTCTTTTCTTCCGTGGATATTCCAATAGACCCGTCTATAAATATCGCCACAATCTCCACAGAAGGTGATGGCACTTAAAGCGTACTTGCTACTATAAATTCGTTTGTTCTTGCTTGCTCCTGTGTAGATATTGCTTCTCCGATAAATTTCTTCTTGAGGCTGCAAAAATAACTCTTTAGAAATAATCGCTTCATGGCTATTTTCAACATAATACTGGGGAAAATGAGATTAACTACAGTCTCACTTACTGGCTAGTGACAGTAAGCAGACACACTCAACGTTTAGTACTCAGGCGATTTAGGGATCAAGTCAACAAACACTAAAAACTATTGATTGCATAGGATTTTTAAGCATCTCCTAACAACCCAACATCTAATCTATCACTTCATTTAAGTAGGGTATTTTAGTTTCGCTGTTAAAATCAAGCCTATTTTTATCTGTGGATGTAAATCCTACTAATATCCGATTCTCCACTCCCTTAAGCCATGCAAAGAAATTCTAAACCATATTTGCACCAAAAAGAGATTAACCACTAGCGGATCGAAGAAAAACACCTTGTCTCAGCTACGTCAAAAGATGAAATGTGAGTGACGCTAGATTCGTGCTTCAGCAATTCTAGGATCGAAGCGGTCTCGCAGCCCCTCACACAAGGCGGTTTTCCATAGGATAGCGCGAGATTCAATCACCACTATTTGCCAAAGAGCCCAAAAAACCGCTAGCCAAAAATCGGCTACCGGTTCTAAAAATGATGTTTATCCTTGTCGAGTCTAACAACTCGTCAGGACGAACAATGATTATTTTCTTGTTAACAGACATACTGCTTCCACATGTTTTGAGATGAGGGGATAGCTGTCAAAGGGGAATTCCCATTTTCCTTTTTTACTGAATTCTCTATGAGGGAAGATATCCACTGAGGGTTTTCGTATGCGGGAACATATCAACACTAATAGCCAATAACTTCAGAAGATATAGTCTCAATTAAATCCTTATTAATCAGTTTCATATCTAAAGTATATACTATATTAAGTCTTGGATTATAAATTCCTAGTTTTTTAATATTTTCAAATTCTTTATGAATCGATTTTTTGCCCATAATACTGTAAATTAAAAGTTGCAAGGTATGATCTTTAGTCGGTTTACTTTTTGAAACTTTAAAATCCCACAATGTCTCGGTTGTTAAGAAATCACCATCTCCAGTATTAATCGTGTTTGTGTATCCATCTTCAAATGTAAAACCATCCAAAATTATTGGACCAAATAGTTCTATAAAACTTAAACTTCTTTCCACCATAATTTTAATATTCTCAATTGTTGACTTATCTGGAAGTATTTCTTCTACTGGTCTATAACCCATAACGCCTGCTCTATAACAAACATCATAACCAACTAATTTACATGCACTAATAATTGAATTATCATCTAAACCTTTAATCGTGTTTAAAAGATTATTTGCGTTTGATAGTTGATTTATGATATTTGCACCCATTAAAGATATTCTGAAAGAATCTTCAACTTTTGTTCCATTCATAAATCTTGTTAAATAATCAACAGCAAGACCAATTAGACTAGCATGTATATTTTCTGTATCATTCAAATTATTAAGGGAATCCATCTTAACAATTGTAAACATATTAGGATTGATGTACCCACCTCTAGGTTGCTTAATTTGCTTAATCCTCTGTGTAACTGAAGCCATTTAATTATCCTCCTTTTAATTTTTTTATATTCTGTTTTCACTTATAAGCATTTTATGATTTTATCCCACAAATAACAGTAAGAACATTGATGCCTTATATATCAAGCCTTTTATAACCCTTCCCTACTTCTTCCTTGACATCAAGACTACCGTCTCAACATGTTTTGAGATGAGTGGATAGCTGTCAAAGGACAATTTCCATTTTCCTTTTTTACTGAATTCTCTTTGAGGGAACATATCCACTGCGGGCTTGCGTATGTGGGAAGATATCGAAATTCTCTATTGCTGTTAAAGAAAAAAGATTCTAACAAGGACTACTGTTGAGTTAGCAGTAATAATTGCACCTTCTCCATTTTTAACACCCGGCATTATGATTACATTTTGACCTATCCACACATCATTGCCAATCACTGTGTCACCCTGAAAAGGAAGTTGTTCTATTGCAGGGGTTACTTTTTCCCATCCACCGGTAGAGATATTAAAGGGGATAGGTTGTAATTTCATACATCCTATGAGTTGCTCCATTCATGATAAACCTAACACCCTCTGCAATAGCGCAAAATTTACCGATGATTAGCTTATCTCCAAGAAATTCATAGTGGTGCTCTATATTATTGTAAAATTCCTCAGGAGACTTTTTCATCATCACTATAGTAAGTGTATTCACCAATCTCTACATTGGGTTTTTCGATAGGTTACTTATAGAAAAAACCGTTTTGATATTTTTATTTGGGTATAATTTTTTCTTATCTGATCCTAACATAGGATATAACTCACTCTCATATTTTTATATATTTTATTGTGTTTTATATGATTTATTATTTTGATACCACAGCAAAGCATCCTTTTCTAGTTGCTTTACAAATGCATTCTTACCAGCGCAGTAGCCTTCAATATCCTCCGGGAACCGATTAGCCAGTTTCATCTTTAATTTACCATACTCTAAAGCGATGTCAGGATGTGTACGCAGAAAGTTCCTTACTGCTATGTGCCTAGTAATATTTTTGTGACTGTTTTGCTCAAATATATGAATTTGGTGTGTCCTGTTATCGCCACCTTTACGGAAATATCTCCGCCCTTTAATACCAAACTCACCCATACACTCATACCCACTGGCTACAAATTCTTCGTTATGCTTATCAACCAAACTAATATTTGTCACTACGGGCATTATATCTATGATTGGTTTAGCATGTAACCCCTTAACTGCTGTACTGCCAATATGGTAAATCTCCACCAATATATCCTTCAATATGTTACTTATCTTCTGTGATTCATTTTCATACTCTACTTCCCAAAAGGGGTCGTACGGAACAACTCGTATAAACAATAATAACCCTCCAATCTCTTTCTCAACAAATAACGTTACGACATTATTAGAAAAAGTCTTTATACTCTTTAACAATGGAGTCGCCAGCCAGAATAGACTATATTGACCAGCGACTACCTTAAATTTAATGTTTCAGATTTATTTTCTTATCACTAATTTCATAAACCACATCAGCCACATTATCGAGTAGCCGTTTGTCATGGGTGATAAACACTATAGTTCCAGAATACTCCTTCATTAATATTTCCAAAGCCTCTAAGCTTGGTATGTCAAGGAAGTTGCTGGGTTCATCCATTAGTAGGATGTTATATCTACCCATAAGCATTTTAGCTAACAATAATTTCATAATTTCACCACCGCTTAAAACAGCCAAGCTTTTTCCTATGTCGTTTTGTTTAATTCCCATTGATGCTAACACAGAACGAATTTCTGAAACATTGTAATCACAATCCTCCTGCATAAATTCCAAGACTTTTTGATTACTGTTGTACTTGTAACCATTTTGTGCAAAGTATCCTATTTTGGCCTTAGGTGAAATAGTAATTCCATCTTCATGATTTAAGATCATTTGGATTAAGGTTGTTTTTCCTGTTCCATTACCTCCAGTTATCGCTACTTTTGCTCCTAGCGGAATTTGAAAAGATGCATTTTCAAACAGTGCCTTATCCCCAAATATTTTATTAATTTCCGCACCGACTATAGGGTATGGATTATGGAGCTCCAATGCTTTACTTTGCCTGAAACGAATTCTGCGAATGTCTTCCGGAGCTTCTACTTTTCCTAAGGCCGCAATCCTGTGCTCTAGGGATTTAGCGGCATTATGCATCTTTTTTTCCTTACTTCCTATTGATTTTTGATGAGCTAAACGCCCTCCGCCTTCAGTACTTTTTTTCTTTGAAGCACCTTTTGCCTTCTGTTCTATTTTACGAGCCTGTTTTCGCTTTTCCTCCGCAGCCCTTTCCAATCGGGCACGTTCCGCAATAAATTGTTCGTATTCTGCAGCTTGGCTCTTACGTTCTTCCTCTTTCTGACGAAGATAATCAGAATAGTTTCCCCAATACTCAGTGATTTTGCCATCTTTCAGTTCCCATATTTTATCTACTATTTCATCAAGAAAATAGCGGTCATGGCTAATAACTAACAGTGCACCTGTAAAATATTTTAGCTGTCCTATTAGAAAATCAATTCCTTCACGGTCTAAATGGCTCGTAGGTTCATCCGCTAAAATACCATGAACCTGTGCCGATAAGGCCTGTGCTATTTTAAGCCTTGTTTCTTCACCACCGCTCATGGTCTGTATATTTAATTGCTCAACACCTAGCTTGCCTACAAGTGCAAAATCTTTTTCCTCCTGCAGAGTTACTTCGTCCAACTGGGGAATATAGGCAAGTTCACCCAGACGATTCATTTTACATCCTGGGGGAATTAATTCTCCTAAAAGTACCTTGAGTAAAGTGCTTTTTCCTGCACCATTTGCTCCTACTAAACCAATACGGTCATAATCATATACTTCTAATTCATTTATATCTAAAACATCGCGTCCTTTGAATTCCACACGAATGTCTTTTGCTTTTAATATTAATTCCATAACATTTCCTCCTGTCTATAATCGCATGCTTTCATTTGCTTGTACGCAGGGAAAACCCTGCGATTTTAGCAGGAAGAATTACATGAAAATAAGATACATAAATATCCCTCCAATATTGTTTATTTTAAATCTAATTTTCTAACCTCAGTTATCATTGGGCAAACTATAGCAATGCCAATAATTAAAATACCTGATAGTAAAAACCAATGATTTACACCGATTTTATCAGCAAAGAATCCAGAAAGAATTAACCCAATTGGCATAGCAAGTGACATGATACTTCCGGTCAAAGAAAATACACGTCCTAAATATTCAGGCTTAATTTTCTCCTGAAAAAGAGCTGTTTGCACACCGCTATAAAATGGCACCGAAAGCCCCATTATTGCACAGCAAACTACAAATATTACAAATCCATTTGGAGGAAGTATTCCCGAAACGGCTAAACTGGCCCCCATTATAAAAAATGAACTAGTTATTAGTAATACACGCTTTTCGAAGCTCCCTAATCTTCCTAACAATAAGCCTCCTGCTAGCATTCCAAATGCAAAGGAAATTTCCGTAATAGAAATATGCACAGGTGTTCCATTAAAGTATTCCATGCTTATTAAAGGAAATAGTGCATTAATTGGCATATAAACAAAAGTATATAGTGTTCCTAAGAGTAATAAGGCAAACAATCCTTTGTTTTGTCTCAGAACGACAATTCCTTCTTTCATTTCTCTTATGAAATTTGGTTCCAAACTTTGCACTTGATTACCCAGCTTAGGTATACGTACAATTGCTACCGTAATAGATGCAATCACAGCACCCAATACGTCGATGGCAATAATAGCATTTAAATCCCAAACGGAGTATAAGAGTGCTGCAACTGCCGGACTAACAATATAGCTTATAGACTGCAAAGACTGACTATAGCCTGCGCATTTCGTTAGCTGTTCTTGTGGTACTAAAAGTGGTGTAACCGCATTGAGCGCTGGGGTATGAAAAGCTGTTCCAATGCTACGGATAAACAATACTATCATAACCATCCAGACAGGTAGCTCCATATAGAATGCAACAATAGCAAGCACTGCACCAGCTGCTGCGATAATTAAATCGGCACCAATCATTATCTTCTTCCTATCATGACGATCCACTAGCACACCAATGGCAGGCCCCAAAATCGCATAGGGTAAAAAACCTACTAATGAAGCCATGGACAAGACCATCGCAGATCCTGTTTTTTCTGTAAGGTAAAAAATAATCGCCATTTGCAGGATGGCACTAGTGATTAATGATACTGCTTGCCCTGCCCATATTGCATAAAATTTTCGTTTCCAATTGTTGTATTTTTCCATTTATATTATCTCCTGCATATTATTTTGCTTGAATTTCTATTTTGAATAGCATTCTAGGCAATAAAAAATGCAGGCCAAACCCCACAATGTGGCTTTTGGTCTGCATACATACAATTTGGAAACATTCATATTAAAGACATAGTTAAATAAAGGTATAGTTAAATAACCAATATCCTCACCGTAACTAATGAATGCTCAATATCGTATAAATAAGCACAACAAAAAAGCCTATCATCGGGGATAGATTCTGCTTTTTTTATTGCCAGCTTATCTTAAACGCATTGAGGCTGTCATAGTTTCGGTTCCTCCTACATCTTTGTTTATACCAATTTATAGAATAACACAACAAGATGATATGTTCAATATAAAAATTATGGAATGAGTCTCATACTTCCAATTCGATGCCAGATTTAAAGGATATGACGAAGTGTTCTTCATAGACTGTAAC
Source organism: Enterococcus sp. FZMF (assembly GCF_030263915.1). Taxonomy (NCBI): domain Bacteria; kingdom Bacillati; phylum Bacillota; class Bacilli; order Lactobacillales; family Enterococcaceae; genus Enterococcus; species Enterococcus sp. FZMF. Next base: position 770,000 of record NZ_CP127160.1, on the reverse strand, counting down.
GCTCTGGATTATCTTCCTTACAAGCTTATCATCGTACTCTAAGGTACGGAATTTGTTCTTGCGGATAAATTCAATCAGCTCATTGATTCGCTCGTTCTCGCCACTGAGGGAGGCATCTTCTACTAAAAGGAGCTGTCGCTTATTTCGCAGTTCATCAATCTCATCTGCTATGCTTAATCATTAGACTCAGAGCATCTACAGTCTAGCTTGTAAGGGTTCTCTTCTATATAAAATGATAGGTCCTTGTATATTTCATAATAAAATAGAGCTTTTACGACATCCCTAAAAGAGTTTTTTCCCATTCCTCCAACTCTAAAGTTCCATTTCATTCAGTATCTCCCTAAGCTTTTTAAGTTCTTCTACGCTTAAGGTTACACCTTTGCCCATCTTCTCATGTTCAGGTCCCAATCTCTGATGTCATATTTAGGTTCCCTGTCATGCCAGCTGATTAAATTCAGCTCCTTTGACCAACCTTTGCGGTACCAAAACATCTCATAGTTTTGCTAAACGGTTGAACCCTTAAAGCAAAACTGCATTACCATGGGTGAGCTCAATTCAGAATCTAAACCATATTCCCTTAAAGCACACCCAAAATCTATAACTTTACCCGCCATCAAAAATAAAGAAACCCCTGAAAACACCGTAAATACGCCATTTCCAAGGGCAACTACATTTATTTTCTTGTTAACAGACATACTGCTTCCACATGTTTTGAGAGGTCTTAATAGCTGTCAAAACGGCATTTTAGTTCTATTTTTACCCACCCTCGAACTTGGGAAAATATCCACGCTCGTAAATGGAAACATATCCAATATTGGCTCTCGTTTGTGGGAAAATATCGACTTTCTCTATACCGCTGTTAAAGAAAAGGGCACTCTAACTAAGGAGCACCCTCAACCATTAACATTGATATAATTAATAGTCTTTTTTCTTTACTGGAATCCAGATTTCGCTTCGATACTTTGGATTTCCGGTATCTGGACTCTCGTTCCACAAAATTTCAGGACCTGGGGCTGCCTCATATCCTGAAGATGGAAACCACTCTGAGTATATCCTACCCCACACATTTTGAAGTGTTTCCGGAAATGGTCCAATTGATTCAAATACAGCCCAGGTACTAGCATCAATTTTTAATACATCAAAATCTGCAGTATCATTACTTGATGTTGCTACTCCAATGTAATGATCTAATTCTCCTTTCTCTTCCATTCTACCTTCTGAAAAATTAGTAGAAGCACTAATGATACCTCTTGGTTCCATATCTGAAATTGCTTTTAAATGTTTAATAACCTCCGGTGTTAAAAGTTCGGTCATTTTTGCAATCTCTGGATTGACACCTTCAAAAATAACTGGAACTCTCTTCTTAAATCCTACTAACTTAAATGACTCTTTTTCAACAATACGATAGTTCATTTCGCATCCTCCTTTAATTGATAATTGAAAGGTCATTCGAGGATAAGCTTTTAATTGTGTATTCTCACTTCTTGCCTCAGAAGGGAGAATGCCATGCAGGGAATGAAAAGCACGGGAAAATGAATCAGCCGAATTATAGCCATATTTGACGGCTACATCAATTATTCTCAAATCCCTATCTTTCAAATCTAGTACAGCCAATGTCAGTCTTCTTCTCCGAATATACTCTGATAAACTTATGCCTGCTAAGAAAGAAAACATCCGCTTAAAATGATACTCTGAACAGTAAGCAATTTTAGATACTTCACTATAATCAATTTCTTCTGTTAAGTGCTCTTCAATATATGCCAATGCATTATTCATACTTCTCAAAGAATCCATTGAACAACCTCCTTTCATCATCAATATTATCAAAGGGTGCGTTTACTCATCCGACATTCTGTGTACAGTTTAGTCGATTCTCTTTCATGTAGTTTTCTAATTTATTGAACTATTGATAGAGAAATTGGAATTTTTCAGTTACTTGTATTCACTAGGAACAGGAATATTAAATTTCTCGCACAATAGTTTTACATCATGCATATCATTTTCATCATGCTCATAGCCCAGATGAAATAATACTTGATTTTCAGCATCAATACATCTAACCATTTTATCGCCTATTTTCCCAATACCACTAAACACTTTTGGGGGATATGCTTCTCCTTCAAAAACAATGTATCCTTGTTCGTTGAATTTAAATATATGAAAATCAATTATCCTGTCTTGAGCGTCCTTCCAAATCGTGTGATTTGTAGTGGTATATGCTTCTGTAACTTCCGCAAAACCTTTTTCTTTTATTATTTCAATAAACTTTTTACTATTATTTTCTTCCACAAATAAATCAATATCGTTGTGGAGCCTTGTTTCTTCTTCTAAAAGAGCATCAACGCCCCAGCCACCATCTAACCAAATGGCAATTCCATTTTCTTCGGCGTATAAAATTATCTCAATGGCATCTTTTTTATTTACCATGCACCTTCTCCGTTCAAATTCTAATTTATCGTTACAATAGCAATGTTTTTTAGCCAACATCCAACCCGACCACACAACCTCAAAAGTTTCCGAAAAAACATCCAACCTGACCACTCGCGACCCCCGACATCTAACCCGACCACTTGCCAACGCCGACATCCAACCCGACCACTCACCGAGCTATGACATCTAATCTGACCACATGACTATCAAAAAGCGGCTTTATGGACTTGTTTCCTCAAACAGAAAAAGTACAGTCATTTGTGTTTTGTGTAGATTTGTCTTCCAGTGATTTCTAACTTTGTAGTGTGATATCCTTTTTAAAGCAAATGATACGATTGGCTTCTTGAAAGCCGAATTTCATATGAAAAACATAACTTTCTGCATTGCTAATTTCACAATCGCTGGCAAACTCAGTACAAGCATTTTCTTTAGACCACAGTTCACAGTGTTGGAGCAATTGCGTAGCAATACCCTTATTTCGATAATTCTCCATTACAAAAACACCTTCTAAATAGCCAACCGGACTGCTGTCTGTACCTTCAACATAATCATGTCGAAGCTGGCATTGTGCAAACCCGACAGGAATATCATTATCAAAATACAAAAAAAATACAGCCTCTTTATCTAAAATCAATTCTTTCATTTCCTGCCTTAGGTCATCAAATTCATTATCCGGCCATAGAAGGATTGCTAATTGCGTTATTGTATTCAAATCGGATATTATTGCTTTTCTTAACATAAGTTTTTCTCCTTATTTTTTTAGAAATAAAACAGCTTATATTACAGCCTCGACATCAATACTACCGTCTCAATGTGTTTTGAGAGGATAGAATGAATGTCATTTGAGTGTGTCCGTTCTCGGGAACATATCCACTGCGTTTTTGGGGCTATCGGTAGACGGGAACATATCAATACACCTCATGGATTATTATTTTAGAATGGATTTTAAGTAATCTAATAAATCTGATTTAGTTAGAGGCTCTGCATGACTTAAAATACAATACTTACAGTCGAAACTTTCTATCAAATTTGTTAATGACATTAATTTTTCTTTATCCATATACCCATCATTGTAGAAATCCTCGCTTGTTGAATCTCCCAAGAACAATATTTTTTCCTCAGGAATATAGATAAGCACCGTATCTTCCGAATGGGGTGAAACCGTATGAAAAATCTTTGCGGTTATTCCACCGAGATTAAGGGTAAGCTCTTTTTCAAATTGGATATCCGATAGAACGGCAATAATTCTTTTATTATCTACATATTCTCTAGCTAGGCACTCATCATCATTTATCAAAAATTTTATATATGCACTGTCAGATAGTTTGGCTCTTTCCTGTTTCAAAAACTCGTTGGTTTTATGGTGTGCAATGGACAATCCGTGAATTTTATGCATTCCAAAGGTATGGTCCCAGTGCCAATGAGTGATGACAGTAAAATCTGGCTTCTTTAGGTCCTCGATTTCTAGGGATTTATAAAATTCATCAACATGGTCTGCTGAATTTCCTGCATCAATGGCAAGTGCAATTTTATCTCCATTTAAGTATGCCAACATAGGCCGATCAGTTTCTGGTTGATGTGGATAATAAAAGACCCTGCTAGTTATCTTTTTCAGTTCCATTTGCCATCCCACCTTTCTGGTAATAAATCTTTCAGCAACACTTCTTCCATTTCAGGTAATACAATTTGGGTCTCTATATTTTGATTATCTATCTGTGCAATAAACTCTCTGCACCTTCCACATGGTGGAAGTATACTCCCATCTTCAAATACAGCGATAATCCTTTTGATTGCAGTTTCATTGTTCTTTACCATTTCAGCAATAGCTGACTGTTCAGCGCATAAGCCAATAGAACAGGGCAAGTCAATGCATATTCCTGTAAAGATGTTACCGCTATTTGTCTCCAACGCGCACGCAACATGCCCTGAAGTTCCAAAGTTCCGTAACTTTTTATGATTAATTATACTGAAAGCAATTTGATATAATTCTTGTTTATTCATTTTCTTCTCCAATATTATTTAGCTTAATAATACGTTATTCTTTTTTCAAAACACTAAGTTATTCAGTTCACCATCAAGAACTTTTATAGTTTCATTTCTTTCCTTATCCTCTTGATTGTCATATAAAAGTTGTTCAATAAACTCCCATATATCTTCTAGTTTACGTCTAATATGATAGAATAACAAAGCATCCGTATTGATTAAAAAATCTTTGTGTAATTTCAGGTATATGTTCATAAATACATCATAATATGGCTTATCAACAAAAAACATGAGATCAGCTTCTACTGGAGCCAATTTCAAGCCTTCCCAGTCAATTAGAACTAACTGCTCATCCCGTTGCATCAAGTTCCAATTATGAATATCTGTATGGCATAGGGCCATTTTAGGATTACTTCGTCTTAGAATCTCCGACAGTCCTTCAACTCTGTCAATAGATTGTTCAAGGGGTTTTATGTGTGCCCCAAGCAAGCATTTTAAGTCCATGGGAAGACTGGCGCATTCTTTACGCAATACTTGTTTTAGCTGTTTCAGAAATGGCAAGCTAAAATCTTCCCTGATAGACTTCGTATTGACAGGTATTTTATCATTATATAAATGAAGAGTTGCGATTATTTTTGCAAGCTGCTGCACCTGCTTCTCCGTCAATTCGTTGCTACCTACGGTTGTGCCATCAATATATTTGTAAAGCAAATATATTCCATTGTCATCTTCACACTTAGACTTGCCATCTTTGGTTAGCAATGGAACAGAAAGTTTTCCTTTCATATCCGTATTCTCATTCAGCCACATGGTAATTGGTACATAGGTATCAATAAGGGCTGTCAGTTTTGGTGTTGAAGCTCTACTTTTTTCGTAGACTTTTAGAAAATAGTCCTTCTCACCATCGAATACTTTATATGCAAGAGCCGACCAGCCACCTGCTTGAGCGGTAATATTGATACAATTTATACTATATTGTTTTTCTAATATATTATTAAACCTAATCATATCCTCTCCTCAGTAATATAAAAAGTATGTTTGTCGTACTACTTAATTGCATTCGCTCGTTCCATGATTTCCTGGACTATCGACGTTTTGGCATCCGCGTAGTGCTGAATATGTCGCCACTTATTCTTTGCCAAGCTTCGCTTGACTTGTGCATATTTCTCCTGGTCGTTTTCATTGGAACGTAACCAATCTCGAAAACGTAACATTCTATCAATCTCTGATGTGCCCGAACTGAACACATGCAGATTGATGTCGGTATCGGGTCCTTTAAACAGACGATGCTCGAACCAGTCAGACTCCCGAATCCGCAATATATAGCCGGCAGCTTCTAATGCTGGGACATATGATAGCTCGTCGGCAGAGTCCTTCACAACCAGCAGCATATCAATGATTGGCTTGGCACACAGCCCTGGTACCGAGGTCGAACCCACATGTTCAATATGCAGCGCTTTGTTGCCGAGTACGGAACGAATCCGAGCAGCCTCCTGCTCAAACAGCTCAGGCCAGTTCGGATCGTATTCGACGAGAGTAATGTATGCGTTATGGGGATTCAGCTTGCCCAACGTGAGTTTCTGAAGTTCTTCATCGCTCCTAGACCTGAAGCTGTGACTATCTTGTATTGATCGCATATGATTTACCTCCTTGTTGTCAAAAGCGTTTAGCCCATGATTCTGCAATATTAAGAAGCTTTATACCTTCTTGTTTTTGTCCTGTTTTCACCAATAATAACCCAGTGGCTACACATTGAATTAAACCCCACTCCCATATTAATTGACTTTCTACATTTGTCAGGTTACTTAAAAGTTCACAACGTTTTTCACCCAATATGATAGGATTATCGACCAATTCATCTGGCCATTCTCTCATAAGTATGCCTAAATCGTAGGCGGGCTCACAAAAAATACCATCTGGGTCGATTAGCTTAAACTCGTTGCTATATAAATCCTGTAATAAGTTTGCATTATGAGGATCACCGTGTACCAAAACAGATTTCTCTGGAATAAATGCATCCAAACGAGATTCACATACCATAAGCACTTTATCCATAGTTTTTCTAGAAATCAGGGTAGAAAATTCTTTGTACAGGCCATCAAAAAAATTGGAAAAGAAAGAGCAAATATCCTTTCCATCTTGGAGATTAGTACCATTCGGAATTTCAATCCAAGACTTTCTTAAAGTATTACAGATTATTTCTATTTGATTATTGACTGGAAAATTTAGGATTTTGAGCGGTTTACCGAGTTGTTCCAATAATGCTGCGCCACAACTTAAATCATACTGAAGTAATTGAACATAGCCATTTCGGTTCTGTTGCAAAGTTTTAAATAAAGAATAAAATCCCTTACGGTATCTATGATTTAAGCTGGGATTCCCAATAATACCTTGATTTCAGTACAGACCGAAAACCCGAAGAGAGTGCCTTCTTTTCGGGTTTTCTTATATAATCCTCGGATGGCTTCCATGCCTTTAATCGTGGTAGAGGCAGTGCGTAAACTTCGATAGAATTTATTGCGTCTCTTTACTGGACGATGGTCTTGTTCAATCAAATTATTCAGGTATTTAATGGTACGATGTTCTGTCCCTTGATAAAAGCCGTATTCTTTTAGTTTCTTAAAGGCACTTGTAATAGAGGGGGCTTTATCTGTGACTACAACCTTCGGTTCATCAAACTGCTTCACTAACCGCTTAAGAAAAGCATAGGCTGCTTGTGTGTCCCGTTTTTTACGTAACCAAATATCCAAGGTTAAACCATCTGCATCGATGGCTCGATACAAATAATGCCATTTTCCTTTAATTTTGATGTACGTTTCATCCATTTTCCATGAATAAAAGGATTTTTTATTTTTCTTTTTCCAAATTTGATAGAGTAGTTTGCCATATTCTTGCACCCAACGATAAATCGTCGTATGAGAAACGTTAATGCCACGATCATATAAGATTTCTTGAACTTCACGATAGCTAAGGTTATAACGAAGATAGTAGCCCACGGCTACAATAATCACATCCTGCTGAAATTGCTTTCCTTTAAAATGATTCATCGTCATTCCTCCTGCTATCTTTTTCTATTATTCTACCTTATTTGATAGTAGATTTAAAACTTTGCAACAGAACCCTTTTAATGATATTTTCCAAGTCAAACTTAATATTAACAATTCAAAACTATTGGAACCACTGCAAAATATTTTGTTAAGCAGTATATATTTCAAAAATTATACGTAATATATTTGTAGAAAGGTTGTGGACAGTTGTCCTATTGACCTGAAAAGTAATATAATAGCTGGATGAATAAAGAATCCCTTATGAACTTGTAAATCGTTATTAAATCGCTGAATTTTGATAGCCATTCTGAAGAGTTATCTTCAACTACTACACTAACTTCCATTAATTTCTCATTAATTTCCCTTTCGTTCAAAAAATATGGTTGGCTTTACAAGCATTCTATCATATGATAGAATTAAGATAACATTCAAAAGGAGATAATAAAAATGCGGCAAGGTATTCTTAAATAAACTGTCAATTAGATAGCGGGAATAATTAATTAAGCATCCTTATTTAAAATAAGGACTGGTTTTTTGTGCCCAGTTTAAGAATACTTTTATCATTTTATCATAAAGCATCTGTGGCTATCAGTGTGTAGTATACAGCTATTTTTGTATTAAAATCCCAGTGATAAGAGTATTTATCACTGGGATTTTTTCTGCTTTTTGAGCTTTTGAATGGAGGAAATAAAATTGAAAATTATTAATATCGGTATCTTAGCACATGTTGATGCAGGAAAAACTACTTTGACAGAAAGCTTACTATACAGTAGCGGAGCAATTAAAGAGTTAGGAAGTGTAGATAGCGGTACAACGAAAACGGATACTATGTTTTTGGAACGCCAGAGAGGTATTACTATTCAGACCGCAATAACATCTTTTCAACGGGAAAATGTTAAAGTAAATATTGTAGATACTCCTGGACACATGGATTTTTTGGCAGATGTATACCGTTCATTATCTGTTTTGGATGGAGCTATTTTGCTAATCTCTGCAAAAGATGGAGTACAGTCACAAACTCGTATACTATTCCATGCACTTAGAAAGATGAACATACCTATAATATTTTTTATTAACAAAATTGATCAAAATGGAATAAATTTGCCAGATGTTTATCAAGATATTAAGGACAAACTTTCTGACGACATCATAATTAAGCAGACTGTGAATCTAAATTTGAAACCTTATGTAATAGATTATACTGAACCAGAACAATGGGAGACAGTAATTGTGGGAAATGATTATTTATTAGAAAAATATACCATTGGGAAAACATTGAATATTGCAGAACTTGAAAAGGAGGAAAACGAAAGAATTCAAAGTTGCTCCTTATATCCTGTTTATCACGGAAGTGCAAAGAATAATATTGGAATTAAACAACTTATAGAGGTAATTACTAGCAAATTATTTTCACCCACACAACTCAATTCAGATAAACTTTGTGGAAATGTTTTTAAAGTAGAATATTCAGATGATGGTCAACGGCTTGTCTATGTACGTCTTTATAGTGGAACGCTACATTTGCGAGACTCAGTCAATATATCAGAAAAGGAAAAAATAAAAGTTACAGAAATGTATACTTCAATAAATGGAGAATTACGCCAGATAGATAAGGCAGAGCCTGGTGAGATTATTATTTTAAAAAATGAGCTTTTAAAACTAAATAACGTACTTGGAGATAAAAAAAGATTACCACATAGAGAAATTCTTGAGAATCCTCTTCCTATGTTACAAACAACAATTGAACCATGTAAATCAGTACAAAGAGAAAAGTTACTAGATGCACTTTTTGAAATATCCGATAGTGATCCCCTTCTACAATATTATGTAGATACAGTAACTCACGAAATTGTGCTATCTTTTTTAGGTGAGGTCCAAATGGAGGTAACTTGTACTCTGATTCAAGAAAAATATCATATTGAGATAGAAACAAGAAAACCAACTGTCATTTATATGGAAAGACCATTAAAAAAATCTGAATTTACCATTGATATCGAAGTACCTCCAAATCCTTTCTGGGCTTCTATTGGTTTATCTGTAACACCACTTCCTTTGGGTAGTGGCATTCAGTATGAGAGCCTGGTTTCTCTAGGTTATTTAAATCAATCATTTCAAAATGCAGTTATGGAAGGTATACGCTATGGGTGTGAACAAGGATTGTACGGTTGGAAATTAACAGACTGTAAGATCTGTTTTAAGTATGGTCTATATTACAGCCCTGTCAGTACGCCAGCAGATTTCCGAATGCTTGCGCCTATTGTACTAGAGCAGGCTTTTAGAAAGAGTGGTACAGAGTTATTAGAGCCATATCTTAGCTTCGAAATTTATGTACCACAAGAATATCTTTCGAGAGCATATAATGATGCTTCCAAATATTGTGCAAATATTTTAAATACTAAGTTAAAAGGTAACGAGGTCATTCTCATTGGTGAAATTCCAGCCCGTTGTATTCAAGAGTATCGAAACAGTTTAACTTTCTTTACAAATGGACGCAGTGTCTGTTTAACAGAGTTAAAAGGTTATCAGGTTACTAACATTAAGTCTGCTTTCCAACCACGTCGTCCAAATAATAGAATAGACAAAGTAAGGCATATGTTTAATAAAATCAACTTACATTGATAGTGAACTAAAGAGAAATTTTTAAAATGAATATTGAGTTGTTAATTAGAACAGGAGGATATAGATATTGTAAATACTAGGTGGATACTGTGCCCTATATGTGGCAATAAGACCCGTTTAAAAATGAGGGAAGATACTGAATTAAAAAATTTCCCTCTATTTTGTCCTAAATGCAGACAAGAAATTTTAATTGAAATAACGAAGTTTAGAATAACTGTAATTACAGAGCCAGACGCAAAGACGCAGAGCCGATAATTCGAGATATCAAAATCTCATTTTATCGGCTTTTTCTTTTCTATGCATACCATTGAGCTTAGTTCTTGATATCCTTTATAAGAAAATAAGTGTACTGATTTTTTTTGCAGTAGCTGTATTACAGTAGACATCCCTCAAGCATAAAAAGTATACAATTAAAATTCAATACTTGATTATTGATGAAGTACAGAGTTACTCGTCATTTCAAAACTAGTATATCAGTCAAGTTTTTCCTAAGGAACAAAAACGAACTTCGCTATGGGAATCAAAAATTTTTAGTCGGATGAAGTGATATGCAATAAATCCAGAAAATTTTCCCAACAACAAAAAATGAACTGTACTTTGCAGCGATAAGAGTAACCAAAGGGTTCTGTTGCAAAGTTTTAAATAAAGAATAAAATCCCTTACGGTATCTATGATTTAAGCTGGGATTCCCAATAATACCTTGATTTCAGTACAGACCGAAAACCCGAAGAGAGTGCCTTCTTTTCGGGTTTTCTTATATAATCCTCGGATGGCTTCCATGCCTTTAATCGTGGTAGAGGCAGTGCGTAAACTTCGATAGAATTTATTGCGTCTCTTTACTGGACGATGGTCTTGTTCAATCAAATTATTCAGGTATTTAATGGTACGATGTTCTGTCCCTTGATAAAAGCCGTATTCTTTTAGTTTCTTAAAGGCACTTGTAATAGAGGGGGCTTTATCTGTGACTACAACCTTCGGTTCATCAAACTGCTTCACTAACCGCTTAAGAAAAGCATAGGCTGCTTGTGTGTCCCGTTTTTTACGTAACCAAATATCCAAGGTTAAACCATCTGCATCGATGGCTCGATACAAATAATGCCATTTTCCTTTAATTTTGATGTACGTTTCATCCATTTTCCATGAATAAAAGGATTTTTTATTTTTCTTTTTCCAAATTTGATAGAGTAGTTTGCCATATTCTTGCACCCAACGATAAATCGTCGTATGAGAAACGTTAATGCCACGATCATATAAGATTTCTTGAACTTCACGATAGCTAAGGTTATAACGAAGATAGTAGCCCACGGCTACAATAATCACATCCTGCTGAAATTGCTTTCCTTTAAAATGATTCATCGTCATTCCTCCTGCTATCTTTTTCTATTATTCTACCTTATTTGATAGTAGATTTAAAACTTTGCAACAGAACCTTAGAAACAGTTCTCATAATTTCCTTGAATGTTATAAAAGTATCTGTATAATGTTCAGTATATTTTGATGAACGCATATGTAGTCCTCATTTCTTGGGAGTTTTGAGACTACTATATGCGTTTTTTTGTTGATTTACCAACATGTTTAGACATTTTCCTCTAGGAAAAAATTAACTAGCACCACGGGTAAAATACTTTAATTTTTTAGGTTCTATAATATTTAGTGTTGGTGGAAAATCTGAGAGTGTAAAATACATTTGCGATACAAATAATATTAAACCAATAATTATTTTAAAAGAATATCGTAAATGGAGTTTCTTAAAATTTTTTACAAATAAATCATAGGAAATAAGTAAGCTAATTACTATAATTGAATACAATATTACATAAAGCAAATGTAAAAGTCCCATAGACATTTCTCCATTTCTTTTTGACTGTATACTAAGACTATAAGTATGAGATTTTACCTTTTCATTCCAACTATATAAATTTATTTTGCATATCTTTTTTCTTCTCTTATTTTATCTAGAATAAAACTTGTTTGACTATAATCAGTTAGTTCACGTATTACTTTTTTCATCGTACGATCAACAGCGCAAATACCAAACATATCAGAATAGAAATCAGTTATTGATTTGATTGGACTAAACAATTTTTCTGATAATTCAGTTTTTTTTGAGTAATTCATTTCTAAGTACCCTTTGTCTACTAGCCGATCAATAACTAAATAAGCTGTATTCAGCTTAAATTCTGGGTATTTTTTTACAAAGTTACGTTTTGTTATCCCTCCCTCGCATTCATATAATGAAATCAAAACTCGGTATTCAATTTTAGTTAAATCTACCATCTTCAATTTCACCTCTAATAGTCCATAATATATAAAAAAATGAAGCTTGAAAAAAAATACAAATGTTACATCAAACCTCAAAATAAGTTTCTTCCTAATTATTCCAATATTTAGAATTCTATCATAATGTTTGTATCGTTTCACAAACTTCTTGATAGTTTTTATTTCCTCCGGATAAATTATAAACTTGTTTAAATCCTTTGTTCAGTAAAATATTTTGTGCTGCATTTCCAGTAACGCCTTTATTACAATAAGTTACTGTCACACATTCTTTATCCAATTCCTCATATCGATCTCTTAACTCAGCTAAAGGTATGTGAATTGCTCCCTCAACTTTCGAAGTTTCAAACTGTTTTCTTGATCTGGTATCAATAATTTGTAATTTTTCGCCGCCATCAATTCTTCTCAATAGCTCTATAGGGGTCATTAACGGGGTATCATTATTTATATCGTTGTTCAAAGCCATCCCAGTATAATGAATGGGATCTTTTGTTGTAGAAAAAGGTGGAGCATATGCTAAATCCAAGTGAAATAAATCTTCAGCAGTTGCGCCAAATGAAATAGCAGTAGCAAGCACATCGATCCGCTTATCTACCCCATCATAACCTATGATTTGAGCCCCAAGTATCTTCCCATTTTCTTTATTTGCGATTGCTTTGATCACCATTTCTTTACCATTCATATAGTCCGGCTTATTAGGTTTAATATTATATAAAGTAGTAATAGCTATATTATTTGCTAAAGCATCTTTTTCTGTGAGACCAGTTTGAGCAATTGTTAAATCAAAGAATCGTAAAATACCAGTTCCTAAGATTCCCTTGTGTCGTAGATTGCCACCTGTAATAACATCTCCTGCGATCCTTCCCATTTTATTGGCTGTTGAAGCTAAAGGTCGATAAATTGGTCGCCTAGTTATGCGATCAAAACTTTCTGCAACATCACCTACAGCATAAACATTTGGAAAATTGGTTTCTAACTTATCGTTTACTTCTATAGCTCCGGTAATTCCTAATTTAATTCCCATGGATTTTGCTAATGCGGTGTTCGGCTTTACTCCGGTAGCTAATACAAAAATATCTGCCGAAAAGATAGTTCCTTTAGCCGTTTCAATAGACTTCAGACTACCATCACCGTTAACTTTTCTGACGGTTTCTTCAGGGAAAAAGGCAATGTTTTTCCTTTTCATTTCATTAATGATTCTTGAAGACATGTCCCAGTCTAAATGGGACATGGGATATTTACTTCGTTGAAGTAACGAGACCTCAAGACCTAGTCTCTGTAACTGCTCGGCCATTTCTAAACCAATATATCCAGCACCAATGACAACTGCTTTTTTTGGCTCGTTTTCATCTACAAACTTCTTGATACTTTTCCCACTCGAAATATTTTTCACCTGAAAAACATTCTCAAAATGTCTATTAACAAATATTTCTGGGGTATTATAAACCGATCCTGTGGCCAATACTAAAACATCAAAATTATTGGTAAATGATTTTTTTGTAATTAGATTGATTCCGTGCACCAATTTTTTATCATAGTCAACCTGAGTTATTTCATGAGAGGTATGAATATCTACGTCGTACCTTTTTTTAAACCATTCAGCATTACGAGGCGTCAGTTCATCAAAGTTTTCCACTTCTCCCCCCACTGCATATGGAATCCCACAAACTGCGTAAGACACATCCATATCTTTATCATACAAAACAATCTCTGCATCTTCAGTATTTCTTCTTGCTTTTGCAGCGACACTTGTTCCAGCAGCGACAGATCCAATAATGATGATTTTCATTTCTCCACACCTATCCTTTATACGTTCTTGATTTCACTCAAAGATTCCGGATTTATGAACCAGTCTTTTGTTTTATTAGAAACCTTAACTAAAATTAACATAACTGGCACTTCCACAAGTACGCCTACGACTGTTGCTAAAGTTGCTCCCGACTGTAATCCAAAAAGTGATATTGATACCGCTACTGCCAACTCAAAAAAGTTACTTGCTCCTATCATTCCAGCAGGAGAAGCAATATTGTGTGGCAACTTCCAAAATCTTGACAAACTATAAGCAATTGTAAATATTAAAATCGTTTGAATCGTTAAAGGAATTGCGATCAATAAAATATGCAATGGATTGGAAATAATTCTTTCACCTTGGAAGGAGAAAATAATGATCAGAGTTAGTAATAAACCAATAATCGTCACTGAATCAAATTTCTTCAAGAAGACATTTTCAAAATAGGTTAAACCTCTTTTTTTTATGATCAACACTCGAGTAATGAAGCCTAAAAACAGTGGGACAACTACAAATAGAACAGTTGACAGTAATAAAGTGGCTAAAGGGACCCTTACATTATCAACGCCTAGCAAAAAAGCAACAATAGGTGCAAATAATACTAGGATAATTAAATCGTTGATTGCGACTTGAACAAAAGTATAGGCAGAGTCACCTTTTGTTAGGTAGCTCCACACAAAAACCATCGCTGTACATGGTGCAGCTCCTAGAATAACCGCACCAGCGACGTATTCTTTTGCTAGTTCTATTGGAATCAATTGTTGGAAAATCACATAAAAAAAGAGTGCTGAAATGCCATACATCGTAAACGGTTTAATAAGCCAATTAGTAACGCACGTGATAACTAATCCCTTAGGTTTTTTAGCAGCACGAACAATACTGGTAAAATCAATTTTTAACATCATAGGATAAATCATCAACCATATCAAAATAGCCGTTGGAATTGAGACCTGAAAATACTCAAATTGACTTAATGTATCAGGGATAGCTGGAGCAAACTGTCCAATCAATATTCCGATTATCATACACAAAATTACCCATAGAGTTAAATACTTTTCAAAAAAGCCTAACCCTTCAGCTTTAACTTTTGATTTCATTTTTACTTTCCTCCTACTTAGATTCTTCTTTTACTTTGCATACACAGTTGTCTTCATTATTTACAAGTAATTGTTGAATAGATTCCATAAATTCTACAACAAATTCTTCCCTCAATGAATAATGGTGCCATTGCCCTTTTTTACTTACACAAACGACACCCGCTTTTTCAAGTACTTTCATATGATGAGAAAGTGTAGGCTGCGTAAAATCAAAATATTCAAGTAAATCACATGCACACAAACTACTGCAAGAAAGCACATCTACTATTTTCATACGATTTGGATTCGCTAGAGATTTTAATACTAATGAAAGAGATTCATAATTCATTTTTCGACCCTCCTTATATAGATGGTTGTCTATATATGTAATATAGACAACCATCTATATAAGGTCAAGTTGTTTACTCATAATTTCTAAGTAAATAGGAATTAATAGCATAGTTAGTACTCTCACTGTAGGTTAATTTAGCATAGAAAAACTGTTAAAGAATATTCTATCTTGAACTCTTTTATAGTTATAGCAATCAAAGAGAGCTCATAAACCCTTAAGTTTCTGACCCTTTTGTATTAAACTTGAAAATAGAAAACCATATTATTCTCATCTATTTTTGTCTTAGCGGCACAATAAATCAACAATATCAAGAGCACCCTATCCTAACAAAAAAGAGAACAATAATTGTCCTCTTTATAATTAGATCTTTATAAATGTAATTAAAGCAGCGATTCCTGTTAGGACTGCAGGGACGAACATTACGTATGTTGATTCAATTACGTATGCATCTACAAGGTATCCTTGCATTACAGAAAATGCAAGAACTGAAATGATATTCAATATAGTAATTATATAAAGTAAGTAATTTTTATATTTTTCTCGATTATTATCCTTTTTATAGACTATAAGTAACAAAAACACTTGTAGCAAAAATGGGACAACAGTAAGAAAAAAAACGATATTTTCTAACATCAAATCAACCTCTATTCTAAAAAATTATTTATGCTACCAATTTGATCGGTATAAGATAAGCGCTCTTTAGTTTTCATATTTACTGTAGTTGGAACTTCGGTTATCTCTAACTCATTAATATACCATAAAGTAGAAGGATTAGTTTCTTTTGTGTCCGTATCTATAATCAAGAATTTTTTATCTTCATATTGAGAAGATAAAAATAGTTTAGGAGCAAATGCATTGCAATACGGACAAGATTCTCTTGTAAATAGTACATAGTCAAAGTTATTAATATCTGATTTAGTAGTCACTGAAGTTTTTGCAGAGATTTCTTTTTCATAATAACTATATGAAAATACTGATCCAGAGGTCAACTGATTTTTAAACAAAAATAATACAAGCAAAATCGAGATCAAAGCAAAAATACTTGAAATAACTTTAATTACTATTCTCATTAAGGATTACATGCCTTTGCAACAGTAGCAGCATAGCTAACATCTGGTCTCCACGGCTCAATATTCCATGGAGTTTTCATACCACTGGCCCATTGTGCATGACACAAATATTGATCTAGCATACCATTTGTGTTTTTCCAATTCTTATCATTTTTATGTTTAGGCAATAATTTGTTCCAAGCGTTACCAATATGTGCAGCTCCTCCATTTCCTGAAGGAAGGTTTTTGGTTAATATAGCCTTAGGAGTTATACTCAAAGATACTTTACCATCTCTAGTGATCCATTTTACCGAAGAAAAATAATCTGAATGACTGTAATCACTTACCGCTTTTGCTAATGCTTGAATTTGTACAGGTTGTGTATAATCTAAAGCCCATGAAACCTCCGATAATACATCATTGTTTTCGACTGCTATTTGAACTTGTTCCTACTTAGGAGATAGTTCCACGGTGTCCTCACTATTAGAGATAGAATCTGCTGATACGATTGATGTGCTACCAATAACAGAACCTAAAATAAGCATTGACCAAATAACTTTTTTCATTTAAAATCCTCCTTTTTTAAAAATATACCATTTCAAATAGTATCTGAAAAACCTTTTATTCCTTGAATAAATTCATCTGAAAGTTTTGTGATATCATGCATTTCTACCTACTGTTTTTTGTCAAAAATTGATTGATAACTTTTTCTGACATGGCCATCGATCTCACAATACCCAACACATCGGTAGCCACCTTGGTCCATCCCTAAACGAAATCCTTCGATTCCTGAAAAGATCTAAAAAGGTGCCCTTATTTTCTGTTGTACCATTTTTCATTGTTCACTCAGTTTCTTCATGCGTATGAAAGGTGTTTCAAGTACCTGATGGATTAAGAATACCGAGAAAATGGTTGTTTATATTTCGGAACAATGGTGGCAATTAGACCTTTTTTAAGAAAGAAAAGTGATCTTTTTTGCCCTCCATGTTCCAGCCGCCTCCACCACTTAAGAGGGCCAAAAAATAGACGTGCAAGGCACGTCTGTAGAGCAAAAGGTTGATATTTCACTGAAATCTTGCTATACTAAATATGTAAAGAGGAGTTGCGCGAACAACTCCCCTACAGCACCGTTTAAGACGGTGGCAGTACTATTATTTAAACGAAAATAACCGTGACCTGCTAAAGTAGACGGTTATTTTTTTTTGTCATTTTTCACTGCTGTTAGGATGCCAAAGATGATCGTTGCAATTAAAGAACCGAAACTAATCATTAGCCCTAATGCTTCAGCTACAGACAAAAAGCTTCTCCTTTCTAAAGAGTGAACACTTACTTTCATAAGCATCACCACCTTCCAAAAGATAGCCACCGTCACAAACTTTACTGTACTCATATTATACCATAACCCATGCTGAAAACCTATATTTATCAAGGTTTTTAGCGTTTTTTTATCAACATTATTTAAGCCAATAAGCTTGTTCCTTCAGTCGCTCCAGCTACCACCACCGCTCCTTCAGAAACCGTGTTGTGAACACAACCCGAAGTGATCAATAGAAAAAAGTACCAACATCAGGCAGAGATCTCTTGTTCTTTTAAAGCTAAAATAGACAAAGCATTCGCAAACTGCAGTAAGCTGGATTGAGAATCATCGACGATCACATTTTTCTGATAATGGATCCGATCGCTCACATGATTGATAATCCGTAGACAAAACGCATCAAAAAAATCTTTCGTCTCCGATCGGTGATTTCTGGTTTATATGGATGGCTAATGGCCGTCAGACCCAAAGAAAATAAGTGGTGAAAATAAAGAAACTCTTGTTTGAACTGCTGATTTTCTTGAACAAAGCTAGAGTGTTTGATTTCTGGTATATCTTGGTCTAAGAGCGAATACGTTGAATGGATCGGCGACATCCTCGTCAATCCCATCCTTTCTCTTGAAACAAGATAACTAGAGAACATCGATCCGATCTCTCTTTTGGTTTTATCCCAATCAATCACCTCTTTTTCAGGTAATTCAAATTGGTGAACATCAAATAATCGCACGTTTTTCCTCTTTTCATATTAAAGTAGTCACTGTTCGAGAGACTTTTTTCTTTGATGTTCGCCCTCGTTTACTTGATAGACCAGCTCGGCTGACCGTTTGTTTGTGCTTGATGGTCAAAGACTCTTGAAATTTGCGAACTGTAGTCTCTCTTCAGACGTTCCAACTTTCTTTTTGCTCTTGCTAATCGACTATTGTCTATTTCTTGTCGATTATTGTCCTATTCTTCCATCAAATTTCCCTCCAAAAAAAGACCGGCTTTCGCCGATCTTATTTTTTTTATTCTGCTATTTACTAATTGAAAGTAACTCTAACAATTTTTAAATTGTTCTATCAGTTTCCTTGAAGGTGGTTTACGATCAATTTTCTAAATACTTAGTTTATTTAGTATAAGAAAGTTTAAACTTTACATATATTTTTCTTGTACAAGGATTAGTTCTTCTTGTCTATGATAAAATTTATTAAACAGTTTGAAAGTAAAAACTATTCAAAGAAAGTGGGCGATAACAATGGGATTTTGGTATTTTTTAACGTTAGCTGTCGGTATAACTTTGTTGATCATAAGTGTTTCAAATAAAGAAGTATCTAGATCAACCAAATTCGTAATAGCCTGTTTTGTTTTAGGGATCTTGTTAGTCATAGGTAGTCTACTTTTATTTTTACCAGGCAGCTCTTCGATTATTGAGCAACTACTTCAACTAAATTAGCTTCGTTATTAAAAGCCGACTTTCTAAAAAAAGAAAATCGGTTTTTATTTGTACTGGTCGAAAAAAATTTTTCTACGGCTGATTTTGACTTTATTTTAGATCCAGCTGAACGATCAACGGCTCCCCTTCTTGCGTTGCTTCATCCAACATTAAAGAATAAACATCGACATCCTCTTTCGTGATACGTACCTGTTGCGCACTCATTTCGCCAGCACCCACTTCTTGAATACGCATCATTTGGTTCTCTGGATCCACGCTATTGATAAAGTAATAATTTTCCATGACTTTCCTCTTTCTCCTAATTGAATAGGTCTGACTCTTGACTCATTTTTGCTTGTTCGATTTCACGCTGCAGCTTTTCAAAAGCTACTTTATTTTTGAATTGATCAAATTCATTGCTCGTCACCCGTTCCAGGTGTTTGACTTGATTTGTGACCGACCGACGATACTTGAATGATTCCTTAAATGGTTTGATTCGCTCATTTGGATTTCGCTTTGGCGGTGATCGACTTTCATTCGTTTCTTTCCCCTTGAAGTACTCCTGTTTCATTCTATTGTATATTTCTTTGTTAGGGTTTTGTTTACCTGATAGCGAAGACGGACGGAAAGGGTTGTCTTGTTGGGAAGAATCATTTTCCTTTTTCAGTTCTTGGAGGATACTGTTTCCTAATCGATAATATATGCCATCCGGCCCGTACATTCGGCCCTCGTAAAATGATTTTTTCTCTTTGTTAGGATCTCCCTCACCATAAGTAGCTTTCTTGAAAATATCTTCCTCTTTTGCCAGCTGTTTGAATTCTTCAAAATGGCCATTGTCTTTCATGGTATTCAGTAATTCAACCAACATATCATAATCAATAAATAGATGAACGACTATTGGTAAATGACAATTCCTCACGACTAGGCAGCATTGGATGCATCAACGTAAACCGATAGTCTTCCGTTCGTTCACTCAGCCAATCTATACAAAGCTTTAAACCGGTTTCTACAGTAGGAACGCTGTGAGGTACTAGGTCTTGTCTCAGATCGTACCAGTCAAGATGATTAATCAGCCTTTTTGATTCGTCCACTCACGTAAAATCGGGATTAATTCCGGATAATACAATTCGAGCAGCATATGCGTATCAAAGTAGCTTATAGTTAAGCCAAGCCTAGTTAAATAGTCCAGTTGGGCATCAAACTCTTTTATCACTTCTGCTTGATCGATTTGCCCCCCTGGCAGTCCAAATCTGGGAGGGAAGAGTCCATTTACCTCAATCAGCGAAGAATTTGACTGGCTTCAGTCATTGGAAACCACTTCAGATAGTCCCATTCCGATGTATCCTTAACAAGAACAAGCAAGTGGACGGATTTATAGTCCATTTGCTTGTTCGATAAATTTATTTGATATAAATATATTGATTCGATATAATTTTCACAATATTTAAACTTTTCAAAATATTAAATGTTCGAGTAAGAAATTCGAAAGAAAGGAGAAGATAAGAAAAATATGAAGTGCTCAAAAAAATGGTGATTGTAGTTATTTTGTTTTTTGTGGTATTGAGTGGGGGAGTTACAGGACTTGCTACAGTCCAAAACAATAAACTCTCTGATTTGTATTCCCAAGTTTCAACATGGGAAAAAACTGGGAGAACGTATACTACCAATGAAAATGATATTGGGTATTCTGTTGTTGAACTTAATACTGAAAATATATTCGAAGTGCCAGCCAGTCTTCCTATTACAGCTACAGATTATGAAAATGGCGTATTAGTTGATTACGATGGAAATGACAATGATTTTCAAGTGACATGGACAAAAAGCGGAAATATCAGTGAAACGGTACACATGGATTCGAGTTTTAACGTTATAGACGAAACAACTGGAAAAACAGTTTCTAGTGAAGATATAAAAGTTGTTAAATATGTTTTTACTAATGCGAAAGATAAGTGGAATCAAATCAATCAAAATTAGCAATAGTTTGAAGTGTTGTGCATGAAGAAATATTTGTTTTTATTGGGAGTAGTTTTGTCTTTGGGCGTATTGTTTTCTAAAAATGTTGAAGCTTCAGAAACGAAGGTTGCTACTATTGACAACGAAACGGTAGTTTTAGAAAAAGTTGAAGACTTAGAAACAATTAGCTCGATTTTAGAAGAATATGGTTACTCGACAGAAGAAGTTGGATCTGTATATAAATATACTGTTGAAGATCCTATACCAGTTTTTAATCGCACACGTGCTTACAGAGTGGATGTTCTATCTGCAGCTTATAGAAAGCATAAAATTGCTACAGGAGCAGCAGTTGGGGACTATTATAATAAGCGCTATAAGGCTTTAAATGTTCGAAATGGTTATGAATGGGTAAGTGGGTATGCAATTTATATCAAGCAAGTAAGCACGACAGAGGAAGTTCTGGATCATATTCGAGTTTATAATACATGGTAATATGCCATCTAAAAAAGTGATTCTTGAAAGGAAATAAGAGGTATTTAGAAATGAAAGTATTATTAGGCTCACAAGTAGACATTCTATTTTTAAACGATAAAATAGAAAATATTAGAGGTACAGTAATAAATATTTTTGAAGATTCTATGAGAGTAGAAGTTGAAACAACAAAAAAGCACTTAATCATATTGAAAACAGCAATCGCAACAATAACACTTTTGGATTAACTCAGTTAGTTTAAATATTAGTTAACACAAGACGCCCGTCAATCAAACGATTGACGGGCGTTCTTTGTGATTTTCAATTGGTCTAGCTATGTTGGGAGCCTAAAACGTCGGTAAATCAAGCTTCTTCTCTTTGGGTCTTTTGTGAAGAAATCGGGGGGACGAGTTGGAACGGTGTTATGTTCCAAACTGGACTCGTCGCAAGATAAGCGAAATGTTGCTTTTCTAACAAGCGTAAAATGTAGCGGACTTGATCCGCTGTTTTGTCGGACGTAATAGCCAGGCATTCCACAAAGTCAGCAGGCAAGGAGAAAACGGAACGATTCGCTGTTCGCCACCCCGTGACGCCCGTGACGATTGTGGGATCGAATTCATACTGTCGACAAAAATCACCCACTGATAAACCAAGGTGACCTACGATATACGCAGTCACAGGATAGCTGTCAACGTAAGCTGAAAACGACATACACAATTCATCCTTTCAACGCTATCTTAGGTTTCACGGAAAAAGTGCCACCACTTCTTCTGTCCTTCTTGTTTCAGTCGCACGACTTCATTTTCAGGAGTAAATTTCCCCTTATGTTCTGAGGGGGTCTCATAACCACTTTGAGACGTTTTAAAATTTTTGGTATCATTGTTGCATTCTTTGTTTAAATCTTCTGAGAAGTGTTCCTGCGACGTCAGAAACAGTATTTGTTTGTTCGCTTGCAAAGTTAGTTGTTGTTGCTGATCAAGAAGTTTTTGTTGTTGGGCTAATAATGACTGTAGCTGATCAATTTGTGCATCCTTTTGTTGCAACTGTGTAAACAACTTCGTTTCTATACTGTCAGAGCTTGCTACGTCAGGAATTTCGAACGCTTCAAGCAACTTAGCGCGTCCTAGCCACGTCCTAGCTTGTCAGCAAGGTGCAACACTCCCGACCACAGAACTGTCTTATACCCTTGGCTGTTTTTGGCAAGGTACGTTGGTTCTAGGTTGTCAGCATGTTTCCTCATAGCTTGTCTGCTGATACCAAAAAGTTCAGCAAGTTCTTTTACTGTCAACATTTGTTTTGGTTATCTGTCCGTTGTCACAAGGGTGCCACCTCGTTTGTTTTTCTTTTAGTATACATGAATTCGCTTTGCCAAGCGAAACCGATTGAATGCAGCAATCAAAGTAGAGGAACATGTAGTAAGAAAACTACATGTTTTCTTCTAGTAATTTTGGTATATAGTCGTCCGCTATGATCTCACCTTGCATGATCAGCCGTAAATGGTCGAAAGGGATTTTTGTGGATTTACTGAGTTGGTTCAGTTCTTCCTCACTCTTGATCCTTTCATAAATTTTTTTGGTTCGTTCGATTCGATCCCATTCTGTATTGGTCAAGTAGCGGGAAAGTTCATAGGTTAGCCGAGAATCCTCTGCACCGTGCACAATATCAACTCCTCTTTTTATGGATTATTATAAAGACAATAGAAAATAAAGAAACAACTGATCACTTGAATTGTTCATGTTATACTCGTTAATGGCAACTGCCCCGTGAGGGGGTGTAAATATGCTAGAAACTTTAATATCGCTGATTATCGCTCCACTATTCGTGGGTCTAGTACTCTTACTAGTTGATCGCTGGCTAGACGATTAGCCGATAGTCGAAGCAGTTGCCTTCTGGCCCCAACGCTGGAGTCGCAACAGCGCAAAAAAAGCCCTCCTATTCGCAGTAGGAGGGCTTTTTGGTGTAAACATGCTTGTTCTTTAATATCGCTTCGCACATTTATTATAGCAAGAAATTTTGAAAAAATCAAAATGCAGCAATCAGTACCGATCGTTTTTTTACATTAAAACTATTTGCGATTTTCTGTCTAAAAAAGTTGGTTACATTCTCAACTTTTATCGGTCAAAAATGTAACCAACTTTAAAATTGCTCAATCCCTTGCAGCACTAAGGTTTTTCTGACCTCGTTACATGTAGGAAGTCGTTTCCTAACCCCCCTATTAGTAAATGGGGGTTCACGGTCACTTCAGCTCGCACAGCAAGCTGAAGTGACACCAGAAAGGCTACAAGGATTTTTTGCTAGCGCAAAAATCCTACAGCGTCTGCACAGCAAACGCTGTACGCCATTTCTCTTTTTTATCATAACGAAAGTAAACTATTTTGCAAAGTTTTTTCTCTCTAACTAATCAAAAGTTTTGTAAAAATTGATCAATGGTATCTGCGCTTCAACCCTTTACTTTAAATGAGTCGCTCGTTTTAAAATCATAAATCATTACACAATCTGCTTCTATATTTTCTTTGAGAAGTGGGTTTCTTTTTTGGTTTGTTTCTGCGTTGATTGCACGTAGTGTAATAAGGTCGATCTCTTTTTTTAATGCGCTACTTAATTTACTTTTTAACCGAATCACATCAAATATATTTTGGAGCAAAGACCCTTCACCGTCGATTAAAATATCTAAATCACTGTTTTCTGTTGCTTCGTTTCGAGCGTATGACCCAAACAGAAAAGCTTTTTTTATTTTCCATTCTAAAAATATTGGTGTACATAATTTTTGAATGTCACTAATTGTATAAATCAAATAACCGAACTCCTTGTCTTCAATTTGAATATTAAAATAAAAATGAAAAGCGACAATTATACTCACCGTTTAGGAAAAAATATTGATAAAAAAGGGAAGGAACAGGTAAATCGATTGCTTCTTTTAGATCAAAAAAAGGGAAAGAGCATAAGGTAGATACCCCCACCTTCTAGTTAGAAGGTGGAAAATAGGCTGTGCCTATTGGGTTTTAAGAGATTTCAAAGTGATATCATTGCGGCTTTTTTAGTGGCACCCAGATACCACTACCGATGGCACCTAGGTGGTACTTTTTGTAAAAAGTGCCACCTAGGTGCCACCATCAACCCTCAATTATTTTGGTAAATATTGGGAAACAATATCATTAAAATCACGTTCTTTTTTGACATCTTCTTGAACAGATTTGACCTTTTTCTTTTCTTCTTTCTTTGATTCGTCCTTCCTGTTTTTAAAGCGATAGTTCTTATTTCGAACAACTTTCTTACTCATTGTGACTGCTTCTTGATAAACATCAGAAGAAAAAAGGTCTTGTATTTTGGTATGATCTTGCTCCAATTTTGCATTGGTCATAATCTCTAATAAAGACAAAGAATCCAATACTTTTTTTTCGAAATTTATTTCTTTTCTCACCCGATTAAGTAATTCAAGCAGCGCATATCGAATCATCGGACTATCTTTAATATCCTCGTCAACGGGCAGATAGGTTTTTAATTCTTTCAAAGCATCTTCATGTTCCGTGTCTAAAAATACCGGAATTCGTTTCTTTGACATGTTATCTCACACACCTTTTTTGAATTCGTCAATTTTCGATTCAATCAACTGAATCGTCTTTTCGATATCAGAAATTTTGGTTTGATTATCAGAAATGTTCCCTTTAAATGATTCAATCGTATTCTCCAAAGTGGTGATTGAATCTTACGTTTTTGCTAACTACTCTCCGACTTGATATTCTTTTTCTTCAGTGAAAGAAGCAATTTTTTCTCGTGCATTTTTTATTTCTTCGACAAGAGATTTGTTCTCTTCCTCAATCATTCTCGGATATAATGAATTTTTAGAATTTGATAATTTCATGAATTTATAAAGAAACTAGACTTTTTGAACCGATCCCCAAAAGTTAGATTCTTAGTCTAACTTATAGGAATCATTTTTTTATGATAAAATTTAGTTGTGATTTTAAGAAAATAAATGGACAAAATTATCGTAACGATAACTCTTAAATAACAATGAAATGAAAGAAAAGACGAGAATCTTCCAGTACTTCGAGAATCTTGTCTTTTCTTGTTGAATATAAAAAACCGAAAATAGATATATTTTAAAGGCTCTTGTCAATAAATCTAATGGTAATAAGTCAAGTTGAAGATTGAAAATATTTTTATTGTGTAACCTGTTTTGAAGCGCACTTAACTAGCTCCGTCTAAAATCAAATTTTTTACAGGGGATTTCAAGGGTTTGCGTCAATAACAGAATGTTATTTACCTATTACTCTCCTTGGCAACGCGTAGAGTCGATGGTTACGTAGTAGCGTATCCACAAGACGCGTAACTTAAGACGATTGCTCGTTTGTGTTTATATTTGGGACCTCTTTACATTTGCTTTGATAAAAAACTTTATATTCAGGAAGATACTTTTTTATAGAGTTGGTAGCTTTAACTAAGTAGTATCCAAAATAGCGATTCCCTTGTTTTGTCAGAGGTGTATTTTATGACTGACAGTTACCAGATTGTTTGACTTTCGAATATAAGCCTGCATATTTTGCCAATTTTGTTTGATTTTCCAATCGTTCAATTTGACCGATTTCAACGATTAATTAAGTGGAGTACACCTTTCCAATACCTGGAACACCGGGCAAATATTGATATTCTCGAATGCCGACAAATAATTGCTTGATTGCTTTTCCAAGTCTTTGATGTTCTTTTCAAGCGCACGAATTTCACGTACAAGAACACTTAGAACGACATTGATGGATTCTTGTGCAAGTCTACCTAAACGATAGCTCATGGTAATTGCACGTTGAATGATTTGGCAATTTTTTCTGGATCTTTAAAGCAACCTTTTCCTTCTTCTTGTAGTAAGTCACAGAACGCCTCTAAGGCTTCTTTAGCTATAGTCGCAGCATCCGCAATATTTCCATAGTTAATGCAATTCCTTTTACGGTATCTTCACCCATGACAACCATTCTAAAAATTTTCGCTAACTCGTCCATTCCAGCTGGAAAAGAATCCCAAAAATCAATATCATAATTACCATTTTAATGATTTGTATTCAAAAATCAGATGAATTGTTTGACGTGGCAATTAATAATAATACTTTAGCAATCAACAAGATGATTGACGGTATGTGGTTAAAGAAGAAAAATAGCTAGGAGATTTTTGAGAGATGACTGGTAAATTTAAAGATGAATTATTAACTGTTGTTGCAGATAATGATTTAAAAAATATTATTCAGTTAAGAAGATACTTTGAAAATCATAGTGATGAATTTACGTTCAAAAATATCACTCGTTTTCATCAAACCATTAATAATAATGTCGATGTTTTTGGTCTATATTTTGAGGGTAATCTTCAAAATTAAATGCACTTAAATATAAAAGCCCCCTGACGAAAGTCGAAGGGGGTTTTTATTTTGGTTTGAGGTTTGCATACCTACCGAAAAGGTAGAGTAGCAAAACGTCAAACAGGTATCAGCTAAATGCCACCATAAGGGTGCGCTGATACTCGGCTCAAAAGAGCCGACAGAGCCGTCTGCAAGACCCCTCGGAGAGCCCACACTTTACCTTGTAAAGTATAGTGGGTTATACTTTACAAGGAAGTAGTCACCGAATTCCAGTTAGAAATTACTTTGTAACTACGTTTTGAGGAGGAGTAAAATGCTTTCCTACGTTCGACATTACCCATTAGCGATAGCTAAATTAATGTGTCTGTGCTCTCCTAAAATCTGCTGATTTATTACTGACTAATACTGGAGGTTTTTTTATGGGACAGACAATCATATCTGCTATTGGTGTTTATATTTCCACCAGTATCGATTATTTAATTATTTTAATTATTTTATTTGCACAGCTATCACAGAATAAACAGAAATGGCATATTTATGCGGGGCAATATCTAGGAACTGGCTTACTTGTAGGGGCGAGTTTAGTTGCTGCTTATGTCGTCAATTTCGTGCCTGAAGCATGGATGGTTGGATTGCTTGGTTTAATCCCTATCTATTTAGGGATTCGCTTTGCAATTGTTGGAGAAGGTGAGGAAGAAGAAGAGGAAGAAATTATTGAAAGATTAGAACAAAGCAAGGCAAATCAACTGTTTTGGACAGTCACATTGCTGACAATTGCGTCTGGCGGAGATAATTTAGGTATCTATATACCTTATTTTGCTTCGTTAGATTGGTCACAGACCCTCGTGGCGTTGCTTGTGTTTGCAATCGGCATAATTATCTTTTGCGAGCTTAGTCGGGTGCTATCTTCTATTCCGTTAATATCCGAGACAATTGAAAAATACGAGCGAATCATTGTGCCCTTAGTATTCATTCCACTTGGACTATACATCATGTATGAAAGTGGCACGATTGAGACTTTTCTGAACTTTATTTTATAGATAAAAAAGCCCCTTAAATGGGGCTTTCAGACTGTAGACAAAGTACTAGTTTTTAGTGCTTTGTCTTTTTTTATCCGTTAAAATAAGAGTATCAATTGGAGGTGTATCCAGATGCTCTCAAAACAAGATATGAGTAAACGCGCACAAATCGGTTTCTTTTCTCTTGAAGACTTGGTCCCACAGGACCACTTATTGCGGCAAATAGATTAATGTATTGATTTCTCCTTTATTTATGAATTGGTTAAAGAGAAATACGATGAAATCCAAGGACGTCCTAGCTTGGATCCTATTCTTCTAATTAAATTACCAATGATTCAATATCTATTTGGTATTAAAAGTATGAGACAAACAATAAAAGAAATAGAAGTGAATATCGCTTATCGCTGGTTTTTAGGTTTGAGTTTAGAAGATCCTGTTCCTCATTTTTCAACATTTGGTAAAAATAGTGTTGCTGACCAATACTATTTGACACAGAACCATTTAACTTAACTTGATGCAAATAATAACTTATCTAAATCAAATATCTCAACATATTTTTGAGTATGCTGTTTAATTAAACCTCTCTCTTCCAATGATGAGAACTTACGACTTATTGTTTCTGGGGTTGTACCCAAGTACGAGGCTAGATCTTTTTTCGACATTGGTAAAGTCACATAAGTATGGTTTTCTTCATCTTCAACGTATTCTGATAGAAAATCAATAATACGAGACTCTACTTGCTCCATACCAACCTGCATCGTTTGCTTTTCTGATACCTGTAAACGTTTCGTAACATCTGATAGTATTCTTCTCATAATTTCTGGGTAAGCGCCTAAATAGTCATCCATATCCTTTTTATGAATTCTACATATGCTCACTTCTGATATTGCTTCAGCATAATTAGAATGGTAACTTTCAGTTTGAAAAATAGCCACTTCTCCCATAAAATCACCAGGATTTAATATGCGTACAGTTTGTTCACGACCAGATTCATTTAAGTTATAAACACGTACACGCCCATTATTTATAATATAAAGTGTGTCATCTTTATCACCATTTCCAAATAACAACGCATTCTTTGCATAATGTACTTCTTGCGCTGATTGCGCAATTAAACTCATTTGTTCTTCATTTAGGTGATTAAATATCGGAACTAAACGTATACAATCTATATGACTATGGTGGTGATGGTGTGCCATACAGCTTTCCTCCTAATTAATCGTTATCTATATAGTCATCATCTTCTAACGCATCCTTGTTAACAAAGGCTTGAAGTTGCCAAATATTTATATCTAAGTAATCTTTATAACTAATTAGTAAATCTTCTAATGCATCATCTGCTTCTTCTTGTGCTAAACGCATTGCACGAACGGTAAATTCACGATTAGTCCTAAAATCTTCTACTAACTGTATGACCATTTCTTCAGCAGAATAATATTTTTCAGACGGATCTTCAGAAATTATTGTAAATTCCTGAAATTCAGTAGTTGTTGAAGCTGGCTTAAATCCTGAAGCTAGTAAACGTTCTGCAATCTTATCAAACCATGTCTCATTCTCATTGTATAAATTCTCAAAAACACTATGCAATGAATAGAAATTTGTGCCTTTCACATACCAATGATATTGATGTAATTTTACATGTAAGGTATGGATATTAGCAAGTATATGATCTGTGACAGCTACAGCATTAATCTTAGTATGATGAATGTGTTCTTTATATGCTTTTTCAGCAGCTAATTTTCTTGTCTTTCATTTGCTGTTGTCATTTTATACACCTTCCTTTACTTTTGAACTAATAACTGAATATCCTAGGTTTTCAATAGCTCTTTCAATTGTACTCAAATTGACTTGTTCTTCATCAAAATCTACTTTTACCTTACTTGCATTGAACAGTACTTTTACAGAATCTTTTTCTACACCAGCTGTCTGTTTTAAACCACTTTCAATTTTTTGTAAACACGATGGACAAGTTAATGTTTCTAATTTTAATGTTGCTTTAGTCATATCTATCACTCCTTTAAATAAATTATACAGGACATTTCTTTTAAGATAATTGACATAGATCAATTATCTTAATTGATATCTTCTTAATCTCATTGCATTTAAAATAACTACTAAAATACTTGCCTCATGAACTAACATACCTATCGACATAGACATCCATTCACTAAATATTAAACTAACCAATAATATTATCACCACACCAACAGCAATTAGAATATTTTGTCTCATATTCGCATATGTCCCTTTAGCTAAACCTAAAGCATGGGGGAGACGATTAAAATTGGAATTCATTAGAACAATATCTGAACTTTCAATAGCCACATCTGTCCCATTTCCCATAGCAATCCCTACTTCTGCAGTAGCTAGAGAAGGGCTATCGTTCACACCATCACCAATAAAAGCAATAATTTCACCAGTAGACTGTCTTTCTTTTAGAAACGCTTGCTTGTCCTCAGGTAACATATCGCCATGAGCCTCGGTTAATCCTAGCTCCTTTTTAACTAAATTAACTGTGCCTTGATTATCCCCTGATAATACAGTGAGATTTTTAACACCAAGTGATTTTAATTTTTGTAGGTCTTGTTTAACACCTGCTCGAACTTGGTCACGGATTCCCATTAAAATAATTAACTTACGATCAACTGCCGTTAATACAATACTCTTCTTTTTTTTTCAAGAACTCAAAAAAGCGGAAAATCCCAGATTTAAAAATCTGAGTTTCCGCTTTTGTCATTTCAAGGATGGACTATTGTCTCAGCCTCTTCTAATTTATTCTTAAGATATTTTTACTTTCTCTGCAGGTGCTGATACTTCTTTT
Organism: Enterococcus sp. FZMF; assembly: GCF_030263915.1. Classification (NCBI taxonomy): domain Bacteria; kingdom Bacillati; phylum Bacillota; class Bacilli; order Lactobacillales; family Enterococcaceae; genus Enterococcus; species Enterococcus sp. FZMF. Next base: position 739,044 of record NZ_CP127160.1, on the reverse strand, counting down.
TGTTCTTTTCGACCTTTCAACTTATACTTCATTAATCTCATGCCATTGAAAATTACCACCAAGATACTACCTTCATGAACCAACATTCCGATAGACATATTCATCCATTCGCTGAAGAAGACGCTGGTCAACAAGACCAACACTACTCCAATTGAAATCACGATATTTTGTTTCATATTATTTGCGGTGGCTTTTACTAATCCTAATGCGTGAGGCAAGTTGCTGAAGTTCGAGTTCATTAAAACGACATCGGATGTTTCAATCGCTACGTCCGTTCCGCTTCCCATTGCGATTCCAATGTCTGCTAAAGCTAAGGACGGACTATCGTTAACGCCATCTCCAACAAAGGCTACAATTTGACCACGTTGTTGAAGTTTTCCAATATAAGCCGATTTGTCTTCCGGCAACATGTGGCCGTGAGCTTCGGTCAAACCAAGTTCGCCGGCGACCACATCAACGGTTCCTTGGTTATCTCCTGAAAGAACGACTAGATTTTTCACGCCCAAGTCTTTTAATTCCTGCAAATTAGCTTTCACACCCGGACGGACTTGATCGCGAATGCCCATCAGTACTTTTAATTCACCGTCGACCGCTGTCAAAACGAGAGAGTTCCCTTGTTGTTCAAACCGTTTGACATCTTTTTGCACTTTTTTGCTGAGAGTGACATTTTCTTTTTCCATCAAGGCCACATTCCCAACAGCCACTCTATGTCCAGCTACACTTGAAACGATTCCGCCGCCTTTCACGACTTCAGTTCCTTCAACAGGATAAAAATTTGTTTCTCCAATTTGATTTAAGACCGCTTTTGCTAATGGATGATCTGATTCCCGTTCCACACTGGCCAGATAGCCAAGCGTTTCAGCAGGATCTTTTTCATACAGTTCAGTCGCTGCAACGGTTGGGTTTCCGACAGTTAAAGTACCTGTCTTATCAAATACAATTGTATCCACATTGCTGAAGTCTTGAATGACTTCACTCCCTTTTAAAAGAACACCGTTACGAGCACCATTCCCGATACCGGCAACGTTTGAGACAGGCACTCCGATAACTAATGCGCCTGGGCAACCTAGAACCAAGATGGTGATTGCTAACTCAATATTTTGACTGAACGCCCATACAACAATTGCCAGAACCAAGACAGCTGGTGTGTAGTATTTAGAAAAGCGATCAATGAACCGTTCCGCTTCGGATTTAGAATCTTGTGCTTCTTCCACGAGTTCAATAATTTTTCCAAATGTGGTGTCCTCACCAACTCGGTCAGCTCTGATTTGAATCGTTCCGTTTTCTAAAATGGTTCCTGCAAAAACTTCTGCATCAGCTAGCTTGTTGACCGGAACAGCTTCCCCTGTAATGCTAGCTTCATTGATATACCCTTCGCCCGTAAGGACTGTGCCATCCACTGGAACTTTCGCACCCGTTTTAACGAGCAAGATATCCCCTTCATCTATATCATCCACTTCTACTTCTTCAAATTCGCCATTATCCATTTGTTTCAAGGCGCTTTCGGGTGCCATTTCAGTCAATTCTTTGATAGCAGATCGCGTTTGGTTCAATGTTCGTTGTTCCAAGTAGTGTCCGAATAAGAATAAGAACGTGACAATAGCCGATTCTTCATAATCCTGAATGAAAAGCGCACCAATCGCTGCAATACTGACTAAGACATCAATACTGATGACTTTGACTTTCATTGCTTGAAACGCTTGAATGGCAATTGGCGTAATCCCAAAGACAGAGGCGATAATCAAAGACCACTCTGAAAGTCCTACGTTTTCTAAAACAAAGTGACTGAAGAAACCGAGTACGATTAACAATCCACTGATGACGGTGATAACATTTTTCTTGCTTAATATATATTGTTGCATGCTTTTTCCCTCCAAATTTAATTTCTCTTTTATTGATAAACACAGTATAAGATAATTGCCTAAGTAATTAATTGACTGACATCAAGTTTTGAAAAAATACGTGTCCCTTCTCACTATTTTTTTGATCTAACAGCCTCAATGACACTTATTCCTCTTTACAGTTATAACGATACCCTCTTTTTATCGAATAAAAATTTACGGCTATCAAGTTTAGAAAGTTCTCTTTTATCGTTTCTAAGCACCTCGAATCGGATTGCAACAAAAAAGCAATCCCGGAAAAATAGCTTTTCTTCCAGAATTGCCTAGTTCATTTAATCTGTTAAGCGGCCTTGACTTTTGCTTTAAGGACCGGATAGCCTACGTTTTCGATAGCTTTTTGAATCTCTTCAATCGAAGTGACAGCTGAATCAAAATTGGCTTTGACTTTGCTGGAGTTGAATAATACTTTAATGCTGTCTTTATCGACACCGTTAACTGATTTTACGGCACCTTCAATTTTTTGCATACAACTTGGACAAGACAACGTTTCTAATTGCAATATAGCTTTTTCCATAATTCCTATCTCCTTTATGTGTTTTTATTTTATCGGCAGCAGATTAATGAACACTGCCTTTTCCTCTTTACAACTGTAGTATAGCTCCCTTTTAGCAAACGAAAATTGACGCATATCAAGTTTTGCACTTCTTTTTATCTTTTTGCTCAATTCACCATCTTAATAGTCTTTTTCTGCCCCTTATTGCCATCAGAATAATAATAAATTGGTGGATAGTCTTGTCTGCGTATAAACCATACTACAATCGCGCCAATAAACAGGGCCAGAGACAAGGCTTGTGAAACGCGGATCTACTCGCCAATCCATAAACTGTCCGTTCGCATACCTTCAATGAAGAACCGACCCACTGAGTACCACAAAACGTAACTCAAAGCGACTTCTCCTTGACGCAAAAGCTGTTTTCGGTTCCGTATAGTGACGATGAGGACAAAGCCCAACAAACTCCACAATGACTCGTATAAAAAAGTCGGATGGTAGTAGGTACCATTGATATTCATTTGTTCAATGATAAATTCAGGTAAATAAAGATTTTCCAAGAATTGACGAGTAACCGGTCCACCATGAGCTTCCTGATTCATAAAATTGCCCCAACGACCAATGGACTGGGCTAACAATACATTGGGCGCTAAAATATCAAGAACGAGTGCCAAAGAAGTACCTTTTTTCTTTGCATACCAATATAGCGTACCCCCTCCTGCAATCAATCCCCCATAAATCGCAATGCCGCCATTCCAAATCGCAAGGATTTGTCCTGGATTTTGCAGATAATAACCAAGTTCAAATAACACATAATAAAGCCGAGCGCCGAGGAGTCCAATCGGAATTGCCCATAAGGCCATATCGATAATGGTATCCTCTTCCAGTCCTTTTTTCTTTGCTTCCTTGGTGCTCAACTGGAGAGCCGCTAATATGCCCGCTGCAATAATGACTCCATACCAATGAATCACAACAGAACCAATCTCCACCGCATGGGGATTCAAAACGCCTAATACGAATTCCATTCTATTTGCTCCATTTCTTCAATTTTTCGCGTCATTCTAGTCATGGTGATGCTGAACAAGATTCCGGCTAAGCTCCATGGAAACCAAACAGTGAATACACTTTTATCTCCCTGGTCACTCGCTTCGTAATACGCCACTTTTCCGTGTCCGATTACGCCGGCTCCTTTTACAACTTCCTCTTCTTTTTCCATAGCTAACCTATCTGCCTCAACAACGTTAGACGTTTTTGCTTCGCCGCCAATCGTGTTCTTGGTGAAAGGGACGACAAAGAATGCACCCGCTGCTGACAACGTGATGGCAACTATCACCCAAAAATAATGCACATTCACCCCTACTTATTTTTACGTTTTGTTCGACAACCCTATCTTAAAGAAAAATAAAACAAAAAAACTTGAGGGTTATCATGTTTGTGCTTTTATTTTTCCAATGAATGAAGGTCGTTCTGTCTTAAAAAAGCCAAAAACGGACAGATGGAAGCAAAAGCACTGAGTTCTGTCCCGTTGTTAATGAAGAGCGACAGAACACCAACGTGTAGAAAAAAGTGTGTCCGATTATTCGCTGTAAAGCAATAAATCATCTAAATCCTGAATCTTGATCCTTTTCCCAGACAGCTGTTGAATCAATCCCTCGTCCTCCAATTCTCCAAATTTGCGACTGATGGTCTCGGGTGTCGTTCCTAAATAGGAAGCAATGTCCTTTTTTTCCATCGGCAGGGTGATGGTGGGAGAGTTGCCCATTTCAGGTTCCACATTTTCTGCCAAAAACAAAACTAAACGGGTAATGACACTCTCCAAGGCTACTTGTGTCGTTTGACGTTCTGAACTTTCTAACCGTTTAGACATTTCCGCCAATAGTTTTAAAGAAATAGCTGGGTATTGTTCCAGAAAATCTTGGACATCTTTTTGCTGAATCATACAGACAACGGTATCTCGGGTTGCTTCGGCATATTCCTCGTGTACTGCATCCGGGTTGAACAAGGTCCATTCTCCGGTGAAATCACCAGGGTTCAAGATCCGCACTAGCTGCTCTTTGCCAGAGTCTGCCAATCGATAAATACGGATTTTCCCACGATTGATAATATATAAAGTATCCTCTTTTTCTTGTGAACGAAACAGAAACTCTCCTTTTTGATACTGTTTCGTGTGGGCTTTTTCAGCAATGTAATTCATCGCGCTATCCTCTAAGTGATTGAATATTGGAACCAAGCGGATACAGGCTGCGTGGTCGCCAATTTCATGATGGGTATGTTTAGTCAATTCATTCTCCCCCTTTATTTATTTTGTTTATATTCGCTGCTTTTATTATATAAGTCTCTTACTACAAAAAAATTGATGCACATCAAGAAAATGGAAAAAGGACTGGAAAGAATTCCAATCCCTAAATCAGCTTCTACTTTTACCTTAATCTTCATCCTCATCAAGAGCGTCATCATCTTCTAATGCTTCTTTACCAATGAACGCTTGCAGCATCCAAATGTTCTTGTCTAAGTCATTTTTAAAAGCAATCAATGTATCTTCTAAAGCATCGTCACCCTCGTCTTGAGCTAAACGAATCGCGCGAATAGTTAGGTCACGAGTGCTTCTGAAGTCCTCGATAATATTTTCAACCATGTCTTCTGCTTTAGCGTATTTATTAACTGCATCTTCCGAAAGCATCGAATATTTTTCAAATTCAACCGTTGTCGAAGCAGGTTTATGCCCAGAAGTAATTAGACGCTCCGCAAGTTTGTCGAACCATTTTTCATTTTCGTTATACAACTCTTCAAATTTTTCATGCAACGTAAAGAAATTGGCTCCTTTTACATACCAGTGATATTGGTGCAGTTTCACATGTAATGTATGCATGTTGCCTAAAAGATGATCCGCAATGGCCGCTGCATTAATTTTCGTATGATGAACATGTTCCTTGTGTTCTTGTTCTTCTTGCAATCTTTCTTGGGGTGTTCTTTCTTGAGTAGCTTTATTTTCAGTCATGATTTATTCCTCCTATAATTTTGGTTTGTTTAAAATAGCTTTCTTTGATTCCTCCTTTTTCTTTACTGAATTTAGTATAGGATAGATTTCCGTTAAAAAAATTGACGCTCATCAAGAAAAGTATTTCTTAATAGACGCCAGGCTTCTCTATTAAATTCAACTGAAATAATCAAAGGAATGAAGTCGTTCCCTCCAAACAAAAATTTCATTAAAGTAGGGCCTAAAAAAAGAATAGCAACTATACTTTGTCAAGAGACCTGACTGCTATTTTTTTGCTTGTTATTCTTCAATTACCAAATGTCTTGCCTTGCAGTATATTTAATGCTCTTTCTCACTAGTGTTGCATGCAACACTAGTGAGAAAGAGTATTAATAAGATTAACCTAGAAGAATAACTTTACTTTATTTATGTCATACCATAAATAAAAATTGAAAAGAATTTTTTATTTATTTTTAGTAGATCGATTAATAGGAGTTTTAGCTTGGGAGCGTCAATAATTTTGTGTAAATGGTTCTTTCCTACTGTAGATTGTTTCTAATTCTCCATCGGTTGACTCAGCATTTGTTCGAGCTCGCCTTCGGCCTGTTGGAAACCTTTATGACTGCGACCTAGGAATTTTTGGTTGTGAGTATCAAAAGACGAGACTAAGAAACGTTCCATCGACTCTTCATTTTGGAACTGTTCCTTGCGGTGGCTGTATTTCTTGATTTGCTTATTAAAGGATTCAATCAATCCAGTTGCTGCACTATATAAAAAATTTCATCATAGTTTCGCCCTAGTCGTTCCAAAGATTCGATGACAAAAATATCCTTCTTCCTTAAAAAATGAAGTTCTTTTTGCAATTATTCTCGTGAGGTCTTCTTTTAACTACATAAAATTGTAACCACTGGTTTTAAGAGTAGTGTATCATCCCAAATCATATAATTAATTGACTGCGATTGTTATAAAACTCACGGTAAGCCATATAACTAGCAATAAACGAAGAAATCGCAGTAACTGAAATCAACATAAACATCACAACAATTTGGTAACGAATCGCTTGAACAGGATCAATTCCCGCAAAAATCAACCCTGACATCATACCTGGTAGGCTGACAAGTCCAACCGTTTTTGTTCGGTCAATAGAAGGAGCCATGCCCGTTTTGACGCTTTCTCTTACAATACTCATGGACGCTTGTTTTTTATTGGCTCCCAATGCCAATTTTTCCAATACCTGTTGGCGTTGGTCCGTAAATTTTGAATTCAAAGACCGATAGGTCACTCCAATCGCAGTCATGGCGTTGCTGGCAATCATGCCTGTAATTGGAACGATTTGGGAAGGGGACCAGTCAATGACTCCTGAAAAAACAAGAATGAGTAAGGACAAGGCTGTTCCTACTCCAATAGCCGTCGTTGAAATTTTAAAAGAGCGGTTGATCCCCTCACTGCGTGTATGGGCGTTATAAGAAGCGTTGAACACAATGAACAAAACCATCGCTAAAGTGAGAAAGTTGTTATCCACTCGTAATACGTAGCTCAATACATATCCAATAAGGAATAATTGAACGACAGCGCGAATTCCCGCAATAAAAATGTCGTTTCCTAATCCCAATTTCTCTTTGTAATCAATCAACAAGGCAACTATCAAGAGGACAGAGGATAAAAGCAAAGAAAGATTACTGATTTCCAAATTGTTTGTCATTTCGATTCCTCCATTTTTCCACCTTTGATAGTAATCAGACGAGAAGCTTGGTCGATTTCTTCCTGGTTGTGAGTGACGGCCAACACCGTAGTTTGTTGGTCTTTCATCATGTCTCGGACTAAATCAAGGACAATCGCTCTGTTTTCTTGGTCCAATGAACTGGTAACTTCATCCAGGAGCAACACTTTCGGTTGATACATCAAATTTCGGACCAATGCAACCCGTTGTTTTTCCCCTCCTGATAGTTCCTTGACCTCTTTCGATAAGTAAGTTTCAGGTATTTGAACTCGTTCTAACAATTTTTTTGCACGTTCCCGATCAAATCCTTCTTCTCTTATGCGGGCAGGAAAAGACAAGTTCTCTTGAACTGTCTCATCGAATAGAGAAGCGTTTTGAAAGAAATAAGAGACTTCTTTTCTATACTCCACAGGATCGATTTTTTGCAGATCCGTACCTCGATAATAAATTTTTCCGGAAGTTGGGGAAAGCAGCGTACCAATTAATTTCAAAAGGGTACTTTTTCCACTTCCAGAAGGACCAGAAAAAACAATCACTTCCCCTTTGTTTACTGTAAAAGAGATATCTTGAAAGATTTGGTTTCCGTTTGCCTGAAAACCAACCTTCTCTAATTGAAACAATGAATCACTCATACCACATCTCTCCTTTATAAAAAAGCCCTGCACCAGTGGACCATCCATACGGGTGCAGGGCTTTTGTTTCATCCTAGTGTACCTCAGTGTTCGTTTGGATCGTTTTTGGCGTCTTCATGAGTAGGGTGAACCGTTCCTTCAAGGTGATCTGGACCAGCATAAATGGTATACAGTCTGAGCGGCTTATCACCGGTGTTTTCGATGTTGTGCCACATGTCCGCCGGAACAAATACGGCGTCATCATCCATCACTTTTTGTTGAACATGTAAGTTATCTTTAGAAGGCCCCATTTTACACACGCCTTCTCCTTCTTCAATACGGATAAATTGGTCAATGCCTTCGTGCACTTCCAAACCGATGTCATCGCCCGGTTGAATGGACATTACGGTGACTTGCAGTTTACTGCCTGTCCAAATGGTCGTCCGGTAATTATCATTTCCTGTGGTGGCGTCTTCAATATTAATGATATACGGCTTCTTCCCATGATCCTTGTAGTCTATTTCCATCTTCCATTCCTCCTAGTCTTTTTACTAAAACAATGATACCTACTTCTTATTTATAATAATTCTAATAAATGGTACCACATCTAAAATTCTATGCAAAAAATTGGCTTTTTGGAGAGCGATTCTAAACAAAGACCATATAACGCGCAATTACAATTGGTACCCCTTAATCCTCAGCACATAAAGGAAAAAATATGGAATCAAAAAATAACCGATATGTACTCTGGTTATGACTTGAATCAGGGAGAATTTCAGAGACGACACATCATACTTTTTTAGTTTGCACTTGTAAACTAACTAGCGTATATTAAGTTTATGCTCACTATCAAGCGTTGTCAATCCTTTAGAATCTTATCAATTTCGAAAGAAAGTAGCAAGGTTATTGATTGTGACTGTAAAAGTGGGGTGTTCCTATAAGCACATTAAACTATCTTCTCTAATTTATCATGCTATTTAAATTCTGTTTTTTCATGAGAATTTTTGTCCAAAACTTGTTAAAATGATTTTAAAAAATACTTACATACACAATCCCCAAAAAACACTAATGTCATTTCAGTCAAAAAAGATACCGCAGAAAATTTCCACCTGAGATTCGATACGATATTACTCTCTTGACAGCCAGCTTAATTCCTTAGTTGAATAGATTATTAAAGTGCACAAAAAACAATGCGGCGTTTGTTATATTTTCTGGTATAAGCGACGGTGCTATAAACTTTTTTGCAGATTAAAAATCATATGAATTTAACTCCAGTAATAAGAGTTTAAGTGCCAATGCATGTTTGATTTCTTCGTTGCGTTGGTAAATCAAGAACAAAGTCGGGGTTTGGACGCGTCCAACGCTAAACACGCCTCTCATGCCGTTTTTCTGCATATAAAGCGTGTAAAGACGGGTGAGATTGATTCCTACCAGCCAATCAGCGATTTGTCGGGTTTCTGCTTCTTTGTAAGGGGAATAAAACGCCTGTCCGTCCTTCAGATTTTGAAATCCTTTTTTGATTTCGCTAGTTTCAAGCGAGTTGATCCATAAACGTTTAATGGTTTTCCGGCTATTTCCCGAAAGGTTGATAATCAAGCGGGCGATTGCTTCACCTTCTCGGTCGCTGTCGGTCGCAATCACGATTGTTTCCGCTTCATCTAAATGCTTTTTGACGATCTTGTATATATTGATGTAAGAATAGACACTGTTACGATAAAATACTTTGTAAAAATATACCCTACTTCCCCGATACTCATAACCATTCCTTCTCTTCTAGTACATTTGGTGTTCATTTTGATGATGCTCTTCTACTTCGGCTCATGTTTAGCAGCTTATTGATTTTTGCTTTATTGCTTCAGCCAACCTTTATTTACGGCATCATCTATAAGTTTTCTAACATAGTCCCAAACTTCTGGCATAATTTCTTTGATGACCTCGTTTCGTTTTAATTCGCGTTCAACTTCAATGTTATTTTCTAACCAGGTATTCCCGTCATAGTAGTATATCTGCAAGACAGGCTGTAACCTATCGATTGCCGCTGCATATTTTGCTTCTACGGTTGCCATCTCCTCAAACTCTTCCCACAAATCCATAAATTCATCATATTGTTCTCTCGGTAATGTAGAAAATAAACTTGTAGCTGCTTCCCGTTCTCGCTGTACTTTATCCAGGTACCCAGCTTCATCATAACAATAGGTATCACCTGCTTCGATTTCTACCATATCATGAATAATTAACATTTTGAGTACTCGCAACAAATCCACTTGCCCTTCGGTTGCGATATGTTCTGCAAGCAATAGTGCACATAATGTCAAATGCCAGGTGTGCTCTGCATCATTTTCCCGTTGGTTTCTATCATAGATCAGTGTCGATTGTCTAAGGATGGCTTTAAGCTTGTCAGCTTCGACAATAAACTGGATCCTCTTTTCTATTGCATTCATCTGTGACCTCCAATTATTTGTTGAATGAATTTATATCAAAGGTACAGCTTTTTTCCACAATGCCTCCAAAGTTGCATAAAAAAACTGCAGCCTTTTCTTTTGGTAAAACAATTACTCCTGCACAAACCTTAATGAAAGGCTCCTTTCAAACTTCCTATAACACTTTTTCCTCACGAATGATCTTTGTTGTTACTTCAACTACTCCACGGAAAAATGCAATGAATGGGGCGTAGGCGCGATCAATGTCAGCCCACATCTTTCTTTAAAATAGGTTTTGCTATCTTGTTTCGCCACTTGCAAAATTTCTGCCTCAGCAAAAGGGACCACATTGTCACTCCCCCGCAATTCACTGCATTCCAAAATAATCAAAATCTCTGCTTCTAATGTATTGATTCTCGCATACTGTTCAAAAAAGTTTTCGTGATTGATTTCTTGGATCGCTCGTTTGATTTCGAAGCAATTGGCAAGAATCTTTTCTTTGAGTTCTGGAAACTCTTCCTTGAAAAAAAGCCGCTCCGTTTCTTCCATGTAGAAGTTTAAATATTCTTCCATTGAATGGATCTTAAATGCTGACTCCATCTTTAGTCCTCCTGTTCTATTGATTGGTGAATCTTATGTAAAATCCTGTTTATGTGTTTATCGTTGGAACGAATACGTCGATGCGTACTCTATGGAAATATTGAAAGGAAATCGACCTTTAGGCTGAAATCACTAGCATTACGTTAAATAGAGGATTCGAACACTCTTTCTTACCTTCGCTTTTTCGTAAAACGTTTCTGTTGACCGAGATCTTTATGCCTGCATTATTACATATTTTTTAGGAAAGGAGACGCCAATCATTTGTTTGTTAGAAGCAAATAAAGTCCTGTTAGATACCTTCGGGTTGGATCGTATCAATTTTAGTTTCATAAAAGTAAACAAGCCCAATAGCCGATTGAGCGATTGACAAACTACATAGGAAATCTGAGAAACGCTGTGCAAAACTTTTCGCTTCCTACTAAAAAAAGGGAGGATTCTCTGGTTTTGAGAATCCTCCTTTTTTTCATACTGTGAAATCCACAGTTTTACGTATGTTTTTGACTAAACTCATTCTGGAACTTTTCAACTGCTTCAATCAGTTCAAGCCAGCGATCCCCCGTTGGAAAACTATTCCATTTAAAAAATTGGACGTTGGGATTTTGGTCAATAAAAGCTTGCCGATTGACGGGATAATCTGTCACGACAAAATCGGGATTTTCGGAAACAAATGAAAGTGTGTACCCAAACCAGCGCTTCAATCGTTCCTTTTGTCTGATTTCTTGGATTTTTCCGAATTTTGATTCGTGAAAAATACGAACCGTAGAACGATCAATTTTCGCTACCAGAGAAAGAAGCATACTATATTGAAAAAGCAAGCGATTGTTCGCTTCATACATGGTTGAAAAAATTGGTGATTGTTGCGCTAACGATTCGTACATCTCCTGAACAAACGGAAAAATCTTAGGAAAGACACGGCGATAATCTTTGTCCGTGGTGCTTTTTCCAAAGGCATCGATCTTATTTTTCGATGCAAAAAGAAGCGAAACCGAATGAATATTCAAGGCATTGACCAACAGATAATCAATATTGCTTTCAGAAACGAGAAAAACTTTCTGAGCGTTTTCCGCAAATAGCCTTGCTGCAGCGATTGCTCGTGGAGAAAAATGATCCCCAATTGTTAACTGACTAGGAATCTCTTCAGGTAAGTACGTCGTCATGACAGAAAACATATAATACAAGAAGAGAAATTCTGTTTCTGGAAGCCCATTTAGAATCAAATTGTCTCTTAGCAATGGCTTGATCAGCTCTTCTTTAAATTCTTCAAAGGAAATCGTCAGATGCCTCATCTCCCTCATCTCTTGAGGAATCTCTTTTACAGGAAAGCCTCTTTTAAAACGATAAATACTTAACGCCAACAATTGAACAAATTTCTCCTGATCAATCCCGCGATAAAAACTGGGATAACTTGTCAACTTTTTCTTCAATGTACTGACACTTTGTTTCGTCAATCCACTATAACGCACGTTCGTTGCATCATAGATCTGCCAATACATGATGTGGAAAAAATGCCGAATGCGGTATTCTTCGCCCACAAAAAGCGGTTTTCTTTTTAGGCTCAATCGAATGTGATAATTTTCAAGAATCGTTTCTACTTCCTTTAGTTTTCTTTGAACCGTGCGATTGCTGACATAATGTTGTTGGGCGGTTTCTTCCAGCGACACATACATATCACTAAAGAGTCTGTCTAAAATTTGAAATGGCATGCTTTCTTCTAGCATGACCGAATAAAGCTTAGACAAAAGAAAATTCGGCGCAAAATAAAGCGTCATCTCTCTACCTTCATGCAACGCAATCTCAAAATAAGGATACGCCGTTTGCAAATCGAGTGCTCGCTCAAAAACTAAGACGATTCGTCGTTTTGATAAGTTTGTCTTTTCAGCAAGAACATTTAGTTTTTCACGCTCCACAGCCTGCTCAAAAAAATGCGCAAACAATTCATAAACATCTTGGTCTAATTTAGTTAAAAGAAATTTATACATAATAATACCTCTTAACTTTATTTTTAAGGTAATTATACTCCTTTCACGATCTATTTTCATTCAGTGTGTATTCATTGACTACTTATTTCATTTTATAAGAAGCTGTCTCTGAAACTATCACCTTCTGAATCATTTAGGATAAGCAAAATCATGGCTACAACTACTTAGAACTACGAGTTACTACGTCTGGAGAACATTGCTCTTTCTAACAGCTAGTTTAAGACGACAAAACAGTCCAAAATGCTATTTATCAAAAAATTATTTTATAATAATAAAAGTAAAAAACCGTATATTTTGCTACGATAATAAGAGAGTCGGTTTTTAGGAGTATTTACAATCGAAGAGTTAGGTAGCCTTTGAGCATTTCAACAATTCCAAAAGCTTTTACTTTCTATCAATTACGCTTATATAAAGTTGAAAATTAGTACAGTTATTTTTAAAGTATCTTCGCCATAATCAAGCTAACTTCTTACATTAATTAAAAAGAATGGGGGGACAGGTGTTCATGCTTCGCTGAATGAACTGAAATCAATGAAAATATCAAAAAAAATAGTATGGTCAAGTGTTGCTAGTATTCTCGTTCCAATTTTAATAAGTCTCGCTGTCTTTGTCTCCCCTAGTAATAAACCTGGGATCGTTGTCTCAAATGACTTTGGAAAGATCACAGTTCCGTTGCGAATAAGTAGAATCTATTTAACTCAAACAAACACTGTCTTCTATCAGCCTGAAATACGCTCAGCCAAAACAGTTCTGGAGGAGGCGAATTTATTAGGAGAAAGCACACTTTCGATAAAAATCGGTGAGGAAGAAAAAGAAATTGTTTCTTATATTGATGCCAATGTTAAGAACTTCTCTCTAGAACTAAACGTGGAAGACTATGACAAAACAACAGGAAAATTAGTCTTGACTATTGCCTATCGTGATGGCTTGAATGATGAATTCAAGAACGTAACATTCGAAAGATAACTGATAAAAACCTATATTCTCGCTCATATTTAAATAGGGTTAAACAAAGAGTATCCAGAAAACAATCAATTCTGGATACTCTTTCCTCTCTATTGAAAAGCTTTTAATTTTCAGTTTTTCTTTTTCGTCTCAAAATTACTACGAAAGAAAACAGAACAGTGATGACTCCCAAAAAGCCCATGATTCGTTGACCTGTAAGTTGTTCTCCTGTTGCAGGCAACTTATTTTTTGATTTGGTTTGTGTGTTTGTTTGCTTGCTGTTATTTCCTGAGCTATTCCCGTTCTCTTCGTCCGGCGTCTTGTTTTCTGATTCTGGTGTATCTTTTCCTGAATCTTCTCCCGGTTCATTCTCTTTATCAGCACTGTAAACATAAATAACTTCTTGGACGGCATCACTGAAGGTACCTTTTGCATTTTTAGGCGTCTTTGAAACCCGCCAGCCAGATATTTCTTTGGCGTTGCTTTCATAAGACAAGCCAACTTTTCCATTAAGGATCGTTGGTTCAGCTAATTGATTTCCTTCCATGTCTTCATATCTTACGATAACCAGTGCTGCATCACTACGTTCATAAACATAGGTAACTTCTTGCGCATTTTCACTATAAGTCCCATTAGCGTTAGTTGGCATTTGGGAAACGTACCAGCCTGGGATGGCTTTAGCTTTACTTGTATAAGGTAAACCTATTTTGCCACTCAATACCGTCGGTGCAGATAGTTGATTCCCTTCTGTATCTTCATACTTGACCGTCACTGGCGCTGCATCACTACGTTCATAGACATAAATGACTTCTTGTGCCGTTTCGCTAAATGTACCTGTAGCATTGCTTGGCGTTTGAGCTACAAACCAGCCTGGGATCGCTTTGGCTTCACTTTCATATGGTAACCCTATTTTGCCATTCATTACGGTTGGTGCTGCCAATTCATTGCCTTCTGTATCTTCATACTTCACAGTAACTGGCGCTGCATCACTACGCTCATAGACATAAACGACTTCTTGTACCGTTTCGCTGTAAGTCCCGTTAGCGTTAGTTGGTGTTTGAGAAACGTACCAGCCATTGATTGCTTTAGCTTCACTTGTATATGGCAGACCTATTTTGCCACTTAATACCGTCGGTGCAGATAGTTGATTCCCTTCTGTATCTTCATACTTGACAGTAACTGGCGCTGCATCGCTACGTTCATAGACATAAATTACTTCTTGTGCCGTTTCGCTAAATGTACCTGTAGCATTGCTTGGCGTTTGAGCTACAAACCAGCCTGGGATCGCTTTGGCTTCACTTTCATATGGCAACCCTATTTTGCCACTCAATACTGTCGGGGCGGATAGTTGATTCCCCTCTGTATCTTCATACTTCACAGTAACTGGCGCTGCATCGCTACGTTCATAGACATAAATTACTTCTTGCTCATTTTCACTGTAAGTGCCGTTGGCGTTAGTTGGTGTTTGAGAAACGTACCACCCATTGATTGCTTTGGCTTCACTTTCATATGGCAAACCTACTTTGCCGTTCAATATTGTCGGTGCAGATAGTTGATTCCCTTCTTTATCTTCATACTTGACCGTCACTGGTGCCGCATTACTACGCTCATAGACATAAACCACTTCTTGTTCCGTTTCGCTGTAAGTCCCGTTGGCATTAGTTGGCATTTGGGATACGTACCAGCCGTTGATTGCTTTGGCTTCACTTGTATAGGGTAACCCTACTTTCCCACTTAATACTGTCGGTGCAGATAGTTGATTCCCTTCTTTATCTTCATACTTAACCGTAACTGGCGCTGCATCACTACGTTCATAGACATAAACCACTTCTTGAGCTGTTTCACTATAGGTCCCATTAGCATTGCTTGGCGTTTGAGCTACAAACCAGCCTGGGATCGTTTTGGCTTCGCTTGTATAGGGCAGACTTATTTTGCCATTCATTACGGTTGGTGCTGCCAATTCATTGCCTTCTGTATCTTCATACTTCACGGTAACTGGCGCTGCATCACTACGTTCATAGACATAAACGACTTCTTGCGCGACATCACTGAAGGTCCCTATCCTATCCCCTTGGATCTCTTTCAGTGTATAGCCTGAGATATCCTTTTCTTCCGTAGTAAAGGGGTCGCCTACATACCCTAATAAAGTGACATTTGGTGCAAGCGTCTGTCCGTTTTCGTCAAGATACTTGACCGTAACATCTTCTGCAGTATTCACATACTTCACAGGTACTTGATAATTCACTAAATATTGAATGGTACCTGTACTAGCAGCTCTCTCGGTGGATAAACGATTAGGAACCAGAGAAGTGATTGACAAATAGTCAACATTGGCGGGAATATTTTTAAATTGAATCCCTTCTTCAGTCAGTTCAAACCCATCATTTTCATATAAGGGAAAGATATAGCCATTTTTATCTATCCCCCGAATCGAATAAGAATACTTTTTGTTGGACAAAGAAGAGAGCAACGCATTTCCTTGGGTATCAACCATCATACGGTCTTTATAAAGAACATCAGATTGGCCATCTTTTACTAGCATTGGCTCTAATAGTATTTTCTCCTGAGTCATAATAGATAGTTGGGAATTTTGATGGTGTTCTGGAGATAGCTCTAACTTAGAAAAATCCGTCATGCTACTTGCATAGACCGTCAGATAATCTGTTACCCATCCACTAAGATATTGACCAACCCCAATTAATTCTTGGGCTGTCAAATAGGCATCATAATTTCCTATGTGGATATTTGAAAAAGATCCTTTTGGAAGAACGTGTGCTAGTACATTAGGACGGGTAAACAATGTTGCATTTTCCGCCATAGTGATTTGGGGAACATTCGTAGCAATAATAGACGTCGTGTATAACGCTTGCAAGTTGCTAGCGTATTCTAAACCAGTAAAATCGACTACTGTGTCTTTGACTAAAGAAGAAAAATCTAACTGTTTTAGATTCACCATATCTTCTTGAGTGATCGTATCAACTGTTTTGTTTAGCCCTTTCGCTACCTCATTTTGCAAATTCTTATCCGGCATCCAAGCGTCTAATGAAACGCTTCGATTAGAGAATGCCTCTTTCATTTCCGCTGATGATTCAGTTGCCGAGCTAGCTGTGTCTTTACTTGAATCAGGGAGGTTTTTTTCTGTACTTTCCGTCGAGCCACTTTTCTCATCATCATTAACCACTTCTTGCGATTCTGAGTTACTTGTGGTGTCACCGTTGATTTCTTCTTTTATACGAGAAGAATCGACTGTTTCAGTAGTCTCCTCCACTTTTTCTAATGTTCCTAATGTCTTGATTTCTTTGTTTGATGGAATGGTTTCCTGTTCCTCAGCCATAACTTGTGCCAAAGGTGCCAACACAGGCTGACTTAACAAGATCGCCAATGACAAATAGCCCCAAAATTTCCTTTTCATAACATTCTCCTTTTATATTCGTTTAAATACGATACGCTTTCCTATCTTTCACCTATCGACAAACTTCCCCTTCTGATGATGGTGACGACTTGTTAATTACAATCTTTAGACACAGGATACCCCTGTTCATTTTGATAGTATTACATGGTTCATCATTCTGAACACGTCAACATTTGTATCAGAAATGACCAAACTTGTCAGGTTTTAACAAACAGGTTATTCAAGCAAACAGATCGCTCACTTCACCTGCTCCTTCATGCTCCAAGCTTGGCCTCAGTTAGCGTTATAATCACTGATTTAAATTGTTTTTTTTAATTTACACACAAAAAAAGAGACACATAACATGCATCTCTTTGGGCGGCCCATTGTAAGTTCAGCCTATTATTGATTTTTTACTAGTTATCCCGATACTCGATCGTCAATCCTTTTAAAAAGTTGCGGGCATATTTGTCTAAACATGGTTTGTAATTGCGATGGCCTTCTTTTCGTAAAATGGCGCCTAATTCACCTTTTGAAACTTTAACTCCCGCTTGCTCGAAAATGTCCAGCATTTCATCTGTTGTTAGGGAAAGGGCGATTTTTATTTTCTTCAGCATCAAATTATTTACATTGCCATTGTTCAACTCTAGGACAGGTTCTGCAGCATCTGGCTTTGTTCCTCGTTGCGAGCGAATCAAACCATTTAAGAAACGCTCAAAGGCTTCATTGGTACACTCAATCTCGTAGGTCTCAGGATCTTTTTTCTTCAATAATTGTCTTACTTCTTCTTTTGTGAAAGAAGCGCCGCCAAGTTCAAAAATTTTCACCATGTCGGTATCCTTGATATCCAAAGCATAGCGTAAACGCGTCAAGCGATCATTGTGATTCATTCTATACACCATCCATTTCTTAGGTTGATTATAACAAATAAACCTAGACGAGTAATCCCGTTTTCGCTTTTTTACTCTAAGAACCCATTTGTTTTCGTTCAAATGTATATCGCTTCTCTCATTCTACTTCCTCCGCTATACTTGATTTAGGGAGTAAATTTATTCTAACAAAACAATAAACGAAAAAAAGCATCTGTTCCGATGATGTTTTGGATTGCTTTATTATTTTTATTTTGTACACAAAAAGGAGAGGAAAGAAATGAAGAAATACGGGAAATTTTTGGTAATGATTGGGGTATCGACGGTGATTATGTTTTGTATGATGTATTTCAATGTCTACGCCCTCGATCATATCTTTTTCAGCCAAACCCGCCTATTTATGGCACTAATGATGGGCGCGATGATGGCGATCATCATGCTGTTATTTATGTGGAAGATGTATGACAACAAGAAAATGAATATCGGAATTTTAGTTGTCAGTGTTGTACTCTTTTTTGGTTCACTGTTTATGGTCAGAAGCCAAACCGCCGTGGGAGATACGGCCTGGATGAAAGCCATGATTCCCCATCATTCGATTGCGATTCTAACCAGTAAAAATGCCGATTTGTCTGATCCAAGAGTAAAAGAACTTGCAGAAAAAATCATTGACGCACAGGAAAAAGAAATCAAAGAAATGAAAGAATTGATCGAAGAGTTGGAAAACAAATAGCCAGTTTGTGTGCTCACTCAAAGTACCAGCAGATCAACTTTATCGCCACGGTTGCGAAGCCCTTCAAACAATGGCTGAAGGGCTTCTTTTTTTATCGTCAGTTGCTTTCTTTCTACTGAAAACCCCTGACCGTTATTGCATCCGTTCTTGTTTGACTTTCTTATCCACAACATGACGCTTGGCAAGCTCTTGGCGAATAGCCGCTAAATCAATCCCCATTTCTGCCATTAAAACCAATGTATGATACGCCAAATCAGCAATCTCATAAACGGTTTCTTGGCGGTCTTCCTTCATCGCCCCAATCACGACCTCGGTTGCTTCCTCGCCGATTTTTTTTAAGATTTTCTCACTGCCTTTTTCAAACAAGTAGCTGGTATAGCTGCCTTCTTGCGGCGTATCTTTACGACCTTTTATCAGCTCATACAACGCATCGATGGTCGGAGAGGATTCTGTACCATAAAGCACCTCTGTAAAGCAGCTTTCTGTGCCTGTATGGCAAGCAGGTCCGTCTTTTTTTACTTTAGCGACTAAAGCATCTTGATCGCAATCTGCGGTCAATGATACTAAATGCTGGTAATTGCCGCTGGTTTCTCCTTTGCGCCACAATTCTTGGCGACTGCGGGAATAAAAGGTCATCAATCGGTCTTTCAAGGTCAAGGTCAAACTTTCTTGGTTCATATAAGCCAAGGTCAAAACTTCATTCGTTTCCACATCCTGCACGATCACTGGAACCAATCCTTGTTCATCAAATCGTACTTGCACCATGTTATCCACTCCTTCTATTGCCTATCAAAACGCCAACGCTATACGATTCGTACGGGAATATCGACGGCCTGTAATTGTTTTTTCAGTTCTGGGATTTTTACCTCGCCATAGTGAAAAATCGAGGCCGCCAACCCTGCTTCAATATTTGGCAATTGAAACAGCTCGATAAAATCGGCACTTTTGCCAGCACCACCCGATGCGACGATCGGTAATTTGGTGATTTCGCTGACAGCTTTCAGCAAGTCTAAATCAAACCCCTGCTTCACGCCATCGGTATCCATGCTGTTGATGACTAGTTCACCAGCACCTAACTGCTCAGCTTGGCGAATCCACGCCAATGCTTCTAAGCCTGTATCTTCCCGTCCGCCTTTGGCAAACACATGCCAGTTCTCACCGACACGGCGAACATCAACGGATAAAACAACGCACTGGCTGCCATAGCGTTTCGCGCCTTCTGCAATCAACTCTGGTCTGCGAAGTGCCCCCGAATTGACGCTGACTTTGTCGGCGCCACAGTTTAAGACTCGTTCAAAATCTGCTACTTGATTGATGCCACCGCCCACCGTCAAAGGAATAAACACTTCTGACGCCACGCGCTGCAAAATGTCCGTGAATAAGCCGCGTTCTTCTGCAGAAGCAGTAATGTCATAAAAAACCAGCTCATCGGCGCCTTGTTCATTGTAAAAGCGCGCCAAAGTCACTGGATCATTGACATCTTTTAAGCCAGCAAAATTGACCCCTTTCACGACTCGCCCATCTCGCACATCAAGGCAAGGAATGATTCGTTTGGCGATCATGCTTCTGCCTCCCCTGCTGCTAAGACATCCGCCAATTGGAGACTGCCGTTATATAAGGATTTCCCAACGATCACGCCAGAGATGCCCAACTGTTTTAATCCTTTAATATCTGCCAATGAAGCCACGCCGCCAGAAGCCACGATGTCGCAATCCAATTGATTGAGTTTTTCGTATAGCGGCAGATTGATGCCTTCTCCTGTACCGTCACGTGAGATTTCGGTAAAGATGATCGTTTGCGCGCCCCATTCCACCAATTGTTGGCAAAAAGTAAACGCGTCTGTTGCCGTTTTCTCGAGCCAGCCTTCCACGGCCACTTTTTCTTCCTTGGCATCGACCCCAATCGCGATCTTATTGCCGTATTTCTTAAGCATCGCTTTTGTGAATGCTGGGTCTTTCTGGGCAATCGTGCCGAGGATCACCCGATGAACGCCTGCTGCCAAACAATGCTGGATCGTTTCTTCCTCACGAATCCCGCCGCCAACTTCGACAAACAGATTGGTTTGCTGGACGATTTTTTTTGCGACATCAAAGTAATGGAGTTTGCCAGCTTTGGCACCATCTAAGTCGACGAGGTGCAGATAGTTGGCACCTTCTTCTTCAAATGAACGAGCAAATGCCACTGGATCATCCCCAAACACTTCTTTTTGCTCATAGTCTCCTTGGTACAAACGGACCACTTTTTGATCTAACAGATCAATTGCTGGAAAAATTTTCATAGCGGCACCTCCGTAAATGCTTTTAAAATCTTCAACCCGACAGCCCCACTTTTTTCTGGGTGGAACTGAGTACCGAAGACATTGTCTTTTTGCACGATACCGGGAATTGCTAGACCATAGTCACTGTCTGCTATGACATACTCTTGGCAATCAGTAGCAAAATAACTGTGGACATAGTAGACAAAGTCTTGTTCCCCTAGCCCGCTGACTAGAGGACTTTCCTTTCTGACAGTCAGCCGATTCCAACCAATCTGCGGCACTTTCAGATTCAGTTTGGCTTCTTCAAAGGCGCTTTGCATGGAAACGATCCGTCCTGGAATCAAACCGAGCCCCGCATGTGTGCCAAA
The DNA here is from genome assembly GCF_030263915.1 of Enterococcus sp. FZMF. NCBI lineage: Bacteria > Bacillati > Bacillota > Bacilli > Lactobacillales > Enterococcaceae > Enterococcus > Enterococcus sp. FZMF. Next base: position 717,786 of record NZ_CP127160.1, on the reverse strand, counting down.
CTCCTCACTACTATCAAACAACAGCTGCATCCCTAAACAAATGCCTAAAAAGGGTTTGCCAGCTGCTGCCAATTCTTGGATCGGTTCGATCAGCGACAACTCTGCCAACTTTTGGCGGGCATCGCCAAAAGCGCCTACGCCAGGTAAAAGAATGCGGTCGGCAGCTTTTAATTCTGCTAGTGAACGCGTGATTTGGCAGTCAACACCCAAATAATCCAGCGAACGAGACAAGCTGAACAAATTGCCGACCCCATAGTCGATGATTGCTAACATAATACGCCCCTTTCCTTATCTCATCCATCTGTGTGGAAGATACGTAATCATTTTTCCCTCATGAATCACTGGATCGTCCCTTTGGTTGAAGGGATCTCATCTGGGGCTGCTTGATTGATCGCTACTGCTTCACCTAAGGCACGCCCAAAGCCTTTAAAACAAGCTTCCACAATGTGGTGGCTGTTTTTCCCAGCGATTTGATGGAGATGGATCGTAGCACCTAATTCACGGGCAAAAGCAATGAAAAATTCTTCAACCAATTCTGTATCAAACTGCTGCCCGATTTTTTCGCTCGGTATCGCCAACTCTACGACTGCCATGCCACGACCGCTAATATCGATCGCTGTCATGACTAAGGCTTCGTCCATCGGCAGCAGCATACTGCCATAGCGTTTGATGCCTCGTCGCTCCACAAGACTTTCTGAAAACGCTCGGCCAATGGCGATGGCTACGTCTTCTGTTGTGTGATGGGCATCTACTTCTGTATCACCATCACAGACCAACGTCAAATCAAAGCGACCGTGGCGGACAAATAATTCCAGCATGTGGTCTAAAAAACCCACACCAGTCTTGATTGATTGCTGACCAGCACCATCGATCGTCAACTGCAGGTGGATCTTGGTTTCAGTCGTATTGCGGGTAACTTCTGCTTTTCTCATTCCTTCACCTCTTCTATGATCGTTGTTAACACCGTCATCAATCGTTCCATCTGGGCCCTCGTTCCTACCGTGATCCGTAAATACTCTTTGATGCGGGGCTGATTAAACCAGCGGACGAAGATTTTCTGCTCTTTCAGTGCCTGATACAACTCTTCACCAGCAATCGCAGGGTGCCTTGCAAACAAAAAATTTCCTTGGCTGTCGGTCTGCTCAAAGCCGAGTTTCGCTAGGGCTTGCTTGCTCCACTCACGCACGTGGATCGTTGCTTGGATCTTCTCATCGACATACGCTTGTTCTTGCAAAACGGCTGCACCAGCGGCTTGGGTCAAACTATTGACATTGTAAGGATTCAAGCTAAATTTCAACCGATTCAAGTCTTGGATCAGTCCTTCATTGGCAACCGCAAAGCCTAGGCGTGCCCCTGCCAGCTGCCGAGATTTCGAAAACGTCCCCACGACCAAGAGATTTGGGTATTGATCGATCAAAGAAACCATTGAAGAGCCGCCAAAATCGATATAGGCCTCATCGACAATCACTAAGCGATCGGGATGCCGTTTTAGAAAGGCACAAATTTCGCTTTGTTCTTGATAAACCCCAGTCGGCGCATTGGGATTGGCAAAAATAACGGTCCCTTTGAGCGAATCGTAGTCCGTTAACGCAATCGAGAAATCTTCTTGCAGCGGAACAACGGTGGCAGCGACTTGGTACAAGGCACCATACACTTGATAAAACCCATAGGTCACATCGGGAAAGGCGATGCCGTTTTCCGTGAAGCCTTGAAAGAGATAGGACAAGACTTCGTCACTGCCATTACCGAGAAACAGCTGGGCTGGTTTAACGCCAAGATAGGCAGCCAGAGGGGTTGTCACCACTTCAGCAGCAATATCCGAGTAACGATTCAGCTTGTGGGCGGCATCGGCAACCGCCGCTTGAACACTTGGCGCTGGCGGATAAGGACTTTCATTGGTGTTCAGTTTAATAACGGCTTGCTCGTCTACTTGTTCCCCTGGTGTATAAGGAGTCAGCTTGTGATACTTTTGATGTAAAAAGGTCATTTTTCTCCCTCTCTTCGTACATTGATCGAACGGGCATGGCCGATCAAGTCTTCGGTTTCTGCGAACAACGCTACGGCTGGACCAGCCGCCTTCATGGCTGCTTCTGGGTAATACAAGTAGCTGCTTTTCTTAATAAAATCATCCACTGATAACGGCGAGTAAAAATGGGCGGTCCCTTCTGTTGGTAGGGTATGATTTGGTCCAGCAAAATAATCTCCCAGCACTTCTGGTGTATGATGTCCTAAAAAAACACTACCCGCATTTTCTACTTGTCCCAACAAAGCAAAAGGATCTGCCACTGCTAATTCAAGGTGTTCTGGGGCGATTTGATTGGCAATGGTAAGTGCTTCAGTCAAATCATTGACCAGAATCAGCTTTCCGCTAGATTCAAGCGCTGCAGCAGCAATGTCTTTGCGGGGCAGTTGCTTCAGTTGCAAGTCAAGCTCTACTTGGACTTGTTCAATCAAGGCTGCTTCTGTTGTGACTAAGATGGCTTGCGCTAAGATATCATGCTCGGCTTGTGCCAAAAGATCCGCTGCCCGCCAGCGCGGATTTGCGCTGGCATCGGCGATGATCAGCACATCGCTGGGCCCTGCGATCATATCGATATCAACTTCGCCGTACACCATTTTTTTCGCTGTGGCGACATAAATATTTCCTGGTCCCACGATTTTGTCGACTTTGGGAATCGTTTCTGTCCCATAAGCCAATGCCGCTACGCCATGGGCACCACCGACTTTGTAGATTTCATCCACTCCAACAACGGAAGCTGCCGCTAAGATAGCAGCTGGAACTTTTCCTTGGCTGTCCGTCGGTGTGATCATAACGATTTTTTTGACCCCGGCGATTTTTGCTGGCAGGACATCCATCAAAACCGTACTAGGATAAGCTGCTGTGCCGCCAGGAACGTAGACCCCGACTTTTGCTAGTGGCAAGACCCGCTGTCCCATCACAACGCCATTTTCCTTCGTTAAGACAAAGCCTTGCTGGACTTGCTTTTGATGAAATGCCAAAATGTTTTCTTTCGCCTGTTCCATCACCTCAAGCAGCTCAGGGGAGACGGCTTGGACAGCCGTTTCAACCTCCTCAAGACTGACGGTTAAGGAAGACAAGCTCACTTGATCGATTTCTTCAATTAATTGAAACAACGCCTGATCTCCTTGCTGCTGAACACGGGCAATGATTTGGGCGACAACGGTTGAAACATCCTTCGTTTCCGACTGTTTCCTTGCCACAATCGTTTTGATTGTATCTTTTTGGGTCGAAAAAATTCTCATAATTGCTCCCTCACCTTCTCAATCACTGTTTGAATGCGTTCTTGCTTGAAACGCCACGTGGCGTGGTTGATCACTAAACGCGCTGAAGACGGCGCGATGTCTTGGATCACTTCTAGATCATTTTCTTTTAGTGTCGTCCCCGTTTCGACGATGTCAACGATCACATCGGAGAGACCTAACAAAGGAGCCAATTCAATCGATCCATGCAGTTGGATCAATTCCACCGAGCGACCTAACCCTTGATAAAACTGGCGGGTGATCTGCGGATATTTTGTGGAGACCCGCAGCGGGCAGGAGAAATCTTCCTCGAAATCCGTACGCGCTGCTACTGCCAAACGGCAGACCCCCATATGCAAATCAAGAAATTCGATGACTTCTGCCTTGCTTTCCATTAAAATATCTTTGCCTACGACACCGATATCCGCCACTCCGTGCTCCACATAGATCGCCACATCGCTAGGCTTGACTAAGAAAAAGCGCAGCTTGTTTTCTTCATCACAAAAAATTAGTTGGCGATTGTCTTTGAAGACACCTTGCGCAGCGACTCCAGCTTTCGTGAATAAATCGTATACGGCATCCCCCATGCGGCCTTTAGGTAACGCAATGTTCAAGTAGCCTGAACTTTCGTTGTCAGTCGGCACCTTTTGCCCTACATGGTTGAGCTTCATACCAAACCCGATCGCCCCTTGCTCTTTGCCTTGCCGACTCATCAAGCGATCATAACGGCCACCATATAAAATCGTCTCTCTTGCTTCTTCGATGAATCCTTGAAACAGCAAGCCACTGTAATAATCGGCATCATTTAAAATTGAAAAATCCAGCCTTATCCGAATGGAGGCTGACAGTTGTTCTTTTTGCAATGCTTGATACAGTTGTTTTAGTTCTGCTAAACCAGCTTGTGCTTGGGGATACTCTGCCAGCAGCTCTTTGGCCTTTTGATACTTGGTTTCAAAATCACCTGACAAACGTACCAGTTTCGCCAATTTTTCAGCTTCTGTTGCTGACAAGCCAGCCTTTTCAGTCAGTGCATCCATGCCATGGGAACTCTTGTCCCGCAGGCAGTGCAGTACCTTTTGTCGATCCGCTTCGGGGAAGCGTTGGCAGATGCCATCCAAAATCCCCATATGAGACAGATCCAAGGTCCCTTTTCCCACCTGAGCCAAACTTTCCCAAGCCAGTTTTACAACCTCCAGTTGATCTTCCCATGTGATTTGGTCAATGAGCTCCAAACCGATTTGATCGATCTTTTGGTATTCCCCTGCTTGACGATCCTGTCGATAGACATCCTCCACATAATACACTCTGCGCGCTTCTCCAGAAGGTGTATTTTTGGCAATCGACAAGGTGACATCGGGTTTTAGCGCCATCGTCCTGCCATCCGTGCCTGTAAACGTGATGATGGAAGAACCACGCAAGAACTGATCATTTTGCTGATAGTTGCGATACTCTTCAAAATTGTTCGAGTGATAAGGTGAAAAATGATGCTGCGTATACAATTTTCTTAATTTCAGTTCGACTTGTTCGGCTGGTTTCAATACATTCCATAACTCTTCCACACTTATCACTCCTATTTCATGCCACTGATTCGGCTTTCTCACTGTTAAAGGCTCGCTTTATCATCGATTCACCATCAGTTTTTCTAATAATACTAATGGTTTTGCCATAAATAAGCAATGGGATTTTTCGGAATATTCTGGAATTTTTAGTCGATTTCAAGAGAACATAGCGATGTCGTTTCTTTGTTGACGATTATTCCATCGAATCTGGAAGTCAGTTTTCCTTTCTTAATGAAGTAACTTAGTACTTGTGCATCCTCCATCACTTAGTTGCTCAACCATAAAAAAGTCCGAAATATACGACCATCTTGTTTCAGAAACTCGTTATCGATTACTCTATCTTTTGTACCGTACAAAGAATTGGCGCAAATGAAGCGATGATATGAAAATCACCCAAAACGTTCATTGTTGTACTTATCGCTTATATTACGGCACAAAAAACACACAGCAGAAGAATCAGAGAAAACAGCTAAATAGTACATGCTCTATAGCTTAATAAGGAGAGAAAAGTAAATGAACAAACTTATAGGAAAACAAATCTCATGGAACAACGCTTTACTAGGAACGGTCCTCGCAGGTATCGGTTTGGTCGGTCTTTTGTATGCCCCTGCCATCGTCAGCATCTTCTCATTGTCGATTGCCAGCTATTGGGCATTACGGCTAGTTTACGGTAAAGAAGCAGTCAAGCAGCTCTTTGGAAAACCCATCGCGCCAGTGAAGACGATCAGCAAGTATTTTCTTTTAAACATCCTGATCAGCTTCCTCGTTTCTCTCGTTTTGCAATATGGACTAAAGTGGGATCTTCACGGAAATCCAGTGAACGAAGGCTTTCAATGGTTGACTCTGCTAGTTATTCCAATCATGTTATTTGGAGAAGAACTCTTTTCTATCTTCTTTTTAGCGATCTTTTCTAGTAAATGTACCTTGCCAGTTGCCAGCATCCTTTCCTCGATCATCTTTGGCTTGGTTCATTACAGCACTTATGACAACGGCAATGTTTTCCATACCTTGGTCCATATTCTTTTCATTCAAGGGGTGGCGCGCTTTCTATTTAACCAAGCTGCCATCAAGAGCAACTCGATCCTGACTAGTTGGGGCACACATGTCTTGTTCGACCTGTTTGCTATTTTAGTGGCTTATCTGACTGCTTGAAAAAAACGAAAAAGACTGATTCAATTGATATGCTCCCCCTATATAGGACACTGAAATATAAAGTGGCTTATATAGGGGGAGTTTGTATGTCTAGAGGAAAAATGAAATTAAGTTCAGAAGAACGGCTAGCTTTTGTAGAAAGAGCTTTAAAAAATGAAGCTAGCATAAACAGCCTGGCCAAAGAAGCACAAGTAAGTTTCAGTACGATAGAAAGGTGGATCACTCTTTATGAGAATGAAGGACCCACAGGTTTACTCCCTACAAAAAGGAATCAATCATACTCAACAGAGTTGAAACTGAATGCGGTCCATGATTATTTAGCTGGAACACATGGTAGCTTAAGAGCTGTCGCCAAGAAATACGGGCTTCGTAACAAAAAACAATTAGAAGACTGGTTAAAGATATATAATACTCATAGAAACTTCAAATCAGAAAGTGGTGGAAGTAGAATGAGTAAATCCAGAAAAACAACATTGAATGAACGAATTAAAATTGTTCATGACTGTATTATCAACGGTCGAGACTATGGGAAAACCGCAATTCAGTACCAAGTCTCTTACCAACAAATTCGGAACTGGGTGTTGAAATACGACGAGATGGGAGAAAAAGGCTTAGAAGACCGTCGAGGGCAACGAGCGGGAAGTAAACTTGCCAGAACACCCGAAGAAGAAATGCGCGATAAACTGGCTCAACAAGAACGACAGATCAAGTTGCTTGAAATGGAAAATGACCTGTTAAAAAAAGTCAGCGAGTTAGAAAGGAGGCGGGATTTGAATTAGTTCGTCATACGTTTGAATACCAATCGATCAAAGAGCTGCACGCGACAAAAAGCTATCCAATTAACACCATGTGTACCCTGCTCCATGTCACAAGATCGGCCTATTATCGTTGGTTAAAAAATCCCAAACTGCCTGAAGTGGTATTGAATGAACAGTTGGCAGACCTTGTTCGTTATATTTATGAAGCAGACAACGATAAAGGATATCGCAGAATCTGTGAAGATCTCGTGAATGATTATGGCTTTCAAGTGAATGACAAACGTATTCTTCGAATCTGTCGCAAACTTCAAATCCAATCAACCATCAAGCACTCAGGCAATAGTATCACTAAGGCATCCAAGACTCCGTATCATATTGCGAAAAATTATTTGAATCGAAAGTTCTATGCGAATCAACCGAATCAAAAATGGCTAACAGATGTGAGTGAATTCAAGTATTATGAAGGGGCCGAAGTGAAGAAAATCTATTTGAGCGCTATTCTCGATCTCGCCGATCGTCACATTGTTTCATTTGTCATCAGCGACAAAAATGACAATAAATTAGTCTTTGATACCTTCGATCAAGCAGTCGCCGCCGAACCAACCGCTCATCCGCTATTTCATAGCGATCGCGGATTTCAATATACAAGTAAAGTTTTTTGCACAAAGCTAAAGAAAGCGAAAATGAGGCAGAGTATGTCTCGTGTCGCCCGTTGTACCGATAATGGTCCAATGGAAGGCTTCTGGGGAATGCTTAAGCGAGAAAAATATTATCGGCGAAAGTTTATCAGTAGAGAAAGTCTCGTTGAAATGATCGAGAAATACATGAACTATTACAACAATGGTCGCTATCAACGATGTTTGAAGAGCAAAACACCGAGCCAAGTTCATCAAGAATTATTAATGGCAGTTTAATCACTCCCCTTCTTGGACAAGCGAATAGAATAAATCCGCTTAACCAAGAAGGAGGCCAGTCGAGCAAAGTTGAGGTTAAACAAAGTAAAAAACATAAAAACTGCCTACCGAATTTCGGTAGACAGTCGTTAAAATAATTTTATTCTATTTCATTGTCCACTTGACGGGGAGCCCAGCACAATTGAAATCAGTCTTTTTTGATACAACAACTAGTTACCTGAGTATCCCCCCTGAAAGGAAGCATTGATCGCTTTTGTGCCTTTCACAAGGTTTTGTGTTTGTTCTATTCGCTGTGTTTCATAAGAAAATGTTCTTACTTTTTAAAGGGTTCCTCTTTTACTTTCTCACAAATTTCTGCCTCACTGTACACCTTCATCAGCCGCTTGACTTCGCCTTCGATATTAAAACGCAGGGCTTTTGTCGCCTTCAGGTTTTTCAAAGCTTGTTCAAGATAACAAAAAAAGGTCGTTTCCTCCATTTACCTCAGCCTCCTTGTCAATCGTTGGTTTTACAGGTCACTTTAACAACGTCGCACAACTCCTGATCAATCCCTCTAGAAAACAAAAGGATTGTGCGATTATGCAGACGTTTTCTTCTTAGTGGTTACACCAGACCGTGCTTTTGGAGTGCTTGTGCAATCCCGCCGTCTTCTGGTCGAGCCGTCACCTCGTCAGCTACTGCCAATAGCTGTTCACAGGCATTGCCCATCGCAATTCCCGTCGCAACGGCTTCAAACATTTCGACATCATTATGGCCGTCACCAAACGCCAAGGTATCTTTGTTATCGATCCCTAGATGGTTCAAGAGAAAATCGATGGCTGTTTTCTTGTGGATATTCTTGATGCCGATCTCGCCACTGTCTTTGCCAAAAACAGGTACCGTACTGCGAATCATTTGGAATTGTTCGTGGTATTGGTCATGGACCTGTTCATAAGGAATGGAATGATTGATGAAGGAAACTTTGTTCACGTCATCGTAATCGATTTTCGCTTCATCCTCGATCAATAAATCAAGGAACCACTGAATAGTTTGAATGCGTTGTTTTCCTGCTTCACTTTCAACAGGCTCACCTGCTAAGACGATCTCAATCAACCTATTTCGTAAATTGGTACTTGCAAATAATCCTTGATTCGATTCCAAGTAATACTCGATTTGGTTTGCTTTTAAGAAATCGATCAGTCTTAATAAGGCTTCCTTTTCAAAAACTTTGTGCAAAATCACCTCATCGTGCACCTCGCAATAACCGCCGCCGGCACCAATCATTCCACTTAAAGGCAGTGCCAGTACATCTTCTGTGATCTCGGCTTTTGAACGACCTGTACACAAGAAAAATTCATGCCCCTTCTTATGTGCCGCTGTGATCGCTTGGCGAGCACTTTCAGGTACGTTTCCCGCATCATCGCACAATGTTCCATCTACATCTAAAAAGACAATTTTCTTCGTCATTTCATTCCCTCTTTCCTAACCCAATCAATAAAGCGCTCACATGAACCTACTTGCTGAATCCAAGATGCCACCATCAGCCGCTTGCTATTAGTATAACAAATCACAAGATAACCTCGCTAGACTATTTTACTGACTCATACATAAATACGTTCTCGTTTTTTCTCGATGCCCTTAATCCTTGATGATCGTCAAATGGCTTTCATTTGATACTTTTAAGGTGACTTATCCTTTGCGTAGCTTACTCTTCACTTAAATAAATCAACCCCCATTTAGGTAGTTGGTTAGTTGCATGACCCGTAAGCTCGCGATAATAGTACCGTTTGTCATGCTTGATCATACTGATAATTTCCTCTTCCTTCATCCCCAGCTCTTTACATAGGTCAGTTTTGGTATTGGTCACAAGTTCCAGTAGAATTTGGATCTGTGCGTCCACAGCCAGAAGCGCTCGAAAGGTATCAAATAAGTTCTTTGTTCGATCATAGTAAATGTCTTCGAAGTCAACACAAAGTTCCTGATAATAAGTAAAAAGTTTTGGATAGGCTGTCAGTACCCCAGCGCTTAACAATACTTCCTTTGAATAAGACAGATAATCCTTCGGGTCATTTATTTTTTCTGATAACACAGAATCACTCCTTTCCATCCATGGCTTTTCTTCAATAATAGCATTGATCCCTCGTTTGATCGTAATGATTTCCTTCCTCGTTAGTTGCCCTTACGTCCCTTCACATAAAACAAAGGCTTTATCTTCTAGTATTTCAAATCACATGAAATGCTTGGGTGGCACCCCTTTCTGCGCTCACCTCCAATGCATGATCTAAGGAAATCAGTTACTCTCATTATAGTTTTTTGTTGTCACAAGCTTATAATTCCTTTTTGCTTTAGCAGAGGAATAAGAGAGAAAAATCCAGCGTACCCGCATTGCTTTATCTAAAAAGAAAGATCAAAAGGAATTTATTTGCAGTGATTTTCCGATGATTACACGATCAACCAAAAGAACGAATGGAAATGAATGCTTTTAACCAATGCTGTGGCGCCTTCATTCTCATGACAGCACAAAAAACCAATGATCGCTGGTTTCGATCACTGGTCAAAGTTCTCAAATTGCATGTTGTAAAAGGACAATCTGTCCTTTCTTTTTGGATCATGCCAAGATATAAGCGAGGCTAAAACGTCCTCTTACACTGTGAGCACAAAAAAGGATCATGCATATAGAAAATCTAAAATTTCACGTGGCGCGTCTACCAAAGCGTCTGGGTTTTCTTCAGAAAGCTTTTTCGGATCGTGGCTGCCCCACGTAACGGCGATCGTTTTGACACCCGCGGCTTTTCCCATCTGGATATCAAAAATAGCATCTCCTACCATGATCGTCTTTGTCGGGTCAAATTGATAGTGTGCCACGACTTTATTGATTCCTTCGGGATGAGGTTTGTAGTGGGTCACCGCATCAGAGCCGATGATCTCTTCAAAGAACGCCACAAGGTCCTGAGCAGCTAGGTTTCGTTTGACGACCGCTGTCTTCTTACTTGAAACGACGAAACAAGGTACCTTTCGTTTATTTAAGATTTCTAAGACATGGGGAATTTCTTGAAATACTTTCAAGGTACTTTCTTCATAGGTTTGGTAATAGGCTCGGAAAATCCGAATCAATTCCGCTGCGGTTTCTTGATCTAATGGCTGTTCAGACATTTTAAAAAATGATTCTTCGATCGGTATCCCCATATAATGTTCAATGACTACTTCACTGGGTACTTTGAGTCCCATCTCTTTAAAAGCTGCTTTTGTCGCCTTCACACTACATTCTTTTGAATCCAATAAAGTTCCATCTAAATCAAATATCACACATTCAACCTGCTTCACGATATTTCCTCCTCCAAAAGGTATTCCATCAATTTTCTACAAATGCTTTTTTCATTTACGCAGTATTTCTTTCCATTACTGATTATCTCTATTTTATCACTAAAAAAAAGCATTATCATATTTTTCCATAACCTTCTTCATTTATTGCTAATACACTTATATAAAAAACGACTCGCTTTGAACACAGAGTCGTTTCTACAAGATAGGCAAATCTACCTGAAGGCCTATTTGTCAGACATAAAAAGTTAAACCCATTTTTAGCTTTTTTATTGCAAGATATATCCTTTGCCCCAAGCGGTACGGACGCGTTTTTCAGTATAGTCGTATTCATCTAATTTCTCATTGATTCGTTTCGCCAAAATCGATAGCTGCGATTTTCGGGAATTCGTGCCGCCGTTGCCCCAAATTTTCCAGCAAAGGTCCTCTCGGTTGATAAATTGCTCTTCCGCTAGATTATTGAAAAAGATCTGTTCTTGCAGACTAAGAAATTTAGGGAACGATTCCTTCGTTACTGATGCCTTTTCTAACTTGCGAGTATTTGGTGGCAAAGCCGCCAAAAATTCTCTCAACTCGACAAATGACCGATTAAGATAGGTCGCATTTTCCGCTTTTTCCAGTATCATTTCTTGTTCGTCATTCCCTGGCAAGATTCGAACGATCCGCTGTTGATAATAAGGAGCCAATGTCTGATTGAGCAATAAAAATTCTGGATCAGCAATTGTTTCACTGACAAATAAACAGTCAAATAACTTGGCACTTTCTATCAACCATTCCTCCTCTTCGGTACTTCTGCCCACGAACACTTCATAGCTCAAAATCTGCAGCTCCCGCTGCAAATCAATCTCATATGATATGTTTTTCGTCAATATGATAATTCTCATGACACACCCTACTTTCCTTTCTTATTTATTCAGAAATGAGTTGGAAATGATTTCTGAATACTTTATGTTGACATTATTACTTATTTTTATCAGCTTGAGGTGTCATTTTTTGTTCATAAATGGTGATCTGGTGTCATGTTTTAAAAAATAGATCGACTTTCATTTCATGGTTCATACTCTTCGATAGCTAATAAAAAAGCAACCTGTTAGCCAGATTGCCTTCTTTTTCATTTTATATTTTCATCACTACTCCCATTTCAAATCCAACAGCTCCAGCATTTCATGGTAGGCGGTTTCGATCCGCTGGCGCTTTTCTTCAGGGACATTTTTAGCATATTGCCCATCTGGCAGATAATCTTCGGCAAGGTAGACTTGAAAATCAAAGGCCTGCAAGACGCCGTATTCTGGATCATAATAGGTACGATCAGGGATCGGTTCTTTAGAGACCCAAGTCGGATGCAAGGCAATCTTGCTTAAATAGGTCCGCTGCCCTTCTTTGGAGATTTCAACTTCTGGGATGACGCCTCGTTCGGTCCAATAGTTGCTTTTGACGGTTTCATAACGTTGATTCGACAATAAGTTTCCCATTGAATAAATGATAAATTTCTTTTCACCGTCCTTTTCGACGATTTCGGTTGGTTCTGCTACATGCGGATGGCCGCCGAAGATAATATCAGCACCAAAATCGATCATCTTCCGATAAACAGTTTGTTGTTCTTCCGTTGGTTCTAAAGAATACTCGACACCAGACTGAGGCATCACGATGGTGATATCCGCCAAACTTTCCGCTTCTTTGATCTCTGCTTCCACTTTATCTAACGACAAGTCTTTCAAATAGGTGTCATACTCTGCTTGAGTTAAGCTTTCTTCAAGGCCATTGAAGCCATAGGCATAGGCCAAGAGAGCAACTTTAATCCCGTTGACTTCTTTGACCAAGATTCCGCTATTGTCGACCGTGACACCAATCGTTGCCAAGCCTTGGTCGTGAAAAGCAGCCGCCGTTGTTTTGATTCCTTCGATCCCTGTATCTAAAATATGGTTATGGGCAAGATCGATCACATCAAAGCCCGCGTCTTTGATACTGGCAACAGCATCGATAGGGGCGTTGAATAAGGGAAAACCGCCAAGCGGTTTATTAGGATTGATGGTTCCTTCAAAATCACCTAAAGCAAGGTCCGCCGATGCAATCAGCGGTTTGACTTGCTCAAAATCGTTGTCAAAATCATAACGCTTTCCATCGTGAGCGCTTAAATAAACAGGTGTGTGATAAAGCATATCGCCACTAGCCGTCACTGTGATGGTTTTTACTGCTGGCATTGTTTCGGTAGAACTACTCGTTTCTTGTATTGACTTTGTTGCCTTTGTCGTTTCTGCTGTATGACGCTGTTCGGGGATGCTTGTCACTTGAATCACTAGATAAATCACTCCAAGTATGATTGCCAGCAACGCTGTACTTAACCCCACAATGATCCGCTGGTGTTTCTGACGCTCCCGTCTTCGTTGTTGTCTCATGCCCTCACCCTTTCACTCTGCTTTATCAAAAACCTATCTTCGTTTACGTTCTAACGAGATTCCCTGCTCACTTTCCTGCGAAACCCACTAAATAATATCTTTTCATTAAATAATTATACTATATTTTAGATTCCTTTAATAGGTCGTTTTGTAAAGAATAAAAAAACAGCCCGATCGTGATCGAACTGTTTTATTCGCTTCTGAGTTGTTTTATTCGTTTCTTTTATTCTTTTCTATAGTAGCTCTGATCTCAGAAATTTTGCCATCCTGAAGCTATCTGCTACTTTGCTTCCTCATGCTTCACAGGACAACTGCTATGACAATCAGAACAATGATCCTTTTTCACCATGCGGTACACCACACGGGTGCCATAGCCAAAAATCAGGCCGCTTAGAATTATTGTAGCAATCATTTTCCGCCTCCTACGACTTGGATCAAGGGTGCACTCCCTCGGAATGGTTTCTTCAACAGAGCAAATACCAATAGCCCAGCAATGAGGATTGCCGCGAAAACACCGAGCGTGAGGTGTCCGCCTTCAAAGATGACGTGCCCGAATTGGTAGACCAACAAACTGGCGCAGTACGCCAAGCCACATTGATAGCCGATGGCTAACCATGTCCACTTGCTGTCCCCCATTTCACGGTGGATCGCACCGATAGCTGCAAAACAAGGGGCACATAGTAAATTAAAGACGAGAAAAGAGTATGCGGCCACAGCAGTGTAATCGCCGCGCAACACTTGCCAAATCTCCGTCCCGCTTTCTGACAACTCCCCGGTTTGTCCGTAGAGGATCCCAAAGGTGCCGATCACATTTTCTTTGGCTACCAAGCCAGTGATCGTCGCCACGGCGCCTCGCCAGGTTCCCCAGCCTAGGGGAGCGAAAAGCGGCGCCAACAGTCGACCGAAAAAAGCCAAAATGCTATGGTCTTCTGTGACCCGCTGCAAGGCAAAGCTGTAGCTGGAGGTAAACCAGACAAAGATACAAGCCACAAAAATTATCGTACCGGCTTTTTTCACAAAAGCAATGGCTCGATCACAGGCACTTTTCAAAATCGTTGTTTGCTGCGGCAAGTGATACGCTGGCAGTTCCATAATAAATGGTGCCAGATCACCTGCAAATAAAGGCGTTTTTTTCAAGACGATCCCTGAAAAAATCACAGCACCCATGCCGACAAAATAAGCCGATGGTGCGACCCAACTATACTGAGGGAAAAAGGCTCCTGAGATCAATGCGATGATCGGCAATTTAGCAGAACAAGGCATGAAGGTCGTGACCATCACCGTCAACCGACGATCCTTTTCATTTTCAATCGTTCGGCTTGCCATCACCCCCGGCACCCCGCAACCGGTAGCGATCAACATGGGGATAAACGACTTGCCAGATAGACCAAACTTGCGAAACAGGCGGTCCATGACAAATGCTACCCGTGCCATGTACCCGCAGTCCTCCAAGATAGCCAAACAAAAAAACAGCACGAAGATCTGCGGCAAAAAGCCTAAGACCGCACCGACCCCTGCCACGATGCCATCTAAAATCAGTTCTTGCAGCCACTGGGCGACTTGCAGCTGTTCTAGCCAGTGCGCTGCTGTTTCGGGAATCCAGCTGCCAAATAATACATCATTGACCCAATCAGTACCAATCGTACCAATCGTCTGAATCGATAAATAGTAGATTCCCCACATAATGAAGGCAAAAATCGGTAGTGCCAATACGCGATGGGTCAACACACGGTCGATTTTGTCGCTGAAGGCTAAGTGCTGATCTGTTTCCTTGATGACTGCCAGCGCCAACAATTCTTCAATGAAGCCATAGCGCTCATTGACGAGAATGGCGTCACTGCTGTCTTTAAAGATCAGCTCTAAAATCGAAATCGTCTCCTGAAGGACTGCCTGCTGGGAATCAGTTAGTTTACACATCGTCTGAATCGCTTCATCTTTTTCGAAGAGTTTTATGGCAAACCAGCGTTTTTGCTGCTGAGGGATCGTCTCTGGCAAAATCGCCATGATCTCGGTCAAGCCAGCTTCTAGACGAGCATCGTAGCGGGGAGGAAGCGGTTGTGTGTTGGCTACATGCTTCGCTGCCTCGATCATTTTGGTTAAGCCGCGTTGCTTCAAAGCACTGATGCCCACTACGGGAATCCCTAGACCGTAAGCCAGCTTTTCGAAATTGATCTGCAAGCCTTTTTTCTTTAATAGGTCGATCATGTTGATGGCTGCCACAGTCGGGACATTCATTTCTAATAATTGCAATGTTAGATACAGGTTGCGCTCCAGGTTGGTTCCATCGATAATATTGATCACCGCGTCCAATGATGCTTCCATCAAATAATTGCGAGAAATCAGTTCTTCTGGTGTGTACGGCGACAAGGAATAGATCCCTGGTAGATCTTGGATCAAGACTTGTCGGTCTTTTCGCAGTCGCCCCGCTTTTCGTTCCACGGTAACGCCTGGCCAATTCCCCACTGTTTGTTTGGTACCGGTCAATTTATTGAAGGTACTCGTTTTTCCGCTATTGGGATTTCCTGCTAATGCAAAGTGATAGGTCATTACGCTTCGACTCCTTTTTCGACAAAAACCAACGCTGCTTCTTGCTTTCTCAAAGACAACTCATAGCCGCGGAGCCGAATCTCCATCGGATCACCCAAAGGAGCCAGCTTCACCACTTCCAAATGGACGTTTTTCGTAAGTCCCATATCCATCAATCGACGGCGCACCGCACCTTTGGCGGCGATCTGATTGACCTTCCCACTTTCACCGACTTGCAGCTGATCCAAAGAGGTAATGATGGTTTGCTGCTGGGTTTCTGTGACATCAATTTGTTCCATGACCCGTTCATCTAAAGCGATCCGCGTCCCTTGGTGTAAAATGATGCCGCCTTTGCGATCTTTTTGTACCACAACGATTTCAACGCCCGTGCGAATACCAAGATCATTTAAATGAGCCGTGATTTCTTTGGTGGTCGCCAACGAGTCAATTTTGTATGTTCCAGAAGCCCGAGTTTGCGCCATTTTCATTGCTTCTTACTCCTTTTGTGAAGTGTTGTTATAATTAACCTACTTTAATTGAGAATGATTATCATTATAATAGAGCCATTTCCATAAGAAGTCAATCTGTTTTGGGCCTCACTTTGAATCTTCCTTCACAATACGGATTTCTTTTACTCATTTTGATTGCATATCCCCTGTATTAATTACGCAAAAACCTTGTAATTCTAAGTATTTTCCGCTTTTTTCCCTTGCATAAAAAACACAGAAACACTATAAATTGTGTATGTCAAATTCACAAGCACAAGATATAGTGTTTTTTCGTTGACTTTCTCCGAGACTTATTTATACTAGGTTTATAACTATTACAACTCGGAGGAAACAATTATGAATATCAAACTATTTTCTAAAAACAACTGCATGCAATGTAAAATGGCGAAACGCTTTTTAAGTGAAAATCAGATTGCATTTGAAGAAATCAATATTGATAATGAGCCTGAAGCATTAGAATTTTTGAAAGAACAAGGATTCCAAAGTGTGCCAGTCATTACCTCTGATGCGCAAACGATCATCGGTTTCCGTCCAGATCAACTACGTCAATTAGCGAGCTAAGATTTTTCTCAATGTGATGCTTTTGAGGGATTTGTCAGTCGTCCAGACCGCAAGTCCTTTTTTATACGAACAAAACAAGAAAAGAGGTTAGCCATTTATGAGCTTGAAAGAAATCAAAGATGTCAGTTATTTCAAATTGAATAATGAGATCAACCGTCCAGTAGATGGTCAAATTCCATTAAATAAAGACAAAGAAGCCTTAGCGGCATTCTTTAAAGAAAACGTTGAACCAAATACCTTAACCTTTGCGACTGCAATGGACAAAATCAATTATTTGATTGAAAATGATTATTTAGAAGAAGAATTTATCAAAAAGTATCGCCCTGCCTTTATTGAGCAATTGTATCAATTCTTAGATGAGCAACACTTTACTTTCAAATCATTTATGGCTGCTTACAAGTTTTATTCACAATACGCATTAAAAACGAATGATGGTACCGCGTATCTAGAACGTTACGAAGATCGGGTGGCTTTCAACGCCCTTTACTTTGCGGATGGCAATGAAGAGTTAGCAATGAGCTTGGCAGATGAAATGATCTACCAACGTTACCAACCAGCAACCCCTTCTTTCTTGAATGCAGGACGCAAACGTCGCGGTGAGTTGGTTTCTTGTTTCTTGATCCAAATCACTGATGACATGAACGCGATCGGTCGTGGGATCAACTCCGCACTGCAACTTTCACGGATCGGCGGCGGTGTCGGGATCACGTTATCAAACTTGCGGGAAGCCGGCGCGCCTATCAAAGGCTACGAAGGGGCAGCAAGTGGTGTGATGCCTGTAATGAAATTGTTTGAAGATAGCTTCAGCTACTCAAACCAATTGGGTCAACGGCAAGGGGCTGGCGTGGTCTACTTGAACGTCTTCCACCCAGACATCATCAGCTTTTTATCAGCGAAAAAAGAAAATGCGGATGAAAAAATCCGTGTCAAAACCTTATCATTAGGTGTGATCGTACCTGACAAATTCTACGAATTGACGCGTAAAAATGAAGAGATGTATCTCTTTAGTCCCTACAGTGTCGAAAAAGAATATGGCGTGCCCTTCTCTTATGTCGATATCACCAAGGAATACGACAACTTAGTCATGAACCCACGGATTCGCAAAACCAAAATCAGAGCCCGTGATCTAGAAAACGAAATTTCTAAATTGCAGCAAGAATCTGGTTATCCTTATATCATCAATATCGATACAGCAAACCGCAGCAACCCAATTGATGGCAAGATCATCATGAGTAATCTTTGTTCCGAGATCCTTCAAGTCCAAGCACCATCTGAGATCAACGGCAAACAAGAATACGAAGTTTTAGGAACAGATATCAGCTGTAACTTAGGTTCCACCAATATCGTGAACTTGATGGACAGCCCTGACTTTGGGAAATCTGTTCGAGCAATGACTCGTGCCTTGACCTTTGTTACTGATGCGTCTGACATTGACGTAGTACCATCGATCCAAAATGGGAATGCCTTGAACCACACGATCGGTTTAGGCGCAATGGGCTTGCATACCTATTTTGCAAAAAATCAAATGGAATATGGTTCACCAGAATCCCTTGAATTTACTGATCTTTATTTCATGTTGTTGAACTATTGGACATTGGTTGAAAGCAATGCCATCGCCAAAGAAAAAGGCGAAGTTTTCCATAACTTTGAAAAATCAGCGTATGCAGACGGCAGCTACTTCACCGATTATATCCAAGGTGACTACCAACCAAAATCGGAAAAAGTCAAAGCATTGTTCGAAGGCGTCTTTTTACCAACTGGTGAAGATTGGGCAGCCTTGGCACAAACAGTCAAAGAAACCGGCTTGTATCACCAAAACCGCCTAGCCGTTGCACCAAATGGTTCGATCTCTTATATCAATGATACGAGTGCCAGCATCCACCCAATCACACGGATGATCGAAGAACGCCAAGAAAAGAAAATCGGAAAGATCTACTATCCAGCACCTTACTTGAGCAATGAGACGATCGGCTACTACAAATCAGCCTACGATATGGATATGCGCAAAGTGATCGATGTTTACGCAACTGCTCAAAAACACGTCGATCAAGGTATGAGTATGACCTTGTTTATGCGTTCAGATATTCCAGAAGGTCTTTATGAATGGAAAGAAACGACAAAACAAACCACCCGTGATTTGAACATCTTGCGTCACTATGCTTTCCACAAAGGCATCAAATCGATCTACTATGTACGGACCTTTACAGATGATGCAGAAGAGATCGGCAGCAACCAATGTGAAAGCTGCGTCATCTAATCCAACTTTTGCCTGAAAACGAACCAACCGCCTGCCCCTGCTCTTTCTTGACAGCGGGTCGGCTGTTGTCTTGATACGATTATTGGAGGAACCGACTATGGGTAAGACTTACTATGAAGCAATCAACTGGAATGAGATCGAAGATATCATCGATAAATCCACTTGGGAAAAATTAACAGAACAATTCTGGTTAGATACGCGGATCCCTTTATCAAATGACCTTGATGACTGGCGGACGCTATCACCATTAGAAAAAACAACGGTGGGCTACGTCTTTGGCGGCTTGACTTTATTAGATACCGTTCAATCAGAAAGCGGTATGGATCAACTGCGTAAAGATGTCCGCACCCCACATGAAGAAGCGGTCTTGAACAACATCCAATTTATGGAATCTGTCCATGCAAAAAGCTATTCATCGATTTTCAGCACCCTGAATACAAAAGCGGAGATCGCTGATATTTTTGAATGGACCAACACCAATCCATATTTGCAAAAGAAAGCCGAACGAATCAATGAGATCTACAAAAATGGCACACCGCTAGAGAAAAAAATCGCCAGTGTATTTCTAGAGACCTTCTTATTCTATTCAGGTTTCTATACACCCCTTTACTACTTAGGCAATAACAAACTAGCGAACGTAGCGGAGATCATCAAATTGATCATTCGTGACGAATCCGTTCACGGCACGTATATCGGCTACAAATTCCAATTAGGTTTCAACAAATTACCAGAAGACGAACAGCAAAAGCTGAAAGACTGGATGTACGACTTGTTGTATGAGTTGTATGAAAATGAAGAGCGTTATACCGAAGAATTATACGATGAGATCGGCTGGACCGAAGAAGTCAAAACCTTCTTGCGTTACAATGCCAATAAGGCTTTGATGAATCTAGGTCAAGACCCGCTTTTCCCAGATACCGCCAACGATGTCAATCCAATCGTCATGAACGGTATTTCAACTGGTACCAGCAACCACGACTTCTTCTCACAAGTTGGGAACGGGTATCTGCTTGGTTCCGTGGAAGCGATGAAAGACGATGACTACTTCATCGGACTTGATTGATCTGCTGACAAATAAACACCTTGTTTCTCGCCAATTGAGGGTGAGAAACAAGGTGTTTTTTAGTGAGCCAACTGGTCTTTGATAAAGGTCAACGTTTCTGTCAAACAGGCCTGTGCTTGGGGCAAGCTATAATCAAATTGGTATTCGTGGGTCACCGTTTCCGAATCCCCTTTGTAAAAGCGACTCGTCACGGGAATATCAAGAGCTTGCAGCTGGTTGGCAAAAGCAATGCCTTGGTCTTCAAAGGAATAGGCATTGCCATCCGTGATATACGTTGGTGGAAAATCAGCCGTCAATTTATCCACCAGTGAGATCTCCTGCAGTTGGGGACTATCTTGCCATACTTTTTTTCCTAATAACGACCAAGCCACCGTTTTGACAAAGAATTTCATAAAGCGATCATCTGAAGAAGTCCCAGCGATCTGCTTCAAATCAAGCGGTCCGCAATAGGAAATAAACCCTTTCAGGGCCGATGCAGGAATGTCTTGATCAAAGGACATTTCCTTCGCATACGCTGGATTGGTTTGCAGCGCCACATATTGCCCAGCGATTTGGGCTCCTGCAGAATCCCCGCCGAAGAAGAGTTGATCGAAATCCAGCATGGGGTATGCTTGGGCATCTGCTTTGATCGAGTCTACCGCTTGGGCTACTTGTTTGACCTGTCCAGGATAATGCAGACTTGGTGCCCATTCATAATTAATCGAAATCACAGCGGCTTTGGTTTCATCGACGACATAGGTCGCAAACTCTTTGACCCCTTCTTTGTCTCCGCCGACATAGCCGCCCCCATGGACCCAAAAAATGACTGGAACAGGGCCTTGTGCCTCTTTGGGATAATATAGATCAAAGGTACTACGTTGATAATCCGATTGATACGTCAAGTCCTGTTTGACAGTCACATTCGGCAAACTTTTTTGATAAGCTGCCTCATCCTTGATGGTCACTTCTTGGTTAAACAGATGACCGATCAAAAAAGCCCCCGGTCGTGGGGAGAGTTGAAAAGCCAGAAAAACGGCAGCTAAGAGTCCGATCAGGACAATCGCCACCCACATGAAAAAGCGCAGAATTTTTTTCAAGTAAAAGCTCCTTCCTTCGTTCTGTTTCAGCTTTTTCATTTAACCATGTTTTTTTAGCAAATTCAATGACAATTGCTAAAGATTAAAAAAGGATGATACCAATAGGCATCATCCTTAAAATAACATCGTTTATAATGGCAACATCATAAACAAACCAGCTGCGATCGCTGCCCCGATCATTGGACCGATGATTGGTACTAACGCATAACCCCAATCGGAAGTCCCTTTGTTTTTGATTGGCAAGATTTGGTGAGCGATCCGTGGTCCTAAGTCCCGTGCCGGGTTGATGGCATAGCCTGTTGGTCCACCAAGCGACAGCCCGATCGCTAAGATCAAGATCCCAACGACGATGGGATTTAATCCATCCGTAAAGGTATTGGCACCAAAAGCCAATAAGCCAAAGACTAAGACAAAGGTACCAATCACTTCAGTGATGGTATTCGATACTAAATTACGAACCGC
The DNA here is from genome assembly GCF_030263915.1 of Enterococcus sp. FZMF. NCBI lineage: Bacteria > Bacillati > Bacillota > Bacilli > Lactobacillales > Enterococcaceae > Enterococcus > Enterococcus sp. FZMF. The sequence goes on along the minus strand of NZ_CP127160.1, from coordinate 695,992 downwards.
AGGCCCTGTTGCAAAGGTACCTAAAATCGCGCCTTGGTCTTTTGTTTCATCCCATAATGGCAAGTAGTTGAGCCAAACGAGGATCGCCCCTACGATCGCACCAGCAATTTGTGCCAGCATAAACGGTACAGCCAAGCTCCAAGAAAAATTCCCCGTCATCGCCATGCCTAATGTAACGGCTGGATTCAAGTGAGCAGGTCCCATGTACCCTGAAACGTAAACGGCAATCGTTACCGCTGTCGCCCAGCCCATTGCGATCACGATCCAGCCAGAGGCTTCTGCTTTACTCTTTTTCAGATTGACAGCCGCACACACACCATCCCCTAACAAAACCAAAATAGCCGTTCCTAGAAATTCACTAAAGATCTGGGTTGTTTCATTCATCTTTTTTTCCTCCTTTTAAGGCTGTTAAATCTGATTCTGCGATCACTTGGTTCAATTCGGCTACACGGGCTGCTTTTTCTTCCTCGCTCCAGCCAAAGAAGTCGGTCATAGCTGCAACGACACCGGCTTTGACTTCATCTAAGGTGTCTCGCATAAATAGGATATGGTTGGTCCGACGCAATAGATAATCGACAGGCGTTAGAACCATTTCTTCATGCAAGGAATAGTTCAAGGCCGTACTTTCTTTTTCATCTAAGCCCTCAAACTTCGTCTTGTAGTTCAATACTTGGGGAAGATTCGACCCATAAAGATGAGCCAAATACGTCGCAGCTGCTTCATCGAATCCAGCGGCTTGCGCTTGGTCAGCCAGCTTCGCTAATTCTTCCTCTACATTGGCTGCATCAAGCTCACCACCAGAAACTGTGTACGTGGTTGAATCCACCAACTCGAAGGATGCACCGCTTTCTTGGAGCAATTCATTGATCCGTTTAACTGCTCCTTCCGCCATCAAGCGATAATCGGTGATTTTCCCCCCTGCCAACGTCAATAGTCCGTCTTTTGAGCGTTCCAAACTGCTGCCGCGAGAAACTTGCGATGGATCCACTTTGCTGGCTTCTACTCGTTCTTGTGCTTGTTTTACAGCTTTTTCTACGACTGGTCGCTGCCGCTCATCTTCAAGATACTCTTTGACGCTTTCAACGATCTGCTCAAAGCTTTCATCCGATAGTTTGCCTTTACCGCCGCCATTGTAATCAGACCCGCCATTATTCACAATCAACGGACGCAATCCTGCCCAGCTCGCTTCGATATCATCAAGGGTGATCTGAGCGTGAGGGAAGCGTTCATTCACGATGGTCAGTAGATAATCAACATCTTCTTGCGTGACCGTTGGATGGGCGAAATCGCCTGTATAATCCGTATCGGTTGTGCCAAAATAGGTCTTATTTTCTCTTGGTACCACGAAAACCATCCGACCATCATTTTTCCCAGTATCAAAATAGGTTGGTTGCGGCACTTTTAGTTTTTCCCGATCGACCACTAAATGGACACCTTTCGTCGGACGCATTTGTGGCGGCAGCTCATCATTCTTGTCTAATTGACGAACGATGTCTGACCAAGGGCCTGTCGTGTTGATCACGACTTTAGCGTGAACCTCAAAGCGCTCGTTTGTCAGTTGGTCCTCCACTTCTACCCCATTGATGATGCCTTGCTCATCATGTAAGATGCCGACGACTTTGGCTTTACTGATCATTGCTGCCCCATCGGCTTTTGCTCGTTTGATGTTTTCGATCACCAAGCGGGCATCGTTGTTGCGAAAATCAAGATAGACACCGCCACCGACTAAGTTTTCCGCCTGCAGCTGAGGTTCGCGTTCTAAGACCTCTTCTTTCGTCAGCAGATAATTTTCGTATTTACTGCCTGTCACATTCGCTAAGCGATCATAAAGATCCATCGCCACTTTGACAGAAAACAAGGAGAAGGTTGCCCCTGGTTCATCATAGATTGGCAAAAGCATTGGATCTGGTTTCGGGATATGCGGAGCAATTTGCTGCACGATCGCCCGCTCCCGCACGGTGTCAGCGACCACTTCCACGTCAAAGGTTTTCAAATAACGAATACCGCCATGAACGAGTTTGGTGGACCGCGAAGACGTTCCTTCGGCAAAATCCTGCATTTCCAAAAGCACCGTCTTCATCCCAGCGGCTGCGGTTTGAACAGCAACCCCCGCGCCAGTGATCCCACCACCGATGATCAATACATCATAGGTGGTCTTTGCCGCTTCTTGAATGGTTTGCTTCCGATCTTTATGTGAAAAGGTCATGGCTTACTCGCCTTCTTTCTTCGCTTTGAATTTGAAGGTCTGAGTAGCTGCCACCGCTTGTTTCCAGCCTTCGTACAAATTGTCTCTTTCTTCTGCTGGCATTTCTGGTGTAAACATTCGCCCTTCTTCTGCCATTGATTTCAATTCATCCAAGTCTTTCCAGAAGCCAACCGCTAGCCCTGCCAAGTAAGCTGCACCTAATGCGGTTGTTTCCAGATTCGCAGCTCGTTGCACGTCAATGTCTAAAATGTCCGCTTGGAACTGCATCAATAGATCGTTTTTGGCTGCACCGCCATCGACTTTCAGCAATGGGATATCGATGCCAGAATCTTTTTTCATCGTGTCGATGACATCTTTTGATTGATACGCAACAGCTTGCAATGTTGCCCGAACAAAATCTTCCTTCGTCGTCCCACGAGTCAAGCCAAAGACGGCTCCTCTTGCATCTGAATCCCAATAGGGTGCACCCAATCCAGTAAAGGCAGGCACCACATACACTTCATTATCGCCTTTTGCTTTGGCAGCTATTTCTTCTGATTGCGGAGAAGACTCGATCATTCGTAGACCGTCCCGCAGCCATTGGATCGCTGATCCAGCAACGAAGATACTTCCTTCTAAGGCATAATAGACTTTGCCGTTGATGCCATACCCGATGGTCGTCAGTAGGTCATTGTCAGACAATTGTGGTTCTTCACCCGTATTCATGACGATAAATGCCCCAGTGCCGTAAGTATTTTTGATCATGCCTTTTTCAAAGGCCATTTGTCCAAAGAGGGCGGCTTGTTGGTCCCCAGCCATTCCAGCGATTGGTACTTCACTGCCGTAAAAATGGTAGCTGCGGGTGTGACCATAGACTTCTGAGTTGCTTTTGACTTCTGGTAACATCGAGCTTGGAATGTTCAAAAGATCCAAGATTTCTTGATCCCATTCTAATTTATGGATATTGTAAAGCATCGTCCGACTAGCATTGGAGTAGTCGGTGACATGGACTTGCCCATCTGTCAGTTTCCACACAAGCCATGAATCGATCGTTCCGAAAAGTAGCTCGCCATTATCCGCCTTTTCTTGTGCCCCTTCGATATTGTCTAAAAGCCAGCGCACCTTGGTCGCTGAGAAATACGCATCAATGACTAACCCAGTTTTTTCATGAATCATCTCTGTATGGCCATCTGCTTTTAATTGGTCAGCGATCGGTGAAGATTGGCGGGATTGCCAAACGATTGCATTTGCGATCGGCTGGCCTGTCGTTTTGTCCCAAACCACTGTCGTTTCACGCTGGTTGGTGATCCCGATGCCGGCGATTGCTTCTGGTCGGATACCTGATTCAATAAATGCCCCTGCGATGACTGATTGGACAGAGTTCCAAATTTCGTTGGCGTTGTGTTCTACCCAACCCGATTTTGGAAAGTATTGCGGAAACTCTTTTTGTGAACTGCCGATTTTTTTCCCATTACGATCAAAAATAATTGCTCTTGAACTAGTGGTTCCTTGGTCGATCGCCATTACATAATTTTTTTCTGCCATTTGATTCGCTCCCTTTAGTTTTTTATACGCTTTTCTTGTTAGCGCTTTCTGACTTGCTTTTATTTTAGCTGAACTTTCGCAATGTGGTTCGTCAATTTTTTTTCAAATTTCTAAGAAATTGACGAAATCCACTATTGAAAGCGTTCGCGGATCATTTTTTTGATCGTTTCCCGGTCATAAGCGGTACCTAGTTCACTGATTCGATAAGTCGGTGTTTTCGTCTCGATAGCATAATTTGCCAAGATCAAGTCATATTCTTGTTCTGGGCGATAGCGTTCTACGACTACGCCATTCAAATTTTTGAGATACAGCAGCCACATGTAGTAGAGGGCTTCTTTAAACAGTTCATCCATTTTCAAAGCGATCCCGACGCGAAACTCCCGATTGATTTGATAATCGATGATCGTGATCACGCTCAAGTATTTGACCATCGTCATCATCAACAAACTATTTTTATCAGATGGCTTGATATCAAGCTCTGCTAAAGCCTTATCCAATAGTTCGTTACTGATTTGCTGGATGTTACGACTGGATAGCTGCGCTTCTAACTGCCAAATATTTTCTCGATCAAAAACCTCCACATCCCCTTTGAAAAAATACACGCGGCTGTGGATCTGCAGCAGGTGACCATAACAAGTGGCTTCGATTTCACGGGGAACAAACGATGGGCGGTAGAGATGCAAAATATGTTCCAAAATCAAGGTATCCGTCAAGGCAGTTGGCGTAAACCGAGAACGCTGCAGCATATACACTTGCAGATCGTGTTCGGATAACACCGAGAACGACAGTAAAAAGACAAAGTGCAGCATCGCCTCCTCTTCTCTGACTTCTAATGCATAATGGCCAAACCCACGAAATACTAACTCCCGTAATTGCTGAAACAAAGGATCTTTCGTGTAGGGTACCATTTTCTCCCGTAAGACTTGAAAGGATTGAGTAGTAATTTTCAGTCGCGCCTTCATAATCCTCAGCCATAAGGACAAGCGCTGTTGGGCTTCTTTCGTGAAGGTCATGTTCAGACCTCGTGTGATCAGACCGACGTATTTTTCATCGATCGGCAGCGGCTGACTGCCGAAAGAATGGACATACCAAAAGAGTTCAAAATAGAAATAACGAATTTGCGTTTCTTCCCCAATCAGCTTTCCTTGCCAGATCTCTAACTCGAATTCTGCTAGCAAGCCATTTAGCTCTTTGATTTTGCGAAACAAGGATGACTCGCTGACCGCTAATTTTTGTGCCAGCTGGACAGTGGTCACCTCTTGATGCTGCAAAAGATGCTCGAGGATTTGAAATTTCAATGCTGAACGATAAAACGCCCATTCGATTTGATTGAGGGAAAAAGTGGGACTCATTTCAAAGACCAGGACACCTTTTCGATAATACAACCGACACTGCTCTTGGTAGTGAGCCAGCTCATCTTGCAACTCCTCCACATATTTTTCCAAGGAAGGCTTACTGATGCCAAGATAGCTCGCCAGCTCGTGCAGCTCCATTTTTCCGCCCACCAGTAAAAGCTTTTTGAGCAGCTGCAATTGCTTTGCTTCTTTTTTTTCTAATAACTGATCAAGTCTCATCGGCATCACTTCCCGACCACAGAAAAGTTTCGTCGATTACATTAGTGAATCGTGGATGGAAGAAAAAGTCTTTTTGGGTCAACTCCTCCATCGTTGCCTGCTGCTCGATCGCAAACGCTAGTAAATTGATTTTTTCCAAAATATTGGCTTTTGATAAAAGCTGCGCACCAACGATTCGGCCGCTGGCTTGTTCGATCATCACTTTTCCATGAACCTGTGTTGGATCAAACAAGGAACTGGCGGCAGTAAACGCATGACAGACGATCGGAGATTCGAAGAAAAACCGATCCGACTCGGTCAAGCCGGTGCTTGCTAAGTACCACCCAAACAGTTGCGTTCCGACTGTCCGCAATCCGCCACGAAACGGGGTGGTTTTGCTTGCCAGATTACGAGCTGCTGCGATTCCTGAGCGAACAGCATTGTTGACTAAGGGCATATAGACCGTGTCTTTCGTAATAGCATTTGGAATTTGGATCAAATCGCCGACCGCAAAAATATCCGTGGCAGAAGTTTCCAAGTAAGCATCTGTCCAGATGGTTTGATCACTGTGTAATTCAAAGACCGCAAATGCCTCTGGCAAGCGAGGATGAACGTTGACTGTCGTCAATACCAGATCGCTTTCATAGCCTTGATCGGCGGTTTCGATCCGAAAGCCTGTTTCCGTTTTAACGACTGCCAAAGTTGGCTTGGACCAATGCAGCTGCAAGTTGGGGATTTTTTCGATCTCCGTTAAAAAGGGCTGCAAAAAATCGTGATCAAAGTACTTGAATAAAGGATATGACATTGATTCGATCACACTGACTTTTTTTCCGATCGCAGTCAAGGTATTCGCCGCTTCCATCCCCGCTTGACCAGCACCTACGATGGTAATCGACTCTGCTTGGGGCAATTGCTGCAAGAAATGCTTGGCTGCCTCATATTCCTTGTAGGTCAGTAGTGCTTCTTCTGGTTGTGGCAAAACAGTGGAATCTTGACTGGAGCCTGCTGCCAAGACGAGTCGATCATAACTTAGTTCTCGCTGATCCGTTCGAATCCGATGATCCGAAGGAAAAATCTCCAGAAGCGTTTCTTCTAAGGCAACGTCGATCGTTTCTGCCTCCAGCTGCTCCTTCGTACAAAAGAATGCTTCTTCCAGCGATGCGATCCTGCCTTCGATCAGCAATAACAAACCGCTTGGAACAAACCCAAGATGGGCTTTTTTTTCTATCAATAAAATCTCTGCGTCAGGGTATAATCGGCGTGCTTCACGGGCGCAGCTGACACCCCCAAAGGACCCGCCTATGATAATGATTTTCATTGGATCACCTCTCTCCCTTAGCTTAAATGAAACGCTCTCATTTGACGAGTAAAAAGCTATCAGGCTGACTATTTTTTTGTTAACTGCGGTAAAATAAATGAGACCTATGCTACACTATACGCAAAGGAGTGTTCAAATGGTTTTCTTTTATCAATTCATGCTGGGATTGTTTGCCAGCATATTCGTTGCAGCGGCAGCATTCGTCTTTCAGTGGCTGACTGTTTCTGGCGCACTGGCTGCGATTCTTTGCGGCACACTGGTCATTGGCTTTGGTCCGTGGTACAGCATCTTTTTGATTGGCTTTTTCTTTGCCAGCTCTGGCATCATTGGTCTTTTAAAGAAAATGCGCAGTCAGCCAGAGTTAGCTGTGCTTGCCAAAGGTGCTCGCCGTGATGCAAAACAAGTCTTTGCGAACATCACACCAAGCATCTTTGCGCTACTGCTTGCCTTTTGGACGAAAGAACCGCTATTCCTTTGGGGATTTGTGGCGGGAATCGCTAGCTGTACGGCTGACACTTGGGGCTCAGAAATCGGCGTGCTAAGTCCAAGTCAACCGCGTCACTTACTTACGGGAAAAAAATTACCACCAGGACTTTCCGGCGGTGTCAGTTGGTTGGGAACTGCCGCTTCCCTAGCAGGGAGTCTCGCCATCACTGGTTTATTCGCAACAGCCTTATGGTTGAACGGCAAGCCGTTCTCATTTGATCTCTGGTTGACCTTGACTGCCTTAGGCTTTGGCGGTAGTCTCTTGGACAGCTTACTGGGCGCAACGATTCAGGTGCGCTATCAATGCCCTGTCTGTCACCAATACACCGAAAAAAAAGTCCATCACGACGTTGCCACCAAGCAAGTCGGCGGTCTTTCCTTTGTAACGAATGAAGAGGTCAATTTGCTGACTTCAATAGTGATCGTTATTTTGACTGTATGTTTCTTTTACTTAAAAATGTCTACCGCATCATAAAAAAAGCAGCAAAGCACGTCACTAATGTGAGGTGTCTTGCTGCTTTTTGACTCAATACCGATTAAGCAATATCCACTAAGCGGATCTTCGTGACATTTTTGTAGACAGACAATTCTTCGATCACTTCAGAAAAGCCTAGTCCTCGGGGGAGATCAATCGTATAAATGTTGGTATAAATGCGATAGTCTTCCATGAATTTGACATCAAAATTGACATCTTCGATCACGATATTTTTCTCTTGGAAGTACTCCGTCAAAAACTCTTTGGTCTCGGTGCGATGGATGTACTGGATCTCTAATTTTTTTGCTGTCGGTACACGGACGATCCGCTTAACGATCGTCAATGCAAAGAAGATCCCGATAAAACTGCTTAATGCGATGGTGTAAAAGCCCATCCCGATGGCAATTCCTAAACCTGCGATCGCCCATAAGGAAGCAGCCGTCGTCAACCCCGTCACCGAGCGCTTCGTCACAATGATCGTTCCAGCGCCTAGAAAACCGACCCCGCTGACGACTTGTGCGATCAATCGTGCTTCGTCTGAACGAATCACGCCTGCTAAATCTGGATGATCCAGCGCATCTCGCATGGCACCTGTGGCGATCTCCACTTGGATCAATGCAATGACACAAGCTCCCATGCAAACCAAGATATGGGTTCTAAGACCAGCTGGTCGGCTTTTGTATTGCCGCTCGTACCCAATCGCTCCTCCCATGATCATTGCCAGCAGCAATCTCAGCGCTACTTCAGGAATGGATAAATGCATATCAACCATTTGCATCCCTCTTTTCTTCGTATTCTCTCTTTTAACTATAGCATCTCTGATGAAAAAAAGAAAAAAACAGCGCCGAATCAGCCAAATAAAAAAGCCCCCTCAGAAAATAAGCAAGTTAGCTATAAACCATTGCTCGCAGCTGCGCTGGCGCTACTGCACAAGCGCAGGGGGAAGCTGCGAGGATGGCTCATTTTTCCTTCTGACTTATTTCTGAAAAGGGCTGATTTTGTTTTACAGGTTGCTGGCAGCAGCCTCATCGATGATCACGATCACATCATCATGCTTTTGTAAAACAGAAGCTGGTAATTCGTTGGTTACGGGTCCTTCAATCATTTTTTGGATCGCATCCGCTTTGACTTCGCCAAATGCCATCAAAATGATTTTTTTGCTTTGCATAATCGAACCGATCCCCATTGAAATTGCCGTCGTTGGGACGTCTTCGACTTTATCAAAGTAGCGTTTGTTGGCATTGATGGTTGATTCAGTCAAATCAACGACTGAGGTCGTTCCTTCAAAGGATGCACCAGGTTCGTTGAAGCCGATATGTCCGTTTTGTCCAATACCCAAGATTTGGATATCAACTGGGTGATCCGCAATCACGCTATCGTAGCGTTGGCATTCTGCTTCTAAGTCTTCCGCTTTGCCGTTTGGTACGAAGGTTTCTTTGAATGGTTTTTTATTGAATAAATGAGCATTCATGAAGTAGCGATAGCTTTGTTCGTCTTCGCCGCCTAGTCCTACGTATTCATCTAAGTTGACTGAAGTCATTTCTGAAAAATCAACTTCACTGGCAGTCATTTCTGCATAAAGGGTCTCTGGCGTGCTTCCTGTTGCTAAGCCTAGGACCTTGGCGCCATTTGCCATACCTTCTTGAATCAATTCAAAAGCTTTCTTTCCGCCTTGAGCAGCATCTTTAACGCGAATAATTTCCATGATCAGCGCTCCGTTTCTATTTGGTATAGTCCAATAATACCACAGGTTGTGTTTGATTACAATAATTAGTCTAGACCAGATGACGATTTTTTCTCGCCAATCAAAAAAAGACGAGCTCTAAAATGCGCTCGTCTCTACTCGTATTCTACTTGCTTACCAATTCGTATAAACATCAATACCGCTATGACCGACACCTGTGTCATAGACTTTATAGGCACCTAAAGATGATTGACCAGTCGATCCTTTCGGTTGATTATCGCTGGCAACAACGATGTACCCATCGGCATCACGGATGGTTCCGTCTGATGCTACATGGCGACCAGGGATATTCAATCCGCCTCCTGGCAAGACTTTTTGTGAGTAGTACGATTCTCTCACACCATTAAAGTAGTTGATCCCATCCACTGGATTCAAGACACCAGAACCAGCACCAGGAACGCTTGAACGGGTTTGACTCACGTTAGCAGTCGCTGTAGACTCACTTTTTTCTGTGCTTTCTTTCGTACTTGTTTCTTTGTTTTCTACTGATTGGCCATCGTTAGAAACCAACAATGTTTCGCCATCAAAAATCATATTTGGATTTTCGATCGAATCATTTAAAGCTAAAAGGTCTTCGACCGTTGTTTGATAAGTAGCAGCGATCCCAGATAGAGTGTCTCCTGGTTCGACAACATGGGTTTGTTCTGCTGCTGAAACAACTGTTCCGCCAACGAATAAACCAAATCCTGCAACAACTGTAAATGCAAATTTTTTCAAATGAAAAAACCTCTCTTTTGATTATTTGTCCCGCTATCGGGCACAAGTAAGAGAATAACATTACAATATTGCAGGAAGGTTTCAGAAATATTTTTCATTATCACAATTGTTAAACAGAAAGTTACAGGATTTTTATTCAAAAATGCTAAACTTACAATATTGTTATCCCTTTCGATGAGTGCTTTTAGTGGCCACATGCTATAGTGATGCTAGTAATGGAAAGGAATGACACCCATGAAAAAACTACTAGTAACGCTTGGCGTTTTGATTATTGTCGTAGCCGGCTATTTTGGCTACACGTACTACGCAACAACGTATCGCGGCATCACGGCTTACGCTATCACGCCCAACAAAGTCCCTGAAAAGACACAGACCTACAGCGATTCTGGTGAAAAAATCGATGGCTCTTTTACCTACAAATACACCTTTGAATTCGTAAAGAAAAATGGTGAAAAAGAACTCATGACCTATGACCTGACGGGCGAAAATGTAAAACCATTGGCTCCAAATACTTTAGTCAAAGCAGAAATCAGTAAGACCCGCATCATTTCTGGTCCCAATGAAGTCCCTCAATCAGAAGTCCCCGCAAAAATACTGTCTGAGCTGGAAACCTTTGACGAATAAGGACTTCTTCCAAAAACTTTCTACTTTTTCAGGTTGATTTTACTTTGACGGTCTATGCTAGCTTTATACCAAAACTATTTTTCTTCCTCTTACCAGTCCTCGCCCGACTGGTATTTTTTGATTTTTCCCAATGGTCAGGAGTTACGCTTCTTATAGACAGAACCGCTCTAGCTTCATGTAGTGACCCCAAAAAGTTAGACTTTTATGGAGTGGAGAAATCCACTCCTTTTTTGTACGATAAAATTAACTGTTAGACAGCTGTTTTTACAGCTTCTCGAAACTGAACCGGACTTCGCCAATTTAATTTCTTTTTGATGCGTTTATGGTTGTAATAATAGATATATTGGTCAATTTTTGTTTTCAATTCATCTAAACTCCGATAGACTTCTCCATGAAAAATCTCTTGCTTTAATAAACCAAAGAAGTTTTCCATAGGTGAGTTATCTAAACAATTCCCTTTACGAGACATACTCTGGAAGATTTTATGCTGCTTCAATTTATTCTTATAAGCATTCATTTGATAGGCCCATCCTTGATCTGAATGGAAGGTTCTACGAAATGGACAATCATTTGTCATCTGGATTGCTTCTTCTAATCCTTCCATTATGGCTAGTGCGTTTGGTTTTTCAGAAATCCGATAAGATAGAATTTCACTATTGTAGAAATCCATGAAAGGATCTAAATACAGCTTTTTCTGACGAACGACACCTGTGGTGTCTACTTCATAATACTTAAACTCTGTGGTATCAGTTGTAATTTTTTGGTGACAGATATTTGTATAAAACCGACGATGAATACGATTTTTGGCGACAGTGCCAACCTTCCCACGATAAGAATTGTACCGTCGAGATTTTCGAGTGTAAGACTTTACTTCGATACCTAGTTTTTTTATCAGACGTTGAATCTTCTTTTTATTGACATGAATCCCTTGATTCTCTAATTCTTTTTTTAGTCGCAGACAGCCATAGTCTTTATGCTCCTTGCGAATTTCAATCATTTTTTCTTCAATTTCTTGGTCTGGGTTTGGTCTGTCAAACCGTTTCTGCCAATACATATAGGTTGCTTTAGGAAATTTCAATGTTTCAAGAAGCTCAACTAGTTTGAATGATCCTCGGAGGCTGGCGATGATTCGTGCGATTGATTCTTGCGTCTTTGCTGGGCTTCCTGTTTTCGCAGCTTCCTCAACTCTTTTAAAAAGGCATTCTCAATTTGAAGGGATCGGACTTGCTTTTCTAATGCCTTGATACGATCGCGTTCTTCAGTTGTTGTATTTTCTTTTTTGTTTTCTTTTTTTCTAGTCAAAGTAAGTGGTCGCCCTTTCTCTTTTGAGAGCCCCTCAATACCTGCTTCTCTGAAATTACGCATCCAATTGGCAATAAGCGCAGGGTTGTTCATTTCTAAAGTGCTAGCAACTTCTCGATAGGACATCTCACTTGTTTGATATAACTCTAGCGCATTTAACTTAAATTGAACAGAATATTTCTGATTTTGATGCTTTCTCAATAGACCTTCCTCTCCGTATTCACGATAGACATTCACCCAATTACTTACTTGAGACTTGCTTGAAATACCGTATTTGTTGGCAAGATACCGATATCCGCCCACGCCACTAAGATATTCTTTAACGATTTTTAGTTTTAATTCAAAAGGATATTTTGCCATACAAATAACGACCCCCAAAAGTTAGATTTTTTGGTCTAACTTTTGGGGGTCGCTTCATCACAATGGTTTTTTTCTCAAACTTTGATCAAGCAGCTATTGACGATCGGAAATAAATAAAAACCAGAGTTAATAGGATAAACGCTAGTTTCATCATAAAAAAACCGCTAGATTGTTTATCTCTAGCGGCTTTTTTTGCGATTTTAATAGAGTTCCAAGTATTGTTCTCTTTCCCACTCGGAGACTGTTTGGCGGAAGGCTGCCCATTCTAATCGTTTTGCTTCGACAAAGTTGGCATAGATGTGTTTGCCTAAGGCATCGATCATCACTTGGTCTTTGCGCAATGCTTTGATGGCATTGTGGATCGTTGATGGCAGATCTTCGATTTGTGCTTCTGCACGTTCTGTTTCGTTCATGATATAGATGTTGCGGTCGACAGCTGGTGGTGGTGTCAACTCACGTCTAACGCCATCAAGTCCTGCTTGTAATAAAACAGCCATTGCTAAGTATGGGTTAGCGGATGGGTCAACGGAACGCAATTCCAAACGCGTTGACAAGCCTCTTGATTCTGGTACCCGAATCAATGGTGAACGGTTGCGTCCTGACCATGCCACGTATACAGGCGCTTCGTAACCTGGTACTAAGCGTTTGTAAGAGTTGACGGTTGGGTTGCAGACAGCCGTGTAAGCACGGGCGTGTTCGATCAAACCGCCTAAGAAGTGATACGCTGTTTGACTTAATTGCATTGGTCCTTCTTCATCAAAGAAGACATTTTCATCACCTTTGAACAAGGACATGTTGCAATGCATGCCTGAACCGTTGATGCCGAATAATGGTTTTGGCATAAAGGTCGCATGCAAGCCGTGTTTACGAGCAATGGTTTTCACGACAAGCTTGAAGGTTTGGATGTTGTCACATGCTTCCACTGCATCCGCATATTTAAAGTCGATCTCGTGTTGCCCTGGTGCTACCTCATGGTGAGACGCTTCAACTTCAAAGCCAAGGCTTTCTAATTCTAATACGATATCGCGACGGCAGTTTTCCCCTAGATCGGTTGGGGCAAAATCGAAGTAGCCGCCTTTGTCGTTTAATTCAGTTGTGATTTCGCCTGCTTCATCTAATTTGAATAGGAAAAATTCGGGTTCTGGTCCAAGATTGAAAGAAGTAAAACCAAGGGATTGCATGTCAGCTAATGCCCGTTTTAAGTTGCCGCGAGGGTCGCCTGCAAATGGGGTGCCATCTGGATTGTAGATATCACAGATCAAACGAGCCACTTTGCCATGTTCACTTTCCCAAGGGAAGATCATCCAAGTGGACAAATCAGGATACAGATACATGTCACTTTCTTCAATACGGACAAATCCTTCAATAGAAGAACCGTCAAACATCATTTTGTTTTCCAGTACTTTATCTAATTGACTTACAGGTACTTCAACGTTCTTGTTCGTTCCTAAAATATCAGTAAACATCAAGCGTAAAAAGCGCACGTTCTCATCCTTTACGATTTGTTTGATGTCTTCGGCAGTTCTTTCAAATTTTGGCATAGTATCCCTTCCTTTTTCCCAATTCTTATTTTATATCACAGCAATGATCTACAAGTGCTCTACATTCGTGGACCTTTTTGCTGGTATGGCTGTTGTTGATTCAATCCACCTTGAGCCAAGAGTTCATCATAAAAAATTCGACGTACATCTTCATCGGTCAGCGGCGGTTTGTTCTTCGCTTCTTTTTCTTTGGCAACTTTCATTTCATAAACTCGTTTGATTCCCGCCATGTTCAGTCCATCGGAAAGATAGTCTTTGATCTCTAGCAAGGTATCAATATCATTCAGCGAATACATTCGTCGATTGCCATCGCTGCGTTCCGGGTGGATCAATTCTTGTTCTTCGTAATAACGAATTTGACGGGCGGTGAGATCGGTCAATTTCATGACTGTTCCGATAGGAAAGACTGACATTGAGCGCCGCAATTCTTTTTCCCGCATAACTTGGCTCCCCTCCGTTTCAATGATGCTGCGTAACTTTATGGAAACTATACCAATTCTTTTTTTGCGTGTCAACCCCTCATGTTAGAAAAAGTGACATGAATGCAAATTTTTTTGATTTTTCCACTGAGTCCTTGATTTGATCGCATGTTCAAGCAGTCCTTTTTCTGGAAGAAATGGTGCCTTAGCCAAAAATGTTCGGGTTTTGCACTTGAAGGAAGTCAAACCACTTTTACTTCCATAATTTTGTCACCACAAAAAAAAAACGGTGCATCGGCTGCACCGCTTCTGTTTATTCTTGTTCTTGCGCCATTCTGCGTAGTGGATAGGTATCCTCCAGCGCAAATCCTTTGATATGATAGGTCTGTGTTGCTTCATCGAAGGCATTGCTCAACACTAGCGACTCCCGTTTTAAACGATTCAGCGCATTGCCTTCATCGGCTTGCAACACCAGATGATAAGGCTGCATGATCTGCATCAATTCCATTTTGATCGCCTGAGTCAAGCGCTCTTTGCCTTTGGTACTCTTTGCTGAGATCAAGACATTGGGAAAGAGCGTTGGGACAAACTGATCGGCGTCGATGCGATCCGCCTTATTGTAGACCGTCAACATCGGTAATTGGGTCAAAGAAAGTTCCTCCATTAATTTTAAGACCGTCTCCTCTTGCTGGACCCGTTCTTCGGAACTGGCATCGACGACATGCAGCAAGAAGTCCATGTTTTGACTTTCCTCCAGTGTGGAATGAAACGCATCGATCAATTGAGTCGGCAATTCCTGGATAAAACCAACCGTATCGGTAATGGTGACTTCGAATCCTTCTGGCATCCGCCAGCGTTTCGTCAAAGGGTCGAGTGTCGCAAACAACTGGTCTTGTTCATACGTATCCGCACTGGTCAAAATATTTAAAATAGTTGATTTTCCAGCATTGGTATAACCAATCAAGCCCATTTGAAAGACTTGGCTGTCTTTGCGCTTTTGGCGTGTTCGGTCTCGATGGGCTGCCACTTCCTTCAATTCCCGTTTGATGATGGTGATACGGTTGCGGATGTGTCGACGATCGGTCTCCAGCTTGGTTTCCCCTGGCCCTCTCGTTCCGATTCCGCCCCCTAGCCGAGACATGTTCTTTCCTTGCCCTATCAAGCGTGGAAGCAAATAATCCAGCTGCGCCAATTCTACTTGCAGCTTTCCTTCTTTGGAACGGGCACGCATCGCAAAAATATCGAGGATCAGCTGGACGCGATCAATCACCGGCACTTCTAGCGCATCACCGATCAACTGGCTTTGCCTTGGTGTCAATTCATGATTGAAGATCACTAGATCTGCTTCATGTGCTTCTGCCAACTGCTGCAATTCCGCAACTTTCCCCTTGCCGATCACGGTTTGTCGATCGACTTGCTGCCGTTTTTGCACCAGTGAAAAAACAACTTCACCATTGGCGGTTTTTGTTAAGCTTTTCAATTCTTTCATTGACGAATCAAAGTGAAGATAGTTTTTCTCCGTTTCTACTCCGACAAGAATCACACGTTCTTGGCTCATCTTTTCTCCTCCAACCATTGGTCGATTTCTGTTTCAAGGGTACGTTGTTCTTCAGGTTGCCTCACTAAATCAATCCATCGGGGCTGTGCTCGGTTATTGAACCACGTCAGCTGCCGCTTGGCGTAGCGGCGTGAGTTTTGCTTGATTTGCTCAATGGTCTCCTCCAATGTGGCCTGCCCATGAAAATAGGGCAAAAATTCCTTGTAGCCGATCCCTTTGGCGGCTTGCGTTTCTGGATACTGCAAAACAGCTTTTGCTTCTTTGATCAAGCCTTGATCCATCATCAAGTCCACCCGCTGATTGATTCGCTGGTATAACAATTCTCGCTCAGTGGTTAACCCGATCATGAAGAAATCGTACAAAGCTTGTGGTGTCTCTTTTGGTGCAGCGATACTTTCGCCAGTCGTTTCAAAAACCTCCAACGCACGAATCACTTTCCGCTCATTGTTGTAGTGGATCTTCGCTGCTGCCAAGGGATCGACCGCCTGCAGCGTTTGCCATAAAGCTTCTTTGCCGATGGCTGCTGCTTCTTGTTCGTAACGCTGACGAATCGTTGGGTCGCCTTCTTCTGCCCCTAAACGAAAGTCATACAGAAGCGCTTGTATGTATAACCCTGTTCCCCCTACAACGATCGGCAGCTTTCCTTGCTGCTGGATCGTCTCGATGGCTTCACGCCCCATTTGCTGGAAATCAGCGGCAGAGTATGCTTCCGTCATTGCACGAATATCGATCAAATGATGAGGAACCCCTGCCATTTCTTCCTTCGTCACTTTGGCGGTACCGATATCTAACTGACGGTAAATTTGCATGGAATCCCCGCTGATGATCTCCCCTTGGTATTTTTGGGCTAACTGGATACTCAAGGCGGTTTTGCCAACTGCGGTCGGTCCCACGATTACTAAGACTTTTTTCATCCTTTTGTTTCCTCGCGAACCTGTTGCACAATTGCCCGAGCTTTTTCTGGAAAATCGGTGATGATCCCCGTCAACCCCAGAGCCAAGCAGGTGCGAATCGCCGATTCTTCGTTGACAGTCCACGGACGGATCGCGATCGGAAAATCAGTTAAGACCGTTGCTGTCTCTTGGACCCAGCGATAGGCAGGATGAATTCCTTCGATATACGGTCGGCTGAGCGCCAACGGTGGTTTGTCTTCCCCGCGTCCCATAATAAAATCAAGGGTCGCATCCGGTTCGATCGCATGCATCCGATCCAAGGTCTCGATATTGAAGGAACAATACCAATGAGTAAAGGGCCATTCTTGACTATTCATTAAGTCGGATACTTTGGCTTCGATTCCTTCATACTCATAATGATCGGTTTTTAATTCGATCGTCAAAATGCCACGATAATTCTTCGCTGCAAGTAAATCCAACACTTCTTTTAGCGTGGGGACTTTGGCGGCTTGGAATTCCTCAGAAAACCAGCTGCCAGCATTGAGGTCTTTTAGTTCAGCAACCGTCAGGTCACAGATCCGACCTTTGCCGTTGGTCGTTCGATCAACTGTTTCATCATGCATGACGATCAAGCCGCCATCTTTTGATAGATGTACATCTAACTCAATGATATCAGCTTTGACCCGCACCGCTTCCGCAAATGCTGGTAGCGTGTTTTCAGGTCGGTTGCCGCTACTCCCGCGGTGGGCAACGATTTGTACCATCATTCTTTCACTCCATTCTCACTCTTTATTTTACCATGGAATCTCCTAGAACCAAAAAGCCTCTGTTTGTTTCGATCCTCTTAATGAATAATAACGCTTTGTTTCGGTCAAAGAAAAACACCCTTACTATGATCGCAGTAAGAGTGTGTGTGATCAGTTAAAAAAGCGCAACCGTCGATACTCTGGTTTGGTTGCCTTAACCAAGGAAAACGGCTGACCAGTAGAATCAAATCGTTTTTGAAAAATAGGTCAACGGTTCGCTCGTCATGTTTTTCATTTGGGTTTTACGCTCATTGACCATTTCGACTAATTGATCAAGGAAATTTTCCATAATGATCCGACCGCCTTTATAGGTATACCCACCGATTTTAACCGTTTCCTCTGGGGATAAAATCACCCGACGTGTTCCGATTTTTTTGAAAAATTCTTCCAAGAAAAAATTCGGTAGATAAAAACTGTTTTGCGCCGCAAAAGATTGTAGATAGGCAAAATCATCGATGGTGATATAACAGTCGTCAAAGGCATCAAAGCTGACATACTCATCCATCAGCATGACCCGTTTTTGTAGAATCTCACTGATTTTTTGATTCAATAAAACCAACGTTTCGATTTCTTTGACTTTATGCTCCAACAAACGGCGTTGTTTTTCTTTTTGCTCCTCATACCGAATGCGTAAATTAAAAATGATGGTTACTAACAATGCGCCCACTAAGACGCCGATCAAACCTGCTATTGCTACTGCCATTCTTCGATCCTTCCTCATTCCTTTTTTCATATTGTATCATATTTGAAAGTTTCGCAAAAAAGATAACGAACTTTTTATTTGACCTTTCTTGACCTAATCGGTATACTATCTCTTAGATATTGCGAAAACTTTATGCTAAACTATATCTATAACGATTTTTAGGAGGACTATCACTATGAATTTAATTCCTACAGTCATTGAACAATCATCTCGCGGTGAAAGAGCGTATGACATCTATTCTCGTCTATTAAAAGACCGGATCATTATGTTGAGTGGTCAAGTAACCGATGACTTAGCAAACTCGATCATTGCTCAGCTTTTATTCTTGGACGCGCAAGATTCTGAAAAAGACATCTACTTGTACATCAACTCGCCTGGCGGAAGCGTTACTGCTGGTCTAGCGATCTTTGATACGATGAACTTTATCAAAGCCGATGTCCAAACCATCGTAATGGGGATGGCTGCTTCTATGGGTTCATTCTTATTGACCGCTGGTGAAAAAGGCAAACGCTTTGCATTACCAAATGCAGAGATCATGATCCACCAACCATTAGGTGGCGCACAAGGACAAGCAACTGAGATCGAAATTGCTGCCCGCCACATTTTGGCAACCCGCGAACGTCTGAACAAAATCTTGTCAGAACGTACTGGTCAACCAATCGAAGTGATTGAACGCGACACCGATCGCGACAACTTTATGACCGCACAAGAAGCCAAAGATTACGGCTTGATCGACGAGATCATGGAATCAAACAAATTGAAATAAGCTTGCATAAAAAAAGGTGTACGAAGCAATTCGTACACCTTTTTGCGTCTTTTGGTTCATCATCAGACTTCACCATATTCGCCCTGTTGGTAAGCATACCCATTTTCCACGTAATGCGTGATGTTTGCTTGATTTTTGGCGATTTCTTCTTCTGTCAACGGACGGATCACTCGTGCAGGACGACCAAAGGCCAACACATTGGGCGGAATGACGGTTCCTTCCGTTACTAACGAACCAGCACCTAACAAACTATTTTCACCGATCACTGCATGATTCAAAACAATCGAGCTCATGCCGATCAGCGCCCCTTTTTTGATGGTACAGCCATGAAGCATACACTGATGCCCAACAGTCACATCGTCTTCCACGATCGTCGGGGCATCGTGATCAACGTGAATGATCGTTCCATCTTGAATATTGGTACGCGCACCGATTTCGATGCGATTGGCATCGCCTCGAATCACTGCTTGAAACCAGACCGTACTCTCTTTTCCTAGAGTCACGTTTCCTACGATCGTCGCATTTTTTGCCACAAAACAAGGTGTTCCTTGCAACGAGGCTGGCGAAACTGTTTTGTGGGTTTCATTCCCTGATTGTTCTTTGTCCATCAACTTCTCCTTCCAATCCATAAATGGATCTGCGCTTTCTTTTTTCACTATAGCACCACCCTTGCGACAATGCAAAAAGAGCGCCAGTCAGACTGGACGCTCTTTTGGGTTTACTCGGCTTCTTCTGAAAATTGACTTTGGTACAGTTGGCTATAAAAGCCGCCAGCTGCCAACAAGGTCTCGTGATTGCCTTTTTCAATAATCGACCCTTGATCCATCACTAAGATCAGATCTGCTTCACGAATCGTTGACAAACGATGGGCGATCACAAAGCTGGTACGACCTTCCATCACTTTATCCATTGCTTTTTGAATCAGCGCTTCTAAGCGGGTATCCACCGAACTGGTGGCTTCATCGAGAATCAAAATCTTCGGATCAGAGATGACTGCCCGAGCGATGGTCAACAATTGTTTTTGCCCCAAGGAGACATTGTCCCCTTCAGAATTGATGATCATTTCGTAGCCGTCTGGCATCGTGCGAATGAAGTGATCGACGTTGGCGGTTTTCGCTGCATCAACGACTTCATAATCGGTGGCATCTAATTTCCCAAAGCGAATGTTGTCGCCGATCGTGCCTTCGTACAACCATGCATCTTGTAAGACCATCCCAAATAGTGATCGAACATCGTGACGTTCCATTTTCTTCGTGTCGATGCCGTCGATCTTGATGGCCCCTTCATTGACATCATAAAAACGCATCAACAAATTGATCAAAGTGGTTTTCCCAGCACCTGTTGGTCCCACGATCGCCACGGTTTGTCCAGCTTTGACTTCAAAGTTCAAGTCTTTGATCAACGGTTTTTTCGGATCATAGGCAAAGCCGACATGTTCAAAGGTCACGTCGCCTCTGATTTGTTCTGGCAATTGGATATCCGTTTGATTGACTGGCTCTTCTTCCTCATCTAGGATTTCAAAGACCCGTTTTGCTGCTGCTGAGGCACTTTGCAAGACTGAAGACAGCTGGGTAATGTTCCCCATTGGCTGACTGACTTGCCAAATGTATTGTATGAACGCTTGCAGCTGACCAACAACGATCACGCCGCTGATCACATAAAAGCTCCCCATGACTGCCATTGCGATATAGGTAAAGTAAGCGGTCATTTGCACCAGCGGCATCATCAATCCTGACACAAAGGCAGAACGAAAGCCGTAATAGCGCAACTGGTGGTTAACGTTTTTAAACCCTTCAAGTGTTTGCTTTTCCCGTCCATACACTTTCAACACACTGAATCCAGTCATGTTTTCTTGTACGTAGCCGTTCAGATCCCCTAACGCATTTTGCATCCCTTGGAAGTCTTTTTGCGACTTTTTGACGATCGTGCGAGAAATCAATAAGGAGGCTGGGATCATGATCAATGAAACCAATGCCATGTAGGTATTGATGTAAAACATCATGGAAACCGCCATAACGATTCCTAAGAAGGCATTGACGATCCCGATCAAGGCTTGCTGCATCGCACCGCTGACGGCATCCACGTCATTGGTCACCCGTGACAAGATATTCCCTTGTTGGTTACGGTCGAAGTAAGAAACGGGCAAACGATTGATTTTTTCTTCAATGTCTTGCCGCAGATCTCGCATCGCAGATTGGACAACGTTGGTGATCAGCAGCCCTGACATCAATTGTGAGAAACAGTAACCGACACCAACGACTGCGATCCAGATCAAGCAAAGGATCACGTAATCAAAATTAACGCCTTCGCCAGCGGCGATGTTGCGGCTGATCTCTGTCGTCGGTAATCCAGAAACATACGGCATTGCCGCATTGAAGCCGACGGTTGCAACAGTAAACAGCAAGACTAGGATAAATTGTACTTTGTACGGTTTGATGTAAGCACCTAACCGTTTTAAAGAAGAGATTGCTTTCATTGTGCCAACTCCTCCTCTGATAATTGTGACGCCGCAATGTCGTAGTATACTGGACAAGTTTGCAGCAGTTCTTTGTGGGTGCCGATGCCAACCACATCGCCTTCGTTTAAGACGACGATCTTATCGGCATTCATGATCGTTCCTACTCGTTGAGCAACGATCAAAACGGTCGATTCTGTGGTTTCTTTTTTCAAGCGTGCCCGCAATTTTGCATCCGTTTGGTAATCCAATGCAGAAAAACTATCATCAAAAATATAGATCTCTGGTTGGCGGATCACCGCACGGGCAATCGCTAGGCGTTGTTTTTGTCCGCCAGAGAAGTTAGTTCCGCCTTCTGCCAAGTGAGCATCAAAGCCATCTGGTGTGCGAGAAATGAAATCTGCCGCTTGCGCAATCTCGGCTGCTCGTTCCAGCTCTGCTTGCGTGGCATCTTCTTTGCCATAGCGTAGGTTTTCTGCGATCGTCCCTGTAAATAGCAACGCTTTTTGAGGGATAAACCCGATCTTGTTGCGCAACGTCGTTAAGCTGTAATCCCGAACGTCAACACCATCCACCAAGACTTGGCCTTCACTGACGTCGTAAAAACGTGGGATCAATTGGATCAAGGTTGATTTTCCACTTCCAGTACTACCGATAAACGCCACGGTTTCCCCTGGTGAAGCGGTAAAGCTAACATTAC
This sequence comes from Enterococcus sp. FZMF, assembly GCF_030263915.1. NCBI lineage: Bacteria > Bacillati > Bacillota > Bacilli > Lactobacillales > Enterococcaceae > Enterococcus > Enterococcus sp. FZMF. Next base: position 673,842 of record NZ_CP127160.1, on the reverse strand, counting down.
GGATCACTGGACTTTGAGCATGTCCTGGATAAGCAAAGGTAACATTTTTGAATTCCAAGAAGCCTTTCGTCTTAGTTTCTGTCACTGGCTGTTCTGGTTCTTTGATTTCAGAAGTCGCATCTAACGCTTCTTGGATTCGACGAGCAGAAACCGCCGCTCGTGGATACATCGTAAAGACAGTCGCAAACAGCATGAAAGAAAACAGCGCATGGAAGATGTATTCGATAAATGCAATCAAGTCACCGACCTGCAGTTGCCCTTGATCGATTTGAATACTTCCCGTCCAAATAATCAAAATCATCACGATATTGAATAAGAAGAAAAAGCCTGGTTGTGCCGTTGCCATCAAGCGAAACAAGCTGCGAGAACTAGAAGCATAGGCTTGGTTGACTTTGCCAAAGCGTTTTTCTTCAAATTTTTCATTGACGAAGGCACGGATCACTCGTAAACCAGAGAGATTTTCCCGCAAGATGCCATTGATTTTATCTAGATTGGCTTGTTGTTTAGTGGATAAGGGTTCCGAGATTTTGGCAATGGCGATGACGGCCATCAGCAATATCGGCAATGCCCCCAAAACATACAACCCTAGTTGTGTACTTGTCCGCATGACCATGTACAAGCTGACCACAAACATCATGGGTGTCATTAAACCTGTCCGTAAGATGCTTTGCATAAACAGCATGATTTGATACGCATCATTGGTCACACGGGTGATCAATGATGAAACCCCGATTTTTTCATATTCGGTATGTGAATAGCCTTGGACTTTTTCAAAAAGATCGTCACGAATATCTGCCACAATGTTAGTGGTGATACGTGACGTGAAATAGCCTAACAAAATGTTCATCGTGATCCCCACAATGGTGATCGCGATCATCGCCGCACCCATTTTCCATATGTAGTCGCGATCACCAGCGGCGATCCCTTTGTCGATCATTCTTGCCAATAACGTCGGCAAACCTAATTCAATCAAAATAAAACCAAAAACACAGATGAAATTAAAAACCAGCAGTTTCTTGTTTCTCATCGTGTAGTGCCACATTAATTTCAAAAAATCCCCTCCTTTTTTACTTCATTACTTCTACTATAGCATAGGAATATTCTTATTGTAATGCACTTTCAACGAAAAAAAGCAAACTTCAGCGATAGTCCTTTCATTTTCTTTCAGTAAGCCTTTTCAAAATGACGTGTTTCTATACTTATTCGTTTTTCTGTGATAAACTAGGGATACTTGTAGTGGAACGACTTACAAACCCGGTGAATTTTTTATGACGACATTTGGAAAGCAAAGACGAGGCTTTCTCTTTTTTCTCACAACGATTGTCTGAAAAAAGCATGCAGCGGCTCTCGAAGCCTTCTTTTCAGGTCACTTTATTCGGACCTCGATTTTGTGATGCAGCGAATTCATCAACCAAATAGACTACTGCGAAAAGCAGATAAAGGAGAAAAGATATGATTTACAAAATTTATTACCAAGAAACAAAAGACCGCAACCCAAAGAGAGAACAAACCCACTCTTTGTACATTGAAGCAGACGATGCAGTGATCGCACGCCGTCTGGTTGAACAAAATACCCCATACAACATCGAGTTCGTTCAAGAACTAGATGAAAAACATTTAGCTTACGAAAAAGAAAACGCTGATTTCAAATTAGCGGAGTTTTAAGATGAAAGTTTCGCTGAAAAATAATGAGACTGGCGTATTCGGCGTCGGTGGACTTGGCGAAATCGGAAAAAACTGTTATGGGGTTCAATTCCAAGATGAGATCATCTTAATTGACGCGGGAATCAAATTCCCCGAAGATGAACTGCTTGGGATCGACTATGTCATTTCCGATTATAGCTACATCGTTCAAAATTTACCGAAAGTCAAAGGCTTGATCGTCACTCATGGTCACGAAGACCATATTGGCGGAATCCCTTACTTGTTGCGGGAAGCCAATATCCCGATCTATGCGGGACCCTTGGCACTTGCTTTGATCACCAACAAATTAGATGAGCATGGCTTACTGCGGGATGCGGAATTACACGAAATCAATGAAGATACGGTGATTCGTTTCCGTAAAACATCCATCAGCTTCTTCCGAACGACTCACAGTATCCCTGATGCTTTAGGTGTCGTTGTCAAAACGCCTTCTGGCAATATCGTCGCAACTGGCGATTTCAAGTTTGACTTTACGCCTGTGGGCGAACCAGCAAACTTGCACAAAATGGCAAAAATTGGTGAAGAAGGCGTCCTTTGCCTCCTTTCCGATAGTACCAATGCAGAAATTCCGACCTTTACCAAATCAGAAAAAACGATCGGCAGCTCGATCCAAAAGATTTTTGAAAAAATCGATGGTCGGATCATTTTTGCCAGCTTTGCCTCCAACATTTTCCGTCTCCAACAAGCTGCAGATGCGGCGGTTGCGACTGGACGTAAAATCGCCGTTTTTGGACGCAGTATGGAAAATGCAATCGTCAACGGACAGCGCCTTGGCTATATCAAGGTGCCAGATGGAACCTTTGTGGAATCTCATGAGATCAACCGTTTGCCTGCAAACGAAACCATGATCCTTTGTACGGGTTCTCAAGGAGAGCCAATGGCTGCTTTGAGTCGGATTGCCAACGGGACTCACCGTCAAATCCAAATTCACCCAGATGATACCGTGATTTTCTCAAGCTCACCGATCCCAGGAAATACCACGAGTGTCAATCAGCTGATCAACTTGTTGTTGGAAGCTGGCGCAAACGTGATCCATGGCAAATTGAACAACATCCATACTTCTGGTCACGGTGGCCAAGAAGAACAAAAACTGATGTTGCGTCTAATGAAGCCAAAATTCTTTATGCCTGTCCACGGGGAATTTCGGATGCTGAACATCCACACCCAGTTGGCACAAGATGTCGGTGTACCAAAAGAAAATTGTTTCATTATGGAAAATGGTGACATGTTGGCCTTAACAGCGGATACCGCTCGCTTGGCTGGTCATTTCAATGCCAATGATGTTTATGTTGACGGCAGCGGTATCGGTGATATCGGAAATGTCGTCTTACGAGATCGTCGCATTCTTTCAGAAGAAGGCCTCGTCTTAGCTGTCGCGACAGTCGATGTGGCGAAGAAAGAAGTCCTTGCTGGACCAGATATCCTTTCTCGTGGGTTTGTTTATATGCGGGAATCTGGCGAGATGATCAACGAAGCACAGCAGATCCTCTTCCGTGCATTGCGGGAAGTCTTGAACCAACCAGACCCAACAGAACACAAATTAAGAGAAGCGATGTCTTCGGCGTTACAGCCATTCCTATTTGAAAAAACCGAGCGTCATCCAATGATCCTTTCGATGATCATGACGCCGGACGATTTATAATCTTACATGCAAGGGCAGTTCTCAGGTTACTGAGAACTGCCTTTTCCTTTCCGTTATAAAAAGAAAAAAAAGACCATCGAATCGATGGTCTTTTGGGGTTTTTGATTTCAAAGTGCTCTTACTGGCAGTTTGTTTGAAAGCTTACGCTTTGTTTACGTTAACTGCTTGAGGTCCACGATCAGAATCTTCCACGTCGAAAGTTACTGCTTGACCTTCTTCTAAAGTTTTGAATCCTTCACCTTGGATCGCTGAAAAGTGTACAAATACGTCTGTACCGTCTTCGCGAGAGATAAAACCAAACCCTTTTTCAGCATTGAACCATTTTACTGTACCTTGTTCCATTAAAAAAAACCTCCTCGTGCATAAGCACTTAATTGTGTGTAACATTGCCTTTGTGCGATAGAGGCCTAACGTGCGTTTCAACATCTATTCAGCAAACAAAATTACAATAATATTTTACACTTACCCGTATTTTTTTGCAAGACAGACGATTAGACAATTCACCTTTATTTTTAATAATGTTCGCAAACTCGGCTTATTTTCACACGTCTTCCTGTTGCCACAGCCCCTCTTCTCGCAAACTGACATAGGCATTGTCGCCAATGATCAAATGATCCAGTATGTCGATCCCCATCAAGTCTCCGCACTTGATCAAGCGGCGTGTAAACAGCAGATCTGCCTGTGAGGCTTCGGATTTTATCAAGAGTAAATTACAAAAGAATCATTTAAATCAATACTTTCACTTTGAATACATGTATTTGAAGTGGAAGGTACTTATTTCAAAAATAGTAAAACCTGTATCTTAAATTACTTAATAGTAACATAAGATACAGGCTGATTTTTTATTCATTGTTATTTATACTAAAGCACCCGATAGCTCTGAAAACAATCACAAATTCAACTTTTCAAAGCCACAGCTTTAAGTTATTTTGTCCAGACAACCCCCATTGCCCAACCCATTTTATGGAATTGGCATCCAGGCAACAACTTTTCATATAAATCGTAATAATTTTGTTCAGCTGGAAGAACAACTTCTGGCAGCATAACAATCAAAGGAAATTTAGTGAGTTTATACGACTACACTTTTCTTGACAATTCCAAAGTATAGATAATAAAAACCGCTATGCGGCAAACTCAAAAGGTCTTCACATAGCGATTATATCTAATAAAAATTCATTAATTTTTTTACATTTTCAACAACCAGAATGTATCATTAACACTTTTACATCCTTATTGCATAACTCAAAAATTACATAACTTCCAATTCTCTCATCAACTGTTCCCATTCATTAAAATAATTACCCTGACACCTTTTAACATCATCAATTGATTTTTGTATTTCCGTCAGTACCATATAATCAGAAGAATTGTTTGGTTCAGAAATGATTTTATTCAATCTTTCTAATTCTTCATCATATTGATTTATTAACACTTCAAGCTTTTCAATTCGTTTCTCCTTCTTAACCTTCTCCTTCTCAATGGAGTTACGATCGCCTTTTACTGTGTTATTTTTCTCTACTTTCTGCTCAACTTTAATGTTATTAAATGGCTTTTCAGAATTCATCCTTTTTTTCTCGTACTCACCATAAGTAGATTGTACAAACTCTACACCATCCTTATCAAAAACAAGTAATCTGTCAGCAATCTTATTAGTAAAATATCTATCATGTGACACAAAAATAATTGTACCTTGATAACTGCATAAGATATTCTCTAAATTCTCTTTTCCAATAATATCCATGTGGTTTGTCGGTTCATCTAAGATTAAAACATTAGTACGTTTATATAATAATTTACATAATGTCAATCTAACCTTTTCTCCACCTGACAAAGAGGACACCGGTCTAAAAACATCATCTCCACTAAACTGAAATGAGCCAAGAGCAGTTCTGACCTCTGTGTCATTTAGCTCAGGGTATTCGCTTTGAAAAATTTCGAATAGTGTATCATCTCCACTGATTTGAGCAAGCTGTTGGTCAAAATAGCTAATTTCAACATTGTATCCGAATTTAAAATCTCCAGACAATGCTGCCACACCATCCATAAGTGTTTTAAGCAACGTGGATTTACCAATACCATTACTCCCAACAATTCCAAGCTTCTGTCCCCTTTCAAGGTTGAAATTAACCTTTGCAAGAGGAGTATCATAGCCTATCACAAGTTCTGAAGCACTTAATACTTGCCTTGAACTACTGATTCTCGGTTGAAATTTAGACATATAAGTTTTTGTATCGTATTGGTCTGGTGCATTTAATATTTGCATACGCTGTAATAATTTAATTTTAGATTGCACCATTTTAGCTTTCGTAGGTTTATAACGAAAACGTTCAATCAAGCGTGTAATCCTTTCAATTTCTATCTGTTGCAAATCGTAATCTTTTTGCTGTTTGATATGATTTTCTCGTTTTTGCTCCTCAAAGGCTGAATAATTACCTTTATAACATTTGGTCTCTCCCCATTCGATTTCATAAACCTTATTCACAATTCGATTAAGAAACATTCTATCATGGGAAATAATAACCAATGTAGATTTATAACTTCTCAAATAACTCTCCAACCATTGTATTGTTTCTATATCAAGGTGGTTAGTAGGTTCATCAAGTAATAGAATGTCTGGCTTTGTTAAAAGTATTTTTATAAAAGCTATCTTAGTTCGCTGACCACCTGAAAATTCAGAAATGGGTTTTTTATCATCTGCTTCAGTAAAACCCATACTACGAATCATCGTTTCATATTCTTTTTGGTAGGTTAGACCTCCAAGAGCCATATACCTTTCACTGATATCAGAGTATTCATTGATGATTTTATCATCATATTGATTCTCCATTTTATCTATCAGCTGTTTCATCTTGTTTTCCATATCAATAAGCGTCTTAAATACCGTACGGACTTCATCCACCATTGATATACTTTCATCTTCAAAAGGCATCTGTCTTAAATAGCTAATATAAGGGTTACCGGTCTTTATTACTTGAAATTCACTTTCACCAGTTCCTTCTTCTAATTCAATTTCGCCTATAATAGCTTTTAGCAAGGTTGTTTTTCCACATCCATTTCTACCAACAATAGCAATCTTTTCATTATCATTGATTTCAATACCGATGTTTTCCAACACCATATTACCATCATAGTAAACGGCACCATTAATTATTTTGTATTGCATTTTCATATCCTCCTTTGCGTAAGTACTAGCAATTGCAAAGGTGGCTTCGGACAATAATTATTCCACTCCATGTAAAGCTTGTCACAGCCACCTATACATGAAGTTCTTTAAATGTTACTTTAGTTGTAGATTTCATTTGCTTCTCCCTCCTATCGTTTCAAATATAATTCAACTTCCCCCTTATTGTACCAAATCGCTAGCGCAATGGCTAACCTAAGTTTTAGCTTACACCTTTTCTGATAAAAACAAAGTAACTGATCCGTTATCTCATCCGACACCAGATTCCGCATATGCCCTGCTGTTCCCGTCAACAGAAACCGCAGCCACACTGGAAAAAGATACAAAAGGATTGCCGCAATTGATTCTTTGCATTAGCCATCAGCTTTACAAATCACTCTTTCTATATTCAAAAGGCGTTTTTCCTGTTTCTTTTTTAAACACGGATGTGAAGTAACTTTGTGAGTTAAATATAAGATATTCACTAATTTCTGATATTGACTGATTCGTATATACCAATAGAAATTTGGCATATGCTATTTTCTCCTTCTTAATGTATGCACCAACAGTCATACCTATATCTATCTTGAATTTACGCATGAAGTGATACTGACTTAGACCAATTTCTGTGCATATTGACTGAATGGTGAGCTGACGGTTGATATTTCTTTTAATCATCCTGACTGCTTTTGCTATGTCTGAAGAGACACCAGATACTCTATAATCTGCAGTACTTAAAGCGAAATGCTCCAAAATACTGTTATACATAGCAACGGACTCTTCTCTTTTTCTCAGAGAACTAAAGCGATTTCCGTAATAGCTACTGATTGCACCTGACATTTCAATAGGAAGACCGCCAGCAATAGCATAGTACATCGATAGATACAGACAGAATGTCAGCATGGATTTTGTTGATTGTTCATTATTACAAAATTCAAAAAGTGCATTAAGGTAATCTTGATCCCGGTTCAGCTGTTTAAGTGTAGTTATATCACCATTTTGGACAAGCTCAAGTCTTGTTCGTAAGTCCTGATAACTTTGTTCAATCGTCCGCTTTGAAAGCTCAGACGTTTGTAGTCCCATGATATCAGTCGAAAAAAATTGTACCAGTTTATTCACTAAACTCTCAATAGAAAAAGATAAATTCTTATCTAATGCAAAGTAATACATCATCACACATATTTCACTAAACTTTCTGATATCGAGCACAGTCCATTCATTGTCATTGCTTCCCTGATAAATCATCAATGGGTTAATGTTCTCTACCATCACTGGACCAATCTGAACGTACATTGCTTTATCATCAGATTCAAATGTGCATCGGACAGCACCAAGAGGATGAACTCCGATTCTGAATCCTGGTAAATCTTCAATCCAATATTGGCTCATATCATAATCAATAGGAAACAAATTCTTGTCAACTTCAATATTACCAAGAGCTATGTTTATATTCTTGTCATCTTTTATTAGAACTGAAATTTTATAGGTTGAGTGAAATACCTGTGCGAGATGGCAGATTTCTTTTATTCTTTCTTTCTTCATAGTTTTGACAACCCTTGTCTGTACCTTTCAAAAGTATTTTATAATATAGTATAACATATTTTGAAAAGGGATATATCGAGATTAAAAAGTGCTAGCGCACCAGTCGGTAGCGTCAGCACTTCTGTTGAAAACTTTAAATAGAATGTGAAGCATTATATCCACTCAGCACGGCGCCACCCAATTTGGCTTCTCCTGAATCATCGCTGAATAGTTCTGAATAATCTGAGCTGACTGTGTTTCATTCTCTGACTGTCGAAGCTCTTCAATCAGTTTGCTTGTTAAGTCCTTATTTGCAGTTTTAAAAGCAAACTGCACTACAAATTCCTTTTGAGATCCTGTAAAACGATGCTTTGCCTCATTCATAACAAACGCTGCCTCTTCTATGATTTCTAAATTCATACATGCCTCCTAATATGCCATGCTGTTTTCCAAAACAGCAATTTCAATAATTTCTTTCATCTTCTCAGCTGCTACATTATTATTAATCAGTTCAACTAACTGTCCTTCTGTAAGACCCTTTTCAATTCCACTCTTAATCTGAATCAGCTGAGCTGGCGCCAGATCACCACTTGCAACTAGCTTTACGATATCCGCTCTGGATTTCTTCTTAAAGCATAGTTTAGATAGTAATGCTATCACTCCATTGGTTTTAGATTCTGATCTGTCCACCTGAACTTTCTGAACCACTCTACCCTGCATATCAACGACCGGCACCTGATAAAAAATTGGTATACCAATTGGTTCTTTTAAAATGGTCTGCTGTGTCATAGCTGCACCTTCTTTCTTGATCTCACCTTGAACGCTTTGTTCCTCTTCCTTCTTTGGTTCTGAAGATGTAACTGTATTCACATTCGTGGCATGAAGCAATTTATCCTCTAAAGTTTCAATGCGATTGCTCATACGATTCATCTCCTTATCCTTAAACTCTATCTGTTCTCGTAATCTAGAAATTGCTGAATTTGCTTGATTCAGTTTGTCCTGCTGATCATTTAACAATTGCTCTTTATCAGCATTCTCTTTCACAAGATTCTCCCTAATCTGTTCATCTGCCTTCGTAGATTCAAATATAGTAAGCTTTTCATTCAAAGCATCGTATCGCTGCTCCTGAACACAGATTTTACTAACAATCTCCTCCATCTTCTTGACAAGTTCCTGCACATATTCTGGTTCTGTAGCCGTCTCTTGCTTTACCATCTGAATCTGTTCTAAAAATTTACTAAAAGCAGTCTTCATAGCAATCGGTGTTTCCTTCCTTGCTACAACCTCTTCAATTGTCTCAATCGGTACACCCTTTTTATAGAATTCAAATGCTATCTGCATCTGAGGTGCAGTTAGTTCTGTTCGTTCTATTAAGGATAAAAACTCTTCCGATTTACCATCACGCAGACATTCCGAATATACCCTCATTTGTCCAATGTTGTAACCAGACTTTAAATACAACTCTGTCTGTTCCTTTGAAAAACCATATTCCAAATCATCCTTAATCAATGCTATAATTTCCTCACCATATCGCTTTCCAGACTTTAGAATGTCAATATGCTTACCGATTTCTGATTTACTAAGTGCTTGTTCCATAAATACCTCCTTCTAAAACTCGACTTTCGTCTCTCCTATGGACATTTGTCAAATGTATTTGCATGCAAGCATGCATTACTTGTCTCATTGTCTACATAAAAATAACAGCCTATCGTTTTGGCTGCTCTTTCCTGTCTTTGTCTATTTCTTTCTCTTTACTGATTTCTTCCTGTTTTGTCTTTTCTGTATTGTCTGAAATCAGATCCTTCCAGATTGACTTTCCAAGATTCAATTCACGAAATACTGCTTTCTCTTTCGCAATTGTAGAAGCTATTTGTTCCTTGTAAAAGCTTCCTAATTTCTCCACCTCCTCTAGAGTATATCCCTCGCTAAGGAGTTGCTCTGACAATAAAGTCCATTGATTGTGTTCATCGATAAAAAAATCATCTCCTTTTTGAAAAGACTCTTCTGCCGGTTTCAATACTTCTAACTCATCCAAAATAGAAAATAAGTTTACACATCTCTGCCGTGCCCGATATACTTTACTCTTTTCAAATGAAGAATCCTTTCTCTTATCCGTCAGATTCTCAATCGTTGCTTCCAAATCGACCACATTGTGAATGTCGTGCCTTGCTAAAAACAGATATTGTTGCTGAAGTTTATGCATCTTTCTTATGTCATTCTTGTATTTCCACACCTGACTATAGGGCTTCTTCTTTAGCTGCCCAGTCCGATATAACCTTGCATAATATCGCTTTTGAAGACCTGACATTCTAGCTCTCCTATATCGCTTTATATAGCACTTCACAATTTGCGGTTTTGCCAATTCCTTCTGCGCCTGATAGAATTCCAAGTCTTCCTTCTTGATTCGCTCCCAAATCTGCTCTTCGGAGTAATTCTCTCCCAGCGACTTACATCGTTTAAACCGTGTCATTCCTGGAGGTTTTACAGCAAGATGCTTTCCCTGCTTTGTTTCATAGCCTTTCTCTTTCAATAAATCCACAAAGTCATCAAAAGAATTTGCCTGAATAATACAAGAATCCAAATCGCGTTTTATCATATCTGCCCAAACAAACTTTCCTTCACGGTATTCGCTCCAGTCCTTATAATTCTCATTTGCCCGTTCTCCCTTTCCTTCTTCAATATCAATGATGGATAGACCATACTCTTCGCATAATCTATTAGTTATGGGCTGAATATCTCTTGCCCAATCCCCTTTTTCATAACGATACTTCTTACCTGAAACAAAGCTGACACTGTTAAAAACGATATGGGAATGCACATGTTCCGTATTATCATGAACCGCATATACAGCTTCATATTCTTTCCCAAGGTATTCCTGAACGAATTTCTGTGTGATTTCCATTGCAGTATCTGGATCGACCTCATTTTCTTTAAAAGAAAGGATCAAATGATATCCCTGCCGCTTATCAATCTTTCCAAATAGTCGTTTCGTTTCTTTCATCTGTTCAAATGCTGTATCTACCTGACAATTGATTGCTCCTACCAGTCTGCCATCCTGTGTTTTCTCTGGTTTTAAAATATACTCCAGTGAACTTTTCAGGTGCTTTCCATGAAAATGTCCTCCACAGTCTTTCATATGAAGGATCTTACTAATTGCCAATCTGCATCACCACCTCATTCACAGCAGAATTCAACTTTCTCATATATGCTACCAATCGACTCTTATCATCCTCCGAATATAGCCCGGAATTATGATTGAAGACAATCTGATTGATATTAATTCCAATCCGATTCACTTCATTAATCAATGTCTTTAAGAGTTTACGAATCTCAGGATAGTCGTTTGGCTTCTGTCGGATTAATAAGCGCACATACTCTGCTTCATTCATCCCAGCTTCCTTTGCTTTTTCTGCCAGAATTTTAGCCTCTTCTGGCATCAAACGCAACGTCTTCTTAATACAATGAATACTATCTGCCATCTCCTCACCTTCCTCTGTTACCTGTTGAATTCTGCTGTATACCTTCAGATACTACACGCACGGCTGTATCAATCTCTTTATGCTGATTCAGGTTCTCTATGAACTCATTCGCAAGCTTAACTGCTAACGCTTCCATTTCTCTTCCAAATCGAGTCATATCAAATAATCTGTCTAATCGCATTTCATCCAATTTCAATTTCTCATATTCTTTTTGATGCTCTGTAAAATCCATGAAATCCTTTGGATTATTACGACCTTCATCTTCCTCAAGAATCTTTTCATAATTCCATTGGCAGACAATATCAATTACCTCATCCATTGAATACACTTCCGTCTCACCTTGAACCTCTGCAATATCTGTTCGATAGAGAGTCCCTTCTTTGTCTTGTCCAATGGTATAATCATGACCTTCCAAATAACCAAGAAGAATCTCTGCATCTTCAACCGAAAAATCAAAAGACAAACCACTTTTCTGTATCCACTGAATCACTTCTTCTGGTTTTGTAAATAATTCAATTTCCTGTTCCATCACTCCCTTGCACCTCCTTATCTGTCTTTGTGAATTCTATCCTTGCTCTAATGTCCCCCGTAAAGTTCCCGGTGTCCACTGCTAGATACGCTTCTAAGCCATCTCTGGCTTTCGAAGCATCTAGTTAGGGGAAAATCCCCTAAACCCCCTTCTATATACGAGTGATAGCACTTTTTGCTATCACTTTTGCCTTGTGAATGCACTTTCTGCTATCACATGGCAATTATGAGTGCACTTTCTGCTATCACTTTTTATATAGACTTTTCCTAACTTTGATTACCTTATAATTGTGATAGCACTTTTTACTATCACTTTTGCTTTGTGAGTGCACTTTCTGCTATCACTGCCTCGTTTTGATGGCACTTTCTGCTATCACTTAAATCCCAAACACTGGACATAAATTTTGAATACAAATCAAAACAATAGACATTGGTTTTTAGGAGAATTCCTGTAGACAAATGTTTTGCATACAAATCCAAACCGTAATCTGCTTATTTTGCATGCATCCCTTTTTCTGAACAGTTCTTTGGAAATTCCAAATCTCGTTTCTTTGCCACTAGCCATTCGTTATAATCTTTAAAACCAATTGGTGGTGGACTATCCTCCACTTCATAACCAAGTCCATAGTATTTCTCACATAATTCCAATGAAGCCTTTCTCCCTGGCTCATCATTATCAAGGCAAAACCGTATGAATGAGATCTGTGGATTCTCTGTTAGAAACATAATCAGTGGAGCATCTGCAAGCATTCCAAGAGCAAGCTTATTTGTTTCAAAATCAGAAAAAATATCCGTATAACTCATAAGATCGATAGCTGCTTCAAATACAATCAGTTCAGAACTTTCTGCATTCGTTACATTAAATCCATAGTTCTTATCATTTCCAGCAACATCGCATTTAAATGAAGAACCTTCCCTATCAAAAACCCCTCTCATACTTGCAAATCTAGTCATTCCGTCTTTGTCATTTCCCTTAAAGACCACATTATGATAATGTCTGCTCTCATAAATCAAATCCTTATCAATAAAATAGTCAATGACCTGATCGCTTAATCCGCGTTCTTCCCTTAGATACGAGTACAAATAAGAATTATCCCTAGCTGGTAATGGTAGTACAAACTCTTTTACCTTTGGTGATTCTGGTTCTACCCGATACATTAATTCTGACATTCTGTTATCTTCCTGCATTCTTTGATAACCCACAAAGTCCAAAAGCCAAAACACTGCTTCTTTCACTTCCATTCCAGCAAAAACTCGAAGGAAATCAATCTGTGAACCACCGTTGCTTCCCTTTTCATACTGCCTTGACCAGCGAAACCAATGACTTTTATCATAAATTCTTACAGAGTCCATTTCCTTCAGCGTGTGATATCTACCCACACGTTTTACTGTATATCCAAGGTTAGTAGCTACTGCTGTTAAATCAACACTCTTTGCAATAGCCAGCTCTTCTTCTGTAAATCTGCCTCCATCCACTCACATTCACCTTACCTTCCCTCGCTCAGCTATCATTGGGGATGGAAAGTCTAGAGTTTTATAGTCGTTCGTCAAAGTAATTCTTGGATTAGATATCAACCCTTTTTCCTTGAAGCTAAAAAACTCTCGATTATCTCCTCCCACAATCACGTGATCAATTAAAGGAATCCCCATCAATTCACATAATTTGTTCATCCTGTCTGTCATCATCGTATCTGCTTTACTTGGTAACGGGTTTTATCAAGAGTAAATTACTAAAAATCCATTAACATCAATGTTTTTACTTTAAGAACATATATTTAACGTGTTAAATCAAATGAAAAAATACAATGTAATTATTAGATGACAATTGATTACGGTCAGAAGAATGTACCACAAATAAAAAAACTAATTCCTTTTTATTTTATCGAGGAATTAAGCTTTTGACCTGCAACAATCACGCCCAATTTCGGAATATCTATAATATGATTTCGATCTTAAATTATCTACTTTAACTGACGCTACCTGCTCGTTAAAGAAGACCTATTTAAAAAAGTTTATACTGCACCTGCCTTTATTATGTAAGTAAAAGTAGTAAAGCTTTAAATTGGTTTTCAAAAAAGTAGGGTTGATTATTTCTTTTTCATCAATTATAATTGTGTTATTATCACAATATGAGAAAGGAGGCAAAAAGTAATGGGAATTGATTTCATTAATGTCGAGTTTAGAAAGCATGTAAAAGTTTCAGGGGATTTAGGTACAACGGGATCAGTATGTCCTTTTTCACAAAAACAAAAAATGGAAACACTACCGGAAAACTTTTTGCCTCCTTTTATATAATGGGCAAAAATTTATGAATCTATTGCATTTGTAAAAATGCATACGAATGATTAGGCACCGGTTGTTAAACTGGTGCCTTTTTTTTGTTTGATCAGTTCAGTTAGTTTGGAGAACCGAATCTTTAATCATGCTGTAGAAATATGGTGAGTTCGTTGATTTGGTTTTACAATATAAATAGATATGAGGTGAGGTTTATGGTGAAAGCAGTGGATTTAGCCTCCTAAAATCACAATATATTTTAGGAGGAAATAAAATGAAAAAGGATAGTAAATCTAAAGAAATGATTCAATCTGAAAAAAGGGGTTCTACTAGGCTTTTAATGATGGTACTCTCCCTATCTGTACTTGTAGGTTCAATTACGGCTGATTCAGTCAATCCCGTACTTCCACTAATAAGCAAAGATTTAGAAGCTTCGAAATCTCAAGTGAGTTGGATAGTTAGTGGTATTGCACTTGTTCTTGCGATTGGAGTTCCGATTTATGGTCGAATCTCAGACTTTTTTGAGTTACGAAAGCTATATATCTTTGCCATTATGATTCTGGCAAGTGGTAGTCTTTTATGTGCAATTGCCCCGAACCTCCCATTGTTGGTTTTGGGAAGAATGGTTCAGGGTGCTGGGATGTCCGCAATTCCAGTTCTATCAGTCATTGCAATTTCGAAGGTTTTCCCACAAGGAAAACGTGGGGGAGCTTTGGGAATTATCGCAGGAAGTATTGGTGTTGGAACTGCTGCTGGTCCAATATTTGGTGGAGTAGTTGGTCAATATTTAGGGTGGAATGCCTTGTTTTGGTTCACATTTTTGTTAGCCATTATGATTGTTATTGGTGCCTACTACGCGTTACCGACAATTAAACCGGCAGAATCCGTAGGAAGCAATAAGAACTTTGATTTCATTGGTGGTTTATTCCTCGGCCTCACAGTAGGATTACTCCTTTTTGGCATCACTCAAGGAGAAACTTCTGGTTTTTCTTCGTTCTCATCGTTAACTAGCCTAATTGGTTCTGTTGTAGCTTTGGTGGGATTTATTTGGAGAATTGTTACCGCAGAAAATCCATTTGTACCACCTGTCCTGTTCAATAACAAGGATTATGTCAATACGGTCATAATTGCATTTTTTTCGATGTTTGCTTATTTCGCTGTTCTTGTGTTCGTCCCATTACTAGTCATTGAGGTGAATGGACTCTCTTCTGGACAGGCTGGAATGATATTGTTGCCAGGTGGTGTGGCTGTTGCAATCTTATCTCCCTTCGTTGGCCGTCTTTCTGATCGATTTGGGGATAAACGTCTGATAATTACTGGGATGACTCTGATGGGGCTGTCTACCTTATTCTTGTCCACCTATGCATCTGGTGCTTCACCTCTGTTAGTTTCCGTGGGGGTCCTCGGAGTAGGGATTGCTTTTGCATTCACGAATTCTCCCGCAAATAACGCCGCAGTAAGTGCACTCGATGCAGACAAGGTTGGTGTCGGAATGGGGATTTTCCAAGGTGCTTTGTACCTTGGAGCAGGAACTGGAGCAGGTATGATTGGAGCATTATTATCCGCTCGACGTGATGCTACTGAGCCGATAAATCCATTATATATATTGGACGCTATGTCCTACTCAGATGCGTTCCTTGCAGCTACAGGGGCAATACTCATTGCCTTAATAGCTGGATTAGGTTTAAAAAAGCGTGGGTAATAACTTAGTTATGTAAAGATTAGTTATTGTTTAGTTCATCTTCTATAGTTTAAGCTGTAAATAAATAGCTTAGGAATCACGCAAATTTGAATTTCTTAGAATAGAATACTTTTAAGTAACTCAACTTTCGTACACTGTTTTATTGGTGCGAAAGTTGAGTATGTTAAGGATGAAACAATGAAAACATTGGTGATCGTTTCTCACCCAGATATGCCAAATTCTCGAATCAATAAAGTTTGGGTAGAAAAAGCAGCGTCTTATTCAAACGAAATTACCATTCATGATCTTTATAGAGAGTATCCTGATTTTATTATAAATGTAAAAAGAGAGCAGGAATTAGTTGAAAATCATGATAATATTATTTTTCAATTTCCATTATATTGGTATAGTTCTCCTTCATTATTAAAAAAATGGATCGATGAAGTGATTATATATGGATGGGCTTACGGATCAAAGGGTAAAAGAATATTTTATAATCGAAAATTAGGATTAGCTATATCAGCTGGCGTAAAAAAAGGTGAATTTACAAGTATGGGTAAAAACAAGCATACATTAACCCAGATGTTAACACCATTCAAATCTTTATGTGCATAGATTCATGCTGAATATGTACCAGAGTTTGTACTTTACGGTGCTAATTCGGATATGAAGGGCGAAGAGATACAGAAAAGTGCTAATGAGTATTTGCAATATATTAAAAAGTATTATTTAAGAGCATAAAACACTTCTGCGATCATGCCAACAATACTAGAAGAAAGCCCATTTCCCCTTAACACATTTAGGGAAATGGGCTATTGAAGTTATTGAAGGTTTTAGCGATTTCATTTTAGGTAGCCAATTCAAAGTGCCCAATAAATTCCAAGAAACACAAATCTGCTAAAACAGCTTGCCATGTAATTTTTGAACTTGATCCTTTAACCGTTCATTCTCTTCTTCTAACGCCTTTATACGGCTTTTTAAGGTTTTTATTAATACGTCCTCTGAACGAGGGCTTTTACTAGGTTTACGGGGGGTTAACTCACTTATCTGCATCCCTCTTAATGTCTCCACTCTAGTTCTAATATCTTTTTGTTTGTAAAGCCATGACTTTGAAACATTTGCTTTTTGTGCAACGGAATTAAAATTAATCTTCTCTTCTTTCAATGCCATCTCTGAAATTGTCTTTTCAACCCTAATTCTTGTTTTCTCCGACTTGTCTTTAGCTAGCTGAACTATGGCAGTTGTGTTACCTTTTCTAATCATTTTAATTCGTCTCCTTTAACGAATGAATAATCTGTTCTAATCTATTTTTAACACGTTCATTGGTTTCAACCTGACGCTGCCATTGGTTTTGTTTAGCCCTATTTAGTATTTCTTTAGTTCGCTCTAAGTGCTCTTCATGTTCAGTAAGAAATTGTTTACTTGTACAGAAATTCGTACAATCTAAACATGCATTTGCGTGAGGACATGGTCCTGCAATTACTGGTAACCGACAATAGCCATTAGGAAGTGCCTGTGCATTGATATTCTTTTTAAACCATTGAAGATCTGTATTGTCAGCTTCAGTATTTTCCTCACTTAAATCCAGAATGCTACCGTTATTCGTTACTAAGGTTTCCTTAAATTTCGTAAATTCCTTCTTTAGGGTTTCATCAAAAATATGTGCATATCTTGCCGTCATTTCCGGTGATTCGTGACCCAAGAACTTCTGGACAATATGTTGTGGCACTCCGTTATTTATCATTCTAGTGCCAACTGTATGCCGAAAGGCATGAGCATGAAAACGAAAAATTTCTCCGTTGCTGTCCGTTATCTTTTCTTCATAAGCTAGTTCATTTAATTTAACCCTAAAGGTATCTTGTTTCAATGGTGAGCAATCTTTTCGGGGAAACACATATACACATCCATCATCGAGTTCATCAGCCACCCTTTGCTCTTGAACTAATATCAATGCAGCAATTTCTTTAGAAATAGGAATGATATGCTCTTTCTTCATTTTCCACTGATAATACTTTAAAAAGCAATCCCCTTCTTTATCGGTTATGACGCTCCCTTTTTTCAATGTACAAAGTTCACTGATACGCATCCCGCATTCTTGAAGTACCATAACCATTGTAGCAATATAAGGTTCCAATTTATCTAATTTCCCATTTAATTGTTCAAGTATATGTTCATCAATATAACGTGGTAGTGCCTTCGGCACTTTAGGGTAATCTTCTTGAAAGATAAGGATCTTAGAAGGTGTATCCTTCCAGTCATATCTTTGAATTGTAGTAAAAAAAACGTCTAAAGTAGATATTCGTCCAGTTACAGTACTGGGTTTTAAACCTTTTAAATTAATATAATTAAAATATTGCTCAATTTCATTTCTAGTTAATTGATGAATCCTTTGTATACCTTCACAATTTTTGTTCATGAAATTAAAAAATTCTTTTAATTTTGAAGCTATATCTACTACGTGAGAAAAGCTAGCTGTGTTTAACATTAGTTTACAATATCGCTTAACTATTTCTTTAAAATAATTATTCTTAAAACCCTTAAAGTTGATCGTATATTCGTAGGATGTTGGGTTTACCTTATCTTCCGGTAATGATAATTTTCTTCGATTCCAAACATCTTTTTCCCATTCTTCCCCATCAAAATAGAAGTCCTCATAGAATTCCATAAACTGCTTAAGATGAGTAACGTAATAGGAATTCGCATGTACAGTAACTTTCTGCTGATTTACATCAAGTTTGTAATTAGTAGTCGTAGTTTTTACTTTTTGTTCTGTTAAGTAGGTCCGGTATTCTGTCAAAGCTTTTTTTATAGGCACTTCGGTTATCGATGTAATATTAGGATATTTTAAATTTAAAAATCCCATCATCCGGCTTATCACTGTTCCCTTTCTAATCCAAACGGATTTTGCATTCCAAGCTCCATTATTCAAGTGAAGGTAATAAAAATATTTTAATTCTGTTTTCAACCAGACATTTTCCACCTTATCGAAATTTACCCAACGATTTCTTAGTGACGGATTCTTACTTAACTCAATTGCACTAGGATGCGGACAAATTCTTATATCCCATCTATCTGCTGCCCAATAACCTTTTAAAACACTTGTCATATTAGCTATTTTTTTATTAATCTCTGTACTAGCGATAAGCTTTCGATTAGTTGCTACACTTGGAAATTTCATTGTCATGTTTCTCTCCCTTGAAGATACTTTTTATATTCATTCTTCATATCTTGATCAGAAAGATGAACATACGTATCAAGTGTTGTTTGTACATGGGCATGCCCTAATCTTTTTTGTACATATGCAGCATCCCATCCACTTCTAATAAGCTCTGTGGCATGCGTATGACGTAATATATGGGCAGTGAAAGTAATCCCTGTCCGTTTTCCTAGTCTTCTTATTAAGTCTAATACACTTTGATATTTTAGAGGGTGGCCAAAATAAGAATCTTTAAGATTAATAAATATATAATCATGATCTAAATCTTCCCCATATTCATGTACTAAGTAATCGGTATATAATGCCATTAATTCCTTACTTACATCAATAGTTCTTTCTTTTTTAAGTTTAATATAAGCTCCATTTTCATTATGATCTCTTGGCCTGATGTTAATCTGGTTATCCCATGTTGAAATATCTTCAATACGAAGGGATAATGCTTCTCCTATCCGAAGTCCCCCTTCATACATAAGCATAATAAGTAACTTATCTCTTTTGGTATGACATGCCTCAATTATTGCTTTGACTTGTCCATGTTCTAATACTTGTACAAGTTTCTTTTTGACCCTAAGCTTTAAAATATTTTTTTTATAGGATCTACCTTTAGAAATATGGTGAAGAAACCCCTTAAAGTTTCTTCCTCTTGCTTCTTTAGACATATCTATAGCTTTAAAATTTTCTGTGCGATTTAAATACTCTAAGAAACTAGTTACAGCGTTAAGTATGGAATTAACTGATGTTTCCTCTCTTTTAGCCTTCTTTGGTTGTATATCTATTACCTTTAAATGCCCTGCTGGATTTCTTAACCATCCTACAAAGTTTGCTAAATCCTCAAATTGTAAATCTCCTAATTCGATTCTACTTTGGCTCATAAATTCATAAAACAGCTTGAGATGATAACAATATGTTTTAATGGTATTTGGAGCTTTTCCCGTATTATCCAAGTACTTTATAAATCGCTTAACCGGTTCTATCACTTCAAATTCTTTATCTAGCAGTATGTATAACGGATATGATTTTTCCTCCACAATTACTTTCTGAACCTTCATCTTTCCACCACCTTTAAATACTTTAACTACTATTAATAATACCCTTATATATTTAATAGTTAAAGCACTGTAATTAAAAAATCCTAAACTTCGAGTACTTAGAGTACTCTAGTTTAGGATACTATGTTTAAGGGGACTGCCGCTGGGATGGTTGTGGACGACGAACACTCGGGCGGCACTGTAGCGTACCGCCCAATGAAAAATCTCCCGTGGGTGAGCGATCGACTGATTCAACGATCCGATGAAGATCGTTTTTTTCTGAATGATCTCATTTTTCGTATTCAAATAAAGCCCTAGTAAATGCTCTTGACGACAATCCTTCAACTCTTGGATCAACTGATGGGCAATCGCCATACTAGAGTTGACCTTACCGTACTTTGGTTGAGCGGAGCGCTGGATTCGCACACCTAATTCAATCATCGCTTTGATCTCGATGGCTTTGATTTGTCCGACGCCGCGAATTTCTTGTAATTCATCGATCGTCGCTTGCTTTAGTTCATACAATTCTTGAAAACGATTCAAGACACTGGCCGCTAACTCGAGGACATTCAGAGGACGTGAGCCAGTTCGCAGCAAAATGGCCAATAATTCTTGATTCGAAAGGGCATCCACTCCATATTCTACTAAACGCTCTCGGGGAAACGAACTTTGGGGAATCACAGTTTCATTGATCATAAAAAAACTCCTTTGCGTCGGTCTAATAAAAGATACGCAAAGGAGAGAGTATTTCATGAATCAGGTGCGCAAAAAATCGCAGCTAGATCGAAAAGGCGGTTTCTAGAAAATCTGGGACATCCTCTAGTGATGGTAAGACTTTCAAGACTTTTTCTTCAATGATGGTCGTCGGCGCGATCAAATCGGGAATCATAATGACTGAGATCCCTGCCCCATGAGCAGCATGAATACCGTTAGCCGAATCTTCAAGGATCACCAATTCTTCTTTTGGTACCGCCAATAATGCGTGGGCTTTTTCAAAAATCTCAGGATCTGGTTTTGCCCGTGTGACATCATCAAAGCAGACGATCTCAGGAAATTCCGCCTTTAAGCCTGCGGCTTCCAGCAAGGTATCGATCACTTTGCGCTGGTTGCTAGACGCCAACACTCGGGGAATCTTTTTCTCATCAAGATAATGCAATAACTCGTGGATACCTGGCTTCAATTCAGCCTCGCCCCGTTGGAACATTTCCAGCGTTTGATGAAAAGCCGCTTGGATAAAGTCTTCGATCATTTGATGGCCAAAGGCTTCGTCGAACCGCTCATGGTAAGCTGCCCAGACTTCTTCATCCGAGACCCCCACATAAGCTAAATACAACTCTTTTGTATAGGGAATCCCCATTTGATCCGCCACGATTTGAGTAGCCTGGTAATAGAGCAGCTCCGTGTCAAAAATCAAGCCGTCCATATCGAAAATCACACCACGTAACTTAGCCATTTCTTCCTCCTATTGCCAACAACAATTCACGAACTTCTGAAACAAAATACAACGATCCTGTCACCAGCAGCAAATCTTCATTGGTCATTTTTTCTAATAATTCTGCCAAGCCAAACTGCCATAAAGAGACGGTTGAGATTCGTTTTTCATCGAGTTCCTGATAGCCGTCTGCTAAATGCAATGCTTTTGGGAAATCAAAGGTCGTTAAATAAATCTCGGCTTGCGAAATTGCCAGCAATTGCTGAAGCATCTCATTGACGTTTTTGGTTTCTAAGGCTGAGAACAGCACATGGATGCGATAGTCGCTGAACTCTTCTTTCATCGTATCCACCAAGCGAGCCATGGCATGCACGTTATGGGCGCCATCGATGATCACCAGTGGTTCACTGCTGATTCGTTCCATTCGGGCGGGCCAATAGGCCTTTCTTAGCCCATTACGAATTTCTTTAGCTGAAAATGGCAGCTGCCGCAGGTCGCAATACAGACTGTACAATTGGATCGCAACACCGGCATTTTCTGGTTGATGGCGGCCTAACATCGGTGTTTTCAAGCCTTTGATTTTGCCATGCTCATTTTCAAAATCAAACAATTCGCCCCACTCTTCATCAGGATGACGATAGGTCACACGGTACTCTTGCCCTGCATGATACGCAGGTGCCTGTGCTTCTGCAGCTTTCAAATCGATCACCGAAAGCGCACTTTCAACGATATTGCCAGTCACAAG
The DNA here is from genome assembly GCF_030263915.1 of Enterococcus sp. FZMF. NCBI lineage: Bacteria > Bacillati > Bacillota > Bacilli > Lactobacillales > Enterococcaceae > Enterococcus > Enterococcus sp. FZMF. The sequence continues at coordinate 651,431 of NZ_CP127160.1, read as the reverse complement.
GGGAATTTGTGGTTTAATGATTCCCGCCTTATGGGCAGCGATTTTTTCAATGGTATCGCCTAAGACATCCATATGATCCATGCCGATCGTCGTGATCGCTGTCAACATCGGGGAAATAACGTTGGTACTATCTAAAAGTCCCCCTAGGCCAACTTCCATTATCGCAACATCGACGTTTTTTTCTTCAAAATAGCCTAACGCCATGGCAGTAATGATTTCAAACTGAGTGATGCCCGTCAAGGTTTCATCACGATCGATTTCAGCAACCAGCGGCTGGATTTTTTCCACCCAAGCGACCAAATCCTCATCTGATATAAATTGTCCATTGATTTCGATCCGTTCATTGAACGCTTCAATGTGCGGGGAAGTAAAAGTCCCCACTTGCTGCCCAGCTTCTTCTAAAAGACTGCGCAAATAGCTGACGGTTGATCCTTTGCCATTCGTGCCGGCGATATGGATCATGGTTATGTTTTTTTCAGGATTGCCCATTCGTTTTAATAATGCTTCGACACGCATCAATCCGGGTCTTTGCCCAAATGCCAAACGCGAATGGATCCACGCTGTTGCTTCTTCGCTTGTCATCTCCTTCACCTCGCTCTTATTTTATCAAAAATCCCACAGCTTTCCCAATTTCTTTCCTTTAAACGAGAAATTTGTTTGACGGTTTCTATCGATTACGCAAAAACAAGCATCTACAAGAGATGCTTGTTTGCAGACAGTCGACGCTTCCTATTGAATCGTGCGCAATTGCTCGATCCGTTCTTGGACTGCTTTTTGTTTTTCAAGATAATCGGCTTCTTTGCTGCGTTCTTGTGCTACGACTTCCTCTGGTGCATTGGCAACGAAGCGTTCATTCGCCAGTTTGCCTTGTACCCGTTGAACTTCTTGGGTGAACTTCGCTAGTTCTTTCTCCAAACGCGCGATTTCTTCTTCAATGTTGATCAACCCAGCTAACGGCAAGTAGATCGTCGCACCTGATAGGATAGCTGACATCGCCAATTCAGGGGCTTGTAAGCTGTTAGAGATTTCTAGTTCTTCTGGATTACAGAAGCGTTCGATATAGTTTTTGTTGGCGATCAAGAATTCTTCGATCTCAGGTTCATTTGCTTGGATCAGCAAAGTGATTGGTTTCGAAAGTGGTGTGTTTACTTCTGCACGGATGTTTCGAACCGAACGAATCAATTCTTTCAACACTTCCATCCCTTGCGCCGCTTTTTCATCGGTCCATTCTGGTGCCACTTGTGGATACTCAGCAACGACTAATGATTCCCCTGTATGCGGCAGTTTGCTCCAGATTTCTTCTGTAACAAATGGCATGATTGGATGCAATAAGCGTAAAATTTGGTCAAGAACATGGACTAAGATGCTCTTATTGACTTGTTTCACTGCTTCATTGTCACCGTATAAAGTTTCTTTCGACATTTCAATGTACCAGTCACAGAAATCATCCCAGATAAAGTTGTATAATTGACGACCCGCTTCCCCAAATTCGAAGCGTTCAAAAAGGTCAGTGACTTTTTCAATCGTTTCATTCAAGCGCGTCAAGATCCAACGATCCGCCACTGATTTTTCACCAGAAAAATCAATGTCTTCGGCAGTCATTTCGCTGACATTCATCAAGACGAAACGGGAAGCATTCCAAATTTTATTGATGAAGTTCCAAGCGGCATCCATTTTCTCATAGCTGAAACGCACGTCTTGTCCCGGTGCAGAGCCATTTGATAAGAACCAACGCAACGCATCGGCACCGTATTGTTCAATGACTTCCATCGGATCGATCCCATTTCCAAGAGACTTACTCATTTTGCGACCTTGTTCATCACGGATCAATCCGTGGATCAAGACATTTTCAAATGGTCGTTTGCCAGTAAATTCCAAGCTTTGGAAAATCATACGGCTTACCCAGAAGAAAATGATGTCGTACCCGGTCACTAATGTATTCGTTGGGAAGTAGCGTTGGAAATCTTCATTGGTCTCATCTGGCCACCCCATTGTTGAAAACGGCCATAAAGCAGAACTAAACCAGGTATCCAATACGTCTGGATCTTGTTGCCAATTTTCGGCATCTGCTGGCGCTTCAAGTCCTACATACATTTCTCCCGTTTCTTTGTGGTACCAAGCTGGGATTTGATGGCCCCACCACAACTGACGAGAGATCACCCAGTCATGAACATTTTCCATCCAACGTAAGAATGTTTGGTTGAAACGTGGCGGATAAAAGTCCACCGCATCGTCGGTTTCTTGGTTGTCGATGGCTTGTTTTGCTAATGGCTCCATTTTTACGAACCATTGTGTCGACAAACGAGGTTCGACTACTACGCCTGTCCGTTCTGAGTGCCCTACGCTATGAACCATTTTTTCGATTTTGATCAGACGACCTAACGCCTCTAAGTCTTTCACGATTTGCTTACGAGCAGCAAAACGATCCATGCCTGCATAAGTACCTGCTAAGTCGTTCATTGTTCCGTCATCATTCATGACATTGACCCGTGGTAGGTCATGGCGGTTACCGACCTCAAAGTCATTCGGGTCATGGGCAGGAGTGATTTTTACGACCCCAGTTCCAAATTCTTGGTCCACGTACTCATCTGCGATGATTGGGATCTCTTTATTGACCAAAGGCAAAATCACTTTTTTACCAATCAATGCTTGATAACGTTCATCTTCTGGATGAACCGCGACTGCTGTATCCCCCAGCATCGTTTCTGGACGAGTCGTTGCGATCTCCACCACACCGCTGCCATCTGCTAACTCGTAAGACATATGGTAAAAAGCACCTTCGATGTCTTTGTGGATCACTTCAATATCAGATAATGCCGTGCGGGCTTGCGGGTCCCAGTTAATGATGTACTCGCCACGATAGATCAAGCCTTTTTCATATAGCGTCACGAAAACTTTACGGACCGCTTCGGATAATCCATCATCTAACGTGAATCGTTCACGGCTATAGTCTAGAGATAAACCTAGTTTCGCCCATTGTTCCCGAATGTGACCGGCATATTCTTCTTTCCAATCCCATACTTGTTCAACAAATTTTTCCCGACCAAGGTCATAGCGAGAGATCCCTTGTTCCCGCAGCTTTTCTTCTACTTTGGCTTGGGTAGCGATCCCGGCATGGTCCATACCTGGTAACCATAAGGTGTCATACCCTTGCATCCGTTTTTGACGAATGATGATGTCTTGTAACGTGGTATCCCAGGCATGACCTAAGTGCAATTTTCCTGTTACGTTTGGTGGTGGAATCACGATAGAATAAGGTTTTGCTTCTTTGTTGCCGCTTGGTTTAAAACGGTCATGTTCTAACCAATCTTGGTAGCGCCCCGCTTCTACTTCTTGGGGATTGTACTTGGTGGATAGATTTTCAGTTTCTGTCATAGTTGGTCCTCCTAAAGTTACGTTTTTTAGACGTAATGGTTGGTGTGGTTTTTTTGTGCCTGTTGCTGGGTAAAGCGTGACAATGTTTGAATCGTTCAGGATTAGTGCCGTGGTAAATATCAGCTGTTTGTTGACGCCACGCTTGTTGTTCGTAAAAAAACGTTGCTTACAGAGGTCAAGGCACACTTCCGTGATCCTCTATTGTGTCTTAGGGCTTTTGGCAACCGATCTGACTCGCTTCGTGAACCAATTTTGATGACTTCTTGTACTGTTCATCATCTATTCTGTCTTGCTTCGTAAGCCAATCGCAGTGATTCCTAGTTTGGTTACTACGCTCCCTATGGTTGCCTAGTACTGTTCATCATCTATTCTGTCTTGCTTCGCAAGCCAATCGCAGTGATTCCTAGTTTGGTTACTACGCTCCCTATGGTCGCCTAGTACTGTTCATCATCTGCTCTGTCCCACTTTGTGGGCCACTCGCAGTGATTCACAGCAAAAAGCGCCCTAATGCCGAGGCATTAGGGCGCTGATACGCGGTACCACCTAAATTGCAGATTGCTCTGCCACTTTGACGTGAGGTAACGTTCACGACGCGCTTGATCTTACTGTGCGCCTTTGTCTACAAGAAACAAACCGCGGTTCGGATCAAAGACCTTCAAGCTACCTTTTCAGTGTCTGGGGAAGTCTTGCACCGACCGACTTCTCTCTGACCGCCAGGGTCACTGATACTCCTCTTGAACATTGTCTTGCTATCATAGATTCTTGTTTCATCTTGCTACATTCTACAATGAACTTTTTTGAAAGTCAATCAGAGGTTTGCTTTCGCAGCATCAATGGCTGCTTGATAATCCGGTTCGTGGGAGATCTCAGGCACGATCTCAACGTGTTGGATCACGCCTTCACGGTCTAAAACGAAAATTGCTCGGGCAAAATGACCGAAGTCTGGGATCATGATTTGATAGGCCTCACCGAAGGTATTCGCCGGATCATGAAGCATGATCATGTCGACACCTTCTTGGCCGCACCATTGCGCTTGTTCTTCTTTTGTATTGTTAGAAATCGTGACAAAATGGATGTCATCCAATTGACTTGCCTCTTGGTTGAAACGCTTGGTCTGCAATGCACAGACGCGTGTCACGATATCGGGAACCACGCTGATGATCGTTGGTTTTCCTAAAAAATCAGTCAGTGTGTATTCCTTGTCCTCTAAACTTTTCAAGCGAAAATCAGCTGCTTTATCCCCTACTTTTGGTTGGTTGCCAGGCATCTCATAAACCGTTTCTTTGCGTGTAACTTGCATAACATCTCTCCTATAGCATTTTCTCCCAGTATAAGAAAGATTATCAAAAAACGAAAAGGATTTGCTCAGACTTTCGATTTTTGCGAGTAGGTCGTATCAAAAAAGATCAATGTTTGCAATTCTGTCGTCAAATCAATGTATTGGATATTGACGTCTTTTGGCACGATGACGGGATCAGGGGCAAAATTTAAAATCGCTGTGATCCCAGCATCCACGATCGCATCGATCGCCATTTGCGAATAACGACTAGGAACGGTCGAAATCGCTACGGTGATCCCTTTTTCTGCTACGACTTCCGCCAATTGATCCATTCCATAGACATAACGCCCACTAATGGTCTGACCAATCATTTCTGGATCATTGTCAAAAACCGCGACCACGGAAAGATTTTCATTTCTGCGAAAATTGTTGTTGGCTAACGCTTTTCCTAAATTTCCATAACCAATCAAGGCGATTTTTTTCTCTTCATTGGTTTCTAAGATATAGCTCAATACCTCAATCAGATAAGGAACATCATAGCCATAGCCACTTCTGCCCAATTCTCCTAGATGAGAAAAATCTCGGCGGATCGTGGCTGAAGGAACTTGCGTGATTTCTGCAAACTCTTTTGATTTGATTCGCTGAATACCAGAGGCATCCAGTAATTTTAAGTGTCGTAAATAAGCTGGCAAACGTTTTGCCGTCGCTTTCGGAAGTTTTTTATCTCTTAATGCTTCCATCCTGTCCACCCTCCTTGTTAAATGATTCACATATTGAGTGTAGCATGTTCCATTTTCAATAGCAAGAAAATATTCACAAACTCTCTCACTCGATGAAAAACGACCACAAATGTTCAAAAACAGTTGTGGTCGTAGCATTAAAATCGGGGTTTTATTATAAAAATTCAGCGAATTCCGTTGCTGCTTTCTCTTGATTTGCCGTGATTGCTTCCAGTTTCAACCCAGCCATTGCACGTTCCATCATCCCTTCGATATCGAGACGTTCTTCATACTGGTGGACCTTATCCAGTCTTGGGCGCGTCTTTGGTTGAGGAGGTGCAAAGATTGTGCAGCAATCTTCAAACGGCTGAACTGATAATTCAAAGGTATCAATGGCTTCGGCAACTTCAATGATTTCCAATTTGTCCATCGTTGCCACTGGGCGCACGATCGGCGTATTGGTTACTTCATTGATGGCGACCATGCTATGCAAAGTTTGTGAAGCCACTTGTCCTAATGATTCACCATTTAAGATGATCAAGCCATGACGAGCTTCCCGAATCGCATCCGTCAAACGCAGCATCATCCGACGGGTGATGGTCATCCAATAGCCTTGTGGCACACGATTTTTGATTTCTTCTTGGATTTCTGTAAACGGAACTTCGATAAACTGGATGCTTCCCACATAAGGCGCAAGCTTCTTCGTTAAATCTTTGGCTTTTTGCAACGCTTGTTCACTCGTATAAGGAGGACTTGCGAAATGGACCGCTTCGATCTCAACGCCGCGTTTCATAGCAAAGTAGCCTGCGACTGGCGAATCGATACCGCCAGAAAGCATCAACATTCCCTTTCCACTGGTGCCCACTGGCAGACCAGCGGCTCCTTGGATCGTTTCATAAGACAAATAAGCGCCATCGATCCGTATTTCTACACGCAAATTGATGTCTGGTTTTTTCATTTGGACTTTGATATCAGGAAAACGGTCGATCACCGCATTCCCTAAGGTCAAATTCAACTGGTTGCTATCTTGCACAAACGAATGATCACTGCGCTTGGCTGTGATTTTGAAGGTCTCAACGCCCGTATAGATCTCTGCCATGACGTCTTGAACGGCTTTCTTTAATACTTCGATATCTTTTTCGACCCGAATGCTGGGGGAAAAGTTTTGAATCCCAAAGACTTTTTGCAGCTTAGGAATGATCTCTTGGCTGTTTTCACCGTTCAATAGCAAGTGCATGCGATCTCGCTCGGCATGAACTTTGACTTGGGGATAATCTGCTAAGGTACGTTTGACGTTTGAAGCTAATTGCATAATAAAACTACGACGATTTTTGCCCTTTGTTGACAGTTCGCCATAACGAACCATGATTTCTGAATAATTCACGAGAAAACTCCTTTGATTTGGATTGATTTTATAGTGGTCTGTCGTGCTTAATTGATTTTCGAAAATTTTTGGTACAATTGGTGGAAGACGATCAGAAACTGCTCGACTTCTGCCATTGTATTGCTCTCATCTAAACTGATACGAACAGCCGATGTTGCTAACTGTTCTGGAACGTGCATCGCATGAAGCGTACTGCTGGCCATCTTTTTACGGGAGGAACAAGCGCTCGTCGTCGAAAGATAGATTTGCTTTTCTTCAAAGGCATGGACTAAAACTTCTCCTCGGATCCCTTTTAATGAAAAACAAAGTATGTGCGGCGCAAACCCTTCTGTGCCAGAAAAAAGCGTGACTTTCTCGTACCCAGCCAGTGCTTCTTGCAAATAGCCTTTTAATAATTGAACATGGTTCGGCTTTTCAGCCTTTTGTTCTGTCGCTAAACGTAGGGCTTTTGCCATAGCAACGATTGCTGGTACGTTTTCGGTACCGCTGCGCTGGTTTTGCTCTTGCCCACCGCCGGTCATCAATGGCGCCAGCTTACGGCCTTGTTTCCAATAGATAAAGCCTGCGCCACGAGGTCCATGAAATTTATGCGCAGAGAACACGGCAAAATCGACCCGCTCATTGAACCATTGTTCTTGCGGCACCTTTGTGATGGCTTGGACGGCATCTACATGAAAATGGATCGTTGGATGGTCAGCTAGCACAGCTGCGATCTCATGGATCGGTTGGATCGACCCTACCTCATTATTGACCGCCATCACCGAAACCAAAATCGTTTCTTTGCGAATCATGTTTGCTAATTCAGACACGTTGACAAAGCCTTGGGCATCGACAGGCACAACACTGACCTCAAACCCTAACTCGGCTAATTGAGCCGCTGTTTCACTGACGGCAGGGTGTTCAATACTGGAAATAATCAGGTGATTCCCGTAGGCTTTTTTCGCTAAAGCAGACCCTTTGATGACCCAGTTGTCTCCTTCAGTTCCCCCACTGGTAAATGCGATCTCTTTGGAAGAAACGTTTAACAGATCGGCGATCTGCTGACGAGATTGCTGCAGCAGACGATTGGCTTGATTTCCTAAATCATGCAGGCTTGAGGGATTGCCGATAATTCGCTGACTGACTTGGACATATGTATTCAAAGCTTGTGGATAAATAGCGGTTGTTGCACTGTTGTCAAAATAGATCAATGATAGGACCCTTTCTCTAAAAAAATTCTTTCCCATTATAACTGCTCTTGGGCTGAGTTTCAAGGTGACTCGTTGGCTTTGGCTTTTTTTTAAAGGAAACTTTTCCTTCCTTCGTAAGCGGTACTCATGCAGCGAGCCATTCTTTCCATGAAAAAAGCCAGTCAGTTTTTCACTGCTGGCTTTCGTATTATACTAAGTCGCGGTTATTGAAGTAGAAGTTTTCGATCCGTTTGAAGGCACCTGGTTCTACTCGTTCCAACGCTGTGCCGATTTCATCTAGCGCATCTTGATAGCGATATTCTTTACTAAACAAGTAAAGTGATTTGTCGATCGCTGCCTTGATATCTGGATGAGAATGACGATAGCGGTTGGCATATTGCATCATTTGCTCAGTCAATGCCGCAGCATCCACTAAGTCTTTTGTTTGTTCATCTAAAAGATCAAGATCTTCTTCACAGACAGAAACCAATTTATTGATTTCTTGCATGTTGATGCGAATCTTGTTCAATTCTTTGCCTAATTCTTCGACACGATCCGTTGCCACGAAGAAGAATTCTAAATACTCGCCTGGCAAACCAGGTAAGCGTTGTTTCTCAACAAACCGTTTCAAGTTGCGTAGACGGAATTCGAAGCTTTCCACTTTTTCTTGTGCAACTTTTTCGCCACGACGTAATTCCGCAAGAGAATCATCGATTTCGACTTGCTGGCTTTCCACATCATCCAAAATCTTGTAGGCATCTTTGTAGAAGCTTTGCACTTCTGAATAAGGAATTTCATGTTTTTCCAATTTCGGTAAGTACTCGTTGTTGCGGCGAGCCAATTCGTCCACTTCGGTTTGGAAGCCGCGGACGCGACCCAATTCATTATGATTCAAAGTATAGCTTTGTGCCGTATGATCCAACTCGATCAACAACTGACGGTTGTTCTTCGTTGCGTGGTCAATGTAGTCTTCGATGATCTGACGATTTTTCATGACATATTTCTTGGCATTGATCTCACGTTCCATAACCGTATACAAGGCATCAATATCACTTGCAGTATCACGGCTTGCCACTTCAACGGAAGCGACTTCTGTTTTCGCTAGATCGTTCATGGAGTTTTCAACCCGTTTTTTCACACGGTTGATTTCTTCTTGGAAGTTTGCTTCTGGGAACACATATTTTTGTTCTAATAATTTTTTATAACCTTCTTGGATTTCTTTCAACTGATCAGGGAAGGTACGATTTAATTCTTCGTACGCCGCTGGGATCCGTTTCATTAGGTCTTCCACTTCATAGGTGTGTTTTTCCGCTTGGTCTAACACTTCCCGTGCTTCCACAGGATCGCCTGAAGTATTTAAGGTAACAAATTGGGTGAACTCAATTTCAATGTTTTTGATTTGTTTTTGCAGCTCATTGTAGGCAGGACCGAATTCTTCGCCTTGATCCCGCAGCTTCTTCTTCAAGTCTTCGTAAACGTCCAGCGCTTTTTGAACTTCCAGTGAATTTCGTTCTTCACTTTCTCGTAATTCTTTCAAGCCTGCGCGAATCTCTTCCACTTGGCGTTCCATCTCGTCCATGGTCGCTTCGGCTTGGACGATCGCCCCTTTTGCTTTGAAAAAGCGGATGCGTTCGTTCAGCTCTTCCACTTCAAAGATTTGACTTTCAAGTTCAGCAAAAGATTTTGTGGAGATATCTGTCCATTGTTGGTTCCACTCACGGAAGGTGTTTTGACTTTGACCAACCAAGTGCATTCTTTTTACTTCATCGACTTCTTCGATCACCGGCAAGTCAAACAGATTTTCTTTGCGTTTTTCCAAGTCATTCAGCTTTTCTTGGTTTTTCTTCCGCATGAAAAAGCCAATTGCATACAAGACCGCTGCGATGATGATGATGGCAATGACAATTCCAAAGATGATATTAGTTCCCATTTTGTGGTTCCTCCAATTTTCAAATATACATGTTTCGTCTAAAACCTGCTGATCAGCAGATTGATTGATAAGTTCGTTGAGTATAAAAAGGACAGATAGTCCCTTTATAAAAAAGCATCTACGCTAGATTATAGCATAAAGAAAAAAATCAAGCATTAGATTGAGGCAAAAAAGATCGACTTTTTTCGCATCGAATAAAATAAATCACGGCTTTTCCAGCGATAATGAAAACAAATCGTGAAATTTACATCAACAAGTGACTTTTTTTCTGATTTTTCCGATTTTTTTCAAGAAACCGCTTGATTTCTCCCTATTGAAACTGTACTCTAGTAAAAAGCTTGAACAGGAGTAATGTCAAATGAAAGTAGCGAAATTCGGAGGCAGTTCCCTTGCCTCAGCCGAACAAGTCGAAAAAGTTGTTGCGATAATTGAAAGTGATCCTAAAAGACGGTTTGTTGTTGTTTCAGCGCCTGGTAAGCGTTCCAGCGACGATCAGAAAGTCACCGATCTGTTACTAGCAGTCTGTACCCGTCTGTGTGCTCAAGAAGAAATCACTGATTTAATAGAAGAAATCTATGCCCGCTATACAGCGATCGCTGCCCCCTTTGATATCGAACAAGTCCATTTGGACCGCATCTGGCAATCATTGGCGGCTTTTCAAACACTGCCTACTCAAGACAATCCGCATCTTTATGATACGGTCTTGGCAAGCGGCGAAGACAACAATGCCAAATTGATCGCAGGGATTTTACAAAGCCGTGGGTTAGCTGCTCGCTACATGAATCCGCAAGAACTTGGGTTGCTGGTGACGGATGAACCTCAAAACGCCCGTATCTTGAACAAGTCGTACGCCAAGATCGCACAATGGCGCGACAGTCCTGAAATCTTAGTGATTCCTGGCTTCTTTGGTTACACAGAAGCCGGCGAGATCTGTACCTTCTCTCGAGGAGGATCAGATATTTCTGGTGCCATCGTGGCGGCTGGTCTGCAAGTAGAATTGTACGAAAACTTTACCGATGTCGATGGGATTTTTTCTGCTCATCCAGGCTATGTTCATCATCCAGAGTCCATCAAAGAAGTGACCTACCGAGAAATGCGAGAGCTGTCTTATGCGGGCTTTACTGTGTTGCACGATGAGGCCTTGATGCCTTCATACCATGCGAAAATTCCCGTGGTGATCAAAAACACCAATAATCCAAGTCATCCTGGTACCTTGATCACCAACCAGAGAGACAATTTGGATCAGCCCGTGATCGGCGTTGCCAGTGACGAAGGCTTTTGTATGATCTATATCCGCAAATACTTGATGAACCGCGAAGTTGGGTTCACGTTACGGGTCTTAGAGATTTTTCGTGAATTTGATTTAAATTATGAACACATGCCTTCAGGAATCGATGATATCTCGATCATTATGCGCTCCAACCAGTTGAATCCAGTATTGGAAGAAGAACTGCTGCGCAAGATCGCCTACGAGATCGATCCCGATGAACTGCGAATGACCCACGATCTATCCATGGTCGTCGTCGTTGGTGAAGGAATGCGTCAACGAGTCGGGATCACTGCCGACAGTACCGCTGCCCTTGCGCGGAAAAATATCAACTTAGAGATGATCAACCAAGGGTCCTCTGAGGTCAGCATCATGTTCGGTATCCACAAAGAACAAGAAAAAGCCGCTGTCAGAACCCTTTACTACACTTTCTTTGATTAAACCAAACGTGCCAGTTGCACCACTCCTTTTGCTGATAAGCAATCGGAACGGGCAACTGGCACGTTTGGTTTTTATTCTGACGGTTCTTGGGCTTGCGCTTGTTTTTGTGCCAATTGGCGGTTGATTTCTGCCTTGATTCGCGGTTCAGGAGCAAACCGTTCTTCCCAATCGCTCGGCTTCATGACTTTGTGGGTCTCAGGATCATAATGGGGCTGCCCATCTGGGAAAAGTTTTCCCATGTTGGCGTCATGAACGATAGCCAGGATCGGCGCTGGATCGACCCCTAACAGTGAAAACGAGCCATAGGTAAAATACAGTAGATCACAAAGCGCATCGACTTGTTCTACTAGAAAATCACTGACAGGCTGTTGTTTGGCAGCCAGCTTGGCTTGGGCTTGATCGATCGCTTGATGCAAATGCTCCAGGCCTGCTTGAAAGGTCTCTTCGTCATTGTTGCTGGCAGCATAAAGGAACTCAACTAATTCTTCAATTTTAAAACCAGCACGAAACTGGGCTTTTTCCGCTGAAAAAGCTTGTGGATATGGCGGTCGCGTTGGATCAAAGGTTTTATGAAACTCTTCCGTCATTTCAAATGGACTCATTTTGCTCGCTTCTTTCTGCTTTTTCTCATGGTTCTGTTTTATGGTTCTGCGCGGTCTTCTACGTTGCTTCATAGATTGGCTACTTGCTTATTTTTTTATTCCCTGGCTTGGGCATCCTCGGCAATGATGCCAAAATGGATCAAGGCTTTCTTGATGCCGTCATGATCGTTGGTATCCGTCACAAAGTCAGCACTGGCTTTAGTGATGGGCTGGGCATTGCCCATCGCAACCCCGATCCCCACGCCTTCTAACATTTCCACATCATTAAAATGATCCCCAAATGCCATCGCTTCTTCCATCGCGATCCCTTCATAGGCCAAAAACTCTTTGATGCCTTTGATTTTCGAACCGTTTTTCGGCACGATGTCAACAGAATAGGCATTGGATCGCTTAAAATCACATTGCGGCAGCTTGGACCGTAATTTTTCGCGCTCTGATTCAGGGCTCAGCATAATGCACTGATAGATGGGCTCTCGTAAAATATCCAACGATTCATAGCGTTTGGCGTTGCGATTGGGACTAAAGCGCTGCAAGACTTTCTTTAAAAAACCGACGGGAAATTTTTTGGGCACATAGCGTAAGTAGCGCTGCATTACGGGTGATTGGCTTAAGCGGATCGTTAAGCTGCCAGCCACTTGGGTTTCTCCGCCAAACATGACTTGGCGGTAATTTTCATCTGCGTATTCTACGATCGCTTCCAGCGTTTGTTTTGGAAAAGGTTTAGCATAAATCAAGTTTTCCTTCGTGTAGACATATTGGCCGTTATAGGTGATAAACATGTCTAACGACAAGTAATCGATCACCTTCTCTAAATCAACCGGACCACGTCCGGTGGCAATGCCGCAGAGGACGCCATTGGCTTGGGCCTGTTTGATGGCTTCACGGGTACTGGCAAGCGCCTTGCCGTTGCTGGCAATCAGCGTGCCATCAATATCAAAAAAGATTGCTTTTATCATATGACTCCTCAAAATAATTTCAACTGATTAGGATTTAATGCTTCGTAATCGATCTGCAGCGCATCGATCAATGCGCGGGCATTGTCAGCGGCATCACGACCGGCATTATTATTGAAGACCACTGCGACTTCTTTGGCATTGGCTTCGATGGCTTGGACCGCTTGTTTTAACTCCGTTAGTTCGGCTTGGTCATAGCGATACAAGGTCCGCAGATTTTTGGCATCTGGTCCTGTCGCTGTCCAGCCGCTGTCGTTGCGTCCATGAAAACGGCACAAGACAAACGCGGGATTGGTCACGGTTGGATCAAGGGGAATGGTAGTCGATAGCTTTTTCGGCTGATCAACAACTACTAAGGAAAACTGCTTTCGCTTCATATAATCGATCATTCCCGGATACAGTTTCGGCTGATACCAGCTGCTGTCTCTCAGCTCGATCGCCACTGGGTAGCCCGCAAACCATTCTCGCACTTGGTCTAAATAGGCGACATTTTCTTTCGTACATTTAAAGCTGTTGGGAAACTGCGCCAATAGGCAAAAGAGTTTGCCTGCTTCTACCATTGGCGCGATCGCTTCTTTATAAAGCTGCAGCGCTTCGGTCATGGTCAACTGATCTGGCAAATTTCCTTGGGTGGTCACACTTTGATGGACTTTCAACACAAAGCGGAAATTTTCGGGAATCTGGGTCAACCAGTTGCGCACGTCTTTTTCTTTTGGCAAAAAATGATAGGTGGTATCCAGCTCAACTAACGGAAAATAACGGGCATACTCAAATAATTTCGAGTTTTTTCTTTGCACGAGACTGCCATGTTCACTAAATGTGGTACAACCAATTCGAATCATTTTTTCCCATCGCTCCTTGTTTTCTTATTTTAATAGTATACAATAGTTTTGAGTTAAGAGTAAATAAATCATTGCAGGTGATGAAAAAATGAAACGAATTCTCGTGTTGCACACTGGCGGCACCATCGCCATGAAAGAAGACACCCTGACAGGCGGCGTCAGCCCTGATGTCAGCAATCCGCTGATGGATGCACCGATCCACATTGACGACGATGTTGAATTGATCGTCGAAGACATTTTTAATATTCCCAGTCCTCATATGACCCCAAAAGAAATGCTGCAGTTGAAAGAACGTATCCAGCTGGCGCATTTAAGCGGTGTCGATGGGGTCGTGATCACTCACGGAACCGATACGCTGGAAGAAACAGCCTTCTTTTTAGATACCACAATCGGCGGTCAGTTACCGATCGTGGTGACTGGCGCCATGCGCTCAAGTAATGAAATCGGCAGTGACGGGCTTTATAACTTTGAAAGTGCGATTCGGGTAGCGAAATCACCTGATGCCTTAGGAAAAGGCGTCTTAGTCGTGATGAACGATGAGATCCATTCCGCACGTTATGTTACGAAGACCCACACCACCAATATTGCGACGTTCCGCACCCCGACATTAGGTCCGATCGGCTTAGTCACAAAGCACCGTATCTTGTTCATGCAAGAGCTGTTAAATAACCGCCATTTGGATGTTGATCGTGTCGATGGTCTGTTTCCGATCGTCAAAGCCTATGCGGGAATGACTGGGGAATTGTTCGATGCTTTAGCCGACTCGCTGATCGATGGACTAGTGATCGAAGCTTTAGGCGCTGGCAATCTGCCGCCGCAAACCATAGAGCCTTTGAAAAAACTGATCGCTAGAAACATTCCAGTCGTCTTAGTTTCTCGCTGCTTCAACGGAGTTGCCGAGCCGGTCTATGACTACTTAGGCGGCGGGATCGAATTGCAGGCTCTTGGGGTGATTTTCTGCAATAGCATCAATAGCCAAAAAGCCCGCATCAAATTGCTGATAGCGAAAAACCGTGGGTTGACCATGGATGAACTGCCTGATTTCATGGAGAATTAACCAAACAAAAACCCTTTTGCCATTCCGCTAATGGAGGCAAAAGGGTTGTTTTATTTTTCTCGCCAAGTAAAGATGGCTTCGCAGTAAGTATCCTCACCGATCTTGATCTCGTGGATCGTTTGCAGCGGCACAGCCTCGCTGGCTTCATCGACTGTCTTCTCATTGATTTGAAAATGGCTTTCGATCAAATGGCCGTAAGCCACTTCCCGATCAAAACGGATCGTCACTTGTGTCACTTCATGTTTTGTTAAAAACTCATAGCCTAAGACGTCCATCAACCAATTGAAATACATGGCATTGTTGACATGCTGATTGCTATCAATATCGTAGAAACGCACCCGATAAGGCAAAAATTGTCCTTGCGTGATAGGGGTGATCTTCGGATAGCGTTTGATTCGCTTGATTTTTTCACTGCCAAAAGGCGCCACGATCTCATCTGGTACACTGCTGACTTTGCGCGTCTTCGGATCCATCAACGCAAAAACCGCCTCGATTTTGACCAGTTCCGTTCCATCTTCTGCCAATAACCAAAAGTAACGGTAGCAGAAAAATTTATTGTATTCTCTCGCCTGGGTCGCCACTTGAATCTGCTCCCCTACGCGCGGCAAACGAGTCACCGTTATGTGATAGCTGGTAATGATCCAGGTCAAGCCATAACTAGCGATGACTTCTGGTCCGCGGTTTAACGCCGCACTTTGTTCTTCTGATGTCTTGATGGCGATGCCTAGCATGGCTGGAAACGTCATCGTTTGGTTGACATCACATTCATAATACGCCACTTCATGCTTGGTTTGATACTTTGCTGCCATAGTTCTAATTGCCTCCTAAAAACGACTCAATATTTCATCGACACTTGGTCCATAGCTTTCGCCAAACTGATTCAAATGGACCAATAAATAATACAATTGATACACTGGCAGTCGCTCTTGCCAATCCTCATCTAATGGATAGACTTCTTGATAGCCTTCCAAAAATTCCTGACGAAAACCACCGAAGAGCTGGGACATCGCAATATCCATTTCTCGATCCCCATAAGCGACTGCTGGATCAAGAAACACTGGTTCTCCTTGCTGATCGAACAGCACATTCCCCCGCCAAAAATCACCGTGTAATAAAGCAGGTGTGACGCTGCGATCACGCCAATTCTCATGCAAAAATTCTTTCAAACGCAGATAAGCAGCTTCCCGTTTGGCATGCCAGCGGTTACCCAGCTTCGCTAATTCGACTTGCACATCCAAACGGCAGACTGTGTAAAAATCAAGCCAATCGGTGGTTTTCGGATTGACTTGCGGCAAAAAGCCGATGTAATTGTCTTCGTAAAACCCAAAAGACTCCTGCGTCTGCTGATGAAGCCGAGCCAAGCTTTGACCTAAGCGTCGCTGCTGTCCTTCCCCACCATCGATCCATTCCATCAATAAAAATGCCCTCTCTTCAGTCTGACCGAGACGTTCGATTTTTGGCACCCGCACGAAAGGGGCTAATTCAGCTAAGCCGTTGATCTCTGCTTGAAAGAACACCGATGAAACATGAGGATGAGTTTTTAAAAAATAGCGATTTTCTGCTGTAGTGAAACGATACGTTTGATTGACATCCCCACCACTGATGGGCGTCAGCGAGCCGGTCATCCCGATTGCTGCGAACAATGCTTCCTCCATACGGATCTCCCTTTCTTTACTCAGTCAGTTGGGCATTCAAATACGCTTGCTCTTCTTTCGTCACCCCTAGTCCCTGCAGGAGATACTGATCGATCGCAGCCAAGCTTTCATCAAGAAAACTCTCTTTGGCACTCATCAAAACCGTGATCGCCGTTAACAGCTCTTGCGGCAAATGCTGGGTCATTGGGGCAAATTTTTCTTTTAGCATTGGCGCTAAATAGCGATTGGTCGCTAAATAATCTTCTTTGATCGTCGTTGGTGCCACCGCCAACACATGCAGCAATAAAAAGGCGCCAAAGCCTGTGCGATCTTTGCCAGCGGTACAGTGGAACAAGGTTGCACCTTCGCCTTCCGCATTGGCGATCACATGATCAAAGAACTGCCGATATTGTTGGCGGGCATAGTCGCTTTCAACAAAGTGACGGTAGACTTTTTTCATCTGCTCTTCGGCATCTTCCCCATCTTCCAAGCGCTGCTTCAAGCTTTCTGGCGACAAGGAAACCATCGTTTCGTCTTCTTTAAAGATAGGTAAAAAAAGCTGCTTTGCTGTAGCGATCGGTCGATCAGGTTGTGCATTGGCTTCAGCGATGGAGCGAAAATCAATGACCTGATTGACCCCATAGTTTGCCAGTACTGCTTGATCTGAAGCAGTCAATTCATTGATCGCTGCACTGCGGATCAATTTTTTTCGTTTGATCGTCGTGCCGTTTGTCGTTTGATAGCCGCCAAGTTCTCTGACGTTTGCTGCTCGTTCTAGTTGAATCAATTGTGTCATTGCTTATCCCTCCCGCGATGTTCTAGTTAAAAGTATAGCAGAAACTTCGCTATTAAGGGCACTGAAACCTAGATTTTTCTATGAGCTGAGCTTTAACGGACAAAAAAAAGAAAGACCACACGCAGTCTTTCTTTGCTTTCGCTTGTTACAAAATGTTTCTATTCGGCTTCGATCACGGCGGCAGAATCATCTAAGATCGAACGATCCAGTTCGTTGATACGACTGCTGGTCACCATTCCTGCAACCATACTGTCGCTGACATTAACGAGTGTCCGTGCCATATCGATCAATGGTTCAACAGAAATAACTAAGCCTACGATGGCGATCGGCAAGTTCATTGAGCCTAAGACGATCAATGAAGCAAAGGTTGCCCCACCGCCGACACCAGCAACGCCGAATGAGCTGATCGTAACTACTGCAACTAGCAGCAGGATAAACTGCCAATCAAAGACATTGATTCCAACCGTTGGTGCAACGATCGTTGCCAACATCGCTGGATACACGCCCGCACAGCCGTTTTGACCAATCGATAACCCAAAGCTGCCTGCAAAGTTAGCCGTGGCTTCATCAACACCTAACGCTTTGGTTTGGGTTTCGATGTTCAATGGCAAGGCACCAGCACTTGAACGAGAAGTAAAGGCAAAGCTCAAGACTGGAAAGGCCTTTTTGAAATACGTTACTGGATTGACCCGTACAGCGATCAGCAATAATGAATGAACGAGTAAGACCAAAATCAAAGCCGCATAAGAGGCGATGATAAATTTGCCTAAGTTCAAGATGGCTTCAAAATCACTTGAAGCTAATACGTTTGTCATCAATGCCAAAACGCCATAAGGTGTCAGGCGCAAAACTAACGTGACGATACGCATCACGATTTTATATAAGCTGTCCATCAAATTCGCAAAAGTTTCCGCTTCTTTCGGTGATTTACGTTTGACACCAAGAAAGGCGATCCCAACAAAGGCTGAGAAAATCACGACCCCGATCGTACTTGTCGAACGAGTACCCGCAAAGTCGGCGAAGACATTGCTTGGGATGAAGGAAACGATTTGTTGTGGGATCGATAGGTCTTGGACTTGTGTCGAACGTTCCGCTAATTCTGCGATCCGCGCTGTTTCCGTTGCCCCTTCGGTAAAGCTGGCACCGTCAAGACCAAAGACCATGACCATCACGATCCCGATCAAGGCAGCGATCGCCGTTGTCCCTAGCAAAGTCGCAAGAACCGTAAAACTGATCTTCTTGATTTTTTCGCTTTCTTTCATCTTGGTGAAAGCACCAACGATCGAAACGAAGATCAAGGGCATGATCAGCATTTGCAAGAGAGCTACATAGCCGCTACCGACCATCGTGATCCAGTCAAGAGCTTGCGTGACAACGTCAGAGCCTGTCCCAAAAATCAGCTGCAACACGCCACCAAAAACGATCCCGACGAACAACGCCGCAAAGACCCGCGTAGAAAACTTCATGTGACGTTTTTGCAATAAGTAGAACCCATAAATAAGGGCAGCAAAAAGTAGAACAACAATAATAGTTAACAGATTTGTCATTTGAATCCTCCTTTTGTTCAATAAACATGACAAAGTCTGTCAGAGGAAGTAAAGGTTCCCAGTGACCATTCTTCAACAGTTCACTCTAATGAGACGTGTGGCATCATTAGTGACTATTCCATTTTAAAGAAGTTTGCTTCATCTTACAATAAATAAGTTCCCACTTTTCTGGGGTGGTACCGCTTTTTTGTCAGAAAATAAAAAAAGAACCGTTGCCGCAACCCCACACTGTTAGGATTTCTACTTTCCTAACGGTTGGATTGCGGCAACTGGTTCGTTATTTTTTCATTTCGACTTTTGAAAAATTTCAGAGAATATTCAGGCAATCATTAGAAATTGCTGTCTTACGCTAAAGCACCCATTGGGTCCCAAGGTGCTAAGACTGTTGGTTCTGCTTCAAAGGCAGCCAATTGTTCTGCTGTCAGGAACTCTTTGCGAACCACGATTTGATAGGTGTATTCATCCATCCACGCATCGCTCATAACGAAGAAGCCATTCGTTCCGACTTTTTCACCCCAGCTGTTTTCGACTTTCCATTTGGTTGATTCGCCGTCGATCAAGTCAACGCCAGTCAAGACCATCGCGTGGGTCATTAAGCTTTCGCCAAAATCTAAGCGTTCTGCTTTGGTCATCGTAAAGTCGATGTCAAATAGGTCGTTGATATCATACGCATCTAATGCCATGATCCCAGTATCTCTGGTAGAAGATTGACCGACATCACAACCGAACCACACGGACTCCCCTTGTTCCAATTGAGCGATCGCTAATTTTTTGAAGGTCGGCATATCGACGTTCAAGTATTTGACTTCTTTGCCGCCAACCACGTTGCCTAGCATTTCTACGGTATACGATTGATTGTAAGGCTTGTCGGCAGTTGGTGCGTTGATGATGCTGACATAATCGTCAAGGTCCACCCCGACATATTTTTCATAAAAGCTTTGCGGTGTTAAGTTGCGATCAATGTGATAGTTTTTGTCTTCATCACGGTATTCAAAATCAAAGGTTTCTGGCGGTGTGCCTAAAGAAGTCGCTAAGAAACGATAAATGTCTTCCAACATCGCTTCTTTGGCTGTTTGGATGTCTTCAGCTGTTTTGCCTTCAGCCACTAGCTGACGCAAAGCAACCGCATCTTTACGCAGTTTTTTGTTCAAGTAATTGTTTAGGTCACGAGAATTGGAAGAGTTGCTGCTTTCTGGCATGACCGTTTTTGGTACGACACCATATTTTTGGAAAATCGAAACGATCATGTCCCATTGCCCACCATCTTGTTGTGGTGTTTGCAATAAGAAAGCAACTTTGCGACTTGTTAAAGGCTCGTTAGCAGTTGCTAAAATATTTTCATAGAAATAGTTGGCTTTTTCGTATTTGTCCCAAAAGAAGGTATGGTTTTGCGACAATTCAAATTCTTTTAAATTGAAATCATTCAGCATCTTATGACGGAATGTATTCAATGCGGCAAACATCCAGCAGCGGCCTGATTGTTTTTGGTTTGAGACTTTCCCGGTTGTCACATCAACTGAAAAAACTGGCACATTGTTGACTTTTGCTGACACGTTTTCCGCAGAAGCGGTGATCCCATTTTTCACAACACTCCGTTGCAGTGCCGTTTGTTTATTATTGTCTTGATACGCTTGCGCAAAGACAGCGGTGGTCTTTTTTGAAATTTCTGACATATTTCTTCATCCTTTCACTTTCCGTTCCTTCCATTTTACGCCTCTGCCTCTCAAATAACAACCGCTCCTAGAAAAATGAAAGGATCATCTTTCTAAGAGCGGTTGCTCGTATCAAGGATTTAAAGAGTTAGCATCAAAAGCAAAAAGCCAAGTAAAACAAAGGATAGTCCTCGTTCAAATCGTGCATAAAGGAAGCGGATCGGACGACTAGCTAGCAAGATCGTCAGTAAAACACTGGCTAACACCAACGTCACAAAGCCTAATACCGACAGGTTCAAGTCGGTGATCGCTAATGCCCGCAAGCCCTTGATGAAGATCCCCTGTAAAAGATAGACCAGCAGGGTGTTTTTGCCCCACTTCGTAAAAAAGAGGTGCTCTCTAGGCACGAGGCTCAGAAAGCCGATGATCCCCATCAGCCCGATCACGAAAAAGACCGCACGCAAGGGACCGCCGAACAACGGATAGCTCAAGTAATCGTCATAAGGCTTGGAACCAAAAACCATGTACTTGTTCATCCCATGAAAAAACGCGATAAAGGTGTAGATGATCGGTAAGAAAAGCAAACTGATAGTCCGAATCTTTGGTTTCAATAAAAAGCGCATCTCATTTTTGGGAAAATAAAACCCGATGATGAAAAACGGCAAAAAGACAAAGGTCCGCTGCAAGGTCAACACTTGATTTAAAAATGGCACGTAGCCAGCGAAGATACTCAAGCCGATACTCAGCAAGATCGCCTGCTTTTTGGACATTTTTTGAAAGACTAGCAAGGAGAGCTGCCAAAAGAACATGCTAAGCAAAAACCAAAGTGCCCATTGCGGATTCAACAGTTGGATTTTTAACGACTCCCGTAGACCGATCAACCAGTAATAGACGGTGTAAAACACCTGAAAGAAGACATAAGGCAGCAAGAACTTTTTCATCAGCTCACGAAGCTTGTGTCCCTTCGTCAACGGTTTGGCAAAGTACCCAGCCAGAAAAACAAAAGCTGGCATATGGAAAGTGAAGATAAAATAATATAGGTCATGATAAAACTTCTGATCGCCGATAAAAGGCTGTAGTAAGTGACTGAAGACGACCAAGATCATCAGTAAAAATTTTGCATTATCAAAGTAAGCCGTTCTTTGCGATTGGCTCATAAAAAGTTCCTCCTCTAAGTTGTATCTGTCAAAGGATACCTGATCCATGAAACAGAACTGTAACAAGCTATTTACTTTTTTCTAACGATTCTTGTTCATTTGATTACCAGTTGCTATTTTGTATACTTTGTATTAATATATATAATACAAAGGAGCTGTCTTCGATGATATTTGATATTCAAACCCAAAGCAACCAACCGATCTACCAGCAGTTGCGGGAACAGATCATTGTCGGTATCGCAAAGGGCGATTTATCCGCTGGCGAATTGCTACCATCCGTCCGTCAATTAGCCGAAGAGATCGGCATCAATACCATGACGATCTCAAAAGCCTACAATTCCCTCAAAGAAGAAGGCTTGTTGGTCACGGATCGCCGCAAAGGAACCGCCGTTGCCGCGCCACCACCGTTTACTTCTGGACAAGAAGCGGAGTATCGCCAAAACTTGCAGCTGCAGCTAGCAACCGCTCTCTTACACGGCAAAAGCAAGCAAGCGCTTTTAACGGATGTTCAACAACTGCTGGACCAATTTCCTGAAAGGAATGAATGCAAATGACCTATCTTTTTTTCATTATTGCTCTTGTCCTCTGTGGGACGACCGCATTTGGTTTACGCTTGATCAGTAAACCCCACAAAAATGTTTTACTCGAAAATACCCTTGCCCCTGAGCATCTGGATGATCCTAGCGTCCACAGCTTGATCACAGAATTTCGCAAGCGTATCTTACAAATCGTTGGTACATTTAGTGTAGCAAGTCTCCTTTTTTTGTTCAATTTATCTGACTCCATCATCCTTACCCTGTTCTGGCTTTATATGGCCGCTTTGCTGGGGACAGCTTACCTGGTGCAAGTGCATTACATCGGGAAAATGCGGCAATTGATCCTTACCAATGGATGGGAACTACCTATCGATCCGATTCGGATCGATACCAAACTCGTTCAAGCCAAAAATAAACGGATGCTGCCGTGGTATAGCCTCGTTCCTGCGGGGATTTTGTTGATGATCAGTTTGTACCAAGCATGGCAGTTGCCTGATCTTTCTACAGGATACTTGATGGGCGGCGTCTCCTTAGCAACTTTTGCGCTGTTCGTCTATCTCTGGGTGATCATCAGCCGCTTACCCGTTCGCGGGACCAGCGGTGATTCAGCTATCGACCAGCACATCAATGATTTAACAAAGCGCTATTGGTCCTTATTGATCGCTGTCACTTGTACCATTACGCTGCTCTTGTTGACTGTCCCGCTGGCATCCATGTCCGCTACTGGAGCATTCAGTACTATCCTCTTAGTGCTCTTTGTTGTTTTGGTTGTTTTCTTGATCGTCTTTACCTTCTTCTTGTTGCTAGATCTGCGTAAAAAACAAGATCAGCTCTTAGAACCAGCAGGACAACCGCGCTATTATGGTGAAGATGCTTACTGGCGATATGGTTTTTACATCAATCCTAATGATGCGCGACTGTTCGTTCCTGACCGTGTCGGGATGAATATCGGCATCAATCTAGGCAAACGTAGCGGACAAATCGTCTCAGGTATCACCGCTGTCTTCTTACTTGTATTAATGGTCGGTACCATCATTCCGATGTATCGCTTAGATTTCGCTCCTGATGCGATCACCGGTGAAGTGCAAGGACAAGAAGTCACCTTCGATGCACCAATGACTGGGAAAACAACGGTCTCTTTGGCAGATATAGAGACGGTGGAATTGATCGAAGCTTTGCCATCGCCTCGTGTTCGTACCATGGGTGTAGGAACCGCCAGTTACCAAATCGGTAAATTTACCGTTGCTGGTGATCCTGCCAGAATGTTCGTGGACATAAACTCGACACCTATTTTAAAAGTCACCACCAAAGATGGCCCAACCGTTTTTTACACAAATAAAAAAGCCGCCGAAACGACGGATTTATACGAGGAACTAGTACAGAAGGTTTCCTCAGCGGAGTGAGTTTTCTGGAGAAAAAACTGGGGAACCCATTATCCCCAGACTATTCACAACCAAAAAAACGACCTTCCGAAACGAAGGTCGTTTTTGATACTCCGGCAGTAGGACTCGAACCTACGACATCATGATTAACAGTCATGCGCTACTACCAACTGAGCTATGCCGGAAGAATCTATCTGTACTATACCAAATAGTCAGATAATTTAGCAAGAGCAAAAATCAATTTTTTGTTCCTTTTTTTCAAGAAAATCCCCTTTTTGAAATTTCCCTTCCCGCAAAGTGTTTTTCTCAAGAAATATCCGAAAATCTCATTGACAAAGCAGCGCCTTTACGGTATTCTATATCTTGTGTTAAATAACACGCCGCTTTAGCTCAGTTGGTAGAGCGCATCCATGGTAAGGATGAGGTCGACGGTTCAAGCCCGTCAAGTGGCTTTGGTAGGACAACGTTTGTCGGACGTTGTCTTTTTTTTGTGCATCTAATTCCCAAAATATAGCGATAATTTCTGAACTTAATCATTCGTACGCCCTTAATTCCCTGCGATATACAAGAGAAATAAGATCGTAAAACCCAATAGTAGGACCGATACAACTGCTTTCATCATTTTCGCTGCATCTTTAAATTTAAACAAGAGCGTATATAGATTAATAAAGTAAATGATCGCCAGGGCTGCTTCTTGCGAATATTCTTTCACTTGGATCAAGCCTAGCCATATAATCAGCAAAAGAATCGAAAAAACAACCAAATAGTTTTCTGCAACACGCTTCATTTCATTCTCCTTTTCAATGATAGACATTTGCAACCAGCTGAATCGTGGAACTCAGTAAATTATCAGCCCCTCTCTCAAATACTTTTCCTACAGCCTTTGCTTATTAAAAGTGTAACAAACTATCTCTTCTAATAGTCAATTTTTATAAATTTAAATAAATTTTTTCTTGCAAAACGAACAAAACGGGTTTTCCAATCGGTGCTAACAGCTCAATTTTAGACACATCTTTTTTACCACAAAAAACCCACTCTCCTAAAGCTAAGAGAGCGGTTTTTTCAACTACACTAAATTTTTTAAAAGGATACGCCTTATGCTGAATTAAAAAATAACATACTGTTTCCGTTTATTTTAAATTTTTACTTCACGACCAACACCGTACATTTCGAATGATTGACGACATAATCGGTGGTTGAGCCTACGACAGCTCGGGTCAATGTGCCTTTACCAGTTGCACCGATAATGATCAAATCAATCGGGTACAATTCTGTTGCTGCATGAATGATAAAGCGTTTTGGATCGCCGACTTCAACGATTACCTCAACATCTTCTACCCCATGCTGATTGGCATCATAGATTTTTTTCAACATGTCCGTTTCCACACGCAATTTTTCTTGGTCAAAAATTTTTGCAAAAGCATAGGCACTTGTGGATAACTCAGCATTGTTGATAACAGAGAGGACATAAAATTTGGCTTTGTTCATACGACAAATCGCGAGTGCTTCTTGGAACGCTTTTTCTGACTGATCCGACCCATCCAAGGCAACAAGTACATTTTGACAATTACGTAACATCCAAATCGCCTCCTTTTCTTTATTTTACCACAAAAAATGGAAGCGTTACAAAAAAGGACAAGGTCTACTCTTAAGAGACCTAAAACTTCCTTTAAGATTTGTGAAGTTCCTTACTTGTCTCCGTGATTATACAGTAAAATAAAGAGAAGAATGATTCGAGGTGAAAGAAATGCGCTCTTTTTTCCAGGCTGCGGTCACTGTGCTCTTGTACTTAGGGCTTTTCTTGCTGATAATCGGTATTATCGCCTTTTTCTTGCTAAAACTTTAAGCTTGGTTTGTTGAAAAGCAAGTTGCTGTCACATCCCTAAGAGGAGTGATACACTTGGTTTATCAACAATTATCGAAACGAAACAGTTTGCTGCTCACTCGTTTCAAAAAGGAGATCATGCAAAATGGACTTACATATTACCCCTACTGCCGCTGCTCGCTTTCCAAAAGGACACGACTTATATATTCTGACGAGTAATGACGGATCGAACCAATTTTCTTCAGCAGCTGGATGCTGTATGATCGGTGAACGTTTTTTGATCACACCGATCGACGAACCGTTAGACCCATACAATGAGTTAGTCTCAAGCAATCAGTTTACTTTCTTTACATCAACCTATGATCAAATGTTCTTGACTGGTCATCTGATTCTAGATGTTCACCCAACTTCAGGAACTTTGATTTTGAAAAACGAAAGCGGCTATTTGGATACCAATCTTTTATTGGAATCCTCTCCACAGTTGAAACAAACGAATGCGTAACTAAAGAGCTGACAAACGCCTTGTAAGGTGCTTGTCAGCTCTTTTTCTCTATAATGAATCTGGAATCAACGCTAAGAGTTCTTGTGTCTCAGCGGCTAAAGCGATCGCACCAGCATCAAGCAATTCTTCTTTTGAACCAAAACCATATAAAACGCCGATTGCCGGTAACTGGTTTTCTTTTGCCCCTAAAATATCATGCTCGCGGTCGCCGATCATGATGGTTTGCAGCACTTTTTGCTCCTTTTCGATCTCAGTTAGCGCGTAGCGGATAACGGCCGCTTTTTCCCCACGTTTATTCTCAAGATCCGCCCCATAGATTCCTTTGAAATAGCCATCATACTTGAGATGGGTCAGGATCTCTTTTGCAAAAACTTCTGGTTTCGACGTAGCGATATACAAATCGTGATCCTGCACCAGCTCCTGCAATGTTTCTTCGATCAACGGATATGGTTGGACTTGAAACATGCCCGCTTGACGATAATTTTCCCGGTAGAAGGCAACTGCTTGCTGGGCAGCAGCTTCATCGAAGCCCAAGCCACGGAAGGATTCAATCAAAGGCGGCCCCACAAAGCTCCGCAGTACGTCTTGCGCTAATTGCTCTTTTCCCATTTTTTCCATCGCATATTGAATCGATCCATAGATTCCTTCACTCGAATCAATGATCGTTCCATCTAAATCAAAAAGTACTTTCTTTCTCACGCCATCGTCTCCTTTTCTAATAGTATAGAAAAAAACAGCAGGACAAGCAACACTTCTTCCTTTTCGTTCTGATCTCATCTAAATAAAAAAGACGCTGCCCCATCAAAGGCAACGTCTTTGTTTTTGTCATTTTATGTAAAAAAAAAGATAGCAGATGCTATCAAGCAACTCCGGCAGTAGGACTCGAACCTACGACATCATGATTAACAGTCATGCGCTACTACCAACTGAGCTATGCCGGAAAAATTGAAATGCGTGGCGACGTCCTACTCTCACAAAGGGAAACCCTTCACTACAATCGGCGCTAAGAAGCTTAACTTCTGTGTTCGGCATGGTTACAGGTGTATCCTTCTTGCTATCGCCACCACACTATTCAATTGAGTAAGTGTTGCTCACTCAAAACTGGATCGAAGAATCAAAACTCTACGAGTTTACATGTTTTTTCTTTTTGGTTAAGTCCTCGATCGATTAGTATCAGTCCGCTCCAACCATCACTGGCCTTCCACTTCTGACCTATCTACCTGATCATCTCTCAGGGATCTTACTTTCTTAAAGAAATGGGAAATCTCATCTTGAGGTGGGCTTCACACTTAGATGCTTTCAGCGTTTATCCCTTCCCTACATAGCTACCCAGCGATGCCTCTGGCGAGACAACTGGTACACCAGCGGTAAGTCCATCCCGGTCCTCTCGTACTAAGGACAGCTCCTCTCAAATTTCCAACGCCCGCGACGGATAGGGACCGAACTGTCTCACGACGTTCTGAACCCAGCTCGCGTGCCGCTTTAATGGGCGAACAGCCCAACCCTTGGGACCGACTACAGCCCCAGGATGCGACGAGCCGACATCGAGGTGCCAAACCTCCCCGTCGATGTGGACTCTTGGGGGAGATAAGCCTGTTATCCCCAGGGTAGCTTTTATCCGTTGAGCGATGGCCCTTCCATGCGGAACCACCGGATCACTAAGCCCGACTTTCGTCCCTGCTCGAGTTGTAGCTCTCGCAGTCAAGCTCCCTTCTGCCTTTACACTCTTCGAATGATTTCCAACCATTCTGAGGGAACCTTTGGGCGCCTCCGTTACCTTTTAGGAGGCGACCGCCCCAGTCAAACTGCCCATCTGACACTGTCTCCCAGCCCGATAAGGGCTGCGGGTTAGAGTGGCCATAACGCAAGGGTAGTATCCCACCATTGCCTCCATCGAAACTGGCGTCCCGATCTCTACGGCTCCTACCTATCCTGTACATGCGGTACAGACACTCAATATCAAACTACAGTAAAGCTCCATGGGGTCTTTCCGTCCTGTCGCGGGTAACCTGCATCTTCACAGGTACTAAAATTTCACCGAGTCTCTCGTTGAGACAGTGCCCAAATCGTTACGCCTTTCGTGCGGGTCGGAACTTACCCGACAAGGAATTTCGCTACCTTAGGACCGTTATAGTTACGGCCGCCGTTTACTGGGGCTTCAATTCGTACCTTCGCTTACGCTAAGCACTCCTCTTAACCTTCCAGCACCGGGCAGGCGTCAGCCCCTATACGTCATCTTTCGATTTTGCAGAGACCTGTGTTTTTGATAAACAGTCGCTTGGGCCTATTCACTGCGGCTGCTCGTTAGAGCAGCACCCCTTCTCCCGAAGTTACGGGGTCATTTTGCCGAGTTCCTTAACGAGAGTTCTCTCGCTCACCTTAGGATTCTCTCCTCGACTACCTGTGTCGGTTTGCGGTACGGGCCGTTGTTTTCTCACTAGAAGCTTTTCTTGGCAGTGTGACATCAGAAGCTTCGGTACTATTATTTCCCTCCTCATCACAGCTTGTCCGTATAGGTAGAAGCATTTGACTCCTACCAAGACTTACTGCTTGAACAGACATATCCATCAGTCTGCACTTCTTAGCCTCCTGCGTCCCTCCATTGCTCAAACAAAAACAACGGGTACAGGAATATCAACCTGTTGTCCATCGCCTACGCCTGTCGGCCTCGGCTTAGGTCCCGACTAACCCTGGGCGGACGAGCCTTCCCCAGGAAACCTTAGTCATTCGGTGGACAGGATTCTCACCTGTCTTTCGCTACTCATACCGGCATTCTCACTTCTAAGCGCTCCAGCAGTCCTCACGATCTGCCTTCAACGCCCTTAGAACGCTCTCCTACCAATGCACCTCATGGTGCACTCCACAGCTTCGGTAAACTATTTAGCCCCGGTACATTTTCGGCGCAGGGTCACTCGACTAGTGAGCTATTACGCACTCTTTAAATGGTGGCTGCTTCTAAGCCAACATCCTAGTTGTCTGTGCAACCCCACATCCTTTTCCACTTAATAGTTATTTGGGGACCTTAGCTGGTGGTCTGGGCTGTTTCCCTTTCGACTATGGATCTTATCACTCACAGTCTGACTCCCGGATATGAATGAATGGCATTCGGAGTTTATCTGAATTCGGTAACCCGAGATGGGCCCCTAGTCCAAACAGTGCTCTACCTCCATCATTCTCAATTCCGAGGCTAGCCCTAAAGCTATTTCGGAGAGAACCAGCTATCTCCAAGTTCGTTTGGAATTTCTCCGCTACCCACACCTCATCCCCGCACTTTTCAACGTACGTGGGTTCGGTCCTCCAGTGCGTTTTACCGCACCTTCAACCTGGACATGGGTAGATCACATGGTTTCGGGTCTACGACAACATACTCATTCGCCCTATTCAGACTCGCTTTCGCTACGGCTCCGTCTCTTCAACTTAACCTCGCATGCTATCGTAACTCGCCGGTTCATTCTACAAAAGGCACGCTATCACCCATTAACGGGCTCTAACTTGTTGTAGGCACACGGTTTCAGGATCTATTTCACTCCCCTTCCGGGGTGCTTTTCACCTTTCCCTCACGGTACTGGTTCACTATCGGTCACTAGGGAGTATTTAGCCTTGGGAGATGGTCCTCCCGGATTCCGACGGAATTCCTCGTGTTCCGCCGTACTCAGGATCCTCCTAGGTGTTATCCAAATTTCGCCTACGGGGTTTTTACCCTCTTTGACATACTTTTCCAAGTATTTCGACTATCTGAATAGACTACCATATCGGAGTCCTACAACCCCAACAAGCAAGCTTGTTGGTTTGGGCTTTTCCCGTTTCGCTCGCCGCTACTCAGGGAATCGAATTTTCTTTCTCTTCCTGCAGGTACTTAGATGTTTCAGTTCTCTGCGTCTACCTCGACTGCGCTATGTATTCACGCAGACGTAACATCCTATAAAAGATGCTGGGTTCCCCCATTCGGAAATCTCTGGATCATAGCTTACTTACAGCTCCCCAAAGCATATCGGTGTTAGTCCCGTCCTTCATCGGCTCCTAGTGCCAAGGCATCCACCGTGCGCCCTTATTCACTTAACCTTTGACCTTACGGTCGGTTTTGAGTACTTCTTCTAGCGATAGAAGGTTGCTCAAGAAAATAAGCGTTGAACTTATTAAAAAACTCTTTTAACATTTCAACTCGGTGTGTGTTACTTGTTTTGATTATTTCTTCGATATCCAGTTTTCAATGAACAAATTTTGTTTGAGAGTAAACCTCTCAAAACTGAACAAAGGCAAACGATGTGTAGTCTTCCGAAATATTCCTTAGAAAGGAGGTGATCCAGCCGCACCTTCCGATACGGCTACCTTGTTACGACTTCACCCCAATCATCTATCCCACCTTAGGCGGCTGGCTCCAAAAAGGTTACCTCACCGACTTCGGGTGTTACAAACTCTCGTGGTGTGACGGGCGGTGTGTACAAGGCCCGGGAACGTATTCACCGCGGCGTGCTGATCCGCGATTACTAGCGATTCCGGCTTCATGTAGGCGAGTTGCAGCCTACAATCCGAACTGAGAGAAGCTTTAAGAGATTAGCTTAGCCTCGCGACTTCGCAACTCGTTGTACTTCCCATTGTAGCACGTGTGTAGCCCA
This sequence comes from Enterococcus sp. FZMF, assembly GCF_030263915.1. Taxonomy (NCBI): domain Bacteria; kingdom Bacillati; phylum Bacillota; class Bacilli; order Lactobacillales; family Enterococcaceae; genus Enterococcus; species Enterococcus sp. FZMF. The sequence goes on along the minus strand of NZ_CP127160.1, from coordinate 620,766 downwards.
GGTCATAAGGGGCATGATGATTTGACGTCATCCCCACCTTCCTCCGGTTTGTCACCGGCAGTCTCGCTAGAGTGCCCAACTAAATGATGGCAACTAACAATAAGGGTTGCGCTCGTTGCGGGACTTAACCCAACATCTCACGACACGAGCTGACGACAACCATGCACCACCTGTCACTTTGCCCCCGAAGGGGAAGCTCTATCTCTAGAGTGGTCAAAGGATGTCAAGACCTGGTAAGGTTCTTCGCGTTGCTTCGAATTAAACCACATGCTCCACCGCTTGTGCGGGCCCCCGTCAATTCCTTTGAGTTTCAACCTTGCGGTCGTACTCCCCAGGCGGAGTGCTTAATGCGTTTGCTGCAGCACTGAAGGGCGGAAACCCTCCAACACTTAGCACTCATCGTTTACGGCGTGGACTACCAGGGTATCTAATCCTGTTCGCTCCCCACGCTTTCGAGCCTCAGCGTCAGTTACAGACCAGAGAGCCGCCTTCGCCACTGGTGTTCCTCCATATATCTACGCATTTCACCGCTACACATGGAATTCCACTCTCCTCTTCTGCACTCAAGTCTCCCAGTTTCCAATGACCCTCCCCGGTTGAGCCGGGGGCTTTCACATCAGACTTAAGAAACCGCCTGCGCTCGCTTTACGCCCAATAAATCCGGACAACGCTTGCCACCTACGTATTACCGCGGCTGCTGGCACGTAGTTAGCCGTGGCTTTCTGGTTAGATACCGTCAAGGGATGAACATTTTACTCTCATCCTTGTTCTTCTCTAACAACAGAGTTTTACGATCCGAAAACCTTCTTCACTCACGCGGCGTTGCTCGGTCAGACTTTCGTCCATTGCCGAAGATTCCCTACTGCTGCCTCCCGTAGGAGTCTGGGCCGTGTCTCAGTCCCAGTGTGGCCGATCACCCTCTCAGGTCGGCTATGCATCGTTGCCTTGGTGAGCCGTTACCTCACCAACTAGCTAATGCACCGCGGGTCCATCCATCAGTGACGCAAAAGCGCCTTTCAACTTTCTTCCATGCGGAAAATAGTGTTATACGGTATTAGCACCTGTTTCCAAGTGTTATCCCCTTCTGATGGGCAGGTTACCCACGTGTTACTCACCCGTTCGCCACTCTTTTTCTTTCGGTGGAGCAAGCTCCGGTGAAAGAAAAAGCGTTCGACTTGCATGTATTAGGCACGCCGCCAGCGTTCGTCCTGAGCCAGGATCAAACTCTCATAATGATTTGTTTGAATGACCATACGGTCATTAAGCTCATAAAAATTAACTTTGCTAGCTATTGCTTGCATGTATTTGTTTCAATAAATTGAAACGTCCTACACATTGGTTCGTTTGCTTGCTTTGTTCAGTTTTCAAAGGTCTACCGTGCTGTGTTAGCAACTTTTATATCATATCAGAGCGACATCTGATTGTCAACTCTTTTTTAAAAAGTTTTTTTCGCTCGTTGTTTTTCAACTTCGTAGCGGCTGTCTCAGCGACTTAACTAGAATAACAAATGATTTGTTATTTGTCAACAACTTTTTTAATTAATTTTGTTGATGTATCAACATCGATTAACTGTTTTATTATTGCGACTTCGTTATAATATCATCTGTTGCATTTTTGGTCAAGTCTTTTTTTGAAGTTTTTTCAACTGTTGTTTTGACCCGCTGGCTCAATTGCCAACGTTGACTAATTTACCATTCTTCTTGACTCAGGTCAAGGAAATATTTCATTTTATTTACAAAAAGTTTTCAATAAAAAAAGACCGTCGTAACGGTCTTCAGTCTTTTCGCTAATATTCAGGTGCTAAAAGAACGGAACGCCTTCAATCTCGTAGTCTTCGATGATCTTACGAAAGATATTGGGCTCTTCCCACGCATACCCTTCTGGCAGCTGTTGCGTTTGTCCTGCTTCTTGTGTTTCAAAAACAAATAAAGGAATGTTTTGCGTATCAATATTGCCATTTGTGAGCTCAACGAGTTCGATCGCTGTCACATCAAGGTGGATACGGTCTTTAAACAATTGTAAGATCGTAGCCAAGCCGGTTTTATCTTCAGAAAAATCCGTTGACGCTAATTCCGCAGTGCCTTCGTGTATTTGCATCAAAAATCGTTTCGAACCATTTGCTAAGTGCATCATAACTGTACCCGCTACTTTTTTGGATCCCAAAATACCCACCTCAGTTATTCATCTGTTTGTAAACTAATTTTAGCACATTTTCAGAAAATATGCACGATTATCTGCTGCTGTTTTCTTTTTCTAACATTTCTTTGGCCTCTTTCACCCACACTGGTAAAGCTTCTCCAATCGTACGAAAACCGATCCGCTTATTCTTATTTGTAAAGTAGCGTTTACGCTTAAAGGGTGGCTGAACAAAACTCGTTTCCAATGTACGGCGGGACAAACTGATCTTTTGGCTGTATTCGTCAATATCAATGATTTGTACACGGATCTTTTGCCCGATCTGTAAGACTTCATGGATATTTTTGGTAAACCCAGATTGGATCTCTGAAACATGGATCAATCCCTGTGTTTCCTTATCTAACGAAACAAATGCACCATAGGGTTGAATCCCAGTGACTGTTCCTTCTATAATGTTCCCGATTTGATAATTCATAGTCTTTCCTCTCTTTTCCACTTTCATTATACTTGAACTAGTGGTAGATTTGAAGCATCAGAAACAACGTTGCACAATATAGGAGGGAAACGCATGATCAATTTTGACAAAGTTCATCCGCGCTTAAATACCAATAGCGTCAAATGGGATACCATTGCAAAAACCTATAAGGAAGAAAACTTGTTGCCGCTTTGGGTAGCCGACATGGATTTTCTGGCACCAGAACCTGTGAAAAAAGCTTTAGAAAAAGCAGTTGCCCAAGGGATCTATGGGTACTCCACCATCCCTGATTCGCTGCTTGAATCCATCATCGATTGGCAGCAAAGACGTCATGGTTATACCATCAATAAAGAAGCGATCCTTTTTAATAGCGGTGTCGTCCCTAGTATTGCACTGGCGATCCAAAGTTATACGCAAGAAGGAGATGCCGTATTGATCCACGATCCGGTCTACCATCCCTTTGCCCATGTTGTCAAAAACAATCAGCGGACCTTAATTCAAGAACCGTTACTAGAAAAAGATGGCCACTTTGTCATCGATTTTGAGGCGATGGAACAAACCATCATCGAAAAGAAGGTAAAATTGTTTCTTCTATGTAATCCTCATAATCCTGGCGGTCGCGTGTGGTCAAAAGAAGAACTGCTGACGATCGGCCGTATTTGTCAAAAGCACCAGGTGATCGTTGTCAGTGATGAGATCCATCAAGACATCGTTTTTGCACCAAATCAATTTGTCTCTTTCCAAACAGTCGAGCCAAGCTTTGCCGATTTTTCGATCATCTTGACCTCAGCAACCAAGACCTTTAATTTAGCTGGGATCAAAAATTCGATGGTCTTCATCAAAGACAAAACCTTGCGCAGCCAATTTGCAAAAACACAAGAACGCAACGTTCAAGGGGAAATCAATACGTTTGGTTTGGTCGCTACTGAAGCAGCGTATCGTGAATCTGAAGCATGGTTAGAAGAACTTTTGTCCTATTTAGAAGCAAATCGCACCTTTGTCTGCGACTTTTTGACTGAACAACTCCCAGCAGTGACCTTTCAAAAACCCGAAGGTACTTACTTGATCTGGCTGGATTTTTCTGCCTATGGCCTAACGGACAATCAGCTGCAGCGCAAACTGATCAAAGAAGCCAATGTCGTATTGAATCAAGGAAGTATCTTTGGTCCTCGCGGCAGTCACCATATGCGGCTGAACTTTGCCTGTCCTAAAGAGCTATTAGAAAAAGCACTCAATCAAATCGCCGCCGCGTTTAAAGACCAACCGATCGGTTAACTCTTTCTTATGAAAAAAACCCTAAAGCTGCCATTTCAACGATCTCCTTGAGGATGACCGTTGAAACTGCTTTTGGGTTCTTTTGTTTTATTCGCTGATTTCGATCGTTTCGATCACTACATCATGCACTGGACGATCTTGTGGTCCCCGTTGCACGCCAGCGATTTCATCAACGACTGACATTCCTTCGATCACATGACCAAAGACTGTGTGACGGAAATCTAACCAAGGAGTACCACCTGCTTGATACGCTTCGATGATTTCAGCTGGATAACCAGCACCTTCTAATTGACCTAACATGTTGCTAGGAACATTTTGGTTGTTTACGATGAAAAACTGGCTGCCGTTAGTATTCGGACCAGCGTTTGCCATGGATAAAGCGCCACGAAGATTGAACAATTCTTTTGAAAATTCATCTTCAAAGCTGCCGCCATAAATGCTTTCGCCGCCCATCCCTGTACCAGTTGGATCGCCGCCTTGAATCATAAAATCAGGAATGACACGGTGGAAGATGATCCCATCGTAATACCCTTTTTTCGCTAATTCAACGAAGTTTTTCACTGTTTTTGGTGCCAATTCTGGGAACAATTGTACAACTACATCCCCACGATTGGTTTTGATGACTGCTTTATGGCCAGTTTGTTTTTCTAATGCTAACTGTGGAAATTCAGACACATTAACTCCTCCTTCTCTCTCATAAATCCATGATAGCAGAAAATTGAAAAAATGCTAGTTTGGATAATTTTTGCTATAATGAAGCTATTCGTACACTACGAACACGCTTCACCCCAACGTGGTTAGAAAAGAGGAATAACATGGATATTTTTGATATAACGATTATCGGCGCGGGACCTAGCGGGATGTTTTCTGCTTTCTATGCCGGTATGCGTAACGCCAAAACCAAGATCATCGACAGCTTGCCGCAATTAGGCGGTCAGCTTGCTACTTTATACCCAGAAAAATACATCTACGATATCCCAGGTTATCCGAAAATCAAAGCGGGCGATCTTGTCCAAAACCTGGAAAAACAGTTGACGACCTTCAATCACCAATATTGTTTAGAAGAAACCGTCTTGTCGGTCGAAAAACAAGAAGACTATATCGAAGTCACCACCGACAAAGGAATCCATTACTCGAAAGCCGTGATTTTGGCTTTAGGAAACGGCTCCTTTCAGCCGCGCAAACTGACTTTGCCAGAAAGCGAGCGGTTTGAAGGATACGGCTTAGACTATTTTGTCACCGATTTGATGAAGTATGCTGGACGCAAAGTAGCGATCGCCGGTGGCGGCGATTCTGCCATCGATTGGGCATTGATGCTGGAGCCGATCGCTAGTGAAGTCTACTTGATCCATCGCCGTCCTGAATTTCGTGCCCATGAACATAGCGTCAGCAAATTGCAAGCTTCTGCCGTCAACATTTTGATTCCTTATGTGATCCAAGAAATCCAAGGAGAGCAACGTTTGACTGGTGTCTCGTTGCAGCAAGTCAAAGGTGATGAAACAGTCAGCCTTTCATTGGATGCTTTGATCGTCAATTACGGTTTTTCTTCCACATTGAACATCAAGGATTGGGGCATGAAAAGCAGCCGCCAAGGAGTCTTCGTCTCTTCAGATATGAGCACGTCTATTCCTGGGATCTATGGCTGTGGGGATGTCGTTTTATACGATGGAAAAGTCGACCTGATCGCTACTGGTTTCGGGGAAGCCCCAACCGCGGTGAACAATGCGCTCCACTACATTGATCCCAAAACGCGGACACAACCTGCTCATAGTACAAGTCTTTTTAAGGAGTAGCTGAGATGAAACAAGCTGGTCAACGTCAACTTGCCGCCTATACCCTCCCTTTGCAGGGCAAGACCCTCACTGAGCAAATGGTTCAGTATCTGGAAGCCTTCGATCATGCCGAAACGGCAGTCCACAATCTAGCCGTTGCCCAAGAAGCCAAACGATTGGCAGAACGGTTTCAGGTCAATGCGGAGAAAGCTTACTTGGCAGGACTGCTGCACGATGTCAGCGTCGTCATCCCTCATGACCAGCGAATCACCTTGCAGATAGCGGTAGGCGAACCGATCTTAGACGCGGAGCGGCAAGCACCTTTTTTGCTGCATCAGCAGCAATCCGCTTTGTTGGCAAAAACGGTTTTTCAGGTGTCTGATCCAGACATTCTGTCCGCCATCAGCTGTCATACCACCTTAAAGGCCCATTATCGTCGTCTCGATCTAGTTGTTTTTTTAGCCGACAAAATCAAATGGGATCGCAAAGATCAAGCGCCTTTCTTAACCGGCTTATTAGACCACCTCGATGATTCCTTGGAAGCCGCCGCTGGGTATTATATGGACTGGCTTTTTGCTGGTGACTTGGTGGTCCCCCATCCTTGGGCAGTGGCAGCCAAAGCAGAACTAGCCAACACCTGTGCTTCAGTGGATGTCAGAAGGGATTAAAACCCAAACGGCATGGCCTGCAACTGGAATAGGGCACTACTTATGATCGCAATCCATCAGTCGCATGTTGACTTTTGAATAAACTATTTTTACATGGAGGGGAACTATATGGTATTAGAAAGCAAAACACTTGAAGACAAAGCAAGAGAATTGTTGGCCGACCGCGGTGTCTCGCTGCAAGACATCGGTGAACTGGTGATGTTCTTGCAAAAAGATTACATTGAAGGCATCACCTTGGAGATGTGTATCGAAAGCGTCAACGCTGTCTTAAGCAAGCGGGAAGTCCACAATACGATTTTAACGGGTGTCCAGTTAGATATTTTGGCAGAAGAAAATCAACTGCTGCATCCACTGCAAGAAATCGTTAAAGAAGACGAAGGGCTTTATGGGATCGATGAGATCCTCGCTCTATCCATCGTCAACGTGTACGGCTCGATCGGCTTTACTAACTACGGATACATTGATAAAGTCAAACCGGGTATTTTGAAAGAACTGAACAAGCATGACGGTCCCCGCGTTCACACCTTTTTAGATGATATCGTAGGTGCCATCGCAGCTTCTGCCGCAAGTCGCTTAGCCCATCAACACCCAAGTAAATCTCATTACATTACACAATAAAAAAAAGACCGACGATTCGCCTCCCTCAAAAGAAGGGGATCGTTGGTCTTTTTTTCATTACGCTGTTTTTTTCAAGCCTCGTTTGCCCCACCAATAGAAGGCAAAAAAGAAGACTTCAATCAAGACGAAAAAGAGAATAAAGCAATGCATGAAAAACGTTTCTGGCAGCACGTTGATGATCGGATCGGTGGCTGGATTAAACAGCCAATCGTCGTTACTGAAGAAAATCTCATGGAACGTAACGAAAAAGCGGTCAAAGCCGACAGCCATCAAAAACCCGAAAATCAGCGGCAAAATCATCCCCCATTGAAAGGGACGAATCAAGCGCCATTGCTGTTGTTTTTGCCGTAACCGATTGACGAACCAGATACTGGGCAGCAAAGTGACGATCATGACGGCATAATTTAATAGAAACAACTGCTTCACATCGTAAAAATGCCCAGCGCCAGCTTCAGACATTGGAAAATCTGGCAAGGCGAGCGTACTTGCAAAGGGATTGTTTAGAAAATCTAACAATAAGCCATAGTTCTTCAACAACTCTTCTCTTGTTAGCGAGGTATAATCCAGCAGATTCAAGTGATCGACATCAAACCAATATAACGGTCGAAAATTGATCGTTAGGGTGATCGCTAGACTGACCAAAAACAAAAACAAGCAGACAAATCCTAAGCGTTCAAGCCACACTTGTTTTTTCATTGTTCAAAATCCCACTCATCTAAAGAATCCACCACATAGGTTGGTGCTACTGGTAATGTCGGAACTGCCGCTTTCGGGGTAAAGCCAGATAATACGAGCAAAGAATCGATCCCGTTTTGGATCCCCGAGCGAATATCGGTTTCGTAATTGTCTCCCACCATCAAGACCTCTTCTTTTGATAAGCCGATGTGTGCCACCGCTTTTTCCATAATGATGGCTTCTGGTTTGCCAATAAAGATCGGTTGCGTTTGGGTGGCAGTCTCCACCATTGCGATCAGTGAACCTGCACCAGGTAATAAACCTCTTTCCGTCGGGATATTTTTGTCTGGATTGGTCCCGATAAAGGTTGCCCCTTTTTGGATCGCTAACGTTGCTAAAACAAATTTTTCATACGTCACGTGGTTGTCTAAGCCAACCACGACATAATCTGGGTTGGTTTCCTCCCACTCAAACCCAGCAGCTAAGATCAAATCGATCAACCCCGCTTCGCCGATCACAAATACTTTGCGGCCTTTGCCATGATCTTTCATAAAATCGATCGTCGCCAAGCTTGCGGTATAGATCGTTTCTGGTGCCACATGGATCGAAAATTCATCCGCTAATCGCTGCGCCACGACTTCGGGACTGCGGGTCGTATTATTGGTCACAAATAAATAGGGCAGTCCTTTTTCTTGTAAGGATTCTACGAAGCGTTTCCCAGCAGGGATCGGCGCTTTTCCTAAATAAATCGTGCCGTCTAAATCAATCAAATAGCCTTTATATTTCATCTTATTCTTCCCTTTGTCGAATCGTAAACTCTTTTTTGCCTTTTTTCACCGTGGTTGTTTCGGTTTTTTTGACGTTCTTTTCTTTTGGTTTACGATTTTTGATCGTTGGTTTGCTTTTTTTCTGCGGTACGGTGTCACGCTTTTCTTCTATATGGGCGTTTTGTTGTGTGTTTTGATTTTGATTGTTTTGGGTTGGCTTTTTCTTGCGTCGGCGAGAGGTACTTTTTTCTTTTTTGCCGCCAACTCGTTGGATCACGAAATAGGCACAACCGAAGTTGCAATACTCATACAAATAGTCTTCCAACATGTCGATGCGCTGATCGGGTAATGCTTTGCGGTTATCTTTTTCAAAAAAACCTTTCAAACGCAGCTGCTCATAACCCCAATCGCCTACGATATAATCATAACGTGCCAACACTTCACTGTAACGCTCGCCAAGCTTTTCTGGATTGAAGCCTTCACGATAATCCATGACCAATTTGTATTGTCGATTGCCAATCATTAATTCTTCATCATTTAACAAAGTCACCAACTCGCCTTTTTGCGGTTGTTTCGCTGGTTCTTCAATAATTTCTTCTAGTACAGATGTCATTTCATCTGTGATCGTTTGTTTTTCGGTCATTTTTTCACCACCTGTTGTTTATTATACCTTGTTTTATTCCCCAATGATAGTCGCGGTTTTCTCGCAAAATCCAGCTGGAGGAGTGACGAACTACTGGATGGGGTATTTCTGACTCAGGTAATCACCGACCACTGTGCGAATAAAGTCTGGAAAAAGAAACTCAACGGTTCCAGCAATCTCGATCGTCGGGAAAAACGGAATAAACAAGTAGTGATCCACAAGGGTCAACGTGTAGCTTTGAGCAGGATCGACGGGCTCTTGTTTCCACAATACTTGGTGGTTTTTTTCATCAAAGCGGATGCCTTCATAAACCAGTTCGCCAAAAATCTTCCCTCGAAAACCCATTCCCATAATTGGGAAATTGCGCAAAAAGTTGCGATTTTTTTCCATCTCTAAGACCAATCGAATGACATCCGCGCCTTGCAGCGTCACCCGAATCAAATGCATCGGATGGGGCAAAATCGTGTGCAATTGATCTTGATCAACCCGTCCTTGTGGCAAATCATCTAAGAATAGCCCCGTATTTAAGATGGCGGCATCTGTCTGTCCTTTGGCACATAATGCCAAAAGCGCCTCCCGAACCAAGGAATGTTCACTTTGCCAATCCCTCGTAAACGCTGCTGGAATTTCTGCCACCTGATTTGCCCGCAGCAAGCGATGGCCGATCGATAGATATTCGGCGATCTCTTCCTCATCTTGCGGAAAAGCCACCAACGAATCCGTCGGAATCACACGGGCGCGATGCTTGATCGGGCGGTGGTGATCATCTAAGACCACTTCGACTTCGCCAATGTTAAAACCAAACTTGCCAGCTGCGCCAATTTGAACGCCATTGATGACTTCGCCCTTTTCAAACAAATGGTGCGTGTGGGAACCTAATATAACATCTAGTTCTGGAAAGTCCCTCGCAATCTGACGGTCAGCATTGATGCCTAGATGGCTCATCAAGATCAGCAGATCGACCTCGGGGCGCAAATGCTGCACCAATGAAGGCAAAATCTCCAAGGGTTCGCGAATGTCCCAGCCGTTTGGGGCATATGTCAGCGGAAACGGTGCTGTAAAAGCGATCAGACCGATTTTAGCTCCTTGATTGCTTTCCATGATTTTGTATTCTTGTGCCCACTTTGGCGGACGTAAATCCTGTTTATCAAATAAATTGCCTAAAATGACAGGAAATTCTGCTTGGTCATATAAATGCTGCAAGACCTCTTTAGGATTGCCGACCCCTTCATTGTTCCCAATCGTCACCGCATCGTAATGCCCTTGATTCATCAAATCGACATTTGCCTTGCCGTCAGTTGCTTCTGTCAAAGGATGCCAGCGATCGACAAAGTCGCCTAAGTCGACTGCGATCACTGTCTCTTCGGTCGTATCCGCTTCTCGTTTTCTTTGATCCAAATAACGCCGCATCTTCGGCCAATGTTCTAGGTGGGAATGCAGATCGTTGGTATGGATAATCGTAATTTTTTCCATTGTGCGCCTCTTTTCAAATACGTCGCCTAAAATCACTATCCATTTCTTTTGGCATCAAGGGTTGCCAGTAGAAAGACGACGGAATTCTCTACAAAATAAGCATAGCATAAAATCTCTGGGAAACCATTGGAATGCTTGGAAAAGAATGGTGACTTTTTGTAAAAAACAACCAGCTGCAGTGACAGTTGTTCAAAAGAAAAAATCACTTTTCTGACTGTAAAAAGGAAAGTGATTTTTTCTGGTTATTTTTGGAAAGTTCTATCGATAACACGGCGGCGGCAATTCGTTGAAGCGAAAATAAAGAGTTCTTGAAACGACGATTCTTTCGAATATCGAGAGCAGGTAATCCATGTTTCAGTTCGTCATAACAACTGATTCTTTGAGAACACAAAAACAGATATTCTCTATCATCATCCACCACTATGATACGTACCATTACTGATTTTTTGAGAGTATAAAAATCGCTAACGCAAAAGTTATCAGAGTAAGGTTCTAAACAGGAATAAAGCCTTTGTATCAAAAATACAACTTAACCCTCTGAGAGCTGCTATCGCTTGCCTAGATCTAAAGCAGAATACAATTAGAACAGCCCATGGTGTCACAAAGAATTTCAAAAATAAAAAAACCTAAGACAGTCTGTCTCAGGTTTGAATGATCATCGATTCAATTAGTACTACTGCTTTCTTCAAAACAAGCAGTTTTTCAATCAGACACATGGAGAATCCTGCTTAGTGCTGCTTCCTTCCGGATCTGACACGCTTCACAAGACCTCCATTGTCCTAGCCTTTCGGCAAAACTTAGTATAACGTATTTCGTTAGAGATTGCCAGCCTTTTTTTGTTTTTTCTTTTCTCGTAATGCTCGGAAAAAATCTGTTAGCAGCTGGCCGCATGCTTCTTCTAAAATGCCGCCTTCCACATAGGACCAATGGTTGAAGCGCTCATCTTCCAATAAATTCATCAATGTACCGGCAGTGCCGCCTTTGGGATCGTAGGCACCAAAATACACTTCTTCCACCCGTGCCAATAACATCGCCCCACTGCACATTGGGCATGGTTCCAAGGTCACAAACAGCTGCGCTTGTTCTAAGCGCCAACTTCCGACAGTGTGACAGGCTTCTTCGATCGCAAACATCTCCGCATGCGCTGCGGCTTGCTGCTGCGTTTCTCGTAGATTGTGTCCACGACCAATGATTTTACCATCCAAGACGACGACAGCACCGATCGGTACTTCTGCCAAACCTTCTGCTTTTCGGGCTTCTTTGATTGCTTCTTCCATAAAGAACGCTTTTTCCTCGGCAGTCAAGGTACTTGTTTTTTCCACGACTTCACTTTCACTCCTCTACCTCGCACCATTTCGTGCATTTCCTTGTTAGTATAACGAAAAACGCTTAGAAAGACGAGAAAAACTCGCAAAGACCGATGTCCCTGCGAGTTTCAAATGAAATGATTGGCTTAAAAGACGGAATCAACAAAGCTCGTCAACTTGTCTTTGACATGTTCTGTCGAATCTTTGATATTGTCTCCGTAAACAGAGATTTTGTTGCGGCCCTCATTGACTTTTTTCATCACACCTAACAACGAATCCAATTCATTGTCAGACAAGCCGTCTACGACATCCAGCAATTTTTCATTGCCGTTGAATTTGTCATCGACAAATTTCTTTACTTTGTGTCGGTTGCAAGCGAAGCGTACTTTATTGAATACTTTGTCTGATACAACGACGGCAGTAGTGATCCCAGCGATCGCTGCAATGCTTAATCCAATCGTTACTTTTGATGATGTTTTCATATCGATCAGCTCCCTTATTTTGCTACTTCCATCATAGCACGAGGACTGAAATAAAAACACTATTTCGTTTAAATCGCTTTGAATCTTAATCCTTTAGGAAAGAAGTTTTTTACGGTTCCTTGGACTTGTTTTCCAAAACCGACTGGGATCTCATCGACTGTCAAAATCACCCATCCAGCATTTCCTGGCACGCTCAAGGTTTCACCTGCCACATACTGCTGCCATTGCGGCAAAGTGATCGGCACTGTCGGTGCCCCTTCTTCTGCATGGATCGCCAATGCCAACGCATAACTTGGCTCGATCCGATTCTTCTTAACGACGCCGACGTGCAAACCTGGGCGCATAAACTTGATCCCTTTTAAAGAAGGCATTTCTTCAGGAACGAGCCAGAGGTTTTCTCCTAGCAGCTGAGGCGTCGCATTCAGTGCCTGTATAAAAGGAAACTCCTTGCGAAAGGCTTGCCACAACTTTTGAGTCGCTGCATCCAATGGACTCTTGGCTGTCGCTCCTTTGCCTTTTTTCTTCTTTTTCACTGGCGCTGCTTCTGCTAGCGAGGTCAATTTCGCAGCGAAATGACCTTCTCCTTGGTTTAAATGCGGCCATAAGCGGATGGTTTTCTCAATCCCAGGTGCAGCTCCCCACTCCCTGCGCCCATGAGATACATTGTCCAAGTCGATCGCTTCGATCGTGAAGGGATACTCCTCCATTAACCAAGCCATCATCGCTTCGTTTTCTTCTGGGGCAAAGGTACAGGTGGAATAGATCAGCTGCCCCCCCGGTTTTAGCATCGTAACGGCTTGTGCCAAAATGTCTTTTTGCCTGATCGCACACTGATCAGGTGTTTCTGCTTGCCATTCTTCTAAGGCGACGGGATCTTTACGAAACATCCCTTCACCAGAACATGGGGCGTCCACCACGATCTTGTCAAAAAACTGAGGAAAATGGCGGCTCAATTCTTGCGGCGCCTGATTGGTAACGACTACATTCGGAAAACCCCAACGCTCCACATTTTCTGATAGGATTTTGGCACGCTTGGGGAAAATCTCATTTGCTACAAGCAGCCCTTTTCCTTTTAATTGGCTTGCCAGCTGCGTTGTTTTGCCCCCTGGTGCCGCACATAAATCTAAGACCCGCTCCCCTGGTTGAGCGGCTGCGATCGTTGCTACGATCATCGCACTAGGTTCTTGGCTGTAGACATAGCCAGCTTGATGGAGCAGCGAACGGCCTTTGACTTCGCCAATATAAGCAGCTTCTGCATAGGGGGCGGGTACAGCGGCGGGTCCATATTTTGCCAGCATCGCTTGTGCGTGCGGCTTAGCAACATTCAAGCGAAAGCCTTTGACTGGCTGATTATCGGTTAAAGCGGTAAAAAAAGCTGGTGCTTCTTCTCCTAGCAACCGTTGGTATTTTTCAATAAATGGTGTTGGTAATTGCATACTTACCCCTCCTCGGCTTTTTTATTCTAGCGACTGAGAAGCAATTATGCAAGAATTCCTTGATCAAATGGAAAAAAAACTGCAGCTGAGTGAAGTGGGCGACTAAATCGCTTCGACTTCTCTTTGCTGCAGACCTTTTTTATTTAAAAATCGCTTTTTTGACACTGCTTTCGATGAATGGCTGAGAGACACGGTTGTCCCAGAATTTGATCAGTGGGCCCACTAAAAAGGCACTGATGAAGGTTCCGATTCCAATAGGTCCGCCTGTGAAGAACCCAATCAAGGCAAAGGCAACGTCTTGAATCACCCGCACCACTCGATAGTTGGCTTTCGTCTGATCGACGATGGTTGGGGCGATCGCGTCATAGGGGGCGCTGCCCAAATTCGCTGACATATAAAACGAAGCACCGAAGGTAAAGAAGATGATCCCGATCAACAAGAACAAGCCTTGCTGCCACCAGTTATTTGGACCGACGGATAACCAATCAAAAACGTTGGTATAAAAGTCGATGAAAAATCCTGTCAGTACCATATTGATGACCGTCCCGATACCGATATGGCGACGGCCAAAGATAAAAATCAATACTAGGACAGCGATATTGATCATCAATTGATAGACCCCAAGGGATAACCCTAGTAGCTCGCCGACACCGATATTGGCAGCTGTGTATGGGTCTAGCCCTACTCCGCCGACCCGCAGCAATGCCGCCCCGAATCCTAAAATGGCGACACCAATCAACGCATAAAGCGAGCGTAATCCTGTTTCTTTTTTCATTAAAATTTCCCCTTTTTTCTCATCTGTTCTTTCAAGTATAACGAGAAAAAAGGAAAATGGGAATTTCAACGCTTCCCAGGGCTCTTTGTAGGGATACGATCTGGCTTCATCCATCTCCTTTGCTTCTATTTTGCTTCCATTGAAAAGCCCGCAACAACCATTGCGATTGCGTATCTTGATTTTCGGTTCCTACAGATACGCGTGCCTCGTCCATTACTCAGCCTTCACTGGAACCATCACTTCAAATATCTGCAATTCTTTTTGGGCGGTAAAGACTTCATCTTGCCATAACAATTCCCAAACATCGCCATCGATCTTTAACTGATTCTCTTTTAGAAAGGCTTGGATGCGATGGGTAAAAGCAGCAATTTGCTCCTCTCCCTCACTGACAAACCCAGACACATACGTGCCAGTAGGACGCGTGATGATCAGCTTTTCAGGATAGAGATGCAGCCGATCTTGGGGAATCAAGATCAGTGCCCGATAAGGCGATGCGTGAAAGGTCTGATCCTCTAATGTCGTTCCAGCACTTAAAAAGCCGATGGGGTAGCCACTGAAGGCATCTTTATAATCCACTAGCGGATAAAAACGGGCGTACACTTGATAAGCAGATTCTGGATCATCGCCAGCGATCTCTTCGGAAACGATAAACGCCTCTGCTTCGTGGTGCGCTATCGTAAAGGTCTCAAAATCGGCTTTCTGTACTTTTTCATAGCGCTGGATGTAGTGATCGAAGGTTCGTTCCAATTCTTGCAGCGCAGCGATTTTGGCACGAACTTCTCCTCGCCGTTCCACAAGTTCCTTTTGCGTGTATTCAGGGTTGCGGTTTTTCAAAAATTGTCGAATGTCTTGCAGGGGCATGTCTAAAGAACGCAAGAGCAAAATCACGTCTAACTCAAGGCATTGTTCAAAGCCGTAGTGGCGATAGCCGTTTTCACCAATCGATTGCGGTTTGAATAAATCGATCTGATCGTAATAAATCAATGTGCGCCGACTCACGCCAGCATAAGCGGACATCTCACTGATGGTCAATTGTTTTTTCAAAAAAATTTCACTCCTTGCTTGACTGTAACGTAACGTTACAGTTTATTCTACCATAGAACGACATTTTTGGAGGGAAATCATGAAACAATTACAGTTATTTTATAAAGAAGAACGACGCTTCTTTTTCAGTTTATTTCTTTTGATGCTGGTCCAATCCTTCGGCACACTCTTGTTGCCGTATTTTTTGGCAAAAATCATTGATGAAGGGATCTTGAAAGTCGACACGACAGCCATTTGGCACAATGGCTGGTGGATGTTTGCCATTGCCATCGGCACCGTGATCGTCTCTGTAGGCGGTAGTTATTTATCTGCCCACCTTTCAGGAAAATTCGGGCATTTTTTGCGGATGCGCCTTTTCAAAAAAACACAAGAACTCTCTGTATCCGCCGTTGATGGCTATGGTACGCCCACTTTGCTGGCACGTACCACCAGCGACATCAACAACATCCAACAAATTTTGATGATGGCGCTGCAAATGATTTTGCCAGCCCCAATGATCGTCGCTGCTTCAATTTTTCTAACCGGCACCGTCTCTTTACGGATGATTTGGGTCCCAATCGTAGCGATCCTATGTTTTTCAATGATCGCTTATGGAGTGATTCGCAAAGCGATCCCATTATCACAAATCACGCAAAAACTAGTCGATAAAATGATGCGGATCTTACGAGAAACCTTTACTGGCGCTCGGGTGATTCGAGCATTCGACAAAGCTGCTTACGAAAAAGAACGGACAGATCAAACACTGACGGAATATGCGAAAACCATGATCCAAGTCAATCGCCTCTTTGCTGTCTTGAATCCGACCGTCAATTTAGTAATGGGACTCTCGATTTCGACTATCCTTGTCTACGGCGGCTATCAAAGTCTGCAGGGCCACCTTGCTATTGGTAGTATTACTGCCATCATCGAATACACGATCCTGAGTCTCTGGTTTTTGACTATGGCAGCGATGGTGATCGTGATGGTGCCTAAAGGCTTGACTTCCTTGCAACGGATCACAGAAGTTTTGGAAGAACCAATTGATTTGATCGACGGTGACCAAACCTTAAATAAGACCGCCGTGTCAGAAACGATCGCAGCTTTCAATCACGTGCAGTTTACGTATGAAGGCGCCGAAGAACCTGTCTTAGAAGATATCAGTTTTGAGATCCACCGAGGCAAAACGACAGCGATCGTTGGCGGAACTGGCTCTGGCAAAAGCACCATCGCCAAAGCGCTGTTGCGTTTCAAAGATGTGACTGCTGGTTCGATCACGCTTTTTGGCCGCAACATCAAAGAGATCTCACAAGCCGAATTACGGGACCAAATTAGTTATGTCCCGCAAAAAGCGCTCTTGCTTAGCGGCACGATTCAAGAAACCTTACGTTTCGGCAATCGTCCAGCAACCCATGAGGCGATGGCAAAAGCCGCTGAAGTTGCTCAAGCCAAGTCATTTATTGAAGGCTTGCCTGAAGGTTATGAAAGTCCAGTTGCTCAAAAAGGCAGCAATTTCTCTGGCGGTCAAAAGCAACGATTGAGTATTGCCCGAGCGCTGACAAAGCCAGCAGAAATCTACTTCTTTGACGACAGCTTTTCTGCTTTGGATTATCAAACAGACGCCAACTTGCGGCGTGCATTGAAAGAATACACGAAAGATGCCGCCGTCATTATCGTGGCTCAGCGGGTATCGACCGTCAAAAATGCCGATCAAATCATTGTCTTGGATAACGGCAAAATGGTCGGTAAAGGAACCCACGAAGAATTATTACGCAATTGCCAAACTTATCAAGAGTTTGCCTCATCTCAAGGAATGGGAGGAATGAAGGATGAGTAAACAAACAATGGATACCCCAAAAAACATGAAACATACAAGCCGACGCTTGCTGCGTTTGCTGATGGAACAAAAAGCCCGCTTTCTACTGATTATCGCTTCCGCCTTGTTCTTTTCCTTACTAATGTCCATCGCCCCTTTGATCTTGGGGCGTGGACTGGATAATCTGATTGCCTTGTTTCAACAAGAAGGCTGGCAGATCAATGATTTTTGGCAAAGTATTTTAGGTCCAGTCGTCCTTTTAGCGGGAACGTGGCTTTTGATCAGTCTCTTTTCCTTGCTGCAAGAGTATACGATGGCCAGTGTCAGTGAAACCCTGACCTTGACTTTACGCAAACAAATCAGTGACAAATTCAATCGCCTGCCTATCAGTTTTTACGACAAACACCATACTGGCGATATTTTAAGCCGAGTGATTCTCGATTTAGATAAAGTATCTGAAGTCTTGCAAGTTGGTTTGATGCAATTGATCACCGCAACCATCAGCATTACCTTCGGCTTGATCGCCATGCTTTATCTCAGCCCATTACTGACGATCGGCGTGGTCCTGATTTTGCTTTTGAGTGCTTTTGTGACTACCGTTCTCGCACGAAAAAACTTGAGCTACTTTACCAAAAACCAAGAAACATTAGGTGCAGTCAGCAGTCGTGCGGAAGAGTTTTATACCGCAAATCCGCTGATCAAATCCTACAACCAACAAGTTGCCGTTGAAGCGGAAATGGCGGAATTGAGTGAAGCGCAATTTAAAGCCTTTCGAAAAGCACAGTTCGTCAGTGCAGCTATCAATCCTTTCGTGCGCTTTATCAATCAAATCGGCTTTATCTTAAGCGCCGTCGTTGGTGGTCTGATGGTGTTGCAAGGGCAATTATCCATTGGTCTCGTACAAGCCTATCTGCAATACATCAACCAAGTGTCTGAACCGATCACGCAAGCCTCTTACATTATGAACACCTTGCAAAGTGCCTTAGCATCTCTCGAACGAATTTTTGAGATCCTTGATTATCCTGAAGAAGAAACTGCGACCCAACAACTGCCAGTTCCACAAACCATCAAAGGAAAAATCGATTTTCAACACGTCTCCTTTGGCTACAGCAAGGAAAAACTCTTGATGGAAAACGTCGAATTTTCCGTCAAACCAAAACAAACGGTCGCGATCGTTGGACCAACAGGTGCTGGAAAAACCACCATGATCAATCTTTTGATGCGCTTTTATCCATTGAATGGTGGGAAGATCTTGCTGGACGATCAAGACATGATGTCCTTTTCGGCACCAGCAGTACGGAAAAAATTCGGTATGGTGCTGCAAGATACGTGGCTATTCCAAGGAACCATCGCTGAAAATATCGCTTATGGCAATCCCGATGCCACTCGAGAAGACATCTTGGCTGCCGCCAAAGCCGCCCAATGCGACCACTTCGTGCGGACCCTACCCAACGGTTACGATACCGTCATTGGTTCCGAAAGCGAACTGTCACAAGGACAACAACAATTATTGACGATCGCTCGGGCGATTTTAGCAGACCCAACGATCCTGATCCTTGATGAAGCCACCTCCAGTGTCGACACGCGGACGGAACAAATGATCCAAACGGCGATGGATCGTTTGACCCAAGGACGAACCAGCTTTATCATCGCCCATCGTCTTTCTACCATCAAAAACGCTGACTTGATCTTAGTGATGAAAGACGGCTCCGTCGTCGAAAAAGGCTCCCACACAGAATTACTGGCACAAGATTCCCTTTACGCCCAACTATATAACAGCCAGTTTGCAACAGCTTGATGAAAAAGCCGAAAGGGCCAACGATGTTTAAGACGAATCGTTGGCCCTTTCGGTTATTTGCTTTTCATCCCCAAGTAGCGCATGTGTTCCTATACAAGAAACACTTGTTAGGTACCAAAAACCTTTCCCTTGCCTTGCCCGTATCCATATTCCATAATCAGACGTGAGCGATGATCCATCAAACAGACCGTATGGGAGTGTTACGAATGAAAAATTTTCAGATGACGTTTATTACTTCTACGACCACCAATCGTTGGTTGAAACTATTGAATCTTTTGGAACGGCATAAGACCCTTTCGAATCGTGAGTTGTCAAAAGCTGTCCAGAGTTCGCGGCGCACGATCATTTATGATATGGAGGGGCTACGGAGCTACTTTGGAAGTACGCTAATGATCGAATCCACGTCGAATGGCTATTCTCTTCATGAATTACTACCGAAAGAATATCTGGAACGAAAACGAGCGCTCCTTCAAAATGAACCGTTATTCGTTATTCTTGAGCATCTGTTTAAGGGAGAATATCGGACAGTCTCCGAATGGGCAGACTATTTTTATCTTTCTGAGAGTTCCCTTTTACGCTATTTGACACTTTTTGAAAAAGCCCTAAAGCCCTTTCAGTTATCTGTTGATCATAAGAATTTCCGTCTGATCGGATCAGAAGCGGATATTCGCAAATTTTTCCATGCCTTTTATTATGAGTCGGATGCTACGCCTCATACGGTACGTCCAACCATTGCTGTGCAAAATATCGTCTTAGATTTTTTTCGCAATATACGCGGCAAAACCAATAATACGGCTTCATTTTGGTATATCAGTTATTGGTTGTATATTATCCTTGAGCGTTATCAAGCGGGAGAAACTGTCGTTGTCTCCGAACAATTAAAAAAGATCGTCTTGGCAGATGAACTCTTCCAAGAAATCCAGCCCCTCAATCAACGACTCCAAACCGCTTTTTCCTTGTCTTTACCGTCAGAGGAGCTGGTCTATCTTTTCGCTCTACTAGCAAGTAACCGCGGGATAAACAACTATCTCAGGGAAATATCATTTGTTACCCGCTTTGACCATTGGCCTGAGCTAAAAGAACTGACTGCCAATTTTTGCCAGCTCCAGCAGATTTCCGATCATGATCAGTCCCGAGATTTTGTTTTTCTCCATTCTTTCTTTATTACGGAAAAAATAAAGCAGCTGATTTCGCCTACCTACAATCAAAGCATGGAAGAAATTTCCAATTACGCACAAACACAATACCCTAAAGAGTATGAGGAAAATACACGGTTTCTTCTTAGAGAGCCTCTCTTTGAAGCGACCGCTCTGCCAGCAATCAGTGCCCGCTTCACTTTGTACTTTGAAGGATTAAAAGAAAAATACTGGGGCAACCCACGCCGGATCGCCTTTCTTTTAGAAGGGGATGCGCATATTTGCCTTCACATCAATGCTTTTGCTGTAAAATATTTTGGTCGATATCATGTTTTACAATTCCCTGATTCCAGTGAGTTTTCTTTGGATTATGTGGAACGAAACAAGATTGATCTAGTCGTGACGAATTACGCAGAGTATTTGGAAGAGTATATTCTGGATGTTGAATGCCTCCTAATAAAATCGATCCCAGATGCAGATGATTGGAACAATTTCTTGAAAATCATCAA
Organism: Enterococcus sp. FZMF; assembly: GCF_030263915.1. Classification (NCBI taxonomy): domain Bacteria; kingdom Bacillati; phylum Bacillota; class Bacilli; order Lactobacillales; family Enterococcaceae; genus Enterococcus; species Enterococcus sp. FZMF. Next base: position 599,985 of record NZ_CP127160.1, on the reverse strand, counting down.
CCCAAAAATCATCCATAATTTTGCGTTGCAAAACACCGAAAAAAGCTCCTTCTATAACTGAAAAGACGTGTGCGGCACTCGAACGCCGCACACGTCTTTTCCATTCGTTTCTATGGACGAGTAGTATTTGTTCTTCACTCTGGCACACTACTTAACGACCATTCAATCGTTGCGCAGTAATCATGGTTCCTGCTGCTTGCGGATCAATCTCTACTGCAAACTTCCCATCACTATCGACAGTGGCATTCTTGGTTTCATCACCAATCGTGATTTCCACCTGTGCATTGGGTTCGGCTGTTCCACTAACAGTCGTGTCTGTGGTTGTCACTTCATTCAAGGTTGTTTCGGCGATCGTTGCTCGCTCAACCATGGTTTCTGCGATATTTGATGAAATGCCATTTAAGGTTGCTTGCGCAGTGACTACGGTACCTGCTGGTTGTTTTTCAATCGTTAACGAATAGATGCCATCACTTCCTACACGTCCATTTGCAATCACGGTATCACCAGCTTTGATCGTGATCTCCGCATTTGGCTCTGCGGTTCCCGTCACACTTGTGGAGTCAGTATTTAGCTTAGAAATCGTTGTTTCATCAATTCCTTCTCTAATAACGGTTGTTTCGGCAATATTTGATTCGATATCGCCTAATCTTGCTTGCGCAGTAACCACGGTGCCCGCTTGTTGTTTTTCAATCGTTACGCTATACTTGCCATCACTTCCTACACGTCCACTTGCAAGTTCTGTTTCTCCAACGCGAATGGAAATCGTCGCGTTTGGTTCAGCCTCACCGCTTGCTTGTGTCGATTCAGTCGTTAGACCATTTAAAGTGGTGTCGCTAATTTTCTGGTTGGCTAAAATATCCTCTGCTGAACTTAAAAGTCCTAACAATCTTTGCTTCTCTTCATTAGGAAACATTTGATCCTCTAAGTTACTTCTTGTAGATGCAATTATTTGCTGTGTTACACCTTCTTGTAGTTGCTCAAAAGTATCCCCTACAAAAAGATCATAGACACTTTGCCCGAATTGGCGATCATCTTCATAATAGCGATCTTCCATCAAGACGCCGGTAGCTGCCGCATGGATCGGATTACCTGATGGATTAAGATCTCTGATCGTATAAGTATCACCACGTCTCGGTCTCAATTGGTCATTTAAATTTACTTGCCAAATCATATGGGAACCTGTCGCAGCATTTTTAAATGTCTGAGCCGACTGTCCATTGCTAAATGTAACCCTCGCGCCATAATTTATGAAATGCTTACTGATATCATGATTGAATACAGGTAACCCATTCGCATCTTCCTCTATCCATACATTAAAAATATAAGCACTACTTCCAGTTGTATTGAGTGTTTCTCTTTTGTTAAGACCCTTCAAAGAATAGATGGGGCTTCCTTGAGTATTCATCTGTAGTACTTGTTCAGAGAATGCGTTTGTGTCCGTCATATCCCTGGCTTCTGACTTTTGAGTATCATCTGGTGCTAAATGCTGTTCTTGTGGATCGACTGGCTCATTTTCAGCTTGTTTTGCTGCCTCTGGCTGCTTCTCTTCTAACCCATCCACTAGTTTTTCTATGTTATAATTTTCTTCCAAATCCTCGTGCTCTTGTGCCATCGCTACCACTGGTAATGATGATAAAGTCATTTGGCAAACGAGTAATAAACCTGTTGCTTTCAATTTAAAATTGTTTTTCATTTTATTTTCCCTTCCAACTCAACCTATATATCTTTCTATCGTTGTATTTCTTCATGTTCTCCGGTTAATGATGCTTGTACGAATTCATCCTTCCTCATCAGGTAGTTTGTCATAGAATGACTTCGCATTTTCTTCTGAGCCAATCACCGCTGCTAGAACGGAGAACATTGTCCGATAACTGATCAATAACAAACCTGTGACTTCATCACGAAATTAGTTATTCATAAGTCACCCCTGCTGCTCTATTCTTTCGTACGTTAAAGATTCATTTCAGTTTTTATCACGCGTCCTTTCTTACTCCCTCAAAAAAATCTGTCTTAGACCTTATCGGAACAACCTATTCGATAGAAACTCACTAAATATCATAGATAAGATTTAAAAAAAGATGTTTTTTTGACGAAATTTTATTGTTTTAATCGAGGTTAAATTTAACATGGTTGCTCATCGAGCAATAAATCAAGATTTGCAAACCTGTGTGAATAAATTGATTTTCATTTTCTTTTCAAATAAGGCATTTTGAAAGTTTGTGCAAAAAAAAGCGTTATAAAAAAAGACGATTCCTTATGATTTAAAAAGGATCGTCCATTTTTGTTATTACCTGTAGCCACTTGACTCAATAAGAAGGATATAAGGTTTCTGCCTACTCATTCTTAGCATTGTCAGAAACATTTTTATCAACAGTTATCTTCAACAGAATGCTTCTTTTCTATAAAAAATGTCAGAAAAAAGCAAAATAAAAGAAATTCCTTGTAATTTTACACATCTTCTAAAAAAATTCATTTTTCTTTGGTATACTAAATATAGATCTGCGTATCATTAGATTTACGTTGCCCGTTAGTGAAGTTTCAGGCAACGTTTCTTTATGGGGGATAGATAAAAAATGGAAGAGAAAAAGATTTTTGAGAAGCGGTGGTTATTAGCTACCAGTGAACAACGAGAGAAATACCATGCCTTGATTGCCTCTTACCCTTCAATCGAATGGACATTCAAAGAAAAAAGCTACCTTTTATGGCTTTGTCAGTTAGATAGTGATACGTTCAAAACCTTTGAAGCGATTTTTGATAAACTAGTAAATGCCAACTAATTATTTGAGCATAGGCTGTTCTTTCACCAAAACAACCCAATCTTTTGTTATTCAGGAACAGTGGGCATATTTTCAGCTAACTCCCTTTTTTATTAGACAAACGAATAAAAGCCGCACCCGTCGATCGTAACGGTTGCGGCTTTTCTCTTTGATCTATCCACATATGTCCTCGTCAGGCTGTGTTGCAACACGTGTATCAGGTTGTGGGAACGCTTAACGCTTGCCCTAACTGAGGATCGATTTTTTCAATCACTCTTAGCCAATCTTGATGATCGGGAATTGCTTTGAGTAAAAGAGAATCAGTCGATAAGATGAACTCTGATAAATATTCACTATAATTCGTGACCACAAGATCAATGGCTTTTTCCTTCAAATAATCGCTCGTCAATTCATTGATTTTTGGAAAGAATACCCGATGATCATTGCCGACATAACGCAAAAAGCGCGCACGGATCGTGTGACAGGCATAGAGATCACCTTCTATTATCAACGCAATCCGTTTGACTTTTTGTGCATAAAGCTCCCTAATTGCTTCGCTATAAAGGGTCAGTGCGGCACAAATATCTGACAGATACTCCTGTTTGAATCCTAGAATCGCTTGGTGTTGCTTCATAAATGCCAGATTTTTTTGATAAGCAGCAGAACCATGCTTTTGCGCTTCAGTTTTTACTTCTGTTAGCAAATGATTTAAAACGGGCGCCAGCTGCTCATTGATTTTCTTTGACAGAAAAAAGGCGTGGATCATCGTCTGGACCTGTTGGGGCTCTTGAAAGGAAATGCCCCATTCCTGAACGAAGCGCTGACTCAGTTCTTCGAGTTCAGGATACAGCCCAAACGCTGCAACGAATTGCTGCTCTTTTTCAGGCTCGGTCAAAGTCCGTTTCATCACGGTCACTAAATAAAGCCACATCATTTCTTGTTGCGGTAGTCTTACTCGGTATAGCGCTTCGATTTTAGGCGCTAAGTTCTTCATTACGGCAAACGCCTCATGCGTTTCGACGATTGCTGCCAACGATCGAGGAATCTGAACGGTCTTTCCCAGTTGATAGCGCTTGATCGCAATATACAAACTATAATAAAAATCACTCGGAGAAACGCCTGTATTCACCAGCGCTGTGGGAATTTTTGAGAAGGCATCACTGACTAACGCAATCAGTTCTTTGGGGGCAAGAGCGTATGCGGCGTGACATCTGATTCATAATAAAAATCTTTAAAAAACTTGCGAATATTGGCTTCTGATCCACTCAAATTGACCGGTTGCAAGATCCACTCTAAATGATACTTTCGTAACGTCGCAGAAGCGGTATTCAAATAACGACGTATCGTACTTTCTGATACATATAAGCGCTGCGCCCACTCTTCAACCGAACAGAATTCCCCGTGGAAAATGGCTTCCACGATTTGATACATGCCTTCTTCTGCAACAAGCTCCTTTTTTTGAGACAAGTATCTTTTCGGATCAGTTTCCCTAAAATGATAGCCATTGGCTTCAAGAGTAAATTCCGCTGCCTCCTGCAGATAGGTTTTCAATTCCTTGATGTCAGAGCTGATCGTCCGTTGGGTCACATCAAGCTTGTTGGCTAAACTTGCGATGGAACAAGTCCGTTCTCGCTCAAAGGTATTTAACATTTGAAGCCATCGAACGGTCGTTTTGTTTAGCATAAAATTTAACTGCAATTCTCTCATTTTGCCCTCCGTGTTTCTCCTTCACCGACTGGTTTCTTTTCTATAGTACAATATTTGCGTCTATAAAAAAACCTTCCTATTTCCCAAATTTATTTAAGTTGGTGTTAGAATATGTACTTAAGTGAACAAACAAGGTATTCTCTATGTAGACTCTTTTTGTGCAACTGGAGGAATTTGTATGACAAATATGGTTTATGGATACGCCCGTGTATCCACAAGACAACAGGATCTCTCTCGTCAATTGGATTTACTTGACCGGTATGAATGCAACAAAATTTATACTGAAAAGATCAGTGGTGTACGCGCAAATCGTCCTGAATTAAATAAACTAAAAAAACGAGTGAAAGAAAACGATAAAATCATTATTGAAAGTTTCTCGCGGCTAGGAAGAAGTACCAAAGACCTGATTGATCTCGTCTACTTTTTTGAAAAGAAAGGCGTAAAAGTCATCAGTATCAAAGAAAATTTTGATACACAAACCCCTCAAGGAAAATTAATGATGACTGTTTTCCAAGCCTTCGGCCAATTCGAACGAGACATCATCGTTGAACGGACCAAAGGAGGCTTAGAATCCGCACGTGCTAGAGGAAATATTGGCGGTCGTCCACGAATCGATCCCGCACTGATCCAACACGCATTGCACCTTTATCAAAAGGAAGGAAAAGCCGTTGTGGATATCTGTGCCCAAACAGGCTTAAAGCGCTCGACTTTTTATCGCTATCTTAGTCTGGAGAAGGATGAGGTCATTTCATAAATACACGTGCTGGCTGAACTTAGTACTCTCGGCTGCTCACTATATAAAAAACAGGGCGAACATTGCTGATGTTTGTGATTGCTTAAAGATCGATATTTGTTCTCTTAAAGCAATTCATCCAGCTTGTTCGTCCTGTATGTTTTATTCTTCTGGCTCTTCTATTGATCCTATTGTTGTTTTCTCCATGATTTCTTACGATGCAAGAACACCAGCCCGCCGATTAAGAATAGGATCCCTGTCACACTTAGCAAGACACTGCTTGTTTCTCCTGTATTCATGCTTCCTGTTGAATCTCGGTGGAGTCTATTGATGGTGTTTGCTGCTCTGTTTGTTGTGTTTCTGTTGCCTGAGCGATCGGCCATGTGCTTGGAAAGGTTGTCCCTAAAATCAGCATCCCTACTAAAGCGCTCTTACTTATAACTACGCGTTTTTTCATTTTCGTTTTTTCTCCTTTTTCTTTTCCCCAACGTTATTCACACTTATCTTTGTACCAATCTATCCAAGCGTTTTAGGTCTGCAACTGGCAAGGTTGTTTTTTCTAAAAAAGCTGTTTTCAATGACTACTTCACACTCGATGAAACATGCGGCGCACCATTAACATGAAATCCGCCAATTTTCAAGGGATAAGACTTCTTGATTGGCGCAGAGTATTATATAATTTACTTAAAACGAGCGTAATTTCAATGGATAGGTGGTGACTTCAATGTTAGAAAATTTATCTATCAACTTGCATCGGGACAAAGCATTTTCTCGACAAGTAAAAATCTTACAAGTGCTAAATGCTGCACCGACAGGGTATCATCCACAAGAATTAGCGACATTACTAGGGCTATCTTTGCCTACAGTTACCAAAGAGCTGAGTATTTTAAGTGACAGTTTGCCAAAGGAACTGGTCAAGATCACACTCTCAGAAACGAACATCGTCTCGATCGCTTATGCGCCGAACGCTTCCATCAATTCTGCCATCCAATACCTGGGGATGGAAACGCTGGAGTTTAAAATCATGACGAGTATTATTGATAATAAAAAATACTCTATTCACCGAGCAACGATTGAATTCGGTTATTCTCGCAGTCATCTTTTACGGACGATCAGCTACATGAACAAGTCGTTGCAAACCTATTCTGTAACTATTGCCACGAATCATCTTGACTTTATTGGTACCGAAGCGGACATCCGATTTTGTCTGTTCGTCTTTTTTTCTGCTTATGGCGATAGCACGATTTTAGATAAGGATAGTCCCGCGGATGCCCGCCTGCTGGTCCAAAAAGCCAAGGAAGCCAACACGAAAGATTTGCATTACAGCCATTACAGACTTGCTCTGTGGCTAAGTATCGCCAAGCGTAGGTGGCGCTATTCTTACTTTTTGACCTTGCCGCCGTCTTTAGAACGCAATCTATTGGAGAAAGAACGCTTCGCTATTTTCTCAGAAATATTAAACGAACATTACTTGAAAAAATACCGAATCATCCACTTGCCGCAACAAGAACTGCTTTGGATCTTTGTCAATGCGCTCCATTGTCTTTCCTATAGTACGATGGACATCAACGGCGAAAGCGATGCGGATTACATTTTTCACCATACAGAAAGACCAGAAATTATTGCAGAAGCGGCTGCCTTTTTAGAGAAATCTGGCGTCGCTATTCCACCTGCAGCCGCCCACAAGATCATCGCGTATCTCGTGAATCTTCGCCTGCTGACGATGATTTCTGCCAATTATGAGTTTGCTGATCCGCAGATCAAAGCCTTTGTTGAAACAACATTCAAGACGGATTACCTTGCTTGGAATGAGTGGTTGAAACCCTTCAACGATCAAAGCCGCTTCTTTTCCTTTACTCACTTGGAACATATCGCAGTCACATTGACTTTGTTAAGCGAGTTAGCGCCTAATCCCCAGCTGAAAAAACACCTCAAAGTAGCCTTTGCTTTTCAAGGCGGTGCTGGATTAGATGCTTTCTTAGCCGCATCAACGGAATTATTTAAAAACGACCATACAGAAATCAGTTACTTTTTTGAAGTGGCTCCTGATGAACAAGAATTGATCCATCGGGAAATAGATTTGATCGTCAGCAATTTTGACTTGCATCTGAAAAGCAACACCAAATTTCAGCAACTGCGCATTTCCAATGTCCCCACCCTTTCGGACTGGACGATCATCCACAAAACGATTGAACAGCTGATTCAGCCAAGAATCACACCGATTCGTTGACCTAAGGAAACTGACGGCCTTCTTGAAGGAATCGCCACCAGTTTTTCATTGCGCGGTTTGCTATTTTGACCCTTTCCTAAGTATCCATTTTTCTTTTCTCTTAGCGTGTCTATTTTTTTCACATCAGAAAAAAATCAGACCTTTTTTGCAAGATTCCTCTCCTAATAAACGCTTTTCCATTCAAGCGCAGCGGAGAAAGCCACTGTCTTGTTTTTATGTGCTGTTCGTAATCCCTGAAAAGTTGCCTGCTTCGTGGATTTTTTAATGAATGAAATTTTAGCGGCTACTCTTAGCCCCACATGTGAAAATCGTTATTTTAAAAACAAAGAAACAGACGGTAAAAACAGACTGCATGTTTTAAATAACTTTTGAAGCGACCCCCAAAAGTTAGACCAAAAATCTAACTTTTGGGGGTCGCTATTTGTATGGCAAAATATCCTTTTGAATTAAAACTAAAAATCGTTAAAGAATATCTTAGTGGCGTGGGCGGATATCGGTATCTTGCCAACAAATACGGTATTTCAAGCAAGTCTCAAGTAAGTAATTGGGTGAATGTCTATCGTGAATACGGAGAGGAAGGTCTATTGAGAAAGCATCAAAATCAGAAATATTCTGTTCAATTTAAGTTAAATGCGCTAGAGTTATATCAAACAAGTGAGATGTCCTATCGAGAAGTTGCTAGCACTTTAGAAATGAACAACCCTGCGCTTATTGCCAATTGGATGCGTAATTTCAGAGAAGCAGGTATTGAGGGGCTCTCAAAAGAGAAAGGGCGACCACTTACTTTGACTAGAAAAAAAGAAAACAAAAAAGAAAATACAACAACTGAAGAACGCGATCGTATCAAGGCATTAGAAAAGCAAGTCCGATCCCTTCAAATTGAGAATGCCTTTTTAAAAGAGTTGAGGAAGCTGCGAAAACAGGAAGCCCAGCAAAGACGCAAGAATCAATCGCACGAATCATCGCCAGCCTCCGAGGATCATTCAAACTAGTTGAGCTTCTTGAAACATTGAAATTTCCTAAAGCAACCTATATGTATTGGCAGAAACGGTTTGACAGACCAAACCCAGACCAAGAAATTGAAGAAAAAATGATTGAAATTCGCAAGGAGCATAAAGACTATGGCTGTCTGCGACTAAAAAAAGAATTAGAGAATCAAGGGATTCATGTCAATAAAAAGAAGATTCAACGTCTGATAAAAAAACTAGGTATCGAAGTAAAGTCTTACACTCGAAAATCTCGACGGTACAATTCTTATCGTGGGAAGGTTGGCACTGTCGCCAAAAATCGTATTCATCGTCGGTTTTATACAAATATCTGTCACCAAAAAATTACAACTGATACCACAGAGTTTAAGTATTATGAAGTAGACACCACAGGTGTCGTTCGTCAGAAAAAGCTGTATTTAGATCCTTTCATGGATTTCTACAATAGTGAAATTCTATCTTATCGGATTTCTGAAAAACCAAACGCACTAGCCATAATGGAAGGATTAGAAGAAGCAATCCAGATGACAAATGATTGTCCATTTCGTAGAACCTTCCATTCAGATCAAGGATGGGCCTATCAAATGAATGCTTATAAGAATAAATTGAAGCAGCATAAAATCTTCCAGAGTATGTCTCGTAAAGGGAATTGTTTAGATAACTCACCTATGGAAAACTTCTTTGGTTTATTAAAGCAAGAGATTTTTCATGGAGAAGTCTATCGGAGTTTAGATGAATTGAAAACAAAAATTGACCAATATATCTATTATTACAACCATAAACGCATCAAAAAGAAATTAAATTGGCGAAGTCCGGTTCAGTTTCGAGAAGCTGTAAAAACAGCTGTCTAACAGTTAATTTTATCGTACAAAAAAGGAGTGGATTTCTCCACTCCATAAAAGTCTAACTTTTTGGGGTCACTACATTTTGTATCTATTTTTTTTATTTACTAGAAAAAAAAGAAATTTTCTCCCCGCTCCTTTTTTGTATAATAGGTAAAAAGAGAGGGGAACAAACGTGGATTTTATCAAGGAGCTGCAATCCTTCAAAACAATCGTCGAGGAAGGTACGTTTACTAGAGCTGCCGCCAAACTAAACTATGCCCAGTCGACCGTTACGAACCATATCAAAAAGTTAGAAAACGAATTAGAAGTAGCGTTATTTTTGGAAGGAAAAAGCAATGTATTGACCTTGGAAGGCGAATTGTTGAAACAGGAAGTACCCGAACTGATTGCCCACTGGGAGCGGGTCAAAGAACAGTTGATCAATGCTTCCCATACGGTCGAGTATTCGTTGCGGATGGGCATCCTTCACCCCTATGACATTTTGGTTTTGCCTGCACTGCTTCACGATTTTTCGCAGCACTATCCAAAAATAAACTTCGAGATCGTCGTGGGCTCAACACTAGAATTAGCCAATGCACTAAATGAAAACCGAATTGATTTCGCCTTATGCTCACTTCCTCACGAGAAACATTTTGCTTACGAGGAATTGTTTCAAGAAGAGCTTTGCTGCATTACCTCAATCTCAAACCCATTAATCATCAATGAGCTAGCCGATCTTGAAGGGAGCCATCTCTATCGTTCCAAGTCTGACTGTCCAGCTCGCACAAAAATTGAAAGCTATCTTGACAATCAGGTTCCTTCGATCCATTGGGAGTCTGTCAGCAATATCAGTACGATTCCTTACTTGATCGAACGAACTGGATACTGCAGTCTGATCCCTCGTTCCATCATTGAGCAAACTCATGCTCGAGTAAAAATCGTCTCGCTTCCTTTACCTGATCCCCACATGTCGATTGGCTTATTGTCAAAACATCCACTGATGCTTTCTCCCAGCATCACAAAAAATTTTGTCGTCGAGCTAAAAATGCGCTTACTATCTTTGTTATAAAACGGTTTTAATCCGCATTGATTTTTATGCAATGATGCTTTTTACGGAAAAATAATGTCAGTCATTTTGTAACCCTCGTCACAGCGGGAAACAAAAGAGCTGCACCAAATCTTTACGTTTTAAAGACTTGGTGCAGCAAGGTTTTTGAATTCGCTTACGGTTATAAAGTTACGAAATAGTATCTTTTTTCTCGATTCGATTTTTTGTTATCATTTTACTTTTTTTATGCAACCTGATACGATTATTCATAAAAACCGAGGAAAAATCAGAAAAGATGTCGTTATTCTTAACATTTCCGATTTTTTCTCCGATTGTAAAAAATAGAAACGTTTTTTCATTATTTACAAAGTATACTCAATTTTGAAGCGACGAGTTCTCAAGAAACTGAGGCTTGTACCCCGCAGGGCAAAGTCTTTGGGTAGTTATTGCTCAAGGAAGCTGTTTTTGCAATTGTCAGAAAAAATAGACGATGAGAAAAGGAGGAAAAACCATGTTTATCATTGAAGCGATCTTCAGCTTTCTAAGAGACGCATTAGGTGTGATCCTAGCTATTCTCTTAGGGACGTTTTGCTTGTCGATGGTGGTCAATTTGATCGTTATCGTTGTAAAAAACACCTATTCAAAATTTAAAAAGAATTATTAACGAATCGCTATCTTCTAATAGATAGCTTTTTTAAATAGTTTTTTCAACCTCTCAGGTCTCTTTTTTGCCTTTGTAGTATCTTTTTTCAAACTCAATCCAAGACTTGCTGAATTCATGGTTAGAAAAGGCACTTTTCAAACCTGAACGCTGCTTAAAGCGAAAGACCTCTTCGCGGTCCATCCCCAATTCCTTGGCAATTCGTTCATCCGACCACTCGTTAGCTACCAACTGCTGCACGATGTTTCCCATCTTCTCGATACCATGGGTACCACGTGCTCGATTGTGGCGAATCGTTGAAGCAATGCGATTCTCAAATGGCTTATCGATCACCGTGACCGGAACACTTGGCAATTCCAAGCGGTCTTTTGCTACGATGTACCGATGAAACCCATCGATCAAAATATACTTGTCTTGCTCCTTATCGTGGTAACAAACCAATGGCTGCGTAAAGCCATCTTCTCGAATCGACAGTTCCAGTAAATCCATTTCTGGAGCAGCCACGGTGTTGGGATTATATGTATTCGCGTGAATCTTGCTGACTGGGATCAGCTTCGCCGCTAACACTGGAAAATCGATATCGCTCATGAGGGACTACACTCCTTTTTAGAAATGAATAATTTTTTGTTTGTCGATAAACCGCAAACCCTTTTGACTCCAAAAGTGCAATTTCACTAGGCTGGTTACTAGAAGCGAGAATCTCTGCTTCTGGGTAGTTGCGGCTGATATCCACCAGCATTTTCCGTAAAAGAAACTTTTTAAATTGAGCGGCTGGATCTTTTTCATAAAATTCCCCTAGCTCCACTTTGTTGGCGCCTTTTTCATAATAAGAAAAAGCAGTCACCCGTTTTTCGTCATCAAGAATCACGTACCAGTAGCAGTTCTCATCATTGACTAAGTACGGAAATTGCTGCTGATACACCCGTTCCGCAAAAAAAGCCCCCATCAATTGATAGAATTGGCTTTTCTTATACGGTGGAAAAAATAAAACCAATCGTTCGTTCACAAAACCCTTCCTCTCTAAGGACACATTCGTCCATCGTTAGGTGATTTTTTTCGTTAAATACTCGTATTTGGCATTCAATTTTTTTAACTGATACTTGGGTAAATGCTCGATCCCCAAAGCCGCCCCAAAATCGACCGCCAACTCATACAATTCAGACTCATCTTTTTTCGTCAAACTATATTGTCGCGTACTCAAAGAAAAATCATTTTTTTCTAACGCACGAGCGATCCCTTTCCAGTCATGCCAGAGTACTTCGTTTTTCAGCCAGTCCTTACGTTTGGTCACATCGGGTATATCTTCCACTTCGATCCCGTGCTTTTCTCGATAATGATCAATCAAAATCGTGATTTTGCGGTAATAATGATCCTGCAATTTCTTTGAATAAAGTCCAATTGATTCCAGTAAAAAGACCGCATACTCTTGCCAAGTCATATGACTGGGCTTTCTCGTATTGTAATGCGCAAGCAATCCTGTCTGGGCATACAAGCGACCAAAATTGGCTCCTGACACACGATTTACGACGCGCTCCCACGTTTCCGGTTCCACCAGAGCATATTGGTACAAGCCTTTTCGTTGCTGCATGCCGTAAGGCTGACAGATCCGCATTTGATGGATCGGAACGCCATGATCGTACAACTTTTCATAAAAGCCATTGATCGGCCAGTCAAAATGGGCATAGGCTCCCCACACATCTTCCGTCTTCCAATCATAGATTGGGTAAAAATTGACGACCATTGAATCTGCTACTTGCCGTTTGATCCAGCATTGCTTCCGAAAGTTATACTTTGGCGATGTGATCGATCGATACCGATACAGACTTTCCTGGGTTCGTATCCCCACACCACAAGCAACAGGTTCAAACTGATGATAGCTTGCGTACCAATGAGCAAAGTTTCGTAAAAACTTATCAGGGTTCATATTTGCACTCTGATAGATTTCCATCAATGATTCATCTAAATCAGCAAGTGAAATCGCATCTTTGGGCATCGGCTGTACCCACTTCTCACGTTCTTGTTCATCCCACATCAACCATTGTGGCTGAAAGACGCTGGTATTGTTGTCCTCGTAAAAGGGCAAACAGAAGTGGAAGGTTTGATTGATACTTGGTAACGCTTTGATTTTTTCCATGAACGTTCTCGTAGCGTCATAATTTGCCTCGATATCTAAAATCAGCAGATCAAAGGTTTTCTTTTTTTTCTGTGCGACTTGGTCAGCCAACTGGATCATGGCACCGCTATCTTTTCCAACACTGAAAGAGAAATACACATGGGGAAACGTATCAAAAATATATTCCAAACGCGTCATCGCCGCTTCTAGCACATTTTCCTTACAATATTTCTTCATAAAAGCTCATGTCCTCATTTTATTTGTCCTTTTTTTGAATAAGTATTACATTCTAGTATAAAGTTTCACTTGGCTTCTTACAAGGACTTAAGGGAGATTTCCCTGTTATTTCATACAGCGACATGTTGAAATACGCGCGCTCAGTATCGGATAATGAGTCAACTACAGGCTAAAAAAAGCAGAGATATCAATTTTTTAAACTTCATAATCGCTGCTTGCTACTGATACATCTGCTCTTTTTTGAATCACAAAAAGATAGCCTGTTTTTTCTATGATTTAGCTAATAGAAAGCAATACCATCAACCTGATTATCCGTTCATTCATCACATGTACTTAATTTTCCATAACAGTGAAATTTCTTTGCTGAGGTCTTTGAGCTTCATAGCCTTTTGGATATTCTCAGACATCTTCTTGTAATTACTGATTTTTTCTTCTTTGGGCAGCAGTACATATTCTCGCTTGATTGCTTCAAACTTGTCTTCATGATTGATCACCAGAAGTTGCGTGATCAGATCATGGGCGATCCACCGATGATAGGAATTTTTGTGGGTATGCAGTGCCCAGATCCGTTCCCACTCATCATAAATCAGCTCAGGGTTTTTAATGGCTACTTCTTTAATAATCAAATAACTATTAAAATACTCATTGATATGATTTTGACCATCAACGACATTCTCCACTAGCTTCTCCCTTACCTTTCGATCATCGATCGCCGTTTGCACAAACGGTTGGGGATCAAACGATGTCGTTTGAAAATGACGCGCGATTTCTTGGTAGTCCATGCTTTCACCTTCTTTAAATGATTGATTTGCAGCAATTACTTTTTTTATCCATATCTTCATTTTAACAGAATCTTTGTACGAAAAAAGCGCTTTTTTGATTGCTTTTACGTTCCTTAAATGTTGGTCTCCTATGCCATTAGAAAGTGATCGTTCGTTGGCGCGCATTTTTCCCGGCAATATCCAATTTAAAATCGATCAAAAGAAACAGGGAAATCCCTCAATGAAAAGAAGGATTGTAGTCTTTCATCCAATGATCCATTGAGTTCTGACATTCGTTTCTTTGTAGTTTGTGATTTCTTATTCCATCGTATTCTTGACCTTGCGTCTGCAAAAGAGCGCCTGTACTAATAATTTTCTCAATGAAGAATGTGATAAAAATGACATAAAAAAGGAAGTCCCCTGACGGGACTTCCTGAGTTTCGTTTCTTCAAACACTATTTCACGCATAGCTGCGAGATGCTGGATCACGCGTCCTTTCTCCGAATACCTCGGTCGGTAGGCATTTTGATCCATTGCTCGGGTGGACGTTTTCTGATTTTTTTTGGTGCAAACATCAGTTGAACCGTTCTTTTGACAAAGTTATTTCGGTATACGTTTTCCATAACTTGCACGCCCTTTTCAATTGAATTAGGAAGTGGTAACGCCGATCGTTCTTCCTACCTTTATTATAAGCGTGAAGACGGGACAAAACAAACAATATAGCTGGAAATTTCTAGCTTTCTTTCACTCAACTTTGTAGTCGATTGCTCGGTAAATTGGTATGATCCATTGAATAATATTCAACTAGCCATCGTATATTTATTGAAAACACAAATGAAAAATTACAGAAAAAGTTGATTTCCACTCGAATAAATAGCCGAAAGGACGAGTTTTTGAATGAAAAATCGTTTCACTTTACTTTTTCTTAAATTTTAATTATTATTCTTTTGAAATAAGATTAATGAAGGAGATAAAAACATGGAAAAATACCAAGTGTTCCCTGGTCAAAACTATCAGGCAAATGTTATTGGCTTTACCGGTTTACAAGAAGTTAGTGTGATTCATGTTTACGAAAATACTGCGACTGTTCTAATCAAAGAAACAGCTGAAACAGGTGTTGCGAAATTATGTAATTTTCTAGTGGGTGCAACACAATTAGTTAGTTGATGCTTTGTAATTAATCAAAACATGATGGAGCAATTTGCCATCCAGCATGTTGTAGGAAATCGCTCCAGAGATACTCGTCTGTGAGATTGCCTTTTTCCTATTCATCAATTACAGTAGTATTTTTATTTATCTACTCAATATCTCTCTACTTTATATATAAATAGTGTTAGAATGAACAAAAGGAAACGTATCAGGCTTCCCCAAAGAGAATCTTCCCCAAGTACTCTTGTCTGATACGTTTCCTATTTTTGTGGCGAAAAAGCCACAGACCAATGGTAGCCCTTTACTCTGTGAAAAGCAAGCTTTCAAAATAAATTTTTTCTTTATTTTTTTTATTTTATCTCTACAATTCCCCTTTAATAAGCAGGCAAAAACACACCTCTCGACAAAAAGGTGTGTTTTTTTAAAACGATGATTATTCACGAATAATAAGTTCGTAAGGCAGAATGATCTGCTCTTGTTTTCTTTCTTGAAACAAGCGAAAGGCTTCTTTGCCGCACTGATCCAGATGAAACTCAACGGAAGAAAAGTGCAGCATATGACTGATGAGCAGGTTTTCTTGTCCGATCACGATGGGTGCTGTACCGTGGGAGTATTGATTTAAGATCATCGCTGCGATCTCGTCCCCATTTGTGATCACCCCATCGATTCCTCGTTCCTTAAAAAATGCGGCTGCGGGAATCCCATCTTGTGCTTTGATGCAATCCCAATAAATATCCGCTTCAGAAAAAGTAGGAAACAGCTCCTTGGCTTTTGCGATCGTGTTGACTGAATTGCAGCTGAGGCGTTTGCTGCGCCCGAGCGTCAGTCCCAAACGCTTTACGCCTTGTTCTTTCAAATACTTGATACTGGCTGTCACAGAGCCGACCAAGTCGATCGCAACGAAAGGAACGGCAGTACCGGTCGAATTTTCACAAAAAACAATCGGTCCTTTTTCCATGTAGGGATAAAATGTCTCGATATGATTTGCGCGGGTGATGACGATCAAGCCGTCAAATCCCTTTGCAGCGAATTCTTCTAGATATTCTAGCTCCAGCTTCCGATCAAAATTGGTCGGAAGCAACGTCACCTTGTATTTTTGGGCAAAGGCTTCTTCCATGATGCCATTTAAAATTCCATCAAAGAAGGCGTGATTGACAAACGGTACGATGACTCCAATATTATAGGTTTTCCCCGAGCTAAGCTTTTGGGCGATTTTATTCGGTTTGTAATCCAGTTCTTCCATCACCGCCAAAATCGCTGCTCGCTTTTGCTCATCAACATAAGGATGGCCATTGATCACACGAGAGACCGTCGTGATCGAAAAACCAGTAATTTTTGCTATATCGCGAATCGTTGCCATTTCTTTCATTCCTATCTGATTGTTTTGCTCGTGACCTAAGTCTACCATAGAAAATTAGTTGTTCCACTTTCGACAATTTTCTGAAAAGGTCTCTTGGTTGATTGTACGGTATGAAACGAGTTTCATAGCAAGACTTAGACTCCTTGAAAAGAAAAGAAATTTATTTTAAATCAAAAACTGACTGCCTAGCACGCTGTAAACGCTGCTTAAGCAATCAGTTTTTCTATTATTTACTGAATCATTTCTTTTGATAAACTTTTACGTTTCTTCGTATATCTTCGCATCAGCAGCTCGATGCCCTTATCCGCAAAGCGTTGCATGTAGGCGGAAAAATTCAACAAGGCAATCAAGAGAATGAGGTTGAGATAACTGGTATTGCCTAGGTTAAAGAGGTCGCGACCGACGATCAAAGCGACAAAGTACAAGATCTGGGTGCTGAAAAAAATCATCGTTCGATAGCTGTTGATCGCTGGATAGACTTTTTTCTGGATCAAGCGATAGTTCCAAGCAGTAAAAATAATGCTCATGATCGATAGAGCTTTACTGCTGCTGTTGAACCAATAGCCAAAGTTGATGATCAGCAAAGTTCCTACCGTAATCGTCAAGGCTGTTGGAAAAGCATTTTTGAAAATCGTCGTCATAAAGTCCCCTTTGATCCGATTGAAGTCTGGTTCAAAGTTTAAAAAGAAGGTCGGAATGCCGACAAAGCAGGCATTGATGATCGTTAATTGGATCGGCTCAAAAGGATAGGTCGTTCCTGATAACAACGTCCCCATGGTGATCATGATGGAGAATAAGACTTGCACTAGCACCAATGAACCTGAGCGGGTAATGTTATTGATCACTCGGCGGCCTTCGTCCATGACCGATGGCAAAGCATCAAATTGATTTTCCAAAAGAACCAGATTTGATACTTGACGCGCAGCATCAACACCAGAAGCCATTGCGATGGAGCAGTCGGCTTCTTTTAGCGCCAAAACATCGTTGACGCCATCGCCAGTCATTGCGACGGTATGCCCTTGTTCTTTCAAGTAGAGCACCATTTCTTTCTTTTGTTGCGGCGTCACTCGACCAAAAATCTGATAGTTGCTGACAGCTTCTTTTAATTCGGTCGCAGTTATTTTTGACACATCGATAAAATCAGCAGCCCCTGGTAGATTGACTTTTTTCGCGATTTGACTGACTGTCACTGGATCATCGCCAGAGATGATCTTGCATTGGATTGCCTGTGAACGAAAATACTCCAAGGTCTCTTTGGCATCTTCACGGATCGTGTCTGACAGTAAATAAAATCCTAACGGTTCAATATCCGTCGGCAGTCCTGCCTCCTCATAGCCTTGCGTACTGTGAGCCAAAACGATCACACGGTAGCCTTCTTCTGCCAGCTGTCTTTCCTGTTTTAAGACAGCTTCATGGTTGGTTCCCAGTAAAATCGACGCAGCTCCGATGAAATAAGTGCCTTGTCCTTCAAACGTGACGCAACTAAATTTGCGCTCTGATGAAAAGGGGACGACTTGCTGCATCTGGTACGTCGTTTTTTCTGGGAAAAAGGTTCGCAGCGCCATTGCCGTTGGGTTCTGATCGGGTAGCTGCGCCATTAAGTTACCAGTGATTTCTGCCAACGGTGTTTCCGATTGAAAGGAAATCGTCTTTTCCACCGTCATCTTGCCTTCGGTGATCGTGCCCGTTTTATCTAAGCAAAGAACATCGACCCGTGCCAAGGCATCAATGCAGTTCAATTCCTGCACCATCACTTTTTTGCGCGCCAGATAGACGGCACTGATGGTCAACGTGACACTCGTCAATAAAAACAAACCTTCGGGGAACATTCCCACAGCTGCCGCCACCGTCCGTAAGATGGCGGTGTTGAAAGTTGCATGAGAAAAATAGAACTGTTTAACGAACAAGAGGGTACATAATGGGACCAAAATCAGGCTGATCCAACGAATGATTTTGTTTAAACTGCCTTGGATCAAGTATTTTTGTCGTTTGATGGTTTTGGCTTCTTTGTTGATTTTTGCGATATAGTTGTCAGCGCCTACGTGGATCACTTGGCATAACGCTTCGCCAGCAGTGATAAAACTGCCAGAAAACAACTCGTCTGCTGGCTGCTTGTAGATCGTATCCATTTCACCAGTCAGCAAGGATTCATTGACTTCTAAAGACCCTTGAATGACTTTGGCATCCGTCGGCACTTGATCCCCGCTTTTCAGTCGTAACACATCATCCATTACGAGTTTGTGGATCGGCAAATTCTCCAGCTTACCATCCCGATAAACATCGGCTTTGGCAACTTTTAGCAGTGCCAGCTTATCCAGCGTTCGTTTGGAACGAACTTCTTGAAAGAGATTGATGATCACATTGCTGAAGACAACAAAGACGAACAAGCCGTTTTGATAAGAACCTGTCAAACAGACGAGAAAGAATAGGACACAGTTGATCAAATTGAAAAAGGTAAAGATATTGGTAAAAAGGATTTTTGGGTAAGTATTCGTCGTATCCTTTTTTGTCTTATTGACTTGACCGCGCTGCACCCGCGCCTTGACTTCTCCTGACGTCAAGCCAATGGTTTGGTTGTTTTCGATGATCCTCACCCTTTCTATTCTTAGTCATTTACTTTTATTTTGCTGAATATTCAGCAAACTTGCATCAGACTTGGAAATGGTTTTGTGTTTTTTCTATAAAACCAATTGGCGTCGATTGCGTAAGATACGCCATCGACTCCCCGCTTTTTTTCTGTAAAAAAACAAGTACTGTTTAAAATATAGCATACCCTTTTACGAATTGGCGTTTCATTTTTGTCACCTTCGCGTCACTTTAGCACTTAAAATAACAGTTTATTTCGTAACCTAAACCGACTAGACAATAAGCTATCATAGACTTTCCAGGTGGTTTCTTGCGATGACACAAAATAAAAAAACAGCTGATCTTCACAGATCAACTGTTTAACAATTCTTTAAGTTAGCTGTTCCCTCAGTTGCTAAAAACGCTCAACCAGCTTGCTTCTTTTATTGATCAATGCAGTGCTTCCTTTTTCCATTTTCGGATTTTCGTTCGGAAATTGGTAAAGGGTGCTACTGTATTGATATGGATCCATTTATAGACTGGCCACTGTGCTTTGGTGGTTGCCCAATCCCGCTGCCTTGCTTCAAACAATTCCTGATCGGATAAGCCCTCGATCCACTGGCAAAGGGCCGTCACTTTTTGGTCTAAGAGCTCTTGTTGCTGTGCTAAGGTCAAACTGCCGTATGTCTGATAAAAAGATTGATACAATCCGCCAAGGTTGTTCCATTTGTACCCTTCAGCAGGTGTGTGAACGCTCATCCCTAGCTGTTCCTGTGCTTCCCATGACAATAACAAACTGACCCAGCCAATTTGGTAAGACAAGTTTTCTGAAGGGGTCTTGTCGACACTTGCTATCCGTTGATTTCGCAAGGCTTCAGGAATTTCATCAAATTCTTGGCGAAATTTTTGGTAACGTTCTGTGATCTCTTGGATCAGCGCTACTTTGCTTTCATACTGTCTCATTGTTTGTCCTCCTATTCAGGAAAATAGCTGCTCTTTGTCGCTTTCAGCAATGGCGATAAGAATCGTTACTTCGCCGTCTGGCGCATACTGCTCAAAATCAAAGGAATACCCGCGCTGCAGCTGCTGGTTTTCTTCCTCAGACCAGATTTGACGCCAAGTAGTCAAAATGCCATGCGCATCGCGCCGATCGATCGGATACTTTTTCCAAGTATATTTTTCTGTATCAAAGTCTGCTTGCTCCGTTTCTTCGTCTGCTTGCTCCGTTTCTTCGAAACAAAGCGAAACGGCATAGTCTCCTTGATAGTTTGACTCATACTCGTGGTAAACGCAAGCGATGACCGTTCCTTTTTCTGCGGCTTTCTTGACCGCCTCGCTGTTTTTCTCCCATAAGCCAGTGATTTTTGCTTGAATCGCTGGATCAGTAAAATTATTGGTTCTTTCCGTTGCCATTATCGAAAATTTCATTGGAGTTCCTCCTTCTTTGTCTTTATGATACGATAGAAACCTAGACACCTTGTGTCAGTGTTTTATCATCTTTTTATAAAAGGAGTAAACCAAGTGAGCACGACACGCCTATTCGGCCTTATCTACCACCTGTTGAATCATGAAAAAGCAACCACTTCTGAATTGGCCAAACAATTTGAAGTCTCGACTCGCACCATCACCAGAGATATCAATACCCTAAGCAGTATTGGCGTGCCCATCTATACTGAAACGGGTCGAAATGGCGGCGTTTATTTGTTAAGCAGTTTTGTGTTGGATAAAGTGTTATTATCAGAGGAAGAACGAAAAAACCTGCTTTTGGCGTTGAAAGGGATTCGCCAGCTGACGCCACAGATCAGTGGGCAATCGCTGGCAAAACTGCAATCCTTGTTTAAGCAGCCCGATGCTGATTGGCTAGAAGTGGATTTTTCCACTTGGCATCGGCGAGAAAACGGCCACGACATGTTTGATTTATTAAAAAAGAGTATTTTAACAAACCACGTGATCACCTTTGACTATGTCAGTAAACAGGGACTGCAAAAACGCATCTGCCAGCCTTATAAACTGCTTTTTCGCTCGCAAGCTTGGTATCTGCAAGCCTTCGACCAGCAAAAGAATGCCTTTCGGACATTTAAAATCAGCCGCATGAGTCAGGTCTACGTCACTGACCAACATTTTTTCCCAGTCACTGCGCCTGATTCTGCCATTGAGTTGACTGTTGACACCTATCCTGCGCGTTTGTTCTTTCAAGCCGACGTTCTTTATCGGGTATATGATGAGTTCGATCATCAGGATATTACTTTGACGGAGGAAGGCACTGCTGTGGTCACCGTTGATTTGCCCGAGGAAAGCTGGGTAGTGCCCTATTTGTTCTCTTTTGGAAAAAGCCTACGCATTTTAAGTCCCCCTCGACTAAAGAATCGTTACCAAGAAGAAGTTGCTGCGATTTATGCCAATTTGTCCGAGAACGAGGGTGCGAATTGATTTTTTTAAGAAAAGGATCCCTATTGAAAGGAGTGTTTGATTTGAAAAAAGTGATCGTACAGTATGGCGGGGTTTCGCTAAACCACCTTTGCCAGCAGTTGGAAGAAAATCAGATTCACTTAAACGCGTATGCCAACCAGCTCTTGCGCCATCCCCAGCTCTCCCTCAGTGCCGATAAACAGCATGCTGCTTGTGTGATTGTTCCCCTTAAAGAACTGGGACTCCCCCAAGGCGGCTCTTTGACGGAGATTTTTGCAGCTGCGCCTTCTTATGGATTGACTTGTTGTACCTTGGAAATGGCCTTACACTTTCGTCTTAGCTATCGCCAACTGGCAAATAGTACCGGACTGAAATCCCAAGGAAAAGCGCCAGCTGCCGCAATCACGATCGCTTCTGTGCCTTTGGAAAAAACCGACGATTTCCCCAAATGATTCTACGTTCGCCGCATCGATGGGGTTGACTGGCTACGAGGCTATACTTGCGATGCACGCCACCAGTTTGCACCGGATGACCTGTTTTTGTTTCAACGACGAGACCCGTTGCCAGAGCGCCTCAACTGAAGGGGAAACAAACCGTTTCATATCAAATGTCCTTGTTTCTCATTGCCTACAATCATTCCGTAGGTTAAGAAGAGCCGAAAAGGACAAAAGGAGAAATAGATGAACTTAATCCCAATGAAAGACAGCGACTATGCTGCTTACTTAACCAATGCAGTTTTCGAATACGCCAATGACAAAGTCCAAGCAGGCACATGGGCCAAAGACGAGGCCCTCGCCCTAGCCAAAGAAATCTTTGCTTCCCTGCTTCCTCAAGGGACTGCCACCGAAAACAATCACTTGTTTTCTTTATTTGCAGCTGATTTTAGTGAACCGATCGGGGTGATTTGGATCAACACAGCTGCCCAGAAAGCCTTCATCTATGACTTTATCATCGAGGAAGACCAGCGAGGAAAAGGCTATGGCACCAAAGCGTTACAGGCTTTGGAAAAGTGGGCGATCCAGCAAGGCATCACTGAAATCGGCTTGCACGTTTTTGCCCATAATCAGTCTGCGTATCAGCTATACAAAAAAATGGGCTATTTGGAAACAGATATTACGATGGTTCGACGTTTCGCTGAATGAGTGGTGTTGAAACACGAAACCTAACGATCGTTCTTGAACGATAAGAAAGGAGTGAGAAAACTTGTATTGGTTGATTTATCTTTTGGTCGTTGTATTTGCTCTCGGATGCTTTTTGTGTGGTGTTCAGTTTCGCAAACAAAAATGGGGATTCTTGATAGCTGGATACAATGATTTGACTGAAAACCAAAAAGCACAAGCAGATAGTCAGGCAATCTCAAAATCAATGAGCAAATGCGCCTTTTGGACAGGTGTTTATGTTTTGTCATTGGGTCTTGTGCTCTACCTGCTGCTTGAAGAAATCGGTGATTCGTCAATAATTAGGATAGTATGTGCCCTCCTTACCTTGCTTTTTGTTCTCTTCATTTTCAATGAAGTCCGAAAAAATCGTTCGTACTATTCGATAAATAAAGACTGAGATAAAGAGAGAATTTCTCGTTTTACTCATAAGGTATTTCTAAGCGATCACTGTAATCCAAGTTTTTTAACCAATGATTGGTTGTTTTAAACGAAAACATCTGAATGTGATCCCCCTAGGACCGTCATCTAAGACGGTTTTTTTTTTAGGTTACTAGACGACAGTTCTTCCTTGTTTTATAAGAAGATTTCTCACAGATCTTTTCGCAATCGAGACAGCTGTCCTTTCTGAATTCTCCCTTGCCTCTTGTTTTTCTTACACTGCACCATTATATTTATACTTATTAGTCATTTTTTTATAGAAAGGACGTTTCCCTTGAATTATCCCTTATTAAATGAACAAATGCCTCAGACCATCATCCGTGTTTGGCGGTTACGGACAATTACTTCACTGATCATTTTCAGTTTACTTTTCGCTACTTCTTTTTGGTTTTTATCCATGCAAAACTGGCTTCATTTCTGGGTGTTCGCCCTTTGGTCAAGCCTATTGGCACTGACTTTGATCAGTCATCTGCTTTCTTTTGTGCTGATGAGCTACCGTTACAAATTCCATCGCTACGAGATCCAAGAAAAGGATATCGCTATTCAACGTGGCTATCTATTTCGCAGCACCACGTATATTCCGATCCGCCGAATCCAGCACATCGAAACGGACCAAGGGATCTTTTTACGAAAATACGCTTTAGTCTCCTTACAGATTCATACGGCTGCCACCAACCACACCATTGAAGGCTTGCCAGTGGCGCAAGCCGAACGATTGCGAGAAACCATCATGAATTTAGTCGAGGTGGTCAAAGATGATCTATGAAAAACAACGACTGCCGTTGCTGTGTATCGGTCTTTATTGGTTCAAAAATTGCAAAAATTTTCTGGTACTAGCATTTCTGCTTGTATTCAAATTATTCAACGACGCCCCTTCTTTTCCGATGATTCTGGGCGGTATTCTGCTATTTTTACTGGTCTGTCTGCTTTTTGCGGTACTGTCTTACGCCCGCTTTACCTTTCAAATCGATCAAACGAGTGTGCTAGTCAACAAAGGACTCTTTATCCAAAAACAAACGATTTTGCCATTTGAACGCATCCAAACCATTCAAGAGAATCATTACTTTTATTTACGTCCGTTTAAACTAGCTGAAGTGAAGTTGGAAAGCGTCGCAAGTTCGAGTGGCGAAGCCGAAATTCTTTTCCCTGCATTACCGCTGGCTCTCATTGCCTCCATCGAAGCGTCAAAAAAGGCGGCCGCGACACCACAACAGCCTATTGCCCAAACAACTAGTAGAGAAGAACCAACCGACGATTATGCTGCGTTTTCAGCTGAGAAGTCAGCCAAGCCGCCGTTGGAAACATTCACTTTGAAATTCAAGGAGATTTTCTTGTTTTCTCTCACTGATTTTTCTGTTTTCACCTTGGTTCTAGTCATCGGCTACAACGTGATCGACAACATTCCCAATCTCTTTGCCTATGCATCGGAATTGCAGCAACTTGGCCTTTTATTAGGTGCTGCAATTTTACTCGGGCTGCTGATTTTGTTTTTCTTCCTTGCGATCGCCAGAAATCTTTTCCGTTATTATGGCTTTACGGTGAAAACGAACCAACAACAGCTGCTGATCACGCAAGGCTTGTTTTCTAAACGTCACCAAACGATTCCCCTCGCTAGGATCCAAGGGCTGAGTGTCGAACAAAATCTTTATCGAAGAATCTTTCATCTAAACTCCGTCAAATTACTGCTGGCTGCTGGCAGTTCGTCAGAAAGCGATGATACGGTCTATCTATTCCCCATTTTGAAAGAGGCGCAGCTGACCGAAACATTGACCCGCTTTTTACCCGAATGGTCGTTTCAACAAACCGCTCTAGTGAAAAATCCACGACCCAACTTTTGGTACTTCTGCCGTTGGCCGCTGCTGATCGGACTGCTTGCTGTAGGAATCTCTGCCTTCTTTTTCTGGTGGATAGCGCTGATTTTCTTCGTGTTCTTTGGCTCCTTCGTGTTATCAAGCATCTGGCGAGGCAAAATACAAGGCTATCAATTTTTAGATAACCACGTATTGTTGTGCCAAACGATCCGCGGTCTTACGAAGGTGACCGCTTATCTGAAGAAAAATAAAATCCAAGATTTCACTGTCACCACCACGCATTGGCAGCACAAAAGAGGGCTTGGCAAGTCACAGCTAACCATCAAAACCGAAGATACTCTCACCGAAAGTAAGCTGTTCTATTTTCCATTAACCGAAGCAGAAAACTTACGGCGCTGGTTTTTGTCTTAGTTCATAAAAAAAGCGTCAAACAGCAGGACTGACGCGCTGTTTGACGCTTTTTTTACAAGATCTGAAAGGAATGAAAAGGAAGCATCAACCATTGATTCGTTGATGCTTCCTTTTTCTATCCCTTAACCTTCCCTTCGACTATTTGCTGCTTGATTGAAGCAGCATCTAAGCCATATTCTTTTTGCAAAAAATCGGGTGTGCCGACTTGACCGAACCGTTCATTGACACCAATACGTTTTAAGGGGACAGCACTGCCAGTTTCAGCAAGCACTTCGGCGACGGCACTCCCTAGTCCACCGATAATAGAATGGTTTTCGATGGTGATGACTTGCCGTTTCCCCTGAACTTCGCGGAGGATCAATTCTTTATCGATTGGTTTGATGGTAAACATATCGATCACTTCGCAGCTGATTCCTATTTCTGCTAATTCTTCTACCACTTGCAGTGTTTCAGAAACCAATTGGCCGCTGGCAATCAACAACAGTTCATCGCCTGGTCTTAAAATATTGCCTTTTCCTAGTTCAAAGGTCGAGCCTTTTTCATAAATCGTCGGAACCGCTTTCCGATTGCCTCGTACGTAATGAATGCCTGATAATTGGCTAAAGGTGTTTATGATCCAAGCCATTTGGATTTCATCCGCTGCATCGCAGACGATCGACTGGGGAATCATTCGCATCAAAGCCACATCTTCCCATGTCGTATGGGTGCCGCCGTTGTGCCCGACTGCAAACCCTGGATCAGAACCGTAAATATTGATCGTATTGCCGCCATAGCCGCCAGAAATAAACAGCTGATCGAATACCCGACGCGTTGCAAATGGCCCAAAGGTGTGGATAAAAGGTGTATAACCAGTTAAACTCAAGCCAGCCGCGACACCAACCATATTGGCTTCCGCGATCCCCATGTTGATAAAGCGTTGGGGATGTTTGTTGGCAATCGTGGTCCAGCCGCTGGCAGAACCAAGGTCGGCATCTAACGCAACTAGCTGGTTATTTTCATCCATGAGTTCCAGCAATGTGTCAACGACACAAGTTCGCAGCTCTTTAGCAGCAGCAGTGGTTTTGCTTAATGTAAACATGCCTTAGCGTCCTCCTTCGATTTTTATCGTCAATTCTTTGATTGCCGCTTCTGCCGCTTGATTGATCTCATCCGTGGTAAACTTCACGGAGTGATTGGCATCTAGTTCTTCAAAGAAAGGAACGCCTTGTCCTTTCACGCTGTCCAAGACAATGCAAACCGCTTGGTCTTCGATTGCTTTGCAGCGCTCGATTGCCTCATCAATGGCTTGCATGTCTGCCCCTGGAACTTTTTCTGTATAAAAGCCAAAAGCAGTCATCTTCTGCTGGATATCAAAAGGATCAAGAATGTCTTTGGTTGGCCCATCTAGCTGTTTTTTGTTGTCATCAATAATGACGATACAGTGATTCAGTTTAAAGTGAGCAATGTATTGGAAGGCTTCCCAGCACTGTCCTTCATTTAGTTCACCATCTCCAACGATCAAATAAACAAAACTGTTCTTGCCTGCCAAGCGCAGGCCTGTCGCGATCCCAGCAGCCATGAAAGTTCCCTGCCCCAGTGAACCTGTGGTGGCATCAACCCCCGGCGTTTTCCAGCGATCCGGATGGGAAGGCAGTCTCGTGCCGCCCTCATTGATCGTCCATAACCACGACCGATCAAAATAGCCCGTATTTGCTAATGCACTATACAGGGCGGCGCCAGCATGCCCTTTTGACAAGACGAGTCGGTCACGATCCGCCCACTGTGGATCTTGTGGATTGATTCGCAGCTGTTTGCCGTACAAAACGGCCAATAATTCAACAATTGAAAAGGAGCCGCCCAGATGGCCTTGTCCCATTTTCTTGATGCTGCAAAGGGTATCTAAACGAATCTTTGCCGCTAATTCTTCAAGCTCGTGGTATTTTTGTTCACTGATTGCCACTATTTATCCCTCCATCCTCTATTTATTCAGAAACAGATTTTGCCCGACTGTTTTTCTTGAAAATCGTCAATCCGATCAAGACCGCGACTACCGCAATTATCCCTGAGAAGATGGCGATTTGACCGCCCATATTGGCTAGGTTTCCTAGGAAGATCCCTGCAACCCCATAGTCGGTATCAGAGAAAGTTGATCCTTGGAACCCAAGATCCCCCATGACTGGCATCAACAAGATCGGCATGAAGCTGATAATGATCCCATGAATAAAGGAACCAATGACGGCGCCTCGCACACCACCCGTTGCATTGCCGTAAACACCTGCTGTTGCGCCGCAGAAGAAATGGGGCACGACACCTGGAATAATAACGGTTGTTCCTGTGAAGACCATGATGATCAAACTAACGATCCCTCCGAAAAAACTGGTTAGAAAACCAATCAGAACAGCATTTGGCGCATAAGGAAAGACGATTGGACAATCCAATGCAGGAATCGCATTAGGAACAAGCTTTTCAGAAATCCCTTTAAAGGCTGGTACGATTTCTGCCAAAATCAGACGGACACCAGCTAAAATCACAAAGACACCAGCGGCAAACGAACCTGCTTGCTGCAACGAATAAATGATCGAGTTCGTGCCATTGCTAAGATTTTCCGTAATAAATTCACTCCCAGCAAAAATTGCTACGATCACGTATACAACCGCCATCGTAATCGTGATACTAACAGTAGAATCCCGCAAGAAAGACAGGCCTTTCGGAAAATTGATGTCTTCGGTAGATTTTTCCTTATTGCCAACGTATTTCCCGATCAACCCGCTCAATGCATAGCCGAAGTTTCCCGTATGCCCTAATGCGACGGAATCATTTTTGGTAATTTCTCGGGTAAACGGCTGTGCGATCGCTGGAAAAATCGTGTTACAGATCCCTAACGCTAAGCCCCCAAATAAAACTAGATTAAAGGTGTTTATTCCAGTAACACTCAAAATCACCGCAATCATGCAAGCCATATACAACGTGGCATGCCCAGTCAAATAAATGTATTTAAAGCGAGTGATACGGGCAATCAAAATATTGAAGGCCATTCCTGCTAACATAATAAGTGCGGTATAGGTGCCGTAAGTCGTCAACGCTAACGCAACGATCGCTTCGTTATTTGGTACGACCCCTTGCATGTTAAAGGCTGCTTGGAACATCTCCCCAAATGGCGCCAGAGAGCTTTCGATCACCCCAGCCCCGGCAGTGACCACGAGAAACCCAACAAAGGTTTTGATGCCCCCTTTGACGATCGTGGCAATGTCTTTTTTCTGCAGCACATTCCCCAAAACGGCGATCAACGCAACTAAGATCGCTGGGGTACTCGCGATATCAACAAGAATATCTAAAAATTCGTTCATGACTGTCTACTCCTTTTTATAGTAATCCTTTTTCCTGACAAACGGCTTGAACCTTTTGCTTCAATTCATCGAGATCGATAATACTGTCTAAAACTACGATCTCACCTAGATGCTGCGCACTATCGGCTAAATCGCCGCCAACAAAGAAAACATCCGCCATATCGGGTGCAGCACTTCCTAAATCATAATGGGACACTTCCACGCCTGAGACACCCAGTTCATTTAAAACAGAATTGATATTCATCTCCACCATAAAACTTGATCCTAATCCTGACCCACACACTGCTGCAAATTTCATTTTTCATCTTCTCCTTCTCTAATCACTTCAATTATTTGATCCGCATTGGTTGCGGAAAGTAACGCAGTTAGTTTTTCATTATTCGACAAAATTTTAGTTAAACTCGCTAACGCTTTTAGATGGAGTTCATTGTCAACCGCCGCCAAACATATAAACACGTGAATGGGGTGTTGCGGATCATCATTCAAAAGCACTGGTTCTTTGACTTTTAATAACGACATCCCGATGGCATTGACCCCATCTTCTGGACGTGCATGAGGCAAAGCGATGCCTTTTCCAATATGGATAAAAGGACCGTGATCCACCACTTTATTGATCATGGCGGTAATATACTGCTCCTCAATTTTATTGGTTTTTTTTAATGGCGCAGCAGCTGCTCGAATGGCTTCTTGCCAAGTCAGCGGCACCTCGGTAAATTGGATGGTTTCTGCTGTTAATAAATCTGATAACATCGGACGTTGGTCTTCCCTTCTATTCAATTCTCGATTGATTTTTCTTTGCAAAATTTTTCTCAGCTTTTGCTTACTGATTCCTGCTTTTAAATCAACATAGGGCAAAATCACTTCTAACACATCGTCAATGGAATGCAATCCAGTTTTTGAAGGGAAAAATGCCGCTTGTACGTTTTTAACCAGTTCATCCTTCTCAATGGGTGTCATAATCGGATTGATCACATAACAGGGTCGTTTGGTTTTGATCGGCGCACTGGAAAAAATCAGATCAATCTCTTCATTAAACCGAACATTTTCATACTCTTCGATCGAACGAGCCGGCAAAAAATGGATCTGGGGAAACAGTTCCTTTAATTCTGATTCCAAAATCAAGGATGAACTGATGCCACTGGGACAAACGACTAATGCATTCAGTTGGAAGTAATCACGTTTGGCCTTTTGTTTACTGATTTCTCCACCAAACAAAATCGTAAAATAACCGATTTCTTCATCAGGGATCGTGCCGACTAAGTCTTCTAAAGAACCCAGTGCTCGTCTCGTCAGTTCAAACAACTCATTGTATTGCAGCTTGATTTCTTCAATCAGTACATTCTCCAGTGGAAAACCGTAGCGGATTCGAAAATACGCTGGGACAAGATGATAGAATGTGTTCATCAAAAGGGTGCGATAGTCCACAAACTCGATAGCTGCCAGCCGTTCCATTTCATGAATGATCTTACCGGCACATTCCAATAAAAACTCTAATGAAGTATCTTCGATATCTCCTTGCAGAATCGTTTTCAACAGGATCGTTACATAAAATTCTTCTGTTTTCCGATCTTTGATGTCAGGAAATTCTGCTAAAAACTGCTGACTGACTTGATGGACATGCAGCGACTGGAGCAGCGGTATTTCTGTCTCCGCTAAAGAAACAGCCGTTTCTGCCATCCGAAAGGATAGATAATTAAGAAAATAAAGCATTTCTTCGAAGCGACTCGGAACGATCACCAGATTGAAATCAGTCAGTGTTGCGGACAAACGATCTCTGATTTGAACATAGATCGTTTTATCCTGCTCATAGATTCCCTCAAATAAGAGCAAGTTCCCGTTTTTCGTATTGGATAACGCGCTGACCTTTCGAAAGGCAAGAGCGCGAATCTGATATTCCTCTCCCTCAAGATAAAAGCCATATTTTCGAGAGTACAATAGTTGAATCTTGAAAGCTGCAAGTTCCTCTCTGATCCCCTTTAGATCCTTCAAAATCGTATTCTTACTGACATAGAACAGCTCTTGAAACTGATAGACGGATAAATCTTTCACTGCTGAAAAAGTCAGAAGATAAATCATGGACCGCCGCTCTTCTTCCGAAAAAAACAACGTATTCTTCTGGACATCGAAAAGAATTTCCGGCCATTTTCGTTGAATCAGTGAAGGAATCAAAACTTCTCCCTCATGAATCATGATTCGTTGATTCAACCGCTGTTCAGTGATTTGATTGATTTTGGCAATCTCCGCCAAAAATTCCTCATCCCTCCACTTCGTCAAATCAAGAAACGCCTCAACATTTTGTTCTGAAAACAGATACGTCAATTTGAAATGAATCATATTTGCTACCCCCACCTAAACTATAGCTTGCACAAAATGAAATCGCCATCATTTCTCGGTACAACTGAAACTCCGTTTTTTTTAAACGATGGACCGAAGAGGTGATTTCAAGGATTACCATAACATCCAATATAGTATCCGAGAAGGTTTTGTTGATAGAAACAAATGGATAAAAAATACAATATTAAAAAAAGCGAATCATTTACTGATTCGCTTAGATACTGATGCTATTTGTTGTTTTATTATTGAAACTATCAGAATCATTAAAAGCAATCGTCATTTTTCCAATATACTTTTTTAAAGTTATTTTCTGATACCTAAAAGACTTATCTTAATGAATGATGGAAAATAAGCTTTTTCTATCTACTCACTTATACTAACAGGAATCGTTGTTTCCGTTTCCTGTGTCTTTGCGGATTCGTTTTTTACTTGCTGCTTTTCCAATATTTTGAAAAATGGCATATAAATAAAATATGAGATAGCAATTGATACAACAGACCAAACAGCTGCTCCAATACTACCATTAGTAGCTAAATAAGGACCAATAATAGGAGGAATAGTCCATGGAACTTGAATAACAATCGGTCCTACTATACCAATATTCATTAGGATATACGTACCGATACATAGGACCATAGGCGTTGCTATAAAGGGAATAAGCATTACAGGATTCATCACAATAGGCAAACCAAAAATAACCGGTTCATTGATACAAAAAATAGCTGACGGCAATGATAATCGTCCAATCGACTTATACATCTTACTTCTGGAATGGAGCATATTTAACACTAGACCTAGTGTTGCTCCAGTTCCGCCTAAACACATAAAGACAATCCAAAATCCATCGGCAAAAACATGAGGAACTTCTACACCACTTTGAAAAGCTGCCGTATTATCAGCAAGATAACTTAGGAAAACAGGGGTCGCAATTCCAGACAAAACATTGTCTCCGTGGATTCCACATATCCATAGCAAACAAACGAGAAGTGTGTATAGCAGCATGCCTGGGAGTGTTCCCATCCCTTGCATTAATGGTTGGAAAACAATAGTAATGATTTCATTGATATCAACCCCTAATAAAGTTCTGACGATCCATATAACGGTCAGAATAAATGCTCCTGGGATTAACGTTGCAAAAGAAGTTGCTACAGTGGGCGGCACACCTTCTGGCATTTTTATTACAATATTATGAGTGACAAACCATTTAAAAGCATGAGTGACAAATACCCCAACAATGATCGCGGTAAACATACCACTAGCACCAAAATTAGCCAAATTTATCGTCCAGTCATCGTTTAATGTTGCTAGAAGAAAGCCGATAGTTGTGAGCATCGAATTAGAAATAGCATCAACACCAAACTCTTTTCCTAAATGATAGCCTATGCCAATTGCAGATATCAGTCCAAGGATTCCGAACGTAACATTGACTGGTGCATTCAACTGCGGCCCCAAATTTGACACAAAATCCATCCATGACTGTATTGGAAAGTTACCAATGATTAGGAAGATACTTCCAACAATAGTAAAAGGAATCGTCATGGAAATCCCATTTCTTATAGCAACTAAGTGTTTACTATTGCCTATTTTCAGCAATATAGGCAATACCTTGTTCTCAATGACCTGCATCTTTTTTCCTCCTTTTAGTTCACGACTTCCTTATCAACCACCAACACAGGATCTTTGTGCAACCATAGAGAAGTAACTGGACACTCTTTTGTAATCGTACCGCTTAGAAATTGTTGTATCGCAGATTTCTTTTTTGCTCCACTAGCTTGTACGATCATTGTTCCAGATTGTAATAATTGTCCTATCCCTAACGTAATTCCTTTCGTACGATCAACTTTCTCGTCTGAAAAATATTTTTTCCCAACACTTTGGGTTGATTCGTCTAAGTTCACTATATGAGCTTTATCTTCGAAGGACGAACCAGGCTCATTAAAACCTAAGTGACCATTTACTCCAACTCCAAGCAAACTCAGTGTTACTCCTCCATTCTCCTCGATAAATTTATCAGCTTTTTTGCATTCCTCATTTAAATCATCGGCTAAAGGATCAAATGTGTGAAGTTGCTTTAGGTCAATAGGAACCCGATTGAATAAGTTTCTTTTCAAATAGGATATACAACTGCCTTCATTTTTCGGATCGATTCCAACCCATTCATCTAGTTCAATAAACTTTGCCTGGGATAAATCTATTTCTTTATTGATTGCTGCTTCTGCAATGATGTTAAGCGTTCCTACGGGTGTATCACCACCTGCAAAGCAATATAACCCATTTGGCTTTTCTTTCAAGACATCTAAAATGAGTTTTGCACAGATCTTACTGACTTCCTGGTAATTTGCCTCAACATAGTATTTTATATTCATTGTCATTCTCCTTTAAAAAAATTCGGCAGATATTCTTTGTGTGCCAAAAGCATTTCATCAAGTAGTTGCTTTGCTGTCCTATCACTTGGAACTAAGGGATTGATCGTCATCGCTAATAAAGCAGTGTTATAGTCTCCCGTAACAGCTGCTTGGGCCGCTATACGTTCAAAAGACTTAATTTGTTGAACTAGCCCTTTGATAGGAATAGGTAATTCACCTGTAGTCAAAGGGATCGGTCCTTGTTTTGTAATCAAACAATTTACTTCAACCGCTGAATCACAATCGATATCGCTGATGGCTCCATTATTTCTTGTATTGACCGTTTGAATATCACGTTTGTCATTATAGATGGAATTAATTAAATTACATGCTGCTTCACTATAATAAGCGCCCCCACGTTCTGATAATTGAGGTGGTTTGATTGCTAGATGTTCATCTTTATAAAGTTCAAACAATTCATGTTCGATTTTCTGCACAACTTCTGCACGAGTTCCTTTTTTTTCTGCTGATTGTTTTTGCTCAGACAACATAGTGGCTGTTTGATAGTAATACCTTAAATAGCCGATGGGAATCATGCCAAGTGTTCGGAAAAAATCTGGTTCCCAT
This sequence comes from Enterococcus sp. FZMF, assembly GCF_030263915.1. NCBI lineage: Bacteria > Bacillati > Bacillota > Bacilli > Lactobacillales > Enterococcaceae > Enterococcus > Enterococcus sp. FZMF. The sequence continues at coordinate 565,994 of NZ_CP127160.1, read as the reverse complement.
TCTAAATCAGCAATGTTTTTCAGACCAACTGCATCACCAGCATCTTGCGTCATCAATGTAAGTACTTTTTGGGTCACATCAATCCCTTTATGATAAATCTTTTTCGCAAAAACCATATGATTTAGTCCAGTAAATTCAACATATAATTCTTCTTTGGGTACTTTTAATGTTTCTGCAATGCCACGTTCTATTCCAATTGGTCCATTACACAAACCTACTACTCTACGCATATTGCTATGGCGTAAGACAGCTTCTGTCACCATGCCAGCTGGATTAGTAAAGTTGATCAGCCATGCTTCTGGGCAAAGACGCTCCATGTCTTTCACTATTTCTAAGATAACGGGAATCGTGCGTAATCCTTTAAAAAGCCCTCCTGGACCATTCGTTTCTTGTCCAATCGTGTCATATGTTAAAGGGATTCTCTCGTCTTTCGCTCGCGCTTCCAAAAGACCTACACGAAATTGGGTCGTAACGAAGTCCGCATCCTTTAATGCCGCTTCACGATCAAGAGTCATATAAATTTTCATTGGAAGTTCCGCTTTTTTTACCATACGTTTAGCAAGTTCCCCAACAATTTCTAATTTCTCTCTTCCCTGTTCAATATCCACAAGCCATAATTCTGAAATCGGTAATTCAGCATATCGTTTAATAAATCCTTCTATCAATTCTGGTGTATAACTTGATCCACCGCCAATTGTTGCAATTTTTATTCCTTTATCCATCCTGAAACACTCCTTTAACTTAACTACATGGTCAGTATAGATTATTTTTATCTCCATAAATACCGCCTTTAAGTAAACGGTTACAAAAGCAAACGATTGACACCGGTTACAATCCTGTTACAATTTGTAACAGGAGGGGATTACTATGTTGTTTCTTGACTATCAACCAGACTTAAATGAAACGGATATTGAAGTATATAAAGCAATAATTTCAGACGTAAATGCAGTTGCTTCCATGAGTATTCGTGAATTAGCTGAGAAAAGTCATACGAGTACTGCCAGCGTACTACGCTTTTGTAAAAAATTTCGCTGTACCGGTTTTTCTGAATTTAAAATTTACCTCAGTGCGTATCTCGAATCTCTTAAAGAAGAAAAAGAGGTAAAAACACTTGATTTTGAGAGTGAACTCTTGAATTTTTTAGCACGGACACAAGACAAATTCTTTGAAGATAAATTTGATGAGGCAGTTCACTTATTGATGGAAAAAGAGCTGATTATTTTTATTGGCGTAGGCTCCTCAAATGTTGTTGCTGAATATGGTTCTCTTTATTTCTCGTCACTATTTAACATGGCGATTCGCATTGAAGATCCTAGTAATTACCCTATTAATTACCTATCCACTGAGTTAGCAAAAAAAATGTGTATCGTCGCTTTATCCGTTTCGGGCGAGACCACAGAAATCATTCAATATTTAAATCATTTGAATCTATCAGAAAGCTCAGTAATAGGAATTACCAGCAGCTCTAATTCAACACTTTCTAAATTAGCTGATATTGCAATAACCTATAATATTTCGCTAGAAAAAATTAATGAAGCTGATATTACAACACAGATACCGGCAATGTACATTATTGAAAAGTTAGCGAAAACCGTGAGAAATAGAATGGAAACTCAATAGATTTGTAAAAAAATTCTTCAGGTAATTCTTTCCCTCTATTCACAAGTTCACCGATCGATATATCCACAAAAAAAAGAGACTCACATGTATCTATGTGGTCTCTTTTTGATATATAGATTTGTTCAGTTTATTTGTTTCTCTTACCTTTGGTTTGAGAAGACTTCAAAAAATCTTGTGAAGTTTCCTCTTCTCAATCATTTGCCTCTTCATTCCCTATTGTTGAGGTAACTTTTTCATCGATACGTAAAAATGGTAAGTAGATAAAAACACTCACAGCAATGATCGCAATTTGCAAGACTGATGCTCGCCAATCGCCACCAGTTGCTAAAAATCCAGATATGACGGGAGGAGTGGTCCAAGGTATCTGCACGACTACATGATTGATTAAACCAACAGCAGTTGCAAAATATGCAACTGTTAGGGAAAAAATCGGCGCCAATACAAATGGAATAATCAAACTAATATTGAAAACAATTGGTAAACCAAAAATGATCGGTTCACTGATATTAAATAGTGCAGGAGTTACGGATAATTTTGCAAAGTCTTTGTAGTCTTTACGACGACTAAAGATAAAAATAGCAATTAGCAAAGCAATAGTATTTCCTGATCCTCCCATAACAGCAAACGTATCTTTAAATGCCATGTTTATGATATGTGGAATATCTTCCCTATTCGCATAAGCAGCCATATTCTCTTGCATATTTTGAATTAAGAACGGATCGAGAAGTGAACCTGATATCACTGCTTGATGAATTCCAAACCCGAAAAATAGATTTGCAATTGATGTAATTAAGAGGAACCCTGGTAAACCTGTCGTTACCCTACTTAAAGGTCCAGTGATTAGAGTAGTAATCAACGAATTAACATCCATATTGAATAATTGATTGACAGCAAATGAACCAATTGCGAAGGTAGTCACGGTAATCATGATTGGAATAAGGACGTTAAATGACTTCAACACAGCTGGTGGGATATTTCCTGACAACTGAATTTGTAACTTTTTGTTATTTGATAACTTAATAAAGAGTTCCGTAGCAGCTAAGCCCACAAAAATACCAACGAACATTCCTGACGCACCAGTATGAGTGACAGGAATAACCCCACCTACCTCCAGTGCTTCTTGACTTCCTTCTGGTGTAAACATCGTCATCATAGGGGTGAGAACAATAAACGTTGATATAGCGACTAGAACAGCAGCAATATGATTTGTATAATTTCTGCTAACACACATATGATAAGAAACTGCCGCAACAACTAATAGCGTCGTTATACTTAGCGTTCCATTACTGATGGAAGTCCCGATTTCTTGAATCGTCGTTAATGTTGCTGGATCAATGATATTTCCCATAAATCCTGTTGGCTCTAAAATAACATAGTTGATCAATGTAACAAATCCCGCCAACATCATAAAAGGCATAAAAGTGGCGAAAGCATCCCTTAGTGTTCGAAGATGAATCTGGTTCCCTAGCCTTGTGGCTATTATTCCGAACTTTTCAAAAATAGCATCTTTTTTACTCATAATCCCGATCAGTCTCCTTTTTTAGTTGTAAGCGATTGCTTATGGGATGATCATACACCAGCTTTTTAAAAAAGTAAATATCTTTACTTAAAATTATATATCTTTTTTTAAAAGTCAAAAAAAGACCAACGAAATTCGTTGGTCTTCACTTCTCAACAAAAACTGCTTCAAAAATAAAATCTTTGTATAAATGTCTCGAAAGAGAATATTCAAACGGTACACCAGATGACAATGACACCACTTTGTCTACCTCTATCATAAACTCGCCTGGTTTTACAGAAAGAATTTCCGCATCGAAGTCATTTGCCACATCACCTTTGATCCAAATATGGGAAGATTTAATCTCTAGACCAAGCTCATTTGTAATGTAGCCATATACAGAACGTTTCAAATGCTTTGGTTCTAACCCTGGTATAACAGAAAGTGGCATAAACGTTTGCTCAATAGAGTACGGTTGTTCATCAATAAAACGACTTCTAATAATATTATAGACATACTCTTTTTGATTTATTTCTAAAATTTCTGCCACTTCATTCGATGGCAACTCAATTGAGAACGTATGGATTTCAGAAATCACATGTTCTTCCCCTACTAAATCAAAAAGACCTTCATTTGGTCCAAACACTTTCGAATTATCAATTGGTCTGCGTAGAACTTCCGTTCCGAATCCGCTACGTGTTCGTAAAACTCCCTCTGATACTAGCATATCAATACCTTTCTTCACAGTGAGCTTACTTGTTTGATACTCATGCGCAAGTTCATCGCCTGTAGGTAATTTTTCGCCGATTTGATAGGTTCCATTGGCAATTTTTTTCTTTACCTCCGTATAAACCTCCATATATTTTGGCTGTTTCTTCATAACTTACTCCCTCATACTCATCTCTATTACTTATACTTTAACATAAAAAATTGTCTTTTTACAGCTAAAAACATACCCATCACGAAAAGATATATATTTTTAATAAAAAGTATTTATTTATACTAAAAGCAATGTTACACTATTAAAAACGAACAGGAGGAAACGATAATGTCAAGACAAACTCAGTTAACATTTCCAGATGACTTTTGGTGGGGCTCCGCTTGGTCAGCAGAACAATCTGAAGGGCGTGGAGAAACAGGAAAAGCAGAGACCGTATGGGATCGGTGGTTTCACGAAGAACCTCATCGTTTTTATAAACGAATTGGACCTAGTATTACGACAGACCATATCCATCGTTACCACGAAGATATTCAATTGATGAAACAAACGGGGCACAATTCATTTCGTGTGTCTATCTCATGGGCACGAATGTTTCCAAATGATGGGGTTGGTAAACCAAACGAGAAAGCGATAGCCTATTATCGAGATCTTTTTACCGAAATGAAAAATAATAATATCAAAGTTTTTGCGAATCTCTATCATTTTGATATGCCCGCAAAATTACAAGATAAAGGGGGATGCGAATCACGTGAAGTTGTTGATGCTTATGTAAATTTTGCTGATACCTGTTTTCTAGCGTTTGGCGACTTAGTTTATCATTGGTTCACCTTTAACGAACCTTTGGGGCCAATCTTGGGCTCTTATTTAGAAGATTTTCACTATCCAAATCTCATTGATTTTAAGCGTGGTGCTCAAGCAGCGTTCTTTACCATATTAGCCCATGCAAAAGCCATTCAAACTTTTAAAAAATACCAGCTATCTAGCAAAATCGGAGTAATTCTCAATTTGAGTCCGACTTTCCCAAGAAGCCAAAATTCAGCAGATAAAAAAGCAGCAGAAATTGCGGATCTTTTTTATACTCGTAGTTTCTTAGATCCCATGGTCAAAGGAGTATTTCCAGAAAAACTAATCTCGTTGCTGGAGGAATATGACCAATTACCCGTTGATTTCAATGACACAGACCTAAAAATTATTGAAGAGAATACCGCACAGATACTTGGTCTAAACTACTATGAACCACGCCGTGTCAAAGCAAGAACTTCTGCCGTTAATCTAGAAAGTCCATTCTTACCAGAATGGTTCTTTGAACCGCATATTATGCCTGGCCGTCGAATGAATGAATATCGTGGATGGGAAATCTATGAAAAAGGAATTTATGATTTATGTATGGACATCAAAAATAACTACGGAAATATTGAATCCTTTATCTCAGAAAACGGTATGGGTGTTGCTCATGAAGAACGGTTCATGGATGAAAATGGACAGGTGATTGATGACTATCGTATTGAATTTATCCAAGACCATCTCGCCTATTTATGGAAAGCAATTCAAGATGGCTGTAATATAAAAGGATACCATCTATGGACATTCATTGATTGTTGGTCATGGATCAATGCATATAAAAACCGCTACGGCTTAGTTTCTTTAGATTTAGCCACACAGAAACGTACAATAAAGAAAAGCGGATTGTTTTACAAGGAACTAAGTAAGCAAAACGGTTTTTCCTACGATCTCGAGCGACTGGTAGATTAGCATTCACGAATATGATCGATAGTGATCTGTATAGAAGAAACCTGTTGCCACAACTCCTCTTTCGCACCTTTTAAGAAGGCGACAGGGTTTTATTAGTAAAAAAATAACCGTTTCCCTGCTAAAGTCGACGGTTATTTTTTTGTCATTTTTCACTGTGGCTAGGATACGAAAGAGCAGCACGGCAATAAATTTACCAGAATTTATCTGGAACTTACTAGCCGCTAGTTTCGATAATCATGCTTCCCTTTTCTTTAAACATTGCATTCGTTTTTAGATGTTCGAACACTTTTCAAAAATGACTACATCGAACACCTTATTCCAATTGAGAATAAGGTTTTGCCTATGTCGCTTATCGACTTTGTTTGAAAATATCCTTGTTAAAGTTGAAAAATCACTCTCTTCTTGCTATACTAACTATGTAAAGAGGAGTTGTGGCCACAACCCCTCTGCAGCGCCATTTAAGACGGCGACAGGTTTTTTAACTTAAAAGATAACCGTTTCCCTGTTAAAGTTGACGGTTATTTTTTTTTGTCATTTTTCACTGCGGCTAGGATACCAAAGATCAGCATGGCGGTAAATGTACCAAAACTGATCATTAGCCCGATTGCTTCCGCTGTGGACAAAAAGGCTTCTCCTTTCTGAAGAGTTAGTACTTACATTCATAAGCACCACCACCTTTCAAAGATAGCCACCGTCACAAACTTTACTGCAGTCAAATGGTACCATACTTCCATCAATAAAACTTTCAAATGCCAAGGATTTATCATTATTTTTTTCACGGCGCATGGTCCATTTCTTTTGATTCATTCCATAGAATTGTCAAAATAACCCGCTGTTCTTTCTTCAAGGCTGATCCGCTCTTTCCCGACTTCTCTAGCCCTTTTTCTCATTCCCAATCAAGTGCCTTCCATCAAGAAAAATAGTCAAAAGTCAATATCATTCTATTTACCAAAAACCACTTTTGTTATAGTAACAAAAAGGAGAATGCAGATGAGAAATGAACGAAAAATCATTCAAGATAGCACCCTTGGTGTAGAAGCTTTATTATTTAACGGCATCCAGCAGGAGTTTCCTAACCATTGGTACGAATATTATGTGATTGGCTTGATGGAAGCTGGGACGCGTCAATTCACCTGTCAAAATACCTGCTATATCGTTGAAGCAGGCGACTTGATTTTGATTCCGCCAAAGGCTGCCCACCGCTGCCAGCAACTCACGGAGGAGAAGCTGGTTTACCGTAATATCCACTTAACCCCGGAGAACATGGCGGTACAAGTACAAAAAATTTTTAACACTCAATTGACGCCCCACTTTCCTGAACCGGTCATTCGCCAAGTGAAAGAAAAAGAGGAATTTCATGCAGTTCATCAGCTGCTGCTGTCGGATCGCGGTGATGAGTTTGAAAAGCAAGAACGCTTTACTTGTCTGCTTCACGACCTGCTTGTTCAGTATGCGGATTTCACCCACGAACAAACGGACCCGGTGTCAAATAAATCCGCAACGGCAAAAGCCTATATCGATCAACATTATGCCGAAAAATTGTCCTTGAGTGAATTAAGTGACGTTCTTGGAATGAATCAGTACGTCTTGATTCGGCAATTTACCAAAGCGTATGGGCTGTCGCCGTTTCAATATTTAAGTACGGTGCGCATCAGTGCTGCCAAGAAAAGACTAGAAGCACAAGAAGCAATTGCAGAAGTCGCTTTTCTGACAGGTTTTAGTGACCAAAGTCATTTTACCCGTATCTTTAAAAGCTTGATTGGGGTCACCCGAAAGCTTACCAAACAATTTACCAAGAAGATGGAGTGAGAACGTATGAATAACCAAGAAAAATGTGTCATGATTATCGATGAACAATTACCGATTGGCTTAGTTGCAAATACTGCAGCAATTTTAGGCGCAACCTTAGGCAAATTGTTTCCCGAAGGAATCGGAGAAGATATTTACGATTCGACAGGCAGAAAACACCTTGGCATTGTCAACTTTCCCATTCCTATCTTAAAAACGAACAAGGAGCAGTTGCAGAACATACGTGAATCAATCAGTCAACAAGCGGATCCAGAAGTAACCATCATTGATTTTTCCGACGTTGCTCAGACCACCAATTCTTATGAGCAATACCGTCAGACGCTTGAGACGATTCCCACAGAAACACTGGCTTATTTTGGTCTTTGTTTAAAAGGCAAGAAAAAGAGTATCAATAAAGTCGCTGGCAGCTTACCGTTGTATCGGTAAAGCGCTAATAAGAAAACGGTCGTTTAAAACAAGTTGTCTTTTTGTCGGCCGAACAGTCTTCTTGCTATATACGTTTTTTATAAACAGTCCTACAAAAAAACAAACACTTTTGAGGTGTTTGTTTTTTTGTAAGAGATTTTCTAGCATACATTTTCTTGCTCTTTGATTTTGACAAGATCAATTGAAAAATAAACTACTCTCCTTGATAAATATTCAGCCCCACTTCAGTATCTTCTACACAACTGTTCGCTGGTGCTTTAACAATCAGAAAAAGAAAGTAAAAGTCTCCCACACAAGCAGCGGCATGTGCGGCAGCAATCAAGGTAAAAAGAGATGCCGTCAACCAGCCAAATAAATAAAATAGAAAGAGACCCACAGAAATGCCAAGGAATGGCGCCAATAAAATGATGGCAAATTTCCCTTTTGAATAAAAGGAATGGGGACTCGTGGCATATGCTACGCCATTTTTGAACCCAAACTTTACCTTCCCTTTAGGGTCAAAAAGCTTAAAGAAGGCACCATGGATCAATTCATGAATAATGATGAGAATAAAATACGCAACCATTAAGATCAAAAGATCGAAAATAAACGAAGTTTCAGCATTTGACCCATGACCACCTAAGACAAAGAGTGTAAAGAACACATAGAAAAAAATAAAACTAGGGATCGCCGCGAGATTCAATCTCTTTATTGTTTTTTTATCATCCATCAAATTGATTTGTTTGAGTAATTTCATCGCTGTTCTCCTTTTCTTTTTGTCATTCTTCTTAGTACATGATTTCTATGAATTCCCTTTACCCAACCAACAAGAGCAGCAAACACAAAACCAGTGCCGTTAAAACGAAGAGGAAATTGATTATCTCTGGCGCACCTTCAATCCTTCTCTGTAATGGCGGAGGGCGAAAACTTGGATTCATACGTTTCGTTTGGTAATCCACGCTGCTTGATAAAAAGCTGTCGGAAGGGATCATAAACACCAAAAGAACGCCATAAATAATGGATGCAGGAATCAGGAGTGAGCATTTGGCTAGGTAACCAATCAGTAGACTCACGATCAAAGGAATAGCTACGTACAAAACACTTTGGTACAGTATTCGCCGAATTGGTTTCATAGGGAAGTCTCCTTAGTCAATCTTCGTTACACACGGGTACAAAATAATTTTATTTACTTATCAAATAAATATACCATTGCTTTTAAAGACTGTAAACACGCCAGAAAACCAAGTCGATGCTGCCAAGCGCGGCTGCCCAATGCTTGGTGCAAAAAAGAAGTGGTTTCTTCCCACTTCTTAAAAAGCACTCTACTTGTTTTTCTATCCTCGCTTAACCTCTCAAAATAATCGGTAAACCGTTATACTTACCAGATTGATTCCTCTCTTCCTTTTGAAAAAGCTACGACGCTGGAAAAAGAAGCCTGCGAACCTTGTCTCTTTATTAAAACTTCTTCTGAAAAATATTCGTCTAAAAAAATCATACGACCTTGTCTTTCCTTTTGGTTTTTTACAACACCTGATCTACTTGAGAAAAGACTGCGAAACCTTCTTTAGAAAAGCAAACGTCTCAAGAAAAAATAATCGTGCGGTTTCTGCCCTTCCTTTTGGCTTCGTACAATGCTTGATCTGCTTGGTAGAAGGTTTCTGAAATGTCTAATGCAGAGGCTGCTTCTGAAATCCCTGCTGAAAAGTAAAGGGTCAATTGGGCGGTTTCTAATTTCAACTGTTCATTGCTTAAAAACAAATGGAATTCTTCAATAATTTTTTTCACAGCATCAGAAGTATTCTCTTTAAATAGGACTAAAAATTCTTCGCCGCCATATCGATAAACTTCGACTAAATGAGAAGGACTTTTCTGGTAGAGAAACGTCATCAGCTTTTCCAAAAAGAAGGATAGGGCTTGATTGCCGATTTGATGTCCATGGTGATCATTGATGCGCTTAAAATGATCTAAATCCATCATCACCACGACGAGCTGGTCCTTCTCAGGTAGCGCCAGCTTTGAAATATCCTCGTTCAGACTGCGGAAATTTTTCACCTTGGTCAACTCATCATAATTGCGTTCAATGATTTTTGTGTTGATTTTTTCCAGGAAATTTTTTTGATTCTGCAAATAATACTTCCATAAAGAAACGATCCCCACAGATCCAATGCCTAAAGACACTACATCCCAAACGCTAATTTCGCGTCGATAAAAAAGCAAGGCGTTGAGCATCGGCGAGACAACCGTAACGAAAATCGAAAATAGGTAAAATGCCGTGTGATTTGGTTGTCCATAAAATCTTTTCTTTAATAAGCCCGTAACGATTAAAATGATGTAATTTAATCCGATAATAAAGAGCATGGCTTCCCATTCAAATTTATTGATCAATGCAAAAAAGGTCAGCAAAATGACGGGTACTAACCCAACCAGATAGATTTTTTCTTTGAGAATGCCAAAATAATAAATAAAGATTGGAATCGTATATTCATACGCAACATAACCGATACTGTTCAAAGAAAATGATATAATAAAGTAGACTTGCGAAATAAACAAAACAATACCAATAAGAATTTTAAACGACAGGCGTAAATTTAATTCTTTGAAGTTCTTGATAAACAAATCATACGAAATGAGCAAGCTCACGACCAAAACAGAATAGATCGCAGCATAAATCAGATGGACAAACACACTACTCCTTCTTTCTTTCATAGATTTTTCTTTAAAATCGTTCGCCCATGATTTTGAAAGGCTCGATTCTTTAACGATGCAACGCACGAAATAAGCTTTTTTCCTGCACTTCATGAAACCAAAAATAAAGCGACCCCAGAAAGGAGCAGAAACCAATGTCTGAGAAAATAGAACAAGAACTCTTATCGATATTTCCCCAATTATATTTTGATGCCCAGCCTATCTTTCAAATGAAAGCAGATAGTCAGAAAGTGATTGGCTACGAATTATTATTGAGAAGTACCGAAAGAAATAGGTTTCCCCTTTCCTTCTTCCAGCAAGTGATCAAATACAAAAGATTACATACTCGTTTACTGCAGTGGTATCGAAATGAAATTTTCAGCTTGCTTCATCCGAACGAAGAAACAAAAATCAGTCTCAATATCCACCCGCAACAGCTCAGTTACCCAGAAACCTTTTTGATGTTAGCTGATTTAGCTCCCTACCATGATCGTATTTTGATTGAGATCACAGAAGACGATACAGAACCTTCTATCGCTTGTGATCCCAAGTCCTTTCTTATGAACAAAATCAACCAAATAAAAAAGATGCGCTTCTCTGTCGCATTGGATGATGTAGGGACAGGCATTCATTCACTGACAAATATTGCACCGATGCTGGATAAAATCGATGTGATCAAGTTTTCGCCTATCTCGTTGCGAGTCCTGTCCCAAAAAGAGATTTTCTTTTTGATCGACTTCTGGCGAAATATCGCCAGCAATCGTAAAATCCAATTTATTGTCGAAGGGGTCGAAACCTCGGATATCCATGAGTACCTACTTGAAGAAAAGATTTTTCTTCAACAAGGGTTTTATTTGGACAAACCTGCCCCAGCTGATCAATTAAAGCGAAAAAAATAGCCACCACATCGTTTATTTTTCTCACTATACGTGATTAAAAATAAACGATTATTAAAAAAATGAACAGATGCCCTTCAAATATAACACAAATAATTTTATTTGCAGAATTTTTGCTGATTCGGCATCGTTTAAACGGTGATTTTCCTGAAATCAATTCAATCATTCCAACAGATATTTTATCCAAACAGGGGAAGAAACGATAGGAACATTGCTTTATCCAATCCATCCCACACACAGAAATCAAAGAAAGCGAAACACTCTACAGGATACGTTCCAGTGGTGTTTCGCTTTCTTTTCATTTTAGATGTTTTTGTTCCATCTCATCTGCTGCTAACAGCTTTTGGTAATAGGCTTCATAAGAAGGACTTACTCGCCTCATAGCAGGAATAAATTTTTCATAATAACCGCTTGATTGGTAAAAATGCTTCATCTGCTCTTCGATCTCTTTTAATGGTGAATCGAGATATGCAGGACTTGCTTTAAACGCAAGGTATGCTTGGATTGTCTCTTTATTGTTTTTGACAAAGTCACTGTAATTACTAAGACTTTGTTCTTTAAACACGCGCATTTCCTCTACTTGTTCTTTCGTAAACGAAGGCGTGTGTTCTTCCAAAAAAAGCGTCAATTCTTCTGATAAAACGAACGGATCTGTAGTATCCAAAAATTCCACGATTTCTTGAAAAGCTTGTTGCTGCTCCTTTGTTTCAATTGGTTCGTCTAAATAGCAAGAAAAGTGAAATCCAATCAAACGCCCGTAGTTACTAGGAAACAATTCGAATAGCTTTGTCATGATCGTCTTTTTCTTGTCTAGGGATCCGATTTCTTCTGCCAGTTCCTCTATTGGTCTTCCATCAGCGAGCGCATCCAAAAGCTGGATGGTTTCTTCTAATTTTCGGGCTGCTTGTTTTCTTTCCTGAATGATTTGTTTCAAATACTCTGGATGCGCGTAATATGCTTTGATTTCCGCAACGCTCAACCCTAGTTTTCGATATAAGCCGATCGTCTGCAACCGTATAACATCTGCTTCAGAGAAGGAACGGTAGCCATTTTCTAGAATTTTTGGGAAAAGTAAGCCTTGATCACAATAATATAAAACAGCTTTTTTTGTCAGCTCTGCCCGTTTTGCCACTTCACTTATTCTCATTCTATTTCCCTCCTAAAACAAGAATAACCCCACCCCTAGGGGTAGAGTCAATGATTACTTAAATGAAATGGCTTATACGATTGATTTGTGATTTTGCAGGATTGTTTGAAAAGCCCTTTGAGTCCTCTATTCCCTAAAGTTCACTCATTTTACTGTTCATCTCACATTGAAAACCAGAGAATGTTTCGCTTTTGTTCCTAGATTGTAACCACACAGTTCTTTTAGATAAAAGCGGTAATCATTTTCAACGATTCGAATGATCTCATTGTCGGAAAAATCGTCGAATCGCATCATTTCTGTGACTAAGACCAGTTTGGCGTCGATGCCCAGAATATCTGGGGTGATCGCCCAAAATGTTTCTGGTGAAATGGCTGCTACCAATTCATCAAGGAGGGCCAATTGCTTTTCAACATACGCCGCTAAATCGCCATTGGCGCGGTGTGACTCCGCAAATTTCTTTTGAAATCCATCAAGGTATTCTGTTTTTGAAGTAAATACCGTCATGCTTTTTACTCCTTTCTTTGAGGGGAACAAGCCCCGTTATTTTCTTCCTAAAGCCCAGCTTGTTCTTCTAGCTATTCATTCACTATTTTTTCTAGCTGCTGAAAAATCACCCAGGTACAGGCGTCAATGCAGAATATCCAGCAATCCTCTGACCAGCTGCTTGTAATGCTCTTTTTGATCTCTTGCTCCATTTTCTGCCTTGATTGAAAGACTTTGCTCAATGGCTGCTTGAGGAATCAGCAGATGAGTATTTAAGCTTGAGATAAAGGAAACACTTTCTTCCAATAATTGATACTCTTTTTGCAGGTTGCTGGGTAATTTATATTTACGTAAAGGAAATAAATAGCGAGCACTGGCTTTTATTTCTTCTATACGATCGTTTTCTAGTAAGTAACGCATGGTATCGAGTTGCTTTCCTTGGTGATACGGGCAAGTATCTGCACTCAGCAGATGGGTATAGTACCCGATGTATTCACTATTTAGGATGGTTCTTTCAAACGCTTCTTTCTTGATTTTCATCTTCTGTATCCTTCTTTCAAAACTATCACTGACCTCACTTATGCAGCGTTTGTGGTATCACTAAGTACTGTTTCTTCTTTTGGTCCATTTTTTGTTAAATCTTTCATCAAAAAAAGAGAAACTGCAAGTTTTCCCCACAGTTTCTCCTTTACGCTTCTAGCGATGCCTATAGTTAAGGAGCGACGCTTTCACCGTGTTTCTTTTTTCTTGTTACTGCGACGACAAACAGTACTAGGAGTGCATACCCAAGAATGATCAAACTGCTTGTGTTTGATGAACCTGTTTGTGGTAATTTTCCTTGTCCGATTTGAGAACCATCTGCTACGATCGTTTTCTTATTGTCATCGTCTGCTTCTTCCTCTTGCGTCACCGTTTCACCGATTCGACCAGTCACAGAGACTTGCCCTGTCGTCGCCTCTGCGACGCTGGTTTCCGATAGATCCCAGACAGTCAGAGTCAGTAACACAGCGACGAAAAGAACGATTCGTTTTCGTTTTTTCATACGATAGATCCCTTCTTTACTGGGATTTCAATTCTTAGTCTTCCTCTACATCCGGCGCAAAGCTCAAGACCAATTTGAAACTTGGATTTGATTCTTCTGATGCATCGGTCGGTGTTGCTTCACCAGTGAACGCAAATGTTCCTACATTCGTACCTTGGTTGCCTTCAAGGGTAAATAATTCTGTTTCTGCTACGGTTGGTGTGCCGTTTTCAAACAACTCGATATCATTTACGTTTAACAAGTCTACTTCATCCATATTCAATGGTGTATCGACACCCGCAACAGAAGCGATCACACCAAACGATTGGGTTCGATTTCATAACCTAAAGTATCCACAATCGTTGCTAACAAATCTTCCCTTGAATCTTCATCTGCTAGTAACTCTTGATACAATTTCGTCTGTTTTTCAACCTCGTTATATTCTTCTAAGGATTCATCTGCTAATAAAACAACTTGTTGTAATAATTTATCTGAAAGATATTTGTAAAAAATCAAGCCTAAAAGATAGTTTTTATATTCTGATGCGTCCATTATGCTGCGAAGATTGTCCGCTGCACTAAATAATCGCTGATTAAGTTCTTGTCCCACGATAAGCACACTCCTAATAATAGTTATACTCTCTAATTTTATCACTAATAGCTTTAAAAAAGGCGACATTCACTAAATTTTCTTGGAATTTTAGATGCATCATGTTGGGAAAATAATAGTAAAAAATTTCAATTAATTGCTGCATCAAAAAAGGCTGGAAATACCTACCACAAGGTATTTCCAGCTTTTAAGATGGCATTCTTCTATTGTAGAAGGAAAGCCTTCCCAGATGTTCTGTCGGAATTTGAACATAGAACGTGCAACAGTCAAATTCTCATATGAATACTATTGAGACTTTTATCGGAAATATTTTAAATTAGTTTTGATTTTTATTTTCTACGCTCTACCTAGAAAATTTGTAGGTATTGTGGAATTGACACTTTTCAATTGTTCATTTACTAAAAGAAGCGAAAAGAAGTATGTCTATCAAACCAAGTTTTTTATGTAAAAAAGGGGATGTAAAGCAAAATTCGTTGCTTCGTCCCCTCCCTAGTCACTATATCTTGCTCGTTCCAGAATAGTCTGTAACTAAAAAAGCCAAATGTCTAACAAGGCTTTCAAACCCTAATCCCAGAAACCCAATAAGAAACAACTACACCATCTCTAGTCGGTCCTATCGCCAGCCACCCATAGCCACCTGTTCGTGGTTGACGAACAAAGGCATGGCCATTGCGTTGCACCAATACTCGATCGTATTTGACTTGTTGTCCAGGTCTTAATAGAGCTAAAATCCCTAAACTTCCTGGGTTTGTTGTGTCAGATGCGGAGGTTCCTCTTAAATCGATACCAGCACTTGCAGTCACTGTGACTGTTCCAGAACGACTGTGCCAAACATTTGCAGACGGTGCGGTGACTGCATGATTGACAGGCGTAACCAAAGCCCCTGATACCCAACCGTTGCCAGCTACTTCAAACCATGTCGTGATGCCACTCACGCTTTCCCCATTTCTAGTAATTCTAGTCGCTTGAAACGTGTCCCCTCGCTTTAGTTGTCGTAAAATAGCCGAATGAGTATTTTGTGCAGCGCGTACATTTAATACATCGGTGCTTACGACTTGCTGAACATTCCATGGTTCTACTACATAACTTGGATTAGGAGATGAACTGGGCCATGCAGCAAAGCACAAAAATAATTATGAACTATACAACTTAGCATTCTCTTTGCATTCAAAAATGGAACGAGAAGCCGAAGAATTTATGATTGAACAGATGGTCGAGATCTATTTGCATGAAACGGACTTTAACTTTGATAGTTTCAGCGCCATCAATTTTTTAGAAAACCACGATTTAGATTTAAAGTTTGAACCGATCGTGAAGGAATCGGCTTCCTACTATTTTGATTTAAAAGGCAAGCATACTTTTTCATAAAACACCCGACGATACCGATGATCAAAACAAAACAGCTTCCCCCTATTTTTTTTAGCATCTATAACGTTATTCATCATAATTAACAAAATATATTTTATCTATCTAATGATTTTGACTACTGCAAAAAATAGCCGGAGCTTTTTGAACTGCAGCGAGAGCCTTTCGTTTCCGCTGCAAGAAAATGAAAATAAAGTGCACCCACTACGCTCGATTTTTCGATCAAACGTAGTGGATACACTTTATTTTTTTCTTACCCTTTTGGGATGGTCGTCGCCTGCGGAAAAAAACTTTTTCTGACAAGGGACGTCTAGTAGGAGAACGTTCTGAAAAACAAGGAATCGTTGCTTGTTGTCAGGATTCCTGCATAGTGTTCGAACTAGTAGCAACCTGTTTTCCCTGTCCAACACTCGCTACCCCCTCGTTCTAATAAAACACGACCGGTAATCTTTTTATCTCATGAAGCAATTCTTTGGTTTGCTGATTGTTTTTTGCCGTCATTGCATTCAAATTTGCCAGCTGATTGTCTGCTTCCATTAGTCGGTCATTGAGCATCAAAAAGCCTTTTTTCATCAGTTCTGAGTTTTCTTGATGGCGCTCCTCTTCTCTTAGAATCTGAAAGGCATGCTCCCAGCTGCTTGCTCGCTGATCTTCCAGAATCTGGTAGATATAGCTTAAGCGTTTTAAAGTATCCAAATCATCTGTTTGCATGGAAGGAGGAAGGACTGGTCTTAATTGATCGTGGGTAGACAATGACTGCGTAATCGGTACCAAGGTCAATTCCTCTAGTTGATCCAGCGCATGATTTCGACATTCATCAATCTCTTGCCGTTTTTCCGCTAAGCCAAATTCTTCCTCTAAGTTTCTTCCTGCCACCCGCTTTTGATCCGCTTCGGCTGCCTCTTCCCTCAATTTTACTATTTTCTGCTCAAGGCGCTTTACTTTGGCACCTTCACGCACTTTTATAAAAAGAAAGATTGCAATCACAAGGACAATAAAAGCAACAGCGTAGTTGGACTCCCACCAATTGAAAATCAGCCGAACGAGATCCATGCGAAACCATGCCCCTGCTGTTTTAGGACTTCTATCAAATAGCGCCACTCTTTCACCAAAGCGCCTCATTTCAAAGTCTACCCAGATTTTTATGAGGTAATTGAGTGCGATGAAGATGACGCCAGTGATCCCCGTTACTAGCAGCAATAGCCGTTTGACTGGATATGGCTCCTGTTGCTCTATCTTTTCCATTAGTGCAGTGATTTGGGGCCAGACTTCTCGTTGTGATTTATTTAGCTCTAAAGATGCATATTTTTTGTAGTTCTCCTCAGTTGCCCGCAGAGTACTCTCCGCCTCTGCTAGAATCGCTTGCTTTTTTCTTTCTTTTGCCTTAACGACTTCCTTATAATTTAGGGCATTGCTTAAATACATTGACAAATAATTCACTAGCTCTTTACGATCCATCGTACCAACATCTTTGTTTAAAAATGAAACGCCAAATTCTTCCATCATAGCTCCCCCTTACTTTTCGTTCACTGGACTTTTTTCAGCTAGCATCGTAATAATAAAAAAGACACTAAAAATGATTGGTGAAAAATAAAAGAGCATCAAACGAATCGGTAGGATCAGCAGCATCTGTCCAACGAGTTTGATCAGCTTGAACATACTTTGGTGGTTATCCTTTTCATAATAGCTCTGATTCACGACTCTTTGCTCTTCTACGGGAACGTCTACTTGGATATCTTGGTAGGTATTCCCAATTCTGACATTTTTTCTTATTGAACGAACACTATTGAAGGACTTTAGCACGCGACGCTGATTTTTTCGATAAGAAAAAATTTCTTTTTCATTTGAATGCTTGAGCGCTTCAAAGGATTCTGCAATCTTTGACAATTCTGTTTTTGATAAAAAGAGAAATAATGGCTTGACCCGACTGAATAGCCCCATCACATAGGGATAAAATAAAAGAGATAAGAAAGTAATATAGACAAGATTTGTAGTAGTAAAAAGGGGTCTTAAGCTGTCGCCGCTTAGCAGCGCGATTAGTTGACCTACGCTCAAAAGGAACAGGATAATAAACGTTAGACAAAACGATTCATTGACCCAAATGAATCGAGTAAAGCCAACCTTGAGCTTAGCTGGATTCTCTTCTTCTAGCATTCTCTCCTCTAAAAATTCCTCTTCTTCCTTTTCAAACCTCATCGCTGTACGTTGAATCGTCGCCAGTGATTGCTTTTGGAAAAATTGTTCTTGATAAGCTAACTCCCAAAGATAAAGGATAAAAATAGAGAAGAGCTGGGTAAACGAAAAAATCAAGTTTCCTAAAAACGGTCGGATCACACTCGTCACAAACAGTAAGCCTATACTAACAAGGAAAATCGGTAAGCTTTTTCTTGTTGGCAGATACAACACGAATCCGATGAAGCAAAAACAAGCGATTTGAATGCCTTCTAAAATCGTCCAATACATAGCGCCAGATGGATCCATCACCCAATTCATATGCAAGAACCAATCGACGATCGTATTGATGATCATAAAAAGGCACGCCAACGGTATCAAAAGTTTTGGCTGAAATAAACGGTACACTTTTAATTTTTCATAAGCCAGAGTGAATCCCTTACCAAAAACAAAAAACACAAAGAGCAAAATTGCCCCCACGATCTGCATGAATAAGCCATCATTGCTCTCTGCATAGACGGTGTCTTTTCTTTGTTTCCCCAACCAATAGTTTCTCATCATTTCTCCTCCAATTTCTTTAGTAGCCTGCGTAATCGCCATTCAGCAGTTTGTTTTTTGCTTGAAGACTAAGCTCCTTTACTTGTTCTTCCGAAAGTTCTCCCTCACTCCAGAGATGCCAAAAGTAATCATCGATCCCTGCTTCTAGTTGATAAAAACGTTCTGCGCTATAGCCTGAAGCAGCAATCATTTCCTCCGTGTACACCGCTGTACCGCGATTTGCTGGCATAACATTGATTCCTTTTGCGGTAAAAGAGGCATAGGCATCGAAAAACTTTTGTGGATGAGCTAAACTGAGCGGATCCTCTTGTTCTGCAACGGGCTCACTAATAGGAGTAACTGGATTGATGCGATCAAAGGTGTATTCTGACACTTGGTCTTCGCCACCGTTTGATAATCTTGTTTCGGTCACAAAAACTTGCTGATCATTGATTGGCTTGACCACTAAAATGGAACGAAACGGCCCGTTATTCACTCCACTGAAAGCAAATGTATTTGCTTCGTCAGAATCCGTACTTGCCCAAGACTGTCCATAATCAAAGAGATCTGGTAAGTTCATTTTTACAATTTCTAACGCCTCTTCTTCTGTTAGCGCAGCAGCTTTTTTGGCTTCTTCTCGTTCTGCTTCGGCTTTTTCCAGCGCTTGTTGGTTCTTATTTATTTGATCGGTAGCTTTGGTCGTCAGCTCGCGATACTCCCCCTTGGCTTCAATTTCCGTTAACTCCTTTAAAAGATCATTCGCAGCCTGATAATCCTTTTTCTCCGACAATGCAATCCCTTCGTCTAAGCGCTTTTTTACCTCCGCAATTTCATTCGTTTTTTCTGCCAACTCACTAGTTAACTCGGCTTGTTTTTCGTGAATTGCTGCTAATAGATCCTCTTGCTCCCCTAATTTTTCCAATGTATTTCCAGCTTTCGTCAGTTCAAAATCAGCCGTCAGCTCTTTGGCTTTAGCCATCAGATCGACTTGTTCTAGGTATTTTGGGACTTGATCCTCCTGTCCTAAATCAGCTAGCTCATTGATTTCTTGGCGTGCTGTTTCATAGTCATCCTTTTTGATAGCCTCATTGATTTTGTTGTACTGTTGCGTTGCCTGAGCCTTCGTTTCTTGCAGGGCTGTTTCTTGCGACTGATTCCAATAAACAAAGCCACCAACTGCCGTCAACAAGAGAACCACTGTACCAATCACTAGTTTCTTTTTCATTTTCCCTAACTCCTCTTAATAAATTTCTTTTCCTGCCTTTTGCTTGATCGTTTCGGAGAATCCCCTTTCCCACTCCTCCTCTCCAGAAGATGAGTCATCATTTGTTTTTTAAATACTGCTTATTTATTCTTTTACAACCCTATATAATACATATATGTATTATTTTACACACCAAAAATACATTTGTCATCTGATTTTTTCCATCCGTAACCTCTATGATTAATCTATAAGGAGGTGGCTCTTGTGCTGAATGAAATGGTTGCCAGCCAAATTCGTCATTATCGTACCGCCAAAAAGATGACGCTAGCGGACCTCTCTCGTACCTCAGAAATTGATGACACCTACTTAGGGCGAGTGGAACGCAACGAAATCAATATCACCCTCAATACACTTGAGAAAATCATCAAAGGATTACAGATGACACCTGCTCAGTTTTTTGGTTTTTTAGAACTCGAATCCGATAACCCCGAGTTAGTTAAGATTGTTGATTTGATTCAAAAGTCACCCAATAAAGAGAAATTGACCTCCATCGCAAAAGAGATCGTAAAACTTTCTGAGCCGTAAAGAATTGGTCTGCCCACCAATTCTTTTTTTTGAATAAAAAAAGCCTTAACCCTCGGGGCTAAAGCTATCATACCTGATTGAATTTTAAAAATAAATACCTCACAAGGCGATGAATTAATTTCGTAATCTAATAGAATTTTTTGTTAAATTAATTTTAACCCTTCTGTCAAGTCACGTCAAGATGCTTTTTTATTCGTGTGTTTTTCGATCAGAATTTCTCTCGAAGAAACCTCCTATACCGCTACTTTGCTAAACACCACAGTCAGCAAAAAAGGGTTGGATATAAAGATATAGCGGTCGGTCTGCCAGCACCTGCCTTACACCTGAATCGTTTCGCCAATCGATAACGACGGGTGCACTGCGCTCCTTGTTATAGTACACTAGTTAAAACAAAGACATTTAGGAGTGATTAAATGACTCAGACAGAAGTAACTTACAAGAGCTATTTGGAACAGCCCGAAGCTTTAACCTTTGACGAAATGCAGACGATCCACGAAGCAATTTTGAAAAATGGCACGATCACTGATACTGATTTTCAAGACGCCTGGCAAAGTATTTTGCAAGCAGCACTGCGATACACAACGATCCGGGCACAGTGGCATAGTTTTTCACAAGATGAAAAACGAGCGATCGATGCAGAGCGTACCACCCTTCATAACACGATTATCGATCAATTTATCTTTCTCGAACGAGTCTTTCAATTGAATCAATGGGATAGCCAAACATGGACCTCTTTATTATTTTTGCAAGAACACCGAGAAAAGCGCACAAGACAAGACATCAACCAACACCGCAAACGCATTGGGGATTTTGCCAATTACCTAGTGTTTGCAGCAGCGGTTAATGGTCGGTAGTTAAGAAAATAGGAAAAGCTAGGAATCATCGCATTGAATGATTTCTAGCTTTTTAGTTTGGCTGTTTTGGTATATAAGCTATCTATCTAAGCTTGCTCAAACTTTATAGTTTGGATTGTCCTTTCAAGATTTCTCGTGATCATGCATCAAGTCCTTTTCCAATAATTGTTGAAGTGCTTTTCAGCATTATTCTTTTTGAAAAAAGTTCTCATAAAGCCGATTATTTCTTCTCGTGTATATCCATTCGTATCTGTTTCAAGATCCCCTACCTCTGCTAAATGCGAGTTAGGTCAGCAGAGTTTGTTAATGCTAGTCCTTATTGCTAGTCTTTTTCGGTATCGGTTTAAAAATGTTCCCTACCAGTTTCAAAACGATTCATTCCTTATTTTGATAGGATTCGTATTTTTTGTGTCAGGCGTATTCAGAAATTATCGGTAAATAATGCACACTAATATTTTTAGCTTTACATCAAATAAATATTTTATCATTTTAATTCAACTGATTCATTCAATATGCGATAATCATTTACGAAAGGATGATTTGATGAACTATACAGTTACCAACCTAAGACATCTGCGAATCGCTCAAATTTCTTTGTTAACATACTATATTTATTTAGCCTTCCATGACAATATTTTCAAAGCAATTCCATTACTGTTTATCAGTGGTATTTTAGATTCCGTATATCCGCCAGACTATGCAAACCAGTCATTTTGGTTTCCTCATAAAAAGAAAACGATATTTTTAAAAAACAACAATTTATTTCTGGAAGGAGCATTAGAAATCTTAATCATAATTGTTCTTGGTATTTTCCTATCGCTTGTTTTTTAAAGTAAAGGAACAACTTGTGATTGCTGGTTCCCTTTTAGCCAACGACTGAATCCTTTTTCTATTGCTCACTACTTTTTATCCATTTGCTTATTAAATTAGATTTACCAAATAAATAACGAATCCTTCACTGTTGAGATGACGCTAGTATCTAGTCGAAAGGAAAGGTGATTTTTTATGAAAAGAATTTGTTTTGTCTTAGTTTTGAGCAATGGATTATCTTACACACCATTAACTCCAGGTGTTCTTTATCAAAGAGACACAAGCCTCAAAGACTATTTTTCACCGTTTTACGACGTTTCAATCAATTATCTGAGAGATAAAGATACTGTTGATTACTTGGTCCTTCCTGAGCCATTCGCTCCTTTTGATAATGAAAATAACCTCCCCATCATAAAAGTTCCTTCTAAATTTTTTCTGACTAAAGACTTTGAAAAAATTAAGGCGTACATTGATGACTACTTTAAAGAAAACGCGGAGAAGTAATACTATCCTCGATCGTTTTACGCCCTTACTGATTGATACCGTTATCAATCAGTTTTTTTGTCGGGTAATGGACTAATAATCAGATATTTTGTACACTTAACTTAAAAATATAAGGAGATATACATGGATTTCTATTTCAAAGAGTTAAAGTCTAACTCAGAGATTAACCAGTTTTGGGAGAAAAAAAGACAATATGAAGAAAGTGACATTTTCCCCAACCTTCCAGAAAGCGGTGCTGAATTAGATGAAATCGTAGACTGGTTTCGCTCTTCCGAATACTACGAACTAATCATGGATCTTCATAATTCCCCAACAGAAGGAGATTCTCAGCTGGAATTTGTATTCATATACAGTAATCAACAAGAATATGTTGGATTTACTACTTACAAAATCTACTACTCAGAAGATTCAAAAGCATTTATTCTCGATTTTTGTATCGATAAACCTTTTAGGAACCAAGGAGTAGGTAGCCGCGTTGTTTCTGAATTAAAGAATTACCTTAAAGCAAAGAACGCTCTATACATCGCTTTAAATGCCTCCAATGAACACAATCAGCGATTTTGGCAAAACCAAGGTTTTATTCCTCAAGACGTTGATGAACACGGCGAAGTAATCTATTTTTTTGTTCTTTAATAGATATAGATTCGTATCATCTATGTTCTAGTTGACTATTTGGCAGATAGCTAACTCAAAATTTTCCGATTCCTAAGAAAAAACTGAAAGAAGCGAGTAACTTCTTTATGATACTATCAATAAAAAGGAGAATTTTTGTATGCTTATCCCAGCCATAAGTTTTCAAGGAAATTGTGAAAATGCAATAAAATTTTATCAAGAGGCGTTAGACGCACAAATTAAGTCCATCGTTTATGCGAGTGAAGCTCCGGTAGATTCAGGTTTAGATCCTGAGATACCTGATGATTTCGTTATGGACTCAGAAATCATCATCGACGGACAGAGAATCATGATGACAGACGGCAGACTAAATAGACCAGCAAATGATTTTTTCTCCTTTTGTCTTGTAAAAGAATCCGCTGATGAAGTTACTACTATTTTCAATAGCCTCTCGATAGACGGAAAAGTGATTGATCCCCTTGCACCAGTGTTCTGGGCCTCGCTCTATGGTATGGTTGAAGATAAATATGGTATCACATGGATGATCATGACCTCGCATTAGCATACTACCTTTTGCTTACTACTCGTTTAACGCATTTTTTTATTTAAATAAATTGGATGTTTGTTTATTTAGTACCATTTACTTTTGATATTATTTATTTATCTTGGTATTCTTTTTCTAGAGGTGATTAGATGAAAAAGAATAGTACTCGGTTAAGTCTCTGGAAAATTTTGTTGATTGCGCTTGCTTTTGTCGCTGGTTCCTTTCTTGCAAAAATGGTCTTTTCTTTATTTTTTGAACACGTCTAATAACTATTTCAGTCTATGATCATTGTTATCAAGGAGGCGTTTTTTAGTGAGTAAAGTTCCTAAAGTATTCAAATGGGTAGGTATATTCTTGGCAGTCCTCTTTCTCCCTGCTTTCGCTACTTATGGCATAGACAGGAAAAATAAACAGAATATATCGGAAAAAGGGAACTCTTGAGTTGCCTTTTTTACTTAAAAAAGTTTTTGAGTTTGATACCTTTGTTGATACTGAATTTAAAAGGAGTGATTGTATGACCACCAATACAGAGTTTACAGTTTTTTCGTGCTGCTCCACATTTCTTTTATCAAATAAAAAGGCTCTATAATTTATGGGACTGATGAATCAGAATTGATTCTTCAGCCCCATTTTCATTTTAGGTATTAAAAAACATATCGTTCTCTAGTATGATTAAATCACCACAAAATAAACAACTGAGAGGACGATATGCTATATGAATGATTCTATCAAAAAAATGCTGAGAATAATAGAGAAAGATTTGATGATTACAGAGGTCTCTTACGAGACCCTTCAGAAGAAAAAGACGTTGGTCGTCGATGCTGTTCTCTCGCCTACTCCTCGTGCTTGTAGAAGTTGTGGTTCTACTGTGGTAGATGGAAACGGGAAAGCAATTATAGTGAAAAATGGGAAGAAGGAAACGATTGTCCGTTTTGAACAATACAATCATATGCCTTTGGTTATGCGCCTAAAAAAGCAGCGCTATACCTGTAAAAACTGCCGAACCCATTGGACGGCTCAAAGTTATTTTGTCCAACCCAGACATTCAATCGCAAATCATGTTAGATATAAAATTGCTTCTTTACTGACTGAAAAAGTATCTTTATCTTTTATTGCGAAAAGCTGTCAGGTATCTTTGACCACCGTTATTCGTACATTGAAAGAGTTTAAAAGCTATTTACCAAAGCAATCTAAGAAGATTCTCCCAAGAGTATTGATGGTTGATGAATTTCGTTCGCATGCTTCCATAGAAGATAAAATGAGCTTTATTTGCGCAGATGGCGAAACAGGAAAATTAATGGATGTTTTGCCTACGCGTAAATTACCTCGATTAACAAGCTATTTCTTAAAGTGTACCAATCCAGAAGAAGTAGAATTCTTGGTGACAGACATGAACGCCGCCTACTTCCAACTCACCAAACGTGTTCTGCCAAATGCGAAAGTAGTGATTGATCGGTTTCATATTGTCAAACACATGAATCAAGCGTTCAATGAGTTGCGTATCCGTGAAATGAATGAACTTCGTAAAGCAGGACAGAAAAGCCAGGCAGAAAAACTGAAAAAGAACTGGCGCTTTTTGCTAAAAAATCGTGCAAGCATCAACCATTATGAGTACAAAACATGGAAAAGTTTCCGAGCACCAAAATACCCATTTCTTACTGAAGCAATGATGATTGATCGATTGCTTGAGTTTTCTACGCCCCTAAAGGAGGCGTATCCCTTTTTTCATGAATTAGTTGAAGCCTTTCGAGATAAAGACCCTGACTTATTTTTCTCCTTATTAGCAGAACTTCCCGAAACGTTGGATGACAGCTTTCGGGAAAAGCTTCAAAACCTTCTGACCTATGAAGAAGGCATCACCAACGCAATGATCTATCCTTATTCCAATGGAAAAATAGAAGCGAAGAATACCCACATAAAGACAATGAAACGAGTATCCTACGGATTTAAATCATTCGAGAACATGAGAATTAGAATCTTTTTGATCAATCAATTAATCAAAGTAAGATAACAAAAAATCTGAGCCAGAATGTGGTTCATTCTGACCCAGATTTGATTTTGCACAACTCATCAGTCCTTATTGACAAAGAGCCAAAAAAAACGATCTAATCTATACTTATTACATAGACAAGATCGTATTCTTTAGTTATCCGCTTTTTTTCGAATAAAATAAATTACTGCACAAGCAATGAGAGAAAATACAGAGCAAATAGTACCAATTAAAATAAATGGGTTGGAATAGATAAACCTGATGTGATTTTCTCCTTCACTAAGCGGCACAGTCATAAAGTTTGTTCCGCTTTTATTCAGGCTTACCTCTTTTTCATTTATATAGGCTTTCCAATTATTATGATAAGGAACTGATAGCACAAGATTTTCATCTTTACTTGCAATTGCATTGATTTCAAAAATATTTTCTTTATAATATATCTCCCTCACATTACTTGAGGAATCTTTGATTACTTTTTGCAAATGATTCCGATTTTCTTCGACATGTATGTCAGAGATATTCATATCATCTTCGTTCAAAATATAAGCCAAGCCTCGGAAATTTTTATTCTCATAGACATACCACTGTTCATTGTTGAAAGACAGAGTTTCAATTTGTTGGTAGCCATCTTCATTTAGCATCGGCTCCTTTGAAAGATGATATTTCACACCACTCAGGGTATTCATTGCATTATCCTCTTCAAAACCATATGACCGCCATCGTAAAGACGATTGGTTGTATTGATCAACTATTTCTTGCGTGTGCTTATTTATTATACTCAGCCAGTAGGTTAATCCGTAATAATCATTAATCATTGCTAAATTTTCGGGACGTCCATTAGCTTCAGTAAATGTGTCGTTAGAAACTCTAAACAGCTCAACGTCTTCCTTTATGTTTTTTGAGCTTTTTACAGGTGACGCTGTGTATACTTCTGAAGTTTCAAGGGGAATGAATTTTTGCGTCCATCCTTCACCATAATCAGAATAAATCCCCCACAAATTTACAATTAAATTTGTAATGATCATCGTCCCTAAAAGAAGATAAACAATACTTATTTTTTTGTTTCTACTCTTTTGATGAGTAAGTTCATTGTCCAATATTTTTCTATACTCCGTTATTACATAAGCCAGAATTCCTGAAAGCAGCAAATGAACTATAAACGCCCATCTATCATTTGTTTGACCAAATCCATTGAGTAGATAGCCTGTGATAGGCAAAGAATAGGCAATAAATGCCAGACCTAGAAAAATCAAACACTGTACTTTTTTTCTATTATTCGGCAGAAAAAGTAATAGAATAATTGCTAATAATTCTATTACTATAATTCCGGATAAGAAAATAGGCGGCTCGACATCTTTCATAGTAAGAAAGTCCCCCAAATTGATTGAGAAATTCGGGATATAGTTATTTAAATTGAAAATAATATTACTCATCGGTTCACTGTTTCTCTCACTTAAGAAATAGCTTTGAAGAGTCGGTAGGAAAAAAGGAGCTGCTAACAAAATTCCTAAGATATATGCACATATTCCTTTTCCTACATTTGCAACTAAGTATTTCAAACTCAGACGTTTAAATAATAGACGTATAGGGAAATATAGTGCTAACACAACGGAAACCATAAATAAAAAATAAAAACCACATAAAGCCGCAAACATCACAGAAACAATGAAGAGACTAAATTTCTTTTGACGCATCATTTTCTCAATCCCTAATAAAATCATTGGGAAGAAAATTAGAACTGAGAGCCATTCGGTATACCTTGTTCCCCCTACAACCGAAAAACCACAGAATACATAGGATAGGGCACTAAAAATAATCGCTACTTTGTCAAATCTGAAATACGAGAAATATTTCATCAGAGCATAACCAGACAACCACATTCTGAAAATAATCATAAAAGAAAATAAATATGGTGCATTTTGAGCAGTTACAAAAACAGAAAAAATATTGAGCGGGTCACCAAAACCATAGTAGTTTAATGAACCAATCACGTCTTCACCCATACCTATAGAAAGATCGAAGCTTGGAAGATTGATTTGTCCACTGAATAGTCCTAAGATAAAGTCTTGCAGGTAACGCCCAGTATAAATAAATGCTGGATAGTACTGACCTACGCTATCTATTTTCCATATCAGAGATAGCTTTTGACTCCACAGAGGATAATAACCTAAAATGAAAACAAGTCCAAATAAAAGTGTAAACAATATAATTGATTGATGCTGTCTAACGAAGGATCGTATCAATTTCAAAGGTAGTACTCCTTTACCAAATTAAATATTTCACTATTGACGACACTTTATAATAGCAGTTACTCAATGCCAATTCAATTTAAATAACTAAACTATTAGAACTAAATTCAAAAAATCATTTTGCCATATTCAATTTTAAAATTTAATGAATAACGAAATTCATTTTACACACTAATTCGCTTGCACTACTTGCTCTCTCACGATTTGTCGACGATAAATGATTAAAAAAGGAAGGTTGATGCTTAGCACATCAACCTCCCTAAAAAGATTTTTCTTTTGATTAGCATTCTTTTCAATCGGCTCTTTGGAATAACGGCAGTTAAATTTCCCTTATCCAATACTCCCTCGATTTTCTAGAAATCAAGTTTTTAACACTTTTAACAAACGGACAAAGCTTTGCGATTGCCAAGATCAGGCGTAAAGTTTCAATAAGACAAGCGCCTTTTAAACAATTTTGGCTTCTCCTACAAAAGATTTAAACCAATAACCCGATTTTTTGATCGTCTTCACTTGGGTATGAATATCGTTAGAGATAAATCCGTAGCGATTGCGATAGGCGTTGCTCCATGACCAGCAATCAATCGGTGTCCACAAATGATAACCAAAGCAGTTTGAGCCTTGCTGTATTCCTTTATGAAGCCAGTCCAAATGTTCTTTAATGAAATCAATACGATAGTCGTCTTCGATCATACCGGACTCATTTAAGAAGCGTTCTTCTCGCGAAACCCCCATCCCGTTTTCAGAGACAAACCAAGGAATGTTCCCGTAATTTTCTTTGATATTTAATGCAATATCGTATAACGCCTTTGGATAAATTTCCCAGCCTTTATCAATATTCATCCTTCTCCCAGGCATCTCATACTCAGAGTAATAACGATTAGGCATCCATTCCCCAACCGAGTCAGGTGCTATCTCAGGTGCTTTCACACGATGGGGATGATAGAAGTTCACACCTAGAAAATCGATGGTGTTGTTCTGGAGAATAATAGCTTCTTCTTCAGTTGCTTCCCAAATAACACGATCCTTCTCCAATATCTGCACCAATTCTTCTGGAAATCTGCCATAAACAGCTGGTTCTAAGAACATCTTGTTGTTCCATAACTCAGCAAAGCGGGCTGCTTCCAAATCTTGAGTCTGGTCACTAGCTGCGTATGTGGGGGTTAAATTTAAGACTGTTCCGATGCGCCCTCCTTTTGACTGCAGATCCAGGCTGCGAAAGACTTCAATTGCTTTAGCTGAAGCTAAATTAAGATTATAAGCAACTTGGACTGCTTTTTTCCCATTTACTTGTTTTGGATAATGAAACTCATACAAATATTCCCCATCCACAACAACCATTGGTTCATTATGTGTCACCCATTCTTTCACGCGATCGCCAAAAAGAGTAAAGCAATGTTTCGCAAACCCTGCAAATAACTCTACAACATGTTTAGATTCCCAACCGCCATATGTGTGATATAACTCTACGGGCAAATCAAAATGATGCAGATTCATTATAGGACGGATGCCGTGTTCAAGGAATGTATCGATCATATCGTTGTAAAAAGCGGCAGCTTCCTCGTTGATGCTGTTTTTTTCTAAATCGTCAATCAACCGACTCCACTGAATCGATGTTCGTACGCTGTTTAGTCCGATTTCCTTCATTAGTGCAATATCTTCTTTATAACTATTGTAAAAATTGGATGCTGTATCCGGTCCTACTTGTTGATAGAAAGCCTCTGGCTCGATTTCAAACCAATAATCAAACATATTTGCGTGTTTTTTTTGAAAACGTCCTTCGCTTTGAGGACCAGATGTGGCGGCTCCCCACCAAAACCCTTTTGGAAAATCATTCATTCATTTTCCCTCCAATTAATTTTTTACGCATGAAATCACTAAAAAGCGGAATGTATTCATGTCCGTATTCTGGAAAATCAATCATTTCTTTTGCCCCTTGCAATTGATTGAACACAGCAAATTGTGTCTTCGGATGGCAAATAGTATCCGCTAATCCAATCCCCCAAAAGACTTCTCCTTGTACTCTTTCTGCCAAGTATTGGATGTCGATATAATCCAATACCGAAAAAAAACTTTCTTCCTTTGCATGACTTGGATCTCTAAAGCGAAACCAGTATGCCAATTCTTCATAAGCTGATTGTGTCACCTCTAATCGAAACGCTTCACGATAGTCGCTTAGAAAGGGATATAAGGTGAAAATTTGTTTGACTGAAGGCGATAAAGCTGCGCATACGATTGCTAATGCTCCACCTTGAGAAGCGCCATACACAGATAATTGATTCTCATCGACTTGAGGCAAGCAGCACGCGATACGCACCAGATGGTAAACATCTAGAAAGACCTGCCGATAAAATAATTCATCCGGTCCGTCATCTACACCACGAATAATATGACCTTTCAAGGTCCCGCCAGAAACTTTTCTGCTGTCTTCAGATATTCCGCCTTGACCTCTAACATCCATTGCGATAACACAGTACCCTTCTGCAGCTAAGCCGATTTTGTCACTCCAATCACCGCTATTTCCATGATAGCCATGAAATTGAAATTGAGTCGGATATTTCTTTTTCTCATCCATTGGTACGATGAATTGACAGTGGATACGGTTACCGTCATGTGCGGTAAAAAACAAATCATACCCCTTTGCGACATGCGAAAAAATCTCATGAGGCACTAGGTCAAACGTTTTAGGCAATGACTCAATGATCTTCTTCCCATTATTCCAAAATTCGTCAAAATCTTTCGGCTTTTTCCCACTGCCTAGATATTTTCCCCATAATGCTTGGGCATCCTTAAAATACAATAGTTTTTCCTTCCCTCTTTTTAAAATTAACGGCTGGTTCAATTCGTTGGCAGCTTTTCTGAACTGTACAGGCTGAATTTTATTGGAATTTCTGATGTACCATTGATTGGCAGGAAATAAAAAAGATGCGATGAAATTGTTGCTGATTCCCCTTCTCACCACAACATTCTGCTGCTAGTAATAAGGCGTTTGGACCTATCTGTGAAAGAAATCGGGCACTTGGTAATGACTAAAAATGGTACCATTCATCGCCTCAAGCATAAAAACAAGCTTTGATACGTTCACTGTGTCAACTACTTTTTCCTGTGAAAGGTTCTGTGATGTCTGCGCTATACGCTTCTCATTGCGCTGCCAAATAGAGCTGGTAAAAAAAGCTGGAACTCAATTCTTTTCCCTCTCTCCAAAGAATTGTGCGGCTTTCACTAAGCTGCGTCTGAAAGACATCCTTGCTTGCCGTCAACGTTCTCTTCTAATTTAGAAGCATCCATGATCGTTTTTCAACAATCACATTTTCTTTCCATCCCCTAATATTGCAGTGGATTCGCTTACATCATAGAATACCTTCACAGAAGCACTTTGCCGTAAAAATGATATATACTTTTAATTATATTCGTAAATACTTTTTGTGTTTTTCGTGTAAAAAGTTGAGCAACCAATTCGCTGATTGCTCAATTTCTGGTGAGGATCATTTCCACTGAAAACTCATCGTATCGGTGGACCGATCTTGAGTATTCGAAAGCAGCACCGGTGTCAAAATACGCAATTTGTTCTGCTACAGCGACGGGGTCGCCTTTTTCAAGTTTTAAATACTGCGATTCTTCCTCTGTAGCTCTTCGAACCGAAATCCGTCGATGACCACTTTGAATAACCAATCCTAAATCTTCTTCAATGTACTCATATATGGATCCTTCTACATTTTCTTTTTTTAAACCTGGAATCAAATCTATAGGCATATACGTTTTTTCCATGACTTTGGGCTTTCCATCAATATAACGAACCCGATAAATATCATATACAAAACTATTTGGTGTCAGATTCAACTTATTGGCGACTAGTTCATCAGCAACTACCACAGTAAAGGTCAACGCATGACTAGTCACTTTTTTTCCAGGATTTAACGCAGTGGTTCCTCGAAATTGATTTGCCATCGCTATACGCTCGATCTCTTCAATAGCCAAGTCCTTAACAAATGTTCCCGATCCCCTACGCTTAATGATCAAGCCCTCTGAAACTAAAATATCTAACGCTTTTTTGATCGTCATTTTACTTGAGTCATACATTGTACACAAATCTTTTTCAAAAGGAATCTGGTCATTTGCTTTGTAGGTGCCGTCTAAAATCCGATTGCGAATATCATTTGAAATATAAATATATTTTTGCATTCTCATTCACCTTTCGCTTACTCTCCCTTTTGATTTTAGCCTGATTCCTTTACTTTGTCTATTTGTTATTTAACCCTGTATCTTGTTTCGTGTTAAATAAATGAGCTTTGAAGAAAAATCCCCTGCCATTTGTCGTTGCCAAAAATCTGATGCTCGATCAATATAATTCTCGCCAAAAATCAAGCCGACAGCCATCAAATCTTTCCCCGTTCGAACCTGTTCTTTTTCCCATACCGTATAATCAAAATCTGCGTTCAATCCTTTTAATCGCAAGCGCTGATATAGCGGATTAGGCTCTGCTAAGACTTGATAATAACCAATCAAAGCTTCTGTTTGATTTTCAGAAACGACCATCCATGCGCATACATTCCCATTAAAAGGACTTTGCAGACGGAAAAAAGTGCCCGTATGAAGCAGCATCCGATGTTTTTTAAAAAGTATGATCTGGTTTTTGACCTGACTTTTTTCTCTTTGAGAAAGCTTAGTCACATCTAATTCATACCCAAATGTGCCAAACAAGGCAACATCACTTCTCATTTTTAATGACGTCATCCTGGCCACTTGATGATTAGGCACCTCAGATACGTGACTTCCTATCGCAGAGAGCGGATAAACCATTGATGCACCGTATTGAATCTTGAGGCGCTCTATCGCATCTGTATCATCACTCGTCCACGTTTGAGGAGCATAGTACAGTAAGGCAGGGTCAAATCGACCGCCGCCGCCAGCACAGGATTCTATTAACAAATCAGGATATTTTGCTAACAGTTTTTCGTACAAAGCATAGACGCCTAAAATATAACGATGGAAAAACTCGCCTTGCCGCTGTTTTCCTAACGAGACGGAATACGCTTCTGAGATATAGCGATTCATGTCCCACTTCACATA
Organism: Enterococcus sp. FZMF; assembly: GCF_030263915.1. Lineage (NCBI taxonomy): Bacteria > Bacillati > Bacillota > Bacilli > Lactobacillales > Enterococcaceae > Enterococcus > Enterococcus sp. FZMF. The sequence continues at coordinate 532,855 of NZ_CP127160.1, read as the reverse complement.
ATCAATCTCACATGCCTTTAACACTGCATCCATCTGTTCAAAAATACAGTCAATGACGCAATTCTGACTAAAATCCAACACGTATTGATTTCGCCCATGTGAAATGTTCTTTTGCGGGTGCCCCACTATCCAATCAGGGTGAGCTTGGTAAAGAGGTGTATCCATAGAAACCATTTCTGGTTCAAACCATAGCCCGAATTTCAAACCTTTTTCATGGATTTTTTGTGATAAACTGCGAATGCCATGCGGTAATTTCCTTTTGTCGACTTGCCAGTTTCCTAATGAAGAAGCATCATTGTCTCGATGACCAAACCAGCCGTCATCTAAAACAAACAATTCTATCCCTAAATCGGCTGCTTCTTGAGCTAATGCCAGGATCTTTGATTCATCAAAATTAAAGTAAGTGGCTTCCCAATTATTTATCAACACAGGACGTTCCTTCGATGCCCACGTTTGGCGAATCAAATGCTTTTTAAAAAAAGCATGGAAGTTTTTACTCATTTCATTAAAGCCATTTTGTGCATAATTCATTATGACTTCTGGGCTGGAGAAAACGTCACCTTTTTCTAATTGCCAAGAAAATTGATAGGGATTGATCCCCATTTGAACACGAGAGATACGATATGTATCCACTTCGATTTGTCCAACAAAATTTCCGCTATAAATAAGACTAAATGCGTACACGTCTCCTTGAAATTCAGTTGCAGACTTTTCGCATATTGCAAAAAAGGGATTGTGGATATGACTGCTGGCACCGCGGGTACTGGAAATTTGCTGCAATCCACTATGCAGTTTGTCCCTCTTCACTTGCGTTTCCCTGGCCCAAGCACCATCTAAATGCAGCCAATCGCAGTCATCTATTGGCAAATCAAGACTCATACTCATAAACCGCATCAATTGGTAACGGCAATCATCATGATGCACGATATGATTCTGTCTAGAAATGATAGGGAAATCTTTGAAAATAGTGTAATCCATTTCAATTGTCAACGAAGAATAACGATCTTTTAATACAATCGTCAGCGTTTCAGCTTCTGCTTCGTCATAGAAACTAGTTGGCAAATTAGGGATTTTTCTCTTTTTATTTGATATCCGATAATTCGAATAGTTAAAATGACTGATAGCATCTCCATCTGGGTATTGAACTTCAACGGCAGGATAGCGAAAATCTGTTGTCCCATACATTGGCATTTCTTGCTTAATATGTTCCAGCGAAGAGGTATGGTCCTCTTTCTTGAAGTTATTAGAAGGACGAATCTCACGTTCAATCAAGTAATCAAACGTTGGTTGATGAGGAATGGCTGATCCAAAGTATAACTGCTCCAAGACACCTGTTTTTTCCTCAACCCTACAGATATAACTAATCATTCCATTCGTTAAGTGAAACTCCTTATTATTATTAATATAGATCATATTTTCTCCTTTTCAGGGCTAAAAAAAATTTTTTGTTTTCCTTGATAAATAAATTCGACCACAATTCCTGGTGCTGCCGAAAAAAACAGAATGGGATTTATTACCCAAAGAAGACTTGCCAGAATAAAGAGCGACACTAGAAAGAATGTGAAAAATGGTCGTATAACGATATTCTTGATACCTTGATACAAAGCTGCTACCCCAGGTCCTTTTTTTTCACTTTCTAGAAGATAATAAACCATTATAAGATATGATAGAATCGATAAGGTTGTCCCTACTACTTTGATCAAACCAGACATCCTGCTTTCAGTATTCGAAAACTGACTGAGCCAAAACAAGCTTAATCCGCTTGTCAACATCGTTGAAAGAATAGAGTCAAAGGGATGCCCGCGTTTTGAGCTTTCTGCCACTTGTTGGTCTGTTTGCATATTTCGTCTAAGCAGTGTTCTTCGCATCGCGCTAGACCATCCATACACAATTAAGTGACGAATAACCATTCCCCAAAAAAAGAAAGAATTGCTGATGCATTGATAACACTTTTCGATAAAAAGAACGACGCGTGATGACGTTTGCAGCATAACACTTCCTCCTTATTTCACCGACCCAGCTACACCATTATAAATATATTTTTGTAAAGCTAAAAACACAATCAATATCGGAATGATCACAATAACTACTCCCGCTAAAATAACTGGCCAGTTGCTTCCATAGGGACCTTTAAAAGCAAATAATGCCGTGGAAATCACTTTCAAATGACGGTCGGGCATATAAAGAAACGGACTGTAAAAGTCGTTATAAACACCTACACCGCTAATGATCAACATGGTAACGATCGGTGCTTTTAAATTGGGGAGAATGATACGCCAAAAGATCCCAAAATAGCTGGCACCATCTAAAAACGCTGATTCATCCAACGAGATGGGAATCTCTTGGAGATACTGCATAAACACATACAGCGATATAACATCTGTACCTAAGTTCAATACAATCACTGCCCACATTGTATTAAACAATCCTAAGTTATTGATAATTTGAAATGTTGCTACTTGAGCTGTGATTCCTGGGATCAGCATTGCCATCATGAACAAAAGCATGATGGCTTTTTTTAATTTGAAATCAAACCGGCTCATTACATAAGCAAACATCGAACCCAGCGTAAGTTTTCCAACCATACTAATAGCAAAAATAAGCATCGTGTTTTTAAACCCTAACAGCATTTGTCCATTTACAAATGCTGTTTTATAATTACTAAAATCAAAAGATTGAGGCAATGCTAAAACACCGGTGGTCAAAAATTCATCATTTGATTTTAATGAACCGATAAATACAACGAGGATCGGTAAAATTGCTGCAACAGTCCCCAAAAGCAAGACAGCGTATTGAACTATCTTCCCGATCGTGAATGATTTTCTCTTCATAGCTAGGCTCCTTTCTCTCGTGTTGCTAATCGTTGAATCGCTGTAACGACCACCACAATCATCAACAGTATAATCGCCATTGCGGATGCTAAGCCAACTTTGTTGTACTTAAAGGCAGTATCGATCGTCTGAATAACAAAAGTAGTGGTGCCATTCGATCCGCCAGTCATAATATACGGGATGTCAAATACGCTCAACGAACCGCTGACTCCTAAGATAATATTCAAGAAAATAATGTTGCGAATACTCGGCAATATAATGTATAAAAATTCGTCCCAACGATTTGCCCCATCAATCTCGGCAGCCTCGTAGACTTCCGGATTGACCGATTGGATCGCTCCTAAGAAAATCAAAAAATTGAATCCCGTGTAGCGCCAGATGGATGTAAATGCCAGTGAAATATTGTTGATTGACCGATCACCCAACCATAAACGAATTTGACTCTCAAGCCCTAGACCAGTCAATACAGTATCTAATGTTCCTCCACCTTTATAAAAATAAAGGAAGATAAATCCAATCGCCACACCATTCAACAAGTATGGAAAAAACAAAATCCCTTTCCAAAAATTGGCAAACTTTACTTTAAACGATAGAATCGTTGCAAATAATAGCGCAAGACCTAATTGAAAAAAGGTTGCAATAAAATAATACATGCTTGTCTTAAATACAGTGAAATAAGCAGGATTCGTTAAAACCGTTCGATAGTTATCTATCCCGACAAAACTACTGTTGGGACTATAGCCATTCCAATCTGTCATACTATATTGAAACATTTTTACTAAGGGATAGTAAGAGAACGTTAGCAACAGCACTAGAGGAATAATGGTAAAAGAAAAAATAATTAAACGTTTCTCCATTTTTTGTGACATCTTAATTTTTCTCATGATTCACACTCCTAAAAATAAAGCCGCTTAAAACAGATGCTTGTACATCTATGTTAAGCAGCTTTCTTTGAATCGCTTCAAATATTAGTTACCTGAAACTGCCTCTATAGCGTTTGACCATCGAGAATTAAAATCATCCATGATAGCGTCAAAACTTTCAGATGTATTCCCAATTGCCGAATCTATCATGCGTTGTTTTTCGTTATCAGTTGATCCAATGCCTAGTTCTGATTGGTTATTAATATCGCTGAACAAGGATTCTTTTCCTTCTGGCGCAGGGTTCTCTTCTAATAACTCAACACCAGCTGCCTGACTGTCTTTTAAAGAGTCTGGATATTCTGCGCCAATCAATGAAGGAAGACCGCCATTGTCTTTAGCATAATCTGACTCGTTCACCAACCAATCCAATAGTTTTCTTGCAGCTTCTTTATGTTCACTATTGACATTGATGCCTAAGTTGTAGTCGCCGCCAACCCCCAGATATTGCTTGCCGTCCGGCGCAGTCATTGGAAAGGCCTGAAAAGTAATATTTTCTGCATTGTCTGGATTTGCTTCTTGTATTTGCGGTACTGCCCAGCTGCCCAATACCATAACACCAATTTTACCATTGGCTAAATCAATTTTTGATTGTTCCCAATCAGTGGTAGTCGGATCTGCTTCAATCAAACCTTTGCTGCTTGCTTGATAAAGTGTACTGTATATCGTATTCATAATTTTTCCATCAGAAAATGGTGCGGGGTCAGAAGTCATCTTATTAGTAAAATCAGCATCACCCGCCGCTCCTGCACGAACAAAATCCCAATTTGATAAAGTCCAACCTGCTGCATAGTTTGTATACAATGGTGTCACATCTTCATCATTTTCTTTGATCATTTCTAAAGCCTCTATAAAATCTTCCGGTGTTTTTGGAAAATCTTCAATGCCGGCATCTTTAAAGACTTGCATATTTACCACCATACCCGTAGCATTCATTTGAGTTGGAATGCCATAAGATATTCCTTGATAAGAACGATCATTTAAGCCTAAATATTTTTCAGAAAGTTCGCTTTTGTCTCCTAGCGGTTCAAAAAATGTACTATAATCTTGAGGATTTATATCACCAGGAATCATTAACAAATCACCATATTCTTTGCTGTTCATTCTTGTTTTTACTTGACCAGCGTAATCTGTGATCGTTTGAATTTCGACATTGATATTGGGATATTTTTCATTGAATTCCGCCATATACTCATCCCATTTCCCGTTTCCTTCCCAGTCAGTTTTATGGTTGATAAAAGTAATTGTTTCAACTTCATTTCCATCAGAATCAGTGTTGGAGCTGCCAGTGCCACAAGCTCCTAAAATCCCAACTGCTGCTATAACCCCAGATACCTTCAAAAACTTCAATTTCATGCTCTCTCCTCCTAATAAAATTATAAAGAAAACGATTACATTTAGATATTATCACTTTTTATTTTAAATGTATATACTTTTATTATTTTTCTTCGAAATATTTTTTTATTACTTTCTCTGCCTTTTTTCCATAGATAGCATAATCTGTGTCATTGTCGGCTAATTCCAGCGGATATACGTCGGCTTTCCAGTCCCAAATGCCGAACCCTTTAACCCAAGGATACTTTTGACAAGCAGCAAACATTTTGTCATACCATGCTTTTTGTGCAGATTGATCAACAGATCCATTCAACTGCCAATCATTCGGCAAATACTGGCTCCCTTTACGACTAGGACAACCTACTTCACAAAAGAAAAAGGGTTTGTTGTATCTTTTTACAACCTGTTCAATTCGAACCAATTCAGATTCCCATTGATCGATGGGATAATAACCTGAAGAAGAAATTACATCTAGAACATCCCACCAAGCAACATGGTCTTCTTGGTATTTGTCACAGTTGTAAGTGATTTGTCCAGCATAGCTGTTTCTTGTTTTTGCAATCAATTCCCGCCACTGTGCTTCCCGTCGATCTGAATTAACCAGCTCGCAGCCAACAACAAACATTTCACACTGGGTTTTCTCAGCAATCGCTGCATAATGTAAAATATACGCTTCATAGGAGCTGAACCATTCAGACCATTTAGGCTCACATGGGACATCATGATCAAAAAAATTAATATGCGCACGCCATGTCCCGTCAGCGACATTGACCATTGGTTTTAAAATCACAGATAGACCGATGTCTTTGGCATAGTGAATCAGTTGGATCACTTCGAGATCACTTAGAACCGTTTCTGCTTGCCAATCAATCACTGTGGATTGTGGAGTTTTTTGCGTCACTACAATCGGTAAAATGACATGAGTTGCACCACATCTCTTCTTCATGATTTTTAGTGAAGATTTACATGTTTCCGTCTCCCATTCGCCGCGTCGTGCCATAAACCCAAATGTTACTGCATTGATTTGATCCATATAGTTCTTTCCTTTCTACACGAAAATAAAATGCTGCTGGGCTATACCGAACATGTAAACAGCCTATTGTTCTTCTCATTGCTTTTCCACAAGACTTTTAAGCTTTAAGAGTAGTATGAAAAAGAAAACTGCCATAGTATGTTCTGATCCCTTGGTAAGAAGAGTGTTATGCCCAGACTATCATTCATGATTATTCTTCAGTTTCCATTTACCTGTTTTTGTAATCGCTTTCTTTAATATGTTACACAATATTTATACTTTATTCAATATAAATATATACTTTTATGGAAATTGTTTGTTGAGCATATCAAACAGACCTCAACGATAAAGGCATTTTTCACTTGTTTTGGATTCCTTGCCATTCATACAGAAGATTATTTGATCAAAAGCGATTATTTCCTTTTTGGTAATCAAAAATGACTGCTGATTTCCTGTTGTCCACCTTTTGTCTTTATAATTCTCAAACACAAAAAATCCTTTCTATTTAGGAAGCGGTCGCACCCTAAATAGAAAGGAGTTTTTTTGGCGAGAGCTCTTACGTTTCCCTCTAGACATGCAAATCTTTGCTAGCGCACGTCGTAAAATGAAGTTGGTGAAAGAGGTAAACAAAGGAGTAGATTTCTCAACTCCATAAAAGTCTGACTTTTTAGTTTACTAATGGATGTCCAGTTCACTTGGTCAGCCCCCCCATTCATTTACCTTGTCGTCCATGTAGGTGTGGTATGAATAACATACCCTCTATAGTAGCAAACAACCAAATATAATGTCATTATTAAGACTGTAGAAAAAATCGCCACCATTTTTACTGCTTTTTGCGAGGATACTAAATTGTATCTGTAACTTATCGTTTGGATAAAAGGTAAGAAGCAGATAATAAAGGGATGCAGATAGCGTCCACTAAGTTCATCAAATGCTTGGGTTGGTTTATCTAATATGAGATAAAAACCGGCAAAAATCCCAACCCAATTTGTGAAGAAAATTGCAATCAATCCCACAATAAATGCTGGTTTCCATGAGAATTTTCTTTCAGTTAACATCACAAAAAACAAGCACAACAACCAGAACAGATTAAACATATCTGGCAATATGGTAGAAACTACATTGAACAAGGTTCTTCCTCTTCGCTCCATTGTTTCAGTATTCAAATAAGAATGAATAAATTGTTAAAAAAAGTTGCTTAAACCAAATATCTGATTTAAGAAATACAGTACAACAACAGCGGCTAACATGATAAAAATCCAAAAAGCGAAGCGAACGCCTTTCCTCTGTCGTGTGTATATCTCTGTTGCTTTATTTGTAAACAACGGCAGAAAAAACAATGAAGGTAATGCAAAAACATAATTATTCTTTGCAAACAAAATGAAAAAAATCGTAAGAAGGGTATAGCCTATCTTTTTTTTGGTTACATCTTTAAATCTAGTTACTCTAGCTAAGTTCAATAAATTGACCATAAACGCTGAAAGAACCACATAAGAATAGACATCATAACTTGGGCTAGCAATTTTCTGTAAAAATGGCACTGAAAACAGCATGACCAACGCCCATTTCGCTACCTTACTGCTTTTGATAATAAAGAATAAGCTGATCGCGAAAAAAACTAAGTTTGAAAGTCTGGAAAAGACTAACATGACACCGTAACTGGGATAAACGTATCTACCTATCAACACACCTATGGCTGCTGGAAGATGACCTATACCTATTTTGAGGATTGAATTATTTTCTCTTTGCAGATGGAAGCTTAACGTGTCCTCCTGAACATCCGACAACTTTGTTTTAAAGAAAGAGCCTACGTCAAAATCATGTTCTTCCTTATTCGATGCTATCGCCATTAATTCAAGGTTACGCACGGTATCAGTCTTCATTGAATCAGGATTATTTCCAGAGAAAATAGTATAACTCCTGCTTAAATGATACCCTTCATCCCCGTTGGTTATGGGATACGTAATAAATGTTGAGATTACACCGAAAATCATAATTGCAAATAAGTAAAAGAATTCTGGAAAGTTCTGTTTACTTGGTAATGAGGTTCCCACTAGAAGCCCCCTTTCAAAAAATTGAATACTCCACTAACAACACATAATGATAGCAGTTTCTCAATATTAATACAATTTAAATAACAAAAATACCAATCCAATCATAAGCAGTAGTGTTTGAGCAGATGGTCGCCGTTTATTTGCATGAAACTGATTTTACTTTCATTCATTTAAGGAAAAGTATTTCGTTGGAAAATCACAATTTAAATTAGTTGTTCGAATCCATTATCACACAATCGCTATATAATGAGTTTTATCTAAAAGGCAATATATTCTGATCGAAACAATACGGAAAAAAACAGCTCTTCTCATTTTGATCATCAATCAGAAGATTTCTTAACAGCTAACAAAAAGTCAGACCAATAATTTTGATGATATTCCTCAAGAAACCAAACCAATTTTTCAGAATAGAAGCAAGATATATTATTTTCGATGCGGGAAAATGAAAAAGAAAGTATACCCGCCTCGCTTGATTTGAAGCGACCCCCAAAAGTTAGACCAAAGAATCTAACTTTTGGGGGTCGTTATTTGTATGGCAAAATATCCTTTTGAATTAAAACTAAAAATCGTTAAAGAATATCTTAGTGGCGTGGGCGGATATCGTCATCTTGCCAACAAATGCGGTGTCTCAAGTAAGTGATTGGGTGAATGCCTATCGTGAATACGGAGAGGAAGGTCTATTGAGAAAGCATCAAAATCAGTAATATTCTGTTCAATTTAAGTTAAATGCGCTAGAGTTATATCAAACAAGTGAGATGTCCTATCGAGAAGTTGCCAGCACTTTAGAAATGAACAACCCTGCGCTTATTGCCAATTGGATGCGTAATTTCAGAGAAGCAGGTATTGAAGGGCTCTCAAAAGAGAAAGGGCGACCACTTACTTTGACTAGAAAAAAAGAAAACAAAAAAGAAAGTACAACAACTGAAGAACACGACCGTATCAAGGCATTAGAAAAGCAAGTACGATCCCTTCAAATTGAGAATGCCTTTTTAAAAGAGTTGAGGAAGCTGCGAAAACAGGAAGCCCAACAAAGACGCAAGAATCAATCGCACGAATCATCGCCAGCCTCCGAGGATCATTCAAACTAGTTGAGCTTCTTGAAACATTGAAATTTCCTAAAGCAACCTATATGTATTGGCAGAAACGGTTTGACAGACCAAACCCAGACCAAGAAATTGAAGAAAAAATGATTGAAATTCGCAAGGAGCATAAAGACTATGGCTGTCTGCGACTAAAAAAAGAATTAGAGAATCAAGGGATTCATGTCAATAAAAAGAAGATTCAACGTCTGATAAAAAAACTAGGTATCGAAGTAAAGTCTTACACTCGAAAATCTCGACGGTACAATTCTTATCGTGGGAAGGTTGGAACTGTCGCCAAAAATCGTATTCATCGTCGGTTTTATACAAATATCTGTCACCAAAAAATTACAACTAATACCACAGAGTTTAAGTATTATGAGGTAGACACCACAGGTGTCGTTCGTCAGAAAAAGCTGTATTTAGATCCTTTCATGGATCTTTACAATAGTGAAATTCTATCTTATCGGATTTCTGAAAAACCAAACGCACTAGCCATAATGGAAGGATTAGAAGAAGCAATCCAGATAACAAATGATTGCCCATTTCGTAGAATCTTCCAGAGTATGTCTCCTAAAGGGAATTGTTTAGATAACTCACCTATGGAAAACTTCTTTGGTTTATTAAAGCAAGAAATTTTTCATGGAGAAATCTATCGGAGTTTTGATGAATTGAAAACAAAAATTGACCAATATATCTATTATTACAAACATAAACGCATCAAAAAGAAATTAAATCGGCGAAGTCCGGTTCAGTTTAGAGAAGCTGTAAAAAAAGCTGTCTAACAGTTAATTTTATCGTACAAAAAAGGAGTGGATTTCTCCACTCCATAAAAGTCTAACTTTTTGGGGTCACTACAATTGTCCAGCAAGCTTCGGGGTACAATTTTTCTTTCTTAAAAGAGGAATATACTTTTTATATAAGAAAATAAGATGTATAATGCCTCAAAGTTATTTACTTATATACCTCTTGACAATTCTCTATATAAACTTGATTAGCAATCCAATCACTGCACTTGAATTTGGTAAATCCATGACAGCTATGAGAAAAAGTCCACCTGAAACAATTTCTGACTAAGACTGACCTTCAAAAAACATATCATAAATAATATGTTCTTTTTGATAGTTTGCAAAGTGTTCGATTGGGTCTATCGATCAAGTTCTTCTTTCGGGGGAAATGACACTCTCTATCACTAGTTCTCTTCATTTTTAGTCCAATCATTTTGCCGGGATCAAACCATACCAACAAACGTATAAACAACTTATTTACTCGTTTCTCTTTCATCACTTTTAACGATTTAACAACCTCAGTTGTGCTGTAGTGTCTCGGAGTTTGAGTTTGCATCTGACACACTTCGAAAGCATACTTTACGATCAATGTCGCTCTCACGCTCTGCATACCCCATTCATCATTATTGACAATAATCGTCATTTAATCGCTTTATAATACAGTAATTGCTTTATTAAACTCATTTTAGAGTTAATCGAGTTAGAACGATCATTTAAAGATTAATGTCATATATTTATGAGACACCTCACTCACAGAGATATACTAATAAACTCATTTTTTAGCCATTACTTTTCTTCTAATTTTAAAAGTCAATACAAGCAATACCAAAAATACAGAGAGACATGCCGAGAGTTTCTGGATAAGTGTGCCAGCGTAATAAATCTCAACTGAGCCACTTTTCTCTGCTAGCAATGTTATCTTGCCATCCTCAAGTGCTTTTCCAGTCGTTTCTGATAAAAGCAAGTTAGGCTGACTTCCTTTGGCTCCTTTTGAATAATTTGCAACATACCCCTTATACCATAACAATGGGACCACAATCTCTGCTTTTTTTTCTTCATTATCAATAGTATATTGGATTTTTATTTTTCCATAGGATTTATCAGTACCCACTATTTGTCCATTTTTGATTGTTGGTTCGCCATTTGTTGATAAATTGCTAGGATCGGCACCAATATTTAAATACTCTCCCCCTGAAACACCCAGAACCACTGATTTTCCTTCTACACCGCTTCTCATAGCATTCAAATCTTCATATCTATTTAACTTTTTTTGTTCATATTCTGGACTATTATAAAGAATAATTACTTCTTGCGGATTATCGGATGTCGTAAAATCTGGGAATGTATTCCGAGAAATTCCCAAAAAAATTGTCAAAACTATACAAAACACAAACAAATAATTTGGTATTTTATGATTCAGAACACTTAAAAGTATGATTAGAATGAGTGCAAATACAAGATATCTTCCCACGAATTGAACAGCTCCTAGAGAGGACGAAGAAAATTCTATCCAAGGAAACATGTTACTTCCTAAAATAATCAATGCAAATATGAGGAAAGATAAATCTCTTAGCAGGCTTGGTTTCATATCAAACTTACGCAATGTAGCTGTTAAAAGAATGACTCCAACAGCGCTTAATGTCGGGAAATTACTAATGGTTCTTACATTATCGTTCAAAGAATTAAATAAAATAGTCCCTATCCCTTTTACACTAGTATACCTAAAAGCATTAGGTGTATGAAATGCAATCAGCTCTTGTGAAGCTTTCTGCTCTAGTAATGGCAAAAGGAAAAAGGCGGAGAATCCCACTGTTAAAAGAATGGTTTTCATTAAAGCAAGCATTACTTTACCATTTACTCTTCGTATATTTAAAAAAAAGAATAAAAGACATATTAATGCAACTACCATTGTGCTTAAGATATGTGTATTGACAATAATTGCAGCTATAATTGAAACAGCTGCTATATTCGTCTTCTCAAAATAAAATAATTGATACAGATAGTACAATAACAAAGGCAATAGTACTAAGCATATAGCAAAAGCTATTGCCCCATTCACTATAGTTGCCATTAAAGAGTTGAAAATAATCAATGCAGAAAATGAAAATGCTCGAAAGTCACTAAGCTCAAATTTTTTAGCTGTAAAAAAAAGAATGGTCAATGAACCCGTATAAAAGCAAACATACAACGCCATCCAAGATTGAACAACGGAAAAATTAAAAAAAACTATCAAGATTGCTGGTATATATAAAAACCATTCCCCGTAAAACATCGGTGTTCCATATCCTAAGCCATTTGCCATATAGTAATTTATTTTTGGAAACCAGTGATTATTTTCCAAAGAATTAGCTAAACCAATAATTCTGCTTGTATGAAAATCAAAATCTGCACCAGATACCAGAAAATAACTATTCACATACACATAAATCAAACTAATACAAAAGAATATCCCAATATAAAAGATATATTTTTTTCTTGTAGTATCTTTTGTCTGACTATTTTTTTTTGTTCTCCTCATTGCCCCTATTTCTTCACCCTGCATGCCAAAATTTCCTCCTACTAATCTCACTCAATTGCCTTTTTCTTTATTCCGCAAGTAAATAGCTTTGACGCATTAACCATTTTCATAACTACAAAAAAATCCTAATCAGATCTAATAGCTAACAATAAACATTCTAACTAAATTACCACATTTCTACAATAGCCGAAATAGATTTAATCGAATAATAAAAAAATAGCCCTAATAGAAAACAAAGCAAAACATGCCAAGGGTAGTCAGATCTTTTCTTCCCTAGATTTTACAATGTAATAAATATTTCTTTCATAAACAAAATAGTCTCACTGTACTTCAATCTAAGAATTTTGAATATATATCATTTGCAATACCTGCAATTCTGAATAGAACAGAAACAGCAACATTTTTTCTCTCTTTTCAAAAAATAAAATGGTCTATTGATCACTGAATTAACAACGATTTATAGACCTTATTACAGATTTATCTAACCGATTTTTCAAACAAAAGAAAAATGTTCTCCCCCCAATTTTAACAGCTTCTAAATACTGCTAGATCTATCTCTGCTATTTAAACGATGCCTTGGGTTTATAATTTTTTAGTCAGTGGTGCTAGTTTTAAAGAGCAAAAATCATTTTTTCATAACCATTGGAAAACGTGATTTTTTATTTAAGTAAATAAAAAACTTCATCTATAACAAAATAAGGAGCAAAAGACTATTCATCAATGGTAATATTCTCAATATCTGTATCTGGTTGATCAAATTTAAGTGAGACTAAATCTTTTGTTCTGAAGGCTATAGACCATCCCAGAGGCTCAATAGGAAAATAATTATACGTGCTTTCATAAACTTGGGGTGCTCGCACTACAGTCGGAGCCGTAATTTCATAAGTTACCTCGTTTTGCAGTGTACGCATTTGATATTCTTTGGTGGAGATTGCATCATTGATTGTCTCATCATTTTCATAATTGTCCCCAATCGCATACAAATCTCCTTCCATATTATATAATCCTGTATAACTAGAATCAGGGTAATTCACTTCATGAATAATAAATGAAAACTCTCCCATCTCCGCCTGATTTCCTGATGAATCGGTGATAATATTGAAATAAAAATCTGATGGTTCGATATCAATTGGGTTCAAATTATTATCTGATTTCATCTTGGATAGGAATTCTTTTCCTGATTTTACTATGGAACTGTCGCTTTTCTCTAATAGCTCCTCCGCCATTGCAATATCTTCTCGTATACCTTGAATTCTAACTGATTGATAATCAAATTCATCTTGCTTAACTTTTTCTAATATCTCTTCATCTGTCATCTTAGAGACTTCGCTGATAGTTAACTTAGTATTCTTATATCTGCTAATTTTATTATCCTTATCAAATACTAAAACAGACTCAGTTGCTGTATCTTTTCCAAAATCATTTTTTGTAACATACCATAGTTTTGTTTCTTTATCTTTATCATTCATATATTCAGCAAACGTATACTTTCAAAATTGGGCGCTATTAATTATTTTATTTAGGCTTAACAATGCAAAAATAACTGCATAGTAGTTAAATCTCTCTAAAAATTTATATCCAAATGGTGTTACTTTATACACACCCAAAATAAAAAAAGCCAGAAACACCTGCAAATAGGCATTTCTAGCTTAATCAATACAATTACCCCACAGACCCTTCCAATGACTCTTTTTGGAATCAAGGGAAAGAAATAGGCTTTACAATGATATTTCATTTAACAAATTACTATAGACTGATAGTGTATATCAGCAGGTAATATCATCTAGAACGTAGCCAATATCGTAGTCAAAACAGCAGGTAGAGGAGTTATTTAAAGAATCAAACTCTTTTTCTTATTAATCATGAAGTTAAATTCTTTCTAGAAAGTTGGGAATAGTTATAATTCAACTTGAAAAAATTTAGATTTCTATTTTATGTCTTCTATATCTATATCGTTTTTAGCCATTATGGTCTTAATTACTTCTATGCCTATCTCAGTTAAGAAATTGTTTCGTGATCTAGATAGAAATTCAGACTCATCTCGTTTATATAGCCTTACTATTTCAGGTATTAAATAGAAAAATACATAGATAGGGATAACATATTCAACATCTTCATTTTTTACCAACGGTGCTATACTAGAACTTTTCTGCACAACTATTCTCAGTTCTTTACCTTCAGAAACCTCATTTAGATAAAAAGTGACTGCCGCAAGTGGCATTTGCAAATCAATTTTTATAGACGTAATTGGATAACCGTTAGTAATAAACGCTTTAGTTATGATTAACTCAGCTGTCTGAATACTAGTGCCTTCAAATTGGTTTTCTTCACTAAGAACTGTGCCTGTAAATCCATTAATGTTATCTAAAGTAATATCTTTACTTAATTCAAATTCTTCCTTTATCCGTTTATAAAAAAGCCAATGAAACAAGTCTGATTCAGTTTGATGGATCGAAGATAATGGTTCAATTGATCCTTCCCCAATCAACCGCTTCACACGCCTTAACTCATAGAATTCAGCAGAGAATATTACAGCATACAATCCATCTTCCGATTTAACAAAAATGACATCGACATTTGACTTATTTAGTCGTTCCTCTTTAGGTAGTAACACCCCTGTACTTTGATCAAAAACTCTTCGAGTGCTAAATTCACAAAAAGCTGTAACTTTAATATATGAAAATACTTCTTCAACTTCTTCAAATTTAATTTCTTCTGCTTCCGAAACATTAATCCACTTATAAAGAAATGTTTTTTCATCCTCAGGTGTTCCCTCTGGAATATTTTTAACTGCCAAAGGGTCTTTATGTTCCCTAACCAGAACTTTCTCTTTAACATCGTCTAAAGTAGCAAATTCATTATTTAGTTTTAAAAGCGTATAACGTTGGTTTTTAGGCAAATAATTCATTAATTTAACTCCTAACCTTGAATAGTAAATTGTTCTAACTGAAATTTGCAGTAATTTATAAATAGATATTTAGATAAGAACGGTGATTTAGATAAATCTAGTTCAAGTTTTATTTCTCCTCTAGCTGCTTGGACTAGGAGGAGATTCAATTGTAAGTAAATTGAACTATACTCACTTGAAGAACTATATTTCGAGAAAATATCGAAGGTTATAGATCCATTTTCTAAATAAAAATCTTCATTATTTGCAATAAACCCCTCAGCTAGTTCTATCGCACACATTTGTGGGTTTAACCTTATAACGATCTTTGCATTCAAAATTCGTTTGAGAAACCAGAGTTGTATTTTAGTGAATTTCGCATCAAAACAAATTTTTAAGTATTGAGGTTCTTCAGGACTGTCTCTAAAATCTAGCTCCTGAATTTTTTTATCTTTTTGATTAAAAAAAGAAACTTTTACTTTTGGAAAAGTAATACTCTCCCAAATCCACTTAATTATTCCGAAAAATGCGAGAACTAAAATAAACCCTACAGCTACAAAAAACGCGAATACAATACCTTCAGCCTTCTCTATCCTAGTAGGTTCCCATTTTAAATAGTTGAAGTATGAAGTAAAAATTGGCATAAACTTATGAGATAAACCTAAAGCCATTAAACTTCCAAAAAAGGTAGCAATCGCATCAATAAATTTTGATTTTATCTTCTCCTTCATAGTTAGCGCGTGTGTCCTGTAAAAAGGAATTGGACAATCTTGATTATTAAAGAATATAAGCCCTTATCAAATGTATTCGATAAAGATATATTCCCATTAGAATGAATACGGACACGATTTTTTGGACTTTTTAGATACAACTCTATATATTGAATCTTTTGACTATTCTCTTTTAAGAAATTAGATATATTGCCAACTTCATCGGAATCAGACAACATGTCTTTAACTGTCGTTTTTTCCAACTCAGCTTCTTCTCCGTCTTCTTTAAAAGAAAAATCAGTAAAAACAAATTCTTCAAGCTTTGATACCCACAGTAATAAAGCTAGAAATTTGTAATTTGTGATTATTACGGGTCTAAAATTCCCATTTTCAAATTGCCTACTTATTTTATCCACATTTTGTAAATAACAATCAGGATTATATGCAATGCATTTAAATGGGGTATCTTCTTTACCAATAATAGATTGTTTACTAGAGAATAGAGCTGCCAAGTCCTCTAGCTCAGATAAAGAAAAATCTTTCAATATCTGAATTGCTTTATAAGTTGCCAATCTCTACACTCCCTTTCTTCAATCCTATTCACTGTAAGTATAATATATAGCTGAAATAAATACTATAATTTTCCACTTGTTTCCACCATCAATAATTTGAAAATATTTTGAACATGCTAAATCAATTACTACAATCAATAAAAGAAAATGTAACACAAGAGTATTCCCTAATGTTGCATACCTCATTTATTATTATACCAGTATTTATTTACGACACATAAGGGTGTACCATAATAATTTTAAACGAAATGACTACATGTAGTCATTGAAGCCAATCTTCATAAGACATCTGTAAAATCTTCAAAAAAAGAAGCGTTGAAAAGAAGGAACTTTTCTTCAATGCTTCTTTTTTTGATTTAGTTTACCGCCCTACCTGAACGAATAATCTGATTTCTAAACTCTCGAAAAACTTCTTGTGGTTGATAATAGTCTATATCTATTTCAAATATTTCCGAAAACAATTCAAGGAACTTTTCTACTGAAATGATGATGTTACCATCTTCCTCTTGGCTATTTTTTATTATTTCTGCTTCTAATTCAAATAAATCTAGTGACGAACTAAAATCATAAATCATGTCATATTGAACAAAAAAATCAAGAAAAAGTTGCTCAAATTCTTTCTTATTTATCACTAGTGTTTCAAGCGGATCAACTTTATTTTCTTCAGCCATTCTTCCAATTTCCTCACTTTCATTTTCAAAAATCACAAAAATGATATTAACTTAAAAGCCACTAACAAAATAAGACTTACAAAGTAAAGGGTAATCCAACAAAATAACCATTCGCTCTACGTAATACGATTTGGTATTCCTGCTTTTCAATCGGTAATTCATAATAGTAATTTACTGTTTCTGCTTTCCCACTTTCAATATACTCAGGATTATCCAATATCATAGCATACTCATAAAGCTCTTCACCATCCTTATTTTCAATCGACCATTGTTGCGGACGTATCGGATTTTCCGTATCATTTTTA
Organism: Enterococcus sp. FZMF; assembly: GCF_030263915.1. NCBI lineage: Bacteria > Bacillati > Bacillota > Bacilli > Lactobacillales > Enterococcaceae > Enterococcus > Enterococcus sp. FZMF. The sequence goes on along the minus strand of NZ_CP127160.1, from coordinate 515,173 downwards.
AGTGTATAGGTCACTTGTAATACACGATCATGTTGTGCAAATTCATTTCTTTTTTCGGTCAATTCAATATTTTTAAATGTTAGTTCAACCCCATCTGCCTGATAAGTTTCACCTATTTTTAAATCTTTTGTTACAATTTTTATTGGCTTTTGTTCTGGAAAATATCTGTCTTTAATTGTTAGATAACTTCCAAAAAGAATCAATCCTAGTAGCACTAAAAGAATTCCTTTAACGAGCCACTGAAACGGGAAGTAAACTTTAAACATCTTTTTTCTCCTCCGTTTTGTATTTGTTTTTTAGAAAATACGATAACTTTTGATCAATGTCATCCAGCTTTTCAATTACTTCATTACTTATCATTGATTCTAGTTCTGAAATTTTTTGTTCAAATTTAATGCTTTCAGGATCATTAAATTTATTATTTGATGGACTAGCTAACACTGGTAAATTTGAAACCATAACACGAAACATATTTGCCTTGGAACCAAAAACTCCTTTGTTTTGGTTGTAAAAATTGTTGAATATTTCTTTAGTTTCTTCTGAAGCCGAGACTTTAAAATATGGATAGTTCATTTTTTTCTTCCACCTTTCTTTTTTTGGGAGGGAGTCTGTAGGGAGCTTGCTCCCTCAGAGATTTACCCACCATCTGACTTGCCAGAAAGTAGCCTAGCGTGAGCGGGGCGGATTGACTGGCAAGTAGATGGGTAGCTGGCGTATGTCCTAAAAACTGCTTCTTTCCAAGCAACTCTTCATAGGCAAAAAACTGGAAAGTCCACTAACAAGCCCATTCAGAATTCCATTTCAAAATTTTGTTGCCTTTTTTGCTGATTTTCAATCATTTGTTGTGTGAATTCATAATCCTTTTTAGCACGATACATTTTTACATCGTCATTCATTATGCGACTGATTTGATAGTGAATCTGTTTAGCAGAAGGTGTATGAGAACAATTTTTAAAACCCTCTGCCGGTAAAAATAACTCTTTCTGATCAGTCTTTTTAATAGAAATTGTTTTACTTTTCGCACTACGTAAAGTTTGAGGATTCACATCCGTATGAAGTTTAATCGTGTATTCTTGATCATCTTCTAAATACATTGTATTTACAAAATGCTTGTCTACCTCTCGCAAGAAGTCATCATATTTAATGAATTTTTCATCGCCTTCACGGTCGCTAAATTGCTTTTGTGCGATGGAATCTAATTCCACAAACGGTACATTTAACTCACCAGTTTTGTAATTTACTCCACTAATTAGCGACATAACTTGCTCTCTTTCCATATTAAAAAAATTTTTTATATGTGATTCTTCTAAATTCTTTTCAAGTTGTTCAGAAACAGATTCAAATGAATATCTTTTCCCTAACTTTCTTGCACTAAAAGTACGTTCGACATACTGACTTTTTTCTTTTCTAGATTGTTTATCTCTTCCTAAAGTAATTAACTCACCTCTACGCTCATAGAAATTTACATCTTGTTTGTAAAGAACATAGCCTAGTTTGTTATTTGTTTTTGAAAATTGATAAACTTCAATGTTATATTCTTTTGCCAAATGATCCGAAAAATCTTCAAAAGAATTCACTTCGCATTTTTCCAACGTTGCTTCGATCGCATTTTGCACAAACTCTTGATAATTAATTTTTCCATATTTCATCTTAGAAGGATCGTTTGAATAAAGATTGGTTCTCTTTTCTAAGTTTTCATAGTACTCATTATTCACTGATTCAAGACCATGTTCATTGAGGACTTGATCGTTAATTTTTCGCATTCGTTCTAAATCTTTAGGGTCAATACGCAACCTTTTACATGTTTCTACGTTAATATTATTAATGACAAGATGACTATGAAAATGATCTTTATCATTGTGACTTGCAACAATGATTTGCGAATTTGGAAAAGCTTTCTCTGCAAATTCGACAGCTATTTCGTGCATTTTAACAATACTTAACTCTTTAGAAGTACTCTTATCAAACGAATGAATAACATGAAACGCTTGTGCTATATCTTTAGATTTATTCATCTTGGTACGTACTAAATTCATTTCTTGCAGTGCTTCCTCACTATCATCACTACAATTTATTCCTGAGACTGCAACACATTTTTCTTTTTTTGAAGAATTAGCTGCATATTGTAATAGCGAGGATAAATTTTTCTTGCGTCCTTTCGATGTTATAGTAGCTCCCAAAGTTGTTTCACCTCATCTTTTAAACTTGCAATAATCTGAATTGAGTGGATTAAATTCTGATCAACTTTTTGGGAATACTCTTCTTTTGTACCCGGTCTAGTTTGCTTTTCTATCCAATATTCGAAATATTCTTTTTCTACTTCTGATAATTTAAAAAAAGAGGGAGCACTCCGATTGGACTCCAAAAAAATGTCATCTGGGTAACTAATCATCAACTTTTTTGCTATGCTATTGGCAAGTTCATCTTTAAAAATGTTGTAACGGCTAGCATCAAAACTAAAATGTAGGCTCTTTTCTTTTTTATCTTCAGATTCTTCTCTAAAATATTTAGCAATGATATTTAATGCCTTTACCGCTTGATTCAAATTGTTACCAATTTGATTTAACTGTTTGGTTAAAGCTACCCTATCATCTTCAGCTAACAACGGCGGTTCATATTTGAGTCCCTTTAACCGCTCACGGCAAACGTCTGCTCTAGAAATTCCCCTTTGTTTTGCAATCAATGTCAGTTCAAGATAAGTCTTTTTATCGACACGAAAATTTAAGGCCTCACTATGTTTGCGATTTTTTTCGTACATTTTTTGTTTATCATCCATTGATTATCCCCTCAATTTTTTCTAGAAAGCAACATTTGAAATTGCTCTCTATTTCATTTTTCATCTTTAATTCTTCTTGAATCATCAGTTCAATATAATTAGTGACCGTGATTTTTTCATTTGTTGCGTTCTTTACTGATTCACATAATTCGTCAAGTTCTAAGAAATCATGCGTACTAATCTTTAGAATTAATTGCATGACAATCCCCCCTTTTATTTTTTTAATAGATTATCGAAAAGTGGATTAGGATCATTAAGTGTATCTCTGAATAACTCATTGTCTTCATAAGTGAATCTTCGTCTTGATTTTGATCCCTTATCATTTTCACGGATTTCACTATCAATAATCACTTTTTCATGATTTGAATCAAATTTTTTCGCTGACTTTCTGTCTTCAACAATATTGATTTTTTGTGTTTTTTCTTTCATTTCTCCACTATCTTTTTGAACGTTCTCCCGAACATCTACTGTTTTGAATCCTTGACTACTTGTAGAACTTTGTATATTTTCTCGGACATCTACTGTTTTTGGTTGACTTGCATTGCTACTTTGCACATTCTCTCGGACATCTACTGATTTAAACCCTTGACTACTTGTAGAATTTTGTACATTTTCTCGAACATCTACTGTTTTTGGTTGACTTGTACTGCTACTTTGCAGATTTTCTCGAACATCAATTGTCTTAGTACCTTGACCATTTGAAGAACTTTGTAAATTCTCTCTTACATCAACGTTCCGTCCGACATGACCATTCAATGAACCTTGAATATTTTCTCGGACATTTACTGATTGTCCACCTTGATTACTTGTAGAATTTTGTAGATTTTCTTTGACCAATTTTTCTAATCCGGTATTTGAATTTTTAGCTTCTTGAATTCTTTCTTTTGTCAACGCTTCTTTTTCGTCCATATTAGCGCCTGTACGTCCTTCTACACGTTTCCTTAACATTTTCTCACGATTCATTGCTTCAGGCGTGTATTTCGCTTCCTGTCGCTTCTGATTAATTAATTCTTCAGCAGACTTAGCTTGACCGTGCATAACATTTTTGCGTTCTTCAATATCTTGTTGAACTTTTTGCTGAATTGCACTTGCAGGATTATTATTCGATTCAGCATTATTTTTCATTGCTTCACGCATACGTTCAGAACTAGACATAATTCTATCGGCATTTTCAACCTTAGCACCATCTTTTCTATCCGAAAGACGTGTGGGCATGGAATCAGCATATTTTCCAGTTTCATCTTCTTTATTTTTAGCCAACATAGGTTTGCTATTTTTATTAATAGCGGACACGGTACCATCATCTAAACCTTCTTTGAACTTATTCTTGGTATCATTAGCTATATCACGCATACTTTTAAATGGTTTTGTTGCTCTTTCACTAGCCATTGTAGCTCCATCTGAAACTAAACCTGATAATCCACGTTCATGGGCATATCCCAAAGCTCTTCCAGTTTTGCCAGCTTTTTTTGATAGAGTTTCGCCGAAATTCTTTTCTGGTTTTCGATCTTCTCCTTCTCCGCTGTCTGATCCATTTCCATTTCCGCTTCCTTTGGCACGATTAAATCCATTTGATCCTTTTCTAAACAGCATAGCGCCCATGCCGAATGCTGAAGCAAGTTGCCCATAGCCTTCTTTGAGTCCAATATCAACACCAAAGTATCTCATGACTGTTCCACTGCCTTTTATCAGCACAAACACAGCACAGATATAAGCAATTGTTTTTATAAAAATATTTGTGGAGATACCTTCGCCAGTATTTAGGTAATTTATGAACATTGCAAACATAGATAACCCGAACCCTTGAAATCCGACTGTCAAATAGCACTGTAAAATATCTGACAAAACTTGTTTTGATCGTTGTCCTGTTTCTAAGTCAGTAGCAAATACTAAAACTCCGAGTACACGTTTAAATGCTAACTCGAGTATTGCTGTAATTATAATGAAAGCACTAAAAACATACGCTACCGCTAAAGCAATCAATCCAAATGAAATTCCCCATAGTTTCGCTTGATAGCGATAATATCCTGATTTGATACCATCAACAAAGGTTGACAAAAAATTATCTGAAAATTTAGTAGCAACAAATTCATTATCAGAATTTTCAACTAATTCATAACGCAGGTTATCAGCTGTTGGGTTCTCTTTTTCCATTTTATCAATTACATTATCTGTCAATACTTGCGTAAGATCCGTTTTCCAGAAATTTTCTTTTGTTAGATTATTCCGGTCATTCGTTTTGTTAATCATTGAATACTGATCTGTTTTATTGATATAAGCTAAATCAGTGACCCCTTGTTCAATCAGCGACCACGCCACGCCTTCGTCCGAATTTGTAATCGTAGTCGTATCACTATAAAATGTTTTAGAAAACTCTATTCCACTGTGAATCAAAGTCGGCATTAAAAGAATCAATGCTACTGACATAACTACGTTCATTCCAACCGATTTTAAGTCTAAAGTCCCTTTTACAGTCACCATTTTATATCCAATAATCATTAGTGAGAGTACCATCAATCCAATAACAATTGTATTTAAAACTGACTGATAGACTTTGTTCAATCCGGTACTTTCTACAAAGCTAAACAAATCTAAAACCTCGGGAATCATATTTTGAATGCCATCGACAACAGCGAACATTGATTTTATAACAGACCAGCCTATCCACATACCGAACTGGCTGTAAAAATTTCCGTTATATTTTTTCAAATAATTCTGATAAAGTGGATTAGTTAAAAACTCAGTTTGACTCTCAGTATCATCAAACCAGTTGAAAATACTGCCTTCTGCAACGTTACTCGTAAAAATAATCATAGCTGTTAGAATAAGAAAACTAATCGACAACCAATTAATTTTACTCTTAATTACCTTCATTGTTACCTCCCTCAGCCCATTTTTTTAGGCTCTCAGAAAGCTTCTGCGCTGTTTTTCTGTCAATTATGATGTGAGTTACACATTTGTCATTTTCAGATCTTAAATCGAGAACTATAGTATTGAAGCAGATACTCTCGATTAGTTCGAGAGTATCTGTGTTTTGATCAAGACACCATATTTGATCTATTAGACGATTTTTAATCATGTTTTTTCTCCTTCTAACCAATTATGCATAGAGATTTTAGGTAACTCTTTAATTCCGAAGGCTTTATTGAATTGATCTGTAGTTTCTATATTTTCTAGAAGCTGATTTTTATATCTAATTTGAAGTCCCTTTAGAAAAAACTTTGTGTAATCGAATAGTCCTTGATCTGTTTTTGCTTGAAAAACGCATGCTTTATGTTGTGTTATAATGCATTGAGCGTTAAGATACTGAGTATTTTCATATAAAAATTCAATGATTTTTCTGATATCTTTTATGTCTACATTAGCGTTTTTCAAATAGTGATACACTTGAAATAATTTTCGACCATCTTCGTTATTTGCTTCATAAAGAACACTAATCTTACTGTAAATCCTCTTTATATTAATATCCTCTTCTTCCATAACGGGAGTAGTCTTTGATGTGTTCTGTGAAGTAGTCTTTGTATACGTATATACGAATTTGTACATACCTCTACCTTTTTTTAAAGAGACATATCTCTTTTTTTCGATAACCCTCTGACGGATTTTCGACACATACTCCTTTTTTTCACGATCTAAAGCAGGAAAAGTAATTTCTATCAATTTATGTACATTTAAAACAATGTACATAACATTTGATAATGTAACTGCTCTTTGCTCATAATAAATATTTCTAAAAACTCTTTTGATAATTCCCTTTTTCTCTAAGTACACAATTGCATCTTTTATAGCTCTTTCTGATAGTCCTGTTTTTTTGCTTAATTGCTTATATGATTTTTGCAAAATATCTTCAATAAATTTCTTTTTATATCCAATTAACTGGCCCTCATCGTTAAAAATTTTTTGGGGTCTGTACCAGTAAGTAATTTCTGCTAAGATAACTATTGCATTCAAATAGGGCTTCTCAACGCCTTTTTTCGTTTTTTTTCTTAATTGACCGTACCACGAATGTGGAATTACATTTCCGTCAAAATTTATTTCTCTAAGTTTGTCAACTACAACATTTCCAGAAGAAAACACCTTTTCACCTTCTTTTTGATATAATAGCTATAAATAAAGTTTTCTCAGAACTTTATTGTCGAGTGCTTCCTGTGGTCGCCAAACTATCGGGAGCACTCTTTTATATATTTTTTTCAATTCTTTTCAATACTAAATTTGCTATTTCATCTTCTCTCAAAACTTTCACCTCTCTTCATTCGAGCAAACATAAACTCATTAACTGCCTTTTTCGAATAAAATTTTCTTGCCCCTAATTCAACGACGGGCAATCCCTCATTTCTCACAGCATTTTTTAAAAAGTTTTCGCTCACATTTAAGTATTCTGCCATTTCCTTTTGATTTAGATATTCTCTTGTCATACCCGCATTTTCTTGAGCCTTCTCAATCGCTTTTGTAGCAATCTGATAAAACTGCTTTAGAAACATTTCCTCCTGCTCTTCTGAGATCATTAATTTTATTGCTTCCACAAAAACCTCTCCTTTTTGATTGTTCTATAACTTCTCTACCTAACAAATTATTACTTTTTGTTACAAAATATCGCGAAGTAACAAAAAGTAACAATTTACACCATTAATATACTATCGTCTCCTATTAATGTCAATTGTTTTTTTGTCTTTTTTTGTTACTTGATATATAATGAAACCAAATTCCATAAGAGAGGTGATTGTATGAAACCAAATCCTGTTGAAACAGGTAAAAGAATTAAATCAATTCGTTCTAATTTTGGAATGACTATGGAACAATTTGCAGATTTAATTGGAAATGCTCAAAAAGGAAATATTAACAATTGGGAACGAGGATTCTCCCTTCCCAACAAAGAAAGATTAATTAAAATTGCTGAATTAAGTAACAAAACTATCGACTGGATTAAATGGGGAACTTTGGAAGAATACATAGCTTCATACCTTAAAGATTCAGGGTATGAACTATATATTAAAGACTTCCCAGAGATACCTCACAAAGTCTTTAATGACATTCAAGAAAGATATAGTAATACGTTTTCGCTAAATAAAGACTATGAGTTATTGAATCCTATAATAAAAAATATATTTACAAAATATTACTCAAAAGATTTTGAAATTTATCTAAATGAGATACTTGCTAATAATATCAATCCTCTTATCGAAGAGTACGCTAGTCAGAAACACTCTATCTCTAAAGAGTTATTTTTCAAAAGAGCCAACAGTAAACTTCAAGACAAAATAAGAAATGGTGATTTCAAATACGGTGAAAAAGAAACACTGATTGATTCTTTAAAACAGCTATTAGACGAAATGGACTTAGCCTATCAAGATATTTCAGAGTATTCATCTGTCGAGGATTTCTTTTATAAAATTACTAAAAACCAATTTGAAACAGAAAAATTCATTTCTGATCTTAGCAAAAAATACAATTTTCCATATGAGAAAAATAGTATAATCGCAACATTTCTAACTAATAATCACGATAAATTTAAAAACAATTGATTCTTCAAATAACTTCTCTACCTGCAATCATGAAGTAAGGAGAGAATCAAATGGCAACATTTTTTTGTTATAAATTACAAAATGGCGAAAAATATTGGGGATTTGAAACTTATTTAGGAAAAGATCCCAAGACTGGAAAAGATATACGTACAAAGCGTAGAAGATTCAAGTCAAAAGCTGAGGCGCAAACAGCACTTAATAGACTACTTGTAGACTTTAAAGAAAAACAAGAGTTTAAAATAAATGTTACAACTTTTCAAGAGTTGTATGAATTATGGATTGATAACTACAGAACAAGAGTAAAACCGTCTTCTGTTGCCGTTGCTCAACGTTTTTGCAAGAACCATATATTACCTGCTTTTGGAGAATTACGATTGGATAAAATAAGTGTTAGTTATTGTCAAAAACAGGTGAATGAGTGGCACAAAACATTAAAACAATATGGTTTCTTGAGAAAAACAACTGCTCAAATATTTAAATTTGGAGTAGCAATGGAAGTCTGTAAGGATAATCCTATGTCTAAAACATTGCTTCCAAGAAAAATTGAAGAAGAACAACCCTTGAAGTTTTACACGAAAGATCAATTACAACTGTTTTTACAGAATACTAAAGAAAATAATTCAGTTAAACTGTACACTTTTTTCCGTTTATTAGCTTATACAGGAATGCGTAAAAGCGAAGCATTGGCGCTTCAATGGGAAGATATAGACTATTTCAATAAAACAATAACAATTGGTAAAACTATCGCTCAAGACGAGTTTAATCAAGTAGTTCTACAAGTACCTAAAACTAAAAATTCATCAAGAACGATTCAGCTTGATGATTTTACACTTAAACAACTGCGTATTTGGCAACAAGAACAAATGAAAATAATGATCTTATATGGCTATAACACGAATTCACCAAAACAGTTTCTTTTCACTACAAACACAAACAAGTTGTACTACCCCCAAGTAGTAAACGATTGGTTAGACTGGATTTACAAAAAGACACCGATGGAGCCTCAAATTACTCCACATGGATTTAGGCATACCCACTGTAGCTTATTGTTTGAAAGTGGTGCGTCGATAAAAGAAGTACAGGAACGATTAGGTCATAAAGATATTAAAACTACCATGAATATCTATGCTCATGTCACACCACAATCTGTTAAGAAAACTGGTGACCGATTTGCAAAATTTATGGGCGAATAATTCCAAACGTAGCCAAAAACGTAGCCAACTATTAAAATACAAATAAAAAAACGCTCGAAACGCTTTAATATCAACGTTTCGAGCAATGAAATAGTTATTAACCCACAGACCCTTCCATCTCATAACTAATCAACCGGTTCAATTCGACTGCGTATTCCATCGGTAATTCTTTGGTGAATGGTTCGACGAATCCCATGACGATCATTTCGGTTGCTTCGCTTTCGGAGAGACCGCGGCTCATTAGGTAGTACAGTTGTTCTTCTGAGATTTTGGAGACTTTGGCTTCGTGTTCTAGGGACACCTGGCTGTTGTGGATCTCATTGAATGGGATGGTATCGGATTTCGATAGGTCATCCATAATGATAGTGTCACACTCGATATGGGAGATAGAGCCTGCGCTCTTCTTGCCGAAGGTGACTTGTCCACGGTAGTTTACTGCACCTCCGTCTTTAGAAATTGATTTTGAGACGATGGAGCTGGAGGTATTTGGTGCGTTATGGATCATTTTTGCACCAGTATCTTGGATTTGGTTGGCACCTGCAAAGGCAATGGAAAGCATCGTGCCCCGTGCGCCTTTGCCATCAAGATACACACTTGGGTATTTCATGGTTGTTTTGGCACCTAAGTTGCCATCGATCCATTCAACGGTAGCACCTTCTAAGGCTTTGGCCCGTTTGGTTACTAGGTTATAGACGTTGTCTGACCAGTTTTGAATGGTGGTATAGCGGCAGTAAGCGTCTTTTAGGGTGAAAATTTCAACGATGGCTGCGTGCAAACTATTGCTTGAGTAGGTTGGGGCGGTACAGCCTTCGACGTAATGAACGCTGGCGCCTTCGTCAACGATGATCAATGTTCGTTCGAACTGACCGGTATTTTCGGCATTGATCCGGAAATAGGTTTGTAATGGCACATCGACACGAACGCCTTTTGGTACATAGATAAAGGTACCACCTGACCAAACGGCTGAGTTTAAAGCAGCAAGCTTGTTATCGGTTGGTGGGACTAATTTTGAAAAGTATTGTTTGAACAGCTCAGGGTATTTCTTCAAGGCTGAATCGGTATCGGTAAAGACGATGCCAAGTTTTTCAAACTCTTCTTTCATGTTGTGATAAACGACTTCTGATTCGTATTGAGCAGAAGCGCCGGCCAGGTATGCCCGCTCGGCTTCTGGAATACCAATGCGCTCAAAGGTCTCTTTGATTTTTTCTGGTACGTCATCCCAATCACGGGCAGGACGATCACTTGGTTTTTGGTAATATTTGATGGCATCAAAATCGATGTCAGACAGGTCTGGGCCCCAGTTTTGCATGGGCATCTTGTTGAAGGCTTCAAGAGACTTCAAGCGGAACTCAAGCATCCATTCTGGCTCTTGCTTGACCCGTGAGATTTCACGGACGATGTCTTCGGTCAATCCTTCGCCGGTACTAAAAACAGGCTGCACGTCATCGTGGAAGCCAAATTTATATTCTTCTAATTCGGGTACACCCATGGTTCTCACTCCTTTTGTAGTGCGGTTGTCTATTCGCTGGTTTCTTCAGTGTCAGATTCATTGGCGTGGCTGTGACTGACAGATGCTTGTGTACTGTCGGCAGCAATGGCTTTTTCTAATGCTTTCCAAGCTAAAGTCGCACACTTGATGCGTGCAGGAAACTTCGCCACACCTCCAAGCATGGAAGCATCGCCTAAGCGATCGCTTTGGGGAATGTCATTTCCTTGGACGAGCTCAGAAAACAAGCCTGATAGTTCACCAGCTTCTGCTAGTGTCTTACCGATAATCGCATCCCCCATCATGGATGCACTGGCGGTACTGATGGAACAGCCTTCGCCAGTAAACGCGATGTCTTTGATGGTGTCTCCTTCGACAGCGAGCTCCAAGTGGATCACGTCGCCACAGGTAGGGTTATTCAATTCGACTTTGTACGTTGAATCATCCAAGGTGCCCCGATGATGTGGGTGGCTGGAATGATCCAGAATGACTTGTCGATACAAATTATCTAATTTCGTTAGTGCCATGTTGGAAAAACTCCTTCGTCAGCTTGATGGCGTCAACCAGTCGATCGGCGTCCTCTCTTGTATTATACAGGTAAAAGCTGGCCCGTGCAGTCGCTGGGACTTGCAAATAGCTCAAGAGGGGTTGGGCACAATGATGACCTGCCCGTACCGCGATGCCTTCCATGTCTAAAGCGGTGGCAACATCATGAGGATGGATGCCTGCTAGATTAAAGGCGATCACTCCCGTGCGTTTTGCTGCTTCTTGGGGGCCATAGATGGTCAAGCCTTCAATGGCTTGCAGTTTTGGCAAAACGTAAGCAGCTAAGTCTGCTTCATGGGCGTGGATGTTTTCTAAGCCGATTTCTGTTAAGTAATCCACCGCTGCACCTAAACCGATCGCACCGGCAATATTTGGTGTACCAGCTTCAAATTTCCACGGCAGTTCTTTCCACGTGCTTTCTTGCAGATGGACAAAATCGATCATTTCACCGCCAAATTCGACGGGCTCCATCTGATCCAGCCATTGCCGCTTGCCGTACAAGACACCAATGCCAGTTGGTCCGCACATTTTATGGCCAGAAAAGGCATAGAAATCACAATCCAGTGCTTGGACATCAACTGTCATATGTGGAACAGCCTGAGCACCATCCACCACCATGACGGCTTGGTGCTGATGCGCCAATTTGGTTAGCTCCGCAATCGGATTGATCACGCCTAAAACATTGGAAACGTGAGCGATCGAAACGATAGCGGTTTTTTCTGTGATCTGTTTCTTGGCATCTTCCATGTCCAAGGTGCCTTCTGGCGTCAGCTGGATATATTTCAAGGTAGCTTTTTTTCGGGCTGCTAATTGTTGCCAAGGGATGATATTGGAATGATGTTCCATATAGGAAATCACGATTTCATCGCCTTCATTGACAAAACGGTCGCCGTAGCTGCGGGAGACCCAATTTAAACCAGTGGTCGTCCCTCGAGTAAACAGCACTTCCGCCGTTTCATTCGCATGGATAAAGCTGCGCACTTTTTCCCGTGCGCCTTCATAGGAATGGGTCGCCCGTTCTGCGAGGGTATGGACCCCACGATGAACATTGGCATTGTCTTGATGGTAATAATCGGTGATCGCCTGCAGCACCGCCTCTGGCTTTTGCGTAGTGGCGGCATTGTCGAGGTAGATCAATGGTTCGTCATTTACGAGCTGATCCAAGATGGGAAACGCTTGTTTCACTTTTTGGGCATCGATCATGCGAGTAACTTCCCTTCGATAACGGCAACCAATTCTTGTTGCACTTCTTTGACTGGGATCGCGGTCAAGACGGAGCCTAAGAAGCCACGAATCACCAAACGTTCCGCTTCTGCTTTGCGCAGCCCACGACTCATCAAGTAGTACATTTCTTCTGGATCGACCCGTCCCACACTGGCTGCGTGTCCGGCGGTTACTTCGTGCTCATCGATCAAAAGGATTGGGTTGGCATCGCCCCGGGCTTGGTCAGAAAGCATCAAGACCCGACTTTCTTGTTGCGCGTCCGCCCCTTTTGCTCCTTTTAAAATGTGTCCGATACCGTTAAAGGTTAAGACGCCGCGTTCTCTAATGACGCCGTGTTGCAGGATATGGCCAATGGAATGCGGTGCTTTGTTGGTGACGCGAGTGTCGATTCCTTGTGTTTGACGCCCAGCACTGATTGCGACCGCTTTGACTTCCGAATGCGCGCCTTCGCCTACAAGATCAGAATCAAAGTCCGCCACGACGTCGCCGTCATTCATGACTCCAATTGCCCAATCTACCATCGCATCTCGCAACACGTAGCCGCGACGATTCATGTACGTAGTGATGTTGACACCTAACTGATCAATCGCAGAGAATTTGACCTTCGCACCTGCTTTGGCGATCACTTCCACTACGATATTGCCAGACAGTTTTTTCGCTTGGTCGCCTTTGGTTTGGAAACGTTCCAAGTAGCTGAACTCACTGTGCTCATCAGCAACGATCAAAATGTGTTTAAAGAAATGCGCTTGACTATTGCCATTGTGATAGAAAATCGCTTCAAGGGGTTCTTCGATCACCACGTTTTTTGGTACATACAAGAACATGCCGCTATTCATAAACGCCGCATGTGCTGCGGTCATTTTGTCTTCATCCATTGGTACTGCTTTGGTCATGTAGTATTGATTGACCAACTCTGGTACTTCTTTCATTGCTGTAAACAAGTCGGTGAAGATCACGCCTTTGTCGATCAGCTCTTGCGGTAATTGCTCAAAGATGGTGGTGTCATCAAACTGAACGAGAGTCGGATGGTTATCCATCGCGTCAAAGGCGGGAACCAAGCCAGCACCTGTCTCCTTAGATTCACTTGCAGGTAAGGTTGGATCGATGAAGCCTGCAAATTCTTTTTCACCAGCAAGTGCTTGTTCGTCGATATTGAACAATGGCCAACGCTCGTAACGCACCCGCTCGATTTTTGGAAACGCAAGTTCATCCACTTTCGCAAGGGCTGCTTGGCGTAATTCCAACATCCATTCAGGTTCTTCTTTTAACGCTGAAAAAACGTTGACTTGTTCAAGATAATCCTGTAATTTTGCCATTTACCTTGCCTCCTTACGCTTCTTCTTCTTTGTAGTCGATCCCTAACTCTTTACTGATCCCAGCATAGCCTTCTGCTTCTAGGCGTTTGGCTAAATCTGCCGAACCGGTCATCACGACACGGCCTTCCATCATGATATGAACCACGTCTGGTGTGATGTAGTTTAACAGACGTTGGTAATGGGTGATGATCAAAGCGCCAAAGCCTTCACCGCGCATTTCATTGACGCCTTTTGCTACGACTTTCAAGGCATCAATATCTAGACCAGAGTCGATCTCATCCAAAATCGCAAAGGTTGGATCTAGCATCAACAATTGTAAGATTTCATTTCGTTTCTTTTCTCCACCAGAGAAGCCTTCATTCAAATAGCGTTCCGCCATTTCTTCTGGCATATTCAATAAATCCATTTTTTCATCTAATTTTTTCAAGAAATCCATGACAGAGATTTTGTCGTCTTCGTCACGTTTGGCATTGATCGCTGCCCGCATAAATTCCGCATTGGTGATGCCTGGAATTTCACTTGGGTATTGCATCGCCAAGAACAGACCTAAACGAGCTCGCTCATCCACTTCCATTTCCAAGACGTTTTCGCCGTCGAACAAAATTTCCCCTTCTGTCACTTCATAATTCGGGTTACCCATGATGGCAGCGGACAAGGTTGATTTCCCTGTACCGTTTGGTCCCATGATGGCATGGATCTCTCCAGTTTTTAACACTAAGTCAACGCCTTTTAAGATCTTTTTATCTTCGATTTGGACGTGTAGATTTTTGATTTCTAAAACTGACATTTCTTTCCCTCCAGTATCTTTTCTTTCTCACTATTTTAGACTAATTGAGAATGAACTTCAAACGCTATTCCCGACTTTTTTAAAATATTTCTAATCTGTACATTGGAATTATTATAAAGTATTACATAGAGATAGTACATGGTTATTGTCTGTAATACTAGAAATTTTTTTGATTTGTTGTAAAAAAGAAAAAGGAATACGACATTGGCTGCCGCATCCCCTACCTTCACTTCTGCTGTGCCCATTCTTCTCGCAAGATGCCATACTTGATGGAATCATAATAGGTGCCTTCCCAGAAACGGACTTTGCGGATCTGGGCTTCTTTGGTCATCCCTAGCTTTTCTCCTAGTTTCATCATGCGGTGATTGCCCGACCACGTGGTATAACCAACACGCTGGATATGAGGCTGTGATTCAAACAACTCATTGATCCACTGGCGAATTGTTTGGCTGCCAATCCCTTGATTCCAAAGGGAAGCATCATAGATGGCTATCCCGAATTCCAACCACTGCTGCAAGGTATTGTCTTCCCAATAAGCGGTCGCGATCCCTACGATTCTTCCTTGATAGCTGATCGCTTTACGTAACGGGTTGTCGATACAGCTAGCGCCAAACCCCGTTCGAAATTCTTCCCACGTCAACACGGGGTCTTGGAAATACGGTCCGTCCCATTTTTTCCATTCTAAATCTGCCTTAGGCCCATAGCTGATCGACCAAAGTTCAGCAATTATTTCTTCCGTAATCGGTTGAAGTGTGACTGTTGCTGCCATCTTCAAGCCCCCCTTTCTCCTAAAAAAAGTCGTCTCCTTAAAGGGTTCTTCACGCATTATGGAGAACCCTTTGAGATATAAGTACACGTATTGTGATCGACGATCAGTGCTTATTTCCCAAAAAGCTTTTGGAGAAACCCTTTTTTCTCAGGGACTTCCTTTGTTTCAGTCACCTGAAGCGGTCCAGTTTCCTTCACGACTTGCTGAAAGCCACGATTGTCTTGCAGCAACAGACCGTTTAGTTCCAAAATCCCAGTCAGACTGCCAATCATCCGCCGCACCTCTCCCGCACTTTTACCGAAAAAGCGCTGGTCGTCATTTGCTTCGGCTTCTTCCAAAATAACCAGCAGCTGTTGGATGCTTTGAT
Organism: Enterococcus sp. FZMF; assembly: GCF_030263915.1. Taxonomy (NCBI): domain Bacteria; kingdom Bacillati; phylum Bacillota; class Bacilli; order Lactobacillales; family Enterococcaceae; genus Enterococcus; species Enterococcus sp. FZMF. The sequence goes on along the minus strand of NZ_CP127160.1, from coordinate 499,187 downwards.
TTTGTTCACCTAAGACGTACGACAACTGGTCAACTTCCGCTGCTGTAGTTGCCGCTGACGGTACTAAATCCGTTACGAGCTTTAAGCTATCTAAATAATCCTTTAAGTCAAAAATGAACGTTTGTGCCGCTTCATTGTTCATTAATTGGCTTTGACTCAATTTTCTTTGTAGCGCTTCCAATTCGTTTGAACGTTTAGAAAGTTCGCTTACGATCGTTTCTGTATCCATACGCCACCTCCTAATGACATTGTCCCGTTTTCTCTTTCATCCGTCAAGAATTCGTCGGACTTTTTTCTGCGTTTTTACCGATCAGACCTGCCTATTGCTCCTGTTGGTACTTTGACGGTGCGCAGCCATAGCGCTTCGCAAAGAGCCGATTAAAATGGTTGATGTTTTGGAACCCAGATTGAAACGCCGCCTCTCGAATCGTCAGTGTTTCGTTACTGCGTAAATAAAAAAACTTTTGAAACCGAGCTTGCAATAAATCTTCTTTGGGCGTGGTATGAAAAAATTGTTGATAAAGCTTATAGAATTGGCTTTTACCGATGGAAAGCTCTCGGCTAAACTGGTAAAAATCCCATTGCTGTTCGCAATTGACTAACATTTTCAACCGCATCGCTTGAAACAGTTGATAGTGTTCGTTTTGTGGTTGCGGGATGCTTTCTTCAAAATTGCGTTCAAGTAAGACCAATAGATTTGTCATATACGCCGCGATCAATTCTTCCGTGTGCCGTTGTGGCAACAAGGATTCATGATTGATCTTTTGGATCAATTTGTTGATTTGTTGAATATTTTTCGGCTGGAACAGTTGGTTACAAGGGATCGCATAGGTTTCTTCGATCACTTGATCCGTTTGAAACTCAACAAAGCTATTAAAAAAATCTTCTTTGCCACGATAATCTTGATAGACGGTTGGAGGAAAAAGAATGCAGCTACCTTTTTCACTAGTTTCTTGATGACCATCTTCAAAAGTGAAAACCATTGGAGACAACGTCAACACGAAAAGATAATGCTTTAAGCCAGAGGGTCGATAAATATGATCGGAAACAGCATTGTGCATTTGAAATCCTGAATAGGTTACGTTCAACTTCTCACTCCTTCCTACTTGCCTTTAGTATAAAGAAAACGGACAAAACGTCAATAGAATAAGACAGAATGTAGTGTTTATTTTCATGGACTATCGCTACAATGAAAGAAAAGAAAGGGGTTGCAAAATTGAAGAAAACTACGATGTATTTAGACAAACACTTTATTTTGGCACCAGTCGACGAACGGATCTACGGCTCTTTTGTGGAGCACTTAGGGCGCTGTGTGTACGAAGGGATCTATCAACCAGAAAGTTCTTTTGCCGATGAGCAAGGCTTTCGTCAAGATGTCGCTGCCTTGGTCAAGCAGTTGAATGTGCCGATCGTCCGTTACCCAGGAGGCAATTTCGTCTCTGGGTATAAATGGGAAGATAGCGTCGGCCCTAAAGAGCAACGGCCAGCAAAAATCGATTTGGCCTGGCGGGTAATCGAAAGCAATCAGTTCGGCTTAAACGAATTTATGGATTGGACCAAACAAGTCAATACGGCACCGATGATGGCGATCAATCTTGGGACACGAGGAATCGAAGCAGCGAAAAACTTGATCGAATACACCAATTTAAAAGGCGGCAGCTATTATAGTGACCTCCGTCGTGCCCATGGGGTGGCCGATCCTCATGACATCAAACTTTGGTGTCTAGGAAATGAAATGGACGGTCCTTGGCAAGAAGGACATAAGACAGCCGATGAATATGGCCGTCTCGCAGAAGAAGCTGGCAAAGCGATGCGTTTGGTGGACCCAACGATCGAAACCGTCGCTTGTGGTAGTTCTTCTCTCACGATGCCGACCTTTGGCATGTGGGAAGATACAGTATTAAGTCATTGTTACGATCAAGTCGACTACATTTCCATGCACCAATATTATGGTAACCGTAACGGCGATAGCCAAGATTATCTAGCAAGCAATGTCGCAATGGATCAGTTCATCAGTCAAGTCGCAGCAATCTGTGATGCAGTGAAAGCCAAACGCCGAAGCAAGAAGACGATCAATATTTCCTTCGACGAATGGAACGTCTGGTACCACTCAAATGAACAGGATCAAAAAATTGAACCTTGGAGTCAACACCCACCACAATTAGAAGACGTCTATCACTTTGAAGATGCGTTACTCGTCGCAAGCATGATGATCACGATGCTTCATCACGCAGATCGCGTTAAAATCGCCTGCATGGCACAGCTGGTCAACGTGATCGCACCGATCATGACTTCCGATACTGCCGCTTGGAAACAAACGATTTTTTATCCCTATGAAATGATCAGCAACTATGGTCGCGGTCACGTGTTGCATAGTATCCTTCGAGGAGCTGATTTCGATAGCAGCCACGGAAAAGCTTCTTATGTGGATGCCATTGCGATCGAAAACGAAGATGACTATTTGACCTTTTTCTTAGTAAATAAGGATTTGCAGGATGCCAATGAATTCACTTGCGACTTGCGTCAATATGATTCATTGCAAATCGCTACCCATCAAGTCTTGCACCACCCAGACTTGCATGCCGTCAATACCGAAGCAACCCCGAACAACGTTGTGCCCGTCAATGGAAAAACAGCGGAATTGAATGACGGCATTTTGCGTGTCGTCTTGGAAAAACAAAGCTTCCAGATGCTACGCTTGAAGAAAAACGGCAGCAAGTAACGAGCGTATCTGTTTTAGCCAAAAAAAGCAGCAGCCTTGGTGACATCCTGAAAAAACGAGACTTTTACGGAGTGGAGAAATCCACTCCTTTTTTATGATCCCCCCTGTTCACTTGCTATTTTTCACATTCTTAACTGATCTGGGCAAAAAGGCGGCAACTGTCGGCTTACTTTTCCAAAAAAAGAGACGACAAAAGAACACCATGCGGCAGCTAAGATACCGCAGGGTGTTCTTGATTCATTGTTTAGCCGTTATAGGCATCAACGATGATTTGTTTCAATTCAGAGATTAGTGGTTCTTTTGGATTTGCTGTTGTACATTGGTCTTCGTAAGCCAATTCAGCCATGCGATCAACTGTTGTATCTAGTGTTTGTTGAGTGACGCCTTGCGCTTTCAAGCTCATGTCGATACCCACAGATTGTCCTAATTCGTAAACAGCTGTTGCCAATGCTTCAACCAATTCAGCCGTTGTTTTGCCTTTAAGGCCTAAGAATTTCGCAATGTCTGCGTAATCTGTATCGGCACGGAAGAAGTCATATTTAGGGAACATTGCATGTTTTTGTGGGTCTTTGGCATTGTAACGGATGATGTGCGGTAAAAGAATCGCATTTGTACGTCCGTGAGGAATACCATATTCACCACCGATTTTGTGGGCTACTGAGTGACAAATACCTAGGAATGCATTGGCGAAGGCCATACCTGCCATTGTTGAGGCATTATGCATTTTTTCGCGAGATTCCATATCAGGTGTTTTCACTGATTTTTCTAAGTAGTCAAAGACTAACTTGATTGCTTGTAAGCTCAATCCACGAGTGTAATCAGATGCCATTACTGACACATAAGATTCGATCGCATGAGTCAAAACGTCCATTCCAGTGTCTGCTGTAACAGAAGCAGGTACTGACATTACGAATTGAGGGTCAACGATTGCAACATCTGGTGTCAATGCGTAATCAGCTAATGGGTACTTCACGTGTGTTTCACTGTCAGTGATAACCGCAAATGGGGTTACTTCAGAACCAGTACCAGACGTTGTTGGGATACAAACGAATTGCGTTTTTTCTGGTTTGTCGATCTTGTATGTCCGTTTACGGATATCTAAGAATTTTTGTTTCGCGCCGAAGAATGAAGTATCTGGGTGCTCATAGAACATCCACATGCCTTTGGCAGCATCCATTGCTGATCCACCACCAAGGGCGATCACTGTATCTGGTTTGAAATCAACCATCATTTTTGTTCCAGCGTAAACGGTGTTTGTTGATGGGTTTGGTTCTACGTCAGAGAAGACTTCGATTTTCACGTCATTTTTACGACGAGCAAGTACTTCACGAACCGTATCGCAATAGCCGAATTGAACCATACCAGGGTCACAAACGATCATGACACGTTCAACGTTTTCCATTTTCTCCAAGTACATTAGAGAGTTCTTTTCAAAGAAGATTTTTGGTGGCAATTTAAACCATTGCATATTATTTCTCCGTTTCGCTACAGTTTTCACGTTGATCAAGTTCACAGCAGAAACATTTCGTGATACAGAATTTTTCCCGTATGAACCACAACCAAGTGTCAATGATGGAATCATTTCGTTGTAGATATTTCCGATACCACCTTCTGCAGATGGTGTGTTAACTAAGATACGGCAAGCTTTCATGCGTAGGCCGAATGCTAATTGCAAGTCTTCGTTTTCAGTGTGGATCACCGCTGTATGGCCTAATCCGCCTAAATCAAGCATTGCTTCACATTTTTCGAACGCGTCTTCTGTGTTGTTTGCTTTGATCATTGCTAAAACTGGAGAAAGTTTTTCTCTTGATAGTGGGTAATCAGCACCGACACCGTCAAGTTCAGCGATCAATAATTTTGTTCCTTCTGGTACGTTGATGCCTGCTAATTTCGCGATTTCCATTGCTGAATGTCCAACGATTGCTGGATTTACGGCATATTTTCCTTCGTTCATCACGGCATCTTCAAGTTTTTGTAATTCTTTTGCTTTTACAACATAGACTTGATGTGCTTCAAATTCTGCTTTCACAGAGGCATAGACTTCTTTATCAACGATCACTGCTTGTTCAGAGGCACAGATCATTCCGTTATCAAAAGTTTTTGATACGATCAAGTCATTGACTGCTCGTTTCACTTTCGCTGTTTTTTCGATATATGCAGGTACGTTCCCTGGTCCAACACCTAATGCAGGTTTACCAGTTGAGTATGCTGCTTTGACCATGCCAGCGCCACCAGTTGCTAATACGATCGCAATTCCTGGGTGGTTCATCAATAAGCCAGTCGCTTCGATTGATGGATGTTCGATCCATTGCACACAGTTTTCAGGTGCCCCAGCAGCGATGGCTGCATCACGAACGATACGTGCAGCTTCTGCTGAACATTTTTGTGCAGATGGGTGGAAAGCAAAAACGATCGGGTTACGTGTTTTCAAAGCGATCATTGCTTTAAAGATCGTTGTAGATGTTGGGTTAGTTGTTGGTGTTACCCCACAAACGACACCAACTGGTTCAGCGATTTCGATCAAGCCTTTTTGTTTGTCTTCATTGATCACGCCGACTGTTTTGTCATGTTTGATACTGTTCCAAATATATTCTGAAGCGTACATGTTTTTGATCGCTTTATCTTCGTAGATACCACGGCCAGTTTCTTCTACTGCCATTTTAGCTAAAGGCATATGTTTGTCTAGTGCTGCCATTGCCATTTCATGAACAATGTGGTCCACTTTTTCTTGATCAAAGCTTTCCATTTCTTTTAACGCCACATTTGCCTTCGTTGCTAAATCGTCAATCATTGCTTGTACGTCGATTGTCACTTCTTTTTCCAATGTCTTAGCCATTGTATGTCCTCCTAGTTTTTAAACATGTTTTGTTTGTTAACTACTTCACATACAGATCATACAACATCTTTTTTCGTTTGTAAATAGTTTTTGTGATTTTTTTCACAGTTATTATGATTTTTCTTTTTTCAAAACCGTTTTCAAGGGTTTCTAAAGAAAAGAAGTGGACAAAAGTTTCGGTTTTTCTTAAGAAACATGTCATGTGCTTAATTGAACAAACGGAAGATTTGCGAAAATATTATATCCTTAATAAATATTATCTCTTCATCTTTTTCCCATTTTCTGTTAAAAGACTAACTCTCTTAAGTAATTATTCATATGACGGCAAATCTAGTACACTCCATTTCTTTAGGCGTTGACTTTTTGCCGTGAATGTATCCTGTTTGAACACCTCACAAGCTTTTAATACAAGCGGTGATGAATTTTCTTCATTTAGCTGTTCGATTGGAAAAAAAGCTGCACCCAATGAATCTTGTCCTGCAAATTGAGAAACGTTTTTCTCAAGGTTGCCAGTGGTTGCTTTAATCTCATAAAAGACACAGATGTGATTATTCATGGACATTCCTTGATAGTGCCAGGGGTACAGAAAATTAATTGTTCCTAATTGATGATAGCTAGTAACGGTCATGCCGGTTTCTTCTTTAAATTCTCGATACAGTGTGTCTTCCAGCAATTCACCTGCCTCCATGCTGCCGCCTGGTAAATCATAGCGGTTTTGATAAGGTCCTGCCTTCTTTTTGATGACGGCCAAGCAGTTGCCTTGAAACAAAATTCCATATACTCCAAATGCGGTATGGTACAACCGAATCCCTCCTAACTTGTATCTATTCTACGTAAATCAAAACAAATCATCAACAGGCTTAGTCGATTTATGTCTTACATCGAACATGCTTGGCTTGATTCATAAAAAAACGACCAGCCATCGCTGATCGTCTTTCTCTTTAAAACAAATCCTCTTGGTCGGCTTCTGTTAGAGGCTTTCCGTGGGCAAGCTGGGAAACAACGTGCGCCATCTTTTTGTAGGAATCATTCAATCCGATTCCGCCTTTTTTCGGCATCTTCAAGATATAGATGTCTTTGGCATAGATTGTCACTGCTGGATTTTCCTCTGACATCGCTGCAGCCCCTGGAATTCCTTGCGCATTGAATACTTTCGTCAATCCTGCTGCCATTTCGCCAAAATTAGGATAATGCATCGCAGGTCCGCAAAGAACGGCATCGGCGTCAAATTTTTTAGCAAACCCCACAAATTTTTTGTTCACTTCTTCTTGATGCTCGTGATAATATTGGTCACCACAATAAAGCGTTGCAACGATTTGTGCGTCTTGCTCTTGAAAAAGTGGATTCAAGGTTCGACCTGGACCAAGGGCAGCTTTTTTGCCGCTTGGCGGCAACTGAGCATTTTCATCACTTCCCATCCCTGCAGTGACATGATTGAGAATCAAAATTATTTTTTTCATGAGCGGTGCCTCTTTTCTTATAGATCATCAAAATCGAAATCATCAAAATTGATTTCCTCTTCTTCTTGTTCAACGGTATCCGCTTCTTCTTTTAGATATTGATTATCTAAGACTTTGATAAACGGATAATAAATAGCCATTCCTAAGAGGATCAACAAGACTTGTAACACGGACGCTTGCCAACCACTGACTAAGAAACCAGAAATAATCGGTGGCGTGGTCCATGGCAGTTGAATTCCATTGGTATAGTTGACTAACCCAAGATCCATACAGAAGTAAGAGATAATAATATTGATCGTTGGCACTAAAGCAAAAGGAATCAGCAGAACTGGATTCAAGACGATCGGTAACCCAAAGATGATGGGTTCATTGATCCCGAAAATACCTGGGATTAACGATAACTGTGATAGTTTTTTGACCCGTTGGCTTTTACAGACTAAGATCATGACTAAAATCAAAGATAATGTCGAACCGCCCCCACCAAAGGTCGCGAACATGTCTTGAAATTGACCGGTGATGATGTTAGGAATTTCTGCGCCATTCTTGAAAGCATCTAAATTTTCAATAGATAATGCTCGTAAGATAGGGTTGAAGACAGCGCCGACCACACTGGAACCATTGATCCCAAAGAACCAGAAAAAATGCAAAAATAGGTAGGCTATGATCATGGCACCTAAAGTATTTCCTAAACTTAACAACGGTGTCTGTAAGAACTTAAAGAGTATCTCTTGCAGATTGCCATAAGACGTCAAGTTGGCTAACCAGTTGGCGATCATAAAGACCGTCACGATCACAAAGCTGGGAATCAACGCCTCAAAGGATTTCACCACAGTTGGGGGAACACCGTCAGGCATTTTGATCGTCCACCCTTTGCGTAATAACGCAACGAACATTCTGGTGGAAATCAAGGCAACAACCATCCCTAAGAACAAACCGCTAGAACCCATCCATCGTAATGGCAGGCTGCCAACTTCATATACTTCCGTAGAGCCTTCTGGTGTGAAAACGGTCGTAAATGGTGTCACGATAAAAAAAGAAACGAGTGAAATAATGGCTGCTTGCATGGCATCAACTTTAAACTGTTTTGCCAAACTATACCCGATCCCACCAACGGCTAAAATCGTCATAATGTCAAAGCTGGCTGTTGCTGGCATATTCAACATCGTTGCCCAGTTGTCTCCCAGCAAACTGCTCATCATCTCGTTCCAATTTGGAATCGGAAAATTGGTCAAGACTAAAAAGAGTGAACCCACGATCAACAACGGTGTGGATAATAAGAAACCATCACGAATCGCAATCAAGTATTTGTTTTCACCGATCGTCTTTGCCATCGGTGTTAACACTTTTTCTAACCAGTTTAAAAATTTCTGCATTTTTCTTCCTCCCATCTGCGTGCTATCTGGCAGATAACACGTAGTCCCCTGTTACTCCAACACTTTTATTACTTTGCTTTGGCTTTTTTGATCAAGCTTAAGGCATCTTTCAACGCTCGTTCGCCATCCATCATGCCGTATGCTTCTGTCGCGATCGTGCCGACTGGAATCCCCATTGGCTCGAAAGTTGCTTTCATTTTGCTATCTAAGTGTCGTACTTGTGGACCTAACAAAATAGCGACTGGTTTTTCTTGTTCGACTTTTTCTTCTGCATGGATCGCAGGGAATGCTTCAATCGTCAAAGGCATGTTGTGCTTTTTGACGACTTCCATCATTTTATTGACCATGATACTCGTTGACATTCCAGCTTCACAAAACAAATAGATTTTTTTCGTTGCCATATCCATTCCTCCAATGTTTGTTTTTCTCAATCGCGGTTGTTAGACCGGCGCTTTGATTCGTTTTTCATAAGCCTCCAACCATTCTTTCGTGATGGGTTCGATCACGGTTGTCTGCTCAGGTCCTGGTGTTGCCATAAAAATAGCAGGCGCTTGATTGGTGGTTGCGACACTAAAGGTAAATTCTACATTGGTTGCCACCCCCCAGCGACCCTGTTTATCTAAGGCGATCAGCGAGAAGGCGCCGGCTTTGCCGTAGCGCTTCTTCAATCGCGCTTCAAAGTCGTAAACGGCTTGATCACATGCTTCTTGCGGTGCTAGCCCTTCTCCCATCAAACGGACGATCTCGTAGGAAAGGCAGCCTTTCATCAAGTCTTCCCCTAACCCTGTGGCAGCGGCACCGCCGATTTCACTATCCACATAAAAACCAGATCCAGATAAAGGTGAATCGCCAACACGACCGCTTTTTTTCATAAATAAACCAGAACTAGAGGTTCCTGCTGCCATGCTTTGGTATTCATCCAGCGCAACTACTCCCACTGTATCGTGGCCGTCATAGGGATCGAGGTTGTTGGCAGCGATCTCTGCTTTGCGCTTTTCCCAAATGGTTTTAGCTCGCGGTGTCAGCATCTCTTTGGGCTGGAATCCTTCGGCAAGCGCATAAGCGACCGCTCCTTGGCCGATCCGAAAACTATTGAATTTCTCCTCACTTAGGCTGCGTGCCACGGAAATAGGATTTTCCACATCGACGATCCCAGCGACGGCACCAATTTTGAAGGTATCACCATCCATGAAGGCAGCGTCCATTTCCAACACGCCTTCTTCGTTGGGCAGTCCGCCATACCCCACCGATTTATAAAATGGATAATCTTCCACTGCTTTAATGGCTGTTTCTACTGCATCTTGGCAGGAGCCTTGTTGCTCTAATATTGCTTTAGCAGCGAGCACGCCATCGTGTGCCATCCGCCATGTAGCAATCATTCCCCACATAACTATCCCTCCATTTTTTCATAGCGCTTTCAAGTATATTCTATACGGTATATACTAGTATGTCTATACTAAAAAAAGAGTTTCTCAAAAAAATTGGAAAAACTCTTCTTCGTTCGTGTCTTCGCTTATTTTGTCAGTGCTTGTAAGCTGCGCAAATAAATTTCAAGATTCGTCCGTAGATCGGCAACCGCCATGTACTCATCTTGGTTATGAGCGATCCCTTTTTGCCCTGGAAAAGACGGACCAAAAGCAAGGATGTTTGGCATCTTGCGGGCGTAGGTTGCTCCTGTAGTCGTCACGGGGGTTGGATCATTCCCCGTTACTTGGTGATAGATCGTCGATAGCTTTTGGATTTCGGGGGCATCTTTTGATCGGCAGAACCCTGGAATGCTGCGAAGGATCGTAAGGCTTGCCCCTTTTGGCAATGCCTTTTGCACCCCAGCGAGCACTTGTTCCTCCGTTACCGATACAGGATAGCGAAAGGCCACTTCTAACGCTAGTCCACTGGCGGATTTTTGGAGAACCACAGGGGTCAAGATCAATTTTCCTGAGTCGGCATCTTCTAGTACCAAATCAAGGCCTTCGCCATAGTACTGCTGGTGAAAACTTTGGGTGATCCACTGCAAAGCTGCTTGCAATGACGGTGTCGCCGCCAGTTGCGGTGCCACTTGCTGCGCAAGTTTTGTAATGGCATTGTCCCCTAGCTCAGGGGCATTGCTAGGGGAGCGTTTGCCTAGTGCTTCAAAGGACTGGCTGCCTACGGTTACCGATAGGTGGTCTGGCACATGATCGCGGAATTGATCGCCAGAAAACGCAGCTAACAGCTGCTGTTCTTGGACGGGCAATGGAAAATCAAGTTGCACATTGACGACACCCCGTTCGCCGTAAACCACTGGATACTTGCAGTCTGGCGTAAAACCAAAACGCGGTGGCTGCTCAACCGCTAGATAATGCGGGATATCCGACATGCCGCTTTCTTCATCTGTACCGAAAATGATCCGCAGCGGTAATTGCGGTTGATGACCAAGGTCTTTCAATACTTTCATGGCAAACAAACAGCTGATGATCGGGCCTTTGTTATCTAAGATCCCTCGGCCATAAAAGTTGCCGTCTTTTTCAGTTAGTGCAAACGGTGGGTAGCTCCAGCCAGAACCTGCCGAGACGACATCCAAGTGTCCTAACACACCGATATAGTCGGTATCCGTTGGTCCCCAATGGGCATAGCCGATCGCATCATCGATGACCGTTGTTTGAAACCCGTATGCTGCACTTTTTTCCATGACATATGCTAACACTTCTCGTGGTCCTGTGCCATAAGGCGCATGAGGCGCCGGCTCACCTTTGACGCTTGCGATCTGCATCACCTCGCTCAAAAGCGTGAGAAATTCTGACCAATTGGCTTCAATACTTGCTGTGAGTGGATCCATTGTCTTCACCTCTAAAGGATTGATTTTATTTTTGACGCACTAATGTATTTTTGAAGGTATATTTGTCTGCTCGGTAATAGGATGTATCGTATAAGATCGGTTTGGCTGATGCGGAATAGGTCATCGAATGGACCAAAAGCATCGGTTCCTCTTGAGGCACCTGTAAAAGTTTCGCAATATCGGCAGGACTTTTCACAGCTTCCACCTCTTGATGGGAATAACCAATCTCGATGTTGGCTTCAATGACTTGATACAAAGACGACTCTAATTGAGCTTTCGTGAGTTCTGCGGTGTCTTCTTGCAGATAGCGTTTCAGTACGTAAAGATTTTCCACCGTCATCGGCTCATCATCAAAGTAGCGCAAGCGCACCAAATAAACGATTGGTTCCTTGGCGTAATCGCCAAACAGCTGACCAATCTCTATCGGGAGCTCTTTGACGGTTTCGATATGCAAAACTTCCGTACGGGTCTTTTTCCCTTGGATTTTGGCGGTCTCGGTAAAACTTTGGAGCCCGCCAGAGCCGCTTTGGATCTTGGGCTGTTTCATGACATAGGTTCCTTTGCCTTTTTCTTTCACTAACAAATTCTGGCCAATCAATAGATCGATGGCTTTGCGCACCGTTAAACGGCTGCACTGAAATTCCTCTGCTAAATCATAATCGGAAGGAAGCTTTTGGCTCGTCACGTACGTACCTTCATGAACCCGTTGCGCAATCTGCTGGGCAATTTCTTGAAATACTGCTTGTTTTTTCAACGTCTCTCCTACTTTCTTTCACTTTGCTACCATTCATAAAACGATCGATTGGCACTGACGCCAGAAGAAACACTGACAAACGCTTGTTCATCGATTCCTTGGATCATGCCTTCGACGGTCTTGAGTTCTCTATGGGAAATGACCAGTAATAATAGTTTTTTCTGTTGATGATCAAATCCACCTTCGACATCGTTGATGACCGTGATGCCTCTCTGCAAGGCACATTGCAACGTCGTAATGACGGGTTCTGCTTTTTCTGTAACGACCAGCAGCTGTACACGCCGCTGCTTCAGGTTGACGTAGTCGACCATCCGCCCACTGATGAAGAAGGAAATGGCACTATAAAAAGCATAAGGCCAGCCAAAGATCAGCCCTGCTGCTAGCTGCAAACTGACATTGAAGCCTATAAAGAAACTGCCGATACTTCTACCAGTGGCTTTTTTCACTAAAATCCCTAAAATGTCAAGCCCACCCGTTGAAAAATCGTCGTTCAATGTCAAGCCCACCGACACCCCGTGCAGCAATCCGCCAAACACGGCATAGATCACCGGATCGGTCGTTAAAGCAATGACCGGTACCACCTTCATCATAACAGAAGACAGGACGACGGTACAAACCGTCATGATGGTAAATTCTCGATCGATTTTGACCCAAGCAACCGCTAACAATGGCGCATTAAAAAAAAGCACCAAAAGCGGGATCGAAAGCTGCAGATTCAACTGCTCATCTAAAAGCTGCGATAACAATTGCGACAAACCAGTGATCCCACTCGCATAAATATTTCCCGGCAGCCAAAAGAGATTTAGGGCAATCGACGACAGCAATGCATAGATCAAAGCAACAAGCATTCGTTTTCTATAACGTGCCATGTTTTTCCTCCTCCACTTCGCTTTTAGTATATATCATTAAGTATATACTGTCACGCAGAAAAAGCAGGCGAAATGAGGGGGAAAACAGGAACGAAGCAATGTAAAAACACGCCAACATCAAGGAGAAAAACGTTGGTATCAAAGGTTTTTTAAGATTTTTTTTAAGCGAGTAAATCACTTGAAATTCGCTAAAAAATGAATAAAATAAAAAGTGTAAAAACAAAAGAATAAAGAAAGGATGATTCTTATGACACATGAGATTGTGCCACGCCGCTCAGATTCATACAGTATGACACCTTTTGGTTTCTTTGAAGATTTTGGCCGCAGTTTTTTTGATGGGTTTAAATCGAACCTGATCAAAACCGATATTCACGAGAATGACACGGAATTTCTCGTTGAAGCAGAACTGCCTGGCATCCCTAAAGAAAATATTCAAGTAACCTATGAAAATGGGGTTTTAACGATTACGGGACAACACCAGACGGATCATGCGACCGAAGATGAAAAAGGACGTCTGGTTCGCAGCGAGCGCAGCTTGACAAGCGTTCGGCGGCAATACCTGTTAGAAAACGTCAAAGAGGATGAAATCAAAGCCTCTTACGCTGAAGGAATTTTGAAATTGACGTTGCCAAAAGACCAAGGCAAACAAGCGTCAAAGAAACTGATTCCGATCGAGTAACGAAGGCAATCAAAGCACCGCAGCAAAACGAGCGATCTCTGTTTTGCTGCGGTGCTTGTTTTACTTTAGAAACTGTCCGACTACTAAAAAAATGCACCATCGCTTCTGAGAAAGCGACGGTGCGTTTGTGCTTATTCTTTGGTTTCGTCTTGGATGCTCGTTGCGTCTTCGACATCAGCTGGTTCGATTTGTGTCTCAACGGATGCAACAGTTCCGGGTTTCACTGTGCGGATCGCTGAACGATCAAACTCTAAGAAAATTCCTTCACAGTCGATGATCACGGTACTTTTTTCTGTGTTGACTTCAGAAAGAACGCCGTGGAGTCCGCCGATGGTTACGACTTCATCGCCAGCTTTCATATTTTCTAAAAGATTTTTACGCTCTTGCTGTTGTTTCTTTTGTGAACGACTCATAAAGAACCACATTGCCACTAAAGCAACCAGCATAAAGAGCATTGGTAAAGATTGTGCCATTTTTTTCACCTCGATTTATTTTCTTTCCTATAAGATACTTTATCAGAATTCCTCTATTATTCCCACCATTTTAGTAGAGAATGTTAGAAATTCCTCGCATTTTCCTTGTTGAAACCATACTCTTCAATAAAATGCTCACGGAACTCCAACAAGTTGTCATCCATGATGGCTTGACGGACATTTTTCATCAGATTCAATAAGAAGTAGACATTGTGGTAAGACGTCAAACGCATACCAAAGGTTTCATCACATTTGATCAAGTGGCGGATGTACGCACGAGAATAGTTTTTACATGTATAGCAATCACACTTCTCGTCAATTGGTCGAAAGTCACGGGCATATTGCGCATTTTTCACGACTAAACGACCTTTTGAAGTCATACAGGTACCGTTTCTTGCGATCCGTGTTGGTAAAACGCAGTCGAACATATCGACACCACGAATCACGCCATCGATCAAGGAATCAGCTGCCCCAACGCCCATCAGGTAACGTGGTTTGTTTTCTGGAATCCAAGGAGTTGTAAATTCCAACACGCGATTCATTTCCGCTTTTGGTTCGCCAACTGACAGGCCACCGATGGAATACCCTGGGAAGTCCATACTGATCAAGTCTTGGGCACTTTGCTTGCGCAAGTCTTCAAATCCTGTACCTTGAATGATCCCAAACAAGCCTTGCCGATCGGGATTGGCATGGGCTTTCAAGCCACGCTCCGCCCAGCGAGCCGTCCGTTCCACCGATTTTTTGACGTAGTCATAGCTTTCATCAAATGGCGGACACTCATCAAAACTCATCATGATATCTGACCCTAATTTGTTTTGGATATCAATCGCTTTTTCAGGAGATAAAAACATTTTCGACCCATTCAAATGGTTTTTGAAATGGACACCTTCTTCGACGATGTTGCGCATTTCGGCTAATGAAAAGACCTGAAAACCACCAGAATCTGTTAAGATTGGTTGATCCCAATTCATAAATTTATGTAAGCCGCCTGCTTCTGCAACAATGTCTTCTCCTGGACGTAACCACAAGTGATAGGTATTGCTTAAAATGACGCCTGCACCCATTTCTTTCAACTCTTCAGGGGCAAGGGTTTTGACCGTTGCTAATGTGCCGACTGGCATGAACATTGGCGTTGGAAAGGTTCCGTGAGGCGTGATCAGTTCGCCTAAACGGGCACCGGTATGCTTTTCTTTCTTTATCAGACGATAACGAATGGCTGGTTCCGTCATTCATTTCCCTACTTTCTCTCTATACTCGATTAACTGTGCAACGCTATCTATGATAAGGGTTGCCCTTACATTTTGCAAGGAAGTTTAAAGAAACTAAGAGTATTTTCTCCTAGTCATGCGAAACATCTATTACTTTTTTTTGAAGATTTAGCGAAAGTTTGCTATCATGTTATTTATATTGAAGGGAGGTTTTTTGAAATGAAATCAAATAGAGAACTAAAAGCAGAAGCAAAAGCAATGCTGCGAGGACGCTGGAAAGACAGTGTTTTGATGTGTATTGTACCGACTTTGATCTCGATCGCTATCGCATTCGTCATTATCGTCCTTACTGTTATTCCATTGTATCAAAGCGGTATGTTCAATGATCTTGGTTCTACCGATGCAGTCAATTCCGCTGGCGGCAGTGGTGGCAGTGGCGGCGGCGGTTTGATCAGCGGTCTATTTTCTGCCTTATTCGGTGCTGGGATCTCTTGGACTTTCCTTGATCTTTTACGCGGTAAAAAACAGTCGATCCAACCCTTTTCTGATGTCTTTCGTGGCTTCAGTGGTGCTTTCGTGTTAGGGATCATCGTCATTTATATTTTGTCGACTATCTTCACGACGTTGTGGACATTCCTGTTTATCATTCCTGGGATCATCAAAGCTTATTCTTATTCTCAAGCATATTTTGTCTTTTATGATACTCATGAAGAAACGGGCATGCGGCCAGATTTTCTCAGCTGCATCACAGGTAGCCGTCATTTAATGAGAGGCTACAAAGGTCAACTGTTCATCCTTGATCTGAGCTTCATCGGCTGGCACATTTTGGCCATCATGACTGCAGGAATCGGCTACTTATGGCTGACACCTTACATCAGTGCAACCAAAGCAGCGTTTTATGACAATCTACCTAAACGAGCACTTGCTTAAAAGATCGGTTCGCCGGTCTTTTTTTTGAGGAAAACGACCTTTTTCTTTTGCAAACGCTTCCGTTTCGTGTTATAGTATACGTGTAAGGAAGGTAGCAACTCTGTTGGTGGTTTTCGTAAATATCGCAAACTCAATCTACTAAAAGTTGTTGAACGTACAAGTTTCACCTAGTACCAAACGTGTAAAGTAACAAGAAGAAAAACGTAACAAGGATCGAACATTTCCATATCGAAAAATGATACGTCTCATTTTGTATCGGAATACACGAAACATGTGTAAGTTTGTAAATGAAAACAAATTTTCGAGAAACATTGCTTTGCATGGACCACAAAAAGCGACCACCACTTATACCTTCCTCTAGTAGTAAGCTGGGCGACAAAAAAGCAGTTCTAAAAGTTGAGAAATTGTTTCAACTTAAAGAGCCGCTTACGTCGCTCAGTTTTTTTTGTTTATTTTAAGAACATCGCATCGCCAAAGCTAAAGAAGCGATACCGCTCATCGATGGCATGCTGGTAGGCAGAAAGTGTTAGGTCGCGTCCTGCAAAGGCACTGACTAACATCACTAAGGTTGATTTTGGTAAATGGAAGTTGGTAGAAAAAGCTTCCACGATTTTAAACTGATAGCCTGGCGTGATAAAAATACTCGTCCACCCACTATCGGCTTTGATTTGCCCATCAAACTTAGTCCCAATGGTTTCTAACGTACGGATCGAAGTCGTACCGACTGCAACGATCTTGCCGCCATTTGCCCGAACCTCGTTCAATTGAGCGGCAGCTTCTTCTGTCAAACGGTAAAATTCGCTGTGCATCTCATGATCAGCGATATTATCGACACTCACTGGACGAAACGTTCCTAAACCAACGTGCAAAGTCAGATAAACCAGCTTGACGCCTTTTGCGGCGATCTGCTCCAGCAATTCTGGGGTAAAATGCAAGCCGGCAGTCGGTGCAGCAGCTGAGCCGTTTTCTTTGGCATAAACCGTTTGATAGCGGTCTGGGTCTTCTAGCCGTTCTTTGATATAAGGCGGTAACGGCATTTCGCCAAGTGATTCCAGAATCTCTAAAAAGATTCCTTTGTATTGAAAACGAATGATCCGGCCGCCGTGATCGAGCTCTTCTTCCACCACTGCCTCTAATCGTCCGTCGCCAAAGGTGATCTTCGTGCCGACTTTGGCTCTTTTGGCTGGCTTGATCAAGGTTTCCCACGTATCCCCTTCAATATTATTCAGTAAAAGGATTTCCAAATGGGCACCTGTTTCTTGTTTTTCGCCATAGATACGAGCTGGTAATACCCGCGTATCATTCATCACCAAAGCATCCCCTGGTGCCAATTCATCAATGATGTTATAGAAGTGCTTGTCCTCAAATTTGCCAGTCTCACGGTCAACCACTAATAAACGGGAACTTGAGCGATCGCTTAATGGCGTTTGGGCGATCAGTTCTTCCGGTAATTCAAAATCAAAATCTTCAGTTGTAAGCATGTTGTTCCTCTCTTTCCCTAAATTCTTCTCTATTCTAGCATGTTTTTATAAAAATTGAAAAAACAGCTTTTTATTCTGCCCTTTCTTAGAAAAAAATAAAGAGACTGCTGCCAAGGCGTTCTGCAGAAAAACCCCCTTTTTCCCAATGAAAAATAACGGGGGATCTTCGCCGTTTCTATTCCCTATGCATCGCTCCTTAATTTGGACTTGCTTCTGGCGCTATTTTTGGTTTTGCCTATACAATTATGAAAAAAATGGGCAGATTATTTGAATAACAAGGGACTTTTCGGCATACTTAGTACAGATTCTAAGCCATTATTCAGATTGCTTAAATAAAAATAGAGGTGACATCATGATTGAGTTTCAGCAGGTATCCAAAATTTACAAAGGTGGTAAAGTCGCTGTTGAAGATGTGAATCTTTCCTTTGAAAAAGGCGAATTCATTTGCTTCATCGGGACAAGTGGTAGCGGAAAGACGACTTGTATGCGGATGATCAACCGTATGACGGATCCTTCTAAAGGAAAAATCTTGATCAATGGAAAAAGCGTTACAGAGATCAACCCAGTGGAATTACGCCGTCAAATCGGCTATGTGATCCAAAGCATCGGTTTGATGCCTCACATGACGATTCGGGAAAACATTACATTGGTTCAAAAATTGTTAAAAGTCAGCCAAGAAGAACGCAACAAAACTGCCGAGCGCATGATCGATTTGGTGGAATTGCCGCGAGAAATGCTCGACCGTTACCCCAACGAATTATCTGGGGGGCAACAGCAACGGATCGGTGTTGTCCGTGCCTTGGCAGCTGACCAAGATGTCATCTTAATGGATGAGCCTTTTGGCGCACTAGACCCAATCACTCGTGATTCCCTACAAGATTTGGTCAAAGACTTGCAAGAACGGCTTGGAAAAACCGTCGTCTTCGTTACCCATGATATGGATGAAGCATTGAAACTTGCTAGCCGCATCGTGATCATGAGTGAAGGAAAAGTCATTCAATTTGATACACCAGAAAATATTCTGCAACACCCAGCAACACCGTTTGTGGAAGAATTGATCGGTGAAGACCGCTTGTTGCAAGCAAAACCTGACACAACGCCAGTCAAAGACGTGATGTTGAATACCCCGATCGCTATCACACCAGAAAAATCCTTACAAGAAGCGATTCATTTGATGCGGGAAAAACGGGTCGATACCTTGCTGGTTACCGACAATAGCAACGTGTTAAAAGGCTACATCGATGTCGAATCCATCGACCGCAACCGTGGCAAAGTTACTAGTGTCGGCGATATCTTGAACAAAGATGTCTTTTTCGTTCGTGAAACCGCCTTGTTGCGGGATACCTTGCAACGCATTTTAAAACGCGGCTTAAAATATGTGCCGGTAGTAGATGCCGACAAACATTTAGTCGGGATTTTGACCCGTGCTTCCTTAGTTGATATCGTTTATGACGTGATTTGGGGCGATGAGCCATCGATCATGGAAGCCATTGAGTCGGCGAAACCTGAAGAAACTGAGGAGGTCTAGCGCATGCAAAGCTTCTTTAATGAATATGGCGGCCAATTGGTCACCAAAAGTCTCGAACATTTGTATATCTCCTTTGCTGCTTTGCTCTTAGGGATTCTTGTTGCTGTACCGATCGGTGTGATCTTGACCCGTTTCCCCAAAGCAGCAACGGTCGTGATCGGCATCACCAGTGCGCTGCAGACCGTGCCTTCTTTGGCACTATTGGCATTGATGATCCCGATTTTAGGTGTCGGAAAAGTCCCTGCTATCGTCGCTCTTTTCATTTATTCCTTGTTGCCGATTTTGCGAAATACCTACATTGGAATGAAAAAAGTCGATTGGAATTACCGCGATGTTGCCAAAGGGATGGGGATGACCAACTTGCAGTCGATCATCAGTGTGGAATTACCCCTAGCGATCCCAACGATCATGGCAGGGATCCGCTTATCGGCCGTGTATGTTTTAGCCTGGGCTACCTTGGCTTCTTACATTGGTGCCGGTGGACTTGGTGATTTGATCTTTAGCGGACTAAACAACTACCAACCGCCTTTGATTTTTGCTGGGACGATTCCAGTGACGATCTTTGCTTTATTAGCTGACTGGTTACTGGGTTTGTTAGAAAACAAACTGACACCAGCTGCCTTAAGGGGGGATGCGTAATGAAAAAAACTTCAAAATTAGCGCTGTTGTTTTCCTTAAGTGTCGCTTTACTGTCCGGTTGTTCCTTTCCCGGTTTAGCCTCGACTTCTGATGAGAATACCGTGGCGATCACAGGTGGGATCACTTCCGAAGCCCAAATTCTTGGCGCGGTGGTTGCCGGTATGGTCGAACACTATACGGATAAAAACACAACCGTCATTAACAACTTAGCAACAACGACCATCAATCACCAAGCGATGATGAATGGCGATGCGTCGATCTCAGCTGCCCGCTACACAGGAACTGACTTGACCACGACGTTAGGGTTGGAGCCAGAATCTGATCCACAAGCCGCCTTTGACAAAGTCAAATCAGAATTTGAGCAACGGTACCAACAGACTTGGTTCCCTTCTTACGGCTTTGATAACACGTATGTCTTTCTTGTCAGAAAAGATACTGCCGAAGAATACGGATTGGAAAAAGTCAGTGACTTGAAAGATGTCGCAGATCAATTGGTTGCAGGGGTCGATACCGCGTGGATCACACGGGTCGGCGATGGGTACGATGGCTTCCAGAAAGCCTATGGGTTCTCTTTCCAAAACATCCTACCAATGCAGATCGGTCTCGTCTATGATGCTGTTGATAACGGAAAAATGGATATCGTTTTAGGGTACTCAACCGACGGCCGGATCGGCAGTTACGATCTCGTGATGCTGGAAGATGATCTAAACTTCTTCCCGCCTTATGATGCCGCACCGATCGTCGATGACAAATTGTTGAAAGAAACACCTGAAATCGGCGATGCCCTGAACAAATTAGCAGGCAAAATCGATACCGAAAAAATGCAAGAATTGAATTACCAAGTGGATAATGACCTTCTAGAACCAACGGTAGTTGCCGAACGTTTCTTAGAAGAAAATAATTACTTCGAAGGAGAGTGACGAAATGGCAGACATGAATTTATTCCAACAATTTCTTTTCTATTTTCAAGAAAATGGCGGCTATGTTTTTGCTCAGTTCATTCGTCACTTCTTGATTTCAATCTACGGGGTACTTTTTGCCTCGATCGTCGGGATTCCAATCGGGATCTTGATTTCTAAAAAAATGCGTTTGGCAGATTGGGTGATTCGTTTCGCCAATATCATCCAGACGATTCCATCTTTAGCGATGATCTCGATTTTAATGATCGGCATGGGCTTAGGTGTGAATGTCGTGATTTTAACGATTTTCCTTTATTCTTTGTTACCGATCATCAAAAATACCTATACCGGCATGCGCCAAGTCGACCGCAATACGTTAGATGTCGGCAAAGGGATGGGGATGACTAGCTGGCAGCGATTGTATATGATCGAATTGCCATTGTCTGTTTCGGTGATCATGGCAGGGATTCGAAACGCCTTAGTCGTGGCGATCGGTATCACCGCTATTGGCGCTTTCGTTGGTGCTGGTGGACTGGGGGACATCATCATCCGCGGAACCAATGCGACGGATGGTGCATCGATCATCTTAGCCGGTGCTTTACCAACTGCCTTGATGGCGATCATTACGGATCTTGGATTAAGCTTTATTGAACGCCGCTTAGATCCCGCCAGCCGTACTTCACGCTAAACTTATTTGGAAAAAGCAAAAGCCGTTGTGACCATTTATTGGTCGCAACGGCTTTTTTGGTTCGGTCATTTTTCAGAAAAGCATCGCTTCAGCCGCTTCCCTTTTTAGGGTTAACGCCCTGCTCTTTTTTGCTATTTATTCATTCCGTATACTTCGACTTCATAGATTCGGGCTGCTGAGTCTGCTCCTTGTGTTGGTTTATCGATACTGATTTTTACATATTGCACCTTCTTGACAGCAAACGTATTGGTGCTATTGCCCGCTTCATTTTTCAACGTTCGTGAAACTGGCTCATAGTCTTTGCCGTCTTCACTTACGAGCACCGTATACGCCCGCGTATTCATGTCTGGGCCTTCTCCACCAGCTTCCGCATGGGCGAGGCGTACTTCACTGACCGTTTGTGGTCGACCGAGATCGATCATCAACTCATGAGGCGCATTGCCTGTCGCACACCACTTCGTACTCAAATCACCATCGAGGGCAAAAGCTGGTGCTTCGGCATCATTGACAAACGATGAAGCAGTTGCTTCGGCATCTTTTGAAAGCAGCATTAACTCTTTTGGCGCATCAGCAGAAATCGTGATCAATCCCGCCATTTCCAGAGGGGTCTCTCCTGCTTCGTTTTTGGCAACAAGCGTGACTTTGTAGGTACCTGGTTCCGAATAGGTCACTTGGGGATTTTCTTCTGTACTGCTGGTGATATCGCCGCCTTCAAACGTCCATTCAAATGCTTCGGCATTCGCAGATGAGGTATTCGTGAAGGTGATCGTTTCCCCCGGTGCCGCTAAGGTTTTAGAGGCTGTAAAGGCTGCTTTTGGCAGCTGATTGTTTGGCCAAGTGATCTCCACCGTATCGGATAGCTTGCCACGATTGCCATAGCGATCCACTGCCACCACCGCGAACTTGGTTTTCGTCCCTTTTGGTCGTTCAATGGCATTCAAATAGTGGTTGGTTGCTGGCGTAGCTGCTAAGAAAGAGCGTGAGCCGTCATCGTTCATTTGATAGACCTCATAAACCACAGCTGTCTTGTCCTTGGCAGCTTCCCACGTTAAACGGACACCCGCATAGTTGCCCTCTTCTTCATCAAAGAGCACATCCTCCACCGTCAATGCTTCGGCAGCGAATTTCTCCGCTCTCTGATCTCCGATCGTTAATTGCCCTAGATTCAACTCATAGACATCACTGGTATCTTTCGTGGTTATGTCATAACCGATCGCTGTCACTTCCCCTTTGATGTCTTTCAATGAGTAAGTGATCGTCGTCCAGTCTGTTGCGACCTCTTTGTCTCCTTTGATCGTTTGTGTCGAACCATCGGCTAAAGTCACGACCAAATCAAGAGCTGTCGGTACCGTTGCTTTGACAGTCGTCGTCAGCTTCGTCTTTTTCGTCACAGGAAATGCTGTCTGATACAATGCCATGTGACTGGTACTGCCTTTTGTCATCTGTCCACGTAGTTTCAGTGCATTTCCACCATTATAGGCATCCGCATAATTGATTGATACAGCCAAATCATTGTCTTTTCCATGATCAAAGACCCAACGATAGGTCGGCAAAATAGCTTGCAAGCTTCGGTTGTTCCAATTGCGGCTGGACACTTTTTCTCCCTCGATAAAATAGTTGTAGCCATTCCCCAGACTAAAATTCGTCACAAAAGGCAGCTCTGTGATAGCGGTCTGTTCCAGGGCATAGGTGGAGATCCCAGGCCACTCTGTCGCTTCTGGCAGCTGGCTTTCCCGAGGATCGCCCGTGTTATTGACCCAAAAAGCATTCTCTTTGCTTTGGAAATCATCCGGCGTACTAGCAGAAGAATAGGTCCAGCTAGGCACATACAGGCCCAATGAGGTATAAGGAACGCCTCTTTCATCCGTAAACAGATCCCAGCGCACAGGCGTTGAATAGCCATTTTCTTGTACATCGATCCCAGCAAAAAGATCGTAAGGATCGACACCGATTTCACGGGCTTTTTCATTGGAGGCCTTCAACAGCTCCTTGTCCGCCAGTTTGTCAGTGGTCCACCAGAAATTCAAGAACATACTATCTGCCAATGGGTTCATCTCTGCATCCACCAAATAGGCTTTGTTCTTATCCGTCAAAGCGTTTTGCCAATCCATTTTCCCATCACTCGTCATGGAATCATACCACATGATCTCTAAATGCTCGTCGGCTTGTTCTTTGAATTGGGCGATCAATTCTTGCATCGCTTTGGCGTGGCTTTCATTTAGTCCTTTACCATCAGCCCCCGATTGTTCGACACCTTCCGCTGCATCATCAAAACTAGTGACCGCCGTATCGGTTTCTTGATTGATGAACCAGCCATCAAAGCCATACGTATTGGCAACTTCGATCATTTTTTCTACGATCGGAAAATTGCCATCCTCATCCTTAGCTAAAAACGTATCTAGCCATTCCAACTTCCCACCATGGGCAGTTTGTGGAAAGAAGATCGTTCCTAAAACCGGCACGCCATTCCTATGAGCAGCATCTGTCACATCAGGACTTGGTGGTACGATGATCCCTTCGCCAGAAGAGCCGCCCCAATAAACCAATTGATCGATGTATTGCCAATAAGAAAAGACATTGGCATCAAAGGTATTGATCCCACGTGGTGCATTGCCGCTCGTACTGCTATTCATGATCGAAAGCGCCACGACTTTGGTTTCTGCCGTTTGCGTGTCATTCATCTTCGGCAACGTCTCTTTAGCTGCCCGCTGCGCTAATGGAACAACGCTGGTATTGTATTTCGCATCTGGATCTTTTTCAAAAGACCATGCCAACAAATCCTCTGGGAACCAATAAGACGACTCCGGTTGATTGTCCATCGCTTTTTCCAACGTACTTTTGGCTGTTTCTTGGTAAACGACTTTTCCAGTTGTCTTCGCCTCACTTTGGGTGCAGCCACCGATTGCCGTTGCCGCTGCCAACACCAACAAAGATGCGCCAACTTTACTGATTTTCCTTGTCACACTTCTTCCTCCTTGTTTTACATAAACCCGCCAACATTCCTACACTAAAACGATAACGCTTTCAAAGACCGGAATATAGGAACAAATTAAAGAAATCATGCAACAAATCCAAGAAGGTTGAGTTTAGAAAAAAAAGAGCCTCCTTTTTGGGAAGCTCTTGGTCAACTAGCTAAAAAATCAGCTCTTCACACTTCATTCATAATGTGTCCATGCAGAATAAATTTCCACAACTTTATTTTTCTCATCAACTTTGTAAACCACTCGATGTTGCCTACTCAGCCTACGTGAATATCTGCCTTCATGTGTAGGTCTCAGCTTTTCAAAAGACTGCGTGGGCATATATGGATCTTCCTTCAAGGCCTGAATCACTTCTTCAAACTGTTTTTTTAAATTCGATTGTTTGATTTTCCTTAGATCCACTTTCGCAGAGTTTTTGATTGTGACCGTATCACTCCTCATCAAAGAGCTTGCCAATCAATATCATCGATATCCGTAAAGCCACTGTCGTCTTTTTCGCGGTCTCGTACCTTTTCTAGAGTACCTGTTTGCTCAAGAAAAAGGGTTTCTTGAATCGCTCTCCAGTCTCCTAGCCCAATCAACACCGCATTGTTTCCACTTCGATCACTAATAATCTCAATTTCAGTATGGTTTTCATTTACATCTTTCAATAACTGATAAAAATTTTTACGAGCAGTGCTAGGATTCATCGTTGTTTTAGCCATTGCCACTCCTCCTTTTCTTGATATAATTATAGCGTACCTGATTGAGTACATCAAAAATACAATAACGTACTCATATACAGCGAACTTTCCCCGTTATTTTTACATAGAAAAAAAGAGCCTCCTTTTAGGGAAGCTCTTTGGCCCTGCTTACTTCTTACTCCTTTCCAACGAGCGGCAGCCAAACGCGCATTTCGCCTATGCCCCGATTGCCCCATAAATGGTATGGGATCAGTTGCCACGTACGAGGTATGACCGTTTCCGCTCGTTCTTCGTAAAGGGTTGTTCCCGACCATTCTTCGCTTTGGTAGCCTTTGATCGCCAAGCGTAAAGTAGTTGGCAACAACGTATCCTCTTTCGAAAAGGTCGCCTCCAGCGCCTGTGGGTCGATGCGGCAACGCCAGAGTGCTTGACCATTGTCGGCTTCTTCTATGCAATACACGAAGGGGCCACGTTGCAATGCGACTTGATTGATGTCTTGAATAACTTGAGGATTCGCACGCAAGATTTGCAATGGTTGTTCAAAACGGATATTGGCCGTCACGTTTTCGACTGCCTCAAAGATGATTGCCTCGTTCGTCTCCTGCCATTCGTGTTCACTATCGATTTGAAACTTACTTAGTCCGTTAGGTTTGTGGATGATGAGCGTCTTTGGAATGCCTTGATAGCGAATCGTGAGGTCCTCTGTAAAAGGAAACCCGCCCGTTTGTTCAAACGTAAATTGATCAGGTTCTTCTAAACGGCTTGCTACAAATAAATTCACGTAAAGCTTCTCTTGATCGCAAGTGTAAACCAAGCGCTGCAGCGAAGCGACCATCCGTGCAAAATTGGGCGGACAACACGCACAACCGAGCCAATCGGGTCGTTGGGCTTTGACGTGACCTTTGCCAGGATTTTCTTGATCTCGTTGGGGATTGACCTCCAAAGGATTCACGTAGAAAAAGTGTTTGCCGTCAATTGCCGCACCAGAAAGGACGCTATTATACAACGCTCGTTCCATCGTCGCTAAATATTTTGGTTCATTGGTTAGTTTGAACAGCTCAAAAGAAAATTGGACCAATGCAATAGCTGCACAGGTTTCACAATACATCGTATCATTTGGCAAATCATAGGGACCGACAAAGGCTTCCCCGTGAACGGTTGAGCCGACGCCACCGGTCACATACATTTTCTTACAGGCGATGTCTTCCCAAATCGCTTCGCAAGCGTCGATTAATGCTTGATCTTGGGTATGCTGGGCGACTTTTGCCATCCCGCTTGCCATATACAGCATTCGTACCGCATGACCTTTGGCTTCATGCTGCTTTTTAGGTTGATCGTAGGCTTGTAAATAGGTGAGGTCTACCCTTGGCGTTTCATCTGATAAGCCATCCGCTTGGTTTTTCAAGATTTCTTTTTCGTAAAAGGCAGGATCTTCCCCACGTACTTCAAGAAAGAAATCAGCTAATGTCAAATAGGTTTGTTTACCGGTGTATTCATACAAACGCACCAGAGCCAATTCGATCTCTTGATGGCCATCAGCACCTTGAATTTTTCCAGGCTCCCGCCCAAAATACGTGCAAATATTGGCGATATTTTTCTCTGCCACGGTCAGCAATTTATCCTTGCCTGTTGCTTGATCATAAGCGATAGCCGCTTCGACTAGATGCCCGGCACAATAAAGTTCATGACTGAAATACAGCTGACGGTATTTTAACTTCGGTCGGGTCAATTGAAAGAAGGTATTTAAGTATCCATCCGCTTCTTGCGCAGCAGCAACTAAGTCAATCACTTCATCTACTGTCGTTTCCAACTGCGGATCGCTAGTATTCAACAAGCTATACCCAGCCGACTCGATCCATTTGTAGACATCACTATCTTGGAAAAACCAGCCAAAATGTTCCCCTTCCATTTGCCCTGCAGCGATGCGAAAATTCGCCAATGCATGGCTTTTCCCAGCTGGCAAATTGGGATCTTCCCGTTCTGCTTGAACATCTACATCGATTTCATCATTTAGGACTTGGTATTGGTAAGGAATCGTTTCTTTGCGAACAAGCTCTTGGTATCCTTGCCAAAACTCGTCCGTGAGCTGGATCTTGTTTAATGCGAATTCTTTCATTACGTTCTCCTATTCTTTTATTTTTTTATGTTTGATCATTCGTTTCATATTTACTTCATTAATAAAAAGGCCGGATCATCTCCTGTGATATGTTGCCCTGCCTCCTCTTTGATCGTTTGCTTATATAAGAGCTGGTAGGCTTTAGGACTCATGCCTTTTTTCTGTTTAAAGGTATTGGTAAAGTGCTGCCTACTGTTGAATCCTGCTTGAGCGGCAATTTCGACGATTGGCAGCTGACTATTGCTTAGTAAAAATGCTGCCTGCTTCAGACGCTCACTAGTGAGAAAATGGTTGACCGTCACTCCCAGTTGCTCATGAAAGAGTTTATGCAAGTAGGCTTTCGTAATCCCCACAGCCGCTGCGATTTGGGAGACTTGAATATCTTCATCAAAATGCTGTTGAATATAGTTGACCGCAGCGTTCACATAGCAATTGCCCCGTTTGGTTTCTTTCGTACGTAATGAAAAGGCTAATTCCATCAACATCCGCTTAAACAAGAGCTCGATCGTAAATTGCCGTTCAGCAGACGGTTGCTCTTGAGTATCATCGATCATTAGCAGCTGCAGCAATGACTTGATCGCTTGTCCAAATTGGCGGACATCGCGACTTTTCGCGTAAGGCTCATTCAATTGTACATTTCCTTTGATGTATGCAAAAACATCACGAACACAAAGGCCGGACGGTGTCTCACTCAGAAGAAATTCAATATTCAGTAAGGTGCAGGAATCTCCTTCAACGAGTAAGGCGTGTTCCACAAACGCGTTTATGAAAACGAAATCATTTCTTTCCAGAACAATTACTTGATCTTGCACCTTTATCTTACACTTCCCTTTGGTCACAAACATGATCTCACACGCTGGGTGTTGATGTGGATCCATGGAAAAACGCTCAAGGGCAACACTATAGTATGCTGTAATCTTCGCATAGTTTGTTTCTTGTGGAAACACCATTGATCAACTCCTTTTTCATTCGTTGACGATTTCTTTCTTTTTTATTTCTAGTAGACAAAACTTTCCCTCTCTTTTTTATTGCTTAATATACTATAAGAAAAACGTACTAGGAGGAAATCAATGTCTTTTTTACATTTTGCACAAACACCCCCAATGGGATGGAATTCTTGGGACTGCTATGGCGCTTCTGTAACCGAAGCAGAAGTGATCGCCCATGCAGATTTTATGGCAGAGCATTTGAAAGCTTATGGTTGGGAGTACGTCGTCGTGGATATTCAATGGAGCGAACCAGAAGCAAAGTCTACAAGGTACAATGATTTTTATCCGTTGTGTATGGACGACTATTCTCGCTTGATTCCTGCTGAGAACCGTTTCCCTTCAGCAAAAGATGGCGCTGGTTTCAAAAAACTTGGTGACTATCTGCATCAAAAAGGGCTGAAGTTTGGTATCCATATCATGCGCGGCATTCCACGACAAGCAGTTCATCAAAATACGCCGATCAAAGGAACGGATAAACGGGCACGGGACATTGCTATGAATTCAATCTGCCCTTGGAATTCCGATATGTATGGGGTCGATGTTTCATTGCCTGAAGGACAGCTTTATTATGATTCTTTGCTCGAATTATATGCTTCTTGGGGTGTTGACTTTATAAAGGTGGATGATATCGGCGATTCGAAAATTTACGGTGATGCCCATAAAGCAGAAATCAAAGCGATTCGCCGTGCGATCGATCGATCGGGTCGAGAGATCGTCCTTTCTTTGTCTCCCGGACCAGCTGCCCTCAAAAATGGTAGTTTCTTTCAAAATCATGCCAATATGTGGCGCTTGACGGATGACTTTTGGGATCATTGGGACGCCCTTTACGCCATGTTTGACCGAGCAGCAGAGTGGGCACCTTTCGTCCGTCCAGGTAACTGGCCTGACTGTGATATGCTGCCGTTGGGTCATATCGGCATTCGGGCAGTTGATGGTGGCGGTGGTGATAGCTGGACACGTTTTACGGAAGAAGAGCAATACTTATTGATGAGTTTATGGACGATCTTCCAATCTCCATTGATGTTCGGTGGTACTTTACCAGACATCGATCCCTTTACGTTACGTTTATTGACGAATACTAAAGTCTTAGAAATGTATCGAAGAATCCATACGAAAAAAGAGTTCTATCGTGATCAAGAGTGGATCATTTGGGAGGCGTTGAGCGACACAGCCGTCTACTATGCCATTTTCAATGTTTCTGATCAAACGCAAACCATCCCAAAATCGATTGCTGCTTTACTACCAATTAAAAGCGGCACTGAGTTATGGCAACAAAAAGAACAAACAATTGCCGATGCTGAGGTTCCTACTCATGGTGTCAGATTATTAAAAGGCAGTATTTAGTAAAAAGGGCAGCAGCATACGTTTACAAGCAGCACAATGTAACCTACTCATTGTGCTGCTTGTTTTTTATTCTTCGTACACTTTTCGACCAAGAAACGCAACGCCTTGATCATTGATTCCAGAGAAAAACAACCTTTCTTTTTGGTCGATGTACTCATAATATGGGACAAATTCGTTTTCTCCCCACAAGTAACTTCGTCCTTCTTTTTTTAATGCTGTTATTTCTTGCAGTTGAGAAGATATAACTTGAGATTCATGATCAAATTGGATGATTTCCCACTTTCCTAACAGAGTTTCCTGCTCTGGCATTCGTGAAACACTTCCTTGATAGATTGAAGCAGAGATTACTGGCCAGCCTGATTCTAGCCAATAGAGTTTACGTATTTGTAAATGGAATTGGTCACTGAATGGTTTTCTCCGTGCATGATGCACAACGAAGCTTTCTTTATTGGATTGCGTAAAGATCGAGTTATGACCAGGAGCGTATACAACTGGTTCTTCTGAGAACTGATAACTGCCCAACAGTTTAGTCCCTACTTCGGTTGGCGTCTTTTCTTGATCCGTCATGGCCGTACCATGCCAGTCCAGATATGGCCCTGTAATTTCTTTTGCTCGGGCGACACGGATATTATACGAATCGTTAAGTGAGTCGAAAGAAACAAACAAATAATAATAATCGGTTTCAGGATGATAATAGATAAATGGGCCTTCAATAGCAGTATCAACTGTTTTCGGACGAAAAGCAATCCGTTGGCCATAGCTCTTTTCTTGAAGTTTTCCAGTTTCTTTGTTCAATGGAGCAATATAGATTCCGCCAAAGAAAGAACCATAGATAAACCACTGCTCACCCGAGCGGTCAAAAGCAATATTGGCATCGATCGCGTTATGCTGTGCAAGAGTTGCATTGGTTTTAACAACCTCTCCTTGATCTTCCCAAGGGCCCAAAGGATCTGATGCTGTAGCTAAGCCGATAAAAGAAGTGGTACTGCCGAATGTCGAAGCAGAATAATACATACGGAATTCGTCCTTGTAGCGGATAACTTCCGGTGCCCATAGTCCTTGAGCTTTGCTCCATTTTACTGCTGGTTCAGGCATTTCTGACAATGCCTGTTTCTCAAATTGCCAATGGATCAAATCTTTTGAACGACGAATTGGTACACCAGCCGTTTTGGGCTGGTGTGTGTCCGTTGAATATAAATAAAAGGTGCCTTCATGTTCAATAATCGTAGGATCATGAACCCCATTGATCGCTGTCATGTCTTCCCTCATCTCCTAATTGATTTATGCTATTTTATAAAAACAGGACAGCTACTTGACGAGCTGTCCTGTTTGTTCCCACATTCCTGCAGGACAGTTTTTCTTAGCTAAATTTGCGCGAAACCGATAAAAGCAGCCGCATTTGGTACAGGTATGATTCAATCGCAATGGACAAGTCTCACAAACAGCGATTCTCCTACTGACGATCTTCGGCGAAGCCAAGTCGCTTTCTAAAGAAAGTTGTTCTGCTATCAAGGATTCAATGTCTTCCTGTGCTGCTGCAGCAGCATCTTTCACTTCGCATCCTTTACAAGTCATGGGATCAGACTGTCAATGAGATCGTTAGAACACTCATTGCTGGCACCCGCAAGCTGACTTTGTTCTCTTTAACATCGTAAGCGGTGAAGTCTTGGATCACCACATCTTCAGGATGATCAAAATCATTGTGTGCGTTCATTTTGTCCCCCACGATATAACGAGCTTCTTTCACTTCATTGATCGCTGTTTCCAGGGAGAAGGTTAATTCTTCCGTGCCTTGGGTAGCAAAATTACAAACCGATAGATGGATCGTATCCTCTTTTTTCGAAATCGTATACGTAATGGTATCACTGCTAGTTCCATGGCTATCAATGGTTTCAGCATCTTGATGGACTTTGTACAAATCAAAGACATGATAGCTTGGAGTTTTCACCATTTGTTCGCCATCTGTCAAAATCATCGCTTGCAGGACGTTGACGGTTTGTGCGATATTTGCCATATGCACTCGCTTGGCATGTTTATGGAAAATATTCAAGGTGATCGCTGCGACCATGGCATCACGAATCGTATTTTGTTGGTATAAGAAGCCTGGATTCGTCCCAGGTTCTGCTGAGAACCAAGTGCCCCATTCATCAACAATGATTCCCACACGCTGTTCTGGGTCATACTGGTCCATGATCGCGCTGTGGCGGGTCAATAATTCATCCATGTAGGCTGCTTTTTCACAGGTCACTTGCCACTCTGCCTCATCAAATTCCAAGGCGCTCCCTTTTTCTTCCCAGCCCTGCGGATGAACGTAGTAGTGCAAGCTTAGGCCGTCCATCAACCAATGGGCGTTTTTCATCAGCGTTTCTGTCCAATGATAGTCTGCGACATTCGCTCCGCCAGCAACTTTGTAGATTTTTTTGTCACCGTATTGGCGGACATAGGTTTGATAGCGGCGATACAGATCCGCATAGTACTCTGGCCGCATATTGCCGCCGCAACCCCAGTTTTCGTTTCCTACGCCAAAGAATTTCATTTCCCACGCATCTTCATGGCCATTTTCTCTGCGAAGATCAGCCATCGGAGAAATGCCATCCATCGTAATGTATTCCACCCATTCCGACATTTCTTGCACCGTTCCGCTGCCGATATTACCGTTGACATACGCGTCACATTCCAGCTGCTTGATCAATTCAAAAAATTCATGGGTCCCGAAATGATTGTTTTCAGTCACGCCGCCCCAGTGAGTGTTGACCATCGTTTTGCGGTTTTCTTTAGGACCAATCCCGTCTTTCCAATGGTATTCATCGGCGAAGCAGCCGCCTGGCCAACGCAGCACAGGGATTTGAATGTTTTTCAGTGCTTCAACCACATCGATCCGCATCCCATTTTTATTTGGGATCTGCGAATCTTCTCCAACGTATAATCCTTCATAGATACAACGGCCTAGATGCTCTGCAAAATGACCGTAGATATATTTGCTGATCGTTGTTCCTGATTTTGTGTTTTGAATGTTGATCGTCAATCAGTTCACCTTCATCTCTAATTTATTGTTTGCGACCGGCTCGCCAAAAACTGGGAATCCTTTTTCATCCCAAGTGAATGGTTGTGCAACTGCATGTCGATTCGGGTTTGCCAGAGGATCGCCTGCCTGATTTTTTTCTGGTCTTGCATGATAAACTAAAATGTCCTCACCATCTGCCCCTTTTGTAAAAGAGTTATGCCCCGGTCCATATTGAGAATTCCGTTCTGACGTTTGAAAGACTGGCTCTTGGGATTTGTGCCAAGAAAATCCATTCAATAAATCACTATTTTCGTCTGTCCACAATAATCCCATAGCGTAATTTTCATCTGTAGCACTGCCAGAATAAGTGATAAAAATCTTACCATTTCGCTTAAGCACGGCTGGTCCCTCATTCACCATGAAACCAATCTGTTCCCAAGGGTATTCAGGGATCGATAGTAAAAGCTGCTTTCCTTTTAGTGTCCATGGATTTTCCATTTCTGATAGATAAAGATTAGAGTTTCCTGGAATTCTTGGATCTTGTTGCGCCCAAACATAATAAAGTTTCTCCTGATGTTCAAACACAGTTGCATCCAAACTAAAACTTTCAAATTGCGTGATGACCTGTCCTTTTTCTTCCCATTCCCCTTCAAAAGGGTCACTTGCATTATTTTCGATCACGAACATTCGATGATGATAATTTTCATTTCTGATCTCTTCATTATCACTCGCGGCAAAATAGATATACCACTTATCAGCGATAAAATGAATTTCTGGCGCCCAAATCAATTCACTCATTGGTCCCGACTCATGTGCCTGCCAAACCGTCTTTCTTTCCGCATCTTCAAGTTCATTGAGGCTTTTCGCTCGTCTAAGTTCAATCGACTGATACCCAGGAACTGAACCTGTAAAATAATAGTAACCATCGGAATGTAAATATACCCAAGGGTCTGCTCGTTCATACACGATTGGATTTTGTATTGTCTCTGCATTTGCTTTTGCCATACCTTACTCCTCATTCCTAACAATAAATAATGGTACTCCTGCTTCTGAGGTACCTGTAAATGTCATTACTTGCTTTTGCTGATTTTCATCCCAGCCGGAAAGAAACTTCCCTTTATAAACAGTGTCATCGATAACCACACTTGAATCTTCTTGACTATTCTTTTCTGCTAGTTCCCATGTTCCAGTGCGATCACCTTTGATCGTGCCATTTTTTTCAACTGTAATTTCCTGTGGTTCTTTCAAATCATCCGTTAAAAACTTGTCAAAGGAAATCAGCGTATAGGCACCCGTAACTTGATTCTTTGTATAGTCAGCAATCGTTTCTTCGCTGTATCTCAATGGAGAAACAACCGGCCAGCCTGCTTCTGTGAAAAACATTTGATGGACTCTCACAGAATGGTATTCTCCGCTATTTGGAAAACGTGTATGGAAAATCAAGTAATATTGATTGGTTTCTTCATCATAATAGGTCGAGTTGTGACCTGGCGAAACATAGCCAACCCCTTCATTGCTCGTATTCTCGGTATATAGGAAGTTCCCCATAATTTTAGTTCCGAAGTCTTGAATACTTGCGTCATCAAAAACTGTTCCAAATTTCCCTTTGACCTCAGCCATTGGATTTCCTTGGCTGTCTTCATAAGGACCATCGGGATTCTTTGACCGCGCGACTCGAAGGTTGTATCCACCGTCTGCATCTAGCCCACCAAATGAAGTGAACAAGTAATAGTAGCCATTTTCTTGATTATACTGAATGTATGGTGCTTCGATGCGACTGTGATTTCCGCCCATCAAATGTGTTCCGTATGAATTGCGATCTTTAGGCAAACCCGTTTCATCATCCATTTCTAGGATAAAAATCCCACCTGAGTATGATCCATAGACCATCCATAATTTTCCTTCATTGTCATAAAAAACATGAGGATCGATCGCATTTGGATGAATCGCTGCATTGTACGCTTTACCAAACTGCGGAGAGGTTCCTGAATAAAGAAAAGATTCGACTTTTTCATAAGGACCTTCAATAGAGTCAGATACCGCCACTCCCATTACGGAGAGCGGTGAAGTTCCTTGACACAAACAATAGTACAAATAGTATTTTCCATTCTTAAACTGTTGGATATCACTAGCCCATAAAGTATCTGTCTGTGCGTACTCAAACTCTTCTGCCAATTCTTCTCGAATATTCTCAAATAGTGTATCTTCAGATACTGAATTAGATATCTGCTCCCACTTCATCAAATCCTGAGACTTGGCAAATTGCATATGTGATCCAATAATATAAAACGTATCATCCGCTTTGATCACCGATGGGTCATGGACACTAACATCGGCAAACTCAGGAGGGGACAAGACTTCTTCAACTGCAGAAGCAGTACAGCCAGATAAAAGAACCATTAGAGGAACACACGAGAAAAGAAATTTTTTGATCATGATTTTAACAATCCTTTCTTGCTATAGCCTGACAACAAGCACTTGCTGGCACTGTACAAAAAGATTGAAATTGCGACAAAAAAGAACCAATGATACGCCATGCTAACAATTGAAAATGTGAGAACCATCAAAAGACAAAGAAGCGATTCTTTTGGTAACAAGAATGGACTCGTCAATGAAAAAACGGCTTTTTTCCGCCACTTATCTTTACTCAATCGAGTGACTAAGGATAAATTGATCAATACTAAAATCACATAACTGAACAAAAACAAAAGTGGCCATTGGAAAAATGCTCTCATTAGATCACTTTGCTGCACAATCAGCAATTCCAAATAGAGAATGCCTAGAATAAGTGGAAATATAAAGACCCGCCATTTGTATAAGCGAATGGCTGACACATAGTTTTTCCAAAATAAAGTCAATACTTCTATATAAGAGTAATAGCCTGTAAATAGATCCTCTTTATTTAGAATCGTTAAGACAGCAACAGTACTGGGAACAAAGCCGACCACAAAAAAACCAGCTAAAATACCTAGAAGCCACAAAATATTTAGTTCTATCAGAAGTACCAATGCATTTAGCCAGTTCATTGCTTTTAGAAACATCTACTCACCCTTTCATTCCAGAAAGTGCAACTGATTCAATAATTTGCTTTTGGAAAATAATAAATACGATCAAAACCGGAAGTAATGAAACAACGGAAGCTGCCATAATCAACGGATAATCCGTTTGAATTGCATAGGCGGCATTTAAGTTTGCGATCACTACTTGCAATGTTTGTTTTTCTGGACTATTCAAGTAGATCAAGGGTGCTAAGTAGTCATTCCAAGCACCCATAAACCATAAAATAAATTGAGCAGCAACCGCTGGACGAATCAACGGAAAAATCAATTGGATAAAGGTTTGTAAATAGCCCGCACCATCAATTTTCGCCGCCTCAACGATCGAATCAGGAATATTAGATAAATATTGTCGTAAAAAGAAAATCATCGTGATATTTCCAAACATTCCTGGGATGATCAATGGTAATAACGTATCAACCCAGCCAATTTGGGAAAACATCATAAATTGCGGGATCATCACCGCTGGATAAGGAATCATCAAAGCGGCTAAAAGGATTAGAAATAGCGCATCTTTATGCGGCATCCGTAATTTGGCAAATGAGAAGGCGGCTAAACTGGATGTCAGAGTACCTACAACAGTCACAGAAAGTGAAACGATCACTGTATTTTTAATCCCTGAGAACAAAGTGTCCAGCTCAGATAAACGTTTGTACGCATCAAATTGTACTGGGTCTGGAATCCATTGAGGTGGCAGCTGGAAGACGCCAGCTCGGTCTTTTAGCGATGTTGAGATCATCCAAAGTAACGGCCCCACCATAATAACTGCTCCAAGGGAGAGAATTAAAATAATGAGTACGTTGCTTATTTTCAGTTTTTTCATTCTTTTCCCTCCTAATCTAATTTATAGCTTGAACGATTGTTCATATAGAATTGGAATGCTGTTATCACAAAAACCAATACTGCTAGAATCAACGCCATACTGCTTGCATAACCCATTTGCCAATTTCTGAAAGCTTTTTGCCAGATATACCAAACGACCGTAGCACTGCTATATTGTGGTCCGCCAGTTGGTGTCATAATGTTTATTTCCGTAAAGATTTGTGAGCCGCCAATAATATTCGTAACGACTAAAAAGAAAGTGACTGGTCTAACCATCGGCCAAGTGATATTGCGAAACTTTTGAAAAGAAGAAGCACCATCTAATTCTGCTGCTTCATAAAAGGTTTTTGGTACACTTTGAATCGCTGCCAAGTACAAGAGCATAGAATAGCCCAATCCCTTCCAAACAGACATAATAATAATTGCCGGTTTGACTGTTGATGGGTTTTGCAACCAGTTAGGGCCGCTGATACCGAAGATATCCAAGACCTGATTGACTAAACCAAAATCACCATTGTAAGCCCATTGCCACAAAATCGAAATGGCTGCTAATGATGAGATGACTGGAATATAATAGATCGTTCGAAAAATCGTCGTTCCTTTAATTCCTCTGCTCAGTGCTGATGCCAGCATAAATGACAAAATCAAACCGATTGGGATCCCTAACATCAAAAAGACGGTATTAAACATCGTCTTATAGAAGTACTCATCTCTAAAAAGCTTCTGAAAGTTCTCAAAACCGATAAAATTCATTTGCCCTAGACCGTTCCAATCTGTAAAGGCAGCATAAACCGAATAGCCCAAAGGTATCAATGAAAACAAAATAAATCCTAAAACTGGAAGTAGAACGAACAAGAAAGCAACTTTGTGCTCTTTTGCATAAAGACTATTTTTATTTTTTGTTTTTTTTATTTCCACTTGTTCCATTACGCGTCCCTCCATAAAAATCTTTGGGGTCACATAGATATGTGACCCCAGTGAGTCTATCTTGCTGTTTCTTGTTGGCGAATCGCTGAGTCTAGTTTTTCTTGCATCTTAGGTTGAACTTCTTTTAAATAATCCGCTGCCGTTTGATCTCCATCTAACACAGGTTGGATATTGATAAAGAATTCATCGTACCATTCTGCATTGTAGGTTGTTGCTACTGGCAAAGCGCGACCATAATCTTGGACGATGTCAATAAATTCTTGTTTATTATTAGGTACACTGTCCGTATCAGAAGCCCATTCTTCAGCCATATCAATCAGGTTAGGAATTTGAATCTGTGCGTCTACTAATTGTTGTTGTCCTTCTTCAGATGCACTTAAATACTCAACTAATTTCACTGCTTCTTCTGGATGTTTGGTTTTGCTGGCAACACCAATTCCTAAAGAACCGATATACGTTGCAGATTCGCCTGTAGAGCCTGCTGGCCAAGGCATCAAGTCATACTCAAAATCTAATCCTGCATACGTACTCATATCCCAAGGTCCTACAGGGAAGAAAGCAATCTCACCATTCATCCATCTTTGATACGTATCCAATGTTTGGGCATCAGAAATTGAAGGGGTGAGTTCATGCACATTTTGCAGATCCGCAAACCATTGCAATGCTTCCGCAAATTCTGGTGTATCGACTGTAACGGTATCTTTGGCTTCGTTGATCCAATCTGCTCCGTTACTCCAAACAAAAGCTTGTAAACTCCAGTTTACGTTAAATCCTGTTGCCCATTGGTCAAGATTTCCATCTCCATCAGAATCCTTCGTCAACTGTTTAGATACTTCAATGAATTCATCCCATGTATAAGGCGTATCTGTATCTGGCAAATCAATACCAGCTTCTTTAAACATGTCTTTGTTATATCCTAAAGCAAATGGTCCAACATCTTTTGGTAATCCATACAAAGCACCGCTACCAACTTTTTCACCATCATACCGATAACTGTTTACCCCATATTCCCAAATGTTTGAAAGATCAAAATCTGAATTCTCAATTTCATCCGTAATATCTAGCAAAACACCATTATCAACGTAAGCCATTAGATTGCTTTGTTCTACATAGAAAACATCGGGCATATTACCGCCTGAGATTGCCGCTTGCAGCTTTGTTGCATATTGATCAGCATCTGTGGCGATAATCTTAACGCTTACATCATTTTCTTCCTCAAATTGTTTAATTGCTGTTTCATAGGCTTTCTTCTCGTCCTCGCCGCCTCGAAACATAAACGTAATTTCTTTACTTCCGCTATCATCACCTGAACTATTATTACTGTTTCCGCAGGCCCCTAATACCAAACTACTTAAACCTAGAACTGCTCCCGAAAAAATAACCTTTTTGATGTTCATCTTTTCCATCCTCTCAAGTTTTATAGATATTTGCAGGTACGTTATCACATTTGTTCATTGACATCTCTTAAAAAAGACCTTACTAACTGCTCATAATAATTCCTAACACCTAAGATATTTCCTATAAAGAAGCCTATAAACAATTCACAAAAACAAAACATAGAAATTGATGTTTGCAAACACTTTCAATTTACAAATAAATCATAACTTGATTTGTAATCGCTGTCAACAATATTTTGATTAATTTATTTAGGATAATATCTATATTAATTAATAAATATATTAATAACTAGCGAAATAAACAACGCTATTTACACAAATTAGCAAATATGTTAACATTCAAGTAAATCAAACAGTTTAAGCGGAGGTGACACGATGCAATTAGAAATCAATCAAGAAGCATTGCCTGTCTATGAGGCACTTGCCAGTAACGTGCGAATCAAAATCATTCAATTGCTGGCTAAAAACAAGATGAATGTCAAAGAGTTGGCACAGGAGTTGGGCTTAAGCAGCGCCATCATTACGATGCACATCAAAAAATTAGAAGAAGCCAAAATCATTAAAACAGAGCGTGTGGGGCAAAAAAAGATTTCCAGTTTAAGAGTGGATCATATCGATATCAACTTTCCTGAGAAAATCTTTAATGCCTTTGATACGAAAGAAACGGCGATACCGATCGGTCATTATACAAATTACTCGGTAGAACCAACGTGCGGGCTTGCTACTTCAGCTGATTTTGTGGGAATGGTGGATGAACCGAAGTTTTTCATGGATCCC
The DNA here is from genome assembly GCF_030263915.1 of Enterococcus sp. FZMF. Lineage (NCBI taxonomy): Bacteria > Bacillati > Bacillota > Bacilli > Lactobacillales > Enterococcaceae > Enterococcus > Enterococcus sp. FZMF. Next base: position 459,737 of record NZ_CP127160.1, on the reverse strand, counting down.
CGACGAATGGATGCCCGCATCTTGTGGTTTACGAAAGGATTTGTTGAATACCAATCGCCAAACTTCTTAGCAAGAGAAGAAAAACTGGAAATGATGGAGATTTCAATGGAAGTTTCGTCTGAATTTCCTTTTTCCAATAACAACTGGCCGTCAGACATCACCTTCAGCTTAAATGGTGTGGAGCTTGGTACATGGACTAGCCCAGGGGATTTTGCAGATATTCGCGGCAAGTATACACCAGATTGGTATCCAGACAATCTCAATCAGTACGGGTTATTGAAGACGATCCGCATCATGGATCACGGAACTTACATGGAAGGTGTTCCTCTTTCCGACATTACGATCAAGGATATACCTGCCTACGAAGATACGTGGCACTTAAAAGTGGAAGTCAAAGAAGATGCCGAGCATGTCGGCGGTTGTACCCTCTTTGGCAAGGGGTTTGGGAATTACGATCAGGATATCAAACTGAAAATGTTTTATAGCTAAAAAAAAACGCTAGTCTTAGCGGCTGACCAAAACATTTCTTTTGGGAATCAGGTCGCTAAACTAGCGTTTTTGTTATTTCTTCAAATGGTAACTGTACGTACTTACAATGATGTTCTCACGCCAAGAGAGTCTGAAACGCAAGCGCAGGCTTGTTTGGTTGTGCAAAATATTTTGCCAGCGACGTCTTGGGACAAACTGTGGAATGATGACGGTCGTTGTGTAATTGTGTTTGGCTGCATTGCGGCTGACTAGATCCACATAACGCAAGATGGGATTTTCAATCGAACGATACGAAGAATGAACGACGGAGAAACGCACGTCTGGGAATTTTTGCTTAAATTCTTGTTCGATCTCTTTTTCTTTCTTCACATCTTCATCCAACGAGACGTGCATCGCCACGACATAATCACCAATCGATTGGGCATAGTTCAATGCGCCGATATTTACTCGGGTAACATTTCCGACGAGAACGATCACGGTATTTCCTTCATAGACATGCAGTGCTTCTTGTTTTTCCAATCGCAGCTGTTCTGCGACTTTTTTATAATGATCATGGATCTTGTAAAAGATATACAAGAGGATCGGCATGATAATGAAAAATGGCCAAATATCGCCTAAGCGATACACGAACAAGATGGCAATGATCGCAAAAGAAATCAAAGCCCCAATGATGTTGGCGATCGATTTAAAGAACCAGCCTTTGCCTTCTTTTTTCCATTTGATGACCATTCCGCTTTGGGATAGTGCAAAAGGAATGAATACCCCGATGGAATACAACGGAATCAAACGCTCGGTCGATCCTTGGAAGATAAACAATAGGACGATGGAACCAGCAGCTAAGGTGATGATCCCGTTTGAGTAGCCGAGACGATCCCCACGGTCTTGATACATGTGTGGCATATATTTGTCTTTGGCTAAGTTATACGCCAACACGGGGAAGGCGGAAAATCCAGTATTTGCGGCAACTGCTAAAATCAGCGCTGTGGCAAATTGCAAAACGTAGTACATAAACCCATGACCAAAAACAGCAGAGCCGATTTGAGATAGGACGGTCACTTCTGCTTCTGGTACGATACCGTACCAATAGTTGATAAAAGTGATACCGACGAAGAAGAACCCTAAGATCGCAGCCATGATCGTCAAAGTCGCAGCTGCATTTTTCGCCCGTGGTTTTTTGAAAAATGGCACCGCGTTACTGATCGCTTCGACCCCCGTCAAAGAAGAGGAACCTGATGAGAAAGCCCGTAAGATCAAGGCTACGGATACCCCAGGCACCACAGCTCCCGGCAGTGCGGTTGCATTCAACGGTTGCGCACCAGTTACGATGTTGTACAAGCCCACCACGATCAAGACTGTGATCACTGCGATAAAGGTGTAGACAGGAATCATTAAGAAGCTAGCTGATTCTCGCAGCCCTCGCAGATTCATCATCATGATCAAGAGCACGATCACGACAGAAATCGCCACTTGATGGCCGAACAACGCTGGCACAGCAGAAGTGATGGCTTCCGCCCCTGCTGAGACGGATACTGCTACTGTCAGCATATAATCGATCAACAGTGAGCCGCCGGCAATCAGGCCCGCATTTTTCCCTAAATTTTCACTACTTACTACATACGCCCCACCACCGTGAGGGTAAGCATGAATGATCTGACGGTAAGACAAGGTCAATGAAATCAAAAGAATAATAACAAAAGCAGCGATCGGTAATGAATACCAGATGGCAGCAGCGGAAAGTGCCACTAATACGACAACGATCTGCTCTGTCCCATAAGCAATCGAAGACAAAGCATCAGAAGATAGCAACGCAAGGGCCGCCGTCCGGCTCAGTTTTTGTTCATCATTCTCTGCGGATTTCAATGGACGTCCGACCAACAAACGTTTCAAATACTCCACTTTTTCTACACTCCTTTTCATGAAAAAATCCTTCGTTAAACTTGTAACGATATCCTCACAAATATTGAATTATCAAGACTGTATGCTACTCTTGTAACCGCGAAAAGTCAATGAAAATCAGATGAAAAAACGACCCTTTTTCCCTCTTTTGATTATTAGAAATTTCACGTGATGGCACAAAAGCAGAAAGAACAAATGCTCTTTCTGCTTTTCGATGTTAGTGGAAGAAATGACTTTCTTTGGAAATGTCGCTTAATTTCTTCGTAGAGTTGACTAGATAAGGATACGCGTAGGTACCGACGATCCCAAAGACCAGGAACAAAATCGTTAAAATAACCAATTGTGGTACGGCATTTGGCCAATAGATCCCGCCAGCTGATTCTCTTAACAGATTGACTGCATGGGTAAATGGCAGCAGCGGATTAATGAATTGGAAGAACTTCCCAGAAACTTGGATCGGGTAGTTTCCTCCCCCACCTGAGATGGAGAGAACCAAAATGATGATGGCGATCCCTTTCCCGAGGTTGCCGAACAGTCCTGCCAGTACGTAAACGATCATCATAAAAGCGAGTCCGACGAGTAATGCGAAGAAGACACTGTACACTGGATTGTGGACATCAACGCCTAATAAAAACATATTTCCTAGGGTCACGATCAAACTTTGGGCGACTGCCATCGTCAAGAACGTCAGCATTCGTGCCACAAAGGTTTCACGTTGTGTAAAGCGTTTTTTGTCTTTCTTCTCTAAATGATACTCCGTTGTAGCGACACTTGACAACAATAATGCCCCTACCCACAAACACAATGCGGTATAAAACGGTGTGCTAGCTGAACCATTGTTGGCGATTGGATAGATTTCATTGCTTTTTAATTCCACTGGTTGTTTGAAGAAGTCGGCTTCATCGGTGGCATCAAGTTTCAATAATTTGATGACTTCTCCAAGATCGACTTCATTTTCTCCTGCTCGGATCGCATCAGCGGCTTTGTGGATGCCTGCTTTGATACTCGGCCAATCGTTATTGATCAAATCGACAGCCGCATCCAAGGCTTTTTCAACTTCTGGCAGTTTTTCATCCACCATCGCCATCGTAGAGCTGATTTCTGATTTGATGGTTGGCCAGTCGTTTTGCAAGAAGTTTACGGCCAGCCCTAATTTTTCTTCGACCACTGGCAATTCATTGTTGTAAAGGTCGGCTCCTTTGTTGATGGCATTGACGATTTCATCCATGTGACCATTCAGCATCGTATTGGCATCGTGCAATTCTTGCTTGATGGCAGGCAATTCTTTTTGGTATTTTTCCAAAATCGTCACGGCATTGCTGACCACTGATTTGGTGGAAGACAGCAACGAGTCAAAATCGATCTCTTGGGCTTTTTTCAAGACATCTTCGGCGGTGGTGATGGTTTCGATTAGTTTGGTTAGAATGTCGTTGATGGTGGTGGTGATTGAATCAACATTGATGCTGTTCATGAGATTGGCAACGTTTTGAGCAGCTGCGGTAACTTGATCGAGATACGCTGTAATTTCATCAACAGACCCATTTTGAACAAGGTTATTCAATTGCGATAAGCGGTCAGATAAAACACCTAACGTTGTTTTGGCATTGCTTAGTTGTGCAATGATACCTTCTAGGTCGGCGTTACTGCCAGAATTCTGAATATTGGTTAAAAAGGCAATCAAGGAATCCAAGGCGGCTTGTTGTTGTTGGATGTTCTTTTGAAAGTCAGTGATCGTTGCACTGATTGCTTGACGCTCTTCATCTGTTAGTTCATTTTCAGCCAGCGCTTGGCGAATCGTACTTGTTAGACCGGCTGTGGTGGTTGCCACTTGACTGATCGACTCAATCGTCACCTTCACACTGCTAGAAATACTTGGCAGGGCATCTTGCAATTGTTGCGCCCCATCTTTGGTCGCGGTGGCGAAGCTGGCGGCTTGGTCGCCTAGTTGTTCGATCTGTGGTAAAGCGGCTTGCACTTGTTCAATGACTTGCAGTCCTTGCTTGGCGGTGTCGATGCCGTCCGTCATGGTGCTGGCAATGTCATCGAAATCATCGTCGATCATCTTCAATTGTTTGCCAGCATTTTGGATCTCTGGGATCTTTTCTTGCAAGGTCAAAATGATGTTGGCTTCTTTCTTCAATGCAGGCAGCTTATCGTTTAAGCCGATCAGTTTTTCCCCCATGGCATCCACTTGTGGGATATAATCGGTGAATTCTTCGGCTTTTGCGATCTTTTCTTTGATTTCTGGAAACTTATCGTGCAAGGTGACGATCTCTTTCGTATAGCCATCGATCGTAGCCAAATTGTCATCGGTGTCTAAGATCATCGATTTGACTTTGTTGATGCTGACTAAGTTGGAATCAATGTCATAGCCGATTTCATTGAAGACTTTTATCAACGTGGAGCTGGCGGTTTCAATAAAGTTTTGTGAGATCTCTTCTTGAAGGCTGCTGGCTCCTTTATCGGTGATTTTTGGTGCGATGGCATTGATTTTTTGGTTGCTATAATACTCGATGGTCGGTTTTTCGATTTTTCCACTGGTAAAGCTGATCAGATCATCTGAAAAATCCGCTGGCAGATAAATACCCGCGTAATATTTTCCTGACTTGACCCCTTCTACTAAGTCCTCTTTTGAATCCAAGAAACGCCAGCCCAACTGCTTGTTTTTATGGAGGGTATCGATGACTTCATCACCGATATCGATGTGCTTGTCTTGAAATTCTGCCCCTTTATCCGCACTGTAAACGGCGATCGGCAATTCACTGGTGTTGCCGTATGGGTCCCAGAGGGCTTTGATATTGAACCACGCATAAAGCGAGGGTAAAATCATTAAGGCAATGATCAAAAATGCAGAGATTGGATTGCTGAAAATTCGTTTCCAGTCCAGTTTATATAAATAGAAAACATTCTTTAGTTTATTCATTTTTTCTTCCCCCACTAGTTCTTCGTCGAAGGATAATTTACCATGTTTTTCCCCTGCCGCCAACGGCTAGGATCGACCAAGAAAAGTCCTTTTGACAAATGGACGTTTTTGTCAAAATGAAACCCCTTTACTTTTTGTTTTTTTTCGCTTATTGTTAAACTTTCTTTAACTTTACCATGATGGCGAAAAACACACCACTCATATCCTTTGATCTGTTTTTTTACAGGCCTTTCCTATACAAAAAAAGCTTCCTTTTTCTGCAACGAAAAAGGAAGCTTTTTTAGGTATTATTTCAGTTGATCCTTTGCCAATAACTCATACACATACTTCAATGAGGTAGCTTCGCCATATAATTGAAGATCTGCTTTTTCCTCTGGGGAATAGACTTGATCAAAACTTTGATCGGGAATCAGCACGACATCGATGCCCGCACGCGTCGCGGCTGTTGCTCCCACAAGAGAATCTTCCATGACTAAAGCTTTTTCTGCTGCGACTTGCGCTTTTTCTAAAGTCAGCAAGTAAGGTGCTGGATCAGGTTTATGGGCGGAGACATCATCGCCAAAGGTCTGATAGTCAAAGGCCTGCAACAAATCGAAATGCGCCAACAATTCAGAGGCTCTTTTTTTCATCGTCGAGGTGGCTAATGCCGTTTGGAAGCCTTTCTCACGAGCCAATGCGATGGTTTCTTTCGCATAGGGTTTGGTTTTGAAGGTGCCATCGATTATTTGCTGGGCAATATAGACTTCCCGTTCTGCTCGTAATTCCTGCACTCGCTGCTGACCGCCTACGAGGTCGGCTAATTTAGTGGCAGTCTGTTGCCAACTTTGACCACGCCAACCAAAAATATCAGCGGCTGTAATCGGAAGCTCATACTTTTTAAATAGCGCCAACCACCCATCAAAATAGACTCTTTCAGTATCGACTAACAATCCATCAAAATCAAAAATCAAAAGTTCTTTCATAAACGCTCCTTCGTTTTGCTAAGATTTTTTCCTCACTCACTGGGGATCAAGACATCTCTCGACTTTTGTCAGCAGCTGCTTGCACTGCTTTGATGACAGCCGCCCGAAAGCCATTTTCCTCTAAGGTTTTGACTGCTTGGATCGTTGTGCCCCCTGGCGAGCTGACACGATCCTTTAAGACGCCTGGGTGTTCCTTCGTCTCTAATACCATCTTCGCTGCGCCTAATACCGCTTGAGCAGCAAATTCATACGCCATCGGCCGCGGCATTCCTTCTGCCACTGCTCCATCTGCCAAAGCTTCAATGAACAAATACGTGTAGGCTGGTGAAGAACCGCTGACACCAATGACTGCATCGATCATGCTTTCTGGTACTTGCTCGGCTTTGCCCAGGCTTTCAAAAAGCTGTTTGACTTCATTGGCTTCGGCTTTCGTCACTTGACCGTTGGGACTGATAGAAGACATCCCTTCCCCCACCAGTGCAGGGGTGTTTGGCATGACCCGCACGATTTTGCGCGCACCGATGATTTCTTCCATTTGCGCGATCGTCACACCCGCGGCAATGGATACTAGCAAATGCTCCTTGGTCAAGCCGTCTTTTAAATCAGCAAGCAAGCGGGGAAAGACAAAAGGTTTAACTGCTAAGACGAGGATCTCCGCTTTTTCGGTGACATCTGCTAGCTTAGTTGTCCCAGTGATCCCGGTTTCTTTTTCTAATTGTGCCAAAGTCGGCTCGTAGCGATGGTTATAAACCAAGATCTCTGCTGGTTCATACAGGTTTGCTGCAATCAAGCCATTAATGATAGCTTTTGCCATGTTACCGGCTCCTAAAAAGGCGATTTTTCTCATAGTTTTCACGCTCCACTTCTGATTTTGGTACCACTTTTTGCTAAAAAAGCCTAATCAATGACTAGGCTTCAAATTCGATCATATACGGATGCAAGGCAGTGTTATAGATCCCTTCTGTATATTCTACCACTTCTCCTTGTAGATCATACGAATAACGGGTTCGTTTCAAGGCAGCGACCTCCGGCGTGATCATAAACTTCTGTTGCTCTTCAGTCAAGGTCGTTGCCACAAACGCATCTTGAAAGCGATCGATGATCATTCGATGTTCATCCAATAGGCGATACAATGATTTTTCTTCAAAGACCTCGATGGAGGTTCCCTTTAGTTGCTTTGGCAAATGGTACTCATAGTAAATAAAGGGTTGGTGGTCAAAATAATACATGCGACGTAAACGCATGACTTCTTTGCCCATCAAAGAATACGCGGGGTGCTCAGGCGCAAGTTCGACTAATTCATAGCTGAGGTTTTTCTTCGTGTATTCCTTGCCAGTCTTTTCAAGCAATTGGCTAAACGTCGTGCCTTTTGACAGCTTGTTATAAGGGCGATTGCTTAAAACCGTCGTCCCACGTCCGCTGCGTTTTTCCACATACTCATCTGCCGCTAACAATTCGATGGCTTTGCGGACAGTGATCTTGCTGACATTGAAGGTGGCTTCCAATTCTGTTTCCGTCGGTAAAAATGAACCAATCGGGTAGCGACCCGACATGATGTCTTCTTTGAGCTTATCGGCAACATCACGGTAAAGAATGTGTTTGCGTTTCATTGCTATCTCGCCTTTCTCTCATTGGATTGGTCTTGTTCTCCTTATTCATCAAAGGTAGGAATGTCTTCTGGTTGCGGCTCGATCAAGACTTTCCGCGGCTTGCTGCCTTCAGAAGGGCCAACGACACCTTGATCTTCTAATTCATCCACTAACCGAGCCGCCCGGTTATAGCCGATGCGAAAACGTCGCTGCAAGAGAGAAACGCTGGCGGTCTGCATTTCCACCACAAGGGCTTTGGCATCTTCGAATAGCTCATCTTGCGGTTGTCCGCTACTGCCGGTACTCGTTTCTTCCTCAGTGACCATCATTTTTTCTTCATAATTGGCTTCTTGCTGATCGGTCACGAATTCAACCACTCGTTCGACTTCTTGGTCGGAAATAAAGGCCCCTTGGACCCGAATCGGTTTGTTCTCACCCATCGGCAGATACAGCATGTCGCCGCGTCCCAGCAGTTTTTCGGCTCCGTTCCCATCAATGATGGTCCGCGAATCGACACCGCTGGAAACCGCAAAGGCCATCCGTGACGGAACATTGGCTTTGATGATCCCTGTAATGACATCCACACTTGGTCGTTGCGTTGCCAGGATCATATGGATACCTGCTGCCCGTGCCATTTGCGCCAAACGAATGATGGCATCTTCGACTTCGTTGCTGGCAACCATCATCAAGTCGGCTAACTCATCGACAATCACTACAATGAATGGCAAGATCGGACGATTTTCGCCGTCTTCTAAATTCTTATTGATCACTAAATCGTTGTAGCCAGTAATGTTTCGGACCCCAGTTGCCGCAAATTTTTCGTAGCGCTCTTCCATTTCCTTGACCACTTTTTGCAACGCTTGCGCCGCTTTGCGGGGATTGGTCACGACAGGTGTCAAGAGATGGGGAATCCCATTGTAAACATTTAATTCAACCATTTTCGGGTCGATCATCATCAGTTTGACTTCATGGGGTTTTGCCCGCATCAAAATACTGGTGATGATGCCGTTGATGGCTACGGACTTCCCGCTCCCGGTCGATCCGGCAATCAAGAGATGGGGCATTTTCGTTAAGTCTGCCGTTTGGACACGGCCAGAAATATCGCGTCCTAAAGGTACTTCTAATAGTTTATCTGGATGATCCGGTTGGGCTTCGATCACTTCTCGGAATGAAACCATGCTGACTGCACTGTTTGGAACTTCGATCCCAATCAATGATTTCCCTGGGATCGGCGCTTCCATCCGCACATCTTTGGCAGCTAAGGCCAAGGCGATATCGTCGGTCAACCCGACGATTTTGCTGACTTTGACCCCTACTGCTGGTTGAACTTCGAATTTGGTTACTGCTGGTCCTAAGCTGGCTTTGACGACTTTTGCGTCAACACCGAAGCTTTGGAAGGTAGTTTCTAACACACCGATATTTTGTTCGATCTTTTTGTACTCGCTGCTTTGATCCGTTGAAGGGATCGAATCGAGTAATTGCGCTGAAGGCAATTCATAATCACGATTTTCAGCTTCTTCCGAAATCTCAAATTCCAATACTTCACCATCATCATCGAGGATCTCTCCGTCTTCATTGACCTTTTTGCTTGGTCCCGGTTTGTTTCCTGCTGGATGTGGTGCTTGAGCGGCCTCTGGTCCCGCCGCTTGCGGCAATTCCTGGAAGTGGTCGATGGGTACAAAGCTCAGCTGCTCTGGTTCAAAGTCAGCTGGCGCTTGCATCTGTTGTTCTTTTGCTGATTTTTCGTTTTCTGTCATTGGTCGGACTTGATTCTTTTCTTTGATCTCCGCCATGACTGCTGCTCGTTCGGCTTCTTTTTTGGCTTCTTTTTTGGCTTCTTTCGCAGCTTGTTTCTCTGCTGCTCGTTCCGCTTTGCGGGCTTCTCGTTCGGCTTGCTTTTCTGGAGAGCCTTCTAACAACCGCTGCAGCTTGTCACCAGCTGCTTGCAGGTGCTCGACTAACTCGTGGCTGCTCATTTGGCTGAACAAGAACACCCCAATCAGCATGAGTAAAACAGCAATGATGTAGCTGCCGATCTGGGAAACAAGAAAATAGGTCGCCCCATAGAGCATGGCGCCAATCATTCCGCCCCCGACATTTTGGATCACTTGGCTGCGCCGAATATCGCCTAACAGCGTCATCCACGTGGTTTGGAAGATATTGGCTTGTTCTCCCACCACATTACTAAAGATTTGCGCATGGAGGATGATCAGTAAACCAAAATACACCAATACACAGCCAATCACTCGCCGAATACTCTTAAAGCGAGCATCGGTCGTTTTGATCGCTAACCAGACACCATAAGCGGCTAGGGCAACACTCAAAAATTGGTACGTGTTTCCGCCAACGATCCGAAACCCGTTGGCAATCAAGGTTCCTAAAAAACCTAAATGGAAAAAGCCAAATATCGAAAACAAGACAAAGAGCAGGCCGACGCCGACCAGCATTAATTTCTCTTGCTGTTTTTGTTGTTTTTTTGTTTTGCGTTTCTTTGCGCGTTTTTTTTGCGCCATTTCTATCCCTCTTTTCATCTTTCCCTATTATAACGAAAAAAGAAGGCGAACAAAAGTTTTCCTGTGAGAAATTTTGGTTAGCTGTTGGAATTTAAGGAAAAAAGAGGATGTCTGCCAGATATAGCAGTGATCATCCTCTTTCTAGCTGGTCAACAAATTCAGCGACTGTATAGACAATCAGTCCCGATGATTCAAAATCAGCTGTATTGGTCGTTACTAGACTGTCGATTTGATTTCGCTTCGCACAAGCTGCTAAAACAGCATCCTCAAAATCTGTCATTGTTGAATCAAGCGCCTGAAGGCAATCTGCTTCCGTGACGGTTAAGACGGTATGCACTTGGATCAGTTTTTTGACTTCCCTCCGAGCATCGACTCCTGCTGCTCCATCGAGAATATAGAAAAGATCCGTTAAGGTACCTGCCGTAATCACGCCCTCGCAAAGTCCATAAATGGAACTGTTGTATATCTGTTTGATGGCTTCTTGATGGCTTTTAGCCCCTCTTCCTAATAAATAGTCAAGGATCACATTGGTGTCAATCACGACTCGTTTGGCTTTGTATTTGGTCATGCTTATTTTATTCTCCCAGATATTTTTTCCTACGCCGTTCGTTTCTTACTTTTTTGATGTCCACAACGTCAGGTGTTTCAAATGAATCTGCTAAAATGCCTTGCAAAGAATCGACTAAACGAAGTTTCTCCTCTAGGGACAACTCTCCTACTGACTGCTTTTCTGTAATAACTAACTGTTTTTTGCCATTGACTTCTTCTGCCAGTTCCATTTCTAGTTCAGAACCTACCTGGAGATCCAATTTCCGAATCATTTTCTTAGACAAGCGAACCCCCTGTCCGTTGCCCCACTTAATCAAATGAGCGGTCTCTTTATAATGTTCCACTCGGCTCCCTCCTCTTTATCGGATTTTCCTTACTACCTATCATTATAACATGAGCACGCCTATGTATACACAAGTATATACTTCAATCGTTCCTTCTTTCCTTAAATACGCAAAAGAAATGAATGTATAAAAAAACACCAGCTGCTAAGCAGCCAGTGTATCTTGTTGACTTGTTTTAGTTTGGTGTGACATCTTCGCCAAACCACTTTTCAGAGATTTCAGCAAAGGTGCCATTGTCTTGCAATTCTTTCAAGCCATCATTGATTTTATCTGCCATGGCTTGATCGTCTTTACGCACACCTACAGCAAAATCTTCTGCTTCAAAGGGGCTTTCGATTTCGTTGAAGTCATCGGTTTTGCCTGTTTGAGTCAAATAATATTCTGCGTAGACGCGGTCGATCAAAAGACCGTCGATCCGACCGTTTTCTAGATCGATAAAGGCTTCATTAAAGCTGGCATACAAGGTTGCGTCATTGCCGTCTACGAGATCCTTCAGAACTTCCGGTTGGTTGTTGAAGGTCTCATAACCAGAAGAACCTTCTTGGGCGCCTAAGACTTTGCCCTCCATATCATCAAAGCTAGTAATGCCGCTGGTTTTTGCTGTGACTAAGACTTGTTTGTTTTCCATATAAGTATCTGTAAACAATACTTTTTCTTCACGAGCTGCGGTTTTGGTATACCCGTTCCAGATCATATCGATGGTGCCATTGCTTAGTTCGGTTTCTTTCATGGACCAATCGATTGGTTGAAATTTGACTTTGGTTCCTGTTAGATCCAAAATCGCTGTTGCTAAATCCACATCAAACCCAACGATGTTGCCTTGGTCGTCTTTAAAGCCCATCGGTACAAAAGTATCGTCTAGGCCGACGATCACTTCTTCTTTGTCAGCGGCACTGGTTGTGGTGTCATTGTTGCTGCCACACGCCCCTAATAAAAATACACTTGCTGCTGCGATTCCCGTCAATAGTAATTTTTTCATTTTGTTCTCCCCCTTATTCTCCTGCTACTTTTAATAATTGATCACCGATATTTTCGGCAAAAACCAAATCATGGGTCACCACGATCTGGGTCACTCCTTCTTTTTTCAGATCCAAGATCAGCTGTTCGACTTGCTGTCTCAAGCCTGGATCTAAGGCGCTGGTAGGCTCGTCATAGGCCAACACTTTGGGATTCATCGCCATCGCTCGTGCGATAGCCACCCGTTGCCGCTGCCCCCCGGACAATTGGAAGGGATATTGGGCTAGTAGGTCACATAATCCTAGTTTTTCTGCCAACTGTTCGGCTTTTGCTGTATACGCGGCCTTGTCTTGTTTTAGCACCATTTTTGGCGCCAAAGTGATGTTTTCAAAAACTGACAAGTGCGGAAACAATTGGAAGTCTTGGAAGACGACACCGACGACTTGTTCTTGTTCTTTTGTGTCGGTGGGATCAAAGGCTTTGCCATCCAGCAAAAAGCTTCCAGAATCGATCGTTTCTAAACCAGCCAGTGTCCGAAGCAAGGTGGTTTTCCCGCCACCGGAAGGACCGACCACCGCTAAGATACTGCCGTCTTCGATCGTCAAGTCTAGCTGATCGATGACTTTTTTAGCGCCAAATGACTTTGATACTTGTTTTAGTTCTAACATATGTGGTTCCTCCTAACGGTAATAGTCCAGTTTGGTCTCGATTTGTTTTAACAACAACGTAAAGACGCCCGTCATCACCAAGTAGATCAAGCCGACCCCGACTAACGGAAGCAAGGTACTGTCTCGCTCCATAGCGATTTTTCCGATTCGCATCACGTCTGACAATCCTAAGATGTAGACGAGGGATGTGTCTTTGACAAGATTGATGACTTCATTGCCGACAGATGGCAGGGTGATCTTGACGACTTGTGGGATGATAATTTTTTGGATCGTTTGGATCGGGGACAAACGCAAGACTTTCGCGGCTTCGTATTGTCCTGCTGGAATCGATTGGATCCCTCCACGGAAAATCTCGGCAAAATAAGCAGCGTAATTGATAATAAAAGCGATCAAGGCTGCTTCAAAGCGGTCAAAGACGATCCCTAAGATCGGCAGACCGTAGAATACGAAGATCAGCTGTAGCAATAAAGGCGTTCCTCGCATCAACCAAACGTAGACTTGCACGATCAATTTCAAAATACGCAGACGACTGGCTAAAACAAAGGCCAACAAGATGCCTAAGGGAATGGACCCGATTAAGGTCAGTGCGAACAATTTAACGGTGATTCCAGTTCCTGAAATCAGTTGGGGCATAACATTGACTAAATACTCAAACATGGTGACTTCCTCCTTGATAGGTTTCAATTTCGATTAGCAGCGATACAGCTTAGCGACGGTTGGCTCCGACGCTTATGTGGCGCTGTACGTTGGCTGGTGAGGGGCAACTGGCAAGTTTCATTTTTCTAAAAAAGAAAAACAAAAAAAGCGCACACTGGCATTTGCCAGAGGACGCTTGATACGTGGTTCCACCTCAATTTGCCTTTCCTTCACAGGAAAAGGCCTCGTGCAGTCCTTGTGATCCTTCCACTTTCGGTTTTCGGTGAGATGCAAAAAAAGAGAAAAAAAACGTCCCCTAGCCATTACAGCTAAAGGACGTTATCAACGCGGTTCCACCTTTGTTTATCAGTGCTTCACAGCAACTGAACTCAGAAAGTCATCAATCAATGACTGCTGCTGTAACGGGCAAACCCGGTCTTTCCTACTTTTCTTTCGGAAAAACGACTCCAAGATGTGTTTCACAACCATGCGTTATCTCTTTGCACCAACCAGAGACTCTCTTCAAACAGCAAGTCTTGCTACTCTTCTTTTCGATGTCTGTTTCATTAAGTTGTGTCTTACTTTACTCGCTCTTAAAGAAAATGTCAAACATTTTTTCTGAAATTTTCGAAACTTTGTCGCATGCACCGGTTTCGAGGGGAAGATTCAGGGAAAAGAAGACGCAGCTGCTCAACCGAAGTACGCTTCAGCTAAGGCTTGTCCTTGCTTGATTTTTGCCCATTGCTGTTCAGTCGAAAGCTCATTGCCGCAGTCACAAGAGGCAAAGCCGCATTGATGAGAAAGATAAAGCCGCTCCTTAGGAATGATTTGGCTGGCTTTGTCTAATAAAGCGATCACTCGCTCTTCATCGTCTAATGTGGCGGTTTTGCTGGATAATAAGCCTAAGACAACTTCCACTTCTGGACGGTCTTTCAGCGCTTCTAAAGCCGAGATATCACCGGCACGGTCATCGTCCCACTCTAGGAAAAAGCGGTCATAATGCTGATCACGCAAGAATTTTTCGGCGATCGCTTTGTAAGTACCGCTGGCGGCCGCGCGGCTTTGGTAATTGCCGCGGCAGTTGTGGGTCCAGACTTTTAATCCTAATTCGTGGGCGTAGTCAGCGACTTCGTTGTTGATCGCCACGAATTCATCTGCTAACGCTTCTAAGCCGTCATTGCCTTGGGTGAAGAAGCTCTTGTCATTGTCTTCGGCGAATAATTCCCATAAACAATCATCGAACTGAACGATCTCACCACCTGCTTCTCGGTATTCCTGCAAGAATTCCTTGTAGGCGTTAAGCAGCCCTTCCCGCAAGGCTTCTTTCGTTGGATACACTTGACCTTCACCAACGAGGTCGTTAAAGACAGTCAGCTCGGTAAAGGCGTGGGCAGCCCCCCAGACGGTGATTTTGACTGGCAGATCGCCAGCTTGGCGTTTGGTTTCTTTAAACAACGTCAAGTAATGATGGTTTTTGCCAGATAATGGTTCTGTGATTCGGATGCCGATGTCTTTACGTGTCTCAAAATGTCCACCGTCCAAATCTTCAAAGGCATACCCATGATCGGAGATATAGCGCTCAACGCCTTTTAATCCCCAGAGAAAATCCAGGTGCCACATTGAGCGGCCGTGTTCGCCGTCTGTGATGACTGTGATGCCGTGTTCTTTTTGCGCTGCAATGATTTCAGTGATCGCTTTTGCTTCCGTTTCTTGGTAGCCAGGAAACGCATCATAAAACGGGTAGCGGATGTCCTCCCGATGCTCGATTTGATTTTTGTAGTCCAATAAATCTTGTGGTCGTAACAATGACCCCACAAGCTGAAATTTGTCTGTTGCCATATCCATTCCTCCTATACAAAGTTTTCAAAATTGTTAGATTTATTCTAGCAAACATCTTATACTATAGATAATACTTATAAACTTATATATTCCATAGGCAATACCTATAACATAAAAAGGAGGTTGCATCCCATGCGTATCCAGCAGCTTGAATATTTGGAAAAAATCGTAGAAACTGGCTCTTTCAATGAAGCCGCAAAACAGCTTTTCATCAGTCAGCCCTCCCTCTCTCAAGCCATGAAAGAGTTGGAAAAAGAGTATGATCTGCAGCTGTTTTACCGCAGTAAATTAGGGGTGACCTTGACCGATGATGGCCGTTCCTTTCTCAACTATGCTCGAAATGTTTTAGACCAAGTCAATCTCTTGGACGAACGCTTTCGCAAAGACAGCCATCGCAAGCATGTTTTCAGTGTTTCCGCACAACACTATGCCTTCGTCGTCCACGCCTTCGTGGAGCTGGTCAAACAGTTAGGGGAAGATGAATTTCAATTCACCTTGCGAGAGACCCAGACACAAAATGTACTGGATGATATCCAGACGTTTAAGAGCGAATTGGGGGTCATTTATCTGAATGATTTCAACACGACGGTCCTCACCCGTTTGATCCACGAAAAAGACCTGCAATTCATTCCTTTGTTTGAAGCCAAACCCCACGTCTTCATCGGCCGAGAAAATCCCCTGACTCAGAAAAAAAGTATCACATTAGCTGATTTGGAACCTTATACCTATTTGTCGTACGAACAAGGGGAAACCAATTCCTTCTACTTTTCTGAAGAGATCTTAAGCACTTTACAGCGCAAAAAACACATTCGCATCAGCGATCGTGCCACGATCTTCAATTTGATGGTGGGTCTCAACGGCTATACCATCAGCTCTGGGATCATCAGCAGTGAGCTGAATGATGAAAAAATCGTTGCGATCCCTTTGGAAGTCGATGATGCGATGACCCTAGGTTACCTCAAACACAAGAAAATGGAACTGAGCGAGATGGCTTTGGACTATCTCGCCTTGTTGAAGCAGCATATCAAAAATTACGGTTTCGACGTCTTTTAAAAAAAACGATCCGCAGACAGTCGGTCGGGCTACCTTAGTAAGGTGTCCCGACCCTGTTGCGGATCGTTTTGTTTCTTTTGTGCTTTTTTTGTTCTTAAACTGTCTTACGTTGGCGTTGTGGAGAATAAATCAACGCAATGGTTTCCATTCCCACTCTTCGACTTCAGCGATATCATAGCCGTTTTCTCGAATAAAGTCATGGTGATACGCAACGGTGTCTGCCATTTTTTGGGCAAAGTCCGTTGCTTTTTCTCCATAGACCCATTCGGCGGCGTCTTTGGCTAAGTGGAAGCGATCCAATTCAGAAAGGATCCGCATATCAAACGGTGTCGTGATGTCGCCATTTTCTCGGTACCCGTGAATATGAAGCTGTTGGTTGCGACGGCCAAAGAAGATGTCGCGAATCAGTCCTTCATATCCATGGAAAGCAAACACGATCGGTTTGTCTTTCGTAAAGTAGGCTTCGAATGCTTCATCGCTCAACCCACGAGGATCGACTTCTGGACGACGCAATTTCAATAGATCGACCACATTGATGAAGCGGACTTTCAACTCTGGGAAGGCTTCAATCAGCAAGGAAACAGCGGCTAAAGCTTCCAAATTCGGTTCCGTCCCAGCAGCTGCGATCACAATATCGGGTTCTTGTCCTTCATCTGTCGATGCCCAGTCGATGACTTTCAAGCCATCTTTGACAAGCACTTTCGCTTCATCCGCCGAATAAAACTGCGGACGTGGGTGTTTTGAAGAGACCACTAGATTGATCTTTTCTTCAGAAGCGAGCGTTTCTGCCATGACAGCCATCAAGCTATTGGCGTCGGCTGGCAAGTAGACCCGCACAAAGTCGGCTTTTTTCTCTGCAATATGGGTCATGATCCCTGGATCTTGGTGGGTGTACCCATTATGGTCTTGTTGGAAGACCGTTGATGAAGCAATCAAATTCAATGAGGGGTACGGGTTGCGCCAGTCAAGATCATGGGCTTTTCGTAACCATTTGAAGTGCTGCGTAATCATAGAATCAACGACTCTTAGGAATGACTCGTAGCTGGCAAAGAAGCCATGACGACCCGTCAGCACATAGCCTTCCAAGAAGCCTTCTGCTTGATGCTCTGATAATTGTGAATCAATCACACGGCCCACTGAAGACAGCCATTCATCGTAATCAGGATGTTTTGGCTCCAACCATTGGCGATCCGTGACTTCAAACACATGGTTCAACCGATTGGATTTGGCTTCATCTGGGCCAAAGATGCGGAAGTTGTCAGGATTTTCTTTGATGATGTCACGGGCAAATTTCCCAAAGACCATCATGTCTTGGGCAGTCGTTTCCCCAGGTGTCTCAATCGCAATGGCATGTGCTTGCCAATCTGGCAAGCGTAGCGGTTGCGGATCGATCCCCCCATTGGTGATCGGATTGACCGCCATCCGCTGCTCCCCTTTTGGCGCCAATTCTTGAATCTCAGCTTTGATGCGGCCGTTTTCGTCAAAAAGCTCTTCTGGACGATAAGACTGCAGCCAATCCGTCAAAGCATCCACGTGTTCCATATGTTTCGCATTGACCGGGATCGGCACTTGGTGGGCACGGAAGCCCCCTTCAATCGGCTCTCCATCCCAGACTTTCGGTCCAGTCCAGCCTTTCGGCGTGCGAACGATCAAAACAGGCCAATGAGGCATAGCGGCTTCTTCCGCAGAACCTTTGCGGACTTCTGCTTGGATCGCGTGGATCTGTTCGATGGCTTGATCCATTTTCTGTGCCAATTGCGGATGAACGGCTTCTGGATCGTCCCCTTCTACGAAATAAGGGGTCCAACCCATGCCTTCAAAATATTTCGTGAGATCTTGGTCACTTTTACGAGCCAAAATCGTTGGATTGGCAATCTTGGCGCCATTCAAATGCAAGATAGGCAAAATTGCGCCATCATTGACTGGATTGATAAAGGTATTTGAAAACCAGCTGCCCGCTAATGGTCCAGTTTCGGCTTCGCCATCACCGACCACTACTGCTGCAATGACATCGGGATTGTCTAAAATAGCTCCGGTAGCGTGGGCGATGGAATAGCCTAGCTCGCCGCCTTCATGGATCGAACCTGGCGTTTCAGGTGCCGCATGAGAAGCGATCCCACCTGGGAAAGAGAAGGTTTTGAATAGATGTTTCATCCCTGCTTCGTCTTGGGTGGCTTTTGGATAGATCTCGCTGTAGCTGCCGTCTAAATAAGCATTCGCAACCATGACTTGTCCACCATGGCCTGGTCCTTCGATATAAAACATGTTTAAGTCGTACTTATTGATGACGCGATTGAGATGGGTGTAAATAAAATTTTGCCCTGCGATCGTTCCCCAGTGACCAATCGGATTCACTTTCAAATCTTTTTCTTCGATGGGGCGGCGCAATAAGGGATTGTCTTTCAAATAAATCTGACCAACGGAAAGGTAGTTGGCTGCTCGCCACCAAGCGTTCATTTTCTGATAATACTCTGGTGTATCGTAGGTTGTCTTCATTGTGCTCCTCCTTTTAGTCCATTGTTCCACTCTTACATAAAAGTCTATGCCCCCTATATTTAAAAGTCAATTTTGCTGATTGCTGGTGCTTTCAGGGGTCTGCTTATCCGCACTTCGCAGCCAGAAGGCAAGAAAGCTTAAGAAAAACGCAAAGAAACCGCCGACCATCGCCAACGGTTTCTTTTGTGATTGGGTACTTATTTGATCGTTACGTATTCTAATCCCACAAGCTTCGCCCATGTTTCGATCTGATCAGAATTTAGGACAAGTGAGACAACGGTGTGATGGCCACCGCCTGTTTCGATCCACTGTTTGACGCCATCGTGGAAGTTTGGTTTTGGTGTCCACATTACTCGTGCAACCGGTAGTTTTGGTGCTTCTTCAGTTGGCTCAAAGGCATCGACTTCATTGATCAATAATTTGTAGTGGGTGCCAAAGTCTGCCATCGAAACCACGACACCTTCGCCGCCTTGGCCGTCAAAGACGAGTCGGGCTGGGTCTTCACGATCCCCCATCGACAATGGCGAAACCACGATTTTTGGTTTGTTGGCTGCTAATACTGGATCGACTTCCATCATGTGGGATTGCAAGATGGCTTCTTTTCCTGGTGTCAGCTCATAGGTATAATCTTCCATAAAGCCAGTCGCTTTATTGTGGGCCATGATTTTCATCAAGCGGTCAATAGCGGCGGTTTTCCAGTCCCCTTCACCAGCAAACCCATAGCCTTCTGCCATCAAACGTTGTACAGCTAAACCAGGCAACTGCTGCATACCATATAGGTCTTCAAAGTTCGTGGTAAATGCCGTATAGCCGCCTGCTTCAAGGAAGCGGCGCAGACCGATTTCTTGTTTGGCTTGGGCTTTGACATGACGTGCCCATTCTTCTTTGTCGTAATCGCCATAATCGAAATCATACAGCTGGCTGTATTCTTCAAAGAGTGCATCGACTTCTTCGTCAGTCACCGCATCGACGACTTGAACCAAATCGCCGATCCCAAAATAATCAACGGTCCAGCCAAATTGGATCTGTGCTTCGACTTTATCGCCTTCGGTCACCCCAACGTTACGCATGTTGTCGCCAAAACGAGCGACTTTGATTTGGAAGCTTTCATTGTAGCCGACTGCCACGTCCATCCAAGCAGCGATTTCTTTTTGGATGGCTTCATTTTTCCAATAGCCGACAACGATTTTGTTTTGCTTTTTCAAACGGGCATTGATAAATCCATATTCTCGGTCACCATGAGCCGCTTGGTTCAAGTTCATGAAGTCCATATCGATGGTTTCCCATGGAATTTGTTCATTGTATTGAGTGGCAAGGTGCAGCAATGGTTTTTGTAATAATTTCGTGCCGCGAATCCACATTTTTGCTGGTGAGAAGGTATGCATCCAGGTGATCACCCCAGCGACTTCATCCCGATAGTTGACTTCTTTCATGATTTTCGTAATCGTATCGGCAGTAACAGCGAGTTCTTGTAAAACGACTGGATAAGGCAGCTTTGAGCTGTCATTTAAGCTTTTGACCATTTCTTCTGCATGGTCCCGTACTTCTTGTAACGCTTCTTCTCCGTATAAGTGCTGTGATCCTACAACGAACCAAAATTCTTTTTTCCCGATTTCTAACATTTTACTTGCTCCTTTTTCGTTATTTTTGCCCGTAATAGGCATTTTCTCCATGTTTGCGTAAATAATGCTTGTCTAAGACCCGCTGCGGCAATTCGGGTGCGTAACTGTTCAGCTGACGCGTGATAAAATTCATCTTAGCGATTTCTTCTAAGACCACTGCGTTCATCACCGCCGCATCCGCCGTTTTGCCCCAGGTAAATGGTCCATGACCGTGAAGCAAGACACCAGGAATTTCTTCTGGCGTGATGCCCCGTTCCTTAAAGGTTTCGACGATCACCTGTCCTGTTTGTGCTTCATAGCCTTCATCGATCTCGGTTTGCGTCAAAAAGCGGGCACAGGGGACTGCCCCATAAAACGTATCGGCATGAGTTGTGCCCATCGCTGGCAGATCGAGTCCTGCCTGAGCCCAGCTCGTCGCCCAAGTAGAATGGGTATGGACGATCCCACCAATTTCTGGAAATGCTTTGTATAAAACGGCATGCGTTGGCGTATCGGAGGAAGGATTTTTCGCTCCTTCCACTACGTTGCCCTCAAAATCACAAACCACCATATCACTGGCTTGCATGGTTTCATAGTCAACACCGCTAGGTTTGATGACAAACAATTGCTGTTGGCGATCCACTGCTGACACATTGCCCCAGGTGTATTTGATCAATCCTTGCTTCGGCAATGCCAAATTGGCCTGAAAGACTTCTTCTTTTAATCCTTCTAACACAAAATTCCCTTCTTTCTTTTTAAATCAACGCATCGATTGCCGCTTGCTCGATCGGCAACCCTGCTTGGTAACGTTGGGTAAAGACGGTGAACCCCTGAATGTCGGCTTCTGTCGGGGCTAAGGTCACGCCGTGGTCATTTTTAAACACTTGATCTGCTAAGAATGCGGCCAAGGATTGTTCTGGCGTATGACGGCGAAGGTACGCTGCTAAAAGGGCGATCCCCCAGGCGCCGCCTTCACCAGCCGTTTCCATGACCGTGACTGGGGCTTCCATGACAGCTGCCAAGACACGTTGGGCAACTTCTGGCGTCTTGAAGATCCCACCGTGACCAACGATTCGATCAATAGCGACGTCTTCGGCTTCCAGAATCTTCATCCCGATCTTCATCGCACCAAAGGCACTAAACAGATGTAAGCGCATGAAATTTGCTAAAGTAAAAGAACTCTCTGGCGATCGGACGAAAAGCGGCCGTCCTTCAGGGATCTTAGTGATATTTTCACCAGAGTAATAGCCATAAGAAAGCATCCCGCCACAGTCTGAATCCCCTTTCAATGCTTCGTTGAATAAGGTCGTAAACAATTCTTCCGTGGAGAGTTTCATTCCAGCTGCGTCGGCAAACTCGCGGAAAAGTTTGACCCAGGCATTGATCTCCGAGGTACAGTTATTCGTATGGACCATCCCCACCAAATCACCAGAAGGCGTCGTGACCAAATCGATCTCTGGATACACTTTAGTTAAGGGTTCTTCTAAGACGATCATGGCAAAAGCAGACGTCCCGGCTGAAACATTCCCGCTTCGCTGTGCCACACTATTCGTGGCAACCATGCCAGTGCCCGCATCGCCTTCTGGCGGACATAACGGGATGCCAGCTTGCAAAGTACCAGTTGGGTCGAGTTTTTTTGCACCTTCTGCCGTCAATGTGCCGGCTGGTTCGCCTGCTGTCAACACTTGCGGCAAAAGGTCTTTGATCTGCCAAGGATAGCCTTGACTGCTGATTTGTGTATCAAATTGCTGCAGCATATTCGCATCATAGTTTTTTGTCGTACTGTCGATTGGGAACATCCCTGATGCATCGCCGATTCCGATAACTTTTTCCCCTGTCAGCTGCCAATGGACATAGCCGGCTAAGGTAGTGAAAAAAGCAACCTCTGGGACGTGGGCTTCTTGATTCAAAATCGCTTGATACAAATGCGCGATACTCCAACGCTGCGGGATGTTGTATTGGAACAATGCTGTCAAGGCTTTTTCTGCTTCTTCCGTGATCGCATTGCGCCATGTCCGAAAAGGTACCAACAGCGTGCCTTGCTGATCAAAAGCCATATAGCCGTGCATCATTGCAGAAAAACCGATACTGCCGATCGTCGTCAAAGGTACCTCAAATTGCTGTTGGATGTTGTGCGCCAACTCTTGGTAGCTGGCTTGCAGTCCTTGCCAAATCGCCTCTAGTGAGTAGGTCCAAATCCCTTGCTCCAATTGATTTTCCCATTCAAAGCTACCTGAAGCGATCGTCTGAAACTGCTCATCGATCAAGACAGCTTTGATCCGTGTCGAGCCTAGCTCGATCCCAAGAGACGTGCGCCCGTCAATAATTGCTTGCCTTACTTGTTGCGTCATCTTCTTATTCTCCTTTTTGGTTATTGACTGAACCGCGAACGATCAGCTCCGGTTCAAAATAAAAGCGTTGCGCTTCTGTTGCCTTACCTGTAGTGATCCATTGTGCCGCCAATTCCCCCATCGCTTCTTTCGGGTGAGTCAGTGTGGTGATCGTCGGTGTGGACAAGGTGCTAAGAGGCGAGTCATCGTTACCCACGATCGAAAAATCAGTAGGGACGTTCTTCCCAGCAGCCGTCAATGCTTGAATCAAGCGATGCGCGATCTCATCGTTGTAACAAACGATGCCTGTGACTTGATTATCGGCAGCCGTCAAGCGCTGGATCGCTTGTTCAATAACGGCTTCTTTCGTCTCGGTCGTATACGTCAAGACGTCTTCTGCTGCAAACGTCCGCTTGGCTTGGGTCAATGCTTTGACAAACCCTTTCATCCGATATTTCCCTTGTAAGTCATCGATTTTCGTGATCATCATCAACTGCTGATGCTGTTGTTCTAATAAATAATTGGTTGCTAAAAACCCAGAACGTGTATCGTTGACACAAATATGCGGCAAGTCTAGTTCTTCATAATAGGCATTGATCATGACGAGAGGAATCCCGGCTTCTTGGAGGGCGACATAATAAGCAAGATTCGGGTTGTACTGGCTGCTCTTCGTTGGCTCAACGATCAACCCGTCTACCCCTTGATCCATCATTTGCTGCAAGCACGCTCTTTCTTGCTCATGGTCATTGTTGGTTGATCCTAGAAGCAGTGAATAGCCTTGCTCCCGCAATGTCTGCTCCACGCCGCGCATGATCGAAGGGAAAATATAATCAGACAAATAGGTCATGATGATCCCAATCGTTTTGCGGTTTTTATGATTGACAGTCTCAGGTTTTGAAACGTAGGTGCCTGAGCCCCGTTCTTTTCTTAAATAGCCTTCATTGACCAAAACAGCGATCGCTTGGCGTACCGTGTGACGGCTATAATGAAATTCTTCCTGTAAGGTTGCTTCTGAAGGGATCGCATCGCCTTCTTGATAGGTGCCTAAGCGGATCTTTTCTCTTAAGATATCCGCAAGTTGTTCGTACTTATTCGCCATTTTAATCCCATCTTTCAAAAGTTGTCCGTACATCTAAGATACCAAGAAACCGCTTCCGTGTCAATTGCTGCTATGGCTTTTTTCTAAAAAAACCTAACGAAAAGAAGGTAAATGATAAATTACCTTTATTTTCATCAGAATAAAACGAATCAAAACACTATTTGTTGTATAATTGAATAAAATGTTGCTTATTACGTTTAAGGAGGTAAGTATTTTGACGAGAACACCTAATGAAACCTACGAGGAACCCATTATTTTGTATTCAAAAAAATATCGAGAAAATCGCAGACATGATGCCAGCTGTCGTTGGCTCATTACGAAAAAAGGCGTCTGGATAAACAACACCCATCCAAAAATCCCAGATGAAAAGATCCCCATGGCAAAAATTGCCGATGTGGAATTACATATAGGCAAAGGTCTCTTAGTGGACTACCTCCGACTGCAGGTACCAGGTAATTCTCAATTGCTCTATTTCACCAATCGAATCGATGCCCAAAAAGCCTATGAATTTTTAACGGATCATTTGGCAGCACTTGGTGGGCAATCAGCCAAAAGTTACGTGGATGAAGAGGCTGGAAAAATCAAATTACTTTCCTATCATTATCGTGATGCTTGGGTCATTTCAGAAGATACCCTCACAATCATCGATTACAAGAAGAAAGCGAAACAGGTTCTGCAGATTCCCCAAATTACCAGTGTCAATTTGAAAGAAGTTGCTGAATCAGGTCTTTGGAAAGGCAATGGCTTTTTAGAATTGTATATTGGCGGCGGAGCGATCAGAGAAACCCATTCCTTCAGACGAATGGAACCGAATCACTCCCTTTGCTTTGCCGAAAAAGACCTGGTGATTGCTCGGATCATACAGCGCTACCTCACCAACTTCCCTCGGGAGCGGTCGGTCCCGTTAACGAACCCATCGCCGCCGCCAGCTGCGAAGCCGACGGAAGCGCTCATTGCTGAACTACGTGAACTAAAAGTGTTGGTCGACGAAGGAATTTTGACTGAAGAAGAATTTGCATTCAAGAAAAAACAACTGTTAGGATTATAGAAGCAATCGCTTCGGGAAAAAGCCGCCCTCCTGCCATGAGAAGGCAGAGCTTTCCGTGAAGGGCTGTGCTTTTTCCCTGGGAAAATTTTGAACGGTTTTTTTAGAACATGCTATACTAAATGAAGAATACGTAGAGTATCTCAAAGGAGGTCTTTCTCATTTTTTCTTTTAATGACATCAAAGCACGTTTCCCCCAGGCAACGTTGCATGACAAAGTTGCCACAACGAAGGCTATCGAATCCATCGCCTTCGGCAAAAAATATATTTGGCTGCCAACTGACCAATTAAGTGACAGTGAAAAATTGCTGATCCAACTGGGAAACGGCTCTTTGCAACCAGAAATCGATAACCGAAACCATCCATGGTATCCGATTTTATTTGAACATCAGCCCGTTCAAGAGCCAGAGTGGATTCGCTTGCTGCAAGTTCATTTCACCCGAACCATCGACTCTTTGCAATCCGAATGGCTCGCAGAGATTCAGCAAATGCTCCCTAGCGTGGTGGATCTTTTTTTCCTCACCGAAGACCATGCAGTGATCGTAGAAAAACAAGATGGTGCCAATTTGCCCATCGAAGATCTCGACGGCTTATTCGTCGCTTTGGATATGGATTTCGACTGCTATTCCCAGCTGTTCGTCGGTCCCTTCCATCATCCGCGCCACGATTTCACTACCTTATGGGCAAGTGAGTCTAGCCTGTTCAAAAATGAGTTAAAAACGAAAACCACCAGTAAAAGCATGGATCTGCCCAAAGTGGTCTTCTCTCTTTTTCGCAACGGCTTTTCCGAGTATATTTCCTTGTTTCGTACCTTGTATCTAGATTGGTTTGAAGAAGAGACCGAAACGATCATTCAATCCCTGTGGCGCAATCAAGGCAATGCAAGCTCCACAGCCAAAGAACTGTTCATGCATCGGAATTCTCTCCTATATAAGATCGATAAGTTTCAAACACTGACGCGCTTAAATTTAAAAAATATGGATGATCTGCTGCTTTGCTATTTATTGATCGATCAGTTCACCCATCAGAGCAATTAAACAACATGCACAAGAAAATGTTTTTTTCTTGTGCATGTTTCCGTTGCACCTTCGAAGCGTTTTCATTTATGATGTTCATGTAAACTAAATGGAAAGAGGTAATCCCAATGGTAGAAATGGCCTTAAAAAATATCCACAAAAAATATGATAATAATGATGCATATTCGGTAACTGATTTTAATTTAGATATCGCGGATCGCGAATTCATCGTTTTCGTTGGACCTTCTGGTTGCGGAAAATCAACAACGCTTCGAATGATCGCTGGTTTAGAAGATATTTCTGAAGGCGAATTGAGCATCGGTGGAAAAGTAATGAACGATGTGGCACCAAAAGACCGCGACATCGCGATGGTTTTCCAGAACTACGCATTGTATCCCCATATGACTGTTTTCAACAACATGGCATTTGGTTTGAAATTGCGTAAATACGACAAAGAAGAAATTAAAAAACGGGTAGAAAATGCCGCTGAGATCTTAGGATTGACAGAATACTTAGATCGTAAACCAGCTGCCCTTTCAGGTGGTCAGCGTCAACGGGTTGCCCTAGGCCGTGCCATCGTCCGTGATGCCAAAGTCTTCTTGATGGATGAGCCGTTGTCAAACTTAGATGCGAAATTGCGGGTTGCCATGCGTGCGGAAATCGCAAAATTACACCAACGTTTAGAAACAACGACGATCTATGTAACCCATGACCAAACAGAAGCGATGACCATGGCTGACCGGATCGTTATCATGAAAGATGGCTTCATTCAACAAATCGGTTCACCAAAAGAAGTCTACAACACACCGAAAAACATTTTCGTTGCCGGCTTTATCGGTTCACCAGCAATGAACTTCTTCAATGTTACGTTGAAAAACGGTATGATCTCTGATGGACAAAGCTTGAACTTACGTATTCCTGAAGGCAAGAACAAGATTCTTGTGGAAAAAGGGTACGAAGGCAAACAATTAGTCTTTGGTATTCGTCCAGAAGATATTCACAGTGAACAAATCGCATTGGAAGCTTCTCCTGAAGCAACTGTACGTGCCGAAGTAGTCGTATCTGAATTATTAGGTGCAGAAACGATGCTTTATACACGCGTAGGTGCGACTGAATTTATCTCGAAAGTTGATGCTCGTGACTTCCACCGTCCAGGTGAAACGGTTGATTTGGCTTTCAACATCAACAAAGCACACTTCTTCGACAAAGATTCAGAAAATGTCATCACACTTCCTTAATTTGTAGTTACCATGCACTGTTCTCGGATTTGCCCCCTAGGCAGTCGCATTTAACTAATATCCACTTTTATTCCTTATTTGTATCCCCTAAAAACAGACAGTCAGCAGACTGTCTGTTTTTGGGTTTCGTTGTGTTTCCTACGAAACGCTTAGTTACGAACGAGAAACCAGAAGCGGTGTAAGCAGCTCATTTCCCCCCTTCTACCGCCCACAGCCTCGATGCTTTAAGTACGTGAAACACTCGCCCATCACTTGCCTTTAGACAACATACGCGTGGTGTCAGCTTCGTCCTCTTCCTCCTCAATTTCTCTTTTGTTTGTCTATGATGCGATGTCCTAAACACGAGAAAACGAACCAACGGGCTTGCCACGCATTGCTGCTTAAGAGGGGCTTTCTTGGCTAGTGTAGGCAAAAAAGCACCGCAAAAAGAGTAGTGCTTGTGGGGGATGACAAGCACTACTCTGGGGAGCCTATTCAACTGCTGACCACCTAGCTTTTTGCCAAGCTGCTGGTTAGCGATCGTTTTGCAAGAGGGTCAGGCTGTCTGCAAGGACAGCTTCGCCATCTAACAACTCGTAATCTGTTTCTTTGATCAATTTATAAGGCACCGCTTTGACCATGAGAAAGTCTTTCAATCGATTGACTTCGTACTTCGACTGCGGACCGATCAGCAAGGCATCGACAGTCTGCTGCTGCAGGATCTGTTCAGCAATGATGGCTGGTGCCGAATAGATATGCACGGCTAATCCTTTTTCATCTGCAGCTCGCTGCATGTTTTTCACTAAGAGACCCGTAGTGATACCTGCGGTACAAATCAATAAAATCGGCTTTTGTGCTTGTTCCTCCATAAACAGGGCCTCCTAAGATATTTTCTTTTTCTTATTGTAGATATCCAACACGACGGCCAGCAGCAAAATCAATCCTTTGATGGCTTGCTGCCAATCGACACCGACTCCTAAGATCGACATCCCATTGTTTAAGACACCCATCACCAGACCACCAACGATCGCACCCATCACAGTACCAATACCGCCTGATGTGGAAGCCCCACCGAAATACACTGCAGCCATTGCATCTAATTCCATTGACGTTCCTGCTTGCGGGGTGGCTGCGTTCAACCGAGCGGCTAAAACCAAGCCCGCCAAAGCTGCCATCATCCCCATGTTCACGAAGACCCAGAAGGTGATTTTCTTCGTCTTGATCCCAGAAAGTTCGGCTGCTTTTTTGTTGCCGCCGGTTGCATAGATTTGACGACCAGCAACGGTTTTGTTAGTCAAAAAGCCATAAGCAGCCACGATCACCCCTAAGACGATCAAAATGATCGGATACCCTTGATAAGAGGCAAAGATATAGGTAGCGCCGAGAAATACGACCGCAGTAAAGACGGCTTTAAAGGCAAAGGCTGCCATTGATTCCACTTCAAAAAGATTTTTTTTGCGACGCTCACGGGTCCGCCATTGGCCTAAAATCAGGATGCCCGTGATCACTACACCTAAAATCATGGAAAGTAAATGGATCTGACCGCCTGCAATATCTGGCAAATACCCAGTAGAAATTTGTTGGAATGCCTTGGGAAACGGCGCCAATGATTGACCACCTAAGACGACTTGGGTCAGTCCTCGAAACATCAGTAAACTAGACAAGGTCACGATAAATGCTGGGATACCGACATACGCGACCCAGAACCCTTGCCAGGCACCGATCACTGCGCCCATCAGTAAGCAAAGAGGCACTGCCAGCCAAGGACTGATGCCGTTATTGACCATTAAGACGCCTGCAATCGCACCGACAAACGCCATCACGGACCCTACGGATAAATCAACGTGTCCTAACAAGACGACCAAGAGCATACCAGCTGCCAAAACGAGAATATGACTGTTTTGCAACACGAGGTTGGTGATATTCAGCGGCCGCCAGAAAATCCCGTCGGTCATGAGCTGAAAGGCCACCAGCAGCACTGCTAAGATAATGATCATACTGTATTTGCTAAAGATTTCCAGTGCCTTTTCTTTCAGCGAATGGCTGCGTTCTTTTTTTAATTTATTGGTTGTTTCCATCTCAAACCCCACTCTCTTCTAATGTCATTAGATTCATCAATCGTTCTTGATCCGCCTCTTCCCGCAGGACCTCGCCAGTGAAGCGGCCTTCGTTCATCGTATAGATTCGGTCACACATGCCTAATAGTTCTGGCAGCTCCGAGGAGATGATGCAAATGGCTTTGCCAGCTGCTGCCATCTCTTCGATGATCGTATAGATTTCGTATTTCGCCCCGACATCGATCCCACGGGTCGGTTCATCTAAAAATAAGATGTCTGGTGTGGTCATCAGCCATTTTGCCAAAACGACCTTTTGCTGATTCCCGCCGCTCAAGCTGCCGACGTTTTGATAGATCGAATTGGTTTTCGTCCGCATTTTTTTGCGGAACTCTTCTGCCATCGTGACTTCTTTTTCTTTATCGATGACCCCTTGGCGGCTGATTTTGGCAAGACTAGCAATGGTGGTATTCTCGCGAATATCCATCAGCAGATTCAAGCCCAGCGCTTTTCGATCTTCCGACACATAGGCTAACCCATTTTTGATGGCGGTTGGCACGTCTTTGACAGAAATCGGTTGGCCGTCTTTATAGACTTCCCCCGAAATCGAACTGCCGTAGGAATGACCGAAGACACTCATGGCAAACTCTGTCCGTCCCGCACCCATCAAACCGGCGATGCCGATGATCTCTCCTTTGCGGATCATCAAGTTCAAATTCTCATTCACCACACGGGTATGGTCGATTGGATGATGGACCGTCCAATTTTTGACTTCAAAAAACGGTTCACCAATAGTGGGGTTCCGCTCTGGGTAGCGATTGGTCAAATCTCGCCCAACCATGCCGCGAATGATGCGCTCTTCAGAAATTTCGGCACCACTCAGCGTCTCGATCGTTTGCCCGTCACGTAAAATCGTGATGCGATCCGCCACATTGACGATTTCATTCAACTTGTGAGAGATGATGATCGAGGTGATCCCTTGGTTGCGGAACTCTTTGATCAGCTCTAACAGATTGGCACTTTCTTCTTCATTCAACGCCGCGGTTGGCTCATCTAAAATCAACAATCGGACGGATTTTGAAAATGCTTTGGCAATTTCCACCAGCTGTTGATGTCCGACACCGATTTGTGAAACCAGCGTATTCGGATCTAATTTCAAGCCAACAATCTTTAAGAGGCTGTCTGTTTTCTTTTCGGTCAGATCCCAATCAATGATGCCGTGTTTGGCTTGTTCGTTTCCTAGAAAGATATTTTCTTTGATCGACAGGTAAGGACTTAATGCTAACTCTTGATGAATAATAACGATTCCTTTGTCCTCACTGTCCCGCAAATCTTTGAACTTGCATAACTCCCCTTCATAATAGATCTCTCCGTCATAGCTGCCGTAAGGATAGAGTCCGCTTAAGACATTCATCAGCGTGGACTTGCCAGCGCCATTTTCTCCACACAGTGCGTGGATCTCTCCTCGCTCGATCGAGAGGTTGACGTTATCAAGGGCGCGAACCCCTGAAAACTCTTTGACGATGCCTTTCATCATCAAAATATTATCTGCCATGTTCTTTCACCCTTTTCCTTTTTATGTAAAAGTGGTGCGCTGCCTTTGTAAGAAAAGCGGAAAGAACGAATAGTGGGGATGATTCGTTCTTCCCTACTGCTTTCGGGGAAACTAGTATCTTTTCTCGCTGGATCAGCGCTTCTTGCTTAAATGCCTAGCTCTTCTTCTGTATAGTAATCGGTATCGATCAGTTCTTCTTTGTAGTTGTCCCTATCCACAGAAACGGGATTTGACAAGTAGGTTGGTACGACTTTGACGCCATTGTCATAGGTTTCCGTATCGTTGACTGGCACTTCCTCGCCATTGGTGATGGCTTCGATCATTTCGATCGTGTTTTTCGCCAACACCCGTGTATCTTTGAAAATCGTTTGGGTCTGTTCGCCCGCGATGATCGATTTCACCCCTGCCACCGTCGCATCTTGACCGGTAATCACAGGTAGTGGTTTATCGGAAGAACCATAGCCAACGCCTTTAAGCGATGAAATGATTCCTAGGCTGATTGGATCATAAGGTGAAAGAACGGCATCCAATGTTTGATCCGTATAGTTGGCACTCAACAAGTTGTCCATCCGAGCTTGCGCAGTTGAACCATCCCAACGCAAAGTAGCGATTTGGTTGAAGTTGGTTTGACCAGAAGGAACGACTAGCTGTCCGCTGTCAAAGTATTGTTGGAAGACCGAAAGGACCCCATTATAATTGATCAGTGCATTGTTATCATCTGGAGAGCCGCCGAATAATTCAATGTTAAATGGTCCTTCACCGTCTTTGAGACCCAATTTGTCTTCAATATAAGACGCTTGCAGCACGCCGACTCCAAAATTATCAAAGGTGGCATAATAATCGACGTATTCCGAGTTCATCAGTAAACGGTCATAGGCGATAACTGTGATATCTTCGTTATGGGCTTTTTCCAACACGTCTGTCAGTGCCGAACCATCGATCGAGGCGATCACTAAAGTATCAACGCCTTTGGTGATCATATTCTCAATTTGTGCCACTTGGTTTTCTACTTTGTCTTCTCCATATTGCAGGTCAGTTTTATAGCCGAGCTTCTCTAATTCTTCTACCATGTTGTCGCCATCTGCGATCCACCGTTCTGCCGATTTGGTCGGCATCGCGATCCCAACAAATCCTTTGTCTCCGTCACCGTTTGCCCCGCTGTCTGATCCATTCCCACAAGCTGCTAACAATCCGCCAACCAATAAGGTGGATGCTAGGACGACCAATTTACCAAAAGTACCTTTCATTGTGATCCCTCCATGTCTTTTTCTTACATTCTCAGTATAGCCAGTTAAGGAATCGCTTACATTTAGATTTTTTCGAGGTTTCTTGGATTTCTTGAGAAAAAACGACTCAGTTGCCCCCATTTCTTTTCGTAATCTTGGATTTTTTAAGATTCCCTTGGTTTTTATTTGATTTGATATTTTGTGTAAAGCGCTTCCGTATTTTTTAGTAGAATAGACCATAGAGGTGAAAAAAATGAGGAATATAAAAATTGGGTTACTCGTTTGGTTGTGTTTGTCTTTCTTGGCTGGTTGCCAAGCAGTCAAAGAAACGACCGCTGAAACATCGGAAGAAAGTATCGTGATCGGTTTTTCTCAATCGGGAACAGAAAGCAGCTGGCGCAAGCGCCACACCGAATCGATTCGCACTGAATTAGAGAAGGAAGGCTATGAAGTGCTCTATCGTAACGGCTATATGAATCAAGAACGTCAGATTCAAGATATCCGCAGTTTTATCGTGTATCAAGTCGATGCCATCGTCTTTACCCCGATTCAGGAAAACAATTGGGAACCGATTTTGGAAGAAGCTGCGCAAGCGGGGATTCCCGTTTTCGTGGTGGACCGTCATGTCAACGTCAGCGATCCCTCCTTGTTTCTGACTCATATCGGGCCAAGCTTCAAAGCCGAGGGCAATCGTGCAGGTCTCTACGTCAGCAATTATTATAAAGAACATCAAAATGAAACGATCAATGTTTTAGAATTGACGGGACTGGATGCTACTTCTCCGACGTATTTGCGCTCAGAAGGGTTCCGAGAAACCATCAAGCGTGATTATGCCCACAACAATGTAACGATCCAAGTCAAAGATGAGCTAAATGGTGACTTCATTCGCCGCAAAGGCAAAGAAGTCATTGAACAATACATCGCAGAAGGCAAAATGGAGCAGATCGATGTCTTGTTCAGTCACAATGACGAGATGACTCTTGGCGCTCTTGAAGCCCTCGAAAAAACCGATATTGAGCCAGGGAAGGATTTGGTGATCGTATCGATCGATGCCCAAAAAGAAATGATCGACAAATTGAAGCAAGGGATCGTCAATTGTGTCGTTGAATGCAACCCAGATGCTGGTGTGTTCGTCAAAAATGCCATCTCGCGCTACTTGGCTCGCGGCGCCGATGCCATTCCTCGTGAAATCTATGTCCATGAAACAGTTTTTTCCAGTGATATGGACTTTGATCAGATTCCACCAAGAAATTATTGAGGAGATGAAGATGAAAACAAAAAGTATCAAGGGCATCTTCCAGCAGACCAACAAACTGATGATCCTCGTCGCCTTTATCCCCCTCGTAGTAAGCAGTGTCTTTTACTCGCGGCAGATTTTTATTTATCAAAACACCATCAACAATATTGAAGAAGCCAATCAATTATCGGAAAAAGTCGATGCCATTGTCTTGGAAGAAATGTGGGATTTAGTCTTTGGTCAAAAAACCGTCGCACAAGTCCAAGAAACCAATGTGATCGATGAACTAAGGAGCGATCTGCAGCACATTCAAGAAAATACCAGCACTGCCAAAGAGCTCAATATTTTAGCAGTCGCCTTTCGGACGCTCGATTCTTTAGAAACCTATCAGCAACAGTTGATCGATAATATTCTCATCGATGAACCGGTGGAACAAAACCAATACGTCATGATCCAAGTGGATTCGGTGATCGATTTGCTATCCGATATTTTGCAGCAGTTTGTCGGAGTAGAGATCAGCTTAGCCAGCCAAACCAACCACGAACTGGTCCAATCCGTGTTGCTGCTGATCCTTTTTCAGGTCGTGTTGCTTTTGATCATCTTTGCGATCATCAATAAAAACCGCCGCTTTGTTCGTGACAATCTGCAATACCCGCTGGATCGGTTGTTAGACCTTTCCAATGAACTATCCCAAGGACATTTGAGCTACCGAGCAGAACTGCCCGAAACCCCAGAGCTGCGGACTCTGACGAGTAGCTTGAATCGAATGGCAGATGACTTGACTCGGCTCTTGGAAGAAAATGCCTTGAAGCAGTATCACTTAGCCCAAAGTGAGGTGCGGGTCTTACAAGCCCAGATCACTCCGCATTTCATCTATAATAGTTTAGATGCGATTGTTTCTTTGATCGAAGCTGCCCGTTTTGAGCAAGCAACCGAAATGACTTATGCGCTGTCAGATTTTTTCCGCATTTCCTTAAGCAAAGGGCAAGACTGGATTCCGCTGGAAAAAGAATTGCGGCATGTGGACGATTACTTGAAGATTTTGCAGATCCGCTATGGCAGGATGCTGTCTTACACCATTGAAGATCAAACCGTCAGTCCAGAACTACAGGTTTTGAAAATGGTCCTGCAGCCCCTTGTTGAAAACGCCGTATATCATGGCACCAAGTTTGTCCGTCGTGTCGGCATGATTCGAATCACAGTGTCAGAATTGCCTCACCAGATTCAAATGACCATCAGTGACAACGGCGTTGGGATCGACCCTGAGCGTTTGGAGGAGATTCGTCGTAACCTTAAAGAAACCACTGATCCCGCCTCTGAGAGCGGCTATGGCCTATATAACGTCTATCGCCGTCTCCAGCTGAACTACGGCAGCGAAGCGCAACTGACGATCCACAGTCAATACCAAGAAGGCACCACGATTAACGTCACAGTACCAAAAAGGGAGGAACCCAACCATGTACAAAGTGTTCATAGTTGAAGATGAACATCTGATTCGCGATAGTTTACGCCACCAAATCATGACTCTCGCCAAACAATACCCGATCGTTTATAGCGATGAAGCCGCAGATGGCGAATTGGCGCTGGCTTCGATCCTTGATCTGCGTCCTGATATTATTATCAGTGATATCAAAATGCCGTTTATGGACGGCTTGGTCTTTGCGAAAGAAGCCAAGAAGTTATTGCCGCAAGTTCGCATTATTTTCGTTAGCGGTTTTGATGATTTTGACTATGCAAAAACGGCACTGCAGCTGCAAGCAGACGATTACTTGCTCAAGCCCATCAAAAACGAAGAATTAGAACAAGCCATCAAAACCGTCGTTCAACACTTAGATGAACAACAAGCCACTCATCAGCAATTATCCAAAGAAGACGATTTATTCGAAATGGAAATCAAAAAGAATCACTTTCTGAATCACCTCTTTAAACAAAAGATCACGATCTCAGAAGCCTTTTTGCAAGCAGAAGAACTGGGCCGGCGCTTTTCAGGCAAACAGTTTTGTGTGCTATTAGCAAAAACCCCCTTCAATCAAAGCTTTTCTGACTACACTCGCTTTAGCCAGCAGCTGACCAAAGCCTATGAACAAGATGATGCTGTCTTGTTCTCCAGTGTGTCCAGCCGCTTCATCAAGTTTTTGCTTTTTGACCATGACCGAGAACAAGTTTTAGAAAAAGCCTATCAGATCGCTCAAAGCCTCGTTCATGGTTCTGGGGAAGAAGTAGCAGTGGCGATCGGACCGGTAGCAGATCGCTTCTCGGGTATCTCTCTTTCTTATCAGAAAGCTCGTGACATGCTAAAAACCTATGGCAGCATCCGCAAGGAAAAAATCATCAGCTATGAAGACGACATTCGCGAAGGGGAACTATCCCCCACCAATCCTTTCAAAACCGACCTTGCTTCACGGCTGGCAAATGCTGGGAAACAGACGATCCCTGAGCTGATCGCTGAATTGATGGCGCCTCAAGGAACCGTTGAGCGAACACAAATGTACCGTTTGTTCGTCTTAGTCGAACTGCTGGCATTGTTGAAGAAAAAAGACAGTCATTCGCTGCCCCAGATCGTTCAGCACGCCCATGACTTAGACTATCTAGCGGCATTGACCCATGAGCCAGAGAACTATCAAACGACTCTGGCAGAACTGTTGCCATTATTGACCAAACAACCCATCAATCCTGCGATGGCGAAATATCAAAGCGTCATCAATCAAGCCAAAGCCTTTATCAGTGAGCACTTTTCTGATCCCAATATTTCCTTAAATGTAGTTGCTGAAAAAGTTCATTTGAGTCCAGCACATTTCAGCACCATCTTCTCGCAAGCCACTGATTCTACGTTTATCGAATACTTGACCGAGCAACGGTTGACCTTAGCTAAGGAACTGCTGTTAACGACCAATCTACGGCTATCTGAGATCGCCTTTGATGTTGGCTACAATGACCCAAATTATTTTTCCTTTTTGTTCAAGAAGAAAGAAAACATCTCACCGAAAGAATACCGTCAAAAAAATGCCTAAATGAGTGAAGGGATGCAAAAAAAGAGTGAGGGACAGCAAAATCGTCCTCACTCTTTTTCATTTTCTACCTCATGCAGTTATTTCTTCTCCATCGCAGCTTTTAAAGCAGCTGCTAATGGGCTTTCTTGCGGTTCTTCTTGATTGATTTTGTTCATCAAGCGGCGTTCTTCGTGTTTCGACAGCTTTTTGCTGCGTTCCTTTTTATCCGCCATTTTTTCGGTGGTCCCATCGAATTTACAGCGGAAATAGGCGCCGTTTTTCCCTTCAATGATCTCCATCTTTCGGTGGCATTGCGGGCAGCGTCGGTTTGAAACTTTCGGGTCTTTCCGACGACGGTACTTGCAGGTGCCACTGGAGCAAACATAGATCTTGCCATCACGGGTATTTTTCTCCCGCAAGGGTTCGCCGCATTCGGGACAACGTTTTTGGGTCAATGAGAAATCTTGGTACTTGCTTTCGCTTTGCTTGATTTCTTTGACCAGTTGTTTTGTGTCTGCTTCGATTTGTGCAAGGAAGGTTTGGGCAGAATAGGTGCCTTTCGCAATGGCTTCCAGTTCCTTCTCCCATTTTTCCGTCAATTCTGGTGTCACCAAGGATGGATTGACTAAGACTAACAGCTGCTTGCCTTTTGGCGATACTTGCAAGCCGCTTGGGGTCCGCTCCATCAGCTCAGATTTGATCAGCTTTTCAATGATCTCCGCACGGGTTGCCGGCGTACCGAGACTATGTTTTTCCATTTTGCCTAAAAGAGTTCCTTCATTCAACGGTTTCGGTGGTGTGGTCAACTCTTTCTGGATGGTGAACTCAGGCTTGACGGTACTGCCTTTTTGCCAAGCTATGTCACTGGTTTCTTCTTCAGAAGTCGTTTTCCATCCCGCTTCTAACACGGTATTGCGGTTGAATACAAAGGTTTCTGAACCAAAGGTCACGGTCACTTTCTGCTGCTGCTTTTTATGGGGTTTCGCAAAGAGCATTAAGAAACGACTAACGATCATTTGATAGATCCGTTGTTCATCGGTAGTTAATTTTTCATAACGTGCCCGCTGTTCCGTTGGCAATAAGGCATGGTGATCGGTAACTTTTTTATCATTGAAGACAGCTTGCTGCACCACTTGTCCGCCATTTTTCAAGTATTCTTTGACTTCTGGGGCAAAATCCGCAACTGCCTGCAGGCGTTCCTTCATGGTTGCCTTCATATCATTGGTCAAATACTTGGAATCCGTCCTTGGGTAAGTGACGATTTTATGGGTTTCATACAAGCTTTGAACAAGCGACAAGGTCTTCTTGGCTGAAAACCCATAACGCTGATTGGCTTCTCGTTGGATCTCGGTCAAATCGTAGGGCAATGGTGCACTTTCTGTTTTGACCTTTTCTTCGATCGCTGTCACGCGACCATTTTGTTGACTCATTTGCTTGACCAATGCTTCGGCGTCGCTGCGTTCTTTTAGTTGATAGGGATTTTTTTGCTGCAGGCGGGCCTTGGCATCGCCTACGTTTAGGGTAATCACATGATAGGTTTGCGGACGGAAACTCTCGATCTGCATTTCCTGACTGCGCACCAAAGCTAAGGTAGGGGTTTGGACCCGACCCGCACTAAGATTGTCTTGATATTTGACCGTCAATGCCCGGGTGACATTCAACCCTACCAGCCAGTCGGCTTTTGCCCGCGCAAGGGCGGAGTAGTAAAGATTGTCGTAGTGCTTGGCTGACTGCAATTTTGCAAAGCCTTCTTTGATGGCTTTAGGGGTTTGCGAAGAAATCCACAAACGTTTGACTGGTTTGTCAAAACGAACCCACTCCAAAATCCAGCGAGCGACTAGCTCCCCTTCTCTTCCCGCATCGGTAGCGATCACGACTTCCCCGACATCTTTTCTTTGAGCCAGTTGTTTGATGGCTTTTAGTTGATGACCGGTTTTTGGTAACGGCTTGATCCCGATGGACTTAGGGATCATCGGTAACGTTTCCATCTGCCATGATGCCCAGTCTTTGTTTAAATCTTCAGGCATTTTCAAGCCCAATAAATGACCAAGGGCCCAAGTAACGATCGCCTTGGGTCCTTCGTAATAATTTTTATGTTTTTGCTCACAGCCCAAAACTTTGCTGAGGTCTTTGGCAACGCTTGGCTTTTCCGCTAGAATTAGTTGTTTCATAAAAATCTTTCCTGCTTTCATCGACGACTTGCTGATATTCTTTAAGCAATGCCAGTCCAATATATTGTTGGAGGTAATCGTCGCATTCTTCGCACCAGCGTTCGTCTTCTTCATTCCAAAAAGCCGTCATAAAGTTTGATTTTGCATTTATGTACGAATACTCTTCTCTGATTTCTTGCCATTTTTGTTCATAAAATGACTGCGCCTCGCTGAAAGTTGTAAATGTGAACGCCTCTTGAATATCTGACTGCCATCCCTCAAAAAACCACCACGGTTCATTGTCCCCATACATGACTACTACTTGATACATTCCATTGCTCCTTTCACGATTCCTTCCTCATATTAGTCACTTTTACTTAAACTTGCAAGGAATAAGTTTCAGCATTTAAACATTGCTTTAAAAATTCATTAAACCCTCGTTTTTTTGTACGATTTATCGGTTGTTTAAGATTACATCATTTCTATGCCCCTATAGTCTAGCACAGATGTTTCCTGTTGTGAATATAACATCAAAAGATTAAAAAAATATCAAACAAGATTTATTTTAACCTCGTAAAAAAAATTTGTCTGCGATGGATATGCTACAATAATGACAACCACGAAATTGCCAGGAGGTGCCCCATGTATCTCGAACAAATCACTTTTCCCGATCAAGAGACCGAGTTTGATTTTTTCCTTTCCATCAAACGAACCGTTTATGATTCTTACTACCCTTTTCAGATTCTCAGTGCCCGCCTTTTTCAGCAGATCGATTTTGAACCGGTCACGATCTTATATGGCGGCAATGGTTCTGGTAAAACCACCGCATTGAACGTGATTGCCGAAAAGATCCACGCGCAGCGCTTTGCTGCGTATAATCGCTCGAATTTTTTCGAGAACTACTTAGCCTACTGTACTACTGGCAGCATCGACGAACCGCAAGAAAAAGTACTTTTGACCAGCGATGATGTCTTTGATTACATGCTGGCTATTCGAAATTTGAATCAAGGGATCGATCATCGCCGAGAAGAAGTATTCCAAGAATACTACCAAGCAAAGTATGCAGACTTTCGTTTCAAGGGTTTTGACGATTACCATGAATTGAAGAAAATCAATCTTGCACGATCCAACACACAGTCCAAATTCACCCGCAAGCACTTGATCGACAATGTCCGAGAATATTCCAATGGCGAAAGTGCCTTTCGCTTCTTTCAAGAAAAGATTCGTCCCAACAGCCTTTACTTATTAGATGAACCAGAAAATTCTCTTTCTGCTGA
Organism: Enterococcus sp. FZMF; assembly: GCF_030263915.1. Lineage (NCBI taxonomy): Bacteria > Bacillati > Bacillota > Bacilli > Lactobacillales > Enterococcaceae > Enterococcus > Enterococcus sp. FZMF. Next base: position 420,026 of record NZ_CP127160.1, on the reverse strand, counting down.
GCGTCAGCTGGAACTGGTGCAGTTACTAGAAGATTTTGTCCGCTATGAGCAGTGCCAATTCATCATTGCTACTCATAGTCCTTTCGTTTTATCTTTAAAGGAAGCCAAAATCTATGATTTGGATCAAACGCCCGTCGATGTTCGGAAGTGGACCCAGTTAGCCAGTGTCCAGCAGTATTACCGCTTTTTTCAAGCACACCAAGCCGAATTTGATGATCGATCATGAGCAAAGTAAACCATTTTCCGCCAAAGATTTCTTTTGGTGGCTTTTTTCCGTCGCACTCACACAAAGACCAAAATCAAATTGATCAGCGCAATACAGAAGGCGACCACTCCCGCAATTTTGCCCCACTTGACTTCTGCTTGGTTATACTGATCGGAATGCCCCGCAATCTGAGAGGACAAAAAGTAGAACTTTTTAAAAACAAGCAAATACCCGGCTAAACCCAATAGTACGGCTAAGGCAAGATGGTTGATTTGGCTTGAAATGACCTGAGTCTGATGAAGCATCACCACCCCTACGACACTAACGACAAACCCCCATTTCATGAGATTGGCTTTGGTACGATTCATGCTCCTCCTCCTTTCTTTTAAAAATGCCAATGCATCAAAAACATTCATTTTCTACCTAAATTATAGCATAATTTGACTATTTTTTTAAAATGGAAAGCGCTCGCTCTATTCGGACTTTCGAATTGATTTATAAAAAGCCCTAGCTAAGTGCAACTGATTGGTTCAGTGGTCTTAGCTAGGGCTGATTGTGTTAGTGGTTAAACATATTGTAATTCTTTGGCTTCTTTGTAGGCTGCATCGATCAAACCGCCGCCCAAGCATTCCATCCCGTCATAAAAAACGACTGCTTGTCCAGGAGTGATGGCGCGGACTGGTTCGTCAAAAATCACTTCTGCTCGATCTCCATCTAATAGACGCACCGTTACTGGTACATCTTGTTGACGGTAGCGGAATTTTGCTGTGCATGAAAATTCCGTGCCGCGGTCTTGTTCTGTAGTAAAGTGGATTTGGCTTGCTTCCAAGCGATCTGCATACAATGCGGGGTGATGGAATCCTTGCCCCACATACAAAGTGTTGGTCGCTAAGTCTTTTCCTACGACAAACCATGGTTCTTGAGTGGCACCGCCGCCGCCAATGCCTAAGCCTTGACGTTGTCCGATGGTGTAGTACATCAAGCCATCGTGTTGTCCTTTGACTTCGCCATCTAATGTAACCATATTGCCTTTTTTCGCTGGCAAGTAATTACTCAAAAATTGTTTGAAATTCTTTTCTCCGATAAAGCAGACACCCGTGGAATCTTTTTTCTTGGCTGTTGCTAGACCTGCCCGTTCAGCGATCGCTCGTACTTCTGATTTTTCCATGCCGCCTAGTGGGAACATGGTTTTGCTCAATTGTTCTTGTGACAATTGGCTTAAGAAATACGTTTGATCTTTGTTGTTATCCACGCCTCGCAACATATGAGTCACGCCGTTTTCATCAACGGTCACTTGCGCATAATGGCCAGTTGCTACATAATCGGCACCAAGATCCATCGCATAATCCAAAAAGGCTTTGAACTTGATTTCCTTGTTACACATGACATCTGGATTTGGCGTCCGTCCGGCACGGTATTCTGCAAGAAAATATTCAAATACACGGTCCCAATATTCTTTTTCGAAATTCACTGAATAATAAGGAATCCCGATTTGCGCAGCCACTTTGGCTACGTCTTTGTAGTCTTCTGTTGCGGTACAAACACCGTTTTCATCGGTATCATCCCAATTTTTCATAAAGATCCCGACAACATCATACCCTTGTTCTTTCAGCAAAAGTGCTGTTACTGACGAGTCTACCCCGCCACTCATTCCAACCACCACACGGGTGTTTTCGTTAGACATGATCGTTTCACCATCATTTCAATTATAGATTCTGAAATCATCTACGATTTGAAGGTCGCAACTTTTCAGTAATTTGCATTATACAACAAAACACAAAAAAGTTCACTGTTTGCTGTCTTTTCTTATAAATTCCTTGTTACTAGATAAGTTCTTATTTCATTCGATCCACAGCCGTCCTCTTATTACTGCTGTTCTTGGCGTAATAAATCACTAGGGGGCAAAATCATTTTTAGAAAAGTCATCTGGAGAGAAGTTGCTGTTCGTTATTCCCCCACTCAGTCTAATAGAAGAAGCGCTGTTTTTGTGTCTTTCATCGACAGCTGTCCAAACGACAACAACTTACTTTTTAAACGGTCGTTTGTCATAAAATCGTATGGAATTCTTCAGGAAATGTAGAAATGCCGCTATCAGAAAAAGACTATACTTCTTTTAGATACTACTTTATGAGGAGGGGCATTTCATGAGATCACACACAGGGATATCGAAAACTAGGAGAAACGACGGAAAGAAAAGAAAGAGCCTTGCGCTACTGCTTTTTCTCATCGGTGGTGTTTTTGTCATTCATTACGTGATTGATCAGGTCAGGGATGCTGCGTTTGATCAGACAGCGCTTGTCTCAAAAGAGTTCACTCACCAAGCCAATCAAGCGATTCAACAAGCGATGGCAGACACGCAGCAACTGTCGTTGATTGTACAAACCGATCAACGCTGGGGCAATGACACATATGGATATGGAGAAACGCAAAATACGTTTGCAGCAAACGGGTGCGCTATTACTTCTTTAGCGATGATCGATTCTTTTTGGACGGATCATCCATCGAATCCTGACAAACTATTAAAGTGGGCTGGCGATCAATTTTATCTTCCCAAACAAGGAACGAGTTGGCAAATCTTTCCTCAGTTTGCCGAAGCTTTTGGTTACCAATTTGCCGATTTAGGAAGTTCCTTTGCGGCTGCCTATGAGAAAATGACACAAGGCATTCCCGTTGTGGTCTCGGTTCAAGCAGGAACCTTTACGACCTCAGGACATATCATGGTATTGGCTTTGAACAAAGAAGGAAATGTTCAAGTATTCGATCCTAATGATTCCCCCGAAAAAGCCCATTATGAGAAAAGCTATCCTAACGATGTCTTTCAAGCAGAAGGAATCCATTATTGGAGCTTTTGGCTTTGATGTTCTGATGGGCTGAAGCTGCAAAAACACGCCATTTTTGCGACAAAAAAAGACTAGCCGAAGCTAGTCTTTGCTTATCTTACTATTATTGAACGCGTGGTTCGTTGTTTTCTTGAATACGCGTCGTTGTTCGGTTGAAGGCACCTTTGGCTTTACGTGTTTGTTTTGACGCAAAGTCGCCAGTTGTTTCTGCCGCACTGCTTACTTTGTCTTGAACTGTTTCAGAGTCTTTTTCGAATTGTTCACGTGTTTTGACATCTGCTACGTTCACGTTTACTTCGATGACGTCTAAATTCGTCATTTTGTTGACTTGTGTTGAAACAACCTCTTTGATTTGGTCGTAGATCGTGGTCATGTCGCTGCCGTATTCTGCAACGATATCAAGATCGACTGCCACTTGTTTTTTCCCAACTTCAACGTTGATCCCTGAAGTCACATCATCGGTGTTGACTAATTTACCTGCAATATTTGAGAAGAAACCGCCATCGACTGTTAAGAGTCCGTCTACAGATTCTAATGCAATGCCTACGATTTTTTGAATCACTTTGTCTTCGTAAGTTAATTCTCCTTTAACACCTGTTGTTGGTTTTGTTTGGTTTTCCATCGTACATTCCTCCTACTATAATCTTGATATAAATTAAACAAATAATGTTACCAAAGTTAACGGCGCGGTCTTTGAAATTGTTCAAAGAATCCGACTTCTTTGAGATAAAATCCCAGATACATACCTAGTGCCGTAAACAGCACCAGCAGTATGGTTTTCAAAAAGCCGATCGTTAGAAACAGGATCGCTAGGATCAAACCGAAACCTGCAAAGATAAGCGGGATCTTATAGTGGTAGAACCATTCACTCATACCTGTTCCTCCTAAACTACACGCGGCTGGTCATGGGCTGCTGGCGTTTCTTGCGTATCTTTTAAGACAACTTCCGTTTGGATATTGCTTTCGATACCGAAAAGCTGCTGCAGACTGCTGCTGATCTCACCAACCAATGCTTCTTGTTTTTGCGGGATGGCTGCTGTTTGTTTCATTTCTCCATCGATTTTTACGGATACTTTATTCTTGACGATTTTGATTTTTACAGATGGCTGATGGATGAAATCTGCTTGTTTCACCCGTTCAAGCACAAAATGCTCTAACGCCTTCTTCTGAATCACTAAATCGCCTGTTTTATGGGAAATGATCAAGCTGTCCGAACGTTTTGGATAAAACAAAACGACAAAGAGCGCGATCACGGTGAAAATGGCAAAGCCAACAGATAACCAAAAGAGCAGCATACTCATGGAAGATCCGACCCAAGGATATTCATCCAAAGGAATCAAGTAAACAGGCAATGAAGCCGCTTGCTGATTGGCGATGATCCCAAAATAAAAGACAAGTAAGAGTAAAAGCAATCCGATGATAAAAATCACTTTAGAAATCTTACGCATTGGCAACCTCCTTTACTGCTTTCTACTTAAAGCATACACATTTCTTAAATATCCATCAAATAATAACTCTTGGAATCGATTATTTTTTACATATAAAGTTTATTTTTATCAAAAAAATTTCCTTAATCAAAGCTTGCTGTCAAAGTCATCACAAAAAAAGCAAGCCGCCCAAATCTGTTTGGACGCTTGCTTTTTTTGTTATCTGTTAACGAGCCAGCTTAGTAAGTTCTTGTTGTTTTGCATGATACAACACCGCCAGTTCATTTTCGGAAACTGGCCGACCAAAAGGACGCGGCTGTGGCAGAAACGCCAATTCTGGTGCATCGACTCCTACGTTGAGATTCTCAGCGATCGGTACACTGTGATGATGAATATGCCCATGCAGATTGCGGCTGTTTTTGGTGATCCCCAGCAGCATAGGATAATGGGTCAGTATAAATTGCTGATGAGCAAACTTCAGCAAGACACCGACATCTTCAAACGCATACTTTTCGGCTCCCAAACAACCAGGATCATGCTTGCGCAAGTACGCAAAGAAAGCTCGGGTATCATGATTGCCTTTGATAAAAACGATTTTGCCCTGCAGCTGTGCTAACAGCGCAGCAATTTCTGGAAAGCCCGCTTCGTAATCAGGGTGCATCGCGACATCCCCTAAATGATAGACGACATCTTTATCCGCCACGACCTCATTCCAGCTGGCGATCATCGTTTCATGCATTTGCGTCACTGTCTCAAAGGGGCGTGGGGCAAAGTCATTGTCCCCGAGCAAGGCTGCATGAAAATAGTGGGTATCAGACGTAAAAAATTTCATAGTCGCTCCTTACCTTGGTGCTTTTTCTGTGATCAGCGTCTTTAAATCATCGCTAACGGCTGCTTTTTCGTCGGTGCAGGAAACCGCGCATCGATTGCTGCCAATTCGCTTTGGGAAAAAACGATTTTGCAAGCTTCAATGTTCTGCAGCATATGCAGCGAGTCACTGGTTTGGGGGATCGCTAAGACGTGGGGTTGTCGAAGGGTCCATGCCAAAAGCAACTGAAAGATCGTGCAGCCTTTGGCTTCTGCCAGCTCTTTCAACACTTCATCATTTTTGAAGTGGTGTCCTAGCCGATCGCCTTGAGCAATGGGTGAGTAGGCAATCACAGGAATCTCAGCCTCTGCCTGCCAAGGCAAAAGATCGTATTCGATCCCCCGGGCACCTAAATTATAGAGTACTTGGTTGGCGGCACATTGATCGCCGTTTTCTAACCGCAACAGCTCCTCCATATCTGCCACGTCAAAATTAGAGACGCCCCATGCGCGAATTTTTCCAAAGGCTTTGGCAGCTTCTAGTGCGTCAACTGTTTCTGCTAACGGCACATCTCCTCGCCAGTGGAGCAGATACAGATCAAGATAGTCGGTGCCTAAACGCGTTAAGCTGCGGTCTAAAGCTTTCGGCAATTCATCTGAGGAGGCATTCCAGGGATAGACTTTTGAAATCAAATAAAGATCCCCTCGTGTAAAGGGCTGGATCGCCTTGCCAACTAGCGTTTCTGCGTTTCCCTCGCCGTACATTTCTGCGGTATCGATGACAGCCGCTCCAGCTTTGATGCCCGCTTGCAACGCATCGATCTCGGCTTTTTCCTTGGCTGGGTCATCCCCCATATGCCAAGTCCCCATGCCGACGGCTAGCACTGATTGCTTGTTTAAGGTTCGTTTCATCTTGATTCCCTCTTTCTCGTCTTAACTCATCCTGTTCCTGCGAACACCTTGGGTTTGTTTTCTATAGTATAAAAAGAAACCGCCAAAGATACAAAAGAAGTGTATCAATCCCATGCCTGCTTGGCGGAGTGACACACTTCTTGCCCTTTGAATGATATAGCTACTTTTGACAAAAGCTTACGCTTTGACAAACAACCCGCGGCTGATAAAACCATCCATTAAAAAGTAAAATTTTTCTTGCAGCATTTTGTGCTGTTCATCTTTGAAAATGTTGACTGCTTTTAACCCATTGGCTGTCGTGATGGACATCTTGAAGGTTTGCAGATCTTTTGCAACAGTGATTTTTAATTTAAAGCCTTCTTTGCTTTGGGGTGTTGCTTCAAGGCCGCGAATCAATTGGAAGTTGCCGCCGTTCGTTTCTGTAAAGCCATTGTCCCGCAACGTATATTTTTTTGCTTCAGGAGCAATGCGGTATTGGGTTGCTGCGCCTAAAACGGTTGCTGTTGTTTCAAATGCCATGTTCTTCACCTCTTTAACATCATTTCTTTCATTATAAATAGTTTTCAGCGAGATTGCTAGCTGTTCTCCTACTTTTTCGTGGCTAAGACAGTTTCTGCTAATAGCTGAGCAAATGCTTCGATTTCCGCCAATGTGTTGCCATAGCCAAAGCTGACTCTGACCGATTCCCGAATAGCTGGATGCTCTTTGCCCACCATCGCTTCGAGCACATGGGAGGGCTCTACATTGCCCGCCGTACAAGCGCTGCCTGTCGAGATGGCAGCCCCTTTTAAGTCCAATTTCATCAGCAGCAAGTCACTGCTGACACCTGGGAAACGCAGATTCAAAATATGCGGCAATTTGTGTGCTGGATCACCATTCAACTGAACATCGACGCCTTGTGCTGCTAAGGTCTCCATCAGTACATCGGCAAACGTTTGATATTGTTCCGCCGCTGCTTGCTGCGCTTCGGGGGTATGCAAAGAAGCTGCTTTGGCCATTCCCATGATGGCTGCTAAGTTTTCCGTCCCTGCTCGCCGTTTTTCTTCTTGCTCGCCGCCATGGAGTAGCGCAGGCAGCGACAAGCCATCTCGTTTATACAAAAAGCCGATCCCTTTTGGTCCGTTGATTTTGTGAGCAGAAATGCTTAGAAGATCAATACTGTTTTCATTGATTTCAAGCGGGATCTTGCCATAAGCTTGCACGGCATCGGTATGAAACACGGCGGGATGCTCCCGTAAAAGGGCCCCAATTTCTGCAATCGGCAGCAAATTGCCCGTTTCATTGTTTGCCGTCATTATGGATACTAAAATCGTATCGGGACGTAAGGCAGCCTCAACTTCACTGACGGCCAATTGCCCCTTTTGATCTACGGGCAAATAGGTCACCTCAAAGCCTAAGCCTTCTAAATAGCGCATACTCTCAATGACCGCCGGATGTTCGATCTGGGTCGTAATGATATGTTTGCCTTGTGCTTGTTTGCTAAGAGCTGTACCGATGATTGCTGTATTATCACTTTCGGTACCACCACTATTAAAAATGATCTCATGTTCTTTGACTCCTAGCTGCTGAGCGATCGCTTGACGAGCCAATTCTAATTGGGTGTGGGCGTCTCGACCATAATGATGAATGCTTGATGGATTGCCAAAAAATGTCTGCATCGTTTCACTCATCACTTTGATCACTTCTGGATGCAGCGGTGTCGTTGCTGCATGATCTAAGTAAACCATTCTTTTCACCTATCCTTCATTACTGCCATTATAACAAATCTTCCTCAGACGTCTATCGTGAGTGTCCATACGAAAAAACCTGTCAGTCAAAAGCGGAAAAATCGCCAATGATGACAGGCAGCTGAACGAGTTCAGCCTTACGAAAAATCAGGAACGTGTGCTGTTTTGCTCGTGCGGCTCACGACACTTACTGATCGTTTTATTTTTTTCCAGGTTCAGAGGCAATGACAGTCAATTCACCAACCAATTCCCATTTCTTGATCGGGTTTGGCAAAATGCAGCTCGTGCCCATTTTTAGTTCATAGGAATGACCGTCGATTATCAAATGCCCATACCCATCGATCACGGTCATCAAAGTATAATCGGCCTTTTGTGCCAACGATAATTTCCCACGTACTTCCCACTCATACACATTGAAAAATGGCGTTTCAAGATAGGTAACGACTGCTGATTGTCCTTGTTTGACCTCACGGATCGATAATTCTGGCGTCCGTGCAGGAATCGTCGTCACATCGATCGATTGTTGGATATGCAGCTCCCGAGTTTGTCCTTGATCATCGGTACGATCATAGTCGTACACCCGATAAGTCGTATCCGAACTCTGCTGGGTTTCCAAGATCATGATCCCTTTTCCAATGGCATGGATCGTTCCGCTTGGCACATAGAAGAAATCGCCTTTTTTCACAGGGACTTTTGTTAACAAATCATCCCAACGACCCGCATCGATCATCTCCGCAAGTTCTTCTTTGGTTTGTGCATGGTGGCCATAAATGATTTCCGCACCTGGTTCGGCATCAATGATGTACCAGCATTCCGTTTTCCCTAATTCCCCTTCATGGGCTAACCCATACGTGTCATCAGGATGGACTTGAACGGATAGATCATCTTCTGCGTCTAAAATTTTAATTAATAATGGAAAGACTGGTTCGTCTGAATGACCAAATAGTTCTTGATGGTCTTGCCAAAGATCCGCCAATGTTTTGCCTTTAAACGGCCCATTTTCAATGACGCTCACCCCATGAGGATGCGCACTGATCGCCCAATCTTCACCGATCTTGTCGCTCGGTAAATCAAAACCAAAAACAGAATGCAGGCGACTGCCGCCCCAAATTTTTTCTTGAAAAACAGGTTTCATAAACAATGGTTCCATAATTGTTCCCCTCTCTAGTTGTTCGTGCATATTATAGCATGAATCCGCTTATTCGGCAGTTTCTTTTAAGTAACATTGCAGGATTTCGTCACGATGACCCAAATAGCTTTCTCGATGATCCACTGGATGGACCCGATTCGATAAGAAAATAAACGCTTTTTTGTTAGGGATATCTACTGCGAGAAACGTGCCTGTATAGCCTGTATGAAATAATTGATACGGTGCGCCTAATAAGTCCCAACCATAGGTGCGAGGCTTTGTGCTTTCAGGCGTCTGCCTGTGAGCTAGCGCCTGCATGACTTTTTCTGAGAAAAACGGCGCTCCTTGCTGCTGACCATTTGCCAGTAACAGTTGAACGAAAAGCGTCAAGTCATCCACGGTAGAAAACAACCCTGCGTTGCCGGCATGGTTTCCCAACACCCGTGCTTTAGGATCGTGGGTGATTCCTCTAAGGATGCTGCCGTCTGGCTGCTGCTGGGTAGGCACGATCATTGGCAGCTGTGAGGGAGGAAAAGGCGGAAAGCCGCTGTTCTTCATGCCTAAAGGCGTCAAGACTTCTTCTTGAAAAATCTCGGTCACTGGTTTTTGATACAGCTCCTCCAATAAAAAGCCCAGCAAAATCGTCCCAGTATCCGTATAGCTGACCGTTTGACCGATCGTATCACTGCTTTCAAGCTGCAAATACGCCTTGCGCAAGGCAGCAGCAGCCAACTGGTCTCGATGAGGAATCCACGTGTTGATGGCTGCCGTATGCGTCAGCAAGTGCTTGATCGTTACCCGATTGTCTTTAAACGCTGGCAGCCAACGAGTAAGCGGCGCCTCCATCTCGATTTTTCCTTGATCCCGCAATTTTAACAGAACACTCGTTGTACAAACGACTTTCGTCAATGAGGCTAAATCAAACAAATGATCTTTCGTCATAGGTTCGGTTTTCGGAAGAAGCGCTGCCTGTCCGAATACATGGGTCTCTTGGGTTTCACCAGCGATAAAACGCAGCACCGCTCCTGGGAAAACGGTCGGCATTTTTTCTTGAATGAGCTGTATTGTTTTTGGGTACATTGTCATCATTCCATACTCGCTCCTTTCAGGCTTGTCTTGTTTCTAACTTTAGCACTTTTCGCAATGAAAAAAACTACCCATTAAGGATAGTTTTCAGATTTTTTTCTAATCAGTGTTACATAGATTACTCGTCAGCTGGTGCAGCTTTTGCTTGCGCCTTTTGGATGATTCTCAAATAACTGTAACAGGCACAGTGGCTACCTAGTCCCCCTACGATCAATCCCGCGAGTAAGGGATGGATCAAGACGAGCAGTAAAGCGAGGCCACTCAACAGCCCTAGTAACATCAGTGTCTGCAACGGTGCCCAAAAGATGATGAAAAAGCTTTTGATCATGGCGATCCGCATGGGTGCCGCCAAATGCACACTGTCGCAGATAAAATACAGCAACCACACGAGTAAAATGCTACTTAAAAACAAATAACCGACAGCCAATAAAGGCAGCTGAAAGGAATCGATTTGGCGATAAGAGCCTATCAGCAGCAAAGCGAGACTACCGAAAAAGAGGCCTGCGGCAAAACTGCGCCGATAATTTTCCCGATAGAGCCGCCAAAAGGTCCCTCCGATGGCCTGTCGTGGTTCTTGATAGTACAACCAGCGCCGCATGACCCCAAATAAAGCAAAGGTCGCTGGCAAAAGAATGCTAGGAAAACTAATGATCAAACCAACCAAAGAGAAAAGAAACTGACGAGGTGAGCTGGGGAAAATCAGCCCCAAAGCTAGCAATAGAACGGGCAGATTGAACAGTAACCAGTAGCCATTCAAAAGCAACATACTAGCTATCGCTTGACTGGCACCATACCAACGATACCATCGTTCATTTCCCATCAGTCCGCCTCCTTTCTCTAATCAGCTGATTTCCCCTCTAGCGGGCTAAGTTTTGTAGATTTTGCTGCCATTTCTCTGTTTGATAATCCAGCAACTCTTGATAGCCCGCTGCTTGTGCTTCCGCCTCAGCAAAGATGGCACGCACTTCTTCATCGCTGTCAGCAAAGATCGCTGAAGCATTGGCTTCTTCAAAAATATCGTTGATCCGTTGCTGAATAATTCCTTCTGGTGAGTCTGGCATCGGGTTGATCGCCGCAAATTCCGTGTCGTCTTTTTGCGTGTCCCAAGTGATGGCATGCTGCCATTTCGTTGCCCAGTTCATTTGATCTTCTGGAAGATTTAACTCAAATTTTGTTTTGGTATTGTCTAAAAAGGCGGAGTTGCCGTTCCATTGGAAACTTGATGTTGCTTGCTCAATCTCCGAAACGCCTGCACTGTCTTCTGCATAGGCATCCGTAAATTGCGTATAGCCTTCTTCGTCAAAGCCATCCCAATACTGGCCTTCTGGACCAAACATCAAGATCGATTGGCCCAACGGTCCTGTCAACCAGTCTAAGAAGGCAAAGACTTTTTCTGGGTCTTCTGCATTTCTAGTAATGACACTGACATTCCACCCTAGCATTTCATAGGAACCTGGGAAAATATTGTCAGGATCTAGTCCTGGTTTTGCAATCGGCTCGATATAGAAATACCCCGCATCTGGATTTTGTTCTTGCAAGATGTAATGGGCATCGCGAGCATAGTTGGACGGGCTGGCAGCCGCATAGACAGCTACACGACCACTGGTTACTTTTTCTGCCACCATATCTGCATCTTGGGTCAAGGTATCTTGGGTCATCAAGCGCTCACGGTACAGTCTTGACGCATATTCAATCGATTCTACGTAGTTTTCATTGGCAAAGATCGAGGTCAATACGTCGCCTTCAGGAACAGCGCGAATGCGGATATCTGCTGGTGAACGCCCTTCTGCAAATGCGGAGTACAAGACATTGATCCCTTGTCCGCTGACATCTGTTTCAAATGGAATGACATCAGGAAACTCTGTTTGAACTTCTTTCAAATACTCATAAAGATCCTCTGTTGTTTTCAATTCTGGCGCACCTAAAGCATCATGGATCTCTTTATTGACGACATAACCGGCATTCCCGAAAGGCTCCGAGCTATACCAGTTGGGAAACTGATAAAGTTTGCCGTCTTCTGAACGAAGCATGTTCAGGATGTCTTCTCCCGCCCATTCTTTCAAGTTTGGATACTTATCCAAGTAATCATCAAATGGCACTAAGGCACCCGCTTCTCGCAGCCGTTCCACATCCGACCCTCGATCAAGCCAAATAAAATCAGGTAGATCATCGCCAGCGATCATTGTGCTTAGCCGCTGTGCTGCATTCCCGCCACCATCGATTGCACGAATATCTACCTTGGTCAGTTCTTTGATAGCAGCAGTTGCTGGATCATCTCCCCAACGATCCATCGTGTACCAATCATAATTACCAAACATCGTGATCTCCAACGGTTCACTACCTAATTCAAAGACCTCCGAACTGTCACGGTCATTTGCTGCCGCCCCATCACTTTCTTTTGTCCCTGACTCACTGCCGCAAGCAGCCAGTAAGAGACTCATCGCAGTCACTGACAGCACGCTTTTTAATACCTTTGCTTTCATTCTTTTATCCCCTTTCAACGTTTCGTTCCTTCTCCCCTCTAATCAAGAGAGTTCCTCCTGCTCTGCTAATCTTTCAACGAACCAATCAATACACCTTTTACAAAATACTTTTGGACAAACGGATAAACCATTACGATCGGCAAAGTCGCCACCATCATAATTGCCATTGATAAGGACTTGCCAGTGACACCAGTCATTTCCGCCAAACGTGCTGCTGAGCCAGAATCGATTTGACTCATTTGCGAACTCACCGTATTCGAATTCAAGACTCGTTGCAAAAAGGTCTGCAAGGGAATGAGATGATCTGAAGTAATGTAGATGCTTGGCATAAACCAATCATTCCAATGCCCAACGGCGGTAAATAGCGACAAAGTGGCAATGACTGGACCTGATAACGGCAAAATGATTCGGAAAAACGTGCCCCAATACCCACAACCATCAATTTTCGCTGAATCCTCCAATCCTTTCGGCAGTTGCTGAAAGAACGTACGGAAGATGATCATATTCCAAACACTGATCAGACCAGGAATGATCATTACCCAAAAAGAATCCATCAGTCCAAGTGAACGTACCACTAAAAAGGTTGGAATCAAGCCGCCGCTGAAGAACATCGTGAGGATGAAAAAAATCGTAATAAATTTTCGCCCCATCAGTTCTCTTTTTGACATTCCATATGCTGCCATCGCTGTCAGCATGATCGATGAAAACGTCCCGATCACTGTCCGTAAGACACTGATGAAAAAGGCATTCATCAAGCGCTGATCTTGAAAGACGATCTGATAGTTTTCCAACGTGAATTCTCTTGGCCAAAACGTGATCCCACCAGTCACCGTGTCACGTCCAGAATTAAAGGAAATCACCAGCGAATTCCAGAAGGGATAAAACGTCAAGAATGCAAGCGTTATCAAGAAGAGGTAAATAAAAATCATCATCGCTTGGTCGCCCCAATTTTTCTTCATTGTTCATTTCCTCCTCTGCTGATTACCATAAGCTGTGACCCACTTTGCGTGCGAAAAAGTTTGCTCCGCTCAAAAGAGTGACACTAATGACTGCTTTGAACAAACCAACAGCTGTTGCGTATGAATATTGAGAGTTGCTGATCCCTACCCGATACACATAGGTATCAATGACATCCGCCACATTTCTAAGAGCTGGATTGCTCCCCAGTAAAAGCAAATCTTCAAAGCCCGCATTCAATAAGTTGCCGATCTCCAAAATGAGAAAAATCGTAATGATTGGAACGATCGAAGGCAGAGTGATCAAAAAGACTTGCTGAAATTTCGTTGCGCCATCTAGTGATGCTGCTTCGTACAGTTGCGGATCGATCCCAGCAATGGCTGCCATATAGACGATCGAGCCAAAGCCAATCGATTTCCAAAGATTTGTCGTAACGATGATCGTCCAGAAATAGCGAGGGATCGATAAAAAGTTGATTGGTTCATCGATCAGGTTTAAACTCTCCAAAGCAATATTTAAGCTACCGTTATCCATCGATAAAATCGACATCGTAAACCCCGCCACGATCACCCATGATAAAAAGTGTGGGAGATAAGTAATCGTCTGCACCACACGCTTGAAGGCAACGTTCTTGACCTCGTTAAGCATCAATGCCAACAAAATCGGTGCTGGAAAACAAATAGCAATCTTTAGCACACTGATCATAATGGTATTCCGTAAAATTTCCCAAAAACGTGGTTCACTAAAAAAGCGCCGAAAATTATCAAAGCCGATCCATGGACTGCCTGTCATACCTTCAAAAATATTGTACTGTTGAAACACCATCAAAATCCCGTACATTGGGATATAACTAAAAATGCCTACCAGTATGATCGCAGGCAGTACCATCATCTGCAGATCCCACTGAGCAAAATATCGCTGTATCCACTTTTTTTCCATCACATCTACTCCTTGTCTTCCCAATTCCACCTTGTCGCACCCACAATAGAAACCGCATACAAAATAAACAACAAACAATCTCTGCGTCCAGAGCCATCGAATCTCGATTCTTTTTTATTATAAATTAAGAATAACCACAATTCAATATAATGTTTAGGTTTTTTGAATCATAATGGCTATTATATTAAGTTTTAAAACAAGTACCCAAACTATTAAATAACAAAACAATAAAAGTCAAATAGATTGGACCTGCTCTGCTAATACAGATAAACTACCGTTTTTTCAATGATTGGTCTTCAAATCGATGTAACAGGTTTTTGCACTCTTTCGTGCGAAATAAAAACAAAAGTTTCTTTTTTTGACAAAAAAAAAGAAAAAGCAGAGAATCGCCCTCTCTGCTTTTTCTTTCATAACCTATTATTTTTTAACGATAAACCACCATTCGATACCGATCGCATCGTAGGTCGTCAACAACTTCCGTTTTTTGTCGATGAAGAACTCTTGGTTCTTCTCAGACAAGTGCTTTTCCAATGTATCGATATCTTCTTGACTGATGGAGATTTTCAAGAAGTCTAAGCCAAGCACCTCATGGGTCGGCAAATCGATCGTACCACCTTGTGCTTCAGTCAAGCCGACTTGGAAGTCACCATCATTGAGGATAAATTCCTTCGTTTCGGCTTCTTTTGTTTTCAAGCCTAAGCTTTCTTCTAAGAAAAGCTGCTCTTTGGCTAGATCACTGACGTTTAAATACAGCTTGCCAAAATGAGCTTCTTTTGATAAGCCAGCCGCTTTTGCAGGTGCCGCTTTGATCAATTCTGCTTCGTCTTTTGGTACCGCAGTTCCTGCGGGTGCTGTAAATAAGACTTCAATTTTGTTCCCTTCTGGATCAGCTATAATAAAGCCTAATTGATTCGCTTCATAACGAGCTTCTTCGAAAGCAATCGCTTTTTGTTGGGCATTGCTCGCGATAGTTGCCGCTTCTTCTAATGAGGATACGGCTAAGACGATGCGCTGCATTTTTTTGATCTCGCCGAAGTGATCGTTGGCACGCGGGCTTTCTTCCAACCATAAAACTTCTCTATCTAATCCTTTTAGACCAAAGATGGCCAATTCATTTTCTTCTCTTTTCAACTCAAAACCAAGTACATCCCGATAAAAGGCAATCGCTTGATCGCGGTCTTTTACCCGGATTGCAACAGTCAGCAACTTCGTACTGCTCCCCAATAAGAAATCTGTCATTGTTTCTCCCCCTACTTACATATGTACTCATTGTACTGATAAAACGAAATTCTAGCAAATGAAATCCCTACCTATTTTATTCTTTTTTTAGAGAAAATAAGAAGAAAAGCACAGAAAAGTCAGAATTTTGCATTTTTATGAGTAGAGAAGAGGCATTTGGGTGTTGCTAATGGCTTCAGCTACAGACAGCTGCGGCTGGACTTGCCGCGAGGATCTGGGTTCCTAAACGATCGATTCGATCGGTGATACAAACGGCAGCTACCCCTGCTTTCAAGGCTTTCTGCGCACTTTTTAGTTTTGGCAGCATGCCGCCTGTGACTACTTCTTCGGTGATCAAACGGGGGATCTCTTCAAAAGAAACAGCCGATAACCACTGGCTTTCTTGCTTGATCCCAGGGACATCCGTCAACAAATATAGTTTTTCAGCTTGTAAACTAGCAGCAACCTGACACGCTACTTCATCGGCATTGATGTTCAGCCATTGCCCCTCTGGGGTAATTCCTAGCGGTGCTAGGATCGGGACATGTTTTTTCTCTGTCAAGAGCTGCAGGAAAGCAGCGTTGATTTGTTGAACCTTCCCCACCTGTCCTAATTTTTCTTCATTAATGACTTCTCCTTGAATCAGGTGATCACAGCCAGCATTCAGTCCTACGGCATGGAACCCAGCTTGCTGGAAAGCGGTCGTGATCAGCGGTTGAACTTGTCCCAAAAGGACCATTCTAGTTACTTCAAGCGTCTGGGGGTCGGTCACCCGCAGGCCGTCTTTGATCGTGACTGTCAACGCCATTTTCTCCATCATTTCTGAGATGTAGTGACCGCCGCCATGGACGATGACTACTTTTTTGCCCGCAGCTTGCCAGTCTGCTATCGTCTCAAAGAATGACGGGGTTAAATTGTCTGAGGCGACACCGCCGATTTTTACTACGATCGTTTCCATCTACTCGCTCCTTTTTGTCTAGTACCTGATTTCTTTCAGGTATGATATAGTGCGTTGATTTTCACATAGTCATACGTCAGATCACAGCCCCAAGCGGTGCCAACGCCTGTCCCTTCTTTCAGCTCGACAGCGACTTTGACTTCATTTTCCGCCAACTGTTCTTGCATGATGGTTTCGTCAAAAGCTACCGGTGTCCCTTGGACAAAGACGGGAATGTCGGCTAATGCAATCGATACCGTTGCTGGGTCGATCGGCTGCCCACTATAGCCCACTGCACATAAGATACGCCCCCAGTTCGGGTCTTTGCCAAAGAGGGCTGTTTTGACCAGTGGCGAACCAACGATGGTTTTGCTGATCATTCGGGCTGCTTCATCGGTCACAGCTCCACTCGTGTGAGCTTCGATCAATTTGCTGGCGCCTTCTCCGTCCTTTGCAACTGCTTTGGCTAGTGCGGTCAGAACTGCTTTGAGCATCCCTTTAAACTCATGATAAGCTGGCGTGTCAGCTTCAATCGTTGGATTTTTGGCTAACCCGTTGGCTAAAACTAACACCATATCATTGGTGGATGTATCGCCATCGACCGTGATTTGATTGAAGGTAACGTCGGTTAATTCTTTCAGCAGTGCTTGCAAGAGTGCTGGAGCGATCGCCGCATCCGTCGTAACAAAGGCCAGCATCGTAGCCATATTGGGATGGATCATACCAGACCCTTTGGCACAGCCCGCAACAGTCACCGTTTTGTCAGCGATCGTTGATTGGATGACACTGCTTTTTTCAGTCAGATCCGTCGTCAAAATCGCTCGTTGAAATCGGTGGGCATCCCCTTGCCTGTTTAGTTGCTGAATCCCTGCAGTGATTTTTTCCATCGGTAAGCTCTTACCAATGATCCCGGTGGAGGCTACCGCAAAGGCTTCGGGACTCGTATGCAGCTGGGCTGCTGCCAATTCTGCCATCTCTTGTGCATCTTTTAAACCTTGCTCCCCGGTACAAGCATTGGCATTGCCCGCATTGACGATCACGCCTTGCAAGGTGCCTGCTTGCATTTTTTCCTTTGTAACGAGAATGGGTGCCGCTTGTACTTGATTGGTGGTAAAGACTGCCGCAGCACTGGCTGGCACTTCAGAGACGATCCAACCAAGATCGACTTTCTCTTTCTTCAGACCGCAATGCAGACCGTCGGCAAAAAAACCTTTGGGGGTTGCGATCGTTCCTTCGATTTCTTTCATTTTCTTTCCTCCTACTGCCACCTTTTTGCGGATTGTCCACTGGCTGACACGAGTATCCTCACGCGTCTGTTGGCTATTTTATGGATATAACGGTGCTTGCATAAGACCAGTCGTTTCTGGTATCTTTGCCCATCGATTGAAGTTTTGGATCGCTTGGCCAGCAGCCCCTTTGCCTAAATTATCGATCACTGCGACAACGGTCAACACTTGGGTCAGCGGATTGAAACATATGCCAATGTCACAAAAATTCGTTCCCGTCACTTGCCGCAGCTCGGGCAGCTTTCCTAACGGTTGCACTCGGACAAACGGATGGTCTTGATACGTTTTTACGTACTGCTCACAGATGTCCTCTTGCGAAATCGCGTCTTTGATAGGCGCATAAAGCGTCATAAAGATCCCTCTTTTGACAGGCAGTAAGCTGGTAGAAAATTGGATCGGCGGCATTGCTTGATCCCATTGCTGAAACTGCTGCATGATCTCAGGAATATGCTGATGCTGATTTGGCTTATACATCGTCATGTTATCCGCAGCGGTTGCAAAGTGACTGCTGTCCGTCAATTTCTTACCAGCACCCGACAAACCCGACTTGCCATCAAAAATCAACGTACCGCTGAATAGTTTTTGCTGAACCAACGGCGCAGCAGCTAAAATAGCAGCAGTCGCATAACAGCCTGGATTGGCG
The DNA here is from genome assembly GCF_030263915.1 of Enterococcus sp. FZMF. NCBI lineage: Bacteria > Bacillati > Bacillota > Bacilli > Lactobacillales > Enterococcaceae > Enterococcus > Enterococcus sp. FZMF. Next base: position 401,430 of record NZ_CP127160.1, on the reverse strand, counting down.
ATCAAATTGCCAGGAGTAGGTGCAAACTCAGGCAGCGAATAAGTCGCTTGTGCCAACAACTCGGCAGGTGCAGCTTCTTGGTGATACCATTTTTGATAGCTATCCCGATCCTTCAATCGCAGATCACCAGAAAGGTCAATCACTGGAAAGTCATTTGCGACAAAAGTCGCTGCGAGTTCTTTGCTGATTCCAGCAGGAGTCGCAAAAAACACGAGTTGATTTTCCTTTTGGATTTTTTCTGCATCAAAAGGTTCGATTAGCCGCTCTGTCAGTCCAATTAAATGAGGATACAAAACAGATGAATTTTCATGCATAGAATGACTATGCAAGGTGCCCACCTCCAATTGGGGATGTTGCTGGATCAAACGAATCAATTCAATTCCGGTATACCCTGTTACACCAACGATTGCTGCCTTCAAACACGTCACTCCTCAAAAGAATTTACTTAAGATTATAAGAAACTCCCATCGCTCTGTCAATGGTTATTTATAAAACTATTCAAAATAAATTCGCTATTATTCGGTTTTTATAAGAAAAAAAGCCCGAAAAATCTATTTTTATGCAATTATGCTAAGACAGCTTGCAAAATCGCCAAGGCTGCTGTCGTTTCCTCTTGCGAGATCGTTAAGGGCGGCAGCAAGCGCAAAACTTTGGTTCCCGCCTTTAATGCGAGGAGGCCTTGGTTTCGCAGTTGGGTCAACACGGATTGCAAGCTTTCCGAATCGGCTAATTCGATACCGATCATCAATCCTTTCCCACGAATCGCCTGTACCTTAGATAGTCCTTGCAATCCGTCGAGAAACTGCTGCTGGCGCAAGTGAACATTGACTTGAATGTCCCCTTCTTGCAACACACTGCAAACAGCACTAGCAGCAGCCATCGCTAATTTATTGCCACCAAAGGTCGAACCGTGACTACCGGGTCCAAAAGCCGTTTGCAAATGGCTTTTGCCTAGCATCGCTCCGACAGGGATCCCGTTACCAAGCCCTTTTGCTACGGTAAAAAGATCAGGTTCAATGCCATATCCTTCAAAAGCAAACAGGGTTCCTGTCCGCCCCATCCCGGTTTGGATCTCATCCACCACCAGTAATACCCCCAACTCCTGACAAAGGGCTGCCACCGCTTGGACCCACGCCACCTCAGCAGGGATTACACCGCCTTCGCCTTGGATCAATTCTAAAAACACGGCTGCCGTCTGCTCATCTAAAACGGCTTGCAATGCCTCAAGGTCATTAAAGGGTACATACACCATCTCTGGTACTAACGGTCCAAACCCATCATGGATACTACTTTGCCCAGTCAAAGACATCGCCCCAAAGGTTCGACCATGAAAAGATTGTTCAAAACTAATGACTTTGCTGCGGCCAGTCGCTTTGCGAGCCAGCTTTAAAGCAGCTTCGTTCGCCTCAGCGCCACTATTGCAAAAATAAGCCAGATACGGTTCGTCTGAGGCGCTCTTTTGATGTTGGGTCAGCTTCTGGGCAACTTCTTCTTGCAACTGGCTGTCATACAAATTCGGCACATGCCAAATCTGCTCTGCTTGTGTCATCAACGCGGCTTGCACTTTGGGATGCCCATAACCGAGATTAACGACCCCGATGCCGCTTGTTAAATCTAAATATTGGTTGCCTTGCGAATCTACCACATAGCTGCCGTTGCCTTGCTGGATGTCGATGGGTAAACGGCTGTAATTAGGAAAAAGATGACTCATTGGGTTCACTCCTTGTCTTGGATTATTCGAAATTATGTATTAATATACATTTTAATCTAGTTAATTGCAATGAATATTTAAATTAAAGCGATAAAAATTCATAAAAAAAAGAAAGCAGTGACAATCACTGCTTTCTTTCAGTCAACCTTTGGCGGTCTGTTTATCATCATTTGGGGAAGAATTTCTTTCATTACAAACAGTGGATCACGCCACTTCTTCTGAAAATTGACTGTTATACAGGTCTGCATAGAAACCGTTTTGTGCCATCAATTCCTCATGATTTCCAGTCTCAACAATGGACCCGTGATTCATCACGATGATATTGTCAGCATCACGAATCGTAGAGAGACGGTGAGCAACCACAAAGCTGGTCCGATTTTCTAACAAACGACCCATTGCTTTTTGGATCAAGATCTCCGTCCGCGTATCGACACTAGAAGTTGCTTCATCCAAAATCAAAACGTCGGGATCCGCTAAGAAGGCGCGGGCGATCGTGATCAGCTGACGTTGACCTTGGGAGATGTTGCTGGCTTCTTCATTCAAGACCGTATCATAGCCTTCTGGCAATTTGCGAACAAAATCATCCACATGGGCAGCTTTCGCCGCAGCGATCACTTGCTCTTTGGTTGCTTTTTCATTTCCATAATGAATGTTGTCATAGATGGAACCAGTAAACAACCACGTATCTTGCAGCACCATCGAGATATTACTACGCAACTCATCACGAGTCAAGTCTCGGGTATCTTTGCCATCGTAACGAATGCTACCGCCAGAAACATCATAAAAACGTTCCAAGAGATTGATCAGCGTGGTTTTCCCAGCGCCGGTAGGTCCTACGATAGCCACCATCTCACCAGCTTTAACATCCAGATTAAAATCGGTCATCAATAATTTGTCTGGCGCATAACCAAATTGAACATGATCGAAACGAACTTTGTATTCACTGTCTTCCACTGGCAATCCAGAAGGCTCATCAGTCATTTCTTCTTCATCCAAGACTTCAAAGACCCGTTCGGCAGATGCAACGGTTGATTGGATGGTGTTTAGTAAGCTAGCGATTTGAGTGATTGGTTGAGAGAATTGATTGGTGTATTGCAAGAATGCTTGCACATCCCCTAACGTCATGTTCCCATTCGCCACTTTGATCCCACCAAGGACAGCCACGAAGACATAGCCTAAGTTTTTAATGAAGTTCATCAAGGGCATAATGATCGCTGAAATAAATTGGGCTTTCCAACCAGCGGAATACAGACGGTCATTTTCTTCTTCAAAAACGACTTGATCGGCAGCTTCATGGTTGAAGGTTTTGACAACGGTATGACCGCCGTAAGTTTCTTCGACTTGGTCATTGAGCAATCCTAAACTTTTTTGTTGTGCCGCAAAGAATTTTTGCGATTTTGGTGCGACGATCATCACGACGATCAAGCTTAAAGGAACCGTTGCTAAAGCAACCAAAGTCAGTTGCCAACTGATCGTCAGCATCATCCACAAAACCCCGATAAAGGTCACGACACTCGTAATAAATTGGGTCAAGTTTTGTTGCAGGGTACTTGCGATATTATCCATATCATTGATCGCCCGTGACATGATATCCCCATTTGAGTGAGTATCATAGTAAGAGATCGGCAAGCGGTTCATTTTTTCATCTAAGTCACGACGCAGCTCATAAACCGTCCGTTGCGAGACACGGGTCATAATAAACTGTTGTAGAAAGTTGAAGACGGCTGAAATCACATACATGCCGATCGCGATCAAAATGATTTGACCAACTTTCTCAAAATCGATAGGAAATTCTGTTACCTGTTGGCCGGCTTGCATCTGCTGCGCACCGATCATGACACCTTTAAAAATTTCAGTGGTCGCTTCTCCTAAAATTTTCGGTGTTTGGATTTGGAAGATCACGGCTGCGATCGCTAAAACGAAGACGGCAATGATAGCGATGGAGCGTTTCGACATGTACCCGAAAAGCCGTTTGACCGTCCCCCAAAAGTTTTTTGGTTTTGGTCCTTTGGCACCGATGTTACGGCCTGGACCGCCGCCCATTGGTCCGCCACGGTGTTGTGTTGTTGTTTTCTTTTCACTCATGCAAGATCCTCCTCTCTCAATTGTGAAGAAACGATTTCTTGGTAGGTTTCATTGTCTGCCATTAATGATTCATGGGTCCCTTTTCCTACGAGTTTTCCTTCATCCAATACTAAGATCGTATCGGCATCCATGACGGTGCTGACCCGTTGGGCAACCACGACCATAATGCTGTCTTGCATGTCGCGTTTCAGCGCTGCTCGTAAGTTGGCATCGGTTTTGAAGTCCAGTGCGGAGAAGGAATCATCAAAGACATAGACATCTGCTTGTTTCACTAACGCACGAGCGATCGCTAAACGTTGACGTTGTCCACCAGAGAAGTTGCCGCCGCCTTGTTCTACACGGCTATCTAAGCCATCTGCCAGTTCGGAGATAAAATCTTTGGCTTGGGCGATCTCTAAGGCTTGCCAGATTTCTTCATCTGATGCATCGGGTTTTCCGTATTTCATATTTTCACGAATGGTACCAGAAAACAGTACCGCTTTTTGCGGAACAAAGCCCACGACTTCTCGTAGATTGTGCTGGGTGACTTCTGCAATATTGACCCCATTGATTTTGATTGCACCAGACTCCACATCGTACAAACGAGGCAAGAGATTGACTAAGGTCGTTTTCCCTGAGCCCGTCCCACCGATGATGGCAACAAAATCACCAGATTTTGCTTGAAAATCGATATCTTCCAACGCCAATTTCTCAGCGCCTTGGTAGCGATACGCCACATGGCCAAAGGCCAAGGTTGCTTGGTCCCCTTGTAAGCTCAATGTCGCTGGTGTTTTTGGATCGAGAATTTCATCTTCTTCATTTAAGACTTCGTTGATCCGGTCAGCTGATGCTTGGGCTCTTGGCACCATCACGAAGATCATGGACAGCATCATAAAGCTGATCAAAATTTGCATTGCATAGGTCATAAACGCAATCAAGTTTCCGACTTCTAAGGTCATTTCGGCAATATAATGTCCCCCAAACCATGTGATGGCAATGTTCGTCCCACTCATGATCAACGTCATCAATGGCATCATCAATGCCACGATGGTGTTTACTTTAATCGCGGTGTGGGTGTAATCTTTGTTGGCTTCATCAAAGCGATTCGCTTCATAATCCGTCTTGTCAAATGCCCGAATAACGCGGACCCCCGTCAAGCCTTCACGAAAGACTAAGTTCAAACGGTCGGTTTTCTTTTGCATACTTTTGAATAAAGGAACGGCAAAATACATAATACCGCCGACCAATACTAGCATGATAGGAATAACGACTAAAAAGATTCGTGTTAATTGGGCATCTTTTTGATAGGCCAAGAAACTCGCCCCAATCAGTGTGATCGGTGCATTGATCATCATACGTAAAAACATTTGCGTCACCATTTGAATTTGGTTGACGTCGTTGGTGGTTCTTGTAATCAACGATGCGGTCCCAAATTTATCAAAAGATCGAGAAGAAAAATTCTCAACTTTTTGGTAAATGTCCGAACGTAGTTTTTGTCCTAATTTTTGTGATTCTCTTGTTGCGAAATACGTATTTCCTAAAGCGGCGATGATACTGATCAATGAAAAGCCGATCATGTAAAAGCCGGTTTTCCAAATGTAATCAATGTCGCCTGTCGCCACCCCATTGTTGATAATATTGGAAGTCAATGTCGGTAGATACAAATCAGAAACGACTTGGATCACCATAAACACCACTGCCATGATTATGGAAATGACGGATACGCGTTTTATCAGCTTAATCATAGGTTTCCCCTCTTTCTTTTTTTGCGCCCTCTCTTAACCAGCGGACTTTACTGTTGAAATCAGCGATCGCTTCGGCAGGATCATAGTCTGGATCAAACGCTGATTGGCGATAGGCTTCGGCAATCGTCGAAAAGACAGTATGCATCAGCAGCTGGATCAGCATTTTCAACTCATGGTCGTCTTTGACTTTCAATAAATCTTTGTCGACCTCTGACAAAAAGATGGCTTGCTGCTTCTGCCGATCGGCTTTGTTTTCTTGATGCATCTTGTGCTGCATCTCTGGCACGACTTTATGGAAGGAACGATAATCCATACTCATAAATAAATTGCGGTAAAAGTTTGCGTTTTTGCCTTTGAAAACCTCGGCGATCATCCGTGAAAAGTACCATTCGAACCCCGCAAACAGATCCCCGTTTTCATGTTGGATCGATTTCAGCAGATCTCGCTGACTATTTTTTTTCAACGTATGGAAATAATAGTAATACAGATCTTCTTTGTTTTCGAAGTATTGGTAAAAACTCCCGCGAGGAATCTCGGCATCTTTGATGATGTTGGCGATCGAGGCGTCTTTCAGCGGCAGTCTTGAGAATTCTTTTTTCGCCGCATTTAAGATGCGCTTTTGTTTTTCTGGCGGCAAGTGAAAAAATGTATCGGTCGGCATCACAAGCAACTCCTTTCTAATTTAAAATAAATCACAGCTCTCGATATGACACGTTGTCATATGACACTGTGTCATTATACACCCCTCACCAGAGAATGCAAGAATTTAAATTTGACTTTTTTATGAAGGAATCGATTCTGGTCTTTTTATAAAGGGCGTTATTTGAAAAGAAATAACCAATGAAATTTCTGAAAACAAAAAACCTTCGTTTCCCTGATGGAAAACGAAGGTTGCTATTTTTTCATTCTGACGATTATAAATAACAATCATTTTTTCTTGCGGCGCCATAGAATCAAGAAAACGATCAGCAGCAGGATAACACCTGCGATCAGTAAGGTATAGCTTGGCGCTTCATTGGTTTTAGGTAATGTTTTTTCACCATCGGCAGTAGCGTTGGCCTCTTTCGAAGAAGTCGTTGTCGCTGTTTCTTGAGCACTCGTCGATGTTGCGGTCGCTTCTTCAGTCGTACTCGTTTGCGTGCCTGTAGGCAGATACATGGAATCATTTGCCGCTTGAATGATATAAGAGATCCGTCCTGGGACAAAGGCACCTGGATCGACTTGCATCTCTTGTTCCATCTGATTTAAATTGGTCAAAATTGAGATCATCCATTCGTTGGAAACGGCTTGATTCAAATGTAAAAAGACTCCGTCTGCTGGATAGACGACCCGTAAATATTCTTGCAGCTGATCCACAACAGGAATCAAGTCAGCAAAACTGGCGTAGCTATTCGCATCAAAAGCCAATTGCGGCTCAATGGCTTCCCAGGATAACGTCTGATCGACAAACAAGGCACCGATGATTTTTGCTAAGTAAGCAATATCAAAGCCCATCGCATCACTGGAATAACGTAGCGCCAGACGATTGCCATTGGTCAATTCTTCATCTGTCAACTGGTCCAACTGTTCTTGGGTAAATGCGGTCACACTTCCTTCAGTGATCCCTTGGGTTAAGGCGCTACGCAGCGAACTAGGTTCATCGGCTAACGTGTTGATCTCATTGACATCTTGTGTCCCCGTCTCTGCTTGGATCGAGGCAATAACAGCTTCGGAATCGACTGGTTCTTGATTCTCGGTAGTCGTAGTTTCTGAAGCAGCGGATTGATCCGTCTCTTGATTTTCTACTGTACTTTCTTGGACAGCAGCTTGTGTCTGATCCGTTCCTGATTGCTCCTCTGATGAAAGCGTCTCGCTAACGGCAGCCTGATTGCCACTTTCACTCGTAGCTGTTTCATCTGCATGAACCATCAGTGGTGAAAAAGCCAGCGTCATTAGTCCGAACCAAATTATTTTTTTCATCCTCATTGCCTCCTCGAATGGGATCACTCCCTTTGTAACGAAACTGTAACATAAAGGAAAATTTTTCGCAATCTATTTAGTAACTTCTTAAAAAAAACCTCTATCTTTATCCGATAGAGGTTTTAACACTATTTTATCGTTGCCACATGCATGACGGCTTGACCCGCTTTTGTTTCTGTTCCTGGTAACCCTTCGATATTGGCTACTTGCTCCATATTGGTGATGATCACGAGCATCTCAGAAGCTTTGCCTTTAGCCGTCAACTGTGCCAAATCGACTTGGGCAACTTGGGTAGCTGGTGTCACGGCTTGGCCTTCCTCCACCAGGATCTCAAAAGGTGCTCCTTGCAATTCGACGGTGTCAACACCCATGTGCAGCAGAATCTCTAGCCCGCTGGCAGTCTTGATCCCCAATGCATGTTTCGTGGGAAAAATCGTCGTGACGGTTCCTGCTGCTGGTGCATAGATCGCACCATTGTCTGGCAAGACGAAATACCCGTCGCCCATCATTTTTTGCGAAAATACCGGATCACTTGATGCACTGATCGCTTTTGTCGTGCCTGTGGCTACTGCGTATAAAGGGGTATCGATCGTTTCTTTTGATGGATTTGCTGTCATTTCCTTTGCAGCCGTTTCACTCGTTTGTTTTGGTTGCGGTTGCACAGTAACGGTTGTAGCTGTTTTTGCTTCTTCTGCCTCGCTTTCTTTGACTGCTTCTAAGCGATCTTTCGGAATCCCAAAGAAGTAGGTGGCAACGAAGCCGCCAGCATAGCCTGCTAACAAGCCGAAAATATAACCCATCCAACGGCCGTTGGCAATCAATGGAATCAAAGCTAGCCCTGATGGTCCAATCGCCGTTGCGCCGATATTTGTCAAAGCGCCAATGACCGCACCACCGATCCCACCACCAATACAAGCAGTGATAAATGGTCGACCTAATGGCAACGTCACTCCATAGATCAATGGTTCGCCGATGCCTAAGATCCCAACTGGCAATGCACCTTTGATCATTTCAGAAAGCTCTTTGTCTTTACGTAGTCGTACCCATAAGGCTAAAGCTGCTCCGACTTGACCGGCACCAGCCATGGCTAAGATCGGTAATAATTGCGTGCTGCCTGTTGCTTCGATCATTTGAATGTGGATCGGGGTCAAAATTTGATGCAAACCAAACATGACCATTGGTAGGAAGGCCGCCCCTAAGACAAACCCAGAGAAAGCACCGCCCACGTTCAAGACCCAAGTGATCGAACCGACTAAGCTGTCAGAGATCAGACCTGCCAATGGCATGATCAAGAAAATCTCCGTCAAACCGATGGTCAGCAAACACAACGTCGGGGTCACGATAATATCGATCGCTTCAGGAATCACTCGATGCAGCACTGCCTCTAATTTCGCCAAAAGCCATACTGCGAAGATCACACCGATGATCCCTCCTTGGTTGGCAGCTAAAGCTTCGCCAGTGAACAAGTTTTGGATCGGGGCTTCTGGGTTCATACCTGTCAGCAAGATGATCGAACCGATCACGCCACCAAGGGTTGGATTGGCTTTAAAGACCTGCGCTACATTGACCCCAGTAAAGATCGCTAAATAGGTGAACATCCCATTTCTGAGGACGTTTAAAATCATGACATAATAATTCCAAGTATCTCCATCTAATCGGCCAGCCGTGATCATATTGGTCAGGACAGAAGCGATCCCTGCGACGAGTCCTGCACCAACGAAGGCTGGAATCATTGGAACAAAGATATTAGAAATATCTTTCAGCAGCGACTTTAATGGTGATGATTTTTGTTTTGCTTTTTGGGCTGCTTTCATCTCTGCCGTTTTTTCTGATAGCGCCTCTTTGCCTGATTTTTGCGGTGGGATCTCTTGCCCTAAATCAACACCAGCTTTTGCCACCATTGCATTGGCTACTTTGTTGACTTTCCCTGGTCCGATAATGACTTGCAGCTGCTCATCATTGACCACACCCATCACACCGGGAATCTCTTTTAACCCTTGTTGATCGACCTTGTCGTGGTCGCGGACGGTCATTCGTACGCGAGTCATACAGTGATTGACTGTTTCTACGTTGTCCATTCCGCCGGCTTCTTGAAAAATCTTCTCCGCTAACTCTTCTACCGTCAGTGTTTCTTTTGCCATTACTTTTCTCCTCCTAACGCCGTTTTGACAAACCCTTGTGCCGTGGCAAGTTTTGCTTGTGCTTCGTCTTTCGTGCTATCAGTCAACAGCATCACGATCGCCAATTTGACATTCTGATCTGCTTCTTCAAATGCCGCGGCGGCTGTTTCATAATCAGCTTCAGTCGCCTGCATGATGATCCGTTTTGAGCGTTCCACCAATTTTTCGTTGGTCGCTTTCACGTCGACCATCAAATTATTGTAGACTTTGCCGATCCCTACCATCGATAACGTCGAGATCATATTCAAAATCAGTTTTTGGGCAGTCCCAGATTTCAAACGAGTCGAACCTGTCAGAAATTCTGGTCCACAATCGACCTCGATTGGAAAGCTGGCATGCTGAGAGATCTCCGCGTCTTTATTACAAGCGATCGTTGCCGTTGTGGCACCGAGCTCATTGGCATAGTCAAGCGCCCCAATCACGTAAGGGGTTCTGCCACTGGCAGCGATCCCGATCACCATATCATTTTGGTTCAACTTCAAATCGACAAGGTCTTGTTTGCCTAGCATTAAAGAGTCTTCTGCTCCTTCGACAGCGACCGTCATCGCTTCTTCGCCACCAGCGATCAGACCGACCACCATCTCAGGTGATACCCCAAAGGTTGGGACACATTCGGCCGCATCCAAGACGCCTAATCGACCACTCGTCCCAGCGCCAAGATAAATCAAGCGTCCGCCCTTTTTAAAAGCGACGATGGTTTGTTCAATCACTTTTTCAATACTAGGAATTTCTTTTTCCACCGCATAGGCAACTTTTTGATCTTCTTGGTTCATTTTTTGACACGCTTCTAAAATCGTCATTTCATCTAAATTGCTCGTTTCACTATTGCGTCGTTCGGTCGTTAATTTGTCTAAATTGATTTTATTCATCGGAATCATCTCTTTCTAATTTAAATCGCATCCCTGCTTTGATTTGTTGGATCAACGGCAGATCGGCTGGTATCACCTGAGCGGCGAGGTTGACTTTTGGGTCTGCCGGCAAAGGTCGTTTGCACACCTGGATCTCTCCCATATAGCGTAAGTACTCTTGGTTATCGATCGTCACAGCCCCCACTGGCCGCTCTTGACTAAGTTCAGGTTTGACTTCTGGAATGGCATTGAAACGGGCATCGGCGCTGCGCAAGACATCCCGAGCTTCATCGTAACGATTTTGGTGATTCCCTAAGACGTGTTCAAAGTAAGTGGAACCAAGATCTTTAACCCGCAAAACGATCCGCGCTTCTTGCAGATACGTCGCAAACTGCTGGGCACTTTTTTCAGAAACCATGCCATCGCCAATGTAAACAGCATCGACTGAGCCAGTTGCCAATAAGTCGATCGCTGCGGCAAAAGGCGACCAGTTGCGGTGTCTTTCCAGTGTGGGTAATCCTTGAAATAACGGTCCGCGTTTCTTGGCATCCCCTGGAACAAAGGCTTGGACGAAAAAGCCTTGTGCTTTCAACCAGCGGTTCTTCTCCTGAAACCAGCCAACATCCAGTCCCGTTTCTGGTCGGGGGTAATAATTGTGCCAAGCTTCCAAACGAGTAAAATCGGCTCCATACGCCTGCAGCTCTCGAATGTCTTTTTCCGTCAATGTACTGGCATTCAAACTGATGGTCATTTCTTTTGAAAAAGCTGCGATTTGCTGATTGTCGATCGCATAATCCATTCGTAAACCAGTGACACCGATCTCCCTTAGTTCCGCCAGATTGTCGATGGAAAAGCCCGCTTCTGCTAATGCGTTTCCAGAAATATCTACCATTAAAGACAGCTGATGGTCTTTTGCGAAACCTCCCAAGTCCGTCAAACGCTGCCGATAAGTACTGCGATCATCTTCTGGTATGTGCATGGAGGTGAAAATCCCTTTAAAGCCTGATGCCATCGCAGTCATCTGCTCAAGTTCTGCTGCCGTCAAGTCTTCGTTCATAAATACAGAAAAGCCGAACATCTCTTTGCCTCCTTGGTGGGTCACTTTCGTGATACCGTTTTCTATAAAAGCATTATAACTGATTCTTCCCCTATTCGCAACTATATTTCATAATTAAATCATTAATATAGAAATATTGTTTCATTTAATAAGAAAGCTTTACCGTTTAAACTTTCTTATGCCCTTCTTTCTACACTTATGGTACACTTTATTAGGAACGAAACTTGCTTTCGTCATTTTTACATAGTAGGAGGAATCACATCATCAATGATTACAATGGATGATATTATTCGCGAAGGCAATCCAACCTTGCGTGAAGTAGCAAAAGAAGTACCTTTTCCTTTGAGCGAAGAAGATATCGCACTAGGAAAAGAAATGATGACCTTTTTAGAAAATAGCCAAGACCCAGTCAAGGCAGAAGAACTTGAATTAAGAGGCGGCGTTGGTCTAGCAGCTCCTCAATTAGATATTTCAAAACGAATCACAGCGGTCCTCGTCCCTAGCAGCGACCCAGAAAAAACAGAACCTGATTTTAAAGATGTTCTATACAATCCCAAAATTCTAAGTCATTCCGTGCAAGAAGCTTGTTTGGGTGAAGGCGAAGGCTGTCTGTCCGTGGACCGTGAAGTCCCTGGCTACGTGGTACGCCATGCCCGGATCACGATCAGCTATTACGACATCAACGGCAAAAAGAAAAAAGTTCGTTTGAAAAACTATCCTGCGATCGTCGTTCAGCATGAGATCGATCATTTGAACGGGGTCATGTTCTACGATCATATCAATCAACAAAATCCTTTTTCATTGAAAGAAGGCATTTTAGTCATCGACTAACTAAAAAGTCTCTACCGACATTTTGCGGCAGAGACTTTTTTTCTATACTATTGACTATCTTCCTTCACGGTTTTGGCATTAATTGCCTTTTGCTAGGCTTTCTTGATGATCGGCTTTGATTTTTTCTAATAACGCTGGCTGCTCAAAAAGGTCTAATGCCGTCAGCGCTAAAAGTTCCGCCGCGATGGCGATCGATTGCAAGCCTTTTTCACTCTTGGCAGCGGCTTTGAATTCTTCCGAATGCCCCGCAATGTAATCATCTGAAATCGAAACAGTGGGTTGGATCGTCGGGATCACTTGGCTGACATTGCCGACATCAGACGAACCAAGGCTTGTTTTGGCTTCCGTATCGATCTCATCGGCAGGTACGCCCGCTTCTTGGGCATGGGCGAAGAAGATCTCATCAAAACTTGGTGTCACGATCACATCGTCGACGGAGTTTTGGAACAAACCAAAATCATAGGTCGCTCCCGTAGCTAAAGCGGCTCCTTTTACGATGTTTTCGACTTTCTCGTAGACATCATTCAAGGTTGCTCGATTGGCAGCTCGTAAATAAAAACGACCGGCTGCATATTCTGGCACGACATTGGCTGCCACGCCGCCATCGGTGATCACACCATGAATATTGACATCTTTTGGTAAATGCAGGCGCAACCCATTGATCCCGTTAAAGACTTGCAGCAATGCTTCTAACGCGTTGATGCCTTTTTCTGGTGCAGCTGCCGCATGGGAAGCCCGTCCATAGAACTTGATATCCACTGGATCATTGGCTAATGAAGCCGTCGTTTTGCCATAGCGATGGGCTGGATGGACACAAAGAGCGGCATCGACATCATCGAAGAACCCTTCACGGACAAAACTGCCTTTAGCGGAACCATTTTCTCCACCTTCTTCTCCTGGCGTCCCATAGACTCGAATCTCCCCGCCTAGCTCATCGATGAAAGGTTGCAGAGCACTGGCAGCTAAGACGGAATAAGTCCCGAAGAGATTGTGTCCGCAGGCATGACCGATGCCAGGTAACGCATCATACTCGGCTAAAAAGGCAATCGTCGGACCCGGTTTCCCACTGACATAGCGGGCATCAAAGCCGGTGCGATGGCCTGCCACATCCTTTTTGACAGCAAAGCCTTCTTTTTCTAATTGGGCGATCAGGGCATCGGCTGAATAAAACTCATAGTTGCTGACTTCTGGGTGATTGTGGATATCTAATGCCAAGGCTTGATAAGCGGCTAAACGCTCTTGGATAAATGGTTTGATGGCTGCTTTCGTAATAGTTGCTGTTGTCATAATCAAATCTCTCCTTTTTATACATGCTTTTTCAGTTTTTTTATCAAATTACATGGTGCTTATTTTGCCCCAAAGGTTTCCCAAGCAGGAACGCTTGATCCTTTTGACGTTTCCTCGATGACTTTTTTCGTATCCTCTGTTTGGTAAGCAGCGACCACTTTTTGGTAAACTTCATTGTCTTCCTCTTCTTTACGGGCGGCAATGATGTTGACGTAAGGACGGGCCGTTTCATCAACAGGCTCTAAAAAGATCGCATCTTCGGTTGGTACAAATCCTGCATCCACCGCCATGCCGCTATTGATGACCGAAACATCGACATCCGAAAGTGCCCGGGCGGTTTGCGCTGCATCAAGTTCTGAAATTTCTAAGTTCAAACGATTTTCTGTAATATCCGCGACCGTTGGTGTTTGTCCGGCTGCTTCATCCACTTTGATCAATCCAGCTGATTGTAATAAAAGCAATGCCCGACCACCATTGGTCACATCATTAGGGATCGCAACTTTAGCTCCTTCCGCCAAATCGTTGACATCCGTCACTTTGTCGGAATAAATGCCTAATGGCGCATTGACTGTATTGCCGATCGATACGAGATCAGTACCAAATTCTTCATTATAGTTGTCCAAGAAAAATTGGTGTTGGAATGAATTAAGGTCGATGGAACCATCAGCTAAAGCTGCATTGGGTTGGTTGTAATCAGAGAATTGGACATATTCTAAATTGATGCCTTCGTCTTTCAAACGATCCTTGACATCATCCCAGACGTCGGTGTCCGCCCCGATCACCCCTAATTTCACCGTCACTTCTTCTTGATCATTGGCTGCGGCACTGCCATTGTTTCCGCATCCTGTAATAAAGAATAATGCTGCCCCTAAAACGATTGATTGTACGATTTTTTTCATTTTTGCTTCCTCCATAGACTTGCTTGATTTTTTATTTGTACGTAAGTGGTGGTCAGTGTGATACTCGTTTAATGAGTAGGTTGCTGACAAATTGACTGATAAAAACGAATACTAAGATGATCAAGGTCGCCATGATCGTGACATCGGTCTGGAATCGGTTGTACCCGCGGGTGATGGCTAAGTTGCCTAAACCACCAGCCCCAACAGCTCCTGCCATGGCGGTCAATCCGATCACATTGATCACAGTCAATGCAGAGACCCGAATGATTCCCGCCACGCCTTCTGGTAAATAGACCCGAAAAATGATACCGAAAGGACTGGTGCCCATCGCTTCAGCTGCTTCTACGACACCGGGGTCAACTTCTAGCAAGGCGATCTCGATCTGCCGAGCAAAGAAGGGGATGATCCCAGCAATCAGAGGAACCAATGCTGCTGTTTCGCCGATGGTCGTTCCAACAAGGAATCGGGTAAAGGTTCCTAGTAACGTCAATAAGATAATAAAGGGGATCGAGCGGACCACATTGATGACTTTATCGAGAAATTCAAAGAGCGGTCGATTTTCTAAAATCCCATTCGGTCGAGTTACTACCAAGACGATCCCTAACAAGATACCTAAGATGCCCGCAATCAAAGAGGTCCAAAAAACCATATACAAGGTTTGGATCGTTGCTGTCACAAATTCATCTTGGATCGCAACAACATTGGGAAAATATCTTTCTAATAAGGCAGCCATCTAAAATCCTCCTTTAATCACATTGTTTAATGGTTCTGCATGATTTTCTTTTAAAATATTGGTGTAAACTCCTTGAGCCTTCAAGTATTCTAAGGCATGTTTACGCTGTTGGTATTCGCCTGATAAGCTAACGACTAAGCTGCCGATCGGCACTTCTTGCAAGATCTCCACGTTGCCGTAAAGAATATTGGTGGTCACTTTGTAGCGGCTGTACAATTGAGCGATCAGTGGTTCATTGGTTTGATCGCCAACGTAGGACAGCTCCACCAGCCATTCATTTGGTGCCAAGGAAGAAAACTTCGAACTGCCAAGGATCGTTTCTAAGGCCTGGTCGATGTGCGTCGCCGTTCGGATGAAATCTTTGGTCAATGGTTTTTCTGGTTGACTGAAAATCTGAACGCTTGAACCTTGCTCGATGACTTCGCCATCTTCCATCACTGCCACTTTGTTGCAGATTTCTTTGACGACTTGCATCTCATGAGTAATGATCACGATGGTCAAGCCGAGGGTTCGATTTAATTTTTTCAACAAAGCCAATATCTGTAAGGTCGTTTTCGGATCAAGGGCGCTGGTTGCTTCATCACAAAGCAAGATCTCTGGATCATTCGCTAACGCTCTGGCAATCGCGACCCGCTGTTTTTGTCCTCCAGATAGTTGGCTAGGAAACGCTTGGGCTTTTTCTTCCAATCCCACCAATGCTAACAGCTCGGTTACTTTTTGATGACGTTCCTGTTTGGACCGTCCCCCGTATTTTAAGGAGAAATCCACGTTATCAAAAACATTGCGGCTGTCCATCAAGTTGAAGTGCTGAAAGATCATTCCGATCGTTTTCCGTTTTTCTCGCAGGGCTTTCGCAGAAAGCGTGGTCAGCTCGGTACCATTGACGACGACGCTGCCGCTACTTGGGCGCTGCAATAAGTTGATCACACGGACGAGTGTACTTTTCCCGGCGCCTGAGTAGCCCACGATGCCGTAAACGTCCCCTTTGTCGATCTCGATCGATACGTTTTTGACCGCTTGGATCGCGGGTTTCTTTGGTTGATTGAATGTTACTGATATGTCTTTTAATGAAATCATCGTCTTCCCCCTAGTTCTTGTCTTTTTCAATAAAAAAAGGCATCCTCAAACAAGTCACCTGTGACTTGTTTGAGGACGCCTTTTTGCGTGTTACCACCTCAGTTTAAGCTGCACTCACATACAGCTCCTTTTCGAGTACGATCATACTCTAGCCAGATAACGGTCGCTACCGTCGTCGCCTTGCAAACCACTGCTCGGAACGAATCACTCCTTGGCCATTTTCTAAAAGTCGTTTGATGCTTCTTTTCAGCTACCGAAGCTCTCTGTTGAAAAAACGTGCTTTTGTACTTACCAATTCTTCGTGTGTGGTGCTATTTGATTTTGGGTATAAAAAAAGTCCTTTTACCAGCGTTTGCTAGTAAAAGGACGAATACTCGTGTTACCACCTTTTGTTTAGAAGGTTTCCCTTCCCTCAACCCAACGTCTAGTCGTGCTAGAGATTGGTGCACTTTGTAACGGTAGTGCGCATCCGTGATTGCCTACTTATCGACAATCAATCCTCCAAGGCCATTTTTCATCGCTTCTGACTTGACTCTTTCCACCAACCAGAGTCTCTCTTTGAAGTATCCGCGGTTACTTTCCTTCTCAACAGATTCATTATTCTTGTTGAAGAGTACTTTACTGGAAAATGAACGCCTTGTCAACAAAAAATCACAATTTTTTCATCTGAGGATTTGCCAAGACTTCCGCAAAGCGTCCTTGCCAGATCATTTCGTACCAATCAATGATTTCAGCTGCTGATCGTCCTCGGCTTGGATACGTCGTTGTGGCTTGGGCATACACGACGTTTTGATAACCCAGACCATGCGCGAATTTGATCGTGCCATCAAGGCAATATTCCGTCTGAGCACCAGCAAATTCG
This sequence comes from Enterococcus sp. FZMF, assembly GCF_030263915.1. Classification (NCBI taxonomy): domain Bacteria; kingdom Bacillati; phylum Bacillota; class Bacilli; order Lactobacillales; family Enterococcaceae; genus Enterococcus; species Enterococcus sp. FZMF. The sequence goes on along the minus strand of NZ_CP127160.1, from coordinate 384,177 downwards.
ATACTACGCACTTGGTTTGTCTGTAAGACCGCTTGTAGATCTGTTTGAAAAAAACTATTGGCGTGTTTTTTTCGAATCAAACGATCCGTTGGTTCATAGGCCAATGCTGGGTGCAGTTGCCATGCTTTGCTACCGTAGGGCAACGCCTCCTCTTCATGCTGAACAAAAATAACTGGTTTTTCTTCTTTACGATATCGTTGGATTCGTTGGTTGACGAACAGCAATAATTCCGACAAATGGTCAATTGTTTGGTCATTTGTTTGACAGACCCCATTTTGCAAGTCAATGATCAATAAGACATCTTGCATCACTTCACTCCTCAATTTTGGTAGAGCATGCCTTTTTCTGCTAACTGTTGTTTGGCTTTTTCCAGAGCCGCAGGATCGGTGTAGCGCAACGTATGCAAGTGTACCCCATTGGTTAAATCTGAGAGCAAGCGGGCTTCTGCATGTTTGGTTTTGTTGATGAAATCAGTCACGTCTTGGTCTGTTTGGATCTGCAAATTGCCAGTGATCTCTCCATAGATCTCATGCTCAACGATGACATCGACCACTTCCACACCACAAGCGACAAAGATGCGCAATTCTTCTTCCGTTTGTTCAGGTCGATGCTGCACCGCTAGCTTACTTACATGCCCTGCCTCATCCAACAGCGCTTGCAGACGATAGCCGCGAGCCGTAGCCACAATCGCTTCACCAGCTGCTCGCAATAAGGCAATGTCCCCAACGATGATTTGACGGCTGACTCCGAGGGATTCTGCCAGTTTGCTGGCACTGATCGCTTTGTCCGCTTGCTTCAATGCCGCTAAAATGTTTTCTCGACGTGTTCCTCCATCCATACTCATTCCTCCAATTGATTCTCTTGATAGGTTTTTGAGTGGTTCATAATTGATTGAAACATAGCCAAAATCGTTTCTTCATAGGCTTGATTAGAAATCGCCTGCCGAATGTTTTCCAGCACTTTCTCTTCACGATTTTCATCTAATACTGGCAATTGACTGCTTTTCTTCAATTGTACGATTTCGTTGACCGTGCTCATACGTTTTTCCAAAAGATGCGTGAGTTGCCAATCAATGTCATCGATCGCTGCCCGCTGAACAGCCAAGGGATCTTGCTGGTTGTTTTCTTCTTCTAAATCGATCGTCTTGATGACCCGTGCTGGATTTCCCGCCAACACAACATTGTCTGGGAATGATTTGGTAACGACACTGCCAGCGCCTACCACGACATTGTTGCCTAAGCGGACCCCTGGCAAAATCGTGGCCGCACCACCGATCCATGCGTTGTCGCCAATCACGATCGGTGCCCCTAATTCTAAGCCGCTGTTTCGTTTGACCGGATGTAATGGATGCGTCGCCGTAAACAACCGAACATTGGGTGCCAGCATACAATTGTCGCCAAAGGTAATCGGGCAAACATCTAATAGCACACAGTCGTAGTTAGCATAGAAGTTTTTGCCGACAGAAATATTGTAGCCATAATCAAAGCGGACATTCGGTTCGATATAGATTCGACCAGTCACAGAGCCGAAAGTTTCTTTTAGTAACTGCTCTTTGATTTTTGTATCAGTTTCTTGATTGATCAGGTTCATTTGTTCACGGGCATATTTTCGATCTGCCACCAATTCTGGATCTGGGGAAAAGTACAATTCGCCAGCAATCATTTTCTCTTTTTCGGTACGTTGTGTCATATCATAAACTCCTTCATTCAATTTTCTGGAAAAACGTTTCGGCTGCTGCGGTCAACATGCCATATTCATTCGGGATCGCCAATGGTTCCTTATTGATGACCAACACCTGCTGGCTGTAATCGACTAGCCCTGCAAAAGGATAGACTTGCAGCGAAGTCCCCACGACCACCGTCAGGTCGGCTTGAGCAACGGCTTGAATGGCTCCTTCAATGGTTTCATCAGTAAATCCTTCCCCGTAAAGCACGATCGCTGGCCGAATCTGACCACCGCACCCTGCATGGTGCCAATCTTGCAAATACGCTTGCCAAGGTACCTGATTGCCGCATTTTCGGCAATAACAGTTGTACAAAGAGCCGTGAAAATCGATTCTTTGGTGACTGCCTGCTTTTTCATGCAAGCCATCGATGTTTTGCGAAACGACCCAGACGGTTTTCTTCGCTTGCAGCTCAGCCATTTTTTGATGAATGATATTAGGCTGTGCTTGAGGATGGTAGAGGTGCTTAACGAACTGATAAAATGTTTCCGGTTCGTTTTCTAAACAGTCATGGCTTAACAAATACTCTGGCTGTGCCACTCCTTGATAGACCCCTTTTAAGGAACGGTAATCAGGAATGCCAGATGGGGTCGAAACACCAGCCCCCGTCAAAAAGGTCACGGATGATGCGGCGGTGACCGCTGCGATTGCTTGCTCAATAGATACCTTCATCGTTCTAACTTCCTTTATGGCTTTTCTCTTATTCTAACCGAAAAAGAACCGTTTTTGCGAAAAATCAGCCATTTTCTTTTTTAAAAGCAACTAATGCTTTTTCGTGCGGAATTTCTTATAATAGATGCAACAAATGCAAGGAGAATGGGAAAACCAAATGAAAATTTTGATTATCGAAGACAACAATGAGATCAGCGAAATGTTGGCTACTATTTTAGCAGCTGACTATACTGTCCAGCAAGCCTATTCAGGCACGGAAGGTCTGCTACTTTTTCAGCAAGATGCTTTCGACTTGATTTTGCTAGATCGAATGCTCCCTGGTAAAGATGGGACACAAGTCTTGCAAGAGATTCGCCAAACCTCTACGGTACCCGTCATTATCTTGACTGCCTTAGATGAACCAGCTGATGTTTCCACCCTTTTGTTGGCGGGTGCCAATGATTACTTGACCAAACCCTTCAATGTCGAAGAATTAAAAGCCCGTATCATTGTTCAGTTGCGCACAAATAAACAAGCCCCTCCTGTTGCCAGCAGCCTCTCGTATAAAAACATTCAACTGTTGCCTGACTCGTTTCAGCTGCAACGAGGAGAAGCAACGGTTCAGTTAAAGAAAAAGGAGTTTGAGATTTTTTCCCTGCTCTTAGCCAACCCCAAAAAAGTTTATACGAAAGAAATGCTCTATGAAGCTGTTTGGCAAGAACCCTATTACGGTGAAGAAAACACGATCAATGTCCATATCAGCCATTTACGCAGCAAAATCAAAACACTCGATCCAGAGGAAGCGTATATCGATACTGTCTGGGGCATCGGCATCAAGTTAGCTTAAAAGGAGGAACCCCATGCATATACTTCAGTTTTTCGCTGCCTTGATCGTTGCTTTATTGATCGGTTACTGGCTATTTTTACTGTATGATCTGAAAAAGTACCACCAGCAATTAGCAAGAATCAGCGAAATCGAAACAAATCAAGAGATCCATTTGCAGACCCGAGTGCCCGCTTTAAAAGCGATCGCCTTGTTAAACAATCAGATACTTAGAAAAAATAAGCAGCAACACTATCAAATGCTGCAAGAAAACCAGCAATTGGAACAAGCCATTCAAAATATCTCTCACGACTTGCGCACCCCTTTAACGGTCGCCAGCGGCTACACACAACTGCTGCAAGCCGATACGACCCTCAACAACCAACAGCTGCAGCTGTTGGAAAAAGTCAGCAGTAACCTAGAAAAAGTCGAAAATCATCTGGAACAGTTATTGACCTATCAGCGCCTCAAAGACAATCAACTGGCTTTGACCTTAGAAGAATTCGATCTTTCTCGTTTGCTGGAGGAGGAACTGCTCCAGCTCTATCCTTCTTTTGAGGAAAACCATTTATCACTGACGGTTGCGATCCAACCCAATATCATGATCATTTCAGATAAAAAAAGTTGGCAGCGTATTTTTCAAAATGTCCTTGGTAATCTGCTGGAACATGGCAATGAAACGGGAACGATCCGCTTGAAACAACAAGGAGATCGCATCGTTTTCCAACAGGAAAATCAGCTGAGGACACCGATCCAGCATCCAGAAAAATTGACTCACCGCTTTTATACGGAAGACCTTTCACGGCACAAACAGCAAGCTGGACTTGGTCTGTATATCATCGCGGCATTGACTCATGCATTAGAGGGCAAGATTCAATTGGATACAACCGAAGAGACGTTTCGTTTGACTTTGGCTTGGCAGCAGTCTGCTAAGTCCCATTAAACACTGGCTACACGGACAAAAACGCCCAACAGTCTGACCTTTTGCGGTCGGTCCTGTTGGACGTTTTTCTTTTCTTTATAATTCTTGTCTCTTAAACACCAGATGTGCAGCCAAAAGACAAAGCAACAAACTAATCAGACTCCCAACAAAAATTGGTTGAACCATTTCCCACGTTTTGAAAGTGGTCATAGTCACCATCTCTAATCCGCCTTGGAAATCCAAGTATTCTAAGAATTTCCAGGTTGGCAAAGAAAAACGTGCAATCGCAAAGCCCATCGGAATAAAGATCGTCGCCAACACGCTGACTGCTGTATTTTTGGTCAAATACAACACCAACAAGGCAAAAGATGAGGTAGCCAGTAAGATCAATACAAAGCCAGCGAAATAATACACTAAGTTTTCTAGCTGAGAGATGTCTTCAAAGCCGGTACCGCCAATGATCGTTCCCGCAACAAAGCTCACTAAGCAAATAGCCAAAATTTGCAAGACAAGTACCAACGCATACACCAAGAATTTTCCAAAGAGATAGGCGGGTTTAGAAACACCGACGGTAATGATATTCTTCATCGTCCCTTTCGTGTACTCACTCCCTAAAACTTGCATCACTAACGGCAGTGAATAATACAATAACATGGAAGACAGGCTGGTCTGGATCGCAAGAAAGCCCGTCATTTCGGCAAGGCTGCCTGTGGTTTGCGTACTATCTCCCAGGGTGACTCCCACGTCACCATTTGAAACAACCGCTAAAATCACCAACAATAAAATAATTCCTTCTGTGATCCAAAAACTTTTACTTTTAGATAAACGATACAAATCTGCCCGAATAAAATTCAACATCTTAATTTCCCCCTTCACTTGTCACTAACTCTTTGAAATACGACTCTAGGTTTTCCCCTTCAAAAGAAATCTGGTCGATAGCGATCCCTTCATAAACCAATTGACGGATTAGATCACGAATCAATACATTTTCTTGGTAGATGTGGATCTTGTGGTCACTGACAACTTTATATTCAGAAATCAGCTGACTGTCCAGTAAGCGGCTAGCTGTGGCTACATCATCGACTTCTAATTGAATAAACCGTTTCGCCATCAGATCGAATTCGTGTTTGGTCATCTCTTTGATCAGACGCCCCTCACTAATGACCCCAAAGCGTGTAGCCACTAAGTACAACTCTTCTAAAATATGGCTGGAGATCAAAATCGTCATGCCGCGTTCTTGATTCAATCGTAAAAGCAACTCTCGAAATTCAACGATCGCGACAGGATCCAAGCCATTGATCGGTTCATCTAAAATTAGAAAATCTGGCTGATTCAACAAAGCAATCGCTAAGCCCAGTTTTTGTTTCATCCCTAAAGAAAAATCACGGTATTTCTTGTTGCCGACATTGGTCAAACCAACAAATGCCAGTGCCTTACTAACGGCATCAGGTTCCACCACCCCGCTGATTTTGCAATAATAGTTCAAATTTTGTTCTGCGGTCAATTGGTCGTAAGCGACTGGGGTCTCAATCACATTACCGACCCGTTTCAGCATCTGGATGTAGGCTTTGCCGCCTTCAACACCAAACAACTGCAGACTGCCACTGGTGGGTTGGATCAACTGCACGATCGCTTTTAGTAAGGTCGTCTTCCCAGCACCATTTCTCCCTACCAATCCATAAATATCTCCTTTGGCGATCGTTAGATCGACATCATGCAGCGCCAGCTGTTTGCCGTAACGCTTGTTTAATCCTTTGATTTTAAGAACATTTTCCATTTCTACTTCCTCCTTGCTTGCTTCTGTGATCATTCTAGCAAGCAGATCTAAATCAGCTATTAACTAATTATTAATTGATTCTTAACTCGTATTTTTTTGCAAAAAACAACTTATTTCTATTATACACAGCTGAAAATAGCCCCAGTGAGAAAAATCATCCCTTTTTCAGCAAACCCACCAATAGCAAATGTAGCAGACGATCTTTTCATTACTGCTTTTGCGCTTTGTTTTTTGCCTCACAAAGAAAGAGATTCCTTCATGACAAGGAACAATAAACGTGGTAAACTAGTCACGAATCAAAGTGAGGTGAAATACATTGGTAGCAGCTATTATTTATTGGGCAATGATCATTATCAGTTTCGGTTGGTTGGCAGTCAGCTTATATTTCTCTATCTTCTATTTAGCACGTAAAGAAAATGGCAATTTATGGGCATTTGGCTTTTTAAATGTCATCACAGCAATCATTCAAGCCATCGTCCTTGTGGTTTACCGTACCTTGGGACAAGATTGGGGCGTTACACAATACTCAAGCCTCATCTATCTAGCACTTGGCTTATTGCTTGGCTTGACAGTCATCCAAGCTATTTTAGGCCGTGAACCAAAAGCGAAAGTCGCTTAAGGGTTCCAATAGACACTCGTAAAAACGATCCGCTTTCTCTTTGATAAAAATAGGGAAATGGTCGTTTTTTTGTTAAAAAGAATTGACATTTGGGTGCTTTTCTTCTAAACTCTGAGAAGAATCAAATTAAATACGAGTACCCTTTAACATTTAGGTAGAGGTCGCGAGGTTCATTAATCCTGCTGAGTGAAGCAACACGTTTACAGCAGAGCTAGGGAACATCGCCGAAACAAGATCGGTTTTGCTTGCATCGATTTTGTTGGGCCGCAAATGAACAATTTGCGGACTGTCTTAGCTTGTCTAAGTTGCGCTATGTTTTGTGAAAGGTTTGTCGACGATGACCTGTCAACAGCCGTTTTCCAATCATGGAGTACGGCTGTTTTTTTGCTTTTTCATCCTTACCTGCTTGTCCAACTCGTGAAAGGAAAGAGATAAAATGAAAAAAAATAATTGGATCTGGGCGGTCTTCGCCCTCTGTCTAACCCTCATTCAGCTGCCCCTAACCGTGCAAGCGGATGACCAAACGCCTGCGGAACAATTCCGTGTCGGTATGGAGGCAGGCTATGCCCCCTTCAACTGGACGCAAACGACGGACGCCAATGGTGCCGTGCCTATTTCTGGGGAAGAAGGCTCTGCGTTTGCCGGCGGTTACGATGTCCAGATCGCCAAACGAATCGCTGAAGGTTTAGGCAAGGAATTAGTGATCGTTAAAACCCAATGGGACGGTCTGCCGCCAGCTTTACAAGCAGGGACTATCGATGCCGTGATCGCTGGTATGTCACCAACGGCCGAACGCCGCGAGCAAATTGATTTTACTGATCCTTACTATGAATCCGACTTGGTGGTCGTAGTACGTAAAGATGGGGCATTCGCCGATGCCAAAAGCCTCGCCGATCTTTCGGGGGCAAAAATCACTGCTCAGCTGAATACCTTCCATTATACGGTCATTGATCAAATCCCTGAGGTCCAAAAAGAACAAGCCATGCGGGACTTCTCCTCCATGCGCGTTGCTTTAGCTTCGGGCATCATTGACGGCTACGTCAGCGAACGACCAGAAGGCGTCACTGCCGTCGGAGCAAATCCTGATTTGAAGATGGTCGAGTTCGATGAAGGGGCCGGTTTTGAAACCAACCCAGAAGACGTCCAAGTAGCAGTCGGGATGCGCAAAGGCGATCCAGATGTTGAAAAAGTCAATGAGATCCTTGCAGGAATCTCTGAAGAAGAACGGGTTTCCCTGATGGATCAAGCAGTCTTAGATCAGCCTGCAGATGCCAGCGGAGAAACGGCGGATCAAGGTCTGATCGCTGATTTCAAAAAAATCATTGATGATTACGGCATGCTCTTTTTACGAGGCGCTGGCTTGACCTTATTCATCGCGATCCTTTCAACGATCATCGGATTGATCATCGGTCTTTTAGTCGGTATCTTCCGGACATTGCCGCTTTCAGAAAATCCAGTAGGACGTTTCTTCCAACGAATCGTCAACGGCCTGCTGACCATCTATATCGAAGTTTTCCGCGGTACCCCAATGATGGTTCAGGCAATGGTTATTTTCTACGGAACGGCTCTAGCCTTTGGCGTCTCCATGAATCGCACGCTGGCAGCCGTGCTGATCGTTTCTATCAATACGGGTGCCTACATGTCTGAAATCGTTCGTGGGGGGATTTTTGCTGTAGATGACGGCCAATTTGAAGCAGCTCAAGCCATCGGAATGACCCATTGGCAAACCATGATCAAAGTCGTCTTGCCGCAAGTAATGCGCAATATTTTACCAGCTACCGGAAATGAGATCATTATCAATATCAAAGATACTGCCGTCTTAAGTGTCATCAGTGTTGCGGACCTCTTCTTCCAAGGTACATCAGCCGCTGGAACGAACTTCCAATACTTCCAAACATTTGCGATCATCGGTGTGATCTACTTAGTCTTGACCATCAGTGCCACCCAGATCTTGCGCTTTGTTGAACGCAAAATGGATGGTCCCAGTGCGTATGTCAAATTAGAAGACATCAACCCGAACGAATAAGGAGGAAGAACATGTCAGCAATCATTGAAATTGACCATTTAAAAAAGAGTTTTGGCGACAACGAAGTCTTAAAAGACATCAGTTTGTCTGTTAATAAAGGAGAAGTTGTCACGATCATCGGTTCTTCTGGTTCAGGAAAATCCACACTTCTTCGCTGCATCAACTTGTTAGAAAAACCAACCAGTGGGCAAATCATCTACTTAGGTGAAAATGTGCTGGAAAAAGGCTATGACTTGCCGAAATACCGTACGCATCTAGGAATGGTTTTCCAATCCTTTAACCTATTCAACAATATGAATGTATTAGAAAACTGCGTGACGGGACAAGTCACTGTTTTGAAACGTGATCGCAAAGAAGCAGAAGCGACTGCCAAAGAAAATCTGGAGCAAGTCGGTATGGCTCAATATGCCAACGCCAAGCCTTCCCAGCTTTCAGGCGGACAAAAACAACGGGTAGCCATTGCCCGTGCCTTATCGATGAATCCAGATGTCATGTTGTTTGATGAGCCGACTTCTGCACTGGATCCAGAAATGGTCGGTGAAGTGTTGAAGACCATGAATACGTTAGCTCATACTGGCTTGACGATGGTGATCGTTACCCACGAAATGGGCTTTGCCAAAGAAGTATCTGATCGGGTCATCTTTATGGATCAAGGTGTCATTGCCGAACAAGGGACACCTGAAGATATCTTTATTCATCCAAAAGAACAGCGCACCAAAGAATTCCTTTCCCGTGTGTTGAATTAATTTTCTGTCTTGAAACACTTAGCGATCTTCTTCCGAGCTTTTTCGTCCTTTTTCAGTACGCTTGGAAGAATTTAATGCTAAGTGTTTTTTTATTCTCTAAACGACAATTGTCAGAATTTATCAAAAAATCACAAAAAACCATTGCTATTTGTTAGAAACTTTGTTATTTTTTTTAAAACTAAGGAATTATAGGAGCTTTCATTTATGGAAAAAAAGTTACAGTTTAAGGATTATATGTATGTTGGATCAATGCTTTTTGGTCTTTTCTTTGGTGCGGGAAATCTGATTTTCCCAGTCCACATGGGACAAGAAGCCGGTGCGAATGTCGGCTTGGCCAATCTTGGCTTTTTAGTAACAGGGATCGGCTTACCGTTTTTAGGGGTGATCGCCATTGGGGTTTCCCAGAGCAGCGGTGTTTTTGAATTAGCTTCTCGAATCAATCGACGCTACGCACTTATTTTTACGATTTTGCTTTATTTAGTGATCGGGCCGTTCTTTGCTTTGCCCCGTTTGGCTACCACTTCTTATGAGATCGGGATCGCTCCCCATGTTTCATCTGACATGCAAACTTGGTTATTGGCGTTGTTTTCTGCCCTCTTCTTTGGCGCTGCCTGGTGGTTTTCTCGTAAACCAAGCAAAATCTTAGATTATGTAGGGAAATTTTTGAATCCATTATTTCTGGTCTTACTAGGCGTTTTGCTGTTTTTTGCTTTTTGGCAACCTCTAGGAACCATCAGCGATGCGCCGATCTATCCTAGCTATCAAAGCGATGCTTTCTTTACTGGTTTCACCAACGGCTACAATACCCTTGATGCGCTGGCATCTTTAGCCTTCGGGATCATCATCGTCTCGACGATTCGCAATATGGGGGTTGAAAAACCCACGACAGTCGCAAAAGACACGATCCTTTCTGGTTCTGTCAGTATCGTGTTGATGGGGATCATCTATACCTTACTTTCTTATATGGGAACCAAAAGTCTAGGGCAATTTCCTATCAGCGAAAACGGGGGAATCGCTTTGGCACAAATCGCCAATCATTACCTTGGCACCGTTGGCAGTCTGTTGTTGGCTTTGATCGTTATCTCCGCTTGTTTAAAAACTGCCATTGGTTTGATCACGGCTTTTTCCGAAACCTTTGCTGGATTGTTTCCCAAGCAAAGCTACGGGTTCTTTATCGCTTTGACAAGTATCTTGCCAGCGATCTTCGCCAATGTCGGCTTGACCAATATCATCGAGTTTTCTATTCCAGTCTTGATGTTTATCTATCCACTGGCGATCACGTTGATTTTGTTGGCGATCATCAGTCCCTTGTTTCATCATCGTGCCAGTGTCTATCGAATGACGACATACTTCACGTTGATCGCTGCAATCATCGACGGTTTAAATGCAAGTCCTGCACTGATTACCAACAACGCTTTCGTGCAAGGAATCTTGTCTTTTGCGTCAGAATATCTGCCCTTCTTCCAAATCGGGATGGGGTGGGTCGTACCGGCTGCGATCGGATTTTTGATCGGTTTGCTATGGTCGTGGTTCAAAAAAGACCCTGTTTCAGCCTAAATTAGTTAAAAAGATGAAAATAACCTACCTTTTTTTAAAGGGTAGGCTATTTTTTTGATTAAAAAGACTGACAGTTTCGTAAAAAAAAGATACAATAGAGCCACAAAGGAGGATACCTATGTTTTATGAAGAACTTATGATGGACCCGCAAACATTAATTAAATTTAAAATATTCCGGCGTATGCTGACTCTGCAAAACCCTAGCCACCCAATCGCACAATTGGCAAAGGAAATGGAGTTAAGCTACCAACAAGCTTTTATAGAGTTGACTGAGATCGACCAAGATCTAACTGAGTTAACTCCGGATCATATGTCGATACTCGGTCGTGGCGGTAAATTACAGCCTCAGAATATCGCGGTAACGATCGATGAATACCGCTTCTATTTATTGAATAAAAGCGTTCCGTTCTTATATGTTCTTTACATGCTGAATGAAGACCATCCTACGATCACGGATTTTTGTGCAAAATACGATGTCAGTCGTTCAACGGTGTCTCGCAAATTTGAACATCTAAAAAAACATTTGAAGCAATTTCAGCTTCGCTTTACGTACACTGAATCAAACTTGGTGGGCGATGAGCGTCTTGTGCGGCTCTCCCTATTCAATATCATTTGGTTAGGTACTCGTGGAATAGAATGGCCATTTGCGATCGCTGAGAGTGAGACAGAAAAAATGGTGGATCGATTCACGGAGTACTTCCCAATGACTCATTCTTATCTTGGCCGATTAGAGTTGAAGTATTTCGCCGCCTTGATTCTTTTACGAATCAAAAAAGGAAATTTTGCCAAATACGACAAGCGGTACAATTTCCTAATGAAAAATAATCCATATTTCGATTTTGAGCGTTTGACACAAGTCGTTGATCCTGAAGTTTCAATGACAGACAAACAATTAAAAGGCGAATCAGGGTTTATTTACTTGATGGCGCAAATCTTCCCATTCTATTTGAGTCCTGAAGAAGAAGCGTTGCAACAAACCTTGCAATTCTTTTCAAGCAAACAAAACCCAGTTTATCCATTAGTCGCAGACTTGTTAGCAGAGATGAAAGCAACCTTCTTTGCTTCACAACCTGGCCTGTTAGATGAGCCATTGGTCGTGGGCAATTTAATCAATGTGACTTTCGGCAACTACGTTTTCCGTCAGCCGTTTCCAAATATCTATCGCTTGCTGACGCCATCGATCAATCGCGGGTCTGCTGAAGAGCAGCTGCAGCAAAAAATCGATGAATTCTTAACGAGTTATCGCGAAGAATCCGCGGTGGACTATATCAACGATGAAAACCAAGAGCAGATGGCAACGATGTATACTCACGCCCTGCTGCCGTTTTATGATCAAATCCGTTATTCGAATCGTTTACGGGTAGGGGTTGCGTTAGAAGACAATTTCTTAGTCGTTCAAGGATTGAATCAATTCTTACATGACTTGACCTTCGTAGCAGCAGAACCTTATGATCTAAACCAGCAAGAAAACTATGATGTCATCGTTAGTTCCAATCAGTTGATGAAAAAACTCAAACCAGAAAAAATGAGTTATATTTGGGATTATGCGGCAGATGATCGGCAATACATTGATTTGTATCGTACCTTGAAAAACCGTTTTGATGAAAAGAACCTTTCTCTGTAATCAAACCGTTACGGTTTCTTAAGAACTTCCGAAAAGATTTGTCACAAAATATTCATATTTATCTCGTATACTCTATGTATACCAACAAACAACCCTAACTAACACTTTTTCATTTTTAACTCCTTCCCGTCGGCCACCCACCGACGGGTCTTTTTTTGCTTCTTTTCGCAGCCAGCAAACTTAAACACTTTCCAATCTTTTCTCCACAAAAAATTCATATTTGGACAGTATAGTATACATAACCCAACAAACAACCCTAACTAACACTTTTCATTTTTACTCCTTGCCTGTCAGCTACCCACTGACAGGCTCCTTTTTTTCTTACGGGGTTTGCCGTATACTAAAGGCAGGAGGTGTCCTATGACAAAAGCCATTACGACAGTTGACCAATACATTGCAACAGCTCCAGCAGAACGACAAGCGATTTTAAGAAAGGTCCGTCAAACCATCAAAGCCGTTTTACCTGAAGCGGTTGAAAAAATCAGTTATCAAATGCCTACCTATCATCAGGGAGAAACTATCGTGCATTTTGCCTGCGCCAAACAGCATCTTGGCTTTTATCCCACGCCTTCTGCGATCACGGCCTTCCAAAAAGACCTACAACCCTACAAAACCAGTAAAGGGGCGGTTCAGTTTCCTTTTGCACAGCCGATCCCTTACGAACTGATCGCTGTGATGACCGCTTGGCGACTCGCAGAAGTCAAAAACAAGCACGCTTAACCAGCAATAAAAAAACCGCTGTGTCTAATGACGCAGCGGTTTTTTTGCTATGCACAGGCTTGTCTACAAGCCAGGTTTTGTATTCAAGGTGCTAACTTTCAGCACATGATGCAGGGGAATAATCCGCAGCTGCTGACGGTCGCTTTGTAATTTCAAGACAACTTGTTCTTTTGCTACCGTTTTGCCGACGATCCAGCCGGTAACGGTTTCAAAACCACCCAATTTCTCTGTTTTTACTTGCAGCACGACCAGGTGCTTGGCAGCGGCTGCCTCTTGCAGCGTTCGCTGGATTTCTTTGACTTTTTCAGACTGATTCTTCTTGTCAGCATCATCACTGAAAAAGGTATCCAGCAACGTTGTGGATGTCATCACAATGAGTTTGCCCAATTGTTTGATGGGCGATGGTTTCTTTTCCATTGGACATTCCTTTCTGCGCGTTGCAGCAGTTTATAAAAACCACACATACGTTCGCATTTCCATGGTTCTATTTTAGCAAATTTTTGGTAAAATACAAGCGAACACGCCTTATTTTTCAGAAGAAATAACCTCTAGCCAAAAAGGAATTCCTTCTTGTAGCAGTTGATAAGTCTCTTCGAAATCTCCTGTATAATAAGGATCTGGTACTTCCGCGGTTTCTTTGCCAGGAACAACACTCAAATACGAACGAATCTTTGCGGTGGTATCGGTAGGTGCCAGCGCTTGAAGTGTTTCAACATTGCTTTGATCCATACCGATGATCCAGTCAAATTTGGCAAAGTCTGCTTCTGTGATCTGCCGTGAAATGAGTCCCTCGCTGGATAAGCCTGCTTGACGCAATCTTTTTTTGGTTCCGGGATGAGCAGAATGTCCGACTTCCCATGAGCTGGTCGCTGCCGAATCGATCTGCCAATCCAATTTGCGTTTTGCTATTTCTGATTTATAAATAGCTTCTGCCATGGGGGAACGGCAAATATTACCTAAACAAACAAATAAAACTTTTGTCATCGCTCACTGCTCCTCTTTTTCATAGATTTGGTGGCCAAAAAATTCCACATCCTTCGCCAAACGAAACAATTGCGTTGCAATCTCTAAAGGGGTCTCTGGAAAGTCGTTGTGAATCCAATTTTCCAAAATGCCTCCGCAGCCGTAGGAAAAGAACCGGCTATAAAATAGAATGTCTTGTTTCGTCAATTGCTGCTCTTGATCGACCTCCAAGAACAAGCGCTGAAAAAGCGGTTCTGTGATCTGTAGAAATCCGCTCATTAAGATTTCGCGGTCATAAGCCAGTGATTTGCGGTAAAAGGCCGGCGCTTGTTTCATTGCTTTCAGCATGCGCAAGGCGGCTTCTTCCCAATTATCAAGGGAGACATCTTCTGTCGTCAAAAAAATCAGGGCATCTTGCCGATAGATCCATTGGATCAAAGCTTTTTTATCAGGAAAATGGTAGTAAAACGTCTGCCGATTGACTTGCGCCTTTTCGGCGATCTCCTGTACGCTGATTTTATTCACTTCTTTGGTCTCACAAAGGGTGATCAATGTCTGGCCAATCACAGCCTTCGTTTGTTTCCCATCCATCATAGGGCACCTCTTTTTCTTCTCTTTCTATCATACCAAATTTTCCTGCAAAAAAAAATCCTATCAAATGGTCCTTTTTCACAGACCTTCCCCGAAACCTTCATCAGAGCAATAGATTCCTGGGCGCTTTTTAAATAGGACAGGTTTCTACAAAAAACGCCTGCCTCCATTTGAGGCAGACGTTGCTTTCGATAGTTAAACGGCAGGTTACTCATTGTGCCATTTTGGTTTGAAACTGTTCTCTTCGAATCACACTGACTTTTTCAGTGAAATTGGCCCAGTCGATGGGTCTGGGTGGTGCCAGCCATAAGATATGGTCGATCCCCAATACACCATAAAAGGGTAAGTTTGAAAGAATCAGATGCGTATGATCATCTGGGTAACTTTGGAATTGGACATTTAAATCGAGGATTTTTTCGATATTCTTTTGGATCATCTGATTGTAGGAATCGCCAAATGAAAAGTCCACGCAAACATACAAGGGAACCAAAATCTCTTTTAGCGGAATCGTGGAAATCAACAGAATCAGGTACCTGAAAAACAAAAACTCTTTATTGTTCCATAAGATCGGCCGGTTGCGGCTTTCTTCCAGATAGTTACGGCAAAAGGCAGCATATTCTGGATAGGTTTCAAGAAAATACGTCACATCCATATATTGGTATTCATAGCGAGAACTAAAGGAAAACGACAAGAGCTGATAATGGATCGTTGTCGTTTCAGCATGAAGAAGTGCCAACGTGTCCGCGGTTAAGGAAAACTGCTGTTGGACGGCTTGAATAAAATGCTCGTTTAATTGTTGGATATAGGTTTGTTCTTGATCGATGTAGCTATTGTTGTCGATCAGCCAGCCCTCAACGATCAAAAAGCGCAAAATATCTCGAGCTTCACGCTCTAGCACTTCTTGATCGGTGATCGTCAAAATCTCCTGCAGCCAGCGTTTCAATTCCTCAATGATCACGAGATGTTTGGGCAAGACTAAATCATTTTCCACGCTGTTTTGCAGGTAATGACCATTCGTCATCCGTGCCAAAACGATTCCTAGATAATGTTTCTTGCGAATCCGCATGCGAGCAGACTGTTCTGGTTTCAGCCAGGTGCTTTCATTAAAACGATCAAAGGTCTTTTCTTTTTCTAGGATTTCTTTTGGAAAAGGGGAATGATTCAGATAGTACTCCTTCATAAAAAAGAGAAAAATAAATTCCCTGATCTCACTTTCCTCACCAACCAGCTGAAATTCTTTCGTCACTTCAATATCATATTCTTTCAAGATCAGTTTGAACTGTTTAAATTCTTTATAGACGGGATTATGGCTTAAATAGTGATTGGTGGCAAATTCGTATAAAGAAGACAATTGCTCAAAAAAACATTCTTTCAACATGGAAAATTTCAACGCTTGATCCAAATAATAGGTCAGCAGTGTATCGGAAGTTGCCAGCCCCGAGGCATTCAGTTTAATGACCGTCCCATCCGTCACGATCTCAAATTCCTCGTTCAATCCGAGTTCATAAAAATCAAGATTCAATTCTTGAACGGTTTTGTTGATCAAAAATTCCGACATGGTCAATTGATCCATCAATGTTTCCTTCGTTTCCGAAAGAGCGACTGCGTTTTCCAAATATTGCAGCATCACCAATTTTCGTTTGTCCGCCTTATTCAAAAATGTCACAAACATGCGTTTTCAAGCCTCCATTGTTTTTTTGGCCATAAAGGACGTTTCCTGAAAATAAGTAGCACAAGCTGGCAAGATAAGAAGGCTTATCATCGCCATCACCATCTGTATTATTTCCTGGCAGTGCTAGATCGACGTTCAAACGATCCGGCGCAAAGACATCCTCCAGCATGACTCGTTGGGCAAAATGTTTTTGCTTTTCCAAAAAACTGCTTTCTGACAGTGAGGATCGCTCCGGCTCTTTTTTCGAAACGGTTTCTGGTTCAGGCGCGGGTTGTTCTTTGGATTCTTCCATTTCAGTTGGCGGTTCCTCCACTTTTTCTGGTATTTCTTCTGGTGGGTCCGTCGGGACGATTTCTTCTGAGGGGTCCAGCGGATTATAAATGGTCGCAAAAACGACTTGTTCTGTAACAAGATCGATCATTCCGATAATCATGCACGCACCAATGACAAAGCCAAATCTGCGTTTCATTTTATTCACCCTCCTTATCATCAGCGCATCTTCTGATGATGTTTCTACGATGCTGAACGGTCCAACAACTTATGGGCGCCCAGCAGACATCCACTAATTATAAATAAAATAACAAATAAAAGAAACCAATTTTTCATTGATTGTTGTTTCCATACCGTTTCTTGTTTTTCAACCATCACTTTTGCTGCTTTCGACGTGCTGATTGTCGCCGCTGGTTTTTGTGGGTGATCGGCAGTTGCCTGCTCAACAGGAATTGCTGTCAGCACGTACCGTTCTTCTGTTCGAGTAGGCGTAGGACAAGTGATCAAGGTCAATTTTGGTGTCTGTTCTTCCTCTAGCACCGACAAGTCCGACTCGTCTACGGTTTTTTTATCCGTGATGATATACTGTTGACTCTCCTCGAGATAGGTCACTGATACTTCCATCCCCACCTGTGCTTCTAGCAATTGACCAAATAACAAACTTTGTCTGCCAAGATGATGCCCTAAAACGACAAAATTGCTATTTTTCAACGAACGTTCGGGAAACATCGCGACGCCGCCTCTCAGCAGCTGTTGATTCGTTAGTCCCACCAACAGCGGCTGCTGGAAATCGATCGCCTCGATTGCGACAAAGCCGTACCCAGTGATCGTTGTCGGCTGAGGCGCCAATACATCTGACAGAGCTGGCATTTGGATCGTTTCTTCTTCTGGGATCGTTGCCGGCAGCTGGGTGGCTATCGTCAATTGCGTGGTGCGTAATTGCCAACTGACGATGCTTTCTTTTAGAAAAGGCAGTGCCAGCAAAAGGATACCTACGATGATCAACCCATCGATCAAGCATTTCTCAAGGTGCTCACGCTTCATCCGTTTCATTTTTTTTCTTTCGTCGGTACCATAAAAGCAGCAGCAAGGCGAGTAGTAGCAACAGTCCGCCGATCAAGAAGTAAAGCCATGTGTAATCTGTTTCGATCGTCACATCCTTCTTATTAAGATCACGTGCGACCTCTCCCGTCACTGTAAATTCTTTTTCGAAGGTCCATTTATAGAGATAGCTTTCTTCTTCGCCTTCTTCATTTTCAATTTTGTATTGCCCTTCATCGCTTTTTCCACCATAGGCAACGGAAGTCAACACGTAGGTCCCTGCTTCTAAACGTTGTCCTTCTAAAGAGATTGGGTACGAGAAGTTGGAATTAGGTGCCATTTGCATTCGTGAGGTATCCGAAGAATACAAGACGTCGCTATCACCTTTTTTCTTCACTTCATTGATCAGGCGTAATGAATTCAAGTAAGCTGCTTCAGGATTTTGAAGAGTGACATTGATAGTATTTCGGGCGTTGACTTGACCTGGTCCAACATCCAGCAGTTTTAGATCCGGTGAAACTTCTGTTGTGTTTTGACGCAGTAAAATCGCAACGACATAGGCATACTCATTCTTGATAGCTAACCCTTGCTCTTCTTCACTGTCAGCAGTATCGGTTTCCTCTGTCGTCTGTTTTAAGGTCAATCCGCCTGCGATAACCCCTTCAAAGGATTCTGAAGGCATGGTGATCTTTAAGGGCAAGGTGATTTGGGATTGTTTGGGGATCGTGATCTCTTCATCCACTTCAATCAAATCAGCCATATCATAAGGCAAGGTTTCGTCCGCTTCGATGTCGTTTTCGCCATATTCCACGACTCCGTTTAAGTTTGTGGTAGCTGAAGCGATCACTGGTGCGATGACGACCTCTTGATCGGTGTCATTACGCAATTGAACTTCAACGGTTTGTACCGTACCCGGCGCCATTTTCAAGTCAAAGTACGTTTTTTCTTTATCGATTTGATTTTCTGGAATTACGGGATTGACGGCAAAGTTAAATTCAGAAGCGGTTCCTATCGTTGGTACAAAAAAGAAAATACTTGCGAATAGGAGCGCCAAAAGCTGGTTGATTTTTTTCATGATGGATGTCCCTTCTTTCTATGTATTCTCCTTAAACCACGAAAGGGTTCAAGGAGAAAGCTGGTACTTATGGGTTTGTTGGTGTGTCTGTCAGTAACCAAGTAAACGTGGTGTTGTATTGGCTGGCATATTTTGTCGTTGAGCCTGGAACTTCCAACTCAATGCTGTCCATAGCTGCAGCTAAACTATCGCCCCAGCTCATTAGATAGGTCCCTGCCCCTTCGCCATCTTGGGCACTCATCACTAAGGATTGAGCACCATT
The DNA here is from genome assembly GCF_030263915.1 of Enterococcus sp. FZMF. Lineage (NCBI taxonomy): Bacteria > Bacillati > Bacillota > Bacilli > Lactobacillales > Enterococcaceae > Enterococcus > Enterococcus sp. FZMF. The sequence continues at coordinate 365,115 of NZ_CP127160.1, read as the reverse complement.
TGGATTCAATGTGATCGTTGAACTTACATTTGATGGTTTTGGTGACAAGGAAGGTGTTACTACAGTTCCCTTCGTCAAGCGAATTTGCGCGGCGGTCAATTCTTGATCTTCTGCTGTTTTGAACTGACCATTTTGGCGAACATTCAATGTCCAACCGCTCTCTGTTCCCCGATTGTCTGTCACTTGGACAAAATTTGGTCCTTCTTGATTCACATTTGCTGAATCTACGTATTTTTGGGTTTCCGCATGGTAGATCTCTGTTTTTGAGGTGATTTTTTGCGTACCAAAGTAAAGGCTTGAAGCAAAATCAATCGATAACGGTCCGTTGGTTCCTGGATTTGGTCCATCTGGGTCCGTTGGGTCAACTGGTTTGATCGGATTTTCTGGATCTGGGTCTGTTGGACTGATTGGATTGGTTGGGTCTGTATTTGGTTCAAAAGTGATCTGTCCGTTTGAATTGTATTCTGCGCTGTCCGCTGCTTGTGCCAGCACAGGAGCAGCGAAGCTTAGCCCTAATACTGAGAGAAATGCTAGTGTTTTTTTCATGTCTATACTCCTTATCCTTCCGTTCCTGGTGTATCTGATAATACCCAAGTTAGTGTAGTCGTGTAGCTAACGGCATCTTTTGGTGTGCTGCCGGGTACAGAAAGTGCGACTGCTTTGGTAACATCTGCTTGTACTTCTTGGCCATCCTTATCTATTTCAGTGACCGTCTCAACGCTTCCCCAAGCGTTGACCCATGTTCCAGCACCCGTTTGATTTGCTGCGGTCATCACCACTGATTCAGCACCTGCTGCATCCAATGTGATCGTCGCCTCTGCCACTGGAGCAGTAACGCCGACCGCATTTGATTTAACGGCAGGACTTGTTAGGGTAATGACAGAACCTGTCAATTCTTGATTCAACGTCGATTCGTTTTTGAATTGACCATTTTGCTTCACAGACAACCGCCAACCGGCATTGCTACCGCGATTATCCGTTACTTGAACATAATTGGCAGTTTTTAATGTAGAAACTGTGTCATCGTCATTCAAGTACCCTTGTGCTCGTGCATAATAGACTTCGTTTTTATTGGAGATTTTATTGACGCCAAAATCTAAGCTAGAGGCATAATCGATCGATAATGGTCCATTTGTTCCTGGGTTTGGTCCATCTGGATCGGTTGGATCCACAGGATTGACTGGGTTTTCTGGATCTGGATTTTCTGGATTGACTGGGTTCGTCGGATCGGTATTTGGAATAAAATCAACCGCCCCATTTGAGGTGTAAGAAGCCGCTTCAGCTGCTGAAACCTCAGTTGCTGCACTCGCTGCTGCCAATACGGCAAGACTTAAAAAGACCCATGCTGTTTTTTTCATTTCTATTTGACACTCCTTTATCTGTTTTACTGAAAATCAGTGGTTTTAATTGCTTTCAGGGACATTCTTTAAATTCCAAGTCAATGTCGTCCGATACTCTTTGGCTAATTTTACGGAACTGCCTGGTACATTTAATTTTACTGCCGTTGCCCCTTCCGTTGCATCGTTCCCAAACTTGTAGATCCAAGTGCCCATTCCTTTTCCGACAGGTGCGTTGACCAATGTGATTTCACTATCGGGTACAAAGGTATGACTTGCCGTAACCGTTGGTGCATACTGCATATCGGTGACCGAAGTTGCTGCACCTGAAGCGATCGATAATGAAGCCCCGACTAGCTCTTCGTCATCAGCCGTTTTGAATTGTCCGTTTTGCACAACGCTCAATGACCAGCCTTCTTGCGTTCCTCGTTTATCTGTTACTTGCACATAGTTTGGTCCAGCAGCGCCAGCTGTGAACTCTTGCAGCTGTGCGTAATAATCTTTTGTTTCGGAAGTGATCAGTTGGTTGCCAAATTGAAAGCTTGAAGCAAAATCGATCGATAATGGTCCAGCTGTTCCAGGGTTTGGTCCATCTGGATCGGTTGGATCGACGGGATCCACTGGTTTTTCTGGATCGGTCGGATCAACTGGATTGGTTGGATTTGGGTCCGCTTCAAAAGTGATTGCTCCATTTGAGGTGTATTCAGCGGCATTAACGGTTGTTGGTAACAGAGCAGTGCTCATCAATAGAATGCCTGCCGTCAAGAAAAGTTTTTTCATTTTTTGTTCTCCTTTTGATTAAAGTGATTCCTGCTGCCAACAAAACGACAAGACCACTGCTTTGATAGCTATTAAAGTGATCCGACCCTGTTGCCGGCAGAATGTTGTTGCCTTTTTGATTTACTTGTTTATTCCCTGGCTGTTCTTTTACGGGCTCTTCTGGCTCCTCAACTGGTTCTTCATAGACACCGAAAAAGGAAGTAATGCCATTGCTGTCATAGGCACCTGCTTCGGCTGCTGAAACGAGCTGAGGAAACATTAATAGACAGCCAGCAATAATACCGATCATGATTTTTTTCATTTATTTTCCTGCCTTTATGGGTTGCCAGGTGCCGAAACTAGCTGCCAGCTCAAGGTTCCTTGATAGTCCCCGACTTTTTGCTGTTCGACTGGAACGGTAAGCTTGATTCCTTCATTCTGACTTTCTCCCCAGTGCTGATTCACGACGTATGTGCCATTTTCTGTCAATTCCGTTTCCTCGATGATCATTTCCCCACTGGTTATCATCTGTTCTTGACCGTTTGTCACAAAGCGGAAGACATCGGTTAATTGATCTGTCCCATCCGTTAATGGCTGTTGCTCTTTGACCGTCAAGCGCCATGGACTCCGTTCGGACCCTCTCGTATCTTTCACTGCTAGCTCGCCTGTGATCGTTGGCCAATAATCTTGTGTTTCTGTAGCAACTTTCTGCTGCCCAAAATCAAAGTCTGTTGGCACACTGCTTAAAATAAGCTCGCCGGCAACTGCGACATTGACGACTTTTTCTGCCCGTTGACTGCCTGCTGCATAATGGTAAGCCGTTGACACATTTTTCAACAGCTCAGCTTCCGTTGCTTGCTGGATCGCGGCAAAAGCTTGCGGATCGACAGTCGGTGGTACATTTGCCCGATTATCTGCAAAAATCGTGGTTGCTTGGGTATAGTCTGCCAAAGCGGCTTCATCTGTCAGTGCCGTTGCTTCTGGTAAGGTCAAACGGACATCTTTTGCATAGACGGCAAATTGCCGATCAGCGGAAATGACACTTTCATTTTTGACCACCACCAGATTCACGGTAGTTTCTGCCTGATTCTGATCGTTTTCCCCTACGGAAAAAGTGATCGCTTGTTTGCGATAGACCGCTGTTTCTAACGGTTCTTGAATCGCAGCTAAGACCTCATCTGTCAGCGTATCCTTAAAGAAAGGACGCCCGCTGGCTTCGAGATAAGTCACGGCTTGTTCTTTGGTCAGCGATTGTGCCTCTTGCTCTGTAAGGATCACATTGCGGGCTTGGACTTCCGCCTTATTTGAGTAGCGGACACTGATATCGTAACTATACTCCCCATCAGGACTCGTCCAATCAACTGGCTCTGAATCTGGTTGTTCCGTCAACTGCTGATCCGTGCTATCCAGCTTGCTGGATTTGATTTGACCCGCATAGACCCATGAACCGGACGTTTGGGTTTCTGGTGTGAACGTCAATGTTGGCAATTCCGTTACCGTGTAGGGAATCAATAAACGCCCTTTTTGCACCTGCGTCCCCGCCTGCTCAGTTCCCCATGCTTGCAAGGTCAGCGGCGTATTGTTCTCTTTGACTGCCGTTACATTGTGACTAATGGCACCGATCCCATTCGCGACTCCGGGTGTTTCGACTTCGTAGTTAATGATCGAACCTGGTATCGCAATACCGTACCCGTTGGCTGCATTGGTCACATCGTTGTCCCCGATGAAGGTTTTCCCAGTCGCTTTTTCGATCCCACTGAAATTGATTGGCGTGATCGCTGCAGCATTAGCAGCAGTTGGATTTATGGTCAGTACTTGATAGGCACTAACCGCCCCAAACCACGTTCCTTGACTGTTGACTCGAGAACCTGCATCATTGGTCGTCGTTTTCAGCCACGTTAAGTGATCTTTGTCCGTATCTGGTGTGGCGAAATCTGACAGATTGATTCGTCCCGTTCCCGGCGGCGACTCGATCGTCCCTTTGTCTTCTACCGTTAACTTCGCTCCTGAAATCAAATTCGTTGCGGAAGTAATCCCGATACCAGCATCTTTGGAAAGATGGATGTCACCGAACTGATGATAGGTCGTTGCGTGATTGGCAGCAGTCGCTGAACGGCCATTTTTGATGTCTCCCCCATTGGCCATCAGCTTGATACCGTTTGTCACATTCAATTCGGTAAAGTTGACGATCCCCAGACCCGTCACAGCGATTGGATCAGTTTGATAAGAAGCTGTCCCATCGACATTTTCACCAAAGTTCATCTTCACTTGATTACTGCTGTTGGCTACGATCGTGTTCGTAAAGTTATCTGACGCGTTTCCGCCTGAGATCCCATTGATACTTTTGGCTCCTTGAAGTCGCATCTCGACATCTCTTAAAATTTGATTGGAAGAAATATTGGAATAATACGTGGTGTATAAATTCCCGATACTTGATCCTTCCGCCTGGATATTCATATAAATTTTGCCGCTTCTCGTATTGCTAGCAGTCCGTCCGCCATCACCATAGATCGTTGCCCCATTCAGCGCATCTGACCCCGGCTTTGTGTAAATGTTCAATGTAATCGTATTGGAGCTGTCGGTCCCAACGATATTTGTACTGTTAAACGGATTACCGCCTGAGATGTTCGTTCCAGAAGGAAGGGCAAACTCACCATCGTAATTTCTCAAATCCAATGTCAAACTGGCATTTCCTAATAACCGTCCATTGTTCGTAACACCGCCTGAAAAACCATTAGACCCTGTACGCGGAGTACCTGAGAAGTTTCCGCCAAACACTCGATTATCTGAGTTTCCGTTAATGGTGTGGGAAGAAGCGACACCATAAGAGGCACCGAGTGAGGCATTGATCACCCCATCATAAACCGTTACTGCGACATTGCCGGTCACTAATAAGTCATCCCAGCCGCCACCAGATAAAAACCAGTCTACTTGCCCATTATTTACTGTCGTTCGTCCATCTCCGTAAACACGGCGTCCAGTATAGCCTGTTCCTTCTAGCGTATCGACGATCCCAGAGTTCAAAGTATTGGAAGAATTTCCCTCAATGACACCTGAGAAGGAACCACCGTAGGTCCAGCGAGCAACCGTGTTATTCAAGATCGTTTTGGTATTCCCTTTAATATAGATATCCCAAGCTGTTCCTGGATAACCGCCGCCACCAACGATATCCCATCCAGATGAATAGCCTCTCGTTTTATTGCTCGTTGAGTAATCTAGATTTGTCGGTCTGGATCCTGTGTAAGCAATCCCATCTCCCCCAGGACTACCATCCGAAGTGATCGTACCAACTTCAATCGTCGTATTTCCCTCAACATAGCCGCCTCGACCAGCTGCCGTCGAATAAATCGCACCGTTTGAAAAGGAACCGCTGACTAAATGAGAAGTGATATCGCCATAAACTTTAAAACTTGCCGCTGCTTCTGCCAGTGCTGCTCGTTGTTCCGGAGTATAATTGTCATACGTCGTCGTATTCGAAGCCCCCATTGAACTTTGAGTCAAGGTACTAACGTTGTTTCCTCCACCGCCGTTAAAATCACCAATTCCGCCGACGCTGGCACTCGGTCCCGCTTTCACGGTATTGACGATGTTTCCTGTGATAGTACCAGTATTCCGATTGCCACCTTCAAATTCACTCCGACCAGTGGAATAGCTGCTGGCATCAAGGTTAGTCACGATGGCATCCTTAGAACGGTCAGAGCCGATGTTGCCATAAAATGAACCGCCTACAAACCGATTGGATATCCCTGACCAACCGCCTGCACCCGAGATCGTACTGCGGATCGTTCCATTGATGTTGCCATATTGAACGCCACCAGCAAAAGTACTTAAACGGAAGCTTGCATTGGTGGTTTGAATCGTCGTTTCAACATTGCCTGTCACATTGGCTGTATTGGAAGCGTTTGTTTCAAGACCACCGCCATATTAACTGCCTAATGTGCCATTTAAACGATTGATCGTGACACTGGTATTCCCATCAATCGTACCAATATTGGCACCTCCAGCGATCGTACTGATATTACCTACTGTATTATTTACGACAATCGCTGTATTCCCGGTCAATGTACCACCGTTTTGATTCCCCCCATAAATATTCCAAGTTCCTGAACCTGTCGCATTCAATGTGATCGTTGGGTTTCCCGAAAGGTCGCCATTGTTGCTTCCCCCATAAATCGCAAGACCGTTCCCGGTGGACCCACCGTTCAATGAAAGGCTATACCCATTCATGTACATCCTCGTACCACTATAGTTGAGGTTTCGAATCACTACATCAGAACCGAAGTAAATGTCCGTGCCAAGTGCAACCGTGCGACTCCCAGTGGTCAACGTTGTTGCATCTGTGATGGGATCATCACTATGCCCTGTGATGATCAAGCGGCTGACTTTTCCTTGTAGCGCATAAAAAGTCATGTTCGTATTATCGACTGTGGCTGGAATCGTCTTTGAAGTCAGATTCGTTGGCAGTGATAGCGATCCACCCGAGCCAACATACAAAGCCAATTCTTGTCCATTGCCGTTTTGATACATATCAAACAACGCTTGACGAATGCCTTCAGCACTATTGGTGTATTCCGCATATGCTGATCCATCTCCAGCTGGGCTTGGTACAGCGATCACTTTCGTTTTATCGGCTTCTGCAATGATCTCTTTGATCGATTGCTCTGCCAACGAGATGTCCGCCGCTCTTGCCTTAACCGTCGGTTTAAAAACAGCAGTTAAGGTTTGGTTCTCCGTGAGAATCAATTCGGTCAACGCTTGACTTGTATAGACCGTGCCATCTAACGACCAGCCTTCAAAAGCAGTATCATCTTCAAAAACTGGCAAATCACTTTCTTTTAATGCTTCCCCTTTGTTTTTGCTGATCTGAGTGCGGGTTTCCCCGGTAGCAAATAGATGCTCCGTGTCTGTCAGAAAGGTCACCTGTACTTCTTCTGCAGCTTCCGATGAAGCTTCTGTTTCAGATGAAGCTGTGTCAGTGGCTCCTGTAGACGAATCTGTCGAAGCAGGTTCACTAGATGCTTGCACTTCAGTTTCGTTCGTCTCTTCCAGACTGTCGATCGATGAAACGACAGGGTCAGAAGAAGACATACTTTGTTCTTCACTTGTTTTTGTAACACTTTCGGCTTGTGCCACTACCATTGCATATGAAAAAAACGGACCTGATGTTAGTAGAAAAACAAGTAAAGTTGTTAAAAACCGTTTCACTTTATCCCTCCTATCTTAAAAAAATAAACGTATCGCGCAGTGCACGCCCTGTGTTACAACTCTTAGTTTAGCGAGTTGGCGAAAGAGAATTATAATTCTTTTTTTCTTCCATTCAAAATTATGATTATAATTGATTTTTCATAATTCCGATTTTTGCAACTTCCACATCTTAGAGCTATCTGTTACTCATCGATTGAAAAAAAGCGCAAATTATCAGGATGAATCATCGATTCTTTTCAAAAAACTGCTTTTCTCTTTCATAAATCATACAAAAAACGAGGGATAAATCAACACTCATAATTAAATTAAGATGAGAAAAATAAATAAAAAGTTAGAATATTTGACAAAATTCAGCGGCACAAAACTCTTTTCTAACGACCTAAAATAATAAGTTAAAAGAACGCTTCCTATCTTCTGACTGTAGATAATGATAATGTTATAATCAAAAATGAATAAAAAACGTTATTTAAAAATTCTATTGCATATAAAATAACAAAATAAAAATTATTATTTTTTTTATAAATCACTGATTTTGATAAAATAAGCAAAGTTATTTTTGAAATAACGCAAAAAAGAGACTGTGACAAAAGCCCATAAAAGAAAGCCGCAAGAAAGGCTCTATAATTTATGGGACTGATGAGTCAAAATTGATTCTTCAGCCTCATTTTCATTTTCGGTATTAAAAAACATATCGTTCTCTAATATGATTAAATCACGACAAAATAAACAAACTAAGAGGACGATAAGTGGTATGAATGATTCTACAAATATGAATACAAAACAAGGAAAGTAATATTCAAAAAAATCTGAGCTAGAATGAGTTTCATCCTGCTCAGATTTATCTTTTTGCATATTAGCCTCTATTGAAAATAGCTATTATTCTCCAATGACTTGTGCGTATACATCGTTGCAAGATGTTGCCTCTCCATTAGCAAATGATACTGAATAGATGTTGCCTCGACTTCATTTGTTGCAGTAAAGTTTGTTGCTCTTATTGTAATTCCATCAAGTTTCTTTTCCATAATCTAATCTGGTGGAATTGACGTATAATTCGCAATAAATGAATCAATTTTTTCACTTAGATCTGATACTTTTGGAGAATCAATTGATGATGTCGTTTCTGATGAATGAGTTTCATTAAGCAAAGAACTGTAAGAAGTTTCTGTTTCACTTGCTATTAGACTTTGTGAGGTTGACTCTTCGGTTTTGTTATACGAATCTTCAAAGGATGTTTTATGTAGTTTTACATTATTCAAAAAACCATCTATAGCCACAAAGTACTCAATTGATTCTTCATCATCATTCAGGAAAAATGTCATATTGTTTTTATACTTAAAGTTTATTAATTCGGGAAAAATATTTTTTAGCTCATCATCAGACACTTCAATATAAAATCCATTTCCAGACTTTTTCACTGTATAAGGAAAACCAGGTGAATTATAGTCATCATTTCCATAATCGATTATTTTTTTCTTTATCTATTCTAAAAGAAAACTCTCCTTCCCCTCGTTAGCAACACCATACCAATCACCATAGAAGTCTTTAGCTGGATCTACAGATAGAAAATAGCCCCCTACAAATCCAATTATAACCAACAAGATAAACCCTAATATTTTTATACTTTTTTCATAAATACCCTACTATGTTCCTTTTTTAATAATACAGTATAACAAATATTATGCATTGAAAATCAAGTTTGTGCCGCAAAGAACGAAGATTTACTTGCATATTATTGTATTCAACTTTGTTCAATTTTACATCCTTTCCTACATATTACAAAATTGTTAGGTTACAAATATAACTTGAAATATTTTTTATATATTATAGTATGGTATATTAAATTTGTTAGTAAAATAATAATGAAAAAGGAGATTAAAACAATGAAGAAGTTTTTAATTAGTGTAGTGTTTGGTATATCAGTTTTAAGTTTGGGTCAAATAAATGGTTATGCAGATGAGAATGGTTTTGAGATAGATGAAACTAATCAACCATTAATTAATGAGGCAATATCCAATGAAGAGTCTAATAGAGATTATATTGATGGTGTAATTAGAATGTTTGAAGATTCTGATAGTGCTGAAGAGTTCAACGCATCTTTAAATGAGAGTTTAACAGTTTTAAATTCCTATGATGCCGAACAAGATGCATTGTTGGAAGAGTATAAAGCGGACGTTGCCGAATCAGTTGATCCTTTTTATGTTGAACCAAAGTCTAAGATAGGTGCTAGAGATCATCGGTAACTCCTGCAAATCCAGTTTATGCGGCTGCAATTGCTGCATACAATAAAGGTATATCAATGGTTAAGAAAAAAGGTCACAATCAGACTGCTGCTTATATGAAGCACGCCATTATTTCTGCTGAGAATTACTATTGGAATCCAACATGGAAACCTTCGACATATGTTAATAAAAACGATAGCTGGGCAAAGACTGTAGACGGCGAGGAGTTAATGACCGCTTATTATTCTAGACTTAAAAAAGAAGCATTTTCTACAGGTAAAAAATCTGGTTCTTTCTCAGGAAGTTATACATTTCTAAGCGGCCAACTTCACACAGCATTACGTGGGGTTAGTTACACAGTAACTTATAAGAAACAAGCCAATGGAAATTATTGGACTCAAGTAAAGGTTACGGATATATTTGATTTCAAATGGGAGCTAAATGGTTATGATGGCAACTTCGAGGTGGGATTTGGAAACAATTATTGTTATGCAATGCAAAGAGCAGGCTTTATCATTCCTTATAAAATCGAAGTGATCCACGAAGTTTCTAGATAGTATAAAAAGAGATGAGCTTTACGCTTATCTCTTTTTGTTTAAGATATATATAATGGATTTTACTAGTGCACCCAAGAAAAGTATCAGGGCTAATACCTTAAAAACTACACCAAGTTCCCAGTTGATTGATCCTTCTCTTAAAAGCTCCTGTTTTTGGGATTTGCTTAGTCCTTCAACGCCTACAGGAATCCAATTTACACTTAAATAGACACCTATAAGTAACGAAATCATTGAATATATATATAGGATTCTTATTTTTAAACCTTTTAAAAAGTTGATCATCTTAGCACTCCTTTACAAACTATTATATCAGAAAGCTAGCTTTAAATAATTATCGCTAATATAATTTAATAATTTGTGAGTACTTTTTATAAGAGGTTACTTTTGTCCGACCACTTGGTTATATTAGCTATTTTAATATTCCTAATTTTATCATAGCCAACCTTATTACCACCAACACATATTTCTAGTTCATCATGCCCCCTAAATGTGGCCAACTATATCAGGAAAGTAATTCCCATCTCGATCATGCGCTTCAATTTAGATATCTACTGATTTGTTCTTGAGTGTTGCCTGATTTAAAGTTTCGGCGATCTCATTAACATCCATCTGGAACTTTTGAATTGGTTTACTTCTTTCAATAGTTCTTTCTCCATCAATTGCTTTGGTATGTTCTGTAAGATAAAATCCTCCCCATTTCACCATTCCTTTTTCAACTCTTTTTCCTTTAATGGATCAATTAAATAAATGATCCGCCATCCACAAAAGTGGTATAAATATGCTCGTCCGCCACTGGATCCCCTTGGATCGATTGTACGATTTTCTCAGCTGCCACCATGCCCCATCGATGTTTCGAATAGGAGATCGTCGCTAAGCGCGGCTGCACAAAAGCGCCTAATTCCGTGTTATCAAACCCGATGATGCGGATCTCTTTTCCGATGCGATAGTCGGTCTCGCGGACATATTTGTAGACACCGATCGCCATTTCATCATTGAAGGCAAAGATATCAATGGGAAACTGGGGATCATTTGCTAAGAGCTGTTTTGCCGCTCGATAACCAGAAGGTTCCGTGAAGTCACCAGGAATGACTTCATAAGGAATACCAAAGCGCGTCAATTCTTTCGTGCTGGCTTCCAAGCGCTCCCGACTGTCGTAGCCTTTTTCTGGCCCTGCTAAGAGGAAGACTTTTTGGCTTTGTCCAGCGATCAAGCGATCGATCGCCAGCGCAGCCCCTCCTTTATTGTCTAACAAGACTTGATGGATGTTTTCATGAGACAAGACACGGTCTAACACGACGATTTGATGCCCTCGTTGGGCGTATTGCTCGATTTCCTTTGCTGGAAACGTCCAATCCAAAATGATGGCACCGTCCACCATCCGCTCAGGAATAAACAAGTGTGATTTCTTGCCGCTGCAGACGATCATTTCATAGCCGAAAAGTTCCAGCCCTTTCTTGATGCCATCTAGCAATTCCCCATAAAAACTTCCGGCATAATCAGCGAGATAAACACCGATGATGTTGGTTTGTCTGCGTTTCAGTGTGCGAGCAGCCATGTTCGGAACATAGTTTAATTCGTTTGCGATCGCTTGAATCCGCGCGCGGGTTTCCTCGGTCACTTTTGGACTGCCATTCAATGCATACGAAACGGTGGATATGGAGACACCCGCTTTTTGGGCAATATCTTTGATTCCTACCATGGCTTCTCCTTTCTTAACGATAAATATCGATCGTATTGGTTTGGTTTTCGTTTAATTTGGCGCAAAGTGCTGCTTTCTTCAGGACAAGCGCACCTTGACGGTAGCGATTTTCCGCAAACTCAGTGGATATTTCTTCCCCGTTGATCAATACTTTGGGCGTACTTGCCGAATGATAGACGATTTCGACCGGCCGATCAAAGAGTCGATACGTCAGTGTCAACCCTGCTAGCTCCGCTGGCAAGACGGGATCAAGTTCAACGTGATCAACAAAGGTACGAATGCCTAACACATTGCTGATCAACTGATTCATATAGATCCCTGGACCACTAGAATAGATGCGCCAGCCGCCTTTGACGCCGACTGCTGCCTCCTTAAGTTTACCAAAATTTTCTTGGGCTTCAACCCTTGTTTTGAAATCGCCATCAGAACTGCTGAAATACGCATTTGCTTGACGAATCTCCGCGTTTTCGACCCGTTGAGCGATCTGGATCGGATTGATGAACCCAAGCGCTTGCCAAGTCTCTTCTTCTCGACCTAATTTCGCCATCGCTTCGGTAAAGCGGATGTGGGCGTGAACGTACTGCAAACCGATTTCTCGTCCAAAGTTGGCTGCTTGTTCTGCTCGCTTGAAATTGGTGCTGACACCACCCGCATAAGTCGCTGGACGATTCATCAAGCGCACCCCATCTGGAAATTGCAAATGCTCCTTAATGATCGCCACATGATGATCGGCTTGTTCGGGAGATAACAGCTCACCGATCATGCTTTGTTGCATCGGCAGCAAGCGGTATTGGATTCCAGTTTTCTTGTCAGTCGGATGGACCATCAGTTCCACGTGCTCGCTATCTTCCATATAGACAAATCCTGGCAACGTGCCATCAGCTAACATGTATTTTTCAAAGTCGTGTTTGATGCCCTTAGACAGTTCTGTTAAATGTTTGGCATACTCTGGGTCAAATGCCTGCAACTGGCTGGCTAATTTTTTCAATACTTCATAGGTCAAGGCAACGGTCCAGCTGCTGGCCATTTGTTTCTTCAACTTACTGTTATTTGGCTGCAAGGTGTCATCCCAATCGCCATCGCCATAACAAGACAGGTACGTTCCTTCCAAGAAGTTCGCTTCGATATACGCCACTTCTTTTTTCAAATGATCAAACAAAGAAGCTTTGGTCTTGGTTTTCAAGAAGGTTGCGCGATCCGTATAAGGCAGTTCTTTTTCCAAAATCGCGAAATCTTTGGTTTTTTCGAGATAGTCACTAACGACTTTCATTGGCCAGACGATCACATCTCCGTGGCTCTCATCGGCTTTTTGTTTCTCATAGCGATCAAACATAAACCATTGTGGCCAGTTGCCGTCATCTGCAAATTGATTTTCAAACAAATGCTCGATGATGGACGCCACCATTTCAGGACGATTAAGTGCTAAGAAATACTCAGTCGGTCCTTGGGAAACGTCTCGAGTCCCCCAAGCAGCACCACCGTACTGCTCAAGACCATGAGGAGACAGGTAATGAACAAGCATATTGTGGGTGTACCAACGTGCCAAGTGATTGAAGGATGTAACGTCCGCCTGCGAATGTTTCAATTCAAACTGATTCAACAAATCATCGACAAAGGCCGTATAGGCAGTGTCTTCTTGCTGGCGATCTAACGTTTCGGAAACAAAGGGTTCACCAGTCAGTGTGCCTTGGATCACGAAGGAAACCGTCGCCTGTTCTGCAAAGGTCAATACGGTCGTGCTATCAGCAGCGGCCACATTGAAGATTGCTTCATCGGTCAGTTCAAAAGGCTGAGCTGCATGGAGATAATACGTCAATTCTGGATAAGTTTCCGCAATCGGTGAATCCGCTGTTCCTTTGATGGTGAGCAATTGTTGGTCTTGCGTAACAGCAGCAGTCGGTGCGGCTTCATCGATCCCCATCACAAATTGATTAGTGATGGCCCAGGTGTAGGCACGTCCTGCTTCACTGGTGATGGTGGTTGCGATCGTGCGGCCGTTTGCTTTCGTGAAGGTCGTTACTTGAATGACATCATCCGCTGTTTTGTAGTACCACGTCGCCGAATTCAAGCCCATTTCAAAAGCAGATGGCATCGTTAAAATCCGCCATTGATCGCCGTCTTTCAGGTAGATCCGCTGACCAGAACGTTTGACCAGATTCAATGAGTTGCGGCTATTACTCAACAATTTGTTCATGTTCGTATTGCCTAATACGATTTGGGAGTTAAACATCCCCGTCATGTAAACAGTCGTGCTCAAAATGGGTTGATCAACGATCAACTCTTGTCCGCTCATCAAAATATGCCCATGGGAGCGTTCCATCTGTGCTTCTTTTTCCTTCAACACGACATGGTGATAGTCAGGGGTAAAAAAGGAATAAAGCTGTTCGTCAACGATTTCCACTGCTTCTTGCTGCGGGAATCGCTCGTTGATTTCTTCTGTGGAAAATGTCAGCCCTGTGAGCGGTCGACCGAATTTTTTTCGTGGCTGCGCCGTTGCTTGCAACGAGTCAAAGGACAAGGCTTGATACGTTTCTTTCAGCGTTTCAAGTGCAAACTGCGGTTCATTGACTGCCGTCGCTTGATTGGCTTTGACCGCTGCGTAAAAAACGATTTCTGTAGGCGTCTCACTTACCGTCAACCATTGCGTTTGCAGTGCCGTATAGGCAAATTCGTATTGATACACTTCATTGGCTAACGTTTCTTGGCTAAGTGCAGCTGGTTGATTCGTTTCTTTGTAGCTGCGACCGAAAAATTGATAGCCATCCGTCGAGAAGCCTTTTAAGGCTTGGAAGCTGCCCTGTTCCACTAATGGAAATTGACCATTTTGTGGTTGATTTTGGCGCGAGGAAAGCACGATGCGATCCTTATCATGGCTAACATGATGGTCGATATATTGCGAAACATAGGCTTCATTGGATTGAACAGCACCTTTGGCGGCATTACCAAGATCTTGTCCATAAACTAGTTCCGCTTCCCCAGAACCACTCAATTGAACCCGCCAGAACCAGCAATCTTGTGCCAATTGGAAATCAACTTGGTAATCGATGGACTGATACGTCCCAGTCCAAGTCAGCTGTTTTTCTGAGTAGGCAAAGGCGCTGTTAGCATTTGAACCGATCAAGGGAATAAAGGACAACTCCCCCGCCTCACGCAGACGTAGATAGATTTGATTCAAACTACCATCTAGCGCATTTCCGTTCAACTGATTGATCATCACACCGTGACTTTGGATCTCATATAAATCACCGTTTGGTAAAAACGTCACGGTCGTATTTGCGTTATTCATCACTATTTTTTTCGTCATAGAAACCTTCCTATCTTACCTAACTAATTGCAGGGTTGTTTGTTGGGTGTCTCGGCTGTTCCCACCAATCATGATGTGGAATTTCCCTGGATCACTGCTTACTTGTTGGTTGCTGTGGACATAGCGCAGCAGTTCTTCCGTGATCTCAAATTGAACGGTTGCTGATTCGCCAGCCTCTAGCCAAATTTTCTTAAAGCCTTTCAGTTCTTTCACTGGGCGAACCACTTCACCGACTAAATCGCGAATGTAGCATTGGACCGTTTCCCAGACCGCTGCTGTTCCTTGGTTCGTAACAGTGATGGAAGCCGTGACCGTTTGATCTTTGGTCATAGTCGGCTGATCCAACGTCACCGCAGAATACGCAACTGGGCTATAACTCAAGCCAAACCCAAATGGATATTTGGCATAATTGGAGACATCCAAATATTTTGAGACATATTTTTCATCCGGTGCACTTTCATAAGGACGACCGGTATTGTCAACGTTGTAATACACAGGAACTTGTCCAACGGTTTCTGGGAATGACATGCTCAAGCGACCGCTTGGATTGTATTCTCCCCACAGGATCTGAGCAAGTGCGTTTCCGCCTTCGGTTCCAGGGAACCAAGCCTCGACGATCGCTTTGGCTGCATCCACACCTTGCAAATCAAGAGGACGACCGTTATAAAGAGTTACGATCAATTGCTCGTTGTATTCTTTCAAGGTTTCAACCAAGGATAATTGGGCTTGCGGCAAACGAATGTCGCTGCGGCTGGCAGCTTCACCGCTCATCCATTCCTGCTCTCCTAGCGCTAGGACCACTTTATCGGCTGCCTTCACTAATTCGATCGCTTCTTGGATCGCCGCTTCAGACGGTGCAAAATAATCAAAGGGCTCTTGACCGATCAACAGATCCGCACCCAAGGCTTGAGCACCCTCCACTAATGTCACTACTTCTTCTTGTTTCCCTTGCCAAGACCAAGCCCCTAATAGATCACGGGAGTGAGCACCTGGGCCTACGATTGCGACTTTTTCGGTTTTCTGCAACGGCAGAACACCTTCATTTTTCAACAACACCATTGATTTCTTTGCGATATCGCTGGCGATCTCACGGTGTTCTTGAGACAAAACAGTGGCTGCTTCAGCGGCTTCATCAGCGCCACGGTATGGATTTTCAAATAGTCCCAGCTCATTTTTTAAGGTCAAGATTCTTAGCACCGCTTCATCGACTAAGGCTTCCTCAACGGTGCCTTCTGCGATCAACTCTTTCAAGTTATCGGTGTAGCAAGTCGTCATCATCTCGATATCGACCCCAGCTTTGATGGCTAGTTCAGCGGCATGTTTTTCATCCTCCGCTGCGCCATGAGCGATCACTTCTTTGATTGCTGCCCAGTCAGAGATCACAACGCCTTCAAACCCGAATTCTTCTCGCAAAACATCGCGGAAAAGCCAGCGATTGGCCGTTGCTGGAATGCCGTCTACCGTATTAAAGGAGGTCATCACCAGCTTGGCACCAGCATCAAGGGCTGCTTTATAGCCTGGCAAATAACTTTCTCGCAGTTGGCGTTCTGACATATTGACCGTGTTGTAATCGCGACCACCGATAGCCGCACCGTAAGCCGCAAAATGTTTGACGCAAGCAGCCACGCGGTTGAAATCCGTTCGCAGATCATCCCCTTGATAGCCTTTGACGAAGGCTTCAGCGAAGCGACTGTTCAAGTAAGGATCTTCCCCCGTCGATTCCATGACACGGCCCCAGCGTGGGTCTCTTACTAAGTCCACCATCGGTGAAAAGGTCACATGCAAGCCAGAAACAGCTGCTTCTTTGGCAGATACTTCCGCCATTTTCTCCGCTGCTGCCAAATCCCATGAACTACCTAATCCTAATGGAATCGGGAAAATCGTCCGAAAGCCGTGAATGATGTCCGCCATCAATATCGTCGGGATATTCAAGCGGTTATTGGCGATATACTCTTTTTGGACGCGGATCGCTTCTTTTGCACCAGAAACACCTAGCGTTGTTCCCGCATTGTTGATGTTTTCTTGTGTCAGTCCTAAGTCGCCCATCGGACCTGTTTTCTCTTCTGCTTTATCTGAATAAAAAGCCGCTGCCAGTTGCAGCAACTGATCGATTTTTTCATCTAAGGTCATTTCTGAAAGTAGTTCGGTTAATTTCTGCTGTTCCATTTTTATTCATCCTTTGCTTTCTTCAAATTGGACTTCTGCTTCTAAAGGAAAATGATCGGAGGGAAAACGACGATCACAAGAATCCGTTAGACAGGCGGTTTTGACCACCGTGAAGCCTTTCGTATAGATATAATCAATTTCTTCTAGTTCTTGCCATGGTAACGTATAAATAAAATTTTGATAGGAGCCTTTTGGCCCATGATGGGGATTTTGTCCATGTTCTTTGGCATTTTGAAAATGCTGCTCTAAGTACCGATGCACCCGCTCCGTTGGCTCCGCATTCAAGTCGCCCATCAGCAATACAGGATAGCGTTCGATCTGATCTGCCAGCTGCTCAAGGATCACTTTCATCCCTTCAAAACGAGCCATTTCTGAAATATTATCTAAATGAGTCGTGATAGCAAGAAACGGCGGATTCTTTTTTTCCTGCAAGACTGCCCAAACACATAAGCGTGAATACGCAGCTTCTGGATGAATACTTGGTTCAGTCGGTGTCAATGACAACCAAAACGAACCTGAAGCTAATAACTCGAAAGCCTCTTTTTGATAATACAGTCCGATGCCTTCGCCTAAGTCATCACCGTCACGTTCAGCCGTGACGGAAGCATACTGCGCTAACTTTGCTAAATCTGCAAATTGGCTGGGACGAGCTTCTTGGATCGCCAGAACATCCCAGTCGTAGTAATCGATCAAGGAGCAGACCGCCTCCGATCGATAGTGCCATTGCCATTCTTGGTCATAGTCGGTATCGACTCGTAGATTGTAGGTTGCTACTTTCATCTTCATTCATTTCCTTTGAGTAATTTTGTGATTTGCTGCATTTCACGACGGATTTGTTTCGCTTCGCCGCCGCCATGCCCTTTATTTAAGTAAATACGCAATTCTTTCGGTCCAGGAATCTTTTTATAGGAAACGAAGAAATCTTCCATGGGACAGATGGGATCAGCACTGCCGACCGATGTATAAACAGGACCAGTTATCTGATGAGCAAAATACTTCAAATCAAAATAACTCATGACTTGATAGATCGTTTCCCGCGTTTCTGGAAATTGTTCGATATACTCTTGAATCACCTGGTAACTTCCTGTTTTTTGTTCGATCCGATGGACAAGATTGGAGTGGCTTGGCACATCGGCAAACGTCGCAAAAATCGGGACGTTCGTTAATGCGTTGACCAATAAGGCGATGCCGCCTCCTTGTGAGCCGCCTCTTAAAATAATGCGCTGCGGATCGATTTCCGGTATCTGTTGAAGGACTTCTAGTGTGCGCAAACTATCTGCGACCAATCGCTTCATATAAAAATCTTCTTTTTTCAAGATGCCGCGTCCAAAAGGTGCTTCATGCTGCGTGGTTTCATAGGGAACCTGATCTTGCGTGCGTCCCCCTTGTCCGCGATTGTCGATGACAAGACAGCCGCAGCCGATCAATAACCAATGAGCAAATTGGAACGGTTCTTGCACATGATTCATATAGCCTAAAAAATCAATCACGATTGGACAATCTGCCGCTTGTTCTGGCAGCAGCAGATGCCCATAGATCGTTTCATTACCAAGACTTTGAAAAGAAATCGTAAAACAATCGATCCCTTTCAGCAAAGGCGCTTGTTTGGTTCTTTCAAAGGCTAGCGGAAGGGTGTCAAGTTCTTGTTGGACCGAAGCCCAAAAATAGGATCGATCCGTCGCTGTGGATTCAGTCATTTGTCTCTTCCCCCTTCGCTAATACTTTATTGAAAAACAACACTTGGACAAAGGCTGAGCCTGAGATCCCTAAACAAACAAATAAGAATAGGTTCACTTTGCTGCACAATACAAAGACAAGAATGGGGATCACCAATAAAATGATCGCATTCGCCGTACTGCTAAGAACCGCATAGGCCGTTTCTTTTGCTGTTTCTTGCAATGATTGGGCAAACAAGCTGTACAAGAGAACGAACACGACGAGATACAGCGCAGCCAAGCTGACGAGGATCACGGCTAAAACGCCAAAGTAAGGTGTAATCATCATCAAGGAATAGATCAACCCAGCAAAGACTGCGACATACGCAATAACAAGACCTTCTAAGAAGAGCCCACGTTTGAGGTTGCTTAAGAATGCTTGCTTGTATCGCTGCCAAATCGGGACATCCCGTTCCTTGTACAATTGATCGATCGTCTGATACAGCGCGATCAATGCTGGTCCTGCGAGAATCAGCGTCATTGTTGGAATCATAAAGAGAAAACTAACAATGATCATATCTGCTAAAAAAGCAAAGACCCGATAGTACCATCCTTCATAAGAAAATAGTCGATTCATTATGATCCTCCAATCAAAACTTGCTGATTTGTGCTGCGGGTGCTACGTAAACTTGTTTCTTGCCTTCTTGTGAATTTGGGTCGTTTCTCAACGTACAGTTTTCTGGGTTGCAGCTTGCACGTCTCACTACGTGAGCCAATCGCAGTGATTCTTTGTACGGACACTACGCTCCCTGCGGTCGCCTAGTACTTTTCATCATCTGCTCGTCTCCGCTTTCGCTTCGCCTACAGTTGCACTAAGCAAAACCCACTAAGTGCAGCTTACATGTCTCACTACGTGAGCCAATCGCAGTGATTCTTTGCATGGACACTACGCTCCCTGCGGTCGCCTAGTACTTTTCATCATCTGCTCGTCTCCGCTTTCGCTTCGCCTACAGTTGCACTAAGCAAAACCCACTAAGTGCAGCTTACATGTCTCACTACGTGAGCCAATCGCAGTGATTCTTTGCATGGACACTACGCTCCCTGCGGTCGCCTAGTACTTTTCATCATCTGCTCTGTCTCACTACGTGAGCCAATCGCAGTGATTCAAAGCAAAGGAGAGGAAAGGTCTTTTTTTTGGCTTCCTTTCCTCTCCTATGGGGGTTATTTTAGTCGTTCGCGGTTTTCGGCCATTTTTTCAGTTTTAATGTCTTTGATTGCATCCCAGTTGTTTGAATCTAAGAAGCTTTCAAAGTCGGTTAGTGTGCTGTCAAATGTTCCTTCATCTTTTGAACGGATCAATGAGATGATCGTGCTGTTGATTTTGGTTTTGATGGCTGTGTTTGAACGTGCTTCAGCAGTTCCAGCATCTGGATCCGTATTTTCAATCACAAAGTGTGGATACAATTTGCCTTCGCCCCACTCTTGCATTTGAGTCAACGCATTTTCGGTTTTGACTTTCATTGCATTGACACGGTCATTGTTAAAGTAGTTGAAACGGCTGATACCATATTTTTTGTTGTAGCCTTCGTTGTCGGTTTGTTCCATTTCTTTGATTTCTGGCAAGTAATCGATTTTGCCTTCATCGTTATATTCATACGTCACGCCTTCAACACCGAATTTTGTCAAAATTTGTCCTGGTTCATCGATCAAGTACGTGAAGAGTTGGGTTACTTTTGCTGGATCCGCCGCATCTTTTGTGATGTAGTTGATCAACCAGCCAGAGATTCCTGTTTGGTTCAAGGTTGCTTCACGACCAGACGTGCTGGCAGGGCCATCGATTGCGATGTAGCGTGTGTCAGAGTTTTTCATGAATTCAGTGAAGTTCCCACCTTGTCCGCTCGTTCCTGCGACTAAGATCGTTGCATAGTCCCCTTGTTTTACTTTTTCATCATAGGTTGGACCGTCATCGGTAAAGCTGTCATCACTGATGTTGCCGTCACGATACACTTGATTGAAGGTTTTCAACCATGAGATATATTCTTCATCTAAATTACGGTCGTAGAACGCACCATCTTCATCTTCTAATGGAACACCTAAGAAATCTTGCAATTTATCTAAGAATGGTCCTGCTGTTTCGCCGATCGTTGTGAAGCCCATTGGTGTCAAATCAGGGAATTTCTCGCTGATTTCTTTCATGACTTTCACATAGTTTTCTGGAGTTGAAACATCTGGTTTGCCTAATGCTTCATAGACATCTTCACGGATCACAAAGTTGTCGTTGACGGGAATATTGCCGCTTTCGTAGTCTGCTGCTGTGTTGGAATAGTTTGGATAGCCATAAGTTTTGCCATCATCTAAAGCAAACCATTTGAAGGTATCTTCGGTCACGACATTCATCAAATACGGATCGTATTGTTCCGCTAAATCGTTCAATGAGTATGCCCAGCTATCAGCTTTTGTGGCTGCTTGACTGGTTTTATCCATCAACGTCACGATATCAGGCATATCACCACTTGAAATCAAAGCGTTTAATTTCGAATCATCCCCTGAAATAAATTCAATATCAATGTTCAAATCTTTTTTGATTTGGGCTGTCGTCACATCTTCACCAAATGGCAAAGCTGTCCAGTCTGAATTGATGTACCATGTGATCTTGGTTGGTTCTTCTTTGGTATCGAGTTTCCATGCTGGTGTCTTTTCATCTAACTCATACCGATCTTTGATAGAAAAATCCGAACTGCTGGCATTGTCTGAGCTGCCGCCACATGCTGCTAAGCTGAGTAATGCTGATGCTGCCAATAAACCGCCTACTACTTTTTTCATGTCTATCCCTCTTTCTATTCTTTTACTGCACCGGCCATCATACCGCCGATAAAGTGTTTTTGAAGCAATGGATATATAATTAAAATTGGCACTGTCGTGATGACGATCGTAGCCAACTGAACCCCACGGGTCGTTGCTTGGACGATAAAGTCGGTACTACCGCTTTCAGTCATCGTACTCAAGTTGGATTGGACGATGATTTCATAAATCTTCATTTGCAGCGGATAGAGATACTCTTTTGTGATATACAGTTTTGTCGTCATAAAATCGTTCCATTGGCCAACCCCGTTGAACAAGATGATGGTTGCCAAGGCCGGTTTCGTTAATGGTAAGAAGATTTTATAGAAGATTTGGAATTCACTTGCACCGTCGATCTTCGCAGATTCTTCGAGTGAAGGCGGAATCTCACGGAAAAAGTTCATTAAAATCACGACATCATAGTAGCTGAACAAGGCTGGAATAATGTAGACCCAGAAAGAATCCAGTAATCCTAGCGAGCGAATCAGCAAGTACGTTGGAATCATACCACCACTGAAGTACATGGTGATGACCCCCATCGTTGTATAGATGTTGCGGCCGACCAAGCGTGATTTACTCAATCCGTAAGCCACGATCGCACAAAACAAGGTATGGGTCGCAGCCCCAAGAACCGTTTTTAACACTGAGATCAAGAAGGCACGGGGGATACTTGCGTCGGAAAAAACTTTCCGATAGTTTTCCCAGGTAAAGCCTTTGGGCCATAACACGAGGCCGTTGCCCGCTAATCCAGAACTAGAAGACACGGAGGAAACCAAGATATTCCAAATCGGTACGATGATCATCAATGAGAATAAAATCAAGATCACGGTATTGAAGAAGTAAAACCACGTGTTTTCTTTTGCTTTTCTTTTGATCATGTTTTTTCCTCCTATAAGATAACTGAATTGCCGTTGTTCAACTTGCGGGTCACTCGATCCGTGATCACCAATAAGATGACGGAAATGACCGCGATGCCCAAGCCGACAGCAGTTGCATAAGAGAAATCACCTTGCGTCAACCCCATTTTATAAACGAAGGAGTTGATGACTTCTGAACGGTTTTGGTTCTGTGAATTCATTAAAACTAATGTTTGATCTAGGTTTGACCCTAAGATACCGCTCACATTCAGAATCAAGTTTAAGGAGATGATCGGTGTCAGTAATGGCAATGTGATCGAACGAATCTGTCTTAGCTTGCTGGCACCATCGATTCGTGCGGCTTCATAAAACGTTGGATCGATCCGCGACATACCTGCCAAGTAAAGGATCGTTCCCCAGCCGACTTCTTTCCATAGATCCGAAAGGACCGCGATCCACCAATATTTGCTTGGATCCAATAGATGATTGACCCCTTTGTCCATCAATCCTACGGACATCAGCACTTGGTTGATAAAGCCGTTCGTTGACAGCCAAGAAATCATCATCCCACCTAGCACGATCCATGAGAAAAAATGGGGAATGTATGAAACCGTTTGAATAAATTTCTTCAAGCGGCCATCTTGCATTTCAAAAATCATAATGGCTAACACAATCGGGATCGCAAAACCTAAACCTAATTTCAATAAGCTGATGGCTAACGTATTTCTAACCGCTTCCCAGAAAAAACTGTCATTCATAATGATACGGAAATTCTCTAACCCGACCCATGGTGCTGATGAAATCGTGTCAATCACCGTATAGTTTTTGAAAGCGATTATAATTCCGTAGATCGGAATATAATTAAATACGATCATAAATGCCACGCCGGGAAAAACCATCCAGTGAAGCTGCCGTTGACTATAAAACTTTTGCAGTTTACTCATACACAAAATCTCCTTCTTTCTATCCTCGCAACACTACGTATATCTCCACATTTCGGTGAAACGTTTCTACAAAAAGATTATATCCGCTGCCAATCGAAAATGCAAGCCTTTCCAATTATTTTTTTCAACTTTTCTTTTTTCACAAATTTTGTTGGGTTCCTCACAAATACAAGAGCTTTCATATCAGCTTTTTCATAAGAAATCCTTTTTCCAAACATTCCCTTTTAATCAAATTTCACAAATATTGTATTTTTTCAACATCGATTAATTCACAGAAATTATTAAAAAATAAAAAGAAACGTTTCACCAAAAGCACAAAAAAGCAGCAATCATCGTTGATTGCTGCTTCGTTCTATTCACTTCTTTGGGGATAGCCAAAATGGTCATAGGCTAACGGCGTTGCGATCCGCCCACGCGAGGTGCGTTTCAAAAATCCTTTTTGGATCAAAAACGGTTCGTACATATCTTCCACTGTTTCGGTTTCTTCCCCGATATTGACAGCGATCGTACTTAATCCCACCGGGCCGCCTTGATACAATTCGATCATCGTGCGGATCAATTTCTGATCGATATAATCCAAGCCAGCATGATCGACTGCCAAAAGCGCCAATGCCTGGTCAGCAACGGTGCGATCGATCAACCCATCCGCTTGTACTTGCGCATAATCGCGAACTCGTTTAAGCAAACGGTTGGCGATCCGTGGAGTGCCTCGGGATCTGCGGGCGATTTCGATCGCCCCTTCTTCCACGATATCCGTTTCAAAGATCGACGCAGTCCGCTGCACGATCTCTTTTAAATCATGGTCTTCATAATATTGCATATGAGAAATGATCCCGAAGCGATCCCGTAGTGGCGCCGAGAGCATCCCCGCCCGCGTCGTTGCGCCGACTAAGGTAAATGGCGGGAGCGGAAAATGAACTGGGTGAGCCGTTGTCCCTTGCCCCACCATGATATCCACATAAAAATCTTCCATTGCCGAATAAAGCATTTCTTCGGCGACACGAGGCAAGCGATGGATCTCATCGATAAACAGAACATCCCCCGGCTGCAGCTCATTCAAGATCGCAATCAAATCCCCTGGTTTTTCGATCGCAGGACCGCTGGTCGTCTTGATTTGGACCTGCATCTCGTTGGCGATCACCATTGCCATCGTTGTTTTCCCTAAGCCTGGCGGACCATATAAGAGGACATGATCCAACGCTTCTTCTCGATTTTTCGCCGCTTGGATATAAATCGAAAGCTCCTGCTTGACTTTGTCTTGTCCGATATATTGGGTAAGGGTTTGCGGACGCAAGGATTTTTCGATAATCTCTTCTTGTTCTGTGCTTTCTGGCGAAACAATTCGTTCATCCATCGTCTACTTGCTCCTTACTTTTTCATCATCAATCGGAGAGCTTCCCGCAAGTACTCATCCGTCGATTTTGTGGTATTCGCCGCTAATTGTTTTTCGGCTTTCTTGACTTCTTTTTCGCTATAACCCAATGCTTTCAAGGCTTCCATTGCTTCATCTAAAGCAGTCGTTGCTACGCTTAGAGGAACGATCGCTTCTTCTCCAACCAGTTCAGCCACTTTGCCTTTCAAGTCTAGGATCATTTGCTGCGCCGTCTTTTTACCGACACCTGGGAACTTAGTCAAATAGTTGACGTCCCCATTTTCGACTGCCGTGATCAACCCTGTATGGTCTTCATTGGCCATGATTGCTAACGCACTCTTTGGTCCAATACCTGAGACACTGATCAATTTTAAAAACAACTGCTTGCCTTCGATCGTGGCAAAGCCGTAGAGACTATGAGCATCTTCACGAATCACTTGGTGCAGATAGATTTTTACTTCTTGGTTCAACTTGCCGCTAAATGAATACGGATTGCCAAAAGCGATCTGATAGCCGATGCCATGAGTCTCAACGACGATATACGCCGGAAAGATATCCGTTACTTTTCCTATGATATATTCGTACATGTGCTTTCCTTTCTGTACATATGTTCCCTTTATTGTAGCACAGACGAGAGGGCAAAAAAAGGACTGTGAACGAAGGAAAAGGCTTAGCAGGAAACAAACGGAGGAAAAACCGTTGTTTCAGTCGCATTTTTTCAAACGAGACATGCTGCTGCGTCTTTTTTTCGCACACAGTTCCTAATACTTACTCAACGAGTGATTTGAATTCGCCATAGCCTTTTTCATCCATTTCTGCTAAAGGGATGAACTTCAATGCTGCCGAGTTGATACAATAGCGCAAACCGCCTTTGTCCTGAGGACCGTCTGAAAAAACATGTCCTAAATGAGAGTCAGCTTCTTTGCTGCGGACTTCTACCCGATGCATGCCGTGAGAAAAATCAGCTTTTTCTTGAATATCTTGGCGACTGATCGGTTTCGAAAAGGACGGCCAGCCACAACCTGCGTCATATTTATCAGTAGAAGCAAACAATGGTTCTCCGTTGACGATATCAACATAGATCCCTTTTTCATAAAAATCATCATACTCGCCAGTAAAGGGGCGTTCGGTTGCATTTTCTTGGGTAACCGCATATTCGATTGGCGACAATTTTTCTTTTAATTCTTTTTTATCTGTCATTTTTTCACCTGCTTTTCCTCTAGACTCATCCTGTATGCTCTATCATGCCTTTTTTCTTAGCGAATGTAAAATGACTTGCTCAAATTGCTTAAGGGTTTTGCAGCTTTTGCCAACGAGTCGTTGGTTCCGCAAAATGGTAGAAATGCGGTTGATCTTTTGTATAGATTTCTTCGGTTAAGACAGCTTCTGGCAAATTGCCAAACAACCCAGCCGCAAAAAAATAGGTGTGTGCTTCTTTGAGGTAAAAGAACAGGCTCGAGCCGCATTGACTGCAAAATCCTCGCTGTGCCCACTCAGAAGAATCGTAACGTCGCAGCCACTTCGCTCCTTGAAGAGCTATCTGGTCCTCAGCGCATGGCGCAAGAGCAAACATCGGTCCGCCGTGAAATTTCTGACAGAGACTACAATGACAAACCGTGATTTCTTTCGCAACTCCCGTCAAGTTGATCGTGACTTTGCCGCAAAGACAACTACCAGAAACATCCATCCTTATTCCTCCTCCGTAAACTCTTGCAACAACTGATAGACCGTAGCGACAGGAAATCCTACGATCGTATAAAAATCGCCGTTTATCGATGAGACAAATATTTTGGCTGCCCCTTGGATCCCATAAGCGCCCGCTTTGTCTTGGTACTCATCTAAGGCAAGATACTTGTCGATCTCTTGATCCGTCAAAGGACGAAACACAACTTCCGTCGAAACCACTGCTTGGCGTTGCTGTTTGCCTTTTTGCAAAACGACGGCGGTATGCACCCAATGGGTACGTCCGCTCATTTTTCGCAACATCGACCGAGCATCTTTACGGTCGACTGGCTTTCCTAAGATTTCTTCATCCACCACGACCGTCGTATCGCTTGCGATCACCAGATCTTCAGGATTGGTTTGTGCAATAGCCGCCACTTTTTCTGCTGCCATCCGTTGGACATAAGGGATCGCAGCTTCGTTTGGTCGGACCGACTCGTCGATATCTGCTGGTATGACCGCAAATTCCGAGACTAACTCCGCTAATAATTCTTTGCGCCGCGGCGACTGTGAAGCCAAAATAATCATTCCATGCCACTCCTTGCTCGATGAGGATCTTGAATCCGTTTGAACATCCGCTCCATGTCGCTGTTGGTGAAATGGATCAGCACCGGACGACCATGGGGACAGTTGAAGGGATTCTCGCATTTCGCTAAATCTTGCAACAAGATCCTAGCTTGTGCTTCATTCAAATAGTGATTGGCTTTGATGGATCGTTTGCAGCTCATCATGATCGCGGTTGCTTCACGAAACTTTTTGACACTGACACTTCCTGTCGTCAATAACATATCGATCATTTCGCGGATGATGGCTTCTTCTTCACCGCTAGGGTACCACGTCGGGTGCGCTCGGACGATGAAACTATTGGTCCCAAAAGATTCCAGATGGATCCCGACTTCTGCCAGCTTGTCGCTTTGTTCTTGTAATTGCAGTGCATCGCTGTTGGGATAATCCAAAACGATCGGCACCAACAATTCTTGCAGGTCATTGGTCACTTCGCCGATTTTTTCGCGGTAATACTCGTATTTGATTCGTTCTTGCGCCGCATGCTGGTCGACGATATATAGCCCCGCCTCGCTTTGGGCAAACAAATAGGTCCCATGCATCTGCCCAAAATAATCCAATTGGGGAAAACGCTCCTTCGCTGGTTCTTCTTCCAGCAACCGTTCGACCGTTTTTAGGTAGTTGCGGTCATCCCCATGCATTTCAGGATGCAGAGTCGCTTGACTTTGCAGATCTTGCGCCGTAAGCTCTGGCGTCTCATCTGGGAGAAAGACTGGCACTTCTGGCAGCGACGCTTTTGTTTCCGTCTGGCCTTCCACAAATGGTTTTCGGACAGGCTTATTTGGCAGCGTCTCTTCCAAACTGCGAAAGGTTTCCTCGGTTTCTTCCAACAGGTTGTCGCTAGATTCCTGTGGCATTTCTGGAAGTTTTCCACCTTCCTCCACAGGTTTTTCCACAGAGTTATCCACAGTCTGTTGATAAGTGTTGCCCCGCACCTCAAATTTCCCTGTTTCGCGATTATAAGACAACCCAGAAGTCGAATTTCCTGCTGACTCCAGTTCCAAGCCAAGCTGCTGGACTTTTGGCTGATCGGCAACTTTTTTCTTAAAACGCAGATTGTCAGCCGCGTTAGGAATCAAATTGATTTCCCGCAGCGCCTCATTGATGGCTTTACTGATTAGCTTGGTCAATTCTTCTTCTTTTGACAAACGAACTTCTTGCTTAGTCGGATGAACGTTGACATCGACTAATAAGGGGTCCATTTTGATTTCAAGGACAGCTAATGGAAAACGACCGACCATCAATTTTGATCCGTAACCAGCAACGATCGCTTTATTCAAAGCGAAGTTGCGAATATAACGACCATTGATGATCGTGGATAAATAGTTGCGGCTGGCTCGGGTGACTTCTGGCAGTGACACAAAGCCAGTGACTTTAAAGTCGAGGTCCTCAGTATCGATCGCGATCATTTTTTTGGCGGTTTCCACCCCGTAGATCCCTGCGATGGTTTGTTTTAACTGCCCACTTCCAGTGGTGCTCAACATCTTATTGCCTTCATGAACGAGACGAAAAGCCACTTCTGGGTGGCTCAGGGCGATCCGATTGACGATATCGCCGATGTTCGCTAGTTCCGTTTGCAGCGTCTTGACATATTTCAAACGTGCCGGTGTATTGTAAAAGAGGTTTTCCACAGTGATCTTGGTTCCTTGCCGCAAGTTGGCAGGCAGATGCTCTTCAACAGCGCCGCCTTTTAAGCGCACAAAGGAGCCTTGTTGGGCGCCTTTGACTGCCGTTTCAATCGAGAGGATCGAAACCGAAGCGATACTAGGCAAAGCTTCCCCGCGAAACCCGAGGGTACGTATTCGAAACAAGTCATCCCGATTGTGGATTTTACTGGTGGCGTGGCGTTTAAAGGCAGTCAAGACATCCTCTTCTGCAATTCCTTCGCCATTATCGATGACTTGGATTTTACGCAAGCCCGCTTCTTCAATAAAAATATCGATTTGGGTACTGCCGGCATCCACGGCGTTTTCAACTAATTCTTTGACGACAGAAGCCGGTCGCTCAACGACTTCTCCTGCCGCGATTTGGTTCGCCAGACGTTCGGATAACTCTTGGATCTTTCCCATCTGCTGACCTTCTTTCTAAATTCGTTTTTGCAGCTCGTACAATGTATTCAGAGCGTCCATCGGGGTCATTTCCAACAGATTCAATTTCTTCAATTGATCGATGACGCCGATTTCTTCCGTAGATACTTCACTAAACAACGACAACTGCTGACTTTCTTCGACGACGGGTTTTGGCTGTACCGTCGGTTCATGTTCTTCCAGCGCTTTTAAGATCGTGGCTGCGCGCTGTAAGAGTGCACTTGGCAGTCCAGCGATTTTGGCTACATGGATCCCATAGCTTTTATCTGCGGGCCCTTCCATCATCTTATGCAAGAAGACGACTTCGCCTTCTTTTTCAACGGCACCGACATGGACATTGCGCAAGTGCGCCAATTCCTCATCTAAAACCGTCAGCTCATGATAATGGGTGGAGAAAAGTGTTTTGGCATGAACTTCTTTGTGGATATATTCAATGATGGCTTGTGCCAATGCCATCCCATCATAGGTCGCAGTCCCACGCCCTAACTCATCAAACAAAATCAAGCTGTTAGGCGTTGCATGACGCAGCGCTTGGTTGGCTTCCATCATCTCCACCATAAACGTGCTTTGACCGGCGATCAGGTCATCGCTGGCACCGATGCGAGTAAAGATCCGATCAAAAATCGGCATCTCTGCAGATTGTGCGGGTACGAAACAGCCGATCTGCGCCATAATGACTAGCAAGGCAAACTGCCGCATGTACGTACTTTTCCCAGACATATTTGGGCCTGTGATCAACAAGATCTCTGTTTCTTCATCCATCACGATACTATTCAGAATGTACTCTTGGTGACCAAGGACTTTTTCCACTACAGGATGACGGCCGTCGATGATCGATACCGCTCGTTTTTTCGCTACTGTCGGCCGCACGTATTGGTAGCGTTCCGAAACTGTGGCGAAACTTTGTAAGACATCGACCGCACTGACGGCTTTGGCTAACTTTTGTAGACGGGTGATACTCTTTTTCACTTCTTCACGGACGTCAAGAAACAGGCGGTATTCCAAATCCACCGATTTCTCTTCGGCTTCTAAAATCAAAGTCTCCAGTTTTTTCAACTCGGGGGAAATAAACCGTTCCGCATTGGCTAACGTTTGCTTGCGCTCGTAGCGAGAGGTATCTAAATTCACTAGATTGGCTTTCGTGATCTCAATGTAATAGCCAAAGACGCGGTTGAACCCAACTTTCAGGTTTTTGACTCCCGTCGCTTGGCGTTCGTTGGCTTCTAATTCCGCCAGCCATTGCTTGCCGTTACGCATCGCTGTACGATATTCATCTAATTGTTGATGGAACCCGTCTTTGATGATGTTGCCTTCCGTGATCTGCAACGGGGCATCTTCATCGATCGCAGCTTCGATCAGTGCAACCAAATCATCTAGGGGCGTTAATTCCAGCAGCAAGTCATTCCACTCGCCACGGTTGATGCCTTGCAGCAATTGCGCGATCAAAGGCACTTGCTCCAAAGAAGATTTCAACTGCAGCAAATCGCGGCCATTGACATTTCCGAAGGCGACCCGTCCGACTAAGCGTTCCATGTCATAGACTTTCGTCAACGCTTCTTGCAGATCTGCTCGCTCAAAGAAACTGTCCAGTAACGATTGGACCATTTCTTGGCGGGCAGTGATTTTCTTTGGCTGGATCAAGGGACGGTCTAACCATTGCTTTAACAAACGGCCACCCATAGCGGTTTTTGTCTCGTCCAACAACCACAAAAGAGTCCCTTGTTTTTTGCCAGTTCGAATCGACTGCGTCAATTCTAAGTTGAATTTGGAATAATGATCCATTTTCAAGGCATGATCGGGCTGATATTCCACGGCTTGTTGAATATGCGCTAAACTGCGTTTTTGGGTGATCGCCAAATAACTTAGCAACTTCCCTGTGACTACTTTTTCTAACTCTTGGGAGAGAGGTTCTGTTAAAAATTGAAATTCGGCATTTTCTTCCAACGTTTCTTGCTTAGAAAACACGACATTCAAGCGATTGGTCAGTGTTGTTTGCAATGACTCAGGGATCTCGCTGCACAAAACGACTTCTTTCGTTTGCAGAGCGGCGGCCTCATTGACGACAGCTTCTTCATCTTCCAATTGCGCTGCTTTTAATTCACCGGTACTTAGATCGACATAGGCAAAGCCAAAACGCTCCTCTTGCTGCAAAACAGCTGTCAAAAAGTTGTTTTCTTTGGCGGATAGGCCTTTGCTGTCCATCACCGTTCCCGGCGTGATCAGTTGAACGACTTCGCGTTTGACCATTCCTTTGGTGGTTTTTGGATCTTCCACTTGCTCACAGATCGCTACTTTGTAGCCTTGCTCGATCAAGGTGTCGATGTAATTGCTGGCAGCGTGGTAAGGCACCCCACACATAGGGATCGGTTCCTCCGCATTTTTGTTGCGGCTGGTTAACGTCAGTTCTAAAATTTGTGCTGCCTTGACAGCATCCTCATTAAATAATTCATAGAAATCCCCTAAACGATAGAATAAAAAAGCATCTTGGTACTGAGCCTTGATGCTTAAATACTGTTCCATCATCGGGGTATTTTTAGTTTCTTGAGGCATTGGTTTCATCCTCCTCGATGGCTTTATTCATTTTCTTTTGGATCTCCGTCGTGACATATTGCAGCAATTCATCTGCTTGCAGTAACGCTTGGCGATAAGCAACCACTAAAGGATGCTGCTCGTATTCGTTTGTCAATGACGCATAACGCTGCTCGGCAGCTTTTTTTGCTTCGGGTTTCTCATAATGCTCAAATTGAACGATTTCTTTTTGCGCTTGCTTCAACGCTTCTTCCAGCTCCAATAGCCCTTGGTTTTGCAAGGCTCGTGCTTGAATTTCTTGAAATTCTTGAACGATCGGATGATCAGACAAGAGCCTTTGCAAAGCAGCCAGCTCTTGGGCAACGTGTGGTTCCTTGGCTAATTGCTCTTCCATGCTTCTCCTATTCTGTAAACGGGCGATCTTCACTGATTTGGATCGGACGGATCGATTTTGCTTTACCAGTGGCTTCATCAATCTCAAGCAAGCAAGCCGACAAAATACTGCGGCCTTTTTCAATCACTTCAAACCGTTGCGGCAACGCCGTCAAAAATTTTTCAATGACTGGTTCGCGTTTCATCCCCAAGATCCCATCATAAGGACCAGTCATGCCGACATCTGACAAATAAGCTGTTCCTTGGGGCAAAATCCGCGCATCATTGGTCTGGACGTGGGTATGCGTGCCGACGACTGCCGAAACACGGCCATCCAAATACCAGCCCATCGCTTGTTTTTCGCTGGTGGTCTCCCCATGAAAATCCACAAAGATAAATGGTGTGCGTTTGCGGGCAATCGCAACCAGTTCATCCATTTTGCGAAACGGATCATCAAGGTCTACCATGAATGAGCGAGCTTGCATGTTGATTACCGCTAATTCAATGGTGTTGACTTTCACAAACACCATGCCGACGCCCGGTGTTCCCTCTGGAAAATTGGCTGGACGAATCATTTTCTTCGCATCGCCAATAAATTCAAAAATGTCACGGTTGTCCCATGTATGATTGCCTAGTGTCACGACATCGACACCATCTTGCAAAAATTTCTTATAGATTTTACCAGTGATCCCACGACCCGCCGCCGCATTCTCGCCGTTTGCGATCGTCACCTGTGGCCGATACGCCTTTTTTAATTTTGGAAGGTACTCCGTGATCGTTTCTCTTCCTAATGAACCAACTACATCTCCAATGAATAATACCCGCACACATTTTTCCTCTTCTCTTTTAGCTTCTTTTCTATTATAAGGGTTTTGGTCCAGAAAAAAAAGGTTCTTTCACTTGCGGTTCTTCCCTGCAGCAGAACAAAAAAACACGCTAGACTCTTTCGCATCAGTCTAGCGTGTCGCTTAATTCTCTTAGGAAACAGTGGTGTCCTCTTGTCCTACATGTTCTACGATCGCCACGATCAAATCACGGGCTTTTTCCATCGCTTCCACGGTAATAAATTCATACTGGCCATGGAAGTTTTCACCGCCGACAAATAAGTTCGGTGTTGGGATCCCTTTATAGGTGATTTTCGAGCCATCGGTCCCGCCACGAAACGGTGCTTCGATCGGCGTCACGCCAATCGCTTGCATCCCTGCTCGGGCAGCTTCGATACTGCGGGGATCTTTCTTGATCAAATCCCCCATATTGTAATATTGATCATACAGCGTATAGGTGATACGTTCTTGCCCATAGGCTGTGTTCAGTTCATCAATGATCCCTACGATGTTGGCTTTTCGCTGTTCAAAAAGCGTATGATCGTGATCACGAATGATATAAGAAACTTCTGCTCGACCAATATGTCCCGTCAAATTGTGCAGCAGGTAGAAGCCTTCATACCCGCGGGTGCGTTCAGGAACTTCCTCTGCTGGTAAGGCATCATCGATTTGATGCGCGATTTTCAAGGCGTTGACCAAACGACCATAGGCAGTCCCAGGATGCACACTCGTACCGTCGATCGTTATATCGATACGAGCCGCATTAAAGGTTTCATATTCCATATGGCCCACGCGACCACTGTCCATCGTGTAAGCAAATGCTACTGGAAAATCCGCCGCATCAAAGCGATCAGCGCCAGTCCCGATCTCTTCGTCAGGACCAAAAGCAACCCAGACATCGCCACGCTTATGCGCATCCATCGTTTGTAAGATCCGCAGCGCATCAATGATCTCTGCGATACCAGCTTTATCATCTGCACCCAGCAGGGTCGTTCCATCCGTTGTGATCAACGTTTCGCCGACATAGTCTTTGAGATTAGGAAATTCAGCAGTTGTCATATAAATGGCTTTTTCTTTATTTAAACAAACATCCTTGCCATCGTAATTTTCATGGATCTGCGGTTGAATATTTTCAGCTTCGAAATCTGCCGTATCTACATGGGCAATAAAGCCGATCGCCGTTTTTTCAGGATTACCAGGTAGACGTCCGATCACAAAACTATTCTTTTCATAGTAAGCAACATCCGCTAATCCCATCTCGATCAACTGATCTTTCAATAAAAGAGCCAACTCAACTTGTCCCTGCGTCGTTGGGATGGTCTGACTCGTGGCATCCGAGCGAGTATTCATTTTTGCATAGGTCAAAAAATCCTTTAAGATTGCTTTCAATTCTGCACGTCCTTTTTCTTCAATTCTTCTACTATCTTTATAACGACAGGGGACGATTGTCCGTTTCGTGGATCACTTGTCGAAAATCAGCAAAGCCAGCTGCTAAGCCGCGCAGCAAGATCTCTGCCGTTCCCATATTGGTGGCTAAAGGAATCTCGTATACATCTGACAAGCGAATCAATGCCGTTACATCTGGTTCATGGGGTTGTGCGGCTAAAGGATCGCGCAAAAAGATCACCATGTCCAAGTCATCTTGCGAAATCATGGCGCCAATTTGCTGGTCTCCTCCCAGCGGCCCTGATTTGTAGCGGTGGACAGGCAACTGGGTTGCTTCTTCGATCCTCTTCCCCGTAGTTCCTGTTGCGAAAAGTTCATGCTGCGCTAAAATTTCTCGATAGGCAGTCACTAATTTTACCATTACATCCTTTTTTCGATCATGAGCAATCAATGCGATTTTCATTTGCTGCATTCCCCCTTTTTTCTATTGTACCAATTTATTTTCTTTGCGACCGAGAAAAAACAAAAAAAACATAGCACAGATGCCGCAAATCGACTGTGCTATGTCTAAAGGATTCCTTTTTAAATCAGTTGTAATTCTTTCAAGGCTAACCAGATGCCATCTTCATCATTGCTAGCGGTCACCATATCTGCGACTTGTTGGATCTCAGGGACCGCATTGCCCATTGCCACACCGACACCTGCGGCAGTCAGCATTTCACGATCGTTTTGGCCATCACCAAAACAGATCACATCTTCTTGTGCTATCCCTAATTGTTCTGCGACACACAGGATCGTTGCTGCTTTGGAGCCTTCTTTTGGAACGACATCCACACTGTTTTCATGCCAACGTACAAAACGCAGTTTGCTGTATTTCTCGTCAAAGAAATGCTCATACTCTTTTCCGTAAAAAGCCAATGCTTGATAGACTTCTTTTTCTTCAGGAAAGTCCATGTCCAACTCAGGAAGTTGGGCACCAAAGGAATGCATCGCTGCTTCCATTTTAGCAATATCCAACGAAGACGCTCGTTTCGCTGTATCCATCCCGACAAAGGCCGTATCGATCCCAAGCTCTTGGGCTTCTGCCACGAAAGCAGCCAATTGCGTTTCATCGAGCAAGTTTTTATATACCTGCTGATGTGAAAGAAAGGCGGCTGCCCCATTACATAAAATGTAATTATCAAAGGACAACGAACGAATAATGTCTTGGGCGTGAAAACGACTGCGCCCAGTGGCAACGGTCACGAAATGGCCAGCATCTCGCAGAAGATCAAGGGCTTTTAGCGTACTGTCTAGTGGCTGTTTGTTCGAGTCAAGCAAGGTTCCATCAATATCAAAGGCAAAGAATTTCCGATTCATAAAAGGTTAAGGCTCGCTTTCTATTAAGAAGTAACTAAGATTTTGGTCTTGGTTGCGGTCATTTTTACAAAAAACAGCAAGAAAAACCGTACATACTTATTCTTAACACAAATGACCGCTGATTTCAACGCTCCGTTAAGGGATGATAGCTTCTTCCTAGAGAAATCTTAGAGAAAAGAAAAAAAGAAGCATCGCTGCTTCTTTTTGTAGGTTCTGATTAGTCGACATAGGTCGATTTTGAGTTGTTCAACCATGCATAGCCAAGTCCCATGACCAAGCCACCGCCGATATAGTTACCAATAAAGGCAAAAACTAAATTATTGATCACACTGCCGACAGTCATGCCTGCCAAGTGTCCGCCTGAAGCCCAGAAAGCTAAGGTGAACGCTGGGAAGTTAGCGATGACGTGTTCGAAGCCTAAGAAAGCAAAGATGAAGATGATGAAAATGATTGCTGCGACTTTTCCAGCATCGTCTTTCATCCGCATGCTTACCAACACGGCTGTGTTTACCACGATATTGGCGAACATCGCTTCCACTAAAATTTGGATAGTGGATTTTTCTAATTTTGCAGTGATCGAGGTCAGCATAAAGTTGTCTGCGGTCAGCCCTTGAAAAGGTCCCGTTAGCGCAACGATCGAGCCGAAGATCACCCCGCCGATCAAGTTGAACAAGACACACGTAAGCAAAATTTTCAATGCCAAAGGAATACTTAGACGTTTACGGTAAACCCCAACAGTCATATACAACATATTCGATGT
Organism: Enterococcus sp. FZMF; assembly: GCF_030263915.1. NCBI lineage: Bacteria > Bacillati > Bacillota > Bacilli > Lactobacillales > Enterococcaceae > Enterococcus > Enterococcus sp. FZMF. Next base: position 328,597 of record NZ_CP127160.1, on the reverse strand, counting down.
TCCTAATTCTGCGTTCATATAAAGAATCATGACTAAAGACCAGCTAAACATAAATGCATACAAAATTTTTCCTAACCCGTGAACCATTGATTCACCTTTCATAGCGATCGCAAAAGCAATAGCTGTTCCGAGGGTCAAGAATAAACAAGCCATCATCGCACGTACAGCGTAACGCAAATAACTACTCTTGATCAAATCGATTTTCTTTTCTATGGATGAATCGATCTTCTCAAATAATGGGGATACTGGATTCATTTTTCTACTCCTTTTATGAAAAATTTTACTTCGTTATAATTTGCACAATACTTCCATATTCTAATGACGAAATGCTGATTTGTAAAGAGATATTTGAAAATATAAGTAATTAATGAAAAATTTCAAGCTTTGTTTCCATCAAATCCAAAGCCAGCTCCATCTTGACTTTTGCCCCTAGTTTGTCGTATACTATTCCTTGTGTAAAATAATGCAGCAGGAAAATAACAGCTCGTCACCAGTTCGTTGCCCCTCGGGTGCAATTGCGTAACCGCGGCTGCAAAGGTGAAGATTGAAGAACGAACTGCACGAATGTGAGTTTTTCAACGGATTATTTTACTCCAAACTATTTTATTGGAGGAACTAAATTATGTCTCGTTATACAGGACCATCATGGAAAATTTCTCGTCGTTTAGGAATTTCTTTATCAGAAACTGGAAAAGAATTGGCACGTCGCCCTTACGCTCCAGGTCAACACGGACCAAACAGCCGTGGCAAAAAATCAGAATACGGCATGCAATTAACTGAAAAACAAAAATTGCGTCATATGTATGGCATGAACGAACGTCAATTCCGTACATTGTTTATCAAAGCAAGCAAAATCAAAGAAGGTAAACACGGTGTTAACTTCATGATCTTGCTAGAACAACGCTTAGATAACGTTGTTTACCGTCTAGGTTTAGCAACTACTCGTCGTCAAGCACGTCAATTAGTAAACCACGGTCACGTTTTAGTTGATGGCAAACGCGTTGATATCCCTTCATACCACGTTGAAGTTGGACAAGTCATCAGCGTTCGTGAAAAATCACAAAACATCTCAACAATCAAAGAAGCAGTTGAAGCAACAGCTGGCCGCGCGTCATTTGTAAGCTTTGATAGCGAAAAATTAGAAGGTTCATTAACTCGTTTACCTGAGCGTGATGAATTGTCTGCAGAAGTTGACGAAGCACTAGTCGTTGAATTCTACAACCAAAAACTTTAAGATTTCAACCGACACGATTCCTTTTTGGAATCGTGTTTTTTTGTGGACTCAACGGATTTACGGATCCTTTAAGAAGACCCTTGAAAAATACCAAAAAAACCGACAATGATACATCGCTGTATTCATTTGCCGGTTTTGTTCCTATTTTAGATAAAGTTCGCAACAGATTCGCCTTCTTCTTGCTTTTGGCGATAATTAAACATGAGCAGCTCTGTTTGGCGTCGTTTGAAAATGATCTTTCGTAAGTTTCGTGGCACGAATTTACGAATGTCTTCTTCATTGTACCCCACTTGGAGCTTGTTCTCATCTAAGATAATTGGTCGTTTCAATAAGTTCGGGTATTTTTCGATCAATGAAAGCAGCTCCTCTAGCTTCAACTCTTCTAAATCAATGTCTAGCTTTTGGTACACTTTCGAACGAGTAGATATAATGTCTTCCGTTCCATTTTTCGTTAAAGAAAGAATCTCCATTAGTTCATCACTATTTAATGGATCGCTAAAAATGTTTCTCTCTTTAAATGGCAGTTCATTTTCGGTCAACCATGCACGGGCTTTACGACATGACGTACAGCTGGGTGTTGTATATAGTGATATCATTTGTTCATTCTTCCTTTCTCTTTGATGTACTTCGATTTTTTGTTTGGTGCTCAACCTTCGATTTGATCGATCGTTTCCTGTTTGACGATATCGGCGATTCGAATATTGATCTCTTTGACTTTCAAAGAAGTCAAGCGGCTAATTTCTTCTAAGACCACTTCTTGGACTTGCGCAAAGAGTTTGGGGATATCTTTGCCGTAAGCCACGATTACTTCCAAATCAACTGCAACCTCTTCTTTGCCAACTTCCACATCAATGCCAGAAGCGACTTGCGGCTGTTCTTCAAGGTTTTCGGTCATATCTGAAAGAAATCTGCCATTTACACTAATCAAGCCATCAATTGACTGCAAAGCGACACCAACAATTGTTTCAATGACTTTCTCTTCAAAGGACAGTGGACTTGCTTGCGCTGCTTCATTAGACACATTCGTTGTTTGCTGATCGTCAGTCATTTTTCACACTCCTTGGTTAAATAAGAAAGGATACTAGAGACATCGCAAAGTCGCATACACGACCTTGTCTAAAGTGGACATTCCTCTTGGGAATTTTTTTCCCTACCTTTCTAGCATAAATTCTTTTTGTTTTTTTTACAAAGAAAAACACTTGTTTTCGGAATAAATTTATCGTGCAAGATAAAATGAATGCGCTAAAAAAATCTCAAAGCATAATTTTCCTGAAATGATTCGTTTTTCTTGACAAAAAAAAGAAAGCATCTACAACGCTCTCTTTTTTTCGTGTTATTTTGACAAAACTTCCAACGGATCAATCAGTTGGTGTCGCGCTAAACTTGGTGAAAGACTGACTTCAAAATGCAAGTGCGGGCCTGTACTGTTCCCCGTACTTCCCATAGAAGCAATCACCTCGCCTTGTTCGACCGTTTGACCGACTTCCACTAAATTGCGATGATTGTGGGCATACAATGTCGTCAGCCCATCTTTGTGCTCAATGGCAACGTAATTTCCCCATGAAGAATGATATTCTGAGCGGATCACCGTTCCTGAAAAACTAGCCATGATTGGCGTTCCTTGTGGTGCGGCGAAGTCCACTCCACGATGAAACCCATTGCCTCGCGGACCAAAGACAGAGGAGACAACTGGATTGCTGACAGGATAGATCATCTTTTCGCTGCCTGTCGGTAATTCTGGTTTCTCTTTGTCATAACTCGTCAGGGCATACGCTTCGATCAGCGCATTCAGCTTCTCATTGTATTGTGTATCTGATGCATAACGTCCGGTCAGATATTCCGTGGCGTCTTCATAAGATTCCGTTTCTGATTTCCAAACACCTTTATAAAAATTCGGATTGTGGTCCAATCCTTCTTTCAACAATTTCGCATAATCTTTCAAAGAAGATTCGATGCTGTCATATTGGCGAAAAGTGGCATGAACTGTGTATAAATTACCAGAGCCATCGTCTTCTTGCGTTTGGAAGGAAATCCCATTCCCTTCATAAAGTCCCTTAATACCAAATAAGTTATAAAAAGGCTCCTGGCTCAGACGGCTTCTTCCGCTGCCAGACTCTAAAATTGCTTGGGCAATCATGACCGATGCGTAAAGATCTTCTTCTTGTCCAACTTTACGAGCATCTTCTCCAATCTCCATAATAAAGTCCCACGTTTCTTTGACTGGCGTGACTTCAAATTTTGCTGGCTCATCTTCTTGCGGCGGCGTTACCGTCAACTCTGGTACATTCGGTACTTCTTTGATGTCAGGCGAAGGCTGGCTTGGTGTTGATTCTGGCTCAGGATTTGGTGTTGTCTCTGGTTCTGGTTCTGGATTTGGTGCTGGATTTGGTGCTGGTTCTTCTGGTTCTGGCGCCGGCTCAGGTGTTGGTTCTGGTTCTGGATTCGGCTCAGGATCAGGATTTGGTGTCGGCTCTTCTGGTTCCGGTGTTGGTTCTGGTGTCGGGGTTGGTTCTGGTTCTGGCAAAGGTTCTGGTGTTGGCTGTTCAGGAGCAGGTGTTGACTCTCCTGGAACTACTTCGCCGTTTTCTCCTGGTACCGTTGCGGCATCTTCAGGAACCAAGCCCATGGTTGGCCCGTTCACTCCCGGAACCGTTGACTCAGCTGTATTTTGACCTGCAGTAGACTCGTTCGTCAAAACAGATGCCGCAGCCGATACTGGCAGCATTGTTGAAAATTGACTGGTAATAATGGCAATCGCCATCCATTTTTTTATTTTCATTCGTGAACTTTCCTCCTTTATTCCTCCCTCTATCATACAAAAAATGCAAGAAACTTTGTAATCAATTTTTGCATTCCTATATGAAAAACGAGAAAAACTTGAATTTTCGCTACTCTTCCCTATCTTTAATTACGCACAAGAAGTTCCTCTTGCTTGCAAAAAAACAAAAAACAACGGTGCTGTTCTTCACCGTTGTTTTTTATGCGAATGAGCGCTAAGAAATTCAGACGATTCTTTTCGTTGCTCGCTCAATGACGATGGGATTTTGAGTAAGCGTCAGTTTCTTTTGATAGACTTGTAGTTGAATACCACTACCCTTTATTAGCGAAATTTTGATTGCCTGATGGTTGACTGACACGTCAATCAAACATTGGTTATACGTAATTTTGAATGTATATTTTTTCCAGTCTGCTGGAATTGTGGGGGCTATTTTTATTCCTTCTCCATCAGTTCTCACGCCACCAAATCCATAGACGATATTCATCCAAGCTGCAGCAATCGAAGTCATATGCAATCCTTCACGAGTATTACGATTGAAATTATCTAGATCCATTCTAGTGGCAAATTCAAAAAAATGATAAGCTTCATTTTCCATGCCCAATTCTGCCGCCAAAATAGAATGAATCGAAGGTGACAGCGAGGATTCGTGAATCGTCCTTGGTTCATAGTAATCATAGTTGATTTGCTTTTCCGCTTTCGGAAAAGATTGGTTATACAAGAAAAGAAACATTAAGACATCTGGTTGTTTGATCATATTGTTACGATAGATTCGATCGTAGGACCAATGATCATAAAGCGGGAACTCTTCGACGGGAACCGAGCGGATATCCACATGAGGCAATTTGAAAAAACCATCATGTTGTTCAAACAAACCATACTCCGTTTTTAAAATAAGCATTTCTTTGCTACAAATTTGCCAGTAACCAATCTCCTTTTCACTCAAACCATGCGCTGATAGAAGGGTACTATATCTAGTTTCGTCACTCGTTTTCAATTTTTTCAATACCTCTACAGTATAATCGAATGTTCTTTTCGCCATATAATTTGTATACGTGTTGTGATTTACCATCATCTGAAATTCATCTGGTCCCATCACCCCAAAAAAGCCAAATTCACCTTCTGGAGACCAATCACCTCTAGAAGCCAAAAAGCGTGAAATTTCAATCAACATTTCGATTCCGTGTCCATACAAAAATTCCGTATCTTTTGCTACCTGCATGTAGTGCCAGATACCATAAGCAACAGCCGTGCTTGGCTGAAACTGAAGGCTGGCATGCTGCCAAAGATCGCTGGCTTCGTTCCCATTCAATGTAGCGATGGGATAACACGCTCCTTGGCAATCAAGCTGGCGTGCTCGTTTTTTTGCTTCCGCCAATGTATGATAGCGAAATTCTAATAAATTTTTTGCTGCATCAAGATTTGTCAATAAGTAAAAAGGAAGGCAGGAAGTTTCCGTATCCCAAAAAGCATGTCCACCGTATGCTTCACCAGTGAGCCCTTTCGCACCAATATTATGACTAGGATCTTGACCATGGTATGTTTGATGTAACTGAAAGATGCAGTAGCGAATCCCTTGTTGATTACTTGGATCACCATCGATTTGGATGTCTTCCTTAGCCCAAACATTTTGCCAATAGGTGCGACTCTTTCGTTCCATCTCATCAAAGGAAAGACTTTTTTCCAGATCGGTGAGACAATGGTGTTTTAGTTGATTTAAATCAAGTCCGGTTTTATCGGCAATATTTACCGCATTTCGGTTTACTTGAAAGTTCATCCCTTCTTCTAGTTTAACGTTAAACTTGCGGCCGATAAATTTATCCCTTTCCACAAGTTGCGTGTCGAGGGACTCAGTGGCGGATAAAGAAAAGCCAGCATAAATGGTTTGCTTGGTGCTTCTTGTTTCTGCTGCTAAAAACGCATGCCTGTTTGAAGATTCTTTTTCTCGTTCCACCCAAAAATTTTGACCTTCAGATAGATGGCTCGTGGCAAAGTCAATCCCCATCAAAATTGAGATGGATGGACTACCTTCAATGACTTTTAACGAGATCTGCTGATACCCTAGTGATACCGTTTCTCTATCTAGTGAACGTACAAAAGTCACCTTTAATTTGATATCCTTCTCAGGTTTCCAATAAAAACTACGAGTCAAGATACCTGTTCTAAGATCAAGTCGTCGTTGAAAAGATTCGATATCTGAATAAGCTAAATCTAGTAACACCTCACCACACCAAATTCTGGTATATAGCCAATCGACCGCATTGACCATAAAATGACTCCTCGAAATGATCCCCTTATACTTTACGCGGTTTTCCTTAGGGCTATTTTCGTAGATTCCATTGAAGTAGCTACCTAGCAATCGTTCTCCCGAATATCCTTCTTCAAAATAACCACGGATGCCCATATATTCATTTGCCAAAGAAAAGATCGATTCGGACACTTCACTTCGTTCTTTATCAAACCCTTCTTCTGAAACACTCCACGGATCAACCGTATAGTATCTATCTGCAATCTTCCCCATAACACGTTCCTTTCTAGTATGTTGTTTTTCTTACAATCAATTTCCCATTGAGTAATGTGATTTGCGGTTCATTCGAATGGTTATCAATGATATTGACCAAGGTAGTCATGGCTGCTTCCCCTTTTTTAATCTGATCTAATCTGATCGTAGTTAACGGAGGATCATTTAAAGCTGCATAACGGATATCATCAAAACTGATGATCGACAGTTTCTTTTCATAAAAAATAGCTTCTTGTTTTAATTTATGAATAAACTTGATCGCTAAGTAGTCTGCTGTAACGAGCACTGCTTGAAACTTGTCTATGCTGCTGATCATTGTTGCTTGTTGTTCTTCTGTATACTCTAATCCCTCATCAGGCCTTATACCAAAATCCTGCAAAGCCTGATGATAGCCTAGATACCTTTGTTGAATAACCGATGTCTTTGATTGATCAAATTCATAGGACAAAAAGCCGATCTTAGTCAGACCCTTTTCAAGTAAAAAGGCAGTCGCTTCATATGCCGCTTTTTGATCATTCGTATTGATAAAAAAACTATTCGGATAGTCCGTGATTCGATTGAACACTTCATCCTCTAGATGCGTATCAATGAAAACGATTGGGACCTGGACAATCCGATTGACTTCTTCAAATAATTCTTGACTAAATCCTACTGCAATAAACCCATCAAATTTCCAATTTTTCTGTAATTCTCCAATATCATCTGTTTTGGTCACGCTATGGACGAGTGTAAAAAAGCTGTGCTCTTTTGTCACTCGCTGTATGCCATCTAGAACTTCTGTCACAAAAGGGTCCGCAAAGTCCAAATTTTTTTGATCTGAAAAATACAGTACCCCAATTAAGCGAGAAGAAGATTTGACTAACGCTCGTGCATTCATATTTGGTGAATAATTATATTTTTTTATGATCCCTTCGATCATTTCTATCTTATCTTGGGACACACGGTGCGCTTTTTTATTTATAACATTCGAGACTGTCGTCACACTGACCCCTGCTTCTTCTGCAATTTTTTTAATTGTAATCCTCATGCGCTTTGTCCTTTCGATAGTACTTGTTTTTCCTTATTATACCGCATTGTCGAGAAGCATCAATCAAAGGATAGCCAACAAGATTGGGTACCCTTTATTAGAACAATGACAATTTAAGAAAGTGGACTCTTTCCTCCTTGAGTTCTTCTTACGCTCTCTATTTTGTAGGACAAAAGGGCACAGCACATGGATCAAAGTCTCTAGCTAACTACGAACTCATCAAATTTCTTGGGGTTCAGCGATGGTTCGCTCAGTCTTTTGATACATTTTTTTTAAGAGCAGATTATTGATCAATGAAGTCATGGCGAACCCACCAAACGTATAAACGTAAATAGCAGTCAACAATCTTTCGGGACTACTCAAGCTAAAATACATCATCATACTATTAAAGAGCAACAGCAAACCCGCTTGCTTCCCATTTTGAATCGCTATCAGCAAACAGTTCTTGATACTACGCCACACACCATCTTCATATCTACCAATATAAGAAAATAGCATGACAAACAATAATAAGAGACAGACGATGAAAGGGAATAAAATGGCTAAGCCAATCACCCTAAAGACTATAGATTGAAGGGTAAACAAATAGAAATTGAGTGAAAAGATCGTTGTAAAAAAAAGAATACCTAACCAAATAATTGTTGCTTCAAAAAAATCCCTTTTTATCGTAGAAAAGTAGTGTCGCACAAGCCCTTCTTCTTGGCCCGCCAGTATTTTTTGCCAACAAGTGTTCATGGCTGTCAAAGAGACGCCGATTGTAAGGATCGGCAGACTAGTAAGAAGAAATAAGCCATTAAGCAAGCATATATCGGTAATCCTTGTTAATCCTTTCATCAATGGCGTATCAAATCGAAACAAAGTTTTCATGTATACTCCTTTCACCTAGAATAGGAAGGCTGAAGCAGTATTTCTACTTCAGCCCGCACGATCTAATTTATAATTTCTGAGTATCGATCAAAGGCATCATTTTGGATCCCCATAAACTCTTCGATCCCCATTGCGTTCAATTGTTCCAGATAGCTCTCCCATTCTTCTTCAATTCCGCCTTCTACTACCCATTTGGCAGCCATTTGCGAAGCATAAGAACTAATATCTACATAAAGTGCTGACAACCGAGCCAATTCTTCTTGCGAGTAAATCACATTCGGAAATGCAGGTTGGACGTATTGATTGATTTCACTATCAAGAATCAATTTCAATCCATCCCCTTGTGTCTCATCAATCGTCACACGCTCATTAAATTGATCATCCACATATTTTGGTCCAAAATCGCGCAATGAATTGATCCAAGCCCATTCATCCGCTGATTTCCCATCCTGTGGTGGTAAAACTGTATACTGGTCCCCGTTTTTCTCAACACCAACACCAAATGAGCCATAAAAGGTTTGAATGCTTGCATCATCTGTATAGAATTGATCAGCCCACTTTAAGAGCGCAGCAGGATTTTCACAACTCGTTGTTATCATAAACTCATTCCGACCGTAGTTATAATGATCTGGATCGGATATGACATAGCGTTGTCCATCTGGTCCTTTCAATGGTGGTAGTGCAACATACTCCTCAGCATGTAAGCCAAACGTTGCATCCGCCGTCCATCCAGCAGCCACCCCTACAAGAGCGGTATCTTTATTCATTCGTTTCGCATCACTCATGGATGTATCTTGGGTAAACAATTCTGGATCAATTAACCCAGCTTGATACGCCTCACTCATCCAAGCAATGCCATCACGATAGGTTTCTTCCATGCGTAAGTAGATTGGTTTTCCATCCTTCATTGACATTTCGTACGTATTGTCAGCTCCAAGCCGATTGTTAAACGGTAAAATGAATGAGAAGGTTTCACTAAAGTTTCCGACACCATACGGGATCTCATCCGTTGCATCTCCATTTCCATTGGCGTCCTCTTCTTTAAAAGCTGTTAAGACATCAATAAAATCTTCATACGTATCAGGCATCTCCAAGCCAAGATTATCAAGCCATGTTTGATTGATAAATAGTTGGTTCGCAATGAGCGGACGCATCGGTAGTTTTTTCGGTAAGCTATAGATATGCCCGTCTGGAGAGGTGATCATTGCTTTAATTTTCGGATCTTCCGACATAATGCGAGTAAGATTAGGCATGTTTTCTGCAATCAAGTCTTCTAAAGGGATAAACACATCTTGATTTTGAGCTATTTCGGCATCATTAAAGGTGATTGACCCTAAAAAGGCATCAGGCAAATCGCCTCCAGCCATCAAAACAGACTTTCTCTCACCCCAATCTGCTGAAAGATGAATATCCCATTCGATTTGAATCCCTGCATTTTCTTCTGCTTCTTCTAAAAAGCCTTTTGTAAAATCATCTCCCCAGTCTGACCAGCGAACAGTGGTGATTTTAAATTGATTCGTGTCACTTCCTTGCTCCTCTACGGCCCCTTCATTTCCACAGCCAGTCATCATCCCTAAAATTCCTAAAGAACAAAACAAATACCTCCATTTAAACTGTTTCATCATCATTCCTCCATTTTTTATTCTTTCAACGCGCCGATCATGACACCTTGATTAAAATACTTTTGTAAAAACGGGTATAACATCATAATTGGTGCTGTTGATACGACAATTGCTGCATATTTCATCATGTCTGCCGTTGCTCTTAGCTCAGATGCAAGTTCTCCGGTTGCTTGTGTTTGTAGTAATTGATTACTTATTATTAATCGTCTAAGTATCAATTGCAGTGGTTGTAGATTGTCATTGGTCAAATAAATCAATGCATTGAACCACGAGTTCCAAATACCAACTGCTGTCCATAAACCGATAACAGCCAATATCGCTTTTGAAAGTGGTAACACCATGCTAAAGAAATAGCGGATCGTTCCACAACCATCAATTTGAGCTGCTTCCCATAAACCAGCAGGAATACTATTGTTGAAGAATGTTCTAGCTACGATGATATTGTAACTAGATACTGCAAAAGGAATGACCATTACCCAAAACGTATCTAAGAGACCGACATTCTTGATCGTTAAGTAAATCGGGATCAAGCCGCCCGAAACGAACATGGGAATAATAAACAATAAAGCCAGCCATTTCCTACCGTGCAAATCTTTTCTAGATAAGGCATAACCAGCGGGGATATTAACGAATAATGCGACAGCGGTTCCTACGATGGTATATAAAATGGTATTCAAGTAGCCTCGCCAGAATAAGCTCTGCTCAAACAAGCGGATATACCCATCTAATCGCCATTCATTTGGCCACAACCAAACATTTCCATTCCCGACATCCGCTGGATCACTAAAGGAAGCAATGATCACAAACCAAAGCGGATAAATGATTAGAAGGATCAACAAAATGGCTCCCCCATAAACAAAGAAATCGAATATCCTTTCAGAACCAGTTTTTTTACTTTTTTTCATAATCTCCTCCTAAAACAGCCCAGTTTTCGTCAAGCGCCTCGACAATGCATTCACTAAGATCAATATGATTATATTGATCACTGTATTAAATAAGCCGATAGCAGTTGAATAACTATATTGAAAGTTTATTAACCCTACTTTATAAACATATGTGGAGATAATTTCACTTCCTGCTAAATTCAAGGCATTTTGTAACAGCAACACTTTTTCAAACCCAACACTCAATAAACTACCTGCTCTTAATATAAGCAAGATCATTGCGGTGGGAAGAATCAGTGGTAAATCAATGTGCTTGATTTTTTGTAGTCTTGTGGCACCATCCATAGTCGCAGCTTCGTAGTAAGTGGGATCGATCGCTGATAAAGCCGCTAGATAAATAATGCTGTCCCACCCAACATGTTGCCAGACATCACTCCAAACGTATACGCTTGCAAAACTTCCTGGCTGAGAAAGCAAGGAAGGCAATTCTATGCCAACAAGCCGCATGAGGTTGACAATCAAACCATTGGTAGGTGATAGAAACAAGATCAACATCCCGCACATAACCATTGTAGAAATGAAGTGAGGTAAATAGGTGGTGACTTGGAAAAACTTCTTGAATTTTTCTACACGAATTTGATTGCAAAGAATTGCTAATGCAATTGGCAATGGAAAGCCGACAATCATACTGTAGAGGGAAATAGTTAGCGTATTTCTAAGGGTTACTCCAAATTGGAACGAATTAAAAAATTGAGAAAAATGCTTAAAACCAACCCACGGACTTCCAAAAATACCCAGTGATGGGGTGTAATCTTTAAATGCAATTACTAAACCATACATTGGAATATAAGTGAATATGACTAATAAAATCAAAGCCGGCGCTAATAAGACGTACAAAGAAAGACTATTTTTCATTTTATTCTTGTGAAAACTTGCGTTGCTTTTTTTTTGCACATGTAACCCTCCTACAAAGAAAATCATTCTTTTCATTTTTTTTACGGTAGAGATAGGAAAAAAGTAACTACTCCTCCAAATAAATAGCCTTTCGTCTACTATAGAACGAATGTAAAACAATCATTGGCCACGTATCCTGATTGTTTTTTACTTAGAAGTGAATCAATTTTTTAGTCTGTCTCTTGAAGGTTTAACGTTAAACTATAAGACAAAGTTTAACGTTAAACTTATTCGTTGTCAACGCTTTCATTAATAAAAAACAACAAACTTCTTCTGAGTAATTGGATGGTCGTATAAGCACTAGGATTTTGAACAAAACAAAAACAGCAGCGAGCTTCCTCCCTGCTGTTTTGATCTATCTTGACTCTATATCGATATATTCCCGATCGTTTGACACTTCTTTGTAGGCGGGACGCATGATTTTTTGTGCGTTGACCAGCTCTTCGATCCGATGGGCGGACCAGCCGACGATCCGCGCGATAGCAAACATTGGTGTATACAGTTCTTCTGGCAGATCCAACATGTTATAAACAAACCCGCTGAAAAAGTCGATATTGGCACTGACTCCTTTGTAGATTTTGCGCTTTTCATTGATGACTTGAGGAGCAATACGTTCGACCATTGTATACAATTGATATTCTTGCCAAGCTTCTGATCCTTTTTCTTGGGCCAATTTTGCCACATAATTTTTAAAAATCGCCGCACGGGGATCGTTGTCGCTGTATACCGCGTGGCCCATGCCATAAATCAATCCTTTACGGTCAAACGCTTCTTTATCTAAGACTGCTTCCAAATAGCTGCGGATCGCCTGTTCATCGGTAATATCAGCAACGTTGCGCTTCAAATCTCCCATCATTTCTGTCACTTTGATATTAGCACCACCGTGTTTAGGCCCTTTCAAAGAACCTAGCGCTGCAGCAATCGTTGAATAGGTATCCGTCCCACTGGAGGTAACGACTCGTGTCGTAAAGGTCGAATTATTCCCGCCGCCATGTTCCATATGCAAAACCAGTGCCATATCCAATGTTTGGGCTTCTTGGAAGCTATATTCTTTCGTTGGACGCAGCATAGTCAAAATCGTTTCAGCTGTACTCAACTCTTCGGTCGGGCGGTGGATATACATACTCTCCCCTTGATTGTAATGATTGTAGGCATGATAGCCGTAGATTGCCAAGAGCGGAAAGACACTGATCAGCATCAGACTTTGTTCCAATACATTTTCAATGCTGATGTCATCTGCTTGTGGATCGTAACTTGCCAGTGTCAAAATACTGCGAGATAAGCTATTCATGATATCAGAAGAAGGTGCTTTCATAATGACGTCACGAACAAAATTGGTCGGCAATGTACGTTTTTCTGCTAATAGGCAATGAAAGGCCGCAAGTTCTGTTTTGTTTGGCAGTTCGCCGAAAAGTAATAAATATGCAATCTCTTCAAAGCCAAAGCGTTTTTCATTGACGAACCCTGCAACTAACTCGTTGATGTCAATTCCGCGATAACGCAGCTCGCCACAAGCTTCAATTGGCTTGCCAGCAATGATTTTTTCTGGATAAATGGTTGAGATCGTCGTAACCCCTGCTAAGACCCCCGTGCCATTTAAATCCCTCAGTCCACGTTTCACATCATATTCTGAATAAAGATTCACATCTATCAAATTGTATTTCTGACATTGCGATGCAAGATAGGACAGCTTCTCTCTCTTTTCTAATCTTTCCACGGTGATGTTACCTCCAATCTTTCTACAAACTATCGACTACAATGTTATTTAACCGTATACAAACATCGTTAAAATAGTCATCCTATAAAATCGTTGCTTTTTAACAAACTTTCACACATTATAGCACGATGTTTAGAAAATGAAATATTTTTCATAAATTTAATTGATTTTTTAAATTATCAACGTATAATTATTCCTAATAAGTACGTTTATCTTCGTAAAAAGGAGGATTCTTATGAAGTGGCAATCTCAACTCACCGTCAATGATACGCAATACACGTATATTGACTTAGCAAAAATCACCCAAGACTTAGGGGCTGATTTATCTCGCTTGCCCTACTCCATTCGAGTTTTATTGGAAAGTGTTGCTCGTCATCAAGACGAGGAAATTACAGAGGATTATTTACCATTTTTAGCGAACTGGCAGGCAGAAACCCCTACTGGTGTCGTGCCATTCAAACCAGAGCGGGTCGTTTTGCAAGACTTTACTGGGGTACCCGCAGTCGTTGATTTGGCTGCCATGCGGGATGCGATGGTCGCTTTAGGCGGTGCCGCAGAAGACATCAATCCTGAGATCCCCGTCACACTCGTCGTCGACCACTCTGTGCAAGTCGATCAAGCCGGTACTCCTGGGGCGATCGCTTTTAATACGGAGCGGGAATTTGAACGCAATGCAGAACGCTATCAATTCTTGAAATGGGCGCAAGGTTCTTTCGACAATTTCGAAGTCGTTCCACCTGAAACAGGGATCATTCATCAAGTCAACATCGAATCGTTGTCTGATGTGATCTTGCAAAAAACACACGAAGATCAACGACTGCTGTTTCCTGATACATTGCAAGGAACCGATTCTCACACCACGATGATCAACGGCTTGGGGGTTCTCGGTTGGGGGGTTGGCGGTATTGAAGCGGAAGCTGCGATTCTTGGCGAACCTTCTTTCTTCCCTACGCCTGAAGTCATCGGGGTGAAATTTATCAACGAGATGCCTGCAGGTACCACCGCCACCGATTTAGCACTAAAAGTAACTGAAGTGCTGCGGATCGAAAAAGTGGTCGGAAAATTTGTCGAATACTTCGGTCCTGGCTATCGTCATTTAAGTTTAGCTGATCGAGCAACGTTAGCAAACATGGCTCCCGAATATGGTGCGACTTGCGGTTTTTGTCCGATTGATCAAGAGACCTTGAACTACTTAGCAACGACCGGTCGCTCCAGCGAGCTGATCGAACTCGTTGCCGCTTACGCCAAAGCCAACCATTTCTTTTATGATGAAGCGATCGTGCCAACCTATACTAAGACGATCACCATCGATCTAGCAGAAGTTCAGCCAGCATTAGCAGGCCCTAAGCGCCCGCAAGATCGGATTTTGCTTCCAGCAGTCCGTCAGGATTTTGAACAATCGGTCACGGCTGCCGTCGGTCCCAAGGGCTTTGGTCTTTCAGAGGACGAATGGCAAAAAGAAGCCAGCGTTACCTGGCCAGATGCTGCACCTGACAAATTAGTGACCGGCGATATCGTCTTGGCGGCGATCACTAGCTGTACGAATACGAGCAATCCCTTCGTCATGCTTTCGGCAGGCTTATTGGCTAAAAAAGCCATTGAGAAAGGTCTGACCGTCTCTCGTACGGTCAAAACCTCCCTTGCACCTGGCTCCCAGATCGTGACCACCTATTTGCAAAACAGTGGTTTGCTGCCGTATTTAGAGCAACTCGGCTTTTATTTGGTGGGCTACGGTTGTACCACCTGTATCGGAAATTCAGGTCCTTTAGAAGCGCAGGTCGCTGAAGCAATTGAGGCAGACAATCTACTGGTGGCATCGGTTCTGTCAGGCAATCGAAATTTTGAAGGAAGAATCCATCCACAGATCAAAGCCAATTATTTGGCTTCACCGCCATTAGTTGTTGCCTATGCCATCGCTGGCAGCATTCGCAAAGATCTCACAAAAGAACCGTTAGCTATCGTCAATGACGAGCCGGTGTATTTGTCTGATATTTGGCCTAGCAATGAAGAAGTCAATGCTTACGTTCAAGAGTACGTCGGACCAGAAGCATTTCGCGCTGCCTATGAGCATCTTTTTGATGCCAATGAACGCTGGAATGCGATCGAAACCACCACGAGCGCATGTTATGAATGGGATGAGCAATCCACTTACATCGCTCATCCGCCCTACTTTGAAACATTGACCAAAGAGTTGCCTAAACCAGATGTCTTAGCTGCTCTGAAAGTCTTGGCAAAATTGGGTGATTCCGTCACCACTGACCATATTTCTCCTGCTGGCAGCATCAGTATGGATTCTGCAGCTGGAAAATTTTTACAAGAAAAAGAAGTTCCGTATCGTGAATTCAACTCCTTTGGTTCGCGACGCGGCAATCATCAGATTATGATGCGGGGGACTTTCGGCAACATCCGTCTGCAAAACCAGCTAGTGCCTGGCAGTACTGGCAGTGTCACGCATTATTTTCCAACAGGGGAAACCCTGTCGATATTTGACGCAGCTATGAATTACCAAAAAGCTGGTCAAAGCTGTATCATTTTAGCTGGTAAAGATTATGGCATGGGTTCTTCTCGCGACTGGGCCGCCAAAGGAACACAATTGTTAGGCGTTAAAGTCGTCTTAGCAGAAAGCTTCGAACGAATCCATCGCAGCAACTTGGTCATGATGGGGATCATTCCGCTTGAATATCTTGCTGGTGAAAGTGCTGCATCATTTGATTTGGACGGCAGCGAAACATTCTCGATCGCTTTGCCAGAAGAGCCAGTGGTCAAGCAGCTGATCGAAGTCACTGCGCAACGGATCGACGGAGGGACTGTCTCCTTTATGACCCGCCTGCGCTTTGATGCCCCTGCAGATATTCGCTATTGGAAGCATCAAGGAATTTTACCGATGGTCATTCGAAAAAAAGCTGAATTAGGAGGAACTGCCCATGCCTAACCAAACAACCCATGAAGTAACGACGATCACCATTCCTTACATTGCAGGAGACGGCATCGGTGCCGAGATTTGGCAGGCTGCGCAACCTGTGATTGATGCCGCTGTAAATAAAGCCTATGACAATCAACGCCGTATCGAATGGCTGGAAGTTTTAGCTGGAGAAGCCGCCTTTGAACAGACGGGGGAATGGCTGCCGCAAGCAACCATCGATACGATCAAGGCTCAACAATACGCCTTAAAAGGACCGTTGACTACCCCAATTGGCGAGGGCTTTCGCTCCTTGAATGTCACCTTGCGGCAAACGCTGGATCTTTATGCCTGTGTCAGACCTGTTCGCTATTTTACAGGGGTCCCTTCGCCTTTAAAGCAGCCAGAAAAAACCGATATGGTGATCTTTCGAGAAAATACTGAAGATGTTTATGCTGGCATCGAATTTGCCAAAGACGACGATGCAACGCAGCGTCTGATCCAGACATTGCAAGCAGACTTTGCTGTCAAGGCGATTCGTTTTCCTAAAACTGCCGCTATCGGCATCAAGCCGATCTCTTTAGAAGGCAGTCAGCGCTTGATCGCTGCTGCCATTGAGTATGCGATCGCTCAAAAGCGGCCCACGGTGACACTGGTGCATAAAGGCAATATCATGAAATTTACAGAAGGCGGCTTTAAAAACTGGGGCTATCAGCTTGCAGAGACCACATACGCCGACCAGTGTTTTACAATGAATCAATACAACAAAATCAAAGCAGAAAACGGCTCAAAGGCAGCCGAAGCCGCTCTTGCCTCGGCAAAAGCGGCTGGGAAAATCGTTGTTAACGACGTGATCGCAGACAACTTTTTACAACAGATCCTTTTGTATCCAGAAAAATTCGACATCATTGCCACTTGTAATTTGAACGGCGACTACACTTCTGATGCACTTGCTGCACAAGTCGGCGGCATCGGGATCGCCCCCGGTGCCAATATCAACTACGCTACCGGGGCAGCCATCTTTGAAGCTACCCACGGAACAGCACCGGATATCGCAGGACTTGGCAAAGCCAATCCCTGTTCGCTGCTGCTGTCAGCGTGCATGCTATTAGAACATTTGAACTGGCCAGAAGCAGCCCAAATCCTAACACAAGCCATTGAACAAGCCTTGCAAAGTCAACACGTCACTGCCGACTTCGCGCAGTTGATGCCAGAAGCGGTCTGTTTAACGACACAAGCGTTTGGTGAACACCTCCTTCAGTTGATCCATTCGTAAACTCAAGCTGTGATTGAGTCGGCATTTGCCTGCTCAATCACAGCTTGATTGCGTTTTCACCTTTTGAGAAACTATACTTAGAGCATGAAAGGGGGAATTCATTTATGAGTGAATTCAACATGAGAAAAATCGGTCAGCAGATCGCTGCCAAACGCAAAGAAAAAAATCTGACCCAAAGCAACTTGGCCGACCAGTTACTTGTCAGCTATCAGGCGGTCAGTAATTGGGAGCGGGGCAACTCACTGCCGGACATTGAAAAATTGCCGCAGCTAGCAGCGATTTTAGACCTATCCATCGATGAGCTGTTAGGGAAGCCAGCAGCTGCGGTGCAACATTATCAAGCAGGAACCGCACAGCCAGAAGAAATCGCCGAACTAGCTCCGCTGATCAAACCGCAAGAATTGTCAGCGTTGATTCAAGAAGAACCGTTTCAAGAAACTTCTTTAGATTTAGACTTATTGCCTAGGCTAGCACCTCATTTGACCAGCGCAGACTTGCAGCACCTGCTAAATGGTGCCGAGAATATCCCAGAAGAGGTACTGGAAGAACTCCTGCCTTTTTTGAAAAAGCCCCAAGTAGAAGAGCTCCTGAAAGGTAAGCACTATTCCATGGCTTTTTGGGAAGAGGCGGCGCCCTTTTTACCCCCCAACTTTTTGGCGGGAGAAATCAAAGGCTGGCTTGAAAATCCTGACTTCCGCTTTTCTGAGATTGAAGAACTGCTGCCCTTTTTACCTGCGCCGTATCTGGATGAACTCCTGCTGACCGCCCTGGAACAGCCAAACGTTGCCGCAGCAGAACGCTTGGCTTATGATGAAATCGAAGAACTGCTGCCGTTTCTGACAGAAGCAACGATCTGCCGGCTCGTTCAAGCACTGCCCTTCTCAACAGATGAGCTGGAAGAGATCGCCCCTTTCCTCTCCTCAAAGAACTTGATTGTCCTTTTTAAAAAAGGACACTAAAAAAACAAGATTCTTCTTTACTTTTGGTAAACCACCGTTTATAATTTCGTTAACCAAATAAATTAATTTTAGGTTAACGAAATTATTATAAGAGAGAAGGATTCGATGAAATTATCATTACGTGAACAAATCCATGCCGCTTTATTTGCGATCATTATTGCTGGTCTTTCCCAACTGACGATTCCATTAGGTTTGATCCCATTGACAGGACAAACCTTTGCGATCGGGTTGGCGGTGACTTTCCTCGGCACGCGAACAGGAACGATGGCGATCATCATCTACTTGCTGTTAGGATTGATTGGTTTGCCCGTTTTCGCTGGTTTTTCCAGCGGTGTCGGTGTTTTGTTAGGACCAACTGGTGGCTATTTAGTCGGCTTCCTCTTTAATGGATTGCTTACTGGATTGATCGTAGAAAAAACAGCGTTTCACTACACAGGAGCAGTGATCGGCAATATTGTCGGTGCGCTGGCAACTTTGTTGTTTGGTACATTGTGGCTGAAATGGAGCACGGGCATGGCATGGCCGGCTGCCTTTAACGGTGGCTTTGTTCTGTTTATTATCCCTGGGATCATCAAAGCCGTTGCCGCAGCTTATCTAGGTATCTTTTTAAGAAACCGCTTGGCGCAACCATTGGCTTTACGTTAATAAAAAACACTCGCGTCATATGCAGCGATTCCCATCAGTTAGCTTTTTCGTCTAACTTTTGAAAATCGCCGCATCACGCGAGTGTTCTTTTTTATTTCTTCCCCTCTTCAATCGAGAGCTGCGGCCAAATTTTCTGCCACTGCTTCATCGCTTGGCGTTGTCGATAAACCGCAAGATACTGTTCATTTTGGGCAAAATGCGGTGTTGGACGCACCCGAAAACTGCAAATATCCTGCCAGCCAAAAGGCGCCATCAATTCAAGCTTGCCTTGATTCATTCGTGCCGCTACCGCTGTACAACGCTCTGGAAACTTCGTTAAAGCATCGAAGGTACTTGTATAAGGCGGCTCCTCGGCAAAATTGTGCTGGTGCATCAACGCTTGGTTTCGAACCTCCCAAGGAAATTCGGGAAACGAACGGCGCAGTTGCGCTTCGATCGCTGCTGTTTCTTCTATGCTTACAGTCGGATCATAAAACACGACATCAATATCGGTCAGCGGTACCTCCGCTATTTTCCCACTGAGAAACCCCCATAAATAATTCCGCAGGTACCCAGCACACAGCCAGCAATCCGACAGCTGCAACGCTTCAATGATCGTAAGCAGTTGTCGACATTCATGATTTTTTGCAAACAAGTTCTGGATCGCTTGTTCCTTCATTGGCGTCCTCCTCTAATGGGTTCAGGCTAGTTATTTCAAGGTCCAACCACCGTCGATGGGCACGATCGCCCCCTGCAAGTAACTAGCTTGCGGACTGGCTAGAAAAAGGGTCAGTGCTGCAACTTCTTCTGGTTGCGCCCAACGCTTGACTGGCGTCTCTTCTGCTACCCATTGCGCCATTTTCCCGTCACCCGCAAAATCAGCCGCATTCATCGGCGTTTGAATCGCACCGGGCGCGATGCCCTTCACCGAGATCCCTTGATCTGCAACATCCAATGCCAACTGTTTGGTAAACCCGACGATCGCGTGTTTTGCGGTTGTATAGGCGATCCCGCCCCCACCTGCGACCATTCCAGCGATGGACGCCATATTGATGATCGTTCCGCCGCCATTGGCTTGCATCAGCGGCAAAATTTCTTTCGTTAAATAAAACATGCTGGAGACATTGGTTTGAAATATCTCCTCCCACTCCATTGACGTCGTCTCAGCGATCGTATGATAGCCGTCAAGCTTTCCTGCTGTATTTAACAAGACCGTGATACCGCCAAAGTGCGTCACACAAGCTTGGACCGCTGCAAGACAATTTTCTTTCACCGCTAAGTCACAACATGTGCCGAAAAAGCGGGGCTGGGCTAAAAGCGAATCGGGAAACGATTGGCAGTCAACACCAAATACTTGAGCGCCTTCTGCAAGAAACGCCTCTGCTTGCGCTTTACCGATGCCTGAAGCAGCCCCTGTGACAAACACAATCGTTTTGTCATCGATCCACGCTGCCGTCATTCCACGATTTTCCAATCTTCCGCAAGAATGTCGCAAACAGTCGGTGCGAAACTCGAGAATCCCTCATCTGCTGTTTTGATCAAAAAGTAAGGGGTGACTGGGGCATTGTCGTACACTTCGCCTTCAACGAATGTCACATAAAGTTCAAAGCCGCCCCAACCTTCACGAATGATTTTTTTGCCGGCTTTTAATTCTGGTAAGATTTCTTCAAATGTCATGATTTTTCTCCTTTGTGTGTTTCTTCTAATGGTTTAAATTGCTTGGAAAATCAATTACGAAAACAAGCAGAACTCGTTTGCTGCGCTAATACGGCAGCAGCGTGATCGCTTGCGCCAATTCCTCTAAAAGATGCGCCGTTTTATAGTCCTCAAATGCCTCATGATGGTTTCGCAGCAGCGTCCGAACTTTCGTTGGAGAATATGCTTCTGCTAAGTGATTTTCCAAAACGAAGCGTCGGGTCAACTGCCATTCATAATAGTATCCGAAGGGACGGCAATAGTAGCTGGTTCCCGCAAGTTCTTTTTTCTCAAAGCGTCGATGGGTATGCCCAAAGACGACTGCCCGCACATTGGCGTACTGATCGATCACTGCGCCAAAATCAGGCGACCCCAAAAACGCATTTAAGTGGTTCCAGCGGGCGTACTTGCCGGTCTGCCGCACAATAAACGCTTCTTGGGGCACAAAATGCGTAGAAAGAAGAATTTCTTGGTCTTGCGGCAAATGGGCCAATGTTTCCGCTAAACGCTCATTGATGGCTTGGCTGATCTCCTTATCCGATCCCTTTCGTTGAATCATGCGGTCATACCAAAACAAATTTTTCAGCCGCAAGATCTCAGCTTCACTGGTCAGATCAGAATATTGGTAGTCATACCAGCCATTGATTCCCAACAGCAGTGTTTTTTCTGATAAGCGATACGTCTGAAAATTAAGAAAGGCGGGATCATCGAAAGCCTCGATCTCTTGTTCCGCCAAGTCTACCATTTCATGATTGCCCCAGTGAAAGGTCGTTGGCACCTGTCGATTTTGAAAAAATGCGACCACGTCTAATAGTCGTTGTTTTTTATTCGCCACATCTCCTGCCAGATGCAGATGGGTCACCTGATTTTTCTGCAAATAATCAGCGATCAGCTGCAGATGGGGATCAAGTAATTGGTTGATATCGACGTGCAAGTCGCTAATAACCGCCAGCGTGCCCATCTCAGCGGCCCGCCGTCTGCTTTTCGATCCGTAACAATTGGACATCGTTAGCTAAGATCCCGCTATTTCCCACCAATTGCAACCGTTGATAGGTCGGTTCCACCTGCATCCGAGTCTGTTCTTCTAAATACACCTGAGCCCCTTGCTTCAACCAAATCGTGCCTAAGGGTGTCGTTAAAGGGGTGTCGTAGATCGCCAATCCTTCTTCTGGATAGCTTTGCGGCACGATGATCAGGCGAAAATGGATGTCCAAACGGCAGGTGATCTCCGTTGCAGGAAACGGACCGACGCCGTCTTCAAAATCCAAGTAGAGACGATCATCTGGCTGCACATAAGGGGTTATTTTCTCAATTGCTGCTGGCTCAATGTTCAGTTCCATGACGAGAGCCCTCCTTTACATGATACGTTTTTTCCATTCCTCAAGGGTGATGCCACGCGTGACTTCATCGATGATTTCTTCACCCGATTTGCGGGCAGCTGGGATCGTTGCTTCCAATTTCATCCCAATTTTCTCCATGACCCGTCCAGACTTGGGATTTCGGGCATCATGTCGAGCAAAAATTCGAATCAATTCGAGTGTTTCAAAACCGAAATGCAGCAGTGCCATTGCCGCTTCTGGCATAATCCCTTGCCCCCAATAATCGCGACTTAATGTATAACCGAGCTCAGCGATCTCTTTTTCTGATTCTACCCGCAAATCGATGGTCCCGATCATTTTTCCTGAGTCTTTTTCTTCGATCGCAAATTTTCCTAAGGGTGCAGCAACAAAATACTCGGCGATGCGTAGTTTTGTTTCTTCAACCGACCCATGTCTAGCAAAGACGAAGGTCGTCGTTTCTTCATCATTTGCATAGGCAAACATGTCCGCTGCATCCGCCAAGGAAACAGGACGCAAGAGCAGCCTCGGTGTCTCCAACCGTTGATTTTCTGCTAACAACAGCAAATGTCGTTCTTTTGTTGTCATAGGATCCCTACTTTCTGTCAATACTCTCTCACGATCGCACCCCTCTTTTGCTATTTGCTGGATATGCTATAATAAGCATAAGTAAACGCTTTGAGGAGGATACTTCAATGTCAGACGAATTAGAAAAACGCCTTGATACAGGAATGTATGGGACGCCTCGCGTCAACCCAGATGAACAGCGCAAGTATTTAGGCACGTTTCGTGAACGGTGTTATCTTAGTATGACAGTAACAGAAATGAAGAAGAAGGACAACCAGAAAACGCTCTTGAACGCCTTACCAGATTATCAAGGAGCGCTCGTGCTGCTTAATGGAAAATTGCCAGAATCGATCCAGACCGATTACATCACTTTACTGACCAAGCAACAGATGGAATTTCGGATCGTCTCCGATGCCCAAGATGCCGGTCCAGACAGTATCGGCTTGCTGATTGCTGGGAAAGAAGCCGTCAATGAAGACGTCATCGATATCGAAAAAAAATTCCCTGCAGCTGCCACTCCATCGGATAAAGAGCAGGAACAACCAGAGAAAACGTCATTTTGGAAACGTCTTTTCCATTAAAAGGAGGAACTATCATGGAACAATCAACACCGCCCTACCTTTCATTAAAGAAAGAACTGCTTGATGCTTTGGATCTGCATATCGATTTGTTAAAAACGGCACCCACGATCGAATCCAGCCATCTAGATGGCGTATTGTTCATGATGCGCAGCTTGGGTTTTATGCTGGATCGCGCTCCGAAAGTACTCCTGCTAGAGGATAAGAATGAAATGAACTTTATGATGTTTCAATATTATAGCCTCCTGTCGGAACTGAAGTACAATCTGGTTTTAAACTTTCCCTACGCCTCGATTCAAGGCGTACCGTTATTAACCTTGATCCAACGTTTTCCTACCACGTATGAAAAAGAAATGAAACAATGGTGGGAAGCCCGAACGGGTCTCAAGGTGGAAGAAACAAAACAAACGATTGAAATCGCTGCTTTTGAAGGATAAGAACATACAAAAAAGGCTCACGATACCTCCTGCAGATAGAAAGTACTGGATATAATAGTTTGTTAGTAAAGCGAACCATAAAGCAGGACGATAACGTATCTCTCATGATTTCTTCAAATAAAAACCAGTCAGAGGCAGTTTCTGACTGGTTTTTATTAGTTTTAAGTTGTATTCTTCTTAATTTATTTGATACATCAAAGAATCAACTTATCTTTTTTATTTAGTAAAAATCAACTGTAAAACCAATTGGATCTCCATTTGCATTTAGCGCTGGCCGAATAACAAAGCCTGTAAACTCTAAAAACTTCCCTTCAGCCCATAAAGAATATGCACTTGCACTCGCTTCTGCACTAGTAGCTGCAAAAATGCCGCTATTACCCAGATTGACTGGAGTATTCACATCTGTTTCGCCAGAGCCATCTTCTCCGCCATCTACATCTGTACCACCGCCGTCGGTCCCATTATCGCCGCCGTCTACATCTGTACCGCCACCGTCGGTTCCGTTATCGCCACCGTCTACGTCTGTACCGCCACCATCGGTTCCGTTATCGCCACCGTCTACGTCTGTACCGCCACCGTCGGTCCCATTATCGCCGCCATCTACATCTGTACCACCACCGGCGGTCCCATTATCGCCACCGTCCACATCTGTACCACCGCCGCCAGTTCCATGGCTTGATGTACCAAACTCAATGTAAATGTAATCACCTTCTGGATAAACAGCGTAGCCTTTGACTACATCAGGGTAATTCTCACGCAGCCATGCGGAGGCTTCTGTTGTGTTTAAGAATGGACCGACCCGCAGTTGTGTATAATATGAATTTTCATAGACAACGGTAATCGTAATTTCACGATCAATTGCTCCACCGTTATCTTTATTACCAACACCAAATTCAATATAGATATAATCGCCTACAAAATGAACTTCATGCCCCTTAACTACTTCTGGATAATTTTCATGCTTCCAAGCAGTAGCTTCCTCGTTACTTAGGAATGGTCCGACACGTAGACGAGTATAATATGAATTCTCATAGACAACTTCAACTACAATTTCACGGTCAGTCGCGCCTCCATTATCAGGTGTCGGAATATTGAACTCAATATAGATATAGTTTCCTTCTAGATAGATTTGTAGGTCTGAAACTAAACCAACATAGTTTTCAAGCAGCCATGCCGCCACTTCATCGGTAGTTAAAAATGGTCCGACGCGGAGGCGTGTAATTTCTTCATTTTCTGCAACGACTGTCACTTCAAACTCTCGATCAACTGGTGGATTAGTGGAACCATTATCTCCACCTGAACCATTATCCGTTGCTGGTGGTGTTGGCTTTGTGGAGCCATCTCCTGATCCATTATCTGTTGCAGGCGGCGTTGGTTTTGTTGATCCGTCTCCTGATCCGTTATCTGTTGCTGGAGGTGTCGGTTTTGTAGAGACATTTGATCCATTATTACTGTTTCCAGGATTTGTATTGCTTCCTCCCCCAATTGGTTTGGTCGGATCAATTTTGTCAGTATCTTGAATCACTGCTTGACTAATCGTATTACCCTCTGCATCCTTTAGAGAAACCACATTTCCATCAAACACTAATTTGTTGCCAGCATAAATCAAGTCAATATTGTAAATATTATTCCATTGTGCTAGACGTTCGATCGTAATATTTGTCGCTTTACTGATGGCGCTAAGTGTATCACCCCAAACAATCGTATATTCATTCCCAGTAATATCAGCTTTGATTTGTTCGGGTGTTCTGGCAACCCATACGCTTGCGGAAATAGGGGATGCTGTTTCTTCTGATGCTGAAACTTGATTTGATAACGCACCAGCCGTAAAAATTGTTGCTAGTAATGCCAACGTTTTAACAATCTTACCATTAAATTTTTTCATTCCGTACTCTCCTTTTTTGTAAAGCTATTATATTCAACTTATTACACACCATAACCTGATTAAAATTTCAGGATGGATCTGTATAATAAATTTAGTATACTTATCTACTCAGAAGGGCTCTTGTGAATCATAGCCCGTTGAAAGACAGAAAAGAGCGGCTAAAGAAAAAGTGATTCCTCGGTTAGAAGCACTAAAACCATTGATTTAAGCCTACGAAAAAAGCCTGCACACTGAATGAAGAACCGACAAAGCACTGTCAAACATTCGCAGGGATCGGAAAAAATCATCCATATCCTTTGTGTACCTATAAGATGCTGCCAAAGGACCGTTCCACAAATTCTTAAAGCAATGCGCCTATGTTTAGGAGTCACCCATCGAACCACAATCAGTTTCGGCTATAATACCTGCCTTACTTCCAAATAACTTGAACATTGAGTATCGATTCAACTCCGTTTCCGATGATGAACTTTCATTTTTGATTCAATTGAAAACAATCTTTGCACTTCTTTTGTCACTAACAAAGATAAGAGAACCCGTCTGCCTTTGCCGCTTTTTTGATGCCAACCATTTTGTTATATGTAAAAGCATAGTTGAAAGACAATATCTATGTTCATATCTTTTTTATACATGCTGACCTAATTTAGCGGCTCTTCAAAAAACGATAGTTATTTAATCGTGTATAAAAAAACTAGAACTTCCTCTCTTTAGATTACCAAAAATACAATTATTTTTCCAGTATTCATATTAAAATAAATATTTTTTGATAAATAAAGACAAAAAAACGAGGGAATTAACTATTGTGCTAACTGTCAGATCAGGAATCAAACAACGATATAAAAAAAACTGCACACTTTGAAAGGAACTCTCCTTCCAAAGTGTGCAGTTCTTTGCTTTTTGTACTTCTATCAGCTCTCGAAGACTTCAGGGAACAACAGGCGTAAAACAGACATAGTTAAGCGTCGGCCTTTCCCGCTGTATGGATAAACGTGCATATGCATCGCTGGGTTGAAATTGGCTTCAATGATTCCATAAGCCCCCGGTTCATTGGCTGGCTTGGTTTTATCTGGAATAATCAGATCGATTCCGCTGATAGATGCTTGTAATGCGGCTACCGCATCGACTGCTACTTGTTTGTAATCATCGTTGAAGTCATCCGTCACATCGATAGAATCACCGCCAGTACTGATATTCGAGTTTTCTCGCAAATAAACGATCTGCCCCTCTTCGGGTACTGAATCCACTTGATACCCTTGCTCTTTTAACATCAGTTGTTCCAGTTCCCCTAATTGGATCAGTTCTAATGGGGTCCGATGATGGGTGCCGCGCAATGGATCGAGATTTTTCTCTGCGACGAGTTCCGTGATCGTGCGCTTGCCGTCACCCACGACATTGGCAGGGATACGTAGTAAAATCGCATCGACTCGCCCATCGATCACGAAGAACCGATATTCCGTCCCTGACAAAAAGGTCTCAACGAGGATCGAATCATCTTCCGCAAAGGCAATGGCGACCGCCGCTTGATAATCCGCTAAAGAGGCACCTTCTTTGAAAATCGAGATACCGATCCCATAGTTGGTGGTTTTCGGTTTTACCACAAACCCGCTGTGGGCAATCTGAGGATAAAACGCGATCGCTTCTTCTGCCGAAGCGAACTCAGCGCCACTTGGTACATGAAAGCCATTTTCGGCTAAGATTTTTTTGGTGACCGTTTTATTCGCCATGATCAATGGGACGATGTACTGATCCTTACTGGTCATATTGGCATTTTTAACATATTCGATGTGGTCTTTCACGGCTAATTTCAAGAATTGATCCGTTTCATCCAGTACCGTCACTTCGATTCCTTTTTGGATCGCATCGAACAAGAGAATCTGGGTCGACAATTCCATTGCTCGAAAGCCAGCTAATTGATATGGTTTTTCCCAAGCAGCTTGATGATACTTTTGTCCCAGCAATGTTGCTGTCTGCACTTGACTGGTTGCTTGACTTGCTGAGAAAAGACGTCCCGCGAAGGTTCTTTCTGGTTCAGCCAGCATTTCTGAAAGCTGATCCAAAAATGGTGGATGCGGCAGCTCAAGGGCTTGGGCAAAGTCCATCATTTCAGTAATCAGCGCTTGCGCTTCTTGCTGATAAGTCAAAGGTGCAAGCGGATGTTCTAATGCGACCTGATCATTTTTCTGATTGCCCTCTTCGATCCACGCATCCGCATCGCTGCCTTCTTCTTTTGTACTTAAAAACAATAAGAAGAAATGCAAGAATGCGACTTGCTCTTTGGAAATCCCATAGCGGGCAAAGGGATCGATGTCAATATTTCTTAACTCAATATAACGGATACCCGCTGAGGCTAAATCTGCGACCCGTTTTCCCCCACGTAGACGCACTGGCGCATAAAATTCTTTTTCTTCTGAAAGCTTTCCCGTCTCCACTAATTTGGCAATATCTGCAAGATAGGTCTCTAACGAAGCGTAAGATACCTTGACGTCTTCGTGATTCGTGTACCCATAGCGGCTATTGCGAATACTGCGGACTGGTTCTTGCGGTCCGTTTTCTGTCGTAAAATAATTGGCTTCTGAAGCAGGAGTCGCCCCAAAGAAATACGTCAAAAACCAGCGATAGTGCAAATAATTGCGAGTTACTTTCAAATAAAGTGCCGTTTTAAACGTCTGGAAGCTTTCCTTCGTTTCAGACAAAGCATACAGCTGTTGCAAAAAGTCTTCCGCAAATTCGAAATTGAAATGAATCCCACTGACCATTTGCTTGCGGCGACCATATGTTTTGGCTAAGTAGCGGCGGTAGAGCACATCTTCAAATTGGTCTAATTTAGCAATGACGATGTCTTCTTCTTTTTCTGGTAAAGCCGGTGGCATACTCAATGGCCAGAGCATTTCTTCTGCTGACATCGAACGATACGCCACATCATGAATAGCCCCTAAAAAACGGAACAATTCATCCACGGAATCAGCGACGGGCGTAATCAGTTCCAGTTGGTTTTCGGAAAAATCCGTTTGGATATACGGATGGAAGCGCCGATTGCCTAACGTTTTAGGATGATCGGTACCTGCAAACGTCCCATCGAGCCGCACCCGCTGCGCTTCACGCTCAATCCCGTAGCGTCCTTTCAATAAATAAGGAAAAAGCTCTTTATGTGATAATAATGTTTTTATTTTCATTCGACTGCCCTCTATGTTCTTCTACTAAATTTTTTCTCAAATGCTATTTCTTTCCATCTATTATAGTGAAAACTGGTGAAAAATGCAGAAATTTGCTCCTCACTTGTAATATCTCTTACTAAAATTACCAAGAATTTATAAAATACTTGAATAAATTTGATATTTACCTTCAAAATAAAGTATACTGCTTATAGAACAGTAAATTATTATGTCCATATTACTCTTTTTTGAAAGGAAGAATAGTGAATGAAGCCACTTAATCTTACCAAACGCGAACGTCAAATCATGAATATCTTTTGGAATTCAGACAAACCTCTTTCTGCAAATGACATTGCTGTCCAACAGCAAGATCTAAGCAAGAATACCATTCAAGCAGTCGTACGTAAACTAAAAAACCACGACTTATTGAAAGTAGCGGATATCGGCTACAGCGGTACTGTTTTGACTCGGTTGTATTCTCCGAATGTGACCCAAGAAGACTTCTTAGCAGCAGAATTGTCTGATCAATCTTTATTGAATTTGATTACGAACTTTATCGAAACCAATAAAGATATCGATACATTGAACAACTTGGAAAAAATGATCACTGAGCGCCAAGGGGAACTTAAGAAATAATCTTTCCCCATCGTTCAACTCGTTGTATTCTGCCTGATACTTCCCAAAGATTTTAGACAGTGCAGAAGAAAACGAAGCCTTCAAACTGCTTTTCCTGATTTTTTGGCAAAGTCGTGCATCGCTGTACCCACATTTGCCACGCCAAGTGTTCTCAGCTTTACGTCACAAGTCAAGCTCGTGGAAAGAGACGACGACCCGTTCTCTCTTCCCTTTGATCTCACAAAAGCAACAATAAAGGAGAGCCATGTGTAGGTGTATCACCTAACACAGGGCTCTGTTTTTTTATTCTTTGATCAAGCCTTTGAATAAGCCAACGACAAATTCATTTGGATCAAATGGTTCTAAATCATTGATGCCTTCTCCGAGTCCCACTAATTTGACGGGCAGCCGCAGCTCGTTACGGATCGCCAAGACGATCCCCCCTTTGGCTGTTCCATCAAGTTTGGTTAAGACGAGACCAGAAACATCCGTCGTTTCTTTAAATTGTTTTGCTTGATTCATCGCGTTTTGACCTGTTGTCGCATCCAACACGAGCAGGACTTCATGAGGGGCCGTTGGGTCCACTCGTTGAATGATCCGTTTGATTTTTTCTAGTTCGTTCATCAAATTGACTTTGTTTTGCAAACGACCCGCGGTATCTACTAATAAAACGTCAGCATTTTCTCGTTTTGCGCGCTCCATCGCATCAAACACGACTGCTGCTGGATCGCCTCCTGCATTGCCACGAACGACTTCAACACCAGCTCGTTCACCCCAGACCACTAATTGATCGATGGCACCGGCACGGAAAGTATCCGCTGCAGCCAATAAGACTTTCTTGCCTTCGGCTTTGAATTGGTGGGCTAATTTCCCGATACTGGTGGTTTTGCCAACACCGTTCACGCCAACAAATAAAATGACGGTCAACCCCGACTGCATATTCAACTCGTTGACTTCACCGACACCCGCTTCCCCATATAGGTCAACCAATTTTTCGATGATGACATTTTGGACATCTGCCGTTTTCTTCACATTACGTAGTTTGACTTCTTGTCTCAATGCATCCGCGATCTTCATCGCCGCATCAAAGCCGACGTCTGCGCCAATCAGCGTTTCTTCCACTTCTTCGAAGAAGTCTTCGTCCACCGTACGGAAGTTAGCAAACAATTCGTTCATCCGTTGCCCAAAGGTTTTCCGTGATTTCGTCAATCCTTTGGTGTATTTATCCTGCACACTTTCCGTTTCTGGCGCTGGTTGAAGGATTGGTGTAGCCGCTGGGGTTTCCTCTGATGGTACATCCTTAGCCACTTCTTCTGGAATACTTGGTGCTTCTTCTCCTTTGTTCGCTGTCGTTGCTTCTTGCTGCAGGGACACTTCAGCAGTTTCTTGCTCTGCCTCCAAATCACTGGAGTCGGCGGCTTCTGCAGGTGCCACTGGTTCTGAAGCGCCTTGTTCAGCAGGAGTTTGTGCTGGCTGGCTTTCTTCTGAACGCTGTGCCTCTGGTGAGTCAGCATCGACTAACGGTTTGTCGGTTTCTTGCTCTGCTTCTTTGGTTTCTCCAATCAGCGCTTTTTTGATTTTGTCAAAAAATCCCATCTTACGCACCTCCTTTTAAGACATATTCTTCAATCACTGCTGCCACACCGTCTTCTTGGTTTGAAACGGTGACAACGTCAGCCGCCTCTTTAATGATTGGAACGGCATTGGCCATCGCTACGCCAATCCCTGCATAGCGAATCATCGGCAAGTCATTTTCTTCATCACCGATCGCCATCACTTCTTCTTGCTTGATCCCTAAATCTTGCGCCAATAGGCTGATACCATAGGCTTTGGTGATTCCTTTAGGCATAAATTCCAACAGGTTATTCCGGCTTTTGATGATTTCATATTTCTCGCGGATCTCTGAGGAAATCTCAGGGATCTTAGGATCCAAGACTTCCTGATGGTAGGCGATCACCGCTTTATTATAGAGCATCGATTCATCCAGATCAGCTACGGCAAAAGGACGACAATCCAATAAAGGATTCAACGAGCCATAAATCGATGGATGCGCTGCTGAAGTGGGTAAACTCAAGACGATCTCTTCGGATACCACGTCTAGAGGCAAATTCAAGTCTTCCGCCACTGAAACCAATTCATGGATATCCGCCAGCTGCATCGCTGCTTTTTCAATGATCTCGCCAGTCTCATTTTTTTGAACCAAACCGCCGTTAAAGGTGATGCTATAGTCGCCGGGTTCTTTCAGCGATAATTCTTCTAAGTACGGACGGATCGCCCGTAATGGACGTCCCGTACAAATGACGATTTTTACGCCTTGTGCTTTGGCACGAGCAAGTACCTCCTTGTTGCGAGGAGTCACTTCTTTTTTGTCATTCAATAACGTTCCGTCTAAATCGATCGCAATCAGTTTAATCATACCATTCCTCCTCTATGCTTGATCTGCTGCAAAACTACCGCCTTCACGCACTTCTTCTAAGCGCACGGACACGGTCTTCGACACTCCAGATTCTTGCATGGTCACACCATACAACACATCTGCTGCCTCCATCGTTCCTTTACGGTGAGTTACGACGATAAACTGTGTATCATTTTGGAAAGCACTCAAGTAATGACCGAAACGAGAGACATTGGCTTCATCCAATGCTGCTTCCACTTCATCAAGCACACAAAACGGTACTGGACGAACTTGAATAATGGAAAACAATAACGCAATCGCAGTCAGCGCCCGTTCGCCCCCTGATAGCAAGCTGAGGTTTTGCAATTTCTTGCCCGGTGGTTGGGCTTCGATCTCGATCCCAGTGTTCAATAAATCTTTCGGATCTGTTAAGACTAATTCCGCATGACCGCCGCCAAACATATTAGGAAATACTTGTTTGAATTGCAGACGGATCGCATCGAAGACTTCGCCAAAACGGGTTTTGACTTCTTCATCCATTTCAGACATCGTATCAAACAGCTGTGCTTTAGCCGACAGCAGATCGTCTCGCTGACTCGTCAAGAACAAATGCCGTTGATTGACTTGCTCATATTGTTCGATCGCATTTAAATTGACTGGACCAATTTGCTCGATCGCTTGTTTTAGTTCCTGAATGTCGACTTTGGCTTGTTCTGCATCCTCGATTTCAGGGAAATCTTGCGCTGCCTTTTCAAAGGTGAGATTGTATTCTTCTTGTAAATACAACAAACGATTATCCATCACCAATTCTGCGCGATTTTTTTCGATCTCAACTTCGGTTTTTTCTGACAGCTTTTCTTTTTGCGTTAAGTTTTCAGCACTCAGGGCTTCGTCTAATGCACCGATTTCTTGTTGAACGACTTGACGTTGTTCACGAATCACCGTCAATTCCGCTGTTACCTGCTGCTTGGTTTTTGTGAAGGCTTCAATTCGCTGAAGAATGCTTTCTTCTGAAAACTCATGATCGCTGACGTTGCTTGTCAAGGCAGCTAACTGCCGTTCTAAGGAGAGTTGACGCGCTTCGTTTTCTTCTAATGCTTGATTCGTAGCGGCAATTTTTTGCTGCAAATGCGCCACTTGTTCTTTTTGAACTGCGAAAGCTGCCTGCAAGCGCGCACTTTCTTGTGCTAAGGTTTGGCGTTTTTCCTCGATCAAGTCTTCTTCGGCATTCATTTGATGAATATCTTGGTCGATTTTCGCCAATTGCGCAGCAATATTCTTTTGCTGCTCTTCCAAGCTCGTCTTCTTCTCATCATATTCCTCAAAGAAGGCTTGCACTTCGCGATGTTCAAAATCAAACACTTGCTGCTCTTGCTTCAAGCGGCTCAGGTCATTCTCAAGATTTTGTAAGCGGCTTTGCAGCTCATGCTCCGTCATGCGAGCCTGTTCTCCTTGCGTCCGCAATTCTTCTAATGCTGCTTGTGCTTCTTTGGTCGCTGCTTCAAAATGCTGGACTTGCTTTTCCGTTTTTAAAAGCCGCTCATCCAGTTGCGCCGCTTGTGCCGTCAATTGTTGCAGCTCGTTGCTTTGGCTAAACAAACTACCGGCATTTTTCTTCGTTGCGCCACCCGTCATGGAACCGCCAGCATTCATGACATCCCCTTCTAAGGAAACGACCCGATAGCTATAGTTCAATGCCCGTGCTAACGCATTGGCACTTTGCAAGTCTTCGGCAATCAAGATACTGCCTAACAAGTTATCCGTAATCGTTTGGACGTGTTCGGGCGACTGGACCAATTCGCTGGCAACGCCGATAAATCCAGACACTTGCTTGGCTTGATTGCGGGCATAATCTGGCAAATGACGGGCTTTGATGGTCGTCAGCGGTAGGAAGGTTGCACGACCCCCTCGATTTTCTTTCAAATACGTGATGGCTGCTCGCGCATCCCGCTCATTTTCAACGACGACATGCTGTGCAGCGGCGCCTAATGCGGTCTCGATCGCCACGGTATAGTCTTGCGGCACATCGATCAACTCCGCTACTGCGCCAACGATACCGCTGATCTGCTGTTTGTTTTTCAAAATCAAGCGAACGCCTTGATAAAAGCCGCTATAATTTTCTTGAATGTCTTGCAGACTGCGCTGTTTCGCTCGTACCTGCTGCACTTGACTCATTAACTGATACATTTTCTTTTGTTCTTCATCAAAGCGTTTTTTGTTGGTCTGAGCTTTTTCTTGAAGATGGATGTATTGCTTGCGTTGTTCTTCTAAAATCGCTTTAGCCTGCGTCAGCTGTTCTTCCACGATTTGCGCTTCCGTCGTCTTTTCTTTCAACGACGTATTTATTTGCGTCTGCTTGCTTAGCGCCGTTTGATTTTTCGCGGCTTCTTGTTGGTATTGACGCTCCAAGTATTTCAATTCGTTTCCGATCGTTGCCTGCTCCTGCATGGCTTCGACATATTGGCTGCGCAATTCTTCAATGATTTCTTTTGCTGAACGTTGGTACTTTTCCTGCTCTTGCTGACACGCCAGCATCGCTGCTTCAACTTCCTGCACACTACGATTCTTTTGTGAAAGCAAGCCGATCAGTTCCGTTTTTTCTTCATTTAAAAGTGTGACCCGCTCTGTGACTTCCTCTAAAGTTTCTTGGTATTCGGCAGAGCTTTTTTGCGTATGCTTTGAACGTTCATCCAAGACTTCTTTTTGCCCTTCGGCTTGCTTCAGTCCTTCGGTGACCTCTAAAAGCTGCTGATTCAAACGCTCCAACGTTTCATCAAAAGCAGTACGTTGTTGCCGCAAAGAATGTAACGACAGTTCCCCTTGGTTGATCTTTTCGGAAATCTGCGCCAGTTCTTGGTTAAAGGTACTCAGTTGAGCTTTGGCTGTCTCCCACGCTTCTTTTGCTTTCGTGATCTCTAAGACCGCATAGGCCACATCGACCGTCGTCAATTTTTCTTTTAACGCTAAAAAGCGGTTGGCTGCTTCACTTTGGGCTGCCAGAGGCACCAACTGATCTTCTAGTTCATAAATGATATCTTGTAGACGGCTTAAATTGTCTTCAGTTTCAAACAATTTTTGCTCGGCTTTCTTTTTCCGCTGTTTGTATTTTAATACCCCCGCAGCTTCTTCAAAAATCCCACGACGGTCTTCTGGTTTGCTGCTGAAAATTGCTTCTACCTTGCCTTGGGAAATGATCGAAAATGATTCTTTCCCCAACCCAGAGTCCATAAACAACTCTTGGATATCCTTTAAGCGGCAAGCTTGTTTATTTAAGAAAAAGTCGCTTTCGCCGGTTCTTCTCAAGCGGCGAGTCACGCTGATCTCACTGTAATCCATCGGCAAGTAATGATCGCTATTGTCTAAAACGATCGTCACTTCCGCTATATTTAGCGCTCTGCGGGTGTCAGAACCTGCAAAAATAACATCAGGCATTTTGCCACCACGTAGATTTTTGGCAGATTGTTCTCCTAAAACCCAACGAATCGCTTCGGTAATATTGCTCTTGCCGCTGCCATTTGGTCCGACGACTGCAGTCACTCGATGTTCGAAATCAATGACTGTGCGGTCGGCAAAGGATTTAAAGCCGGCAATCTCTATTCGTTTTAAATACACTCCGC
Organism: Enterococcus sp. FZMF; assembly: GCF_030263915.1. Taxonomy (NCBI): domain Bacteria; kingdom Bacillati; phylum Bacillota; class Bacilli; order Lactobacillales; family Enterococcaceae; genus Enterococcus; species Enterococcus sp. FZMF. The sequence goes on along the minus strand of NZ_CP127160.1, from coordinate 292,962 downwards.
CAGTCCTCTCTTACTGTTCAAGATCCGCCAAGGCATTCGCAGCGGCGTCCTGTTCTGATAATTTCTTCGATTTTCCTTGTCCTTTTCCGATCAAGGTATCATCGCAATAGACTTCCGTCCAAAAAATCCGTTCATGGGCGGGGCCTGCTTCTTTGATCAAACGATAATTGATGGAAACATCGCCGCCGCGCTGCAAGACTTCTTGCAAGCGGGTCTTGTGATCCATCTCATGGGAAAAAGCACCTGCTTTTACTTTTGGAAAGACAACTTTCGTCAAAAAGCGGCTGACACTTTCCAGACCTTGGTCCAAGTATAACGCACCTAAAAAGGCTTCAAATAGATCACAAAGCAAAGAAGGTCGTTTACGACCGCCAGAGTTTTCTTCCCCTTTGCCTAGACGAATGTATTCATCGAATCGGCAATCTTTGGCAAACATGGATAAACTGTCTTCGCGAACGATTGCCGCCCGTAGCTTCGTCAGCTTACCTTCGGGCAGATCTGGCAATTCACGATACAAATACCGTGAAACGATCAACTCTAAGACAGCATCGCCCAAAAACTCTAAACGTTCGTTATCTGACAAGTGCAAGTTGCGGTGCTCATTCACATAAGATGAATGCGTAAACGCTTGTTCAAGCAGATCTACATCATGGAACACAATATCAAACTTTTCTTTTAGTTCTTTCGTTAATTGTGTATTCATTTGTCACATTCCTTCATTAGTTTATCGACACTTCCCTATTATACTGGTTTTTGCCGAATTATGAAATGTTTCCTCCAAATTCTTGGAAAGACTGTAATAAAATTTTATTTACTTAATCTTCTCCTGTATAAAAAAGCCTGTTTTCCTCAGATACCCGCAAAAAAAAACAGGAAAAAAAGACGTCCTGGAAAGGACGTCTTTTCATCGATCATTGATTAACGAGATTCAGCTGTAACTGAAACTGTTGCCCATCTGTTGTGGTCAATGTCATAAGCCCATGAGAAGTCTTTGACACGGTTTGAAACAGGCATTACTTGGTTTCTGTAAAGAGTAGGGATAACAAACGCTTCGTCTGCTGCATACTCTTGCCATGCATCAAATGCTTCTTTACGTTTTGCATCATCAAATGAATCTTTTGAGTCGATTGCATCTAGAAGTTTTGTATTTTCTTCAGATTCAAAACGAGTGTAGTTGAATGCTGCGTTCGGGCCGTAAAGTCCGCTTGGAGAAGGATCTGAACCAGTTCCCCATGCTGCTTGGAAGACATCGATCTCAGGATCATCGTTTTTCAACTTGTCATAGAAAGCTTGGAAGTCGATCAAGCGACCAGTTGTGTATTGTACATCAAGTCCGATTTCATTCCATTGTTGGATGTAGTAATCAGACAATGGTTGAGCCGTTTCGCCACCAGACATTGAAGCAAAGTTGATGGTTAATTTCTCACCATTTTTGTCTTCACGCATGCCATCGCCATCGACATCTTTGTAGCCAGCATCATCAAGTAATTGATTTGCTTTGTCGATGTTCAATGTGTAGCCTTCTACTTCGGTGTTGTGCAGTGTGCCGAATACTGGTGGGATCAATGTCGTTGCATTTGAACGCAAGCCATTGTAGAAACGGCTTCCGACAGCATCGTTATCGATTGCGTAACCCATTGCTTGACGCAAGGCTTTATCCGCCATTTTAGACTCAGGGTTGTAGTTTACTTTGTTTTCTTCTTCATTCCAAGTACCTAATTTAAAGCCTAGGTAAGTGTATGCTTGTTCAGGACGACCTAAGATTTGGTAGCCATCTACATCTTTGTAGGTTGGATACGTATCTGTTGGCATTGAATAAACAACGTCATATTGTTTTGCATTCAATCCTTCTACGATTGATGCTGAAGGAACAGCTTTAAATGATAATTTATCCATTTTAGGTGCGCCGCCGTAGTAGTACTCATTCGGTACGTATTCAACAGACTCTCCCGCAACGATATTTGACATTACATAAGGACCAAAGACAACTGGATTTTTACGAACTGGATCGCTTGATTCCATATCTTTGACTTCGATACCTTCAAATGCATGTTTTGGTAAAGCAGATTCATACACTCCGCCACCAGCTTGCAACATACCTGGGTGAACTTCTTTGTATTGGATTTTAACGACTTTGTCACTTTCTTTGGTGATACCAGAAATAGTATCAGCTTTGCCATCATGGTAATCTTCCATACCAACGATATTGGTAAAGTTGTTATCATAGCGGATACCTGTGTAATCTTTATGACCGATTACTTCATAAGAGAAGATCACGTCATCAGCGGTAACATCTTCGCCATCTGACCATTTCAAGTTGTCACGTAATGTGATCGTTGCTGTGTTGTTGTCTTCATCTAACTCAAGATTTGCTGCACCGCCGTCAACGATTTTGAAGTCAGAATCGTATAAGAACAATGTTTCATTACTTGGTTCCATGAAATAACTGTCATAACTGTCTTGATAAAACTCAGGTACGAATAACCCTTGGAACTGCGTATCCATCACTACTGCAACATCCAATGTACCGCCTTCGATTGCTTCTTCGTCATTGCTGACTTCGACTGGCATTGTGCTGATATCTTCTGTTTCTGTCGCTGCATTGCCGCCACCAGAAGAATCGGTTCCGCCGCCGTTGCTGCCACAAGCTGCCAATGCTAACACTGACAAAAGAGTGACCATACCAAAAATATTTTTCTTCATCCTGTATCCTCCTTGTTTATCCTAGTCGTTGACGCGCATCCGCTGAACGCTTAAATGCTTGACCAACGTAATTGATACTCAACATCAAGACTAAAATTAGAATTGATGCGGGTAACCAGATCCACTGTCTGTTGACCAGCACATCACCGCTGCTGGCATATCCGATCAGTGTTCCCAAACTTGGAACATTGGTCGGCAGACCAAAACCTAAGAATGTTAGTGTCGTTTCAATACCGATATTCGCTGCAAAGTTCATTGTTAAGTTGGTGATGATCAATGAGCTAAGGTTCGGCATGATTTCGCGGAACATGATGACGAAGTCGTTGGTTCCGAGGGTTTTCGATGCACTAACATAGTCGCGACGGCCTTCTGAAAGGGTCTTACTTCGGAAGAGCCTTGCTTTTCCGACCCAGTAAAAGGCACTCATGACCCATATAAAGGTCCAAACGTTATAACGAGGTACGATCGATACGATAACGATAATGATCAACATGATCGGCAAAATCATAACGAAGTCAACGATACGCATCAAAATGTTATCAATGATGCCACCATAGTAACCTGAGATGATCCCTAGTCCGACCCCAACGATCGACGTAATGATCGTGATTGAAAAACCAATCAAGATTGAGTTACGCGCACCGATGATCAATTGTCCCCAAACATCACGGCCACCTTCATCCGCCCCTAAAAGGTAGGTGCCGCCGTTTGGCGAAATCGCGCCAGGTACAGCGTATTTATCAAGGATGCTGACACGCATCACTTGTGATTGGTCGATAACTGCTGAGCCGATAAACACGAACAATAAAACTGCGACTAACAAAACTAATGAAAAGATCGCCATTTTATCTTTTAAGAATTCGCGAAAAATCATTTTTAATCCCATAGGCGGGATGCTCTCTTGTTTTAGTACTTTTTCTTTCTTTTCAGACACATTTATCCCCTCCTATTACTGGATTCTGATTCTTGGATCGACAATACTCATGATGATATCTGATAGTAGCGTACCGATCAAGGTCGCTAGTCCTAAGATCAATGTCAGTGAAGTGATCACGGCATAGTCCCGTTGGACGATACTATCGATAAACAGTTTTCCGACACCTGGGTAAGCGAAGATTTTCTCAATGACCACAGAACCTGCGATCAATGAAGTGATCTCGTAGCCCATTTGTGATGCGATCGGCAACGATGCATTACGGAAAACGTGACGTGAGAAGACTTTATTCGTTGGTACCCCTTTTGAACGAGCGGTACGAACGAAATCCAATGATTTCGAATCAATGACTTCACTTCGCAAGTATTGGATCGTCACTGCTGTTCCTAATAATGCAGAAGTGATCGCCGGTAATAGTAGGTGATACAAGCGACTCCAAAACTCAGCCATGCCACTGACCCCCGGAGCAACGGAACCACCCGTTGGGAACCAAGCCAATCGGTAACCGAAGATGAACAATGCGATCAACGCAAAGATAAACAACGGTACGGCGAAACTGAAGAAGTTGTAAACAACGACGACTTTATCAAGCAATGAATTTTGGTAACGTCCTGCCCACATCCCTAAAGGAATGGCAATCACGTAAGTCAAAATGACCGTCAATAAAGATAACCACAATGTATTGCTGATACGTCCTGCTAATAACGTTGAAACAGGTAATTTAAAGATGAAACTTTGACCAAAGTCCCCTTTTAAGGCATTTCCGATCCAACGGAAATACTGGGTATACCATGGGTCATTCAAACCAGCGGCTTCACGCATCCGCTCAATAACAGCTGGATCTTGGTTTGGATTGATCAAACCAGTAAATGGATCCCCAGGCATTGCTTGTGCGATCAAGAAAATCAAGATACTCAAAATAATGACTTGCGGGATCATCAACAACAAACGACGTAGAATTGTTTTCCACATTATTCAGCACCCCCGTTTTTCAATGCGACTTGGTGCGACTCGGTGATTTTACGCAAGTCATACACTCTGCCAGTTTCGTCGTAGTAATCTTTTTGATGGGTCACATATTCCAACTCGACCTTGCGGCGGTTTTCTTTGTGAGCATCGCGATTTTTTACGTCGATTTGAGGAATTGCTGATAATAAACGTTTTGTATAGATGTGACGCGGGTCTTGATAGATGTCTTCCCGTGTCCCGATCTCAACGAAGCGGCCTTTGTACATGATGGCGATATTGTCACACATGTGTTTTACGACCCCTAAGTCATGAGAGATAAATAAGAAACTTAAGCCAAATTCTTGCTGGATCCGTTTCATAAAGTTCAGTACCTGCGCTTGAACGGATAAGTCAAGGGCTGAAACCGGCTCATCGGCGACGATCAGTTTTGGATTGGATGCTACCGCGCGGGCAACCCCTAACCGCTGACGTTGTCCACCAGAGAACTCGTGAGGATATTTGTATAGGGCATCTTCTGGCATCCCAACGATATCCAGAAGGCTTTTCACGCGTTTTTTCTCTTCTTGATCGCTTAAGCGTTCAAAGTTGCGTAATGGTTCGGCGATAATGTCGACCACACGTTTTTTAGGATTCAAGCTGGACATTGAATCTTGGAAAATCATTTGGACATCTTTGTTGTAGTTCATTTTTTTGCGGACGGAACGTTTGGTCACGTCTTGCCCGTCATAAATGATTTCGCCACTGGTGATTTTTTCTAACCCAACGATGGCTTTCCCCGTCGTGGATTTACCAGAACCAGACTCACCAACCAATCCGTAAGTTTTTCCTTTTTCTATGATGAAGTCCACACCGTCAACGGCATACACATGGTCCGTGACGCGGTTGAAAAATCCGCTGCGAATAGGATAGTGGACTTTCAGATCTTTAATTGTAATTAATTCTGTCATCTACACTTCTCCTTCTTCGTCTCTAAAATGAAAATGCTTGTAGCATGTGCAACGGACCAAATGATCAGGTGCTACTTCATGCAAGACTGGGTTTGCTTCGTGGTCGCTTTCAGGAATCCAAGGAATCCGTGCGGCAAACCGACAACCTGTCCGTGGCATATTTTTCAATGAAGGAACTACGCCTTCGATCACGTGCAGTTCACTGTCTTGTGAATTTTCTTGAGGGATCGAGTTAAGCAATGAGCGAGTGTATGGATGTTTCGGATTGGCAAACAACTCTTCGGCTGTTGCGACTTCCACAAACTGACCCCCGTACATCACGGCTACTCGGTCGGCCATCTCTGCTACGACACCTAAATCGTGGGTGATCAAAATGATCCCCGTCTGTGTTTCTTCTTGCAGATCTTTTAGTAGATCAAGGATCTGTGCTTGGATAGTCACATCCAACGCGGTCGTTGGTTCATCCGCAATAATGATTGGTGGTTTACAAGCAATCGCGATCGCAATGATGACCCGCTGACGCATCCCACCAGACAATTCATGAGGGTATTGACGTCCTACTCGCGGCGGATTCGGGATCCCCACTTGTTCTAATAATTCTAATGCTCGTGCTTGACGCTGTTCGGCAGTCATATCCGTATGGTAGGATAACCCTTCTTTGATTTGATCTTCGATCCGCATCAAAGGATTCAGTGCAGACAATGGATCTTGGAAAATCATCCCAATATCATTTCCGCGAATTTTGTTGTACAGCGTTTCGTTTAAGTTTGACAAGTTTAAATCTTTATATAAGATTTCTCCGGTGATTTTCGTGTTGTTTGGGTCATGCAGCCCCATGATCGTTGTAGCTAACGTACTCTTGCCGCAACCAGATTCTCCTACGATCGCTAAGATCTCATTGCGATCCAGTGTAAAAGAAATACCATCTACTGCGTCATAGTAATCGTCTTTAATACGAAAACCTGTGTGAAGGTTTTGAACATCTAGTAATTGATTATCTCTGGACAATCGAATACCCCTCTCTACTTTCTAAGATGTCTTGCAATTTAATGTAAAAAAAGAAGGAACATGCATTTCATTTCCAAAAGCTTTCTTAACATTGTATAATATATTCTTAATAATTATATAGAAATGCCACCAATAATGCAAGTCCCAGAAAAGTTAATACACTGAATTTTCAGAAAATTTATATTACGCTTTCAACGCCGTCATGTCAGGTTTAACGACCGTTTTTTAGATTTCAGTACCAAAGAAAAGCCGCTCAAAATCACTGCGGATCAATTATGAGAAAGAAAGAGCTAAGTCATCTAGGACTTAGCTCTTATGTCTGTCTTAAGCAAGATGGCTTGAAATATAATCAACCGCTCCACCGACTGTTTCGATCTGCTCGGCATCTTCATCAGAAATCTCGGTACCAAATTCATCTTCTAGTTCAAGGACGAATTCCATCACACTGATCGAATCAGCGTTCAAGTCGTCTTTAATGCTCATCGTATCCGTTACGTTCTCTGCGTCAATTTCAAAATGATTGGCGATCACGACCGCAACTTTCTTGAATACTTCATCTCGTGTCAACTGGCTTCACCTCCACGCGTTTGCACAAAACATAGAATGGCTAACAAACATTGTACTGCTTTCTATGCTTTTTGTCTAGATATTTTTGCAATTTCATTACAATGATTGCATTATGATTGCGTTTCGTCTTTGTCAGTCGGCATTTCTTCAAAATGGGCGACCAATTGTGCCACGACATCTGTCGCTAACATCGTATGGATCTGCTTGATGGTGTACGCCACCGCTTCTGGTCCTGTCGCACCATGGGTTTTGATGACTGGTGCTTTCAACCCAAACAATACGGCACCGCCGTGTTTCGCATAATCCATTTCATTTTTCACTTTCCGCAACGCATCTTTTAATAATAATGCGCCTAATTTCCCTTTGGCACCAGAATCGAGAATCGATTGTTTCAACAGCGCCATCAAATTCAAGGCGGTTCCTTCGATCGATTTCAAAACAGCATTTCCAGTAAAGCCATCTGTCACGACGACGTCAGCTGCACCATCCAATAATTCCCGAGCCTCGACATTGCCGATAAAGTGGATCGTCGGGTCTTGCGAAAGTAGTTCAAAGGCTTTTTTCGTTAATTCACTGCCTTTGGTTTCTTCTGTTCCGTTATTTAACAAGCCGACCCGTGGTCGATTGATCCCGCGAACTTTTTGGGCATAAAAGGACCCTAAGACGGCATAGTTTGCCAAATGTTCTGGTTTATTGTCGGCATTGGCACCTAGATCCAGCATATCAAAGCCAGCATCTTTGCCGATCACTGGCATCGTGGACATCAATCCGGGACGGTCGATCCCTTTGATCCGACCGACGATAAACAAACCAGCCGCTAATAAGGCACCAGTATTTCCAGCTGAAAAAATCGCATCTGCCTCACCATTTTTGACCGCTTGTGCTGCCAAGACCATTGAGGCGGTTTTTTTTCGTCTGATCGCTTTGACAGGCTCATCATCACTATTGATTTTTTCATCCGTGTGGATAATGGTGACATTTTTATCGTCCGTCATGTATTTTTTGATTTCATTTTCTTTTCCGTAAAGGAGGAATTCAATCTCTGGAAAGTCTTTTTTTGCCAGCATGACTCCTTCTACGATCGCTTTTGGGGCGTTGTCTCCGCCCATTGCATCAACAGCAATCCGCATCTCGCTGCCACTCCCTTCATTTTCCCAATCAGTATAGCATATTCTTTAATCAAAAAATTGTTTGTCTGCTTTTTTTGCTGCTAAATAGTTCGCCAATGCCGAAAATTCTGGTAACAGCTGCCAGCCATTTTTTTGCCAAAGCTGGGCAGCTTCGACTTGTGCCACTTCTAGAATATGGGCATCTGCGACCAAATCGGCAGCCGCAAACTCTGGCAAGCCCGATTGTCGATTGCCGAAGACTTCTCCTGGTCCTCGCAACTGCAAATCTTTTTCGCTGACTACAAAGCCGTTGGTGGTTTCTGTCATGATCTTCATTCGCTCGACCCCTGTCTCGTTCTTCGGGTTTGCGATCAATATACAGTAAGAAGCATCGGCACCGCGCCCTACTCGTCCACGCAATTGATGAAGCTGGGCTAACCCGAAGCGATCAGCGTCAATGATCAGCATCACTGTCGCATTGGGGACATTGACCCCTACTTCGATGACCGTCGTGGAAACCAAGATCTGCAGTTGATTTTCTTTGAAAGCTTCCATGATGCTGTCTTTTTCTTGATTCTTCATTTTCCCATGTAGCATTCCCACTTGATAAGTAGGAGAAAAGTAACTTTGCAGCTGCTCATAAATCTCCGTGGCATTCTTGACATCCAGCATTTCGGATTCCTCGATCAAAGGACAGATGACATACATCTGATGCCCATGTGCCAATTCTTTTTGCGCCCACTCTAAGATCGATTCAAACTGCGGCGGACGAACCCAGCGAGTCTCTACAGGAATCCGTCCTGCTGGCATCTCATCGATCACCGAAACATCCATTTCGCCATAAGCCGTGATCGCTAACGTACGAGGGATCGGCGTGGCGGTCATAAAGAGCACATCAGGCAGATAGCCTTTTTCTCGTAAGACTTTTCGCTGATTGACCCCAAAACGGTGTTGTTCATCGGTGATGACTAAGCCTAGATGTGCAAAATCCACCCCTTCTTGAATCAGCGCATGGGTCCCAACGATGATGTCGATCTCCCCAGCTGCTAATTGTTCTAAGATGACCCGCCGTTCTTTTGGTTTGGTCGAGCCTGTCAAAAGAGCGGTGGTCACTTCTAAGGGGTCAAAGAGCTGATTCAAGCTTTCTAGGTGCTGCTGAGCCAAAATCTCAGTCGGCACCATCAGTGCGCCCTGAAAGCCAGCCGTCATCGTGGCATAGAGAGCGATCGCCGCCACGACTGTTTTCCCGCTTCCTACGTCTCCTTGCAAGAGTCGCTGCATGTGCTGCGGACTTTTCAGGTCATGGCAGATTTCATTGGTCACGCGCTTTTGCGCATTCGTCAATTCAAAGGGCAGTTTACGAGTAAACTCTTTCAAGCGTTGCACATCATAATCGATCGCCAAGCCGTTTTTCTCGGCTTTTTCACTTTTCTTCAGTCCTTGGATCTGCATTTGGAACAAAAAGAACTCTTCAAAAATCACCCGACGCTTCGCTTGATGACTCTCTTGGGGATCTTTGGGAAAGTGCATCGCAAACATCGCGGATTTCCGATCCAACAAGCGATATTTTTCGATCAATGACAAAGGCAAGATCTCTGTGATCTGATCACCAAAATCAAGGAATGCCTGTTTGATCAGTTCGATCAACACACTTTGACGCACGGCTTTATTGACATGATAAATGGGGGCAAAGTCTTCTGCGCTCTTGCTGCCGAGAATTTTCATTCCCGTCAGTCCTTTGCGTTTGGCGTCCCATTTGCCATAGACGGCGATCTCTTCTGAAACCTCTACTTTATCCTTCAAATAAGGCTGATTGAAAAAGGAGACATTAAAAACATCGTGGTCTTGCATCATGCGAAATTGCAACCGACTTTTTTTATAGCCAAAGCGATTGACGACCGGCGGGGAAACGACGATCCCCTTGATCGTTACTTTTTCTTGGTCTTGAATCTCCGCTAACTGCCGTTCTTGAATGTCTTCATAACGAAACGGATAATACTTCAGCAGGTCTTCAATGGTTTCGATCCCTAAACTCGCCAAGTCTTGGGCGCGTTTTTCTCCGACACCCTTTAATACCGTAAGTGGCTGATTCAGCATAGGTACCCTCCTTTTCCAAAATGATTTTGTTTATTGCAGAGATTCCTGCATTCATAGAAAAAGACGGAGCCAAAAATCATCTACGATTTTTGCCCCCGCCGCCTAATTTGTTTATTCTGCTGAGAAAAGATACGGATAAACTGGCTGATCGCCTTGATGGATCTCTACTTCGATCTCAGGATGCAGCTCAACGATCGCTTCTTCGATTTTCGCTGCTTCTTTGGCTTTGCCTTCTTCACCGATAATGATGGTGACGATCTCAGTATCTTCTGTGATCATTTTTTCTAAGGTAGTCATGGAAGCAGAGAAACGATCCGGAACAGAAACAACGATTTTGCCGTCGACCATTCCTAAGAAGTCGCCTTCTGTAATTTCGATGCCATCAATTGATGTATTACGGATCGCATGAGTCACTGATCCGCTGACAACACTTGCTAAGACATCGGTCATAGCTTGCTGATTTTCAGCTAGTGTGGATTGCTCGTGGAATGCCAGCATCGCTGTCATCCCTTGTGAGATCGTCCGTGTTTCAACAACCGCTACTGGAATCTCGGAAACTTCCGCTGCTTGCTGCGCAGCCATAAAGATGTTTTTGTTATTTGGTAGGACGATCACTTGGTCGGCATTAACTTCATTGATCGCCAACAAAATGTCTTCTGTACTTGGGTTCATCGTTTGGCCGCCACTGATGACATATGAAGCACCCAGGCTAGTGAACAACTCTTTCAAGCCTTCGCCAGCCGCGATCGCGATGATCGCAAATGGTGTCCGTGGACGTTTCACTGGTGCAGGTTTTGCACCTTGCTGGTCGTGTTCCAAAATCGTTTCATGCTGAAGACGCATGTTGTCAACTTTGATTTTCACCAATGAGCCGAATTTTTGACCATAATTCATGACTTCGCCAGGATGTTCCGTATGGATATGGACTTTGATGATCTCATCGTCGTTGACCACTAATAAGGAATCCCCTAACTCATTTAAGTAATTACGGAATGTTTCATAATCAAATTCACTATCTACAGTCGGACCTTCACCGATCTTCACCATGATTTCTGTACAGTAACCAAAGGTGATATCTTCTGTCGCTAAGTGTCCTTGAACGCTGCGATGATGTTCGGCATTGACCATTTCGTCCATAGCCGCTGGGGAAGGTTCGAAGATTTCATCGGCTGGGTATTCACCCGTCAACGCATTTAAGAAGCCTTCATAAATGAACAACAATCCTTGACCGCCGCTATCTACCACGCCGACTTCTTTTAAGACGGGCAATAGATCTGGGGTTTTCGCCAATGAACGTTTTGCACCGTGAACCACGGCTTTCATCACTTCGATACAATCATCGGTAGTTTGTGCTTTTTTCTCGCCATATTCAGCTGCGATGCGTGCCACAGTCAAGATGGTTCCTTCCACAGGTTTCATGACTGCTTTATAGGCGGTTTCTACTCCATGAGTAAAGGCTTGAGCCAATTCTGGTGCAGTGAGTGTTTCTGCGGTCGGGATAGCTTTAGAAAAACCGCGGAATAATTGAGATAAAATGACGCCAGAATTCCCACGTGCGCCCATCAATAGTCCTTTTGAAAGTGTAGCGGCAAGATCGCCGACGTTTTCTGAAGTCGCATCTGCGACCGCTTTTGCTCCACTGGTCATGGATAGATTCATGTTTGTCCCAGTGTCTCCATCTGGAACAGGAAACACATTCAATGAGTTGACAAACTCTGCATTAACTTGTAGACGAGCCGCGCCTGCCTGCACCATTTCTTGAAACTGACTTGCGCTGATATTCGTTACCTTCACTTAGATAGTCCTCCTTAAAATCATCCGCCATGAACGGATCCCTTGCCTAATCTGGCAGTACACGTACGCCTTGAACAAATACATTTACCGAGTTCGCAGATACACCTAGCATCGTTTCTAAGTTGTATTTCACTTTTTCCTGCACGTTGCGGGAAACTTCGGAAATCTTTGTTCCATAGCTGACGATCGTGTATACATCCACTGCAATGCCGTTTTCTTCTTGGCGGACAACGACACCGCGAGAATAATTTTCTTTTCGTAAAATTTCATTGATGTTATCTTTGATTTGTTTCTTGCTAGCCATACCAACAATGCCGAACACATCTGTTGCTGCGCCTCCGACCACTGTTGCAATGACTTCATTGCTGATTTCAATAATACCTGATGAGGTTTGAATTTTTACAGCCATTTTATAGCCTCCTTCAATGGGCATGACCCATCTTTCTTCTTACATATTTTATCATAGCTGTACCGCAAATAAAAGGATGAGACATATGAAAAGGGGCTTTCTGACCAAACGTCTTGCATTTCGACCTTGTTTAATTTACAATGTTTACCGGGAAAAGTCAATGTTTCTTGAAAATTACTCTTGCTTTTTTCACCTTTCTGTGATAAATTCAGATGGTATGAGCTGAAATAGCGCTCCAACATCAAGGCAAAGGAGGAAATAACCACATGGCTAAAGTTTGTTACTTTACTGGACGTAAAACTACAAGTGGAAACAATCGTTCTCACGCAATGAATGCGACAAAACGTACTGTGAAACCTAACTTGCAAAAAGTTCGCGTTATGATTGACGGAAAACCTAAAAAAGTTTGGGTGTCAACTCGTGCTTTGAAATCTGGAAAAGTTGAGCGCGTATAATTAGACCTTTTCGGCCGTTCGTTTTGAACGGCTTTTTTTGTACCCTTTTTTCTTTGGTGCGCTTTCACTTAGGTTTTCATTAAAGAAAACAGGTCTTTGTTTTTTTAATCGATTCACCTGTGGTAAACTAAGAAAAAATTGATAAAGAACAGGTGACTTCTTGTGACGAAAATAAAAACATTTGCCAAACAACATTGGCCTTATATGCTTGCTAGTTTCTTCTTGCCGTTTCTTATCATGGCAGTGATCTATTTGACCATCGGCATCTACCCTGGCAGCAGCCGCAGTGTCTTAGCCAGTGATGCCTTTTCGCAATTCTCAAACTTTCATGCCAGCTTTCGCAATATGCTCTTAGGCAAACAAAGTATCTTTTATACATGGAACGCCTCTTTAGGCTTGAATTATCTGGCACTGATCTCCTATTACTTAGGCGGGATCTTCACTCCTCTGGTCTTGTTTTTCCCAAATCAGCTGATGCCAGATGCGTTGTACTTCTTGACCTTGATCAAGATCGGCAGTGCGGGCTTGGCGTTTTGGTTTTATGCCAGCCAAACCTTTAAGATCCAACGTTGGCAGCATGTGACCTTAGCCGTCTGTTATGCCTTGATGTCCTTCATCACCGCCCATTCGGAACTGATCATGTGGCTTGATGCCATGATCTATCTACCGCTAGTGATTTTAGGTATTGACCGGTTAGTGAAAAAGAAAAAACCAGTCGTGTTATTTATCAGTTATCTGCTGTTATTTTTATCCAGTTTTTACATGGGCTTTATGATCGGTCTCTTTTCCGTGATGTATTTCTTGGTTCAGTTGGGGCGCAACTGGAAGCAAGCTCGGGGGGCGATCATCCCTTACGGCATCACCTCCTTGTTAGCTGGCGGCGCCTCAATGGTGATCATCTTACCTGCCTTATTGGATTTGCGCTCGAACGGGGAAGAATTAACAACGATTTCTTCCTTTAAAACCGAAGCCACCGATGTCTTTGACCTCGTGATGAAAAACATGATCGGTGTTTACGATACGACAAAATACGGCTCCATTCCCTTCATCTATATCGGCTTATTGCCGCTGCTGTTGTATATTTTATATTTTGTTTCGAAGAAAATCCGCTTGAAGGATAAATTCTTATACGCTGGCATGTTTGCTGTTTTGATCGCCAGTTTTTATATCGTGCCGATGAATCTTTTTTGGCACGGGATGCATGCCCCAAATATGTTCCTTTTCCGTTATGCCTATTTGTTCTCCTTCTTAGTGATCATGCTGGCGGGATACGGGTGGGAGCAGCTGCAGCAAAAAGATCGCGGATTGTTTCTCATTATTGGTCTTTCTACGATCGTGGTGTTTGCCCTCTCCTACGCATTGAAAGGACCTGGAACCTATGAATATGTTTCCGCTACTTCTTTTGCGCTAACGATCGTATTCTTTGTTCTTTACTTGTTATGTATTGGGTTCGGGCAATTAGGTCTTTTAACACAAAAACGAGTGACGATCTTGCTGCTGATCTTCGTCTGCGGAGAAATGGCCGTCAATACGAGCGGCATGGTTCGCGGAATTTTGAATGATTGGAACTATGCTTCTCGCAGTTTGTATACAGAACCTTATCCGGACATCAAAAAACTAGTCACTCAAGCCAACGAAGACAATGATACCTTTTTCCGATTAGAAAACCTTGATCCTGTTTCTTCCAACGACAGTATCAATTATGGCTACAGCGGTGTCAGCATGTTTTCTTCGATCCGTAACCGCAATTCCTCAAGCTACCTGGATAAGCTGGGCTTTCGGTCCCGCGGCACCAATTTAAATATCCGCTATCCGAATAATACCTTGCTGATGGATGCTTTTACAGGGATCAAATACAATATCTCCAAGCCAAATCTCACCAAATACGGCTTTCAACGTGTCGGGGAATCTGGTGAATACAAGCTTTATGAGAATCAAAATGCGTTACCGCTAGGTTTCTTGGCTGAACCAACCATTGAATCGATTGAACAGCCGCAAAACGACAACTTGACGAGCCAGAAAAATCTTTTCAATGGCTTGGCGGATTTAAATTTAGAGTATTTTGCCTTTCAGCCGATCACGGTGATCCATAGTAAAAATACAGATATCACCAATGACGGCATGTATATGAAATTTACCGAGCAAGAAAGCAATGTCGCAAAAGAAGTGACTTGGCAAGTGGAGGTTCCAGCGAACTCGCAAGCATACTTGAGTCTTTTCCCTGCCAACTTTGGGGAATTGGAAAGCTCATCTGCCACCGTGACAGTCAACGGCCAGCAGCGAGAAACGCAAATCAGTATCAACGGTCAATACTACGACTTAGGGCACTATGAGACCGATACGACGGTTCAATTCACCGTCAGCTTCTACGGAACGCC
The DNA here is from genome assembly GCF_030263915.1 of Enterococcus sp. FZMF. Lineage (NCBI taxonomy): Bacteria > Bacillati > Bacillota > Bacilli > Lactobacillales > Enterococcaceae > Enterococcus > Enterococcus sp. FZMF. The sequence goes on along the minus strand of NZ_CP127160.1, from coordinate 277,592 downwards.
TGAAATCTCCTTCCAAAACCCGCAAGTCGTGACCTTGGATACCAACGCCTACCAACAAGCAATTGATGCGATCCAAGATCGAGGGGTCGCTATGACGGTCGGCAAACGCAGTGCCAAAGCCGATATCACGACTGAAAAAGAGCAGCAGCTTGTAACGACCATCCCTTATGACAAGGGCTGGACTGCTACGCTTGACGGCAAAGAAGTTCCAATCACCGCCTTTCAAGACGGCTTTATCAGTGTGACGATCCCAAGTGGCACCCATCACTTGGAACTGTCCTTCTTGCCGCAAGGCTTTGTTATCGGTGTTTGCTTGTTCTTCGGCTGCATCGCATTGTTTATCCTGTTTGCTTGGTTTTACCAGAAACAAGTAGCCAAAAAGCAAGTCTTAGACGACCAACGCCAACTCATGGATCAACCACCAGAAACCTAATCGAAAAAGAACCAACTCGTCTTTTTGAGGCGCTCCCCATAAGTTAGAGCAAACGCTGACTTATGGGTGTCGCTCAATGATCAGTGAGTTTGGTTCTTTTTTTGTGCTGGCGTTCCGCAGTTGTTCGCTCTAGTGGCCTTAGCCTCCACTACCGACTAGATCCCCTTCGATGCGGGGACAAATGTCTAGCCCGTTAGCCCTTAGAGCGTTTAGCGAAACATAAGATAACTGTTAGGTTCTTCCGCATTTTTCTTGATGGAGTGCAACGATCGCTCCCATAATTTAACCATTTTGGTTTGTTTCAAGACGCGAAAGATCGAAAGCCCTTGGTCGATTTTCAACAGTCCTTTTTCTTGATCACCATAAATATACCAGTACCACCCTTGATAGCAAAGAAGATGCGTGCTGTTTAGCATGTCTCCGCGATCTGCCAATAATTCCTCTGCAATGGTCAACACCTCTTTTGCCCACTCCAGGCGGCGAAAATTGACAAACGTCGTAAAACAACTAAAAATCAAATCCATTTGAATTTCTCGCATCAAGGACAAGCCTTGTTCTTTTTTTGTGCGGGAAATAGCGATCTGCAGTAAGTGATAGGAGGTTTCGACAGGAAACAAGAATTGAAAATAACGAAACAGCAAAATCTCATAAACGCCCCAGTTGTCTACTTTCGTAAGGTAGGAAATGACGGGGCGAGTTTTGGTGCGCAGCTTTTCCATATAGTCACCAGAAGAGTGATTGGGTTTAGGACCTGAGAGATTGATTTCATGTATCTCCTTTGTGATCTCAAGGTACAGAAAAACAAAAGAATGCTGTTTGGAAGCGGCGATCAGTTCGCTGCGCATTTCCTCCAGTCCTTCTTTGCTTCGCTGGGCATGGGCGTTACTCAAGAAAGCTTCTTTGTTGATCCCTAAAATTCGATCCAGTAAATCCATAAATTCGCTCGTCATATAGCTGGGGAAGCTCATCAGGTTGTCGTGACTTTTTATGCCTTTTTGCTGCGCACGTAAATAATAAAACTCCTCCACCGTAACATGGATATTTTCTAATAAGCGTTCCAAGCGATGAATACTGATACTTGAAGCACCTTGCTCAAATTTACTGATAAACGAGCGACTGTTTTGTTCATCCGCCACTTGAGCGATCGTATAGCCGCGCTCTTTGCGCAATTGTCGGTACAGTTTTCCTTCTTCCATAACCATCCTCCTAGCGATCAGTCTGCAAACGCCAAACCAAACTTGCTTTACGAATGAAGCTCTGCCATTAAATGCTACTATTTTAGATTCAAATCTAGATTCAAATTTAGATTCAACCTTATAAAATGTTGAGGAACAAAATCTACGATCCCCTATTTACATACCACTCTTTTAGCTGTTAGCCACTCGTGACAGTAACCTCTGGTACGCTCCTGGTACATTTAAATTCCACTATAGTGGATTATTTTCTTCTCTTAGTATAAAGCATCCTATACTGATTTTACAACGTAGAACGTGAAAGGATGATTTCGATGAAAGAATATCAACAAAACAAAGGCTATCGTGCCTTAGTCAACGCCGCCTTACTCAGCGGCATCGGCATGAGTTTATTTAATATCGTCTTTGTAGTTTATGCCAGTACATTACCCTTTAATGCCCTTGCTGTTTCCTTAGCCTCCATGGCACTGTTAGTCCCTGATCTCTTACGGATCCTGACTGGCTATCTAGCCGATCGTACCAGAAACAAAGTGCAATGGATGATCAGCAGTCGACTATTACAAGGAGTCCTTTTTGTGGCACTCGCTTTTTTGATCCAACTGCCGCCTAGTTTATGGTCTTTCTTCCTTTTGCTAGGCATCAACATTGTATCTGATTGTTTGGGCGCTTATTGTTCTGGGTTGCAGCTGCCCTATGTTCGCCGTCTTGTGCCTGCTGACGCCTTAGACAGTGCCATGGGCTTTCAAATGGCGTGTCAAACCACCGTTTAAATCGTCTTTCAAGGGATCGGTGCTTGGGGGATCATTTTACTGAATAATAATTTTGCCGCTTTTGGTTTGATCAATGCCGTGACGTTTTTCTTAGCCGCCATCGTGATCTTCTGGAACCGCTCGCTCTTTAATGCGGTGCCTGGGAAAATCACGATGGCGCCAACACCACTCTTTCAGAATTTCTCGGAAACCTTTAAGTTATTGACTGGTACGGCTTTTCTTAAAAAGATGATCCTCTTTGCCTTACTGATCAATACCTTAGCCGCTAGTACGAGTGGTCTACTGAATCTCCAGCTGTTGGATGACCTTGCGCTTTGGTTTGCCACTTATGGCAACACCGTTGCGATGGCAGGCATCGCTACTTCGATCGGCATGGTCGCCGGCGCCTTGTTTGCTGCCGACTGGTTCAAGAATACCGGTCTGGTTCGCTTGATTGCGTATACCTCTTTCGTTTTATGTCTATTGACCTTGAATTTTCTCTTCCTGCATAATCGTTGGCTCATGATTGTGCTGCTCTTTGCTGAAGGCTATCTGATTGGAAAAATCAATCCTCGCTTTTCGGCACATCTGATTCGTGAGATCGATGAAGAACATCTCGCCATCAGCAGCGGGATCTTTTCCACCATTGTGATGCTAGGGGGGCCCGTCGGACAAATGGTCTTTTTAGGCATCGGCAATCGCTATCACGTGGCTTGGAGCTGGCTGCTTTACTTGCTTTTCGCATTTTTGGTAGCCATCGCCGCTTTAGTCGCTGCCAGTACCTTAGAAAAAACACCCCCCACTGCTGCGCCTAAGAAGGCAGCGGAAAGGACTGAGAATTGGCAAGAAACCACCCCTGTTTTGCCTGAGAAAAAATAAAAACACAAGCTTTCGCTTTCTCTTGTTGGATAAGAGCAGCGAAGCTTGTGTTTTTCCTTATTCATAGGCAACGTGAACCAAATACAATCCTTCTGGATGAGCCGTGGGACCTGCCGCATTTCGGTCTTTTTGCGCAATGATCGCAGGAATACTGTCAGGTGCAAGTCGTCCATTGCCGATTTTCAACAATGTGCCCACCATGATTCGGATCATCTTGTACAAAAATCCATCGCCGCGAAAGGTGAAAATCAACTCATCTCCAGCGTCATTGACCGCCATGGACGCTTCATGGATCGTCCGTGTTTTGTCATCAACGGAACTGCCCGTCGCACAAAAACTGGTAAAGTCATGGGTGCCTAAAAAATCTGGCAACGCTCGTTGGATTTTTTCCAAATCTAGCGGATACGGATAATAGCTGGCATAATGACGGCGGAAAGGACTGCGAGGTTTCCCAATGTCCACTCGAAACTGGTAGGTTTTTTCAACGACTAAGTAGCGGGCATGGAAGGTATCGTCAACGATCTCCACCGATTTTACCGCAACATCTTCTGGCGTTTGGGTATCTAAACCAAAGCGCATTTTTTCCAGTGGGCGCTTTTGAGGGAAATCGAAGTGGATCACTTGCCCTTGCGCATGGACCCCCGCATCGGTGCGGCCAGAGCCATGAATCTGAATCGGCTGCCCATTGTTCATCTTCGTTAATGTCTTTTCAATCTCTTCTTGAACCGTTCGTCCATTGGGTTGACGCTGAAATCCTTGAAAATTCGTGCCATCATAAGCGATCGTCGCTTTATAGCGGACCATTGAATCACCTGTTTCTTTCTATTTTTTCAAAAAAAGGCCTATGAGAAAAGTCTGATCGATCGACAGGCCTTTTCGAACCAGCCGCTGGGATCGCCAGCAGACTCGTTGCTTCGTTAAGAACCTTTCGTGGGTTGACTTCAATCATAGGTCTTCGATTATCCTCTTAAGAACACTAACGCTACTGTAAAGAGCGCAAAAACGATGACAACCAATGTGTCCCGTTGATGCCAGTGCAAAATCCGATACTTCGTACGCCCTTCGCCGCCTTGATAGCCTCTGGCTTCCATAGCGGTAGCTAGATCTTCCGCACGGTTAAAGCTGCTGACAAATAAAGGAATCAACAAAGGAACGATCGCCTTCATCTTCTGCAACAGTCCCCCTTCGCCGAAATCGACCCCGCGGGCACGCTGAGCATTCATAATTTTTTCTGTTTCATCCATCAAGGTTGGCACAAAGCGCAACGCGATCGACAGCATCAGTGAGATTTCATGGACAGGGAAACGGATCGCTTTTAAAGGACGCAAAATGTATTCGATCGCATCTGAAAGCTCTAATGGGGGTGTCGTTAAAGTCAACAAGGTCGACATGAAAATGATCAAAACAAAACGACAAAAAATAAAGATCCCGTTTTGGACACCAAATTCTGTAATGTTAAAGATCCACCAAGACCAGTAGACGTCGCCGCCGGTAGTAAATAAAATCTGTAACGCCACAGTAAACAAAATCAGCCAAATCAAAGGTCGCACGCCTCGAATAAAGAAGCCAAAATCGATTTTTGAAAAGGAGATACAAAAGAGCGTAAAAGCACCCGCTAATAAATAGCTTTGCCAATTATTCGCCAAAAAGATAATCGCGATAAAATAAAAACTAGCAATCAATTTGACTCGTGGATCTAAACGGTGGATCAAGGAGTCCCCAGGAATAAAACGACCGAAAATCAGTTTATTCATCATGGGCAGTCGCCCCCTTTGCTACTAAAACATCTGCCAGCTCATCAGCTGTTAGCGGCAACTGCTCAAATGCCAATCCTCTGGCTTGTAGTTGCTCCGCAAATGCGGTTGCAGTCGGTACCCCCAACTGCTTTTCTTGCAGCCAGGCAGTGTCTTGAAACACAACAGACGGCGTGCCTGCTTTGACGAGACGTCCTTTTTCTAACACATAGACATAATCAGCATAGTTTGCCACATCATCCATCAAGTGGGTCACTAAAATGATCGTCATGTTCTTTTCCCGATGCAGGCGATCAAACATTTCCATCATCTCTTTGCGTCCTTGTGGATCTAAGCCAGCTGTCGGCTCGTCTAAGACCAAAACTTCTGGTTCCATAGCCAAGACCCCAGCAATCGCTACACGGCGCATTTGGCCCCCTGAAAGGTCAAATGGTGAACGTTCCAGAAAACTTTCATCTAAACCTACCAATTGAATGTATTCTTGGGCTAAACCTTTGGCTGCTTCTTCGGAGACCCCAAAGTTTTTCGGTCCAAAAGCGATATCTCTCGCAACGGTTTCTTCAAATAATTGGGATTCAGGAAATTGAAAAACGATCCCGACTTTTTTACGTAACGGTTTTAGATTTTTGTTATCTGTCTCGGGTTTGATGACTCGCTCACCGATCGTGACCGTGCCAGTCGTTGGTTTTAATAATGCATTCAAGTGCTGCAGCAACGTAGATTTTCCGCTCCCTGTATGACCGACTAAGGCGGTATAAGAGCCTTCTTTGATCTCTAAATCGATATCGAACAAAACCCGCTGTTCAAACGGAGAATGCGGTTGGTAGGTGAATCCTACTTGTTCAAAACGGATGTCCATAGCCAATCCACCATCCCTTCTTCAGTTAAGTACGCTTGCGGTACCGTGACGCCCCGCTGTTTTAGTGCCGCCTTTAATTTTTCAGGAAATGGCAGATCTAAGCCTAGCTCAATCAGTTCTGGACCTGCAGAAAAAATCTCTGCGGGTGTCCCCTCGCGGACGAGCTCTCCTTGACGCATCACCAGCACCCGATTGGCGTTGGCTGCTTCATCGATATCATGGGTGATCGATAACACGGTCAAATTGTTTTTTTCTTTGATTTTTTTGATCGTTGCGATCACTTCTTCACGACCTTCTGGATCTAGCATACTAGTGGCTTCATCAAGAATGATGATATCTGGGCGCAATGCAACGACGCCCGCAATGGCTACCCGCTGTTTTTGACCACCAGAAAGACGCGCGGGTTCCCGGGTCGCAAACTCGCTCATCCGTACTTGTTCCAGAGCGTCTTTGACACGAACCAGCATTTCTTCACGTGGGATTCCTTGATTTTCCAAACCGAAAGCCACATCATCTTCCACCGTCGAACCAACGAATTGATTGTCAGGGTTTTGAAAGACCATACCGACCATTTTTCGAATATTCCAGATATTTTCTTCATTCAAAGGCAATTCGCCGACAGAAACACTGCCTTCTTGCGGCAAGATCAAACCATTGATGGTTTTTGCTAAAGTTGATTTACCAGAGCCGTTATGGCCGATCAACGCCACCCATTCCCCTTTGTTGATGGAAAAGGATACGTTATTTAACGCGGCACGCTCTTCTTCGCTATAACGCACAGTAATAGCATTCAATTCAATGATTGGCTTCATGATTGACTCCTTCATTTGCGATTAATTCTTTCTAACACTACCAAAAAAGCGCACGTTTTTCAATGATTCACGCACGATTTGTCTCCAGATCTTTTTTTCACTTGCCATTACCTGTCTTGACAGGTAATCGAAAGTAAAAAAAAAGCACTTTATGATGAGTGCGTACACCTCGAAATACATCGAGGTGTAGGCGCTGAGCTAGACTCGGAAAGTTTCTTCCAACATCATAACACTCTTAGTAAACATCTATAAAGTGATGATAAGTGTGATTTTAAACAAGTTCTAGGATAACCATTGGTGCAGCATCTCCGCGTCTTGGTTCTGTTTTCAAGATACGAGTATATCCACCTTGGCGATCTGTGTAACGAGGAGCGATATCATTGAATAATTTTTGTAATGCTGATTCAATAACTACTTCTTCGTTTTCTTCACGTACACTTGCAACTTCATTACGAACGAATGCTGCTGCTTGACGACGTGCATGCAAATCACCACGTTTACCTAAAGTGATCATTTTTTCTGCAGTTGAACGAACTTCTTTCGCACGAGCTTCAGTCGTAACGATACGTTCGTTAATGAATAAATCAGTTGTCAAATCACGCAACATCGCTTTACGTTGGCTAGATGTGCGTCCTAGTTTACGATAACTCACGTGGTTTCCCTCCTTCACTTTCGAATGTTGTATCGGTCAGACGAACCGAACTAACGTAATCGAAAACGGTTTAATCGTCTTTACGTAGTCCTAAACCTAAATCATGTAATTTCACTTTGACCTCTTCAAGAGATTTACGGCCTAAGTTTCTTACTTTGATCATTTCTGGTTCAGATTTGTTTGTCAATTCTTGTACAGTATTGATTCCTGCACGTTTTAGACAGTTGTATGAACGAACAGATAAGTCTAATTCTTCGATCGTCATTTCCAACATTTTTTCTTTTTGTGTTTCTTCTTTTTCAACCATGATTTCAGCGTTTTTCGCTTCATCCGTTAGGTTAACAAAGATGTCTAAATGTTCAGTCATGATCTTCGCAGACAAACTCATTGCTTCCAATGGTTCGATTGAGCCATCAGTCCATATTTCCATCGTTAATTTGTCGAAATCATCCCGACGACCGACACGTGTGTTTTCTACTTGGTAGTTGACACGACGTACTGGTGTATAGATTGAATCGACTGGAAGAACGCCGATCGGCATGTCTTCTTTTTTGTTTTCGTCCGCTTGAACGTAGCCGCGGCCAGGTTTCACTGTTAAGCGAGCATGGAACGTAGCACCTTCAGAAACGGTACAGATATACATATCTTTGTTAAGGATTTCTACATCACTATCAACGATGATATCGCCAGCAGTTACTGTAGCAGGTCCTGAAATATCAATTTCAAGGGTCTTTTCTTCATCCCCGTACATTTTCAATGCAAGACCTTTAATATTCAAGATGATTTGAGCAACGTCTTCCCGAACACCCTTAACAGTTGAGAATTCGTGTAAAACTCCATCGATTTGAATATTGGTGATTGCCGCACCAGGTAAAGAAGATAATAAAATACGACGTAGGGAATTTCCTAGTGTAGTTCCGTAGCCTCTTTCAAGAGGTTCCACGATGAACTTGCCATAATCTTTGTCTTCATCAATCTTTGCGATTCTTGGTTTTTCGAATTCAATCATTCTTATCTATTACCCCTTTCAAAACGAAAAGTGTCTTGTTCAATGACGTATTTGTTACACTCAAAATGAGCAGCACTCATTAAACACGACGGCGTTTTGGAGGGCGGCATCCATTATGAGGGACTGGAGTCACGTCACGGATCGCACTCACTTCCAAACCTGCTGCTTGTAATGAACGAATTGCTGCTTCACGTCCAGAACCAGGTCCTTTAACTGTTACTTCAACAGTTCTTAATCCGTGTTCCATTGCTGCTTTGGTAGCTGTTTCTGCTGCCATTTGAGCGGCAAAAGGAGTAGATTTTTTGCTTCCTTTGAAACCTAATGAACCAGCTGATGACCATGCTAATGCATTACCATGAGTATCAGTGATCATTACGATTGTATTATTGAATGTTGAGTGAATATGTGCAATACCCGCTTCAATATTCTTTTTCACACGGCGTTTACGACTCACTTTTTTTGCTGCCATGAAGTTTTAACCTCCTTCACTTAGGAATTATTTTTTCTTGCCTGCGACTGTTTTAGACGGGCCTTTACGAGTACGTGCATTGTTTTTCGTGTTTTGTCCACGAACTGGCAATCCACGGCGATGACGGATTCCACGGTAAGAACCGATTTCCATCAATCGTTTGATGTTTAAGTTCACTTCACGACGAAGGTCACCTTCAACTTTTAATTTATCAACTTCCGCACGGATAGCATCTGTTTGTTCATTCGTTAAATCACGAACGCGAACTTCTTCAGACACGCCAGCGTCAGCTAAAATTTGTTTTGCAGTCGTGTTACCAATACCATAGATATAAGTAAGTGAAACGACCACACGTTTATCACGAGGAATATCTACTCCTGCAATACGAGCCATATTTGTTACACCTCCGATTATCCTTGACGTTGTTTATGTTTTGGATTTGCTGGGCAAATCACCATAACGCGTCCTTTACGACGAATTACTTTACAATGTTCGCACATTGGTTTTACTGATGGTCTTACTTTCATGATAATACCTCCTGTGGTTTTACGGAGTACAATTATTTAAAGCGATAAGTAATGCGGCCACGGTTCAGATCATACGGGGATAATTCCACCGTCACTTTGTCTCCAGGTAAAATACGAATGTAGTGCATCCGGATCTTACCAGAAACGGTCGCTAGAACTTGGTGTCCGTTTTCCAATTCTACTTTAAACATTGCATTCGGCAAAGTTTCGACGACTGTACCTTCGACTTCAATCATATCTTCTTTTGCCACGCACAGTACCTCCTTGTACTTGTGATTTTCACACGATAAAATGGCGGAAACTCGGTTCCCACCTGATATTCTCAAACTATGCTCCTACTTAATAAAAAGTAGAAGTCGGACTGACATATTCTATCATATCCTGTCAAAGATTTCAAGAGAAAGTTTTAAGCTGCAAGTTGGACTCGGGCAATCTATGATTAGTCAATGATCTTTTGAACATCTTCGAATACAGCGTCGATGTCGCGATCCCCATCAATCGATTGCAATAACCCTTTGTCTTTGTAATAAGTCAAAATTGGTTCACTGCTTTTGATATTGACAGCTAGACGATTTTTGACCGTCTCAGGCTTATCATCTTCACGTTGGTAGAAGTCATGACTTCCACAACGATCACATGTTCCTTCCTCTTTTGGAGGATTGAACAATTTATGATAAGTTGCCCCACAATTGCGGCACATGAAGCGGCCGGCTAAACGTTCTACAAGAACTTCTTCAGGAACATGAATATCAATAACGGCATCAATTTTTTTGTTAAGGTCAGCTAGCATCTCATCTAACGCTTTTGCTTGATCCAATGTACGAGGAAAACCATCTAATAAGAAACCTTTCTCGGTATCAGGTTCAGCTAAACGTTCTTTAACGATCCCATTTGTAACCTCATCAGGAACTAATGCGCCTTGATCCATGTATGATTTTGCTTTAAGGCCTAGTTCTGTTTCGTTCGCCATCGCAGCCCGAAACATATCGCCTGTTGAAATATGAGGAAGACCGTATTCAGCAACGATACGTTCTGCCTGAGTACCTTTTCCAGCACCAGGTAATCCCATTAAAATGAAGTTCATTCTAATTCCTCCTGTAAGTTTTTGAATAGTGTTGAGGAAACCCTCAACACTTCAATAACTTTAATTGATGAAGCCAGTATATTTCCGTTTCAGCATAAGCCCTTCTAACTGCTTGGCAGTATCAAGTGCCACACCGATAATGATCAATAGACTCGTTCCACCTAGACCGATCGATTGCGGTAGATTCCAAGCCATCTGAGCGATGATTGGAAGTAAAGCAACCAATCCTAAAAAGATCGATCCAACCGTGCTTAATCGCATCAACAAACGTGATACATATTCTTCGGTTCCTTTACCAGGACGCACACTCGGAATGTAACTTCCTTGTTTTTGCAAGTTTTCCGCTAATTTCTCAGGGTTTACTTGAACAAATGCGTAGAAGAAAGTAAACGCAACGATCAAGACAGTATAGATGATCGCACCCGGTACAGTGTTGTAACTAAAGATCGTTTGCACCACTTCGTACCAAGTTTCTCCTCTATATGAACTACCTAATGCTTGAATGATCGCATTTGGTGTTGTAATAAAAGAACTGGCAAAGATAACTGGGATAACCCCGGCAGCATTTACTTTCAAAGGAAGGTAACTGCTGGTAGGCGCTCCTGCTACCCGTTTTGTATATTGGATCGGAATCTTGCGTTCTGCTTGTTGAACATAGGTTACTAATGTAATGACGATCAACACAGCGATCACAAGCAGCGCCATAAAGATAGCATTTAGCCAGATATCCGATTGATCCACGTTAATGAAGTAATCTTCAATCAATTCTTTGATGCTTGCTGGTAAGCGTGAAATGATCCCTGCAAAGATGATCATTGACACACCGTTTCCGATACCACGCTCGGTGATCTGCTCTCCTAACCAAGTGACTAACATCGTTCCGGCTGTTAAAATCAGACCGATCACGATATAGGTTGCCATATTAGGATTGTTTACAAACCCGAGTTGAGTGTAATAGTTAAATCCAGCCGTTAATGTCATGGATTGGACAAAGCCCAATACCAACGTCAAGTAACGTGTTGCCTGATTTAGTTTCTTACGACCCACTTCACCTTGTTTTGACCATTCAACAAATTTAGGGACGATATCCATCTGCAACAACTGAATAACAATTGAGGCAGTGATGTAAGGCGAAACCCCCATCGAGAAAATCGAAAATTGTTGCATGGCGCCACCACTTACCAAGTTTAACATGTTTAAAAATGGTAGATCCGCGATGGTATTTAGGCGACTTGCGTCTACGCCTGGCACAGTAATATGTGTTCCCAGACGAAAGACAAACAAGATTAAGACGGTGAACAATATTCTGGATCTAATATCCTTAACCTTAAAGGCATCCTTCAATAGTCTGATCATTAGATCACCTCGATTGATCCACCAGCAGCAACGATTGCTTCTTCAGCTGCTTTTGAGAATTTAGCTGCTTTCACAGTCAATTTCTTCGTTAATTCTCCGTTAGCTAATACTTTGATTCCAGCTTTTTCGTCTTTGACGATTCCAGCTTCGTGTAAAGCAACAGGTGTTACTTCAGCACCGTCTTCAAAGCGGTTCAAGACATCAAGATTGATGACTGCATATTCTTTGCGGTTCACATTTGTAAAGCCACGTTTTGGTAAACGACGGAACAATGGTGTTTGTCCACCTTCGAATCCTAGACGTACTCCGCCGCCTGAACGAGCTTTTTGACCTTTTTGTCCACGTCCAGCTGTTTTACCGTTACCAGATGAAGTTCCTCGACCGACACGGTTACGTACTTGGCGTGAGCCTTCTGATGGTTTTAATTCATGAAGTTTCATAGGTTTGGCACCTCCTTAATCAAACTAGATCTGCTGATCCTTAGACCTCTTCAACGTCCACTAAGTGAGAAACAGTGTTAACCATGCCTTTGATTGCATCATTAGCAGGTTTTACAACTGTTGAATTCAACTTTGTAAGACCTAACGCTTTAACAGTATCACGTTGGTTTTGGGGACGTCCGATAATACTGCGTTTTAAAGTAATTTTCAATTCAGCCATTATAGTGTCCTCCTTAACCGATTAATTCTTCTACTGATTTGCCGCGAAGTGCTGCCACTTCTTCAGCGCGTTTTAATTGTTTTAAACCTTCAACTGTTGCGCGAACAACGTTGATTGGTGTGTTAGAACCTAAAGATTTAGATGTGATATCAGCTACCCCAGCTAATTCCAATACGGCACGAACTGGTCCACCAGCAGCTACCCCAGAACCTTCTACAGCAGGTTTCATAAGGATGCGTCCGCCGCCGAATACACCGATAACTTCGTGAGGGATTGTAGAACCAACCATTGGTACTTCCACCAAGTTTTTCTTCGCGTCTTCGATTGCTTTACGGATTGCTTCTGGTACTTCTTGTGCTTTACCAGTACCGAAACCTACGTGTCCGTTTTTGTCACCGACAACAACTAATGCAGCAAAACGTAGACGACGTCCACCTTTAACAACTTTAGTTACACGGTTGATCGCAACAACGCGGTCTTCTAATTCCAAATGTTTTGGATCAATATAAACCATGAATGGTGTTCCTCCTTCTCTTAAAATTCCAGTCCATTTTCGCGAGCTGCTTCAGCTAAAGCTGCTACACGGCCATGGTAAAGGTATCCACCACGGTCAAAGACTACTTCTTTAATACCTTTTGCTGCTGCACGTTCTGCGACTAATTTACCGACAGCTTGTGCTTGTTCAGTTTTTGTTGCACCTGAAACTTCTTTGTCTAAGGCAGAGGCACTTGCTAGCGTCACACCCGCTACGTCATCAATTACTTGTGCGTAGATGTTTTTGTTCGAACGGAACACGTTTAAGCGTGGGCACTCAGCAGTACCAGAGATTTTGTTACGTACACGACGATGTCTTTTCTGACGTGTCTTGTTTTTATCTGGTTTTGTAATCACAATTTGTCACCTCTTTTAATTTTGCTAGCCTAAGCTGCTAGTCGTAAAGAATTACGACTATTTACCAGTTTTACCTTCTTTACGGCGTACAAATTCGCCAACATAACGAATTCCTTTGCCTTTATAAGGTTCTGGAGGACGAACGCCACGGATATTGGCAGCCAATTCGCCAACGACTTCTTTATCTGATCCTTTAACGATCACAGAAGTGTTTGAAGGAACTTCGATTTCGATTCCAGCTGGCGCTTCGATTTCAACTGGATGAGAGTAACCAACGTTCAATACAAGTTTTTTCCCTTGTAATTGAGCACGGTACCCAACCCCGATTAATTCTAACGCTTTTTGGAAACCTTCAGAAACACCAACAACCATATTGTTGAAGTTTGCACGGGTAGTTCCGTGGATAGTTTTCATTTCTTTACTATCATTTGGACGAGTGAATGTTACTTCGTTTCCTTCGATATTCATTGTGATATCAGAAGAGAAAGTACGTGTTAATTCACCTTTAGGTCCTTTAACTGTAATGTCGTTTCCGTTTTGCTTGATTTCAACACCAGCAGGAAGAACGACGATCTTATTACCGATACGACTCACTTAGAGGCACCTCCTTGTGGAATATTTTAAATTACCATACATAAGCGACTACTTCGCCGCCAACATTTTTTGCTCTAGCTTCTTTGTCAGTGATTACACCGTCAGAAGTTGAGATAATCGCGATTCCTAGACCATTCAATACTTTTGGTACTTCGTCAGCTTTGACATAAGCACGCAAGCCTGGTTTAGAGATACGTTTTAAGTTTGTGATAACACGTTCACCGTTTTTACCGTATTTAAGAAATACGCGGATCACGCCTTGTTTGTCATCTTCAATGTATTCAACATCGCGGACGAAACCTTCACGTTTCAAGATTTCAGCGATATCACGTTTGATTTTTGAAGCAGGTACTTCTAGGCTTTCGTGTTTAACCATGTTTGCGTTACGCACGCGCGTTAGAAAATCTGCAATTGGATCTGTCATGACCATGGGATAATTTACCTCCTTTATGCGAGTATAGTTTACCAGCTAGCTTTCTTCACGCCGGGAATTTGTCCTTTATAGGCAAGTTCGCGGAAGCAAATACGGCAAAGATGAAATTTACGATAAACTGAATGTGGACGTCCGCAACGTTCACAACGAGTGTATTCTTGCGTTGAGAATTTAGCAGGGCGTTTGTTTTTAGCAATCATTGATTTTTTAGCCACGTAGTTCGCCTCCTTTTTTTATTTTTGGAATGGCATGCCTAATTGTGTCAACAATTCACGAGATTCTTCATCTGTGTTTGCTGTTGTTACAATCACGATATCCATACCACGTACTTTGTCGATCAAATCATAATCTACTTCAGGGAAAATCAATTGTTCTTTGATACCTAAAGTGTAGTTTCCGCGTCCGTCGAACGCTTTTTTGCTCACACCGTGGAAGTCACGGACACGTGGCAATGACACACTTACTAGTTTATCTAAGAATTCATACATTCTTTCGCCGCGTAGTGTTACTTTCGCACCGATTGGCATTCCTTCACGTAAACGGAATCCTGCGATAGATTTTTTCGCTTTTGTGATCAATGGTTTTTGACCTGAGATCAATTGTAATTCTTCAACAGCTTTGTCTAAGTTTTTAGCATTAGAAACAGCGTCACCGACACCCATGTTGATAACGATTTTATCAACTTTTGGTGCTTCCATGATTGAGCTGTAGTTAAATTTGTCCATTAATGATGGGACAACTTCTTTTGAATATTTTTCTTTAAGGCGGTTCATCTGTTAGCCCCTCCTTCCTTCATCAGATTATTTATCAAGAACTTCTCCGGTTTTCTTAGAAACGCGGACTTTTTTGCCGTCAACTTCTTTGTAACCGACACGCGTAGCTTCACCGTTCGATGGATCAACCACCATCACGTTAGAAACATGAATTGGTGCTTCCATTTCAACGATTCCGCCTTGAGGAGCAGTTTGAGAAGGTTTTTGGTGTTTTTTGACAACATTGACACCTTCAACAACGACTTTGTCTTTTTTAGGAAACGCTGCTAGCACAACGCCTTCTTTGTTTTTGTCTTTACCAGTGATAACTTTAACTTTATCGCCTTTTTTAACAAACATGTTTGTTTCGCACCTCCTTTAGATAAGAATCACTATTACAATACTTCTGGTGCTAGGGAAACGATCTTCATAAAGTTGCCTTCACGCAATTCGCGGGCAACTGGGCCAAAGATACGAGTTCCACGAGGGCTCTTATCGTCACGGATAATAACCGCAGCATTTTCATCGAATTTGATGTATGAACCGTCTGTACGACGAGCTCCTGATTTAGTACGAACGATAACGGCTTTAACGACGTCACCTTTTTTGACAACCCCACCTGGCGTTGCTTGTTTAACCGTAGCAACAATCACGTCACCAATATTGGCAGTTTTACGACCAGATCCGCCAAGGACTTTGATCGTTAGAATTTCACGGGCACCTGAGTTGTCCGCCACTCTTAATCGGCTTTCTGCTTGGATCACGATGTGTATCCTCCTTTCAGATTTTGCAATTCACAATCTATATAGGAAAATCTCGTGTGATTAGATAATCACTGCCTTTTCAACAATCTCTACTAGACGGAAACGTTTCGTAGCTGATAATGGACGAGTTTCCATAATTTTCACGATATCGCCAACTTTTGCTTCGTTGTTTTCATCGTGTGCTTTGTATTTCTTAGAATAGTTCAGACGTTTGCCGTAGATAGGGTGGTTTTTCTTTGTTTCAACGACAACAGTGATAGTTTTATCCATTTTGTCTGATACCACGCGACCTTGGTAAACTTTGCGTTGATTTCTTTCTTCAGTCATACGCTAAATGGCCTCCTTCCACTATTACTTAGCTTGTTCACGCAATACTGTTTTAATGCGTGCAATCGATTTACGTACTTCTTTGATACGTGCAGTGTTCTCTAATTGACCTGTTGCTAATTGGAATCTAAGATTGAACAATTCTTCTTTCAATTGTTTTTCTTGATCTAGCATTTCGGCAGTGGTTAATTCTCTGATTTCTTTAACCTTCATTCGATTCACCACCCATTTCCTCACGTTTTACGATCTTCGTTTTCACTGGTAATTTGTGAGAAGCAAGACGTAGCGCTTCGCGCGCAACTTCTTCAGGTACACCGGCAATTTCAAACATGATTTTACCACGTTTAACTGGTGATACCCATCCTTCAGGAGCCCCTTTACCAGAACCCATACGTACCCCGATAGCTTTGGCAGTATAAGATTTGTGAGGGAAAATTTTGATCCATACTTTCCCGCCACGTTTCATATAACGAGTCATTGCGATACGGGCAGCTTCGATTTGACGGTTTGTGATCCAGTGTGATTCAACAGCTTGTAAGCCGTATTCACCGAATGCTACTTCTTTTCCGCCTTTCGCTTCGCCACGCATTTTTCCGCGGAACTCACGACGGTGTTTTACACGTTTAGGTACTAACATGTTTATTTCCCTCCTTTCTCAGTGTTCTTTTTAGTTGGAAGAACTTCTCCACGATAAATCCACACTTTAACTCCTAGTTTTCCGTATGTTGTATCTGCTTCTTCCCATGCGTAATCAATGTCCGCACGTAATGTATGAAGTGGAACGGTTCCTTCTGAGTAACCTTCTGAACGAGCGATATCCGCACCATTTAGACGGCCAGAAACTTGTGTTTTGATTCCTTTAGCGCCAGAACGCATTGTGCGTTGGATCGCTTGTTTTTGAGCACGACGGAAAGCAACACGGTTTTCTAATTGACGTGCGATTCCTTCGCCTACTAATTTAGCATCTAAATCTGGTTTTTTGATTTCAACGATGTTGATGTGAACTCGTTTGCCAGTTAGGCTATTTAATTCTTTTCTTAGGTTTTCGACTTCAGATCCGCCTTTACCGATAACCATACCTGGTTTAGCTGTGTGGATTGAAATATTCACGCGGTTTGCTGCACGCTCGATCTCAACTGTAGACACAGCGGCATCAGCAAGTTTAGATGCGATAAATTTACGGATTTTCAAATCTTCATGTAGAAATTCAGCATACTCTTTTTCAGCATACCATTTAGCATCCCAGTCACGGATGATGCCTACACGCATTCCAATTGGATGTACTTTTTGACCCACTGATTGTCCCTCCTTATTTTTCTGATACGACTACAGTAATATGACTTGTACGTTTGTTGATCGGTGAAGCTGAACCTTTCGCACGTGGACGGAAACGTTTCATCGTTGGTCCTTCGTTTACGAATGCTTCAGAAACAATCAAGTTTTCAACATCTAAGTCAAAATTATTTTCTGCATTGGCAATAGCTGACATCAAGACTTTCTCGATGATTCCAGCTGCTTTATTTGGTGTGAACTTTAAGATCGCGATTGCTTCAGCAACGCTTTTCCCTCTGATTAAGTCAATAACTAGACGAGATTTACGAGGAGAAACGCGGACTGTTTTAGCAGTTGCTTTCGCTGATGTGATTTGTTCTGCCATTTTTGGATATCCTCCCCTCAAAATTAGCGTCTTGTTTTCTTATCATCGGCAGCATGTCCGCGATAAGTTCTTGTTGGTGCAAATTCACCTAATTTGTGTCCTACCATGTCTTCTTGGATGTAAACTGGTACATGTTTCCGTCCATCATACACAGCAATTGTAAATCCGATAAAATTAGGGAAAATTGTAGAACGACGTGACCAAGTTTTGATCACTTTTTTCTTTTCAGCGCCTTCTTGTGCTTCGACCTTTTTCATCAAATGGTCATCGACAAAAGGTCCTTTTTTCAAACTACGACCCATGGTGTACCTCCTCTCAAAATGTGCGACACACGGTCAAGTATATTACTTAGTTTTACGACGACGAACGATAAGTTTGTCTGATTTTGCTTTTTTGTTACGTGTTTTGTAACCAAGTGCAGGTTGTCCCCAAGGAGAAACTGGTGCTTTACGTCCGATTGGTGCTTTACCTTCACCACCACCGTGTGGGTGATCATTAGGGTTCATTACGCTACCACGTACAGTTGGGCGTTTGCGCATCCAACGAGAACGACCGGCTTTACCGATGTTGATCAATTCGTGTTGTTCATTACCAACAGAACCGATTGTTGCACGACATGATGCTAAGATCATCCGTACTTCACCAGAGTTCAAGCGGATCAATACGTATTTGCCTTCTTTACCAAGTACTTGAGCACTTGTTCCAGCTGAACGAATCAATTGTCCACCTTTACCAGGTTTCATTTCGATGTTGTGGATAACAGTACCGACTGGAATGTTTTCTAGTGGTAATGCATTCCCTACTTTAATATCTGCATCTGGACCAGAAACGACAGTCATGCCAACTTCTAATCCTTTAGGTGCTAAGATGTATGCTTTTACTCCATCCTCGTAATGTACTAACGCAATGTTAGCAGAACGGTTTGGATCATATTCAATCGTTTTAACCGTAGCAACGACGTTGTCTTTGTTACGTTTGAAATCGATCAAACGGTATTGACGTTTGTGACCGCCACCTTGATGACGAACCGTGATACGTCCGTTGTTGTTACGACCAGCATTGTTTTTCAAAGGAGCTAACAATGTTTTTTCTGGTGTTGAAGTTGTGATTTCAGCGAAATCAGAACTTGTCATATTACGACGGCCGTTCGTGGTAGGTTTGTACTTTTTAATCGCCACGTCTTTTTCCCTCCCATGTAAAGTTTATGCGTGAGTTGCTTATTCAGCAGCTTCGAAAATTTGGATTTCTTTAGAATCTTCAGTTAAAGTCACAACAGCTTTGCGACGTTTTTTTGTATATCCTGCATATTTACCCATGCGTTTGAATTTCGGACGAACGTTGATGATGTTCACGTTTGCCACTTTCACTCCGTCAAAGGCAGCTTCTACAGCTTGTTTTACTAAAGTTTTGTTAGCTTTTGTGTCCACTTCAAAAGTGTATTTCTTGTCATCCATGGCAAGCATTGATTTTTCAGTGATCACTGGGCGTTTAATAACGTCTAGTAAGTTCATTATGCAAGCACCTCCTCGATCTGAGTAAGAGCAGTTTGTGTCACTAACATTTTGTCGTTAGAAACGATGTCTAAAACACTAATGTTATCAGCAGTAACTACAGAAACTTTTGGCAAGTTGCGCGCAGATAAAGCGGCAAAGTCGTTTTCAGATTCTAAAACTACCAATACTTTAGAGTCAATTGTCAAGTTAGCTAAAACTTGTTTGAATTCTTTTGTTTTTGGAGCATCAAAGCTTAATCCTTCTACTGCTACCAAGTTATTTGAAGCAACTTTTTCTGACAATACAGATTTCATTGCTAAGCGACGAACTTTTTTAGGAAGTTTGTAGCTGTATGAACGTGGTGTTGGTCCGAAGACTACGCCACCTCCACGCCATTGTGGTGAACGGATTGAACCTTGACGGGCACGTCCAGTTCCTTTTTGGCGCCATGGTTTACGGCCACCGCCACGAACGGCACTGCGGTTTTTCACAGCGTGTGTTCCTTGTCTTAATGAAGCGCGTTGCATGATGATTGCATCATAGACAACTGATTCATTTGGTTCGATTCCGAAGATTTCTTCGTTCAATGTAATTTCGCCATTTTGGCTTCCATCTTGTTTGAATAATGCTACATTCGGCATTCCTTAGTTCCTCCTTTCTTCCTATCTACTTATTTAGCTTTCACAGCTGATTTGATTGTAATCAATGATTTTTTCGCGCCAGGTACATTACCTTTGATCAAGATAACGTTGCGTTCTGCGTCTACGCGTACGATTTCCAAGTTTTGGATCGTGATGCGATTTCCGCCCATACGTCCAGCAAGACGTTTGTTTTTGAATACACGGTTAGGTGCAACTGGACCCATAGATCCAGGACGACGGTGGTAACGAGAACCGTGAGCCATTGGTCCGCGGCTTTGTCCGTGACGTTTGATAACGCCTTGGAATCCTTTACCTTTCGAAGTGCCGGTTACATCGATGATGTCTCCTGCTTCAAAAATATCAACTTTGATTTCTGATCCTACTTCTAAGCCCTCTAGCTCTACATTCTTGAATTCGCGAATGAAGCGCTTAGGAGCCGTGTTTGCTTTTGCAACATGACCTTTCGCAGGTTTGTTAGACAAAACTTCACGCATATCTTGGTAGCCGACTTGAATTGCTTCGTAGCCGTCATTTTCGATTGTTTTCACTTGTAGCACTACGTTTGGTGTAGCTTCTACTACAGTTACTGGAATCAATTCGCCAGATTCAGTGAAGATTTGAGTCATTCCCACTTTTTTCCCTAAGATTCCTTTGGTCATGATTACACCTCCATCTTAATTATTATAGTTTGATTTCGATATTAACACCGCTTGGCAAGTCTAGCTTCATTAAAGCATCAACAGTTTTTGGTGTTGGATTCACAATGTCGATTAGACGTTTGTGTGTACGCATTTCGAATTGTTCACGTGAATCTTTGTATTTGTGCGTCGCACGGATGATCGTGTACAAGCTGCGTTCAGTTGGTAATGGAATTGGACCAGATACGCCAGCTCCAGTTCTCTTTGCAGTTTCTACGATTTTATCCGCTGATTGATCTAAAATACGATGTTCATACGCTTTTAAACGGATACGAATTTTTTGTTTTGCCATTGTTTTCCCTCCTTCGCCTATTTTGAAAAGTAGACATAGCTCCACGAAAATTTTCCGTCACGCTCGTCCATGGCAAAGCGTCCGGGCGTGTCGCAACCTCTCGTTTCGTAGCCGGCAGAAAATTTCTTTGCTGCCAGTGTGACTTACGTATTTACGTAAACAGCACCTTTATGATTATATTACGGATAAACATTGATTGCAAGCTTTTTTTATGGAAAAACCGGGATTCTTTTGCATTTCTTTCAGAAAATTTTCTTTTGGTTTCGTAACACAAAAAAAGAAGCGTTGACCGCTTCTTTTAAGCACTTCTTCATTTCCTATTTATTATAGAAGAAAACCTGCTATTGCTGCGCTTTTTCCTCCATACGGTCTTGGGCGTGGGTATAGGCACCATGCCACACATGACCCACATATGGATTGATGACCACTCCTTCTTTGATTGCCGCTGTGACAAAGGCTTTCGCTAACCGAACGCTTTCCACGACGGGTTTGCCTTTTGCAAGACCCGCAGCGATCGCAGCTGAAAAGGTGCAGCCTGCCCCGTGATTGAAATCGGTAGCGATTTTGTCACTTTCTAACAAGAGGAAGGATTGCCCATCGTAAACGAGGTCAACGGCTTTTGCTCCTGGCAAGCGATGCCCCCCTTTGATCACGACGTATTTAGCACCTAATTCATGGATTTTTTCAGCAGCTTGCTTCATGGCCTCCACACTCGTCAAATCACCCAAACCTGAAAGAATCCCCGCTTCTACTAAATTAGGGGTGACAACATCTGCTAACGGCAACAAATGCGTGATGATGGCATCGACGCTTTTTGGCTGTAAGATTTCTGCAGTCCCTTTGCAAGCAATGACAGGATCGATCACCACATTTTTGACTTGCTGCTGTTGGATCATCTGCGCAGCTTGGACAATATTGTCTTCATTGCCTAACATGCCCGTTTTTAGAGCATCCATCGGATCACCTGCAAAAGCAGAGATCATTTGTTTTTCGACAAGCGCTGTTTCCATCGCCGTTACTTCATGGCTCCAACCTGCTTGTGGGTCCATCGTGACGATCGAAGCGATCGTGGCAAAACCAAAGACACCATATTCCTGAAATGTTTTTAAATCTGCTTCGATACCGGCACCTCCGGTTGAATCTGACCCAGCAATTGATAGGACTTTTTCCATCTTCCTCATCTCCTTGTGCTTTTTGCTAAGTATAGTCAATCTTCCCCTTGACGAAAAGAGCCATTTGGCTTATTTTTAAACCATCCAATTGAAAAAGGTGGTGCAGGATGGCTTCATCAAGTATCGACAAACAGAAGAAACAACCGATTTACCAGCAGATCGTGACTCATTTTATCGAAGAGATCCAAGCGGGAATCTATGGACCTGGGGATCGTTTGCCACCAGAGCGTAGCCTCGCCCAGACTTTTGGCGTCAATCGTTCCACCGTCGTCAAAGCGTTAGATGAATTGAAAAGCTTAGGATGGATCGAACGAAAACAAGGCAGCGGCTCTCGTGTATTGGAAGGTCGTTGGGGGAACCGCCAAACGCCACTTTCTTATTTGCGCTCGTCTTTAAGCAGCCCTTATCTGCAGCAAGACCCTTACGTTCAACAGATTCAGCATTTGCGCACCGAGAAGGATGTGCTGGATCTGTACACAGGTGATCTACCTGCCGATCTGATCCCCGATTTCACGTTTCCTGCCTTTACCTGGGAAGAGATTCGCAAGGAAAGCACCAAAGTATTACCGACGGGTTATGAACCTTTGCAAGAAATCTTATTGCAGCACCTTGCTGATTCCTTCAATTTGCCCACCAACGGACAAAAACTAGTGATCACTGCTGGATCGACACAAGGAATCACCTTGCTAATGCAAGTCTTATTGCATGCGGGGGATTGTATCGCGACAGAGGACCCTTCTTTCTTGTTCTCTCTCCCCTTGTTTTCCACGATGAATGTCCAGCTGATCGGGATCAAGCAAGATAGCGAAGGAATGCGGCCTGCGGCATTGGAAAAAGTGTTGAAGGAAAAGAAGATCAAATTCGTCTATCTGAATCCCACCTTCCAAAATCCAACGGGTCATACTATGACTGACCATCGGCGCCAAGCGATCATCCGCCTTTGCCAGACCTACCAAGTACCGATCATTGAGGATGATGTTTTTAGCGAGTTGGCTTTTGATAAAGTACCGCCCAAGCTAAAATCCATGGCTCCCGAAACCGTCATTTATTTAGGCTCGCTTTCAAAATTACTAGGATCATCCATCAAAATCGGCTGGCTTTTGGTGCCAGAAGCGTTAGCCGATCAATTTGCCCAAGCGAAAAAACGGATGGCGATCGATACCACGATCTTCCCGCAAGTCCTTGCCAACATCGCCTTATGCTCCTTTGATTACCACCAGCAACAGCGGACACTGCTTGCAGAAATGGCCCAGCGTCAGCAAGACTTACTCCAACTCTTGCAGGCATTTCAGGAGGATTGGCAATGGCAGCCGACGAAAGGTGGTCTTTACCTGTGGTTGACTTGGCGTCACCGCACATTGACTCGCAAAGATTGGTCACTCTTTTTGGCGAACGATTGCTTAGTAGCACCTGCGTTTCTTTTCAGTAACGATACGAATGGCTTGCGTTTGAACTATACCCGCTTAGCCAAAGATGATTTACCGCTATTTCAAGAACGATTCACAAAAATCACCCAACAGTTAAAGGAGCAAACCTATGAACGAAACCATTGAGCTTTTGCACAATCACCGCACTTACCGACAATTTGACCCTGACTACCGCTTGAGCCAAGAGCAAGTAACCGCGATTTTGACTGCGGCTCGTCAAGCACCTAGCTGGATGAACGGGCAAGCCTATTCGATCTTAGTGATCGACGACCCGCAGATCCGCCAACAAATGGTCGAATGGAATCCTGGCAATCCTCATATCGCAGCAAGTTCACTCTTTCTGCTATTTTTAGCTGATTTAAATCGAACCAAAAAAGTTGCTGACGAAAAACAGACTCCCTATCCAATCGATGAGGGCTATCAGCCACTATTGATCGCCACCACTGATGCCAGCATCGCTTTGCAATCTGGTGCGATCGCTGCTGAATCACTGGGCTTAGGCACCGTCATTTCTGGCAGTGTCCGCAAAGACAGCGCCAAAATCGCTGAATTGTTGCACTTACCAGAATATGTCTATCCTGTGGCTGGCTTGAGCATCGGTAAACCAATCGTAGAAATGAAGGTCAAACCTCGCTTGCCAGAAGAAGCGGTCATTCATTACAACCATTATCAGGACTATTCTTATGAGGCGATCGAAGCGTACGATCAAACGATGACTGCTTTTGGAGAAGCCCGCGAGACCAAACCATGGTCAGAAAAATTCGCTGGCTTTTACAGCAATCGTCCTGACCAAGGATTTGACGCCTTCTTGAAGAAGCAAAATCTAATAAAATAAAAAGCACCGCTCTCTTTAGCTTTGATGAACCGTAACGGATTCATCCACGCTAGAGAGAGCGGCTTTTTTCTACAAGAGTCAAAAAAAGGGCTCTATAATTTATGGGACTGATGAATCAGAATTGATTCTTCAGCCCCATTTTCATTTTAGGTATTAAAAAACATATCGTTCTCTAGTATGATTAAATCACCACAAAATAAACAACTGAGAGGACGATATGCTATATGAATGATTCTATCAAAAAAATGCTGAGAATAATAGAGAAAGATTTGATGATTACAGAGGTCTCTTACGAGACCCTTCAGAAGAAAAAGACGTTGGTCGTCGATGCTGTTCTCTCGCCTACTCCTCGTGCTTGTAGAAGTTGTGGTTCTACTGTGGTAGATGGAAACGGGAAAGCAATTATAGTGAAAAATGGGAAGAAGGAAACGATTGTCCGTTTTGAACAATACAATCATATGCCTTTGGTTATGCGCCTAAAAAAGCAGCGCTATACCTGTAAAAACTGCCGAACCCATTGGACGGCTCAAAGTTATTTTGTCCAACCCAGACATTCAATCGCAAATCATGTTAGATATAAAATTGCTTCTTTACTGACTGAAAAAGTATCTTTATCTTTTATTGCGAAAAGCTGTCAGGTATCTTTGACCACCGTTATTCGTACATTGAAAGAGTTTAAAAGCTATTTACCAAAGCAATCTAAGAAGATTCTCCCAAGAGTATTGATGGTTGATGAATTTCGTTCGCATGCTTCTATAGAAGATAAAATGAGCTTTATTTGTGCAGATGGCGAAACAGGAAAATTAATAGATGTTTTGCCTACGCGTAAATTACCTCGATTAACAAGCTATTTCTTAGGTTGTACCAATCCAGAAGAAGTAGAATTCTTGGTGACAGACATGAACGCCGCCTACTTCCAGCTCACCAAACGTGTTCTGCCAAATGCGAAAGTCGTGATTGATCGGTTTCATATTGTCAAACACATGAATCAAGCGTTCAATGAGTTGCGTATCCGTGAAATGAATGAACTTCGTAAAGCCGGACAGAAAAGCCAGGCAGAAAAACTGAAAAAGAACTGGCGCTTTTTGCTAAAAAATCGTGCAAACATCAACCATTATGAATACAAAACATGGAAAAGTTTCCGAGCACCAAAATACCCATTTCTTACTGAAGCAATGATGATTGATCGATTGCTTGAGTTTTCTCCGCCCCTAAAGGAGGCGTATCGCTTTTTTCATGAATTAGTTGAAGCCTTTCGAGACAAAGACCCTGACTTATTTTTCTCCTTATTGGCAGAACTTCCCGAAACGTTAGATGACAGCTTTCGGGAAAAGCTTCAAAACCTTCTGACCTATGAAGAAGGCATCACCAACGCAATGATCTATCCTTATTCCAATGGAAAAATAGAAGCGAAGAATACCCACATAAAGACAATGAAACGAGTATCCTACGGATTTAAATCATTCGAGAACATGAGAATTAGAATCTTTTTGATCAATCAATTAATCAATGTAAGATAACAAAAAATGGCTCTATAATTTATGGGACTGATGAATCAGAATTGATTCTTCAGCCCCATTTTCATTTTAGGTATTAAAAAACATATCGTTCTCTAGTATGATTAAATCACCACAAAATAAACAACTGAGAGGACGATATGCTATATGAATGATTCTATCAAAAAAATGCTGAGAATAATAGAGAAAGATTTGATGATTACAGAGGTCTCTTACGAGACCCTTCAGAAGAAAAAGACGTTGGTCGTCGATGCTGTTCTCTCGCCTACTCCTCGTGCTTGTAGAAGTTGTGGTTCTACTGTGGTAGATGGAAACGGGAAAGCAATTATAGTGAAAAATGGGAAGAAGGAAACGATTGTCCGTTTTGAACAATACAATCATATGCCTTTGGTTATGCGCCTAAAAAAGCAGCGCTATACCTGTAAAAACTGCCGAACCCATTGGACGGCTCAAAGTTATTTTGTCCAACCCAGACATTCAATCGCAAATCATGTTAGATATAAAATTGCTTCTTTACTGACTGAAAAAGTATCTTTATCTTTTATTGCGAAAAGCTGTCAGGTATCTTTGACCACCGTTATTCGTACATTGAAAGAGTTTAAAAGCTATTTACCAAAGCAATCTAAGAAGATTCTCCCCAGAGTATTGATGGTTGATGAATTTCGTTCGCATGCTTCTATAGAAGATAAAATGAGCTTTATTTGTGCAGATGGCGAAACAGGAAAATTAATAGATGTTTTGCCTACGCGTAAATTACCTCGATTAACAAGCTATTTCTTAGGTTGTACCAATCCAGAAGAAGTAGAATTCTTGGTGACAGACATGAACGCCGCCTACTTCCAGCTCACCAAACGTGTTCTGCCAAATGCGAAAGTCGTGATTGATCGGTTTCATATTGTCAAACACATGAATCAAGCGTTCAATGAGTTGCGTATCCGTGAAATGAATGAACTTCGTAAAGCCGGACAGAAAAGCCAGGCAGAAAAACTGAAAAAGAACTGGCGCTTTTTGCTAAAAAATCGTGCAAACATCAACCATTATGAATACAAAACATGGAAAAATTTCCGAGCACCAAAATACCCATTTCTTACTGAAGCAATGATGATTGATCGATTGCTTGAGTTTTCTCCGCCCCTAAAGGAGGCGTATCCCTTTTTTCATGAATTAGTTGAAGCCTTTCGAGACAAAGACCCTGACTTATTTTTCTCCTTATTGGCAGAACTTCCCGAAACGTTAGATGACAGCTTTCGGGAAAAGCTTCAAAACCTTCTGACCTATGAAGAAGGCATCACCAACGCAATGATCTATCCTTATTCCAATGGAAAAATAGAAGCGAAGAATACCCACATAAAGACAATGAAACGAGTATCCTACGGATTTAAATCATTTGAGAACATGAGAATTAGAATCTTTTTGATCAATCAATTAATCAATGTAAGATAACAAAAAATCTGAGCCAGAATGTGGTTCATTCTGACCCAGATTTGATTTTGCACAACTCATCAGTCCTTATTGACAAAGAGCCAAAAAAAGAGCAAAAGCGCGTACGCTTTTGCTCTTCGATCAATCAAATTAAGCTTGGATTGAAGTTACAACGCCTGAACCAACAGTACGTCCGCCTTCACGAATTGAGAAACGAGTTCCGTCTTCGATAGCGATTGGGTGGATCAATTCAACGTCGATTGTTACGTTATCACCAGGCATAACCATTTCAGTTCCTTCTGGCAATTCAACAACACCAGTTACGTCAGTTGTACGGAAGTAGAACTGAGGACGGTAGTTAGTGAAGAATGGTGTGTGACGTCCACCTTCTTCTTTTGTTAAAACGTAAACTTCAGCTTTAAATTTTGTATGAGGTGTGATTGTACCAGCTTTAGCCAATACTTGTCCACGTTGGATGTCTTCACGAGCAACACCACGTAGCAATGCACCAATGTTATCCCCTGCTTCAGCATAGTCTAACAATTTACGGAACATTTCAACACCAGTTACAGTTGTTTTAGCAGTTTCTTCAGCAATACCAACGATTTCAACTTCGTCACCAACGCGAACTTGTCCACGTTCAACACGGCCTGTAGCAACAGTACCACGTCCAGTGATTGAGAATACGTCTTCGACTGGCATCATGAATGGTTTGTCAGTGTCACGTTCTGGAGTTGGAACGTATTCGTCAACTGCAGCCATTAATTCCATGATTTTTTCTTCGTATGAAGCATCGCCTTCAAGAGCTTTCAAAGCAGAACCAGCGATTACAGGAACATCGTCGCCTGGGAAGTCATATTCTGACAATAAGTCACGAACTTCCATTTCAACTAATTCTAGTAATTCTTCGTCATCAACCATATCCATTTTGTTTAAGAAAACAACGATGTATGGTACACCAACGTTACGTGATAACAAGATGTGTTCACGTGTTTGAGGCATAGGACCATCAGCAGCAGATACTACTAAAATCGCGCCGTCCATTTGAGCAGCACCAGTGATCATGTTTTTAACGTAGTCCGCGTGTCCTGGGCAGTCAACGTGAGCATAGTGACGTGCTTCAGTTTCGTACTCAACGTGAGCAGTTGAGATAGTGATTCCGCGTTCGCGTTCTTCTGGAGCGCCATCGATTTGGTCGTAAGCTGAAGCTTGAGCCAAACCTTTTTTAGATAATACAGTTGTGATAGCAGCTGTAAGTGTAGTTTTACCATGGTCAACGTGTCCGATCGTACCAATGTTTACGTGGGGTTTAGAACGGTCAAATTTTTCTTTTGCCATTTTAAAATGTTCCTCCTAAAAATGCAGTTTATTTTTTATATTTGATAGGTAGGGAGCCGCAGCTCCCCATCCCTTATCATCGATAATATTGTACACGAAACTCAGAAAAAAATATAGCTTTTTACTTAATTTCCTATACTTCCATCAATTATTCAGCTTTGCCGCCGTTTTTCTTGATGATTTCTTCTTGAACAGATTTAGGTACATCTTCATAGTGATCAAATGTCATCATGAACGTACCGCGACCTTGTGTTGATGAACGAAGTGTTGTTGCGTAACCGAACATTTCAGCTAATGGCACGATTGCGTTCACGATTTGTGAGTTACCGTGTGCTTCCATTCCTTCTACGCGTCCACGACGAGCAGTTACGTGACCCATAACATCACCTAAGTAATCTTCTGGTACAGTGATAACTACTTTCATCATTGGTTCAAGAATTACTGGGTTTGCTTTCTTCGCTGCAGCACGTAAAGCCATAGAAGCTGCAACACGGAAGGCAGTTTCACTTGAATCGACATCATGGTATGAACCATCATAAAGTTTTGCTTTGATGTCTACTAATGGGTAACCGGCTAAGACACCGTTCGCCATTGAGTCTTCAAGTCCTTTTTCAACTGCTGGGATGTATTCACGAGGAACCACACCACCGACAATCGCGTTTTCGAATTCGAAGCCTTTACCTTCTTCGTTTGGTGTAAATTCGACCCATACGTGACCGTATTGACCTTTACCACCAGACTGACGTACAAATTTACCTTCCGCTTGTGTTGCTGCACGGAATGTTTCACGATAAGAAACTTGAGGCGCACCTACGTTTGCTTCAACTTTAAATTCGCGACGCATACGGTCAACTAAGACGTCCAAGTGAAGTTCTCCCATACCAGCGATAACAGTTTCGCCTGTTTCAGCGTTTGTTTCCACACGGAATGATGGATCTTCTTCAGCAAGTTTTTGTAAAGCAACCCCCATTTTATCTTGGTCAGCTTTTGATTTAGGCTCAACAGCGACTTCGATAACTGGTTCTGGGAATTCGATTGATTCAAGGATTACTGGTGATTTTTCATCACATAGTGTATCCCCAGTTGTTGTGTCTTTCAAACCAACAGCAGCGGCGATATCGCCTGAGTATACTGTTTGGATTTCAGCACGAGTGTTGGCGTGCATTTGTAGGATACGACCGATACGTTCGCGTTTGCCTTTTGAAGCATTCAATACGTATGATCCAGAGTTCAAGATACCTGAATACACACGGAAGAATGTCAAACGACCTACGAATGGGTCAGTCATTACTTTAAATGCTAATGAAGCAAATGGTGCTTCATCGTCAGCCGGACGATCAGTTTCTTCGTCTGTTTTAGGATTGATCCCTTTAATCGCAGGAACATCAAGTGGTGAAGGCAAGTAGTCGATGACTGCATCCAACATCAATTGAACCCCTTTGTTTTTAAAGGCAGATCCGCAAAGAACAGGGAAAAAGTCAACAGTCAATGTTGCTTGACGAATACCAGCTTTCAATTCTTCTTCAGTGATTTCTTCACCTTCCAAGAATTTCATCATTAGTTCTTCATCAGTATCAGCAACAGCTTCGATTAATTTTTCGCGCCATTCTTCAGCTAATTCTACGTATTCTTCAGGAATTTCAGTCTCTTGGATTTCAGTTCCTAAGTCATTTGTGTAGATTTCAGCTTTCATTTTTACTAAGTCGATAATACCAGTAAAGTCATCTTCCGCACCAATTGGTAATTGGATTGGGTGAGCATTTGCTTGTAAACGATCATGTAAAGTTGATACAGAGTATAAGAAGTCTGCACCAATTTTGTCCATTTTGTTACAGAATACAACACGCGGTACGCGGTAATCTGTCGCTTGACGCCAAACTGTTTCTGTTTGAGGTTCTACACCTGATTGTGAGTCCAACACAGTTACAGCACCATCAAGTACACGCAATGAACGTTGCACTTCGATTGTGAAGTCCACGTGTCCTGGTGTGTCGATGATATTTACGCGGTTTTCTTTCCATTGCGCAGTTGTCGCAGCAGAAGTGATTGTAATCCCACGTTCTTGTTCTTGTTCCATCCAGTCCATTTGAGAAGCACCTTCATGTGTTTCACCAATTTTATGGATTTTACCTGTGTAATAAAGGATACGTTCAGTTGTCGTTGTTTTACCAGCGTCAACGTGGGCCATGATCCCGATATTACGAGTTTTTTCTAGCGAAAATTCTCTTGCCATTCTAGGTTGTTCCCCTCTCATTCTTACTTAACTTAAGCTAAGGTTGTCTCAGTACCTTCCAATAAAAAGCAGTGAGGATCTTACCAACGATAGTGAGCAAATGCGCGGTTGGCTTCCGCCATTTTGTGTGTGTCTTCGCGTTTTTTCACAGAAGCACCAGTGTTGTTTGCTGCATCCATGATTTCTTTTGCAAGACGTTCTTCCATTGTGTGTTCGCCACGCAAACGAGCGTAGTTTACCACCCAACGAAGACCTAGAGTTGTACGACGTTCAGGACGTACTTCTACTGGTACTTGGTAGTTAGAACCACCGACACGGCGAGCTTTAACTTCCAATACAGGCATAATGTTTTTCATTGCTTGTTCGAAAACTTCCAATGGATCATTTCCTGTAGATTCTTTGATAATGCCAAAAGCATTGTAGATAATATTTGCAGCAACACCGCGTTTACCATCAACCATTACACGGTTGATCAAACGAGTTACTAATTTTGAGTTATAAATAGGATCTGGTAAAACATCACGTTTTGCAACAGGACCTTTACGAGGCATCCGTAACTCCTCCTTCCGAGATATCAGTTCTGATTTAAATAAGATTCATTTGATCTGTTTGTCTTAAAGATTAAGCTTTAGGACGTTTTGTACCATATTTAGAACGAGATTGTTTACGATCGTTAACACCGGCAGTATCCAATGCACCACGAACGATATGGTAACGTACCCCTGGTAAGTCTTTTACACGTCCACCACGTAACAAGACCACGCTGTGTTCTTGTAAGTTGTGTCCGATACCTGGAATATAAGCTGTCACTTCAATCAAGTTTGACAAACGAACACGCGCATATTTACGTAGAGCTGAGTTCGGTTTTTTCGGTGTCATAGTTCCCACACGAGTAGCTACCCCACGCTTTTGAGGTGAGTTAACATTCGTTTGAGCTTTCTTGAAACTGTTATATCCTTTGTTCAATGCTGGTGAATTTGATTTTTCAACCTTGGATTTACGAGGTTTACGTACTAATTGATTAATTGTAGGCATCCCTAGTTGTCCTCCTTCCTTGATTCGCTTTATAGTCCCACACATCCAGGTGGTTCTTTTTTTGCGATAAAAAATAATGCATTCTCTGCATTCATATCAACTATGCTTTGATAGACAGTCAGCACGTCTCCAACGAGAGACCTGTAGATAAAGCACCTTTGATAGAATATCATGCTTATTCTTACCTGTCAAGTATCCCCCTAAGCTTTTTTCAAAAGAAATCTGTTACGAAAAAATCCGCAAATTTTACGCTTCTTCCTATATAATAGAGACAAAGCATTTATTTAAAAAAGGCGGGAAGAAAATGAACCTAAAAGAAATGGTCGGCATTGAAGCGGCTAGTTATGTAAAAGATGGCATGGTGGTTGGCTTGGGCACTGGCTCAACAGCCTACTACATGATTGAAGAACTGGGTCGACGGGTAAAAGAAGAAGGTCTATCAATCACGGGTGTCCCAACTTCTTGGGCATCGAAAAAACAAGCAGAAGGATTAGGTATCCCGATTCGCACCATCGATGAAGTGGACGCTGTGGATCTAACGATCGACGGTGCAGATGAGATCAGCCAGGATTATCATGGCATCAAAGGCGGCGGTGCAGCCCTTTTATTCGAAAAAATCGTGGCGTCTAACTCCAAAAAAGTCTTGTGGATCGTTGATGAATCGAAAATGGTCGAAACACTTGGTGCCTTCCCGTTGCCAGTGGAAGTGATCCCTTATGGCAGCCAACAGCTGTTGCGTCTGTTCGAGAAGAAAAACTACCATCCAAAACTGCGTCTGAATGAAGAAGGCGAACCGTTAAAAACCGATTGTAGCAATTACATCATCGATCTTCATCTAGAAACGATCACCGCCCCTACTGAGTTGGCACAGGAATTAGATGCTACAGTAGGCGTGGTTGAACACGGTCTGTTTTTGGATATGGTCCATACGATCATTGTTGGATTGCCTGAAGGCCCGAGTACCAAGCACGTTAGATAAAGGAAACAAAAAAGAGGAGCGATAATGCTTCTTTTTTTTCGTTATTTTTCTTCAATCGACTTAATTTTTATTATTTTTTGTGCAAATTACCCTATCATTTAAGAAATAATTATGATACATTCAATAAAAAGGGAAAGGTAGGAGGGTTTATGAAAATCATAGGCTATGCTCGTTCAACGATCACCGACAACTCAACAAGTGAACAATTAAACAAGCTCGAAGAATTTGGGTGTCATGAATTTTTCCATGAGACATTTAGCGTGAAAGAAAGTGAAGAAAATCATTCATTGGAGTCAGTGGTGGCACAAATGCAGCCCGGCGACACCTTAGTCGTTACGGAACTGCATCGTTTAGGGAAAACCACCAAACAGCTGACCGATCTCACTGATCTATTAAAACAGCGAGAGCTTCATCTGGTTTCACTGGCAGAACAAATCGATACCCGCGGTCCGATGGGACAGGTTTACTTCAATTTAATGGAAGGACTTGCGATCATGGAACGCTCACTCATCAAAGAGCGCACGCTGGTCGGCTTAAATAAAGCCCGCAAAAAAGGCAAAATTGGCGGTCGTCCAAAAATCGATCCGAAAACGATCAAAAAAATCCGTCAATTGTACTACGAGAAAAAAGAAACGATTCAATATATTTCTGAAAAATGCGGTGTTTCTGTAGGTACATGCTATAAATACATAAAATTATCCGAAGAAGAATGGAACAAGTTACGTTCATAGTTGTCGACTCCCCCTAGAACAGCATGAAACAAAAGCGGTCCTCTTTTTAATGATCCCCTTTTGTTTTTCCTTAAGAATGGCGTTTTCCCCCAGCTTTTCCTCCAAAACCATGGAAATTCTTTGAGAAAGAGTGTACAATAAATACGGAATTGAAAATTTCAGAAAAATATCGAATATCTAAAGGAGAGTTTTACATGCCAAAATTAGTATTTTCTCGTCATGGACTAAGCGAATGGAACAAATTAAACCAGTTTACCGGTTGGGCTGATGTTGATCTAGCGCCAGAAGGTGTCGAAGAAGCAATCGAAGGCGGACGTAAAATCAAAGAAGCAGGCATCGAATTTGACGTTGCTTACACATCTGTTTTAACTCGTGCCATCAAAACTTGTAATTACATTTTAGAATATTCTGATCAACTTTGGGTACCAACGATCAAATCATGGCGCTTAAACGAACGTCATTACGGTAAATTACAAGGTTTAAATAAAAAAGAAACTGCTGAAAAATACGGTGACGAACAAGTACACATCTGGCGTCGTTCTTACGATGTTTTACCTCCATTGATGGAAGCTTCAGATGAAGGTTCTGCTGCAAACGACCGTCGTTATGCAATGCTTGACCCTCGCGACGTACCTGGTGGAGAAAACTTAAAAGTTACTTTAGAACGTGCATTGCCTTTCTGGCAAGATGAAATCGCCCCAGCATTAAAAGACGACAAAACTGTCTTAGTTGCGGCTCACGGAAACTCTCTACGTGCATTAGCAAAACATATCGAAGGTATTTCTGACGAAGATATCATGGATCTTGAGATCCCAACTGGTCAACCACTTGTTTATGAATTGAACGATGATTTGACTGTTGCGAAAAAATACTACTTATAAGCCTCGCTTATCGCTGCCCTTTTTTAAAAAAGGGCAGTTTTTTTATTGGCATTTCCTCCCCCCTCTTTTATAATTGAGGGCGTACTCGAAAGGAGCTTATTATGAAACTAGTCAAAAATGATACCGTTTTATTTTTAGGTGACAGCATCACAGATTGCGATCGTGATCGCCAAGATCCCCACGATTTAGGACAGGGGTTTGCCCGTCTCGTTGCCGATCAGCTGGCAGAGAAATTCCCCACTGCGGACTTTACCTTTTATAATCGGGGGATCGGCGGCAACAAAGCTGCCGACGTCTTAGCCCGTCTCCAAGAAGATTGCCTTCAATTAGCACCTGACGTCTTGATCTTTATGATTGGGATCAACGACACGTGGCACAATGCCGGTGGTCCCGATTTTGGTTCAGAAGAGGCCGCAACGTCCTTTGAGGCAACCTACCGTCAAATTCTGGAACAAGTGACCCAACAGGGGATCACGCGCATTTTCTTGCTGGAACCTTTTGTTTTGCCATATCCTGAAGATCGCCAAACTTGGCGGATCGATCTTGATCCGAAAATCCAAATCGTTCGTCGCTTAGCTGCCGCCTTTCATTGTCAGCTGCTGCCGCTGGATGGCTTGTTTGCCGAAGCAGCCGTCGCTAGCTCCCCGCAGGCACTGACAGGCGATGACGGGGTGCACCCCACTCCTGCTGGACACGCCTTGATTGCAGATCAGCTAATGGCCCGTTTGGCTTTTTCTTCTGAAGGGTAAATAAAAAGACCGCTCCGCGACAACCAAGTCGCAGGAACGGTCTTTTTTATGATTAAAGATAGGTTGAAGGAGTCAAGGAATCTTGGTAGATTGCAATCACGTCTTCTTCTTGCAGCGGTACATACGCATTTGTTGCAATAGAGCTGAATTGAACTGCTTGAGCCGCCATTTCAGCAAAATGGGTGTCATCGGCGATCCCTACTTCTGGCAAAGTCATCGGAATATCGCAAGAAGCAAAAAAGTCATACAGTTTTTGAATCCCCATTCGGGCAGCTAATTCTGGCACTGCTTCTTGGACACCAAAGACTTCTCTAGCAAACCGCGCAAATTTCGGCGCCGTTTCTTCATTCAATACATGAAGCATCCAGCGTGGGGTCAGGATCGCTAAGCCGATGCCATGGGTAATGTCATAAAACGCACTCAACTCATGCTCCATCGCATGACAAGACCAAGCACCACCCTTGCCGCTTCCAGTCAAACCATTTAAGGCTAAGGTGCTCGCCCACATCAAATTCGCCCGTGCATCATAGTCTGTGGGGTCATTTAATGCGATGGGCAGATTTTTAATGACTGCTTTTAGCAATCCTTCTGCTACACCGTCTTGGACATCTGTTCCTTCTGTTTTACTGAAATAATTTTCAATCAGATGGCTCATGATATCCGCTGAACCGGCAGCCGTTTGATAGCGACTGACACTAAAGGTCGTTGTTGGATCTAAAAAAGATACTTTCGGTAAAAATTCGGGTCCGTGAACACCAAGTTTTTGTTTCGTTTCTAGATTAGAGATCACCGCGCCGCGATTCATTTCACTGCCAGTAGCCGCAAGGGTCAAGATCGTTATTAATGGAATCGCTGGTCCTTGATAGCTTCTGGAAAGAACTAAGTCCCAAGGCTCTTGCTCACTGCAAGCCGCCCCAGCGATCACTTTGCTGCAATCAATTACAGAACCGCCGCCAACAGCTAAAATGACGTCGATCTTTTCTGAACGACAAAGAGCAGCTCCTTGACGAACGGTTTCGATTCGTGGATTTGGATCGACACCAGTCAATTCAGTGACTTGATTGCCGTTGGCAGTCAATTGCGCCATGACTGCATCGTACAAACCGTTTTTCTTGATACTGCCGCCACCATAGACTAGCAAGACGTTTTTTCCAAATGTATTCAGTACTTCTGGCAGCTCGTTCAGACGGTCTTTCCCAAAACGAATGTCCGTCGTTACATGAAACGTAAAATTATTCATTGTCTCGTCTCCTTTTTACACCTTTTCTTTTCATTAAACCATTTTCTGGCAAAAGTGCAACGCTTCTTCGTGGCTTTTGGCCAACAAAAAAAGATAACACATTCTCGGTTGCATGCAAACCAATACGATTTGGCTGCTTGCTCTATCAAAAGCAAGCAGCCTTCGCATCGTTCATGCACCGATCCTGCGGTATCTTTTTTACGCGATCGCTGTTTCTAAGCCAACTTTGATCATGTCGTTAAATGTCGTTTGTCTTTCTTCTGGCGTTGTTTCTTCTCCAGTGATGATGTGGTCGCTGACGGTACAGATCGCTAAAGTTTGAACGTGGAATTTCGCCCCTAAATAGTATAAGGCTGCGGCTTCCATCTCAACACCCATCACCTCAAGGTCTGCCAACTGTAACGTTTCCGTCATGTCATCTTTGTAGAAGGTATCTTCAGATAAGATGTTACCGACGTGAGTCGTAAATCCTGATTCAATCGCTGTATCATAGGCTTTACGCAACAGTGCAAAGTCAGCGATTGGTGGGAAATGGAAACTTTGGAAGTTTTTTGCTACCATCGATGAACTTGTTGCTGCCGCTTGGGCAATCACAAGATCACGCACGTGGACATCTTTTGAGATGGCACCACACGTACCGACCCGAATCAATTTCTTCACGCCGTAAGAGTTGATCAATTCATGGGCATAGATACTCGCTGAAGGCATGCCCATGCCGGTTCCTTGGACAGAGACCCGCTCGCCCTTATAAACGCCTGTATAGCCCAACATCCCCCGAACGTTGTTGTAACAGATCGGGTCTTCTAAAAATGTTTCAGCAATATATTTTGCCCGCAGTGGATCACCTGGTAACAAGATTTTGTCTGCGATCTCGCCTGCTTTTGCTTCGATATGAACGCTCATTCGTTTTTCTCCTTTGGTCTGCTTTTTATAGTACTGCTAACGTTTCTTTGATCAACGCTTTAAATTCTGCCTTGACCCGTTCCGTCGTTTCCACGACTTCTTCATGATTCAAGCTCGCTTGCATACCAGCTGCCAAGTTTGTGATACAAGAAACACCTAAGACTTTCAAGCCACTGTGAACAGCAACGATCACTTCTGGGACAGTCGACATACCGACAGCATCGGCGCCGATCGTCCGAGCAAAGCGGATCTCTGCTGGCGTTTCATACGTAGGACCTGAGAAGCCCATATAGACGCCTTCTTTTAAGTGCAATCCTTTTGATGCACCAACTTTTTGTGCCGCTTCCCGATAAGGCAAATGGTAGGCTTGGCTCATATCTGGGAAACGTGGACCCATTTCTTCTTCGTTTTCACCAATCAGTGGGTTGTCCCCCATAAAGTTGATTTGATCGGTGATCAACATCAAGTCTCCCGGCTGGAAGCTTTCGTTTACGCCGCCACAGGCATTGGTCACGACTAAAGAGTGAGCTTTCAATGCCGCCATCACACGGACGGGGTAAGTAACCGTCTGCATCGAATGGCCTTCATAATAATGGAATCGTCCTTGCATCGCTAAGACTTTTTTCCCAGCTAATGTTCCATAGACCAATTGTCCTGCATGACCAACCACTGTCGAAACAGGAAAATGCGGGATATCGTTGTAAGGCAACACGATTGGGTTTTCGATCTCATCGGCTAATTCACCTAAGCCAGATCCTAAAATCAACCCAAATTCCACTTCACCGACGCCGCTTTCTTGGATAAATGCCGTTGTTTCTTGTAATTTCTCATGTAACGTTGTCATTTCATCACCTCTAGTTTAAATGTTGTAAAAAGCTTGTTCCGTTTTCTGTAGCTGAAACACCAAAGTTTTCAGCGATCGTTGCGGAAATATCCGCATAGTAGCCTTGTGGCAATTTGCCTTGGCCTTGGAATTTCTTGCTGTACGCTAATAATGGCACATATTCTCTCGTGTGATCCGTTCCCGTAAAGGTTGGGTCATTGCCGTGGTCAGCTGTGATCAACAACAGATCCTCGTCTCCCATTGCTTCTAAAAGTTCTGGAATACGCAAATCAAAATCTTCAATGGCATGGGCATACCCTACGACATCGCGACGGTGACCATAAAGCGCATCGAAGTCGACCAAGTTCGTAAAGCTTAGACCCGTAAAGTCTTGTTTCATCACCTTCAGTAATTGATCCACACCGTCCATATTGCTCTTCGTCCGTACAGAATCGGTGATTCCTTGTCCGTTGAAGATATCATTGATCTTCCCTACGGCGATCACGTCTTTTCCAGCTTCTTTCAAGGAATCTAACACTGTATGGCCAAATGGATCGAGTGCGTAGTCATGACGATTGCTCGTACGAGTAAAGTTTCCAGGCTCACCGACATACGGACGCGCGATGATGCGGCCGATCATATATGGCTCATCTTTCGTGATGTCCCGAACGTACTGACAAATACGATACAATTCTTCTAATGGAATGATTTCCTCATGCGCAGCGATCTGCAACACTGGGTCAGCCGAGGTGTAAACGATCAGATCGCCTGTTTTCATTTGATGTTCGCCGAAATCATCAATGACTGCTGTCCCTGAATACGGCGCATTGCAGACGATTTTACGTCCTGAGAACGTTTCGATCTGTTGCAGCAATTCATCGGGAAACCCATCGGGAAATACGCGGAAAGGTTTTTGGATATTCAAGCCCATGATCTCCCAGTGCCCCGTCATCGTATCTTTCCCAACGGAAACTTCTTCCAATTTGGTTGCATACCCATCATGGTCAGCTACCGCCTTCACGCCTTCTAAAGGACGGATCGTCCCTAGGCCTAATTGTTCCAAGTGAGGGATCGTCAAGCCTGCTTCTTTTGCAATATGGCCTAACGTATCTGAACCGACATCACCAAAAGCTGCCGCATCAGGTGCTTCACCAATTCCGACTGAATCCATCACGATCAAGTGTACACGTTTAAACATTCTATTCCCTACTTTCTTTATTTTATGCTTTTACAAGCGGATCTACTACCTCTATCATACTAAACTTAAGCAAAAATTGCGCTGGGTTGCTTTGGAAATTTCCTGATGCGTTCCTTTCACCCAGAGGATAGAAAAAGGGCAGGACACAGCAACACATTCATGTCCCATAGCCCCACCCTTTCATACTGAAAAATTATTTAGATTTAATGTAGTTCTTCCCGTTAGCTTTCGGACCAGCAGCTTTTCCAAGGAAAAGAACGAGCACGATGATCGTCAAGGCATAAGGCGCAGCTTGTAAGTAAACCGCTGGAATGGAAGAGATGATTGGCAGTTGGCCACCTACGATACTGATGTTTTGCGCAAAACCGAAGAAAATCGCAGCTCCCATCGCACCAAGTGGATTCCATTTACCAAAGATCATCGCAGCCATCGAGATAAACCCTTGACCGGCGATCGTTGTCACGGCAAAGCGACCCGCGATCGATTGAGCAAACAAGGCACCGCCCATCCCGCCAAGGAAACCAGAGATCAAGACACCTGAGTAGCGCATCACGTAAACATTGATCCCTAAGGTATCCGCTGCTTGTGGATGCTCACCGACAGAACGAAGACGCAACCCAAAGCGTGTTTTGAAAATCACGAACCACGCGATCACTGAGATCAAAATAGCGAAGTACGCCGGTAAGAATGTTTGATTAAAGAAAATCGGGCCAATGATAGGAATATCTTTAAGAATCGGGAAATTGAAATACCCCAATGTCCGTTGGATGTTATCCGTTTGCCCTTTGTTGTAGATCGCTTTGACTAAGAACACAGCCAAAGCTGGTGCCATCAAGTTCATCACCGTACCACTGATGATGTGGTCGGCACGGAAGTTGATGGTTGCCACCGCATGCAGCAAGGAGAAAACCACACCGACAAGTCCGCCGACGAGCATCCCTAACCATGGTGTCCACGCACCAAATTGTGACGCAAATTCAATATTGAAAACAATCGAGCTAAAAGCACCCATAACCATGATTCCTTCAAGACCCACGTTAACGATCCCGCTGCGCTCTGAGAACACGCCACCTAGCGCCGTCAAAATCAGAGGAGACGCATAAATCAATGTTTGAGTGACGATCGAAGAAATTAAACTAATATCCATTAGATGGTTCCTCCTTCCTGATCTTGATCGTTTGGTTGGGCTTCAATCTCCTGTACGACCAGCGCTTCTTTTTTGCCGTCAAAGATTTTTGCCAACAAGAAACGAATCACAAAGCTGATCGCTACGAAGAAAATAATAATTGCGATATTGACATCGACTAATTCAGATGGAATACCTGCAAACTGCATGCCTTGTCCACCTAATTTCAAAATACTGAACAAGAGGGCTGAAAGCAAGATTCCGATCGATGAGCCGCTTCCTAACAAGGATACAGCCATACCGTCAAAACCGATGCTCAATGATGACCCTTGAACGAAGAAGTTTTCAAACGTTCCTAGTCCTTGAACGACTCCACCTAATCCAGCAAGCGTTCCAGAGATGATCATGGAGATAATGATCGTCCGTTTGCTGCTCATCCCCGCATATTCAGAAGCGCTTGGGTTCAAGCCCACCGCGCGGATTTCATAACCAAGAGTGGTTTTTTTCATCAAGAACCAAACCAAAACTAAGAAGATCAAGGCTAAGAAGATCCCTAAGTTCAAGCGAGAGTTGCTCGTGATGCTTGCTAGAAACGGCGTCTGCATGGAGGCATTTTCCCCCACCATTTTTGTGACCCCTTTTGTCGTGATCATGGATTCGCTCATCACATTATTGACTAAATGGTTCCCCGTATAAAGCAAGATATAGTTCATCATGATCGTCACGATGACTTCACTTGTTCCAAAGAATGCCCGTAGGAAACCAGGAATCGCAGCTGCGATCGCCCCGCATAAAGCCCCTACGATCACGGCTAATGGCAAGACCACCAACCGAGGCGCATCTGGCATCGCTAGTGCGACCCAGATACTGGCAACCCAACCTGCTAGCGCTTGACCAGAAAGACCGATATTGAAGAATCCGGCTGAGTTTGCAACGGCAAACCCCAGAGCGGTAAAGATCAATGGCCCTGCTGTAACAAAAATCTCACCAATGTTGCGGGCATTTAACCCACCTGTTTGTCCGTTGATAAAAACGGTCCGAAACATTTGTGTATACCCTGTGATTGGGCTGTAGCCGAAGGCCGCCATGATGATCCCGCCAAGGACGAATCCCAACAAGACAGCGATGATCGGCACTAATATATTGCGGATCTTTTCTTTGCGGTTATTCAACCGAACCACCTACTTCCTCCATTTGCAGCTCTCGTCTTGCTTCCTCCAAGGAGTACCCTGCCATCAACAAGCCAAGCTCTTTCTCTGATGTTTCTTTCGGATCAACGACCCCAACGATCTCACCAGCATGAATAACAGCAATGCGGTCTGATACATTCAAAATTTCATCTAATTCAAAGCTGACTAACAACACCGCTTTGAATTTATCCCGCTGTTCAATCAAGCGTTTGTGGATAAATTCGATCGCTCCAACATCCAACCCACGGGTCGGATTGGCAACGATCAATAGATCAGGATCGCGGCTGATTTCTCGTGCGATGATCGCTTTTTGTTGATTCCCGCCGGACAATGCCCGTGCTGGTACGATCTCGTTGACTGTTCGTACGTCAAATTCTTGAATCAAGTCACGAGCAAACTCGTTGATCTCTCCGTAATCCAAGACACCTGCATTACTCAAAGGTTTTTTGTAGTAGGTTTGCAAGGCGATGTTTTCTGATAACATCATATCCAAGACAAGCCCGTATTTATGGCGGTCTTCTGGCACATGACCAACGCCGGCTTCGGTGACTTTCCGAGGCTTGAAGTTAGTGATGTCATCACCATTCAGCAAGACCTTGCCGCTTTCGACTTTCCGTAAACCAGTGATGGCTTGTAACAGCTCTGATTGCCCATTGCCATCGATCCCAGCAATCCCCAATACTTCACCTGCACGTACTTCTAAGCTTAAGTTTTTAACTGCTTCTAAGCCACGGTTTTCTTTTACAACTAAGTTTTCAACAGAAAGCACGACTTCTTTTGGTGACGCTTCTTTCTTCGGTGTCTTGAAGGACACAGAACGACCAACCATCATATCGGCCAACTGTTGTGAGCT
Source organism: Enterococcus sp. FZMF (assembly GCF_030263915.1). Classification (NCBI taxonomy): domain Bacteria; kingdom Bacillati; phylum Bacillota; class Bacilli; order Lactobacillales; family Enterococcaceae; genus Enterococcus; species Enterococcus sp. FZMF. The sequence continues at coordinate 234,962 of NZ_CP127160.1, read as the reverse complement.
GACGTCTTTGACATTGACAGTGCCGATCCCTTGTCCCCGACGGATAACTGTACAACGGTCTGCCACCGCTTTGATCTCATCCAGTTTGTGGGTGATCAAGATGATCGATTTGCCTTCACGCACCAATCCGCGCATGATTTCGATCAGCTCTTCGATTTCTTGCGGTGTCAAAACTGCCGTTGGTTCATCAAAAATCAGTACATCTGCGCCGCGGTAAAGAGTCTTCAAGATCTCTACCCGTTGCTCCATCCCAACAGAGATGTCACGCACATAGGCATCTGGATCAACCGATAAACCATATTGCTCAGAAACTTTTTTGATTTCTTTGCGGGCTTTCTTGCGATCTAACACACCGAGATGATGGGGTTCGCTCCCCAAAATGATATTTTCTGTTACAGTAAAGGCGTCTACCAGCATGAAATGCTGATGCACCATACCGATCCCCAATTTGTTTGCTGCGGTCGGACTCGTGATATTCACTTTTTCACCATTCATCCAGATTTCACCAGATGTTGGTTCCAATAATCCTGACAGCATATTCATCAAGGTCGACTTGCCCGCTCCATTTTCACCAAGCAATGCGTGGATTTCTCCTGGCCTTACTTGCAAGTTGACATCGTCATTGGCTTTGAACGTTCCAAACTCTTTGGTGATATGACGCATTTCTACAACATATTTTTCCTCAGCCAAATTACTCACATCCTTACTTTCTAATTCGCTTATACAAACCATTCGTCATGTCAAAAAAATAATTGCTATTGCTTAGGATGATTACTATCCTCATGAAAACCCGTAGCTTTCATCAACATAGTAATCCAACAACGATCATCTTGCCCTAAACTAGGGCAAGATAACCGAAAAGCACAACTTTATTTTTCAGGTGTTTCTGGTACTTCTACTTTGCCGTCGATCACGTCTTGTTTCGCTGTTTCGATCGCTGCTTTGGCATCATCTGAAAGGAACCCTTCAGTAATGTCTACACCGCCATCTTTCAAGCCGTAAACAATGTGTTCGCCGCCAGGGAAGTTGTCTTCTAACGCACGAGTTGAGATATCTTGTACCGCTGCGCCAACACCTTTCAATGTTGAAGCCAATGTGAAGTTATCTTCTTTGCCGTCAGCAGTTGTGTATTTTCCTTCGTCTTGTTGATCGCTATCTACACCGATGACCCAAACTTTTTTATCTTCTAGGTCTGCTTCGTTCAATTGTTCATTGATTGCTTTTGCTTCTTGGAAGACACCTGCACCAGTACCACCAGATGCGTGGAAGATTACGTCAACGCCACTTTGGTACATTGAAGCTGCCAATGCTTTCCCTTTAGCAGGATCACCAAATGATGCTGCATATTGAGGATCAACCGTGATTTCTTTGCCTAATTTTTCAGCTGCGTCTTGAACGCCCTTCATGAAACCAGCTTCGAAACGGTCGATAACGACGCCTTCTTCACCACCGATGAAGCCGACTTTGTTTGTTTTGGTTGTATACGCTGCGGCAAAACCAGCTAAGTAAGCTGCTTCGTTATCTTTAAATGTTGCTGAAACAACGTTGTCTTTGCCTTCGATCACATCATCGATGATCCCGAATTGTGTATCAGGGTTTTGGTCAGCTGCTGCTGCGATTGAATCTTTCAATAAGTAACCTACACCGAAAACTGTTTTGAAACCATTTTGAACGGCACCATTTACGTTGGTTGTGTATTCTGAAGCTTCATTTGATTGCACGTAGTCATAACCACCAGCACCGCGAGCGATCCCGTGTTCCTCACCCCATGCTTCTAAGCCTTCCCACGCTGATTGGTTGAATGAACGGTCATCCACCCCACCGATATCGGTAACGATTGCGACACTATGCGCTGCATCAGTCGTACCGTCTGCAGAACCGCCGCCAGTTGAATCAGTTGAACCTGAATTTCCTCCGCCACAAGCACCAAGTAAAGTCAACCCAGCTACTGCAACAATACCTAAACTAAATAATTTTGCTTTTTTCATTGCTGTAAAGCCCCCTAAAAATATAGTTTTTTTCAACAGCCGCATCGACTGAATGAACATGGTTTATAAATCTTTGTTCGTGAAGTAATAAGGCAATAGGCCTTCTACCGTGGTTTCTTTGATGACACCATCATCGCCGACTAAGGTCACCGGCATATCTGGCGCACAAAATTCCACCATGACCTGGCGGCAAGCACCGCAAGGAGAGATCGGTTCTGGCGTATGACCCGCCACAACCAAATGTTGAAACTCTTTTTCGCCTTCAGAAACGGCTTTGAAAAAAGCGGTTCGTTCTGCGCAATTTGTTAAGCCATATGAGGCATTTTCAATGTTGATCCCTTGATATATCGTACCATTTTTGGCAACGAGACAAGCACCGACCGGAAACTTAGAGTACGGCACATACGCTTTATCTAAGGCGGAAACGGCGGTGTCGATCCACTCTTTTTTCGCTATTGTCATTGTCTTCCCCGCTCTTATTTTTATTTTTTGCTACTTGATGCTAGGCCTAGTAGCCAGCACCTGTTGAGCCAGTCACGATAGCAACACTTGCGCTTGTTCCTAAGCGGTTTGCGCCCGCTTCGACCATAGCTGCAGCTTCTGCTTCGTTGTGGATACCACCAGAAGCTTTGACACCCATTTCTGGTCCTACTGTTTCACGCATCAAGCGAACATCTTCAACGACTGCCCCACCAGTTGAAAAGCCAGTTGAGGTTTTCACGAAATCTGCACCAGCTGCTTTGGCTAATTCACAGGCTTTGACGATTTCTTCGTTGTCTAATAACGCTGTTTCAATGATTACTTTGACAAGCGCTTTGTCTTTGGCTGCTTCAACGACTGCTTCGATGTCTGCTTGAACTTTTTTGTATTGTTTTGATTTCAAGGCACCTACGTTGATTACCATATCGACTTCATCTGCGCCGTTTTTGATCGCATCTGTTGTTTCATAAGCTTTGACCTCAGATGTGTTTGCCCCTAAAGGAAAGCCGATCACGGTACAAACAGCCGTTGGTTCACCTTGTAATTTTTCTGCTGCTAATGAAACCCACGTTGGATTGATGCAGACAGAATAGAAGTGATAGGTTTTTGCCTCTTCGATGATTCGTAAAACATCTTCCTCCGTTGCGTCTGCTTTCAAAATCGTGTGGTCGATCATGCGATTCAATTCCATTTTTATTCGCTCCTTATTCTGTAATAATGTCATGGATCAATGGCGGTTCTGCGCCATCTTCCCCAATTTCAATATTTTGGTCGATCAATGCTTTGACATCCTCGATTGCTTCGGTATTGCTATAGATCGTCAATAGCGATTCCCCTTTGCTTACGGATTCGCCAACTTTCTTATGCAATTTGATGCCCACGGCATGGTCGATGTCTTCGTCTTTGGTCTTACGACCTGCCCCTAACATCATCGCCGCGATCCCTAGCTCATTGGCAACTAATTTCGTCACCACGCCGCTCGTTTTCGCTGGGACTTCCACTTCATATTTCGCTGTCAAAATCTTGCTCGGGTCATCGATCACTGTAGCGTCTCCGCCTTGGTCTGTGATCATCTGTCTGAATTTTTCTAACGCTTTGCCTGAATGCAGGGCTTCTTCCAACAGTTGGCGTGCTTCTTCCAATGAATCAGCTTTTTTCGCTAAAACGACCATTTGGCTGCCCAGTGCATAGCACATTTCTTCCAAGTCTTTCGGTCCTTTTCCTTGCAGCGTCTCAATGGCTTCCACCACTTCCAAACTGTTGCCGATCGCTTCCCCTAAAGGCTGTGACATATCAGAAATGACTGCCATCGTTTGGCGATTTGCCAATTTTCCGATGCGGACCATCGTTTGGGCTAAGCGTTTGGCATCCTCCAAGTTTTTCATAAAGGCGCCATCGCCTGTGGTCACATCTAACACGATCGCATCGGCACCTGCCGCGATTTTTTTACTCATGATCGAGCTGGCGATCAATGGGATCGAACTAACCGTTGCCGTCACATCTCGTAAGGCATACAGTTTTTTGTCTGCAGGAGCTAAATCTCCTGATTGACCGATCACGGCCACTTTGCTTTCGTTGACTAATCGGATAAAGTCGGCTTCAGAAAGCTCGATTTTAAATCCAGGGATCGCTTCAAGCTTGTCTAAGGTCCCACCAGTATAGCCTAAGCCGCGCCCAGACATTTTCGCAACTGGTACGCCAACACTAGCCACTAAGGGCGCTAAGATCAATGTGGTCGTATCACCAACACCGCCAGTCGAATGCTTATCGACTTTGATTCCTTCAATTGAGGATAGGTCGATCACTTCACCAGAATTTGCCATTGCTAGCGTTAAGTTCGTGATCTCTTCATCTGTCATATCTACATAAAAAATAGCCATCAACAAGGCACTCATTTGATAATCTGGAATACTTCCTTCAGTATACGCAGTTACAATGTAGTCAATTTCTTCCTTCGTCAATGACTTGCCGTCACGTTTCTTTTCAATTAAATCCACCATTCGCATCGAAATGACCCTCGCTTCCTTTAACATTATACAATAATTTTTCGTAGGGTAAACCACTTTAGTAAAACAGTTTACTAAATATCGCAAAACTATGAAAACACTTACAAGAAGAAATATACCGCATTATTTCTCGCTTGTCAATGTCTTCACGCTCTCACGAATAATTAATTTTGTATCAAAAATCTTATTTGGAATTCGCCGTGTCGGAAACTCAATGGCGTCCACTAAAAACTTCGCTGCGGTAAACCCGATCTCAAAAGTCGGCTGCATGACCGTGGTAAGCGGTGGTGTGATGTATTCCGATAATTTCAAGGCATCAAAGCCGATCACCGAGTAGTCTTCTGGTACTTTTTTGCCCGCCTCATAAATCGCTTGATAACAGCCGATCGCCATGGCATCGTTGCCACAGAAGAACGCTGTGATCTCTTTATACTTCAATAATTCCTTCGTTGCTTCGTACCCGCCGGTAACCGTTAATTCAGCATTTTCTACATATCGGCCTTTAAAAGGGATCTGATGATCCTTTAAGGCATGGCGATAGCCATTGAACCGTTCCTCTAATTGATAGTAGCCGGTGATTTCTTTGAGCATCGCAATGTTGCGGTGACCATTTTTGATCAAATAGCTGACGGCTTGGTAGGCGCCTTCGTATTCTTTCACGATCAAACGACCATTGTCCCGCTGATTGATCCCACGATCGACTAAAATAATTGGTCGGTCATCAAAGAACCCGCTCTTCAAGGAATAATCCTCTGGCAGCAAATGCGGCGTCGCTAATAAGATGCCATCTACCGAACGATGAGACAGTTCATTCAAATATTGAACCTCTTTTTCTTGGCTGTGGCGCGAATTGCATAACACTAGCATGTAACCTAGTGGATTGAAATAACTTTCCGCCCCTTCAATGACTTTAGAGAAAAAGAAATCCGTCACATCAGGCACGATCATTCCGATCGTTTTTGAATGGCGGTTGATAAGATTCGAAGCAAAAAAATCCGGCTTATAGTGATATTTATTTACGATATCTAAGACCCGCTTTCGGGTTTCTTCACTAAAACGGCTGCCTTTATTGTTTAGGATCTGCGACACGGTCGTGACAGAGACGCCAGCCATTTCAGCAATCTGTTTAATCGTCAATTTCATCTGCTTCTCTCCTCTCTTGCCTAAAGTGTAGCAAATTTTTCTCAAAAAAAATAGCACACTTTCAACAAGTGTGCGACTTTCTTTTTCGTTGATCAAAAATGGCCCGATGATACAGACAGCTCTTTTAGCGGAGCTGCGATTGCTCCAAAGGCTGATGACAAAAGGCTTTTTGAGAAACCAACTGCCCAGTTGCCGCTAACCAGTGCTTGTCTTGGCAATGCCTTTGATCTGTTGAAAATCAAAGAGCAGCTACGCTTCTTTTACGCTTTGAATGATGTAATAGCCTTTGTCTTTTTTGATGATTTCGGCATTGCCAAAGGTCTCTTGCATTTTCTTTTGAGCACTCGGCGCCCCTTGTTTCTTTTGGATCACGATCGTTAAAGTCCCGCCTGCTTTAAGCAAAGGAAACGCCCCCGTCAAAATCTCATGAACGACTTCTTTTCCTGCCCGAATCGGCGGATTGCTGAGGATCGCCGCATAAGCAGGTTGATTTAATTGGGCATAGATATTGGATTGATGGATATCTACCTGTTCAATGCCGTTACGCTGGGCATTGCCTTTTGCCAAATCCACTGCCCGCTGATTGATATCGATCATCTCTACAGGTCGTTGACTCGCATAAGCCAACGCTAAGCCAACAGGTCCATAGCCGCACCCAACGTCCAGCAGACTTCCTTCTGGCAGCTCCCCCCACTCAAACGCATCGATCAGCACCCGCGAGCCATAGTCCACCGTGTCACGGGAAAACACCCCGCTATCTGTCACAAAATGAAAGTTCTTTCCTCTTAATTCAAACGACCACTGCTCAAAATCATGGGCCGTATCAGGATTTTCTGTATAGTAATGATTACTCATGGTTATGCTCCTTTCTTCTATTTCCTCTTCGCTTGTTTTTTCTACTGGTTTCTACTAGTTTTTCCTTGTTTCTTCTATTCGAACAAGTGAACATAGTGAAATCACCAGTAAAAAAGCCCTGCAAGATTTGTCTGCTGCTTCTTTCTAATCATACCGAAAAACAGCCAGAAGTAAACGCCCAGCAAAAAAAACAACGAAAAAACAGTTTTTTGTTGTTTCTGCAAAGGAAATCATGTCTTTTTTCCAAGTTCCGCAAGTTTCTATGGTAAAATACTTTCGAACAGTGGCCCGTCGCTTCTAATAGAAACCGATGATGCCGCAAAAAAGGAGCCTACTATGCAAGAAACCATGAATTTTTATCAAATTCCTCGTGAGCAATGGCAAGGGTTTTATACGAACGGCATGATGCCTTTCACTCAAGAAGAATTGGATAATATCAAAAGTTTGAACGACCGGATCTCGGTCCAAGATGTGGAAGATGTTTACGTGCCTTTGTGCCATCTGATCCATCTTTATATGAAAGAGTTTGAATCATTGACCCTCAGCAAGGGACTCTTTTTACACCGCTACGTCAAAATGCCGCCTTTTATCATCGGCATCGCTGGAAGTGTCGCCGTCGGCAAAAGCACCACCGCACGGCTCGTCCAAAATTTATTGGCCCGTTTGTTTCCCCGCAGAACCGTCCAACTGATCACCACTGACGGCTTTTTGTACCCGAACGAAGTCTTGGAAGAACGCGGCAGCTTGAATCGCAAAGGATTTCCAGAAAGTTATGATATGGAAGCCTTGATCAACTTTTTGAATGCGGTCAAATCAGGAGAACCAGACATTCAGATCCCCGTCTACTCCCATGAAGTCTACAATATTATTCCTGATACGTATGAAACGATCAGTCAACCAGATATCTTGATCGTGGAAGGCATCAATACCCTGCAACTGCCTGCCAACCAACAAATCTATATCAGTGACTTTTTTGATTTTTCAATTTTCGTGGATGCCCAACCAGCACTGATTGAAAAATGGTATTTGGAACGATTTGAATCATTACTAGACACTGCCTTTCAAGATCCCAGCAATTATTATTACCAATATGCGATCGGGGATCGCAAGGAAGCGATTAAAATGGCAAAAGAAGTATGGAAAAATGTGAATTTAAAGAATTTACACGAGTATATCTTGCCTACACGCAGCAGAGCCGATATAATTCTTCATAAAACAAAGCACCATTTGATCGATGAAGTGTTCTTGCGCAAGTATTGACCGCTTCATTTTTATGATTATGCTGTTGAAAAGGCCCAGCCTTTTTTCAATAAAAACTAAAAGAATTGAGGTAATTTATTGTGACAAACGTTGACACTTTGCCAAACGTCGAAAAAATTATCGTACTTGATTACGGTAGTCAATACAACCAGCTGATTACACGCCGTATTCGTGAGTTCGGTGTTTTCTCAGAATTATTGAGCCACCGCATTACCGCTGAAGAAGTAAAAGCGATGAACCCAAAAGGGATCATCTTATCTGGCGGACCAAACAGCGTCTACGACGAGAACTCTTTCGGCATCGACGAGAAAATTTTTGAGTTAGGCATCCCAGTTTTAGGGATCTGTTACGGCATGCAGTTGATTACTTATAAATTAGGCGGAAAAGTTGAACCTGCCAAAAACCGTGAATACGGCAAAGCAGAATTGGAAGTCACTTCTGATGCAGCGGCCCTTTTCCAAAACACGCCCGCAACCCAAACCGTGTGGATGAGCCACGGAGACTTGGTCACTCAAGCACCTGCAGGCTTTGATGTCGTGGCAACGAGCAAAGATTGCCCGATCGCTTCTATCCAAGATGCCGAGCGCAAAATGTACGGTATCCAATTCCACGCAGAAGTTCGCCATTCAGAATACGGCAACGACTTATTGCGTCACTTTGCCATCGACGTTTGTCAATGTACAGGTGATTGGACAATGGACAACTTCATCGATATGGAAATCGCAAAAATCCGCGAACAAGTGGGCGACAAAAAAGTCTTGCTTGGTCTTTCAGGCGGGGTCGATTCTTCTGTCGTTGGTGTTCTTTTACAAAAAGCGATCGGCGATCAGCTGACTTGTATTTTTGTTGACCACGGCCTCTTGCGTAAAGGCGAAGCCGAGCAAGTAATGGAAAGCCTAGGCGGCAAATTCGGCTTGAACATCATCAAAGTTGATGCCAAAGAACGTTTCCTATCAAAACTTGCGGGGGTTTCTGATCCTGAAGAAAAACGCAAGATCATCGGAAATGAATTCGTGTACGTCTTCGATGATGAAGCAACCAAACTAGCTGGCGAAGAAGGCGTTTCTTTCCTTGCCCAAGGAACCCTTTATACCGACGTCATCGAATCAGGAACCGAAACTGCGCAAACCATCAAATCTCACCACAATGTGGGTGGTTTACCTGAAGACATGCAATTCAAATTGATCGAACCATTGAACACCTTGTTCAAAGACGAAGTCCGTGAATTAGGGACTCAACTTGGCATGCCAGACAGCATCGTATGGCGCCAACCATTCCCTGGACCAGGTCTAGGCATTCGTGTCCTTGGCGAATTGACAGAAGAAAAACTAACGATCGTCCGCGACTCGGACGCAATCTTGCGGGAAGAAATCGCAAATGCCGGCTTAGACCGCGACATTTGGCAGTACTTCACCGTCTTACCAGGCATCCGCTCCGTCGGTGTCATGGGTGATGGCCGGACCTACGATTATACCGTCGGCATCCGTGCAGTCACTTCAATCGATGGCATGACCGCTGACTTTGCCCGCATCCCATGGGAAGTCCTACAAAAAATCAGCGTCCGCATCGTTAACGAAGTCGCACACGTCAATCGGATCGTGTACGATATTACGAGCAAACCACCTGCTACTGTGGAGTGGGAATAATCTTCAAAAAGACAGAAACCCTCTGTATCAAGGGTTTCTGTCTTTTTTTATTTTGATTCTTTCCAACAGATATTCAATACACATCAAAATATTAGTAGACGAGCAAAAAGGGAATAACCAATTTTATTTTTTTCTATGTTTCCAATTGAACTAAGTTCTTTACGAGTAAAAACGGGCAAATTATTTTATAAAAAAGAGTGCGGAAAAATATTCCACACTCTTTTTCTATTTACATATTCTTATCTATCAGTTGTTACTGCTAATTCTAACCCAAAATACCAAACGCACTCAAAACGATCGATAAGATCAAGATGATCCAAATTACTCGAGTGGAATTTAGTTTCTTTTGGCCTAACATCCAGTAGGTCAGCAAGACGAGCAAGATAGGTACAAGGGATGGCAAGATGGCATCCAACGTGTCTTGGATCACTAATTCGACACCGTCTTTTTTATAGACAAAAGGAACAGTTGCTTTGACCACAGAGGGAATCAAGGCACCAATCACTGTGACCCCTAAAACGGTTGCGGCATTGGTGAAGGCAGATAATTTGTCTTTCAAGGTCGTCACTAATTTGACCCCTTGTTTGTAACCAAGGGGAAGCAACGCTGCCCGACCGAAAAGTAACGCGATGTTGGCGATGATCCAGATGACACAACCAACGACGGAACCGTTTTGCGCCAATGTGCCAGCAACAGAGCCAAAGATTGTTCCCCAAATCACGTGGAACAAGGAGTCACCGACACCGGCCAAGGAACCCATCAAGGCCGTTTTCAAGGCGATGATCGTTTCTTTGGCTTTGTGTCCATCTTGTTCTTCAATCGCGACATCGATTCCCATGATCAAGTTCCCAAAGATCGCATTTGTATTGAAAAATTGATTGTGGGTCCGCAGCATATCTTGCAGCTGGGTTTCATCGTGGCCATGGAATTTTTTCAAGACGGGCAGGATGCCGTAAAGGTAGCCTGAACTCATCATTCGCTCATAGTTCCAGTTTAATTGGCTTGCCAAAATATAGCGCCAGCTAATGGTATTCAACTCTTTTTTTGTCAGTTTTTGATCACTCATCGCCATCATATCCTCCTTCAAAATCTCCAGCAGCTGCCGTTGCAACGGTGCCTTTTTCGCTATCTCGTTTAAAGACTAACATTGCTGCTACGAGCCCAATGATGGAAACTCCGAGCATTGGCACTTGCAGATACGCAGCTAAAAAGAAGCCTAATAACAAATAAGGAATGTAGTGCTTTGTTGGCAAGTAGCGCAATAAGATCGCTACCCCGACGACTGGCAAGACGCCACCAGCGGTTTTTAGTCCAGTCATCAGCCATTCTGGCGTGTTATCGGTAATCGTCGTAACGACTGCATCTCCAGCTAAAAGCATCAATAAAATCGGAATCGCCCGTGACAATCCCCACAAGAAAGAACCCGATAAAACTAACCGTGGGATTCGTTTGACTTGCATGTTGTCGATGGCTCTATCGATCCGGTGTAGTAGAAATACGTTACAAAAACGAGCCACGACGTCCAGTTGCAGCATCAGTAAGGACACTGGAACTGCTAAGCCGATGCCGTATTCCGCGCCGTTTCCTGAGATCACGGCAAACGCCGTTCCCAGTACTGCGCCGGTAAAATAATCTGGGACGGATGCACCACCAAATGCGGCGATCCCTAAACGCATCAACTGCAAGGTACCGCCGACCATCAAACCGGTCTTCAAGTCCCCCATGATCATTCCAGAAATCATTCCGGCGATCGCTGGTTGGGTCAACGTATTGGAAATAAGTGAATCATTAATAGCAATAAAAGCATAAACAGTAATAAGAATGATTTGATACGCTGCTAAATGCATGAATTTTCCTCCTAATTGTATGAACGAGTCTTAACTGGCTGGTTATCGATCGTTGTGTCGCCTCAGATAAATCGTGAAAAACACTCGTTTTTTGACAAATCTTCCGCTACATATTCTCCTCGATCGAAGCGCTGCCTGATTTATCCTCGTAATTTCTTCATAAAGTCGATCGATGGTTCATTCGGTACAAGCTGTGCCGTGATGGTGATGCCTTTTGCGGCGATCGCTTCAAAGATCGGCTCTTCTTCTGGCAGCACTTGAATGCTTTTGGTCACTTCCTGTGCGCCTTCTTTGTAGCTCATGTTGCCGACGTTGATCGCTTTGATCGGTCCATCTGCTTCAATATAACGCAAAACATCTTGGGGATTTTTGAAAAGTAAAAACAACCGTTGCTTGCCGTAACGACCAGCGCGAATATTCTTGGCTGCAGTTGCCACTGGAAGGACGGAAAGTCGCATCGAAGTTGGCGCTGCCATTCGTAAAGAAGATTTTTGTAACGGGTCAGCGGCGACTTCATCATTGGCCACGATGATCCGTTGCGTGTTTAAACTGGTGGACCAGATACCGGCGACTTGTCCATGGATCAAGCGCTCATCGATCCGACTATTGACGATATTTTCTTGTCCAGCATACGCACTGTAATCCCCTAGTTCCTCTTGCTTTTCTTCTAAAATTTCTTGTTCTGCATGGTTCATCCCTGCTTTGACATCAACGATGTTTTCTTTGGCTAAGCAAAGCAGCTCGTTGATCGTCGCTCGTTGATTGACGACTGCCTCGATCACTACGGACAATGTCATTCCAGCGAAAATCGCCACTTCGTCATCCTCTAAATAATTCTTGACTGCAACGTTGCACGGGGTTCCTCCTAATAGATCCGCAATAATCAATGTCGAACCGTTAAGGGCTTTCATTTTCTCGTTCAATTCTTTTTCAAACTGCAGATTGTCACTATCTGGTCGTAATGAAACGGTGTGAACGTTTGCTTGCTGGCCTACGATCATCTCCAGACTGCTTTTGACCCCTTCTGCCATGCCGCCATGACTGATCAATACAATGTTTTCCACTAATTTCCCTCCTACTCCGTAGGTCGCCCTACTTAACATGTTATGTTCCTTGTAAGCATACTATACCATATGGCAAGCCATTCGTAAGCCTAATATCTTAACATATTGAATTTTATTTTTTTGGCCTGTACAGAATGGAAAACAACATATTTTCTACAATAATTAAGTGGCAGGAAAGGATTTAACATGTTATGCTTGATGTATTCATATGGAATGGAGGGAAACCACTGTGTTGCCAAAGTATGAGCAGATCAAGCAAGATCTTTTACAAGAAATCAAAGACCATAAATTCCTTCCCGGCGATAAGTTTTATTCAGAGGCGGATATCAAGCGGATGTATTCTGTTAGTTCGATCACGGCAGTCAAAGCGTTGAATGAATTGACGAGTGCTGGCTATCTGTATCGCATCCAAGGCAAAGGGACCTTTGTTTCAAAAGCAAAAGTATCTCAGAGTGTGAAGTTTTCCGACATCGAGCTGCATTCACTAGACCAAGAAAAGGTCAAGGTCCTTGCGGTGGAAGAAGGAAATGCCCCCGAGATTTTGAAAGAATTAGGCTTGGCTGCCAGTGCTTCCTACTACCGAATCAAACGGGTCCGCTATTTTGGCGATGTTCCTTTCTTGGTTCACATCACTCATTTGCCGAAGAAGCTGATGAAAGAACCGATCGCCAAAAACCTCAACCGGTATGCCAGTGTTTATGAGCGGGTCCGAAAAGACTTTGCGATCGACCTTTTCTCATTGGCTTCTGTTGAAACCAACGAAATCGTCTTTCCTGATGACGCTGAATTGTTGAACTTATTGCAACTGAGCTTCCGAGAGCCTGCGGTCAAACAAGTCAAGCACTCCTATTTGGCAGATGGAAGTGTCGCTGAATACATCGTCAGCTACAAGCATTGGAAATATTTCAAAACAAAAATAGAAGTAGAGCCCGCGTAAATTTGGGTCTCTACTTCTATTTTTTTATTCCACGACAGGTTGATCACAGAAAACGAGTTCCTTGATCTCCACGCCATCGGTTTCAAATACCACGACTTCGTTGCTGCCTTTTTTCAAAAATTCTTTCGGACAGTATAAGGAATGCACGGGGCCACGTTGCCAATAGCGACCAAGATTGGTGCCGTTGACGATAACGACGCCTTTGCCATACCCACGGCAATCGATGAACGTATCTCCTACCTCTGTCAGCGTGAAGGTCGTTTGATAAAAGGAGGGGTGTGTCGGATTTTTTCCTGCTTGATAATCGATGGCTTGTAGCTGCTCTGCGGAAAGCGTCAATGGGTAATGACGATAGCCTTGATGGAAATGAATATCTTGCATGATGCCCCCACGGATGCCTTTGGCTTGTGTAGGCCCATTCAATTTAAAGCCGTAGTTCACGCGCCCTAAGTTTTCTACTAAGACATCTAGCTCGATGGTTTCTTTATCTGGTGTCCCTTGGATCAACAGCTCCTCACCTAGCGTTTCTTGGTATTGGATCGCCTGTAATTGGCCGTCGGTAAAAATATGCAACCGATCGCTAGCTTCTACCACTTTTAATTTGTTTTCTCGATGATAGTTTTTTAACTGAACCGAATAGAGCAAATAGCCGTAGCCTGTGCTGACAGTTTCCATTGTTAGTGGATACATGTTTTCTTGCGGTGCCATCAGCTGATCTTTGATGACCAATAACGAAACACTGTTTTCGATGGGAAAGGTTCCTAATGCCGCTAATTGCTTGGTCCGTGGGTTGGCTTGCCACACTTCGGGACAGGCTTCTTTTATGGCTTTTTGTACCTGATAGTATTTGTCGGTAGGTTCTCCTGCTTCTGTCAGTAAAGCATCGTAATCATAGCTGGACACTTGTGGTAGATCCAGCGCCCCCCGAGCGGAACAGCCATTGTAAAAGCCAAAGTTCGTGCCTCCATGGAACATGTAAAGATTCAAGGAACCGACTGCTAACATCTCTTTGACTTCATTAGCTAAGTCTTGACCGTCTCGCTTGATGATCGGCTCCCCCCAGCGGTTGAACCAGCCATCCCAATATTCCATGCACATGATGGGCCAGTTTTTGCCATGTTTTGCCATAAACTCTTTCATCACAGCCGCATTTTCCTTGGAACGACTGCCGAAATTGCCTGTGACAAAAACATCGTCTTCAATCAATGTCCCAGCGTCCAAGACTTCTTCCCATGCCCCATCTGAAGTAAACAAGGGTACATCGATGCCGCATTCTTCCATCAACTCTTTGGTCTGGCGCAAATATGCTTTTTCCATTCCATAAGAGCCATACTCATTTTCCACCTGCATCATGATCACTGGTCCCCCATGGGTGATCTGCAACGGCACAAGTTTTGGCAGCAAGACCTGAAAATAGTTACGCACCTTTGCCATGAAGCGTGGGTCGGTTGAGCGCAACCGCATCGGTTCGTTTAACAGCCAAGCTGGCAGCCCGCCAAATTCCCATTCAGCACAAATGTAGACGGAAGGCCGCAAAATGACCATCAAGCCTAGCGCTTGGGCTTGCTTTACAAAAGCACAAATGTCTTTCATTCCTTCAAAGTCGTAGACTCCTTCACGAGGTTCGTGGAGATTCCAAGGAATGTAGGTCTCAACTGTGTTGGCTCCCAGTGCTTTTAGATTGTAGAGGCTATCTGTCCATTGCGCCGGTGTCATACGGAAATAATGGATCGCTCCGCTGATCAATTTGATTGGTTTTCCATCTAACAAAAAATCTTCTTTTATCTCAAACGTTCGCATGTCGTCTTCCCCTTTACCAGTATCTTTGCCAATTAGGCAATGCCAATCGGATCAATGCTTCCAAATAGAAATAATCACCCCAAAGATTGGGTTCATCGATGCCTTTGCCTTCCGCATGAGCATACACACCATGTAGCAATAAGCCTTCATTTTCTGGCACTTGGCTCGCTGCATACTGCTCGCCTAATTGGTAAAGCATCCCTTTAGCGATTTTTTTAGCATCCGGATACGCCCCCATTTTCTCTGCTTCCAACAAGCCACAAGCTGCGATCGCTAAAGCTGAGCTGTCTTTTTCAGCAGGATGTTGGTCGTTAAAATCAAAGTCCCAATACGGTACCAAATCTGCTGGCAAATGAGCCAAAAACACCTCCACGATCTGCGAATAATTTTCTGGAAAAGGCTGGCTATGCAAGTAGCTTTCATTTAAAGGAAGCCCTAAAATCGCCCAGCTTTGCCCTCGTGCCCAAATCGATTGGTCGCTATTTCCTTGATGCGTTGCACCGTGACTTGGCTGCCCCGTCTCTGGATCGAAATAGTACGTATGAAAGGTGGTGGCGTCATTTTTGATGACAGTCTTTCGGACTGTCTGATAATGCTTACTCGCGGCCTCTGCGTAACGAGGCTCTCCCGACAATTGGGTTGCTGCAAATAAAAGCGGCAAGTTCAGTAGCGAATCAATAATCAAGCGGTATTCTTGTGGGTCGCCATAAGTGCCCCAAGCTTGAATAAATTCCCCCTTTTCTTGAAAACGTGCCAACAAAACATCTGCTGCTTGAATGACTTCTTGCTTGCAGTGTTCATCGCCAGTGATCTTGTAGCCCGCACCGGCGGATAAGCTATATAAAAATCCAATATCATGATGATCTAATACAAAATGGTCGTCTAAGCGCGTTTGAAAACTGTCGATATTCTCCATTGCTCGAGTCAAAAAGTTCTTCTCTTTGGTCCACTCATAGGCGAGCCACAACATCCCCGTCCAAAAGCCATTGGTCCAATCATCGTTGCCTTTCAGCCGATATTTGCCATTGGTGGCACAGGCTGAAGGAAACTGTGTGCCAAAGCGCTGACTATTTTTTTCGATCTGTTGGATGCACGCGGTGATTTTATCCGCTAACCACACATCGGTCACTTTTTCTCCTAACAGGATCAAGCGTTGTTTGTTCTCTTGCAGACGCATATTCCCTCTCCTCTTAACTTGTTAACATATTAACTGAAATCATTATAACGTAAACGAACAAAAAAAGCGACCTTCCTTCATTGATTCCTAAAAAAAGAGCATGACAGCTGCCCACAAATGCAGACCTGTCATGCTCTTGTCCTCTTTTTTTTAACAGTTCCAACCAAATACTTCGATTTGTGTAAGAGCTGGAAATGGGGAATCATCCTCTGCTTTTTGCAGCTCTTTATAGGTTAGCTTAGTCGTTTCTTTTTTCGGAAAACGAACTTCTTGAAAAGACGCCGTATTTGTCGTTTCCACCACCAGCTCTTCTCCATCAGCAAAGACTAAGGTCCCTTTGGTCCAATAGCTATCATGGGGATAATCTGCCCGTAACAGGAAGCGAACCCGATCGATCAAGACGGGACGACCAAACTCAATGGTCAATGCAGCATCGGCTTGCTGATTGATGCCCCAAGAAGCAAACGGATACGAACCGTGGGATCGGTTGCCATATTTTCCATCGATTGCATTCTTGGCAAAAAAGACGGAATCATCTCGCGTCTCCACATTCGCTGAAGCATGAGGATACGCCCCTGTCGCTGACTTTTGATCATGGGCATTGAAAGATAAATTTTGATAATTCGTGATCTCAAACGCATGGGCTTTACGCACCATCAGGTGATGGCGCTGCGAGGCAAAGGCCGTTTCCACCGAGGACTTTCGATGAGATTCCGTCCAAGGGAGCTGATATTCCCAAGTGGATTGGGAAAGATAGATCAGTGACGGTGTTAAGGTTTCATCAAGCTGAAGGACATAATACGGATTTTCCCCTGTCACCTCAACGACGATCTTATCTCCTTCCTCATAGGGATAGTTTTTAATGGCTAATACGGCCAAATCATCACCAGAAACTTGAAACGGCGCGGGTTCTTTTTCATGGTCGATGCGACCGACGATCATCTGGTCCTGCTTATTTTTTATTGCTAGCGTAATCATTTGGATCGCTCCTTTCTTTTTCTACGATACCACCGACTAAACAAATCAAACGGTGCTTCCCGGGCGGAATATGTTGTGCTAAGTATGGAAAACTAGTTCTTGGAAAAAAGACGGAGGTATTGGCTTCTGGCTGAACAATACTGGCTTGTTGATAGCCTTCGATGTTGATGATTTGAGAACAAAAGCCTCCTTCACTGACTCGACTCCAGGTCGGTCCTGTTTGGGCCTGAGGCAACCGTCCAGTCAGCGGTACACTAAACCCGCCCTCACGAAGGTCCAACGAAATCGTCGTCGTCAACTCGTGCACGCGCACATGCCACTGACCAAAGGGATAAATCTCAGTTTCAATCACTACCTCCTCAAAGGGCGCCCATTGGTAAAAGACGCCTTTTTCCGTCACTCGATAATCCCTGACTGCGCTCTTCGTGCGAAAATAGCTGCCATCTCGAGCAATAGCTAATATGCTATCGAAGGCGCCTTCGGCATACGTGACGCCAGCTTTCGGCACACTGAAACCAAGTTTGCTCGAATAGACGAATTTGCTGTATTTTGCTTGAGCATGGGCTTGCTGTTCAAGCATCAAGCCTGCAGGATACCCCAACAGATGATGGCTTTTTTCATTGTGCACCAGCAACATATTGCCTTTTTCAATCCGTTTTTGCGGCTCTCTTTTGATCGGCTCAGGTTCAGCCCGCCAAAAAGGATGCGTTTCCGCAACCGCTAAAAGCAAAAAGGTCTTCAGCCCCCAATAAGGCGAGCCTGGTGCATTATACCCTTCTGCCATCACATGATTTTCATAGTGGTACCCGATGGACAAGCGACCATCCAAAGTGAAAATCTCCTGTGCCATCCAATTGCGCAAGTGCTTCGCCAGTAGTCCTCGCACCTGTCCCCATGGGATCGCTTCGACGTCTGCGAAAACCAGTGCCGAGAAAAACGCCCCTTGCGCAAACCGATAAGTCAGGCTGCGGCCATAGGGCAAGGCTTCGCCATCTTCATCAAAATAATAGACGAAGTCTTGCGCAAATAGCGTGGCTCGCTCTTTAAAACGCTGCGCCCATTCTGGGTCTTCGTCTTGCATAAATGTAGCGTAAATCAAGCCGTAATAATGAAACGCAAAAGGAATGTAGTAATCTCGCTGCGTCGTTTTCCCGTCTACGTACCAACCATCGCCAACGTACATGGAATCGATCAATGCCAACTCTTGGGACAATTCTTCTTTTGCCAACGGTTCCCCACAGTGAAACAAGGCAACGCGTATCAACACTTTGAAGAATGTCCAGTTGTTCTTAGGAATCTTGCACTCAAGTGCTTGAGAAAGCCAAGCCACTAGCTTTCGCTGGTTCTTCTGCGGCAACGCTGTCCAAAAAGCGTCCTTCTGCAACAATAGGGTCAATGACAATGCGGCTGCTTCCACGATGTATTGATCATAATCCGTGATCCTTCCCCAGTAAAACGCGTGTTCAGGATCTGTCCCTGCTATCACTTTTTCTACGTAAGCTGCTCGTAACGGATCATCTGGGTAAACCCTCCAATAAGGCGCCAGCCCCCACAAAGGACGCACAAGCGCTTCCATCTCAGCCCGTGTTCGATCATATACGGCCCCACTGCTACCTAGATTCAATCCTGGATAGTCATCTGCCAAGATCGCTGCTTGCAAAGGAGTGATCATGTCTTCCAATGCCCGCTGATAATCCAGACGCGTCAAAAATGGATTCTCTTTGATTGCCATTTGCTTCATACGCCATCTCCTTCTGTCAATTTACAGAACAGAATAGCAAGCAACGGCTTTTTTATCAAGCGATCTTCTACTGGCAATACTGCTGAAAAATGAGAAAAGATCTCGAGGGATTTTTGACTTAACCTGTTAACAAATCTTTTAGGATTGATTTTCTTCCCTTCTTTTTCTTTTAACTAGCAAAGTTAACTTAGTCTATATGAAAAAATTATGATAAATCATCCATAGTGCTCTGACTTTTTTTCATAATTTTTTTGCTAACCCTTTTTTGTCTAGATGAGGTCAGCGTCCGTTATACTATCAACTTTTTTCACTAGAAAAAGACACCCTAGAGCCTTAAGTCAGAAGCCTACCACTTCTTCTCAAAAGCCCTTAAGATGTCTGATTACTGGCCATTTCTCTTGTCAAACAGCGAAAAAAACTATTCTTCGACCGTGACTTTGTTCCACCAAGAAGTGGCGGTCTTTTGGATCACTTCATTCAAGTCTTCGATGTGCTGTTTTCCAGTACTTGCTAGCCATTCTTTGGCTGCTTCTGTTCCTTGTTTTACAAAGGGTTCAACACCATCTTTCCACGTTGCCCGGCCGCACAAGACGCCATTGAAGGTCGAGCCAGCTTCTTTGGCAAAAACCAGCGTTTCTTGGAATAAGCTGGCTGATACGCCTGCACTGAGAAAAATAAACGGCAGATGCGTCGCGTCGCTTTGCGCTTTGAAATACGCGGCAGCTTCTTCCTTGGTATACACGGCTTCTTCCTTAGCAAAACCTGCCACATAATTCATGTTGACTGGTACTTCCACTTTTAACACATCAACTTTGTACTGCGGTTTTGAAAATTCCTTCATCAATCCGATGACTTTTTCTGGTTTGCGTTGCGCATATGCTTTTGAGTCGACTTCAGGCAGCTTAGCATCATAGGAAAGGACTTCTAAAAAGAAGGGCAGATCAGCGGCTTGGCATTCACTGCCGAGTCGTTCCACAAAGACATGTTTCAACTGATTGATCTGGGCATCTTCATCTACATCATAGTAAAGCAAAAATTTGATGGCATCTGCGCCAGCTGCTTTTAATCGCTCAACCGACCATTCCCCTAATAAATCAGGCAAACGTCCCGGCGTAGTCGCATCATAGCCGGTTTTTTCATACGCCAGCAAAAGCCCCGCCTCTGGATCACGGCTTTGCGCAGCTGCCAACCCATATTCTGGATCTAATAAAATAGAAGACGCGTAAGGGGTCAATTCTTGTGAGACTAGCGTTTTAAACTGGCTGATTTTTTCTGCATCAGCCTCCGCGCCCAGTGCTGCCATCATTTTTTTCAAGGCACCTCGTTGGTCGATCGCTAAAGCTGCGATCACTCCTTCTTTCGTTGACAGACGATCCATCGCTGCTTTTTTGGCTTTCGTTACAGTTGCTTTCATTAAAATTCCTCCTTTTTTGTCCATGCCAAAGAATCAACCGCTTTCACTTTTTCAGCGTTGGCGAAACGGTTGTCAGCACGTATAAAAATGTCTATTGATGAAGCCGTTCAACTGATTGACCACCGCACGTATCGACTTCGTACACGAAAAGATACGTGCTCGTGGTGGGCTTTCTCAGTCATCGTTCGTTGTTATACGGATGAATCGTCACGCCTTTGACCACCCGATTGACGGTACGCGTTGGCGAAGGGGTGTCGGGTGTATTCCTGACTTTGATCGATGCCAGCAGTGCGATCGTTTGTGCAAAGACAATGTCTGCTAAGGCTAGATAACCGTCTGGCAATGATGTGTCATCTGGAAAGAAAAAGTTTGTTCCTGAAAAATTCACGGCTGCCGGCTGTCCGATGGCAGTCACTGCGGCGGCGATGCCATCACTCTTTAATTCTTCCAACATATCAAGATCATACTGCCGCGTGTAGGGCGTATTGCTGACAAAGACAAAGACGAGGGTTTGATCATCTACGAATGATTTCGGTCCATGACGGAAGCCCATCGAAGAATCGAACACGGTGGCGATTTTTCCCGCAGTCAGTTCCAATACTTTTAGCTGTGCTTCCCTGGTCAACCCCGACAACGTGCCTGACCCAAGGTAAACGATCCGCTTAAAGGAACGGTCCGTCAGTACTTGGAGTTCTGTTTCTCTGTCGATCACTTCTTGCCCCAATCGGCTAAGGGTTTCAACATAATGCCTCTTTTCTGTCAGAGGCGTCTGGTCAAAAATCAGCAGTGCGGAAAGAGCCATGCAAGAAAAACTTCCCGTCATTGCAAAGCCAGCATCATTTGACCTCTCAGGCATCAATAACAGATAGCTCGTTTCATCCGTGGCAGCTTGTTGTGCCAAAGATCCGTCGGCTGCACAAGTGATCGTCAAATGATAACTGTCGGCAACGAATTGATCGACGATTTTGACCGCTGCTAAACTTTCTGGTGAATTGCCGCTTCTAGCAAAAGAAACGAGCAGTGTTGGTTCATCCGCAAATAAAACTTGTTCTGGAGCTGCGACAATATCCGTCGTAGCAATACTTTCAAAAAGATAATCCGCAGTTGCGCCCGTCTTATTCAAGTAAGGAACGATCGTATCTCCGACATATTGCGACGTCCCCGCTCCCGTGAAGACAACCCGAATGCGTTTATCCGTCTTTTGCTTGATGGTACGTAAGAAAATCGCGATCGCCTCTTGCTTTTCTTGATAGATCGTCAAGGTTTCTTGCCAAAGTTCTGGCTGTTGTTTGATTTCTCTTGTTGTAATCTCCGCACCTAATTCTGCTAATTCCTTTGTTGACAGTTGAAACATCTTTCTTCCTCCTAGCTACTGTTTTTCCAGTATGTATTCCCAGTGACGGTGCGAGGAGCGCTTGTCTTGGATGAATGCTTAGCGATCACCCAAAGGGCAAACTTCCCCGACCCCACTGGTTTTGAATACACGCCTTTTCTTTGCTCGAGTGGATCATTTCAGACTGTCTAGGAAATGCGCTACTCGTCGTTACGCAAGTGGCGGACTTTGTATCTAAATTGGTCTGCTCGAGCAACACTCAAGGTGTATTCGATCACTTCATTTTCAATATTGAACGTGCTACGTACCAGGTTCAACACTGGCGCACCTTCGTGGATTTTTAGCAATGCCGCATCTTTTGCACTGGCAATGCTGGCAAAAAATTCTTCGTCCGCGAGGCGGATCACTTGATGAAAGTCTTCATGAAATATATCGTACAATGGTTTTTGCTCGATCATCTCACTCGTTAAATGCATGAAACGTTTGACGGGCAGATAAGAACGCTCGATCATCATCGGTTGGCCATCAGCAAGACGCAATCGTTTTAACTTGTAGATCGGCTCGCCGATGGAAACTTGCAGCTGAGTGGCAAAATATTTTGTCGCTTCCATTTTTTTGAATGCCAATACTCTAGTTTCTGGTTGTTTTCCTAGTGCTTTCATCTGTTCGGTAAAACTATACGAACCTGATAAATTGGTTGCCTGCTTGCGGATATCCGAGACAAAGGTGCCTTTGCCATGTTGGCGATAAATATAGCCTAATTTTTCTAACTCCTGTAGTGCCAAGCGAACGGTGGTCCGACTTAATCCGTAGCGCTTTGACAGCTCTCTTTCTGAGGGAAGCATTGTGTCTGCTTCCATTTCATTTTCGATTTTTTCAATCAGTAAATTTAACAATTGATCGTATAATGGTTGTCGATTTTTATTGATATTCATAAGCCCCTCCAAACTGGTTACTACCACATAACGAGTGTACTATTTCCCGATAGGCGTGTCAAACAATTGTCTACAGGGGCTCTGTTTCCTGAATTTGCGTCTTTTCACGCAGGAAAATGAACCAATTGCCAGCACGAGCTAAGCTGAAAAGTCAGCTGTTGCTTGCTTAGCAAAACTCCTCCTACGTGTTGCGCCGTTTCTTCTGCTAGCTTGCTTATTGCGGCCAAATGGATGGATACAGACCAAAGCCAGAACCGATCAAGCCGATCACTAGCAGCAAAACGATACATTTCAACGGCGTCCAGCCGCGTTTTGATAAGAAGAAATACAGCATCAATGTGATGGTCAATGGAATCACTTGCGGCAAGATCCCATCGAGGATTTTTTGAATATCGATCGTCACAGGCACTTCGTTGACTTTGTTAAACGTCAATTCATATTTGCCGTTAGCCAGTTCATTGACCGCAGCATTTTCTTGCAATGTGTCGGTCAATTGACCATTCTCATCCGTGGTATACAGCATGTCTTCGTAAGCGGCAATGGCTGCTTGATCATCCACGATCGTCGTCGCTTGCGTCACTTCATTGGTAGTGCCGTTAGGGATCTGAATATCCAAAGACGTCGCTCCATACACGCAGGTCAAGGAACCGACAACAAAAATCCCTAAAATACTCGCTGCTCGGGTAAACTCTTTGGCATTTTCCGTTAAGATGCCAATTGCATCTGTCCCTAAACGATAGGACCAGTGCATCAAGAAGTACCGCAAACCAAATTGGGCCGCATTGAATACCAGTAAGAATATAAACGGTGCAGCGATATTGCCGCTGATCGCCATATTGGCTGTGATACCCGCCGTGATTGGTACCAAGGTAAACCAGAACAACGCATCACCGATCCCACCTAACGGTCCCATCGCGGCGACTCGCACTGCCCGAATCATGGGAATATCGGCTTTGTTTTGTTCCATCGATAAAATGATCCCCATCACAAAGTTCACCAAAAATGGATGAGTATTGAAAAACTCTAAGTTATGGCTCATTGAAGCAGCCAAATCCTTTTCATTTTTATGGATTTTTTTCAATCCCGGTAAAATACTGAATAACCAGCCTCCTGCTTGCATTCGCTCATAGTTGAAAGAGGCTTGTAGAAATAAGGAACGCCAGACCATATTGTTCAAGGTCTTTTTATCCAGTTGTTCTGCGGGCGCTTGTTCGCTATAAGAATCGGGAATATTATATGCCATCTTCATCGCCTCCGAAATCATAGGTATTGGCTGCTGCTACTTTAAATTTGGACTGGATTTGATAATCCCAAAAGGCTAATGCGAAGCCGATAAAGGCTAGAATGATCAAGGCGGGTCCTTGCAAGGAAGGTGCCGCCATCACGATCGTGGCTAAACCAAACCCCATAAAGAAGAAGCCCCACATTTCTTTGGAAACCATCACTTTTAGTAAAATCGCAAAACCGACATACCGCATCATGCCCCCAGCTGCGCCGAGCCCACCCATCAACCATTGAGGGATCGCTGCGACCGCCTGATTCCCGAAGGCAGCACCGCCGATAAAGAATAAGACCACGATCAAGCCGAAGATCGTTCCAAGACCCGCCATCGCTAAATAATTGATTCGATCAATGCCCTTCGTATTGGCATCATGGGCGTAGCTGTCGGCTTTTGACATCACTGGCGACATTAGTGAGAAGATAATCTTCACCCCATATTGCCCCAGCAAAGAAAACGGAATCGCCGTAGCAACCGCTACTGTGGGTTCCAGCTGCAGCGTGATTGCTAAGATTGCTGCCATAATTCCGCCAATCACCGCATTTGGCGGTTGCGCGCCGCCTACTGGCATATTGCCGATCGTCATTAACTGATACGTTCCGCCAACGATCAAGCCGGTTTGAAGATCTCCAAGAATAAGTCCGATAACCATCCCAGTAACAATGGGTTGGTACAATGATTCTAAAAAACTAAATTGATCGATCGCGGCAATGAATGTGACTATGAAGACTAAAATGATTTGAAAAATCGTGTAATCCATTTTCTTTCTCCTTCCTTACCTCTGCATTACTGAAATAATTTCTTTTCATCTTCAACAGGTGTCGTTGGAACCCGCTGGATCACTAATTGCACCCCCATTTCCTTCAGTTTTTTAAAGGCATCGACATCTGCTTCATCGACGGCAACTGTCGTAGCAACCTGTCTTTTCCCTTCTGACATATGCATATTCCCAATGTTCAGTTTCTTGATCGGCACCCCACCTTCAGCTAATTTCAACGCATCTTGCGGATTTTCAACCACCATGAAAATCTTTTGTTTTGGCGATGCTTTATGAATGATCTCGATGGTTTTTTGAAGCGAGAAATACCTCGTTTGGACGCCAGCTGGCGCCGCCATATCCATCAACCCTTGTCTGACTTTGTATTTGGCGACCTTATCATTTGCCACTAAAATTAGATTTGCCCCCAACGTACCGTTCCATTGGGTGGCAACTTGCCCATGAATCAACCGATTGTCGATTCGCGTCAATAAAATATTTGGTTCTCCCATAAATATTTCCTCCTTTTATTTACTGCATGATTTCTGCAACCGCACTACGTTCTACTTCAATCACCGTTCCCGATTTCACCCTTAGGTCCACTGTCTCTTTCCCAAGTGCTTGAATCTCCCCAATAATGCCGCCGTATAATTTGATTTTCTGCCCCTTTTTCAAGGACTGCTGCAATTCAGCGAAATAGCCTTTTTGCTTTTTCAGATGTTTCCCATTCAAGAAAGACGAGACCCCCAAAAAGAGAAAGAGAAAAACAAGCACCACGATTGAGGCTGCTAAGATCATTTCCCACATCGTTAAATCCCTTCTTCCTCCTTGATTTCCTCATGGCCTTTGATCTTTCCGTGAAAAATACCGGTCTTGCCAATCTCTGCCAGTTCTTGGCAAAAACGCTCTGGATCAGCTGCTGTATATCTAGTCAACGAACCTTCCACTAGCATCAGCAGATTGCTGCCGCCGATGACCTCGACTTGCGGGTCCTCATTGGCAGCGGTCATCGCAACATTAAAAGGGGTCCCGCCCACAAGGTCTGCACAAATCACGACCCCATCACAGGTTTCCTTTAATTGATCGATTGCTCCTTGCAACTCTTTTTCAAAGCCAGCTAACGGATTTTCCTCTAAAAACGGCACTGCTAGAAACTGTTCTTGCGGCCCTGCAATCATCGCAAGCGCATTTTCCATCCCTTGCGCAAATCCTCCATGACCTGTTAAAACCAAACCAAGCATCTTATGTCCTCCCCTTATTCTCAACTGGTAGTAACCACATATCCAATATAAACGCTTTCATCTTGTCTGTCAATAAAATTTTTGTTTTTATATAAAAATGTCTTCGTTATCTTTAAATACGAAAAATAGCGCCAAAACAATGATTGTAAAACAGTTAACCACTTGATAAAGGTATTGAAATTCATCAACAGCACGACAATAACGTTATTTTTAACTAATAAACCCACTGGTTTTTGTGCCCTGGTATCTAAAGAACCACAAGGCACTCCACCATTCATCGATACAACAATCAACGTTGTTAAATAAAGGAACTATCAGCAAATTTGCTGCCTTAATAAAAAAACCAGTTAGGTATAATCCCTAACTGGTTTTGATCATCGCCAAACTCATTTTCCATTATGCGTTTTATTAAATTGTATTGCCATTTTTTTAAAGAATAATTCATGTTATTAACTTAAACAGGATAGAAGTAACATGCTACCTTACAATCCTGAAACTTTGAGAATATGACCCCCCATACTAACAGAACTCTTGTAAAGCGTATCTTAGTGGAGCCGATTTACTCTAAATTCACTGTTTTCACGTGAAACAAAAAAACCTAACCAACCAGCAGGATCGCTGTTTGATTAGGAAAGAGGCACTGCTTTATTGTTCGGTCAACCACATGCGTGAGTGTTCAACTTCTTCATACGTTAACTGATGACTCGGGGTCCAAATGGTTGAAAGGGCTGCGCCCCGTGAGGTGAAGATCTCTTGGACGTAAGTACTGTCGGCTAGGGAAACGATTGGGTCGTTTCTGCCAAAACTCAGAAACACATGAGTGTCAGGCAAGGAATTCGTCGGTAAATTCTCGACTGGATACATGGCGTGGTAGAGGATCGCTTTTTTAAAGTGGTCACTATCATTTAGTAATAAGCGAATGGCAATGTTGGCGCCATTGGAATAACCCACCAGTACCACTTGCGCTAACGAAAAGTGGTATTCTTTGGCGGTTTGCCGAATGAAATCGGCTAATTCGTCGCCGCGAAGTGCTAAGTCGGCTTCATCATATACCCCTTCAGCTAGGCGTTTGAAGTAACGAGGCATGCCGTTTTCTAAAACGTTCCCGCGAATACCTAATAGTGATGCTTGAGGATCAAGGGCTTTGCCTACTTCCAGCAACGACTGTTCGTCGCCACCAGTGCCGTGGAGCAGCACCAAAACTGGTGCGTCGGCTGCTCCTTGTTGGTAGATTGCTTTCATCGAAGTTCCTCCTTTAACTTGGTCGTTTGATATCGAAAATCTCCCCAATCGTTGCGTAAGAATTTCCCGCTAGCCGGCTGACTGCTTGTAAGGCACGGGGATCGATCTTGCCGTCTTGATAGACATCCTCTGCAATCTGGTAGCCGACGACTTCCAACAATAAAAGATCGGCAGTGGTCTGCTGGTCTTTTTTGATGGGTACGTGCTGATGCAGAATCGTTTCTAAGCGGACACTGGCTTCTTTCAAGCCAGGAACGGCAATTGTTTTCGACGCCGTTGTGGCAAATCCAGAAACCGTCAACTCGCTTTGGTCTGCGGGCAATAATGCCGCGGTTTTATTGGCCTCTTGGACATTTGTTTGATCCAAAATATGCACAACGGCTTCTTTCGTCGCCAACAGATTGCGGGCGGTGTCTTTGAGTTCCCCTTCTTTGCGCTGGATAGCCAACGAAAGGATCACGGGTTCTGAGCTGACGATGTTAAAAAAACTGAATGGGGCGATGTTGACGATACCATCGGCTGATTGCGTACTGACCACTGCCACTGGCCGTGGAATGATGGAGCCAATCAGTAGTTTATAATTTTCTCGTTGGGTCAAATCCTTGGGATCTAAATAGTGCATACAGCGTCTCCTTTTTTCTAAACCGATAAATCTGGCAAGCGATCCTCGATCTCTGCACGGCGGCTTTCAAATTGGGCTGGCAGCATCAACTGCTGTCCCAGCGTTTCTAATGGTTCATCAACTAAAAAGCCTGGGGTTTCTGTTGCGATCTCAAAGACGATGTTGCCCCGCTCTTGTAAATAGACGGCTTTGAAATAATTGCGGTCTTTGATTTCAGTGACTCCGTATCTTTGATCGTACAAGTACTCTTGCCACTCTTTTTGCACTGCTTCCGTTGGCACAGACCACGCGATGTGATGGGCGGTGCCAACACCCCAGCGTCCTGCTGGCAGTGCTTCATGGGGCACGACGATCTCATGAGCGCGGGTGCCTGCGGTATGAAGATGGGTGCTTTTCTCTGTTTTGTTAAAAATGTTCAGTCCTAGATCATCTGCCAACGTTTGAATGGTCGCTTCTGGTTGTGCCGAAAGCAAGACGGCCCCATGAAAGCCTACAATCGCTGGTGTTTCCGCCGATTCTTCGGCTTCGACTAGCGCCAAAGACAGGTCATGCTGATCATGAAGTTCTAAAGTTGGCCGGTCAAACAATGTACTTTCTTGGACAGTTACTTGATGTTTCGCCAAATGTTCTTGCCAATAGGCACTGCTACCTTTAGGAATACGAAAGGCGATCGTGCCGACTTGTCCGCTTCCTACTCGTCCAGGATGGGCATTTGCCCAAGGGAAGAAAGTGATGATGGTCCCATTTTCTAACGCTTGATTGCTGTAATAAAGATGATACGTGTAGGGATCATCAAAATTGACGGTTTGTTTGACGAGGCGCAACCCCAACACGTCACGGTAAAAGGCAACGTTCGTTTGCGGATCGCCTACGATGGCTGAAATATGGTGGATCTGTTGAATGGGTTGCATACTATGTGCCTCCTTAGGCGCGTTTTGTATTGAAGGGTTTGATGACTCCTTCGATGTATTCACGGCGATTTTCTAAAAATGGTGCCAATGATAAGGATTCACCCAATGTTTCATACGGCTCATCCCCCATAAACCCTGGTTCATCTGTCGCTAGTTCAAAAAGAATATGGCCGATGCGCACATACAAGGATTCAAAATAGTAACGATCGACATAGCCAGAGTTGGCCAATCCCAAGTTATCAAAGACTTCTTGCCAGACTGCTAATGAGTCATGGTGGGCTAAACGAAAAGCGACATGATGCACTTCGCCGTCCCCTTGTTGTGCTTGTGGGCTCGTGGTATCTTCCACTAAAACGATTTGGGCGCCATTGCCGCCTTCACCGACTTCTAGCAAATAGCGATTGTCTACTTGATCAATGGTTTTGAAATCAAAGACGGATTCCAGCAGCCCTTTGAAATCTGCCAAATAAGAAACAGACATTTCAACAGGACCTAAGCCATAAATCGCAAACTCAGTAGGAACGGGTCCTTTTTTCCAAGGAGTACCAGCTTTCACGCCAGTATTGTGTTCATCAGAGATCAGTTGATAGGCTTGCGTATCAAAATCCCAAAAGCGCAACACTTTTTTCCAAAATTCGGTGGTGATTGCCTCGTGTTTTACCTCAAATTCATCAAAGCGTGCGGCATAATAATCAAGGGCTGCATCACTGGGCACTCGGAAACTGGTGCGGGTGATCGAATTGGTTCCTTTGCTACCACGAGCGGTATTGGGAAAATCAAAGAACGTCATGGTCGTTCCCGGTGTCCCTAAATCATCCGCAAAGTAAGTATGGTACGTATAGATGTCATCTTGATTGACGGTTTTTTTCACTAAACGCATCCCTAACACATCTGTAAAGAAATGGTAATTCCGTTCCACATCACTTGTCATGGCCGTCACATGGTGTACCCCTAATAATTGGTCTTGTTTTCTCATTTTCTTTTCCTCATTTCTGATCGTAAGTTATTTTTCGTAAAATTGTTTTTAATTGTTGCAATTCTTCACTGCTGAGTTCGGAAAAACTCGCCGCAATCTTTTGTGCATGACTGGGAAAAATTTTCTCCATCAACGCCCTGCCTGCTTCCGTAATACTGACGTATGTTACCCGTTGATCTTCTTGGCTAGGTTCCCGTTGCACGCAGCCTTTTTTGACTAATTGATCGACCACGTAGGTTGTGGAGCTGCTGGCGATCAAGATTTTTTCCTTGATGGCTTGCGTCGTATGGGT
The DNA here is from genome assembly GCF_030263915.1 of Enterococcus sp. FZMF. NCBI lineage: Bacteria > Bacillati > Bacillota > Bacilli > Lactobacillales > Enterococcaceae > Enterococcus > Enterococcus sp. FZMF. The sequence continues at coordinate 205,038 of NZ_CP127160.1, read as the reverse complement.
GCCTTTATGGTAAAGCAATTCCAGTACGGAAAACTCTGTGATATTTAAGCCATAACAACGGACATCTTTTTTTGCCACTTGTTCCAAACGACTCGCCGTACGCAGCAAACCGATGTATGCTTTGAGCGCTTCTTCTTGATGCGCCATTTTCCTCACCTCTTTATTTCGAATTCGAGATAATCATAACTTACTTTTTGTAAGTTGTAAAAGGATATGCTTTGGTTATTTAAGAAAATCATTCAATGCTTATTTTTGTAGAGATAAAGAACACTTAGACACTAACGACGGTCCTCGCCTTTTCTCTATGAACCCGCCAAATCTAAGAAAAAAAGCGGAACTTATGAAAGGTTCCATAAGTTCCGCTAAATATATATTTCAATGAAAAGGATTCGATCCATTCCATGTACCGATCAATGAAGCGCTGATTCCGACGCATACTTGTCCTTTTTAGATCATTGTGGTCGGCTGCACCTGCTTTTCCAAAGCCAGCAGCCACTTTTTGCGTTCGATCCCGCCACCATAGCCGCCGATACTGCCATCGCTATTGATGACACGGTGGCATGGAACGATCAACGCCAATTGATTTTTTCCGTTGGCATTGGCAACAGCTCGGGTAGCTTTTTCATTGCCGATTCGCTGTGCCAATTGTTTGTAAGAGTATGTTTCTCCGATCTTCATCGCCAACAGCTGCTGCCAGACGGCTTTCTGAAAATCAGAGCCGATCAAGGCGATGGGTACCGTGAAGGCAGTTCGATTCCCTGCAAAATATTCCGTCAGTTCTTGCTTGAGTTGCTGAATGATTGCTGTTTGCTGGGGAATGATCACTGCATTCAAGCGGCTTCTCAAAACAGCGATCTCCGTTTCTAGCCCTCTGCGATCCACGAATTCTAACAAGTAAAGCTGCTGCTGGTCGCTGATCGCCAACATCGACCCCAGCTTGGTCTCAAGCCAAGCAGAAGAAAGAATCGTTTTTTCGCGGCTGTTGGAAGGCAACTCCCCCATAATCCGAGAAAACGCATCTCGAAAGCCGTTGCCAGAATCGAAACCGGCTTCTAATTGCGCTTGGATCAGCGGTTCTCCTTCACGAATCTGCTTAAACGCTAATCCTAAGCGGCGTGCACGGGAGTATTCGATAAAGGTCATGCCAAAATATTTTTTGAATTGTCGGCGTGCGGTATTGGGATGGATCGCTAGTGCTTCAAAATCTTTGTCGGTCCACTTTTTCTCTGGGTTACTCTCCACGGCTTCCACCAGGCTTTTCACGTCAGGGGATAAGTGGCTAGGCGAGCTGAGCGGGCGACATCGTTTGCAGGGACGATACGCCGCCAGCAGCGCTTCTTGTGCCGTCTGAAAAAACTCGCAATTTTTTTTGAGCGGTTTTTTCGCTGGGCAGGTGGGACGGCAAAAGACGCCGGTGGTTTTTACCCCAACGTAAAAAATCCCTTCATATTGGGAATTTTTTTCAATCAGCATGTCGTAATAGTGGTCCCGTTGTCGGCTATCTTAAATCATCTTGCGCATCCCTCCCTCGTTTCTACACTTACAAAAATACTTCGTGCCTGTCCAAATACACGATCAACCAATGCAGCAGTCTGCAATGGCCGTTCGAAAATTTGCCCATATCCTTCTGATGACATACGATCACCCTTTCCTCTGAATGACCTTAGTGTACAAAAAATGGACTTGGCACATCCCATAAAAATTAACACCAATTTTTTAAAAAGGATCGAAGGCAGTTGCCCTCCGATCCTTTTGATTTCCAGTTTGCCTATTTTTCAGCGAATCTTAAAGCGGCACCTACAGGAATCTAGACCGTCGCCTTCTGCTTGACTTGCAGGGCACTTTTTTTCCGCAAGACTCGCTCCAAACGGGGGCGATTGTAGCGTTGGATCATGATGAATGGGCAATTAGCCAATAACGCATAGACGATCATCACCCAGCCCGCCCACGCAGGATTCCAGAGGAAAAAGAACGGTGCTGGAACCATCAGCAGCCAATGGGTCAGCTCTGCTCGGCGTGTCTCGATGACGAATTTTTCCAGATAGTCCTTTTGCTGTTGAGCCAAGCGGGATTTGTCAAAGCCTTTTTTGGCAATCACAGTGCCGTCGGGCAATTTGTCTTTCCACTGACGAATACGAAACACCTCCGACCAGATCCTACCGCCTTTTTCAAAGGCAAAAGAACGGAACCAGTTGGCATGACGTTCAAAAAAGGCATCACTGACTTTGCGCAAGCTAAAGGAAATGCCCAGATGTAACAGCAGCCAAGCCAAGCTGTCTGTAATGAGCAAGAGCAGTGGGGATAAGGTGATCAGCGGCATGTGCATCGCCTCCTATAAATTGATTTTGCGTCCTTTCCAGGTCACGGATTTCAACAAATGGGTTTGGATCCACGACCAACCAAATAAGCCTAGGAAAAAAAGAAAGTAACATGGGAAAAAAAGCAGCAGGATTCGGTTGAAGTTGCCGACACGGCGGGCAAAGCACAGAGTTTGTCCAAAATAAGCAGCATAAAAAAGCAGTCCTAGCCACAGCGGTTCCATCAGAAATGGTGCCGCCAGTACCCCAATGCCGCCGCTGATCCACAAGATGACGCCCGCCATAATCAAAGGGTGAGTGGATTGCGAAGCAGTGGCAAAGTCCTTCGTCCAGCCTTGAACAAGTTGACGAACACCAGCTGGATACATCCGAAAGGCCACCAAGTCTTTTCCACCATACAAGGCGATCGGCAAGCGTTTTTTCTTAAAGCGTCTCGCTAATGCTAGATCATCTAAGATTCCTTGTGGCATGTCCTGATGTCCATTGGCTTGAAGGTACGCAGTTTTGCTGCACAAAATACACGGACCAAAGGCGCCGCCAGCTGAGAGTTTTTCGCCTACGATAGAAAAGCGGTTCAACCCGACAGGTAAGACGACATTAAAGACGGCAGACAGTTGTTCATACAGGCGCTTCGTTTGATGATAGGGCTGCACCGAGAGCAGTCCTTGTCCCGATCGCTCCTCATACGCAGCGAAAAGACGCTCTAAGCCATCTTCTGCTAGAAAGAAGGTATCGGCATCCAAAAATAATAGATACTTGCCCACCGCTTGTGAGGCGCCTAACCAACAAGCCGCCGCTTTCCCAGCAGAATCAGCAGTGGTTTGCAAGACCGTCGCACCGAAGCCCTTAGCACAGGCGATCGTCTCGTCTTCCGATCCGTCATCAACCACCAAAATCTCCACAGGATGAAGGGTTTGCTGCTGCAAGGACGCCAACAATTGCGGCAAATTTTCTGCTTCATTGCGGGCGGGGATGATGATCGACAGTTCTCCCCTCTCCGTCAAGTCTTTGGATGCGGCTGTCTCCTTGCGGGTGGGTATCGTCGGCAGGCGGAAAAAAATCAGCCAGCCTGCCAGCCAAGCAGCGCAAATACCAGCGAGCAGCAGGTACACAGTCATCATCCTTTCTTGTCTTAGTGTTCTCTTTTGGTGATCATCTCACTGACTTGCTGGCCACTGAGGGTCACCATCGGCATGCCGGCACCTGGATTGACCGTACCGCCAACGAAGTATAGATTGTCGTAGCGTTCGCTGTGTTTCGGGTGTTTAAAGCCATGATTTTTCTTGCGGTTAGAGACCGTGCCGTAGATGGCGCCACGATGTGACAAATAATTCTTTTGGATGTCTTCGGGTGTCCAGCGGTCTTCATACACGATGTGCTTACGTAGATCCGTTAAGCCCATGTTTTCCAGCTTGATCAAGATCCGTTCACGAAAGTCATCGTATTCCGCTTCCGTAAAGGGTTTATCCTGCAAATAAGGGATATGAGGCAAGATTTTGATGTTCTCATGCCCTGCCACTGTTTGCGAAGGATCGGTTTTGTTGGCATTGACCAAATAGATCGTTGGATCTTCTGGCAGCTGATGCTGATGGAAATTTTGATCAAAGTTTTCTTTTGAGGCATTTGAAAAGAAAAAGTTGTGATGCGCCAATTGCGGATAGGAGGTTTTGACCCCTAAGTGCAAGACAAAACCAGAACTTGCTGGTTCAAATTTTTCTTCCAGTTTTTGAGTAAAGGTCGGCGCTTCTTCTAACAGCTCTTCATAGGCCGGGATCACTTCCATGTTGGAAACAAAATAGTCGGCTTCGATCAGCGTGCCATCATCCAAACGAGCGGCACGGATCTGTTCTTGTTCAACGATCAATTTTTCCACTTTGTGTCCCGTGTGGAAGGTCACACCGATCTCTTTTGCTAAGCGAACGATGCCCTCGGCTAAACGATGCATCCCGCCTGGCACGTACCAGACACCTTGGGCATGCTGCATATAGATCATCATGTTCAAGACGGCTGGGGCGTCATAAGGAGATGAGCCGACATACTTGATAAAATAGCTCAGCATGTCTTGCAGCTGCGGATTGCTGACACGTTTTTGAATGGCATCATGCATCGAAGAGAAATAATCAAAGCCTTTCAGTGCTTTGATCACGCCATGATACTTCAAGATTTCTTTCGTGGTATCTAAGCCTTTCTCAAAATAGCCTTTTTCTGTGATTGCATAAATCTTTTGCGCATAGTCCAAAAAGTCTTGGTACTCTGCCATGTCTTTTTCCGACAAGTGCGGGTTTTCCTTTGCCATACGTGCAAGATCGCCATAGAGATCGATCTTGGTGCCGTCAGGAAAAAAGGAGCGCCATTCCAATGGCAATCGGCGAATCGCAACATAATCCGCCATATCGAGGTTGCTGCCAGTAAATAACTTTTCGAAAATCTGCGGCATCGTCAAAATTGAAGGACCTAAGTCAAAGCCGAAGCCGTTTGTTTCCAGTCGGTTCAACTTGCCGCCTAAGTGTTGATTTTTTTCATATAATGATACATCAAAGCCATTTTGGGCTAATGAGACTGCCGCTGATAGACCACCAAGTCCGCCGCCGATCACTACAACTGTTTTTTTCTCTTTCATTGAATTGCTCCTCGTTTGCTTTAATGAACGACCCTATTTAGCCAAACCTTCTCGACAAAACAGACGGTTGCGTCTCACTGCAACTGCGTGTCTTGGCACTGTTTTGGCATTGGCAGCTTGAATCAAAGGATCGTTTTTCTAGATAATTCTATAGTATCACACCTTTGAAAAAATGACGGGGATGAGCCTATCGGTCAACTGATGCTGCTTTGTCTGCGACCATGATTTCAGCAAATGAAAAAACAACCTGCTGGCAAAGAATGGAAACCCAGCAATTTCGCCCAATTCGGAAATATTCTTTTTATAACAACAATTATCAGAATATTTGAACATTTTTGACGTTAATACCAGCGAAAAATAAATCTTCGTATGGTTACGAAAAAACGCGTTTGAGCCAATTTGGAATATCCTGTACATTGAATGTAGCGAAAGTCCTTCCCCCAATCATTTTAAAAAAACAAACGGACCTTCTCAGTAAGACATTGCTTAACAGTGACTGTTTTTGATAATGACACGTATTGTCGCTTTTTCCTAACACTTATAAGGAGTATTGATATGAACTTACAAACGATCCAATCAGCCGAAGAATATTTAAACTTTTTTGACGAAGAATTTATCCACTCGCCCTGTTCTTATACTCATCCGAAAATCTTTAATTTTTATCTCTCTTTGCGCCAACGATTTTTGGCGATCTATGAACAAGAAGAGGGTACTTTTTTCGAAAAAATGTCGTTGCTACTAGATATCGACGCACAGCTGCAAATACTAAAAGAACTTTATGTTTTAAAAATTTCTTCTTTAAATGAGTATGCGGAAGAAGAGATCATTCAGCTGACGGTCAAAGACAAAACCTGTTTCTATCGGGAATTGACCGGTCTTCAGCTAAACCAAAAGGCGCCTTGGAGTTTGATTTACTTAAGTGAAGCCCAATGAGTTCGCCCACATCGATCGATTGAATTGAAAACCGCTGGTTCCAAAGGCTTGCATCCGTACCTGATGCACTCCCCACTTCCCCTCCCCACACTCCTGCACAGCTGCGGAGAGTCAAGCCATAAAAAAAGAAAGCATTTTTCCTTTTCACTGTTTAAGCAGTGAAGGAAAAATGCTTTCTTTTCATTTAAAAGGCCCTTTCTAGCAGCTCTTTAGGTCAAAACATAATGGGAAACTAGAAGAGGTCTTTTAAGGCAAATTGGCGGTTGACGTTAGGATTGATCCGTTCAAGCAGTCGATTCCAGTCAGAAGAAGAAGGAATCGTTTTGAAGACGATGCATTCTACGATATCTCGAAATTCGGTCGCATGCTCGGCATAGTTCGTCACTAGCAAATCGATGGTGTTTTGTTCTAAATACTGAGCATTGACTTACCCTGAGTCAGGATAAAAGACTTGATGGGATCGGCTAAAATAGCGGTTAGACCAGCCTTCAATGTACTGAACGATATTGTTATTTCCTTCGAAGATAAAGGCGATATTTTTTCGGGGAAACCAATGACGTTCTCGAACAGACTCGATATAAATCACTAAGTTTGCACAAAAATCCGTCAGATACTCCTCAGAATAAAGGTTGTGGTACTCGCGACTATTTTCTAAAAACTCTCGGTAAGCAGCAAACTCCTTAGGAAAGGTTTTCTTAATAAACGCATTCACATCATAGATATTGCGATTGGCAGACGTGGATAAGCACTCCTTCAATTTGGCAGAGGTAAAAAAGGATTCAATCAGAATCTGATCCTCTTTGGGCTTTTTCGACGATACATTCAACATCTGATAAAAATCGTTGGTCAACGTGCGGATCTCTGTCCAATGATTATAAGAAAGACAAAACTTTTGTTCGACGATCACATTTTGCAGTTTTTTCTTTGTGATAATACTAACAAATAAGAAGATAAGTTCATCGTTCGTCAATCGACATTGAAAGTACTTTTCAATGACCCCATTGATTCGTTGAAAATGCATCAGCTGAATACTGTGTCGCAAGGCGTGGTACAATTCGGCGTTGATTTGCACAGTCTTACCTTGCATAAATCGCTCAAGCGAAATATAGAGCAGATACGTGTATTGTGAAAACGAAACGATGTGGTAACTATTTTTGTCAAACATCCTGCCGATTTCCGTTACTGCCTGCTGGACCGCAGCTGGCGGAAATACAGTGTGGGGGGTGCTGTCCGTTTCATAAAAAAAGGTACAGAAGAAATTGCGGATATCTGCTTCTTCCCCAACGATATTCACAGGATCTAATGCTAGCTGGAGATCAAAACGTGCCAGTTGTTCATGAATGCGCTGCAAGTACTTCGATAAGGTACTCTTAGATAAAAACAAGCAGTCCGCCCACTCATCGATCGTCTTTAACTCTCCAATAAAAATATTTTCCAATAAAATAAAGAGCGGTTCATTCGCTAAAAGCGAGGCTTTTTTCTTTTCATACTGTGAATAATCAAATAGTTCAAACGAATAGCCTTGATTGGTGGAAGTGATCAGGATCAGCCCACAGAAATACTCGTTGATCTGACTGATGTCTTTGCCAATCGTCCTGGTGGTACTAGTTGTTACTTCAGCCAATTGACTGGCACTGCAAATTTCATTTTTTTCAAATTCACTTAGAATCTGCAGCCATCGGACGGTCGATTTGCTTGTGACAAAACTCAATTGAAAATTTTTCAAACATAAGCTCCTTACTAAAAAATTTCTTTTTTGCGGCTAAATTACGCATGAAAGGCGCCTAAGCAGTCTCATTATATCGGTTTTCATCCTACATAAAAAATCGGTTTTTTCATAGCTTGATGAAAAAAAGCGTGGATTCCAGACTACTGTTGTATAACAATTATTTTATCGGCTATTGGAAATAGTGCAAGGATTTCGCTTTTGCTTTCATCAGAGACCGCCTAGGGCGGATGCGCGTCTTGCTTCATGCTTGAAAAAGCTGCTGCGTGAAAAATTGACTATGTTTTCTTTATTTGTCTAAATGTGTCTGACATGATGTTTAAAAGCTGCTCATATTGAGATTCTTGACTTGTTTTTTTCACTTGTACGTTAAAGTCCTGTTCAATAAATTGTTTGGGTATCAACTGATCCATTTCTATTTTTGAAAGCCGCTCGGTACACTCCGCTAACAGTTGGTAATCCTTTGCGAGTGTTTGCGGCAGCTTGTATGTTTGAGTAAAAAAAGAATAGCTTGCAGTCTTTTGAATCGTTAGTGCCACCTGTTTTTGAATCAAATAGTGCAATTTTTCTAATTGCGTATCCGTGACGGATCGTTCATCATTTCGTTCAAATAATTGACAGTAATAGTCTAAAAATTCACTATTAGCCATCACTGTCTCAAAATCCGTTTTATTTATTCTCATAAAATGTTCCCCTCTTTTTCTATTTTATGCATCACTGTTTACGACGTTCTTTTCGTTTGTCAGAAAAAAGAGCAGCTCATTTATCTCTTCTACTTTTTTATGGTTAATCATTTCTTGTTAGTTCTTTTCAACGATCAATACTGATAGAAAAAAGGATTAGACTTATAATTGATGCGCTTCCTGATTATTTGCTCCCCTAGTTCGTTAGCAAGTTTTTATTCGTAGGGGTAACAACTGTAACGATTTTGCTTCTCCGCTCGTCATCAAGAGCATGCGAATCGACCATTTGTGCTGCTTGCTGACCGATCTGCTCACGCCAGTTTGTGGATTAGCAACGGTTACGGTTATGTGAAAATTATAAAGAATCTATGCACGATTTTTTTAAACATTTTTTCGGTTTTCATGAAAAAAAAATTAAAATCGTTGCTCTCGAAAAAATGACTAGAAAAAGACAAAAAAAGAAAGCATCCATGATACTCTCTTTTTTGACTATTCTTATTTTGTTAAAAAAGCGATTGGATCGACCAATTGCGCTTGGCTCAAGCTAGGCGATGCACTGACTTCAAAGTGCAGGTGTGCGCCTGTGCTATTGCCCGTACTACCCATGAGGGCAATCGTTTCTCCTTGTTCCACTTGTTGACCAACCTTCACAAGGTTCTGTTGATTGTGTGCATAGAGCGTCGTCATCTCGTCCTCATGGAGAATCGCTACATAATTCCCCCAAGAAGGATGAACCTCTGAACGGATGACCGTTCCAGATTGACTCGCCAGGATTGGGGTCCCAAACGCTGCGGCAAAGTCAACGCCCCGATGAAAGCTTCCCCAACGTGGGCCGAAAGTAGAAGTGACAACGGCTTTTTCAATAGGAAAAAGATACGTCTCACTTGCGGTCACATCAGGTTTTTTCTGATCATAACGGGTCAACGCATAGGCTTCGATCAAAGCTGTCAGCTTTTGATCATACGTCGTATCTGTGGCATACCGGCCAGTCAAATAACGGGCAGCCTCTTGATAAGAAGCCGCTTCTGATTTCCATACGCCTTTATAAAAATCAGACTGCTGCCCGACCCCTTCTTTCAACAAGCGTGCATAGTCCATCAATGACTCTTTGTAGCCAGTATATTGGCGGAACGTTGCCGTGATCGTATAGTGATTTCCCGAACCATCATCTTCTTGTGTCCGAAAAGCGACACCCTGTCCTTGATAGGTTCCTTTGATACCAAAGAGATTGAAGTACGGCGCCTGACTCAGTCTGCTTTGCCCGCCACCTGACTCTAAAATAGCCTGTGCAATCATGACAGAAGCGTACAAATCATTTTTCAAGCCGATTTCTCGGGCATCTTCACCAATTTCTTGGATAAAATCCCACACTTCTTTTACTGGTGTGACCGTCAAGGTCGTTTCGCTACCTTGCTGCGGTGTCGGATCGGATTGACTTGGCGCGCTTGGTGCTTGGGTACTTGGTGGCATGATCGGTGACACAGCCGCAGGTGTTTCTTGACTTGCATCACTGTTTGCTTCTGGTGTCGGTTTCGTTTCTACAGGTTTTGACGGTTGGGGCTTCTATGGCTGCGTCTCAGGTTTGGGTGCTTCAGGCTGTGTTGGTTTTTCTGGTTTCGGTGCTGGCGTTGGTTCTTCTGGCTGAGAAGGCTCTGGCTTACTCGGTAGCTCTGGCTCTGGTTCTGGTTCTGGTTCGGGCTCTGGGGTCGGTTGGGGAACTGGGGTTGGTTCTTCGGTTTGCTCTGTTCCCTCCGGCGCTGTCTCAGATCCTTCTGGTACACTTTCTACAGGTACCGATCCTTGCTCAGAATCGGACACTTGTCCTTCCACTGCTGGAGCGGTTTCTTCGATCGTCCCTGCTGTGCTGCTGTCACTTGCTTGTGCAGCTGTTTCTGATGTTTGGGTAACGGTCGTACTTTCTGATGCAACAACCGCAGCTGAAACTGGCACACCAGCTAAAAGTTGTCCGCAAACCAAAAGAAGCGCTACCCCTTTTTGCGAATGCTTCATAGGCGAAATCCTTTCTCTTTCTTTTTCCTCTTAACAACCTCTATTGAAAAAACATCTTGCCATCCAATTAGTAAATAAATATCAATTCTCTTTTATTATACTACGCTTCGTTTTTTCGACTCAAGCAAATGACTCCCGCCCTAGTGAAAGAGAACGAGCTTTTGGAGAATGGGTCTACTGGTAAAAGATCACGCTTTGCATCCAACGCATTGTCGATCCTCGGCTTCAGCAGTTTTTTTCTGTTGCCTAAGATCCTCTGGCGTCATCAGAAAAAAACACTGTTGTTCAAATGGGTGGCTGCCCGTTGAACAACAGTGTTTCAATTGTCTCTTCTTGCTCCATTGGCTTTTTATCGAGCGTTGGGAGCCTTTCTATTCGTGCTTCGTTTTTCTCAAGTTTATATATGATTTTTGGCAATTGGTTTCTCAGGTTCTTGCTATAATTACTCTGAAGAATTGATATTCTTAGAAATTTTCTGCTGGCAGTCAGAGTCTTCAAGGGACTATGACCAAAAACGCCGATCAGTTGAGGGTTTCATTCTCTGTGCAAATGATTATGCTATAATTATTGAAACTTATTTTGTTGGAGGCTGACATGAAAACATTTCAATTAAAATTCATGCGAAACCGCACGTTGATTCGCTGGCTGCAATTGTTAAATGAATTTGAGAAAAGTCCCACCCGTACATTGGGAGAACTTGCTGAAGTGACCGAAAGCAGTACCCGTACGTTGATTACTGACATCGCTAGCCTGCGAGAGCACTTTAAAGGGGCGATTGCGATCCATACAGCAAAAATCGGGTACCTTTTTGAAGTAATCGATCAGGATAGGTATCGAAAGCAAAAGCAAGAGTTGGTAAAAGATGAACCGATTTTCCAAATTTTAGAAAGTACTTTTTATAATGAGCAACAGTCACTCCTTGATTGGAGCTTAACGCTTAATATTTCTGAACAAGCGCTGATCAGCTATTTCCGAAAAATACAGCCTTTTTTATCCCCTTTCGGTTTAAAAATCAAAACTGACCCCGTCTCTTTGGCAGGTTCGGAGATCGATATTCGGAAATTTTTTTGTCTTTTTTACTACGAGTCTGACATTAATGTCCACACGCTATTTCCTTCGATCCATGTCCAAGATGCGGTGATGGAAATCACTGATCTTTTGGAAACGAATGCCTTACAGAGCTCTTCGTTTTCTTATTTTGCTTATATCCTTTATATTAGCGTGGAGCGCAGCAAACGTGGTTTACTTGCTGCCCCCTCCCCTCAACTCAAGGAGCTGATCAAAAAAAATGATCTGCTGTTTGATTATGAGGCGCTAAAAACCATCATTCGGCGTTATTTTTATTATGAATTCCCTCAAGAAGAAGCCGTCTACCTTTTGACGTGTATCATTTGTCGCCGCAAAATCAACACCGACCTAGCAGCCAGCGAAGCGTTTTGCCGCAATTACAACCAATGGCCAGAGATCAAACAGATCACTGCAGATTTTTACGCACAAAATCGTGGGCATAGTTTGGATGAACAAAAAGACTTGCTTTGGCTAGAATCTTTTTTCATCGTTGTCAAACTCCGTGAATTGTTATCGCCAACGATGAATATCAATATTGACGACCTCAATGACTTTGTCCAAGAAAAGTTTGCCGCAGAATTTGCGAAAAATCGCCAGTTTCTCCTTTCCCACCCGCTTGTAAAAAATCTCTATTCTCTCGATCATTTGGATGATTTTTGTACAAGCCTCACGTTCCATATGGAAGCAATTATTGAAGAGAATTGGGGCAAGCCGCGAATCATTGCCGTTATTTTTGAAGGCAATGAATATGTTTGCGAGCATGCCGAAAGCATTATCCGAAAATATCTAGGGTTTTATCATGAAATGTACTACCCTGATTCAAACGAACTTTCCCATGAGTACTTAAAGGAAAAAAATATCAACTTGCTGATCACCAACTACCCTGAATATGCGACGGAGTATTTGCTGGATGTCGAAAGCGTCTTATTAAAATCGATACCTGATGCTGCCGATTGGAATCATCTCTTGAATCGGATCAATCCAAGGATTTTGCGATTAATTGTACTTGATAATACATGACGATACCAACCATCCGAATAGAAAGAAGCACAAAAAAGCAGCGAAGCGTTGGCTTCACTGCTTTTTTGCGTTCCATTCGATGCAAGACCACTCTACTGGCGATCAATTATTTTTGCTGTCTGCTGCTTATTCGGCAGCTTCAATATCTTTGGCGATTTTTGCGACATCGATCTCCCGCTGCAAGTAGTCTTGGTTGTCGATAGGAAAATGCTGACGAAATTCGGCTAGTTCCATCAATTCGACTTCACCAGCTGCCACTTCAAAGTCTAAGACATGGCCAGCAAATGTCCGATCATCACTAATAAAATGCAGGTGGAAACCAGCAGCCGCAGCACCGTGGAACAACAGCGGGGTAAAGAATCCGACGATCGTTCCGCTGATATTTTCTGCCTGAAATTCTGGCTGATGCTGGATGATCTCAATGAATTTTGGATATGGCTTTTCTTGCTTTGGGGCAACGCGGACGTGCATCTTGGTAAATACCCCATGGATTTTGACAGCGGAAAACAAATTCGGGCTGACTTCTGTCAGGACGTGGTTTTTCACTTCTTCATCGGTCATTTCTTGGCTGACCTGCAGGTGCTTCGCTGCAGAAAAATCAACAACTGCCGCATAGGGGGTTCCTTCATTTCCTTGGAGCACTTGCACCTTGCCCGATTCGTCTACATGGTAGATTTCACCATCTAAAATAATCACTTCACCATTGGAACCAGCCAACGTACCGATCCCAAAATTGCCAGATTCAAGCATTTTGCCGATTTGCTCCGTGCCATCCATTAAATCCTGCATCAACCCACCTAGGGTGCCATGCTGATATAAATAACTTTTGTTTTTCACTTTCATCTTGCTGCTCCTTTGGTCTTAATAAAATTGATCAGGTAGGATCGTTTTGCCCAGATCGGCATTATCTGAATAATCCACAGGGATATCAATGATCACTGGACCATCCGTTGCAAAACCTTCTTCGATGGCTGCCATCAATTCTTGTTTGGTGGTTGCCCGTAGGCCTTTGGCACCAAATGCTTCGGCATATTTTACGAAATCAACGGGTCCAAAATCAACCCCAGAAGCACGATCATATTTCATTTCTTCTTGGAATTTCACCATATTGTAGGTACCGTCATTCCAAATCAAGTGAATGATGTTTTGTTTCAAACGGACGGCTGTTTCTAACTCTTGGGCAGAAAACAAGAAGCCGCCATCGCCAGATACAGAGATCACTTGAGTATTTGGTCGCACGAGCGCTGCAGCGATCGCCCATGGCAAAGCGACCCCTAAGGTCTGCATGCCATTACTAAAGAGCAGATGCCGTGGCTCATAACTACGGAAATGACGGGCCATCCAAATGTAGTGGCTGCCGACATCCACCGTTACCGTCATGTCGTCGGTCACTTCTTGTTGCAAAGCATCGATGATTTCCAGAGGATGCAAGGTACTGTTACTGCCTTCGACATCCGCTGGTTTTTCATTGAGTTTGGATTGTAGCGTCGTTAAATAGTTTTGGGCGTCTTCGCTCAAGTGATACTGATCGATGGCTTTTGATAGTTGTTCAATAATTTTCGCGATACTGCCCATCAATTCAACTTCTGGCTGCATAAATGGATCGATCTCCATCGGTACTTCATCGATGACGATCACGCGGGCATCTTTTTCCGCATTCCAGTTGCGGGCTTCGTATTCGATCGGGTCGTACCCCACAGCGATCACTAAGTCGCTGCGTTTCAACAGCATATCACCAGGCTGATTGCGGAATAAGCCGACGCGGCCAAAGAAATGCTCTTCTAATTCACGAGAAATGATCCCAGCACCTTGGAAGGTCTCTACGACAGGCAACCCAGTTTTTGCAACTAACTGACGAATCGCTTGTGTTTCTTTCACGCCTGAAGCCCGCATCCCTAAGAGTAAGACAGGCAGTTTGGCTTCTTTGATCCGATCGACGAGTGCCTGGATATCTTCTGCATCGGCACTGCCTAATTTAGGCGAAGATAGAGGTTTGATCGCTGCCCCTTGAACGGTTCCGTCTGTCACATCTTGAGGAATGGATAAAAAGCTCGCCCCTTTTTTCGCTGTTTTTGCGATGCGAAAGGCGTTGGCAATACTTTCAGAAAGGGTTTCAGGATCTTGGACTTCACTGCTGAATTTCGTGATCGGCGCAAACAACGCCGCATTATTCATGCTTTGGTGGGTCAATTTTGAAAGGTCAGAACGCTTCACTTGGCCTGCTAGTGCCAAGACGGGATCACCTTCGGCAGTTGCCGTGACCAACCCAGTCGCTAAATTACTGGCTCCTGGTCCACTTGTTGCAATGACGACTCCTGGCTCTCCTGTCAGGCGACCGATTGCTTGTGCCATAAAGGCCGCGTTTTGTTCATGTCGTGCCAAGATCAACTCTGGTCCCCGATCACTCAACACGTCAAACACGCCATCGATTTTTGCACCGGGAATCCCAAAGATATAAGGCACCCGATAATTTTCTAAACTTTCAACAATGATTTCTGATCCTTTTGCACTCACTGTATTACCTCTTTTCAAAAACTGTATTAATCACAATACATATAATAGCACTTTTTATTTATTTATCAACGAAAAACACTTATTAAAATCTGTATTATAAAAACGAGTTTTTTTAGAGAGCGTTTGCATCTGCTTCAGACTGTAGGTGTACGTCTTTCCATTTTTCCGACAAAAAAAGGAGTGGATCGCTCCACTCCATACATCCTTTTCTGTATCAGAACACCGCATAAAAAGAAACTGCTTTCGTCGGTTTCTTATTCTGCAGGGACATTTTTTTCCGTCAGCCAACCGACAGCCAGTGTCATGGCCGCTCGTGCGGCTTGGGTCTGATCCATCGCATTGACCATCACAAAATCATGGATGATCCCTTGCATCCGTGCTTGGGTGACTTCCACGCCAGCTGCTCGTAAATGCTGCGCATAGGCTTCCCCTTCATCCCGCAAGACATCTGCTTCGCCTGTAATGATCAACGCTGGCGGCAGATCGGCTAACTCCTCTTTGGTCGCGCGTAGTGGAGAAGCGGTCATTTGATCCCGCTGTGTTTCATCCGTCGTGTATTGATCCCAGAACCATTGCATGCCTTCTTTGGTCAGAAAATAATTTTCGCCGAATGCTTCATACGAAGGCGTATCAAAGCGGGCATCTGTCACAGGATAGAACAATAATTGCTGTGCGATCGGAATGCCGCCACGGGCTTTCGTTAACAAGGTCATAACCGTCGCCATGCTCCCACCTACGGAATCGCCAGCCACGGTCAAACGGCTAAGGTCTAAGCCTTTGACATCGACAAATCCTGGTAATTGCTGCAAGACCGCATAATTTTGTTCGATCGCCGTTGGGTATTTTGCTTCTGGTGAACGACTATATTCAGGAAAAATGACGATCGAGTTGGTTCGTACCGCCAATTCACGGATCAATTTATCATGAGTCGCGGCACTGCCGAAGACCCAGCCCGCGCCATGGAGATAATAAATGACAGGGAGAATCGCATGATTTCCTTCAGGACGAACAAAACGAACATTGATGGTCCCCCATTCGCCTGTATCTACGGTCTGATCTTCTATCTCAACCGCCAATTTATTGACGGGTGACTCTTGGACTTGTTCCAATAGTGCGCGCCCTTCTTCTGGCGGTAATTCATAGATCCGTGGGTGCGGTGCATTTGCCTCACTAAATTCAACGGCTGCTTTTTCCAACGAAATTCTATCTGTCATACGATTCTCTCCTTTTGTTTGAAATCGTTCGTGTTGACCTTAAGGGTACCACCAAGTCATTCTGATGCAAAGAATCTTGCTTCCTTCTGCTTCCAAGCATTTTGCTCGACAAAAAAGGTGGTTTTTGCACTCTTAACTGCCTTGCCTTCATCACCGATAACTGTAAGACACTCGCTGTGTAAACTTCCCAAAAAACTGAAAGGCGTAGGTAAGTACGTATGAAATTCACATTAGATGAAACACAAAATAACCGTCTGCTCGCTGCTATTTTTCAAGAACTCGCTGTCATAGTCTTTGATCCGCAAAAAGAAGTTGTTTTCGCCAATGCCAACATGACGGATATCCTAGGTTATAGCCAAGAAGAAATCATTGGCTTGCCGCATCGGACCTTTTGTTTTGACCATTACGCTGCCAGTACGGATTACCAAACTTTCTGGAATCAACTACTTTACTCAAAGCAACGGTTTCAAGACAAAATCATTCGGAAAAACAAACAAGGAGAAAAACTGATTTTAGAAGGGATTTACTTCCCCGTCCTCGATGAGCAGCAAGAAGTCGTCAACGTCGTCAAAATCGCTTTTGACATTACCCAAAGAGAACAAGCCTTAGCGGTCACTATCAAAAAAGTGCAAGAAAGTGCGGCTTCCCTGACACGACTTTCTGCCAACGGACACCAGCACGTCGATCATTTGTCAGAGAACTTGGCGCAAGTCAAACTGCTGTCTGATCAAAATCAAGCAACGACCCATGCCTTAGAAATGGATAGCCAACAGGTGACAGCGGTGCTGCATGACATCGACCGCATTGCGCAACAAACCAAACTGCTGTCCTTCAATGCTTCCATCGAAACAGCACGGATCGGCGAACAGGCAGCTGGCTTTCGGGTGGTTGCGGATGAAATGCAAAAATTAGCTGAACAGACCAAGCAGTTGACCCAAACCATTGCCGCAACCATGCAAGCCATCAACCAACAAGCCTTAGTCGTGTTAGATAGTGCCGATTCGACGACCATGAAAATCAGTGATTCGCAAAAAAGCCTCGCTGCCGTTTTGCATTCTTACGACACGCTGCGAACGACGGCCAGTCTTTTAAACGATGAAGCCGAGTATTTATCAGAAACCAACGACGCTGAGTTGGAAACCTAGAAACCAAATGAATAAAAAAAGAGCGCCGCTGTTTGCGACGCTCTTTTTTTTTGACCAATAATTTGATCCCTTATTTGATTTTATTGATACTCAGTACTAGCCAGCCTCCACCTCTTGCAGCAACTGCTGTAATTCTTGCAAAAATGATTGGGTCGTAAAGCCCAATGCTTGAAGAGGAACACGATATTCCTGTTGAACCACCAAAAAACTGCCAAAGATTTTATGTTGGAACGAAAAGGAAAGAGTTTTCCAAATACTCCAGGAAAAACTGGCTATTCGTTTTTCTTTCTTTTCATACGTGCACAAATACACTCGCTCGATACCAAAAAGCAGCCCCGCATTCGCTTTCTTGCCAGTCATCTGTGCCGTTAGCAGTGCCAGAGGCGTCTCCGTTTCAGGCACTTGAAAACTGGTAAGGACTTGTCTTTGCCATTGCCGTGGCAGCACTTGTCTTTCTCCAGAAAAATAGAACAAAAAATCTTGCTCTTGCAAAAAAGCATTCAAACGAGTTTGCCGCTCCTTGACTGGATCGCGTGGCGCCTGCTGAATCAAAGACGTCTGATTCATTGCCGATTGCTTTGACTGCTTGTGATCACTTGAACCCCCTGCCGCTGAGGAGTTTCCCAGGGGAAGAGGATCCATCGTTTGGTTGGCAGCAGCTGATTGACTGATTTTCTTCAGCAAAAAAGCAAGATGCGTCAACGAAAGCTGTTTTGCTGCCATAGAATTGGCATGCGGGCTTTTGGTAGGATCGAAAGATTGTTTGATCACCATTTTCCCACGACAATACAGACAAATCGCCGTGCCAGCGTCCCAATTGACTTCTAGTTCTCCTAAGCAGTGGGGGCATTGAATCGGAATAATATCCATTGAATCATCCTTTCGTTTCGATACAGGTATCGGAGCTATCCGTGGTAAAGATACGGATCGTATTCCAGCTGACAAACGCCAGCAGCACTAGAAACGATAAGCCATAAAAACCGAAATACCAAGTCAGGATTGCTAAAAAAAAGGATCAAGGCAAATTCATACGCCATGTTTTCCAGACCGCTGTAAAATACTGTCTTTCGGACGAGTTTCTTCCTACGGGCTTCAAAAGCTTTCTTCACTGCAGCCGTTGATGCATCCGACTGACTCAATGCCTGAGAAAGTTCTGCTTTGAATTTGCCGTACTCTGAGAAAAACTTGACCTCTGGTACGAGCAAGAAATACCAAGTCGCAAGACAAGCAATCAGCAGGATAACCGCTGAAGCGAGCAGACTAAAGGCAACAGCAGGCATTAAAAAGCCACCAAAAAGAAAATTAAAAAGGGTCCCTGAAATTATTCCGAATGAAAAAAAGGTATAGCAGAACTGCCATAGGACACTGCTGGTTTTGGAAAAACTTTTTTTCACTTGCACGAGCTGTTCACATTCAGGAAGCTGGGTTGGAAAAAGACGTTCAGCATCGGTGCCATCAGCCACGAAAGAATAGGTTTGGTTTCCGTACTTGAATTCGCCAATGTAATAAGGAAAATACAGTTTTTCCGTATCACATTGTTTCGGAAAAAGAGTCAGTTGAACCTCATTGGCAACCTCAGCTCCCACCAAATGGTCTTTGGCTTTTGCTTCAAAGACTTCCAATAAATGGGTATCAGCAAGTGCTGCTTCTCTGGAAATATCAAAGGGCAGCACCTGAACGTCTTGGCTAAGTGCCGAAAACTGCTGCATATCCGTGCAATAGGCGGCACCTTTTTGAAGATGCAGCGGCAGCTTGCCATTGATACTGTAATCCGCTTCTTTTTGGGTATCCGTAGGAAAATATTCATTGAAAACCGTTGTGTTTCCGCTGTTATGTAAAGAAATGTCGGCAGTAATGCGCCCACTCTCCCTCTGCTGTTCCTCGTGGACATAGCTTCCTCTCACTTGCGCATCATAAGCAATTTGAAAATAATATATCGGGATGAATACACGTTTTAGATGAACCATCTCTAGTTCAAAAAAGATACTTTCCGAGATGGTCTCTTGCCAGGCTAGTTTATTTTTCAATGCCTCTTCACATGCCTTTTCATCATAGGCAAACGGATAAAATCCTTCTTTGACGGTCCCTTGAATGCGTGGCAACTCTTTCAGCGAGACGACTTGGTTTGTTTGTTCCTGTTTTTTTTGTTCTGGTTTGATCAACAGCTCATTCAAGCAATACTGACAGACTGCTTTTCCTGAGTCCCAATCAACTTCTAGACGCCCTAAGCAACTGGGGCATTGGATTTGTGTGATTTTCATTTTTTCTCCTTTTTTATGAATCATTTTTTTCAACAAGATGGCTTATCAAAAAAACCGACGAATGTTCCAAATAATATTCCAAAGAAGGGTAGCGATCACGACCACATAAGCGAGCGTATCGAGCCATTCAGAAAATTTCCTGATTCTTGCAAGGTGCTTCCCACGCTTCTCGTAGTTTGCTAACAAAGCTGCCCCGGCCGTTTTCTTACCTAATAATTCTCTTTTAAGCTCATCTCTAAATTTTTGGACTGTTTTGAGATACTGTTCTTTTAGAAAGTGCAACACTATCCCCGATACTACCCAATAGACGGCAGTTGGCAGGGAACTCATGACAATCCCCCCTATGACAGCTCTAAACACTCTTCCTAGAGTGATCCATTCAGAAATGAATAGTGCAAGGAACAGCAGGATCACACCTAACGTAAAAAAGAGTACAGAGGACCAGCCAAAAACCTTGCGAGCTTTTGAAAAATTTGCAACCGTTTGTAAGGTTTCTTGGCATTGTGGGATAATCGGCAGCTTCATTCGGTCAGGATCTTTGCCGTCGATCGCAAATTCAAAGGATCGCTCTTGGTACTTGAAGGTGCCCATATACAGGGGAAAGTAGAGCTTTTCTGTAGCACAGCTGATCAGGGAAAGATCTAGGTGCAGCTCTTTTAGATGATCGGCAGATTCTTTCTTCTGGATCACGGCATTCGCATGGGCTCTCAATTCCGCTTGTTTTTCAGAACCAAAGAGCGCCTGCTCTTGCTCAATATCAAAGGGAAAAGCATGAATAGCATGTGCTGAGACTAGCTGTTGAAATTCCTTTTGATCGTTACCAAAGTGCGGTTTTCTTTTCATTTCATCATTGACCTCGAAGCTCTGAGGAATTTCTTGATCGATCACCTCCGAACTGCCGCATTGATAGAGCCTGATCTTCTCATCTGGATGGTCGCCGCGCTTCTTTTCCCACGTGGTCGTATGCGAGCCGTCCCAAGCAATGGAATGGGTATCGTAGCTAAAGGCCCCCTCCCAGTGCATCGTATAGGTCACCTGAAATTCATAAATCGGAATAAAATATCGTTTTACCTCGCTGACTTCAAGATGAACGACAATGTCCTCAGGAACTGATTCCTGTTGGATCAGCCATTTTTTCAAGGCATTTGCTACCTCGTCTTCATTAAAGGTAAACGAATAAAACCCTTCTTTGACTTCTTGAAAAACTACGGGAGCTTGTTCATTCGAAGCTTCTTGCGTTTGTTTTGGCGGCGAATGTAGGACTGACTTAGTTAAGCAATACTGGCAGACTGCTTTTCCTGTCTCCCAGTCAACGGTTAACTGACCCAAGCAGCTGGGACATTGGATTTGTGTGATTTTCACTGCTTCTCCTTTTGCACATACTGATTTTCTTATCAATGAAGTGGCTTGGTTGCAAGTGAGGGGGAATATCTTTTTTATGGTGTTAGTTGGGGGAAGCAGCGAAGGAAAGCTGCTTGTTTGCAGGTAGTTGCTCGAAACATTTCTTTTCCAGTGATGAAGCAAACAAGTGTATTTGTACCAAGAGCTGTTTAGAAAAAAACAACCGCAAACGAAAAACAACTCTTTATATATCATTATATAATAAAAAATATCTTAAATCTATTTAATATTGATAAAAATAATTGCTGATTTGCTAGTTGAACTTCTTCCGTACGCTCAGCAACCCTTACTAGTCGGTTGTTGATGGCGGATACGTTAGTAAAAATGTTATAATTAAAATATTCACAAGAAAGGAATTGGAAAGAATTATGGGGATGTTTATTTTTGTTATTGGTTTTTTGACAATGGTTGTAAGCGGAATCTTTTTTATTCTTGGGTTGATCAAGAAAAAGCCGCTTCGCAACAAAATCGTTATTTTTATGGGTGGTTTTCTCTTATTGATTGGCGGGGCACTATTGACTCCTGCAGCAACACCGGAGCTTCACGTAGATGAAGCAGAACTGGTTACGAATGAGCAAGGCGAAGCGGCGATCACTGGGCGAACCAACCCAGAAGCGCGGCTGACGATCAACGGGATGGAGGTTTCGCTGGCGGACGAAACATTTTCTTATGCTGTCCAATTGGAAGATGAAGAGGAACAGGAATTTACTCTCCAAGCCTTTATGGGTGGAATCACTAAAGAAGAGGTCGTCACCGTCAAACCTTCTCAACCATTTCTAGCGAGTTTGCAAGCTGAAAAACAAGAACAAGAAGCGCTGGAAAAAGCTGAGGCGGCACTGGCTCTTGCCGAAACCCAGCCAAACCAAAAGAATTACGACGAAGCCGTGACGCTGATTCATGCTTTAAGTAAAACCTACGAAGATCTCGCTACTCGGCTCGCGGTAGTTGAAGACCATCTTGCCATCGGCAAAGCCCTTGATACTGCTGAAGCTTCTCTTGAACGCAGTGATTTCGATCAGGCAAAAGAACTGGTCGCACAAGCGGTTTTGAACAAGGAAACGTTTGAAAGTCGGTTATCCACTGTAGAAACCAAGATTTCTGAGAAAGAAGCAGAAGCCCTCGTTGCAGAAGCTGTCCAAGCGGTGGAAGCAGCAGAGGCGGAGCCGACAAAAGATACCCTTGCTCGTGCAGAAGATGCTGTCGCTCGTCTCAAGACCCCCGATGAGGAATTAGCTGCTCGAACGAAAACAGTGGCGCAAACGATCACTGCCAACGAACAAGCAGCCGCCCAAGCCAAGGCGGAGGAAGAACGACAAGCAGCGGCAGCTGTGCCAGAAGAAAGCCAGCCAGCCGCTGCTAGCAATCAAGCCCAAACGTCGGTCCTCGTTACACCAACAGGTTCGAAATACCATACGAGAAAATGCGGCAACGGTACCTACACGCCTGCAACTTTAGCAGAAGCGCAAAGTCGCGGACTTACTCCTTGCGCAAAATGTTTTCCGTAATAGCCACTAAATTTTGCAACGAAAAAAAGACAAACCTCATTTTTGTCTAAGGTTTGTCTACTGTCTGAAGCGGTTGTCTCGTCGGAGGCAGCCGTTTTTTTGTCACTTGCTAGTTTTCCTCATACGAAAACTCGTACTCGTTTTGTTCGTCATCGATCAGACGCTTGTCATTGTTGTCCGCCATTTTGAATACTTTCTCAAAATCATCGCCAGTCATGCGCACTTCCCTTTTCTCTTGATCAATGATCACTTGGGCATTTGTCACTTCAAAGGTGTGCATAGGACCGATGTCTGCCGCAGTCAGTGCTTTGCTTTTGGGAAACTCTGCTTGCAGTGTTTCGTTGATCTGCACTAATTGCGTCTCTTGTTCTTTTACCAAGTCCGCAGGTTCCTGATTCGGATCGACCAAAAAACTCAGCGTTTTATTAACGGTGAGCTTTCCATCTTCCAAAACGTACAAGGCATTTTGTTGATGACTGTTGCTATTGGTCAATACTTGATTCGCAGCTGCAGAGTCAACCCCTGAGCTGCTGCAGCTTGTCAAGAAAAATAGTGTCGCTAAACAAACGGCAGCAACTAGTCCTCTACCTAACATGCTTTTCGTTTTCATTTTTTCCTCCTCGTTGCCCCAAATTTTGCTTCTTTGATGATTTTTCCGCAATCCGCGGATTTGGTTTTCTACAGATTAAAGTGCTTTTAGTATAGCATAAATTATTTGCTTTTATAGCCTTTTTTTATAGTAAGGATAATTTTACGCACAAAAAAACCAACCTTGTTGAAACAAGATCGGCTTTCTTTAGGATTGATTCGTTGAGACCTTTGAACGCTCTCGCTGGGGTATGATCGTTGCTTACTGTCCAATCAAGCCGACAACAAGTCCTAAAACGATCACTCCTAGAAACCCATTCACAAGGTGCAACCCGACTAATTTGCGGGACTGTCCCGAGTAAACAGCCATCACGAAGGTGGCGACGCCATAAACCCCTAGCCACACTAAGCAAGCGACTTGCAAGGAGGTCATCAGCCAACCATCATGATCGAATTTTGCAAACCAATAGACGACTTGATAGGTCGCTGCTGATAAGAGAATCCCACCAACGATCGTGCCGCCAAAGGTAAAGAGCATGTCACCGGTCGTCATCTGCTGATCAGCCATCTTCTCTGCCATTCCTGATTCTTTCGCCCAAAACTTGCCCCACTTATGCATCGGATTGTAAAGCAGACTTTCCACCACGACCCAGCTGAGGGTGCCGAAAATCAATGTCCAAAAATTAACCATTTTCGTTTTCTCCTACACTTTATTTTATCGTCATATTCCTGAGAACCGAAGAAACAACCGAACGCGGGGTTCCTTCCCCATCAGTTTATGTCTTAAGGGACGTTTCTTCAACTTTTTTCACTGGTTTTCTCAATTTTTCGATGGTTCCAATAAAAACTAAGAAAAATGATCGTATACAATAGTGCGGTGAAGCCAGTGACCGCCAATGGGTTAGTGATCAAAATACCGACAAACAGCAAAATCAGTGCAAGGATCGCCCCACTCAAGAAAATCGTATAGCCCATTTTCTTCTGCTTGCGTACCAAAACAAACGCCGCCGCACTGATCAGCAACTAGATCAGCAATACAGTATGAGACAGGGAGCCTGCTAGATAATTGAAGAGTTTGTAGCCTAAAAAGTAAGAAAGAACGACCCCAAGATATAAAGTACCGCTGCAAAACATGATCGCTCGTTGGGGCACGCTGTTTTTATTCAGCATCGTAAAGCGGCTTTTTTTCTGGCCATTGTTGCTTAATCGGAAAAACAACGTTCTTGAAGAAGCATAGACCCCAGAATTGATTGACGAAAACAAAGCCAAAATAATCACTAAATTGACGATGTCGGAGGCAAATGGGACATGGATTTTTTGAAACACCATCACAAAAGGACTGACATTTGGATCGGCTAATTGATTCCACGGATAAATGATCAGTAAAAGAAACAAGGGAATGATGTAAAAAGCGGCAATCCGAGTCATCACTCCTTTGATTGCTTGCGGGATCGCTTTTTTGGGATTTTCCGCTTCACTGATCGTAATGGCTACTAATTCAGAACCGCCGTACGAATAGATTACGACCAATAACGAATTGATAAATCCTTTGAGACCATGGGGGGCAAAACCACCATAGTCTGTCATTTGTCTCATCGTCGGGAAAAAGCCCAAATCAAAGACTTGCGTGGCAACCAGATAGAGACCCACCAAGATCAACGCAATCACCACACTGATTTTGGCCCATGAAAGCCAATATTCCGTTTCCGCAAACAAGCGAACCGAAAACAAATTGATGATGGTCGTGAGTAGTGCCAAAATCAACACAAAGATCCAAGCTGGAATATTGGGAAACCACAACTGCAAAAAGCTTGCGGCAGCAACTGCTTCGGCGATGATGTTGATCATCCACATTGACCAGTAGATCCAGTCGATGAAATCGGCTGTATGCACGCCAAGATATGGCTGGACTAAGCCCGAAAGGCCATGTTGTTTTTGGTCAGATAAGACCAACTGTCCCAGTCCTGTCATGACGACAAATAAGATCAGCCCGCAAAAAATAAACGCCAGTAAGACCGCAGGCCCCGCTAACTGGATCGCTTCACCGCTGCCCTTGAATAGGCCAGCACCGATGGCGCCACCTAATGCCAACATAGTGATATGTCTGGTTTTCATCTGCTTTTTTAATTGATTTTTTTCTGTCATAGGTTCCTCCTTGAAAGCCGTTGATCCTCCATAAAAGGTGATTCTCTCACTGTCGCTATTTTTAATTATATGAATGATTTTTTTTAACTACCTCATAGAGAATACCAGACGCTTCTGCTATTGCAACTAAGAATTGAAAAAATTATCTATTTTTTCTGAAAATTCTATCATCCTCTAATCTTTTTCACCTAAATCAAATCTTGGCGAGCTTTTATCTAAGTGAATGCACGAAAAAAGCCATCTCCCAACTTGCGGGAAATGACTTCCTGTCCTTTTTTCAAGCAGGCAGGATGATCAATGAGTCGTAACCAACTCGTCTTTGACGGCGTCAGGGAGATCTTGTTCGGTCACCTCTTGATACGACTCAACATGTTTGCCCTTTGCATCAAGCTCTAGGTAGGCATTTTCTTTTAGCTTTTGTGGTGCCCAAAACGTGATTTTGATCTTTTGCCCATCTTCATTGACCCCTTCTTGTGTATATTCGTAGGAATCGTGTTCTTGCAACACGCCATACTCGTCGGATGTTTTGATATAGACCTTTTTCTCCGGTACGAACGGATTGAAACGATCCACCAGCTGAACCAGTTCGCTGGAATCATCTTTCGTAAAATAAGACCATGTAACCAATGTGACGGTCCCGATCGTTAACACGAGCAGGATCATACTAATTGCTTTCTTCAAGTGATTGTCCTCCGTTTTTTCTATCTACCTTCAGTATAAAAAAACAAGCGATAAATATAATCAAACTTAAGGCGTATTTTTCCGTCGGTCATTGTGACTAAGGTATCAATGGAATATTTCTGCTTTTTCCAACCTCAATGTATAGACAAACAACTAAGTTCTCCTACAAAAACGTCCCTTCTCACAGGAAGACCAGACTGTTTAATAAGTATCGTGATTTTTCATTCTTTGTAGTAAACTAAACTGCAACAACTTACTTTTAAATACTCATGATTGAAATCTATAGAAAATCGAGGTGCCCCATGCTAGAAATCAAACTGATCGATCAAAAACATCAAGCTGATATCCGCTTGAAAAACGAACCCTTCTCCTTATGGGGGAAACTGCTGCCGACTTATAATGAGGGCAACTGGCAGTACACGATCTGTAAATTTGCATCCGAAGACATTCAGACGATGTGTTTCCCAGATGAAAATTATTCCTATGACGAAATGAGCCGAAACAGTCTGTTTATCGGTGCTTATGATGATGGAAAATGCATCGGCTTAGCGATCGTTCAAGACGCTTTTTTCAAGTATCTGTACCTCTATGACTTAAAGGTCAACACAGACTACCGTAAGCAAGGAATCGGTCAACTACTGATCCACCAGGCACTGAAAGCGGCCCTTGCCAAAGGTTATCGCGGCATCTACACGCAAGCACAGGACAACAATCCTTCTGCCTGTCTGTTCTACTTGCGAGCAGGCTTTCGTATCGGAGGTCTGGATACGGAAGTGTACAAAGGAACCAATCAGGAAGGCAAAAGTGACATTTTGTTTTATTTGGATGCAGCGGAAACGGCAGGCAAAAAATAGCTAAAAAAAGAAAAAAAATTCCTCCTGCCAGATGGTACACTTAAGGCAACAATGTTTTAGAAGGTGAGGAAGAAGAATGTACGTAGGATTTGATATTGGCGGAACAAGTATTAAATATGGTGTTTTGGATGAAACCGGAGCGATCCTTGAAAAATCAGCGATCCCTACTAGCTATGAGCCAGCCCAGTTTTATCAGGATCTACTCACGATCATCGAAGATGCCCAGAGCCGCCACACGATTGATGGCATTGGGATCAGCGCCCCCGGGATCGTTCAAAAAGACGGCTTTATGTTAACTGCGGGCGCCATCAAATCGTTATATGGCGAAAATTTCAAAGCAGTCTTGGAAGCGCGTACAGGGTTGCCTGTGGCGGTGGAAAATGATGCCAATGCAGCAGCGATCGCTGAAAAATGGATCGGCAATGCGCAAGAGGCTGCCAACTACTTGTGTCTTGTCCTAGGCACTGGTGTAGGCGGTGGGATCGTGATCAATAATCAAGTCTACCGAGGTGCTCATGGCATGGCGGGTGAATTTGGCTGGATGGTGATCGATCAGCTGCCAGAAGAAGGCAATATCGAGGAAAGTTCCATCAATAAAAAAACTGCCGTCGTGGGCGGCTTGATTCGCCTCTACAATTTAGCGGGGGCAGCGGTTCCTGGCTTTGAACCCACCCAAGACGCCAAAGAGATTTTTGACCGCGCGCAGCAAGGCGAAGCGTTGGCGCTGAAGCTGACGGACCAATTTCTGACGGATCTGTCTGTAGGGCTGATCAATTTGATCAGCTGCTTTGACCCAGAATTGGTATTGATCGGCGGCGGCATCAGTGCCAATCCTTATTTCTGGGAACGACTGCAGGCTCGCTTGACGATAACGGAAACACGGCATGAAGCGATCAATTATTTGCGCGGACAAACCATCGCACCTGTTCGTCCAGCGAAGCTGAAAAACGACGCCGGCTTGATCGGCGCAGTCTATCAGATCCATCAACAGCTGCACCGTTAAAAGTTCGGATATGCTATACTGGTGTAAATTGATTATCTAGGACAGCGAGGAACCAGCATGGCGCTTTTTGAACAATTAAACTTGAACAAGCTCTCTGCGGTAGAACAAGAAATCTACCGTTTTATCGTCAATCACTTAGAAAAGATTCCGTATATGCGCGTGCGCGACATTGCCGATGATGCTCATGTCTCTTCGACTTCGGTCTTTCGTTTTATTCAAAAAGTCGGCTTTCAGTCGTTTCCAGAATTTCGCTTCTATATCAAAAATCATTTAGAAAAAGCTCATTTTGACGCACATCCGGAACACTTAGGTTTAGAAGCGCGCATCAAAGGCTTGAATATGCAGATCTTCCACCCTGATGCGGAATACCAAATACGAAAACTCGCCGAAGCGATGCGGGATGCCGATTTGATCTTATTTATGGGGATGGGGGCATCCGGTGCGATTGCGCAATACGTTGCCCGCAAACTAGCCAGCCTCGGTTACTTTAGTATCAGCATTGATGAGCTAACCTACCCGATCAAAAGCTTTTTGCGAAAAGAGCAAAAGAATGTTTTGGTTTTTTTGAGTGTCTCTGGTGAAACCAAAGAACTGATCGAAGTCATTACCGGTTTAGACAATCAGGCGATTGTGCAGAAGTACTGCATTACCCCAAATCGGGAAAGTACGTTGGCACGTCTGTGCGATTATTCGATCGAGTATGCGATCAAAGAGGAACGCAAAGACATCTTTCTTGATTTGACTAGTCAACTGCCTTCAGTAGCGATTTTAGAAACGCTGATCGGCTATTTGCAAGATTATCGTACCCATTCTTGATGGTTCGGTTTACTGAACCATCTTTTTTTGTAACACTGTGTTCCAGCTGCGGAATTTTTTTCATTTCTTGAGAGATATGTACGGAATCCGTATCCGCTTACTTTTAGTCGTTTTCATTCGCTATAATGATGGCATCAATTAATGAAAGGTGTTATTATTATGCAAAAATTCAATGACCTGTTAGACCGCTCGTTGGTACCAATCGCAACAAAGTTGAACAATCAACGCCACGTAGCAGCGATTCGAGATGCGTTCATGCTGATTTTCCCACTGACCATCGCTTCTTCTCTCGTTATTTTGGTCAACAATATTTTATTTTCCAATGAGAGTTTCATCGTGCAATTATTTCAACTGAATCGACTTTTCCCGAATCTGGAAAGTGCCCAGCAAGTCCTAGCTTCCGTGGCGAACGGGACCATCAACATTATGAGTTTATTTATTGCGTTTCTTGTTGCTCAGCTTTTAGCCAAGCATTTCCAAGCAGATGCTACGCTAGTTGGTTTGACAAGTGTCGCTGCCTTTATGATCTTGTACCCGACCTCCTTTGCAGTAGATGATGTCAATGTGATCTCCACACAATATTTAGGCGCCCAAGGGTTGTTTGTAGCTATGATTGTGGCTTGTTTGGTCGGTGAATTCTTGCCGAAGCTTTTCAAAGTCAAACGACTGCAGATCAAAATGCCTGAAATGGTACCACCAGCAGTTTCTCGCTCCTTTTCTGGCATGATTCCGATCGTGATCATCGTGGCAGTCACTGCTTTGATCAATTTCTTAGTTTTGATGATCGCGCCAGAAGGCATCAATGAACTGATTTATAATGGGATCCAAAGTCCATTGCGGGATCTGGGGGGCAATGTCGTCGGTGTCTTGATCTTGGCATTCTTACAAACTACGTTGTTTGCGATCGGGATCCATGGACCAAATACTTTGAATGCGGTTCGTTCAGCGATTTTTACCGAACAGGACCTAGCTAACCTAGACTTTATCAACCAAGGCGGCTCCTTGTGGGACGTTCCTTACAAAGAAACTTGGGGCGTTTTAAATGATATGTTCGCAAATATGGGCGGAACTGGTATGACATTGGGCTTGATCATTGCGATCTTCATCGCTTCAAAACGTCCAGAACAACGTGAGATCGCTAAGATGTCTTTAGTTCCAGGAATTTTCCAAATCAATGAGCCGATGATCTTCGGTCTACCGATCGTCTTGAACCCAATCATGATCATTCCGTTTATATTAACGCCTATGGTCAATATTTTGGTGGGTTATTTTGTCACTGTTGTCTGGCCGATCATGCCGACCCCAGCGATTGGGGTACCATGGACGACCCCAGGAATCATTAATCTCTTTTTAGGAACTGGAGGAAATGCGATCGCTGCAGTTGTCGGTGTCGTTTGTCTTGCGATTTCGGTCTTGATCTATTTGCCATTCGTGATCGCCTCTAACCGTTCCCAAAAAGTGGAATTATAAGCAAACGAATGAGTCGAGGAGGAATGAAATTTATGTCCGCAAAAATGCCAAAAGATTTTTTATGGGGCGGCGCGATCGCTGCCCATCAAGCGGAAGGCGCTTGGAATGTTGCTGGCCGTGGAATGAGTACCGCTGATGTTATGACGGCCGGTGGCAACGGTATTCCCCGTAAAATCACCAAAGGCGTCATTGAAGGAGAGTATTACCCGAACCATGAAGCCATTGACTTTTATCACCGTTACAAAGAAGATATCCAGTTATTCAAAGAGCTGGGCTTGAAATGTCTACGGACATCGATTTCTTGGAGTCGGATCTATCCAACTGGAACAGAAGAAGAACCAAATGAAGCCGGTCTCCAATACTACGATGATCTTTTCGACGAATTGCAGGCAAACGGCATCGAACCCGTGATCACTTTGTCCCACTTTGAAATGCCTTATGCCCTCTATGAAGAATTTGGTGGGTTTGTTAACAAGGAAGTGATTCCCCTCTTTGTCAAATTCGCTAAGACTGTTTTTCAACGGTATCGTGACAAAGTAACGTATTGGATGACCTTCAATGAGATCAATAATCAAGCAGATGGGCAAGAACCACTGCACGTTTGGACCAATTCTGCCATGATCATCGAGGATGACAGTCAAAAAGAAGCACTCGTCTTTCAAGCGGGCGTCAATGAGTTGATTGCCAGTGCGGCAGCCGTGATCGAAGGCAAAAAAATCAATCCAGAGTTTCAGATTGGTTGTATGATGGCCTATGTTCCGGTCTACCCCTACTCTTGTGCGCCAGCTGATTTGATGGCATCCGTCAAAGCCAATGAACGGCGCTATTTTTACAGCGATGTCCATGTACGAGGCAAGATCCCAACCTATGTGCAAAAATATTGGGCGAAAAAAGGCATCACGATTGAGATCACGCCCGAGGAACAAGCGCTATTAAAAGCGGGAACCGTTGATTATATTGGGTTCAGCTATTACATGTCAGGAACGATCTCAACCCTTGATGAAGTGGCTGGCACACCAACTGAGGATATCCCAGGAGCAAAAATCGTGAGTAATCCTTATATCAGTGCTTCTGATTGGGGCTGGCCTATTGACCCAGTCGGGTTGCGTTATGTGTTAAATACGATCTATCAACGCTATGACTTGCCACTATTTATCGTGGAAAATGGCTTCGGTGCTTACGATCAATTAACCGATGAGCAGCAAGTCCATGATGACTACCGCATCACTTACCTGAAAGAGCACATCGAACAGATGGAAAAAGCGGTAGTTGAAGATGGTGTACCGTTATTAGGCTATACGCCTTGGGGGATCATTGATATCGTCAGCTTCGGCAGCGGCGAAATGGAGAAACGCTATGGCATGATCTATGTCGACAAAGACAATACTGGAAAAGGAACCTTGAATCGTTTGAAAAAAGATTCCTTTGCGTGGTACCAGCAAGTGATCGCCTCCAATGGTGAAACGCTCTAATTACTGCTTCCATGACTAACGCACAAAAACCGCCCCCTCGTTGCGCCATACTCCTTTTCACATTAGGAGCCCGGCAACGAGGGGCGGTTTTCTTATTAAAGAGGGGCGCCATTGCGAGGATGGCTTTTCTTATCATCACTAAACACTACCTCAATGCTGTGGTACACTATAGCTATTCATTTACTTTCACTTTAAGGAGGAGCTGCATGAAGCCGATATTTCGTTCGATCCAATCTCAAGATGATGCGCCCTTAGCCGCTATCATCCGCAAAAGCTTGACAGACCACCAGTTGGCGGTTCCAGGGACTGCCTATTTTGATCCCGAGTTAGACCACTTAAGTGAATTTTATGCAGCAGATCCTGCTAGCCGCCATTATTTTGTCGTCACTAATGAATCGGGTACCCTTTTAGGCGGCGGTGGTCTTGCCGCTTATGATTCAGAAGGGAAAATCGCCGAGCTGCAAAAATTTTATCTCAGTGATGCTGCCAAAGGGCAGCGCCTCAGCTATCCCTTGCTGGCGAAGATCGAGGCCAAAGCTGTTGAACTAGGTTATCGGCAACTCTATTTAGAATCCCATCATTCTCTAGAAGCAGCCTTGCATGTCTATCAAAAAGCCGGCTATCGCGCATTGTGCCAGCCACTATTGGCAGCACAGCATACCACGATGGATCGCTTTTATGTGAAAACACTCGCTGAAGAAAACGAATAGAAAAGCAGCCGTTCCTTGATCGCTAGGAATGGCTGCTTTTCCGTTATCCTTGTCCATAATAAGCATGTTCGCCATGCTTGCGGAAATAATGTTTATCCAGCAAATAATCAGCGATCGGTGTTCGATCCAAGGTCAAAGCTTCGGTACCTAATGCCATTTCTGCGACCTCTTCTAAAACAATACTATTGCTGACCGCTTGTTCCGCAGATTGCCCCCAAGTAAAGGGACCGTGTCCCGCTGTGAGGACAGCTGGGCATGCAAGTGGATCTAATTCCCGCTTTTCAAACGTCTCGACAATGACTTTGCCAGTTTCTTTTTCAAAGTCTGCCGTTACCTCAGAGGCCCGTAACGGTCGTGTGCAAGGGACACTACCATAAAAAGTATCCGCATGCGTCGTTCCATATGCAGGGATGTCTCGCTGTGCTTGCGCCCATTTTACCGCATTTGTCGAATGCGTATGGACGATCGCCTTGACGCCTTCGAAGTGCTTATACAATAGCGCATGGGTTTTGATATCCGAGGAAGGCTTCAACGCCTTCGCCTCTTTCGGCGTTCCCGCTAAGTCGCAAACTACCATTGAATCAACCGTCATCGTCTGATAATCAACACCGCTGGGTTTAATGACGATGATCCCTAAATCTCGATCGATCTCACTGACATTTCCCCAAGTTAGCTTTACTAGTCCTTCCTCAGGCAGTCTCTTATTGGCTTGATAGACTCGCTCTTTCATCAATTGAAGCTGATTGATCAAGGTAACCGACCTCCTTTAGTTTTGGTAATAAAAATGCTTTGGCTTGTTCGATTTCCGCAATCGGGTCAGCGCTCGTCTCACTCCACATCTCGATGACAAAAGAACCGTTGTAATTCAACCGCTTCAGCGTGCGTAAGCAGCCATCAAAATCAACACACCCAGTGCCAAACGGTACTTCTTTAAACTTTCCTCGAAACTTATCTGAAACCGCCAATGTATCTTTCAAATGAATCTGGGTTATCTCGCAAATGCCTTTTTCTAATTCATAACCGACATCATTTTCTGGCCAGGCCGATAGGTTCCCGACATCTGGATAGACTTGTAGATAGGGCGAAGGGATCTGCTCCTTGATCCGTAAATACTTTGAGATAGAATTTAGAAACGGATCATCCATGATCTCTAGTGACAAAACGACACCCTTTTCAGACGCCCTAGCGACCGCTTCTTTTAGATTGGCAATGAACCATTCTCGGCTACAAAGACTTTTTTCCTCATAGTACACATCGTATCCGGCTAATTGGATGCAGCGAATACCCAAATCTGAAGCCAGGTCAATGGCTTTTTCCATCAGATGCATCGCGTGCTTGCGCTTTTTTTCATCGATCGAACCAAAGGGAAACCGCCGATGTCCACTGAGACATAAAGACAAGATTTTGATCCCCGAGGCATAGATTGCCTCGACGATCTCTTTGCGTTGCTCTTGGTCCCACTCTAAGCGTGCCAAGCGTTCATCGGTTTCATCAATGGACATTTCAATGAAATCGAAGCCTCGGTCTTTGACAAACTGCAATCGTTCCGACCAAGAGAGGGTTTTGGGTGTTGCTTTTTCATATAGACCGATCAAACTCATGGAAAACTACCCCCAAATCCGTAAAATCTCTTGCTTGAAATCAACTGCTGCTTGTTGCGGATCGTCAGCTGCAGTGATGCCTCGTCCTGTGATAAAGGTATACACATCAATGCCAGCAAACAGAGCCAACGTCTCGACGCTCAATCCTCCCGTGACTGACACTCGAAACCCCATATCGATCAATTTACGGACTTTCGTTAAATCTTTTTCTCCCCATGTTTCACCAGCTAACAGTGCGTCACGACTTTGATGATAGATAGCTTGTGAGATGCCGGCATCTAGCCACTGCTGTGCTTGCTGGTAGGTCCAGTCACCATATAATTCTACTTGGATCTCAGCAATTTCTTTTGCCGCTGCCTTCATTGTTGGGATCGTTGCTGCACAAATCACGGTCATATAATCCGCGCCAGCTTGCTGGCAGTTTTTGGCGACCGTCCCACCGGCATCGGCACATTTTGTGTCTGCTACGATCAACTTTTCCGGATACATCGCTCGGAAGCAGCGTAGGACCTGTGCTCCTTCTTGCAACAGTAAAATAGTTCCTGCTTCAATGATATCCACCACATCGCCAACTTTTTTGATATCAGCCAGTGCACCAGCTAAATCGGAGTGATCGCAAGCGATCTGCAGTTTTGGTATACTCATGAAATTCCCCTCTCTTTTGTTCAATCATCTTTTTGTTCTTGTCACGTCCTGATGCACTACTCCTTCGAAAGACCCGCTTCTCTGACCCGCTCAATAATTTCTTTAGGGGACATCACATTTCTGACTCCGATCACTGTTACGCCCTTTTCTTTGGCTTTATCGAACATATTGACAAAGTTCATTGGCGTAAAGACCACATCGTAATTCTTGGCGGTGCTTTTGCCTTCAGAAATCGCGCAATGATGAATAGAGGTGATCGTGATCCCTTCTGACTTCAAAGCTTTTTCGACACTCCGCATCATCATCAAACTTGTTCCTGATCCATTTGCACAAGATACCAATACTCTCATCTTCTTTTCCTCCTAAGAATTCATTATTTTTGTTTTTCTACATACGCATCATAATCATCTACGATCAAGAAATACCCTTCTGGATCTCTGCGGTACTGCAACTGTGGAATCACTAATAAGATCACCACTACAAGAACCACACCAATGATGCCTAAGAATTTCATCAATACTGTAAAGAATGGCCAGACGGTCGCCCAGTCGAACATTCCAAGATAGCCGCCATATTGAGACAATCCTACCCAAGTAGCGATCAATGCCGAACCACCGATCTGAATAATGCCGGATAAGAATGGGAAGAGACAAGCCGCTTTGATGCCTCCGCGGTTGTTGGCAAAAACGGCGATCGCTGCGTTATCAAAGAACAGTGGGATAAACCCAGCAATGACGATCGTTGGTGAACGGAACAAAATCAGTAAAGCAATCATTAAGAATTGTCCTAATGCACCGAATAAAAAGCCCACCGTCACGGCATTTGGCGACCCAAAGGCAAAGGTTGCGGCGATATCGATCCCTGGAACAGCACCTGGTAAAATCGTATTCGAGATTCCTTGGAATGACTCGGTCAATTCAGAAACGAAGGTGCGGACACCTAATTGAAGAATTGCTAAATAGACGGCAAACATTAGTGATGTTTGTAAAATATAAAATAAGAAACTTTGTCCTTCTGCCATAAATCCTGCTGTTATTAAATAATCTTGTCCAAGCGTTACCAAAATGATACCGAAGAAAAAGAGCATCAAAATCGAAGTCGATACCATATTTTCATTGAAGACTGATAAAAAACCCGGTAGTTCGACATCTTCTAATTTGCGGTTGGATTTGTTCTTTTTGAAGCGTTCCGCAAGTCGTGCAAAGAAGTAAACACCAAACATCTGTTGATGGGCAATCGCAAAACCAGCACCTTCCGTCAAATCTTGACAGATGCCAA
The DNA here is from genome assembly GCF_030263915.1 of Enterococcus sp. FZMF. Classification (NCBI taxonomy): domain Bacteria; kingdom Bacillati; phylum Bacillota; class Bacilli; order Lactobacillales; family Enterococcaceae; genus Enterococcus; species Enterococcus sp. FZMF. Next base: position 169,357 of record NZ_CP127160.1, on the reverse strand, counting down.
CGGTCAAATTGGACCCCACCGCCCAATAGCAGCCTAAGATCAAGCCCATGACAAGTAAGACTTCGATTCGACCCAGGTCTGGGAAACAGAATAGCAGCAGCCAAAAGGCCGTTGCGGCTTGCTGTACTTGCACATTTCCAGTAGTGAAGACGGCCCGCAGCTTCGTATATTTTTTGAAGCGAACGAGTAAGATATTAAAAACAAAGGCAATCAATAATAAGAGCATCGTGTCACCAAAGGTACGTCCAAATCGTTCTTCAATGCCGGCGGTGATCGCATTTTGACCAAAATACGGGTCAGTGACCATCGCATCTAATTCAAAATGCTCCTTAAGCCCCACCAGGATCGGACGGAAATTATTAACCAATCCACCAGAGCCAATCGTCAAAATCAAGTAACCAACGGTGGCCTTTAAGAAACCTGCAACACATTCAACAAACGGCCGTTTCAATAGTAAGTAACCAATCAGTACAATAAAACCGATCAAAAAAGCTGGCTGCATCAAAATATTCTGAGCAAAGTAATCCCAGCATCTCAATAAGAAATCTCCTACCATTTCCATCTAATCCCTGCTTTCTTTTTGGTCATATTTCTCCATCACCGCTTCAAAATCTGCCATTGTTTTTACACCTAGTAAATCTTCCACCAGCCCTTCTTCCATCAGCATTTCGGATAAACTAGCGATATTGTTCATATGTGCTTCAGCGTTTTTGGCAGCGAGCATAAAGAACAACTGCGCCTCTTTGTCGGGGTCATCATCTTGAAATGAAACGGGGGCTGGAAAAATCGTCAATCCGATCCCCGTTCCTAAGACACCTTTGCTTTCTGCTGAAGAATGGGGCATGGCTACTTTGGGAATGATCACAATATAAGGACCGTATTGATGAACATCCCGAATGACATCTTCAATATACTGATCCGTGATCAACGCCTTTTGCTTTAATCCTTCGCCACTCGCCCAGATAGCGGCTTCCCAATCTTCGGGCTGTTCATGATTGATCGCAACCAACTCATTTTCATAAAAATAACGCAGCATTACCTTTGCTCCTTTCAAATTTGGCTTTTGCAGCATCCCCCCTTCTTTTATAAAAAAGAAGGGAATGGCGTATCATTATCGACCGAAAACACATCTTTGAAGCCGCGATAGAAATTAAATTCAAGATCGTCTTTATTCGTTGGGTAGGTAAATTTGCCGCCAACTTGCCAAATATACGGTTTAAACTCATAGTGCAAACGATCTTTTTTAAACTTCCAAATCTCAGTGATCTCCTTTGGATCAGCCATAAAATTGGACCAGATATCATAGTGTACAGGTATCACTACTTTGGCATTGAGGGATTCTGCCATCCGCAACATATCGACTGAAGTAACCTTGTCGGTGATGCCCCGCGGGTTTTCGCCATATGCACCTAAGCAAACATCGATCTTGTACTGATTCCCATGTTTAGCAAATACATTCGAATAATGAGAATCTCCAGCGTGATAAATCGCCCCACCGGAAGTCTCAAACAAGTAATTGACTGCGATACGATCCATGTCCTGTGGCATTTTTCCTTTCAAGCTGGTATCCGGATCTTCACAAGTAATTAGAGCGGTTCGATCGAATGCTTCTAAAGCGACGATTTTCACCTGCCCAATGGTCACTTCATCCCCTGGTTTGACCACGATGGTTTTTTCTTCTGGTATTCCCCATTTCAACCAAGTTGCAACGACTTCATGGGGACCGACGAATTTTGCTTCTGGACAATTTTGATGGACTGCAGCTGCGGTATTGATGTCTAAATGATCGGAATGAATATGGGTCACCACTAACGCATCCACTCCTTTGATTTCAAATGGATCGATCACAAAGGGCTGCGTCCGTAAGTTAGGCTGCATTTCCTGTACACCACTCATCCGCATCATTTGATGGCCTTTTTTCATTTGCCCATTCCCATGACTGCGTTTGCCAGTGCCGCACCAAAGGTCGCATAAAATGTTGGTTCCTTCCGCACTCTTTAACCAAATACCCGTACAGCCTAGCCACCACATGGAAACTGTGCCTTCTTTCACAAGTTCACTTTCGATCTCCTCGTTTAAATAGGTTCCCCATTCTGGAAACGTATTTAACAGCCAACTCTCTTTCGAAACATCATTTACGTGTACCATCTTTGTTCCTCCCTTGCTTATTTACACCTTGATTCTAACATATAGAAAAACGCTTTCAATCAAGTTTTATGTTAATTTATCTTATTATATGTTAATTTACCGAGAAATAAATGTGATTATTTAATATATATGGTAATGTTTCTGTGATATGTTAAAATGAGTTCGAAAGAAGAAACGATAAAAAAATGGCAGTTTCTAAACGACGGCTGTGCGATTATCCCGCGAATTCGTGAGAAAGAGACACGTGATTTTGCTGCACAGGATAATTGCAAGCTGGACAAATGATAGAAGACAATAATAGAAAAAAGCGCATGTGAGGAGGAAGTATCGTGAAACGTTCCAATGAAGAAGTGAGGCAAAGAAGAAAACAATTGATCGATCTGATAAAAGCATCTGGTCTTTCTGATGTGAGGACCCTCAGTCATCAGTTGGGAGTATCAGAGATGACGATCCGCAGAGACTGTACTGTCCTCAGTGAGATGGGTCAGATCAAACAAACCCACGGAAAAATCGAATACTGTGAAGCTTATGAAGATGAAGCACATCCCACCGACTCGATCGAGTACATCAAAGATCGACTGGCCAAAGAAGCGGCTCGCCAAGTAAAAGATGGCGATACCCTTTTCGTCAATACGAGTACCAGTGCGGCTCAAACGTTGCGCCATCTCACAGACAAACGAATCAGTTTGCTGACAAACAACACGAGTGTGATCCAAATGGAACACCATCCAAAATCAACGATTGTTTTAAGTGGCGGCGAAATACGTTACCCTAAAGCGGCATTGTCAGGAGACATCGCCGTGGAGTCATTTTCTCACGTTCGTTCTGATGTTACGATCATTGGCTGTAGTGGGTTAGATTTACAGACCGGCATTTCCACTTCAGTGATCCACGAAGCCAAAGTCAATGCGAAAATCATCGAAAATTCTGGCAAGTTGATCGTTATCGCGGATTATCGCAAAATCGGCAAGCAATCCAATTTTACGATTGGCGCAATTGCGGATATTGATCTGCTGATCACCGATCATTATTCTGATCCCAAAGTCATCGATTTGATTGAGCAACAAGGTGTTCAAGTCATCCAAGTACCCGTCTAACCTTCTTTGCCGCTAAAAAAAGCCCGACAGTTGATCTGAAAAGTCACGCCTTGCTGCCTCTTCCAACAGAAACAGCAAAGCGTGCCCTTCGATCAACCGTCGTGGCTTTTTTCGTTAAACAATCGTGCGCTTCAAACGTGCTTTATGGGTCGTGCCTCTTGTGAATTAGAGCCGCAGCAACCAAATCAATGCAACAGCACCCACGGTTTGGACGACGCCAACGGAAAGACCATAGAATAAAAAGCGCGGGCCTTCTTTTAAAAACTTGCGGAAATCCAAGCGCAAACCGATGGCTGCCAACGCCGTCGTTTCAAACCACGTACTGATAAAATGAGCGCCCTCATTCAACCAGCTAGGCAGCGGCAAGAAGCTGTTCAAGATACAGATGGTCAAGAAGCCCAACACATACCAAGGGATCGGCAGCCGCAGCTTGCCTTTGGCTTTGGTTTTGGTGGGGGTCTTTGTCGTCATTCGTTCAAAAACAATGACGACGACTGCCAACATGATGATGCGCGCGATTTTAAAGAGCATCGCGTATTTGACGGTGTCGGCATCAATCAAACTAGCCCCCGCCACGACTTGTCCGACGGATTGCAGCGTGCCACCAAGTAAGGCGCTTTTTTGCAACAGATCATCGCCGTATAAGGCCAATCCTAAAAACGGCAGCGTCAGCATCATCACTGTTCCTAAAAGATTGACCAAGGTGATGATCTGCCCTTTTTCTTCATCATCGGCATCAATGGCTGGTGCGATCGCCGCAATCGCAGAGGACCCGCAGACAGCGTTGCCGCCTGCCATCATCAGGCTCATCTTTTGATTAAAGCCCATTTTTTTCCCTATCAAATAAGCAGCGGTAATGACCAAACTCATCATCAGCAATATAAAGAGAAAGCCCCGAAGGCCCATTTCACTGATGGTCTGGAAAGTGACGGTAAAGCCCAGCAAAACCACCGAATATTCCAAGAGCCGACTTTCCGCAACCTTCGTTCCGACTTGATAGCGTTCTTGCTTGAACAGTGTATTTCCTAAAATGATTCCTAATAAAATAGCAAGGGTTGCTCCCCCTAATTTTGGCACAGCCAAAGCCATGATTCGGGCGATGACGGCTACCGAAAAGGATAGGAACAAACCGGGAAGTATCAAAGCTGTTTGTCGTTGCTTCATTGCTTTCATCCTTTCATATAACATCCATTATACACAGATTGACCGATCAGTAGGATTTATTGGTATAATAGTTATGATTGAATTTTCTAATGGAAGGGATTGCAATGTTAAAATTACTGGAGACCTTCAAGATGGTCTATGAAACGAAAAATTTTTCGAAAGCTGCCGAATTGCTGTTTATTTCGCAGCCCACGGTTTCTGCTCAGATCAAGCAGTTGGAACAAGACCTGGATACACCGCTTTTTTTACGCAATGGTCGCAAAAACGTGATCGCCACGCCCCAAGCAGAGTACCTTTACGAAAAGGCACTGAATTTATTGGATGAGTGGTCGACGATCGCCAGCGAGATCCATACCAACACGCAGCATCAAAGCCACTGTGCCCTAGGCATCTCTCATACCTATGCGATGGCCTTGATGCCTGACTTGATGATTGCTTTATACAACGCCTTTCCCACGGTGCGTTTTCGGGTATCGATGATGAACTCCGCTGAAGTCTTAACAGCGCTTGAGCAACATCAACTAGATTTAGGGATCATTGAAAAACCCTTATCTGCACCGAGTATTTTGCGTTTCCCGATTTTGAAAGATCAGCTCGTCTTAGCTGGTGATCCCCAAGTCGGTCCTTGGCTCGTCCGAGAAGCGAGTTCTGGTGTCTACTATTACACTAAGCGCTATCTAGAGGAACAAAATATTCAAGGACCGATCATTGAGATCGCCAGCAATGAATTGATCGTCGCTTTACTGAAACAAGGCTTCGGCTGTTCGATCCTTTCCAAGCGAGCCGCCTACGGCATTGGCTATCAACTGCTGGATAAAAATTTTGAGCGGCAATTTTACCTCATCCAGCGCAAAGCCGTCACAGAACCAGCCATCGAGGGATTGCGGACCTTCATTCAGGAGTGGTCGCAAGAGGATTCCTCACAAGCAGAAAGCAAATAAATTCACTTGTTTTTAAGGGAGGAAACCACCGCCTCGTGGGATTTCTTAACCTTTTCTTACGATTACGCTTCCTCGCTGCCGATCTGGTCCGTTTGATTGTTTCTTAAGAAATTTGTGCTAAAATGAAGAGTACTGGCTATGGGCTCTAATGTTCCCCTTTTCGGTGAATCTTAGACCGCCCTTTGACTACTTTTGCGGTTCGTGAGCAAACCAGTAAGAAAGGATCTTGAAATGAACGAACAAATCAAGAACAAATTAGCGCTGCTTCCTGACCAACCCGGTTGTTATTTAATGAAAGATAAAAATAACAAAATCATCTATGTTGGGAAAGCCAAAATTTTAAAAAATCGTGTCCGTTCGTACTTTACCGGCAGTCACGATACGAAAACCGAACGGCTCGTTCAAGAAATCAATGATTTTGAGTACGTCGTTACCGAATCAAATACGGAAGCCTTATTGCTGGAAATCAATTTGATTCAAAAAAACAAACCGAAATACAATATCATGCTAAAGGACGACAGGTCGTATCCTTTTATTAAAGTGACCAAAGAGCGCTATCCGCGTCTGATCATCACTCGTAAAGTTTTAAAAGACGGGGCTTTATATTTTGGCCCTTATCCTGATGCACGAGCAGCCAACGAAACCAAACGGGTGCTGGATCGCCTCTTTCCATTGCGAAAATGCGGTCCTTCTCAAAAGCGGCCTTGTCTTTATTATCATTTGGGTCAATGCGTCTGTCCTTATGTCAACAATGTAGATCCCAAGGATTATCAGAAGATCGTTGATCAAGTCAAACACTTTTTCCACGGCGGTCACGTCGATATTTTGAAAGACCTGAAAGAGAAGATGTGCGAAGCCATTGAAACGTTAGAGTTTGAACGAGCGGCTGAGCTGCGGGATCAGATCCAAGCAATCGATACCGTCATGACGCGACAAAAAATGACTCTGACAGATCTGATGGACCGTGATGTCTTTGGCTACAGTGTCGACAAAGGCTGGATGTGTGTCCAAGTCTTTTTTATCCGTCAAGGAAAGCTGATCGAACGAGAAGTCTCTTTGTTTCCTTTCTACAATGAAGCGGATGAGGATTTCTTGACCTTCGTCGGCCAGTTTTACCAAAAGAATGAACACTTCATTCCCAAAGAAGTCTTTGTTCCGCAAAATGTCGATGCTGCCCCATTAGAAGCGCTGCTGGAAACCAAAGTCCTGCAGCCCCAACGAGGCGACAAAAAGAAATTGGTCGATTTGGCCAATAAAAATGCCCGCATTGCCTTAGCGCAAAAATTTGCGTTGATCGAGCGTACCGAAGAACGGACGATCGGTGCAGTGGATCGTCTAGGCGAAGCCATGGGGATTGCGACACCTTATCGGATCGAAGCTTTCGATAACTCCCACATCATGGGGACCGACCCGGTGTCTGCAATGGTGGTTTTTGTCGACGGGAAGCCGTTTAAAGATGATTATCGGAAATATAAGATTCGTACTGCACAAGGCGGCGACGATTATGGCTCTATGCAAGAAGTCATCTATCGCCGATACTCTCGTGTCCTAAAAGAAAACCTGCCTTTTCCTGATCTGATCATCATCGATGGTGGAAAAGCCCAAGTCGGTGCCGCCCAAGAAGTACTGTATAACCAGCTAGGTTTAGATATTCCCGTTGCCGGTTTAGTGAAGAACAACAAACACAAAACCAGCGAGTTGATTTTCGGGGAATTTTTAGATCCGATCCAGCTGGAACGCAATTCTGTGGAATTCTTTTTGCTGCAACGGATCCAAGATGAGGTCCATCGTTTTGCGATCACCTTCCATCGCCAACTGCGCAGTAAAAACAGCTTTTCTTCCAAACTGGATGAAATTCCTGGCTTAGGACCAAAACGCAAGCAACAGCTGATGAAAACCTTCAAGTCGTTAAAAAACATCCAAGCAGCTTCCGTGGAAGAGATCCAGCAAGCTGGCATCCCCAAAGCCGTTGCGGAAACTATCTTAGCCAAACTAGGTGATCAAAACCAACCCACTTCTTAAGTCAAAACAAAAACGCTCCATAGCCAACAGTAGCTATGAAGCGTTTTTTCGTTAAAGAAGCATTTTGTAAGCCATTACTTTTTGCGGTGCTGTAACAGGTCAGGCTTCATGTCTAACATGGAATAGCCACGAACATCATACCGATTGCGGCTGCAGGAATAGTCCACTGGACGTCCCGATTCTAAATAGATGATCTGTTCTAATTCCAATACTGGGTCATCTGCTTGGCACGCTAAATAGGTTTGATCGTATTCATCGCTTTTGGCAGCCTGAAAGGTCCGATAAGCACCAGCAAATTTGTAGCCTAAATCTTGCAGTAGATAGTCATAGACGGATTCTTCCAAGATCTCTTTCGTCAAACCGCTGACCAGATCCAACGGCATAAAGGAATGCTCGAGTATGTATGGATTGCCTTCTAAGATCCGCAAACGGATCACATGATAGATTGGTTGTTCGGCAGTGATCTGAAGCATCTCTTGAATTCTTGTTGTAGGAAAACAGACTTCAAAGGTGATGACTTGGCTAGTCAATGTCCGTTTTTCTTGTTTCATCTGATAGCTCAGGCCTTTGTATTCTGTCACCGATGAGGTATCTTTGCCCCAAAAGGAATGATTCAAAACTTTGGTCCCTAAGCCGCGCTTTGTCAGCAGCAAGCCTTCCATAATCAGGATATTCACCGCATTTTTAATCGTCATTCGGCTGACGCCAAACTCTTCCACTAACTCTGTTTGATAAGGTAAAAGACTGTCTTTCGGATAAGTTCCGTCCTTGATTCTTTTACGCAGAACATCTGCGATCTCCATATATTTGGGCATTTTGCCACCTCCAAAACGTGTGTTGTATTGTATTGATTGAAAAACGATAAAAGAACCGGCCAAACGAAAAGAGTGTCATCACACCACTGCACCTTCCAATGAAGCAGTGTGATAAGGGGTATTGCACTCTGATCGCGGCCGGATAAGGTCTATTACGTTTGGCGCTTGTTTCTAATCGACTCGATCAGACATTACGCATTTTTTAAACGGCGTGTTTCTTGAATTTGCGCCATTTTCACGAACGGCAAGTAGATAACGATTGACAAGATCAAGTTAACAGCTGCCAAGATTCCGCCAGCAATACTTTGTGTCGACAAAATACCGCCGATGATTGGTGGCGTCGTCCATGGTGCGATGACGGTACTTGCAGGAACTAAGCCAGTTGCGGTTGCAAAATAAGCAGTCGTTACTAAAACAAGTGGGGTCAACACATATGGGATGAACAAGATTGGGTTTAAGACAACTGGTAACCCAAACATCACTGGTTCATTGATCATAAACACACCTGGTGCAACGGATAGTTTTGCGACAGTCATATACGCTTTATGATGACGAGCAACTAAAAAGATCGCAATCAAAAGACCTAGTGTCGCACCTGTTCCGCCGATGTTCACGAAAGAATCAAAGAATGGTTTGTTCACGATATAAGGCAAATCTGTTCCTGCTTCTAATGCTCGTGCGTTTGCTTCGATCGCAGGCACATTGATCGTTTGCATGAACGGGTCGATGATGTTGGCACCATGTAAACCAAAGAACCATAAGAATGCAGAGATAAAACCTAATAGCAAAGCAGCTGGGTAAGAGTTTGCCAAGCCCATGAATGGTTGTTGCACCAATTCATAGAAGGACAATACGATACTTGTCACACCAAATGCTTGGAAAATTGCTGTAAACAAAGCAAAGATCGATACGGTGATCATTGCTGGAAATAATGCAGCAAATGAACGTGAAACTGCTGGTGGTACTCCATCAGGCATGTTGATGACTAAGCGTGGGTTGCCAGCTAGACGACGGAAGATCTCAGTAGAAATGATCGATACGATTAATGCTAAAAATAATCCTTGAGAACCAAGTCCGGCAGCTGTTAACAAACCATCTGGGCCTGTCGCCATTGCACCTAATGCGAAGAAACTTGCAACTGAGATCGCCCCAGCACCTAATGCGTCTTGATTGTAGCTTTTAGCTAAATTATACGCTACTGTGAAAGCGATTAACAGACCAAGTATTGAAAAAGTACCTGCTGACAAGTTGTTCCCAAAGGCTTGCCATGTTCCTTCACCAAAAATGCCATTCATAAAATCAATATAGGCAGGGATTGGTAAGTTGTTGATCAATACCCCAAAAGAGCCTAAGATCATCAACGGCATCGTTACGATAAATCCGTCACGAATGGCCACTAGATGTCTTTGAGAGCCTATTTTAGAAGCGATCGGAATAAAGTGCTTCTCCATAAATCCAATAAATTTATCCATTGTTTTTTCTCCTTTCAAACCCTAAACAAAATAATGAAACCGATTTCTACTAAAGAATACCACGAGAACGTTTCCATGTCTAGTCTTTTCTTTATCAAAACTGTGCTTTTATTTAACCCAGCTTATCATTTGCAAAAACAGGTGGTTTTTTAATAGAATCCCCCCTTTGAAATTAGCCAGAAAAAATCCGCGATTTTACACAAAAAAGCAATGCTGATTCCTACAGCATTGCTTTTTTCATTGTTATTAAAAGCCGTTATTATCTGAAACTTCTTTAAACCAACGACCTGATTTTTTCACCGTTCGTTTAGCATCATTTGCTAAGTCAACGGAGATAAATCCGTAACGGTTCTTGTAAGCATTGGTCCATGACCAGTTGTCCATGCAGGTCCACATATGGTAGCCAACACAATTGGTTCCTTCTTGGATCGCTTGGTGGACGTACTTCAAGTGGTCAGAGACAAATTCGATGCGGTAATCATCTTCGATCACGCCATCAGCATTGACGAAACGTTCTTCTCCTTCGACACCCATGCCATTTTCAGAAATGTAGCACTTGATATTGCCATAGTTTTCTCGCGTGTTCGTCAAAATATCATAGATCCCTTTTTCATAGATTTCCCATCCACGATACGGGTTCATTTTCTTGTTCGGCATATCATAGTTATCAAAGTAATCATCAGGCATTGGACTTTTCGCTTCATCGATCGGTGATTCTTTCTTCATGATACGACGAGGTTGGTAATAATTGATCCCCAACAAGTCGATCGTATTTTCGCGAATCGTTTGTAAATCATCGGCTTCCATCGCCGGTACCATATCCAATTCCTTGACGATGGTCACTAATTCTTCTGGGAACGTGCCTTTGACCGCAGGGTCTAAGAAAGAACGATTAAAGAAGGCATCCGCGATTTGCGCTGCTTTGACATCCTCTGGATCGTTCTCATCTCTTGGATAGCTTGGCGTCAAGTTCAAGATGATGCCGATCTCCCCATCAAGGTTCATCTCATGATAGACTTTGATGGCTTTAGCACTCGCCAACGTTTCGTGGAACCCAACTTGGACTGCATGTTTCATGTTGATCTCATTTGGATAATGGAATTGGTAAAGATAGCCGCCTTCAACAGGGACAATCGGTTCATTATGAGTGAACCATTTCTTGACACGATCACCAAATAATGTAAAGCAGGTTTGCGCAAATGCGACATAGGCATCCACGGTCTCTCGGTTCAACCAGCCGCCTTTTTCTTGCAGCGCCATCGGCATATCGAAGTGGTAAAGGTTCATGAAAGGTTCGATCCCATTGGCGATCAGCTCATCAATGTAGGCGTTGTAAAAATCAACGGCTTTTTGATTGACTTCTCCTTTGCCTTGCGGGAAGAGACGACTCCATTGGATCGACGTCCGAAACGTCGTATGGCCGGTTTCTTTCATTAGTTGAATATCTTCTTGATAGCGTGTGTAGACTTGCGAGGTTTTTTCAGGACCTACCTTATTGAAAAATTTCTCTGGTTCTTGCTGATACCAGTAATCCCAGATGCTTGCCCCTTTGCCATCGCCTTCAAATACACCTTCTGTTTGTGGGCCACTAGCGGCTGACCCCCACCAAAAGCCTGCTGGAAATTGATAATCCATCTTCATTCACTCCTCATTTTTTCTTTGCTGCCCTAATCATAAAGGAAGCAGTTACAAAAATCAATCTTTTTTAAAATAAATGTATAGACATTTAAAATAAAACATGATACATTATCAATGTAATCGATTGCAAAAAGAAATCTAAGGAGTGAAATAATAATGAATGGTTTTATGGACAAGTTATCTGAAAAGATTTTGCCCTTGGCAAATGCCTTAGGACAAAATCGCTACCTGACCGTCTTGCGGGACGCGTTTATGCTTTCGTTCCCAATCACTATGTTTGGATCGATCGTGGTCGTTTTAAACAACCTGCCCTTCTTCAGTGATGCCACTAAAGGAACATTAGGAACACTGTTTGGCAATGGGCAAAATGCAACAATGAGTATCATGACTGTTTTCGTTACTTTCGGTATTGGCTATTATTTATCAAAATCATATGATGTGGAAGGGATTTTTGGTGGTGCCGTTTCGTTTGCCAGCTTTTTGATCTTGACTCCTTTCTTTATGACTACTGAATCTGGCGAAACGATCTCCGGTGTGCTGTCTCTTGATCGTCTCGGCGCAAAAGGGATGTTTATCGGGATGATCGCAGCATTTTTGGCAGCTGAAATCTATTGCCGCATCACAAAACGCGGCTGGCAGATCAAAATGCCTGATGGGGTACCACCAGCAGTTTCTAAATCTTTTGCCGCTTTGATTCCAGCAATTATCACCTTAACGGTATTTTTAGTGATCAATGCCATCATGACGGGTGTCTTCAATGCCAACTTGCATGACCTGGTTTATGAATTGATCCAAAAACCATTGACTGGACTAGGCAGCAGCTTGCCAGCAACTCTATTGGCTTTGTTCTTTGTTCAATTCCTTTGGTTCTTCGGTCTACATGGTCAAATCATCGTCAACTCTGTGATGGACCCGATTTGGAATACATTGATGTTAGACAACTTAGAAGCGTATCAAAATGGGGATGCACTGCCGCATATCGTCACAAAACCATTTATGGAAACCTTTACTGTTGGATTAGGCGGTTCTGGTATGACGTTAGCCGTTGTTATCTTGATGGCTTTCGTATTGAAGAAAAAACAATACCGCGATGTGGGTCGTTTGGCTTTAGCACCAGGGATCTTTAACGTTAACGAACCAGCCATCTTCGGTATGCCGATCGTCTTGAATGCGACGATCCTGATTCCTTGGGTCGTAGCACCTCTTGTGGTAACGACCTTCAACTACTTAGTGATGGCGGCTGGACTTGTTCCTGCACCAACTGGTGTTTCTGTTCCTTGGACCGTTCCAGTGGTCTTCAGTGGTGTCTTAGCAACCAACTCTTGGTTAGGTGGTTTGCTGCAAGTCATTGACGTGGTGATCGTCGGCTTGATCTGGTATCCATTCTTACGTGTGTTAGATCGTCAAGCAGAACCATCAATCGATTAAGCGCAACGGCTGGCTGAATTTTTTCAGTCAGCCGTTCTTTTTATAAAAAAACCAAGGTTTGATTGTCGAAACCGCTTTTTTCAGCTATACTTCTTGCGAGGTGATCAGATGCCAAAATACCAAGAAATTGCCAATATTTTACGCACACGTATCAAAAACAAAACGTATCCGCCTGACAGCTTACTGCCGAATCAAACTGATTTAGTCGAGGAATTCGGAGTCAGCCGGATGACCGTCAAAAAAGCCATCGGTATTTTAGCCATGGAAGGACTGGTTTATTCTCAGCGGGGCGCTGGAACAAAAATATTGAACCACCCATTCTTAAAAAAAGACACCACTGCTTTAACGGTCTATGAAGGCTTGTCAACGGAAATGGGCAAAGCTGGCCGCAAGCTAGTCAGTCAGGTCATCGATTTTCAAGTCGAATTTCCTGACCAAACGATCCAAGAAAAGTTGATGTTAACGGAAGAACAACCGATCTATAGTATTGTCCGCTTGCGGATTCTTGAAGACCAACCGTTTATTTTAGAATATACCTATATGCCCGTCCATTTGGTGCCCAATTTAACTCGTGGCCATTTAGAAAGTTCTATCTACCGTTATGTCAAAGAGGAACTAGGGGTCCAGTTTGCTGGCGCCTACCGCACTATTGCCGCTGATAAAAGTACCGCGTACGATCAACAGTATTTGGACTGTAAAGCCGATGATCCGGTCTTAGAGATCGAACAGATCGTCTATCAGAAAAATGGCTCACCCATCGAATTTTCCCGTAGTCGCAACCGTTATGACGTGCGGGCCTACTCTTATTTAGATGTCCAGCACTAAAAAGACCTACCCACGATTTTCTTCCATCAGAAACCGTGGGCAGGTCTTTTTGTTGGTGCATTCGTTGCTTCGTTTACTTTTTCGCTGAGGGTTGGAATCGTTTCAGCCGCAAGGCATTTAATAAAACGGATACCGAGCTGAAGCTCATGGCCGCCCCAGCGATCATTGGATTGAGCAAGGGACCACCGAAAAGATGCAGCACACCCATTGCGACAGGGATGCCTAAGACGTTATAAGCAAAAGCCCAGAAAAGATTTTCTTTGATGTTTTTGATGGTTGCCCGACTTAACTCGATCGCTGATGGGACGTCCATCAGATCGCTGCGCATCAGTACGATGTCTGCCGATTCGATGGCGACATCGGTACCAGAGCCGATCGCGATCCCTACATCGGCTTGGGCTAACGCGGGCGCATCATTGATCCCGTCACCTACCATCGCAACCTTTTGGCCTTTGGCTTGCAGGCCAGCTACTTTGGCGGCTTTATCTTCTGGCAAGACGTCACTGATCACTTCATCGATACCGACTTGTTTGGCGATGGCTTGGGCCGTTCGGGCATTGTCGCCCGTGATCATTGCTACGTACAAGCCCATTTGATGCAACCGTTCAATGGCTTTTCGACTGCTTTCTTTGATAGTATCTGCCACAGCGATGATCCCGATCGCTTCGCCGTCTGTGGCAACATACATCGGTGTTTTCCCTTCGTGAGCCAATTGTTGGGCTTGCTCGATCAGGCCATCGATGGCAACGTTTTGTTTTTCCAACCATTTCTGGTTGCCTAATAGGACTGGACTGCCAGCGATCGTTCCTTGAATCCCATGCCCTGGGATCGCTTCAAACCCGTCAACTTCTTGAAGGGCGAGGGCTTGCGTGCGGGCTTCGATCACAATGGCTTCGCCTAATGGATGTTCTGAGCCTTTTTCAACAGAAGCCGCCAGCTGCAGCAATTCCGTCGGCGTGTGATTACCTGCAGGCAGGAGATCGGTTACGACTGGTTTGCCTTCTGTGATCGTGCCGGTTTTATCAAAAACGATCGTCGTCACGTTTCTAGCTGTTTCTAACGCATCGCCGCTTTTGATCAAGACGCCATTTTCTGCCCCTTTGCCCGCACCCACCATGATGGCGGTCGGTGTCGCTAATCCTAAGGCACACGGACAGGCAATCACTAATACAGAGATCGTAATGGTCAATGAGAAGATCCAGGTTTCTTGTCCTAAGAAAAACCATGCAAGTCCTGCAAAAACCGCCAAGACCATGACGATCGGGACAAACACACCCGAAACTTTGTCAGCCATGCGGGCAATCGGCGCTTTGGAGCCTTGGGCATTTTCTACTAACTGAATGATTTGCGCTAACGTTGAATCTTCTCCCACATTGGTGGCTTCATATTGAAACGAGCCGTTTTTGTTGATGCTGGCGCCGATCACCCGATCACCGACTTGTTTTTCGATAGGTAAGCTTTCTCCAGTAATCATTGATTCATCGATGGCAGAGCGGCCTTGGGTAACGATCCCATCCACAGGAATCTTCTCACCAGGTCGTACGATTAAGATATCGCCAGCTGCGACTTCTTCAATACCCACTTCGACTTCTTCGGCTTGATTCCCGCTGCCGCGGAGCACGCGGGCTTTTTTCGGTGCGAGATCCAACAACTTCTTGATAGCTTCAGAGGTTTTGCCCTTCGAGACCGACTCAAGGTATTTTCCTAAAGTAACTAATGCCAAAATAACGGCGGCCGTTTCATAGTACAAGTGCATCGCATAGTGGGTCGTGCCCAGGTAGACCATCACGGTTCCATAAATACTATAAAAGAAGGCAGCACTGGTTCCCAATGCGACAAGGGAATCCATGTTGGGATGGCCTTTCCAAAGCGCTTTGAAACCAGCAATGTAAAAGGCGCGACCGAGGACCATCACCGGTAAGACCAAAAGCAATTGAGTGGTAACGAAATTGACTGGATAGGCCATCGGATCTAAAAAGCCAGGGATCGGCAAACCGATCATTTCCCCCATCGTCAAATAGAACAAGGGGATCGTAAAGAGCGCTGAAAGCCAAAACCGTTGCCATAAAGCACGAATCTCTGCCTGTTTTGAATCCGCCTTGTCGGCAGAAGCGGTCGGCAGCTGTGCATCATAGCCCGCCTCTTTCACGGCAGCTGCGATCTTCGCGGCGGTCACTTGATCTTGTTGATAGCTGACCGTCAGTTTTTCTGTTGCCAGATTGACGGAGGCTTGCTCCACACCCGCTAATTTTCGGACAGCTTTTTCTACTGTTTGGGCACAAGACGCACAGGTCATGCCCGAGATGGCAAAGGTCTCTTGTCTTTGGGAGCCGATCAGTTGATAGCCCGCTGCTTTGATGGCCGCAGCGAGTGTTTCTTCGGTGAGCTGCTGCTCATCATAACGAATATGTAATTTTTCAGTAGCCAAATTGACAGCTGCTTGGTCGACCCCCGCCAGCTTGCTGACTGTTTTTTCGACGGTCTGGGAACAAGACGCACAGGTCATCCCTTTTACCCCATAATTCTTTTCGATCATTGTTTCCTTCCTCCTTGCTTGCTATGCAAACCCATTAACCTTTTATGTTTACAGTTGTAATCTTCTTCTACTTTACAATTATCGTTTACACTTGTCAACGATAATACTCAAAAAAAGGACGTTCTCCTTTGAAGCGGCCCAAAACGCGAGACTTTTGGTCTACCTTTGGGCGGTCGCTACCGGTGGAACGTACTTTTTTCTAAGAAACGATCACTGCCGTTGCAGGGGTCGTTTCGCTTATTCAGGTATTGGTTTTAGGAGGCTAGCACTCTTGCCCGTTGGTTTTGATCAGCTCTTGGTACCAGTAGAAGCTGTCTTTCTTGTAGCGTGCCAAAGATCCTTCTTGCGTTTCATCTTGGTCGACATAGACAAAGCCATAGCGTTTTTGGTAGCCGTTCAACCAGCTTAGCAAATCAGTGAAGGACCAGGTGCAATAGCCAAGAACTTCCGCGCCGTCGCTGATCGCTTCTTTAATGGCATGGACATGCCCTGCTAAATAATCGATGCGGTATTGGTCATGGATTTGATGATCGTCGGTTAGTTTGTCGTATTCACCAAGTCCGTTTTCTGTAATGATCACAGGCACCCGATAACGGCTAGTGATTCGTCGTAAAGCGATCCGCAGCCCTTGAGGATCGATCTCCCAATCCCAATTCGTCCGTTCCACAAATGGATTTTCGGCTTTTTTGAACATTCCTGGTGTCCCGGTTTCTTCGGAGCTGCCTTTTTTCCCAGTGGTGTTCATTTTACCCGCACCGACACCATCTAATGGATTGTAGGCATTTGTTGCTGTTTGGTAATAGTTGATCCCTAAGAAATCTGGTTTTGCTGAACGCAGCAAGTCCATATCTCCTGGTTCAATCGTTGGTGCGATCCCTTGCTCTTTCAAGTAATTCATTGCCGCAATCGGGTATTCGCCCCATAGATAGACGTCTAACCAATAATGCGCCATCAAGTCTTCCGCGTTTTCAGCTGCCAAAATATTTTTCGGGTCGCTGTTGATTGGGTAGTTTGGTGAGTAGGCGAAACTTGGTCCGATTTTCCCTGGGATTTTCATCTCATGGAACTTGTTGATCACCGAAGCATTCGCCAAGTTAGCGATATGATTGACTTCATACATCCGTTTAGGATCGGTCACTCCTGGTGGATGGGCAGCTAAAAGATAACCTAAAGAAGTAAAGATATTTTGTTCATTCAAGCTGACCCAATAGTGGACTTTGCCGCGAAAGGCTTCAAACAATACGGCCGCATAGTTGGTGAAATCTTCAATGATTTTGCGAGATTCCCAGCCACCGTATTCTTCTTGCAAAGCTCGTGGCAGATCCCAATGGTACAAGGTCACCATCGGTTCGATCCCTGCTTTTATCAGTTCATCGATCAATGCTAAATAAAAGTCTAACCCTGCTTGATTGACTTCTCCTCGTCCTTCTGGAAAAATCCGTGTCCAAGCAATGGAAAAACGATAGGTTTTCAATCCTTGTTCTTTCATCAAGGCAACATCTTCTTTGAAGCGGTGGTAATGGTCGACTGCGACATCTCCGTTAGTTGCTTTAAAGGTTTTTCCTGGAATGCGGACAAAATCGTCCCAAACCGAAGTGCCTTTGCCGTCTTCTTGCCATGCGCCTTCTACTTGATAGGCTGCTGATGCTGAACCCCATAAAAAATCATTGGGGAATTCTTTTAGTTGTTTATGATCCAATTGTTTCCCTTCTTTCTGTTTGATGATACCCCTTTCTTAAGTATACCGATAATTGCCTGATTTGTCATAAGAAGATTTTGTACCTATGCCAAGAAAGCCGATGGCACGCAAAAAACATCCTTGCAAGCAGTGGCGTTCTCCTTGCAAGGATGTGGACTAGCTATGGATCATGCATCAAATTGTGCCTGATAGAGTGCGGCGTAACGCCCCTCTTTGGCTAATAACTCTTCGTGGGTCCCTTGCTCTACGATATTCCCCTGTTCCACCACGAGGATCGTATCGGCATGTCGAATCGTGGACAAGCGATGGGCGATCACAAAGGAGGTTTTGCCTTTCATCAATTTGGTCATCGCTGCTTGGATCAGCAGCTCTGTTTGTGTGTCGACATTCGATGTGGCTTCATCAAGAATCAACAGATCGGCATCCAACAGCATTGCTCGTGCAATCGTCAACAGCTGTTTTTGCCCTTGTGAGATACCGGTTCCGTCTTCAGAGATCAAAGTATCATAGCCTTTTGGCAGGCTCATAATAAAGTCATGGATATGGGCGGCTTGTGCAGCAGCTTGGACTTCTGCCAACGTCGCATTCGCCTTGCCGTAGGCCAAATTGTCGAAAACCGTTCCCGTGAACAACCAGGTATCTTGCAGCACCATCGCATAGCTTTGCCGTAGGCTGCGGCGTGTCGCTTGGCGGATATTTTTACCGTCTAACCGAATCGCTCCTTGGTCTGGGTCATAAAACCGCATCAAGAGGTTCACGATGGTGGTTTTCCCGGCTCCAGTCGGTCCGACGATCGCGACCAAGCTGCCAGCTGGTACTTGTAGCGAAAGGTCTTTGATGATGGGCTGCTGTGCTTGATAGCCGAAGGTCACATGGTCAAAGGCGACATCACCAGACACCTCGTGGTATTCGTAGGCTCCAGGAACATCAGAAACTTCAGGTTCTTCATCCAGCAAACGGAAGATCCGTTCTGCCGCCGCCAATGCTGATTGCAAATCGCTGAAGATGTTGGCTAACTCATTGATTGGTCCTGAGAATTTTCTGGAGTAAAGAACAAAGGAAGAAACATTCCCTAATGTCAGATGACCGAACAAAAACAGCAAGGCGCCAAACATACTGATCAAGGACAACGACAGATTGTTGATAAAGTTGATGGAAGGACCAGTCATACTGCCGTAGTACTCGGCATTGTAATAGGCATCCACCGCTTCTTGGTTTTTTTCGTCAAAACGGCTGATGATCGCTTCTTCTTGGTTATACAGCTTGATCGTTTGCTGACCAGAAATAATCTCTTCCACAAAGCCGTTCAGTTCGCCTAATTTGCGAGAACGACGGCGAAACAATGGTTGAAATTTGCTCATCAAAAAGCGGGTCAAAAAGATCGAAGTGGGAACCGTTACGACAAAAATCAGCACCAGCAGCGGCGAAATCAAAACCATCATCACAAACGAACCAATGATCGTCACAAGACTGCTGAGGACTTGAATGGCATCGCTGGCCAATGACGTATTGATGGTATCGACATCATAACTGATGCGGCTGATGATATCCCCAGTGGCGACTCGGTCAAAATACCCCACCGGCAGTTCGGTGATTTTATCAAAAATCGCCTTGCGCATCGCTGCCACCACCCGCTGACTCAAGCGGATCATCATGAGCGAGATCAGATAACTAAGAAGGGAAGACGCAAGATAAAACAGCAGCATCAGCCCACAATAAAAGAAGACTCGGTCAAAAATGACCTTGCCGGGACCCGGTTGAATGGCATCAATGGCGTACCCTGAAAGCAACGGGCCCACCAAGGCGAAGATGTTGCTGGCCATCATCAATACAGCGGCTGCCAGCAGGAGACCTTTGTACTCGTAAAGATAGCCCCACAAACGCCGTAGTGTTTTCTTACTATCCTGCGGTTTTTCCGTTTTTTTCTTCGGCATCGTCGGCACCTCCTGTCTGACCTTGATAAATGGCTTGGTAGATCGCATTTTCTGCTAGTAATTCTTGGTGACTGCCAAAGCCGTTCATTTGCCCGTTTTCCAGTACCAAAATTTTGTCGGCATGCTGGATCGAGCTGATCCGCTGCGCGATCAAGACCGTCGTCGTCTGTTGAAACTGCTGTCTTAGGACCTTGCGCAACTGAGCGTCGGTCCGATAATCCAGCGCACTGGCAGAATCATCCAAAATCAAAATCTCTGGATCCCCCGCCAATGCCCGCGATAACAAGACCCGCTGCTTTTGACCCCCGCTTAAATTGCTGCCTTTAGCATGCAGTGGATGAGCTAAGCGCTTGGGTAGTTGATTGATAAACTCCTTGGCTTGGGCGCGAGCCGCCGCTTCTTCGATCTGCTCTTTGGAAAACCGCCGGCCAAAGGCGATATTTTCTTCGATCGTTTCCGCAAAAAGCACGTCTTTTTGTAAGACGACACCGAATAACTGATGCAGCTCCGTCGGATCGATGGAGCGAATGTCGAGACCAGCGATGCGAATCATGCCCTTCGTTGGGTCATAGAGTCGCAGCAGTAGTTTGACGATCGTTGATTTTCCACTACCAGTCGCACCGATGATCCCTAAGGTTTCTCCCGGCTGCAAGGAAAAATCGATGTCTTTCAGCACCTGGGTACCGTTAGGATAGGTGAAGGAAACTTTTTCAAAAACGATATGCGCAGACTCTTCTTTGACAGGCGCCTCAATGACTTGCATATTTTGCGGCAGGCGCAAGACGGATTGGATCCGATCGGCAGAAGCCAGCCCCTTCGACACGATCACAAAGATGCGCGTGATACTGAGCATGGCATTCAAAATGATCGTAAAATAGGTCAAAAAGGCGATGATGACGCCTGGTTGGGTCAATCCTTGATTGACGCGAAAGGCACTGACGACGATCACTAGCGTCAGTCCGATATTCAAAAATAGATCCATCAGGGGCGGTGTCGCAGCCATCGTTCGATTAGCGGTGGTTTCCGCAGCTACTACGTCTTGATTGACGTGGTCAAAGCGCTTTTTCTCGTAATCTGCTTTGGACAAGGCCTTGATCACCCGAGCCCCAGTCACATTTTCACGGACAGTTCGCACCAACACATCCACTTGCTTTTGTAATGAGGCAAACAAGGGGATCCCCCGTTTCGAGATCGTGACTGCCGCCACTAAAGTGAAGGGCAAGACGCCCACTAAGACCA
Source organism: Enterococcus sp. FZMF (assembly GCF_030263915.1). Lineage (NCBI taxonomy): Bacteria > Bacillati > Bacillota > Bacilli > Lactobacillales > Enterococcaceae > Enterococcus > Enterococcus sp. FZMF. The sequence goes on along the minus strand of NZ_CP127160.1, from coordinate 148,399 downwards.
GCGTCAACACGGGATCTAATGTGGCAGTGATCATGATCCCTCCTAATAATAGAATCGGGGCACGAATCCCCATCCGTTGGATCATGCCTACCGTTTGATGGATGTTGTAAGTGTCTGTCGTCAAGCGAGACACCAAAGAAGGGATCCCGACTTCTTCGACTTGCGGAATCGACAGATAGGAAACTTTTTCAAATAAATCATGGCGTATACTACCAGTGGTATCGCGAGCAACACTGGAGGCCATCCGATTGGCGATGATATTGGTGACGACTGCGATGATGGAGCAGACCACCATCGCCCCACCCCAAGCAAAAATCGCAGATACCTGCTTCGTGGGGATCACAGAATCGATGATGTACGCCAAAATCCAAGGCAATAGCAAGTCCATCAGGGAGCCGAAGAATTTGATACTGACGCCAAGGGAGATGCGGCCGATATAGGGTTTTAAATATTGAGTCAAAAGATTCATTCCATCGCCTCATCTTTCGCTAAAAGCCGCTGGGAATTTTCTTTGACGATTTCCAGATCGGCGATCAACTGCTGCTGTTGGGCAGCAGAAAAACCTGCTACGACTTGTTCATTCCAGCTTTGAAGCAGCTGTTGGATCGCTGGTTGGACGGCGAGTGCTTTTTCGGTTGGATAAACCAGTAATTGTCGTTTGTCGGTGGGACTGCTGGTTCTAGTGACAAATCCTCGTTCTTCTAGGATTGCTAGTTGACGGGCAACATTGCTTTTATTCACAAAAATCTTCTTGGCTAAGGCTTCTTGACTGATCCCCGGTTGGCGGCAAATGTTTAAGATATAGGTATGATGCATCCCACCTAAACCAAATTTTTTCAATTCTTTTTCCCGATAAAGGATGGCGAGACGGGCAATATGATTGATTGAGCGGATAATGGCTTCCATGAGCACTCCTGCCTTTCTTAGTTCTTCAAAGTGTCTAATCTATTATAAGGAATAATCGTTGCGTGCGCAACGATTATTGTTTCTGACGAAAAGCAACAGGTACACTGTTGTTGATCAGCAAAAAAAGAACTTCAGCCCTCTCGCTGAAGTTCTTTTCTGATTCATTTTATTCAGATTCTTTCAATAAAGCTTGTACGACCTTACGACGACGGTACAGCTGTCTGGTTTTCCAGCTGATAAAGCCGATGAGTAAAGCGAGCCAAGAAATGATCGTCAGCCATAAAGCTCCGTCGAAAAACCAAGGTGCGTCGTAATCAACGACTAAGACATTCTCCCCTGCTTGCTGTTGGACAGAAACGGCACCAATGGCACTCAAAGAGACATCTTTTTCAGTTAGTGGCTGCTGATTGAGGGTCAATTCAGTATATCGGTAATTGATGATCGGTAACGCCTTCCACGTCCCTTGATCACCTTGCCAACGTAAAGTAAGCTTCCCGTTTTCTACGGTTTTTGCCACGGTATCATTCTTTTCAATGATTTCTTCCCCGTACAAATTGTACTTGTTCTTCTTGGTCTCTTGATAGAGGGGCAGATAATCTGGCGTAGAACGTTGATACAGCGCTAATGCTAAGGACTTGTCTTTACTAAAATAGGCTTCCTTCAATTGCGCTTCAGATTCCGCCGACAGATAGGTGTGGTTTCGCAGTGAAACCGCAGCTTCATCGGAGTGCCAGTCCTGCATTTTGACCGTGTTTTGGATCAGGATTTGACCAACACTCAAGACTAAAACGAGGACGAACCAACGCGGATTTGCCAATGGCTTGCCCCGATAATAAGGAACTATCAGGCACAAACCGACTAAGATCAAAATCGTGGCAGGAACAAAGAACCGAAAAGGAAATTGCAGTAAATTGATCACACCATTGTCCAGACTGCCTAGCCATTGCCAAGGAACAGCGTTCGATGATAAAACGAAAAAGACTGCTGCAGCTGCCGTCATTAATTTGAAGCCGCCAGATAGACGCGGCCATACACGGATCGCACCGCAAAAGAACAAAGCACATAAGATGGGCAGCAGGTACGGAGTCGTCCACCAATAGCTGCTGGTTCCAGTAATGGTATTGTTCTGCATGTTGCGATTCACAAAAGGCGCGATCAACGTGTTACTCGTATAAAGATCCAACATCCCTAACCAAATATTGGCGGTCAGTAGCAAGAAGATCCCGATCGCTCCTGCTAAGCGCAGCACCAATTGTCGTTTTTCTTCGCCAGAAGTCCCAACAAAAAAGGCGCGTAAGAAAAAGGGTACGTATAAGAACACTAACAAGATGCTTGAAAACACATGGATTTGAAATAAGACCGCCACGGAAACCCCTACCGCAAAAGGCCGTAACCGTTTATGTTCCCCTAGTGCGATCAGTGGGATCAGGCACAGTGGCAGCACAGCCGCCCCCCAAGCAGAAAAGCCCTGCCGCTCAATCCAATACTGGACAGAATAGGTCGCCATAAACAGGACGCTCATCCCCACTGACAGCCAACCATTGACTCGTAATTTCTTTAATAAGCCAAACATCGAAAACCCTGCTAACAAATAGAGCAGCCCGTTGGCGAGCAGCTGGTAGGAAAACCACGAAGGACTCAGCAAGACCAGCAATCCTTGGAAATAGGCAAAAAAGGGCCCGTATAATGCATTGACGATACGAGCAGATTGCTGAAACCCGTAGATAGAAAGAAAATATTGAAAATTGCCCTCTTTGATCTGCTGGCTGGTCTCATAAAAACGATTGAAGTGAAAGACCACATCAGAGCCCAAAATCATGCCTTGGCCTAAGATCTGCGGTAATAAAAAAACACCACTCATTGCAATCAGAATCACCACTTGCCAGAAAAGCGGCTTTTGTACTATTTTTTGTTTCAAAAAAAAACCTCCTTGCACCTTTTCGGTACGCTCATAAAAAGAGTACCAGATAGGGACGAGGAGGGGAAAAAGAAAGCTTAGTGAAAAGGGATACATGGTAAAAATTTAACCAATTACTAAACTTTTCTAGGTTTTAGGTGGTCGTTTCTGTGCTTTTTCTCAAATTTATTGGGTGATCGTTTGCCAGCTTTCCAGTAGTTCGCTTAAAAGCGGGACGACCGTTTCTGCAGGGGCTGCCTCTTTTTGGACATTGGCACTGACTAGCTGATCGTACATATAGCCATACAGAGAATCGAGATCTTCTGCAATAGCGCCACCTTGCTCACGGTCTAAAGAGACCCGTAATTCCAATAAAATATTCTGCGCCTTGACAAATTGCTGATGAGCTTGGCTCAAATCTTCTTTTTCCAATGCGATCACTGCTAATTTGATATTTTTGATCGCTGCTTGCAACAGCATTTCAATCAGTTTGTTGGGGGTGGCACTCATTACTTGGTTCTGCAAATAGTTGTTTTGAACTTTTTGATAATTCATCTTTTTTTCCTCACTATAAATCAAATTCGACGAAGGCGGCACTGTCTTCTTGCTGCAAATACGTTTTGACAAGATTGTTTTTGCGGTTCAAACGCCCCAGTTCTTGTTTGATCTCTTGCTGCTGGGTTTTGACCTGGTCTAAGAACGCTTGATACGCTTGGATCACTTGTTGCGCCAATACACTGGTTTGTGGACTATGGCTCTGTGCTTCTGCTTGCATGGCTGCTATGACCGCTGCATTGGCTGCCATCAAACGACTGGCTTCTTCGCTGTCGCCGCGCCATTGGGCAAAACCAGTTAAGATCTGATTCAAACGTTCATCTAACGATACGTGTGGCTCCATAGGTTGTTTCCTTTCATGTTGACGAGGGTTTCTTATGCGAATGAAAAAATGACTGCTTTAGTCGGCTATTCTGCCTAGTTTGACGTATTGGCAAACTGATTGCTTAGGTAGCTCAGCTGATTTTCAGCCTCCATCATCACGGAGTCTAACTTGGTAAACATTGTGATGTAACGCTCTTTTTTCATTGCCAAAATATCATCAAACCGTGTGATCTGCTTGTTTAAATCCTTGATGGTACTGTCATAGGTCGCAGATTTGGTGGCAATGATCCCTTTATTGGCTGAAGTATTGACGACATAGCTGTTGGCTAATTCTTTTAGGGCTAGTGTATAGCCAGTCTCTTTCGTACTCGCAGTGCCATCAGCTTCTTTGGTTTTCGTACTTGCATAAAAGAAAGACTTCACAGCAGCGGGATCTTCCGCTAAGGCTTTTTTTAACTTTGTCGTATCCAGTCCCAATGTACCATCATTATCAACGGTGGATATGCCTAGCTTATTGGCGGTCAGCTTTGAGCCGCTGACGGCTGGAATGGTGATCAAATTTCGCAATTGGGTCTGTAGACGGGTCAACGCACTGTCTCCCACCAAGGTCCCCGTCTTGTTGTTTTCACTACTAGGATCTCCCACGGTCAAATTGTCGCCGATAAAACTCATCAAGCTATTGTATTGATCCACTAATCCTTGCACTGCATCAACGACTTGCGAGGTATCATTGGCTAAAGAAAGCGTCACATGCTCCTCGCTTTTTTTAGCTAACGTCAGCGTGACACCATCGATAACATCTGTCACACTGTTGCTGTCGCGAGTGATCTTCATGCCGTCTAGTTCAAAAATAGCCGGTTGGCCTTGCGTCGTTGTCGCAGTTGAGCCGATCCCTAACCCTTCGGCGGCATTGCCATCGATCAAGAAATTTTTGTCGCCCATTTTGGTATTCGTTAAAATCAAACAGTTATCCATGATGCTCGCCGCGACGAAGGTCGTCTTGCTTTGGCTATTGATCTTGGCTGCCACATCTTTTAAGCTGTCTTCGGCCGTGATCTCGATCGAAGCAGTGATCGGTTTGCCATCTTCATCGACTTCCGAACTGGTCAATGACAGCTGACCACTGACATTTAGGGCCGTTTTGCTGCTTTGAGCTACTTGACTCCCCGTCACCTTCGTGGCTGTTGCTAGTTGGTTGACTTTTAGATCATAGGTGCCTTCTGGAGCTTCCGTTGTTCCTGCAATTGAAGCGATGCTGCTATTGGTGGTCGTTGCTTTTTTCGTTTGATAAGCATCATCTTTTTGTAATGCATCGACTTTTGACAAAAAGTTAGTCAAGCGAGTGCTGATATCACTCCATGCCGTTTTTTGTGCTTTAAGCGACGTGATTTTATTCTCAGCGCGGGTCTTGTTGATCGCATCTGCCGCCAATAATTTTTCAATATCTTCTGAAGTCACGCCAGAATAACTCCCTAGCGTTGTACTGATTCCTGAACTGCTGGTTACACTTGCCATGTTTTCATCCCTTTCGATCGACAGCGATGCCCATGTCATCCCATATTTTCCCAATCACATCTAGCATGTTGGCGGGCGGGATCTCTTTGATCACTTCGTTGGTCTGCATATCCACTAAACGCACCATCGTACGCCCTGTGCGCTCATGTACTTCATAAGCCAATTTCATATCTTTGCCAATTAGTCGCTGATTCACTTCCTCCACGGAGGCTGCGATCTTGTGCTGATCGGCTACTGAAAAATAGTGGATCGGCGGTTCAGTGGCCACTGTCTGTTCCTTTTTCTCCGCCAGTTTCCCCTCTTGGTGTTGTGGCTGAAGGTTGGCGGTCTCTTGATCTAGGGATTCGATCGGACGTGCTTTGGCGACCGACGCAACGGCTTCGATCGGGTGTATTCCTGACATTGGCTGAATATCCATCAGAGCTTCCTCATTTCTAAGCGTTTTTGTGCTGCTATGTAAAACACAAGAACTGCGCTTCCCCTAGGCAGTCCTTGTGTCAGTGGTTCACTTGATCAAAAATTATCCTTGTAACAAGCTCAATACGCTGTTAGGCATTGAGTTTGCTTGTGCCAACATTGAAGTTGCTGCTTGAGAAAGGATGTTGCTCTTCGTAAAGCTCATCATTTCTTGCGCCATATCAACGTCACGGATACGTGAGTTTGCTTCAGATAGGTTTTCTTGCGTTGTCCCTAAGTTGTTGATTGTGTGTTCTAGACGGTTTTGCGCCGCACCAAGATCCGCACGTTGTGCAGAAACTGCTTTGATCGCTTTATCGATTTTCGTGATTGGGTTGTTTTCAACGCTGACAGTTGCCGCTGCTGCTGCTTTGCCTTCATCAGAAGCGGTAAATGTTGCTAAAGCATCATCGTATGTTTTTTGAGCTGTTGCTTTTGCTGTATCATCCCCAGCTGTTACGATGGCTGTTTTTAATTCAGCAACTGTTCTACCTGCTACCGCATCAACTGAGCCGTTCGGTGCATATTTTGTTGTAGTATCTGCTTCGAAGGCAGTCGCTACTGCTTTAACTTTTACTGCAGCAACAGCTTTGGCATCGCTTATGTCAATGGCTTGTGTTAAATCTAAGCCTTTTACTTCCAAGGCAGATGAGCTCATGTTTTTGATTGAAACGCTCATTGTTTGGTTTGCATTGGCACCGATTTGGAAAGTGAATGATTTCGCATCATCGCCTTCACCAGTTAACAATTTTTTTGTATTGAATTCAGTGGTATTGCTGATACGGTCGATTTCATCAGACAATGCAGTGTATTCTTTGTTGATCGCACTGCGGTCGTCATCACTTAACGTACCGTTTGAACTTTGAACCGCAAGATCACGCATACGGCCTAAGATGCTGTGGGTTTCATTTAATGCACCTTCTGCTGTTTGGATCAATGAAATACCATCTTGTGCATTGCTTTTTGCTTGTGACAAACCGCCGATTTGGCCTTTCATTTTTTCAGAAATTGCTAAGCCAGCTGCGTCGTCCCCAGCTTTGTTGATGCGTAAGCCTGAAGATAATTTAGACAAAGAATTGCTTTTAGAAGCATTTGCTGCCGTTAGGCGTGAGTAAGTATTCAATGCTGAAACGTTTGTATTGATTCTCATGTGTAGTTCCTCCTAATTTTTATTCGCTAAGGTTTCCCTCTGCTACTATTTATCGGAAGAAACCGTTCAGGGTTAAGCCTTTTTTCTAAAAAAAATAAAAAACTTTTGCTCTCAGCAAAGAACAAAAGTTTTTGGGTTAATTTAAATAATCTAGAATGGACATCTGCATGATCTTTGTTCCCATCGCTAATGTTGAACGGTAGGCAGTCATTTGATTTTGATATTCCATATACTTTTCCGCAATATCGACGTCTTGTTTGTTGGACAGTGTTTCGGTCAAGTTCAGCTTTTCCGTCTCATTTCGATCAGCTGCCGCCTCCAAGCGATTGTAGAGGGTGCCGATCTGCGCCCGTACATTCACCACATTAGTGGCATGCTGGTCATGAGCGGTTAAAAGCTCGCCCCCTAAGGCATCTTTATCATCACTGCGCAATGCAGACAACAAATCATTGAAATAGGTGCTTAAATTTTGGGGATCCGCAGCTGTGCCCGTCTCGTTCATCAGATGATCACCGCTGGCTAACAGATCCACTGAGACCCCATTTGCGATTTCTCGCGGCAAGTCTTCGCTGGTGCCATTGTATTTGATACCGACGATGGCGTCATTTTCTTTGACGATCTCAAAAGGCGCCGTCGTCGTATTCGTTCCGCTAAATAGATAGCGGCCATCAAAGTTGGTGCTTAATGATTCAACGATGCCTTCGATCTCTTGCTCGATCTCTGAACGATTTGCCCCTAATTCCTCACTGCCAGCTGTCGCATTGGCAGAAGATTGAACCAACGAGCGAATCCGCAGCATCGAAGTACTGACGCTTTCTAAAGCAGAATCTTGGGCTTTTGTCCAAGAAATACTGTCTTTGATCGTATTGTTGTAAGTTTTGTTTTGATTTAACGACACATTGAGATCCATGATTTTTGAAACCAGCAGCGGATTATCCGAGGACTTGCTGACTTCTTTTAAGCTCGATAGCTGATTCAACGTGGATTGGACTTTGGAGGCGTGGGTGCCTAGATTTCGTAAAAAATCATTGTAGGTGATTGAATTGGAAATACGCATGGTCTACACTCCTGTTCGATTGATCAATGTGTCTAACATTTCAGAAACGACCGATAATATGCGGGCATTGGCCTGAAATCCTTGTTGGAAACGAATCACATCTGACATTTCTTCATTTAATGAAACCCCAGACACCGATTGATTTTTGTATTCTAGTTGATTCAGCAGCGACAATTGGGCACTGACTGTATTGTCGGCTTGCTGTTTTGAGATCCCGTTTTTGGTGACGATGCTGTTAAAATAGCTGCTGACACTCATGCCAGATGCTGCATTGGCAAACGACAATGTCTCAGAATCAAAAGAAGCGATCGTCTTTTCTGACAACGGGAAGTCCAATTTGGCACTGCTGAGTTTCGCCATTGCAGCAGCTCTTGAACCATCTCCTGCTGCATTGCTCGTTCCGCCGGTCACCAGACTTGGGTTATCTAACAGTGCTTGGCTGACCCGAATCGTCGTCGCTGTACCAGTATCATCTTGGCCGATCTCAAATAGACCGCTAGTAGGAGAAGCGCCGCCAGTAAAGACCATGTTCATGGCTTGCGCGATCGTCGATGTAAAGTTGTTCAATTCCGTCAAGCGGCTGCCGATCTCCCCAGATGATGCTTGCAGGCCTCCGATCGCGCCTTCTTTGATCGGCAATTCTGTATAGGCGGTTTCGCCATTGTCGGTGGTTTTCGTCAACAAGACGGTTCCAGCTGGATAAGACCCTGTGATGGTTTCGGCAGGATTCAAGGCGTTGCCGTCTTTGGAAACCAAGGCGCCTGTGTCGCTTTGTCCCACCACCACACTAAGGGTATTGCGTTCCTCCGCACTTAAGATCGTCTGTCCGCTCATGGATACAAACCCACGGCCATACTGATCGGTCTTGGTTTCGATCCCTGCTAGACCCGAGAGATCTTTCAACAGACTGTCTCGACGATCTAAAAGATCATTGGGTGTCTCACCACTCGTCGTCAACCCATAGATCTGTTCATTCAAGGATTGCAGCTGTTTGACCTTTTCATTGAAGTCCAGCGCGGATTTTTCGATGGTATCCAGCGTGTCGCTTTGCAACTGCGTCATTTGTTTGCCCATTTGGTTGATGGTATCGGCAAACGTACTGCTGTTTTCCAGCACGAGGGTCTTAGACGTATCCAGTTCAGGATTGTTGGCTAATGCGGTCCAAGAATCAAACATCGTTGCCAGCTGTTTGGACAGTCCATTGTCAGAAGGCTCATTCATTAAACTTTCCAGCTGTCCTAATATGTCTGCTTTTTGTTCATAATATGTATAGGTAGAATTGGCATTGCGTACTTGTCCAATGACAAAATCATCGACGATCCGTTCGACACTGCCGACTTTCACACCCATACCGATGCTGCCGACACCCGCTAAATGATAAGACGCTTCGGCTTGCAAGTTGACTCGTTGTCTTGAGTAGCCGTCTGTATTGGTATTTGCAATGTTATGGCTGCTGGTTTGCAACGCTGCTTGATTGGCGGTCATGCCCCGGGTTGCGGTGCCTAATGAACCAAATAGTCCTGTCATAGAAGTACTCCTTACATTTTTTGATCGATGATCGCTGTTGAGACAGCTTGTTTTTCTTGGTATTTCGAATACGTATTTGCCCGTGTCTTGATATTTTCTTTGACTGCATCCATCAAAACAGTTTGGAAACTAATGGCTTGCTCCGTCAGCAGGAGATTTTCGGCTTGCTGCACTTGGATCTGGCGGATGAGTTCTTTGATCGTCACTGAAAGAGTTCCTTCATACGTGGAAAAAACGGGTACGAAGGCGGTTTTTTTCTCGACGAGTTCTGGTAATTTTTCTGCTTGATTTTTGATCAAGCAGGTCTTTTCTTTTTGCAGCAACCGCAAGAACTGCTGAAGCTGACGCTCAAATTCCCGTTCTGTCATCTAGTCGACCTGCTTTTCATCTTGTTGCAGCATTTTATCTGCGATCGTTTCGGCAGATACTTGGTAGGTGCCTTCTTTGATCGCTCGTTTCAATTCTGCCACTCGCTCACTGCGACTGGCTGTTTGATTGGCACTCTTTTGAATGGCTTGAGCTGTTTCGGACAATTGAACATCGACGGTTTTTTCTGTCTGAGCAGCAGATGGCTTTTCTTGTTTGACCGCTTCACGTTTGATGGCCTTGTCGCTGTATTCTGCGTAACCTCTTTCGATTTTCATAGGTTCTCCTCCGTTCTCATTCTTCTACCCTCTACTATCGGTCAAATCACAAAAAAGTTAAACCCATATGTTTAACTTTTTGCGATTTCTTCAAATTAATGCAAATTGTGGATGCGTTGTTTTTGCGAAAGAATGTTGGTGATCCGCACACCAAAGTTTTCATTGATGACCACGACTTCCCCAGTGGCGATCAGTTTGCCGTTCAACAAAATCTCTAGCGGTTCATCCGTCAGTTTTTCCAGCTCGATGACGGACCCCGTATTGAAAGATAAAATATCCTTAATGGTTTTTTTGCTGCGGCCTAACACGACACTTAGATCCAATGGCACATCAAGAATCAAGTCCAAATTATCCCCATCGCTCACACCGCTGGAGGCTAATGTTTGAAACGCAGGTTTGCTGACTTCCACGGGCTTTGATGCAGCCGCTGGTTCTGGCGTAGGTGCAGCAACGGGTGCCGTTGGCTGCGGTGTTGGTGTTTCCCGAGTAACGACAGTCGCTTCGTCTGAGAGCATCGCACTGGCGATATCGTTGACCACAGGATCGGTAAAGATCTGCATGATTTTGCTTTCGATCAAACCTTCGACGCGCAAAGAAAATGAGATACAGTAAATCTCTTCCTCTGCCTCGATCCCGCTATACTCAATGTTTTCTGGTGTCTCCCATAGTTTGACGATCGGCGGCAAGATATCCACTTTGCGGCTGATCATCGTTGCCATCGAAGTCGAGGCAGTTCCAATCATTTGGTTCATAGCTTCTGCCACAGCACTTAGCTCTAATTCCGTAAATTGAGTGTTGCTGGTTTCACCAGTTCCACCCATCATCAAATCGGCGATCACGATGGCATCTTTGACTTCTAATAGCATCAAATTACTGCCTAAAAGGCCTTCTTTAAATTCGACTGTCGTCGCTACTTTTGGTGCAACGAGGTCGTTTAAGATCTCTCCAAATTTGATTTTAGACACCCGGGGAGTCGTGATGCTGACCCGACGATCAAGAATGGAAGACAACGTCGTCGCCGCTTGCGACATGGAGATATTGCCAACTTCGCCGATAATGTCGACTTTGACTTGCTCTTCTAATCCTTGCGGCTGGGCTGGGGCACTTTGATTCAACAATGCATCGATTTCTGCTTGGGATAAACGTTCACTCATAGTTCTTGCTCCTCTTCTAACTTGTCTAATAATTCAATGGCTAAACGGTCCTCTTGCTTCCCAGGTTTTGCTCGGAAGTAAGGTTTTCCATCGATGAAAGTCTCCAATGGTTCAGTAATTTTTTTGTCTAGTTTGATGACATCGCCTTCTTCTAAGTGGAGAAACTCAGAAAGACTCATTTGAGCATGGCCCAGCAGAACTTCTAAATTCAAACCGACGCCATTCAAACTTTTTTGCAACTCGCGGCTATCGTCTTGGTTGACTGGCTGATTGCTATCAAACCAATTGCGGAAACTTAATTTATCAATGATCCCTTCAAAGAAGACATAGGGGATACATAGATTGATAAAATGTTTCACTTCAAAAATTTTGATAGTAAAGGTCACTAACACGACGGGTTCGTTGGGCGACATATTTTGCATCAATTGCGGATTCGTATCGATTCCATCCAAAACCGAATCCAAGGCAACGATGTCCTTCCAAACATTTTGGTAGACCCGTACAAATTGTGCCACCACTTCTTCCAAGATTGCTGTTTCAATATCAGTAAAACTTTTTTTCTCGCTAAAATCCATTTCGATCGGCTTGTTTTGATAGACATCCAAGCCGCCGCACAACAACTCCACCAACATCATACACAGTTGTGGGTTCATCTCGATCATTTGAATCCCGCTCAAAGGCTGCGAATGAAAGAGCCCCAACAAAGTAAATTTTGGTATCGAATGGATAAATTCGTCATAACTGACTTGTTCGATAGCTGCCAACTGCAAAGAAACATTGGTCCGCAGTTGGGTAGAAAGCATGCTACTGCTCATCTTCGAGAAATCCTCGAAGATCATGTGCAGGGTATTGACGTATTCTTTCGACAGCTTTGTTGGTCGGCGAAAATCGTAGGCTTTCACTTTGGCTTGTTTGTCTTCTATCTCAATAATTTCTTGATCGATCTCTCCGCTGCTCATCGCATTCAACAATAAATCAATCTCTTGCTGCGTCAATACCTGATCCACACTAATCCCCCATTTTTTTAAAAAATCATGTGATCGATTTGAATCACACTGGCTACTTTTTCACCGATCGTCACGACCCCAACGGCATGTTCTGTCTCTTGATTGCTTAGTTGGATATCGTCTTCGGTGATATCAAGAACTTCAATTACTTCTTCTACGAGGACCCCTTTGGTCTCCTCTTGCTTCTTCATGATCAATATGTTTTTTTCGTAGGCTGGTTCCATGATGGGAATCAATTTTGCCAACCGAATCACCGTTACGACAGACCCCCGCAGATTGATCAACCCTTCCACCCACTCTGGTGCTAAGGGCACCTTCGTAAAAGAAGGGGCATCAATGACCTCGTCCACCGAGTCCGCCGAGATCAAATAGTACTGCTGAGCCATTTTGAAAAGAATCATCTGCATGTCGCTATCCTCCTAGGCATTAGGCAAAGGCTTTGTCGATGGCAGTGATTACGCGGTCCGTGTCAAAGGGCTTCACGATAAAGTCCACCGCACCGGCGCGAATCGCATCCATCACCATTCCTTGTTGTCCCATGGCACTGCACATTACGACTTTGGCCTGCGCATCAAACGTGCGGATCATTTTTAATGCCTCTAGGCCATCCACTTCTGGCATCGTGATATCCATGGTCACTAAGTCTGGTGTCGTTGCTTGGTATTTTTCAAAAGCCTCTTGGCCATTTTGGGCTTCCCCCACGACTTCATAGCCGTTTTTTTCTAAAATATCCTTTAATTTCATGCGCATAAATACCGCATCATCCACAATCAATACTTTTTTTGACATTGTATTTGCCCCTTTCAAATTCCTAATGAATCAAATATGTTTTCTAGTACACCGATTTCTGGAATCAAAAATAACGATGCCTCTAATGTTTCTTTGGCGTAGACGAACTCATTACGGATCACCATCACCTGCTCATCATACTGGGCCATCGCCAAATAGATGGAGCTGATCGCTGCGCCAAAGAAATCATAGCTGGCGCTTGGTAAAGACGCACTCAGCTGGGTTTCCAACAGTTGCCCGATCGCGATCAAAAAAGAATTGGTAAGGATGTTGGTCAACTCGTTGATGACCGATTGCTTCAATTCTTCAGACGGATCGCTTTCTTGGATCATCAACTGACGCAATTTTGCGGCGGATTCATCCGTTAAGACAAACAAGAAGATCCCTCGAAATGCCCCTTCGATCTGGCTCATCACCACATGAACTTCTTTGTCTTCCGCCATGATCTGCTGATACAGGTCCTCATAAGCTAGAATCTCGACTTCCGGTACCCGCATATCGATCGGTTTTTGGACGAGCTTTGATAAACTAGTCGCAGCGTGACCACCGCCGATATTGATCAGTTCTTTTAGGCCATCGATCTGCAGCGCTGTATAGCTCATAAGCGGTCATCCTTTTTTTCCTGACAGATGGCATGAATGTCTAGGATCAGTGCGATCGAGCCGTTGCCCATAATCGTTGCCCCTTGATAGCGATTCAGCTTTTGCAGCAATGGATCGATTTTCTTGATGACGATTTCTTGCTGGCCGATCAGCTCATCTGCCAAAATGCCGTGAAACTGCTGGTCATTGTTGACGATGATGGCAAATTTTTTCTCAGATGGATCGCCTTCGATCGCTAAGAGTTGATCGGTCCGAACCAACGGAATCAACTCCTCTTGAAAACGATAGACCTCATCCGAGACCGTCTGGATGATCTCTTCTTCTTTGACCATCACCACGCGTTCGACGAGATTTAGTGGGATCGCAAAGGTTTCTGCTCCGACGCGAACCATCAACGCTTGAATGATCGACAGAGTCAATGGCAATTTGATCACAAACTGCGTGCCTTTATTTGGCTGGCTCTTCATTTCGATCGTGCCCCCTAGTTGGGTGATCTTGGATTGCACGGCATCCATCCCGACACCGCGCCCAGAAATGTTAGTCACTTCTTGTGCCGTTGAAAAACCAGGATGGAAAATCAGCTGCTGCAACGCTTCATCGGAAAGACCTTCCGTTGCTAAGCCTTTCTTTTCAGCACTTGCTTTGATTACTTGCGGATCAAGGCCTTTGCCATCATCCTCTAAAGTAATGATCACGCGATTGCCTTCTTGATAGGCCGCCAAGCGAATCGCGCCCTTGCGCGGTTTGCCCAGTTTTTCCCGAACATCGGGTGCTTCGATGCCGTGATCGACAGAATTACGTAACAGATGGACCAGAGGTTCGCTCAATTCAGAAACCACTGTTTTATCCAATTCCGTTTCTTCCCCAAAAATGACAAGTTCCATTTCCTTTTGCAGTTCATTGGATAAGTCCCGAACCATTCGTGGAAAGCGACTAAAGACGACATTGACTTGCTGCATGCGGATCCGCAAGACCAAATCTTGCAGCTCAGAGGTCAATCGCGAAACTTGCTCTAAGGGGTCTTTGACTGCTTCGATGTTTTCCCGCTCACTGACATCTTCCAATTGATTGCGATAGACCACCAATTCGGACACGAGATCCAAGAATGAATCTAAGCGATTCAAGTCGACTCGGATCGATTGATTTTGGGCGGACGCATGATGCGCGGGCGCCGGCGATTTTTCTTTCGTTTCTGTTGTCGCTTGCTGAAGAGCAGAAGTCTCTGACTCTGGGGTCGGCACTGGTTGAAGCAGCTCTTCTGCCTCCTCCAACACAGCAGCTGAAGGATCAAACGGTGCCACCACGAAGGCTTCGATCTCACTGTTGCTGGCGATGTTTTGCTCGACATCAGCCAGTGTTTGCTGCGTCAAATACAGCAGTGAAAAATCTGATTCAAAGGTGCCTTCTTCGAGTGTTTGGGCATCTGGTTCTGTATAGAGAACATCCCCTGCTTGGCCAAGCTTTTCCATGATCAAGAAGGCACGAGCACCTTTTAACATGGATTGGGCATCTAAGCGAACAGCAATTTGGACCGCTTGATAGCCATCTCCAGCCGCTTGCTCGATCACATACAGATCAGAAGGATCGATCTGTTGAAGCTGTGGGGTTAACGCGCCCACTGCGGTGGGGTTTTGGCTTGCTTCTGTCTCGGTTGATATACCGCCAGAATGTTCCGTTTGGTCAAGTTCGGCCAATAAATCGGCAATTTGAGCTGGCTGCAGGTCGCGTTCTTCCCGCAAGTCCTCCACAAGTTCTGACAGGCGATCCAGACATTTGAAAATCAATGAGATCGATTGCTGGGTCACTTGCAAGGTCCCAGTTTTAAATAACTCAAAAATATTTTCCATTTTATGGGTCAGCTGCGTCATGACGTCATAGCCCATCGTTGCCGCCATCCCTTTAAGGGTATGGGCAGAACGGAAAATATCATTCAGCAAGGCGCTATCTTTTGGATCGTTTTCCAATTGCAAGACATGATCATTCAACTGCGCTAAATGATCGTCTGTTTCTTCAAAGAAAAGGGTACGATAGACACTATTGTCATCCAAATGGGTCCCTCCTTTACAAAATTATACTTTTTGATAGATAAACGAATCGATTTTCTTGAGACCGAATTGTTCCGCAAAATTGATCGTTTCTGTCGCTCCCGTAAACAAAATGCCCCCTGGGACCAATGCATCGCTGAATTTTTGATAGACGGCATCCCGAGCATCGCTTTTGAAATAAATCGTCACATTGCGGCAAACGATCACATCAAAAGGCCCATTGTACGGGTCTTTCAAAAGATCGTGTTGCTTAAAATGAACCCGCCGTTTGATTTCCGCTTTGATCTGATACTGGTTCTTTTCTTTTGCATCAAAAAAACGGGTACGTTCTGCCGCTGAGACATTCCGCAATTCGTGGTCTCGATAGAGTCCTTGCTTGGCTTTTGCCAAAATTTGCGTATCGATATCGGTAGCCAAGACATTGGCTGCGGCAATTTGGTTTTTTTCTAGCAGCATCGCGATCGTATAGGGTTCTGCCCCAATCGAACATGCGGCACTCCAAATTTTGGGCAGCGTGGTTTTCGGGAGAACAATGGTTTTCAAGACGCGTTCAAAGGCGTCAAACAGTTCTTTGTTGCGATAAAATTCCGTTACGTTAATGGTGATATGGGCTAAAAAAGCCGCCCGCACCCCGTCATCGCCTTCGATCAATTGCTGGTATTCCCTCAACGTTTTTGCCCCGCTGTTTTCCATGATCGTAAGGATGCGGCGCTGCATTTGATTTTCTTTGTATGCGGCTAAGGGAATCCCTAATCGGCGATCCACCCACGCATTAAATAAGGCAAATTCTTCTTCCATCTTCTTCACCTGACCATCTGTGCAATTTTTGCTTCAATGCCCTGCAATGGCAGGACTTCATCTACGACTCCTTGTTCAATGGCATACCGCGGCATCCCAAAGACTGTACACGTTTCTTTGTCTTGAACGATCGTATAGCCCCCAGCCGCTTGGATCTGTCGTAAGCCAGCGGTGCCGTCTTTTCCCATCCCCGTCAAAACCACTGCCGCTAGTTGCGGGCCATAGTAGTAAGCTGCTGAGGAAAAAAGATAATCGACGGTTGGCCGCGTCCCATGCCGTTTTTCTCGCTGGTCCAGCTGCAGGTGCCCTTGTTGGACCGTCATGTGGTAATCCCCTGGACAAAGATACACTTGATTTTCGATCCGCATGCCGTCGACTGCTTCTTGTACTCGGACGGTTGTCTCTGTGTCTAAGCGTTTTGCAAAGGAAGCCGTGAAGCCCGCTGGCATATGCTGAACGATCAAAATCGGGCAACGCAAACGTGCAGGCAGACGGCGAATAATTCCCAGCAAAGCACGGGGTCCGCCTGTTGAAGCACCAATGACTAGCGCATCAAGTGATACCGGCAAGCTGTTTTGTGTCAGCTTAGTGGGCTGGGCAATCGTTGGTACTGGCGGGTGAACCGTACCGACTTCATGATCCATCGCCAAAATCTTTTGATGAAATTCAGCGATCCATTCTTTTTCGATCATCGATAGACTGACGGGTTTTTCCACAAAATCTCGGGCGCCAAGCGCCAAAGCCTCAATCGTGGTTTCTTGATTGGTTAATGAACTAAGCATGATGACGGGAATGGCTGATTGCTGTTTCATCCTCCGCAAGGTCTCTAATCCGTTCATCACTGGCATCTCCACATCCATTACTACCAAATCGATCGCTTCTTTGGTCAGATAGTCCAATGCTTGTTTGCCATTGCGGGCAGCGACGGTCACCTCGATATCAGGCAGCTGATTCAATAAATCTGTCACTACTTTCCGCATGAATGCCGAATCATCGACGATCATTACTTTTTTCATGTCCCTGTACTCCTTTTACAAATAAACGATTTCTTGTTTGACTTGCCGAACCATGGTCTTGAAATCCTGAAGATCTACGATCATCGTTCGACCAGCGCTGCCGCCAACATGTTTGGCTACGATCGGAATGTTTAGCCGAGCCAAGACTTCCTCGACGGCTTCAATATTGCGCTGGCCAATATTGCTGGCAGCGTTAAGCGTCTGGAACTGAAACATATTGGCGCCGCCAACGATTTTCGCTTGAAAGCGAGGCCGACGGATCTTTTGTTCCAGCTCAGCCACCATCGCTGGCAATGCCAAGTCCGCAAACTTCTCGGGCTTGATTTCCCGCTTGTGCAAAAAAGGCTGACTATCTGGCAGCATAATATGACTCAAGCCGCCGATATGACTGGCTTCATCGTAAATGATCGTGCCGATGCAAGAACCTAAACCCACCGTGATCAAACGCGTCGGCGCTTGGGCGATCTTATACTCCGAGATCCCCACATGCAGTTCCTCATTCACGGTCATCATTGTCATGGTCATTGACGGCTGCCAATTCCTCTGTCTGATAGGCGTCTAACTCCGCCGTCATCTCAGCGGCTTGTTCATAGCTGAAGAGAAACGGCAGCTCCAATGCCAGCACAAGTTCATCGTCTTTTTTCAGAAAGGCTTCGATATAGTTTTGCTTGAGTCCTGATGTATTTAGTTCCGCATTGCTAGGACTTTCAACTAGCGGTAAAATGCCGACGATCTCTTCCACGTAAAGGCCGATCGCCTGCTCTTGCCAGTGACACAACAAGACCACATTTTGCCCAGTTTCCGGTGTAAATTCATCAAACAGCTTTTTGCGGATGTCAATGATCGGCACCATTGCCTCTTCAAAAGGCTGGATCCCCAGCACGAAATCCGCCACTTCCGGCAGCTGGGTAAAAGAAGCAGCCTCAATGACCCGTACCACATAGTCGATACCCAAGGCAAAGAGTTGTTGATGACTTTTAAATACAACGTATTGTTCCATTGGCGTCACTGCTCCTTTTTAGAATTTGAAACTATCCACTTGGAATTTAAGGATAGTGGCGATCGTTTCGATCTCTTGCACATTCCGTTCAAAGTCTTCGATGACTAAGTAGAAGTCTTCTAAGTTTGCCGTTACTTCTTGGGTGCCGGCAGAGGTTTCCGAAACAGCAGCCGAAATGTTGCTGACGGAAACTTGAACCATGTCTTTTTTCTCAACGATCCCGGTAATATGGGCTTCCACGGCTTGAATACTTGAAACCAATTTTTCAACAATATCAGAGATCTCATTGGCTGACTCGATCGCTTTGTTGATATTGTTGGTTTGTTTTTCGCCGCTTTCAAAGGAATCCGTCACTGCAGAAACCACTTTTTCCGATTTTTTGCGGATCGTTTCAATGATCGAACGAATGCTTTTCGTTGATTGACTGCTTTGTTCCGCCAAGCTGCGGACTTCTTCCGCAACGATGGCAAACCCTCGGCCCGCTTCTCCAGCTCGAGCTGCTTCAATGGATGCATTCAATGCCAGTAAGTTGGTCTGATCAGAAATGTCATTGATCAGCTGAACGATCTTACCGATGCTTTGGACATCTTCGTTCATGTCGTTCATGCTTTCTACTAATTCTGCTTGGTTTTGCCGTTCGATCTCCCAGCTTTCAAACACATGGAACATCATTTCTGAATTGTGGACATTGCTGCTTTGGGATTGACCGACATAGCCGTTCATCAATTCGATCTCTTTGTGGATCTCTTCGATACTTAAGGCTAGCTCGTCCATATCAAAGGAGGTTTGTTCCGCTTCGGAGGCTTGTGAACTAGTGGCATCTGCGATGGCATTCATCGTCTGACGCACATTTTCAATTGAATTTTTGGCATTTTTTGAGGTTGTCGTTAGGCCGCCTACCATTTTTTCCATTCGGCTGCTTTCTTCGTGCATGCCAACGATCACCGCTTTGAAGGTGTTTAAAACCCCTTGAAAACGATTTTGAACTTGCCCAAAAAGAGAAGTCTGGTCGCTGCTGCCGATCTCATCGATATGCGACAGATCGCCAGAACCGACTGCTTCTAGTTCTGTCAATAACGTATCCATGCCCGAGTGGGTCTCTTTTTTTACCAAATAGGTCATTCCTACTAACACTGCGATTTCTAGCAGCAGTACGATTACTGAAAAAATAAAAAAACTTTTTGCTGCTTGTCCGTCTCCGTGGGTGCGGATCACGAAGAAATAGCATCCTAATAATACGATCAGGGTAAATCCTAGCGGAATCAACGCCGCCAAGCGGATTTTTTTGATGATAGCTTGTACCTTCTTCTTCATAACAGTATCCTTTCCTATGCAAAATGATCAGTCGTGCTGTTTATCAAGATTCGCTCTTCACTTGATAATCGTTGGGTCACTCCTTCTTTATCCGATTATGAAAACAATCTTCTAGTTCTTTAATCGGATCTTTTGCTAGAAAAGTTAAGCATCTTCACCAGACATATGTATCTTTTGGATCAGCAAAGCGCGTATAGCCGCCTTGATATTCATCACGAACCAAGCGACCGTTTTGCAGCTCGACCACCCGATTACGGACCGTATTGACCATCGTGCTGTCGTGAGTCGCCAAGAGGATCGTGGCACCGACTTGATTGATCCGCAAGAGCAGTTTCATGACTTCAACGGCTGATTTGGCATCCAGATTGGCGGTGGGCTCATCGGCGATCAAGACTGCTGGCTCTGTGACGATCGCCCGCGCGATCGCTACTTTTTTGCGCTGTCCCACGGAAAGCTCCTCAGGATAGTGATCCTTTTGAGGAAACATACCCACCAGTTGCAGTGCTTTGGCGGTTTTTTCCTGACGCAGCTTGCGGGGAGTGCCTAGTACTTGCAGCGCATAATCGACGTTTTTGGCAACCGTCAGATAAGGAAGCAAAAGGTCTTCTTGTCCGACGATACCGACTTGTCGTCGAACCATATAGAGATGACGGTCTTTGAGTTGTTCCAACAAGACATTGCCGACTTGGATAGAACCAGCCGAAAGCTCTTCTTCTTTCAAGAGTAATTTGAATAAGGTCGATTTGCCCGCACCGCTGGGACCCACCACATAGATAAATTCTCCTTGAGGGATCGCAACAGAAATATCGGCCAATGCCAACGTGCCATTGCTGAATTTTTTACTGACCTTGGTTAAGCGAATCATGTTCTTTCTCCTCTAATCTGTAAAACGATTGATCACGGACCACATCTCATCGGCTGTCTGCATGGCTTTCGTGTTCAATCCATACGCACGCTGGGTCGTTAACAAGTCTGTCATGGAAGTCGCTAAATCCACCGTCGACTGTTCTAACTGTCCTTGCAAGACGCTGCCAAAGGCTGCTGGATTGGTTTGCGAAGTAAGCAACGCTTGATCACCGGCACGATACAGTTGGTTGCCCACTGGCGTGATGTTTTCTGTATTCGTCGGCTGATAAAGGGTCAGCTGTCCCAACACGCGAGTCTGACCATTTTCTTCCGTCGTCAGCTGACCGCTGGCATCTATTGCGATTTGCTGCGCATCTGGCCACTGAGGGGTCGGTACGTTTGTGGTCATTGCCACAGGGTACCCTTCACTATTGACTAATTGCTTGTTCTCACTTAAATGAAAATTGCCTGCTCGACTCAGCAGCAATTGACCAGTTTGGTCCCGGACCCCGAAAAAGCCATTGCCTTGGATCGCGAGATCTAATGGCTGAGTGGTGCCCGCCAGATTGCCTTGGGCAAAACTGGTAGTCGTAGTCGCTTTTGCCCCCATTGACGCACCATATTGGGCGGCGTTGCCATTAAATAGCGTTTCTTCTGCACCGATGGCATTTTCCATCAATGCTTGAAAATGGGTCGTTTGTGCTTGGTAGCCATTGGTATTGACGTTGGCGATGTTGTTGGCTGTCGTGTCTAAGTTTGTCTGCAAATGATTCAACCCAGAACGGCTGATTCCTAATAATCCACTGATATTCATTGACTCATCCTCAAATCTTTCCTAATTCGTTGACCGCTTTTTGCAATGTCTGATTCGTTGAACTCAAGGCTTTCTGATTGGCTTCAAATTCGCGAGAAGTCTGGATCATCGCCACCATTTCATCGGCAACCGCTACATTGGCTTGTTCTAAGGCACCTTGCTGGATCACGGGTGCATTCACCGTGGTTCCTGCTGCGTTGCTAGTCACATAGTTTTGACCAGCTGTAGTCAATGCTTCTGGGGGGAATGTTTGGATCTGAAAGTTCGCTGGTCCCAAGGCGCTGACTGCTTGTCCATTGGCACCCAAGACAAGATAGCCTTCTTGTGTCACGTATTGATTCTGCTGATTGACGGTAAAGTCGCCATTTCTCGTATACAACCGCTGCCCCGCATTATTTTGAACGACAAAGTAGCCTTCGGAAAGCAGTGCAAAATCGCTGGCTTGTCCCGTCTGTTTGACAGCACCTTGGTCTTGACTGATGGTACTGCCTGCCAATTGGGTCCCTAAAGACAATCCACCGATATCACGGCGGGTATCCGCATTGGGCCCGCTTTGGTAATTATGCAATGCGACTTCATCTAGCGCCGACTGGAACAAAGTTTTTGCTTGATACCCTGTTGTATTGACATTGGCAATATTGCCGCTCGTCGTCTCTTGTCGCTTTTGTAATAATGAAATGTTCCGTGATAAGACATCCAATCCTCGAATCATGCCAGTTCCTCCTCAATCAATGTGCGCAATTTGGCAATCGTTTTGCCATGAATTTGTGAAACTCGCGGAATCGAGACTTCTAAGATTTCAGCGATTTCTTTTAACGTCAGTTCTTCGGTATAGTACAAACTTAAAATCAATTGTTCCCGTTCCCCTAATTTTTTGATGCACGCCACCAAGGCGGTGCGTTTTTCTTCAGCGACCAAGGTCTCTTCGACATTTTCGGCTGGATCCCGAACCATATCTTTTAAGGTCATGCCTTCTTCTTGGTAAGCAAACAAGGTATCTTCCAAAGAGACGCTGGCTAAGTAGTGCAGACTCTCATAAATATCCGCTAGTTGACTTTGGTTGATTCCCAGCTGTTTGCAGATCTCGGTGTCGGTCGCTTCTCTTTTGAGGCTTTGCTCCAACTCTTGCCGTGCTTGATAAAACTGATTGACTGCCGCCATTTTGTATCGGGAGATTTTGGCGTGCTTGCGTACTTCATCAATAATTGCTCCTTTGATGCGAATCGCTGCATAGCTTTCAAAAGGAACTTTTTTTGAGGGATCGAATTTCCGCAAGGCATCCATCAGCCCAATCACCCCAATATTATAGAGATCGCCTGATTCATAATCGGCGGTTTTGATAGACAGGCGCTGAACCACCCGTTCCACTAGCGGCAGATACTTGATGATCTCCGCTTCTCGATCGACTTCATACATCGGCGATGCCCCTTCCTAAGAAAATTCTGCTTAAATGTCAATACTGCCCACCGTTTCGATCGCAATTTCATTGGGAATCTCATTTAGAGAAAGAACGGCGATATCTGGAAAATTAAAAACGATCATTTTTTTGAATGCTAACCGGATCTTAGGCGATGCCAGAATCACGAAATTGATATTTTGAGCGATCGCCGCATGTTGGATCCCACTGATGGAATCCAACAGCTTGGTCACGGTATCTGGTTTTAAGACCGGGTACGAGCCAGTTGCGGTTTTTTGGATACTTTGAGCGATGATTTCTTCTAGTTTCGGCTGGATCACCGCCACTTGCAGCTCGTGGTTCTCATTGGCATACTTGGCAGCGATCGTCCGTTTCAATGCTTGGCGGACATATTCTGTCAAAACTTCTACGTCTTTCGTGACAACGCCGTAATCGGCTAAAGTTTCTAAGATCGTTGCTAAGTCATTGATGGGAATTTGCTCATCCAATAAATTTTGTAAAACTTTTTGGACCTCGCCGAGCCGTAAAATATCGGGGATCAATTCATCGATCACGACATTGTACTGCTCTTTGATGCCCTCCAATAATTTCTTGACTTCTTGGCGACCTAACAGCTCTGGTGCATGGGCATAGATGATTTCTTTTAAGTGTGTTGCGATCACGGTCAACGGCTCGATAATCGTAAACCCTTGCAGATCCGCCATCTCCTTATCGGATTCATCAATCCACATAGCATCCAGATGAAAGGCTGGTTCTTTTGTTGCGATTCCTTGAAAAGGAAACGGCTCTTCATTCGGACTGATCACCATGACTTTATTCGGGTAAATATCGCCGCGGCCGACTTCGTTGCCGCGGATCTTGATCACGTAATCGTTGGCATCCAAATAGAGATTGTCGCGAATACGAACGGGACTGACTAAGATCCCTAATTCTCTAGCACTCTGTTTACGGATCGCCACGATGCGGTTCATCAAGCTGTTGTCGATCGAACTATCCACGATAGGGATCAGACCATACCCGATTTCCACTGAGATTGGTTCCACTTGGAAGGAAGCCACGGAATCGTCTTCTTCCTGTGCTTCTTTTTTGCGTTCCAGTGCCAATTTTTGTTCCCATTGTTTTTGTTCCACTCGCTGCTTTTCTTCTTTTTGCGTCACCAGAAAGCTGGCTGCGAAAAGGCCTAAGCCAATCAACACAAAAGGCACAAACGGAAACCCAGGAACTAAGGCTAAGACGAAGAGAATCGCCCCCACGATCCGAAACAGTTGGGGATTACGCATCATATCTGACGCAATATCTAAACCAAACGAACTATCGTTATCAGAACGAGTCACGATCACCCCAGAAGCAATGGAAATCAATAAAGAGGGAATCGAGCTGACCAAGCCATCCCCGATTGCCAGTTTCCCGAATTGGGCGAAGGCTTCCATGACGGTCATTTGTCCCCCCATGGAGAAAATGATCGCCCCGCCGACTAAATTGATGACAGTGATCAAGATCCCTGCGATCGCATCCCCTTTGACAAACTTGCTGGCACCATCCATCGAACCAAAGAAATCAGCTTCTCGCTGCAGATCTTTTCGTCGTTTGCGGGCATCCGCTTCCGTGATCAAACCGGCATTTAGGTCGGAATCGATCGCCATTTGCTTGCCGGGCATCGCATCCAATGTGAAGCGAGCAGTCACTTCTGAGACACGCCCTGCACCATTGGTCACGACGACTAGCTGAACCACCATGATGATCACGAACAAAATGATCCCCACGATGTAATTGCTGCCGGCAACGACATTGGCGAAGGCATCGATCACGCGTCCGCCATTTCCTTGGGTCAAGATCAACCGCGTGGAAGATAGGTTCAAACCTAAACGAAACATCGTTGTGATCAGCAGCAAGGTTGGAAACGTAGTGAATTCCAACACTGATTTGGTAAACAGGGTGATCAGTAAAATATTGATCGCGATCGTCAAATTGATAATGATCAGAATATCTAATAGTGCACTCGGTAATGGAATAATAATCAAACCAATAATAGCTAGGACGATCACCGAGATTAAGATATCCGCCAGACCAATGCCTTTTTTCGGTTTTGAGGCAGCCTCATTCATTTTTGTTCCTCCTGTTTCCTTAAATCTTGCCGCGTTGGCTTTCTTCTAACTGATAGACTAAAGCGATGATTTCGGCAATGGCTTCATACATCTCAACCGGGATCAGATCCCCGGGTTCTACTTGGCGATAAAGGGCTCGTGCCACTTCACGGTTTTCGATCTGTGGAATATTTTCTTTCAGTGCTTCTGCTTTCATCCGCTGCGCCAGCTGATCTGCCCCTTTGGCCAGGACCCGCGGCACCCCTTCACTACTGGCATCGTAACGAATCGCAATGGCGAAATGGGTCGGATTGGTGATCAAAACCGTCGCTTCTTTGACGTTGGCGATGGCATTTTGGGTCATCGCACGGTACTTCGCTTTGCGCTGTGCTTTGACTTGCGGATCACCTTCCATTTGCTTGAACTCTTCTTTGACTTCCTGCTTGCTCATCATCAAGTTCTTACGATGGCTATAGCGTTGGTAGCCGTAGTCGACTACGGCCAAAACGATCAAGAAAATCGAGATCTGTAAAAACAATTCTTTGGCCCGCAGCAGCATGAACAGGATCGTTTTTTCCAACCCGACTTCACTCAAACCCAGTAAAACAGGGACGGCGGCTAAAAATTGTTGGTAGCACAAGTAGACGATCACGCCGAATTTCGCCAATGTTTTGCCTAAATTCATCAACGAGCGCAAACTGAATTGCTGCTTGATCCCGCTGATGGGGTTCAGCTTTTTAAAGTCTGGCTTGACGGCCTTGCCAGAAAACAACAGACCAACTTGGGCATAATTCGTGATAAGCCCGACTCCGAGCGCGACCAGAAAGACGGGCGCACACAACAAAAGCAGCAGCAAGATACTCTGCACCCCCAGTTTCGGCAGATCCGCCAAACTGGTTTGATAATCAGCCAGCTGCGCCAAACTTCGGGAAAAATAAGGCAAAAAAGAAGCTGCGAAAAACTGCCATAAAGACAGGATCAAAAACGAGAAGACCAATAGCGAAACAGCTGCTGCTAATTCCTGGGTCTTAGGGACCTCCCCGCGTTTGCGGGCATCCCGCAGCCGCTTGGCACTAGGTAGTTCGGTTTTGCCATCTTTTTCTGCCATCTTCTCACCTCCTGCTGGCTACCTGTTACTTTATTGAAAGGACTCGATAAACTCCTGCAAGTAGCGGACCGTATCTGGCAAGTGTTTGCCTAAGTACGAAAGAACATTGGGTAGTAGCAAGAGAAACACCACAAAACTGATGGCGGTTTTCATCGAAAGACTCATCATCAAAATATTGATCTGGGGAATCGACCGAGAAATCACACCTAGCACCAGGTCCACCAACAGCAGCGCAATGATCATTGGTGCCGCAAGATTGACTGCCATCACCATCATTTGGCTGAAAAGTTTGACGATGCCTTCAACCGTCGTTCCTTGGATCACCACAGAGCCTAAGGGCACGATCCGAAAAGACAACAGCAGTGCTGTGATCAGTCGATGATGCAGATCAAGTCCAAAAAACACAGCGATCGTCAGCCAATAGTACGTTTTGCCATACTGGGAAGAGGCGATTTGCAACGTCGGATCATAGGCTTGCGCCATCGAAAAGCCTACTTGAAAGTCGATCAGTTGACCCGCAATTTCCACACCAGTAAAGACCAGCTGACTCAAATAGCCCATCGCCATCCCAAACAGTACTTCCTTGATGACGAAAACCGTCAGCATAAAGAGGGAAAGCTCGGGAATCGCAGGTGCCGTCGGCAGACATAGGACCGTCAACGCCATGCCGATCACGATTTTTGCCAGTGACGGAAAATTTTGCTGTGAGAAGATCGGACAAAGGACGACAAACGCCAATATTCGACAAAAAATCAACACCGTCGCTTGAATCGGCGCCATCAGGTTTCCTCCTTACATTGCCGCAATCATCTTGAAAATCATTTTGGTAAAATTCAACAAGAGATTCAGCATAAAATTCCCCGCCAAGATCAAGGTCAAAAAAATCGCTAATAGTTTCGGCACAAAGCTCAACGTTTGTTCTTGGATTTGGGTAGTGGCTTGAAAAATACTGATCACCAATCCAACGAGCATGCCGACCAATAAGGCAGGGCCAGATATCGCTAAAATTCGAAGAAAGGCTTCCCTTAGCACATCAAGTACCATTTCTACTGTCATTTCCTCTTGGCTCCTTTCTTAGCGGCTATTGAAAGCTCTTGATCAGCGACTCCACGATCAGATACCAGCCATCCACTAAAACAAATAGTAAGATCTTGAAGGGCAGTGAGATCATGATCGGCGACAGCATCATCATCCCCATCGACATCAAGATACTGGAGACGACCAGATCAATGATCAAAAAGGGGATAAAAATCAAAAAGCCGATACTGAAAGCCGTTCGTAACTCACTGATAATAAACGCCGGTACCATAACGGTCAGAGGAACATCGTCAGAAGAATGATACTTTTCGGTCTCCCCATCAGCTTCCGCAAACAAGGCAATGTCTTTTTCCCGTGTCTGTACCATCATAAAGGCCTTGATCCGTTTTTCTGAGCGGTCAAAGGCTTCGGCTTGGCTGATCTCTTGTCGATCAAACGGTTCGATCGCTTGCTGGTAGACGTCGGTATACACAGGTTTCATAATAAAAAATGTCAAGAATAAGGCCAACCCGATCAACACTTGATTGGGCGGGTTTTGCTGTGTACCTAACGAACTGCGCACAAAGGACAAGACCATGATGATACGAGTAAAAGAAGTCATCATGATCAGCAAGACTGGTAAAAGGGAAAGCAGCGTCAGCAACAAGAAAGTATTGATCGTATCACTTGAGCCATTCCCATTCGACAATAAATTGTTGATGGTGGAACTGACGTCTTCCATGTCTAGCGCAAATGCCGTCTGCGGAAGCATCAGACTGCTGAAAAGGACCGCAGCCATGATCTTGATATCTCTGCCTTTGATCTTCATTTTTGCTTGCCTCGTTTTCCAGCAATTTCCGCCTTGGCTTTGTTGAGCCATTCAGAAAAGTCTTTGCCAGCTTGCACTTGGGTGCTTTCTAGGCTTTGCTGTAAAAAAGCGGCCGTTTCTTCTGGCGTCAACTCTTTGATGATTTGGTTTTGCTGTTCAGAAAAGCTCATGACATAACATTTGTCCATGATTTGGACGATCCCGATCGAAGACGACTTGCTGACGGCGATTTTTTGCAAAATACGCAGCTGGTGATTGTGCTGGTTCGTGTAACGATTCAAATATTTCAAACTGATGTTGATCAAATAAAGAATAAGCAGCAAAAACCCAATCATTTTGACCAGCGATAAAAATGTTTCCATCAACATGCCTCTTTCTATTGGATCACTAAATCCGTCACATAAACATCCTTGGCGATTTCTGATCCGTATTCCTGATTAATTGTTTCTTTCAATGCTTTTTTTAAATTCGGTACACTTTCGGCGGAGCTCAAAATACCGCTGGCCTTTTGTTGGCGCAATAAATTTACGACGCTGTCACGAATGACGGCCACATTTTTCGTGGCTTCCGCGCTTTTTTCCTCATCCGCCACTAAAATCGATAAATTGACCTTCATGTATTGCTGCTCTTGGTTGTCTTCTTTGGCCAGATTGACTAAAAATTCATCCAATGCCACGATCGCTTCGTCTGAGGAGATTTTGCTGCTGTCTTTTGCTGTTTCAGCAGCTGCTGTTTTTTCCCCCGTCAAAAAGTGATTCGTCACTAAGGTCCCGCCGATACTGCCGCCGACTACCACGATCAAGAGGATCGGCAGTAAAACAACCATACTCAAGCCTTTTTTCTCTTTTTCTGCTTTTGGTGCTTTTTCTTCTTTTGCCATCTTTCCCACCCTTACGTTTTCACTTGGTTCGAATGGATCACCGTATGATACTCGATCACCCGCTGCGCAACTTCTTGCGCAGCTTCCGTCACCACTAATGTTTTGCCGTCTGTCAGTGTGATCAATGTATCCGGCATTTCTTCGATCCGATAAATCAATGTTGGATTTAAATAGAATGGCTTACCATTCAATGCTGTCACTAGAATCATGGTCAAACTCCTCTCAATGATGAAGCGTCACGTTCTTAACGTTTTAGATTCAATAATTCTTGCAGCATTTCATCAGAAGTCGTAATACTTCTTGAATTCGCTTGATAGGCACGGCTCGCAATGATCATTTCGGTAAATTCTGTTGAAAGATCGACATTGGACATTTCCAAGGCACCTGCTTGCAGCGTTCCTGCGCCATTGTTGCCAGGTCCTGCAACGATCGGATTTCCTGAGTTGCTGGTTTGGATATAGTTGTTGCCGCCGACTTTTTCTAAGCCTTCTGGGTTATTGAAGGTTGCGACACCGACTTTTCCCATCACAAAGGTTTGATTGCCGTATTTTGCCAACACTAAGCCATTGGCATCGATCGCCATGGAGTTATAGGTCAAGGTTTCCCCATTGACGGTCAGTGTGCTTGGGATCGACAAGGGAGATACCGCACCTTGTCCGCTCAATGCCGTGTTTTCATCAAAGTTGTCATCATAGACAACTGGTTGACCGCCATTGACTGAACGACCTAAGACTTGCATCCCATCACTATTGGTCAAGGTTCCGTTGCTGTCGCGCACGAATGCGCCATCTCGTGTGTAATAGGTTTCGCCATTTGCTCCTGGTCCTTGTACCATAAAGTAGCCCTGTCCGCTGATATAAAAATCCATGCTGCGACCTGTCGATTGCGGGGCACCGACTGTATTGATAGTATCGATGGAGCCCGTCTGAACCCCTAAACCGATCTGCGTTGCGTTGATCCCACCTAAGCCGTTGCCTGGCGCAGTTGCGTTAGACATCGTTTGGCTCATCATGTCTTGGAAAAGTACTCGACTTGATTTGAATCCAACCGTATTGACGTTGGCGATATTATTGGAAACCACGTCCATTTTCGTTTGAAGATTTTTCATTCCACTAACACCTGAATATAATGATCGTAACATGCTTGTTTTCCTCCTTATGGTTGGCGTATTTTCCTCTGTCATTCAGAAAATACTTGCAGCCCCTTTTCAGTCCAGCTGCTATTTGATAAATGTGGCGCTGTCAATATTGGTGACGGTGTGAAGCTCATTCATCCCCATCGCCGTAATGATGGTTCGTGAATGGACATCGGCGATCAAGCCCATATCTTTGTAAACAAGCAGTGATTCTTTGCTGCCTTTTTCCGCGAGCTCACTAAGCGCCGTTGAAAGGGATTGATAATCATCGTCTTGTAAGGTCAATTCTCTTGCGGTCAAACGCTTTTGCGCATGATGCGAGACTTTGATGTCGCTTTGTTTTTGTTCAAGCATTGCAGAAAAGGCTTGTTTGTCCACGCCTTTGCGGGGATGTTGATAAGGCTCCCCGGCAACTTTTTGCAGCCCCTGTTGAATCGTCAAACTCATTTTGCTTCGCCGCCAATCTCTTGGATCGCACTCATACTGTATTCTTTGCCATTTACGACGATCGTGGCGTAGCCATTGGCAAAGCGGACTTTTTCGATGGTTCCTGACAATGTTTCTGTGCCGTCCATCAGAGTGACTTGTTTATTGATCAAGCTAAAAGCTTGCTGCTGTTGCTGTAAAATCACCGAGGTCGTCAATGTTTCGCTCAATTCATTCAAGCTCTCTAAGGTCGTAAATTGAACCAGTTGCGAGATATAGTCGGTGCTACCACCACCAGAAGAATCGCTGCCTCCCATCGATGGGTTGCTCATAGATGCGGCTAAGATCTTCAAAAAATCATCCATGGAGATATCTGAAGATTTTTTTGTTTGCGTTAATGCCGATGTATTGGCAATACCGGCCGCAGCTGCTGTAATTTCATCTGCCATAGGTCTCCTCCTTTACACTAAAATACTGATCGCATGATCGATCGGTGCTAATTGCGGCTCTTCTTCAGCCGTATTGCTTTGATGAAACGGCTTTTTGCTTTGTCCTTTTTGAGCCTGTAAAAACCGCTGTTGGCTTAACTGACTGTCACTTGCCATCATACTGCCGGCAAAGGATTGATTTGCCAGCGGACTAGCCTGCTGGACAGAAGCTAACGTAGGTTCTTTGATCGCTAGGATCGGCTGCTCTTGCTTTTGCAAAACTTGCTCTAGCTCATGCTTGATGGACAGCAATAATTCTTTGGCTTGCGGCTGCTGAACGGTCAGTTCTAAGCGGCTGCCTTGGGCATTCGTTTCTAGGGAAAGCTGGATCGTGCCTAATTTTTCGGGAACGAATTGCAGCGTGATTTTTTTCTCGCTTGCCGTGCTGCTCGTTTGGACAAGTTGGGCAGTCGCTTTTGCTAAGGGCAGGACCGCTTGTTCCATATTCGCTTTTGTTGGCGTTGGTCCTTGCTTGGTCAAAAGGGGAGAAACATCAAGCAGCTGCAGTGCTGGTGCCGCCATTTCATTGTCAGTTACTGCTGAAGAAGCAATGGCTTGTGCAGAAACAGCTTCCGCTTTTTTGGCGACTGTTTCATTCGTGCGTTGCAAGGTGCTAGTCGTATCCGTCGCTTGGTTGGTCACTGGCGACACTTGATTTAATGGTCCCGTTTGGCCCAATTGCGCGGTCCCTTCGGTGGACTGTTTCAGCTGTGCTTCTGTCGTTTGCGCAATCGCGGCTTGTGTTACTGAATCGACTTCCTTGATTTCCTTGAAAGGAGCGATTCCTTTTGCCGTGGTCTGCTCCTCGCCTACTAAGTCTTCTGGCAAAGGTGTTTCAAGCGTTGTTGCTGCGGCTTCACTTCTGTCATTTGTCATCAAAGCTAGACCTTCAAGCGCAGGCTCGGAGGGGTTGACGACTGTGGTGTCTACGTCTATTGGTGCTGGAAAAGCTGCTGAAACACTGTCGAGAGAAGCTGCTGTGGCGCTCGTTTGGTTCTGCTCCGTCGTTGCCATTGATGCCTGTGGCGCTTCTTGAACCAAGCCTGCAAAAGGTGCCTGGCTGATCTGGCTCATTTCTGGCGCTTGTGTCGTTGCAGGTTGTTCGACTGCTGGAGTGATTTCTGGCTCCTGTGGCAGATGTTCCATACTGCTGGCAATCCCCATTTCTGGTGCGGTGGCGGTTTGCTCCGTCATACCTGATGGTTCGAAGGATGCTGGCAGATTGCTTGCTGTCTGTTCCGTCAGCTGTTGCATCAGCAAACTGAAGACTTCTGGTGACGCCTCCGTCTTTTTTGATTTGCTACCGATAGGTACAGCGGTTGCGGCACTTGTTGTGATCTCTTTCATTGTTCACCTCCTCTCAGCTGATGCTTTGAAACCAAGGTCGTCTCATCACTAAAACCATTAGTGCTTTAAGAAAATAAGGCGCGATTGCCGAACTCATCCAATTGTTTTTGCTCTTCCAATTGCTGTTCATAGGTGTATTCAGCAAATTGTTTTTCTCGCAGCTTTTCCACGATCTTGCGTTCCTGCTGCGCTTCTACCACCACCGATAAAGACTCTGCCAATTCTTGCTTCACGTGAAACATTTTGTTCTGAACCTCATCGATGGTGGCATTCAACGCAAGCAAATAGCGTTGTTGCACTTGCATCCGCCCAATGGTCATCTCATTGACATCAAAAAGCTGGGCTTTTTCCTGTGTCAGCGTATTCAGGTGCTGTTCTTGCTGAATCAATAACTGTTGTTTTTGGGCGTAAGCGCGTTTGGCTTCTTGCTCAATGGTTTTTCGGTGATCCAATACTTTTTCTAAGGAAAAGTGAAATGCTTGCATAGCTGCTCCTTTATGATCTGTTTTACATGGTCGAACGCTGGCGCTCGATCAGCGCTTCTTCACTGAACAAATGCGCCAGTTCAAAAATCGTTTGTTCAAATGGGATCCGCTCATCCACTTTTTGCTGTAAAAACCGCAGGATGGGGTGATGCAGCGCGATCGCTTGGTCGGTCAACGCATTGCTGCCGCTTTTGTAGGCACCGATATCGATCAAATCCTTGGCCTCTGCATAAACGGCCATGTTTTCTTTTAGTTCCCCCGCATGTTTATGCTGTTCCTCAGAAACAAGGGTCTTCATCAAGCGGCTGAGGCTGTTTTGAATATCGATGGCAGGATAATGATTTTGAGCGGCGATTTTTCGGGACAACAGAATATGTCCATCAAGAATTCCCCGCACCGCATCAGCGATCGGTTCATTCATGTCATCCCCTTCTACCAAGACAGTATAAAAGGCCGTGATCGAGCCTTGGTCCGACATCCCACTGCGTTCTAACAACTTCGGTAAAGCTGTAAACACAGAAGGGGTATAGCCTTTGGTCGTCGGCGGCTCGCCTGTCGATAGACCGATCTCCCGCTGTGCCATCGCAAAACGGGTCACCGAATCCATCATCAATACGACTTTCTTCCCTTGATCGCGGTAATACTCAGCGATCGCTGTTGCCACATGAGCCCCTTTTAATCGTACGAGGGGCGGCATATCGGAGGTAGCACAGACAACGACCGACTTGCGGTAACCTTCTGGGCCTAGATCATTTTCAATAAATTCTTTGACTTCTCGTCCCCGCTCGCCGATCAAGCCGATCACGATGACATCGGCTTCGCAATAACGAGCCAACATCCCCAATAAAGTACTCTTACCGACCCCGCTGCCGGCAAAAATGCCGATCCGTTGGCCAAGGCCGACGGTCAAAAGACCATCGATCGCCCGGACACCTGTCGGCATGATCTCAGCGATTTTTTGACGGCGAAAGGGGTCAGGAGAATCTTGACTAACGGGATATTCTGGCGCACTTTCCAGCTCCAGCGCCATATCTAACGGTCGCCCTAGTCCATCTAAGGTGTGCCCTAGCAGCGTATCATCGATTTTTACCGTCAACGATTTGCCAGTTGGCCGCACCAAACAGCCCGGTCCGACGCCTTCTAGCTGATCAAGGGGCATCAGGAGCACAGTTTTTTTCACAAAGCCTACGACTTCGGCTAAGGCTGTATGTGTCTTGTTTTGCAATGCGACTTCACAGATTTCCCCTATGAAAACCGCCAGCCCTTCGACTTTGATCAGCAGACCTACAACTTCGCTGACTTTGCCGTAGGTGGTAAAAAACGGCTGTGCTTGCGCCGTTTTGCGCAGCGCTGTGATTGGTAATTCAAACGTCATTCCTTCACACTGCTTTCTAGAAATTGGCTCAAAAAGCGAGCGATTTCTTTCCTCAGTTCAAAAACCACCAAGGCATTTTCAGATTCGATACAAAAATCGTGTTCCGCCAAGCTGTCATCTGCCATGAGTAAATAGCGAAACCCGCTGATCGTCTGCTTTTTGGTTTCCAACAATTCTCGCAACCCTGCAAGATGCTGCTCTTGGCTGCGAACAGTCACAAATTGATCGGGTTGTTCAAATTGCCATAGCACAGACTCCACAAAAGGCAGGAAGCCTGCTTGCTCATCTGTAAAACGTTGATTGATCAAGGCTTCAGCGATTGCCGTGCCATAAGCGATCATCTCTTGCTTTTTCTCTGAGCGAAAGGTGTTGATCTCAGAAACGGCTTCAGCGACATTGGCTTGGGCTTGTGCCATCAATGCTTGCGCGGCTTCTTTGCTGGCATTGAGTCCTTCTTGATAGCCTTGTTGAAAGCCGTCTGCTTGTCCTGCTTGAAAGCCTTCCGTTCTCGCTTCTGCTAGAATTTGCGCCGCTTGTTCTTGTGCATCGGTCAAAATCTGCTGCTTCAAGGCTTCCATTTGCTGCAGATGCCGTTCCTGCTCCAACTGGCGTGCACGTCTAGCCGCTTGCAGTTCTGGGTCTAAGCTTGGTTTCTCAATCGGCGCTTTGATGGTCGTATCCGTCAAAATACTGCGCGCAGCTTCGGTCGTTTTGACCGCCTGCTGCTTCAATAAACTGCTATTTGACCACTGCATCTTGGTCGCCCCTTCCGATGTAGATCTCACCGGTTTCATCTAGCCGTCGAATCACAGCCACCACACTTTGTTGGGCTTCTTCTACAGCAGACAAGCGGGTAGGACCCATAAATTGAATTTCTTCTTGCAGATTTTCCACCGCCCGTGATGAGAGGTTGGAGAAAATAAAGTTCTTGATGTCATCAGTCGTGCCTTTAAGCGCTAAGACTAAGACATCGTTTTGAACATCTCGCAAGACTTTTTGAACATCCAAGCGATCGAGGGTCACGATATCCTCGAAAGTAAACAAGCTGGATTTCACTTCGTTGGATAGTTCCGGTTGCCGCTTTTCTAAGTCGTTCAAAATGTTCTTTTCGGTGCTGCGGCTGACTGAGTTCAAGATTTCTACCAGTGTGTGCACACCACCGACATTTTCCGTATCGTTCTCAATGTAATTCGAGAATTTGTTCTCGATCACTTTTTCGATCCGTTCGATCACCAAAGGCGACGTACTGGAGATCGTCCCGATCCGTTCAGCGATCTCCACTTGCAAATGATCGGGAAACTGCGACAAGACGCTGGCCGCTTTGTCCGGCTGCATGTAGCACAAAATCAACGCTACCGTTTGTGGATGTTCGCCGATCAACAGATTGGTCAACTGTTGAACATCGGCTTTGCGAGCGATATTAAAGGGCCGTTCCCGCAGCTGGATCTGAGTCAATACGTCAATGACTTCTTTGGCTTTTTGAGGGCCTAATGCTTGGTTCAGCAAATTTTTGGCATAATCGATCCCGCCGTCTAAGACATATTTGCGGGCCGTTGCGGTATGAGAAAATTCCTCCAATACTTGATCCCGCTCTTCGGGACTGACAAAGTCGATGTTGGCGATCTCATAGCTCACTTTTTGTATAAATGATTCTGGCAGCAGCTTCATGATCTTTGCAGAGGTATCTGATCCTAGAGAGATCAGAAGAATCGCTGCTTTTTTTACCCCGTCTATTGTATCCATGGCTGCCCCCTTATTTTTCTTTCATCCAAGCTTTGATCAATTCCGCCGCTACTTCAGGATTGCTTTCGGCATAATTTCTAGCCGTTTGATCCAATGTTGGTTCTCCTGAATGTTCTGCTGCGGCTTCTTGTGTGGATGCTTCTGGCACCGCTGGTTTCGTTTCAGCAGACCGATTGCCGACACCGCCAAAAACGACTTCTTGTGCAACGGTCGGACTTGTACCAGTGCTAACTGCTGACGGTTGTGCAAAAGTGACCATTTCCTCCGTCACATCGACTTCCAGCTCGTCTTCTTTACGACGACGTCGGATCACGCCAACGATCATTAAAATCACTAAGAACAAGGTCAACACGATGCCGCCGATGATGGCATACTTGAGATAACCTTTGGCAGCTGCAATCGGTTCATTCCCTTGCGGATCAACGGCTGGATCAACCTCTGCTTGGGCAAAGTCAAATCCTTGGATCGCGATTTGATCACCACGGTCATTGTCATAGCCGACGGCACTAGCAATCAACTGCTGCAATTCTGCTTGATCCGCTTGCGAAAGGTTCGCATTGATCACGATCGAGCTGGTCATTCGTTCGATCATGCCAGGGGCCGTAATGGTCGTGGTGGTCTCGGTATCCAATTCGTTTTCCACCGAACGGCTATAGGAATTGTTTCCCTCTCCATCCGTACCCGTCACATTGGAGACATTGTCATCCACCGTCCCTGTTTGGGCTTCTTGGACGGTGCCTTGCGAACCAGCAGCCTGCACTGTCTCACTCTTGATCTCTGGGTCATCATAAGTGACTTTCTTCCGCTCGATCGAGTCAAAATTCAAGTCTAAATTGATCGACACTTGGAATTTGTCTGCGCCATAGATCGGTGTCAGCAGCTTCGCTACTTTTTCTTCTAGCGTTTTTTCGTAGGAATCTTTGATGGCAATGTATTTATTGTTCAGGCCACTTAATTGACTGGCTTCATCTTCGGTTCTCGTCAAGGTATTGCCAGCACTATCAACGACTTTTACATTTTCTGGCTTCAGCTTTTCCACTGCCCCTGAAGTCAAGGTAACGATCCCTTGCACGGACTCGTCTGAGATCTGCTGATTTTTCAAGGTCAACACGATAGAAGCAGTTGGCGCACTTTCCTCAGAAGAAAAGACACTTTCTTCTGGCATCACGAGTAAAACTTTGGCGGATTTGACCGCATCGATCGACTCGATCGCTCGTTGCAGTTCGCCCGTTACTGCCCGCTGATACATGATCTTGCGGTCTTCGTCGGTTGTCATCATGTTGGCATCATCAAATAATTCAAAGCCTGTACTGGTATTTGGTAATTTATTGTCCACGGCAAGATTGATGCGGTATTCATCGACTTGGTCTTTATCGATCAAAATAGTCGTCCCATTGTCGGCTAATTTGTAGGCGATCTGCTGTTCCTCCAAATCCTTGCTGATCGTTCCCGCATCGGCATCGCTTAGATCCGTAAACAAGATACCGTATTCAATTCGCGTATTTAAATAATACACAGCTGCTGTGATTCCGAGAACGCTGATAACGGAAAGAACAACGATCATTTTCTTTAAAGAGCTTTGCATTTGCCAACGGTCTTTGAGTTGTTCTGTCCATTCTTTCACTTTATCCATCATTTATCCTTATTCCCTCACCCACTGCTAAAACTGCATATTTTTCACGTCATTGTAAGCTTCTAAACACTTGTTTCGTACTTGAACGGCTGTTTGTAGCGCCAATTGCGCCTCCGTCATGCGAATCATCACATTCCCTAGATCGCTTTCATCGCCGGTGATCAAATTTACAGTATCTTGATCCATGACCGCCGTTTTTTGATTCAACTGATCGACCGCATGGGTCAAGTAAGAAGAAAACTGATTTTCCTCGGCGCCTGCAGCACTGGTCTCGTTTGAAGCAGCCCCCGTGCCTAGTGTCCGCAAAACGTTTTGGTAGTCCGTTAATCCTGTCGTTAAAAGTCCATCCATTTTCTCGTTACCCCTTTGATATTTCTAATGCTTTTTTCAAGATCGTTTTATTCATTTCTGAAGCAGAAACATTGGCTTCGTACGTTCGAACCGCTTGCAACATTGCCACCATTTCATCGGCAATATCCACATTTGATTGACCGACATATCCCTCATCGTTGGCAGCGGGATTCGTAGGATCATAGGTCAGTTTTTCCGTCTCATCGGCAGCGATCCCCGTCACTTTGACACCATATGTCGCCGGTGTTCCTTCACGACTATTTTTTAAATTTTCTGAAAAAAGAATACTCTTTTTTTGATAAGCAGCGGTTGTTTGTGTTTGATTCGTATTTACATTTGCGATATTGCTGGAGATCGTATCTAGTTTTAACCGTTCCAATGCTAGACCGCTCGCGTTGATCGTTAGTCCATTAAACATACCCATTTGTTTTTCCTGCGCTTTCTATCAATTACTCAATACAAGGTTCATCATTTGCAAGCGACCGTTGACTTGTGCGGTCAATGCACTGTAATATAACCCATTGGCTGCTTGATCCAACATCTCCACTTCAAGATCCACGTTATTGCCGTTGTCTTTGATGCTGGTAGTTGCATTTTCAGTGATTTTCGGTTTTACTTGAGAAACTGACGCTTCGGTTGCAGCGTCCGTCCCTGATGAAGCGAGTGCCTGCTTTAATTCGCTTTCAAACACGATGCGTTTTGCTTTGTACCCATCCGTGTTGACATTGGCGATATTAGACGAAATCAATTCTGCGCGTTGGGCAGAAACGTTCATGGCTGTTTTTAATAAATCATAGGTATCCAACAATAATTGCTCCTTCCACCTTCTGTACCAAACATTTTTTTCAGCGATGGAACAGAAACAAATATATTTATTTATTTTTTTGTTATAGATTAAAAAAACAAGAAGACGTGATGTCATTATAGTAGAATTATTTTTATTTTACAATTTGATTTTTGCAACTTTACGGATATGACATTTAAGTTACAACCATGTTATGTTATTTGTTAAACACTGTTTCATCGCAATTTCGTCCCCAGTTATAAAAAGTAAACGATCGATATAAAGCGTTTTACAAGCATATCTATGCCTTTTGATCAAAATCAGTTTTTTGATAAAAAAACAAGCATTATTCGAAAAATTGATTAAAACATTTTCATTTGCGCTGAATGACATGACAAACCCTGAGAAACGCTTCACGAAAAAAAACGGTACCATCTATAAATATTCACAAAAATTGCAAGCTGTACCATTTCAAAAATTTGTCGCAACTTGTCCAAAAAACAACAAAAAAAGAAGAAGCTGAAAATTTATTTTAGTTATTTTTAGGATTATTTTTTTTTGCTATTAAGAATGATTTTAATTCACCGATAAAATAAATGAGGGTTTAAAACCTGGAAATAGAATTTAGGAGGACGCAACAAATGGATTTTTTCTTGCTGATCGGTATTATTTTAGGACTGATATCTGTGGTGGTTGGGATGATTGTAAAAGGTGCCAATGTGGCCGTTTTGATCAATCCGGCAGCCGCGATCATCATTTTCGTTGGTGTGATCGCAGCCGTTATCAATTCATTTCCCAGCAGTGACATCAAAAAAATCCCGAAGATCTTCGGCGTTCTGCTGAAAAATAAAGAATACGACTTAAAAACAACCATCAATACCATCGTTGAATTAGCCAACCAAGCCCGGCGCGATGGTTTGTTATCTCTTGAAGGTGCCATCCAAAACTTAGAAGATCCTTTTTTAAAAAAGGGCTTGGAAATGGTGGTTGATGGCATCGCTGCCGAACAGATCCAAGAAATCATGGAGAATGAGATCTATGGGATCGAAGAACGGCATCGCATCGGCTCGGCTATTTTTAAAACC
Organism: Enterococcus sp. FZMF; assembly: GCF_030263915.1. Classification (NCBI taxonomy): domain Bacteria; kingdom Bacillati; phylum Bacillota; class Bacilli; order Lactobacillales; family Enterococcaceae; genus Enterococcus; species Enterococcus sp. FZMF. Next base: position 108,796 of record NZ_CP127160.1, on the reverse strand, counting down.
GCCGGCACGAGTTCCCCGACCTTAGGGGTGTTAGGAGCCGTGATCGGGCTGATTGGGGCGCTAGGTAATTTAGAGGATGTAGAAGCACTGGGGCACATGATCTCGGCGGCTTTCGTGGCGACCCTTTATGGTATTTTCTTCGGCTATGTCCTGTTCATTCCCTTTAGCTCACGACTGACCTTGAAATCGGAGCAAGAGGTCCAAATGATGTCGATCATCGTGGAAGGGGTCTTAGCGATCCAAGCCGGACAATCGCCGAAAAGCATTGAGAAAAAATTATACAGCTTGATCGATCCGAAAAAACGGCAAGAACAATTATAAAGGGTGAAGCGACATGAAGCGAAAAAAGAAACATGAAGAACATGTAGACGAAGCGTGGCTTTTGCCTTACTCGGATATGTTGACCTTGCTGCTGGCTTTGTTCATCGTCATGTTTGCTATGGCGAAAGTCGATGATGAGAAGTTCCAAGAAATCAAAAGCGAATTTGGCACCATCCTTTCCAGCCACCACAGCAATTCATCTGTGATTGGGTCGGTGATCGATATGGGCGAGACCACGCCGCGAAAAAAAGCCGCCACTTCTGCCGAAGCACAAGCGCAAGAAGCAGCGGTTCGGACCCAACTAGAAAATCAGCAACTAGAAAAAATCAGCGACCAGCTGTCACAAGAGCTGGCAGCTTCTGGCTTAAAAGAGCAGACAGAAGTCCGCTTGGAATCCGATGGCTTGCATATCACGCTTGCCAGCAGCATCTTGTTTGCCTCTGGCAGCGCCGAGATCACGGACACCACTCGTCAGTCACTGGATCTGCTATCGGACTCACTGAAAAAATTAAAAACCAACAAAATCGTGATCGCTGGGCATACCGATAACGTACCTGAAAAAGGCAATGGCCGCTACCAATCTAACTGGGATCTTAGTTCCGCTCGGGCCATTACCGTTATGGAGTACTTCATCAGCAAAGGCGCCGTTTTAGAAAAAAATGCTGCCATCCAAGCCTTTGCCGATACCGAACCGAAGGCCGATAACAACACCCCCCAAGGCCGCTCGGAAAACCGCCGCGTGGAGATGATCATTCAGCGGACTGAAACGGCACAATAGCCCATAATACGGTTTTATAAATATCATTATGAAAAGCCAAGACGACCAATATCCGTCTTGGCTTTATTGCAGTCTCCTACTCACTAAACAAAAATCACTCATCAGCCATTCTTGCGAATAGCTGATGAGTGATTTTTTTGCTTGGTTTATTTTTCCACTTCAAACCGATTGGTCAATCGCTTCAACTCTTCTGCAATGTCTCTGAGATCGGCCACATGGTTGGTAAATTCATCCATGGTTGCCAAGACTTCTTCTGCATTTGCGGAAACTTCTTGTGTACCAGCGGCATTTTCTTCCGTTGATGCGGAAATGTTTTCTAAGTTTTCCAGTACACTGTTTTGAATGTTTTCGATACGTGCACTGGCTGCTTCAATATGATGGATGCCTTCGATCATATAGCTGCTGCGTTGGAAAACTTCTTTTGAAGACGAGATCGCTTCTTTGATCAAGTTGGTTTGGCGAACGCCGCCTTTGACAGATGCCGACGTTTGTTTGACCATTTGACTCGACTGCTCACGAATTTCTTCAATGATCGCTTCGATCTCTTTGGTAGAAGCCTTGCTTTGTTCCGCCAATTTACGGATCTCAGCTGCCACGACGGCAAAGCCTTTGCCCGACTCACCTGCACTCGCCGCTTCGATCGATGCATTCAAGGCTAGCAAGTTGGTTTGGTAAGAAATATCGTTGATGACCCCAATGATCGAGTTGATGTTTTGGATACTATCATTCATTCCCGTCATGTTCGACATCAAACGCTCCATCTGTGCCAACTCTTGTCGCCAGCTGTCATCGACTTGATCCATGATCGTTAAGTTTTCTTGATTGATCTTCGTAGATTCTTGCGACTTGCTGCTCATGCCGCCAACATTTTCTCGTAATTCTTTCACGACTTGCGACAGATTTTGCATTTGGGACACGCTGTATTCTGTTTCTTGGGCTTGAGCACCGGTCACTTCAGCAATCCCCGTAATGGTTTGAGAGACTTCTTCTGTCGCAATATTGGTTTGTTTTGACAATTCTAATAAAGAATCAGACATTCCTGCGACACTGTTGCTTTCTTTTTGTACTTTTTGGATCAATGCACCCGTGCCTTCGATCATCACATTGTAATTGTCCGCCATTTGCTGGATCTCATTGCCTGCTTTGTCTGGATAAACAACTCGGCGTGCCAGTTGATCCCATGTCCATTTTTCGCCTTTGGCTCTTTTGGTTTTGCTCATCTTCTCTAGTTTGCCTTCACCGACTTTTCTAAAGTAACGATTGAAGCAATCGATGATCGCTGCGACTACTTTGATCGCGGCATAAGAAACCAGTCCTACAAAGAGCAGCATCAAGATCGTAACGATAATGGTGGTGCGGACTAACGCTCCTAGCTCTTTGTCTAGATCACTAGCTTTGACTTCGGAGTACGCCCAAACATTGGAATCAGCAGACTTGTCATACAACACATCGTTGACTTTATTCGAGTCGCCTAAGCCAACCATGCCTGTCGGGTTTTTAGCTTCTTTGATTTTTTGGAACACTTCTTCTTCTTTGATATTCTTACCGATTTGTTTGGTGTTTTTTGAGGTCACGATGACCCCAGATTCTGAAACTAAGGTGACATTCCCAGTCCGCCCTACGGTAAAGGAAGACAAGATGTTTTGAATGCTTTCATAGGAAACATCGACGCTTAAAACCCCCACTTGATTATGGGAATTTTTGACCCTGATCGAAGCCGACGTCACAAATTGATTCGACACTGTATCTAAATAAGGTGCTGTCCAATAGACTTCTCCTTCGGCTTTTACGGCCCCTTTGTACCATGGCCGAATCGTGGGCTTATAATCATCTGGTAAGGGATTGAAGGTCACATACTCATCATCTTCTGTTCCAAAAGTCACCGCTAAGAAGCTGTTACTTCCAGCAATCGCTAAAGAAAGATCTGAACGGATGCGTCCCATGCTGAATTCTGTTTTCATCGCTGGCAGTTCAGCCATTGATTTCAATTTGCTTTCCGTCGATCGGCGCAAACTCTTTTCTTCCGCCAAGATCAAATTGACGGCACTTTCTTTGTTCAAATCATTTCGTTCAATCAATAAGTTCTTGGTGGTTAAATAGGAACTTGTCAGCATGACAATGATCGGGATCCCCGCAACCAGCATCAAGGTGATCATCACATAAATTCCTATCGTCTTTTTTCTTTTTTTCACAACTGTGCCACTCCTTCATTTCCAATTTCACACGATCCAATGAAGACTCGTCCGTAGACGACCCTTAGTAAGGATAATCGGTTATTTCTTTGAATGATTAAGAGGGTTCATTGGCAGAAACGGCTGCAAGCGCATTTTCTTTTTTTTGCTAAGGCTTACGATTGCTGATCTAACGAATAGAAAAGCTCCTCAGTCATGAAGGAGCGTTGCGACTGCATAAAAATAGCCAGCACGGAAGTTTCCGCACTGGCTGTAGGTTCCCTTTAATGGGACTGCTTTTTATTGCCTATAATTCTTTGATGACGGCTTTTTCTTCCGCCGTCAAAGCGAAATCAAAGAGCGCTAAATTTTCGGCTTGATGTTTTTCTGAATGGGATTTCGGAATCACGATCACCCCACGCTCGATTTGGTAACGCAAGACCACTTGGCTCCAGGTTTTTTGATGCGCTTCACCGATTTGGGTCAAGGTTTCCCGAGCCGCTTCTGAAATTCGGGAAAGTGGCCCCCAGGCTTCTGGAACTACCTGATTGGCTAAGGAATAGGCGATGATCGCGTCGTTCCACTTGCCTGGATGCGATTCGATTTGATTGACCGCTGGTTTGATCCGACTGTTTGCCAATAAATAGCTAAGTTCTTCTTCTTGGAAATTGGACACCCCGATCGCTTTTAAGACTCCTTTATCGACATAAGCCTCAAGAACCGCCCAGACAGCGGCGATCTCTGCCAAGTTGTCCCACGGATGATGGATCAAATAAAGATCGATTGATTCCGTCTGCAGGGCTGCTAAACTCGCTTCGACAGACGCTTTCACGGCAGCTGCATCTTGCGTATGCTCTGGTTTGCCAGGAATCTTAGAAGTCAGGAAAAATTCGCTGCGGTCGATCCCGCTTTCCTTGATGGCTTTGCCTACCACGGCTTCGTTGCGGTAAGAAATCGCCGTATCAAAATGCCGATACCCAAGCTTGATAGCAGTCAACAGCTCTGTCGTATCATCATTGATCGCACCTTGGTATTCTCGGTTTTCTTTCCCAAATGTATTCGTCCCACTGCCGATCACTGGAATCTGAATGCCGGTATTCAATTCAATCGTTTCCATGCTGCTTCCCCCTTTGTGTTGTTTCTAGTCTATCAAAAAAGCAGGAGTATGGGGAAGAAAAACTCTTATTGCCGCTAAAAAACGGGGAAAAGCACAAAACGCATGTTCAAGCTGCCCCTCCTCCGTTATACTGAGGGTAAGACACGAAACACCCAAATAAGGAGGGTTACTTTTGAAAAAAACACTATTTTTTCTTTGTGGATCACTGACATTCGGTTTAGGTACATTAGGAATATTTTTGCCTTTCTTACCTACAACGGTCTTTTACTTGCTGACGGCTTATTTCTGGCTGCGGAGTTCCGATACCTATTATCAACGCTTGGTTCAATCAGAAAATTATCAAAAATACATTGAAAAACCACTCGTACAAAAACAGCTGAGCACCAAGGGAATGGTTCGGATGTTTGCCATGATGCTGGTAGTCTTTGCCATTCCTGCACTATTGATCCCTAATCTGCTGGTACGTTTCGTCCTCGCTGCCATCTACCTCGCCCATGTTATTGGGATCACTTGGTATTTAAAAGGACGCAAACCCGCGATTCAAAAAACGGATCAGCCCCTGTAAGGTGAAGCTGCACGAACACACTGTAATCCACCAAGCAGGCGAGCCTTGCTAGTGGACTGCGGTGTATTTTTTTCTCCTATTTTAGCGGGAGCCCACTGACGCCTCTTCGATGATGGGGGCGGATTGGGCGATCGCTAACCAGGCAGCAGGGATTCGGTATGGGGAGCAAGAAACATAGTCGATGCCGATCTCTCGCAAAAATGCAATGGAATAGGGATCACTGCCGACTTCGCCACAAACACCGATCGAGTGCTCTGGCTGACGATCTCTTACGCCAGTGATCGCTTGGCGCATCAACGTGCCAACACCCGCCTGATCTAAGTGCTGGTAAGGATCTTCTTGTAAGATCCCCGACTGCAAATAGGCTTGAATAAAGCTGCCTGCATCATCCCGCGAAAAGCCAAAGGTCATTTGAGTCAAGTCATTGGTACCAAAACTAAAGAACGCAGCATCTTCAGCACACTCCCCAGCGATCAAGCACGCTCTAGGTGTCTCGATCATCATGCCGATCTCGATGTGCAATGGTTGCTGCAGGGTTGCTTCTGCTTGAGCGATCACCTGTGTCAACGTCGCTTTCAACACCTGCAGCTCTGCGGGCAAACTGATCAGGGGCAATAAGATCGCCGCCTCTACCTCGACTCCTTGCTGCCGCAATTCCACAGCCGCTTCACAAATTGCCGCTGTTTGCATTTCATAAATTTCTGGATAGCTCAGTCCTAAACGGCTGCCGCGATGCCCCATCATGGGATTGACCTCTTGCAGCTCGTCAATTCGCCGCTCGATCACTGCCAATGATTTTTGACTACGGCGAGCCATTTCAAGGCGTTCATGCTCATGGGGCAAAAATTCATGAAGTGGTGGATCTAATAAACGAATCGTGCACTTCTTTCCTTGCGCGGCCTGCAGCATTTCTTGGAAATCGGCTTTTTGATAAGCCTTGATCTCAGCCAACGCCTTCAATCGTTCCGCCTTCGTTTCCGCCAAGATGACTTCCCGCATTTTCCACAAACGCTCTTCCCCAAAAAACATATGCTCCGTCCGTGCCAGACCGATGCCCGCTGCCCCAAAGGCCAGCGCAGCCTCAATGTCGTTTTTCGTTTCCGCATTTGCGTAAACCTTTAGATCTGCCTGGGCTTGTGCCCACGTCAAAAGCTGATCCAGCAAGACCCGCTCCTGGACACTGGTCATAGGCAGCTGCCCTTGATACAGTTTGCCAGTGCTGCCGTCTACCGAAAGCACGTCACCTTCTTCAATCAGCAGCTCGCCGCAGCGAGCCTGCTTCAAAAATACATCGACACTTAATGCCTCGCACCCTACCACACAGCAGACCCCCAGACCACGGGCGACCACCGCCGCATGAGAAGTCATCCCCCCACGAGCGGTAATGATCGCTTCACTCACCACCATGCCTTCAATATCTTCAGGTGAGGTTTCCTGCCGCAGCAACAGAACTTTTTCTCCTGCGCGGCTGGCTTTTTCCGCCGCCTCTGCAGTGAAATAGACATGTCCTGAAGCTGCTCCTGGACTAGCCGGCAAGCCCTGCGCAAAGGCTTTGGCTTGCTGTAAGGCTTCGGGGGCAAATAACGGGTGCAGCAATTGATCGATCATTTCTGGTGTGATGCGATCTAGTGCTTGCCTGATGGTGATCCGGCCTTCTGCAACCATATCCGTTGCGATTTGCGCTGCGGCAGCGGCGGTTCGTTTGCCGTTTCTTGTTTGCAAGACAAACAGCTGGCCGTCATCGATGGTAAACTCAATGTCTTGCATGTCTTGATAGTGATCCTCCAAACGCTCAGCCAGTTGCTTTAATTCCTGATAGATCCTGGGATGCTGCTGTGCCAACGCTTGGATCGGTTGCGGTGTACGAATCCCTGCAACCACATCTTCCCCTTGGGCACACACTAAAAATTCGCCGAAAAGTCCCGGTTCCCCGGTTGCTGGATTGCGGGTGAAGGCGACACCCGTCCCACTATTTATCCCGCTGTTACCAAACACCATTTCTTGAATCGTTACGGCAGTCCCTAGATCGTCAGGGATGCGATGGAGAGATCGGTAGGTCTTTGCCCGTGGGTTGTTCCATGAGCGAAAAACCGCCGTGATGGCTGCCAACAATTGCTGAAACGGGTCTTGCGGAAACGCTTCTTGAGTATGTTCCATATAAATACTTTGAAACACGCGGCAGATCATTTGCCAATCATTGCCAGTCATCATTTGGTCTGACGCATAATTCTGCTGTTTCTTATAATCTGTCAAGTAGGCTTCAAAGTGCTCTTTTGCTACACCTTTCACCACATCCCCATACATTTGGATCAAACGGCGGTAACAATCATAAGCAAAAACGGGGTCCCCCGTCTGCTGAGCCAAGCCTTGGACGGTTTCATCATTCAACCCAAGGTTTAAGATCGTATCCATCATCCCTGGCATGGAAAACTTAGCCCCACTACGGACAGAAACCAACAACGGCGACTGCAGTCCGCCAAATGTTTTGTTCCTGCGGACTGCCAATTCTTCGATGGCAGCTTTGACTTGCTTGATGATCGCCTCAGGAAGAACCTGTTCTTCTAAATAGGTCAGGCAAATAGTCGCAGGGACGATAAATCCCTGGGGAACAGGCAAACCCAAATTGGTCATCTCCGCAAGATTTGCCCCCTTCCCGCCTAATAGTGCTTTTTGCTCTTTTGTGCCTTCTGAAAACCATACGACTGCTTTTTCCATCATGTTCCTCCTTTTAAATGTTATATACTATTTCGATTAATTAGCAGTATATAGTATGACACATTTAATCGTCAAGCTGAAAAAAGAAAACTTTTAAGGGATTTATCCTTTTTAAAAGAGAAGGATTGCCTTTTTATTCGGAAAATCATATAATCAATAGCATAGCACATAAAAGAAAGAAGGTGACACATTGGAATTAAGCCAAAGACAAATGAAAATCATTGAGATCGTCAAAGAGCATCAGCCAATCAGTGGGGAAACCATTGCGAAGCAGTTGGGCTTGAGCCGCGCAACCTTGCGGAATGACTTATCGATTTTGACCATGACCGGTTTATTAGACGCCCGACCGAAAGTCGGCTATTTCTATACAGGACAAACCGTTGAGCCTTTGCTTTTCGAAAAACTCTACCATACCAAAGTTGCAGAAGTCATGATCCCGCCGTTGCTGATCTCACAAACGGTCTCCGTTTATGAAGCGGTCACGACTTTGTTTATGTACGATGTCGGTTCCCTCTATGTCAAAAATGACCAAGACGAGCTGATTGGGGTCCTCTCCCGCAAAGACCTACTGCGCTTTGCGATCAGCAATGCCGCACCAGAAAAAACACCTGTAGCGATGATCATGACTCGCATGCCAAACATCGTGACCATCACAGCCGAAGAAACGATTTTGACGGCTGGTACGTTGTTAGGGCGACATGAAGTCGATACCTTGCCTGTGGTCGATCCGCAGGAACCAAAAAAAGTCATCGGCAAAATCACGAAGACACGGCTGATGAATTACTTTATTCAAGCAGGCAATGACAGTGACAACACACACTTTTAGGGGGCAAAAACAATGAAGAACGTTCGAATATATTTGATTTCAGATTCCGTAGGCGAAACGGCACAAAAGCTGATCGCAGCCGTTTCCGCGCAGTTTCCCACGATCGACCTTTCAGACATCCAGCTCTTTCCCTTTACTAATGATGAAGAGAGCTTAGGCGAGATCCTCAAAGATGCCTTGCTAGACAAATCGATCGTCGTTACCACCTTAGTCAATAAAGAGTTAGTCGCCTTTGTTGATGCCTTTGCCAAGCGGACTGGTTTGCAGTATGTCGACTTTATGTCGCCCTTGACCACGATGCTGGAAAAAACATTCGGTGTAGAAGCCGTCCAAGAGCCTGGTGCCTTGCATCGCTTGAACCAAGCATATTTCAGCCGGGTGGCAGCGATGGAATTTGCGGTGAAATACGACGACGGCAAAGACCCACGGGGATTTCTCGATGCTGACTTTGTCCTCTTAGGGGTTTCGCGAACCTCGAAGACACCATTGAGTTTATACATGGCAAACCGCGGCTACAAAGTGGCAAATCTGCCTTTGATTCCTGAAGTTGCTTTGCCAGCCGAAGTGCACCAAGTCGACCCGCGAAAAATGGTCGGTTTGACCACGAATCCAGAATCTCTGACCGAGATTCGGCGCTCCCGAATGCATTCATTGGGCTTAAAAGAAGAGACCCATTACACCAATTGTGAACGAATCGAAGCAGAATTAGCTTACGCGAATGAATGGTTCAAAAAGCTGAACATTCCGGTGATCGATGTCAGCAAACGTTCCATTGAAGAAAGCGCGATGCTGATTGAAGAACAAGCCAAAGAACAGGCCCATGTTCAATAAAGACGCCTTGGCAAACCTGACCGAGATCATCAACTTGGAAGCCATCCAGCAGCTGCCGAAAGCCACCGAGCACTTTGTCAGCGATCTGCATGGCGAATACGATGCCTTTGACCATATTTTGCGGAATGGTTCTGGCAGTATCCGAGAAAAAGTCGAGATTTTGTTTACTGGCGTCTTGACGAAAGAAGAACAGACCGAACTTTGTTTTGTCATTTATTATCCAGAGGAGCTATTACAAGAACAGGCCTGGACCCCTGCCGATTGGCGCTTAAAGATGGCACAGCTAGTAAAAGTTGCCCGCTTTACTTCCAGTAAATACACACGCTCCAAGGTACGCAAAGCACTGCCGTCTTCTTTTGCTTATATCTTAGAAGAACTGTTGTACCAATATGATGCCGACTTCAATAAAGAAGCTTACTATCGGGCGATTTTTGATAAGATCATTGAATTAGAGGCCGCCCCGCTTTTTTGCCAAGAACTGGCGTACTTGATTCAGCGCTTCGTAGTGGATCATCTCCACGTCTTAGGCGATATTTATGATCGCGGACCAGCGCCAGACAAAATCGTCGATCGCTTGATGACTTTGCCCTCACTGGATATTCAGCTAGGCAACCATGATATCTTATGGATCGGCAGCTTTTGCGGCTCGCTGCCCTGTTTGGCCAATACGATCCGCATCGCTGCTCGCTACGGCAATCTGGCATTATTACAAGATGGTTATGGGATCGATCTATCAAAAGCACTGGCTTTGAGTCAAAAATATTACACAGAAAATGAAGGCTTTTATCCGCAAAAAACAGTGGACCCTTTATCAAGCCAGCAAAAAAAAGCCGCCATGCTTTTGCAACAGGCGTTTGCCATCATCCAATTCAAAGTCGAAGCAGCCGTGATCCAGCGGCGACCAGCATTTGCGATGGCAGAGCGCTGCTTGTTGCATCGCTTGTCTCAAGATCGGCAACAAATCCAGCTAGACCAGACCTATCCATTGATCAACGGCTGTTTTCAACTAGTAGATCCCGATGATCCTTACCGTTTGACAGCAGAAGAACATGAGGTACTGCAAGATTTGCTGAGCCAATTTCAACGCTCGCCCCGCTTAGCTGCGCATATGCGCTTTTTAGTTGAGCATGGCACCTTGTACCAGCGCTTCAACGACAACCTGCTGTATCACGGCTGCCTGCCTTGTCAGGAAAACGGCGATTTCCTGGCCTTTACTTTCCAGCAGCAGCCCTTAGCAGGCAAAGCGTTGATGGACTTTTTTCAGCAATGTTTGCAGGAAAGCTTTGCCCAACCAGAAAAGCAAACAGACCTTGCCACCGATATGATCTGGTATCTTTGGTGCGGCGAAGGCTCTTCCCTCTTCGGCAAAAAAGCCATGAAAACCTTTGAGCGCTACTTTATAGCAGATCGCAACACCCATAAGGAACAAAAAAATGCCTATTATTCTTTAAGGGAAAACGAAGACTTCTGCTGCCGTGTCCTAGCTGCCTTCGGTCTGCCGCCGACAGGTCACATCATCAATGGCCACACCCCTGTGAAAGTCCGTAAAGGCGAGACGCCCATCAAGGCAAATGGTCGTTTATTGGTGATCGATGGCGGACTCTCTCGCTCCTACCAATCCGTCACAGGCATTGCTGGTTACACGCTATTGTCAAATTCCTTCGGCATGACCTTAGCAGCCCATCAACCCTTTACAGATCGCCAGCAAGCCATCCAGCAGCGACGTGACATCGTCACTCAGAAAAAAATCGTCGTGCGGCAAACGGAAAGAACAACGGTAGGGCAAACAGATATCGGCAAGCGGCTGCAGCAAGAAAGCCGCGTGCTTTTTGAAGAATTAAAAAATCATCCGATCCCTTGACGAGTCATTCGTCAACCAATCGGATGATTTTTTTTACAGTCCTTTAGAACTATGAAAGGCTTTGAGTTTTTCCAACGCCTGCAGCACAATGATCAAGACCAAGATCGCTAAGGCCAAAAAGAGCGTTTCTAACCCTTTTCCTTGTGCCAAAAGCAGCTCTCTTAAAATTGCTGTAATACTGATCAAAATCAAGTAACGCACCGGAATATGGTGACCTTCTTTTACGTAACGCAATAACATCAAAATAATTTCCAGTAAAATAAACAATGTCGCGATCTCTTCGATCAATAAGGAAAGATCACTGACTTCATGCAGCGGAATCACATGGACAACGATTTTGTAGATCGCTTCCGCCATCACCACCAAAACCAACAGAACCAACAGTCCTAACATAATATCAACAATCACACTAATCATTTTTTCGAAGTGCTTAAAATACTTTCCCATAACACCCCTCCTCGCACTTATTATAGCGAAACTGTTCAAAATCACTTTACGATATGCTTGCAAGTGCAGCTTTTTTTAGGAAGGAAGGAAATAAACACGCAGGACTGAGGGTAGTCGCTTTTTTCACTAGTCAAAAGGGATAGCTGCTTTATGGGGACGCAGCCACGAAAAAGCCTGTTTATGGCAATGGCCGGGCGTGACTCCTTCACACAAGCAAATAAAAAAGCTAGGCATAAAGCCTAGCTGAAATGGTGCCTTTGGATTGGACTGGTTTTCCTTATAAACTGGGATCAGTTGACCCCTTCGACTGTTAGATCAACGTTTTCACTCGTATCTTCCGCAGCTTCGTCATCGCTATTGGAGGTTTCCGAAGACGGTTCAGTCGTTTCACTGCTGGAGCTGCTTGTTGTAGTACTGGTCGAACTCGTAGACGAAGAGCTTGAAGAACTGCTGCTAGCGCTACTGCTGGAGGTATCGCTGGTGGTCGTTGAGCCGCCACTCGGCGCGGTACTCGAACTGCTTTCGCTACTTGCAGAAGTACTGACGCTAGGCTCTGTCTCTACTTCGCTTACAGAAACAGACGTGCCTTCATTTGTCGACGCTTCGATCGAGCGACTAGTCGTTGAAGACGGTGTATACGAACTAACACTGGCTTCATAAAAAATCTGACTGGAATCAGAGGTTTCTTCGATACTGCTGCTTGCGGTCTGGTAAGGTGGCTCGGAGGAACTACTGGAAGAATCTCGAACAAAGGGCGCGGCAACAAAGGCATTGGCATCTTGATTGATCGCCACACTCAAAAAAACCGCAACAAAACAACTGACTAATGCCGACTGCATATTGAACTTGAATTTCATCGCACTCCCCATCCTTTCCCAAAAATATGGTTGGACCTTCCGTCAATGATCTATCTCATTCTTATATTATACAAAAAAAAGCAATCGTCAACAAATTAAGTTTTATTTTCAAAGATGACAAAGACATGAATGCCCGTTGCGCAACAAAAAAAGCCCGAGGGCGACGGTCGATCACCTGCGGGCCCATCCCTTCACTAAGGGTTGGCAGGTGCGACGGATGCTCGTTCCTCTGGCTTTAATGGTTCCTTTACTTAAGAAATTCTTTTACTTATAAGTTTCGCAGATGATTCGGGTCATGGATCGGTGCTTCAATATCACTGTCTCCCATGCGCGGTGTTGGATGAACGGACTCATCGGGCATCGCTGTTTCACCTGGTAACGGTTGATCGATGATTGGCTCAGTATCTGCAGCACGATCCGTTATTTTGTCCATCGGCTGATAATCGTAGACGCCGACAACGAGTTTGTCTCGTTCGATGTCATCTCGGTAGCCGTATAATGGATCATGTTCATCGTCTCTGTGATCTGAATCGCCAAAAGAAAACGCATCTTTGATTTTTTCCCAAAGCGAACGATCTTCGTCTTCACTAGCAGCATGCTCCACTTCCACATCATCGATGGATTCTAACCCAAATTGATCGATGACTGTTTGATTCGCATACAGCACGATATCGTCTTTGCCATAGCCTTCGTTTGTCAATTGCTCAATAACCGGTAATACTTCTGTTCGAGTGTCGTAACTGCCAATAATCGTTAGGTTTCTGTTGTGCATGTGAAATCCTCCTTATTTTGTGTACGCTTCGATTGTTCTGGTTCTGAAGCAATTCTTTTAAAACTAGCAATTTCTATTGCTTCTTTCATTCTAACGCAGGGTTCCCTGATTGACCAAATAGTTTGATTGCGCTTACGAAAAACAAGTAGTTTCTTGATAAACCGCTAGCAGCTTAGTGAACGCTTGATCCAGCATAAAAAACCGCGTGAGCCAATGGCATACACGCGGTTGCTTTTGCTTATTATTTGGAAACGATCAACTTTTGCCCGACATAGATCGTATAGCTGCTGTTGATCTTGTTCCATGATGCGATTTGGCTGATGCTGGTGTTGTATTTTTGTGCCAGTGACCATAGGCTGTCACCTGATTTCACCGTGTGCGTCTTCGTTGAACTACTGCTGGTATTCGTATTAGAAGACCCACTGCTAGCAGCTGTCAAGTAGGCACCGCTGACCCAGCCTTTGCCAGAAACATAATACCATTTGTTCGTGCCATTGACGGTCGTCCCGGTTTTTATTGCGGTAACCGTGACGGTTGCCCCTTTACTTAAAGAACCAGTAATACTGCTGCTGGTAGAAGCATCGGAACGAACATTTAAAATCTCGGTGGTTTTCATTTTCTGATTTGTCGTCGTTGAACCGCTGTTATTGGAAGAGCTGCTGGTTGTTGTCAAGTAGGCACCACTGACCCAACCCTTGCCAGAAACGTAGTACCACGTTTTATTGTCTTCCACTGAAGTGCCGTTCTTTTTCGCTGTCACGGTAACGGTCACCCCTTGACCAAGCGTCGTCACGACACGGCTGCTAGTAGAAGCATCCGAGCGGACATTCAATGCGGCCGTCGTCTTCATTTTTTGATTGATGCTTGAACTGTTGTCTTCTTTTTCTGCTTCAGAAGCATTATTGTTGGTCACTTCAGTAAGGTAGGCACCGCTGACCCAACCTTTGCCAGAGACATAGTACCAATTTTTGTTGCCGTTGACTGATGTGCCGGTTTTCATAGAAGTGGCTGTAAAGGTCGTGCCTTTGCTAAGTGATCCTACCACTGATCCGCTAGTAGAAGCGCTGGAACGAATATTCATCGCTTCCGTCGTCTTCATTTTTTTGTTGATCATCGTGCCAGAATTGCTATTGTCAGAACCGGTGTTGCCTGATCCGCTATTGTTATTTGAATCATCGGTCGAAACCTTCGTCAAATATGCACCGCTGACCCAGCCTTTGCCAGAAATTTTATACCACGTGGTGTTGCCGTTGACGCTGGTGCCCGTTTTGGTCGCCGTTGCCGTAAACGTCGTATTGGCTGCTAACGAACCAGTAATAGAGGCACTGGTTGAGGCATCCGAACGAATATTCATGGATGACGTGGTTTTCATTTGCTGATTGATCGCTGTTTCATCACTGACGATCGTTTCATTGCTATTGCCGCCGCCTGCATTTGAACTGCCAGTGTCATATTGCGTTAAATTATACGTACTGATCAAATTGTTTAATTTGCTGGCATAAGAAGTATCGGTTGCATACCGCCCTTGCAGCCAAGCGGTCGCTTGCGTGTAAGAGGTCGTATTGCTTTTCCACGCACCGCTGTAATAGTAGTTGCCGCTAGAAAAACTCGTGTTGCGCAACACATACGCATTGTCTTCAAAAGACTCTTTTAATGATGGGTATTTCCGAAACTTGGCGCTGATCAAATAATAATTGCCTGAACCATCATCTTCATACGTATCCATTGTCACGTATTGGCCATTATAGCTACCTTTGATCCCAAACATATTGTTGGCCGTGGTCGTCAAAGTTGATGCGCCCCAGCCAGATTCCAAAATCGCTTGTGCCATCATGACAGAGGCATACAGATCGTTTGCTGCCGCTACTTCCGTTGCATAGCCGCAAATCTGACTGATAAAGGCAGCCGGATCGATCGTTGCCCGTGAAAATAAGGCCCGACTGGTCAAATCCGAAAGGGCTGATGGTACTTCATCTGCTTCTAAGACTTCATCACTAGCGACTGTTGTGCTTTCTGTCGTCGCTGTTTCTGATCCCTCAGTGACTGCTTTAGTCCCTGACTCCTCCGTCGTTTCCGAAGTTTCTTCGGTCACAACAGGTGCTGTCGTCGATGCTGTTGTTTCCTCAACCGGTGTGCTGTCGGTTTCTGGTGTAGTGTTTGTTGTTTGTTCAACGACCTTGAGGTCATTGCTAGTTTCTGTCGTTGCCGTTTCAGCCGCATGCCCTAAGGTCGGGATAAACGTTGATCCCGCTACTAAAGTAGTAGCCATCGTAATACTTTTTTGGGTATATTGTGTGCGCTTCAAGCGCTTTTCTAAGCGGCGTCGTTCTTTACGAATTGTCATTTAATCCCTCCGTCGTATTAGCCTTTTTTTATTGTAACACGATTTATTAAAAAATGGGGGGTTAAGATGAAAAAACAGTGAAATCAACGAGATAATTTCTTGCTATGAAACAGTTTTCTCTTTTGCTTCATCCGCCAATCCTCTGTTTTAAAAAAAGAAAAAAGAGTGGTTTTGGCACCAAAAAAGCAGCCTTTATCAAAAAGACTGCTTTGATTGAATTGTTATTTAATAACAGGCGCGGGCTTTTTGGCTTTTTTCAGCATCGCATAGCCAATGTTGAGAACGAGCCCAAAAACCGCCAAGAAAATTGCCGTATAAAAGGCTTTTGTATAATCTCCTTGGTTACTTTCAGCGATTGCTGCTGCCACTCTAGGCCCAAAGAATGCCGCCGTAGAATAACCAATAAAGACGATTCCATAGTTGACTCCTTGATTGATCGGTCCGTAATTTTCCATAACGATCGATGGGAAAACCCCCATCACGCCCCCGAAGCACAGTCCTAAACCGATGATCCCGACAGTGAAGATCACGGTTGTCTGACCAAGTGTCAATAGGAATAAGGACAATGCCACCACGCCATAGATGATCATCAACGTATTCGTCCGACCAATTTTATCAGAAACGGTGCCCCAAAGGACCCGACCAAAACAGTTGCTCAATGAGTACAAGCTGACATAAAAGGCAGCGGCGGCTGCCGTCAAACCGAACATACTTTGCCCGATCACTGATGCGTTAGAAGCAATCATCAAACCTGAGAAAGCCCCTGCCCCTAACATAACGATAATCAAGTAGAAGGTTGGGGTCTTTAGCATGTCCAACCAATTCAGATTGATTTGTGGGCCATTTTTCCCTTGCGCCGCTGGTTGCCAACCTGCTGGGCGATAATCTTCTGGTGCCTTGCGAATAAACAGACTAGCCACTAAGACGATCACGATATAGGCGATCCCTAAAATCCGAAACGCTGCTAGTACATCTTGTGATTCGATCAAACGATTTGCAATCGGTGCGGCAATAATCGCTGCCCCACCCATACCTGCTGTGATCAAGCCAGAAGCCAGTCCCCGTTTATCTGGGAATAGCCGAATCGTATTGCTTAAACAAGCCGAATAGGCAAAGCCTTGCCCTAAACCAGCAAAGACTCCATAGGTCAGGTAAAGCATGGCGGGTGAGTTGACCAATCCCGTCAGGAAGAAGCCCGCTCCGAACAACACGCCTCCACCAGCGATGACCCATCTAGCCGCTCCTCGGTCTGTCAGCAAACCACCCAAAATCATGGTAATCGGGCCAACTGCGGCATTGATGGTAAAGGCTAACATGATCTCTTCCATAGACCAGCCTTTTAATTGACTAAGAGGTCCTGCAAAAACACTAAAGGCGTAAACAGCGCCCGTACACAGCAATACCGCGGTCGAAGCGATCAGAATCAGCCAGCGATTGATTTTTGTTTCCATTTTTTCTCTCCTTTGCTTTAAGCATGTTACTTTATTCACATGTTTTTTCAAAAGCTAGCGCGCGTGACGAAACACAACGCGCAAGGCTTTTTATTCGAGATGTTCTGCGACTGCTGTTTTTCCAGCAATTCGGCCAAAAGTAAAGATATCTGTCAACGAGTTGCCGCCTAAGCGATTGCCGGCATGGATCCCCCCAGCAACTTCCCCTGCTGCATACAGCCCTTCAATGATTTGATCTTCCTTCGTCAACACATGGGTTTGCGGATCGATCTTCAATCCCCCCATCGTGTGGTGAACCGCTGGTTTTCTTGGTGTGGCATAGAAAGGTGCTTTTTCCACTTTCAAGTCGAAGACATCTTTGCCAAACTCTGGGTCCTTCCCAGCATCCACATAGCTGTTGTATTTCGCAACGGTCGCCTCTAAGACGGCTGGATCAACATTGATCTGCTCTGCCAGGCCAGCCAAGGTCTCACTGCGGAACAGCGTACCAGCAGCTACTTGCTTATCGATTTTTTCTTGGCTCGTGTTATAAGCGGTTTTCTTGATCTCTTCATCCGCGATCAAATAGAACAATCCGCCATTATCGATCGCCGCTTGGGTCAATACATCGCGGCTTTCGTATTCATTGACAAAGCGTTCACCCTTTTGATTGACCATCACAAAGTTAGCAGGTGGCACTTGCAGGCCACTGAACAAAGCCCCTGTGTTTGGATCAGATACGGGCATCATTTGCGAAAAGCCCATGCCAACAAGGTCCGCTCCAGCACTTTCCCCTAGCTTGATCCCGTCACCAGTGATCGCTGGTGAATTTGACGTTTTGATATCGTCTTCGATCTCTGTCCAATAGGTATTGTATTGTTTCAACATTTTCGTATTCGCTCCGAACCCACCAGAAGCTAAAATCACTGCTTTGGCATGGATCGTGACTTTTTGACCGTTACGGCCTTCCCCGATGATTCCAGTAACCTTGCCATCTTCGATCAATAATTCTTTGACAGGCGTATCGGTTAAGATCGTTCCCCCATGTTCTTTCACGAATTGATGCAAAGCAGAGACAAAGGCATACCCTTCGTTTTTGACTGGTTTATGTCCTCGGCGCCATTTCGCTCCTACTGGCATATCGACATTGTTCATATCAAATTCTACGCCGATTTCTTCTAGCCATTTCACTGAGTCCAATGCTTGATCCGTCAAAATCTTCACTAGCTCGTATTTCCCATAGATCGGTTGACCATTCAAATCTTTGCGTTTTCCGCCTAAATAGGTTTGAATTCGATGCCACAAAGCAGAATCAAACAAGTATTCTTTTTCTGGCGTCGTTTCTGAAAGATATGCAGTGATTTGTGCCTTCAAAGCTTTGAAGTCTGGCAAGTATTCTGCATCGATCTCTTGCTCATCGATCGTCAGCACTTCTTCTAAAGCACTGCGTTCGCCAGGCAATGCGGAAAAGCCGTTTTGCCATTTTGGATCCGCGGCATTCATCGGTCCGCCAGTACGTACGGTATTGCCACCGATCGCTGGGAATTTTTCTACTAAGATCACATCTTTATTGGCTTGCAGCACACTGGCAGCTGCACTCAGACCCGCGCCGCCACCACCTACGACAACGACATCGGTGGTATACGTTTCATCTTCTGTTTGCAAAGCACTGGCGGCTTTTGGACGTTTGCGCAAGACATCTGGGTTCGCACCAGCCATTTTCACAGCTTTTGCTACACCATCAACGACACCGTTACTAGTAACCGAAGCACCAGAGATCGCATCGACATTTAAGGTTTGCCCTTCAATGATCTCTTGAGGAATCCGTACGAAAACGACATCAGCGATCCCTTCGGATTCACCAGAAGTATCGATATCGATAGCTTCGATCCGTTCTTCACTCAATTTGACGACCATTGGTAGATCCCCGTTATGTCCTGGTGCTGTGACGGTGTATTCGCCAGGCTCATAAACGACTTCTTCTGGTACGTTCAACAAATTAGCGACTTCCGTAAACCGAACAAACTTGCGGAAACAGCTTTCCAAAAAATCGACCGTTCGTTGATCTTTTAAATTGCCTTGATCATCAAAGGCTTGATGCGCACGCCCCAGCAAGAACTCATTTCCTGGCATGACTGTCGCATTGACACCCGGTGCATCAAGGATTTGGCGCAAATGAAGCTGTGCTCGCGAAGAGCCTTGTACATCGTAGGATGCACCGACAATCATTACCGGTTTGCCATCAAAGGGATGGAGATTGAAGGAGAGCCATTCCAAGACGCTTTTCAATGCGGAAGGAATCGAATGGTTATGCTCTGGTGTCGCAATGATCACCCCATCGGCTGCTAAAATCTTGCTATTTAACCGTTGGATCACTTCACTATTGGTTTGATCTTGTGTTTCATTGAACATTGGAACATCCTTGATTTCCAGTAGTTCAATTTCTGCTAGGGCAGCAAATTCTCGCTGCATAAACGCCACTAATTGGCGATTGGTGGATTTTTTGGCGTTCGTTCCGATTAGGCCGACAAATTTCATGACTGGTTCCTCTCTTTCTTATGCTTGTTCCCACGAAAATTTCTTTGCTCGTTCTTTAGCCGTTGAATATTCACTGACCAGACGGTTCGTGATTTCGACAAACAAGACAAATTCATTGAAACAATCTTCTAGTTCGGCAACTTTTTCGCTATCGATCAAGTTTCCTTGTTCATCGAAGGCTTGCATGGAGTGCCCTAATAAAAATTCCGCACTCGGCATGATTCGAGCTTTTACTTCTGGTGCATCTAAGATCTGACGCAAGTGGGCTTGGGCTCTCGATGAACCTAATGCACCAAGAGAAGCACCCGTGATCATCACTGGTTTATCGATCAAAGGCCGCGTCGTATAAGAAAGCCATTCAATCATGCTTTTTAGCACTGCTGGGATCGAGTGATCGTATTCTGGTGTACTGATGATCACCCCATCTGCTGCTTCGATCTTCTCTGACAAGGCTTGAACTGCCGCTGGTGCCGTCCGATCTTCTGGTTCATTAAATGCCGGCAGATCACTGATTTCGCAAAGTTCGATCTCCGCTTGGTCACTAAAATGGCTTTGAATAAATTGCAGTAAGCGACGGTTGGTCGAACGCGTCGAGTTGGTTCCTACGATTCCAATCAATTTCATTATCATCTCTCCTAATTGTGAATAATTTAACATTTATCAATAAATAAAAAGTTTTTGACCATTGGCTTTGATTTCTTTTTTCAATCGTTTCTCAAGTTGGTTATTAAGACCTACTGAGATGAAAGGCTTCTTCCTAAACAAAAAAATCTTCCCCAAGTACCCATTTAGTGTACGACTGAATTCTTTATTTGCGAAATATTTATTTAACTATCTATCGATAACAAATTTGTTATAATGAGAAAAATGACTAGGAGGACCACGCAATGGCACTTAAAGATTCCCATCTGATGCTGCAATACCTCGATACCTTGTTAAAGCATAGCAACTATACCAAAGCCGCCAAAGACCTCTACATCTCACAGCCTTACTTGACACAAACCGTGAAACGTGCCGAACAAGAGCTAGGGACCCCCATCATCAATCGGCAGCCGGGTCATTTTCAACTGACGGAAGCTGGTAAAATCTATTATCAATATCTGGAAACCTTGGAAACAGAGTCTGCCAAATTGAAAAGTCGGCTGTCTTGGTATACCGCGACCGAGAAGCGTTCTTTGCGCTTAGGCATCTTGCCCAGCCTTGGTTCCTATCTGCTGCCACTCTTTTTGCCTGCATATTATGAACACTATCCCAACGTGCACTTTTTCTTGCGGGAAGACCTGCCCAAACACAATGAAAAACGACTGTTGAATGGGCAGCTGGACTTTTTTATCGGACAAAATCCTGAGACGATCGCACCGAATCTAACAGTCCACAGTACCAATCAAGAACGGTATCTAGCGATCATCCCGCCTTGTTCTCCCCTGTATCAACCAGAGAAGCGGTATTTAGCACCTGATTCATTGGCAGTCAAAGACTTGCTGCAAAGTCCGTTGATTTTGACTGCCAGCGGCTCGGCGATTCGGCGCCAAATCGATCAATTGCTGCAAAAATACAAAGTAGAGGCGACCGTTCTCATAGAAAGCAGCAATATTTATACAGCAGCAGCATTAGCAGAAAACAACCTTGGGATTGCGATCGTACCAGAAAGCGTGCTACAAGCAGCGACTGCGACTCCTTTTAATCTTTATCCGATGCCAGAGGAACTCTTGTCCCTCACCTATTTTATTGCCCATCAAGCCGAACGGGCATTGTCAAACAGCGAAGCCGACTTGATCGAGACCTTTTTGCAACACGTCTAGCTTTCTTTTTACAAAAAAACAAGCAGCCACCACCTATATTCCTAGGTGATCGCTGCTTGTTTTCATTCTGCTGTTGGCGTTTCGATCAAACGGGCTAATTCTTGCGGATAGATCAGTTCTCCTTGTTTGGTAATGACTAACCCAGTGATCCCTTCTAACGGCGCCAGCTCCTGCAAGATGGCTTGTGGCTCTTTGCCGAATAAGCGGGTCGTCCAAATCTCTCCATCAACCGATTGGTCGGAGAGAATTGTGACACTGGCAATGGCTGACTCTAACGGATAGCCCGTTTCTCGATCAAAAATATGATGATAGGTCTTGCCCGCTACCTGATAGGTTCGTTCATAGATCCCTGATGTAACGACTGATTGATTATGCACCTTCAACGCAGCAACAAAATTCCCTCTTGGCAAGAAAGGGTTTTGGATCCCGATCCGCCAATAGCCATCTTGGTGGCTCGGGGCATCGCCGTAAGTCACCACATTGCCTCCAAGATCGATCAAAGCGGCTGTGACACCAACCTGTTTGAAATAGGTCATCAACAAATCAGCAAAATATCCTTTTGCCACAGCCCCTAGATCAAGCTTCATGCCAGCAGCTAACCCGACGGTTTGCAGCGTTTCATCCAAAACGATTTTGGCAGGATCAGTCTTTGGCAGCAGCTCCGCGATTTTCTCAGGCGTTGGTAGATGGGCATCTTGGAACCCGATCCGCCATTCCTGCACCAAAGGACCGATGGCAATATTTAAGTAGCTATCTTTGGGTACGCTATGGGCTTTCCCTAGTGCGATCAATTCAAACAATTCCTGTGTGGCAGCGATCGCTCCTTGTCCTGCCTGCTGATTGATCTGCATCAACTCCGACGTCGGGTCATTGGCACTAAAACGCTGTTCAAAGGCCGCAGCTCTTTTGGCTGCTTCCTCTAAGATCACTTCTGGGGTTTCATGCTGCACCCAAATCGTGATCACCGTTCCCATTCCCTGTAACACTCGTTGGCCTTCTGGCATTGTCCTTGCTCCTTTGTCCTGTTCTTTTGGCTATCATAGCAGTTTCTGGGAGAAAAAAGTAGTCTGCGGGATACCGCTGCTGCTTTTTTTGAAAAAAACTGCGAGGTCTCCCTCGCAGTCTGCTGTTTCTATTGCTCAATGATAAAAGTCGAAGCGGCCTTTCGCCAATACTTCTTTGACCCCACCGGTTTGGTACAAGGAACGGTCCATAATGGCTTTTTTCACCACGGAAGCGGGATAGCCTTTGATGCCCATTTTCCCTACTAAGCCAAAGGCATGGGTATTGCCGATCGATGCCACTGAACCTAATGATTCAAAGTGGAAATCTGCTAGTTTTTCCCCGTTCATTTGACGTAAGATGTTTTTACCCGCATGCTGCCCCATCTTCAAAGCGATTTGAGCCGTTGTTGGATACGGGCGATTGGTCGCTGGGTCCATGACTGCTGAAACATCACCGACAACATAGACGTTACTATGATCAGGGTCTGTTAGGTCTTGATTGACCATCACGCGACCACGACGAGCAGAAAAGTCTGATTCAGCCATCACATGGCTGCCGCTGACGCCTGTGGTCCAAACGATGGTTTTGGCTGATAATTCTGCTGTTGCTCCTGTATCGGCATCATTTTGATAGACAACGACACCTGGTTTGATTGCTTTGATGGGTTTACCAGTCAGGAAGTTTACGCCCCATTTAACGAGATTTTTGATCCCGTAATCCGATAGTTTTTCATCAAACATCGGTAATAAACGAGTCACTGCTTCGACACAGTACAGTTTGATGTCTTCTGGTTTGACACCTGCTGCTTTCGCGAAGGTTTTACGGTTTTCCACCAATGAACCTAGCAATTCGATTCCAGTGAAACCAGCACCGCAGACAACGATTTTTAGGTAGTCAGGATTTTGTGTTTCTTTGTATGCCTTCATTTGTTTCAACAAATGATGATAGATGTTTTCTGCGGAGTCGACATCCACCATTTCCAACGCATGCTCCTCGACACCAGGGATCCCAAATGATTCTGATTCAAAGCCTAACGCCACGATCAAATAATCATACGTGCACGTGGATTGATCTTTAAAAACGATCACTTGCTGGTTACGATCGATCGACGCCACTTCCTTTTGAACAAAGGTGGTCTTTTGGGGACGAACGACATCATTGATGGGATAGCAAATGCGGTCTCTTGGTTGCGTACCGGCCGCAACTTCATGAAGATCGGTTGCCTCATAATGATAATCGTTTTTGTCGATCAATGTGATGTGAAACGCTTCTTTTGCTCCTTGCAGTACGTGCAATGCTCGCAATCCAGCATACCCTGCTCCTAAAATGACAACTTCCTTCATGTTTCCTTACTTCCTTTCTTTGCTGTAAAAATTATAAAATCAAACCAATCGCAAAACTCAGCACTTGTACGCATGCTCCGACCGCAAGGATCCGAACGGCACAAATGAAGGTCTCTCTTTTGATTTGTTTTTGCATAAATCGTTTGGTCTGTTGCCAGACAAAGGGCGCCGCGAAAAAGGTCAGAACCAGTGACCAAGGCGCAATGTTGAAGGCAACTGAGGCAATGATCGCAACAAACGTCAAGACGTTCATTGTGATAAATAATTTCAACGCACGGGCTTTACCAAGGTAATGCACCAGCGTATAGCGCTCATTTTTTTCATCCTCTTCCAGATCACAAATGTTGTTTGCCAGCATCAAGTTGGCGATCCATAATGTGTTGGGTAATGAGATCAAGAAAATACTGCCAATCGTGGCAATGTTCCATTCAAAGGTTTGATAGGCATTAAGGTAGACACAGATCAATGAGATCATAAAGCCCATCGTAAAGCCAGAAAAGAACTCGCCTAAAGGCAAACTAGAAAGCGGCCGTGGACCAGAGGAATAAAAGATCCCGACTAGGTAACAATACAGTCCCATCCAAAAGAGCGGCCAACCAACCACCATTGCCAAGGCGATTCCCATGGCGGCGGAAACGATGATCATGGAGACCATCAACCAAAAAACCAATTTGACAGACAACTGTTCCCGACCAATGATATTGGTCTTTTCTTTGTAATCATGCCCTTCTGTGGCATGATGGTAATCGTTGTAGTTATCTAAAATATCCACCGCCATATTGAAGATCAGCATGGCAATGAAATACAATAGGACATAGCCAAGATGAATCGTTTGATAATTGTACCAGCTGTAGCAGACACCAATGAAAAATGGCAAAATACTGGCGGTTTTTGCTTTAAATTCGACAAGTTCTAAAAATACAGGTAGCGTCACAACTTCACCTCCTTTAGTGAGTGCATTAAACTAGTCAATCACGCCCCTTTACGCTAGAATAAGGGCTGAATGACTGTTAGAAAGGGTTATACTATGTTTGACTTTTGGATCGATTATCCGACGATCGAACAACGATTGAAAACCGTATGTTCCATCATTGAAGAACACGTTACTGTTCGTAACAAAGAGATACAAGATGTTTTGATCGACTTTACTTATTCAGGTGGAAAAATGCTGCGGCCAGCGCTCTTTTTTTTGTTTGCTGACTTAGGCGATCCCCATTATAAAAAAACCGACCAATTAACAAAAATTGCTGCTTCTCTAGAAATTTTACACATGGCCACTTTGATCCACGACGACATCATTGACGATTCGCCGCTGCGGCGCAGTCAAGTCACTGTTCAAGCCAAATACGGCAAGGATATCGCGGTCTACACGGGTGATCTTTTGTTCACTCAATTTTTTGAGCTTTTGATCGAAAGTATGAATGGCTCCCCGTTTTTAAAAACCAACGCACAAGCCATGAAACGACTCCTTTTAGGTGAACTTGATCAAATGCACACTCGCTACAACATCCATGAATCGATTGACGACTATCTGCAAAGCATCAACGGCAAAACCGCTGAACTGTTTTGGCTCGCTTGTCTCGAAGGCGCTCATTTTGGCGGCCTCGACACAGAAAACCAAGAGCGGGCGGGTGAGATCGGTCGCAACATCGGGATCGCCTTTCAAGTATTCGACGATATTCTCGACTACACCTCTGATAGCGGCACTTTGAAAAAACCGATTCTAGAAGATTTGGCACAAGGAGTCTATACCTTACCGCTGCTATTTGCCAAAGAACAGGCACCTGCAGCATTCGCTCCTTATTTGAATAAAAAAGCAGCACTCTCCTTGGCAGAAGCCCAAGAAGTTGCGGATCTTGTCGTTCGTTACGGCGGTGTCGAAAAAGCGCGCGCTTTCGCGGTCACCTACACGCAAAAAGCCTTAGACGACATCGATCTGCTGCCCGAAGCACCTAGCAAAGCCAAAATTCGTTCATTAACTGAACTGCTCTTGCAGCGCAATTACTGAGCCATAGAGCAATGAGAAGAAAAGCGTCCATCACTGATTGATGGACGCTCTTTTTTATCGTCGTCCTTGGTCAATGGCCAATAAGTGTTGAAAATGTTTGTTTTCTGCTGCCAATTCGGCAGGTGTTCCGCTCATGGTCAACTGACCATCTTCAATAAAGAGCACACGGTCCATCATCGAAATTCCTTGCAAGTGGTGGGTGATCCAAATGATCGTTTTGTTCTCCAGCACTTGGAAAAAGGTTTCGAGCACGCCTTGCTCCGTGATCGGGTCTAAGCCGACGGTTGGCTCATCCAATAAGATGATCGGAGTGTCTTTTAGCAAGATCCGCGCCAATGCCAAACGATGGCGTTCTCCACCAGAAAAACGCAAGCCGGCTTCATCCACCATCGTGGCCAAGCCGTTAGGCAAAGCTGCCACCATTTCTTTCAACCCGACTTGCTCCAGTACGCGCCAGACTTCTTCTTCCGAAGCCGACTCATTGCCTAGCAGAATATTATTCAAGACGGTCGTATGGAAAAGATAGGGACTTTGATTGATGACACCGATCAAGTCACTGATCGACTCACTCAATGCCGTCACAGGTACGTCGTTTAAGGTAATCGACCCTTGGGTCGGTTGCAGATCGCCTCGCAACAAGGAGGCAAATGTACTTTTCCCAGAACCGCTGCGACC
Organism: Enterococcus sp. FZMF; assembly: GCF_030263915.1. Classification (NCBI taxonomy): domain Bacteria; kingdom Bacillati; phylum Bacillota; class Bacilli; order Lactobacillales; family Enterococcaceae; genus Enterococcus; species Enterococcus sp. FZMF. Next base: position 82,390 of record NZ_CP127160.1, on the reverse strand, counting down.
AAGGATCGCTAGTTTTTGATGCGCAGGAATCGTTAGATCCAACCCATGAAGCACTTCTTTGCCTTCAGGATACTGAAAATGCAAGTCCTTGACTGTGATCGACACGAGGCCCGTCACTTCAGGTACTGACGGTTGCTCCATGGAGACCTCTTGGCGATTTTCTTCTGGCAGTGCATTGAAGCGATCGATGGAGTCTTTGTAGCGATTGGTTTCTTGAGCAGCTGACGGTAATGGCGCAAATGCATCAACTAAAGGAAAGACACACAGGACAAAGGCAGCGATCCAGTTGGCTGCTCCTCCGTGGTTACCTGGAAAGCGAATGCTGGTCCAAAGCAGCAATGCGACAGCGATCACTCCAAAGATGCTTTGTAAAAGAAAATCACGCCGGCGATCAAAGGACAGCATCTGTTCATCCACCGCCCGCAACTGCGTTTCCAGTTCCTTATGGGCAGCCACGTACTCGCTGCCTCTTTGAGAGAAGACCCAATCAGAAACCCCTAATACATTATCCGTCAGTGTCGTATACAAGTTGTTTTTCATGTGTTTTTGCTTTTCTTGCCGCGCGCCGTTGATGATCACCGACCAAAGCGGCAAGACAAAGACAATGATTCCTAATAGCAGCAGCATCACCAAAGCAAACCACCAAGAAAAATAGCCGAGTCCAATGATCAAGAACGCATACAAGATCCAAGCGATCACGGTAGGAAAGATCGTGCGCAAATACAGGTTTTGAATATGGTTGATATCTTCTGCCAATAAGCCCAAGATATCCCCCGTGCGATGTGCTTGCTTAAAGAAGATCGCATCTTTTTCTACTACGTTGTACAATTTCAAACGCAAATTAGAGGTCATGCGCAAGACCCAGCTATGACTGGTCAACCGTTCCAAATAGCGAAAGACTGGACGGCCGATCCCAAACGCTCGGGTCAGTACGATGGGGATGTAAACCAATAGAATGTTTTCTGGGATCGATGCCGAGCGGCTGATCAGGTACCCAGAATTAAACATCAGTGCCCCACCACAGAAAAAGGTCAAGAAGCCTAGGAATAAGGCCAGCGCCAAAACGTTTTTGTATTTTGACAAGAAAGGCTTGACCCACGTATCAGTTTTCAATGAGCGCAATAAGCCGATTTTATTCAAGCTGTTCCCTCCTCATTCCATTGACTAGTTCTGTAAAAGCACCTTGCTTTTGCTGCAGTTGTGCCAAGGTTCCTTGTTCCACGATTCTTCCTTGATCCATCACGATGATTTCATCCATTTCTTCCATCCAGTGCAAGCGATGGGTTGCAAAAAAGACTAAACGGTTTTCCATCAGCGGTAGCATCCGTTCTTTTAAGGCAACTTCGGTTTCAATATCCAAATGAGCCGTTGGTTCATCAAACAAAAGAATCTTTCGTTGCTGGTCTAAAAAGGCACGGGCTAGAGCGATCCGTTGGGCTTGTCCGCCACTTAGATGCCGTTCCCCTTCTCCTAACATCGTGTCCAACCCTTGCGGCAGCTCTGCTAAAAGCTCAGTCAAGCCTGCCACTTCAATGGCTTTCAGTACGGCTTCTTTGGTAGCTGTCGGCTGATAAAACGCGACATTTTCCTGCAAGGTCAACCGATAGATATAAGGATTTTGCGGAATATAGATCAGCTGTTCTTGCCAGCTTGCTTGGCGAAAGGCCGTGGTCTTGGCCCCTCCGAGAGTGATCTCGCCACTGTCTGGCACGAGAAAGCCACTCAAGGTATTGATCAAGGTAGACTTGCCAGAACCGCTCAGACCGATGATCCCGATCTTTTTGAAGCCAGTCACGTTCAAATTGATATCCGTCAAAGCCGCTTTTTCCTCGTAGGAAAACGCCAGCTGATCGATCGTTAACTGGGCGTCTTCCTGCCAACGAGGCACCGTTACTGCCGGTACTTGGGCTTCGGGCTGATGCAAGATCTCCGTCACCGCAGTCATCGCATTTTTCCCGTCTAAGGTTGCATGGTAATCACTGGAAAAGTCGCGGATCGGCAAGAAGTATTCTGGTGCTAAAATCAAGATGGTTAACGCTGGAAACAGCAAGATTCCTTCATTGATCAGCCGCAAGCCTAGCAAGACTGCTACGACGGCAATCGATAAGGTCGTGAAAAAGTCTAAGGCGAAAGTCGATAAAATACCGACTTTTAATGAAGCCATCGTCGCTTTCCGAAACCGTTCGCTGGAAGCAAAGATACTTTTGCCATATTTTTTACTGACCCCAAACAATTTCAGCGTGTCGATCCCTCGCAGGGAGTCGATGAAATGATTGGACAGTAATTGAAACGTTCGGTATTGTTTTTCCGCTTTGCTTTGCGCGGCATAGCCCAAGATGATCATAAAAATGATGATCAAGGGGAACACCAACAGCAAGACCAAGCCCGACTCCCAATCCAGATAAAAAACGAGTGCCAAAATGACCCAAGGAATGATCGACATATTCATGATTTTGGCAATAATCAATTTCAAGTAGTTTTCGACTTGGTTGATCCCTTCCAAGACCATCGTTGTTACATTCCCCGTCCCTTGCTGTTGTGCGATCTGAGGACCGACCCGAAACAATTTCTCCAACAATTGATCCCGCAGATCGGCGGCTTGCTGGTAACTGTAATCATCAAGTCTTTTGGAACGGAAATAGATAACGGCTTGTCGGGCGATAAACGAACAAAAGAACAGCAGAATCCAGCCCCACTGTTCCTCTAATGGTCGTCCTTCCCATAAGCCAGTGATGGCACGTGCCAATCCATACGCCTGCCCAATAATGAAGAGCGCCTGCAGGAACGAAAGTCCCGCAAGCAGCCCTAAAAGTTGTTTCATTCCTGGGAGCTTCATGATTTGTTTATCAATCATTTATACCCCTCCAACGCCTCCGTATGACTGATCCGTTTACGGAAGATATAGTAACTCCAAGCCGTATAGGCCAAGACGAAAGGCAAGATCGTCAGTGAAAGATAACTCATGATCTTCAATGTGTAGCGGCTTGAAGACGCATCAGCGATCAACAGGTCATAGCTTGAATCGATCGAACTGATCAAGACTCTTGGGAATAACCCTGTGAAGATCAATGCCACCAAAGCGATCAACGTCAAGCCGCTCGCAATGAAAGCCATCATTTCTTTGCCTTTAAAGACGCCGATATTTGCAATCAGTGTCAGTACAACGATCACAAGCAGCAAACCAAGCGTTGTCGCAAAATGATTCTCGAAGAAATCCGTTTGGAAGTAAAGCATCACAGCAAAGACGACTAAGCCTGCATATAAGATGCCATAAAAAATACTTGCATAGTTGCGTGCCCGTGCCCGAATCGGACCTTCCGTTTTCAAAGCGATATAGTTTAATCCGTGCAAGTAGCACAACAAAGTCAACGCGATCCCGCCAACGATTGAAAAGGGATTGACGTAATCCGTAAAGGTTGCCGTCATGTTGCCATCTTCACCCAAAGGCATTCCTTGGATCATGCTGACAAACATCAGACCGAAGAAAAACGGTACGATCGTACTGCCGATCGTCAACGTCCAGTTCCAAATGTTTTTGTGTTCTTTCGGGAAGTTTGCTCGAAACTCAAAGGAAACACCGCGAATGATCAACCCGACTAAGATCAATAACAAAATCAAATAAAAACCGCTGAACAAAGAAGCATACCAGTATGGAAACGAGGCGAACATCGCTCCGCCAGCGGTCAATAGCCACACTTCATTGCCATCCCAGACAGGCCCGATCGTTTTAACGATCTGGTCTTTTTCCTCTTCATTGTGGGCCAATGTCTGCACAGACATCCCCACACCAAAGTCAAACCCTTCTAAGAAGAAGAAGCCAGAAAATAAAAGCCCAATCAACGTGAACCATAGTAATTGCAGACCGGTCATCCTTCAAACGCCTCCTTATCAAATGGGTCTTCGTACCCTTCTTGGTTGTCTCCTTGGCTGATTTCGCCGAAGGCTTCTTTTTCAGGTCCATGATCCATTTCCCGTTTCACCAGATAGACCATCGTTCCGCCCAAGCCAGAGAACAAGAGGAAGTAAACGATGTTTGAGATCAAGAGTGAGGTCACGGAAACGTTTGGTGACACACTATCTTCGATCGTAAACAAGCCGTAAACCGTCCAGGGGTAACGTCCTAACTCCGTGATCAACCAACCAGCTGTATTGGCAATAAATGGGGTGAACAAAGTGATTGCCACTACCCAAAGTAACCAGCGTTTTTCAAAGAGCCATGGTTTCTTCTTACGCGTAAAATACAATCCCAGACCAGAAACCAACAGCATCAAGGCACCAAAACCAGCCATGATCCGGAAGCTCCAAAAGAGTGTGTTGACCGGCGGGTAGTAATTACGGTCGCCGTAGGTTTCAATCAATTGCTGATTGACCGTATCCATCCCATCGATGGAGCCGAAGGGTTCATTGAAGGCTAAGATACTCAACATATATGGAATCGAAACACCGAAGACTTGGTGATGTTCTGCTTCATTCGCCCAAGCAACGACGGTCCAAGCCGCAGGACTCCCAGTATCTTCATAGGCCCCTTCCATTGCGGCAAATTTCATTGGTTGTTCTTCAACCAAGTATTTCATTTGTTCATCCCCAGCTAGCAAGACGGTGAATGAACCGAACAATGCCACCGCAAAACCGATCCGCATTGATTTTTTGAAGAAATCACGTTCAATGTCTTTGTCTTTCTTCAATAGACGAAAGGCAGATAAACCAGCAACAATGATCCCACCCATCGTGATGGCAGCGGTGATCACGTGTAAAAACTCATACCACACCTGTGGATTTGCCAATAATGCACCGAAGTCAGTCATTTCTGCCCGGCCATTGTTCAAGGTATACCCCACTGGATGCTGCATAAAACTATTGGCAGCTAAGATCCAAAACGCCGATAGCATCGAACCTAGCGTCACCAACCAGAAAAAGGTGGCGTGCAGCTTGGGACTGACCCGATCCCATGTAAAGATCCACAGTCCTAAGAACGTCGATTCTAAGAAGAACGCCAACAAAGCTTCTAAAGCCAAGGGCGCACCAAAAATATCCCCGACAAAACGAGAATAGTCTGACCAGTTCATCCCAAATTGAAATTCTTGAATGATCCCTGTCACGACCCCGACAGCAAAACTCAATAGAAAAATATTCCCCCAAAACTTCGTCATCCGGCGATATTTTTCATCTTTTTTGATCACATAAAGTGTCTCCATAATTGCAACGACGACACCAGTTCCGATCGAAAACGGTACAAAGAAAAAGTGAAAAATCGTCGTCATCGCAAACTGGATTCGCGCTAGTGTCACAATATCCATCCTACATCCTCCTATTTCATAAAAAAGTACATTAAAATAATTCTAAATAAAGAAAAATTCCAACTTCGAATATACTCCTCTAATCAGTAAAAAAGAAGCAAATTGCTTGCCATTTACTGATTTTTAATCACTTCCTCTCCGATTCTTAAACATAAGGCGCTTTCATCGGCGGGAAACAGCTTTTTCTAGCTACTCCCAGCCATAACGGGTTCCTTCAGAAAGCAATGGATCACTCAATAAAATCCCCGGAAACTCTTCTTTCAATACAGATGTGCTTAATAATTGATACATAGCAAACGTGTTCTTCATCCCTAATCTTTTCAGCTGATCTAACGTTTGCTGCATCAAGTCCGCCGCTTGTGCCTTATTTTGTTTTAATAGATGCGTCCAGCCTTCAAAAAACGGCATAAAGATCGCTTGTTCAATGTGTTCTTTTTCATAAACATGATCTCGCCATAAATGAAAGGTCTTTTCCGCATAATTCGCCTCGTCGAAAACAGCAAAGACAGAAAATACCGTCTCAAACGTGTTGTACAAAATATCTTCATTGCCAGGAATTTTTGCAAAGCGCTGACTCTTTTTGATGGCGATCGTCAAGCAGCGCCAAAGCAAAGCTGGCTCCATCGAAATTGCTACGCGGGCAAACAGCCGCAGCTCATAAACACCCCATGTATCGGTATTCAGCAAGTAATGCTTGGCAGAGTCCAAACAATAATTGTGTTTCAGGTAAGCCTCCTCGATGGGCACCCCTTTAAAAAGCTCCTCTTTCATCAAGTAGTCAAAACGGATCAGTTGTAAGAAGTGGTCCAGCTCCAAGGAGTAATGCTGTTGAAAGTACGTGGTCAGCTTTTGATATTTCTTTTTTAATTTAGGTACTTCATCAATGGATTCGATCCCCATCGAACGGACATAGTCGACCATTAGCTTTTGAGCCTCCGAATGATGCTCCCCCGTATGCAGCAGCTGAAATTCGGCAAAACTCACTTCTAGTTTATCTAGCAAGCGATGAAATCGTTCGCAGGAAATCGTCGTTTTGCCATTTTCAAATTGCGATAACAAAGACATCGACAATTGTTCATCCACTAATTCCTTCAACAACAAGCCTTTGCTTTTGCGAAGCTCTTTCACTGTCGCACCATAATTGTTCATTTTTTCACCTTCTTTTTCAATATATTGAAATAAGCAGTTGCTTTTCCCGAAGAGCCTTTATAGTTGAATTATCTTATAGAAACGAGGGAAAAGCTATGGATACCCATATAAAAAAGAAAATGCTTCACGTGAAACATTTACAAAAAAGCTTCAAAGACAAAACCGTTTTGAAAGAGGTCACTTTTGACGTCACTCCTGGCGAAGTATTTGTCTTACTAGGATCAAACGGCGCTGGAAAAACCACTTTAGTCAAAATTTTGTCCACTATCCTACCTTTTGACCAAGGAACCGCGCTGATCGACGGGATCGACTTGACCAAAGATCCAGCAGCGATTCGCGAAAAAATCAGTCTGACAGGGCAATTTTCCGCCGTCGATCAAGAACTGACCGGACGAGAAAACTTGCTGATGATTGCTGCCTTGCGCCATGTCAAAAACAAACAGTTTATCGTCCAACATTTGTTAGAGCGTTTTGATTTGGTGGATGCCAGCAACCGACTAGTCAAAAATTATTCTGGTGGCATGCGACGACGCTTAGACATCGCCATGAGTTTTATCGGCGAACCTGACCTGCTCTTTTTGGATGAACCAACGACCGGGTTAGACCCGCAAAACCGCTTAGCCACATGGCACATGATCAAAGAGATCGCCGCTCAAGGACGAACGATTTTCCTGACGACCCAATACCTCGAAGAAGCTGAATTTTTAGCAGACCAAGTCGCCATCTTGCATGAAGGGAAAATCATCTTGCAAGGAACACCAACGGAAGTCAAAGCACTGCATCCTTCACAAACGATGGAAATCAGCGTATTGACGAAAGAACACTTGCAGACCGTGCGACAGCATCTGTCTGATTTTCCGCTGCAAGTCAATGAGTCCAGTCTCTCTCTGGCATTTCCCGTCAGTCAAGACTTCCAGCATTCCTTCACGCTGTTGCAGGAACTCAATCAACTACCGATCACCATCACCAGTTTTAATCAAAAGAATGCTTCGTTAGAAGATATTTTTCTAACACTTGTCCAAGAAGGAAACCAATGAAAGCAATTATAGAAACCAACACCTTATTCAAACGCAACCTCTTGCTATCGATTCGCAGTATGGAGACTTTGCTAAGTGGGATTTTGACCCCAGCGATTTTAATGATCCTCTTCGTCTATGTTTTTGGGGGAGCCATGAACGTCGGCGATACCTCTTATGTCGATTTTGTCGTTCCTGGTGTTCTCGTCCAATGTATCGCCCAAAGCGCCTCCTCCGTTGGGGTAACGGTGACGGAAGATTTGAAATCCGGCATGGTGGAACGGCTGATGACCTTGAACATCTCTAACTCAGCCTTTTTAAACGGGCATGTCTTCGCCGCGACCCTTCGGAGCTTGATCAGTACCTTGGTCGTGTTGATCGTTGCCATGATCATCGGTTTTCGCCCCCAAGCCACAGTTGCTGGCTGGGGACTCGCCTTCCTATTGATCTTTTGCTTCACCTTCGCTTTTACTTGGGTCTCCGTTCTGGTTGGTCTCATCGCCAAAAGCCCCGAGACAGCGACCTTGTTTACTGTCTTGATCACCCTTTTGCCCTACTTAAGCTCTGGTTTCGTCCCTACGGAAACCATGCCGCGTCCGTTAGCCATTTTTGCTGAATACCAACCAATGTCGCCGATCATCCATTCTTTGCGCGGGCTTTTGTTAAACTTAAAAGATACCACCTTGATCAGTGCCTTTAGCTGGTGCGGCGGTATCGTAGTGGTGAGCTGGTTCTTGGCAGGAATGCTTTATCAGAAACGGTTACGCTGATGGCGCTGGCTCCCTTTTTTGACTCTCTTATAAAAAAAGCGGCAACGACTAAGCTCCTGCTTCGTCGTTGCCGCTTATTTTTTAATCGAGGACTTCTCCGTTAGAAGCCGTCACTTTCTTATACCAGTCAAAGCTGGCTTTTTTGTACCGCTTTCCTGAACCATTGCCCCAATCATCTAGATCCACGTAAATGAACCCATACCGCTTGCTCATTTCTGATGAGGAGCAGCTGACAAGATCGATCGGTCCCCAAGGATAGTAGCCGATCAGTTCTACGCCATCATAGATTGCTTCTTTCATTTGTTCAATGTGCTGTTTCAGAAAATCAATGCGATACGTATCATCGATCGTCCCTTCTTCATTCAATGTCTCATAAAAGCCCATACCATTTTCTGTGATCATGATCGGCAATTGGTACCGATCATAATACTCATTCAAAGCGATCCGCAGCCCGATCGGATCAATTGCCCAGCCCCAATCATTTGCTTCTAAATAAGGGTTAGGCGAAGCTGCATCTTCTTTCCCGTAGTTTTCACTATGAATGATTCGCGTGTAGTAATAGGAGAAAGAAACAAAATCAACCGTATGCTTAAAGTCCGCTTCATCGTTTTCCCCAAATTGAATCTCGATGCCGTTTTCTTCAAAAAAGCGATAGGCATAATTCGGATAAGTTCCCCGCGCAAGTACATCTGAATAATAATATTCCATTTGATTATTTTTGAGAGCACTCAAAACATCCAACGGTTTACAAGTAGCTGGATAAACATTGCCATAATAAGACATCATACCAATTTGAAAAGAAGGATCAATCTCTTTGCCTACTTTGATCGCTCTCGCACATGCTACCAATTCATTGTGAACTCCTTGGTACTTAGCTTGCTTCAGATTGTCGACGCGGTCAGCGGGAATACCAAGGTGGTTAAACGATTCGTGGGTAATCAAGTTCATTTGATTGACTAAGATCCAATATTTGACCTTCCCTCGATACCGTTTGAATACGACTTGCGCAAAACGAACAAAGAAATCAATCAGTTTACGATTTGACCAGCCGTCATAAGCCATCGCTAAATGGATCGGCATTTCATAATGAGACAAGGTGATCAAGGGTTCCATGCCGTTTTCAAGGATACAATCGATCAATTCGTCATAAAAGCGCAACCCTTCTTCGTTAGGCGTTTGCTCGTCTCCCTTTGGAAAAATCCTCGCCCAGCTAATAGATGTTCGAAACGAATTCATGCCTGTTTCTGCCAAGAGTGCCAGATCCTCACGAAATGTATGGTAAAAATCGATCCCATCCCGTTTCGGGTAACGCCCTTCTTGATCATTTAAAGCAAATTCTACGTCTGCCGTCGTTATTTCTTTGTTGCTTTTCTTTTTTATATCGATATCATCACGAAAGCGATTGATGTCTGCCACGCTCCAGCCTTTTCCCCCTTCAAGATAGGCCCCTTCTAATTGATTTGCGGCAACTGCACCTCCCCAATAAAAATCGGCAGGAAATTGCTTCTTATTTTTCTTCATGTCATTGCTCCTCTTCTCAAAATTTGATTGCTCGCCTCTTAGACTGATGCTTCGGTTTGACCTTCTTCAAGCACTAATTTGCGTTCATAGGCCTTGAAGAAAGGATAATAAATGCCCAAATAAATCAAGAAATTCATCACTACTAAGACAGCACCACGAATGCTGGCTGTTGCGATCACTGCCGAAAAAATACTCGGAACCGTCCACACAGCCGCTAATGGATATGCCATTCCGGGAACAAGGTCGGACACAAAAGCGAAATAGGTCACGAAAGTGGTCACGATTGGTGCCACGACAAAGGGAATCGCCAGTGCTGGATTCAAAACGATCGGCAACCCAAACAACAACGGTTCATTGATGTTGAAGACCCCAGGAATAAAGCTGAGACGACCAAGCTGTTTTAAAAATTTTGATTTGGAGAAACACATCATTGCGCAAAGTGCTAAGGTTCCTCCGCCACCGCCGATCCATAAGAAAGTAAAGATAAACGGCTGTACCCCCAGATTGGGAATCGCTTGTCCGGCTTGTGCTGCTGCCATGTTTGCTTCAGAATTGACTAGCCAGATCGGCAACATCACCGTCGCTAATATTTGCGGATGAATTCCGAATAGCCACATGATACAAGTCAATCCTACATAGACCAAAGGTGCTGCTAACGAGTTGGAAGAAACACTTAACAATGGTGTGATCAAACTTGCAATCAGGGCATTGATGTCAAAGCCGATCAAGTGAACAATGATCCAAACGATCGTCATTGAAAAAAACACGGGAATAATCACTTCAAAACTGCTGCTGACATTCGTAGGGACTTGCTCTGGCAGTTTAAACCCAATATTGTATTTTTTACAAAGGCGCATGCACTCGACTGCTAATATAGCGGTCAAAATACTAGCAAACATACCTTCTCTTCCAAGATATTGCGTAGAGATAAACGTTCCTTCATCTAAAGAAGTGAAGGTCAATGTAGTAAAAAAGGTAAAAATTGCAGAAACGCCCCCTGCCAAACTATCCAGTTGGTAGCTTTGCGCTAATCGTGCGCCAATGCCAAAAGCTGCATAGATCGAAAGCAGTCCCATGCTCATATTGAAGGGAATGATCAGTTTTGCCACTAAGTCGGGATGATTGCCCATAAATGATACATACGATTGAGGCCATGGAATATACGGAATCAATAAAAAGATCGATCCGATCACTGTGATTGGAATCGTTGCGATCAACCCATTGCGAACAGCACTCAAGTGACGTTGATTAGAAAGTTTCATCATTGGCGGCATCACTTTGGTTTCAATAAATTGCATTAATTTATCCATCAGTAAATCCTCCTAAATTTTTTAAGATATATCTTAACTTGAATATAAGCGCTTTCTCATAAGGAAACAATAAAAGCTATTTTCCAAAAATGGAAAATAGCTTTTTACGTTTACTCTTTTCTCATATTCATAATCATAAAAATCATCCATAGATGAAGCACTTTTTGCGAGTAATAATTCGACGACATCAATGGAACGACCTCTTTAAACAAGACACGCTCTTCAAAGAGACTGCTTTGAGCGGCTTGCTCGCTGAACGTCAATAAAACTTTCTGACAGGCAGTTTTTTCAAGCAAGTAGGCCTTTTTGTCGATCCAGCTACCTGTTAGATTGATCACAAAACAGATATCTGTTTCCCGCAATACTTGATCAATCAGCTGGTCTTCCGCATTACGGTTCACTTCAAAAACGATATAGCCCATTTGACTAAGCAGTTCCCGCAGGAGATTAACAACCGAAAAAGAATAGCTGTTACCCAAGATCGCCACTCGTTTTTTTCGTTTCATTTCTTCTGCGATCCGTGTGCATTGGTGTTGATCAAATTGGTCAAAAATCTGTTTTTGGACCATGTACTCTCGGGCTAAAAATTGGTCAACCATTTCAGATACTTCACTCTTTGTATCGAGATTCGCTAGCATCCCTTCAAACATCGTATTCGCCAAATGGTACTCTTGTTCAAAATAAATCGTGAGGTCATTACGCATTTCTTTAAAACTAGCATAACCAAGTTTCTTACAAAATTTAGTGATACTGGCAGGGGTCGTCTGTGCAGCATAGGCGATTTCTTCAATATAGATCGCAGGAAATTCATCGATTCGCTCAATTAAAAGTTTTGTTATCAAAAAATTCAAATCGTATTTTTTGCATTTAAATAGATGTTCATTTAAACGAATGTATACTTGACTTGTCGTTTTCATAGCGACCACCTCACTTGCTTATTTACGCTGCTGGTTTCTTCTATCTTAGCATAGGCATCCATTTCTTAGAACCTTTCACTTATCGTACTTTTAATAGAAAGCAAAAAAAGAGTCCGCCTACGCGCAACTCTTCGATTCAGGTCCCCAGTTATTTCATTAACAGCTTTAACTGTTCATAAAAATTCTCATGGGTGCCACATAACAAGACTGGAATCACTTGGTCATCGATCACATCATAAGCAATACGATAGGTTGTCTCTGCATACTTAAAACCCTTCGACCAGATTCCAGCTAAATCGCCAGTTTTTTGATCGCCGCTATACGGTTCGACAGCTATTTCATCATAAATGACATGAAGAAACTTTTGTTTCAGCGGTTTCTCCTTCAACTTTTTTAAATAATTCACTACTTGTCTAGATGGAATCACCTCATAAGCCAGTTTCAGTTGCCAACTCCTCTTTGGTCATTGCTTTCCCGTCGGTAGCAGTCTCCTTTGCAATTGTCTTAAATGAAGAAATCAGCTTACTCTTACGCGCTTTAAATTCGGATAAAATATCTTCGTGTTCGTATCCCTCATTAATAATATCAGTCAAGATATCTTCACTGAAATCATCGAATGGCTTTACCGGTTCAATAAATTCATACAAGATTCCATTTTCTACTAGCTTTGCTTCTACTTCCACACCATTGGGAATACCAAAGTCTTTGGGCACCGTCAACATAATGGAATTCCCTTGTTTTCTTGTTTTCGTAATCATCGTTACACCCCTCCCTCTGCTTTAATAATTACTCTGTAAGAACATTATATCATAATCGAATGTAATGATAAGTAATGCCGAAAGCCGAGTGTCAAATTGAGAAAATAAATCGCCTGCTACTTTGCCTTATTTATGACTATCGACAAAGCAGGTGATATGGCCTATTAAACCAAAGAGCCCAATCTTCTTTTCCAGCGAAATATCGGCAAAAATACGGTATACTGGATATGATTGAATAAAAAGGCAGGGATACCCATGGATCTTAAAAACCGGCTGATCGCCTTCGCTCAGACCTTCAATGATGTTCAGGTCGACCATCCATTTGCAAAGTTTCCCGAGTACCAAGTCTTGCGGCACCGTAAAAGCGGCAAATGGTTTGGCTTGCTGATGACTGTAGAAAAGCAAAAATTAGGCTTGGAAGGAACGGAAATGATCGAAATTTTAGATGTCAAAGCAGCGCCCGAAATGGTTTCGATCATCAATCAAAGCCGCGGCTATTTACCCGCTTATCACATGAATAAAAACCATTGGCTCACCGCATTACTAGATGGCTCTGTATCAGAAAAACAACTCCAATCTTTGTTACGAGACAGCTATGAACGTACCCGTTAAACCCAAATATCACCAAAAAACCGATCAACGATGCGCCTATATAGCAGCACCGTTGATCGGTTTTCTTTTATAACGGATCCTGTGTCATCCGTGAGTCTAACGAAACACTTAGGCCAACTCTTCTCCGTTTGTTGCAATGACTTGTTTGTACCAATCGAAGGATTTTTTCTTGGAACGATCCATCGTGCCGTTGCCTTCGTCATCAAAGTCAACATAAATAAAGCCATAGCGTTTGCTCATTTCGCCTGTTGAAGCACTGACAAGGTCGATACAGCCCCATGGCGTGTAACCGATCAAGTCTACGCCATCAGCGATCGCTTCCCCCATTGCTTCAATGTGGCGGCGCAAGTAATCGATACGATAGTCATCTTCGATCTTACCTTCTTCGTTAAAGGTATCAATGGCTCCTAAGCCGTTTTCCACGATAAACAACGGTTTTTGATAACGATCATACAATTCATTCAACGCGATGCGCAGCCCTTCTGGGTCGATTTGCCAGCCCCATTCACTTGCTTCTAAGAATGGATTGCGGACGCCGCCTAACAAGTTTCCTTGCACTTCATCGGCTTCTTCTGTGGTGATATCCACGGCAGAAGACATGTAATAGCTGAAGCCAACATAGTCAACAGTATGTTCAGCGATCAAGGCTAAGTCTTCTTCGGTAATCTCAAGATCCTCTTTATTGACGCCATGTTCTTTGTACAAACGATCCGTAAAGGATGGGTATTTTCCACGTACTTGCACGTCGGCACAGTAGTAGTTGAAGGCTTGATTATGAATCATCGTCGCCACTTGGTTGACTGGGTTCGCATCAATGCTGTAAGTCGTTGCATAAATGATCATACAACCGATCTGTAACTCTGGGTTTAATTCATGGCCGATTTTGACTGCCTTACTGCTGGCAACAAATTGATTGTGCCACGCTTGGATCACGTTTGTAAAGTCGCTGGCACCCGTGCTGTTGACCATTCCTTGACTCAATGCGGAGAAATGGAAAGCAGAGTTGATCTCATTGAAGGTCATCCAGTATTTGACTTTGCTGTGGAAACGTTCCAAGACAACTTTTGCAAAACGTTCATAGAAATCGATCAATGCTCGATTTTTCCAGCCACCGTATTCTTTGGCTAAATGCAAAGGCATTTCATAGTGAGAGATCGTAACCACTGGCTCGATCCCGTATTTCAAACATTCATCGATCAGCGCATCGTAAAATGCTAGCCCAGCTTCGTTTGGTGTCGTTTCATCGCCTTTTGGAAAAATACGTGTCCATGCGATAGAAAAACGATAGCTCTTGAAGCCCATTTCTGCAAACAACGCAATGTCTTCTTTGAAACGGTCATAATGGTCGATCCCGCGATGATTTGGGTAGGTGTATTTGTCCTCATCGATCGTCCAATCAAACGTATCACTGCCTAAAATCGCTAAACGCTGTTTGCCGCCAGGCATTGCATCCGCCACTGACAAGCCTTTGCCATCGCGATCGAACGCCCCTTCTAATTGATTCGCTGCGGTCGCGCCGCCCCATAAGAAATTTTCTGGAAATTTTGCCATTTGCTCGTTCTCCTTTTGTTTTCTTTTGATAAACCTACCTAGCTGATTACTGAAAAATCCCCGATAAAAAACAAAAAACCTAAATAAGAGCCGCTGCTAAAACGAGAAGAGCGCTTTCTTATTTAGGTCTTGCCTGATCGAGTCAGTAACAATCCACGTGGGTTTTCTTTCTTTAACTATAGCACTAACTCGGTGGCTTGTCATCATAAAATCGGTTTCTTTTAACCAGCGATCTTTTGAAAAAAGGGGAAATTTAACCAGTAAACCCTGTCAAATTAGCTTCTTTTAAAGAGTTTTTTATGAGTAGCCATTAAACAATTTCCTAACAATTACTGTTGACCCTTTCTATACGTTTGTGCAACTCCCTTTGATCTTCAACCATCAAGAAATCACTCGATCCATGCTTTGTTCTGCTGCTTTTTCTTGCGTTTCTTGCGCCAATTCTTGTTCGGCATTTTTCTTATCCAAAATGCGGACAAATGGGTAATAGATCAAGGCACACAAAGGAATCATCAGTAACTGAGCTACCCCGAGTTTCCAACTTCCTTGCAGAATACCTGAGAGAACGATCGGGGCACCAAAAGGCACTTGCATCCCGATAGGAATTGGTAAAATATTCGTGATGGTTAAGATATAGCCAATCACCACGCAAACAACTGGGCTTAAAATGTAGGGAATCGCCAGAATCGGGTTCATTACGATCGGTAATCCGAAGATCAGCGGTTCATGAATCCCGAAAAGTGCTCCTGGTGCTCCCAGCTTCCCGATAATTTTGAATTGTTTACTCTTTGATAAAAAGAGTAAAACTACTACTAGACCAAGCATGGCGGAAAAATTAGCATAAATACTCCAAAAAGAACCAGTCACTAAGTTAGGCATCGGTTCTCCTGCTTGATAAGCAGCCAAATTCTCAAGATCCAGAGCAGTCATTATTGGACGAATAACCGCTAATACAACGATTGCTCCGTGAATCCCAAAGACCCACAACAACTGCATGATCAATAAGGCGATACAAATCGACCAAATCGAACCTCCAAGACTTTGCAGTGGAATTTGTAGAATCGTGTATACAAATTGATGGAAACTACCGAATTCCGTCATCTTCCACAAACCGGCTGTTATCGTAAATAAGACTGCTACTAACACTGCTGGAACCAGTCCCGAAAATGTTTTGGCAATCGTTGGTGGTACACCCTCCGGCATCGTGATAACCAAGTTTTTATCGACAAAAAACACATACAAACGGGCAGTTAAGACACCCACGATCATCGCCGCAAACAACCCTCTAGCCCCCAGCCAGTCAAAGGTCAAGGCATTGATCACAAGCTCCCCATCTTCAAAAACACTGATTGGTGTTAAGACTAAAAAGGAAAACAAGGAAACAAACCCAGGGATCAAGCCTTCTTTTCCATATAAGCCTGCCAATTTGTAAGCGATGGAAAAAGCGGCATAAATAGCTAATGCATTTGTCGTAAATTGTGCCGGTAAGGCGATAATATCGCGAAACGGGGCAATCATTGATTGATAGACTTCGATTTGCATGGAAGACAACAGTGTACTGAATGCGCCGATGATCATGATCGGCAATAGCGACATCAATCCATTAGAGATTGCTTGCATATACTTATTTTGCTGAATCTTACTTGCGTAGTACTGGCCTTTTTCGGTGAACTTCTCTGCGAAAGTCATATAATACACTCCTTTTTGATCTGTGTCCGAGAAACAAAACGTCTTGATAGCAATTGTGGGGGAGCAGCTAGTATCTTTTTTAAAAAGACCCACACTGAGTAAAATCAAAAATCAGAAAATCTATTTGTGTCACATTTGCATTGGGATCATCGGCGTTTCCCCGAACCATTCGATTACTAAGTAGATCAATCAGAGCCTATCTGCTTTCGGGAATGGCCGATCATTGACTGGATTCACCGTCTTAAGAAATCAAGTGTGCAAAAATTCACCTTGTCCCTTGTTGAAGAAGAACAAGGTCCTGCCTTTTACGCATTGTTCCCCTGAAGTCAGACGGTTTCTCCAGCTGGATCAATACTTTCAGTTTGAACCTCTGCTTGCGCTGCTTCTGCTTCTGTTTTTAATTTTCCTTTATCTAATATTTTGACAAAAGGAATGTACAGCAAGCAGCCTGCCAAAACGCAAACGACTTGTAGAACTGCGACCTGCCAGCCTCCAGCTAGAAACCCATTTAGAAAAATCGGTGTGCCAAAGGGAACTTGTACGCCACTAAGTCGTGGGACGATCCCACTCCAGATCGCTAGGTATGCTACAAGCACTTGAACCAATGGTGTTAATATGAACGGAATCGCCATGATTGGATTCAAAATCAGCGGTAAGCCAAAAATCACCGGCTCATTAATGGTGAACAATCCAGGAACGGCACTCAGGTTAGCGACTGTCCGTGATTGTTTGGATTTCGCCAACAGCAAAATAACGATAATCAATGACAATGTTCCTCCAGCCCCACCAATACCAGCAAACAAATCATAAAACGACTTGCTCAAAATATTCGGCAGTTCGGAACGCGCAACACCGCTAGCTAAAGCATCCATATTTTCCACATCCATTGGTAAGTACAAAGCGGTGACAAAGCTACCCACCACCAACGAACCATGAATACCGAAGAACCATAGCACCATTTGGATCAGTACAATAAATAACAACGAACCTACACTAGAAGACAAGCTTTGCAGCGGCATTGCCAAGATTTGATAGATGAAATCTGAGAATGAGCCATAAGAAGTAAAACTGAATGCCCAGCTAATGACGATCGCGGTAAACCCAGAAATAATTGCTGGAATCAAACCGGCGAAGGTATCCGTCACAAATTGCGGCACGCCTGCTGGCATTTTGATGGCGATATTTTTTTCTAAAATAAAGCAGTACAAACGAGCAAAGACTAAGCCACAGATCATAGCGGTAAACAAGCCTTGAGCGCCGAGTTTGCTCATGTCGAGGGTCGTTGTTTCCTCTAAGGTAACCATTGGCGTCATCATCAAAAAGGCAAACAGTGAAACGATGCCGGCAGGAACCGCCGATTGCTTAAATTCTGTCGCTAAACGGTGACCGACCAGAAAGGAAGCGTACACTGAGATAACCCCGACGGTCATACTGTAACCGACGGAAAAATAGCCGCCAATATTGATCGAATTGATAAAGTCTGTCCATCCTTGAATCGGCAAAACTGCTAACAATAAGGCGATCGAACCAATAATGTTGATCGGCAGCGTCGCCATCAACCCGTTTGAAATTGCCTTTAAATACCGATTGTTGGAGATTTTATCTGCAAATACTAACACCTTATCCATATATTTATCCATTTTCTTTTCACTCCTTTATTTGGATGACAAACAATACATCTTCATGACAATTGTGGGGATGGAAAACAGTGATACCATCGGTAACTGTCATTTTTGGTTTCAAGAAACGATTGGTATTCAAATCGATCAATGTGACAGTCGCTGTAGAAAGATCTCCTTGCAGGCGAACTGTTGTATTGCTTGGCAAGTAAAGCAACGCATCCTTCGATCCTGCGATGGCTGCCATACGAATCTGTTCATCTGCATCGATCAAGCGCTCTTGGCAAGGCACAAGCTCCTGAATATTTAATAATTCGAATAATTGCTTGATAAAGCCATAGTCATCTGCCCCAGGAAAAGATAAAGCTTCTGGCCAAATCATGGGACGATCAAACACTTCCCCGATTTCTTCCGCAAAGGTTGCCGTCGGGGTTTGCCAACTCCAGATGCCGTGGGCACCGTACGTGATCCCAGCCGCGCCGCCGGCTAACAGTGATTGCCATGCCGCTTTGCGGACATCCTTTTGACCAAATCGGCCGTATACGTGACGGGCATAGCCCATTTGTTCATAGCAAGGTTCTGAGTTGATGATCGGCAACTGCGGTTGTCTTTGATAAAAACGCTCTGCCAAATAATAAGGCATATTCAAAAAGGCGCTGTTATGACCTGATTGGTATAAAAATAAGTCCAAATGTTCGACGATCGTTGCGGGAATCTCTTCAAAACGTCCCTTGATATGAATCGTTTTCAGGGTATTGGGCGAATGCTTTTCAAAGAAAGCAAAGGCTTCTAGATACGTATCGATGGTTGGCTGTGTTGGGAAATCCGTATCGCCACCAATAAAGTAGATCGGATGGAAGGCATCAAAAGTCGCAATCACTTTTTGATAGTAGGCCTGTCGGCAATCCTCCGGCAACACGTTGCGTTCTTTGTCCAACTGGCTAGCCCACGTGCCTGCGACATAGTTTGACCACAAGACGACCAACGCTAAAGTAAAGCCTTTCTCATCGGCAATTTTACAAAGACGCTGAGCCCGTTCGAAATAGGCATCCTCCCAAACAGTAAAATCAAAGACGCCCGCATCAAGAGGAAACGGCAAGCAGTCAAATTGACCACGGCTGCGATCCCATTGCGGTAACACATTGATTTGAAGGGTATTGAAGCCCTGCTCTTTGCGTTTGTCTAAGTAGGTGATCCAGTCATTTTCTTGAATACTAGTAAAGGCACTCCAGCAAGTATCGGCTAAATAAAAGAAATGCTGGCCGTCTCGCAATAAGGTGCGTTTGTTTTGGCTTACGGTGATTTTCACGGTGGTGCTCTCCTTTCATCGGCACAAGTTGTGCACTGGCGGTTTTTTAATCAATATAACTGCTGAGCCAGCCTTCGCACAGCTCAAACCATTTAGCGACATGGGCATTGAGGTGACTTGGCTTGCGTGCCGTTGTTCGATCCGCTAATGCCAGTCCGTGTTCGCCTTTTTCAAAAATATGCAGTTCAAATGGAATTTCTGCTTCTCTTAATTTGACCGCCAGCTTCAACGAGTGTGCCACATCCACTAAGACGTCTTCCGTCGTATGCCAGAGAAACATCGGAGGTGTCCACTGATCGACATGATGCAAAATGTTCATGGATTGAATGGCTTCTTCCGTCGGTTGTTTACTCCCAAAAAAGCGCTCGTTGGCAGTTAAAGGTGTTTCGATCAGACTAGCGGCAAAGCCTAGCTCATCGATTGGGAAGGCATGCTCTTGATAAACCAATGGGTAGCCAGCGATCGCCAAATTCACTTTCAATAAGTCACTGCTAACGCCCAACGCTTCTGCCAGCTCAGCATCGTGCCAGCGCGTCGCTAACTGCAACGCTAGATGTCCGCCTGCTGAAAAACCGCAAACGATGATTTGTTCCTCATCCACCAACCATTCTTGAGCATGCGCACGAATGATTTTGACGGTTTGGGCGGCTTCCATCAAGGCATTGTGGGGAACGTTTTTCACTTGGTCACCGGTGGTGTACCATAAAACAACACTATTTAGCCCGATACTATTGAATTTCAAGGCAATGACTTCCGCCTCTCGATCACTGGTAAATGCGTAGCCGCCGCCTGGACAGACGATCACTAGCGGTCGCTTCTTGCCGACATTGTACTCTTTGGATTGGTGCAATAAATAGGTATCCACGTAAGCCGTTTGATTCAATTGGATTCGTTGGGTCTCCATATAGTTCCTCCTTTATCCTTCACTAAAAGCAGCTGATTTCTCAATGAACCGTTTCCATTTTTCATATTTCAAACGGATCACGGCCTGTTCGGCTTGCGGAACGATCGTGGTTTGCTGAATAGCTGGTTCATTCATGGTTGGATTGGCAACAAGCATTGTGCCGATGGCTGAAAATTCTTCGACTTCGCTGACGATGACGGGTTTATTGATCAAAGTCGCTAATAAGCTCATCAAGGCGCGGTTTTTCGAAACACCGCCATCGATCATTACCTGATTGATCAGTCGTTCAGCGACTTCTTCCATCACATCGATCACTGCTTTGATTTGAAAAATGATGCTTTCTAAAACGGCTTTCAACAGCTCATGAGTCGTCGTTGTGCGTTTCATGCCGACAAAGCTGGCAGTCATCGTATTATCCCAAAAAGGGGCACCCATTCCTTGCAATGCTGGGATAAAATAGATGTCTTCTTGACTGTCATTGGTCAGCACTTCTTGACAAATCTCAGCTACATCTGGCAGCGGAGCCACTTGCTCACTGAACCAGTTGATGGCGTCACCACAGGAACGGATGATGCCTTCTAGCGCAAACGCTATTTCCTGGCTAGTTTGCCAGCCGACCGTCGTCAAAATGCGGCGATTCCGCAACGTCTGCTCCTGCTGCACTTGCATCATGATCGAACAACCGGTACCCATCGTGATTTTTACATCCCCAAGGCTTTGACAACCTTCCCCGAATAATGCCGCTTGTGAATCGGCTAAGATTCCTTTGATAGGGATTCCGTGATAGTTACCGAAAACCGTATCAGCAGGTTTGATCGCTGGCAAGTCTGCTAGATGGATGCCAAAAAGTTTGACGAGCTCTGCATCCCAACGGCCCTCTTCAATATTGTAAAACAATGTTCGGCAAGCGTTGCTGGCTTCGGTCGCAAATACCTTCCCTTGCGTTAAATTCCACAACAGCCAGCTGTCCATCGTACCGATCGCCAACTCGCCAGTTCCCGACTTTTCCTTGATGGCCGATAATTCTTGTGCCAGCCATTTCACTTTGGTGCCAGAAAAATACGGGTCTAAGCGTAAACCGGTCTTTTGATTGATCGTCCTTTCCCAGCCTTGTGCCGTCAATTCTTCACAAATCGCGGCGCTGCGGTTGCATTGCCACACGATCGCATTGTACAGGGGATTGCCAGTCAATCGGTCCCAAGCAACGATCGTTTCTCGCTGATTGGTCAATGACAAGGAAACGATTTGATCTGCAGTGATCGCTTGTTCTTGAAACACTTGTGCCAGCAATTCTTGGACATTTTGCCAAATCTCGAGGGGATCATGTTCGACCCACCCGACTTTTGGATAAATTTGGCGATGTTTTTTATCGTAACGTTGCAGGATTTTCCCTTCTTGAAACAGTAAGAGCTTGGTACCGGATGTACTCTGATCTAAAACCAGCTGATAGGTCTTGTCCATCTTAAGCTCCTAGAAACGCAACCGCTGTTTTCGCTATGGAGGCACCGTCTAATCCATAATGGGCAAACAGTTCTGACGAAGAACCAGTAATCAAGGCTTCATCCGGAAAAGCAATGATTTTTTGTCGAATGTCCGTTTCTTCTGCCAGCGTTTCCGCCACGGCAGCTCCTAAGCCGTTGTATCGGCTGTGTTCTTCCACAGTGATCACGGTGCCTGTTTCTTTCGCCACTCGTTTGACCGTTTCTGAATCAAAAGGCTTCAAGGAATGAACATTTAAAACGGTAGCAGTGATACCTTGTTTTTCCAATAGCTCCGCAGCATCCAACGCTTGGCGCACGGTTTCGCCGGTGGCGATCAATGCGACATCTTGGCCGCTTCTCAGCTCAATGGCTTTGCCGATCTCAAAAGGATAATCTGCAGAATCATAACAATCTTCAACAGGATTGCGACCGAGACGGATATAGGCTGGTTCATTTGATGCCGCTAAGGCTTTAAACATTTGGATCGTTTCAAAGCGATCTGCTGGCAACAGCACTTGCAAATTAGGGATCGCTCGTGCCACTGCGATGTCTTGCAAGGAATGATGACTCATGCCTAATGCCCCATAGCTGACACCGCCGCTGATGCCTACGAGTTTGACATTCTTATTCGAATACGCGACATCGACTTTGATCTGCTCGATACTGCGCATGCTGAGAAAACAAGCAGGGGAGGCAACGAAAGGGCGTTTGCCCATATGGGCTAAGCCAGCCGCAATACTGACGATGTTTTGCTCTGCGATCCCTACTTCCACCAATTGTGTCGGTAATTCCTTGGCAAAAGGTGCTAACGAAGCGGAACCACGAGAATCACTGGTCAACACCGTGATCGCAGGATTCTTTTTTCCTTCTTCAATCAATACGTCGCACATCGCTTGGCGATTGGCAATATTATTTTTTCCCATGAGTCAAAACCTCCATTTGCTGATCAAGTTCGGCAATGGCTTGTGCAAGCTCTTCTGCCGTTGGCACTTTATGATGCCATTGCGCTTGATTTTCGGCTGCGGAATAACCTTTGCCTTTGATGGTTTTGGCAATGATCAGCTTCGGTTGATTGGGCTGATGCGGTTTTTCTAATGCAGCCACCAAGGCAGTCATGTCATTGCCATCAACGATATGCACATCCCAACCAAAGGCACGCCATTTTTCATCTAGCGGCTCCACTGCCATCACATCTTCCGAGGCGCCCGTGATCTGCAAGCCGTTGCGATCAATGATGGCGGTCAAATTGTCCAGCTTGTAGTTGGCAGCCGCCATGGCTCCTTCCCATACCGAGCCTTCTGCTAATTCGCCATCTCCCAACAACGCATAGGTTTGATACGTGCGGTGATCCAGTTTGCCTGCCAAAGCGATCCCTACTGCGACGGGTAAGCCGTGACCTAGCGAACCAGTATTCATCTCAACACCAGCTACTTTATTGTTTGGATGACCGATCAGTCTTGAACCAAATTGCGAAAAGGTGGCTAATTCTTCTTTCGGCAAAAAACCTTTGTCCGCTAAAACGGCCCATAATACTTCTGCCGCATGTCCTTTACTTTGGATATACTGGTCACGATCTTGCTTTTGAGGATCTTTCGCATCGACATTCATTATCCGATAATACAAGGCCACTAAAATATCGGTACAAGAAAGATCCGAACCAGTATGACCCGTTTTTGCTTGATAGATCAGCTCTAACACGGATTTTCGAATCGTTAAAGCCTTCATCTCCAGCTCGTTTATTTCCATGATTGATCCCCTCTCAAGTATGCTTTGACGTCTTCTTCGATTGGATCATAAAAATCTGGCTGCACACCGATGTATTTGCACGCTTCGTACAAGATCGGCACCACATTTTTTCTGACCGCCGCAACGTGATGAATATAAGGGCCCTCAACGAGTTTGAATTCCAAGCGATTCAAATTCGTAAATTCCAGGTAGAGATAGGTTCCTTGATTGTATGGTCCATCGATCCCTTTACCAGTACCCATCAGTAGGGAGTATTCGCCGTTGTCCCCATCAAAGCGACACAGCGTATACTCGTCTTTGATTGCCCGAAAAGCGACTGATCCTGGATAGTCAAAAACAAAATGTCGTTGCGGCAAGATCGGTTTGGTCTCTGCAGTGGAATAAGCAAAAACTCCTAAGTGTTGCAGCAATTCGCCATTCTCGTTTTCTGGATGGCGGCAGTTGACATCCGCAAAGATCGCTCGATGTTCCCCCAACGAAGCGGCTTCGACCAACAGTTCCGAGATCGCCCCATGGACATCCGTCTCACAGACAAAAGGCAAGCCTTCTTCTTGTAACAGCGACAAGGAGGCATACGGTAAAATACCGATTTCGTCTTGTAAGGCCGTCCAACACTGGATGACTCCTGCATTGCAGCCGTAGCTTTCACATAAGTTTTGCAAAGCCACTTTAAGGGCTGCCACCATCTCCAAATCTTTCGCCGAAATTTGGACTTCCGTATTGGTTTCAAAATAATCAATGACTGCTTGCACTTTATCTGGCTGCTGTTCTTTGACTTTCTTGATTTCTTGCACTACTTCTTGGATCGGTACTGGCGAAAGCGAAATATTGAAACGCTCCAATAGTTCGCCTTCGTTGCAAATCACGGTCCAAAAATCAAAGGGGCGTGGGCCAACTTGCAAGATTCGTGTTTGTTTGAAGGTCTTGACGACATTGCAGACTTTGATAAAGTCTTGCAAGCCGCGGGCAAATTCTGGTGAATCAATATCAGAATTTTTGGCATAGGTGAAAGGTACCTTGAAACGGCGCAAGACTTTCCCAATAGCGAAAAGACCGCATTGCGTATCCCGCAAACGTGAACCGTCGGCGGCTGGCGTCTCATCTTTAGGTCCCCACAGTAAGACGGGGACATCTAGTTTTTTGGCTAAACGAGCACAGGCATATTCCGTACCAAAGTTTTCATTGGCTAGAAAAAGACCGTCGATTTTTGCTGCTTTGAATTTTTCGGCGATTTTTTCAACCCCTTCATCATCGTATAGTAAGCCGTCTTCGTTGATATCTAAAATATCTACATAATCAATGGCAAGTTCGTCCATTTTTTGTCGTGTCAGATTGGCGTACTCAATGGCTGCTTCTGCACTAAACAAATTTCTTCTAGTCGGGGCGAACCCGATGGTTACTTTATCCATAAAACCACCCTTTGCGTTTTAGTATATTTAGCTAAATTTTTATTTCTTCGACGATTCGTGCTACATTTTTGCTCAGAAATTCCTCATCCGTCAGTAAAACGATTTTTTTATCAGGAAAGGCTGCTGCGACTTTCGCTTGATTGAAGCGGGTTTGAGGAGCTAAAATCAAAAAATCATAGTCATTCCCCACCATAAATATTTCTGAAAAAGGCGCGGAATTGACTTGGTAATGCTGATCATCCGCTAGTTGTTCTTTGATCGCTTTGACGAGCAGTGCGCTGGAGAGTCCAGTGGCACAAAAGAGACCGATCTGTGTCATCTATTCACTTCCTCAAAATGTAATCCCTTACTTTTTACACCTTAAATATAGCACAAGCTAAATATTTTGCAATAGTTTTAGATAAATATTTTTGTTTAATAACTAAAAAAGGACAAAACGCTTGCTAAACATTTTGTCCTTTTTCTTATTTTTATCTTAATTGATGCTTTCGCGTTCGACGATCGTCGTGGCGACCAGCATTTTCAGATGGTTTTCATCTTCACTCGTGATTTTCTCGATCAAGCGTCGCACGGCTTGGCGACCAAGGTACACTTTATCTACTTTGACGGTGGTCAGTGGTGGGTTGCAAAATTCCGCCAAAGGAATATCATCGAACCCAACAATGGTCAACGGATGATCGGGAAACACTTCGCGAATGGCTTTCATGGCACCGATGGCGATATTGTCATTGACCGCAAAAAAGGCGCTTGGCAACGGTCGCTGATCGGCACGCAAGGATTCCAAATAGACCTTCATGTCTTGATAGGAGCCTTCCAAGGTGGGTTCTACTAAGGCTTCCGTCTCTTCATAATGGATCAGATCATGCTCTTGGATCGCTTGGATGAACCCTTGCTTGCGTTCACGGAAGTTGTTGATTTGAAAGGTAGAATTGATAATGCCGATGTCACGGTGGCCTTTTTCGATCATCTTTTCAACGATCTCATAGGCACTGTCACGATTATTGATAGCGACAAAATCAAAGTCCTGCGAATTAAACACCGTATCTAAAATCACTAACGGTACTTCCAAATGGCGAAAGACTGCTAAATCTTGTTTTTCCAATTCCGTTCCTAACAATAGCAAACCATCTGCTAATTCTGGACGGATCTTTTCAATCGGGTCTTCTTCTGGTGCCAGTGTGATATGGGAAATGACCAGTTCATAGCCTAACGCACTGCACTCCATTTCGATTCCTCGGATCAATTCAGAAAAGAAAGGCGTATCCCCTACGACATTTCCTTGTTTGTTCATTACGACAAATTTGATTTTTTGGCTTTCCGTTTTTTTAATTTCTCGCTGATCAAAATACCCCATCTCACGAGCGATCTTCAAGATCGCTTGCCGTTTTTGTTCACTGATCCCCTTACGATTGTTGATCGCATTAGAGACTGTTCCGCTGGAAACGCCAGCTTTTCGGGCAATATCAGAGATCACAACTTTCATTTGCTCACCGCTTTCTGCTTCTCATTCTGTTAAAAGTATAGCAAAAGAATTGTTTTTTTACTACCGAAAAAGCTAAAACAAACTAAAATTTTTAGTTTGTTTTAGCTTCTACTTTGATTAGTTACTTTGTTCCGCCAAAATGCAGAAGGACAATGGGTCGATGGTTATCCTTGGCGCTGCTACGCCGCGAGAAGCGATCCCAGCTCCTTTGGGGTCAGCAACGAGGTGCCAAGAAGTATTTTCTGTTGTCGTCGGTAAGTCAAAGGACCAGCTTTCTTCCGTGCTGTTGAGTAAAACGAACAAGGAACGCCATGGATGCTGTTTGTCACGATTGGGTACTTGATACGCCAAGCGATTTTCATCCTTTGTCTCATAAAAGACCATGCTTTCAGTCGTTTGGGTCGTGGCATCTCTCAATGCTCAATGGTGCATAGGACTGCCGCAATGCCCACAAGCCCCGATACAGCTCGCGCAATTCTTTGAAGGTTTTGGCACGTGCCCAATCCAGCTGATTGACTACCAGTGGCGAACGGAAGGAGTTTTCATCGCCTTCTTTGGTACGGCCAAATTCTTCCCCAGCTTGGGTCAGCACGGCTCCTTGGCTAGTAAACAAAATGGCTGCTGCTAGTTTGTTACGGGCTAAAAGCTCACGATCAAAATCATAATTTCTTTCCTTCGCTGAAGCTTGCATGGTTGCCACCAGTTTGTCCCATAAGGTCAAATTATCATGGACTGACGCATAGGCAATCACTTGGCGGGGCGATTTTGCCCAACGCTCGGCGCCTTCTTGCCCAGCAACTTTCGTATTTCCTTGAATCGCCGTTGCCAAATTTGCTGCATAAAAGGTTTGCTTAACTTGCGGTTGACCATTCATTCCTTGAATAAACGCGCCGTCTGTTTCTTCAAAGACATCGCCTTTGATACTGTCTCTTAAATCATTGCTAAAAACCGCAACGCCTTCTGACAGTGCCCAAACATTGCTTTTGTTCGCTGGGATATTCGGCTGAATAATTTGATTGCTGCCGGCATCCCATGGCTCGCCGTATAAAATCACATGGCTGAAGCCGGCATCATCTAGGCGTTGCCGCAACTGGTTCATGGTTTCCACATCGATCAAGCCCATCAAATCAAAACGAAAGCCGTCGATTTTGTATTCTTGCGCCCAATATAAAACTGAATCAATGATAAATTTGCGCATCATTTTCCGTTCAGAAGCCACTTCATTGCCGCAAGCAGAACCGTCCGCAAAATTCCCCGCATCATCTTGGCGGTAGTAATAATCAGGCACCGTCAAATTAAACCATGATTCTTCTGTGATCGCAGTGTGATTGAAGACCACATCCATTACAACGCCGATGGCTTCTTCATGCAGCGATTGGATCATTTGCTTGCATTCACGAATCCGCGCCTTGGGATCACTAGGATCAGAAGCGTATCGTCCTTCAGGGACATTGTAATTTTTCGGATCATAGCCCCAGTTGTAGGCAGACGAAGTTTCATCATTGTCAAAATCGAAGATCGGCAGCAGATGAACATAATTGATCCCCAGCTCTTTTAAATAAGCCATGCCAGTTGGTTGACTTTCATCCCCCACCAGATGGGTCTTTTTTTCAGTAAAGGCTAAATATTTCCCGCGATTTTCTGGTGAAATCCCGCTGTTTTCGGCGCCACTGAAATCTTCGACATGCAATTCCCAAATATAGGCATCTGTGATCGATTGCTGACCGACGCCGTGAGTCTCCTGCCAGCCTTCAGGATCTGTTTCCTTTAAATCAATGATGGCCCCACGGTTCCCGTTGATCCCTACTGCCTTGGCATAAAGATCCACCGCTTCGACTTTTTGACCGTCTCGTTGAAATTCAAACGTATAAAACAGCTCTTTGACGGTTTCTTCCGTCGTGACTTGCCAACAGTTGTCTTCTTGGACCATTGGCAGTGTCAGCAGGCGATCGTCAGTCCCAGCGACACCGCTTTGATAAATCAATACTGAAACAGCCTCTGCCTCTGGTGACCAGCATTTGAACGTGGTTTGCTGTCCTTGAAAAGTCACACCAAGATCATTCCCGTGATACGTATGTTCTTCTAAAAAACCGATCCTGCGATCGATCGCAATCTTTTTTTCTCCATACTGCGTGTTTTGTCCCATCAAAATTCCTCCATTCAACGTTGCTAACTATAAAACCCAGTTACTTTTCTGCTATTTCTACCTTCTCATATTTCTTGAAAATTGCCAACAATAAGCCGCCTTTTCTTTGACCTAAAAATAAGCCTTAACACTACAGACAAGCCCTTTTCTTATTTTGCTAAACGACTCCGCACCTCTTTTTATCAAAAGAAAAACCCCCACTCGTTGAACGGCTCTTAAAGAATAGCTATTGCTTCTAATCTTTAAGATCACTGCTCCGATGGGGATTGTTGAAAAAGAAGAAATCAATAATGGCAATGATAGCTGTCACAATATTCTGAAATCTCTTCCTCTCTTTCTCGCTATCTATTGATCACTTACAGCTAGACCTGATTCGAGTAAGGTTTTAGGTAAATCACCTTGATAAAAATCGACTGGTTCATGAAGGACTCGCTGCCAATAATTTTGTGTCTCTTTCAAAAAATTAGCATTATCTTGCGTATTTCCTTCACGAATAAACAACAATACCAACCCACTAAAAAAGATCAAGGCTTCTTCATGATATTTTCTCAGATCGCTTTTATGCGCACCTTGAAAAACAGCTGATTCAGCAATTGCTTCTTGAAAATAAGCAAAAGAACGCTCTTTTATGTAAGGACCACAGCCAATATCATTTAAAAAAAGTGCGAAAAAGAGGTTGCGATTGCGGCTGGCAAATACGTAATAGTCCTGCCAAAAGCTGTATAAGGAATCGAGTGTCTCTTCTGACTCTTTTTTGTTTCGTGAATGTCGCGAAACACATCATCAACCATCGCCTGTTTATAATTTTGCATGTTTGAAAAATTCAAATAGATCGGTTGGGTCGATGTTCGTGCATATTTAGCAATGTCGCGGACAGTGATTGGTCGATAAAGATATTCCACCAGATATTTTTTTAAGCAATTGATCAAATATTTTTTCGTAATCGTTGCTTTTCTCATAATACCCCTTCCTTTCTGGACGTCACCAATTCTTGCTGATGTTCGTCTCATTCACTTTGACTACTTGCAGCTTTTAGAAGCACAACCAACGCCCATTTTCTTACTGAAAGTAATCTTTATACTTCTACTTTAACAAAAAAGAGCACGTTAACCTATACTTTCCGCCGATTTTCTTAATTTTATTTTTTATTTTTGACCATTTTATTAAAGAAACTCTTGTTGTCTTATGGTGCTCAGACTTAAGGCTGATTTTGACTGGTGCTGCTTGTGGAATGATACTATGTAATGTATAGTATGAGTATGAACAGGAGGAGAGCCTTTGGATGCCCAATTAAAAAAAGGATTATTGGAAATTTGTGTTTTGGCTTATTTGCAGCATGGTGACTCTTATGGCTATGAATTAGTCAAAAATATATCTCTTTTACTGCCAATCTCAGAATCAACGCTCTATCCTATCTTGAAGCGCTTAGAAGCCAGCCGAGCGGTTGAGACTTATAATAAAAGCCATCAAGGACGGACCCGAAAATATTACCGCTTGACCAAAATCGGAAAACAGCGGATCGACGATTTTTTAACCAACGACTGGCCCCAATTGACATTGATCCAGCGATTTATTAAAGGAGGAACATTAGATGAACAGAGTTGATTTTATCAAGGCATTGGCTGCGGAATTATCTGAAAAAGTCAGACCTAGCGAGATTCATCAGCTGATCAACTATTATGACGAGATGATCGAAGATTTGATGGAAGAAGGATACACCGAAGAAGAAGCCGTGGCACGCCTTGGCTCCCCAAAAGAACTGATCCAAGCAGTTACCGAAACGGAAGAGGTCGTAGTAGAGATTCCCCGCCGCTTTCATCCCTTTTTGCTCTTGATTTTAGTACTGGGCTTCCCATTGGGGGGCAGCCTCTTGTTAAGTGCCGCTTTGCTGATCCTAAGCTTTTTAATAATCATCTGGTGTGTACCTTTCACCACTGGCATGATTGGTGTCACTACGTTTATCGGTGGGATCGCCAGCGCTGTCTTAAGTCCCATGCTGATGGCGGATGGTTTCTATCTCTTTTTAAGTCAATTAGGCATGGGGATTTTCTTATTTGGTTTAGGGCTGCTTTGCCTGATCGCCACTTATAGTATGAGCCGACCTTTTTCACGTCTTACCCACTCCCTTGTCGTTTGGCCGAAATCATTTGTTCAAAACTATCGAAAGAAGGCAGTCCTATGATCAAAATCAATAAGCGATTTTTCGTTTTTCTCAGTCTGTTGTTTATTATTCTCGGACTGGTCATCACCTTTATCGGTTTTTCAATGTCAGGCTACTCACCTGATGCCTACCATATTGAGCATCGTCGCTGGTATCAACTCGTTGGTTTCTATACGGAATAACAGACGGAAAATAATTATAAGTTGATTTTTTCGTCAGAAAAACTAGCAATTTTCATTAATTTCATGTATCGGTGAAAAAATTGAACTTCTCTTTTTGACGGAACCATATTACTATATAGGTACATCCTGTATCCTATTTCATAGGGTAACCAGAAAAACCCATACCATCCTATGGGTTTTTTTGCTGTCTATAAAAGCAAAAAAACGTGCCGCAAGTCCAGGTATCGCCAAGCCAGCTGTTTTAGCTAACCTTGGCAGAACCTGTCTGCAGTACGTTTTTTCTAATGATCGATTATTCCCTAGTACTGGCTGTTCTTGCACAGTGCCAATAGGAAACAAGGCGCGAAACACCCGGCGAACGATTGGACCTGCAATGAACAATTGCAACGGCAATGCGACGATCACATTTTTCCCAATGTTGCTTAGCCAATTGACCAACACTGAGTGATCAGGGTTTGGGTGCATCAACGCACCAAAGAGTGACATACAGATCACCATGCCGGCGATCATCAATGAAGAAATCAAACCGATTTTTTTCCAAGTAGCTGATTGATGGTCCAAAAATCGAAACGCCAAACCTTTTGCCGGACCAGAAACAATGAACCAATCCAAAATAAAGGCGACACAAAGGGCTAATGGCAATTCATTCCACGCCAATTGGAATGCCAATGCCGAAACACCGACTTGAAACATGAGGTTATAAACACTCATAAAATACACCATGAAAATACACATAAGTGTCGTATAGATCAAACTTTCTTTTTTATTGATGGGCATGTAACAACTTCCTTTCTCTTTTTCGTACTCGACTATTCTAGCAGAAGAAAATTTTTCGTGTAAGTAAAAGTTTGAAAACTTTCAAAAAAGTTTTTTGCTATTTTTTTATCCACTTCTCTTGACACTTTCTTATGAAGTCAGTAGAATAGCGATAGATTAAATCGTACAGATAACAAGCGGGTTCGCTTGTCGAGAGAGAGGCGGTTTCTATGAGAATAGAAACGGTCTCTTTTTTTGCGAATTTTTAGAGGTGAGAATATGGAAAACAACAAAAAACTCGTGGGGGCGATCCTCGCAACCGGATTGATGTCATTTGCAGGTGTGCTGATTGAAACAGCCATGAATGTAACGTTTCCGACATTGATCGATCAATTTACGCTTTCAACATCCGATGTTCAATGGGTGACGACCATCTACTTACTGGTCATCTCCATCATTGTCCCAATATCGACCTACCTTTTGAAACGCTTCTCATTGAGAACCTTGTTTCTAGCTGCCAACGCCTTTTTCCTTGTTGGCTTGGTGATCGACTTTTTATCGCCGACGTTTGCCGTTTTGCTGATTGGCCGCTTTTTCCAAGGTGCCAGCACAGGGATCGCACTGCCTTTGATGTTCCACATCATTTTGACTTACTCCCCCTTTGAAAAACGGGGAGCGGCAATCGGCTTAGGGAATTTGACCACTTCCATCGCTCCAGCGATCGGACCGACATATGGGGGCTTATTGACCGCCCATTGGTCTTGGAATGCGATCTTTCTTTTCTTGATCCCAGTCTTGCTGATCTCCCTAGTACTCGGCCTTTACTCGATCCCTAAAACGGCTGGGTCAAAAGACACTTCCCTGGATTTACTGAGTGTATTAGGAATCGTCTTGATGTTCAGCGGCTTCTTATTGTTCTTGAATCAAGTAGGCACCTTAGCGAGTCTACTGCCGCTGCTTTTCGGTTTCATTGGTGCTGGCTTGTTTTATCAACGCTCAAAAGGCCCGAACCCTTTGATTCGTTTGGCTGTTTTGAAAAACCGCAGCTTCAGTTTGTTTCTGTTTGGCTTTCTTGTTTGTCAGTTCCTTTTACTGGGCATTTCCTTTGTCTTGCCGAACTTTGTCCAACTCGTCTTGGGAAAAGATGCCTTTACTGCAGGATTAGTTATGCTTCCTGGGGCGGCGATCGGGGCGATCCTTGCGCCGATCTCTGGTCGGTTGCTGGATAAAGTTGGACCGAAAAAACCGATCCTGTCTGGTTTGACGTTGATTGCCATCGGTTGGCTTGCCTTAGCCCTCGTTTTGCGTTCGCCTTTCATTTGGAGCCTAGTTGCTGGACATGTCTTTTACATGATCGGGATCGGCTTAGCCTACAGCAATATGATGACCACCGGCTTAAACAAGCTGACTCCTGCGTTGTACGCGGACGGTAATGCGATCTTTAATACGCTGCAGCAATTTTCTGGTGCAGTGGCGACGGCTGTGGTGGCGACCATTATCAATTTGGCACAAAATGCGGCGACCGATTACACCCTAGGGACGGTCATCGGCTCTCAAATCGCCTTATTCTTTTTGTGGGCCCTGGTCTTACTGACTTTCCTATTAACGATCAACTACTTCCGCAAAAGCACCGACAAAAAAGCCGTCAGCTAACTGCGGCTTTACCCATTGAAAACCAAGAAAAAGCCGCTCTCCCTTGAGGGCGGCCATAAAAAAATCCGCTTCCGATCCCCTTCTTAGTCAAAGGGTGCTCTCGGAAACGGATTATTTTTTTAGTTTAATTCAGCGGAACCAACCGCTGTTTTGGCTGTCACTGTGCCTGTAGTCGTCAATGAAAGCTGACGCACTTTTTCGGCATTCGTGATGACTGTTAAAACATCTGTCTGTTTGCCAGCTGCGGTCACTGCATCTAGATCCATCACTGCAATCTTCGTTTCTGGTGTGACCGTGTCACCTTCAGAAACAAGGACCTCAAATGGCGCACCTTTTAATTCCACAGTATCTAAGCCCATATGAACAAGAACTTCCGCGCCACCAGGCGTTAAAATCCCAATTGCATGCTTTGTTTCAAAAATGCTAGAGATCGTACCTGCAACAGGAGCATAAATCGTTCCATTCGTTGGCTGAACAGCAAAGCCGTCACCCATCATTTTTTGAGAAAAGACAGGATCAGAAACTTCAGTGATGGCAACTACTTTCCCATCAGCTGGAGCATAAAGGGTTTCCTCTGAAACTTGTGCTGCTTCTGGGGCTGCAGTTGTCGGTGCAGCCGTCGTTGGTGCAACAGCCGCTGCTGCAGCTGTATCAGCAGCCAATTGCGGTTCTAATTTATTTAAGAAGGTAACTTTTCTAAAGATGATGGTGCAAACAAACGTGATCGCAATCGTCACCGCCATTGAGATGAAGACCATTGGATAGTTTTCAATTTTAAATGATAAGAAGCCAGGCAGTCCCCCTACACCAATACCTAGTGCACGGGTATTCGTTGCAGTGATCAGCATTCCACCAAAGGCAGAACCTACCATTGCTGCGACAAATGGGTAAACATATTTCAAATTGATCCCGAACATCGCTGGTTCAGTAACCCCCATGTAAGCAGAAATCGTTGCTGGAACAGAGACTTGTTCTTCTTTTTTATTGCCACGGTGAAGGAACCAAATCGCCAATACTGCCATACCTTGCGCAATATTTGACAGCATGATCATTGGCCAAAGGTTGGTTGTCCCAAAATCCGCTACTAATTGAGAGTCGATCGCTAGCGTTGTATGATGCAATCCGGTAATAACCAAAGGCGCATACAAGCCACCGAAAATGAAACCAAATAACCAGTTTAATGGTGAGGTCAAGCCAGCATTTACGACCCAAGAAATGCCTGATCCGATTTGCCAACCGATTGGACCTAACACCATGTGGGCTGCTAAGATAGTTGGCAGCAATGAGAACAATGGAACGAAGATCATTGAAACCGCTTCTGGAATCCATTTCCGGAAGAATCTTTCAAGATAAACCAATAAGAAACCTGCCAGCATTGCTGGGATCACTTGTGCTTGATACCCAATTTTATCAATAGTGAAGAACCCGAAGTCCCACGTATAATTTTGAGCAATTTCTGCAGCAGAAGTTGAACTTACTGAATAAGCATTTAATAATTGCGGTGAAACCAATGTAATCCCTAAAACAATCCCTAATATTTGCGTGGTTCCCATCTTACGTGTAATACTCCAAGTAATCCCTACTGGTAGAAAGTGAAAGATGGCTTCACAGGGCAGCCATAAAAAGCCGTTGACACCGTTCCAAAAAGTAGAAGCCTGTGTAATGGTTTGTCCACCTAGAGCTTCTAGCGGTACACCTTCTAAGAAATTTCTCAGCCCTAGCATCAAACCACCGACAATAATCGCTGGTAATAACGGGGTAAAGATCTCAGCTAACGTAGCGATCGCTCGTTGCACGATATTTTGATTGTTTTTTGCAATCGCTTTACTTTGTTCTTTAGAAACACCTTCTATTCCTGATACATCGGTAAAATCATTGTAAAACGTTGAGACATCATTGCCGATAATGACTTGGAATTGTCCCGCATTGGTAAACATTCCTTTGACACTTGGAATTTCTTCAATTGCCTTTTCGTTTGCTTTTGACTGATCGTTAAAAACAAAACGCATCCGTGTCGCGCAATGTGTTACTGCGGCGATATTTTCTTTGCCGCCAACATATTCCAGCAGCTTCTCAGCATCATCACGATACTTTCCCATAATTAATAAACCCCTTTCATATCCACTTGTATATATATGTTTTGATTACGCACTAATCATAACTTGATAATTTTGATATTGCAAGCGTTTCAAACCAATTTTTTTCACTTTTTCTATAAACAATACAAGCAAATAGCAAAGGTACCATATAAAAACCTTGATAAATAAACGTTTTTTAAAATGTTTCATTAATATAAAATAATATTGCCAACAACTTTATTTACAGTTTATTTGACAAAAAAGAATAAAAAAACAGGCTAGATAAATTGAAATAGCTTACAATTTACGTTATAATCATTTTGCATGTATAGACAAGTTTAAAGGAGGACAACTACTGTGAATACGATTATATTGTCTAAGGAACAATGGCTGTTAACGGATCAAACTGGTACGACCTATCCGTTTTCTGGGACTGACAGTGAACGCGTTGCCGCACTGACCGCGCAGATGCAGCAAATGGAAGGTGGCGGGATCGTCTCTGAATCGCTGGTGTTTACGAATGAAGAAGGGACTTTTTCACTGGACCAATGGTTGACAGAAAAATTAAATCGTCCCTTTGTTTGCACTACGAAAGAACAGTATGAAGAAAAAAGTACTGAAATTCCTTGGCGCCTCGAATACTATGGCTACACCCCTGGTAAAGATGAATACTCGGTGGAGTCACTTTTAACCGTCGGTAACGGCTATTTAGGGCTGCGAGGCACAACGCCTGAGATGACCATTTGTGAAGCGAACTATCCAGGACTGTATTTAGCAAGTCTTTACAATACGGTGGAATCGGATGTTTCTGGTCATACCATCAGCAATGAAGACTTCGTCAATGCACCGAATCTGCAAAAAATGTACGTAAAGATCGATGATGAAGTGATCGATATCGCCAACAATCAGCTCCTTTCCTTTAAACGGACATTGGATCTGAAGACCGGCTTGTTCCAATCAGTGGCAGAAATTGAAACCAAAAAACAAAAGCGTCTGCGAATCGAAACGAAGAAGATCGCCAATATGCAAGACGTTCACCAATACAGCTTGGTCTACCAGTTTACCCCGCTGAACTTTTCTGGCGCCGTTACCTTCGTCAGTGAAGCCGACGGATCGGTCTATAACTATAACGTCGCTCGTTACCGTAGTTTAACTAACCAGCATTTGACCGTGAAAGAGGCAGCAGCTGAACAAAACAAAGCGCATTTAGTGGTCACCACTAACCAATCACAGATTACCGTTGTCCAATCCTCTGAACTGTTTTCACAGGACCTGCCATTGGCTGAGCTGCAAGCTGAAATAACCGACAAGGTCGTCCGTCAGCAAGTAACCCTTGAGGTGACGGAAGGACAAACTTATCGGGTCGAAAAATCAGTTACTGTTGCCGCTTATCGCCAAGAAGAGCCGCAACCGGCATTTACGTTTTCTTCCTTAGCATTACCTGATTTTGCGACGATGTATACCGCCTCAAAACAAGCCTGGGCTGAATTATGGGCAAAAGCGGCCATCGAAGTCACTGGTGACTTGATGTCGCAAAAAATGCTGAATCTGCATACGTATCATCTGCTGGTCTCCGCAGCACCGAATGCTTATCAGGAGTCCTTAGATGCCAGTATCACTGCCCGTGGCCTACATGGTGAAGCCTATCGCGGTCATATTTTCTGGGATGAACTGTTTATCTTACCGTTTTACATTCTACATTTTCCTGACACCGCCAAAGAAATTTTGCTGTATCGCTACCGCCGCTTAGCTGCTGCCAAAAAAGATGCCCAAAAAGCTGGCTACCAAGGCGCCATGTTCCCATGGCAATCAGGATTGGATGGCAGTGAGCAATCCCAAGAACTGCATTTGAACCCTATCAGCGGTGAATGGAAAGAAGATCACAGTCGCTTGCAACGCCATGTCTCCTTAGCGATCGCTTATAACATTTGGCAATACTGGCACAACACGCAAGATCGAGTCTTCATGGAACAATATGGGTTAGAATTGATGTTAGAAGTCGCTCATTTCTGGCAAAGTGCTGCCACCTGGGATGATGCTGCTCAACGTTACTTTATCGATAAAGTCATGGGACCAGATGAATTTCATGAAAGCTACCCAAATAGTGAACAAGGCGGCTTGAAAAACAACGCCTATACCAATATGATGGTAGTATGGTTGTTTGAAGAGATCGAGAACCTTCAACAACAACTTTCAGCAGAGAGCTTCCAAGCGGTATTAGAGAAAACGGCTTTAACCCCTGCAGATATTGCTGCTATGGCAGATATTCGTACCAAGCTGGGCTTAGAGATCGATCCAGAAGGCATCATTGCACAATTTGAAGGGTACTTCCAGCTGGAAGATCTGGATTGGGCTCACTACAAAGAGAAATATGGCAACATCTATCGGATGGACCGCATCTTGAACGCAGAAGGCAAGAGTGCTGACAGCTACAAAGTCGCGAAACAAGCGGATAGTTTGATGATTTTCTACAATTTCTCAAAAGAGCAAGTCAATCAGATTTTGGCAGATCTTTCTTACCAGCTGCCAACAGACTATATTGAAAAAAATCTCCATTATTACTTGGCTCGTACCTCCCACGGCTCGACGTTGTCACGCATCGTTCATGCCCAGTTGGCGGCAATGGTAGATGATCAGGAGTTGGCTTGGTCATTATACCAAGAAGCCCTCTCTTCTGATTACCGTGATATCCAAGGCGGGACTACAGCAGAAGGCATTCACGCCGGTGTCATGGCTGCTACGTTGTTTATTCCATTAACCACTTTTGCTGGGATCGATATTCGAGAAGAGCAGCTGCAGATCACGCCAAACTTGCCGAAAGCTTGGGACAGCTTAGCCTTTCAGCTAGAAGTTCGCGGCACCCGCTTTGCAATGAATGTTACACATGAAACATTGACGATTACCGCTGATCAGCCAGTCACGATCTTAGTGAATGGGCAACAAGTTTCTCTAGAAGCAAAGAAAGAAGCAACGATTACTTACTAAAAGGAGTGTTACACATGAAAAAAGGATTTGTTTTTGATTTAGACGGCGTTATCACGGATACGGCCAAATACCACTACATTGCATGGAAAGAATTAGCTGCGGAGATCGGGATCGAGATCGATTTGAAGTTCAACGAGCAGTTAAAAGGCATCAGCCGCATGGATTCTTTAGAGCGAATCTTAACCCTAGGCAACAAAAATGACGCCTACACAGAAGTCGAAAAAGAAGCGTTAGCGACGAAGAAAAATACCCACTATGTACAATTATTACAAAGCTTGACTCCTGATGATCTATTGCCAGGGGTGAAGACATTCCTTGGTGAAGCCAAAGCAAAAAACATTCCTTGTGCGATCGCTTCGGCATCCAAAAATGCACCGTTTATTTTGGACAAACTTGGGGTCATGCAAGACTTTGATACGATCGTTGACCCGG
The DNA here is from genome assembly GCF_030263915.1 of Enterococcus sp. FZMF. NCBI lineage: Bacteria > Bacillati > Bacillota > Bacilli > Lactobacillales > Enterococcaceae > Enterococcus > Enterococcus sp. FZMF. The sequence continues at coordinate 43,456 of NZ_CP127160.1, read as the reverse complement.
CAACCTTGAAAAAAGGCAAACCAGATCCAGAAATCTTTATCCAAGCAGCGCTGGCACTAGGCATTGAACCGGCAGAAGCAGTTGGCTTTGAAGATGCTCAAGCTGGGATCGACGGCATCAAAGCTGCTGGTATGTATGCGGTAGGCGTTTATTCAGGAGAAGAATTACACGGTGCAGATGTGATCGTTGAAAAATTAACGGACCTAAACATTGACGAACTTTTGGCGAAATAGTCGATTGCATTTCCAAATTGGCCTCGCTATAATAGCCAAAGAGGGGGCAATCCGATGAACAAGTTCAAAGAAATATTTTTAGATTTAGAACAAAAAATTCTAGCAAACGAATACCCTCCGCATTCTTTGCTGCCTAGCGAAAACCAATTGATCAAAACTTATGGTGTCTCCCGCGAGACTGTCCGTAAGGCATTGAATTTATTGCGGGATGCTGGTTATATCCAAAAGAAACAAGGGAAAGGTTCGATCGTTTTAGACTTGAATCGCTTTGATTTCCCGATTTCTGGCTTGACGAGTTTTCGAGAGCTGCAAGATACCCAACGCATTCCTAGTGAAACAAAGGTTGTCGAGATCCGTAAGATCGCCGTCTCGCCAAAGCTGCACGAGACTACTGGTTGGCCTGTCGCCTCTGAGGCATGGAAACTGATCCGTCAGCGGAGAATCGATGGAGAAGTGGTGATTTTGGATAAAGATTACCTTGATGCTTCTATTATCGAAGAGTTGCCAGAAAACCGAGCGAAAGTATCGATTTTTGATTACTTTGAAAATGATCTTGGCCTTGAGATCGCTTATGCACAAAAAGAAATCACTGTTGACCCCGTCAACAAAGAATTGCGGGATCTAATGGATCTGCGTCCTGAAGATCAGCATGTCGTTACGGTTCGCAGCCTCGTGTATCTAGAAGACACGCGCTGTTTTGAATACACCGAATCGATCCACCGACTGGATAAATTCCGCTTTGTGGACTTTGCCCGCCGACGCAAGATTTGATGGACGTATAGACGTGAAACACATGAAACAGACCTGGACTTCCCCGAGAAGTCTGGGTCTGTTTTGTTTTTCACTAGCCCCCCACTCGATAATACTGGATCGATCCTCCCCTTTTTCGCCTCTGTCGCTATCGAGCCATCCTTTTGCTTGCTCGTTTTTCTGTTGCCGACGAATAAAAAAGGCACGATCATTTATGGGACTGATGAAATAGAGTCGATTTTGCACAACTCAGCCGTCCTTATTGACAATCAGCTACACAAAAAAGCAGTATCCTCTGAGAGGATACTGCTTTTGCTTGCTATTTGGCGTAATCCGTTGCGCGGGTCTCGCGAATAACGGTTACTTTGATATGACCTGGGTAATCCAAATCGTCTTCGATCTTCTTGCGGATGTCGCGAACCAATCGTACAGCATCCAAATCAGAAATCTCTTCTGGTTTGACCATTACACGGACTTCACGTCCGGCTTGGACTGCAAAACTGGAATCGACCCCTTTGAAGCCGTTGGCGATATTTTCTAGGTTTTGCAAGCGGCGAATATAATTTTCCAATGATTCACTGCGGGCACCTGGACGGGCTGCTGACAAGGCATCTGCGGCTGCAACTAAAACAGAGATAACCGATGTTGCTTCAACATCTCCATGGTGAGAAGCGATCGCATTGATCACCACACCATTTTCTTTGTATTTGGCAGCTAACTCAGCCCCGATCTCAACGTGAGAGCCTTCAATTTCATGGTCAAGGGCTTTCCCGATATCATGCAAGAGTCCAGCACGTTTGGCTAACTGGATATCTTCGCCTAATTCTGCGGCAAGAACACCGGTTAGTTTTGCGACTTCGATCGAGTGGTTCAAGACGTTTTGTCCGTAGCTGGTACGGAAACGCAAACGACCTAAAATCTTGATCAAGTCTGGATGAAGGGTGTGGGCGCCGACTTCAAAGGCTGCTTGTTCCCCATATTCACGAATATGCTCATCCATTTCTTTCCGAGATTTTTCGACCATTTCTTCAATTCGAGCTGGATGGATCCGGCCGTCTTGAATCAGTTTTTCAAGGGTCATACGAGCAATTTCACGGCGAATCGGATCAAATCCTGATAAGACGACTGCTTCTGGCGTGTCATCAATGATCAAATCGATCCCTGTCAATGTTTCAAGGGTGCGAATGTTCCGACCTTCTCTTCCGATGATTCGACCTTTCATCTCATCGTTTGGTAATGATACGACCGATACCGTGGTTTCAGACACTTGGTCTGCGGCACAACGTTGGATTGCTAAGGACAAGAGATTTTTTGCTTTTCGATCTGCTTCTTCCTTCGCACGCTGTTCAGATTCTTTGACCATGATCGTTAATTCATGGTTCAATTCCTCTTCCGTTGATTTCATGATCAACTCTTTTGCTTCATCTCTAGACAGCGCAGCGATGCGCTCTAATTCTTTCTGTTGTCCATCGATTAAGTTTTCTACTTCTTTTTCTCGCTCGTCAATTAATTGTTGTTTCTCACTAAGTCTGCCTTCTTTATCTTCAAGTGAGCGTTCTCGTTTTTCCAAAGAATCGTCCTTACGATCAAGAACTTGTTCTCTTTGGAGTAAACGATTTTCTTGTGATTTTAAATCAAGTTTGCTTTCTTTCAACTCACTTTCAATCTCTGACCGATACTTCTGATTTTCTTCCTTAGCTTCTAACAATGCTTCTTTTTTAAGAGTTTCTGCTTCTTTCTTAGCGCTTTCGATAATTCCAGCTGCAGAATTTTGGGCGCCGTTGATTTCTTTCTCATGACGAGATTTCGTCACATAAACTCCTAATCCAAGACCGACAATTAAACCGATGATAGCGAGGAGAATGTAAAGTAGTTCCAATGAATCCACCTCCATACTATCTTTTTAAATATTTTGTAATTTTGATTAACAAAGGATAACAAAATTATCAATTCGCTACTTCTTATGTGGAAATCCACATACGTTTATTCTAATGTTTGAACCCAAGAGTGTCAACTTTAAATAATAAAGTAAACTTTCGCAACCCTTCCTTTTTACGGATGTTTTTTCAACAATGGACGAATCTAGCAAAAAGCCACAAAAAAGCCAAACAACGAGGTTGTTTGGCTTTTTCAAGACTTAGTCGTCTAATGGTAATTCTTCTTGCGCTTCCTCAAGAGTTACGGTCTCTCCTGTTCCAATCCCGTAAGCATCGCGGACGCGAGCAGAAACTTCTAACATCATTTCTTGGTGTTCCCGCATGTAGTTTTTGGCGTTTTCACGACCTTGACCGATACGATCCCCTTTATAGGCATACCACGCACCGCTTTTATCGACGATGTCTTGTTCCACGGCCATATCCAGCAATTCGCCTTCTTGGGAAATCCCTTGACCATACATCATGTCGACTTCTGCTACTTTAAATGGTGGCGCTACTTTGTTTTTGACTACTTTGATCTTCGTGCGGTTCCCGATGATATCTGTACCGGATTTCAATTGCTCAGCACGACGTACTTCCAAACGGATGGTTGAATAGAATTTCAACGCACGGCCACCAGGCGTCGTTTCTGGATTCCCGAACATGATCCCAACTTTTTCCCGAATTTGGTTGATAAAGATCGCGATCGTTTTCGTTTTGTTGATGGAACCAGAAAGTTTCCGTAATGCTTGTGACATCAAACGTGCTTGCAAACCAACGTGGGTATCACCCATTTCACCGTCGATCTCCGCCCGTGGGACTAAAGCTGCTACCGAGTCAATGACCACGATATCAACCGCACCACTTGAAACTAAGGCGTCAGCGATCTCTAATCCTTGTTCTCCTGTATCTGGTTGTGATAACAAAAGATCATCGATATTTACGCCTAATTTTTGCGCATATTGAGGATCTAACGCATGTTCGGCATCGATAAATGCTGCTGTTCCGCCATTTTTTTGGACTTCCGCAATGGCATGTAAAGCAACTGTCGTTTTACCAGAACTTTCTGGGCCGTAAACTTCTACGATCCGTCCTCGTGGGTAACCACCTACACCTAATGCAACATCCAAGGCCAATGAACCACTTGGGATCGTTGAAATTTGTTGATCAACTTTTTCGCCAAGCTTCATGATGGCACCTTTACCATAGTTCTTTTCAATCTTCTTTAGTGCAGCATCTAAGGCTGCTTTACGATCATCTGCCAAACGGATAATCCTCCTTATATTCATCACTTTCGTGTGTCGTTCATAAGATAATAATAGTCCTTCTGACGGGAAATTGCAAGAAAAAACGAACAAACATTCGCATTAATTTAATAATTCCTTACGTATTTGATTTAAGCCCGCCATGACGGCACTATGCCGAATATAGGCGCGGTCGCGGTTGAAGTGATACAGCTGGCTCGAGACGCCTTTGTCAGAAGCTAAGGCGATCCAAACGGTGCCTTTAGGCTGACCTTCTAACTCGTCTGGACCAGCAACACCAGTAAACGCCACCGCATAATCAGTCTCGGCTTGTTTGCGGGCATAGACGGCCATTGCTTCTGCACATTCCTGACTAACAGTTCCATAGCTTTCCAAAAGCCCTGGATCGATGCCTAAGAGCTTGCTTTTTGTTGCAGCAGAATATGTCACGAACCCACCGGGAAACACCTCAGAGACGCCAGGAATCCCTCCTAGGGTCGCTTGGAACAAACCAGCGGTCAAACTTTCCGCTGCGGTGACGGTTTTCTTTTTCTCGATCAGTAGCTCGACGACTGTTTCTGCCAGCGAATTTTGTTCCCCATACCCATAGAAATACGCACCGACCCGTGCTTGGACGGTTTCTTCTAACGCATCCAATTGTTTGATCCCTTGCGCCTCGTCTGCAGTTTTGACCGTCAGACGCAGCGTGACCTCATTGGGTTTGGCATAAGGAGCGATGGTGGGATTGACTTGATTCTCGATCAAATCGGCCAATTCTGTGACCAATGCCGATTCCCCGATCCCGTAATAGCGCAAAACGCGAGACAGCAAGACCTCTTCTTGGGGAAACTGCTCTAACAGAAGTTGTTTTGCGTGGGTAAGAAACATCGCCTGTAGTTCACTTGGTGGTCCTGGCAGCAGCAAATAACTGGTAGCGGCTGTCTGATAAAAGATCCCGATCGCTAGTCCATTGGGATTTGTCAAAGACACACCGTCTTTAAAAACGAGGGTCTGCCGCAAATTGTTTTCCGTCATCCTCCGCTGACTGTTTTCAAAGAAGGCTTTCAATTGGTGATACCCTGGTTCATCTCTGACTAACGCTTGTCCCACATGACGGGCAGTGACTTGTTTCGTCAAGTCATCGTCGGTGGGCCCTAAGCCGCCGCACAATACGATCAAGTCGCTGCGTTTGTCGGCGATCGTCAGCAATTCTTCTAAGCGATTGGGGTTGTCCCCGACAACACTATGATAAAAAACATCGATCCCAAGACTTGCCAGTTCTTCTGACAAGAAGGTTGCGTTCGTATTCACCACCTGTCCTAAAAGTAATTCGGTCCCGACTGCAATAATTTCTGCTTTCATTCGTTTACTCCTTCATTTATCAGATACGTAAAAGTCTTTCATATTGACAAAAAAAGTCCAGAAAACTTCTGAACTTTCGTGACTTGTATCCTTGTTTTTATCGCTTCTTTATCTAGATCTAGAAATTTTACATAGAATCTTTAAAAACATTCGTATTTTTTATGAAATAATCGACCCCGGAATAGATCGTGAAGATCAAACATAGATACAACATGATTTGATCGATAGGCAAACCGATCATTGAAAAGGGAATGTTGTTCAAGAACAAGAAAATGATCGCAACCATTTGTGTCGCGGTTTTGATTTTCCCTGGCCACGCAGCAGCCATGACTTCCCCGCTTTGTTCCACTAACAACAAGCGTAAACCCGTCACTGCCAACTCGCGGCAAACGATGATCGAAACTACCCAGCCTGGGGCTTTGTCTAATTCAACCAGCATGATAAAAGCCGTCATGACGAGCATTTTATCTGCTAACGGGTCAGCAAACTTCCCGAAGTTGGTAACAAGGCCTCTGGAACGAGCAATCTTGCCATCTAGCCAGTCTGTAATGCTGGCTGCCGCAAAAAGGATCGCTGCAATAAGGTGCGTGTTTTCTAATTGTGTCGTACCAACGGTCAGCGTGCCAAGATCGATTGGCAAAACCAAGACCAAAATAAAGATGGGGATCATAATGATCCGTAATACAGTTAATTGATTGGGTAAATTCACGAAATAGACTCCTCTCTGCCGACTATTGTACGAAATAACGGCAAATCATGCCACTACTTGTGCTTTTCAATGGTCGGATGCAACAGATAACTTTTTAGCTAATGATACCTCAATAAGGCGCATTTGTCAGATTTATGCCGCATCGTCTTGGTATTCAATCACGAGGCGGACTGTCTTTTGTAACAATTCAAATTGCGGGTCAGAAAAGTCCACTTCCTGACCATTGGCAGTGATGGAGATGTTTTGGCTTGCGCCCAGGGTCAAAGTCGCATTCGTGGCGCCTTCTGGCAGCGTCATCGATTGCGTTTCTCCCGCTTGAACAGTGTATTGGTACACATAAGCGTTGTCGACTTGTACACCGACCCAACAAGAAGCATCTAGCCCAGTAAATGCTAATTCAATAGGATTTTCCGCATCTTTCATCGTGATCGTGATCGACGATTGCGTCGAATCACTGGCAGTCATCGTCATTTTCGCTTCGCTGGATTCCGTCGTACTTGAAGACTCAGTCGCTTCACTCGAAGTACTGGTTTCTTCCGTACTTGACGTGGTGGAAGCGGTAGACGCTGAATTTTCTACCACAAGAGAAGAGCTTCCTTGGATCATCGGCGTTGTATTCCGGTCTTGCCAAGCCATGTAGCCCACGATACTCACGATCGTAATGGCCACCAAGCCTAATAGAATCATCGGCAAATAGCGGACGACAAATGAGCCGCTTTTTTCTTCTACGTGCTGTGCTTTTCGTGAGCCGCTGACGGTTTCAGGCTGCGGTCTTTTTGGTAAGGGGGCGTCTAACGTATCTTTGCCATCAAAAACGGCTACCAATTTGTCGCCGTCTTCTCCAACCGCTGCTGCATATTGGCGAATAAACGCACGGACATAAAAAGTGCCTGGCAATTGATCAAAACGCTCTGCTTCAATTGCTTCTAAATAGCGTTTTTGGATCTTTGTCATTTGTTGTAATTCAATCAATGAAATGTTTTTATCTAAACGGGCTTGCCGTAATTTTGCTCCAATCGTTGTTTCGTTGGCCACTCGATCATCTACTCCAGTCTTTTATTCATCTTTAAAAAAAGCCCTAAAATCGCTTCGCTGCTTGTCGTAAGGTCAGCAAAGCTGCTCTATCATTTTAAAACAGGGGTTCCCTGTATACGTCAATAAAAAAAACTCCGTCACGCAGATTGCCATCTGGGCGCGCCGTCTACTAAATATAACATTTTTTCCGTGAATTTTTGTAAAAAAACAAAAAAAGATTTTGCTTCAATAATTAAAGAATACCATAAAAGAAAAAGTCTGAGGATAGCCTAACCACAACTCGCAAACAAATTTTAATACTTTTCGCCAAATTGGCATCAAATTGCAAGAAAAAACCACCTTTTGACGCAAAAAGAAAACACTGAATGACTCAGGAGTTGGCCAGCCCTTGTTCTGTTGGGCGTTCCTCCTTGAATCAGTCAGTGTCGCTTAGATGACAGCTGTTTGACAAAACCAGCCTTCGCTTAGGCTTTTTCCGTTGGATACATGTAAAAACGACTAAACGCTTTGGGATCGATAAAGGAACGAGCCGCTTGCTGGACATCTTCCAAAGTGATGGATTGGATCACTTCTGGCAGATCAAAGAGCGTCGTTTCACCGAATAAACTTTGGGTAAACTGGTTTGCGATAAACTCCAGTGAGTTCAGTGATTGGAAATATTTCCCTAGCATTTTCTTCTTCAATAACGTCAAGTTTTCTTCATTGATCTCTGGATCTTGCGGGAAATTCATTACGATCGCTTCGATCTCTGCCAACATTTTTTCTGGCTCTTCAGAATCCCCCGAGAAGTCGGCAAAGTAAAAGCCGCGATCCAAGTTCACTTCAAACCCAAATGTGTCGTCGATGATGCCTTGATCATACAAACGCAAATAATTGGCGGAAGTATTGCCTAACACCAATTGGCAGAAAAGATTCAACGCATTTTTGAAGCGCAAGAGCTCTCTTCCTGATTTCGGCAGTTTGTTCAAGTCTCCTTTGATCCCTAATACGCCTTTGGCACGTGTTACTGGCATGGTAAGACTTGATTCTGCTTGAATATCGGCAAAGGTTTCTTCAGGAAACTGGCGAATGATCGCCTGCGTTTCTGGAAAGGTCTTGGCCGCTTGATTGGTCCGAATCCACGCCATCGTTTCTTCAGGATCGATATTGCCTACCACAAAAAGCGTCATATTGCTTGGGTGATAGAAGGTATTGTAGCAAAGATACAAGTCTTCTGCGGTGATCTGCGCAATGCTTTCCACCGTACCAGCGATATCGATATGCAAGGGGTGTTTCGGATACAGATTTTTGATGATGCCGAAAAACTGCTGCCAGTTCGGATCGTCATCATACATTTGGATTTCTTGACCAATGATCCCTTTTTCTTTTTCGACGGTTTCTTCTGTGAAATACGGGGCTTGAACGAAATCGATCAACGTTTCAAGGTTCAGCTTGATTTGATCGGTTGCCGAAAAAAGGTAGCTGGTTTTCGTGAAACTGGTAAAGGCATTGGCAGAAGCCCCCTGCTGACCAAAGGTTTGAAAGACATCGCCGTCTTCTTTTTCAAACAGTTTGTGCTCTAGAAAATGGGCAATGCCATCAGGGACTTGATGCAATGCTTCGGGTGAAAACCCGAAATGATTGTCGACAGAGCCATAGTTCGTACTGAAAAGTCCGTAAGTTTTATGGAAATCGGCTTTTGGCAGCAAATAAACTTTCAAGCCGTTTGGCAATACTTCTTCATAAAGGGTCTCATTGATTTGCTGATAGACTTTTTTATTCATGGGTCGTCTCCTTATCCAGGAAGAATACAGCTTGCAAGGACACGTTTTGAGCCAATGCTTGGACATCTGCCACGGTCACTTGTGCCAATTTCTGCATAAATTCATCTTCCGTCATTTTCGTATTCGGTACCCACTGATTCAGATAGGCTGTTTCGATCAGTGCTTGTGGGTTATCCAATGAAAGCAAGTACTGGTTTTTCAACATCGCTTTTGTTTGTGCCAGTTCTTCCGCGGTGACTTCGCCACGCTGCAAGCTTTGCAGCTGCTGTTCGATCAATTTGAAGACCTTGTCGCGGTTTTTGCCATCGATCCCCGTTTGGACCGACAAATACCCACGAAACGTATCGATACTGCTGGAAGCATAATACGCCAAACTTTCTTTCTCTCGGACATTCATAAACAGTTTTGAATGAGGGAATCCGCCAAACAACCCGTTGAAGACCATAAAGGCGATCCGCTCGGCTTGGTCATAATACACGCCAGTATGATAGCCTAAGTTCAATTTGGCTTGGATGATTGGTTCTCGCAAGATTTTCTCGCGAATGATGTTTTCCGCCGCTTGCTGATAAAAGACCGGCATTGCTTGGTCTGGCCGATCGGTAAAGGCCATGTTTTGGAAGAGCGCCGCAACTTCTGCTTCAACCACATCGCCGATCACGAAAATATCGATTTGATCATTGTCCATCATTGAGCGATAGGTTTGGTAAAGCTCTTTTGCGGTCACAGCTTCTAAGTCTTGGGGACGGCCAAAGCTCGGATACTTCTGATTCTGATCGTTTTCGAAATACAACTCTTGCAGCCCTAAAGAAGCCAATGCTTGCTTATCTTCTGCCACGCTGTTCATATAGGCGATCAAGTTGTGCTTTTCGATGGTGAAGTTCTTTTCTTCAAACTGTTCCTCGTGGGCATTCGGATGGAACAAAACTTCTGCTAAAAAAGCGGCTGCTTGCGGCAATACTGCTTCATCTGACACGTACTTCCCGTTGACAAAGGACATCGCTGCATTGATTTGATGCAGATTGCCCCGTTTGTTGACATTCATACCAAAGCTGGCACCGTAAAGCTCTGCCAGCTGACTGCTAAATGCGGTCTGTGTCGGATAAGCCAAACTAGTCGTTTCTAATAAACTGGTCAATAAGGTCCGTTTGGCGGTCATTTCAGCCTGCAATGGTGCAGTAAACCGAACGAAAAAACGGATCGTTTTATACTTTTTGGTCGGTAGCACCGTTAACCGAACACCTTTTTTTAATTCAATAGACATGTGACACCCCTTCTAGAAGCAAAATTATCTCTTCAATTATAGCATAGCTGACAAACTTTCTCCTCGGCTCGCTGATCAAACCTGCTGCAGCGAGCGTTTTTTTTTATAAATCCCGCGTTTTTCGCTATACTGTCAGTAAGATTTAGAAGGGAGGATACAGGATGATTAAAGAATTTAAAGAATTTATTTTACGAGGAAACGTCATTGACTTGGCGATCGGGGTCGTGATCGGGAGTGCCTTCACCGCAATCGTCACTAGTTTAGTTGAAGGATTGCTGACACCATTGGTTTCATGGATCTTATCACTCTTTGGTAACGCAGATGCCTTTTCTGGCTTGGTCTTTGAACCAGCCAAAAATGTGGTCTTTGATTTCGGCCGCGTAATTACTGCCATTATTACGTTCTTGATTACCGCATTTGTCTTGTTCTTGATTGTCAAAGCAGTCAACAAACTACGCAATCTGAAACAACAACCTGAGGAAGAAGAAGTACCAGAAGTCACTGCAGAGGATTATTTAGAAGAGATTCGTGACCTTCTAAAAGCGCAAACGCCTCCTGCCAACACTGTTGATCCACGTCCAACATCATTGGACGATACGATCCGATAAAAAAACGGCTCTTAGTCAATAAGGGCGAAAGAAGCGATTCGGATTCATCCGATCCATCAATCATAGCGCTAAAAGAAGCAAGCACGCGAACCTCGCTAGAGAGTCGCTGTGCTTGCTTCTTTTTTCATCCCGACATGCAGGATCCCGTCTTCATAAAAAGGCGGTGTAATGGTTTTAAAGCCATACTGGCCGTAGAATTTTTCTAAGTGGGCTTGTGCTTCGATCTCAATAGGCAAAGCTGGATAACACTGCTCAATGCGATGCAAAACTTCTTTGATCAGACGATGGCCTTCTTTTTGCCCCCGGTATGCTGGTGCCACAATGACCCGACCAAAATGCACCGTTTGTTCCTGCTGGAAAATACGGGCGTACGAAACGATCTGCCCTTCCTCATCAAGGGCCCATAGATGTTTGGCTTGTGCATCGATCGCATCGATCTCTTGATACGCACACGCTTGTTCCACCACAAAAACCGCTGTACGCAAACGGGCAAGCTGATAAAACTCCACCCCAGTCATTTCCCCTAACTCTTTTAGAAAAAACGCCATCCCATCACTCCTTATCTTATTGAACCAAAAAAGAGTCAACAAAGTGTCAACTCTTCTTGTTTCAAACAGCTTCTGATAAAAATTCAATCTCAACAGTTCTAGTTAAAATATCTGAATAACTATAAGAAACCCGCTCGAATGAATTCTCATTTGGATCCAAATCTACAACAAAAACTGAAGGATAAGTTTCTGTCAAAACGCCGCGACGTTCAGTTTGACGCTTACGTCCAGTCTGAGCAACTAGCATAATCTCACTACCGATACGGCCTTCTAAATCTTTCTTGATCGTAGCTAAAGTTGTTGGCATCGCATTCACCTCGAGCATCATCATACCACGAAAAGCAGAAAATTTCAAGTTTACCATAAAATAATTCTACTTTCAATAAGATTTTTGTTAAACACCCTTGATAAGCGCTATCAACTTTGTCCGACCGCGACTGAAAGCGCTCTTTATTTTTTCATAAGGCAGCTTTTCTTGAACGGCAATCTGATCAAGTTCTAATCCTTTTAAATAATTCATTATAACCATTCGTTCTAAAGACGATAAACTTTTCGGATACTCTGCCAACGATTCATTAACGAACAAGTAGGTCTCTGCAGTTTCCGCACAGCGATTATGATCGGTCAAAAACCGATTGCCTTCTTGTAAAAGCTTTTCTTCCAGCGAGCAGGCATCGACTTGAGCTTTGCGTTTTTGGGCATGCTGCGCCCGCAACAGGCTGCAGATACGGTTCTCAAAGGAACGCTTAAACAAGATACCGATCGTCGTTCCTTTGTCCTTATCGTAAGTCTTTAGACACTTATTAAAAACGATCCTACCTTCTTGCAGCCAATCATCTAAGTCATAATCCCGCAGATAATATTTTTTATGCAAAATCTCAACGATCGGTCGATATTTTCTGAACAACTCTTCAAATCTATCTGAACGGTGCGATACTTGTCTTTCCTTTGTGCGCATCGAGATCACTCCTTTTGTTTTTGCTTCATTTGCTACAAAAGGAGCGTATCATAAATGGCTCGGACATCTTCTAATTTACCAGACCAACTTTGTCCCTAACTAAGGTCTTGCAATTTCTTTTCAAGTTCGGCTAATTGTTCAGGTGACCAAGGGGAATTGCGTCGGAAATTTTCAAACCGCAAGTCGGTTTGATGCTCGTGGATGTCTTTTTCCGTTTTTTCCACGCTTTTGTACAATTCCCGTGCCGAAGTTCGCAAAGCACCTTGAGAGAAGATCACCCACTGTTCGGCTAAATCGCTGGTAGCGACGGTGACTTGGGTCAATCGATTGTTTAATTCACCAGCGATTCGTTCGATGTAGCTGTCGGCGGTCTCTCCTTCTTCGGTAAAAATAACTTCCAGCTGATATTTGGTATAACTTTGTGTCACACCAGGCACCAGTTGAGCATCAAAAACAACGATGATTTTCAACCCTTCATATTTTGCATAATTCGACAGCCGATTCAGTAAGGCTTCTCGGGCATCTTCTAAACGGTCCTGATTTTTCAAAAGAACCAGCTCCGGCCAAGCGCCAATCATATTGTAGCCATCAACGATCAGCAAAGGGGTTTTCATTGGGACGCCCCATTTCGGCTAGTAAAGGCCTGATACATCAACAAGCCTGCCGCCACACTGGCATTCAAGCTCTGCACGTGCCCAGTCATTGGGATCGTCAGCATTTGATCCACTTCTTTTTTCAAACCTTCCCCCATGCCGCGACCTTCGTTGCCGATGATCAAACCGACCGCCCCTTGGGCATTCCATGTGCGGTAATCACTGCCACTCATATCAGTACCGAAGATCCAAAAACCAGCTTTTTTCAGTTGCTGGACTGCTTGGGTCAAGTTGGTCACACGGGCCACAGGGATATGTTCCACTGCACCGGTCGACGTTTTCACCACGATCGGCGTGATCCCCACCGCACGGTGTTTTGGAATGATGATCCCGTCTACACCGCTGGCATCAGCGGTTCGCATGATGGAGCCGAAATTATGGGGATCTTCTAGATTATCTAAAATCAGATACAGCGGCTGTTCTTTCGTTTGGGCCAACAATTCATCCAAGGTCAAATACTGATAAGGGGTGATCGCCAAGATCATGCCTTGATGGACCCCTTGGTCACTCATCGTATCCAGCTTTTGTTTTGGCACCCATTTGACTGGAACTGCTTGTTCCCGCGCCATTTCTTTCAAACGATCGATTTTTTCTCCCCGTGCTTCTTCGGAAAGAAACAGCTTGTTGCCTCGCCCTTCTTTCAAGGCTTCAGCAACCGCATGATAGCCGAAGACAAAATTATCTTCGATGGCTTCTCCAGCGGCTTCTTTGCGGCGATCCGGTCTATTTTCTTGTCTGGCTTCTGATCGGCCAGCTGTTTTTTTATTTGGAAGCTTTCTTTGCGGTTTTTCTCGCATCTTCTTCTCCTACTTTCTTTATACACCAGTCTATTAGCTCGTCTAAGCGTTCTTTTTGCTGCGTGAGGTGCAAATACCCGATCAGCGATTCAAAGCCAGTAGCGATACGATACGTCGTGACATCGGCATTTTTGGCACCCGTATGGCTTTTACTATTACGGCCGCGGCGGTAAAAATCATGTTCTTCTTCGGTCAGGATCTCTTCATCCAACATCTTTTGGATCAATGCCGCTTGGGCTTTGGCCGACACATAGTGGGTCGCCATATGGTGCAGTTGGTTCGGGCGGGTTTGGCCTTGGGCGACTAAATAATCGCGAATATAGACTTCATAGACCGCATCCCCCACATAGGCCAATGCCAAACCATTCAATTGTTTATAATCTCTCATGCTTCTCGTCTCCATCGGGTTCCTTGCGGGGTATCTTCTAAGATGATCCCTTGTTCTTTCAACTCATCACGGATTTGGTCGCTGCGGGCAAAATCTTTGGCTTTGCGGGCGGCGATCCGTTCATTGATCAGCTGTTCGATTTCTTCATCCAGCAATTCTTCGGATACAAAATAAATCCCAAAAATCGTCAGCCATTCGCTGAATTTGGCTAATCCAGCGGCTAATAAAGCCAAATCTGTTTCTGGGTCTTCGCTAGCTAAGTTCAGCCACTTCGCCAATTCATAGACCACAGTGATCCCGTTAGCCGCGTTGAAATCGTCGTCCATTTCTTTGACGAAACGTTCTTCAAATTTTTCCAGAACCGCTGCATGGACTTCCTCATCGCTGGCTTGATAATGACTGCTATTCAAGCGGAATTTGGCATTTTCATAGGTCGTCCGCAATTTTTGCAGGTTGGTTTGTGCTTCATGCAAGGTAGTCTCACTGTATTTGATTGGTCGGCGATATTGGGTCGTTGCCAAAAAGAAACGCAGCACCTGCGGATCAACTTTTTTGACCATCTCATGCACCGTGACGAAGTTGCCCAGTGACTTACTCATTTTTTCTTCGTCTTCACCGATCGTCACATAGCCGTTATGCATCCAATAGTTGGCAAAGGTCTTGCCAGTTTTCGCCTCGCTTTGGGCGATTTCATTTTCATGATGCGGGAAGGTCAAGTCTTGTCCGCCTCCATGAATATCGATGGTCTCGCCTAGGTGTTTGGTCGCCATCACCGAGCATTCGATATGCCAGCCAGGACGACCGGCTCCCCAAGGAGATTCCCAAGCGATCTCATCGCCTTTTGCCGCTTTCCACAAAGCAAAATCCAACGGATCTTCCTTGATTTTTTGTTCTTCACCGGTCCGCTGACTTGCGCCGACTTCCAGCTCATCGATGGATTGGTCGCTTAATTGCCCATAGTGAGCAAATTTGCGGGTACGGTAATAAACATCGCCATTGACTGGATAGGCATAGCCTTTTTCTACAAGAGCAGCAATAAAGGCAATGATGTCTTCGATATGATCCATCACACGAGGATTCATCGTAGCAGGTTTGACGTTCAGCGCTGCGGTATCTTCATTGAAGGCGTTGATAAAACGCTCTGCCACTTCTGGGGCCGTCGTGCCTAATTCTTTTGCCGCACGAATGATTTTATCATCGACATCGGTAAAATTCATCAAATAGTCCACTGTATAGCCGCGGTATTCAAAATAACGGCGTACGGTATCAAACGACACAGTACTGCGGCCATTCCCGATATGGATGTAGTTATAGACGGTGGGTCCGCAAACATACATTTTTACTTTTTTTTCTTCTAATGGCTGAAACACTTCTTTTTCTCGTGTCAGCGTATTATAGATTTTAATCATCGTGGGTAACCTTCTTTCCTTTGATTCGAACGATCTTTGCTGGGATTCCGACAGCAGTTGCTTCTGCGGGGATATCCTTCAAAACCACTGCATTGGCGCCGATCTTTGCACGCTCACCGATCGTGACAGGGCCTAAGATCTGCGCATGGGCTGAGAGAAATGCACCAGTTTTGACTGTGGGATGACGCTTGCCCCGCTCTTTACCGGTTCCCCCTAAGGTGACCCCGTGAAACAAGACGACATCATCTTCAATGATCGCCGTTTCCCCGATCACGACGCCCATCCCATGATCGATAAAGACCCCTTGGCCGATCTGCGCACCAGGATGAATCTCGATCCCAGTCAAGAAACGCCAAAACTGGGCCGTCAGTTTTGCCAAAAAATACCAGCGATGCTGAAACAAAAAATGCGACCAACGATGCCAAAACAAGGCATGAAATCCTGGGTATGTGATGATGATCTCCAACGTTGATCGTACCGATGGATCATGTTTTTTTGTTGCCGCAATTGCTTTTTTGAACCAAGTCATCTTCTCACCTACTTTATCCAAACTTCTTGATACGAAAAAAGCGTCTTTCAAATAAGTTTCCTTATTCAAAAGACGCTTTTTTGCGTGGTCCCACTTTTGTTCGCAGTTCGGCACTGCCTTCAAGCGGGTAACGTCCGCTGCTTCGTCTTTGACTTGCGCCAAAGCCACTCCTAGGTGCATTTCCTAGCCTTTTTTGACCACTCTCACCTTCCGTGGTCTCTCTGAAAAAAATCGGCTAGTACTTCGTCTATTCGCTGTGTTTATAACACGTTATTCAAATGATCAAGGGCTTTTTCTTTCCCTAATAATTCAACGGTATCTGGTAGTTCTGGTCCGTGGGTTTGGCCTGAGACCGCCACGCGGATCGGCATGAATAAATTCTTGCCTTTGATGCCTGTTTCTTTTTGGATCTCTTTGATGGCTACTTTGACTGCCGCAGCCTCAACGACTGGCATCGCCTGTAATTTTTCTTTAAAGGCTGTCAAAACCGTCGGAACAGTTTCTCCTGCTAAGACTTCTTTGGCTGCATCATCTAATTCAGGGTGTTCTTCGAAGAACAATTCCGAAAGGTCGACGATTTGTGCCGCAAAACTCATTTGCGGTTGATACAAGGAAACGATTTTTTTCAACCAGGCAGCTTTTTCTTCGGTCAATGTTTCTTCGATGCGACCGGCTTTTACCAAGTAAGGGACGCACATTGCCGTCAATTCATCCAGATCCATTTGTTTCATGTATTGGTTATTGACCCATTCCAACTTCTTGGCATCGAAGGCAGCTGGTGATTTGCTCAACCGTTCAGGATCAAAGATTTTGATCAATTCTTCTTGAGAGAAGATTTCTTCTTCCCCTACTGGTGACCAGCCTAAAAGTGCAATGAAGTTGAACATAGCGTCTGGTAGATAACCCAACTCACGGTATTGCTCGATGAATTGGAGAATCGATTCGTCCCGTTTGCTTAATTTTTTCCCGGTTTCGCTATTGATGATCAACGTCATATGCCCGAATTCTGGTGCTTGCCAGCCAAATGCTTCATAGATCATCAACTGTTTTGGTGTGTTGGCGATGTGGTCATCTCCACGCAGCACATGGGTGATTTTCATATGATGGTCATCGACTGCTACTGCAAAGTTGTAAGTCGGCATACCGTCACGTTTTTGGATGACAAAATCGCCACCGACATTATCTGATTCAAAAACGATCTCGCCTTTGACCATGTCGTGGAATTTGTATTCAGTATTGCGAGAGACACGGAAACGAATCACTGGTTTCAAGCCTTGTGCTTCTTTTTCGGCTTGCTCTTCTGGTGTTAAGTTGGCACATTTCCCTGCATAATGGGGCATTTCGCCACGAGCTCTTTGGCCTTCACGTTCGGCTTCCAGTTCTTCTTCCGTACAATAACACTTATACGCACGATTGCTTGCAAGCAATTGATCGATCAGTGGTTGATAGATATCGCCGCGTTCTGATTGACGATACGGACCGTATTCTCCTGGATTTTCAGGTGATTCGTCCCAATCCATTCCTAACCATTGCAAGTTTTCAAGCTGGCTTTTTTCACCATCTTCAATGTTTCTTTTTTGATCGGTGTCTTCGATTCGGATAATAAATTCACCGTCATTGTGACGAGCAAACAAATAATTGAATAAAGCCGTCCGAGCATTCCCGATGTGTAAATGTCCTGTTGGACTTGGCGCGTAACGTACACGTACTTTTGTCATTGTTTTCCTCTTCCTTCATCTGATTTCCAAGCCAGCCAAGCTGCTTGGGGCTTATTGTTCAGTTTAGTGGGAAAGACCCGCGTAAAAAACAGAACCCTCAAGTTGAATTGTACAATCAATAACCCAATTAGTAAAGGCAGCTGGCATATTTTACGCCAGCTGCCTAGGATTATTTCTCTGATTTCGATCCTTCTTTGTTGTCGATGCCGCGACCAGAATGGGCTGGTTTGGCAAAAATCATCCGCCCAGCTGCCGTTTGCAAGGCGCTGGTGACGATCACTTCGATGTGTTCATTCATGTAATGCTGGCCATCTTCCACCACGACCATCGTCCCGTCATCTAGATAAGCGACCCCTTGCTGGCGCTCCGTGCCAGCTTTCACCACTAAGACGTGCATGCTTTCTCCTGGAATCACCACTGGTTTGACCGCATTGGCTAACGCATTGATATTCAAGACAGGCACATTTTGAAATTCAGAAACTTTGTTTAGATTGTAATCATTGGTCACGACGACACCATCCAGCATCTTCGCTAACTTGATCAGCTTGCTATCAACTTCGGAAATGTCTTCAAAATCGCCTTCATACATCTCAACTGCGATGCCTTCTTCTTTTTGCAAAGCATTCAAAATATCCAAGCCGCGGCGGCCCCGAACCCGTTTCAAACTATCGCCAGAATCTGCGATGTATTGCAATTCATACAAGACAAAATTCGGAATCAGCAAGACGCCTTCTAAAAAGCCTGTTTTAGCAATGTCATAGATCCGACCATCAATGATCACGCTGGTATCCAAAATTTTGTATTTGTGGAAGTGGTCCGCGATCTTTCTTTCCAGCATCTGCTGTTCATCTTGCTCTTGGGGCTCTGCCTTTTTGTTTTTCGGGGCAAAGACTTTTTTCCATTCATCGATCCGTGTCGTCCCGATCTGAAAACCGAGATACCCTAACAGGACCATCACTAAGATTGGGGCGATCCCGTTGATAAAAGGAATATCCCAATTGTAAAAAGGAATCGACACGATCACACCGATCATCAGACCGATGATCGAACCAATTGCGCCAAACAAGAGATACGTTAAGCTCAATTCACTTAGTTTTTCTTCAATTTTGCGAATACCGGCTGCAATATATTTCGCTAATAGTAAAGATAATAAAAAGAAAATAAGGGCTCCAAGCAAACTATTAGTGATGTTATTATTCAGCCATTCATTTTGGGTTTGCCCAATGGCTTGCCATGCGATAGGCATCAGTGAGATCCCCAGACTTGCTCCGGCAAGTACCATTAGTGCGGTAATGACTCGTTTCTGCATACATGTTCCTCCATACTCCAGTAGGTTTCTTTTGTTCAAAAATCCGGCTCCTTCCGCCAGTCAACGGCTGTCGGTCGGTTGGTTCAAACGAATGAATCAGCAGCGTCAGGGCAAGAGGAGAGGCGATTGCCCCTTGCTCTTGCATTGACTCCACTTTAACGGAAGACTTTCCGCAAGGTTTCGGCTAAGGTAGACACGCCTTCGACTTCGATGCCTTTGGGCGGCTGCCAGCCAGTCAGATTATTTTTCGGCAAATAAACTTTCGTAAAACCTAGTTTTTGCACCTCTTTGACCCGTTGCTCGATCGCGTTGACTCGGCGAATCTCACCCGTCAAGCCAATTTCACCGATAAAACACTCCGTCGGGCTGGTGCCTTTTTCTTTGTAGCTAGATGCGATACTAACAGCGATCGCTAGATCGATCGCAGGTTCATTTAATTTGACCCCGCCGGCTGCTTTTAAGTAGGCATCTTGATTTTGCAGCAGCAAGCCTGCCCGTTTTTCTAAAACCGCCATGATCAGCGAGACGCGGTTGAAGTCTAGCCCCGTCGTCGTGCGTTTGGCATTGCCGAACATCGTTGGCGTGACCAGTGCTTGGATCTCCACCAAGATTGGCCGACTGCCTTCCATTGCTACTACGATCGCCGATCCGGTTGCGCCTTCTAAGCGTTCTTCCAAAAAGACTTGTGACGGATTGGCGACTTCTTTCAACCCGCCTTCTTCCATTTCAAAAATCCCGATCTCATTGGTGGACCCAAAGCGGTTTTTGACGGCCCGCAAAATTCGAAAACTGTGGTGCTTTTCGCCTTCGAAATACAAGACGGTATCCACCATATGCTCCAGCATCCGCGGTCCTGCGATCGAGCCTTCCTTCGTCACGTGGCCAACGATAAAGATGGCGATGCCATTGGTTTTGGCGATTTTCAGCAATTCTGCGGTCGTTTCTCGCACTTGGCTGACACTGCCTGCCACGCTGGTGATATCCGGTTGGGTCATGGTTTGGATCGAATCGATGATCACATAATCTGGGCGGATGTTTTCGATCGCTTTACTGATCTCTGACATGTCCGTTTCCACATAGAGATAAAATTCCGTGTCGATGGCGCCTAAGCGCTGCGCCCGCATTTTGATCTGCTCGGCACTTTCTTCTCCTGACACATACAAGACCGTCCCACCGATCGCTGCTAATTGCTGGGAAACTTGCAAGAGCAGCGTCGATTTTCCGATCCCTGGATCCCCACCGATCAAAATCAAGGAGCCTGGGACCACGCCGCCACCTAAGACGCGATTCAACTCAGCGAGTTTCGTTTGGACCCGCGGTTCTTTTTTCGGTACGACATCGGCGATTTTCGTCGGCTGCATCTTTTGCCCCGTCAATGTCGTACGTACTCGACGATCGGCGGTTTCTTGGATCACTTCTTCCACCATTGAATTCCAGCTGCCGCAATTGGGGCATTTCCCTAAATATTTAGGGGAACTATACCCACAATTTTGACAGACAAATTGACTTTTTGCTTTTTTTGCCATTGATCTCCTCCACTACTTCTATCAAACAGACCCCCAGGCAGGATTTACTGATTCGAGGAGCCAAAGCCGCCGGTTCGGCTGGCAGTGGTTGTATCTTGATCAGCTTTTAAGAACGGCAAGAAAATTCCTTGGCCGATCCGTTCGCCTTTTTTAATGACGACATCTGTGGGGCCGAAATTGGTAAACTGAAACATGATATGCCCTTCATTATCTGGATTGTCATAGTAATCGCTGTCGATGACGCCGACACCATTCGTCAAGACTAAGAAACGTTTCAAAGGATTGCTGGAACGATTTGTCAGCTGCAAATACTCGTCTTCCCCCATATAGGCTTTGATCCCCGTGGGAATCAAGGTTGGCTTCAACTGTTTTGCGGTCTCTTTCGCAAAAAGCGCTTTGACCCCGTCGATCACGCCCGCTTTCCAAATGCTTGGCACCACGATTTCTTCCGCTGCTTCAAAGTCGTAACCAGCCGCATGATGGGTGGCACGTTGAGGCAAGGTGATGCTTTTTTCTTTATATGCTGTAATAATTTCAAATCCTCGTAATTTCATGGGTTCCTCCAATAATAAAACATATAGCTATTTTAGCATAGGAAGAACTATTTTCTTCATGGAAAACACAATTATCGAAAAGTCTTTACAATTTCTTCGTTTAAAAATAGACCAAAAAGAAAAAAGGACATGACGAAACGCCCGTTTGCGAGTACAATAGAAAAAATATCAAAAAATAGGCGGTGGCATATGCGCGCAGATCTTTCAAACAAAAACCGAATCGTTGTAAAAATCGGCACCAGCTCGTTGATTTATCCCAATGGTGCCATCAATCTAGCTGGCATCGATGAATTAGCCTTTGTCTTAGCAGCTTTGCAAAACCAAGGCAAAGAAATCATCTTAGTTTCTTCTGGTGCGATCGGTGTTGGCATGAACAAGTTGAATTTGAAAGAACGACCCGTGGAGATCCCGCAGCAGCAAGCCGTGGCCGCCGTTGGCCAATCGGAACTGATGACGATCTACAACCAGCGTTTTCAAAGCTATAGCCAGCAGACTGCACAGATCCTGCTGACCAGAGACATCATCGAATTCCCCCAAAGCCGTCAAAACGTTAGCAACACCTTGGAGCAATTACTTACGATGGGGATCATCCCGATCATTAATGAAAACGACACGGTAGCAGTGGATGAATTGGATCATCTCACCAAATTCGGCGACAATGACCAGCTGTCAGCGATCGTCGCTCAGTTGACGAAAGCCGAGCTTTTGATCATGCTTTCTGATATCGACGGCTTTTATTCCGCCAATCCGCTGAATGATCCTGAGGCCGTTTTGTATTCCGAGATCAATGAAATCACCCCAGAACTTTTAGAACAAGCTACGGGAAAAGGCAGTCCTTATGGAACCGGCGGTATGACCAGTAAACTAAAAGCCGCCCAACGTATCTTAGACTTGAACAGTCACATGCTGCTGGCTAACGGCAAGCAGCCGAAAATTATTTTTGACTTGCTCGCAGGGGAACCTGTCGGCACCCACTTTTATCAACGAACGGAGGATGAGCAATGAGCAACTTGCAAACGATCGGTCAACAAGCTCAAGCAAGCGCCCAGACATTAAGCTTACTGAGTGCCAGCGAAAAAAACCACCTACTGGCAGCGATGGCCGATGCTTTAGAAAAAGCTGCCGAGAAGATTTTAGCTGCTAATCAACAAGATCTAGCCGCCGCAAAAGCCAAAGGAACCAGCCAGACGATGCTGGATCGACTGTTGCTGACAGAACAACGGATCACCGAGATGGCTAACGGCATCCGAGAAGTCGCCCAATTGCCCGACCCAATCGGTGCCGTGGATAAAATGTGGCGCAATGCTGACGATCTTTTGATTGGTCAACAACGAGTGCCTTTAGGGGTCATCGGCATCATCTACGAAGCCCGCCCTAATGTCACCACTGACGCAGCTAGTCTGTGTTTCAAATCAGGAAATGCCGTGATTTTGCGTGGTGGAAAGGAAGCCTTCCACTCCAATCAAGTCCTCGTGACTATTTTACAAGAGGCTTTAGCTGCCAATGGACACTCCCGCCATGCGATCCAGTTTATCGAAGATACGAGCCACGAAACAGCGGCTGAGCTGATGCGGCTGACAGATTACTTGGATGTTTTGATCCCTCGGGGAGGCGCCGGCTTGATTCGTCGTGTCAAAGAGACCGCCACGGTGCCAGTGATCGAAACCGGCACCGGCAACAATCATATCTACATCGACCAAGCAGCCCAGCTGCCGATGGCACTGGCGATCGTCACGAATGCAAAGACTCAACGCCCTTCTGTCTGCAATGCCATCGAAACGATCCTCGTCCATGAAGCAGTGGCAGCGGAGTTTTTGCCTATGGTAGAAAAGCAGTTTGCCGATCAAGTCGAATTGCGAGGGGATCAAAAAGCATTGGCGTTTTTGAACAATGCACAGCTTGCCACTGAAGAGGACTGGGCAACCGAGTTTTTAGACTATATCTTAGCGATCAAAGTGGTGGCTTCGCTAGAAGAAGCCATTGCTCACATCAATCGCTACAATACGAAGCACTCCGAAGCGATCATCACCGATGATTATTTCGCTTCCCAACGCTTCTTGAAAGAAGTTGATGCGGCGGCGGTTTACGTCAATGCCTCGACCCGTTTCACGGATGGCTTTATGTTTGGCTTTGGTGCCGAGATCGGCATCTCGACGCAAAAACTCCATGCCCGTGGGCCAATGGGGTTAGAAGCACTGACTTCTACCAAATACATTATTTATGGCGAAGGCCAGATCCGTAAGTAACGATACGAAAAAACAGCCACTTGCTGTCATGACTTCCAATAGTTAGACTAAAAAGCTAACTTTAAAAGGTCGGTACATGCGCAAGCGGCTTTTTTTCGTCCTCTTATGCTTGTGCAGCCCGCAGAACGAAGGAAATCGGTTCGATGCCAAACAATTCTGTCAGCACTCGATTGGTTGTGGCAAAGACGTCAGCTTCGCAACTCTTTTTCGGACAAGAAATCGTCTGTCCTTTGCTGGAAAACGTATCCTGACGGCTGCCCTCTACGAAAATTACTTCTTGCGTTCCTTTTTGATAGATCAATCCTTCGTCTTCTTCTAATAATAAGCGAGTCTGCCACTGATTGATCTGGGCAATTGGCATCACCAATGCAGCAACATCCAAGTTTTCTAACGAAAAACTACGACCATCCGGCAGCTGCAGCGTGAAGGTATTGAGTTCATAAGGCAAGCAGGCATTGCACCCTCCTTCTGTGATGACTTGGTTCGTGAGAATTTCTGCATTCATTCTTTTTGACTCCTTTCATGATTCATTCATGTTTAGTTTATCACAAACCTATGGCGCACGGCGGAGCAATTATTCCGTCTTAAGTTGGATGTGTTTCTTTTTCTTTCTTGCTATGCTAGGGATAAGAAAAAAAGTCTAGGAGGAGTCACAATGAATACAGAAAGTTTATTAGGAAGAATCGTTACTGTCGTGGCAGTTTTAATCGCAGCATCCCTTGTTTTATCCGTTGTATTAGGCATTATTGGTGGGTTGATCGGATTGGTCTTCCGTTTCGGGATTCCTTTGCTGCTAGCTGTTTTGATCGTTCGCTGGTTAACATCGATTCGCCAAAAGCCAAGAAAATATTATCGTTAATTACAAGTAAATCAAAAACACCTGACTTTTGGAAAGTCAGGTGTTTTTTTATCGATCAGCCTAATGCTACATCTAAAACCATCATTAAGATAAAGCCTAGCATGACGCCAAAGACCGCAAAATGGCGGCGACTCGTCAAGGTTTGCTGCGCTTCTGGAATCAATTCTTCCACCACTACATAGATCATAGCACCCGCTGCAAAAGCCAACGCATACGGCAACACAGCGGACATACTCGTTACTAGCAAAGCTCCGATCACACCGGCGATCGGTTCTACGATCCCTGACGCTTGTCCGTACATAAAGGCTTTGGTTCGGCTTAACCCTTCTTGGCGCAAGGGGATCGAAACGGCTGCGCCTTCTGGAAAATTTTGGATCCCGATCCCGATCGCTACCGAAAGCGCCGCTAAGATCGCTGCTCGCGGATCATCGGCACTAGCCGCCGCCCCAAACGCTACCCCTACCGCCAAGCCTTCTGGGATATTATGCAGCGTGATGGAAAAGACCAGCAAGATCGTTCGCTTCAAATGACTGGGCAAACCTTCTGTTTCATGATTCGGACCAAAATGCATATGCGGGAGCGTCTTATCTGCTGCATATAGAAACAAACCACCCAAACCAAACCCGATGCTGACCACAAGCCACGGAATGTCGCCATTTTCTTCGGCTCGTGCGATCGCAGGATCTAATAACGACCAGAAACTAGCAGCGATCATCACGCCAGAGGCAAACCCCAGCATCGTATTCAGGACATTTTTATTGATTTCTTTGAAGAAAAAGACTAGCGCTGCCCCAAGCGCCGTCATACCATACGTAAAGATCGTCCCCGCCAACGCTTGCTGCCATGGCGACAATCCAACCAACCAATCCACCATTCGTCTGCTCCTTTGTCTAACTATTCTACCAATACTCTAGCATAGGAAGCCGTCAGGTTCTACTAGGAAGGCAGCAGCAGCCAAAATTTTTCTTTCACCAGCCCTAAGCCTTTCCTGATGAAATCCTCGGCTTTACTTGAAAGTTTCAACATTCATCGCTATAATGCTAGGAGACTCCATGTCAATTTATATAAAGTGAGGAAAAGAATTGATTACAGTAAGTGATGTAAGTTTGCATTTTTCAGACCGCAAACTGTTTGATGATGTTAATATTAAGTTTACGCCTGGTAATTGTTATGGTTTGATTGGTGCAAATGGTGCTGGTAAATCAACTTTTTTAAAAATTTTATCTGGTGAGATCCAACCTTCAACCGGGAATGTGTCTTTAGGTCCTGATGAACGGATGGCTGTCTTGAAGCAGAACCACTATGATTACGAAGAGTTTCCAGTGATCGAAACGGTCATCATGGGCCATAAACGTCTCTACGAAGTGATGAAAGAAAAAGACGCGATCTACATGAAGGAAGACTTTTCTGATGAAGATGGGATTCGTGCCGCCGAACTAGAAGGCGAATTTGCGGAACTTGATGGCTGGGAAGCAGAGCCCGAAGCAGCTGTTCTTTTGCAAGGCTTGAACATTCCCGATGAATTGCATCATGTCTTGATGAAAGATCTAACTGCTGGTCAACGGGTGAAAGTCTTACTGGCACAAGCCCTTTTCGGTAAGCCAGACGTCTTGCTCCTAGATGAGCCTACCAACGGATTGGATATCCAATCTATCAACTGGTTAGAAGAGTTTCTGATCAACTTTGACAACACCGTCATTGTTGTTTCCCATGACCGCCACTTCTTAAATAAAGTTTGTACCCATATGGCCGATCTAGACTTCGGCAAAATCAAATTGTTTGTCGGCAACTATGATTTCTGGTTGGAATCAAGCCAATTAGCTGCGAAATTACAATCCCAATCAAATGCCAAAAAAGAAGAGCAGATCAAAGAACTGCAAGACTTTATCGCACGCTTTAGTGCCAATGCATCAAAATCCAAACAAGCAACATCTCGGAAAAAAATGTTGGATAAAATCACTCTTGATGATATTCAACCTTCGTCTCGCCGTTACCCGTTTGTCGGTTTTAAACCAGAACGTGAAATCGGGAATGACTTGCTGCAAGTCGACAATGTCAGTGTGACGATCGACGGCAAAAAGATTTTAGACAATATCTCTTTCACCTTGAATAAAGACGACAAAGTCGCTTTTGTTGCCAATAGCGATATCACCACCACGACGCTATTCAAAGTCATCATGGGGGAAATCACTCCTGATACAGGTAGTGTTCGTTGGGGCGTGACCACGCAGCATGCCTACTTGCCAAAAGATACGACCAGCGAATTTGATACGGATACCCCGATCGTTGATTGGTTGCGTCAATACGCAAGCAAAGAAGAAGACGACAATACCTTCTTGCGCAGCTTCCTAGGTCGCATGTTATTCTCTGGTGACGAAGTATTAAAACCCGTCAATGTTCTTTCCGGGGGCGAAAAAGTTCGCTGCATGTTGTCGAAAATGATGCTTTCAAAAGCCAACGTATTGGTATTGGATGATCCAACCAATCACTTGGACTTAGAATCGATCACCGCATTAAACGATGGCTTGATGGCCTTCACCGGCTCATTGTTGTTTGCTTCTCATGACCACCAATTTATTCAAACCCTTGCGAACCGTATCATTGCGGTCTCTAGCAAAGGCGTGGTGGATCGTGCCGAAACGACCTACGATGAATTCTTAGAAAACAAAGATGTCCAAAAACGCGTAGCAGAAATGAATCAATAAGCTGCTTTTGAAAAAAAGAACGCTCCAGTTGCCCGCCACCAAGGCTGCAACTGGAGCGTTTCTTTTATTTTGTCTAGGTGCTTCGGGTATTTTTGGCAGGTTACGCTTGTTCTAAACGGGCTTTGCCGAATGAAAACAGCGCCAAGCAGCCGTAGCCGGTATGACTGGAGATCGTTGGACCTAATGGATAATGATGAATAATAATGTCAGGAACTTTTTCGGTCAAACGTTTGATGACTTTCTCCGCTGCTTCGGCATCGCCAGCATTGGCAAAATAAACCGTATTGGTTTTTGATTCGTGAAGATTGGCGATGGTTTGATCCACGATTTTTTGGATCGCTTTGTTGCGTCCCCGCACTCGATCAACGCTGCGTAATTTTCCCGCAGTATCGACGGTAATAATTGGTTTCACGTTCAGCAATCCGCCGATCGCTGCCGCCGTTTTAGAGATTCTGCCGCCGCGTTCCAATTGTTTTAAATCGTCGACGGTGACCCATGAATCTAAACGCAGTTTGTTTTCTTCTACCCATTGGCTGACTTCTAGCAACGAACGTCCTTGGGCTTTTTGTTGGGCTGCTTCAGCCACTAAGAAGCCTTCGCCTAAACTCGCAGAGCGCGTATCGATCAAGGTGATCGCAACTTCTTTGTATTCTTCTTTTAGTAAGGCTACGGCTTGGACGGCACTTTGGAATGAGCCGCTCATTCCTGAAGAAAAACCTAAATAAAGGACCGGTGTGCCCGCTTCGACATACGGCCGAAAATACTCCATATAACGTCCGACATTGATTTGAGAAGTTGTCGGCTGCGCATGTTCTTTTAGTTTTCCTAAAAACCATTCCGTATCAAATTCTTTGCCCATATCATCGATATATTCTTTGCCGTCTAATTCGATCAGCATCGGAATATACGCAACATCTAGCTCCGCTAATCTTGCTGCTGGTAAATCACAGCAGGAATCTGTCATGATTTGAAACATGGTTTCACCCCTCTCGTTACCCCCTATTATAGCAAAAAAAGAACAAGACAGAAGAAATTCTCATCAAAAGCAGCCAAACTTATCGTTGACTGCTTTTGACATAGGAAATCTTCGTCTTGTTCTGATGCTTTTACGTCAGATTAGATTTGCGCCCAAACACTTTCTAAAATGTTGGTTTGGCTGCGGTCTGGTCCTACCGAGAAGGTCGAAATGCGGACACCGACTAATTCAGAGATGCGGTGAACGTAATTGCGTGCATTTTCTGGCAGATCTGCCAATGTTTTGCAGCCAGTAATGTCTTCAGACCAGCCAGGAAGTTCTTCGTAGACTGGTTTGCAGCGGTTCAACTCTTTCAAGCTTGCTGGGTAATGATAGATCAATTCGCCATCTAGTTCATAAGCGGTACAGATCTTCACGGTTTCTAAGCCGCTCAAAACATCGATCGAGTTAAGGGATAGGTTCGTGATCCCTGAAACCCGTTTTGAATGGCGCATCACGACGGTATCAAACCAGCCCACACGGCGAGGACGTCCTGTCGTTGTTCCGTATTCACGACCGATCTTACGAATTTGTTCACCTGTTTCATCAAACAGTTCCGTTGGGAAAGGACCATCTCCTACCCGAGAGGTGTAAGCTTTGCAGACACCAACGACTTTGTTGATTTTTGAAGGGCCCACACCACTACCGATGGTGACACCTCCAGCAACGGGGTTGGATGATGTCACGAAAGGATAGGTTCCTTGGTCGATATCCAGCATCACGCCTTGTGCCCCTTCAAATAAAACTCGTTTGCCTTCATCTAAGGCATCGTTAAGGATCACCGAAGTATCCGTCACATATTTTTTGATTTGTTGGCCATATTCGTAATACTCTTCAAAAATGTCTTCAAAAGCGATTGGCTCTGCGTCAAACATTTTCACGAATTGACGATTTTTTTCTTCTAAGTTGATACGCAGACGTTCTTCAAAAATTTCTTTGTCTAAAAGATCAGCGATCCGAATGCCGACTCTGGCAGCTTTATCCATATAGGCTGGTCCAATCCCTTTGATCGTCGTACCGATCTTGTTGTCACCTTTGGCATCTTCTTGCAGCTGATCCAAATGGATATGGTAAGGTAAAATAACATGAGCACGATCAGAGATCTTTAAGTTTTCTGTTATTATATTGTTTTCTTTCAAGTATGCTAATTCTTTAACTAATGATTTCGGGTTCACAACGACCCCGTTTCCAATGACACTGATTTTATCTGCATAAAAGATCCCAGAAGGAATCAAATGCAGTTTATAGGTCACACCGTCAAATTTAATCGTATGGCCGGCATTGTCTCCACCTTGATAACGTGCAATGACTTCCGCGTTTTCACTCAAAAAGTCCGTAATCTTTCCTTTACCTTCATCGCCCCATTGTGTACCTACTACTACTACAGATGACATATAATGACCTCTTTCTTTAATTAGTGCATTCCTTAAGTATTGTAACAAGATTCGCAAGCTCTTTCAATCTAAAATCGAATAATCGTTTTAAATTCTCATTTTTCAGGGGTAAAAAACGAACTATTTTCTTCTCAATAATTATTTATACACGTAAAAACGAATAAAGTCAGCACATAAAAAAAGCCCTGCTGCCATCAGCGCAATGCAGACGGCAGCAGGAGCCTTGGTTTCTCACATCGTTGGTGTCTTACCCGAACTCTTCTCGCGGCGAGACCGAGGAGAACTTATTGTATTCTTTGATAAATAGAAGTTCGACGGTCCCCCGGGCACCACTCCGGTTTTTCTCGATAATGACTTCGATCACATTGTTGTTTTGTTGTTCTTCTGGTTCATCGTCATCGTCGCCTTCGCTGCGGTAGTAGTCATCTCGGTACAAGAAAGCAACGATATCGGCATCCTGCTCAATCGATCCTGATTCCCGAATATCACTTAAAACAGGACGCTTGTCTTGTCGTTGTTCCACACCCCGAGAAAGCTGAGACAGTGCGATCACTGGCACTTTTAATTCCTTCGCCAGTTTCTTTAATTGGCGAGAGATCTCAGAGACTTCTTGTTGGCGGTTTTCGCGACCCGTTCCTTCAATCAGCTGCAAGTAGTCGATCAAAATCAAGCCGAGATTACCTTTTTCTTGCGCCAGTTTCCGACAACGTGCCCGAATCTCAGAGATCTTGATCCCAGGGGTATCATCGATATAGATATTGGCGTTAGAAAGACTGCCCATGGCAACGATCAAATTCCGCCACTCTTCTTCTGAGAGCTGCCCCGTCCGCAAGTGACTGGCCTCAATCGAGCCTTCCGCACACAGCATCCGATTGACCAATGATTCAGCCCCCATTTCCAGACTAAAGATCGCTACGGAACGATCGGTTTTCGTTCCGACATTTTGCGCGATATTCAAGGCAAACGCGGTTTTCCCTACCGCGGGGCGGGCAGCGAGAATAATCAGCTCTTCTTTTTGCAGCCCCGCCGTCATTTTGTCTAAAGCCGCATAACCCGTAGGTAATCCGGTGATTTCTTCATTGTTTTGCGCCAACTGATCGATCGTTTCGATCGTCCGATTCAAGACTTCCGCTATCGATTGGAAGCCATTGCTATTGCGCTTTTCGGATACTTCTAAAATACTTTTTTCTGCTTGATCAATGATCGACTGCACATCTTCATCTTGTTCAAAGCCTTTGGTTACGATGCGGCTCGCTGTTTGGATCAGATTGCGTAACGTGGCTTTGTCGTCAACGATCTTCGCATAATAAGCAATACTTGCTGCTGATGGTGAAGCTTGACTCAATTCAGTCAGATACGTCAGGCCGCCAACATCTTCAAGACTGTTGCTTTTTTCAATTTCTGCTTTCAACGTAATCAAGTCGATCGATTCACTACGGTCGTTCAACTGGATCATTGCTTGAAAAATTATTTGATGGCTGCGGCGATAAAAATCTTTTGGGGCGATTACTTCCATTGCATCGATGATCGCATCGGCATCTAAAAAGACTGCCCCTAGGACCGCTTGTTCCGCTTCAATATCTTGTGGGGGAACTTGATTTTGCCAAACTTCATTCATGCCATTCGCTCCTTCGTCCATTCATTCTACAAGATTCCCATCCAAAGTACAAGATTGCTTGGACGTTTGCCGAAAAAAACCCCAACATGTGACTGTTGGGAGTAATGCTTATTCTTGGATGGTATGAACATTGATCGTTGCTGTTACTTGTGGGTGCAATTTTACAGGTACTTGCGTAAAGCCTAATGCACGGATCGGCTGATCCAATTCGATTTTGCGTTTGTCGATCTTGATTTTGTATTGCTTGTTCAAGGCATCTGCGATTTGTTTTGATGGGATCGAACCGAACAAGCGGCCATCTTCCCCTGCTTTGGCATTGATCTTCACAACGGTTTCTTCTTTTTCAAGAAGTGCTTTTAACTCTTTCGCTTCTGCTAAGACTTCTGCGTCTTGTTTTTCTTTGGCTTTTTGTTTGCCTTTTAATTCTGCCATGCTTTCATTGTTGGCAGGTTTGGCTAAGTTGTTTTTGATCAGAAAGTTTTGTGCGTAGCCATTAGGGACTTCCTTGATATCGCCTTTTTTGCCTTTGCCTTTGACATCTTGTAAGAAAATAACTTTCATCTTGGTCACTCCTTGTTATTGTTCATTTTTCGTTAATTCCGCTCGCAGCTGGTTTTCTACATCACCAATGCTGCTGTTCTTTATTTGCGTGGCTGCGTTGGTAAAATGTCCGCCGCCGCCTAATGCCTCCATCAAGGTTTGTACATTGACTTTACCAGTGCTTCTAGCACTGATACCGATCAAATCTCCTGGTTGTTTCGTAATGACAAATGCGGCATGGATCCCATTGATCGATAGCAGTGTATCGGCCGCTTTCGCAACGGTGACACTATCGTACACCCGATCTTCATCCGCTGCAGCAATCACGATATCTTCTCGGAAATGCTGGCTGCGAGAAACCAGTTCACTGATCATCAAATAGGAATCGAGATCTGTACTCAACATGTATTGAACCAATGACGTATCTGCGCCTTGGTTTTTCAAATAACCAGCAATATCAAAGGTCCGACCAGTGGTTCGCACCGTGAAGTTCTTCGTATCCACGTAGATGCCCGCTAATAAAGAAGTCGTAATAAATTTCGGGACTTGCGATCTGCGAGAAGCACGATACTGGATCAATTCTGCTACCAGTTCCGATGCCGAAGATGCGGAAGATTCAATATACGTCAATAGTGGCTTATCGGGAAACTCATCCCCGCGACGATGGTGATCGATCACTGCGATTTTGTCAAATTCATCATAGACCGCTTGCGAGATCGACATCGATGGCTTATGGTAATCTACCATCACTAGCACACTTTCTTCATTTGATAAATTAACTGCTTCTTCCCCAGTGATCACAAATCGTTCCAACTCGGGGTATTTTTTCAATTCTTCCAATGCCCGCTGAATGTCTGCGGTGATCTCTTTTGGATTTAAAATGATGTAGCATTCTTTGTCGCTCATCATTGCCATGTATGCCACCCCAAAAGCCGAACCTAAGGCATCCATGTCTGGGTAACGATGACCCATGATAAAGATCCGCTGGTTTTCAGCAAAAATCTTTCTCAACGCCGTACTCATGGCACGAGAACGAACACGCGTTCTCTTAGGTGTGCCGTCTGTATTGCCACCAAAGAATTGCGGTTTCGCTTCTTCTTTGGCTTCTTTTAAAACGACTTGATCACCGCCGCGAACTAACGCAATGTCGAGATTGTTTTGTGCCACTTCCCCGATCTCTTCAAAAGACTCTTCCCCATAGGAGATCCCCATACTGATCGTTAATGGCAGATCATTTTTCTCCGCAACTTGCCGTACTCTAGTCAAAAATTGGAATTTTTCTTCCTTCATCCGCTCAATATCTGAATACTTCGCGACGAAAAGAAACCGCTCGGAATTGATTCGTTTGTAAAAAACATGATTCTCACTTGCCCAATCAGAAATCAATGTCGTGATCAGCGAGTTCAAATAAGAAACTTGTTTGTCGTCTTTTTTCTCAATCAAATCATCGTAATTATCAATTGAAATCAACCCAATTGCTGCCATCTTTTTTACCCCTCAATGTATCATCCCATTTTTTTGAAGCTTTGTTCCTTATTTTACCACAAAACAATCAAATAGGCGATTGATGCAAAAAAGTTCCACGTGAAACTTTTTTGGTGAACCAACCAGGAAAAAATTTCTATCATTCGTTATTCTATCTATATATAAAATAACAAGTTACTCTTCGATGGATAAAAAAATTGACAAGCTTCAAAAGAAACTTGTCAATAAAAATCATTCGATTTATTCTTCGCCTACGAATGGAAGTAATCCCATGATACGCGCACGTTTGATTGCAATGGTAAGTTTGCGTTGGTTTTTCGCACCAGTACCAGTTACACGACGTGGTAAGATTTTACCACGTTCTGAAATGAAACGTTTTAGTAATTCAATATCTTTATAATCGATATGTTCAATATGGTTTGCAGCAATGTAGTCTACTTTACGACGTTTGCGTCCGCCTCTTCTTTGTTGTGCCATCCTATTTCCCTCCTATCAATTTCTTAGAATGGTAAATCATCGTCTGAAATGTCGATTGATGAGTTTCCGAATGGATCGGAGTTGTCTCGATCAAAATTAGGCATTCCTGATGGTTGAGAGGATTGAGTTTGATTTGAGTTATTGTTACCAAATCCAGAAGAACTGTTTGAGTTATACGTATTGTTACTGCCAGATCCGCTATCAGTTGTGCGTCTTTGCTCGGAAGCATTCCGCGACTCTAATAATTGGAAGTTGTCAGCAACGACTTCTGTTACATAAACACGTTGGCCTTGTTGGTTGTCGTATGAACGGGTTTGAATACGTCCAGTAACCCCTAATAAAGTTCCTTTGCGTGCATAGTTTGCTAATGTTTCCGCTGGTTTTCTCCAAATAACACAGTTGATGAAATCAGCTTCGCGCTCTCCACTTTGGTTGGTAAAATTGCGGTTTACCGCCAAGGTAAAGGTTGCGACACCAGTGCCATTAGAAGTGTAACGTAAATCAGGATCTTTGGTTAGTCTTCCTACTAGTACAACATTATTAATCAAAGTTCATCATCTCCTCATCGCTTTTGTTTCATGTGAAACAATATTATGCTTCTTCTTTGACAATCATGTGACGGATAATGTCATCATTGATTTTCGCAAGACGGTCAAACTCGTTGATTGCACTTGCAGTTGTTGAAGAAGAAACTTTAACGATGTGATAGATACCCTCACGGAATCCATCCATTTCATACGCTAGACGGCGTTTTTGCCAATCTTTTGATTCGATAACTTCAGCGCCGTTATCAGTTAAGATTGAGTCAAAACGAGCGATCAATGCGGCTTTTGCTTCTTCATCAATGTTTGGACGAATGATATATAAAATCTCATATTTCGTGTTTTCCATTGATTTTTCACCTCCCTGTGGACTTTGGCCCCTAGTTTTCTAGGAGCAGAGAGAGTGGTCTAATTAGACTACTCACAAATAATTATTATACACTTTTTTCGTCCTTACTGCAAGCTGTTTTTTTGCGTCCCTGCATCTACCCATCACCGCAAACAATCGCTTACACTGATAAATACGTCAGCTGCTGCCGATTTTTTGAAAAAGAGTAAGAAGACAGCAAGCTGCAGGTTCGCAGCTTGCTGTCTTCCTAGAAAACGTATTGCTTATTCTTGTGTATCCGTGGTGTCTTCCGTTGCTTCTTCCACAACTGGTACGTCTTGTACCGCTGTTTCTTCAGCAGTCGCTAGTTCTTCTTCGACTTCTGGTTCAACCGTTGCCATCGTCACTACTTTGGCATTGTTTTCCATCTTCATCAAACGAACCCCTAAGGTTGCCCGACCAGTTTGGGAAACAGTCGCTACATTGAAACGAATCAAGACGCCTTTATCGGTGATCACCATGATGTCTTCCTCACCGCTGACCGTCGTCAAGCCGGCTAATGGACCATTTTTCGCCGTAATGTTGGCTGTTTTGATCCCTTTTCCGCCCCGACCTTTGATTGGGTATTCAGAGCCTTTGGTACGCTTGCCATAGCCGTTCTCAGTGATGACCAAGACTTCACTGTCTTCTGTGATCACTGCAGCGCCTACCACGTAGTCTCCGTCTCTTAGACGAATGCCTCGCACACCAGCAGCTGTTCGGCCCATATCCCGCACAAGGGCTTCTTTGAAGGTCACAGAGTAGCCATCGTGGGTTCCGATGATCACGACATCTTCGCCGTGGGTTTCAATTACATTGACCAACTCATCATTTTCCCGAAGACCGATCGCAATCAGACCATTGGCACGGATATTTGAAAAGGCCGTCACTGAGGTCCGTTTGACCACACCTAGACGCGTCGTGAAGAACAAGTAGCGTCCTTCTTGAGGCCCACCAGAAGCCGAAATGATCGCTTCGATCCGTTCGCTAGAATCGATCCCTAGGAGATTGATCACAGGGATCCCTTTGGCTGCCCGACCATACTCAGGAATTTCATAGCCTTTGGCTTTATAAACTTTCCCTTTATTGGTGAAGAACAGTAATGTGTCATGAGTCGAACAAGAAACCAACGTCTTCACGAAGTCTTCATCGTGGATCCCCATTCCTTGAACGCCACGTCCGCCGCGGCGTTGTGCACGGAATTCAGACTTAGCTACTCGTTTGATGTACCCATTGTTCGTCAAGGTAATGACGATTTCTTCTTCTTCGATCAAATCTTCATCTTCAAGACTTAAGACTTCCCCAACCAATAATTCAGTCCGGCGATCATCGCCAAAGCGTTGGCCTAATTCTTGCAACTCCGTTTGGATGATCTCTAGGACCCGTTGTGGATTTGCTAAAATGTCTGTCAAATCAGCGATAAATTCTAACAAGCCTTGGTACTCGTTTTCGATCTTGTCGCGTTCCAAACCAGTCAAGCGACGCAAACGCATATCTAAAATCGCTTGCGCTTGGCGATCGGACAATTTGAAGCGCTCCATCATGCTATTTTTTGCTTCATCATCAGAATTTGAGGCCCGGATCAAAGCAATGATCTCATCGATATGATCCAATGCGATCCGTAACCCTTCCAAGATGTGGGCACGAGCTTCTGCTTTGTTTTTATCAAACTGTGTCCGACGAGTCACCACTTCTTGTTGGTGCTCGATGTAGTTTTCTAAAATTCGTTTCAAGCTCAAAATCTTCGGCACGCCTTTTTCAATGGCTAACATATTAAAGCCAAAAGAAGATTGCAGTGCTGTCATTTTGTAGAGATTATTTAAGATCACCGACGCACTGACGTCGCGACGAACGTCGATCACGATCCGCATGCCTTCACGAGACGATTCATCCCGCAGATCGGTGATTCCTTCGATCCGTTTGTCACGGTGCAGCTCAGAGATCCGTTCGATCAACTTCGCTTTATTGACCATATATGGCAATTCAGTCACTAAGATCCGTTCTTTGCCGTTGGGCATTTCAGTCACTTCGACTTTTCCGCGAACAGTGATCGACCCTTTCCCTGTTTCATAGGCACGGCGAATACCGGATTTTCCCATCACGATCCCGCCAGTTGGGAAGTCTGGTCCTGGTAGGACTTCCATCAATTCACTCGTTGTGACTTCTGGATTTTCCATCAATAGATCGATGGCTGCAATGACTTCATTCAAGTTATGAGGCGGGATATTGGTCGCCATCCCAACAGCGATCCCAGTCGTCCCGTTGACCAAAAGGTTCGGGAAGCGGGCAGGTAATACCGCTGGTTCTCGTTCTGTATCATCATAGTTGCTTTGGAAATCAACGGTATCTTTGTTGATGTCCCGCAGCATCTCCATCGCCAGTTTACTCATGCGGGCTTCGGTATACCGCATCGCAGCGGCACCGTCACCATCGACTGAACCAAAGTTTCCGTGGCCATCGACTAGCATGTAGCGATAGCTAAAGGGCTGTGCCATCCGCACCATTGATTCATAGATCGCACTGTCCCCATGGGGATGGTATTTCCCCATGACATCGCCGACGATCCGGGCTGATTTTTTATGGGGCTTGTCTGGTGTGACCCCTAATTCATTCATTCCATATAAAATTCGGCGGTGAACCGGCTTTAAGCCATCCCGCACATCTGGTAAAGCCCTAGCAACAATTACACTCATTGCATAATCGATAAAGGACTCGCGCATTTCACTGGTCAGATTGACGTCATGAATATTTTGTTTTGCTTCTTCACTCAAGCTGTTTCCTCCTCTACGATTGGCTAGATGTCAAGATTTTTCACGTAGTGCGCGTTTTCTTCGATAAAGGCCCGTCTTGGTTCGACGCGATCCCCCATCAGCATTTCAAAAATTTGATCGGCTTCTATGGCATCATCTACGCTGACCCGCAGCATCATCCGGTTTTCAGGGTCCATCGTGGTTTCCCATAACTGGTGGTCATCCATTTCCCCTAGACCTTTGTAGCGTTGAACCGTTGGTTTTGGTGTCGCAGGCAGTGATTCAATCGTATTTTTCAAATCTTGTTCGGCATTCTTGCCGGGTTGGATATAGTGGATATTTTTCCCTTGTTTGACACCGTACAATGGCGGTTGTGCGATATAGACATAACCAGCTTCAACGATTGGACGCATATAACGATAGAACAGCGTCAAAAGCAGGGTCCGAATATGGGCACCATCGACATCGGCATCGGTCATGATAACTAGCTTGTGGTAACGGGCTTTTGCTACATCAAAATCAGCACCAAACCCAGTTCCCATTGCCGTAAACAATGAACGGATCTCTTCGTTTGCTAAGATTTTGTCCATGCTGGCTTTTTCGACATTTAAAATTTTCCCACGGATCGGTAAGATCGCTTGGAATTCGCGACTGCGGCCTTGTTTTGCTGAACCGCCGGCAGAATCTCCTTCGACGATAAACAATTCGCATTTTTCTGGATCATTACTGGAACAGTCGGCTAATTTCCCAGGTAAGTTACTGATTTCTAACGCACCTTTTCGGCGAGTCATTTCTCGGGCACGTTTGGCTGCTTGACGGGCTTTTGATGCCAAAAGTCCTTTTTCCACGACTTGACGACCCACATTCGGGTTTTCCATCAAGAATTTCGTGAAATGTTCGGAAAAGAGACGATCAGTGACTGTCCGCACTTCCGAATTTCCTAATTTGGTTTTCGTTTGTCCCTCAAACTGAGGATCTGGATGCTTGATAGAGATAACTGCCGTCAATCCTTCCCGAACATCTTCTCCGGTCAGGTTTTCGTCGTTTTCTTTCATCAATTTTGACTTGCGGGCGTAATCATTGATCACCCGTGTCAAGGCAGTCTTAAACCCGAATTCATGGGTTCCGCCTTCATAGGTATGGATGTTGTTGGCAAAACTCAACAGGTTGCTGTGGTAGCTATCGGTATATTGCATGGAAACTTCAACCGTGATTCCTTGTTGTTCTCCTTCTAAGTAGATCGGATCTGGGAAAATCACTGTCTTACTTGCATTCAAATGCTCCACATAGCTCTTGATCCCGCCGTCGTAATGATATTCTTTCAAGACGGGTTTTTCTTCCCGTTTGTCTTCGATCGAGATTTTTAAGCCACGGTTCAAGAAGGCTAATTCCCGAACCCGTGTCGCTAATTTATCAAAATTGAATACGGTTGTTTCCGTAAAGATCTCTGGATCTGGAACAAAGTGGACGGTCGTTCCGTGGCGGTCGGTTTCATCGATCACTTTCAAGTCATCAACGACTGCCCCACGATGGTATTCTTGATAATACACTTTGCCTTCTTTATAGACTTTTACGTCTAAAGTCGTGGATAACGCATTAACGACGGAGGAACCTACCCCGTGCAGTCCACCAGATACTTTGTAGCCGCCACCGCCGAATTTCCCGCCGGCATGCAGGATCGTAAAGACGGTTTCTACCGCTGGACGGCCTGTTTTGGCTTGGATATCAACGGGGATCCCCCGACCGTCATCGACGACCGTAATACTATTATCTGGTTCAATGATCACTTGAATACTTGAGGCAAAGCCTGCTAGTGCTTCATCGATCGAGTTATCGACGATTTCCCATACTAAGTGGTGCAAACCTTCTGAACTGGTAGAACCAATATACATCCCAGGTCGTTTGCGGACGGCTTCTAGTCCTTCCAACACTTGGATCTGACTGGCATCATAGGCTTTTGCACGTTCAACTAAGCTTTTTTCTTCTTCTGTCATTCAGTCTATTCTCCTTTAATATGTCCTTGCTCTACATAAAAAATCTCTGCTTCCACAGACATTTTGTCTTTCACATGTTCTAATGTCGTCGTTGTCAGAAAGGTCTGAACTTTTCCTTCAATGGTCTCCAATAAATGCAGTTGTCGGGAATCATCCAGCTCACTCATAACGTCATCTAATAAAAGGACGGGATATTCCCCCGTTTCTTCTTTCATCAAATCGATTTCTGCCAATTTAACACTTAAGGCGGTCGTTCGCTGCTGTCCTTGCGAACCAAAAGTCTGAACATTTTTCTCATTGATCAAAAAATCCAGATCGTCTCGATGGGGACCTGCCAACGTGACTTGCCGAAATCGTTCACGGTCTTTGACTAGTGCCAAGGCTTTGACAAATTGCTGTTGGATCTCCTCCAGCGTACTCGCCTCACCAGGCACATTCGATAAGTAGTCGATCTGCAAGGTTTCTTTTCCTTGGCTGATCTTTTGGTGCAGCTGATTTGCCCAATACGCCAAGCGCTGAACAAATCGTTGTCTGGCTAAAATGATTTTACTGCCGAAAGCCACCAGCTGTTCCGTCAAAACATCTAAATAGATCTCATCGGTCTGTTTTTTTTCATTCAGCTGTTTTAAGTATTGATTGCGCTGTTTCAAAACGGATTGGTATTGAACGAGATCATAAAGATAGATTGGATCGATCTGCCCTATTTCCATATCGAGAAATTTGCGGCGGACTTGGGGACTTCCTTTTACAAGGGAGAGGTCTTCTGGAGCAAATAAAATGACATTCAACTGCCCTATGTAACTACTGAGCTTTTTTTGCTCAATGTGGTTTACTTTCGTTTTTCGTCCTTTTTTTGACAAAAACAGTTCTAACGGGATCGTTGAGCGCCCCCGACTGACACTGCCAGAGATCCGCGCCCCTTCTGTGTCCCAGCGGATAAGCTCTTGCTCGCTGGAGGTGCGGTGGCTTTTGGTCATCGCCAATACATAGATGCTTTCTAAAATATTGGTTTTTCCTTGCGCGTTTTCGCCTAAAAAAATGACCAGACCTTTCTCAAAAGTCAGTGTCAGCGAATCATAGTTCCGATAATTGCTTAAATGCAACTCATTCAGGCGCATCGGCGTCTTCCTTCTTCACCATAAAAAAAGTACCTTCATCAGGTAGCTCAACACGCATTCCCGCATACAATTTGCGCCCTCGTCGATTTTCTGGCTCGCCGTCGACAAAAACGGTGTGCTCTGCAAGGTACCATTTCGCTTGGCCGCCGCTGCTGATCACACTGACTTCTTTGAGCATTTGTCCAAGTGTCATGTATTCCGTTTCTAACGGTATTTGCATTTTCATAATTCCCCTCAATTCTATCAAAGAGCGTTTAGCTCTATTATACTCTTTTTTTGCCAAGAAAACAAATTCATCGGCATATTTTTCATTCTCAGAAGACTTACTGCTTTTAGACAAAAAAGAAGCCAAAATAGAAAAAAGGGCTTAAAAACGATTTTAAGCCCTTTTAACTCATTTATTCATTTTCAGAAGATTGTTTCAACTTTTTTCAAAAGACATGAAAAACTAGTTGGTTCGCACCGGTGTGATCAGCTGGATAAAGCTGCCTTTGCTCTCTGTCGGCTCCAATGTAAAGGGACGGATCGCTGAGATAAAGCGGATCACAATGCTGGTGTCACCAAATGCTCGGAGTGCTGCTTTCATATAGTCAGGATTGAAAGAGATCTCTAATGGGTCGCCGGTCACTTTTTCAAAAGAAAGATCTTCTTCGACTTTCCCGATTTCTGGTGAGTTTCCATATAAGACAACGGCTTCTTCGGAGATCGCCAAACGAACGATGTTGTTACGGCCTTCATGAGAAAGCAATGACGCCCGTTCGATGGCTTGTAACAATTCTGGGACAGAAAATTCAATCTCAGTATTGAAGCTTGAAGGAATCAGACGGTTGGTATCTGGGTAAGTTCCTTCCAATAAACGAGAATAGAATTTCATGGTTTTCGTTTGGAACAATACTTGGTTATCCATAATGCTGATTTGGATCGCTTCTTCTTCATCTGTTAAGGAACGAGAAAGTTCCGTTAAGCTTTTGCCAGGAATCACGATGTTGAAGGCTGTTTCTCCGCTTTCCAATGGAATCACCCGTTGGCTCAAACGGTGTGAGTCCGTCGCAACAGCTAATAATTTTTGATTTTCTAAGACAAAGTGGACCCCAGTCAAGATCGGACGGCTTTCGTGTTGCGAAACCGCAAAGACTGTTTCACTAACGACCTTATTCAATACGTGCGCTGGAATCTCGATCGAATCTTGACTTTCGACAACTGGTAAATGTGGATAACTATCGGCATCCAAGCCGTTGACGGTAAAGTTGGCTTTTCCAGAAGTGATCGCTACTTGATTATTGTCTAAAACTTCTAACGTTAAGGTACTTTCAGGCAAACGACGAACAATTTCGCTGAAGAAACGTGCTTGTAAAACGATCGCTCCTGTTTTTTCGATTTGCATTTGCGCTTTTTCGTTTTCCACACTTAAAAAAGTTTCAATGGAAATATCGGCGTTGCTCCCCGTCATGGTCAATCCTTTTTCGGAAAGGGATAATTTTACTCCAGTTAAGATCGGGATGGTGGTTTTGGTTGAAATCGCCCGTTGGACAGTTTGTAATTCTTGCATGAACTCTGTTCGGTTTAAAGTTAGCTTCATAGCGATACTCCTTTAATTTATAGTTATTAAATAAAAGTAATAGTAGTAATAGGCTTGTTAGTAATGTGGATAACTTGAGAAAAGAGTGATTAGACTAACGAAAATGCCTGTGAATAACTTGTGGACAACTTTTTTGGTTCTTCTTTTCTTATCCACAGATCAGCTGAAGAGGATTTGTTTGATTTCAGCGATCTCATTTTTGATCGTGGGATCTGTTTCGACTAAATGCTGAATTTTTTCATGGGCATGAATGACCGTTGTATGGTCTTTGCCGCCAAATTCGCCGCCGATTTTTGGTAAAGAACTATCGGTCAATTCTCGAGAGAGATACATCGCGATCTGCCGTGGAACCACGATGCCTTTGACCCGTTTTTTCCCTTTTAGATCATTGACATGAATGTGATAGTATTTTGCGACTTCTTCTTGGATCTGCAAAATCGAAACTTGGGTCGAGCCATGGCTTGATTTCAAGGCTTTAATGGCTTCAGCTGCTAAGCTCGTTGTAATGTCTGAGTTTTGCATCGTAGCAAAAGCTTGCACCCGCACGAGTGCTCCTTCAAGTTCTCGGATATTCGAATCGATCTGCCCAGCGATATAACTTAATGTATCGTCGGGGATCTCCAAGCGTTCGGCTTCGGCTTTTTTCCGCAAAATCGCAGTCCGCGTCTCTAGATCCGGCGGGGTGATATCAACGGATAAGCCCCAAGCAAAACGGGAAACCAAACGTTCCGGCAAAGTCGG
This sequence comes from Enterococcus sp. FZMF, assembly GCF_030263915.1. Classification (NCBI taxonomy): domain Bacteria; kingdom Bacillati; phylum Bacillota; class Bacilli; order Lactobacillales; family Enterococcaceae; genus Enterococcus; species Enterococcus sp. FZMF. Next base: position 756 of record NZ_CP127160.1, on the reverse strand, counting down.
GATCTCATTTGGCAAACGATCACTTGTCAAGACGATCTGTTTATTATTGCGATACAGTTCTTCGAAGGTATTAAAGAATTCTTCTTGGGTTCCTTCTTTATTGACTAAGAATTGAATATCATCCACCAGCAAAAGATCAACATTGCGGTATTCGTTTCGAAAATCTTCCATTTTGTTCTTTTGAATAGAAGTAATGAAATCATTGGTGAAATTTTCACTACTAACGTACTTGATTTTGGCATTGGGACGTTTCAGCAACATTTGATGACCGATCGCGTGCATCAAGTGGGTTTTCCCTAAACCAACACCACCATAGAAGAACAGCGGATTATAAATAGACCCAGGATCTTCTGCAACAACTAAAGCAGCAGCGTGGGCCATCTGATTGCCTTTCCCGATGACAAAGGTATCAAATGTGTATTTTTCATTTAAGATCGATTTCGGCGGCCGCTCGTTTTCTTCTGCAGCTGTTTGAATAGTAGAAGGGGCTGTTTTTAAAGCTTCTGCTTCTTCGACAGTCACAAAACTAGGAATCAATTCTTCACCAGTTTTCATAAATCCCATTTCAACAATTTTGGCAGCTAGATTTTTTTCCCAATAAGATTTATGAAGATCGCTGGGTACTTCGATCAGCAGCTGATTTTTTTCAAACGACAAGACATTGGCAGTCTCGATCCAAGCACTATAACTGGCCGGATTCAGCTCTTCTTTAAAGGAACGTTGAAGATCTTGCCAAATAGAATCAGCAGATGGCAT